>NZ_JAJEJV010000004.1:0-2400000 GCF_021390675.1 Dyella sp. 2HG41-7
GCCGTCCACCGCAAGGCGCCCACACAAGTCACCTGCGCACACTGTCAAAGATCAATCACTTGCGACCGTTTCTTCAGTCGCCCCGTCGACGTTTCGTCCCGGGTGAGCCGCCCATTCTACATCCCTTCGTGCTTCCGTCAACACCCTCAGCGATGAATTTTGCTTCGGGAAATTGCCGTGCAAAAGGGGAGCAGCGGCGGGGTGGCGAATACTAGGGAGTGCCTACCGTTTTGGCAAGCGCTTTCTGAAAATTTTTTCGCAGCGAAGCGTTTTGCGCTGTCGCGACAACGATGTAGCGACAGCGCAATCGCGTGCGACTTATGCGCTCGTCAACAACACACGCGCGAAGTTGCGCTTGCCCACTTGCAGCACTGCTTCGAAACCCGGCGAGAAAATGCGCTGCGCATCTTCCACAACTTCGGCGTCGATGCGCACAGCGCGTTCCTTGAGTTTGCGATTCGCTTCCGAATTGCTGGACGTGAGTCCCGCCGCCGTGAGCAACGCTGGCAGACGCAGTCCTTCCGCAGGCACTGCAATTTCGGTGAGCGGCAGCAAACTCGTATCGCCTTCGCCGCGCACAACCGCGTGCCAACCTGCAATGGCCTGCTCCGCCGCCGCCGCGTCGTGGAAACGCGTAGCAAGCTCTCGCGCAAGACGCAGCTTGGCGTCGCGCGGATTGAGCGCGCCGCTCGCCACATCGCGTTTCATCTGCGCGAGTTCGTCCAGCGATACATCGAAGCTCAACAATTCGAACCAGCGCCACATCAGTTCGTCGCCGATCTTCAGCGTCTTGGTGACAATGTCGATAGCCGGCTCGTTGATGCCGATGTAGTTGCCCAGCGACTTGGACATCTTGTTGACGCCATCGAGGCCTTCGAGCAGCGGCATGGTCAGCACGATCTGCGGCGGTTGGCCGTGATGCTCCTGCAAGGCGCGACCCATCAGCAGGTTGAACTTCTGATCGGTGCCGCCCAGCTCCACATCGCACCTGAGCGCGACGGAGTCGTAGCCCTGCACGAGCGGATATAAGAACTCGTGGATCGCGATCGGCTGCTGCGAGGCGTAGCGCTTGGCGAAATCGTCGCGCTCGAGCATGCGCGCGACTGTGTGCTGCGCGGCGAGCTTGATCATATCGGCCGCGGTCATTTTGCCGAACCACTCGGAATTGAAGCGCAATTCGGTCTTTTCGCGATCCAGCACCTTGAAAACTTGCTCGGCGTACGTTTCGGCGTTCGCCAGCACATCCTCGCGGCTCAACGGCTTGCGCGTGACGTTCTTGCCCGTGGGATCGCCGATCATGCCGGTGAAATCGCCGATCAAGAAGATCACGGTATGCCCCAGACCCTGGAACTGGCGCATCTTGTTGAGCAGTACGGTGTGGCCCACATGCAGATCCGGCGCGGTGGGGTCGAAGCCCGCCTTGATGCGCAGCGGTCGTCCGAGTTTGAGCCGCTCGGCCAACTCTTCTTGCTTGATGATTTCGTCGGCGCCGCGCGCAATGGTGGCTAACGCCTGCTCAAGCTCGTTCATGTGATCCTCTTCGAATGTGATTGCCTAGGCAGCCAATAAAGTGATGACCGCCGTGAATGGCGTTAATTGTGCGTTAACTGAAAATCTCGCGCAAACCCTTGATCGAAAAGGCATTGACGCACTTTGCACAAGGTCGTTATGGTACGCGGCAATTGATACTTTGTACCGCGGGGGGCGCGGTTCGTAATGAATAATAAGAAGAAGGCTTTTTAGCGATGGCCCAGAATAAGCAAGACCCGCGCATCGCACGCAAACTGGCCATCCGCCGTAAGGCACAACGCCGACACTCGCACTTCTATCAACGCTGCGCCCACTGGTCGTTCAATCGTGCGACGGGTGGCGAGCAGCCGCCGATGCATTGGTATCGCGAACGTTGGATGCTCGCCGCCACGGCGTTGCTGATCACCGTGCTTTCCGGTTTTCTGATTCCCGCATGGGCCACGGCGATGAAGCCCGTCGCCGTGCAACCCGAAGCGCACACCTTGTTACCGCTTGCATTGCCGAAGATCGAAGCCCCCACGCTCAAGGCGCCTGCAGTGGAAGATTGGCGCGTGGTGCAAGTACGTCCCGGTCAAACGCTCTCCGATATTTTCCAAGATCAAGGATTGAGCCTTACCGACGTGCAACACGTGGTCGACAATGCGGGCGATGCCAAGGCAGCGCTGCATCATATTCATCCCGGTCAGGAGTTCGATTTTCTGATCGGTCGCAATGGAAGTCTCGAAGGCATTCGCTTCGACAAAGACGAATCCACGCGCGCCATCATTCGCCTCGATAACGCTGCGCCGAGCATGAGCACCGTCGCGCGCTCGGTGGAAACGCGCGAACAAATCGCGCATGGCGTGATCGACGATTCGCTCTTCGCCGCCGCCAACAAAGCGGGCCTGAGCAACGCGATGGTGATCAAGCTCGCCGACTTGTTCAAATACGACATCGACTTCGTGCAGGACCTGCGCGAAGGCGACAGCTTCACGGTGATCTACGACACGGTGTATCGCGACGGCGGCTATTTGCACGAAGGCGATATCGTCGCTGCCGAATTCGTCAACCAAGGTCATCGTTACACGGCATATCGCTTCAAGCGCGCGGACGGCAGCATCGGCTGGTTCAGCGAAGATGGTCGTCCGATCCAAAAATCCTTCTTGCGCATTCCGGTCGATTTCACGCGCATCTCGTCGCCGTTCAGCGCTGCGCGCATGCATCCGATTCTCGGTTTGATGCGCGCACACAAAGGCGTCGACTATGCGGCGCCCACCGGCACTCCGATTCATGCCGCGGGCGATGGCGTCATCAAATTCCGCGGCTGGATGAACGGTTACGGCAATTTCGTGATCATCCAGCACAACTCGCAAATCAGCACGGCGTATGGCCATATGTCGCGTTTCGCCACGGAACGCGTGGGCCAACACGTGCATCAGGGCGATGTCATCGGTTATGTCGGCATGACGGGATTGGCTACCGGCCCCCACCTGCATTACGAATTCCGCGTCGACGGCGTGCAGCGTAATCCGCAAACCGTCACGCTGCCCAAACCGGAGCCTCTGCCCGGCGCGCAGATGGCGTTGTTCAAGAACTCGGTGGTGAACCCGCAGTTGGCGCGCATCGCGGAAATCGATAGCAACTACAAGCTCGCGCGCGCCCAGTCCACCAAGCGCAGCGATGACTGAACAGCGGCGTGCGGATGACGCTTCGGCGCTTTATATCGGCCTGATTTCCGGCACCAGCGCAGACGGCATCGACGCCGCGCTGGTGCGGTTCGAACAAGACAAACCGCAATTGGTCCACGCGTTGACGCACGCATGGCCAGAAGCGTTGCGCAGGCAGATCCTGCGTGTGGCGCAAGACGAAGAGAAGCTTGATCTCGACGCTTACGGGCGCCTAGATACCGCCGTCGGTCAAACGTTCGCCCACGCTGTCCATGCGCTGCTCGCGCAAAGCGGTGCGTCTGCTTCGTCGGTTAGCGCTGTGGGCTCTCACGGTCAAACGATTCGCCATCGCCCGTTCGGGGAACATCCGTTCACGCTGCAAATCGGTAACGCGAGCGTGATTGCGGAGAACACGGGCATCGATGTCGTTGCGGATTTCCGCAGCGCCGATGTCGCCGCCGGTGGGCAAGGCGCGCCGCTACTGCCTGCCGTGCACGCGATGCTGCTGCATGCGCCCGGTCAAACACGCGTGGTGCTCAATCTTGGTGGCATCGCCAATATCACGGTGCTATCGGCGAACGGGCAGGTTTTCGGATTCGACACCGGCCCCGCGAACGGCTTGATGGATGCATGGTGTCTTCGTCATCGCGGCGAAGCGTTCGATCGCGACGGTGCGTTTGCGGCTAGCGGTCGCGTCAACGACGCACTACTCGCCACGTTGCTGAGCGACGCCTACTTCGCGCTGCCGCCACCCAAGAGCACGGGGCGCGAACATTTCCATCTTGGCTGGCTGGATGCGCGATTGCCATCGGCACTGGCGTCGACCGCCGATGTACAAGCCACTTTGCTGGAGTTGACGGCGCGCAGCATCGCCGAGGCGATCCACACGCATGCCAACGACGCGGCCGACGTTCTTCTCTGCGGCGGCGGCGTACATAACCCTGTGTTGGTTAGGCGCTTGCAGGCGCTGATGCATGCGCGCGACGTGCGCAGCACGGCCAGTTACGGCGTCGATCCTGACCATTTAGAAGCCACCGCGTTTGCGTGGCTTGCGCGACAGCGCTTGCTTGGGTTGCCAGGCAATTTGCCGGCCGTCACGGGCGCGAAGGGATATCGCGTACTCGGCGCGCTCTATCCCGCGCCGCGCGCGGAAGATTGATCAGCCCGCAGTTCGCCGGACTTGTTGGCTGGAGCAAGTTGCTCCGCACGCGCCACGGAGAGCGCTTGCATGGCCTCCTGAAACGCAGCGCGTTCGCTGGCATCCCAATGCCCGCCTTCTGAAGCAAGATCGAGCGCCTCGACTTCGCTTTCGGCCTGAACGCCACCGGCTTCGGTCACGCCCAAACCGTACCGCAGCGCCTGCAGCACGACGTCGTTGATCGACCATTGACGTTCTTTGGCCAACGACTTGATGCGCTCGGCCATGAGTCGATCGATGTGACGAATGACGATATCCGGCATATGGCGTTCGCTCCGTGCCACGTAGCCCCTGTGAGCGAATCCTCGCCAACCGTGGCGCCGCTGACAATCGTCATCGTTGCGTTCCGTGGATCAGTTCGCACTCGGGGTGTGAACGCGTTTGCGTCGACAAAAAAAGCCGAGATCAAGACGCTGACGATGTCGGTGATTCGTTGCTGAAACGTCGCCACAAAGCCACGAAAAGCAGCATCGCAGGCAGCACTGAGAAAACCGTAATCACGAAATATCCACCGTAGCCAAGCGCCATCACGATGCCGCCCGCAAAAAAACCGAGCACTTTGCCCGACACGTTCACCAGTGAACTCAACAACGCATATTGCGTAGCGGTGTGTTGGCGATTGACCAGCAGCGAGAGAAACGCCACGGTCGGCGGACCGAGCATGGCTTCAAAGAAATTTTGCCCGGAAATCGCCAGGGTCAGCATCGACAAATGCCCGGGATGAGCAAGCAGCAACAAGTACAGCAAGTTGCTGATCGCACCGAGCACGATGCATACACCCAGTGATCGCCATGCGCCCCAGCGCGCCACCGCCGCGCCGCCGGCGAACGCGCCGATAATGCCGATCCAGATGCCGTAAATCTTAGTGACCGCGCCGATTTCCGTATTGCTGAAACCCATGTCGCGATAGAACGGCCCCATGATGCCGCCGATGATGGCTTGCTCGGGGATCTTGAAGATCAGGATGAACAGCAAGGTGAGCAAAGCGATGGCCCAACCGTACCGACGAAAAAAATCGGTGAACGGATCGATCACGCTTTCACGCATCGCCTCCCGCCACGACGATGCCGACAAACGCAGCACATCCGGTTCGCGCATCTTCAACGTGGTGATCATAGGAATAATCATCGCCACGGCCATCAACACATAAATCTGCGACCAGCGGATGTGATCGGCCATGATCAGCGCCAAGGCGCCAGATACGAGTAAGCCCAGTCGATAACCCAGCGAATACGTGGCGACCAAGGCGCCCTGCGCAGAAGGCGGCGCAATTTCGATGCGATACGCATCGATGGCGATGTCTTGCGTGGCGCCCATAAACGCCACCCACAGCGTCACCATCACGAACGTCGACAGCTGGCGTGGCGTAACTATCGCCATGCCGATCAGTCCGACCAACACGCCGAGCTGCGCAAACAGCAACCATCCGCGACGGCGCCCCAGACGCATGAACAACGGCAGGCGCCCATGATCCAGCAGTGGCGCCCACACGAACTTGAACGCGTACGTCATGCCGGCGCTGGCGATCATCGTGATGTCCTTCAGCACGATGTCGTTTTGCTTCAACCAAAACGACAAGGTGTAGGACACCAACAAAAACGGCAGGCCCGAGGAAAATCCCAACAGACACATCGTCCATGCGGAAGGCTGTGAGAACGCCTGCCAGATGGACGATTTGCCGGTTGCCGGAACGCGTACCTCAGTCGGCATAGTCGACCGTGTAAGGCGCGTGATCGGAGAAGCGTTCGTCGCGATAGATCGAGCAATGCTTCAAGCGCTTGCCCAGCGACGGCGTCACGATCTGATAATCGATACGCCACCCCACATTGTTCTCGCGCGCGTTTCCGCGATTGGACCACCAGGTGTATTCCACCGCCTCCGGCTTGATGGCGCGGAAACTGTCCACCCAGCCGCGCTTGTCGATCATGTCGTTGAGCCAGTCGCGCTCTTCCGGCAGACAACCGGAATTCTTTTGGTTGGAGCGCCAGTTCTTGATGTCCAACTCGCTGCGCACGATGTTCCAATCGCCGCAGATCACGTAGTCGCGGCCGCTTTTCAGCCACTTGTTGAAGATCGGCGTCAGCCACTCCATCGCCTTGAACTTGAAGGCCTGGCGTTCCTCGCCGGAGGAACCGGACGGCACGTACAACGACACCACACTGAGATTGCCGAAACGCGCTTCGACGTAGCGGCCTTCATTGTCGAACTCATCCCAGCCCAATTCGGTCAGCACTTTGTCCGGTTCTTGCTTGGCGTAAATCGCCACGCCGCTGTAGCCCTTCTTGCTGCTGGCGTCGCGATAAAAACAGTGGTGACCATCGGGACGAAACATGGGATCGGCCAGCTGATCTTCCTGCGCCTTGGTCTCTTGCAGGCAGACCACGTCGGCGCGCTGCTTGCGCAACCAATCGAAAACCCCTTTGTTCGCGGCGGAGCGGATGCCGTTGGCGTTCAGGCTGATGATGCGCATGGGCGTTCCTTGTGGGATGGACCATGATAACAACGGTGAGCAAGAAGCGAGGGACGCGGTACCATGGCCCATCTTGTCCCTTGCAGATCCGGTCATGCACGACTATCAGCGCGACTTCATCGAACTCACCCTGCAACGCGACGTCCTGCGCTTTGGCGAATTCACGCTCAAGTCGGGTCGCATCAGTCCTTATTTCTTCAACATGGGGCGCATCGATTCCGGCGCGGCGCTTGCGCGGCTCGGGCGCGCGTATGCGGCGGCTGTGGTGAATTCCGGTCTAGAGGTCGACATGTTGTTCGGCCCCGCTTACAAAGGCATCGCGCTTGCGGCCGCCACCGCCATCGCGCTCGCCGAGCAGCACGATCGTGATTTGCCGTGGGCCTATAACCGCAAAGAAGCGAAGGATCACGGCGAAGGCGGCGTGCTGGTCGGCGCCCCGCTCAAAGGCCGCGTGCTGATCGTGGACGATGTGATGACCGCCGGTACCGCCGTGCGCGAGTCCCTCGCATTGATCCAGGCGCACGGCGCCACCGCGGCAGGCGTGTTGATCGCCCTCGACCGCCAGGAGCGCGGTCAGAGCGAATTGTCGGCGGCGCAGGAAGTAAACCGCGACTACGGCATCCCGGTCGTCGCCATCACCAGTTTCGGCGATGTGCTGGCGTATGCCGGCGAGCGCCCGGACCTGGCCGCGGAGCATCAGCGCATGCTGGCCTATCGAGAGCGCTACGGCGTTAGCCATTGAGCGTGCCTCTGAGTGCTGTCGCAGTCGTGAATTCAGTCACGCGGGCGCGTTCTTGTAAGCCAGTCTTTGGAAACCCGCGGCTATACTGAACCGAGGAGGGAGTCATGCGTCGAATCGTGTTCAGTATTTTGTCGTTGAGTCTTGCGGGTCTGGTGACGGCTCAAACCACCCCGAGCGCCATGCATTACCGCTGGGTGGACGGTAGCGGCTTGCCGCACTTTAGCGACAGTTTGACTCAGGACGCCGTGAAATACGGCTACGACGTCATCAATGCCAATGGCATGGTCGTGTCGCATGTGCAACGCCAGTTGTCGCCGACGGAACGCGCCGCTGCCGACAAGCAAGCCGCCGACGAAGCCGCCCGGCAGCACGCGATCGAGGAAAAGAAGCGCCACGACATCGAGCTTCTCAATACCTATCCCGACGAAGACTCGCTCAAAATCGAGCAGCAGCAAGTCTTGGAAAATCTGGATTCGCAGATGAACACCACGCGCGTCAACCTGCACAGCCAGGACGCCGCGCTGACTGATTTGCTCAACCGCGCCGCCGACGAAGAACGCGCGAAGAAGCCGGTTCCGAAATATCTAACCGACCAGATCGCTACGCAGCGTAACGTGGTCGCGAACGAGCGCGCCTTGCTTGAGCATCAAAAGACGCATCGCGATGAATTGGTGCAGCAGCAAGCGCAGGAGCTGCAGCATTTCCGCGAATTGAAAGCGTCCGAAAAGGACAATCGCGGGTATTGATCGCCTTGGGATCGACGGTGCCGCGCGTAACGCGCGGCACTGCATCGTCGCTTTCGAATTCGAAGCGTTCGGCCTACGTCGAGCGCTTCGTTTCGTTGTTCGCTCTGCTTAGAACGGCAACTTCAAGCTGGGGTCGACCGCCAGCAACTGCTTACGGAACGTTTGCTTGATGCGCGCGAGCGCTTCCTCGTTGTCCGCATCGAAGCGCAGCACCAGGATCGGCGTGGTGTTGGACGGACGCACGAGACCCCAGCCGTCCGGCCAATCGGCGCGCACGCCATCGATGGTGACCAGCGTGGCATCGTCGAACCGCGCGGTCTCGCGGAATTTTTCGATAAAGCGATAGTGCTCGCCTTCGGCCATTTCCACCTTGAGTTCGGGCGTGGAAACGCCTTTCGGGCAGGTGTCGAAGATCTCTTCCGGCGTGCGGTCTTCCAAATCGCCCGCCAAAATTTCCAACAGGCGCGCGCCGGCATAAATGCCATCGTCAAAGCCGTACCAGCGTTCTTTGAAGAAGAAGTGGCCGCTCATCTCGCCCGCCAACTCGGCGCCGGTCTCGCGCATCTTGGCCTTGATCAGCGAGTGACCGGTGCGCCACATCAGCGGACTGCCGCCGGCGTCGAGAATCTGGCCTTTCAGATGGCCGGTGCATTTGACGTCGTAGATGATCGTCGCACCCGGCTGACGCGAAAGCACATCGCGCGCGAACAACATGAGCGTGCGATCGGGGAAGATGATTTCGCCGCTGCGCGTGACCACGCCCAGACGATCGCCATCGCCGTCGAAGGCGACGCCGAGATCCGCGCCCGTCTGCTTCACGGAGAGAATCAGATCTTCCAGATTGTGCGGATCGGACGGATCGGGATGGTGATTGGGGAAATTGCCGTCCACATCGCAATACAACGGAATCACATCGCAGCCGATGCCTTCCAGCACCTGTGGCGCCACCGCGCCGGGAATGCCGTTGCCGCAGTCGACGACGATCTTCAGGCGACGCTCGGTTTGTACATCCGATGTAATGCGCTCGATGTAGTCGGGCACTACATCGATCGAGCGGAAGCTGCCGCCGCCATCGGATTCGAGTTCACCGCTGACGATGCGCTTGTAGAGATCCTGGATCGCGCCCTCCGACAGCGTTTCGCCACCCACGACGATCTTGAAGCCGTTGTAGTCCGGCGGGTTGTGGCTGCCGGTTACCGCGACGCCGCAACCGGTGTTGAAACGGTACGCCGCGTAATACACAACAGGAGTCGGCACAGCGCCGATGTCGATCACATCGATACCGGCGACACGCAGGCCATCGGCCAGCGCACCCGCCAATTCAGGACCGGACAGGCGGCCATCGCGCCCAACGACCATTTCGCGCAACCCTTTCTCGCGCATCACGGTGCCGATCGACTGCCCGAGCAGCTTGGCAAACTCCGGCGTCAGGCTCTTACCCACGACGCCGCGTATGTCGTACGCGCGAAAAATCGCCGGATCGACCGTGACTGGCTCGGGCTTGGATATGGCTACCGCCGCCGGACGAGCCGCCGGTTTCACCGGCTCAGGGGCGGGCTGGGACTGTGCTAAATCCGACAACGTTTTTTCCTCAACAGGTTCTGCGCCAGGTTTGGACAGGCGCATAAACAACCAGAACAGGCCGATACCGCCACCCAGGCAGACCAGCGTTATCAAAGCCACGAACGGCCAGATGGGCGGAAGCACGATGTACGCGCCCGGCAAGACCGCCGTGATGTTGAAATTGGTGCCGGCGACGGGTTTGCCCGTCGGTTCGGCATCCACCGCGCTCGAACTGCCTTGCGACATCAACTGAAGGTTCCCGCCACGATCGCTGCTTTGATAAAACAGCAGCCGCCCATCGCTGACCGACAGTTCGTTGAAGCGTTGCGCGATAGGCGCGAAGGGCAACTCGATCCACGCCCAGGCAAGCGGCTTCTGCCGCGAACCCAGCGGCGCCACCACGGTCAGGCGACGATCGCCCACACCCTTGAGCTCTTCTTCAAAAGGAAGCGCACCTTCGGCGTCCGGTGCGGACATCAATTGCGCCGCCTTCGCATAACCGAATTCGCGGTAGTTGGCGTGCAGCACTTCATCCAACCCGCCGGTGTAAAGCTCGATGTTCTGGGCTTGCGGCAATCGTTGCTTCAGCGTCGCCAACACCTGCGGGGACGTCTGCGGCAGTCCGCTGGCATCGATGCCGCTAACCGCCTGGTTCACCTGATCGCGCTCTTTGGCGATTTCGGCGGCAAGCGTCTGCACGGCTTGGTCTTGCGCCGTATGCAACCGTTCCACAGCGCTGCCCTGATCGGCGATCAACCATGTCTGCCATGCGCAAAATGCGGCAGCAGCCAGCAACAGGGTGCCGCAAGCCAGTATCAGCAGTCGCCCCCATTGGACGTGCACGCTCTTCGCCATGCCCCATTTCCCCGAATTAGTGTTTTCCCGTGGAACCGAAACCGCCCTCACCCCGTTCCGAAGGCACGAAATCGTCGACAACCCGCAACCGCGCCTGCCCCACCGGCACCAGCAACAACTGCGCGACGCGCTCGCCGACGGCAATGGTGTACGGCTGCGTGCCGCGATTCCAGCAGGAGATCATCAGCGGGCCCTGATAGTCGGCATCGATCACCCCGACCAGATTGCCCATGACCAGCCCGTGCTTATGGCCGAGCCCCGAGCGCGGCACGATCAACGCGCACCAGCCCGGATCGCCGATATGGATGGCCATACCGCTGGGCACCAAAGCGCTTTCGCCCGGCGCCAACGTGAGTGGCTCTTGCACGGCGGCGCGCAAATCCATGCCCGCGCTGCCAGCTGTTGCGGCTTGGGGCAGCGGAATGCTGTCGCCCAGGCGCGGATCGAGAATCTTCAGTTCGACGTCGATCATCCGCGCACCGTCTTGTAACGGCTGGCGATGCACTCGATCAGCTGACGCGCCAACGCGGTCTTATCCGTGCGCGGCAATTCCAACGCGCCGTCGGCCCAGTACAGCGTGATGGCGTTGTCGGCGGTTTCGAAGCCAAGACCTTCGCCAACCTGATTGGCGGCGATCATGTCCAAGCCTTTGCGTTGCAGTTTGTCGCGCGCATAGGTCTCCACGTTCTGCGTTTCGGCGGCAAAACCCACCAGGAACGGATGCGACGGTTTGGCCGAGAGGCTGGCCAGAATGTCCGGATTTTCCGCCAGCTGCAGCGTGAGATCGGCGCCATCGTGTTTCTTGAGTTTGTGCGCTGCCGCCGCGTTCGGACGGTAATCGCCCACCGCCGCCGAACCGATGTAGATATCGGCGCCGGCTGCTGCGTCAGTCACCGCCGCATGCATCTGTGCGGCGCTGCGCACGTCGACGCGCTTGGCGATGCCTTGCGGCGTAGCGAGGGTGACCGGTCCCGCCACCAAGATCACTTGCGCGCCTGCTTGCGCCGCCGCTTCGGCGACGGCAAAACCCATGCGTCCGGAGCTGCGGTTGCCAATAAAGCGCACCGGATCGATGTCTTCGTACGTCGGGCCTGCACTAACGACGACTTTTTTGCCGAGCAAAACCTGACTGCCGAACGAGGCGACGATCGCCGCGCGCAATTCATGCGGTTCCAGCATGCGACCGGAACCGACTTCGCCACACGCTTGATCGCCTGCTGCCGGTCCCAGGATCTGCACGCCGCGCGCGCGCAATGTGGCGAGGTTCGCCTGCACGGCTGCGTGCGCCCACATCTGCTGATTCATCGCCGGGGCAAGATAGACAGGCGCCGCCGTCGCGAGGCACAACGTGGTCAGCAAATCGTCGGCATGACCGTGCGCGAGACGCGCCATCACATCGGCGCTCGCCGGCGCGATCAACACGCGCTCGGCCCAACGCGCGAGCTCGATGTGTCCCATCGCCGCCTCTGCCGATTCGTCCCACAAGCTCACGCGCACCGGTTCGCCGGACAGGGCCTGAAACGTGGTCGGGGTGACAAAACGCGTGGCGTTCTCGGTCATCACCACCCGCACCAGCGCGCCCAGGTCACGCAGTCTGCGCACCAGCTCGCACGACTTGTAGGCGGCGATGCCGCCCGACACTCCCAGCACAATCCGGCGTTGGGCAAGACTCATGACGTAAGCGAGGTCCGACGTGTAAACAGATGAGTAGCTTACCGGATTCATGTACGCCAACTGCTGTCCGGGCAGACCCTTGGAACGGGATGCTGGTCACATGAGCATTCGAGAATGGCCGGAAGGCGAACGACCCCGAGAAAAATTGCTTGCCCATGGCAGCGGCGCGCTCTCCGACGCGGAGCTGCTGGCCGTGTTGCTCGGCAGCGGCGTGCGCGGCAAAGACGCCATCGCGCTCGGGCGCGAACTGCTGATCCAGGCCGGCAGCCTCAACGCGCTGCTCGGTCGTCAGGATCGGGATATCCGCGCCGTCGGCTTGGGGCCGGCCAAGAGGGCACGCATCGTGGCGGCGCTCGAATTGGCGCGCCGCAGCTTGGGCGAGCAACTTGCCGATCGGCCGTCGCTGAGCAATCCGACTGAAAGCGGCGATTACCTCAGCGCTCGGCTGCGTCATCTCCCGTATGAAGTGTTCGCCTGTCTTTATCTGGACAATCGAAACCGAGTGTTGGCGTTCGAAGAGTTATTTCGAGGAACGGTGGACGGCGCCAGCGTCCATCCGCGCGAGGTGGTGCGCGCCTGCCTGAAGCACAACGCCGCTGCGGTAATTTTTGCCCATAACCATCCCAGTGGCGTGGCGGAGCCCAGTTCGGCCGACCAGGCGATCACTCGTGAACTGGGCCAGGCGCTGCGACTGGTCGGCGTGCGGGTGCTGGATCACCTGGTGATCGGTCACGCCGAACCGGTGTCGATGGCGGCGCGCGGCTTGCTCTGAAGGGTCCAGATAAAAAAACGGCGCGACCGGGAGGACGCGCCGGGAGCCGCATGAGGGGAGGGTATAGAGGGATGCGGCAGTCCCGTATCGATCCAACGGGGGAGACGTCGGGGATACCTGATTATTGTCGCGATGCGTCATGACGCGCGTATGACATCGTTGGCCACCTCGGTCACAAATCGAGGTTGAGCGCCGCTGGCAAGACTTATGCACACAGCGCCCCAAAGGCCACTTAGGGGCATATCGCTGAAAAGCACATCAACTTCACATTTTAAATAATTGATTTAAAACGGTTAGCTGCATGACAAAGTGATTTCCGCCAGCTTTTTACGCTGCGCCGCCTTTCCCCCCTTTACTTTCCCCACAGACTTATCCACAGCTCGATCCACTGCACCGCAGCAGCCCCCTGAGGCGCCGATCGACGACATCGATAGCGCGCCTGGAAAACACGGCTCGGACGCGACTGTCTGTTACGATGCGCGGTTCCATCCCGATTGAACCCCTCCTGTGAAACAAGCGCTGCGCGAACTGGTCCTCCAGGCGATCCGGACCCTTCAGGGCGAGGGCGTCCTGCCCGCCGACATGGAACTGCCGAGCTTCGTGATGGAGCGGGCGCGTAGCCGCGAACATGGCGATTTCGCCACCAACGCGGCGATGCTGATGGCCAAGCCGGCGCGCGCCAAGCCACGCGACCTGGCCGAAAAGCTGGTCGCCGCCCTGCCCGCCAATGCGTTGGTGGCCAAGGTGGAAATCGCCGGCCCCGGGTTCATCAATTTCTTCCTGGCGCCGGCGGCCTACCACGCTGAAGCCGGCCGGATTTTGTCGGATGGCGAAGCCTACGGCCGCAACGCCAGCGGCAACGGCGTGACGGCTGGCGTGGAATTCGTCTCGGCCAACCCGACCGGCCCGCTGCATGTGGGTCACGGCCGCAACGCTGTGCTGGGCGATTGCATCGCGCGTTTGCTCGGCGCCACCGGTTGGAACGTGAAGCGCGAGTTCTACTACAACGACGCCGGCGTGCAGATCCACAACCTGGCGATCTCGACGCAGGCCCGGGCGCGCGGCATCACGCCGAATGACGCCGGCTGGCCGGAAGACGGCTATCGCGGCGACTACATCGCCGACGTGGCGCAGGCCTACTTGAACGGCGACAGCGTGGAAGTCGAAGGTCACGTGGTGACCGGCGCGAAGAACGTCGACGACCTGGAAGCCATCCGCCATTTCGCCGTGGCCTATTTGCGCCGCGAGCAGGACCTCGACCTCAAAGCTTTCGGCGTCGGCTTCGACGTGTACTACCTCGAATCCTCGCTCTACGGCGACCACAAGGTTGAAGAGACCGTACGCGAACTCGTCGCCCACGGTCACACCTACGAGGAAGGCGGCGCGCTCTGGTTGCGCTCCACCGATTTCGGCGACGACAAGGACCGCGTGATGCGCAAGTCCGACGGCACCTACACGTATTTCGTGCCGGACGTCGCCTATCACCTAAGCAAGTGGCAGCGCGGCTATGTCGATGCCGTGACCGTGCTCGGCTCCGACCACCACGGCTCGCTGGCGCGCGTAAAAGCCGGCCTGCAAGCGTTGGACGTGGGCATCCCCAAGGGCTATCCGAACTACGTGCTGTACCAGATGGTGACGGTGATGCGCGGCGGCGAAGAGGTAAAGCTCTCCAAACGCGCGGGCAGCTACCTCACCTTGCGCGATCTGATCGACGAAGCCGGCCGCGACGCCACGCGCTACTTCCTGATCGCGCGCAAAGCCGACTCGCAACTGGTGTTCGACATCGACCTCGCCCGCTCACAAAGCAACGACAACCCGGTCTATTACATTCAGTACGCTCATGCGCGTGTGTGCCGCGTCCTGGAAGAATTGGCCGAGCGCGGTCTGCCGCCAGTCGACACGCAGAAGGGCATCGTGCAGATGACCCGGCTCGATTCGGAGCCCGAGCAGATTCTGCTCACGGAACTCTCGCGCTACCCCGAAGTGGTCGAGGCCGCGGCCAGCAATCTGGAACCGCACCTGATCGCGCAATATCTGCGCGAACTGGCCGGCGCGCTTCACAGCTACTATCACGAGCACAAATGGATCGTGGACGATGCCGAGCTGCGCCATGCACGCATCACGCTCGCCCTCGTCACGCGTCAGGTGATACGAAACGGTTTGGATTTACTGGGACTCAGCGCCCCGGAGAAGATGTAAATGGCGACACGCAAAGGCAAAGGCCGGCAGGCCGTTCGCAACAAAAGCGGCGGGTTTCCAGCCTGGGCCGGCATCCTCGTCGGCATCATGATCGGCGCGCTGGTGGTGGTGGTGCTGATGCGCCATTCGCTCGTGCCGATGGCCCCCAAGGGTCCGCAACCCAACCCCGCAGCCACCCCGCAACCGGGCAGCGACGAAGGCCTTGCGCCGGCCACCACCAACACCGCGCCGAAGAAACCGCAGTACGACTTCTACTCCGTGCTGTCGGAGAAGGAAGTGCGCATTCCGGATTCGGAAATCAACGCGCAGGCCAAGGCGGAACAACAGCAGTCCGCGCAACAGAAGCAGCAAGCGGCGCAGCCCGCGCCACCGTTGCCGGCGAACGCACCGCGTGCCGAAACGCAGAACATCACCGCCGCGCCGCCGTCGGCCGTGGCGCCACCGCCCGCCGCAGGCCCGGCGCAGACCGGCTATCTGTTGCAGGTCGGCGCGTTCCCGAGCGCGTCGGATGCGGAAACGCTCAAGGCCAAGCTCGCGCTGCAAGGCTTTGTCGCCAACGTGCAATCGGTCAGCGTCGGCGGCCAGACCTACCACCGCGTGCGCCTGGGGCCGTTCCATTCGGCCACCGATCTGGAGTCGACCAAGCAGCGGCTCTCATCGGCCGGCTTCCCCGCGATCGCACTGAAAGCGGGCACCTGATCAAAAGCGAAGGGCGCCTGAGGCGCCCTTGGTTTTTTAGGCGATGGAATTCCCATCGCCCCCATTGCGCGCATAATGCGCGAGCCGCCCGTGTCGGAAGCACCAGGGGAACCCACTCACTCCTAGGGTATTGCCCTCAAGAGAGGTTCTTATGAAGAACGTCACGGCATGGCTCGCGCTGGCCCTGATTTTGGGCTCAGCCGCACAGGCGGCGGATAAACCGGCCACGAAGGTCGCACGCGTTTACAACGATATCGTCGCACCGGCAGATCAGCAGGCTTACGAAGCGGGCGTCAAAAGCTTCAACCAATGCCTGCAAAAACACGGTTTCAAATACACCTGGACCGCGTGGTCGCACGAAACGGGTGATACATACAGCTATTCGTATACGTCCGCCCCAATGCCGTGGAGCGGCTTCGACGATATGGATGCGGCAGGCAAAGCCTGCGATGCGACGTTGCGCTCGGACGTGAATCCGCACCTGAAAAGCGAAACGAGCGCGTTCCTGCAGACTTCGCCCGATATGAGTCATGTCGCCAACGTCGCAGACCCGCCGCCCAAGCTGATGGAAGTGACGTTCTTCCGGCTCAGACCCGGTCACGAAGCGTCTGAGTCGTTCGCTGCGAATGCGAAAAAAATCGCCGCAGCCGCCGATAAATCGAAATGGCCGTATTACTTTCAGATGGCGCGCGTCATCGATGCCGGTGACGGCGCACCGGACTTCATCTTGATATCGACGTCCAAGAGCTGGGCGGAATTCGGCGCCGATCCTGATCCGGACGTTTGGAAAATGATCGAAGGCGTGTACGGAAAAACCGAAGCAACGGCGATTCGCAAGGCGATCAACGACGACATCAAGGAAGTGACCGCGCATGTCGACAGCTACAACGCGGATCTGACTTACACCGCACCCGAGAAGTGACGATCGCAACGAAAACAGGCGGCTCATCATGGCCGCCTGTTTCTCGTTTCGTGGGTTTCAATGTTTGCGCTTGAGGCGAATCAACCCGGAGATGTCGTCATCACCATGCCCTTGGCGCATCAGCTCGGCGTAATCGGCGAGCGAACGTTCGATCACCGTGCGATCGGTGCCGACGCCTTCGGCGATGCCGCGCACGATGCCTAGATCTTTATGCAACAGCGCCAGCTTGAAGCCGACGCTGAACTGATTGTTTAACATGGTCGCGCCGCGTTTTTCCAGAAACCAATTTCCAGCGGCGCCAGCGCTCAAGGTTGGAATAAGACGTTCCGGATCGAGACCGAGCGCTTCGCCCAGCGCAAGACCTTCGCACACCGCCTGCGCGATGCCCGCGACCAGCACCTGATTCACCGCCTTGGTCGCCTGCCCCGCACCGACGTCGCCCAGATGCGTGATGCGCAACGCATACGCTTCCAACACCGGACGCGCGCGTTCGAGCACGGTGGCATCGCCGCCCACCATCACGGAAAGCTTGCCGTTCTTCGCGCCTTCCACGCCGCCCGAAACAGGCGCATCGAGAAAATATGCGCCGACCTTTTGAAGTCGTGCAGCCGCCTGTTTAGCGGTATCGGGAGCGACGGTGGAATGATCGATCACGATCGCAGCGGGTTTCAGATGCGGCGCAAGCGCATCGACCGTGCTCAGCACATCCGCATCGGCGGTGACGCACAGCGCGATCACATCGCATTGCGCAGCAAGCTCAGCTAGCGTCGCCGGCGCGTCGACGCCAAGCGTGCGAGCGACAGCTTCGGCTTTGGCATGGGTGCGGTTCGCGACGGCATGCAGCAAACCGTGTTGCTTCAAATGTCCCGCCATGGGTTCGCCCATGGCGCCGAGGCCGATGAATGCTGCCTTGAGTGTCATGCTGGGTCCTTCAAAAATCAGGATTCCGTGCTGAGCACACGATGCACGTCGTGCGTCACGAACGGTTTGTCCGGTGTCGGTGGATCGAGCCAGTGCGGGCGGCTTAGCGTATGACGCATGTCGGTCAATCCGCTTTGCCAATGCTCGTGCATGGTTTCCGCGCTGAATTCGTAATCTTTGTAATGCCCTTCGTAGGGCTTGTCACGATAAATGAGATGGATCAAGTTGGTAAGCGCCCCGTTGGCATAACGCTCGGCGCGATGAAACGCCGGATTATCGCGTTTGTCTTCCGGCACCAGCGCCATCAGCTCGTGCAGCAAGCGTTGCTGTTCGCGCGTTTGATGCATGTATTCGGTGACCAGGCGCGTGCGGCTTGAGTATTGAATGTCTTTCGCGCGTTCGGCCACCGTGCCCATGTCGCGCGGCAGCGCACCGACGGCGCTCCATAGATCGACCTGGAATATCAGCGAATCATGATGCGGGCGCTCGCTCAGCACTTTGTACAGCGGCGTATTGGACACCATGCCGCCATCCCAGTAGTACTCGCCATCGATCTCGACGGCGGGAAAGCCGGGCGGCAACGCGCCGGACGCCATGAAATGCTCCGGGCGCAACGTGTCGCTGCGATTGTCGAAATACGCAAAATTGCCGGTGCGCACATTTACCGCGCCGACCGATACGCGCACGCAACTGGGATGATTGATGCGGTCGAAATCGGCCAGGCGCATCAAGGTTTCGCGCAACGGCGCGGTGTCGTACCAGCTCGCGGTATCGGGCGTGCCATGCCATTGCAGAATCGGCGGCGGCATGCGCGGCTGGAAAAATCCCCACTGCCCTTCCGTCATCGCGCGCCATGCCGCCAGCGTGTTCATGCCGTCGCGAAAGATCTGCGGCAACGCCATGCCGTCGGGCCACGCAAAACCGGGACGACCCGGCCACATGGCCGATTTGCAGATGGTTTCCCAAAACTCGGTCAGTCGTTCGACGCGATGTTCGGGCGCATTGCCCGCGATGATAGCTGCGTTCAACGCACCAATCGAAATGCCGGCGATCCAGTTCGGATGCAATCCGGCTTCCGCCAGCGCTTCGTACACGCCGGCCTGATACGCGCCGAGCGCGCCACCGCCTTGCAACACGAGCGCGGTGATTTTGTAAGCGCTTTGCACCGGATGTTGCGCAGCGTGGGCCGATGATTTGTTCGCAGCCATAGCGGCTCCTAGTCGTTCTTCTCGTCGAGATAGTCGTAAACCACCGTGCCCAGATCGAGCGTGAGATCGGTGATGTAGTGCAGCGCCGATTCCACTTTCAACACCGGCAAATCGGCGACCGGCGCCAGCGCGTGCGGATGCAGCTCCAGCGATGCCGGCCCGGTCCATGCGCCCTTCAGCGTGACATGCGTCGTGTAGTAACGCACCAGCTCGCAGATGCGCGGCGTGCCGTCGACGTGCGGAATGATCTTCAACAGATAACTGGGCGCCGCCAGACCCGCGAGTATCGCCTGGCGATCCGCTTCGCGATGCTTGAAGCCCATAGTTGCTTTGGCGACGCGCACTTTGCCGTAGTCGAGCGTGCCCACCAGCGTATCGATTTCCGTTTCCAGAATCGGCGTCGCAAGTTTTTTGGGAAAACCCCACAGCTCGCGTCCGCCGGCAATCGGCGGGTGATCGTTGAGATACATCGCATGCACGTAGCCGCCAGGCTCGCCGCGAAACGTAACCGGAATCACCTGGCCCGATTCGGTGTAATCGCCGAAACCGGTCGAGTCGGGCATGCGAATGAATTCGTACTTCACCAGCGGCTCGGTGACTTCGAGCGGTTCGGGCACGACGGCGCGCAAGGCGTCCATATCCGTACGATAGGTGATAACCAGAAATTCCCGATTGACGAAACGATACGGCCCCTTGGGAAACGCGGGGCTCGTCAGCGGCATGGCGAAAGCGTTCGCCTTGACGTCAGCGATGTTCATGGACGCGTCCTTTTGAAAGTTCTGCGTGACACCGAATACGGCACATCGTCATCCGCTCCCTCTCGCGTTTGCAAAGAGGGAGCGCGCGAGGATTTACTGCATGTACCAGCCGTGGCTGACGACGACGCTTTGACCGGTCAACGCCGCACTCGGGAACGCGGCGAGGAACAGCGCCGTCTGCGCGATGTCTTCCACCGTAGTGAACACGCCGTCGACCGTGTCTTTCAGCATCACGTTCTTGATAACGTCCGCTTCGCTGATGCCAAGCTCCTTGGCTTGCTCGGGAATCTGTTTTTCCACCAGCGGCGTACGCACGAAACCGGGGCAGATCACATGCGAACGCACGTTATGCGCCGCGCCTTCTTTCGCCAGCGTGCGCGCCAAACCGAGCAGACCGTGTTTCGCCGTAACGTAGGCCGATTTCAACTTGGACGCTTCGTGCGAATGCACCGAACCCATGTAAATCACCGTGCCGCCACGGTTGTCTTTGTACATGTACTTGAGCGCAGCCTTGGTGGTGAGAAAGCCGCCATCCAGATGGATCGCCAGCATCTTTTTCCAATCGGCGAAGGCGAATTGATCGATCGGATTGATGATCTGCACGCCGGCGTTGGAGATCAAAATGTCCACGCCGCCGAAAGCCGCCGCGACTTTGTCGGTGCCGGCGTTCACGGCGTCTTCGTTGGTGACATCCATCTCGATGCCGATGGCTTTGCCGCCGGCGGCGTTGATTTCCGCCGCGGCAGCGTCGGCGGCCTGCTGATTGATATCGGCGATCGCCACCGCCGCGCCGTTCTTTGCGTAAAGCTCCGCGATAGCTTTACCCAGGCCGCTTGCCGCGCCTGTGATCAGTGCAACCTTGCCGTCGAGACTTGCCATGTGCCACTCCTGCGATGGGGTAAGGGGAACGCCGGGGCAGCACATCGGTTCGCCACAGCCTGTTTCGACGCGCGGTCGAAACAGGCCTAGGCCATGTCGCTAACGCACGCCCTCGGAGAGGTAGGTATAGCCGGTCAGCCCTTCATTCAATGTTACAAACAGGCTCTCGGCTTGATCGCCGTCTATACCGGCTGCCGAAATCCGTTCACGATAACTACGGCGTAGCGCTTCCAGGTCGTAGCCGACGTAGTCCAGCATCAGATCGGTGGTATCGCCACGGCGCTTGTGCGCGAACAGATAGTTGCCGCCATCCACACGCACGTTCACGGCATCGGTATCGCCGAATAGATTGTGGATATCGCCGAGCGTCTCCTGATACGCGCCGACCATAAAGATGCCCAGGCGATACGCCTCGCCTTCGTTCAACGCGTGCAACGGTAGACTCACGTCGACGCCTTCGGCATCCACGTAATGATCGATGCGGCCGTCGGAATCGCAGGTGAGATCCACCAGCACGCCGCGCCGCGCCGGCAGTTCGTTCAAACGCGCGATCGGCGCAATGGGGAATATCTGATCGATCGCCCACACATCCGGTATCGATTCGAACACCGAGAAATTGACAAAGTATTTGTCGACCAATTTTTCGTCGAGCTCGTCCAATGCATGACGATGCGCACGCTCGGCCGGCAGCAAGCGCGCACGCACGGCGTTGACGATGGCGTAATACAACTCGTCCAGACGCGCACGGTCCGCCAGCGACAGCTGACCCAACGCGTAAAGCGCCTGACCTTCGCTCAAGTGATGTTGCGCTTCGTGGAACAGTTCCAGCGGCGGGCGCGTATCCAGTTCGTCGTGCACTTCGCGCAGATGACGCAGCACAGCGGGCTCGTCGCTTTCGACAGGCGGCAAGCTACCGGCCGGCACCGATTCCACTTCGCTCACATTCACCACCATCACCGCGTGATGCGCGGTCATCGCGCGCCCCGCTTCGGTGATGATGTGCGGCGCTTTCAAACCTTCCGCCTCCACGGCTTCGGCCAGCGATTGCACGATGGTGGCGGCGTATTGGTCGATCGAGTAGTTGATCGAATTGTGGCTGCGCGAACGCGAGCCTTCGTAGTCCACACCCAGGCCGCCGCCGACGTCGACGATGTCCAACGGAACACCCAAATGCCTGAGTTCGACGAAGTAACGCGTCGCTTCGCGCATGCCGTTGGCGATGTCGCGCACGTTGGAAATCTGCGAACCCATATGGAAGTGCTGTAATTTCAGCGTGTGCTTCAAGCCCGCTTGATCCAGACGCTCGACCAAGGTCAGCACCTGCGCCGGCGACAAACCGAATTTGCCTTTGTCGCCGCCGGTGTTCTGCCATTTGCCTGCGCCGATCGACGCCAAGCGCACGCGCACGCCGAGCAGAGGTTCCACGCCGAGCGCTTTTGCTTCGGCGATCACATGATCGAGCTCGGACAATTTTTCGATCACGATATGAATGCGCAGACCCAGCTTGCGTCCGATCAGCGCAAGACGGATGTACTCGCGATCCTTATAGCCGTTGCAGATGACGATGGATTCGGGCCGCGCCATCGCCAGCACCGCCATCAACTCCGGCTTGGAGCCGGCTTCGAGGCCAAAACCATGCGCGCCTGCCGCTACCAACTCGGCGACCACGCCGCGCTGCTGATTCACTTTGATCGGATAGACGGCCGTGTAGCCGCCGCCGTAATTCCATGCGCCGATCGCTTTGGCGAACGCGCCCTGCAAGCGCGCGAGACGATCGGCGAGGATGTCCGGAAAGCGCACCAACAACGGCAAGCGCAAACCTTCGCCGCGCGCGCGCTCCACGATGTCTGGCAGAGAAAAACCCGGGCCGCTCGGCCCGTGCGGGCGGATCACGATATGACCGGCGTCGTTGATATCGACATAACCGTCGCCCCAATAGGGCACGGCATAGGTATGTCGGGCGGCATCAATATTCCAGGCGTTCGCCATGTGACGGAATCTCCTTGTATGGGTCGGCAAGACCTCAGGGGGATGACGTCGTCGCAGCGGCGAGCCTTGACGAACACTTGGGATGCTCTGATCCATTTTGCGTACGTGTCACCGGCAATGTCCGTTTGCAGGACACAGGACCAACGGCGAAGGCAGACTGGCGGTCTGTCGAGACGTTGGGCCAAAGGCCTGCGGACGGACATTGCCGGTGATGCATGCGCAAAATGGATCAGAACATCCCTGGCTCGCCGGCCGGAAGCCTTGCACGCCGCGGGGCCGGAGGAGCTTGGGGGCCGCCAAATCGACAGCCCGAACGCATATTGTAACGGGCAGCTGCGACAATTTGAGGTCATCCGAGCGCGCGGGGCGATTCCGTGCCCTCGCTAACGGCACGGCATGGGTCGTTGCCGCTACAATTGCGTCTCTTTATTCACGTCCCGCAGGATTCTCCGGTCATGTCGCAGCTCTCCTGGTTCACCGAAGCCCATCAGGCTTCCGGTTCCTCCATCGGTTATCGCGTTGAAAAGCTGCTGCATGCCGAGAAAACCCCGTTCCAGACGATCGAGATCTACCAGACCACCGACTGGGGCAACCTGATGGTGATCGACGGCTGCGTGATGCTCACCAGCCGCGACAATTTCCTCTATCACGAGATGATGACCCACCCGGCGCTGTTCACCCATGCGCGCGCCAAGCGCGTGGTGATCATCGGCGGCGGCGATTGCGGCACGCTGCGCGAAGTGCTCAAGCATGAAGAGGTCGAGCACGCCGCTCAGGTGGAAATCGACGAGCGCGTGACGCGTCTGGCCGAGCAGTACTTCCCCGAGCTGTGCGAATCCAATAACGATCCGCGCGCGGAGCTGCTCTTTATCGACGGCATCAAATACATGGCCGAAGCGGAGCCGGAATCGCTGGATCTAGTGATCGTGGATTCGACCGATCCGGTCGGTCCGGCCGAAGGCCTGTTCAATGCCGCGTTCTACACCAGCTGCTTCAAGGCGCTGCGTCACGGCGGCATTCTGGTGCAGCAGAGCGAATCGCCGATCGCGCATCTTGAGTTGATCAAGTCGATGCGCTCCGCCATGCGCACCGCCGGTTTCAGCGCCGTGAAAACCCTGCCGTTCCCGCAGCCGTGCTATCCCACGGGCTGGTGGAGCTGCACGATGGCGCGCAAGGGCGGCGATCTGGCCGGCTTCCGCGAGCGTGGCGCGATCAGCAAGAACTTCCCCACGCGCTACTACAACGCGGACACCCATAAGGGCGCACTGGCGACGCCGGAATTCATGCGCGAAGCGTTGGGCGACTAAAGCCTGCGTCCGACTCGTCGAGTCGGACGGCGCATTAGAAAATCCGAGAGCGCACCTTCGGCATCACCACGATGGCGAGGGTGGCGAGTGGGCCGAACACCAGCGAGAGCAGGAACCACACCAGACCGTTGCGATTCTTGCCTTGCGCCAGACCGGCATTGATCAAGGCTAGCGTGCCCCATCCGGCAAACCATGGGGCGGCCCCCTGAGCCAAATTCGAAAACTGCTCCACAGCGGTCTCCTGCGTACAAGGTGGGCGGGCGGTCCTGCATGCTACAGGAGCTTGGCCCGGCGTGACCATGCTGGAACTTCTTCGAAAGTGCCTGAATCGTCGTTCAGAACCCCACCATTCCGCCCCGTTATGCTGGCGGCTTTATGATGGTCGGAGTTCCCTCCATGCGTGGTTGGCGCGTCTTAGCTTTCACCCTGGCCTGTGCGCTGAGCGCAACCGCGGCCGCTGCCCAGGCTCAGGCAGACACCCCCAAAAACGATATCAAAGCGGCGCAGGCACGCCAAAAAGCGCTAATCAGCTTTCAAACCGACCTGATCAACGTGCTCGCTCCGAGCGGCGATGCCGATCGCCTGCTGGCTGCGGCCCTGATGGCGCGTCCGCTTCCGAATCCGGGCAAGCTGAATAACTTTCACACCCTGATCGAACGCGCCGCGCATGTGGACGGCGCCGGCCCCGCCGTGAGCTGGGCGCGTCTGGCCGATTGCGATGCGAACGCCCACAGCTGTCCCAACAGCGCCGCGCTGGACCAATTGGTGCAGCAAGCGCCGGACAACGCCGCGGTCTGGCTGGTCAAACTCAGCCAGGACGTGAACACCTTAAAGAAGGACGACGCCCGGCAGGATCTGGCCAAAGCCGCATCCGCCCAGCTGTATGACGACTACAGCGGTATCGCACTCAAAGTACTGGCCAATGCGGCCACCATGCTGCCGCCGCCCAGCGCCACGCTCGATCCGAATTCCAACGCGGGCGTGAATGGCGTGCAGACGCTGATCGTGTTCAGTTCGGCCGTTTCCATGCCGCAGCCGGCCTTACGCGACGCCGCCACCTACTGCGAACAGCAGGCGCCCAACGATGCCTCGGTCAAAGACGACTGCCTGAAACTCGGCAAAGTTTTGGAATGGGGCTCCAGTCCGTTGGCCCGTTCGCTCGGCTTGCATCTGCGCGAAGTGCTCAACGGCGACGCGTCCCAGCAGCAAGATGCGCAAAACGCGCGCCGCAACCTGGTGTGGCAGGTGCAGAACTTCGCCCAGCTTTCCTTGCGCGCTCAGAACGACAAAGCGCAATCGCAACACCTGCTGGCGCTCGCGCGCAGCGGCGGCACGCAAATGAGCCTGGTGCTGGCGGCGCTGCATGACACTGGCATTCCGACCGATGCCCCGGCCGATTGGCAGCCGCAGAAAGCCGAATGATCGAAAAGGGGCCGATGGCCCCTTTTTTTACCCTGTTCCCTAAATCCCCATTCCCCCGCTAACCTTGACCCCACCTCAGGGCCATAAGGGGTACCCGATGCTTACGGTGTTGGTAGCAAGCAGCAAAGGCGGTTGCGGCAAGAGCACGCTAGTGACGCAGCTCGCCTCACATTGGGCGCAGGACGGAAAACGCACCGCTATCGTCGATAGCGATCCGCAGGGCTCCAGCTATCGCTGGGCGACCTTGCGTCCGGACAACGTGCCAGGCGTGCTGGCGGTCGAAGGCGGTCGCCGGGCGTTGGACAAACTGCCCGAAGACACGGAACGCGTGCTGATCGACACCGCGGCCGGCTCGCACGAAAAAGAGCTCGAACCGTATCTGGAGAAGGCCGACGTCATCCTGGTGCCGGTGCTTCCTTCGTCCTTCGATCTGCACGCCACACTCGGTTTTCTCACTCACCTGCGTAGCATTAGCCGCATCAAGCGCGGCAAGTTGCCCGTGGCCTTGGTTGGCAATCGCCTCAAACCGTGGACGCACGCCAGCCAGGAAGCCGTCGCGCAACTAGCCGAAGAGGCGCCGTTCCCGGTGGTGGCGCAGTTGCGCGACACCCAGGCGTACGTGCTGCTAACGTCGCTCGGCAAGGGCATTTTCGATTACGGGTCCGAGCAAGTACGCGGACATCAACAGGATTGGACGCCACTGCTTCGTTGGATCAAGAGGCACCAATGAAGGTGTTCAGCATCCATGAACCAGAACACTCTTCAGGAGAACTCACGACCATGCACGAACTGATTCTGCTACGACACGCCGAAGCCCAACCCGCCTCGCCCGGCGGTGAAGATACGGTGCGTCGACTCAGCGGTCGTGGCGAACAGGAAGCGCGCGCCGCCGGCGCGTGGCTGAAGGCGCACGGCAAGCGGCCCGATCGCGTGCTTTGCTCACCGTCCGAGCGCACCTGCGCCACGGCCACGCTGGCGCTGTCTGCCATCGACCGCAGCCCTTCGCCGCAAACGGCGTCGGAAATCTACAACGCGACGCCCGGCGAATTGCTGGCGCTGCTCGATCAGCATGGCGATGCGCACACCGTCATGCTGGTGGGCCACAACCCCGGTATCGAGCGGCTGGTCGCCTTGTTGGTCGAAGGGCGTTCGGACGAATTTCGTGGCATGCCGCCGGCCGGATTGGCCGTGCTTCACCTGGATGGCCCGCTGGAACCGGGCAACGCACGACTGGATGCGTTCTGGTCGCCATGATGCGTTGTTTGCGCATTTTGCGTAAACAGCCATGGAGGCGCACTGCATCATTGTTACTTCTATCGTTGCCGCTACTCGCCGCTGCGAAGGGCACCGATTACCGCATCGATCCCGATACATCCGTAGCCGTATTCCGCGTGCGCTTGTTCTGGTTCGATAACGTCAACGGACATTTCACGCACGTCGACGGCGATGTCTCGCCGGGCCCGCGTCCCGGCAGCCTGGTAGTGGACGCCACCGTTCCCGTGGAAAGCGTGTCGATGCCAACGCGACGCATGCGTCAATGGGTACTCGCGCCGGCGTTCTTCGACGCCGGGCATCACCCGACCATTCACTTCGTATCCAATCCCGTTGCACAAAGCGATTTGGAGCGCGGCGGCACCTTGACCGGATTCATCACGCTGCGCGGCATCACCGCACCGATCGCGTTCACCGTCGACCCCGAGCAATGCGAGCCGTCGGCGATAACGTCCTGCAAAATCGTACTGCGCGGCATCCTTCAACGCAGCACGTTCGGCATGACCAGCGACCGCCTGGCGATCTCCGACAACGTCGACCTGAACCTGAGCATCACGCTGCAACGCGAAACGCGCTGAAGCGCAGCTATGATGGGTTCGCTTGATACTCGCTTCCATGCAGGAAACGTCGGCGTGCCAACCGGGAATGTGAAATGTATGTGGCGAGATGAGCGGCCCATGGCAGCGATCCATCGTCCGTCTCCGCGTAGTTCGCGCGGGCAACGATCGCGTATGCATTGAGCGACATCCCGCATGCTCATGCGCTGCCGCCCCCTGTTGATTCTGTTGTTGTCGAGCGTCCTGCTGCAGGGCTGCACGTTGACGCACGCGCAAATCAAGCGAGCCGATACCGTCGTCACCGCACGCATGGATCGCGACACGACATGCGACCGCGACGACCATTGCGCCACGCCTTCGCCCTTGCTCGACGCAGCGGACAAAGCGCTGGCCGATTCCACGCCCGATAAACCCGAACACGTCGTCACCTTGCTCGACGACAGCCAAGCAGCCATGGTGGCGCGCATCAATCTGATTCGCGCCGCGAAAAAGTCGATCGATGTGCAGACCTACATCTGGGACCAGGACGACATCGGCGAGCTGGCGCTCAGCGAACTGATTGGCGCCGCGCGACGTGGCGTGCAAGTACGCATTCTCGCCGACCAGCTTTTTTCGTTCGAAGATCCCAACCTGCTCGCGCAGTTGGCATTAGTCAGTCCGAATCTACAGATTCGGTTGTACAACCCCACGTTCCACAATTCGCAAACACCGCCGCTCGAATTTGCCGCCGGCATCGTGTGCTGCTTTATGAAATTCAACCAGCGCATGCACAACAAACTGTTGCTGGTGGACGACGCCATCGGCATCACGGGCGGGCGCAATTACCAGGATCGCTACTTCAACTGGGATAACGATTTCGATTACGTCGACCGCGACGTAATGGTCGGCGGCCCCGTTGCAAACGATATGGCGACAAGTTTCAACCTGTTCTGGAATCACAAACGCGCCGTGCCGTTGACGCATCTGCGCGACGTGAATCGACTGATCGTGCGCGATCCTCCACCGCAGGCTTGGCCCGGTCCGCACTATGTCTATCCCGCGCGAGTCGCCGTTACGCAGCAAGAAGCGGAAGACAACGATTGGCTCACCGAGCATCTGCTCGACGACAGCATGTCCGTCAGCAAGGTGGAGTTTTTCAGCGACCTTCCCGCCAAGACCGAAGAGCCTTCGCGACGCGAATCGCGCGAATTCACCGCGCATCTGATGCACCTGGTAGACAACGCCAAGAAAGAGGTGATTCTGCAAACGCCGTATCTGGTGATGAGTCGTCGTGCGGAAAAGATCTTCAAGCAACTGCATCGCGACAACCCTTCGCCGCAAATCGTCGTTTCTACCAACTCGTTGGCGTCCACCGACGCGTTTGCGGTTTACGCGCTTTCCTATAAGCGCCGCAGAACCTATCTGACGAAGTTCGGTTTCGATATCTACGAAATGAAACCGCGCGCCGAGTTTGCGAACGACGCCTATCTGCAAGCCAACGTCGACGATGAAGAACAAGGGCCACCGAGCACCGCCGGCAGCACCGGAAAATCGCATAAACGATTCCCGGGCACCGATCGCCGTCCCGGCTTTTTCGGCAGCATGGGCCGCCGCAATCGCCCCGCCCCGCTGATCAGCCCCGGTCGCCGCTTCGGCCTTCACGCCAAATCGCTGGTGGTGGACGACGACTTGGCGATGGTCGGTTCGCACAACTTCGATCCGCGCTCCGATCACTACAACACCGAAGCGGGCGTGATCGTCTACGACCACGGCTTTGCGTCGGAACTGCGCGATTCCATTCTTGAAGCGACGCAACCGCAAAATGCGTGGACCATCGCGCCGCGCAAGCCGACCATTCCGATACTCGGCCAAATCAGCCAAGTCATCAGCGCCGTCTCCGACAAGCTTCCGTTGTTCGACATCTGGCCGTTCCGCTACGCCACCAGTTACGAACTCAAGCCCGATTGCCCGCCGATGCAGCCGTCCAATCCGGATTTCACGCGCTGCTATGCGCCCGTGGGCGATTTCCCGGATGTCGCCATTTCACCGAAGCTGATTTACACACGGTTGATCACGGCGTTTGGCGCGGGCGTGCAAGGCGTGCTCTGAGCGGGAATCGCATTCAGAGCATCTGCTCATACATAAAATAGTGGCACTGCTCCATGCCGAGATCTCGATACGTGTTCTGCGCGCGCACGTTCTCGGTTTCCACATACAACCGTAAACCCACTGCGCCTGCTTGCTTCGCGCGCTGTGATACATCGCGATACATCGCACGAAACACACCGCTGCGGCGCGCTTCGGGCGCCACGTACACGCTCTGGATCCACCAGAAATCGCCGTTGCGCCAATCGCTCCATTCGTACGTCACCATCAAGCAACCGGCCGCGCGTCCGTCAAGCTCCGCCACCAAATAGAAGCCGCGGCGCGGCTCGTCCATCACGGCGGTGACACCGCGCAACAACACCTGCGGATCGAGCCGCTTTTGCTCGGTTTCCCACGCCATCGCGGCGTTCCACTCGGCCACGATGGCAATATCCCCGCGCTGCGCAGGGCGTACGTTCAATGTCGACACGCTTCGAACCTCATTTCAAGTTTTGCGCCGCGCGCGCGAGGCGCCCAGCTTGCGAGTAAGCGTATTGCGTCCGACGCCCAGTGCCGCCGCGGCATGCTGACGATGACCATCGTTGGCAGCCAACGCCGCCTCCATTAATACGCGATCCAACGCCTCGCGTGCGCGCGTGTGGATATCCGCCTCGCCATGCTCCAGCGCGCGATCGGCCCAGTCGCGCAGCGCATCCGTCCAATCGCCGCGCTGCGTATCGATGGATTTACCCAGATCGGTCGGCAGAATTTCCGAACCGGCAGCGATCACCGACAGACGTCGACAGAGATTTTCCAGCTCGCGCACGTTGCCCGGAAAATCGCGCTGCAAAATCGCCTTGAGCGCCGCCTTGGAAAAACGCTTGGGCGGAAGCTTGAGTTCTTGCACGGCGCTGGCGAGAAAGTGTTGCGCCAGTTGCGGAATATCGCTGCGTCGTTGCCGCAATGGCGGCAGTTCGATCCGCACCACGTCGAGACGATGCTTCAGGTCGGCGCGAAACTGCCCCGCCGCCACGCGCGCATCCAAATCCTGGTGCGTGGCCGCGATGATGCGCACGTTGCAGCGAATCAACTCGCGCCCGCCGACGCGATAGAATTCGCCGCCAGCCAATACACGCAGCAGACGTGTCTGCAGAATTAGCGGCATATCGCCGATTTCGTCGAGAAACAGCGTGCCGCCTTCCGCCTGCTCGAAGCGGCCCGAAACACGCCGCGTCGCACCCGTGAACGCGCCGGCTTCATGGCCGAACAATTCGCTTTCCAGCAATTCGCTCGGAATCGCCGCGGTATTCAATGCAACAAAAGGTTTGCCGCGCCGCGCGCTTTCTTCATGCAGCGCGCGCGCCACTAATTCTTTGCCGGTGCCGGTTTCGCCGGTGACCAGCGCGTTGAGGTCACTGGCGGCCACGCGACCGATCAGCCGAAACACCTCGCGCATCTGCACGCTTTCGCCAAGCAGCGCGTGCGCTGCCGTGGCGGCGACGGCAGGCGCAATCTCCGCATGCGGCGCATCCGCCAACGCACGCTGCACAGAAGCGAGCGCCTGATCCAGATCGAACGGCTTGGCAAGATAATCCACCGCGCCGGCGCGATACGCGGCGGCGGTGGTCGCCACATCGGTATAGGCGCTCATCACGATCACGGGACCGATGTTTTGCGCGCGCAATTCGTCGAGCAGCGCCAAGCCACCTTCGCCAGGCATGCGTACATCGGTAATCACTAGCGCCGGCGTCGTATCGCGCAATGCTTTGCGCGCACTGGCGGCATCTTCGAATTCGCGCACGTCCAAATCGGCATCGCGTAATGCTTCGGCCAATACAAAGCGCACGCCGCGATCGTCGTCGATAATCCAGATGCCGGCTCGATCATTCGATTTAGCCATGAGCACGCCCCGTCGTTGCCGCGACGCCGGTGCGCGGCGGCAAGGGTAAATAGAGAGAAAACACGGTTTCGCCAGGACGACTGACGTAGCGCAATTCGCCGCCATGCTCGTGCGCGATTTCCCGCGACAACGCCAAGCCCAGTCCGGTGCCATCCGCACGTCCCGACACCAGCGGCTCGAACAAGGTTTCGCGCAACGCGGCGGGAACGCCCGGACCGTCGTCGATCACATCCAGGCGCAACGCGCTACGAAACATGCGCTCGCCCAAACGCACGCCGTGTTCGACGCGGCTGCGTAACGTCAATGTTTTCGCGCCCGCTTCAATCGCGTTGCGTGCAAGGTTGAGCATCACCTGCTGCAGACGATCAGCATCGCCTTCGATGTCCGGCAAGCTGGGATCGTAGTCGTGACGCAAGCGTGGTGACGAAGGTTCGGCACGAATCAATTCGCCGAGCCGATCGAACAATTGATGCAAGTTCACCGGGCCCAAGCGCGGCGCGCCATCGTGATGCAGCAAACGATTCGCCAGATCGGCGAGTCGATCCGCCTCTGCGATCACCATGCCGGCGAGCGCCTGCATATCCGCATCGTCCAACCGACGCTGCAGCAATTGCGCCGCACCACGCAAACCCGCGAGCGGATTTTTGACCTCGTGCGCAAAACCACGCAACGTCGCCGACAACGGCGACACGGCCAAAGGCGTTTCCGCCAGCGCATGCACTTCCACCAACAACGTGCCGGCTTCGAGCGGCTGCAACGACACATCCACACGTTGATTGCCTTGTCCGCCGGGCAACAACACTGCGCGACATTGCACCGATCGCTGCTCCGCCAAACTCCGTGCCGCCTGCTCGGCGACTTCGACGTCCTGCAGCACCGCGATCAACGGCTGACCTTGCGCATGGCGCAAACCCAGCCCCAACAATTCCGCCAGCGCCGGATTGATCCACTGGACGCGCAAGCCCTCGTCGACCACCGCCAAACCGGTCGACATCTGTTCCGCCCAGCTTTTGGACTGCAGGTCGCTCATTGCACCAATAATGGACAATGCGCCGGGTTGGTGCAAATTGCCAGAAGGCAATAGAGCCGAACAGGGTCTGCCTATTATTGACTACACGCGTAGTTACGAGTTAGCGTGACTACACGTGTAGTCACGGAGTGAGCGATGTCGACAATATGCAGGGCGTGGGTAGCAGTCATCCTTGGCGTGGCCTCCATGCATGCGGCTTCAGGGGCCACAGCTTGTTCGGCTACCGGCTCGACTTTCCAGGCGGAAAGCATCAGCTACCACCGGCAATTTGTTCCAGTGGCAGATGGCGTGCGGCTGGAAGTGCTCGATTGGGGCGGAACCGGGCGGCCACTGGTGCTCTTGTCGGGACTTGGCAATACGGCGCATGTGTTCGATTCGATCGCTCCGGAACTTGCGCACCATTTTCACGTTTATGGCATCACCAGACGCGGTTTCGGAGCATCGTCCGTGCCCAAGAGCGGCTATGGCGCGAACCGGTTGGCCGATGACGTCATGGCCGTCGTCAAAGCACTCGACATTCATCGCCCCATCCTCGCCGGTCATTCAATCGCCGGCGAGGAATTAAGCGCGATAGGGGCACATTATCAAGACAAAATTGCTGGATTGATCTACCTTGATGCCGCGCACGAATATGCGATCTACGATCAGGAACGCGGAGCCTATCTTCCTGACTTGAGTCATCTGGCCACGCAGATATCGCGCATACACGATGATCCGACAGACAAGTCGCAGATGACTAAGCTGTTGAATGAAGTCTCTGCGCTGCAACGAAGTCTTGGAAGCGAACTTGCGGCGATAGCCACGGATGACGCAAGCACAGCCGGGGCTGGGCCGTCTGGACCTACGCCCGAAGATCTGGCCAGTTTTCCCGCGTTTCGTTGTTTCGTCTCTGCGCAACTCGGGGGAGTGATTCCTGAAGATGAGATACGTCAGACGTTTGCGGCAAGCGTCACGGGTGGCGTCGGAAAGCAGAAAGCACCGGCGTTCGTTTACAACGCCATCCTTGAAGGCGAAGAGCGCTTCCACGCGCCCGACGTGCCCATACTCTCCATCGTCCCCGTCCCACGTGCGTCAGATCTTCCGGTCGGCAGTGATGCGGCGAAGCGCCAGGCGGCGGATGCGATGCACACTCGAGTGCAGGAGCAAGAGATCGCTACGCTTCAGCGTCAACAACCATCAGCAAAGATCGTGCGGATACCGCACGGCCATCACTTTGTGTTCCTGTCCAATCCCGCTGATGTAGTGAGTGCCATGACCAGGTTTGGAGAGCAGTTACCTTAGGTCTGCTCCCGGCCGGTTTCGGCGGATGGACCCCCAAATTGGTCATGATGTCGGCGCGCAGAGCATGACCAAATCCCCCAGCTCGGGAGTCAGGTCGTAAATCACAACGACCTAATGGGACGGTAACGCTATCCGCTTGCGCCAACTCATCCTGCCGACCACAAGTGACAACGCCGCTGCGACAAGTGGCGGCACTGCATGCGCGTATTCGCCGTGGACGATGACGGTCGCGAGTGCGGCAAGCATGACAGTGCAGCCGAGCGCCGAACCTAACAGACGACTCGGGACTCGGAAAAGCAAAACAGCAGCCGTGAACTCCAGCGCGCCCGTCACGAAATGGAACCAACGCGGGTAACCCCATTTCAGGTATTCCTCGTAGATGGAACCCGGGGCGACGACGTTGCTGAGTGAACCCACGACGAAGAATGTGGCAAGAGCAAAAGGCAGGGCTTGGCGCCAAGATATTTTGGACATAGGTCTAACCTCGGATGATGAGTCTGATATCGATCCGCAGACCTACGCGACACCGGCCATTTGGGCCGCTGCGAAAACATCGCGAGCCGACGTTGCGCCCGAGACGTGCTCCGTGTCCTCAACCCCGATGTCCATGGCTCCGGCGTTCACGGCGTCATACATGGTTTCGGCAGGACCAGATAGGCCGCTCGGAACGCCGAACTGCTCAAACGCTCCCGGCCAACCAGCCCGCGGAATCGCAACGGCTTTAACGTCGAGCTTCATCACTTCACTTAACTGTGCCGCGACGTCATCTGCGCTGACCATGGAGCCGAGTTCGATGGTGCGATGCCCATCCCAAGCCGGTCCGCTTAGAAGTGTTGCGATTTCGGCGCCGATGTCGTCGGTCGCGACCATGGTCGATTTCCGATCTGTCGGGTTGTAGAAGACGGGCAACGTGCCGCCCTGACCGGCGTGCAGGCCATAAAGGAAGTTTTCGAAAAACCCGCCGGCGCGCACATAGGCGATCGGCAAGTTCAGGTCGCGAAAACTCTGCTCCATAAGCGACAGCGCCGTGATCAATCCCATCCCGCTGGCTCTGTTCGCGCCCATCGACGAAAGCGCGACGACCCGCGGCACCGACACGTGGGTGAGCGCCTCGACATAGTTCGCGATGACGCCCTTGGCTTCCCTGAAATCCGGCGAGGGGGCCCAGATGGGAGGCAACATGACAAATGCGCCATCGACGCCCGTAAGCGCCCGCTTGATGGAGGCCGCGTCGTTCCAGTCGCCTTCAACCAGTTCGGCGCCTTGGTCAGCCCAGCTTGCCGCCTTCGCGCGGTCACGGACCAGAGCGCGTACCTTCTTGCCTTGCGCCAGCAAATGAGTTGCGGTCGCACCGCCAACTTTTCCCGTAATTCCCATCACCAAAAACATGAGCGTTTGCCTTCGTTAGTTCGAAGGCTCACGGTAGCCCCTGCACTATTATTCGACTACGAGGTACATTCGGAACGGGCCGTATAGATGAACTTAACAATCGCTCGCACCCATCTGGATGGGCTTGTTATGTTTCTGACCGTGGCGGAGCGCCAAGGCTTCCGAGCGGCGGCACGGCACCTCGGCATCACACCGTCCGCAGTCAGCCAGGGGATACGCAGCCTTGAGGAACGCGTAGGCGCGCCACTCTTTTCCCGTACGACCCGAAGCGTCAGGCTGACCGAAGCGGGCGAACGTCTGCTGGCCCATGCTCGCCCCGCCGTCGACATGCTCACGGCAGGGCTGGACGCCGCGAGCAATTTGGGTGGCCAGATCACCGGCCGACTGCGCATCAATGTGCCCCGGCCAACGTTGCCACTGCTGGTGAATCGTTTGCTGCCCGACTTTCTCGACGCCCACCCAAACGTCGAACTCGAATTGGTGGGCGAGGATCGACCGATCGACATCGTCGAAGAAGGTTTCGATGCAGGCATACGTCTTGGAAATTTCGTGCAGATCGACATGGTCGCGATGTGGCTGACACCACCCGAGCGCTTCGTTGTCGTCGGCTCCCCGGCGCTATTTCAAAAGTATGGCCGGCCAGCGTCGCCGAATGATCTGCAGAACTTCCGTTGCATCCTGCTCCGTCAGTCCGTGCGAGTCCTCGATCATTGGCAATTTATCGTCGACGGTAAGCGCATCACGGTGGGTGTCGAGGGGCCCCTTATCATCAACGACATCGAGGCGTGCATTCGCTCAGCACTGAGGGGCGTTGGGCTCTTTCAGCTGCCGCATTCGCTCGTGATGTCGCATCTTGAACGTGGAGATCTTGAGACTGTGCTCGAACCTTATTATGAAGAGGTTCCCGGTCTTTCCCTTTACTATCCAAGCCGAAGTCAGTCACTGCCAAAACTTCGCGCCTTTGTCGATTTCGCCACGCAGCGAATGCGAAGGGAGTTCAAGCCGGACGATTACCTGCCGAACCCCGCGTCCTACAAATAGCCAAAGACTCCGGCAGAGCTGGATGACCGAACAAACAATGTCGCTGAGTCGCGCAACGTTCGCGACTTCATCCGATCGCCGGCCCGATCAACCCGTTGCCTTCTTTTTGTCGTTGCTCGACAGATTTGTCAGGATCGCGCTCGCGATAACGTGAAAGAGATGATCAGCCCGCGGCGCAAATGCGGGTTGGCCGGCTAGCCAACCGAACGCTGACATCATGGCAAACAGGTCCTCCCCATCGATATCTGCACGCGCCGTTCCTTCGGCTTGAGCACGGCGCAGAAGTCGCGCGCCTGCTGCGTGCACTGCTGCGCATGACGCGTGAAGTGCAGAGTCCGGATCCATGTGAGCACTCGCCATCAAGTCGACCACGCCGCGGTAGGTATGCACGAATGCCACCTCTTCGCGAAGCCAGGATATGAGCGCTTCGTCGGGTGGATTCGACGCTTCGAGTTCCTCTGCTCTCTGTGTCAGCGCGTCAAGATTCGTGCGCAGCAACGCTTCGAACAAAGCCTCTCGCGTCGGGAAATGGCGAAGCAGCGTGGCCAACCCAACGTCCGCCCGGCGAGCGATATCCCGCATGGACGCATCGACACCATCCTCGGTGACAACGTCGCGGGCGATGGCAAGTAGGTGGCTGTAATTTTTTCTGGCGTCGGCTCTCATAGGCTGCCTTGACAAACGGATCACTGATCCATATATTTGGATCAGTGATCCGGATGCTGCAAATCAGTATCTGGATCGGTGATCCACAAGATACAGCGCCCTTGTATCGATGGAAACAGAGACGCTGTCCGACACGACGTAAGGTGAAAAGTCATGGGAAAGCTTGAAGGTAAGGTTGCAGTCATCACGGGCGGATCGAGCGGCATGGCGCTGGCGAGCGCCAAGCGATTCGTAGAAGAAGGCGCGTACGTTTTCATCACGGGTCGGAGGCAGGACGCGCTCGATGAGGCCGTCAAACTGATCGGCCGGAACGTAACCGCCGTGCGCGGCGATGCAGCCAACCTCGACGACCTCGACCGCCTGTTCGATACCGTCAAACGGGAAAAGGGCAAGATCGACGTCCTATACGCGAGCGCTGGCACCGGCGAAGCCATCCCACTGGGCGAGATCACCGAGCAGCACTTCGATGCGACATTCGGCCTGAATACGCGCGGCACGGTGTTTACGGTTCAAAAGGCTTTGCCGCTGTTCAACGATGGCGGATCGATCTTCATGACCGGCTCGGTTGCTTCGGTAAAAGGTTTTCCCGGTTACGGCGTGTATGCGGCGAGCAAGGCGGCGTTGCGCTCATTCGCACGCACATGGCTCAACGAACTAAAGGGCAGGAATATCCGGGTGAACGTGCTGAGCCCGGGGCCGATTGCCACGCCGATGCAAGACCAAGTTCTCACCGAGGAGGCGAAACGGATGTTCGAGTCCTTGATCCCGCGGGGAACGATGGGACGTCCTGAGGAAATTGCGACGGCCGCGCTGTTTCTCGCTTCAGACGATTCGAGCTTCGTGAATGGAGTGGACTTGTCTGTCGACGGCGGCTTCTCGGCTATCTGACGTCGCGCCCAAACGCGCGTGGTGCCTCGCACTCCGGGAAGACGCGGTCGCAACTGGATCGTTCGTGGCACCAACCTCAACACGAATCGGAACGTCAACATGAATTACGCAATCGTAGGTTTCGGCGCGGTTGGTCAGGCGCTAGCACGTATGTTCGCTCGCAAAGGCATCGAAGTGACAGTCGCAAGCAGGCATCCGCCTGAAGCGCTAGCGCCGCAGGCAAACGCGATCGGTTCGACGATCGTTCCCAAGATGTTGAAGGATGCGCTCGACGCCGACATCGTTCTACTGGCTGTCCGGTACGAGCAGCACCCGGAGGTCGCAAAGGAACGGGAAAGCTGGGAAGGCAAAATCGTGATCGATGTGATGAACACGCTGGATGATTTGGGTGGCGTCCCTTCCTCCGCGGTCGTAGCTCGTGCCCTGCCCGGTGCGCAGTTGGTGAAGGCGTTTAACCATCTACCTGCCCGCGTGCTTGCACAAGACCCGGCCGTCAACGATGGACGACGGGTGGTCTTTCTATCGAGCGACGATGAAAGCGCGACCGCAACGGTCGCCGACCTGGTCGAGCGACTCGGCTATGCGCCGGTCAATCTCGGCAAGATCGCGGAGGGCGGTCAGCTCGTGCAGGCGCGGGATGGGACTTGGGGGCCACTGGTCTTCCAGGACCTGTTCAAGAAGGCGCAGTGACCGAAGTACACGTGACATCGGACGAGGGCTTTTCCGGATTTTTTATTGCCGACTCTGTGTCGATGGCTCACTAGACGTACAAACTCGGGACTCTAAAAGGCTCCGAGGATGGCGTTCTATCCAATAGGTCCGATCGCACTTCTGGACGACCGCGACTCGGACTATGGTGGAAGCTCTGGCCTGGAGAATTTCCATGGCGAAGCTCGTATTCGAATTGAACCAGTCGCTGGATGGCTACGTCGACCACATGCAATTGGGGCCGCCCAGCCCGGCGCTCGCGCTTCACTTCCTTGAGCGCGTACGTAGCCTGACGGGCATGGTGTTCGGTCGCAATATGTACGAGATCATGCGCTATTGGGACGAAGACCAGCCCGACTGGGACGCGGGAGACCACGACTTCGCCGCGATATGGCGCAGCAAACCGAAGTGGGTCGTGTCGAGCTCGCTGACGTCGGTCGGCCCCCAAGCCACCCTAGTCGCCAATGACCTGGAAGCGAAGGTCCGAAAACTGAAGGCCGAGCAGCCAGGGGAGATCGCAGTCGGCGGACCCGACTTGGCGCGAAGCCTGGGCGACCTTGGCCTGGTCGATGAATATCGCCTCTACATTCAGCCCGTGGTGCTTGGACACGGCACACCCTTTTTCGCCGGCCCGCGATCGCGGCTCCGCCTCGTCGCCAGCGATGTGATGGGCGACGACGTGATCAGGCTGACGTACGCACCGGCTTAATCGCACGACGCCTTCCATCAAGTTACACTTTATTAATGTACCGAGAGGTATAGTTATCCCATGTCGAGAGACATCAGTCCCACCGCTTAGCCGGGCCTCCCCTCCCCGCCAAGCAGCGTAAAGAAGGATGACCCAAAGCCCGCAGGCCTCCCCCTGCGGGCTTTTTTATGGCCGGCAGTGGTCTAACGATCCCGGCTGCCACGCCAAGCTCAGGCGTTCGATCGCCCAATTCACAAGATAAACTTGCAAGATAGACTTCTAATATGTAGGGTAGACACATGTCTCCTGCCCCCGCACCGAATGCGTCCGTTGAAACCGCCGTCAGCGAACTCACGGCGGCCGTCAGCCAGCTTTTGCGGCGCCTGCGCACGCACGCCAATCCGAACGAACTCAACCTCTCGCAGCTCGGCACCCTCGCGCGACTCGATCAATTCGGCGCGATGACCACCGCGGATCTGGCCCGCGCCGAGTCGATGAAGCCGCAATCGATGGGCACCATTCTCGCGAGCCTGGAACAAGAAGGCTTGGTGGAACGACAGCCGCATCCCACCGACGGTCGACAGATTCTTTTCGCGCTCACCGCCGCGGGTGCACAGATGCGCCGCCAACGCGGCCTCGCCAAGCGCGAATGGTTGATTGCGGCGATGACGAAGCTGGAGCCCACAGAGCTCAAGACCATCATCGATGCGATTCCGTTGATCAAACATTTGGGCGAGTCGTAGCGACCAACTCGCCGAACGTTTTCTCGTGCTGGACGTTTCCGTCAGCGCGTCTCTCATGCTGGCTCTAAACAGGACGGCAATCTCATGAACTGGCTGCACGATCTCTCTTATTTTTTCGGCGGCATTTTTCTGTCGAACGCCATCCCGCATTTCGTAAGCGGCACGATGGGACGTCCGTTTCAGTCCCCATTTGCGAAACCGCGCGGAGAAGGTCTTTCGTCGTCGACGGTCAACGTACTTTGGGGCTTCGCCAATTTCGTCCTGGCGTATTTGTTGATTGTTTGCGTTGGCCAATTCGATATTCATGCCGCGCAAATGATGATCTCACTTGGTCTGGGCGCATTGCTGATCGCTTTGTTCGCCGCAAGGCATTTTGGCCGCTTCCACGGCGGCAATCTTCACACCGATCACTCATGAGTGCGGATGCCGCCCATCACGCGGAAGCACACGACCGCCTCCATCCTTCCATTTGGAAAATCACCGCGGTCGTCGTGCTGGGATCGTTCCTTGCGCAGCTCGATGCGACTGTTGCCAATGTGTCGCTTTCCAGCCTCGCCATCGAATTGCACACGGGTCTTTCGACGATTCAGTGGGTGACGAGCGGTTACCTGTTGGCGTTGACGCTGGCGTTGCCAATGAGCGGCTGGCTGGTGGATCGCTTCGGCGCAAAAGCCGTATACGTGTGGTGCTTCGCAGCGTTCACCTTTTCCTCTGCATTGTGCGGACTGGCGTGGTCGGCGACATCGCTGATCGGATTTCGCGTCTTTCAAGGCATCAGCGGCGGACTTCTTGCGCCCATGGCGCAGATGATGATGGCGCGCTCCGCTGGCAAGCATATGGCGCGCGTAATCGGCTACGCCGCGGTGCCCGTATTGATTGCGCCGATTCTTGGGCCCGTGATCGCGGGCCTGATTTTGCAGCACGCATCATGGCGCTGGTTGTTCCTGGTGAATTTTCCCGTTGGCGTATTGGCGCTGGTGCTTGCCGTCGTTTTTCTTCCGCACGATCGCGAGCAAGCAAGACCGCGCGAACTCGACTGGATAGGTTTGTTGTTGCTTTCGCCGGGCTTGGCGATGTTCCTTTACGCGTCGGACCGCATCGGCGAGCGAATGGGCTTGATCGCCATGACATTATCCGTCGTTTTGCTCGGCCTGTTTTTTTGGAGCGCCAATCGCAAAGGCGACAAAGCGCTGGTCGACCTGCAACTTTTCAAAGGCGGCGTCTTTCCCGTTTCCGCCGTCACGCAATTTCTCTCCAACGGCGCGATGTTTGCGGGACAAATGTTGATTCCGATCTATCTAATACGAGACTGTGGCCGTTCGCCCGGCGATATGGGTTGGCTGCTGGCGCCGCTCGGCCTGGGCATGTTGTGCACGTATCCGATGATGGGCATGTTGACCAGCCGCTTCGGCATTCGAAACGTTGCAGCAGGCGGCGCATTGCTGGCGTTGATCGGAACGTTGCCGCTCGTCTATCTCGCCATTCACACGCTGGCGTTATCGGTTCTCGCCATTGCGTTGTTTATACGCGGCGCGGGCCAGAGCGCGGTCGGCGTACCTTCGATATCGGCTGCGTACGCCTCGGTAAAGCGAACGGAACTGCCCATGGCGACCACATCGCTCAATATCGTGCAGCGCCTCGGTGGCCCCACCTTCACCACGCTTTGCGCGACGTTTTTGGGTTGGCGATTGGCGGCGGAGCCGCTACACGATTCGCCGCTCAGCGCGTATGCATGGGCGTTTGTGCTGCTCTGCGTTTTGCATGCAGGTACCGCTGTCACAGCGTGGCGACTTCCCAAGCCCGCGCTTTAAGGCTTGCCTAGTTCAATCTGATCCTGACCGACCTGACGCGATTGGACCACTCGTCGCGACACTAGAAAATCCGCGACGACATACGCGAGCAACGCACCAACCATCTGCGCAAGCACGAAACCTGCGACATCAATCTGGCGAATACCTGCGAATGTTTGGGTTAGCGATCGCGCAATCGTGACGGCGGGATTGGCGAATGATGTGCTGGCGGTGAACCAATAAGCTGCGAAGATGTAGCTCGCAACCAATGCGGGAATGGCGGCGGATCGATGGCGACTGCCGATAAGTATCGTCAGCAGCAGACCGAACGTCGCCAGTCCTTCGCTCAACCATTGCTCGCCGCCGCTGCGCACATGCACGCCGGGTTGAATGAGCGGCAGTGCAAACATGGCGTGTGCGAGAACAACGCCGGCACAGGCGGCGATGATTTGCACGACGATGTAAACCAACGCTTGCGACGTGCCGATATCGCCGCGCAGACGTATCACAAGTGTGACCGCAGGATTGAAGTGCGCGCCGGAGATCGGCGCGAACAACACGATCAGCACATAGAGCATGCCGGCTGTCGCTGCCGCGTTGGCGAGCAAAGCGATGCCCATGTTTCCTGCAGATAAATTCACGCCCATGATGCCCGAGCCCACGACGGTGGCGAGCAAAAGCAAGGTGCCGATAAATTCGGCCAGGGCCTGGCGGGTGAGGGATGTCACAGGCTCTCCAAAAGATTTTTTACACGCGTGGCGATGTCGTCGCGCACGGCGCGGTAGCCGTCGTCGTCGAAGTGTTTGGGGTCGGGGAGCGCCCAATCTTCGCGGCGTTTTGCAGGTACCCACGGACAACTGTCCCCGCATCCCATCGTCACCACCGCATCGAATTCGCCATCGATCTCGTCGAGAGATTTGGATGCATGCTGATTCAAGTCGTAGCCGACCTCTGACATGAAACGAATGGCTTTGGGATTGATCTTTCCGGAAGGCGCCGAGCCGGCGCTAAGCGCTTCAACGTTGTCGCCACCGTAGATATGCGCAAAAGCTTCGGCCATCTGGCTGCGGTTGGAGTTTTCGATGCAAACAAAAAGAACACGTTTCATAAAGCGGCGAAGTCATCGAGAAGTTTTTAGTGCGATGGAAGCGATTTACGCCTGACAGTCTTTCGTTGCCGGCGAGCACATCGCACGTGGTCCGCACGACGCTTCGCCGGCGCAGCAGTTTTCGGTGAGGTAGGCGATCAACGCATTCATCTGCGCATAGCTGGCGCGCACGCGGATGACGCGCCCTTCGCGTTCGTCTTCCACCAATCCGGCGACGCGCAATCCGTTGAGATGCGCGGTCAGCGTTGCCGGCGGCAGATCGAGACGTTCGCGCAACTCGCCGACGGAAAGTCCTTTGGAGCCGGCCTGAACCAGCTCGCGGAAGGCGGCCAGTCGGGGCTCGTGACTAAGGGCGGATAGCGCGGTTAAAGCGGTCTGGGTGTCCATGATTCGATAATTCCAAAATTATGGAATTAATTCAAGAACCAAAACAGAGACACCAACGTCTCCCAATTAAGCCACTGATTAAACGAAATAAATCGCCATGACCCACGCTCTACGATCGCTTTGCCAAGCTGGGACTTGCACATATATAACTCACGAGTTATAAATGACCCATCACCATCTGGTTATAGATCATCATGCCCAATGCCGAAGACATGCTCTTTAGAACGTTGGCCGACCCGACCCGCCGCGCCCTGTTCGAGCGGCTGTGCCGCGAAGGCGAGCAAACCGTCGGCGCGTTGACGGCGCAGGCCGGCGTTTCGCAGCCGGCCGTGTCGAAACATCTTGGCGTTTTGAAGCAAGCCGGATTGGTGCGCGATCGCCAGGACGGCCGCCAGATTCATTACAGCGCACAGCGTGAGGCGCTTGGACCGCTGATCGATTGGACCACCCACATGGTCGGATTCTGGGAAGACCGGTTCGACCACCTCGAAGACCTACTCAAAAGGATGGATCAATGAACAACATCGCCACCGAAACGCTCTCTGTCGTTGTCGAACGGGACGTTCCTTTTCCGCCGGAAAAAATCTGGCGCGCGCTCACGCAACCGCACTTGATCGAAGAGTGGTTGATGAAGAATGACTTCGCCGCATCTATGGGCCACCGTTTTCAATTGCGCGGCGACTGGGGTTCGGTCGATTGCGAAGTCACGGCGATCGAACCGAACAAAACGCTGTCTTACACGTGGGATGCGATGGGTTTGGAAAGCACCGTAACGTGGACGCTTACGCCAACCGGCAAAGGCACGCATTTGCGCATGGAGCAAATGGGTTTCCGCCCGGATCAACAGCAGGCGTATCACGGTGCGCAGTATGGATGGCAGAAGTTTATGGGGAATTTGGAGCAGCTGTTGGCGCGGGTTGAGTGATGGTGCACGCAAGTCTCTGCTAGCTGACGCGTATCAATTTTCCTCACCGTCATTCCAGCGAAAGCTGGAATCCAGTGACTTTAGGAAGCGTCAAAGACGCTGGATCCCAGCTTTCGCTGGGATGACGCTAAGGCGATTTAGACATCGCTGTGTCATTGCCAAAGCGATGCGCGCACCGCGCGGTCCGATAACTTCCCCATAGCAGCGCCAGTGCATCATTCACGTTAGCGACGCAACGCTGAGGAAACGATGCGTCGTGCGTGGCGCGCCTTCGATCGCCGGCCCATCGAACGACACTCCGATATCGATTGCACACCAGGCAAAAAGGCGCTTCTTTCTTCCGTCGAAATTTTTGCCGCGCATGCACTCACTTATTTTGCACGCGATATCGCATCGCACATTTATATCGTGGCAAATCAAATTCGTTTCACTCGACAACGACGGCAGCGGACCTACGCTGCCGCGGCCGTTCGGCATCCCTGGGGAGGGAGTTGTTATCGCTTCCTCGATACCTGTCACTGCTACTAACTGAGGGAGTAGCTATCCATGACTACCGATTCGAAAGGGACACAGGTCTCAAATGGATTTTTCGGCTTCGCGCGCAAGGCGTGCGGGCTCTCGCTCGCCATCGCGATGGCGTTGGGCGTCAACACTGTCGCGCATGCCGCGCAGGTTGAGACGCATCACGTGCGCGATGCCGTGCACAGTAACGCAGCGACATTAGTGGGTCGCCTCCCTGCGAACCAATTGATGAGCTTGGACGTTGTACTGCCGCTGCGCGATCAGGCGGGTCTTGATGCCTTTATCGCGGACGTCACCAATCCCGCCAGTGCGAATTATCAGCACTACCTGACGCCGCAGGAATTCACCGCGCGCTTTGGCCCGACGCAAAACGACTACGACACCGTGGTGCAGTACCTCACGCGTTACGGCTTCCAAGTAACCGGCGGCAGCCGCGACGGCATGGACATTCAGATTGTCGGTCCGGTTTCCGCGGTGGAAGCGGCGTTCAACGTCACGATGCACACGTACAAGCATCCCACCGAAAACCGCACGTTCTACAGCCCGGATCGCGAACCAACCACGTCGCTGGCGATTTCGCTGTGGCATGTGTCGGGTCTGGATAATTTCTCCATTCCAAAACCGCTGTATGTAAAGAAGAGCGATTACGCCGCTGCGCACGGCGTCAGCCCGGATTCCGTGGTGTCGCATGCGACGACGGGCTCCGGTCCCTCCGCATCGTTCCTCGGCAGCGACATGCGCCACGCCTACTACGGTGGCTCGGCGCTGACGGGCGCTGGCCAGAATCTGGGCTTGCTTGAGTACTACGGCACCGATCTCGCCGACGTCACCACGTATTACAAGAACGCGCATCAAACCAATACCGTGCCGATCACGCTGTATTCGACCGACGGCACCAGCACCGCATGCACGGCGTCGTCCGGTTGCGACGACACCGAGCAAACGCTGGATATCACGCAAGCGCTCGGCATGGCGCCGAAGTTGTCGAACCTCACCGTGTACGTCGGTTCGACCGACACCGCCATCATCAGCAAGATGACCACGCACAGCCCGCTGCCGACGACCATCGGTTGCTCGTGGGGCTGGACGCCGGCCGATCCGTCGACGCTCGATCCATACTTCAAGAAGATGGCCGCGCAAGGTCAGACATTCTTCGCGGCATCCGGCGACAGCTCGACGTGGTCCGCCAGCAACGAAGCGTGGCCGGCCGATGATGCGTACGTGATTTCGGTCGGCGGCACCGATCTGGTCACAAGCAGCGCGGCCGGTCCGTGGAAATCCGAAACGGCATGGGTCGACAGCGGCGGCGGTATTTCGCCCGACAAGATCGCCATTCCGTCGTGGCAGAAAATCACCGGCGTGATCAACACCACCAATCATGGTTCCAAGACGTATCGCAACGGCCCCGATGTGTCGGCCAATGCGAACTTCACGTTCTACGTCTGCGCCGATCAAACCACGTGCACGGCGAACGAATACGGCGGCACCAGTTTCGCAGCGCCGATGTGGGCGGGATTTGTCGCGCTGATCAACCAGCAGCGCGTGGCGGATCACAAAGCGCGCGTCGGCAACTTCAATGCGACGGTTTATCCGGAGAACGAATCCGGCGGCGTGCTCACCAGCACCTACACCACCGACTTCCACGACATTCTCAGCGGCAAGTCCGGCAGCTTTACGGCGGTGAAGGGCTACGACCTGGTGACCGGCTGGGGTAGTCCGAAGGCGGGATTGATCACAACCTTGGTCAACGCTCCATAATTCGTAAGTAGCGATGAACTGACGTGGAGGCCGTACGGCCTCCACTTTTTTTTCGGCGCCGGAATGAGGCGAGTTGACCGCAGTCGTCGACAACGTCCGCTAGGAGTGGCGCTGAGTCGGGCGCCACCTTTACCTTTCGCCCGCCTCCAGGGGTTTCTGTTAACGCGCCATCGCCACCCGGCGCGTGCACGCTAACGCCGCACTGAGCTTGCTGAAGAAAAGTTTCGTGCTTGAGCGCTTCCGTATGATCGCCTGACAATTTCTAAACGATCTTTGAACTTCTCTAAGTTCACATTGAAGGCGTAAGGGGCATCTGCTCAAGCCAAAAGGCGATCGTCATGCGCGGTGGAAGTTTTTCTCGGCTCGTTCCCATGTCGCTGGTGCTGATGTGGTTGCTGCTGGTTTCGGGACTTGTCCAGGCCGCCGACGCCAACCAGCCCCCGGCCAACGACGAACAAGCGTTCCTCGCCCGCGCCCGGTCGGACAACGCCAGCCAGATCGCCATGGCGAAGCTGGCGCTGAGCAAATCCACCAATCCACGCGTCATCGACTTGGCCAACTCGATCATCCAGGAACGGACCGCGCTGGAGACTCGCCTGGCGCAACTGACGCCGGGTCACGACGAAGGCGCCAATCAGCCCGCCGCCGCCACGTCCATGCTGGCGCGTATGCAAGCGCTCAGCGGCGACGCCTTCGATAAGACTTTCGCCAGTGCTTCGGTGAAAAGCCATTGCCGAATCATCTCGGCGTACGAAGCGATGAAGCTCTCCTCTTCCGATGTCGCGCTGAGAGATCTCGCGCACGATGCTATTCCGGCGCTGCGCGGCAATCTGACCGTGGCGCTGTCGGTGTTGCGCTCTTCCGACTGGACGCCCTCACGTCATCAGGAAGCGCTAACGGCGGTGGATTCGCACGCGGCGAAGGCACCGGTTTTCTGGGAGCCGATCTCGCTCGTGGCAGCGCCTTGGTAAGGCGCCGCTAGTCGCTCCGTTTCAAACCCGCCGCCGCGATCGCAAGATCGCGGCGGTTTCTTTTTCGGTGTCGTCATTGCGCATGACACGCGCGACGCGCTCCGATCACACACGAATCGCGCGCCGTGCGCGAAGTCGTGTTTTCCATGTGAATTTCGCGAATGCCGTTGCAATGAATACGTATGCATCCTCTGGTTGCTGCATTGCGATGCTTCCTACTATCGCCGCACCAGCTGTCCGCATCGCCATGCTTCGCGTTCGTTGCAACACGCAATCGATGGGGAGATCGATTCGGCCTACGGCACGCTGCGGCAACGCAGGTTATTGCGCCTGCATGCACTTCAGGGATTTACGAGTCGCCAACAAAACGTAACGAGTGGTCGTGCCGGTCACGACCGCCTAGAGGATTTGTTTGCCGCTGAAACGCAAAGCAAGGCTGTTGAACCTGTCCATCCACGATGCAGGAACGGAGGCATGCCCCGATGAAGTGTTCGAAAATTCTCGCTGCTTTACTGGTTTGCGCCAGTCTGGCCGCAACGCCATGGATGCCAGCGCACGCTGCCATCAATCCCAATACCTTGGGCGCCAGTTACAACGCACAGCAAACGCAGATTACCTTCCGCGTGTATTCCGCCAACGCCACCAACATGGTGCTGTATCTGTATAGCGCCGGGTACGGCGTGCAGGAATCGGCGACATATGCGCTCACCAACGTCGGCAGCGGCGTATGGCAGGTGGTGGTGCCAGTATCGTCGATCAAAGCCGCCGGTATTAGCGGTTCGGTGTACTACGGCTATCGCGCCTGGGGACCGAACTGGACGTACAGCTCGAGCTGGACGAAAGGTTCGTCGGTGGGCTACGTGTCCGACGTGGATAGCAACGGCAACCGCTTCAATCCGAACAAATTGCTAACCGATCCCTATGCACGCGAACTCAGCCAGGATCCGCTCAACGCGCACAATCAGGACGCCGATATTTTCGCATCGGGCGGCACGGTCGATGCCAACTTCGGCGTCGCGTATCGCCTGATTGACAGCGGCACGTACGCGCCCAAGGGCATCGTGTTGTTGCCGAGCACGCAGAGCACCGGCACCAAACAGACACGCGCGCAAAAGGACGACGTGATTTACGAAGTGAACGTGCGTGGCCTGACCAAACAAGATTCGAGCATCGCTTCGCAATATCAAGGCACGTATTACGGCGCGGGTCTCAAGGCCACTTATCTCGCTAGCCTTGGCGTCACGGCGGTGGAATTTCTGCCGATCCAGGAAACGCAGAACGACGAGAACGACGTCATCCCCAATTCGACGCAAGACCAGAATTATTGGGGCTACATGACCGAAGACTTCTTCGCGCCCGATCGTCGCTACGCGTACAACCAGTCGCCCGGCGGCCCGACCGCGGAATTTCAGGCGATGGTGCAGGCATTCCACAATGCCGGCATCAAGGTTTATATGGACGTGGTGTACAACCACACGTCCGAAGGCGGCACGTGGAGCAGTACCGATCCCACCGTCGCTACGCTCAACTCGTGGCGCGGTTTGGACAACGCCACGTATTACGAAATGACCACGGGCAATCAGTATTTCTACGACGACACCGGCATCGGCGCGAATTTCAATACGTACAATCCGGTCGCGTCGCAAATGATCGTCGACTCGCTGTCGTACTGGAGCACGACGATGGGCGTGGACGGCTTCCGCTTCGACGAAGGCCCGATCCTCGGCAACAATTGTCTCAATCAATCCTACGAAGCGGCCGCACCTAATTGTCCGAACGGCGGCTTCAACTTCGATGCGTCCGATCCCAACGTAGCGGTCAACAAAATCCTCGCCAATTTGACGGTGCGTCCGGCGGGCGGCGGTAGCGGTTTGGATCTGTTCGCTGAACCGTGGAGCGCCAGCGGCGGCGACGAGCAAGGCAAATTTCCGGTGGGTTGGTCCGAATGGAACGGCGTGTTCGAAAACACGTTGCGCCAGGCGCAGAACGAACTCGGCAACATGACCATCTCCATCGGTCAGGACGCGCAGGACTTTACCGGTTCGTCGAGTATCTTCCAGGGCAACGGTCGCTCTCCGTGGAACTCGACCAACTATATCGACGTGCACGACGGATTTACCTTGTTCGACGTGTATTACTGCAACGGCACCAACAACAATCAGGGTTGGCCTTACGGTCCGTCGTCGGGCGGCAACCAGACCAACTACAGCTGGAATCAGGGTGGCGCCGCGGCGGATCAGCGTCGCGCCGCGCGCACGGGTCTGGCCTTCACCATGCTCTCGGCCGGCACGCCGATGATGGCCGGCGGTGACGAATACCTGCGTTCCTTGAACTGCAACAACAATCCGTACAACGTCGACTCCATCGCGAACTGGCTCACCTATTCGTGGACCAGCGATCAATCCAACTTCTACAACTTCGCGCAGCGCGCCATCGCATTCCGCAAAGCACATCCCGCGTTGCGTCCGCAGAACTGGTACACGTCGAGCGAAGTGGAATGGTGGGAACCGAGCGGCGTGCAGGCGACGAGCAGTTACTGGAACAACACCAGCAACTACGCCATCGCGTACACGGTCAACGGTACCGATTTCGGCGACAGCAACTCGATGTACATCGCGTACAACGGGTGGTCCGGGCAGGTCACCTTTACCTTGCCGGCGCCGCCCACCGGCACGAACTGGTATCGCGTGACCGACACCTGCAATTGGAACGACGGGTCCAACACTTGGGTGACGCCGGGCAACGAAGCGCTGATCGGCGGCGGCGGCGTCACGTACAACCAATGCGGGCAATCGGTGTTGTTGCTGATCGCGAAGTAGCGCGCTCGTCGACATGCGACACCTTCCCCGCCATGGGCGGGGAAGGTGTCGATGCGTTGAAGCTTATTGATCGCTGGAACGAATGATCGACAGCCCGTTGGACGTCAGTTGCAGCTCGGCGCCAGTGCCGGCGACGGCGTGGATTTTCTGCAGCAGGCCCATCGCCCACAGTCGGTCCGCTACGTGCCCGGGCACGCTCGCGCCCCGACCGACGGCTACCCTCTCCAGGCCTTCCAGATCGCTGGCTTGAAGTTCGACAGATGCATTCACAGGGGAAAATCTCCGGTTTGGGGCAGCTTACCCCAAGCTTGCCTCGGCAACCGTGACAACTTTTTGTCGGACAAGTGAACGACGCAGGCTAGGAATTTCACCGGCTCCTCGGCGATTTGCACGGAAGCCGGTTTTGGTCCACATTGACTCGAATCTGGGTGGGGTAGGTACGAACTCGGGGATGAATAACAAGCGGGATAGCGCGTCGATGGGGTCGCTACCGGAGGCCCCGGCCATCGACATGCGCGCCAATGCGCAAGGTTTCGAAGCCTTTCTGCGCAGCCAGTTTCGCGGGCTGCTGCAGTTTCTGCGCGCGCGCACGGCATCCGAACAAGATGCCGAAGACGCCGCGCAAGAAAGCATGGCCAAGCTGATGCGCTACCGCGAGTCCGAACCGCCGTCAGTCTGGAAACAGCTGCTGTACAGGATCGCGGTGAACGTGGCGCACGATCAGCACCGCGTCGCTCAAAGCCATCACAGCAAAGACCACGTGGCGCTGGAAGGTTTGGAGATCGCCGCCTCCGAACATTCGCCCGAGCAACGCGCGCTTTACGATCAGCAGGTAGCGCGCCTGACCAAGGCCATTCTGGAACTGCCGCCCAAGTGTCAGCGCGTGTACCTGCTTAAACGCGTGCATGGCTTGAGTCACGCGGATATCGCCAAACGCTGCAATATCTCGGTAAAGATGGTCGAGAAACATTTGGCGACCGCGCTTGCGCAACTACGGCGCAAGGTAGGCGATTCGCCCATGGAAACGTTTTAATGAGCATGGACAGGCAGAATGCACTTGGGGGAGCGCATCTGGGCTCGGCGGACGAAGCCGAGTACTGGTTTGCGCGTCTGCTCGACAAGGATTGCCCCGCCGACGCACGCGCCGCGTTCGAACGCTGGCGCGACGCCGATCCGCGCCACGCCGCCGCGTTTCGCGACGTCGAACAGTTGTGGAAGCGAAGCGCCAATGCCGCACGCGATCCGGCGATCATAGCCGCGGCGCAGAGGGCATTGCGTCAAGAATCGTCGATGCAGTCATCGCGGCGCTGGATGTTCCCTGCCATGGCCGCAGGTTTGGCCGCGCTGGTGGCGATCGTTGCCCTGCCCCGCTGGCTGTCGACGCAAACCGATCCAGTCGGCACCGACTACGTCACCGCGCCCGGCGAACAGAAAATCGTGCAGCTTGCGGACGGCTCGTCCATCGTGCTGGATACCGATACCGATGTCGTCGTGCGCTACAGCGCACGTACGCGTCGTGTCGATCTGTTGCGCGGACAAGCGCAGTTTTCCGTACACGGCAATCGCGAGTGGCCGTTCGTCGTGCATGCCGGTCACGGCACGGTGACGGCGGTCGGTACCGAGTTCCAAATTCGACTCAATGACGACACCACCGACGTCGCATTGCTGCACGGCAAACTCGCGATTACCGCGCTGTCGTCGCAAGGCGATGCACAAAACGCGTCGCTGACGGGCGGACAAAGCCTGTCGTTCGATCAGGGCGGGCATATCACGCCCGTGCACGCGCTCGATGCGCAAAAGACACAGGGCTGGACGCAAGGCAAGTTGTTCGTGCACGACTGGCGTCTGCCGCAATTGCTAGCTGAAATGAATCGTTACAGCACCACGCAGTTGACGATTGGCGATCCGGCGCTGCAAGACATCCATATCAGCGGTATTTTCCGCGCGAACGATCAACAAACGTTCTTGCTGCTGCTGCAACAGGGCTGGTCCATTCGCGCCCGCCGCGTCAGCGATACGCAAATCGTGCTGCTGCGCGATCGTTGATCGCGCTTCTCGCTTGCACGCATCATTCACGTCGATGAATGCGCATGTCATCGAAGCGTGATGTTGCACACCAAATTTTGAATCCCGACTTTTTCCTCTCATCGCGCAGGTAGGGTTGTTGTGTTCGCTCGCGTCTTAATCATCGGCGACGCTGCAGCACGATCGACGTACAGGGAACGTAGGGGACGTTGATCGCTGAGAAGCGAGGGGCTTCGGGCGCAGCCAGACATCGTTTGTGAATCGATACGCCGCGGTGAGCGGTGACAACTATTGCATGGGGCTTGCGAGCCGCATCGGGTTCGTCTGCGCCAAATAATTCTGGGAGTTCACTTATGTCGCAACGTTTCAAACTGTCGGGGATTCGTCCATTGCTTTTGCCGGCCGCCTTGTCGCTGGCGATGATGTCGGTGTCGGCGCACGCCGCCGACTCGCGCGCAACGACGCGCACGCATGCCGGTATTCAGAACAACGGCGCCAAGCTTTCCACGCTGGTGATGACCGGTCATCCATCGATTGACGCCTCGCAGATCATGCCGCTGGAAGCGAGCAAGCCGCTGCATGTGGAAGTCAGCCTGAACCTGCGCAATGTCGATCAGCTGCAAGGATTTCTCGCGTCGGTGAATCAACCCGGCAGCGCGAATTACCATCAATTTCTGACGCCGGCGCAGTTCAAGGCGCAATACGCGCCGACCGCCGCGCAAGTGCAAGCCGTGGTCGCGCATCTGCAAGCCTCCGGCTTCAAGAACATCAGCGTTGCGCCGAACAATTTGCTGGTGTCCGCCGATGGCACGACCGCTAGCGTGAATGCCGCGTTCAGCGCCAACATGAAGACCTTCAGCTTCAAGGGCAAGCAACATTTCGCGAACGCCGCCGACGTGACGGTGCCGCAATCGCTCGGCGGTATCGTCGACGGCGTGTTGGGTTTGCAGGATTACGTGAAGCCGCACGTGATGTCGCATCGCGTGGGCACCAATTCGATCAAGACGCAGGCGACGGCCGGCGCTGTTGGCCACAACCCCACCGACTTTGCGTCGATCTACGACGCCGGCAGCACGCCGACCGCGTCCAACACCACCGTCGGCATCATCACCTGGGGCGACATGACCCAGACGATCAGCGACTTGAACACCTTTACCAAGAACGCCGGCATGGCGACAGTCAGCACGAAGACCGTGGCCGGCGGCACCGGCACGCTTGCGAACGATGGCGATCCGTCGGAATGGGATCTGGACAGCCAGGACATCGTCGGCGTTTCCGGCGGCGTGAAGCAGCTGATCTTTTACGCGGCCGTCAACGGCGATAGCAGCGACAGCCAACTGACCGATGCGTCCATCACGGCGGCGTACAACAAAGCCGTCACGGACAACATCGCAAAAGTGATCAACGTGTCGCTCGGCGAAGACGAAACCGCGGCGAACAGCTCCGGCACGCAGGCGGCGGACGACAAAGTGTTCGCGCAAGCCGTGGCGCAAGGCCAGATCTTCTCCATCGCCGCGGGCGATGCGGGCGTGTATCAGTGGTCCAGCGATCCGACCGAAGGCGCGCCGGGCTATATCGCCAATTCCAGCGGCACGGTGCAAATCGATCTCAGTCACTACGGCGTGAGCGAACCGGCGACGTCGCCGAACGTTGTCGCCGTCGGTGGCACCGCGCTCAGCACCAGCGGCACCACTACGTGGTCCGGCGAAACGGTGTGGAACGAAGGCCTCGCCGCGGTCAATCCGAGCGCTGGCGACAACAACGAGCGCCTGTGGGCGACCGGCGGCGGCATCAGCTTGTTCGAAGCTGCGCCGGCTTGGCAGACCTCGGTGCTGGGTTCATCGGTGACCAAACGCGAGTTGCCCGACGTGGCGTTCGATGCGGCGTCAAGCTCGGGCGCGTTGATCGTGATCAACGGTCAGGCCAATCAACAAGTGGGCGGCACCAGTCTTGCGTCGCCGTTGTTCGTGGGTATCTGGGCGCGTATCGAATCGGCGAACAACAACTCGCTCGGTTTGCCGACGCAGAACATGTACACGTATTTCTCGAAGGACGCGACACCACTGCACGACGTCACCTCCGGCAACAACGGCTACAACGGTTACGGTTACAACGCCGCGGCGGGTTACGACAACACCACCGGCTGGGGTAGCTTGGATATCACCAAGTTCAACGCGTACGTCACCAAGTATTGGGGAGGCACCGGCACGGGCGGCGGCACGACCACCGGCACGCCGGTCGCCAACTTTACCGACACCGTGAGCGGACTGACGGCAAGCTTCACCAACAGCTCCACCGACACCGGCGCGACCATCACGTCGTACGCGTGGAATTTTGGCGATAGCACCACCTCGACCACCGCCAGCCCGAGCCATACGTATACCGCTGCAGGCACCTACACCGTGACGCTCACGGTGACCGACAGCACCGGCGCAACCAACACCAAGACGGGCTCGGTGACGGTCGCGAGCAGCAGTGGCGGTGGCGGCACCAGCGGCGTGTTCACCAGCAACAAGCAGGTGGTGATCAACGACAACGCCACCATCACCAGCAGCATCGCGGTGACGGGCGAGTCAGGCAACGCGCCGGCGACGCTGAAGGTGCACGCCAACATCACGCATAACTGGTCGGGCGACCTGACGATCGAGATCGTCGCGCCGAACGGCGCCTACGCCGTGCTGCAAAACCCCGACTACAACAACGACGGCAACATCAACACCACCTGGACGGTGAATGCATCCTCCGTGACCGCTAACGGTACGTGGAAGCTGAAGGTGATCGACAACGACCCGTACTACTACGGCGACTACGGCACCCTCAACAACTGGAGCTTGACGTTCTAATCGGGTTTCGGCGCGCAGGGACGCGTGCCATGGAACCAGATCCTCGCCATGTGGCGAGGCCGGGAGCCTGTCCGCGCCATGGCGGACAGGCTCTTTGGTTATGAAGATTCGGCGGCACGTTTGGCCTGCCTTGCCCTATCATCGAATCGCTCGCTGGCATGCGAGCAGGTGTGTGTCCTTGAGGGGGATAGGACGAGGAGGCTGAAGATACGAATGCGCTGGAATGGCCGGAGAGGGATGTGGCGGATCGGTTGGCCGCGCATCGTGAAGCATGCCGAGTTTTCGGCATCGCTGCTTCGCTGCGCCGTCGTCCAAGCATTCCCGTTGAGCCTCGGGCTTTACGGAGCGAGCGCCGTCTTCGCATCACCTTGCGCCTTTGCCGATGAACCGGCGGCCATCACACGCACGTATGCGATCGGCGCCGGCAATTTACGCAATGCGTTGGATATCTTCGCCGCGCAACGCGATATCCAGATCGTTTACGCACCTGAATTGGTCGCAGGAAAAACCACGCTCGGCGTGTCCGGGCAATTTACGCCCGCCGATGCGTTGCAACGGTTGCTGGTCGGGACGGGGCTGACGTGGAAAGCGATCGATGCATCCACGTTTGTGCTGGCGCGTACGACCGATCTTCCCGCGCTGCCGTCGAAGTCGACGTCTATCGTTATCGACGAAAAACCCAGGGCGCTTAGTGGCGTTACCGTCAGCGGTTCATTGATCGGCAACGCGGATATTCAGACCGCAACACCGACCTACACGATTACCGCCGCCGATATCCGCGCGCGCGGCTTCGACAATCTCGCCGACGTCTTGCGCAACTCCGTGCTTGCCACCGGATCGGTGCAAGGACCGCAAGCAGCCGGCTCCTTCACGCAAGGCGCGCAAACCGTCAGCCTGTTCGGATTGAGCCCGCAATTCACCTTGATTCTGCTGGATGGAAAGCCCATCGCCGATTTCGGGCGGCTGTACAACGGCACCATCAATTTCACCAGCATTTCCAATTTCCCCATCGCCATCGTCGACCATATCGATGTGATGCCGGGCGGCGCGTCATCGATCTACGGTTCGCAGGCCATCGGTGGCGTGATCAATATCGTGACCAAGTCGCACTGGCATGGCAGCGAAATGACCGTGCAAGCCGGCGGTTATTCCGACGGCGGCGGCGCAAATCAACGCATCAGCGGTGTGTACGGAAACGATTTTGGAAAATGGAATGTGCTCGGTGCGCTGGAGTTCGACAACGCGTCGCCGATCTGGCTTTATCAGCGGCCATCAGCGGCGAATGTCGCTCCGAATCCAATCGGATCGCAACCGAACACGCAAGCGGCCATCGTCGATTTTGGCGATGCCGCCAACTTCACCGGCAATCCGCAGGGCTATCTTTCGCCACCGAACGGCTGCGCGACGCAACTGTTCGGCGGCAGCACGATGCTGGTACCGAGCAAGATGCCCAATCCGCCTGGCAATTATTGCGGTTCGAACAATCTGAATGGCTATACGACGTATAGCAATCAACTGCGCAATCTGGACGGCATGTTGAAGCTTGCGTATCAGCTCAACGATCACATGGCCCTTTACAGCGACACGATGCTGAACTGGCAACAGCAACGTTGGTTTCCCGGTGTGTCGGCATGGTTTCCCGACGACTTGCCCGAAGGCGGCGTGGAGGACGCCAGCACCGGTCATTTTCTTTATCTGCAAAAATATTTCGCGCCCGAAGAAATGCCCGGCGGCGCCGCGGGCCAGATGTATCGGCAAAACGATCTGCTTTATCAGTTCGACCTCGGCGCCAAAGGACTATGGGGCGATTCGGGTTGGAACTGGGATATCTATTACCTGCGCAGCGGTGATCACACCGAAGTCGTCGAACCGCTTTCCATTGCGGCGGAGGTGGATGCGTTCTTCGAAAGAAATATTCTTGGACCGGTGCTCGGCGTCGACCCTCGCTCCGGCCTCAATCTGTATCACCCGAATTACAACGCATTCTTTCAAGCACTCACGCCTGCGCAATACGCCAGCTTTACCCAAGGCGTGGGGGAATCCAGCCGCACATGGATCAACGACACGCGCGCCACCGTCAGCAATGCTTCGTTATTTACCCTTCCCGGCGGCGATGCGGGGTTCGCCGTGTTGGTCGAGAGCGGCAACGAAGCGTGGTATGAGCCAGTCAATCCGCTGTTTACGCAAGACCGCGTGTTCGAACATGCAGCGACGGGCGGCGGCGGACAACGCTCGCACGCCGCCTCGGCGTTCGAATTGAATTTGCCGTTATTGAAGCCGTTGACGATCGATCTGTCGGGACGCTACGACTACTACGCGCTCGCGCGCGGCAGCGACAATCGAAAGTTCACTTACAAGGCCGGCGTCGAATATCGCCCGGTCAGCACATTGCTGATTCGCGGCAACTACACCACGTCGTTCAAGGCGCCGGATCTTTCCTCCATATACCTTGGCCCGACCGACTACTACACCACCGTCACCGATTACTACTTATGCGCTTTGGCGCACAGCAATCCCTGCGGCAACGCGTATCTCTACGGCGTTCGCGGCACGACGCTGGCGAATCCGATCTTGCAGCCCACGTCCGCGCAAAGCTGGACGTTTGGTACCGTTTGGTCTCCGACGGACGATCTGAATTTCAGCGTCGACTATTTGCATATAGCGATTCAAAACGAAGTGGTGCAACAGGATCTGGATTTACTCATGCGTACGGACGCGCAATGTCTGCTCGATCCAAACAACGCCAACACGCCCGGTTGCCGATCCGCGATCGCTCAGGTACAGCGAGCGGGCTCATCCGGACCGATAACCGGCATCACGACGTACTACGCCAATCTCGCCAACGAAGTGACGGAATCCATCATGGGCACGGCGCGCTACCGCTTTGCGTTGTCCCACTTCGGCATGTTGAACGTGCAGCTCGACTACAACAACATGCTCAAGCACGATTATCAGATCGCACCCGGCGAGGCGCCCATCAACAGCCTTACCAATTCGCAGTACAGCACGGAATTCAAGAGCGTCATCGGCGGAAGCGTTACATGGACCAGCCCAGACGGGCACTGGACCAGCACGCTCTACGGGCATCGTTACGGCCCATCGCCCAATTACCTCGCCACCAACAACGGCATTGGCACGCCAGGCGCCGGTCATGTCTCGCCGTGGATCACATTCAACGGCAGTGCGAGCTATCGCCCTAACCGCAATCTGACGCTGTCCCTGCTCATCAACAACATCGCCAATAAAATGCCCCCGCGCGATGCGAGCTTTGTCGTGTACCCGTATTTCAACAACGAGAACTACAACATTTACGGACGTGAAATCGTTCTGCAAGCGAACTTGCAGTTGAATCGCGCCGGGCAGTAATCGACACGGCACGTCACATGCGTCCGTTTGTACTGCCGTGCGGACGTGAAATCCCGTAAGACTGCTGACAGCTCGACGATCGGAACGGGCAACTTTCACTTACGTGAAAGTTACTAACGGCCGATTCCGAAGCCCTATGTCTCATTTTTGCAGCACCAACAGCACCTTGGCGCGCCCTGAAAGCATTTGGCACGGCCCGTGCAGGGTCCTTATCCGCCAGGGACAGACGCCAGACGATAGCGACATCGGCGGTACGCGTTTCGGCAACAACCTTTCGCCCCTTTTGTTCGGTGGCGCGATGAGTCATCGCTACATCTTCGAATGAGTGAATCGCCATGCTGCTTTACATCTACCGCCGCCATTTTGCTGTTTGTGGCCTGCTGCTTATGCTGTTTCTTTATGCGCTGCTATTGAGCGGGCGTGGAATGGAGGCGCCGCGTTTCGCTTTGGACAAGACCCTGGATCGCATTGCGCGAACCAATGGTAACGGCTTGCGCAGCGTCAGCGACGTGCTCTCCGGACGCAAATATGCGTTATTGACCTTTGACGACGGCCCCTACGGGTATGGCTTGGACGAGCAGATCATGCAGACGCTACGCAAGCACCACGCGCATGCGGTATTCTTTCTCGTTTGCAGTCACATCAACGACGCAAATGAGCACGTGTTGGGTGAAATCGAAAGCGAAGGCAACTTGATCGGGAACCACAGCTACAACCATCAGGTTATGTCAAAGCTTTCAAAACCCGAAATCACGCGTCAAATCGAAGATTGCAACGAACGCATTGCACAAGTAACGGGCAAGCGCCCCTACTACTTCCGAGCTCCATTCGGAGCGACATCGCCTCTGGTAGCCGACGTGGTTCGATCATTCGGCATGAAACAGATGTCGTGGAATGCAAACAGCGGTGACGCCTGGTTACAGCAACCTTCTCAAATCCGCGACTTTAGCCTGTCGGAAGTGGAAGACCAGTCCATCCTTTTGCTTCATGAACGACCGCGTACAGCAGCGGTGCTCGATGAGCTGCTGACCAAGCTGGAAGAGCGCGGCTATCAGTTCGAACTGCCGGACCAGCAATTCGAAAACACCGCGATCGATTAACGCGGCACTCGCAAAGACGATTCCCGAAGCGCAGCGTCGTGCTGCACTTCGTCGTGCGCCGCAACCTCTTCCGTGTCCTGAGGACTATGGTGCGGCCCGTGCATGGCGCCGGGCGGCGTCGCGATATCTGCAGCACCATCTTTGTTGATGCTTGCATTCGTTTGGGATGTGGCGCTCATGCGAAAGTCCTTGGGCAACGCGCCTATTTCCGCATGCGCCTAACCTTCGTGCAAGCGCCAAGCCTCGGAAACGAAGGCGCCCTGACCGACCGCAACGGCTAATTCGGCCGCACCGCCTGCGTCAGAGCCGTCGCAAATTGGCTCAACGAGCACGGGTATCCCGGTACGGATGTGCTGCAGCCAGGAATGAAGATAGGCGCGGTCAACGGCGCATGCGCCACGTCCAGAACGGCGCTGGCGCGCATTTGCTGCATGCTTTGGCTGACGTAGTAGGCGCTGACTTCGTAGCGGTTTCCGTCGCGATGATAGCGAAGCTCGAATACCAGAGCGCCGCCGACTGATGTCGGATCCGCCGGTTGTTCCGGTAACAACCAATGCAACTTGAGCAAACCGGCCAGCGTTTCGATATTCGTGTCGTGACCGATCAGGAACACGATTTTTGTATGGACACCGCCAACGGCATTGGCGTTCTGCATCGAATCCGCCGCTTGCTGAAGCGTGGCAAGCACGCGTATTGCAAGCAACGACGCGTAAGCCCGCGCAGCGACCGGCGTGTGCAGTGTCGTATCTGTATAGATCGAATGCAGCGCAAGCAACTGCCCGAGCTGCGTCGGCGCTACTCGGCCCCATGCCACGCTCGACATCGGCATGCCCTCGACGTATTCCAGATAGAAGTCTTCGGCCAACGTACTGGCGCTTCGCAACGGCGACTTGATCGTGAGCAGTTCGTCGCCCTCTCCCGGCTCGACGGACGCAGGTTGATCCATTAGCCATTTTTTTCCCGGTGTTTTGCCTGCACTGCATTGACCAGGCGCGCAGTCCATCAGCACGCCTTGCATCTGTTCGATCAAACCCGCATTGGCCGTCGTCATACGCGTGACATCGCCGCCGATGCGGCCGAGCAACGCCGCCTGCGCCTGAGTGCGGATGGCGTCGCTGACACCGGAAACATCATGCGCGAACAAAGCATCCGCGCCCTTTCTGGGTGCGGCGCTTATGGTTACCGCGCACTGAGGATCGAACCCATCCATCAGTCCGCGCGCGGATTCCATGGTGCGTTGTTCATCGTCGGCTACGACATCGAGCGAAGATGCCATGCATCCGGTGGCCGGCAGCAGTCCGGCTTGCGCGTAATGGGTGCGATACCAGCGACCCATGATCGTCATAAGTTGCTTGCCGCGTGGCGTGAGATAGCCCGGTGGTACCGGCCAAACAGGCCACGCATCGCGCGAATACACATTAAGGCGTGCCGGCTCCGAGGTGGGTGAACGCACGCCGTGTCGGCTCAACACGATCACCAAACGCAATTCGCCTTGCGATGACGCCGCTTCAGCGTGCAAAACGAACGCAGGCAACCATGCCAGCATCAACATGCTACAGAGCCTGCCGACGCGAAAGCGATTCTTCATGTGCGGCTTCCTCGGAATCGAAACTATCAGGGCGCGCTGACGACCAGCACACCGAAGCCGCCTTGCGCCACATCGGGCGCGGCAAGATAAACGCGATGCGTACGCTCATCGACAGCCAGCGTGCGCGCGCCCTTGGCAGTGACGAGTTGCGCAACCGGCGAGTAGTGGTTCGCATCATCCTGATGAAAGATCGACAAAGTGCCGTCCGCATTGGAACTGAATACCGTGCCGGTGGTGGAATCGTAGCCGGCGGCGTCCGGGTCGTCGCCGATCTTGAGTACGGCGACCTGATGGCCATCGCGCGCGTCGGTCACCACCATGTGCTGATTTGCGCAAGCGGAAAACAGACGCTGGTGTTGCACATCGATCGCCAAGCCTGTCGGACCTTCGCATGGCGAAAGTGTCCAATTGGCGATGACCTTGCCTGCGCGCGCATCGATTTCGGCCAGATGCGAGGTATCTTCGAGATTGACGTAAATATGTCCGTTATCGTCGGTGACGGCGAACTCCGGACGGCCCGGCAGAGTCACCGTGCCGACCTCCTTGTTTTGAGCGGGATCGACGAGGCTGATCGTCGAGCTGTGACCGTTAAAGGCCCATAGCTTCGCGCTCGCGACGTCATACAACATGGCGTCCGGATCTTTGCCGCTCAGCGCAATCGCTGGCTGCGACGTCAATGTCGTCACGTCAAACGGCATGATGCTGTCGCTGTGCCCGTTGCTGACGAAACCGCGCGATTGATCAGGCAGCAAGACGATACGATGCGCGCCGACGGCGCCGTGCACTTCGCCAGCCAACTTGCCCGAGGCCGTATCCATCACCATCACCCGGTCGCCGCGCGCGATATACAGCCGCTGTCCCTTCGCATCGAGCGTGAGGTAGTCCCATTTCCCGGTGCCGCCCAGAGCGTGGCGCTCGATCACCGCGTAGTTGGTGGTTGCAGCGACCGCGCCCAGCACAGCGATACTCGATACGAAAAACATCAGAACAGGAAAACGCTTCATGGTTACGTTCCTTCGGAAAATGGGAGGCGTCATCGCCCAGTCGGTGGCGATGTGAGCGAGAGATGGCGTTTCGCGATCGCGGTGCGCGCATCACAAATGGATGCGCACACCCGCGGTAAAGGTCTGATCGTAAAATTCTCGCTGGATCGGACGCCCGTTGTTGGACGTTTCCGTAAAGCGAAGCTTGGTGTTGGTCAGGTTTTTCGCGCCGAAATACACCGAAAAGGTATCGTTGAACGCATAGTTCGCGCCGAAGTCGAGCGACGTGCGCGCCGATGAATACTGATCGGCATAGATGCTCGATGGCGTACCGTCCGCATTGGTATACAGCGGGCCGCCGAGCGCGAATATGTTCTTGCTCTCGTAATACGCGCCAAGATCCAACCGCAGACCCCTGTATTCGTACGTAAACCCTACATTGGCGGTATCGCGCGACGTCGACGGCAACATCGAATACACGCCAGGGTGGATCTGAATGCGCGAATCGACGTAGGTGAAATTGGTATTGATGCCCAGGCCGCTTAACGCGCCTGGCAACCAGCGGAAGCGATCGACATAAGCCAGCTGCAATCCGCGCGCGAACGCCGAGGAAATATTTTCATAGCTGCTGAACGTCACCAGCGTACCCGGCGCAAACACATCCAGAATGCCGACGGGATTGTTGATCGTCTGAATCGACGCCAACGGCACGATGTAGTTGGTCAGCTCCTTGTCGAAGAAGCCCGCGTACGCAAGGCCGCCTTCGGGCAGGTAATACTCGAAAGACGCATCGATATTGTCGCTATAGGTCGGCTTGAGCGAAGGGTTGCCTTGCGACACCACGTCGTTGACATCGTCCACCTGCGTCGACGGCGTCACCTGTTGGAAGCCTGGACGCGCAATGGTCTTGGAATACACCACGCGGCCGATCATGTCGGGTTGAAAACTGTACTTCACTTGGAACGACGGAAATACGTTGCCGTAATTTCGCTGGATGATATTGGGTGAGAAACTGACCAAGTTGCCGTTACTGGTCACGATATTCAGGCCTTCGTAGCGCGCACGCGTCGCTTCGTAACGTACGCCGCCGAGAATGCTCAGCTTGTCGACCGGTTGGAATTGATATTCGGCGTACCCGGCAAAGATGTTTTCGCGATCGCGCCCATACGACTGCAAGTCGGCCAGGTAATCATTCGCCGTATTTTCTACGAAGGCGCTGGGATTGTTGTTGAACAAACCGATGATCTGCTCTGGATTGATCAACGGACCGATGTCGTAATGATTGTCGTAATAGGTGATCGGACCACCCTGCACAAGATCGGATAGCGCATATGCGGGCGGGTTGTAGTCGAAGTTGTCCTGCGAATTATGGCGGCTGCGCAGTCGAGCGTTCACGCCGAATTTGAGGAACTCGTCCGTGCTGGTGGAAAACCAATGCGCGGGCACCGTGACGTTGTCGCCGAGATTGTATTCCTGATCGTGATCGTGCTCGGTGCCATTGCTGAAGTCGCTCAACGTATAACCGCTCGGGTTGGCGGGATTCTGACCCTGTACGATGCTGTAGCTTGGATAGTTGGGTCGCGTGATGTTGTCGTACGCCACGATCGCTTGGCCGGAGCCGTCGGGATTGCCGGGATTCGGGCTGCCATTGACGAAGTTGGAGTTGTAGTTGTACGGCATGTTGTACGAACCGATCGACATCGCCAGGTGATAATCGGTGCGCCAGCTGTGGAAATCGTTCTGGCCGCCGATCATCGCCACGCGCGAATCGATCATTTCCTTTTCGTGCTGATTCGCGCGCTGATACGTGGCGTCATCGATCAGACCGTTGGGATTGTTCGGATCGGCCACCGGCGCGCCGGCGAAATTGAAGATCAGATTGTCGCGACTCTTGCGCTCGGTATAGCCGGCGTCGAAGTAGCGCGCAAACCACTTGTTGTCGTCGTCCGGCTGAAAATCGAACTCCACGCCGTAACCATGACGCGTGCGATGGTAGTTGTAGTAACGCTGATCCAGCGCTGCGAACGCCTTATCCGGCACACCTGCGCCTTGTTGATCGACATAACCCGCTTCGACGTCGTCGATGGCTCGGTGGTCTTCGTAATAGTTGACGGTACCGAGCACCGTGAACGGTTTGTAGTTCGCGTTGGGGCCGAAGCGCAGGCCGCCAGTCATCTCGTAGTTGCGGATTGGCGTGTCGCGCAAATTTTCCAAACCTGTGCCTAGTTGCAGATCGATAAACTGATCCTTGTCCTTGGGCATTTGCTTGGAAGTGATTTCGATGGTGCCGCCCAACGCCTCGGCATCCTGATCCGGCATATTGGTGTTGGTGACGGTGAGCGATCCGACCAAACCGGCGGGAATCGAATCGAAGGCTACCGCGCGACCGCCGCCTGCCGGTGTGGCAACGTTGCTGGGCATCATGCGCACACCGTCGAAGGTGGTGCTGTTGAGATCGGCGTCGAGGCCGCGAATATTGACGAACCGGCCTTCGCCCGTATCGCTTTCCAACGACACGCCTGGCAAGCGACGCACCGCTTCGCCGGCGTTGACGTCCGGCAGACGTTCAATCGCCGCCGCCGGTTGCACGAAAATCATATTCGGCGCTTGCTGTTGTTGCGCGCGAGCCAATTCGTCGGAGGTCGCAGCGGCCAACACGTCCACTTCGCCTAGCGTGGTCACATCGCCCATGACGACGTTCTCGACCGCGGGCATGTTTTCCTGCACGGTGATTCTCCGCTCCAACGCGCGCTGCCCGGGCGCCTTGATAACCAGCGTGTAGCTGCCCGCCGGCACATTGTCGAGGCTGAAGTCGCCATTGGCGTTGGTGGTGGTGACGCGTTGCGCTTCGCGCAATTCGATTCGCGCACCGGTGACCGGCGCGTGGGTATTCACCACCTCCACGTGACCATTGACCCCACTGGGGGACGCCAACACGACGGTTGGAATCGCCAACACCACCAAGCCCAGAGCCATACGGCATGCGCGTGCAAGAGACATCTGTTTTTCCTCGCTGTTCACGTTGCGCGTGCGAGGCCTCACCCAGACCTCGCACGGAAGTCATCAACGTAGGCGTACGGGATGACAGCGAGAATGCAGCCACTATACGAATCCGTAAGCTTCAGGCTGCGCGGGCGACAATGTATGCGTTATGTGAAACGCATCTCGACCGCCAAACCCGGTTGCCGATCCAACAGATTCAACGGAATGCGGTGAAGATCGGCGATTGCCGCCACCAGGGCCAGACCAAGGCCGCTGCCCGGCGATGTGCGGCTGCTGTCCAAACGCACGAAGCGATGGAACACGCGCGTGCGCGCGACGGCGGGAATGCCAGGGCCAGTGTCTTCGATACAACCGACGATGCCCTGCATGGTATGCATCAGCGATACCGTAATGCGCGTTCCTGCGGGCGTGTGATGAATCGCGTTTTCGATCAGATTCGCCAGCATTTGCGTCAGCAGAGCGCGATCGCCTTTGAACGCGAGCCCGGGCTGCACGTTGGCGTCGACGCTGCGACCGGCGTCTTCGGCCACGGGACGATAAACCTCCGCGATCGAAACGAACAGATCGGACAGATCCATCGGCGTAAAGCCAGCTTGGCGCTCGCGGGCTTGAATTCGAGAAATGCGCAATAGTGCGCCAAAGGTAGCCAATACCTGATCCACTTCGGCGATGCATCGCTCGATCGTCAGACGTTGCCTGTCCGGTTCATGGTGTTCGTCGTACGCCGATTCCAGTCTCTGGCGCAGTCGTGTGAGTGGCGTGCGCAAATCGTGCGCGATGTCGTTGGAAACTTGCCGCATATTTTCCATCAACGTGTGCATACGCTCAAGCATGCGATTGAGCCGTCCGGCCAGCTGCACAAACTCCTCGCTGCCGCGCTTCAAGCGCAACGGTCCGAATTCTTCGCCAGTAACAATGCGCTCCGCGCGCGCACTCAGGCTGTCGACGGATTTCACGAACACATGCCCGGCGATGCCACCCGACAACAACGCAAATAGCATGGCGGTTCCGACGCTGACGAAGAAATAGCGAGATAGATTTTCGTCGAGCTCGCCGATATCGCGGTTGTCGCGACCCACCGTCAGCCAATGCCCACCATCCAACGGCGTCACCAGCAGATCTACGTCCGTGGCGTGGTGCGCGTGAATGCCGATCGTGTCGTGAATCGGCACGCGCTGCCAACCGGCGACGGTTGGAAGAAACGAGAGATTGCCGGCCACACGCTCCCCGTGCGCATCGCTCAACAAATAGTAGTCGGCGCCCTCCTGCTTAACCGACAAGCGCTGTCGGATCTGCGGTTCAAGCATGCCATCGCGCGCGGCCTCGCGCAGACTTGCTGTTTCCACTTGCACCGCTGTGCGCAATTGATCGTCCACATAGGTGTGAATTTCACGCCACACCAGGCCGAACAAGCCGGCCACCACGCAAGCGAACAACATGGCCTGCAACACCGCCATGCGAAACGTTGCCGTACGGATGAAGTTAGTCGGGCGCACGCAAGCAATACCCCGTACCACGGACCGTGTGCAGCAGCGGCACGGCGTAGCCACGATCCACCTTCGCGCGCAGCCGGCTGATATGCGTCTCGACCACGCTGGTTTGTGGATCGAAATGAAACTCCCACACATGTTCCAGCAGCATGGAGCGCGTCACCACTTTGCCGGCCTGCTTCATCAAGTATTCCAGCAAGCGGAATTCGCGCGGTTGTAATTCGATTGGTTGGTGCCCACGGCTTACTTCGCGTGTGCGCATGTCCAGTTGCAAATCCGCCACGTTTAGCCGCATGTTCGCTTCGAGCGCCGGAGCGCGGCGCGCCAACGCGCCGACACGCGCCTTCAGTTCGCTAAGCGCGAACGGCTTGCCAAGATAATCGTCCGCGCCGGCGTCCAGACCTTCCACGCGCGATTCGCACTCGCCAAGCGCCGACAACATCAGCACCGGCATCTGCTTGCCTTCCGCACGCAGGTGACGCACCAGCGACACGCCATCGATATGCGGCAGCATGCGGTCGACGACCAGCAGATCGTAATCGCCGGTGTGCGCCAGTCGCCAACCGGCCGAGCCGTCGTGTGCGCAATCGACGGATTGCGTCGTGCCCGAAAGGCTGGATTTCAGGTATGCGGCCGTTTCGACGTCGTCTTCCACCACCAGGATGCGCATAGGCCCTCCCGCCGTTGCAACGCGGTCGGCACCGTTGCCATACGGTGCCGGCGACCCGGTTTGGGTAGCGCATCGTCGAGTTTGGCGCGCTAAAGACGGCAATTTGATGACAGTGCTTCGGTCGGGACGTCCATCCCGGCCGAAGAACCGTCAGGCATTACTTCTGCGCAAGCTGATCGACCGACCAACCACCGCCCAATGCGCGGATCAGCTGCACGCTGGCGCGCAAACGTTGCGTGTCGAGTTGCAGCAGACCGCGCTGCTCTTGCAACGCCACGGTTTGCGCCTGCACCACATCCAGATAGCTGACCGCGCCGTGCTTGTATTGCGTCATCGACAAATCGAGGGCGTGTTGAGCTGCGTCGGCTGCGTCTTTCTGATCCGAACGCGCGTTGCCGAGGTGATCGAGCAAGGCGAGATTGTCCTGCACTTGCTGGAACGCGCTGAGCACCACGCCACGATAGGTCGCGCCGGCTTCATCGGTTTTTGCTTTTGCCGCGTCGATGGTCGCCTTGCGATAGCCGCCGTCGAACAGGTCGTACGCAAGCGCGGGTCCGAGCGCCCAGATGCGATTCGGCGCGGTGAGCAGATTCGCCCAGCCCGTGCTTTGGAATCCCGCTTGCGCGTTGAGCGTCAACGATGGGAACCACGCCGCGCGCGCGACACCGATGCCGGCATTTGCCGCAGCGACACGACGCTCCGCGGCGGCGACATCTGGACGACGTTGCAGCAGCGTCGACGGCACGTCCAATGGAATCACTGGCACCGCAATCGATTCGCTCTGCACCGGCAAGTTGAAGTTGGCGGCGTTCTCACCGACCAGCACGGCGATTGCATCTTGGATCAACACGCGTTGCGCGACCGTTTGCGACCATTGCGAACGCGCGTCGGAAAGCTGCGTCTGCGCGCGCGATACGTCGAGGCCGGACACGATGCCGCCAGCATGCAAAGTCTGCGTAAGTTTCAACGCCTTTTCGTAGGCCTGCATCGTTTGCTGCAACAGAGCGATCTGTTGATCGAGGCCGCGCAGCTGCATGTAGTTGTCCGCAAGCTGAGCCTGCAGGCTCAGTTGCGCTGACGCCAGATCGGCCGCGGCAGCCAGCGCATTGTCACGCCCGGCTTCCACCGAATTGCGCACACGGCCCCACAGATCGACCTCATAGCTGGCCTGCGCACCGACGGTGTAACTGTTGTAATCCGACGGCGCGGCCGGATTGCGCAATGGCGGCGCGTGCTTGGATTGCCGCTGACGCTGCGCGTCGGCGCCAAGGCCGATCTGCGGAAACAATTCCGAATGCGCTTGCGCACTGAACGCCTGGGCCTGCTGGTAGTGCGCGAGCGCTGCGGCGAGATCGGCGTTGTTGGCAAGCAACTTGGTCTGCAACGCATCCAGTTCGGCATCGTCATAACGATGCCACCAGTTTTCGCGCATTTCTTGATCGGACGGCTGCGCCGATACCCAAGGGCCCATGTCCTGATATGTCGCCGCTTTGGGCGTAGCCGGCGGTTGATAATGCGGCGCCAGCGAGCAACCGCTCACCAACGCGGCGGCGATAACGAAAGCTAACAGCGACTCACGCTTTTTCATGCGACTTGGCCGTGGCGTCTTCGGTTGCGATCTTCACGGCGTCGCCGTCCTTGATGCCGTCGGGCGGGCTATCGATCACGCGATCGCCTGCGCTCAGGCCGGAGCCGATTTCGACCGTTTTGCCGTAGTCGTAAAGAATGCTGACTTTCTTGAACGCGACTTTGTCGCCTTCGCCAAGCGTGGCGACGCGCAAACCGGCGTTGTCGAAAATCAACGAACTTGCCGGCACGCGTAGCGCGGTGTCGTCGACCGGGAGATCGAAACGCACGTGCGCGAAGGCGCCGGGCATCAAGGTGCCGTTGGCATTGTCGACTTGCAATTGCACAAGTGTCGTGCCGGATGTTGCATTCACCGCATTCGACGTGGCGACGACTTTCGCGTGGAACGTGCGTCCCGGATATTCGGGCACAACGAGCGCGGCGTCGCTGCCTGGGCGGATGGACGGACCATAACGCTGCGGCACTTGCACGTATACACGCAACTTATGGATATCCGACACCACGAACAGTTGCGGCCCCGTGCCGCCACCGGCATTGATCAACGCGCCGACATCGGTGTCGCGTGCCGTGACTACGCCGTCAAACGGCGCAACGATGCGTGCGAAAGCCTTCGCGGCCTGCAAGCGATCGACGTTAGCCTGCGCCGCTTTCATCTGTGCGACTTTGGCAGCGTAATCGGCGGTGCGCTGATCGACATCCTGTTGCGCAACCGAATCGCTGCTCAACATGGCTTGCCAACGTTTGGCCGTTACGCCCGCGAGATCGGCATTGGCTTTGGCGCTGGCGAGATCCGCGCGCGCTTGCTCAAGCTGCTGGTCGAGTTCCGGCGTGGAAATTTCGCCGAGCAGTTCGCCCGACTTTACCGGCGTGCCGATATCCGTTTTCCACTCTTTCAGATAACCGCTGACTTGCGCGTAGATCGGCGCGCGCGTGTACGCCTCCAGCTGACCGGGCAGATCCAGCACGGGACCCGATTTGCCAGGCGCCGGCATGATCACGGTGACCGTGGGAACGGCCTGTTGCTGCGTCCACGTTTTAAGGCTGTTCGCTTGCGTGGCGCGCGTCACCAAACCGATCACCACGATGGCGATCAGGACCGTGCCGGTGACGATGCCGGTCAAACGCAAACCGCGCTTGGACGGCTTTTCGCTGGAGTGAATCATGGCTTCAGACGACATAGCTTGGTTCTCCGGATGCGTCTTCCTTTTTCGCGGCATGGCTATGACGCGCGTGGATGATGCTGAACACGACAGGCACAAACAGCAGCGTGGCGCAGGTGGCGAAGATCAGGCCGCCGATCACCGCGCGACCCAGCGGTGCGTTTTGTTCGCCGCCTTCGCCGAGTCCCAGCGCCATTGGCGCCATGCCGATGATCATGGCCAGCGCGGTCATGCACACAGGGCGGAAGCGCGTAAAGCCCGCTTCAAGCGCCGCGACGGTGGCATTGCCGTGTTCGGCTAGACGTTCGCGGCAGAAGCTCACCACCAGAATCGAGTTGGCGGTAGCGACGCCCATGCACATGATCGCGCCCGTCAACGCAGGCACCGACAACGGTGTGTGCGTGGCGAAAAGAATCCACACGATACCGGCCAACGCGGCGGGGAGCGCGGTGATGATCACGAACGGATCACTCCACGACTGGAAGTTCACCACGATCAACAGATAGATCAGCACCACCGCGCCGAGCAGGCCGAATATCAGGCCGGTGAAGGCGCTGTTCATGGTTTGCACCTGCCCGAGCAAAACGACGTGCGCGCCCTTGGGCTGCTGTTTCGCGGTGCCGTCGATCACTTTTTGCACGTCGGCGGCGACGGCGCCGAGATCGCGATCTTGCGTCGCCGCGTAGATCTGCACCACCGATTGAATATCGTATTGATCGATCACGGCATTGGTATTGGTGCGTTTCAGCGTCACCAATCCACCGAGCACTTGCGCATTGCCGTTGGCGCCGTTGATCGGCAGATTGCGCAATTGCGCGAGGCTGTCCAATGCGTACTGCGGCGTCTGCATCACGATCGGGTACGACACGCCGTTGGTCGGATTCAACCAGAACGTCGGCGCGACCTGACTCGAGCCGGCAAGATTCACCACCAGACTGTTGGTGACATCGCGCTCGGTGATGCCGAGCAACTGCGCCTGCGTGCGATCCACATTCACGTCGAAGCCGGGATTGGCCTGCGACTCTTGAATACGCGCATCGACAATGCCGGGAATACGCTTGATCTGTCCAAGCAACGAGTTCGCGTAGGCGAAATTGGCGGCTAGATTGGGACCGCGAATTTGCAGATCGATCGGCGCGGGCGCGCCGAAGTTCAGAATCTGACTCACGATATCCGCAGGCGGAAACGAGAACGTCGCGCTGGGATACAAGCGCGGCAGAATTTCGCGCAGCTTGCGCACGTATTCCGCTGTCGGACGATGTCCTTCGTTTAAAGCGATCTGGATATCGCCATCCTGTTCGCCGACCAGACCGGTGTTGTTGTACGTGGTGTTGATGCCGCTGCCGGACACGCCGATGTTGTCCACCACCGTACCCAATTCGTCCGGTGGAACCACCGTACGGATGGTGTTCTCGATTTGATTGAACAAGTTGGCCGTGTCTTCCACGCGGGTGCCGACTTGCGCGCGCACGTGCATCAAGATCTGGCCCCCATCCACATCCGGAAAGAAGTTGCGACCCAGAAACGGCACCAGCAGGAACGACACCAGCACGAAGGCGAGAAAGCCCATTACGAACGGCCGGCGATGTTCAAGCGCTAGTTCAAGCACGCCGTGGTACACGCTGCGAATGCGTTCGAAACGCGCTTCGAACGCGCGCTGGAAGCGAACGAGCGGATTGCGCGACGGCGACGGCGCGACATGCGCGCCCTGTTCGCCCACATGCGGCGCATGCGGCTTGAGCAGAAATTTCGCCATCGTCGGCACCAGCGTGCGCGAGAGGATGAAAGAGCACACCATCGCGAACATCACCGCTTCGGCCATCGGCACGAATAGGAAGCGCGCGACGCCGTCGAGGAAGAACATCGGCACGAACACGATGCAGATACACAGCAGCGACACGAATGCTGGGGTCACGATCTGGCGTGCGCCGTCCAGGATCGACGTCTCCACATCCTTGCCGTGCTCAAGATGCCAGTTGATGTTCTCGATGGTGACGGTGGCGTCGTCCACTAGAATACCCACCGCCAGCGCGAGGCCACCGAGCGTCATGATGTTGAGCGTTTCGCCAAATGCGGAAAGCAACGCAATCGCACCGAGAATTGCCAACGGAATCGACACGGCGATAATCACGGTGGAACGCCAGCTACCCAAGAACAGCAGGATCATCAAACTGGTGAGGGCCGCGGCGATCACGCCTTCGCGCGCCACACCGGTGATGGCCGCACGCACAAAGATCGACTGATCGCCGATGGGTGCAACCTTCAGATTATCCGGCAACAAGCCTTTGCTATCGGCCAAGCGCTGCTTGATGCCCGCGACGATCGCGAGCGTTGAGGCCGAACCGTTCTTGAGAATCGTAAGCAGCACCGAACGATTGCCATCCACGTGCACGATATTGGTCTGCGGCGGCGAGCCGTCGCGCACGTGGGCCACATCGCGGATATAGATCGTGGTGCCGTTCACTTGCTTGATCGGCAGATTGCCGAGCTCATTGATGTCGGACGGCGAGTTGTTGAGGTTCAACGTGTATTCGAACGAGCCGATCTTCTGCGTGCCGACCGGCACGATCAGATTTTGCGCAGCGAGCGCATTGGCGACATCTTGTGCGGAAAGGCCGCGCGCCTGTAGCGCGGCCGAATCGACGTCGATCTGCACCTGACGCGTCTTGCCGCCATACGGATATGGAATGGCCGCGCCGGGCACCGATACGAGCTGCGGACGCAGAATGTTCTGGCCGAGATCGCCCAGGTTCTGCTCGCTCAATCCTTTGCCCGATAGCGCGAGCTGAAGAATCGGCACGGTCGACGCGTTGTAGTTGAGAATCAGCGGCGGCGTGACGCCCGGCGGCAGCTGTTTGAGCAGCGTCTGCGAGACTGCCGTCACCTGCGCGTTGGCGGTCGCGATATTCACGTTCGGCTGGAAGAAGATCTTGATGATTCCATAACCAGCAATCGACTTGGCTTCGATGTGCTCGACATCGTTGACCGTAGTGGTGAGCACGCGCTCGAACGGCGAGGCGATGCGACCGGCCATCTGATCCGGAGGCAGCCCGGTGTACTGCCACACCACGGCGATCACGGGAATCTTGATATCGGGAAAAATATCCGTAGGCGTGCGCAGCGCGGCCAGCGGCCCGACGATCAGAATCAGCAACGCAAGAACGACGAAGGTATAAGGCCGCTCCAGCGCAAGCCGTACAATCCTCACCATGTGGATGTGCTCCAGGATTGGGGAGGCGGAGCGTCCCTTTCACGCTGCGTCACGATGCGAAGCGGCGTATCGGGGTCGACGGCGGTCGCAGTAGGCGATCGCGCGCTCCGCGTAATACATAGTTGCGGGTATCACAATGGGCGGAGGCCTCGGGGAAAGGCCCTCGCCATCTGTAATATGTGAAGGTTAGTTGTACGAGTTGCTAAGATCGATACAGCACGGCGAATGGCTCAATACGCATGACGAATGATTATCTGGAGCTTCGGCATCTGAAGTATTTCGTCACGGTGGCCGACGAATTGCATTTCGGCCGCGCCGCCGAACGATTAGGCATTTCGCAGCCGCCGCTCAGCCAGCAGATTCATGCGCTGGAGCAGCGCCTGGGCGCGAAACTTTTCGAGCGCAAAGGTCGCGGCATCGCGCTGAGCAGTGCAGGCAGCGCGTTATTGCCGCGTGCACGCACCTTGCTCACGCAAGCCGAGCGCGCGGCCGAATCGGTGGCGCGGTCGCAGCGCGGCGAGCTGGGCGAATTGCATCTGGGCTTGATGTCGTCCGGCCCGTTCACCGTGGTGGTACCGCGCGTGTTGGCGCGCTTTCGCGAGCGCCTGCCCGATGTGCGCCTGGTGATCCACGAAATGGCGACCTCGCATCAGATCGATGCGTTGGAACAAGGGCTGATCGATGTCGGCGTAATCCGTCCCGACACGTTGCCCGCGAGCATCAAGGCCATCGAGCTCTTCAAAGATTCGCTCACGGTCGTCATGCACTCCAGCAATCCGCTCGCGGCCAAAGAAGGGCCGATCGATATCAGCGAGCTCGCCAACGAAGATTTTATTTTTTATCAGCGCAGCCTCGGCGTGCGCCTGTACGACGAAGTGATCGCGCTCTGCACGCGCGCCGGATTCAATCCGCGCATTCTTTACGAGGTGCGCGAACTGCCGACGATTATCGGCCTTATATCCGGGGGCTTCGGCGTGGCGGTGTTGCCGGGTTCGGTGCAGCGGATGATCGTGGAGAACGTGGTCTATCGGCCCGTGGCGCATATGGAAGCCGCGACGGCAGTCTGGGCGATCTATCGCGACGACGCCAACGACCCCATGGTCCATGCATTTTTAGACATAGCGCAGTGTTTAGCGTCCAAGACATTGGCGAAGGGACAGGCGTAGCATGCCGCCAAGCAGGGGTCGCCCTACTTGAGGTGACGGCGCCTGCCTCCATAGAAGCGGTCGATCCAACCTAGGACAACCAAAGGTTCTGACGTATCTGGCGCAAGTGTTTGCTTACGCCAAACTGTCGTTTTTGATTTATGTACGCCTGGGCAACGCTGCGTTGCACGAAATAGCCTAAATCTGGGTAGTCGTAAGCCTTAATCATTTGTAAACTATTGAGTACATAAACACCATAACCTACCCCACAGGTAACCGAATGCGAATGCACCCCCTCACACGCGGCTTGGCCACCGTGCTGATGTTCGCTTTACCGGCTCTTCCCGCCATGGCGGCGCGCTTCGAATTGCAAGGCGGCGTCAGCTACATGGACAGCTACAGCGCGCCTGCCGCGTTCGGCGAAGTGATCTTCGACGAACACCAGTTCGGCAGCAGCAATTTCAGCTGGTCGCCCGATATCACTGCCGGCTGGATCGGCGGGCGCAGTCTCCGGCGCTACGACAACAGCCGCTACACCACCCGTGACGATATCGGCCTGGTGAGCGCAGGCATCCGCGTGCACTACGGTCCGGCGAATGCGTGGTATCGACGGCTCTTTGTCAGCGAGCAGCCGACCGTGCACACCGGCAAAACCGAAGCGCTGAGCAGCGCGTATGAATTCAGCACCACCTTTGGTTATCAGGGCGATCATTGGAGCGTCGGCGTTCGCCATATCTCCAACGGCGGCATTCACGAGCCCAACCGCGGCGAGACGATGGCGCTGGTCGGCATCGCGTTCTGATCCAACGTTTTCGTTTTGCGCATACAACAACGGCCCCAATCGGGGCCGTTGTCATTTTCGGATTCTACGTCGAGGCCGTCAGTGCCCGCCGCCGCCTGCCCCGGCTTTCGCGGCGAACGGCGGCTTGGCCATCCAAATCACCACGATCAGCGACAGGAAGATCCAACCCAGCGCATAGAAGATCTCGTTGAAGGAGATCTGCAGTCCCTGCAGCGTGATCGATTGATTGAGCGCCGCCATCACACCCTGCGAATCGCCGACCTGCCCTATCGCCTGCTGTACGTCCTGGTTGTACGGCGTGATCTGCTCAGTGAGCTGCGAATGATGCAACACGCCGCGACGCTGCCAAAGGAACGTCGTAAGCGATGCGGAAAAGCTGGCGCCCACGGTACGCAGGAAGGTCGCCACGCCGCCGCCCGCGGCAATTTCGTGCGGCTGCAGATCCGACAGCAAGATCGTCGTCACCGGCATAAAGAAGAACGCAACGCCCAGACCTTGCAGCAACTGCACGAGTGCAACGTGTTCGAAGTCGATACCGATATAGAAGTTTGAGCGCAAGAAGCAGGTCGCGCCCATGATCACGAAGGCGCCACTGGTGAGCAAACGCAAATCGAAGCGCGTGGCGTACTTGCCCACGATAAAGGTGAGCAATACCGGCAACACGCCCAACGGGGCAGTGGCGAAACCCGCCCATGTCGCCGTGTAACCGAGGTTGATCTGCAACCACTGCGGCACCAGCAAACCGATGGCGAAGAATGCGGCGTACGCCAGCACCAACGCGATCGTACCCATGCGGAAGTTGCGGTGACGGAACAACTTCAAGTCGACGATCGGTTCCTTGTCGGTCAACTCCCAGATCAGGAAGATCGCAATCGCAATCGCCGAAATAAGGGCGGTGATAATGATAAAAGTGGAATTGAACCAGTCTTCGTCGTTGCCTTTGTCCAGCACCACCTGCAACGCGCCGACACCAACCACCAACGTGATCAAGCCGACATAGTCGATCTTCGGCCGATGCGTGACCACTTCTCGCAAGCGCAGCTGATTGGCGACCACCATGCTGGCGAAAATACCGATCGGCACGTTGATAAAGAAAATCCATGGCCACGAATAGTTGTCGGTAATCCAGCCGCCAAGAATCGGGCCGGCAATCGGCGCCACCACCGTCACCATCGCGAGCAAGGCCAGCGCCATAGGTCGTTTATTGGGCGGATAGATCGACAGCAGCAGCGCCTGCGTGATCGGATACATCGGGCCCGCCACCGCACCTTGAAGCGTGCGGAATAAAATCAGCATGCCCATGCTCTGCGCGATACCGCACAACAGCGACGCGACGGAGAACAGCAACGTCGCCGAAACGAACAGCTTCACCTCGCCATAGCGGCGCGTAAGGAAGCCGGTGAGCGGCAAGGCGATCGCGTTACTGACCGCAAACGAGGTAATCACCCACGTACTTTGATCCGAGCTCACGCCCAAATTACCGGCGATGGTCGGCAACGACACGTTGGCGATGGTGGTGTCCAGCACCTGCATAAACGTGGCCAGCGACAAACCGATCGTCGCAAGTACCAGGTTGGGTGGACGGAAATGCGTATTCATGAATATCGCTCGTTGAGCTGGGAAAAGGAAAACAGGGAATGGAGAAACGAATCCGTCGCGCGATGCGTCACGGTTTGCGCTGCCCTATTCCCGATTCCTCGCCTCACTTGCCCATATTGGCGTGAATGATCTGCTCGATCTGCTCGTTCGCCGCAACAAGCTGGTTCTGGTACACGTCGGTGCTGAAGAGCGGCACCGTGCGCGGCGTTTGCGACAGCGTCGGGCCGTTCTGGTCGTGCAGGTTCACGCTGGTATCCAACGACATGCCGATGCGCAACGGATGCTGATCGAGCTGCGACGGATCGGTGAACACCACGCGCACCGGAATGCGCTGCACGATCTTGATCCAGTTGCCCGTCGCGTTCTGCGCCGGCAACAACGAGAACGCGCTGCCCGTGCCCACGCCCAGGCTCTGTACCTTGCCCTTGTACTTCACCGAGCCGCCGTAGACGTCGGAAGTGATTTCCACCGATTGGCCGATGCGCATCTGGGTAAGCTGCGTTTCCTTAAAGTTGGCATCCACCCACACTTCGTGCAGCGGCACCACCGCCATCAACGCGGCGCCCGGCTGTACGCGCTGACCCACCTGCACGGTGCGCTTGGCGACATAACCCGTCACCGGTGCGACCATCACGGTTCGCACGTCGTCCAGATACGCGGCGCGATACGCGGCGGCAGCGGCTTTGACGTCCGGATGCGAGGCGACCACCGTGTCGTCGACCAACACTTGGTTGGTTTGCAATTGCTGTTGGGACGTCGCCAACGCGCTCTGCGCGGAAGTGAGCGCGTCGCGCGCATGCGCCAACTCTTCGTTGGAGATCGCACCGCTCTTGGCGAGATCGCGACGACGGTTGAAGTCGGCCTGCGCCTTCTGCAGCGCCACCTTTTCCACCGCAACCTGCGCTTGTGCGCCTTGCACGGTGCTGTACAAACCGCGCACGCGGCGCACGGTGTTGGCGAGATTCGCGCTGGCGCGCTGCAGTTCCACATCGGCGTCGGATTTATCCAGACGCACCAGCACATCGCCCTGCTTCACCAGGTCGCCGTCGTCGGCGCCGATGCTGACGACCGTGCCGGCGATACGCGGCGTGATCTGCACGATGTTGCCGTTGACGTAGGCATCGTCGGTGCCTTCGTACCAACGGCCCACGATGAAATACCAAATCGCCCAGCCAATGGCGGCGAGTACAAGCAAGCCCATCAGCACGCGCAACAGGATGCCGCGCCGATTGTTGGCGGGCGGCGCCTGCACGACAGCGGTGTCGGCGGTATTGGGGTTCGGACTGGACATGATGTCTGCCTCGGTAACGCTAGATGATTATTTGGAAGAGAGTTGTTCGGCGTCGGCTTGCGGACGGAATCCGCCGCCGAGCGCCTGGATCAATTGCACATTGAGGTCGCTTTGCTGCGCTTGCAGGGCGGCCATGCGCTGTTCGGCAGCGAGCAATTCCTGGCGCACGCTGAGTGCTTCCAGATAACTGCCGATGCCGGCTTTGTAACGTTGTTCGGCCAGCTTCCACGCATCGTTGGCGGCATCGAGCGCGCGTTGCTGCGCGGCGATTTCCTGTTGCGAGGAAGCGATGGCGTCGTAGTCGTCGGACACTTCGTTGACGGCGGACACAAGCGTCTTGTTGTAATGCGCGACGGCGAGATCGTATTGCGCGTCTTTGCTGTTCAAATTCGCGCGGCGACGACCGCCGTCGAAGATGGGCAGGCTGATCGCGGGCGCCGCTTCGTAAAAGCGATTCTGCAGCGAGAACAAATTAGCGCCGCCCAGATTGATCAGGCCCGCCATTGCACCGATGTTGACGTTCGGCAGGAATTCCGTCTTCGCCGCTTTGATATTTTTGCTTGCGGCTTCGACATTCCAACGCGCCGCGACCAGATCGGCGCGATGACCAACCAATTCCACCGGCAGATTGGACGGAACGCTCAACGCAGTCGGCGGCAGCAATTGCGGACGCGCGATATCCAAACCGCGATCCGGTCCTTTGCCGAGCAACACCGACAACGCCGAACGCGATGCGTCGACGGCGCGATCGGCTTGCGCCTTCTGCCCTTCCGCACTCGCCACTTCCGAATCGCTTTGCTTGAGCTGCATCTGATTGTCGATGCCGGCCGACACACGTTGCCGCGTGAGATCGCGCGCGTCGTTCGCGCGCTTCAATTCGGCAGTCGCAACATCCTGCTGCGCGAACGCATAGCCGAGTTGCACGTAAGCGCGCGCAAGATTGGTCGACAATTCGATGCGCGCAGCTTGCGCATCCACTTCCGCGGCGCGCAGCTGGCCCACAGAAGCTTCCCACACGGCGCGCTGACCGCCCCACAAATCCAGATCCCACTTGAAGCTGCCGTACACGTATTTGGCGGCGCCGACGTGACCGTTTCCGAGCGCGGGAATGGAGGTGGGAATGCGCGCTTCGGCGAAGCTGGCGCCCACGCTTGCCGACGGCTGGCGCGACGCATCGGCCGCGTTGGCGGCGGCTTGCGCCTGACGCGCGCGCGCATCGGCTTCGACCAGACTCGGGTTATCGCGCAACGCTTCGGCGATCAGCGTGTTGAGCTGGGGATCGCCCAGGCCCGTCCACCAATCGTCCTTCGGCCAGGCGGCTTCGGATACGTTGACGTTCGCTAGACTGCGCTCGGCTTTGAGCGACGACGGATCGGTCAGCGATCCGTTCGGATGCAAGCCGCCGCTGGTCGCGCAGCCGGCAAGAGCGAAGGTCAGTCCGACAGCAGCCGCAAGAATGTGCAGACGCATGGCTTTCAATCTCGAAGTTTGAAATCAAGTTGCAGTGTGTTGAGAAGGCGCGTGCCTGCGCTTTCGCAACGCGCCGAATCGGATGTGCGTCCGGTTCGGCTCCGATGAATCGAAACATCGCGTGCTCGATTCATGGCAAACCATCCGTGGTTTGCGTGATGGGCCGTTCTGTGCGGCCCGTTATTTTCTTTCCCGCAACGCAAGCAACACACGACTCAGATAATCGTGCAGCTGCTCGCGCTCAATTTCGCTCAGCGTTTTCTGCGCCGCGTCCAGCACGCGTTCGTTGCAACCGGTGAGTTGTTGCCACAGCGCTCTGCCGGCGTCGGTGAGTTCGATACGCAATGCGCGTCGATCCTGCTCGTGCGGGCAACGACGCAGATACCCCCTGCCCTCAAGCTGATCGAGCTGGCGCGTCATGGCGCCGCCGTCCAGTTCCACCGAGCGCGCCAGCTCGGTCGCCGACATCGGCCCGAGCACGGCAAGACGCTTGAGGATCAGAAACTGAGTGAAGCGGAGATCCAGGCCCTTGGCGGCGATTTCCGCCTCGATGCCGCGCACCAACTCTGCGCGGACGAGGCCGATCAGCACGCCAAGGCTTTCCTGGCTGGTAGGGGTAACGAGCGGTCCGGTATTCATAGGACCGGCATTTTATTGCCTCCGTAATATTTGTCAAGGCAAATATAAGTTACGCACCTATTGTTTCAGCAAATGGTCAGAGATGAATGATTACCGGCCTGGGGAGACCAGCTCGGCCAGCTCGTCGTTGAGCCAGGTGCGCAGAGCGGCATCGCGCAGTTCGAACAGGTCGAAGACGCCTAAAGCGCGCAACGTCGGCAATTGAGCCAGCAAACGCGGCTCCATGGCGCGGCGGACGGCTTCGGGCGTAGCGGGGTCGAGCATTTGGTGGGCACAGGCGACAAAGGTTTCCAGCGGGGACTTGGAGATGTCGGTTTTCACGGAAATCAGTTGAATCGGGGACATGGCCTTTCCTTTCTTCGTGCAGCGGATCGCTCATAAAGACGGACGAATGAGGCGTGTTGTGACCGACATGTGGCGCCCAGGAACGTGTCTGCGCCAATGCGCGCAGTCATCGGCAACCCCTGGGTTTGAGAAATGCCGCGAGCGGCGGCAGCGGCGGGAAGGCCCGGTTTATCGGTCGGGAGAAGGAAGCTTAGACAAACTGACGGCCAAGCTGATAACGTCATTTGGCCAAATAATGTCGAGATTCGGCCATGCAGCGGACAAAACAGGAGCTCTACGAGCTGATCGAGCGCCTGGATGGGCCGGGCGTTATTGCTTATTGGGATGACGGCGAAGCCATCAGCGAATACAAGCAAGAAACCCAGCAATACGACTGGCACAGTCATGCGCGCGGGCAATTTTTCTGCGTGGAAAGCGGCCTCGTTCACGTCCATACCGCGCACGGCTCGTGGCTGCTGCCGCCGCATCGCGCCGGCTGGATGCCACCCGGCGAACTGCACAAAGTCAGCATCAGCGGTCCGCTTACCGGCTGGGGCGTGTTTCTTCATCCCGACTCCAGCCCGTGTCTGCCCAGCACCCCGTGCGTGATCGGCGTAAACCCTGTGATGCGCGAGCTGGTGCATCGCGCCAGCTCGTGGACCTGGATCGACGAACTCAACGAGCGCCAGGAGCGGGTGATGGCGGTGTTGCTGGACGAGATCCGCCATGCTCCCCACGAACCGTTGCATCTGCCGATGCCGATCGATCGCCGCCTGCTGCGCATCGCCCAAGCCGTGCTGGAGCAACCGCAGGACAACCGCAGCTTGGAAGACTGGGCCGCCTGGGCAGGTCTTTCCGCACGCACGCTCAGCCGCTTGTTCCGGGCGGAAACCGCGCTGAGTTTTGCGCAATGGCGCCAGCAGGCGCGGCTGACCAAAGGACTTGAACAGCTAGCGGACGGGCACCCCGTCGCGGCGGTCGCCGATGGGTTGGGCTACGCCAGCACGAGCGCCTTTATCGCCATGTTTCGGCGCTGTTTCGGCCATCCGCCGGCACGGTATTTCGGTCAGCGCGCTGCGTAACGATCGTCTCATTGGATGAGACGATCAGGCGCAAGGATCAAGCCCCACGCCATTGCCGCGCCACGATCCGGCCCTATGTATGATCCATCCTTCCAACCCGCACGGCCGCGGGCCATCGATCATGCCCCTGCGCGATTTCCATCCTGCCGTTTCCGCGTGGTTCGACGCCACGTTTCCCGCGCCGACGTCCGCGCAGGCCGGCGCATGGCCGGAAATCAGGGCAGGGCGGCACACACTCGTTGCGGCGCCGACCGGTTCGGGTAAAACGCTGACCGCGTTTCTCGCGGCGATCGATCAACTGGTGCAGGAAAGCGTCGCGCGCGGCGGCACGTTGCCCGACGAAACGCGCGTCGTGTACGTCTCGCCGTTGAAGGCGTTGTCGAACGACATCCATATCAATCTCGAAGCGCCGCTCGAAGGCATTCGCGCCGAGCTCGAAAAACAAGGTTTGCCCGACGCACCGATCCGCACCGCCGTGCGCACCGGCGATACGCCGCAAGCCGAGCGCAATCTGATGCGCAAAGCGCCGCCGCATATTCTGGTGACGACGCCGGAATCGCTGTACGTGTTGATGGGTTCGCTGTCCGGCCGCGAGATGTTGAAAAGCGTGCGCAGCGTGATCGTGGATGAAATTCATGCCGTGGCCGCGAGCAAACGCGGTGCGCATTTGTCGTTGACGTTGGAGCGGCTCGAAGCGTTGTGCCAGCGACCGTTGCAGCGCATCGGTTTGTCGGCGACGCAAAAGCCGATCGAAGATGTCGCAAGGTTTTTAGTAGGCGAGGGCGCCGGCTTGGCTCCCTCTCCCCTCCGGGGCACGCGGGGAGGGGCCATGGATGGCCCCGGCTTTGAGGAGCGAGGAGAGGGTTGGGGTGAGGGGTCAACCTCGCTTAAAGATGCAAAAGCACCAAAGCCCTATATTTCCGACCTCTTCGCAAGGGCGGCCCCTCACCCCGACCCTTTCCCCGGAGGGGAGAGGGAGAATGCATGCACCATCATCGATGTGGGCCACACCCGCGCACGCGATCTCGCCATCGACGTGCCGCCGGTACCGCTCGACGCGGTGATGTCGAACGACACGTGGGACCTCGTCTACAACCAACTCGCGCAACTGGTCGAACAACATCGCACCACGCTCGTCTTCGTCAACACACGACGCATGGCCGAGCGTCTCGCACGACATTTGTCCGAACGTCTCGGACACGAAGCCGTCGCCGCACATCACGGCAGCCTTGCGAAAGAACATCGCCTGGATGCCGAGCAGCGTCTCAAGCGCGGCGCGTTGAAAGTACTGGTCGCCACCGCGTCGCTGGAACTGGGTATCGATATCGGCGATGTCGACCTCGTCTGCCAACTTTCTTCGCCACGCTCGATCGCCGCGTTTTTGCAACGCGCCGGCCGCTCCGGCCACGCGGTGAACGGCACGCCGAAAGCGCGCCTATTCCCGACCAGTCGCGACGATCTGGTGGAATGCGCCGCCATGCTCGACTGCGTGCGGCGCGGCGAACTCGACACGCTGGTGCAACCTCCGCAACCGCTCGATGTACTGGCTCAGCAACTCGTGGCGGAAGTCGCGTGCGCCGAATGGGACGAAGACGCGCTGTTCGATCTAGTTCGCCGTGCGTACCCCTATCGTTCGCTGCCGCGCGAAACATTTACCACGGTGGTGCGCATGCTCGCGGACGGCTTCACCACGCGACGCGGCCCACGCGGCGCCTACATTCATCGCGACGCCGTGCATCACGCCTTGCGTGCGCGCCGCGGCGCGCGACTTACTGCCGTCACTTCCGGCGGCACGATTCCAGATACCGCCGATTATTTGGTGGTGATGGAGCCGCAAGCCACCATCGTCGGTACGGTGAACGAAGATTTCGCCATCGAAAGCATGGCCGGCGATATCTTCCAGCTTGGCAACACCAGCTATCGCATCCTGCGCGTGGAGCGCGATCGTCTTCGCGTGGAAGATGCGCAAGGCGCGCCGCCGAGTATCCCGTTCTGGCTGGGCGAAGCGCCGGGGCGCAGCAACGAATTGTCGCTGGGCGTCTCGCGCTTTCGCGAGGAAGTGGTCGCGCGCATCGACGCGGGCGGCGTGCAATCGGCGTTCGAATGGCTACGCGAAGCGCTTGGCTTGAACGAAGCCGCCGCGCAGCAAATCGTGGAATATCTCGCCAAGGCCAAGGCCGCGTTAGGCGTGATGCCGACGCAATCAACGCTGGTGTTCGAGCGTTTCTTCGACGAATCCGGCGGCACGCAGTTGGTGATTCATACGCCGTGGGGAAGCCGCATCAACAAGGCGTGGGGTTTGGCGCTGCGCAAACGTTTCTGTCGCCAATTCAATTTCGAACTGCAAGCGGCGGCGACGGAAAACGCGATTGTCTTGTCGCTTTCCACCAGCCACAGTTTTCCGCTGATCGAAGTCGCGCAATATTTGCACAGCAACACCGCCGAACACGTGTTGGTGCAAGCGCTGCTCGATGCGCCGCTGTTTCCGGTGCGTTGGCGTTGGAATGCCGTCACCGCGTTGGCGCTGCCGCGCTATGCCGGCGGCAAGAAAGTACCGGCGCCTTTGCAGCGCATGAAGAGCGAAGACTTGCTCGCAACCGTGTTTCCCGATCAAGTGGCATGTCTGGAAAACATCGTCGGCGAACGGGAGGTTCCCGATCATCCGCTGGTCAATCAGACCATGCACGACTGCTTGCGCGAAGCGATGGACGTGGATGGCCTGCTCGCCATTCTGAAAAATCTGGAATCGGGTGCGATTACTGTCGTCGCGCGCGACCTCACCGCACCCAGCCCGCTCGCCAGCGAAGTGCTTAACGCCGCGCCATACGCATTTCTTGACGATGCGCCGCTGGAAGAGCGCCGCACGCGCGCCGTGCAGACGCGCCATTGGAACGGCATCGAAGATACCGACGATCTCGCGCGGCTCGATTCGGAAGCGATTTCCGCTGTGCGCGGCGAAGCGTGGCCGGAAGTGCGCAGTGCGGATGAGATGCACGAGGCACTTAACGTCCTCGGCTTCGTTACAGCCGAAGAAGCCGAGTCGAACACCGGCTGGCTCGATGCATTACATAAACTCGCGAAAGCCCATCGTGCCACGCTCCTAACTCCCTCCCCCCTCCGGGGAGAGGGCGGGGGTGAGGAGGCAGCCTCGCGCGGCGTCTGGATTTGCGCCGAAAAACTTCCGATGTGGCGCGCGGTACACGAACAAGTATCGCTGCGACCACCCATCGAAGCACCCAGCGAATACGCCACCCAAACCTGGACACGCGAAGACGCCTTGCTCGAACTGGTGCGCGGCCGACTCACCGGCTTGGGCCCAAGTACCGTCGCCGCACTTGCGTCGTCGATGCAGGTCGAAACCACCGACATCGATCTCGCCCTGATTCGCCTGCAATCCGAGGGCTACGTGATGCAGGGCCGCTTCACGCCGGACGCGAGCGAAATCGAATGGTGCGAACGCCATCTGCTCGCGCGCATTCATCGCTATACCATCGGTCGCTTGCGCCGCGAAATCGAACCGGTGAGCCGACGCGATCTGATGCGTTTTCTGCTCGAATGGCAGCACACCACGCCGGACACGAAACTTAGCAGTCCCGATGCGTTGAATGCTGTGCTGCATCAGTTCGAAGGTTTCGAAGCCGCCGCCGGCGCGTGGGAAAGCGAACTGCTTGCGTCGCGCATGCAGGATTATTCCAGCCGCTGGCTCGACGAATTGTGCCGCGCCGGGCGCGTCGGCTGGAACCGTCTGCGCAGCGGCGGCGGCAGCAACGGTCCCGTGCGCGCCACGCCGATCGTGTTGCTGCCGCGACGTCAGTCGAGCATCTGGACAGCCATTGCCGACCGCAACCAAGAACAAGAGACCTTGCTGTCGTCACGCGCGCAAGCCGTGGCCGATGCATTGGCCGAACACGGCGCCTTGTTCTTCGACGAATTGATCGATGCGGCGCATCTGCTTCGTACCGAATTGGAAGATTCGCTGGGCGAACTGGTTTCCGCCGGACGCGTCACCGCCGACAGCTTCGCCGGTCTGCGCGCCCTGCTTACACCCGCAGCCAAGCGCGAATCGCCGCGGCATCGCCGCGTGCGCCGGCATGCGCTGAGCGAAATCGAAGACGCGGGCCGCTGGTCATTAGTGCGAAAAGCCTCGCCGTCCCCCTCGCGCGAAACCGCCAACAACGATGACAATATCGAACACATCGCCCGCGTGCTGCTCCGCCGCTACGGCGTCGTATTCTGGAAACTGCTGGAACGCGAAGCACCCTGGCTGCCTTCATGGCGCGAACTGTTGTGCGTCTACCATCGCCTCGAAGCCCGCGGCGAAATCCGCGGCGGCCGTTTCGTCGAAGGCTTGGTCGGCGAACAATTCGCGCTACCTGAAGCGATCGGCCAATTGCGCAGCGTGCGGCAACGACCGCCGGAACAACTGCGCGTATGCCTGAGCGGCAGCGATCCGCTGAACCTCGTCGGCACCGTTCTAGCCGGCGACCGCCTGCCCGCGCTGGCCGGCACGCGCGTGTTGTACGAAGACGGCATACCGGTCGCGGCCTTGGTGGCGAACAAACCGCAGTGGTTGATCGAAGGCGATCTTACGCAGCAGCGCCGCTGGTACAACGCGCTGCTGCGCCGTCCGGAACCGGACGGTTCCAGCGACGTCAGTTATTTGCGCAACTGATGGCAGTCACTCGCTGAAATCGGCGATGTAGATCAGCAATCCATCGCGCTCGCGATATTCGCTGCGACCATCCAGCGCGATGCTTTGCCCGGCGCGCACGCCGTTGGGCAAATCGATGGCGAATGTACCCTGGAAATGGATTTGCGCATGCGCCACGCCATCCAATTCCGCGTAACGGGTGATGGTTTGGTGGCGCGCGGAGAACAGATACTTGGAGCTTTCCGCTAGATGGCGGAGTTCGTAAGCGCCCACGGTGCGCACGCTCAGCACGCCGGCCGTGTAGTTCTCGAAGATTACCTCGTTGTGCATCGTGGCGATCATGGCATCGACATCGATGCGGTTGTAAGCGTCGATGTAGCGGTCGATGAGGGCACGCATGGTGTTTCTCCCGAGAGATAAGGCGAGCATACTCGCACGAGTCCCTTGCTTGGGAGACACCACGATGAAAGCGTCCGTCTTTGTCGGCGTCAGCGTCGACGGTTTTATGGCCAGGATCGATGGTGGTCTCGATTTTTTGCCGGAAGGTGGCGGCGAGCCGCATGGCTACGACGAGTTCATGAGCACGGTGGATGCGCTGGTCATAGGACGAAAAACCTACGAGACCGTGCTGGGTTTCAACGGATGGGCGTATGGCGAAAAATCCGTTTTCGTGCTGAGTTCGCGCGAGCTAGCGACGCCGCCTGCCAACGCCATCGTGCAGCGCATGTCGGGAGATCCGAAAGACATCGTCGCCAGTCTCGGTGAACAAGGCATTCACCATATCTATGTCGATGGTGGTCTCACCATCCAAGGATTTTTGCGCGCAGGGCTAATTCAACGCCTCGTGATAACGCGCGTACCCGTGCTGATTGGCAGCGGTATTCCGTTGTTTGGATCGCTCGCACACGACATCAAGCTGAAGCACATCGCAACGCGTTCGTACGCCAGTGGACTGGTGCAGAGCGAATACGAAGTGGCAGTCTGATCGATCAGGAATCATGCGCCCTCTCCCGAAACGAGAGAGGGCATGCAGCACGCGCGATGCGCGTTAGTGCTTCGTCACGTTATCCGTCTGCTCGATGAATTTCGCGGCGTTGTCGTGCAGCAGCTTCAGCGACGCTTCGTGCGCGTACACCATGTGGCCAGACGGATACCAGTCATAGCTGATGTTGTTCATCAGTTCCGGCTGCACCGGCAGATGATGCATCTCGTAATCCGCCGCGAAGAACGGCGTGGCGAGATCGTAGTAACCGCCGTTGAGCATCACCTTCAGATTCGGATTGGTCTTCATCGCCTTGGCCAGATCCGGCATCACGTTGACGGCGCCGTCGTGGCCGTCATGTTTGAAGTTCCAATCGTTGGCGTCGGCAAATTCGCGATAGACCTGATCCTGGCCGAATTTGAGGTCCTTGCGCACGTAGTTGTTGAACGCCGCGATATACGCCGAGCTGATCGAGGACGACTGCGGATCGTATTCGGCTTCCTTGCTCAGCGGATCGAGCGACGGGCCGGCGAAGCGCGAATCCAGGCGACCGGTGGTGTCGCCGCTGTCGCCGAGCAATTCGTGCTCGAACATGCCGCCGGTGATGCGCAGATTCGCCTTCAACAAATAGGGCACCGGAAGACCGATGTACTGATGCAGTTTTTCCGCGATGGCTTGTTTGCGCGCGTCATCGAGATTGGAACCGGCCATCATCGCTTGCGCGTAATCGCCGATCGCGAATTGCTCCACTTCCTTGAGGAAGGATTCCAGATCCGCCGGCTGCTGCGGCAGGCGATGGTGGTAATACGCCGTGGCCGCGAACGTGGGCAAGGCCAGCTCGTATGGCAGATCGACGCCGGGATTTTGATCGGGGCCGTCGATGCTGGTGTCGAAGTTGAGAATCTGCGACAGCAAAATCACACCGTTCAAATCCACGCTGTCTTCGTTTTCCAGATCGTTGGCGAGCACCGCCGAACGCGTGGTGCCGTAGCTTTCGCCGAACAGATATTTCGGCGAATTCCAACGGCCGTAGCGCGTCAGAAACTGTGTGATGAATTGCGCGAAGGCATGACCGTCGCCGTCGACGCTGTACACCTCTTTGCGGCGATCTTTCATTTGCTCGTCACGCTTGGAGGCATCCGCGTCGTTCGCGATCAAACGACTGAACCCTGCTCCCGGCGCATCGATAAACACCAGATCCGACGCATCGAGCAGGCTGTAGTCGTTGTTGACCAACTGATAGGGCGCGGCGGGCGTGTGGCTATCGTCAGCGGTAACGACGCGACGCGGACCGAACGCGCCCATATGCAGCCACACCGTGGCCGAGCCCGGACCGCCGTTGTAGACAAAGGTGATGGGACGCTTGGACGCATCGTCGCCTTTCTTGAAGTACGCGACGTAGAACATGCTGACGGTGGGATCGTTTTCCTTGTCGCCTTTGCCGTGTAGCACGATGGTGCCGGCCACGGCTTTGTACGCGATGCGCTTGCCTTCGACCGATACCGAACCCTCGGAGCTCGATGCCTGGGGATGCAGCAACGCCGCTTCGGGCTTCGGTTCGTCGTCGTGCGATTTGTCTTTCTTGTCGGCGGCGTGTGACGCGCTGCCGAGCAGCATGGCGGCGAGAGCGAAAGCGAGCGGAAGCTTGGCGCTGGACATGGATGTTCCCCGGGGATGGCTGGCGCAACGCGCCGACCGCCCAGCTTAGGCAAGCAGGCAGGACAGTTTCACCGCCCAGAAGTCACAGGCTCGCTTGCGCGAGCGCGCGATTACTTCGCTTTCAGCGCCGCCGCTTCGCGCGCCAGCTGCTCGATGCCGGCCCAATCGCCGGCTTTCAGCTTGTCGCTTGGGGTGAGCCACGAGCCACCCACGCACAGCACGTTTGGCAGCGAGAGGAAATCGTTAGCCGTCGCAAGCGCAATGCCGCCGGTCGGGCAGAAGCGCAGTTGCGGCAGCGGGCTCGCCCACGCACCGAGCAATTTCGCGCCACCTGCCGGTACGGCGGGGAAGAACTTCAAATGACGATAGCCGCGTTCGAGCATGGCCATCGCCTCGCTCGCGGTGGCGACGCCGGGCAGCAAGGGCAGGGCGCTGTCGTCGGCTGCCGCCAGCAACTTCGGCGATACGCCGGGTGACACCGCGAAGCGCGCACCCGCTTTTTCCGCTGCTTGCAGATCGTTGGCATTGAGCACGGTGCCCACGCCGACCACCGCGCCTTCCACTTCCGCGGCGATGGCGCGAATGGCGTCGAGCGCCGAGGGCGTACGCAACGTCACTTCGATCGCCGGCGTGCCGCCGGCCACCAGGGCGCGCGCCATCGGCACGGCGTGACGCGCGTCTTCGATGATCACCACCGGAATGACCGGCGCCAGACGCATGGTGGCCTCGACGTGTTGCTGCTTGGTTTCGATATTCATGCCTAATGCTCGAAATTTGCGAAGGTCAATCCCCTCTCCCCCGTTTACCAATTTTGTTAAGGGGGAGAGGGTTAGGGTGAGGGGCCAATCTTGCGATGCAGTTGAATCGTAACGTCGCTTCTATGAATTCCTGGGCAAGCCTTGTCCCCCTCATCCCAGCCCTCTCCCCAAAGGGGAGAGGGAGTAAAAAGCTAAAGCACGCCTGCGCCAAGGTCTGCCGCGACGGCATTGCGACGGAACAAGCCGAACAACTCGCGACCCATGCCGTGTTGATGCCTGGAAAGATCTTCGACGGCGAGGCTGCGCGCGGCGAATTCTTCCGCGTTGACCAACACCTCGAGCGTTCCTTTCACCGCATCCAGACGAACGATGTCGCCATCGCGCACTTTTGCGATAGGGCCGCCATCGTCCGCTTCGGGCGTGACGTGAATCGCGGCAGGCACACGCCCGCTTGCGCCTGACATGCGACCGTCGGTGACGAGCGCGATGCGATGCCCGCGATCCTGCAATACGGCGAGCGTCGGCGTGAGCTTGTGCAGTTCCGGCATGCCGATCGCGCGCGGACCTTGAAAGCGCACGACCGCGACGAAATCGCGATTGAGCTCGCCGCGATCGAAGGCGCGCTTTATTTCATCCTGATCGTGAAACACGATGGCGGGCGCTTCGATCACTTGGCGATCTTCCGGCACCGACGACACCTTGATCACGGCGCGGCCGAGATTGCCGTGCAACATGCGCAAACCGCCGTCCGTGCGAAACGGCTCGGCCACGCCGCGCAACACGCCGCGATTGCCGCTTTCCTTCGACACCGGCATCCAGGTCAACACACCCGAAGCATCGAGCGACGGCACTTTGGCGTAGCCGGAAAGATCCGTCCCCGCGACGGTGCGCGCATCGCCGTGCAGCAAACCCGCGCTCAGCAATTGATCGATCAGGAACGCCATGCCGCCGGCATCGTGGAATTGATTCACGTCGGCGTAGCCGTTCGGATACACGCGCGCCAGCAACGGCACCACCGACGACAGCGCATCGAAATCTTCCCAGCGCAGCGCGATACCCGCCGCTTGCGCCATCGCCACCAGATGCAGCAAATGATTGGTGGAGCCACCCGTCGCATGCAGGCCGACCACGCCGTTGACGATTGCGCGCTCGTCGACAATCTGACCGATCGGCAAATGCTCGCCCGCCTTGCCCAACGCCGCGCAACGACGCACCGCTTCGGCGGTGAGCGCATCGCGCAGCGGCGTATCCGGCGCGACAAAACTCGCGCCTGGCAGATGCAGACCCATGATCTCCATCAGCATCTGGTTGGAATTGGCGGTGCCGTAGAACGTGCACGTACCGGCCGAGTGATACGACGCCGCTTCCGCTTCCAGCAATTCGTCGCGATTGGCTTTGCCTTCCGCGTACGCCTGGCGCACTTTGGATTTCTGTTCGTTGCTGATACCGCTGGGCATCGGACCGCTGGGCACGAACACACCGGACAGATGTCCGAAGCTCAACGCGCCGATCAACAAACCCGGCACGATCTTGTCGCAGATGCCCAGATACAGCGCACCGTCGAACATATCGTGCGACAGCGCGACAGCCGTGGTCATCGCGATCAAATCGCGCGAAAACAGCGACAACTCCATACCCGCGCGCCCTTGCGTCACGCCATCGCACATCGCCGGAACGCCGCCAGCGACTTGCGCAGTGAAACCCGCTTCGCGCGCTACATCGCGAATAAACGTGGGATAGCGCTCGTACGGCTGATGCGCCGAGAGCATGTCGTTGTACGAAGTGATGATGGCGATATTCGGCGCATGGCCTTCGCGCAGCGCGGTTTTGTCTTGCGCATTGCATGCCGCAAAACCATGCGCAAGATTGCCGCAGGAAAGACGCCCGCGATGCGGACCGTCGATGGTGGCGGCATGAATGCGATCGAGATAGGCGGCGCGCGTGTCGCGGCTGCGTTCGCGCAGGCGCTCGGTCACTTCGGCGATGACGGGATGCAAACTCATTTCAAACTCCAGCCGAAATAATTCGGCATCGATACTTTGTGGCTGGCAGACCAAGCATCATTTCCCCAGCCATATTCAGTGACTCCTCACCGTCATTCCGGCGAAGGCCGGAATCCAGTTTGAATACGCTGTGCGAAGCACTCAAAAACTTATTTCGTGTGCTTCGCACAACATGTTTGTACTGGATTCCGGCCTTCGCCGGAATGACGAGCGGTTTAATTGCGGCGCATTACCCATCACGGCGACCAATAAATATCCAACTGCCTCTCCGCGCGCAGCACGCTGCCAATAGGCAGATGGCTCTGCGGTTGCTCGGCGCGCTGCAACACCTCGCGCTTGTCGTCGCCCTGGATATGCAGATACAGCGTGCGCGCCTTCAACAACACTGGCAGCGTGAAGGTGATACGCGGCTCGCCGGCGCCCGGCGCACGCATCGGCAGCACCAGTGATGTGTTGGACGTATCGAGCGCTTCGCTCAAACGATCGCCACCGGGAAAGAACGACGCGGTATGCCCGTCCGGTCCCATGCCAAGCACGATCACGTCGAACGGCTGCTTGAGCGCGGCGACGCGCGTGCGCACTTCGCCAATGCCCGCTTCCGGCGTGGGCGTTTCCACGTACAACGGCATGAACTCGGCGTCCGCGGCTTTGTGTTGCAGCAGCAGGGATTCCACCATGCGCGCGTTGGAGCGCTCATCGGTATCGGGCACCCAGCGCTCGTCCACCAACGTGACGGTGACGCGCGACCAATCAAGCGATTCGTTCGACAACGCTTCAAACAAACGCTTGGGCGTGCTGCCGCCCGATACCGCGATCACCGCTTCGCCGCGCGCATGGATGGCCTCGCGCAATTTGCCGGCGATGCTGGCCGATAACGCCTTGGCCAGCGCCTGACCGTCTTCGAATGTATGCAAGACGTCTTGCGTGTTCACGCTTCGTGATCCTCGTCCCACGTGCGACCGTCGCGTTCGATCAAAGCGACAGCGGCGCTCGGGCCCCACGTGCCGGAGGTGTACGGCCGCGGGGCTTCACCGCTCGCGGCCCACGCCGCAAGAATCGGATCGGCCCAGTTCCATGCCGCTTCTACTTCGTCGCGACGCATAAACAAGGTGGGATTGCCGCGCACGACGTCGAGCAGCAAGCGCTCATACGCATCCGGCTGCTGCACGCCGAACGCTTCGGCAAAGCTCATATCCAGCGGCACATGGCGCAAACGCAAACCACCGGGGCCCGGGTGTTTGATGGTTAGCCACAACTTCACGCCTTCGTCCGGTTGCAGACGTAGCACCAAACGGTTCTGGCCAAGCGGACCTGCCGATGCGGCGAAGATCGAATGCGGCACCGGCTTGAACGCCACCACGATTTCCGACACGCGCTCAGCCAGACGCTTGCCCGTGCGCAGATAGAACGGCACCCCGGCCCAACGCCAGTTAGCGATTTCCGCCTTCAACGCAACAAAGGTTTCGGTGCCGGATTTTTCGACTTTCGATTTGCTGTCGGCGTTCAAATCTTCGATGTAACCGGGCACGCTTTGCCCTTCGGCCGCGCCCGCGCGGTATTGGCCGCGCACCGTAAGTTGCGCCGCGTTGCCTTCGTTGATGGGCTTGAGCGAGTGCAGGACTTTGAGCTTTTCGTCGCGCACCGCATCGGGCGACAACGACGACGGCGGCTCCATCGCCACCATGCACAACAGCTGCAGCATGTGGTTCTGCACCATGTCGCGCAGTGCGCCGGCATGGTCGTAATACGGACCGCGGCGGCCGACGCCCAGCGTTTCGGCCACGGTGATCTGCACATGGTCGATGTGGCCGGCGTTCCACAGCGGCTCGAACAAGGCGTTGCCGAAGCGCAGCGCCAGCAGGTTCTGCACCGTTTCCTTGCCGAGATAGTGATCGATGCGGAAGGTTTGCGATTCCGCGAACACGCGACCCACGTCGTCGTTGATGCGATTGGCGCTGGCCAGGTTGTGGCCGATCGGCTTTTCCAACACCACGCGCGACTTGCCCTGGTTGAGGCCGTAGCTGCCCAGTCGCTCGCAGATATCCACGAACAGATCGGGCGACGTGGAGAGATAGAACACGCGCACGTGGTCGGGTTCTTTGGCCATGAACTTGGCGAAATCGTCCCAGCCGGCGTCTTTGCGCGCGTCGAGAGGGCGATAGCTCACCAGCTTGAGGAAGGCGTCGAGTTGGTCCGCTTGCGAGGCCGCCGAGCCGTTGAGGGCGCCGCGAATCTGCGCGCGGTAGCCGTCGTCGTCCAAACCTTCGCGCGCGACGCCGACGATGCGGCTGCCTTCCGGTATCTGGCCGTCGGCAAAGCGGTGGAACAGGGCAGGGAGCAATTTGCGCACGGCCAGGTCGCCAGTGCCGCCGAAAATCACCAAGTCGAACGTATCGACCGGTAGAGCAGGTGCAGTCACAACTCACCTCTTGCTGATGCTGGCTGGCCACGGGGATGCAGCCGCCGGGGAATGAGGATCGTACCAATGACATACCAGGCAATACCAGTCCCCCCGACCATGCATTCGTATGCAAATTTCTCCTAAGCGGACGGACCCTGGCGGAAGACCCCGGTTGTGCGAGTGGTTCGGCATTGGTATGGTTCGCGCTTATGCAGAATGCCCTTGCCGACGAATACCGGCGTCTGAGCCGCGAAACGAGCACCCACCAGCCGCTGGCCTACCTGCGGCTGCGCCGGGCGATTCGCAACGTGATCCAGCATCGCGATATCGAACCAGGCCAAACGTTGCCAAGCGAACGTGATTTATCGCAGGCCCTGGGTTTGTCCCGCGTGACGGTACGCAAGGCGATTTCCGGCCTGGTCGAAGAAGGCCTGCTGACGCAGCGTCACGGCGCAGGCACCTTCGTCGCCGAACGCATCGTCAAACCGATGTCGCGCCTCACCAGCTTTACCGAAGATTTGCGCGCACGCGGCCTGCATCCGCGCTCCGAATTTTTCGAACGCAGCGTGGGCGAAGTGACGCCGGAAGAGTCGATGGCGCTGAATCTGTCGCCCGGCGTGCTGGTGGTGCGCCTGCATCGTGTGCGTTATGCGGAAGACGAACCATTGGCGATCGAACGCAGCGTGGTGCCGGTAAGCGTCTTGCCGGATCCGCACGAAGTGCACGATTCGCTCTACGAAGCGCTGGAAAAACACGACTGCCGCCCCGTTCGCGCACTGCAGCGCCTGCGCGCCGTGTTGCTTGCTGCGCGCCAAGCGCGTCTGTTGCACGTGAGCGCCGGCAGCGCTGGATTGCATATCGAACGCCGCAGCTTTCTCGACGATGGCCGCGTGGTGGAGTTCACCACGTCGTGGTATCGCGGGGATATTTACGACTTTGTGGCCGAATTGCAGACGGATTGATGTCTTAGCTTTCTTCCTGAAACGAGGGAGAAATGCAAAGAAAATTGCTTCGATCACCCTTCTCCCGCTACAGTTCGCCCGTTTCGGGTGTCCCTTTGGGATGAAACGGGAAGCCGGTGCGCTGCTCATGCAGCAAGGCCGGCACTGCCCCCGCAACGGTAAGCGAGCCTTGAACCGCAGATAGTTGACGTCTGCGGAGCCTGCGAACGATCACGCGCCACTGTGCTTTGCATGGGAAGGCATCGTTCGACGACAGCCATACGCTGTCGCTCGCGAGTCCGGAGACCGGCCTGAAACAGAGCCTTAATGGCTCTTAGGTTCTGGTGCTCGCGGTGGGCGAGGTTCGGGATCGCGGCCGCGTTTTGTTTCCATGACCGCCTTCCGTTCCTTCATCGTCGCGCGCATCGGCTCATGACATTCTGAGCCGCGCGGGGACGTGCGGCGGGGAAACTTTCCATGCTGTCGAAACAAACTACGCTCGCAACTGCCTTGTTACTCGCATTCGCCGCCCAGGCGAGTTATGCGCAGTCCACCAACGATCAAAACAGCACGCTTTCGCCGGTGATCGTCACCGCCACGCGCACGGCCATCACAGCCAACGAAGCGTTGTCGTCGGTCAGTGTGATCACGCGCGAAGATATCGATCGCCTGCAACCGACTTCCATCGCCGATCTGTTGACCGGGCTACCGGGCGTTTCCATCGGCCAACCCGGCGGCATCGGCGCGCAAACTTCGCTGTATCTGCGCGGCACCAATGCCACGCATGTGTTGGTGATGATCGACGGCGTGCGCATCGGTTCGGTGAGCATCGGCTTGCCGGCGTTGGAACAGATTCCGGTGAATGCGATCGATCGCATCGAAATCGTGCGCGGTCCGCGCGCGAGCCTCTACGGGTCGGATGCGATCGGTGGCGTGATTCAAATTTTCACCAAGCACGGTCAGCCCAATGGCGGCATCTCGCCGTCGGTGAGCACTTCCGTCGGCAGTCACGGTTACGCAAACGGACAAGCCGGCGTTTCCGGCGGCGATACGCATCTTTGGTACAACGCGAGCCTCGGCGGCACCTATAGCGGCGGCATTCCCAATTGCCGCATGGGCGCGGCGGAAGTGGGCGTGGCGTGTTTCGTGGACGATCCGCGCAACGACGCATATCGCAACTGGAACGGTTTCGCCAACTTCGGTTATCGCTGGGACAACGGCACCGAACTTGCCTTCGATTGGTTGCGCAGCAAGAGCAACGCCGAATACGCCGGCAGCCCGTACAGCGGCAACGACGCCATCGAAGAACAATACGTCGCTGGCGCACGCCTGAGCTTTATGCCGTTGTCGATCTGGAAGGTGACGCTCAACGCAGGACAAAGTCGCGACGACGACGCCACGTTCTATCAAGGCACCTATTTCGGCCAGTATTACCCGCGCATCGGCACGGGCTATTTCGATTCGCGCCGCAACCAGGCGTCGTGGCAGAACGACATCACGTTGAGCACCGATCAGTTGCTGACCGTGGGCGTGGATTATCAGCAGGAGCATATCGCCAGCGACACGGCGTTCCAGCAGATCACGCGCGGCGATACCGGCACCTTTGCGCAATACCAGGGCACGTTCGGCCAGAACGAAGTGCAGATTTCCGGTCGTCACGATCACAACGATCAATACGGCAATCACAACACCGGATCGGCGGCGTGGGGTTATCACTTCACGAACGGCCCGGTGCTTTCGGTGAGCTACGGCACCGCGTTTCACGCGCCGACCTTCGACGACCTGTATTTCCCCGCGTTCGGCGGCGTGCCGACGGCCAATCCGAATTTGCAGCCGGAAACTTCGCACAGCATCGAAGTCGGTTTGACGCAGCAGCTTCAGATCTGGAATTGGGGCGTCAATGCTTATCAGACCACGATCGACAATTTGATCGTGCTCGACAGCAACTTCGTGCCGCAAAACTTAAGCCGCGCGCGCATTCGCGGTATCGAAGGACAATTCGGTTTCCATCTGAACGATTGGCGCGTGCAAAGCTACCTCACGCTGCTGCAACCGAAGAACGACGACGGCGGTCCGGAAAACGGCAACCTGTTGCAACGACGCGCGCAGCGGACGGCGCGCGTCGATATCGACCGCAAACTGGGACAATTCAACGTCGGCGCCACGTTCTTCGCCTCCAGCAAGCGTTACGACGATATCGCCAATACGGAACGTATGGGCGGTTACGCCACCACCGATCTGCGCGCTAGCTACGCGTTCTCGCCGGGCTGGGAAGTGGAAGGCAAGCTGGCGAATGCGTTCGATCACCGTTACGAGACGGTGTATTACTTCAATCAGCTGGGGCGCACGTGGTATCTGACCTTGCGTTACAGCCCATAAGCATGGTTCTTTGCGTTCGCTTCCTCTCCCTTTGGGACGCGGGGAGCGGCCATGAATGGCCGCGTTTTGAGGAGCGAGGAAGAGGATTGAGGTGAGGGGGTCAGTCTCGCTTCAAACGTGAAATGAACGAGTAACAGGCTCTAATTTCACGTCATCGCAAGAGTGTCCCCTCACCCCGACCCTCTCCCCGGAGGGGAGAGGGAGTGAAAATGCGCCATGCCTTTCGGCACGGCCGGACTTCAGGCACATTTACGGGGCTCGCTCCCCAGGCATAAAGGTGCCCATGAATGTGCCCTTCTTTTTGTTTGCGCCACGACCCGCGCTGGATGTGTGCGGGCGCGGCTTGCGTTGTGCTGACACCGTTGCGCGCGTGATGCGATGAATATTTTCGCGCCCATCATTCGCCGCCCCATTGGCATGTCGCTGCTTGCCCTGGGCCTGACGATCGCCGGTTTCTGCGCCTATCTCACCTTGGGCGTGGCGGCGTTGCCGTCGCTGGATTTTCCGGGCCTAGTCGTGATCGCCCAATATCCGGGCGCCGATGCGCAAACCATGGCGGCAACGGTCGCAGCGCCGCTTGAGCGTCAGCTTGGGCGCATTCCGGGCATTCAGCAGATGTCGTCCGACAGCAATGCGGGCGGCACGCAAATCCAGATTCTGTTTGATTTTGGTCGCAGCGCCGATAAGGCGGCGCGCGACGTGCAAGCGGCCATCAACGCAGCGCAGCCGGATCTGCCGGCCAGCTTACAGCCGCCGCAATATTTCAAATTCGATACGGCGTCGATTCCAGTCCTGCTGATTTCGCTTACATCCACCAGCATGCCGCCGGACAAGCTTTACGACCTCACCGACACCTTGCTGAAGCCCGCCGTCTCGCAAATACCGGGCGTGGCGCAGGTGCAGGTGTTCGGCGGCGCGCCGCATGCGGTGCGCGTCACCTTGAACAGCGCGGCGCTGACCGCCAAGAGCATTACGGCGAACGATATCGCCAACGCGTTGCGCGCGGCGAACGTCACGTCGCCACAAGGCATGTTGAGCGACGGCATTCGTCAGATGACGGTCACTGCCAACGACGCCTTGCAGACGCCGCAGGATTTCGGTTCGCTGGTGATCGCCAACCGCAAAGGCGTGCCTGTGTATCTTTCCGAAGTCGCCACTATCACCAGCGGCGAGCAGGATAAATATCAGGCGGCGTGGTTCAACGGTCAGCGCGCCGTGTCCATGCAGATCAGCAAGCGCCCCGAAGCCAATTCGGTGCAGCTGGTGCAGGACATCCGCAATCGCCTGCCCGGCTTGCGCAACCTGGTGCCGGCGGATGTGCAGATCACGCCGATTTTCGACCTGACGCAAGGCACCAAGTCGGCGCTGCACGAAGTGGAAATCGCGTTGCTGCTCAGTATTTTGATGGTGGCGCTGGTGATGCTGGTGTTTTTGCGCCGCGCTCGCCCGACGATCATCGCCATGTTCAGCGTGCCACTGTCACTGGCCGGCGCATTCGTGGTGATGTACGCGCTCGGTTTCACGCTCAATACGCTGTCGTTGATCGCGCTGGTGCTGTGCGTCGGTTTCGTGGTGGACGACGCCATCGTGGTGATCGAAAACATCGTACGGCATATGGAAAACGGTATGAAGCCGTTGGATGCGGCTCTGCTTGGCGTGCGCGAAATCGGATTCACGGTGATCTCCATCACCGTGTCGCTGGTCGCGGTGTTCGCGCCGATGGTGTTCGGCAACAACACGCTGGTGATGCTGATGCGCGAGTTCTCGGTCACGCTGATTGCGACGATCGTGATTTCCGCCCTGGTGTCGCTCACGCTCACGCCCGCGTTGTGCGGCCGCTATTTGCTGGAAGAAACGGCAGGACATCGTAAACCGGGTCGGATCGAAGCGGCGGTGGAACGGCTCGATCGCTGGATGCTGCGCGTGTACGAACGCGGCCTGGATTGGGCGATGCATCATCGCCGCGTGATGCGCTGGCAGCCTCCGATTCTGCTGATTCTTACCGCGGTTCTGGCGGTGGTGGTCACCAAAACGGCCGGCGGCGGCATCATGCCGAAAGAAGACACCGGCATGCTGATTTTGCAGATGAGCGCCGATGCGAATATTTCGCCCGCCTTGATGGCCGCGCGAACGCAAGCCGTGGCGAAGATCATGCAGGCCGATCCCGCCGTGGTGGACGTTACGACGATTCTTGGCGGCAACAACAACGCGGGCCAGGTCGGCAATACGTCCACGCTGTTCGTCGACCTCAAGCCTCTCGGCAAGGGACCGGGCGAGCGACCCGACGCGCTCGACAAAGTGATCGAGCGATTGGACAAGCAATATAAAAAACTGCCGGACATGACCGTAACGATGCGCGGCCTGCAGTTCCTCGGCGGCCCCAGCAACAAGGGCGGCGGCGAATACGCGTTCGATCTGGGCAGCACGATGAATGCGCCGCTGCAACCGGCGACGCTGCGGCTGGCGCAAGTGATGCGCAAGATGAAGGAGTTCAAGGACGTCACCACCAGCTACGACAGCATCGGCAAGCAGCAGTTGTTGCAGGTGGATCGCAACGCCGCGTCGCGATTGCAAGTGGGCATGGGTCAGATCGATCAGGCGTTGACCGACGCGTTCGGCCAGAATCCCGTGTCGGTGATCTATTCGGATATCAATCAATATCGCGTGGTGCTGACGGCGAGCAATGCGGATTCGCTGAGCCCCGATACCTTGCTCAACACGTACGTGCGCAACTCGCAAGGCAAGATGATTCCGCTGTCGGCGATGGCGCATATCGTGTCGCAGATCGCGCCCGTGGCGATTTCGCATTTCAACCAAATCGAATCGTCCACCATTAGTTATAACCTGGCCGACAAAGTGACGCAGGCCGATGGCTTGAAGCTGGTCGATCAGGCGATCGTCACCGCGCAATTGCCGCCGGGTGTGGAACGACGCTTCACCGGCGACAACCAGAAGCTGATGGAAGCGTTGCAGAACGCACTGATCGTGTTCGCGGCGGTGATCCTGGTGATGTACATCGTGCTGGGCATTCTTTATGAAAGCCTGATTCATCCGCTCACGATTCTCTCCACCTTGCCGGCGGCGGGCATGGGTGCGTTCCTGGCGATGTTGCTGACGCATACGCAGCTCACCGTGATGTCGGTGATCGCCGTGTTGATGCTGATCGGCATCGTGAAAAAGAACGCGATCCTGATGGTGGACTTTGCGTTGGTCGCCGAACGCGATCGCAATCTGTCGCCGCCGGATGCGATCCGCGAAGCGGCCGTCGTGCGCTTTCGACCGATCACCATGACCACCCTGGTGGCGATGGGCGCGGCGCTGCCGTTGGCGATCGGTTTCGGTATCGGTTCGGAAATGCGCCAGCCGCTCGGCATCGCCATTCTCGGTGGCTTGTTCGTGTCGCAACTGCTGACCTTGCTCAGTACGCCTGCCATTTATCTGTGGCAGCACGACCGTCGCGTGCGCAAGGCGGCTCGCAAAGCGCGGCGCGAAGAAAAGCGCCGTCTGCGCCAGATCGGTAAACAGGCTGCCGCAACCGAGTGATACGTTGACATGCTTTTCCTGAAGCAGAAAAGCATGTCATGGCTAGGGCCTGTTCATACTATTTGCGTGGCCCGCGCCGGGAGCTGTTTGCGCGCCAGCCAAGGAAGAGGGAAGGAGTGTACGTCCGTACACGACTGAGCGATGACGCGGGATGGCGCGCAAACAGACCCGGCCCTTCGGGTTGTCGATGAGTGGCCGCCATGCGGCAGCGCGCGGCTTGGCTTGACAGCCAGTCAAGCCGGCGCCACGCACCACCACCTGACGGCCACTCATCGACAACGCGGGCTACGCAAATAGTGCGAACAGGCCCTGGCTTCACGACAGCCATGATGTGCCTTCCGGCATGGACGGACTTCAGGCACATTTGCAGGGATAAGCATCGGCGTATGAGATGCTTATGAATACGTCTTTCGCACAACACGGCTCTTCACGCGGCGCCTGCGGCGGCGCTTCGCGCGTTGTGGCGATGCCCAACACGGAGGTTGGCGTTTGAATATTTTCGAGCCCATCATCCGACGGCCCATCGCCACGTCGCTGCTGGCGATTGGGCTGCTGCTGGCCGGTTTCTGCGCCTATTTGGTGTTGGGCTTGGCGGCGTTTCCGTCGATTCAATTTCCTGCCGTGGCAGTTGTTGCGCAGTTACCTGGCGCCGACGCGCAAACCGTGGCGTCAACGGTTACCGCGCCGTTGGAGCGCCAGCTCGCACGCATTCCAGGCATTGAGGAGATGAATTCCGATTCGAATTCGGGCGGCATGTCCATCCAGATGCGGTTCGATCTGTCGCGCACATCCGATCAGGCGGCGCGCGATGTGCAAGCCGCGATGAATGCGGCGGCGCCCGATCTGCCCGCTGAGCTGGCGCTGTTTCCGCCGCAGTATTTCAAAGCCGATACGTCGCAGATTCCCGTGCTTTTGATCGCGATGACGTCCACCAGCATGGCGCCGGACAAGCTTTACGATCTGGCCGACACTTTGATGCGCCCAGCCGTCTCGCAAATCACCGGTGTCGCGCAGGCGCAATTGATCGGCGGCTCGCCGCACGCTATTCGCGTATCGATCAATAGCGCGGCGCTCACGGCGAAAGGGCTCACCGCCAACGACATCGCCAACGCATTGCGCGCCGCCAACGTCGCTTCGCCGCAAGGCATTCTCAGCGACGGCGCCATGCAGATGACGGTGTCGGCGAATGACGGACTGCACAAGCCTGCCGATTTTGCGTCCCTGGTGATCGCCAATCAGAAAGGCAAGCCGGTCTATCTTTCCGACGTCGCCGCGGTGACCGACGGCCAGCAGGATTCTACGCAGGCCGCGTGGTTCAACGGCCAGCATGCCGCGATCATGCAGGTGATGAAGCGCTCCGACGCCAACTCGGTAGAAGTGGTGCGGCAGATTCGCGCCGCCATTCCACGACTCCAGCGCATCGTTCCGGCCGACGTGCAGATCTCGCCGATTTTCGATCTCACGCTATCGACCAAATCCGCGTTGCACGAAGTGGAAGTGGCGCTGATGCTCAGCGTGGTGATGGTGGCGTTGGTGATGCTGCTGTTCCTGCGTCGCGTGCGTCCGATGGTGATTGCGATGTTCAGCGTGCCGTTGTCGCTCGCGGGCGCGTTCGTGTTGATGTATTCGCTCGGCTTTACGCTCAATATGCTTTCGCTGATCGCGTTGGTGTTGTGCATCGGCTTTGTGGTGGACGATGCGATCGTAGTGATCGAGAACATCTTCCGCCATATGGAGAAGGGCGAGAAGGCGCTGGACGCAGCATTGATCGGCGTGCGCGAGATCGGCTTCACCGTTATCTCCATCACGCTGTCTCTGGTCGCTGTGTTTGCGCCGATGGTGTTCGGCCGAAGCCCGATGGTGATGCTGCTGCGTGAGTTTTCGGTCACGCTGATCGCCACCATCGTGATGTCCGCGATCGTGTCGCTGACCCTGACGCCTGCGTTGTGCGGTCGCTATCTGCTGGAAGAAAAAGCCAACCGTCACGCGCCGGGCAAGCTTGAATTGGCAGTGGAACGTTTCGACCGCCGCCTGCTTGGCATTTACGAACGCGGATTGAATTGGGCGATGCGGCATCGGCGTATCATGCGTTGGCAGCCGTTGATCCTGCTCGCGCTGACGGTGGGCTTGGCGATGGCGGTGGTGAAGACCGCCGGCGGCACGCTGATGCCGGAAGGCGACACCGGCATGATGCAAGCGGACATGGTGGCCGACGCCAATATTTCGCCGCAACTGCTCGCCAAACGCACGCAAGCGGTGCTTGCCATCATGCAGGCCGATCCGGCGGTGCTGGATGTTTCCGCGTTTCTCGGCGGCAACAATACGAACGGCGGCGTCGGCAACGAAGCGTCGTTCTTCGTCGATCTGAAACCACGCGGCGACGGGCCTGGTCAACGACGCGACGCCGTCGACAAGGTGATCAAGCGCCTCACGGATCAATACAAAAAGCTGACCGACGTGCAGGTTTCCGTCACCAGTCTCGGCTTCTTTACCGACAGCGGCGGCAACAGCAAGGCCAAGGGCAAATACGCCTTCGATCTCACCAGCACCTCCGGCGTGCCCTTGCAGAAGCCCGCACTGCATTTGGCGGAGACGATGCGCAAGATGAAGCAATTCAAAGACGTCAGCACTAGCTTCGACAGCATCGGCAAACAACAATTTCTGGAGATCGACCGCAACGCCGCGGCGCGCCTGCAAGTGGGTATCGGGCAGATCGATCAAACATTGACTGATGCGTTTGGTCAAACGCCGGCGTCGGTCATCTATTCCGACATCAACGAATATCAGGTGATTCTGATCGCCGACAACGCCACGTCGTTGAGTCCCGATACGCTGCTCAACATGTACGTGCGCAACAGCCAAAACAAAATGGTGCCGCTCTCGGCTGTCGCGCGTATTCATCCGCGTATCGAAGCCACCGATGTACAGCATTACAACCAGCTGGAGGCAGCAACGCTCAACTACAACCTCGCCGACGGCGTTACGCAGGCGGAGGGTTTGAAGCTGGTCGATCAAGCGATGTTCGCCGCGCAACTTCCACCGGGCGTGATGAAAAAATTCACCGGCGACAATCAGAAGCTGATGGAAGCGGCGACGAACGGCGCGATCATGTTTATCGCCGTGATTCTGGCGATGTACATCGTGCTGGGCATGCTTTACGAAAGCCTTATTCACCCTCTGACGATTCTCTCCACCTTGCCGGCCGCAGGCATGGGCGCGTTTCTCGCGATGCTGATCACGCATACGCAAATGAGCACGATGTCGGTGATCGCCGTGCTGATGTTGATCGGCATCGTGAAGAAGAACGCGATTCTGATGGTGGATTTCGCGCTGGTCGCCGAACGCGAAGAAGGACTCAAGCCGCCGGAAGCGATTCGCGAAGCCGCACTCGTGCGTTTCCGCCCCATCACCATGACCACGCTGGTGGCGATGGGCGCCGCGCTGCCGTTGGCGATCGGTTTCGGCGTTGGCTCGGAAATGCGCCAGCCGCTGGGCATCGCCATTCTCGGCGGTTTATTTGTTTCGCAGCTGCTTACGTTGCTGAGCACGCCCGCCATCTACTTGTGGCAGTACGACCGCCGATTGCGCAAGGCGGAGCGCAAAGCGCGCCGCGTGGAAAAACGTCGCATTCGCGAAATCAAGCAAGCCGTCGTCACGGCGCTCGCGTGGATACGGCGGTAGACCGTATTGCAGTGACGCACAACCGATGCGCTTGGCTTACGCCAAAGCGCACCGGTTGTCAGGCGTACTAGAACTGCTTTTTCACGCCGAATCGAATCATCTGATCGTGCGCGTGCGGTTGCGCCAGATAGTCGTATTCGGTCGTGATCAGCCAATCCCCCTGCAACTGCAGATCGCTGCCGAAGCCGATCTGCGCGCTGTTGCCGTTGGCGCTGTACGGATTGGTGATAACGCTCCAGGAGCCCGCCGACGGGATGAACGCATAGCTCAACGAGGTGTTGCCGGTTCCCTGGAAATCGTGACCGAATTCGAACCGCACGTGCGGAATCAGCGTGCCGAAACTTTCCTGGATTTGTCCGCTCGCCCGCACGCCGAGGATCGTCTGCGAGGTGCGCACCAGTTGGTTGCCGTAGGTCAACGCATCGATCACATCGCCGGTTTCGGAGTAGCTGTTGAGCCGCGACAACGACCATTCCAAGCGGCCGTACGGCGACAGCAACCAAGAGCCCCATTTGTATTCGTAACCGCCGGTCAGCGATGCGTACCACTGATCGCCGTTGCGGTGACCCATCAAATAGGTGCCGTTGTTGTCGTCGAAACGCCGGCTGCTGAAGCTCAAGCCGCCGCCGCCTAACACGCCGTCGATATACGTTCGCAAAGACGGTTGGAAGCTGCCGTACAAGGCCGCGCTGAATCCTTCCGCGATGCTGTGAGTGCCGTCGTTGGAAATATCGCTGTTGTCGTGGTTGTAGCCAAGGCTGAGACCGGCAACGCCGCGCTCGCCGATGCGCTGGTCCACACCCATCGTCACCGCCAAGTTGTCCGAATCGAAACCTGCCGCCTGACGGTACGCATCGAACGAACCGAAATTCGCCGCGCCGCCGATCCAGACGCCCAGTCCTTGCGGGCCTTTCGCGGGCGTGCTGGAACGAGCGTCGCTTGTTGTCGGCGAGAGCGGCGCAAGCGGCGACATGGATGCATCGCCCATCGCATCGCTGCTGCCGATGCCGGGACGCGCCATCCCGGTCGTCGTCCACGGTTGGTTTGTCGTCGTACCCAATCCGGTCGAATGCATCGGCCGACCATCGAGACTTATCGACAGCGTGTTGCTGAAGAGCGAACCGCCGCCGTCGTGCAGGCTTTCCAGGCGGCCACGGATATTGTCGAGCTGACTCTGCGCGAAGAGTTGGGCTTCCGTGGTTTGCGCGTTGATGATGCCGAGCACATCGGCATTCTTGGACGGATCGGGTTGCTTGCTCACCACCACGAGCACATCCACCGTCACCAGATCGCCGGTCGATGAGGTGAGCACCGCCGTGATCTGCACGAGGCCGAGGAAATTGCCCACGGGCGTGAAGGTCAGCGCCGTCGGTTGACTCAAAGACACGTTGCCGGCGCTTGCGGGTGAAAGTCCCTCGAGTATCGACGACGTATACGAGCCAGGAACGATGCTTCCCAGGTTCACCGTCACTGGCGTGCCCGGCGTGGTCATCACCGTTTTGGTGTGGCCCGATGCACTGCCAGCCGCCGTGACCGTGACGCTGATCGTCGCCGGTTGCGAAGCGCCGAAGTGATTGCTAACCGCGTAGGTGAACGTGTCGGTGCCGGTATAACCCGAAGCCGGCGTATAGGTGATCTGGTCGCCGCTCACCACTGCGTTGCCGTGCGCGGGTTGCGTCGCCACGCTCACGCCAACAAAGGGCTGCGGTCCCGTGGCGCCGGATTCTGCTTGCACGGTCACCGGCGTACCTGCGGTGGTCGCCACCGCATGCGCCGCGGCGACGGGTACGGCCGATGGCGCGACGGTCACCGTCACGGTTGCTGGCGACGATGCGCCGCCAGGATTGCTCGCCGTGTACGTAAAGCTATCGGTGCCGCCGTAGAAAGCGGACGCTGGCGTATACGTAACGCTTTCGCCCGATACAGTGGCCGTGCCGTGCGTCGGCGCTTTGGCGATCGCCACCGATGTCACGTCGATGCCGGCGATCGCGCTGGTGAGATTGATCGTCGTTGCCGTGTTGTAGTTGGTCGTGGCCGAGACGTTGCTCGCGACCGGCGCCGGCGGATTGTTGATCGTCACCGCCAACGTCACTTGCGGTGCGGCGAGGTGACTTGCATCGCCTGCTTGATTGGCTGTGATGGAGCACAGCCCCGCCGACAGCGTCGTCACCGTCGAACTCTGGATCGAACACACCGCGTTCGACGACGATGCAATCGCAAACACCACCGGGCTGCTCGATCCGTCGCCCGTCGCCGAAACCGTAAACGTGCCGCTCGGTTTGAACACCGGTTGTGCCGGATTGGCCACAAAGTTGGTGATCGCGCCGACCGCTTTTGGCGTCACGCTGTTGGACGCGGCCGAAGCCGCGCCGGTGCCGGCCGCGTTGGTTGCGGTCACGGTAAACGTGTAGGCCGTGCCGTTGGTGAGCGTTGTGATGGTGCAGGGCGAAGCCGCGCAGGTGCTCGTCACGCCACCCGGACTGCTGATGGCGGTGTAACCGGTGATCGGATTGCCGCCGTTGCTCGTCGGTGGCGTGAACGTCACCGTTGCTTGAGCATCGCCCGCCGTCGCCGTGCCGATGATGGGCGCGCCCGGTGCGACACCTGCGATCGCAAACGTTTGGCTGACCTGCGGCGCAGGCGAATACGCGCCATTACCGGCTTGATTCGCGTTAATGACGCACGAGCCGGGCGATACCGTCGTCAGCGCGCCGCCACTGGTGATCGTACATACCGCGGTGGTGCTGGAGGAGAACGAAACGGTTAGGCCAGAGCTGGCCGTCGCGGTGAGCGTGGGCGTCGCGCCGAAGTTCTGCGTGCCCGGATTGCTGAAGGTAATCGTTTGATTGTTCTTGGGCGTGACTGCGTTCGACGCCGCGGAAGGCGCGCCAGTGCCCGCCGAATTGGTCGCGGTAACGGTGAACGTATACGCCGTTCCGTTCACCAGTCCGGTCACCACGCAGGGCGACGCGGCACACGTGCCAGTAAGGCCACCGGGACTGCTAGTGGCGGTGTAGCTGGTGATCGAGGCACCGCCGGTGAACGTGGGCGGGACGAAATTGACGGATGCTTGGGCATTGCCTGCCGTGGCCGTGCCGATGACCGGCGCACCCGGAAGCACTGGCATGATAGCGAACGACTGGCTCACCTGCGCCGCCGGCAGATACGCGCTATTGCCCGCTTGATTCGCATTGATCGTGCACGTGCCGGCCGACACCGTGGTCAACGCGCCACCGGAAGTGATCGTGCAGACGGCCGTCGTGCTGGAGCTGAAGCTAACGGTGAGACCGGAGGTCGTCGTGGCGGTAAGCGTGGGCGTCGTGCCGAAATTCTGCGTTCCTGGATTGGCAAACGTGATCGTCTGCGGCGACGCCGGCGTGACGCTGTTGGACGCCGCCGACGCAGCGCCGGTGCCGGCGGAATTGGTCGCGGTAACGGTGAATGTATACGACGTACCGTCCGTCAGTCCTGTCACCACACACGGTGACGTGGCGCAGGTGCCGGTGAGGCCGCCGGGACTGCTGGTGACCGTGTACGCGGTAATCGGCGAACCACCGGTGAAAGGAGGCGCGGTGAAACTTACCGACGCTTGCGTGTTCCCCGGTGTGGCTGTGCCGATCGTCGGCGGACCTGGCACGACCGCCGCCACCGAGAACGATTGCGATACGGTCGGCGCCGGCGAATACGCGCCGTTGCCGCCTTGATCGGCATTGATGCTGCACGTGCCCGCAGTGATGAAAGTGAGCTGGCCTGTCGACGTGATCGTGCACACCGCCGTCGTGGTGGACGAGAACGACACGGTTAGACCCGAGCTTGCGGCCGCGGTCAGCGTTGGCGTGGTGCCGAAATTCTGCGTGCCGGGATTGCTGAAAGTAATCGTCTGACTGGCGCGCGGCGTCACGCTGTTCGACGCTGCGGAAGCCGTGCTCGTGCCCACCGAGTTGGTGGCGGTTACGGTGAAGGTATAGGCGGTACCGTTCGTGAGACCTGTCACCGTGCACGGCGACGTTGCGCACGAACCGGTGAGGCCGCCCGGACTGCTGGTGGCGGTATAGCCGGTGATGGCCGCGCCGCCGTTGTTGCTCGGCGCAGTGAACGTCACCGATGCTTGCGCATTACCCGCCGTGGCCGTGCCGATGGTCGGCGCGCCGGGTACGGTGATGGCGTTGACCGTGAGGGTATAGTTTTGCGAGCCGGTGAAACCATGTGCGTCGGTCGCTTGCGCACTGAAAGGGAATGATCCGGTTACTGTCGGCGTACCGCTCAACACGCCGCTGCTGGTCAGCGTCATACCGCCGGGCAATGCGCCAGACGCAATGGCAAACGTGTAAGGCGACGTTCCGCCGCTCGCCGTCAAAGTCTGCGCAGTGTATGCGTTGTTTTGAATCGCGCTCGGCACCGTGCTTGGCGTCACGGTGATAGTGGGCGCGACGACTTGCAGCGTATAGCTCACTTGCGTGGAAACGCCGGTGCTATCCGTCACCTGCACCGAGAAATTGGTCGAGCCTAATGTTGTAGACGTTCCTGAAATCGCGCCTGAGCTGCCGATGGAAATACCGGCTGGCGGCGCGGTGCCGGGCACTTGCGCATACGTATACGGCGCGGTGCCTCCGCTTGCACTCAAAGTTTGGTTGTAGGACTGATAGGCGATGGCGTTCGGCAAATTTCCGCTCGCCGGCGAGACGCTGATGGCGCCCCCGGTGATGGTGAGCGTGATGGTTACTTCGCCAGTGTTGTTCGCCGAATCGGTGGCAGCGATGGTGAATGTAAACGCGCCACTTTCCGTCGGCGTACCCGAAATCAAACCACTGGAGTTGTCGCTGAGCCCCGCCGGTAACACACCCTGATTGATCTGATACGTATAGGGCCCGCCGTTGCCGCCGGACGCGCTGAATTGCAGCGAATACGCTTGACCGATCGTGCCGTTGGGCGCCGACGCGGGACTCACCGTGACGGGCGTCGTCGAAGACGTACCGATCGTGATGTTTACTGTGACGGGTCGATTGTTGTCGTCGAGATAGACATACGAATCGGACGTCGCGCCTTTACCGTCGTTGGTATAGGTGATGTCGATCAGATTGGCGCTGACCGAAAGCGTGCCGTGCGAAGGATTGGTCTGGATACTGTCGATGCCCAGGCCATCCGTACAGCTGCTGGTGTCCAAAACATACTGATTGCCCGAGGCCACCGTGAAACTCTGGGTCGTACACGTACCGGCGCGCGCAATATTCGGCACCACTGAAAGCATGCCCAGCAACAACGCGATAACTAACCAGCTTCCCCTTCCCTGCGCTGCGATACGCAGCCACGCGAACACCGTCTGCAATAGACGCATGTTCCTTCTCCTTGCCCCTGATTGTCCGCGGCACCTTTACAAAAGGTCCCCCCCGCGCGATAAACGCCTTCGGCGCGCAACAGCGTCGCGACTGTAACACCGTTTTTATTAAATCCGCGTCTGCAGTACCCGTCTGTCCTTGCCTGTCACGGAACGATACGGCTCCGTGTGGTTCTTCACACCTGACCAGGGGAAAACGCTATGTCCGAATACTTTCTCGGGCAAATCATGCTCACCGGCTTTAACTTTCCACCGCGTTATTTTGCGCAATGCAACGGCCAATTGCTGCCGATTCAGCAAAATACTGCGCTTTTTTCGCTATTAGGTACTTTTTACGGGGGCGATGGCATACGCACGTTCGGCTTGCCGGACTTGCGCGGGCGAACGCCTGTCGGCGCCGGTCCGTCCGCCGATCCAAGATGGGCGCCCAATCCCTATGTACAGGGGGAAATAGAGGGCGTCGAAAGTGTCTCACTCATGCAGCAGCAGATGCCGAACCATCAGCACATGATGAACGCCACGACGCAGGCCGGCGCCGCTCGCAATCCCAACAATTCCCTTTACGGCGCACCTCCGAGCGAAGCGCTCTACGCCACCACGGACAACAGTCCGATCCCGCTGGTGAACACGCAAGTGCAACCCATCGGTTCCGGGGCGCCCCATCCGAATATGCAGCCGAGTCTGGCGATCAATTTCAACATTGCGCTAAGCGGAATTTATCCATCACGCAGTTGATCGTGACGCCACATACCCTTTTGCAAGGAGCAACGTTATGACGACCCCTTTCGTGGGTGAGATTCGCTTGTTTGGCTTTCCGCGCGTTCCGACCGGCTGGTTCGCGTGCGACGGAAGCCTGCAGTCCATTGCGCAATATGAGGTTCTGTATCAATTGATCGGCACGACGTACGGCGGCGACGGCGTCAATACATTCGCTTTGCCGGATTTGCGCGGTAGCATCCCGTTGCATCAGGGGACGGGACTGGGACTCACTCCGCGCCCGATCGGCCAACGCGTCGGCAGTGAAACGGTAACGCTGAATACCACCCAGTTGCCGCAGCACACACATACCGCCAATGCCACCAAGAACAACGTCAGCAGTAAAACGCCCGGCCCGACGTTCTTGCCAGGCACGCTTACGACCACCGACACCATGTACGCCACCAACCTGACTGGCGCGAGCACCTTCACGATGGCGAACAACTGCGTTTCGACGCAGGGCGGGAGCCAATCCCATGACAACACGATGCCGACTCTGACCGTGTCGTATTGCATTGCGTACGCGGGCGTCTATCCATCGCAAAGCTGATGCCACTCACCCATGCAATCCATCATGACATCGCACGTTCAGGAGCAAGCTCATGACTCAACCATTTATCGGTGAAATACAGGTTTTCGGCTTCAATTTCGCGCCTTATGGCTGGGCGCAGTGCAATGGTCCGGTGTTGCCCATCTCGCAATACAGCGCGCTTTTCTCGCTGATCGGCACCATTTACGGTGGCAACGGAACCAGCAATTTTCAGCTGCCCAATCTGGCCGCGCGAGCGGCATGCAGCCAAGGACAAGGGCCCAACTTGACGTCGCGCAGTCCCGGCAACACGTTTGGCGTCGACAGCGTCACGCTTGCCGCCACTCAGATGCCGACGCATACGCACGGGTTCACGCTCTACAACCAGCCCGACACCAGCCTGCGCAGCAACACACCTACGACGAACAGTGCATTGCTGGTGCCTTTGACGGACGCTTTTCCGACCACGAGTGTTTCGCCCAACACGACCTTCAGTCCGCAAATGCTGAGTCCCAATGGGGGAAACCAACCGCATGAGAACCGCCAACCGGTCTTAGCGATCAACTATTGCATCGCTTTGAACGGTGTTTTCCCTTCGTTTGGATGATACCGGGCGCGACACTTTCGCTTCCGGCTTTTCCCTCGGCGCGACCGGATGCGCCGGCACGCACGGCATCGTTCGCCGTGCCGGACATCCGGTTGCGGCATGCCGAGGCATCGGACTTGCCGTTTCTGCGTCAGCTCTATGGCATCTTGCGTGCGCAAGAGCTGGCGCAAACCGGTTGGCCGAACGATCTGCGACAAGCATTTCTCGACAGCCAGTTCGCGCTGCAGCATCGTCACTTTGTGGCGATGTATGCCGCAGCCGATTTTTATCTCGTGCAATGTGGCGATGAACCGATCGGCCGTTTTTATCTGCTGCGCGAGCGGCCGTATTTCCTCGTCGTCGACATCGCTTTGCTTCCGTCCTGGCGCGGACGCAGCATTGGCACGGATCTGCTGGCGTGGGCGCAACGGCTCGTGGAACAGGACCACGATGCCGCAGGCATCGATCTGCACGTGGACGAGCGCAACGTCGCAGCCCAGCGGCTCTATGCGCGACTCGGCTTCCACGTCAGCACGCATGCATCGCCATATATCGCGATGCGATGGTCGTGCGAATCAACGACTCAGTTGAACACGGCCTGATACACGAAGCCGTCCTGATTGCGCGCCACCGGCACCAGAAAAATGCCGAACGCGCCCAGCGCGGGACTTTCCATCTGATAGATGCGCTGAGGAAACAGCACGGCCGAAGCATGCTGAAAAAACAGCGAAAAAGGCGCGCGCATCGCCGCTTGAAATCCGTGTGCCTGTAGAGGACGCGCTTCGATCAACACAAATGGCGAATGGCCAGCCCCGAGATCGACCGTAAAGGTCTCATTGATGTGACCGGCGAAATGTTCCAGCGTAAGGATCTGCACGTCCACCCCCTGTGGTTCGGCGAGCAACGAGTGTCGCACGGAAAACTTTCGGACGATAGCTTGGAGCGTGTTCGATCGGAGCGAAGCATGCATTGAAGCAAACCGGACTGATTTCGCAGTCCGGTTTGCGTGCAATGCACCAACCGCGATCAATGCAACGCGTTGAGCGCCGGATCGCGTTCCACTTTGTAAATCTTCGCGGGCGGCGCCGCCGACTTCAGCAGTTTCAGCTTGACGTCGCGCTGCTGGCAAGCGTTGCCGCCTTTGACGAAGACGCCGTCCTGCGTGCACTTCCACTCGTAGAAGTTCTGGATGCCGCCAGCGAGCTGCAGGCTGTAATCGGTGCTGAGCGCCGCCGCATTGAACGGTACGCCGGCCGGGATGTTCTGGAACCAGCGCATCCACTCCGGCGAACCTACCGGCGGCACCTTGTCCGGCGCCTGGAAGGTCGGATTCATGATCGTCAGCTGCGGGCTTTCACCCGTCATGTGACAACTCATGCAAGCGCTGACCGGGTTGTCCACGGGGCCGTCTAGGCGTCCATTCCAACCCAGATGGGTCGGCGGCAACTCGGAGGTCTTGGCGTTGATGGCCGACTCCTTGATCGTCGGATTGATCTTGGTGACCGACGGCTTCGGATTGGTGTAGTCGTTGCCGGTGTTTTCCGGATCGTTGCCCCACATCACGCCCACCGGCACCAAGTTGTCCCAACTCGGCTTGCTGCTCATCGCGCCGTTGTACTGGAAGGTGCCGAAGATCCAGCCGGTTCCCGGAATACGCGTGTCGCGCACCGCGAAGTCCATCTGGATCAGCGCCACGTTCTTGATTTCGCGGTTGGCCGAGTTGAAATCGTCGGTGACGTACGCCTGCCACAACACCGGATTCACCAGGAACGGCACCTGTTTCATATCGACGTCGGCGAAAAGCGGTTTGCACACCACCGTGCCGTTATGAAAACTGTTCGGCTTCGAGGTGACGGAGGGATCGGGATTTTGCGGATCTTTCCACACCTGACCGATGGTGTAGCCGCCAACGTCGTTGTAGATGCCGACCGCAAAGGTTTGCCCAGTGGTGGTCTGTGTCGGTGCGAGTTGCTGCGCCTGAATCTGCGCTTCTTTGGTCAGGCCGTGAATACCTTCGCGGCCCAGCGGTCCGTAATGCTGCCACGGCGCGTGATACCAATGCCGAATGGTATTTTTCTGCACATACCAATCGTTCTCGACATTGCCTTCCAGGCAATATTTCTTCACCGCATCCACATAAGGCCGCCACTGCTCGAAATCGTTGGTGAGTTTTGGCGGAAGAAGCTTGAAAAACTCGGGCGCCGGTCCATTCGGCAATGTCTTGGGATAATCCTGGCTCAACTGAAACAATGGTCCGGTGTACGTTGCCGGTGGTTGATATCCATAATCCGGAAACGTGCCCGCATTGACAGCACTTACCATTACCAGCGCCACGACGGCGCAGGCCGTTCTGCCTTTGGCAAAAAGCATGTTGTTGCCCCCTTACTGGTCATCCTTCGCACCGGCGTTGCGCCCGTGCACCGTGTCCGGTTAGTTGCTGGCCCGGACTGCCTTCCACATTCCATTCACGCGTAACTTGGGCCCGTTGCCGTCGTGGAAATGTGAAAGTCGAAGGATCGAGGGCGTATCAGTGCATTAATCGCTTGGTCCGGTGCACGCGGCGTATCGCTGACCTTCGATGTGCAACGCGGCATGACCATCCAATTCCACCTCGCCAGCGTAGTGCTGCGGGGAATCCAACGCGATGCGGCCGTTGCCTTTGTGAGCGCCGCACGCAACCTGCCAAGCCAAGGCGGTGCTGGTGCGATGTTCGCCGCTGCGCTCGCAGTTCGCTTCGGGTTTCATGGCGTCGACGAAGGTCGTCCACGGATCGGCGCCGTCGTAGAGGCATTTCCACTTGACGGCGGTTTTGCCGTCTTTCGCAGTGTGCAGCGTGATCTTCCAAAGCCCAGGCATCGCCTGAAAATCGCCGGGATCGGCGTGCGCGTTAGATGCAATGGCGCCGGATGCGCTCATCAATACCAGCGCTGCGATGGGGTTGGACCAACGCCCGAAATAGCCCGTGGAGCGTGCAAACAAAGTCATTGTTCGAGTGGTTCCATGCTGTCGCTAAAAAACATGCCCTGCCCGCCGAAGCGGGCAGGGCACTTACCTAGATTACTCAGTTCTGCGCGTTTTGATTGCCCGCCACGCTCGAATCGTTATCCCAACCGCGATGGAAGTTGAACATGTCCATCAGGTCGCCGATCGCCGGTGCATTGACCGGTACATACGGGTTGTTGGGGAACGAAATCGGATTCGGCAGGTTGTCGCGGCTGCGATGGGAAATCGTTTCGTCCAGATCCCAGTTCGCTTCCACGAATTTGTCGAAAGAAACGTGGTCGCCATAGCTGTGCACTACGCGGCCGCCTTCGGAGTACTTGGACACCACCAACAGCGGAATACGCGTGCCATCGCCGAAGAAGTCGATCGGCTGCACGTAACCGGAGTCGTAGTAACCGCCGCCTTCATCAAAGGTGATCATGATGGCGGTGTTGTTCCACAGCTTCGGATTGGCCTGCACCATCTGAATGATCTTCTGCGCGTAACCTTCGAACAGCTGCAGCTTCGACGACGACGGATGGCCGTCCAGCAACCCGTCCGGCTTGGCGATAGCCACGGCCGGCAACGTGTCGTTCTGGATGTCGTTGTAAAGGTTGTTGAGGTCCTGGTTGTTCGCGCGCAGCGTCGGATTGGTCATGACCTGCGTGGAGTACAAGAACGGATCGCAGATGTTGCAGAACGTGCCGGCTTCACCGTCTTCCTTGCCGCCGTCGAAACCTTCGCCGTAATACTTCCAGCTCACCTTATGGCGCGTCAGCAAGAGCGCGAGGTTCTGTTGCTTGCTCGGCGGAATGGTGAACTGCTGAGCGCCCAGCGGCGCGGCCGTACCGTCGCCCAGGTAACCTGGGTTGTAGTTGTTGACCAGGTAGTACGCACCCTTTTTGCAATCCGTGCCATGGAAGGTGTGATACGGCAAGCTCTTGAGGTACTTGCGCACCGCACCGACGCCCGGCTGCGAATCGTCCGCGCAATTCACGTACGAACCGCCGCTGTAGCCGTCTTGCACCCACCAGTTGTTGGTGCCCGATTGCGAGTTCGGATTCTCGATCTGATTTTCCGGCGGCGTGGTCGGATCGCCGTTGGCGTCCGCGTAATAAATCAGATCGCCGAAGCCCAGCATGATGTGGTTGGCGCCCGTGCCGCCCATCACCGATTGATGGAAGTTGTCGCTGAGCGCGTACTGCTCGGCCAGTTGCTTGAAGTACGGCGCATCGCCGGCGGCCATGTTGAGGAACTGCATGGACGTGGAGCCTTCGCCGGTGCTTTCATCGGTGAAGTTGGCCGGCTGCGTCACGCCGTTGTTGCCGGCGCCCATGGTCACTTCCACCCACGGGAAAAGATCCGCGCGGCAACCGCTCGGATTCTGACGCGTGGCATGGTTCACGTTGCAATCGAGCTGCTGCCACATCTGATAGAAACGATGCACGGGGCTATTGGCGTAATCGTTGTAGCTGATCGAAGCGTGCATATCGACCGGCGCATTCGGCAGCGTGGTCGGGAAGCGCGTGTCGAGCACATGATTCGGCAAGCCAGTGCCGCCTTCAGCGAGTTCCTGATAAGCCGCCGTGGGCAGACCCGGTTCGATCGCTTCCGCTTGCGCGGCCGAAGCGAGGTAGGGCTGCGTCGGCGCGCCGCCGGTGTTCATCGACGGAAGATTGGTGTACGCACTGGTGTGCGTGGGCGATACCGAGTAATCGCCAGTCTGGCTGGCTTGCCATTGCTGCGCTTTCGCAGCGTTCGGACCGGGCGTGCCGTCCGCTTTCACGATGCCTTCGGACAACAGGTTGTTGACCGTTTGGCCATGCGGCGGCGTGTACGTGGCAAAGACATGATCGAAGGTGCGGTTTTCACCGATCAGCAAGATGACGTGCTTGATCGGCGTACGCGTGCGGTTGCTGGCGTCCTGGCCGTTTTGCGGGTTGTACAGCGTCACCACGCCGCCGGGTTGACCGTTCACCGGCTTGGTCGCGGTGGTCGGTACGTTCGAGCGGAAGTGTGCATCGTCTTGCTGGTTGGCGGTCTGCGCGTTCGCCATACCGACAAGGCCGGTGACGAGAGCGCCGATGACAAAGGGTTTCAACCTGGTACGGCCATACTTCGTGGGCATAACTGGTGTCTCCTGCTGGCATGCTGCGAAAGCCTGCAATCGAGTAATCCCCCTGATTACGGTCTGCGTGTTTGCGTGCAGGCGCAGATCCCCCGCAGACCGCCGAAAAGTCTGCGCCGCGTAGATGACGCAACGTTGGCAACGACACGACATCGCGTCGCCCTGCGATGACAGTCGTGCGACAAATGTGACAACTTGCACACCGCCTTGACGCAACGTTTACGATTACGCCGGCAACACCTCGAAGGGACGCATCATTTCGTTGTCCTCGTGCTCGAGGAAATGGCAATGCCATACATAGCGGCCGGGCTCGCCTTCGAAACGCATCGCGATGCGCGTGACCATGCCCGGATCGGCGCGCACCGTATCTTTCCATCCAAGTTCTTGCGGTTCGGGCGATTGCGCCGGACCGGTGAACACCAACTTGCGATGCGCATTCCATGCGAACAGATCGAACGGACGTCGATCGAGGATCTGAAAACGCACCAGATGCACGTGGATGGGATGCGCATCGCCGGTGAGATTGACGAAGCTCCAGGTTTCGATGCTGTTCTGCTTCGGTTTTTCCGTGATCGGATCCGACCAGCGCTGACCGTTGAGCAACATCGTCATCGCGTTGCCGTTCGCATCATCGGTTTCATTGAGCGTAAGCACGCGGTTTTGCACGGCGCTCGCCGGATCGATGCGTGCGACGTCGCGCAGCTTCGCCGGCAACGCAGAGGTGTCGGGTCGCCCGTGCTCGCGTACGCGAAATTGCAGAATGCCTTCTGCCTGATGACGCAGTTGCAACGATTTGCCGGCGAAGCCAGAGAAATCGATCACCACATCGGCGCGCTCGGCGGGATACAGCTCGATGCGCGAGCGCTCGAAAGGTGCGGACAGCAGTCCTTGATCGCTGCCGATCTGATGAAAGGACTGATCGTGCGACAGCGACAGATCGAAGAAGCGCGTATTGGCGACGTTGGCCAGACGGAAGCGATAACGCCGCGGTTCCACATCGAGATACGGAAAGATCTTGCCGTTGCACAGCACCAAGTTGCCGCTGCACTGCATGACCCACGGCGCGGAAGGATCGTCCGACACCGGGTAATAAAGCTGTCCATCCTGCGCCACCATTCGATCGCACAGCATCAGCGGAATATCGCAGTCGCCCGACGGAAGATTGAGTGCTTGCTCTTCTTTGTCGTGAACGATGTAGGCGCCGAACAATCCCGCGTAGATATTCAGACGCGTGATGCCCATGGCGTGATCGTGGTACCACAACGTGGCGGCGTCCTGCGCGTTGGGATAGTGATAAAGCACCGAACGGCCGGGCGTGTACCAGTCTTCCGGAAAACCATCCGCGTTCGCGGATACGCGCGCGCCGTGCACGTGCGTGATCGCGCGCACTTCGGGCTTGTCTTTCTCGGCGCCGTGAATGGCGTGATCGATCGGCAGAAAATGTTTCGACGGTAACGCGTTGACCCATTCGACCAACAACGGCTCGTCGCGTTGGCCGACGATGGTCGGCCCGGGAAATTGACCGTCGTAACCCCATAGCGGCGTGGATGGGACGTCGCGATGCAGTTTTGTTTTGCACGCGCGCATGTCCATGCGGTAGTACGGCAACGTGCGACCGGGATACGCAGGATGCGTGCGCTGCTCGGTTGCGCGCGCGATGGCAGGAATGGGTAACGGATCGACGAAGCGCGCCAGCGATGTCGGATTGATCAGCGGCACGTTCGGTGCGGCCAGTGTCGGCATGCTGGTTCGCATCGGCATGGTCATCGGCATGGTGGATGCGCGTGCGGCGCGCCACGGCCATAGATCCGTCAGTGCGTACGCGCCGACGCATGCGCCGGCGCCTCGCAAAAAATCACGTCGCGTGAAAGTCATATTTGTTCCGCCCGGCTGCGGCGATGTACGGCGATGGAATCGTCGCGCCGACAAACCTGCCGAAGACCATGGATACCGAAGTCATCCATCAACCCTACGGACGCGGAATGACAGAATTGTGGCAGCACGTTCTGGGCACATCGGCACAGCGACACAGCGCTGGCTAGGTCGTACCCCTGACACAGGTCACGCCATGGAAGCGGATCGGCGCATGTTAGGCTCTGATCGACATAAATATCGCGCGGTGTCCTGCATGGTGGATGCCACTAACGCGGATCAAGACTAGGGGCTTTCATGATCGAGACGGACGCCGACGCAAGCGGCGATCTGCAGCGTTTTCACGTGCTGTGGGTGTTTGGCAGCATGACCGAAGCGTTGCGACGACAACTGGTGGCGTTCTGGATGCAGGAGGGCGCGCTCACCCATGCGGACGAAGCATGGCGTCGTTCGTGGGAAGCCGCGTGCATTCTGCAGGAGCGCAGCACCGGCAACATCGCCGGCGTGTGCACCGTTGCGATTCGCATGGACGACAACGAGCGCAGCTACGGCTATGTGCGAATTTTCATTCGCCCGAGCAATCGCCTGATCGGTCTGAACATGCGTCTTATGGAGCGCATGATCGAAGGATTTATGTCGCTCGCCTACGAACCCGGCGCGCCGCAGCGTTTGATCGCCACCATCGAAAACCAAAAGCTTACGCGTCGCGGCGCGCAGCGTTGTCTGGCCAAGCTCGGCTTTGCGCACGTCGGCACCGCAGCCAACGGCGAACTGGTCATGCAACGCATGCTGACCGCGTAACGCGGTCAGCTGCTTCGACATCCCTGTGCCTCGACACATCCATGTGTCGAGGTACCACTAGCCCCTCTCCTTAGAACTTCTTCGTGAAGCCCACGCTCAACGCATTGTCGTTGAGATGGCTGGAGAACTGTCCCTGGTAATCCAGGTAGAGGCTCCACGAGGCACCTGCTTGCGCGTTGATGCGCGCGCCGACCGTGGCGATGCCACGACCCACCGAATCGCCCGGTAGCATGAACACCGTGCCGTCCTGGCTGGTGGCCTGCACGGTCGGACCGTTGTTGTTGCGCGTATCGTAGCGATAACCCACGTTGAACTGCGGCACGTAGTTGATGCCTTGTGCCATGAACGCATGCGAGAACTGCACGCGCGCATACGGTTGCACGCTGGTGTAGCTCGTGTGCGTACCTTGCAGCGCGAATTCCGGCGCCAGCGGATTGCTGCTGGGAATGGATTCGCCGAACGCGCCCAGAGTTTCGTGCTGGTACAGCGCACCGATCTCCGGTGTCACCTGCCACTGCGCCGCGGTGAGTGGCCATGCCGCCTGCAGTGCGGCCGCGGTGGTGTCGCCGTCGGGGCTGGCCACGCCGTGGCCGACACCTGTCTCGCGATACACGCGGTAGCTGCTGTGCGTTTCGTCGATCATGCCGGACAACACCACCGGACCGACATTGGCATAGGCATACGCGCCGCCGTGAACGTCGTCGACCGTACCGTTGCCGCCGTTGCGGTTGTTGCCGTTGATGCGATCGAAACCCGCTTCGACACCCAGATGCGCCATATCGCTCACCGCGTGATCGAAACCGCCCTGCAAGCCAAACACCGTGCTGTTCAAACCGTTGCTGCCGGTGAGCGAATCGCTGCCGCCGCTGTATTGCACCCACAGGTCGCTGTTGCACGAAGCGCTAACCGTATTGGCGTGCGACGCGTTGGCGCCGTTGCATGCCGTCTCGTTGGAGCGCAACGTGGCGCCGAGCACGGTGGTAAGCGATTGCTGTCCGACCAGGCCCGTGGCGCGCATCAGGTTTGCGTACAAGCTGCCTTGCGCCGGCGTGACGACCGTCGGCTTCATCGCGAGATCGGCCTGTGTTGCGGTATAGATCACGCTGGTATTAAGCAATGCGGGAACTACGGCACCTGTCGACGTCGTGGAAGCGAACTGCCCGCTGAGAGCCTTGGCTTGCACCAGGGTATAGGTGTGCTCGATGTAGGTGCCCGGCGCAAAGATCAGGTTTAGCTTTCCTGCAAGGCTGGCGTTGCCATTGACCACCAGCTCCGACGCCACCGTCGGTGTCACGTCGATCTGCAGCGTGCCGCCGGCGTTCTGCGTGTAGTTGCCGTTGACGGTCAACACGCCCACTGAGCCACCTGGCCACACCGTGCCATCGTTGATCACGTTGCCGTTGATGGTGCCATGGCCGCGCAAGGTACCGCCGCTCTGCACATCGACTTCCGGGGTTGTCAGGCTGGCTGTCGGATTATTGGCATCGCCGATTTCGAGTGTGCCGCCGCTCACCGTTGCGGTGCCCGCAACCGTGTTCGTACCGTCCAGGATTTGCGTGCCGGTCCCTTGCATGGTGATCGAGCCCGCGATGACCGCGCCGTGGAACGAATTGCTGGCATTGTCGCCAAGCGTCAGCGATTTGCTTCCTGTGGTCAGCGTGCCGCCTGCACCCGTCAATTGCCCCAGCACTACGCCCGCATTGGTGACACCGGAAAGATCCAGCGTGCCTTGCTGGACTTCCCAATTCATGCCGGTCGGGAGCGTTCCGGTGAAGGTCCAATTACTGCTGCCGATCTTCTCGTAGGTAGCGAAACCATAGATCTGCGACGTGCCGGTGTAGCTGGTCGGCATCGTCGTAACGAGCTGGGTAGCGTCGAACTTGCCGTTCGCGCTGCCGCCAAAAGCCAGCGTATCGCCGCCGCCGGTGGCGCCACTGGTGCTGACAACATTACCCACGAACGTTGCGCCCGATTCCAGGACCAGCACATTGCCGCCGCCGCTTAAATCCACGGCATCCGCTTGCACGCCGGTGGCGCTCATTCCACCCGCGATCGATCCCGCATTGTCGATCATCGATCCGCCCGTCGACACAACACCCACACCACCCGCGCCGCCGGTTCCATCCATACCCGCCGTGCCGCCACGGGAAATCGAGCCCTGCGCGCCAGCTGCGCCGCCATAACCGCCGGAGATCGTGCCGGTGTTGGTCAGCGCGAAATTCGATCCGCTGACGCCAACGCCACCTGCACCACCATTGCCGCCATTGCCCGCGGTGCCCGCCGTCGTATACGACGCGCCACCATTGCCGCCCGCACCGCCGTTGCCGCCAGTGATCGCGCCAGCATTAGTGACCGTGAAATAGGCGCCGCTGACACCCGCTCCGCCGTCAGCACCCTGACCGCCAGCGCTTGATACACCCGACGCGCCACCTGCCCCGGAGGACGTACCCGGTGCGCCATAGTTGCCGTTGCCGCCCGCACCACCCGCGCCGCCGCGAATGAGGGTCTGAGCGGCGTTAGTGAGTACGAATTGCATACCCGTAACCCCGGCTCCGCCCGCGCCACCCGCGCCACCCGCGCCACCGTTACCGCCGGCGCCGCCGTTGCCGGTGCGGGACGAGCCGCCATATCCGCCGTATCCACCGCGGCCGCCCACGCCGCCGGCACCGCCGTAGAGCGCGCCGCTGTTGGTGATCGTCGCGTAGCTGGCAGCGATCGCGGCGGCGCCCGCGCCACCCGCACCGCCGGACGCCCCGTTGGCGCCGTTGCCTGCGGTACCGGAATACGTACTACCGCTTTGATTGGCGCTTCCCGCGGCGCCGCCGTAACCGCCCCTACCGCCGGCAATCAAACCCGAATTGGTAAGGTTGATGTGGCTGCCTTGAACGCCATCGCCACCGGCGCCACCGGCGCCACCTGCGCCGCCCATGCCGGAGGAACCTGCGCTAGCTTGGGTGCCATAACCGCCAGGACCACCCCAGCCGCCGTTACCACCGTGGCCACCGCCAGCACCCACGATGAGCTGGGTGTTGGCGAGGGTAAAGTTGGTGCCGGTCACGCCGGCGCCGCCCGCTCCACCGGCGCCGCCGGCGCCGCCGTTGCCGCCACTACCTGCGTTGTTGCTGTTGTTGACCGAGCCGCCCCACCAGCCGGAGCCGCCGTTGCCGCCCACGGCGCCATAACCACCGGCCAGAACACCATTGTTGGTCACGGTGAAATAGCTGCCGCTAATCGCTGCGCCACCCGCGCCGCCCGCGCCACCCGCGCCACCCGCGCCGCCATGGGCGGCATAGCCACCCGTGCTGCCGTTGCTGTTACCGGCCGAATTGCCGTTGCCGCCGGTACCGCCAAGACCGCCATAGCCACCGACGATGACGCGATTGTTGGTCACCACAAACTGCGTGCCTTCCACCGCGTTGCCGCCAGCACCACCCGCGCCGCCAGCGCCGCCGTTGCCCGCACCGCCGCTATGGCCTGCAGTCGAGCCGGCACCACCACCGCTGTACCCGCCAGTGCCGCCGTGGCCACCATAGCCGCCCCCGATATATCCGCTATTGGTCAAGTTGAACGACGAACCGCTCACTCCCGCGCCCGCAGCGCCGCCGGCACCACCGGCGCCGCCATTGCCGCCCTGACCGCCCGAGACCGTGCTTCCGGTTTGAACGGCGCCTTGCGGACCGGCGTAGCCGCCGCCGCCGCCCTGGCCGCCGACGCCGCCGGAACCGCCCAGGATCCCGCCTGAATTGGTCAGCGTGCTAGCGCCAGTTGCGATGACAGCCGCGCTGCCGATACCGCCGTAGCCACCCGCGCCGCCATTGCCACCGTTGCCGGTCATGCCATTGCTGGTGGTAGGTTGACCGTTGGACGACGATCCCATGTATTTGCCACCGCGACCGCCCACGCCGCCGTTGCCACCGGCGCCGCCATTGCCGCCCCGGATATAGCCGGTGTTGGTGAGGGTGATCCCAGAGCCGATGATGCCCGCGCCGCCATTGCCGCCAGCGCCGCCGACGGCGCCGTTGGCACCGGACACCGGCGCAGGGTTTCCGCCGTACTTGGAACCGCCCGCGGCGCCCGAGCCGCCGGAGCCGCCAAAACCGCCATTGCCGCCGTTGCCGCCCGTGATGCCACCTTGGTTGTTCACCGTGAAGCTGGTGCCACTGATCGCCGCTGTACCCGCGTAACCCGCACCCCCCGCGGTCCCTGCCGTGGTGGTCGAACCACCGTTACCGGAATAACCCGAGCTGCCATTGCCACCGTTGATGCCGGACACAGACACGCCCGAATCCACTCCAAGCGTGGTTCCCGACGACATGACGGCGCCGCCCGTGAGCGCGCTTCCACTGACGGTCAGATCAAGTTCGCCGCCCTGGATCAGCCATGTCGCGCTGGTGTTGACCGCGCCGCTCAACGTCCAGATGCTGTTGCCAGTCTTTTCGTAGTTGGCGAAGCCCTGGTATTGCGCACCGTTGCCGGATTGGTCGATCGAACCGGAAAGCGTGGCATTGGTGTCGCCGCCCAGATCGAGCGTGTCGCCACCGTTGGTGGTGCCGCTGCTGCTGACCACATTGCCGGTAATGCTGGAACCCGCTTCGAGTTCCAGCGTGTTATTGCCGCCGCTCAAATCGATCGCGTCGGCCTGCAAACCGTAATAACCCACGCCGCCAGCGATTATTCCGCTGTTGACGATGGTGGTGTTGCCCATCGCCACGATGCCGACACCGCCGAGGCCGCCCGAGTTGCCATTGCCGGCTGCGCCGCCGTTGCCGCCAGTGATACTGCCGGTATTGGTCAGCGTTGATCCGATGATCGAAACACCAACGCCGCCACTGCCACCGACGCCGCCCATAAAGGAGTCATTGGCGCCGGCGCCACCGATGCCGCCGGTGATTTGACCGCTGTTAGTGATCGTAAGGCCGCTACCGGAAACACCCGTGCCACCGTCGCCACCATTGCCGCCAAAGCCACCGTCGCTGACGGATCCGCCGCCGTTACCGCCAGCGCCACCCGTAATCGAGCCGCCGTTGGTCAAGGTAAAACTGACACCCGCAACGCCTGTACCACCGCCACCGCCAGCGGCTGCTATAAAGCCACCGCCGCCATTGCCGCCTGCACCACCCGTGATGGTCGTGCCTGAGCCGCTAGTAATGGTGGCGCCCGCACCGGCATAGACGCCTGCGCCACCACCACCACCGCCACCGCCGTAGCCCGACGATGAACTGAAGCCGCCATTGCCGCCATTGCCGCCTTGACCGCCCACGACGCTGCCCGGATTAGTAAAGGACGCGCCCGCGCTGACCGACTGTCCCGCGCCGCCGCCGCCACCACCACCACCGCCACCATAGTAAGTGCCGGCAAAATCGCCGCCGCCGCCGCCACCGCCGCCATTGCCGAGCGTACCCAATCCACCGCCCACGCCGCCGCCGCCCGGATGATCGACCGGACCGCCGGCGCCGCCCGTATTGTTGGCGCCCTGACCCGCAGATCCTGCGTAGCCAGCCGAGCCGCCCGTGCCGCCACTATTGGCGTAGCTTCCCGACGTCACCGAGCCAGTACCGCCTGCACCCGGCTGATCGCTGGTGGTGCCGGCGCCGCCGTTTCCTCCATTCACGCCACAAACTGTGGTCGCGCTGGGTACGCACGTCTGCGCCATCAACGGCGATGCGACCGTGACCAATGCGGCAGCCACGGCGATGGCCAGCAGGCGCGATGTCAGCTCCGGCTTCGACGGCGCATCCGTGCCACCGACCACGGCCCCTTTGGGCGCGGTAACCAGCTCGGAGGCTACTTGCATGATGCCGAGCGTGCGATTGAAAACGAGGCGATAAATTCGATTCACAGTGATGTCCCCTGTTAACTTCCGATGTGTTGGATTTATGGCGTTGTGATGGGGCATTCGCGGCGTGCGCACTGACGCAGCGGACGAACGTCCGTCGAACTAAAGAAGCGTTCCACTGCGCGCGGGCGCAGCACTCAAACCACCCGCACGTTGCGCGGGTTCAAAGCGGGATCGAGCCAAAAGACGTCGTTTTCGAAACGACGGAAAACATCCGGCGGCAGCACGCTCGTGCGCTCGCGCACGGCGATTTTTTTGCGCACGGTGTGCAGCCCCGGCGTGCCGGCGCGCAGGTCGAATTCGTCGGCTTGGTAGCTGATGTTTTCGAAATCGTGCTTGTAATGAGGCTCGCCGATGAAGTCGTAGATCGCAGCGATTGCACGCGCGGGATCGCTAGTCAGCGTTTCGTAGCGCAGCAGCATGAGGTTGGCGCTATCGTCACCGTAGAACGCTTCTTTCAACGCGTTGTACGCATAGCCCACCATGCCGTCGCCGTTGGCGAGGCCTTCGGAGCGCGAGTACACGGTGCCGCCGGGCTGGTAGTTGAAAATGGAAGAAGGCTGGAACGCGTTCTTGCGCACCAGCTGCTCGATGCTGTCGATGATCCACGACACATGCCGCACGCAGGCGATGATTTTGCCCTGCGGAAACAGCTGTTTGAGCTGGCCCATCTTGGAGCACCAGGTGCGATTGGTGTCGAACACCACCTCGGCGCCGTATTCAGGGCCGTAGTAGTTGTCGAACAGGCCTTTGAGCATCCGGCGGCGCTGTTCGTCGGAGACGAAAACCGAATATTCGTTACGGCCGCTGAGCTCGCCCTGCATGGTGTTGAACGCGCCGCCGATCGGGCCGCTCATGCCGGCGTGGAAGCGCGGGTTTTGACTCAAAATGGCTGACAACAACGTAGACCCGGACCTGGGCAGGCCCGAGATAAAGTGAAACTGGCGGTCCATCTAGCCCCCTGTAGGCCATTTGCCACTATCTGGATCGGGTTGCGTCCAGCGAATTGCGCCAGCACACCCTTATTTTGTGATGCACATCACAACTTTTAAATCGTGACTAATGCTAGGGGCTTGAAGGGGTGAGGGACATGTCTGTGCGTTTCACGTTCGGAACGCACGTACAAGAAAATCAGGCCGGCGCGGGCCCTACTGCAGCTCCGAAAGCGTGCTGTTCCAGCGGCACGCCATCATGTCGACCGAAGGATCTTGCGCGCCGCGGACACTGGCCGCGCGATAAGCGCCCGGCGTGATGCCGAACGTTTGCTTGAACAACCGACTGGCGTGGCTTTCGTCGGAGAACCCGAGCAAGGGCGCCAGCTCGGCGAGCGATACGCCGTCAAACGCGCGGTTGTCCAACCGGTCGCGCAGCTGTTGCAGCCGGCACAACTGGATAAAGCGATTGACGCCGCCGCAGGACTCGAACAGACGATAAAGCCCCGCCCGCGAGATGCCGGTGGCGTTGGTGATGTCCTGAATCGAAAACTCAGGCACGCCGACGTTCGCTTCGATCAACCGCCGCACGGTTTCGTAGCGCACGTGCTCAAGGCGATGAAATTCCGAACGCGCGCCCGCGCCATAGGGATTGATCGCGACCGAAAGAAGATCGATCAGCGTGCGCGTGACCGCCGCATGCGCCACGTAGGGCAGATTCGGCATCTGTTCGACGAGCGCGCGCAACATGGCGCTGAGCAATCCGCCTTCCTCGGCGCCGATGAGATAGCCGTGCAAGCCTTCCACATCACCCACGGCCGCGCGCACGCTGTCGCGCGCCAGGCTTACGGTGATCATGACGACATGGTCGGCGCCGGTTTCCGCCGGTTCGGAGGTGTCGATCAGCAAGCTTTCGCCCGCCTTGATCGACATGGCTTTGCCAACTGGACCGCCGAACAATTCGCCGGCGACCACGTGGTTCAGCGTGAAATGATCGAAGCCGTCCGTCGCCACGCGCGCCCGGCGACAATGGCGAATGCCGCCGTACTCGCGTGCAAACAGAATGGAACGATCCAGACGCCAACTTTGCACGCGCGCGAAGAACGGCGCGTCGGTGCGTTCGATGTCCGCACCACGCGCATACAGATCGCAGTAACGCGCGAACGCTTCATCCGGTGCGTACGCCGTACTGTCGAACGCGAAGATTTCGCTCACCCGACACCCTCCATGGCTGCGCGCTGCGAACCGCTGCGCGCCAACAGTGCCGCGACGATACCTATCGCCGCCGCACCGATGCAAACGCGGCTCAACGCCAGGGACAAGCCGTGTCCCCCTATCCCCAATCCGTCGCTCACGACACCGGCCATATACGGACCGAGCGCGACGCCCACGACGGTAATGAAGGAGAGAAACACGCGCAAACCGGCGTCGTGCAGGGCGGGGTCCAACAGACTCGGCAAACCCGCCAGCGCCGCGACGGCAGCCGTGCCGCCGATCAACGAAGCGAGCGCGAGCAACAAGCACGCCGCTGCGGGCGACGTGATAAATGGAATCACCGCGATCACCGGTATCGTCAACAACAACCCGCCGGCCACGATCGACGTGGGTGGCAACTTTTCACCGCGCTTATCGACCAGGATGCCCGCAAGAAAATGACCGAAAGGCGAGGCGACCAACAACGATGCACCAAACACGAGCGCGGCCGTGGCAGGCGTCAAACCTAGTTCGCGATGCAAAACCGACGGCGCCCACGCACCGATCGTTTGCACGACCAATACGCTGGCCGCCGCGCCGCAAAGGTAAGCGCTCAACATGCCCGGCCTTGCGCTGAAGGACGCAAGCATTTGCTGAAAAATCGGCTTGCGCGACGGTTGCGGCGCGGTAAAAGGTTCGACGCGAATTAGCAGCATCGCGATCAACACGAGATTCGGAGCCGCCATCACCAGAAACAACAAACGCCAGTGGGCAAACGCCGACCCGGGCAACCATGTTGCGAACAGCGCCAACGCCGCGCCGCCCAGCAACAACGAAAGACTTCGCCCGGCCGACGCGCCGGCCGTGAATACCGCCATCGAACGCGCACGCCACGGCGTTGCCGCATACGTCACGATCAGGCCCAACGCGAGCGGCACGAATGCCGCCTGTCCCAATCCCACCAGCGCGCGCGCCGCGACCAGCGTCGCAAACGAATGACCGAACGCAAACACAGCCATGCCGATCATCCAGGTCGCGATGCATCCGGCCAACCAACGCAAGCGATGGGCGGAATGCGCCAACGGCCAGCTCGCCAACATGCCGGCGACATACAGCGCAGCGAATGCGGGACCGTCGAGCAAACCCATTTGCGTGTCCGATAAGCCCAGGTCCGTCTTCAACAATGGCGCGGCGACGGCAGGTAGATTGCGATCGACAAACGCCATCAAATGGCCGAGCGCAAGCAAGACGACGAGCGCCATCGGCATGCCGCGCTTTTTCGATTGGACATCGGACCGCTGCATGGCTCCCCTGCAAGCCGTTCGTGGACGATGAAACGTGAGGCAGACCTCGCCCCACGCGATGTCGCCCAAAGGAAACGGGCAGCAATGTTTATGCCACGGCCGGAATGAGGAACCGGGGCATTCGCGTTCGACGTTTTGCCGCCAGGCAGCACGCGCCCCGACCCGTAGGGTCACCTTATGACCCGTTCAAGACGTCATGTCGCCGGCAAAATCCTGCGGTTATCGGCCCTTGGCGCCCGGAGACAGCGTCACCGACTGCACCGTCACCGGAAGCGCGGCTCCTTGGCGGTACGGCGAGGACGGCGTCAGCTCCATTTGCATGGCGTATGGATGCGCCGTCCGGTCGCGATGCACGTGCACGGTTTGAATGGCTGGGTCGTCGTTGTTCGCTTTTCCGCCGGCCAGATTGAGCGGGTAACGATGACCATCGATCCACATATCCATGCGCGCGTTTTCAGCAGACGGGGTGTAGCGCACGGTGACAGTGTAATCGGCCGCTCTCGCGTCGAATTTCCAGCTCAACTTGTAGAGCGTCGCGGGCGCTTCGTAGCCTTCGCCGTTGTAGTTGAGATAGTGCTCGGCCTGTGCGGATTTCAGTTCAAAACGTCCATCTTGCGTGGCGGCGATCATGCGAGGCCGCACGCGCAACGCACCTTGAAACGGCAGCACCACCACCGGCATGAAGTCGTCGGTGTCGACACCATCAACATCTTTGGTCGGCCAATTGGCGAGATGATCCAGCGGTACGACGATGTCGTCGCCGCTGCGCTGAATGTCGACCTTCGCGTTCGGAGAACCGAGCCGATACGCGCGAACGACGGCCGTATCCGCCAAACCGGGTACATGCAATTGATGATCCGCTGGCATCTTCGACACAAACACATAAATCGCGTGCGCGCCCACCGTGGCGTAACCGAAATCGAGCGCGGCGAACGGCTGCTTGCGCGTGCCATAGATGGCTTCGCCGTTGCGTTGTAACCATGCACCGATGCCGTGCAACACATCGGCCTCATACGGCACGACAGAACCGTCGCCTTCGGGCCCGATGTTGAGGATGTAGTTGCCGCCCTGACTCACCACACGCACCAGTCGCGCGATGTTCTCGCGGATCTTGCCCGGCACGTCGTTTCTCGCCTGCCACGAACGATAGCCCCACGTTTCCGGAAACATCGACGCCGGCGATTGCCAAGGCAATTCCATGCCGACATCCGGCTCGGCGTTGTCGCCCATCACGGCGAAATCGCCTTGCTCATTCCACACGCGTCCGGAAATCATCGTCTGCGGCTGCAACGCATGGACGGTTTGCGCGAAATGCGCGCTTTGCGCGGGCGTGGGCTTGCCCATGTCGAACCAGATTTCGGTGATCGGTCCGTAGTGACTCATCAGCTCTTTCAGCTGCGCCACGTTGAACGCTTCTTGTCCTGGCGTAATCGGATTGCTGTTGCCTTCGATGTACGTATTGCCACCGGGGTGATGCCAATCGATTGTGGAGTAGTACACGCCGAATTTCAGACCGCCGCGCGCGCACGCGTCGGCAAGTTGCTTGACGATGTCCTGGTGATACGGCGTGTCGTCCACCGTGTTGTAAGGCGTTTGCGCGGTGTGGAACAAATTGAAGCCGTCGTGATGCTTGGCGGTGATCACGATGAATTTCATACCCGCCGCCTTGGCGAGCGCGACGATCGCATCGGGATCGAATTTCGTGGGATCGAATTGCCGCGCCAGCGCTTCGTATTGCTTCGCCGGAATCGGCGCATTCGCAAGAATTTGCTCGCTGTAGCCGTTGTTCACGCGCTGACCGTTCCACATGCCGCCGGCCAGGGAATACAGGCCGAAGTGGATAAACATGCCGAATTTGCGGTCTTGCCACGCGTTGATCGTGGCAGCGCTGGGACCCGGGCCCGGTGGCAGCTGCGGTTGATCGAGCGGGCGTTGCGCGGGAATGGCAGCGCTGCTTGCCGGTGTCGTGGGGGCGGCCAAAACAGAGGAAGACCACCAGGCCATGCCCATCAGAAACCACAGCATGGTCCGTTTGTTACCCACCGTATTTCTCATCCGCATTCCGTCCAAGGCAGCATCCGACGATAGAGCCGGCGACTTTACATGTTCGATCATGTGACCGCGTCAAATGACGCAGCTGAAATATTTCAGTTCGCCGTCAAACATACCAATGCGTACGCGACATCAGCCTCGTTGCAAGATATCCAGGGGCTGCCGTTATGATGGGGTTGCTCTAGTCATTCGCGCATTGCGATGACGCATACGTGAGAGCAGGGGGGTTGTTGGAAGATCGGCGTCACGTCTTCGCATCGCGTTGCAGTGGGGGTGGGTCTCACTGCACAAGGCGTGGCATTGCGCCAACTTTGAGCGTTGCGCGTCTCGCCTGGCTGATCTTGTGGCTTGTTTTGCTGCTTCCATTTGGCTCGGCATGGGCGAGCGATCCATGGGCGCCGTTCGATTTGCCGTGGTTCGATCGCATCGGCGTCGCAGAAGGACTGCCGCACTCCGTCTCCACCGCCGTCGCGCAGGATCGGCGCGGATTGATCTGGATCGGCACGATGGGCGGCCTGGTGCGTTACGACGGCTATCGCATGCGGGAATTCGGCGATGCGGCCGGCCCCTCGCCGGATCTGCCCGACGCCTATGTGCGCAGCCTGCTCGCGGTGCCGGACGGCGGCATGTTGGTGGGCACCAACTCCGGCGGTTTGAGTCGCTTCAATCCGGCAACGAATCGCTTTGAAACGTATCCCATCGGCAACGGTGGCACGAGCGATCGCAAAATCTATGCGTTGGCGCGCGACGGCGACGAAGGCGTGTGGATCGCCACCGAGCGCGGCCTGGATCGCTTGGACCTGCGCACCAATCGCATCGCGTCGATCATCGGCGGCAACGCACAACTCGCATCGCGCAATTTCACGGTCTTCGAAGATCGCGAAAACAATCTTTGGCTGGGCAACAACAATGGCCTGTTCGTTCGCACGGCGGGCAGCAAAACATTCGTTCGTCCACCGCATCCGTTGGGCAACATCGACACGATACTGAAAGACGGCGTCTGGGCGATTTATGAAGATCGGGAAGGGCGCCTGTGGATAGGCAGCACGCAATCGGGCGCCGCGTATCGCGACCGCAACGGTGTGTGGCATGAAGTGAACGGCTACAGCGGCTATCGGCCGAATCAGGAACGCCGTTCGACTGTGCGCGATTTTCTGGAAATCGCACCCGACACGATGTGGCTGGCCACCGACGGCAGCGGCGTGATGGCCTATTCGATCGATGCCGGAACGCTGCAACAACTCGCACACGACGTCGCGTTGCCATCGTCGCTGCCGGGCGATTCGATTCGCGCATTGATGCAAGATCGCGTCGGCAACGTATGGGTGGCGAGCGACCTGGGTGTTGCGCACACGCAACCTTATGCGCGTTCGGCGTTCTCGGTATTGCCGGCGGCAACGCAGAACGATCACGGCCTCGGCGGCACGAATGTGCGCGGCATCTTTGTCGATAGCAAAGGGCGCATCTGGCTGGGCCTGAGCGCCGGACGCGTCGACATGATCGATCTGCAGCACGGCAGCATCCGACATATTCAACTGGGCGAAAGTCAGACGCATCGCGACGTGCAGGCGTTTGCGGAAATGCCTGACGGTTCGATCTGGGTGGGCACGCAAGGGCTCGCGCGCATCGCGCCCGACACGTTTGCCGTGCAGGACGCCATCGTTCCGGCGATGGACGAAAAACCGGTCTTGCACCTGCTTGTCGAAGGACGGCAGTTGTTGATCGCCACGTACGACGGTGTGTACCGCTACGACACGCAAACGCAGGCGCTGGCGCATTTCAATCACGACAAAAACGATGACGACAGCCTCGCAAGCGATACCGTGCGACGCATCGAACCCATCGGCAGTTCCATCTGGTATCTCACCGGACATGGCATCAGCATCGCGGCCAACGCTGCGCAGACGGGCGACTTCCGCAATCTGTTCAGCAGCCCCGACGATCCCAGCAGCTTGCCGAACAATCTGGTGAGTTCGGTCACCACCGATCCGCGAGGACGCCTTTGGGTCGGCACCTATGGCGGACTGGCGATGCTGGAATCGCGCCCGGACGATGCGTCGTATCGCTTCCGCACCCTGGGCATGGCGCAAGGCTTGAGCAGCGACAACATCAACGCGGTGCAATCGGACAACCAGGGCGACCTGTGGGTCAGCCTGCCGAACGGCGTGTCGAAGATAGACGGCCAAACGCATGCCGTGCATAACCTAAGCGTGCGCGATGGCTTGCGGATATCCAGTTACATCTATGCCGCCGCGGCGCGCGCGCCGACCGGCGAAATCATGTTCGGCGGTTTGGGCGGCCTCACCGTCGTTCGCCCCACCTGGCAGCCGATGCGCCACGGCGATGCGCCGCTGGTGGTGACGGATGCGGTGCTCAACGGCGCGGCGCTTCCGTTCGGCGCACTTCCGCAATCGAACGAGTCGATAAAACTGAAACCGCACAACCGCAGTCTTCGCATCGATTTCGCGCTGCTCGATTATCAGGCGCCGCAAGAGACTAGCTACAGCTACCGCATGGAAGGTTTCGACGACAGTTGGATCGACGTACCGCGCGGCAGCCTGCCCAGTGCGATCTACACCAACTTGCCGCACGGTACGTACACGTTGCATCTGCGCGCTACCACGCAAGGCCTGCAATCGCGCGTCGCCGAAACGACGCTACACGTGGTCGCTGCGCCGCGCTGGTACGAAACCATCGTGGCGTTGATCCTCGCGGCAGTGTTGGCGCTCGCCGTGCTGCTAGGCGTGGTCCAACTTCGCACGCTGTACTTGCGTCGCCAGGCCATGCATCTGCAAGAACAAGTCGATGTGCGCACGCGCGATCTTATTATCGCCAATCAACGTCTGGATCAGTTGGCGAGCACCGACGAACTGACCGGCATCTTCAATCGCCGCCGATTGCTGGAGATGGCCGAAGGCATCCGCCGGCTCGCGTGCGACGGCAACGCGTGCATCGCCTTGCTCGATCTGGATCACTTCAAGCATGTGAACGATTCGTACGGCCACCTCGCCGGCGATCAGGTGATTCGCGTGGTTTGCGGCATCCTGCTGGAGCATTGTCGCGACGGCGACGTGGTCGGTCGCTACGGCGGCGAAGAATTGCTGGTGTGCCTGCCGGATGGCACGTTGGAGCAAGGTTTGGCCGTGGCCGAGCGCATTCGCTTCGCGCTGGCCAACTGCCCGGTCATGCACGAAGGCCAGACCATCATCATCACCGCCAGCATCGGCGTGGCGGCATGGCGCGACGGCGAAACGCTTTCGCAATGGCTGACGCGCGCGGACGGCGCGCTGTACGAAGCCAAGCATGGCGGACGCAATCGCTGCGTCGGTGTCGGCTGATCGAACGAATTCGTGTTGCGTCGTCGCAAAAAAACAACGGGCGCCGAGGCGCCCGTGTTTGTGTCGCACCTGCGAACGCGATCAGATCGCGTAGTACATCTGGAATTCCAACGGATGCGTACTGGCGCGGTAACGCGTCACTTCCTGCATCTTCAGTTCGATGTAGGCATCGATGAAGTCGTCGGTGAACACGCCACCGGCCTTCAGGAAGTCGCGGTCCTTATCGAGCGCTTCCAGCGCGGCGTCGAGGCTGGAGCACACCTGCGGGATGTTCTTCTCTTCTTCCGGCGGCAGATCGTAGAGATCCTTGTCGGCCGGCGCGCCCGGGTCGATCTTGTTCAAGATGCCGTCGAGGCCCGCCATCATCAGCGCGGTGAAGGTGAGGTAGCCCGACTGCATCGGATCGGGGAAGCGCACTTCGATGCGGCGACCCTTCGGGTTCGACACGAACGGAATGCGGCAGCTCGCCGAGCGGTTGCGGGCGGAATACGCCAGCATCACCGGCGCTTCGAAGCCCGGCACCAGGCGCTTGTAGCTGTTGGTGGTGGAATTGGCGAACGCGTTGATGGCCTTGGCGTGCTTGAAGATGCCGCCGATGTACCACAGCGCCGTCTGCGACAGTCCGCCGTACAGATCGCCGGAGAACAGGTTCTTGCCGTCCTTCGCCAACGACTGATGCACGTGCATGCCGCTGCCGTTGTCGCCGACGATCGGCTTGGGCATGAAGGTGACGGTCTTGCCGTTCTGGTGCGCCACGTTCTTGATGACGTATTTCATCGTCATCAGTTCGTCGGCCTTCTTCACCAGCGTGTTGAACTTGGTGCCGATTTCGCACTGGCCGGCGTTGGCCACTTCGTGGTGATGCACTTCGACCACCTGGCCAAGCGATTCCAGCACTTTGCACATGTCGGCGCGCAGATCGCCCAACGAGTCGACCGGGCTCACGGGGAAGTAGCCGCCCTTCACGCCCGGACGGTGACCGCTGTTGCCTTCGTCGTACTTGAAGCGCGAACTCCACGCGGCTTCCTGCGATTCGATTTCGTAGAACACGCGGCCCATGTCGTTCTGCCAGCGCACGGAATCGAAGATGAAGAATTCCGGCTCCGGACCGAAGAACGCGGTGTCGGCCAAACCGGTGGACTTCAAGAACGCTTCGCCGCGCTTGGCGATGGAGCGCGGATCGCGGCCGTAGGCCTGCATGGTGCTGGGTTCGAGCACGTCGCAATGCAGAACCAGCTGCGTATGACCGCTGAACGGATCGAGGTAAGCCGTGTCCGGATCGGGCAGCAGCACCATGTCCGATTCGTTGATGCCCTTCCAGCCGGAGATCGACGAACCGTCGAACATCTTGCCGTCTTCGAAGGTGGACTCGTCGATGGCGTGGGCGGGGAAGGTGACGTGGTGATGCTTGCCGAGCATGTCGGCGAAACGCAGGTCGACAAACTCGACCTCATGTTCCGTGATCAGGTCGAGCACTTGCTTGGCGGACATGTAAAACCTCGATGATGTCGTGAATGGGGATCGCGCGTGCTTTATGGCAAGCACCGTACCAACTTCAAAAAGATTTGCAGTTCAAAATCTTACCTAAAATCAGGCGAGGATTGCGAATGTTTTTTGCACCAAACAGTGGCTCTTTTTGCACCATTTACGTGCAAATCGATCCGAATGTCCTGTTCACGCGCCGCAAGGAAAAATTAAGCCTAAAGCTATACCGTTTTTTTGCAGGCCGCCCTACTTCACACTTTTCCGATCAAGGAGCCCCCACGTGCACGACCTTTTGAACGTGATCCTGCTCGGGATCGTCGAGGGTATTACCGAATTTCTACCCATCTCCAGTACCGGACATCTGCTGATCGCGGAGAAGTTCGGGCTCGGCGCCCGGTCCGATTTGTTCAACGTGGGAATTCAGGCCGGGGCGATTCTCGCCATCACGCTGATCTATTGGGGCCGCATCTGGCAATTGCTGACGCAGTGGAAGGAGCCAGCCAACCGCGCGTATCTCGCCAAATTGATCGTGGCGTTTTTGATCACCTGCGTGCTCGGCCTGGTGGTCACACATTACGGATTCAAATTGCCTGAAACGATCACGCCGATTGCGTGGGCGTTGTTGATCGGCGGCTTCTGGATACTGGGTGCAGAGGCGTTGGCGGCGCGTCAGATCGATCGCAGCGAAGTCACTTGGCGGGTCGCGATTCTGGTGGGCATCGCGCAAATGGTGGCGGGCATTTTTCCAGGCACCTCGCGTTCGGGCGCGACGATTTTTACGGCGATGCTCGCCGGCACCAGCAATCGTCCGGCGGCGACGGAGTTTTCGTTCCTGGTCGGCATACCGACCATGTATGCCGCCACCGGCTACGAACTTTTGAAAGTGCTCAAAAGCGGCGGTGCCGCGAACGAAGACTGGACGGCGTTGATCATCGGTTTCGTGGTGTCGCTGATCGTGGCGTTTATCGCGGTGAAATGGCTGCTTTCGTATATCCGCACGCACCGCTTTACGTGGTTTGCGGTGTATCGCATCGCGCTGGGTGCGGCGTTGTTGTTGCTGATTCCGGCGGGTGGCTAGTAACAGTTCCCTCTCCCCTTCGGGGAGAGGGTTAGGGTGAGGGGTCACGGCTTGCGGGGAATCGTGATTGCGCGTGCGAGTTACGCTTTTCGCTCCAACAAATATCGCGCAAGTTTCGCCCCTCACCCCAGCCCTCGCCCCGGAGGGGAGAGGGAGCGAAGTACGCTCACTGCGTACGCAACGGCTTTTCTTTGTTGTTCGGCACCGGCGGCCGAAATGCTTCCACCACCGGCGCAATCGGGCACACCGATTCGAACGGACGCTCGAACAACTCGCTCGCCCATTCGATAAACGCCTGCACGCGCGCCGATAAGTGTTTCTTCTGCGGATACACGATCCACACGTTCTTACCGATGGATACCGTGTCGGTCATGATCGGCTCGAGTTTGCCCAGATCCAGCGCGCAGGCCGCCAGCACGTGCGGCGCCTGGATGATGCCTAAGCCCGCGACGGCTGCCTGGATCACCGACTCGCCGTCGTTCATCAACAAATGCGCATTCACATCCACTTCGATACGGCCGTTCGGCGTGTCGAACTGCCACTGGCGCGGCCGCCCGTTGGGGTAGACGTAGTTGATGCAGCGGTGGTCCTTCAATTCTTCGAGGCAGGTCGGCGCGCCGTAGCGCTGCAGATATTCCGGCGACGCCAGCAGCACGTTGCGGAAATAGCCAATCTTGCGGGCGATCAGGCTGGAATCCTCCAGATCGCCCATACGGATAGCGCAGTCCACGCCTTCCTCGTTCAGGTCGTACGGGAAGTCGCACATCATCAGTTCCAGACGGATGTCCGGGTAACGACGCTCGAATTCCTGCAGCCGCGGCACGATCGCCGCCCGCCCGACAGACGCCGACATGCCCACCCGCAGCTTGCCGGTGGGTTTACGGTGGGAATAGCCCAGCGCCTCGGTCGCTTCGGCGAGATCAGCGAGGATCTCCTTGCAACGTGTATAAAACGAGGCGCCATCGTCGGTTAAACGCAGAGTACGGGTGGAGCGGAACAGCAGGCGCACGCCCAAGTGTTCTTCCAATCGGGACACGGCGCGGCTGACGCCGGAAGGGGTCATGCCCAACTGGGCGGCGGCAGACGCAAAACTCTTCGCCTCGACCACCCGGACGAACGCGGAGATAGCGGAAAAGTCTTCCATAGCACGATCCAAAATACATTGTGTTGACGATTATGCGCCCATTCGTGATTGAGAGTCACGAGTGGCTTGCGCAAGAAACGGATTTTCTAAACTGTACGGTATACCCATTATTCGTTTCCCGAACGTGCTGCATTGCGGCATGAAGGGTTCTATTGGGAGCGAATGATGTTGAAGAAAGCCATCCTGGCCAGTTTGGTCATTGCAGCGGTAGCCGGCAGCTGGGCTTTGCTCGGTAACCATGGCGGCGGCAGCGCGCATGCTCAAGGCGCCGGCGGGCAAATGGGCCCGCCCGACGTCACCGTCGCCTCCGTCATGGTGAGGCCGGTCAGCGATGCGGCCGAGTTCACCGGCCAGCTGCAGGCGGTCGACGACGTGGACGTGCGTCCGCGCGTGGGCGGGTATATCGACGCCATCCAATTCAAGGAAGGCGCTCAGGTACACAAAGGCGATGTGTTGTTCCGCATCGATCCGCGTCCCTTCCAGGCGGAAGTGGATCGCCTGACCGCGAACGCGGCCCAGGCCAAGGCGCAACTGGGCTTGGCGCAAGCCAATGCCGCGCGCGCTACGCGCCTGCTCGCGCAGCACGCGATTTCGCAGGAAGACGCCGACGGCATGAGCACCGCCGAACAAAGCGCCAAAGCAACACTTGAAGCATCCACGGCGGCGTTGGCCACCGCGAAGCTCAATCTGGATTGGACGCAAGTGCGTGCGCCGATCGATGGGCGCGTAAGTAACGCGCACATCATGCCGGGCAACTTGGTGTCCAGTTCGGACGTGCTCACCAGCGTGGTGTCGACGAATCCGATCTACGTCTACTTCGACGTCGACGAACATACGTGGCTGAAACTCGACCGCCTGCAACGGGAGGCGGACAAGAACAGCCACACCGCGCGCATCGAAGCAACGATGGCGCTCGCCGACGAACAAGGTTATCCGCACACCGGTCGCATCGACTTTGTCGACAACCAGGTACGCACCGGCTCCGGCACGATGCGTTTGCGCGCGGTGTTCGACGACGAGAACGGTCTGCTGACGCCAGGTTTGTACGCGCATGTGCGTCTGCAAAGCGGTCAACCGCGTCCGCGCGTGTTGATCGACGATCGCGCAGTCGGCACCGATCTGGGCAATCAGTTCGTCTACGTGGTCGATGGGCAGCACAAGGTGGAATACCGCAAGGTGGAAACCGGTCCGCTGTTCCACGGCTTGCGCGTGATCGACGACGGTTTGAACGCCGGCGACGTGATCGTGATCAACGGTCTGCAACACGTGCGGCCGGGCGCGCAAGTCAATCCGCAGCAGGTGACGATGGATAACCGCCTGGACGCACAGGACAAAGCGTTGGTGGATGCGGCGGCGACGAACCCGGATGGAAACGATACGCGCACGGCGCAGGCGAACAACGTTGCGCAAAAGCATCAGCAGGGTTGATGCCCTTCCTCCTCTCCCCTCTGGGAGAGGACCGAGGTGAGGGGCGGATCTTGCGAACAAGCGACATCAAAGAACCGCTTCGTATGTAGAACTTCGCAAGTGTGTCCCCTCACCCCAACCCTCTCCCCGCAGGGGAGAGGGAGCAATTCGCGGCAAGTATTGAGAGAACTTTCATGAAAAACATTGCACAGTTTTTCGTCGATCGGCCCATCATGGCCGCCGTGCTTTCGCTGATCTTCGTGATCGCGGGCAGCATCGCGGTGTTCAAGCTGCCGATCAGCGAATACCCGGAAGTCGTGCCGCCCACGGTGGTGGTGCGCGCCAACTATCCGGGCGCAAGTCCCGAGGTGATCGGCGAAACCGTTGCCACGCCGCTGGAAGAACAGATCAACGGCGTCGAAGGCATGTTGTATTCGTCCTCGCAGGCGACCAGCGACGGCCAGATGACGCTGACGGTGACGTTCGCGCTCGGCACCGATCTCAACAACGCGCAGGTGGAAGTGCAAAACCGCGTGTCGCAAGCGCTGCCGCGCTTGCCCGAAGAAGTGCAGCGGCTCGGCGTCACCACGCAGAAAAGCTCGCCCGATCTGACGATGGTGGTGCACCTTACCTCGCCGGATAAGCGCTACGACATGCTTTATTTGTCGAACTACGCGCGCTTGCACGTGAAAGACATCCTCGCCCGTCTCGACGGCGTGGGCGATGTGCAGATCTTCGGCGCCGGCGAATACAGCATGCGTGTGTGGCTGGATCCGAACAAGCTGGCCCAGCGCAGCATGACTACCAGCGACGTCGTGCACTCGATCCAGGAGCAGAACGTCGCCGTCGCAGCCGGTGCGCTGAATGCACCGCCGGTGCCGGGCAATACCGACTTCCAGCTCAATATCCACACGCAAGGTCGTCTGAGCACCGCCGAAGAATTCGGCAACATCATCGTGCGCACCGAGCCTACCGGCGGCGTGGTGCATCTGCGCGATGTCGCGCGCGTCGAGCTCGGCTCCAACCAATACGCGTTGCGCAGCATGCTGGACAACCAGCCTGCGGTGGCGATTCCGATCTTCGCACGCCCTGGCTCGAATGCCATCCAGATTTCTGACGAAGTGCGCGCCACGATGGAAGACCTGAAGAAGGATTTCCCGCAGGGCATCGAGTATCACATCGTGTACGACCCGACCGTGTTTGTGCGCGGTTCGATCGAAGCGGTGGCGCATACGCTGATCGAAGCGATCTTCCTGGTCGTGCTGGTGGTGATTCTGTTCCTGCAGACCTGGCGCGCGTCGGTGATTCCGCTGGTGGCGGTGCCCGTATCGTTGATCGGTACGTTTGCGGTGATGTATCTGGTCGGCTTCTCGCTCAATGCGTTGTCGTTGTTCGGTCTGGTGCTGGCGATCGGCATCGTGGTGGACGACGCGATCGTGGTGGTGGAAAACGTCGAGCGCAATATCGAGCTTGGCCATACGCCGCGCGAAGCGACGCGACGTGCGATGAACGAAGTGACCGGTCCGATTATCGCGACGGCGCTGGTGTTGTGCGCGGTGTTCGTGCCAACGGCATTTATCAGCGGCCTCACCGGTCAGTTCTATCGCCAGTTTGCGCTGACGATTGCGATTTCCACCGTGATCTCCGCGTTCAATTCGCTGAGCTTGAGCCCGGCGCTTGCGGCGGTGCTGCTGCGCGGTCACGACGCGCCAAAGGATCGTCTGTCGATTCTGATGGACAAGGCGCTCGGCTGGTTCTTCCGTCCGTTCAACCGCTTCTTCCATCGCAGTGCCGACAACTATGTGGGTGGCGTGCGCCGCATCATCGGTAAGGGCCCGGTCGCGCTGGTCGTGTACGCGGGTTTGATGGGCCTGACGTGGTTGGGTTTCTCGCACGTGCCGATGGGTTTCGTTCCGCAGCAGGATAAGCAGTACCTGGTGTCGTTCGCGCAGTTGCCGGATGCGGCGTCGTTGGATCGCACGGAAGACGTGATTCATCGCATGTCGGAGATGGCGCTGAAACAGCCGGGTGTACAAAGCGCCGTGGCGTTCCCCGGCCTGTCGATCAATGGTTTCACCAACGCGACGAACGCGGGCATTGTGTTCGAAACCTTGAAGCCGTTCGAGGAACGTCGCGATCCGTCGCTTTCCGCCGGTGCGATTGCCGCTGCGCTGAATCAGAAGTTCGCCACGATCCAGGATGCGTATATCGCCACGTTCCCGCCGCCGCCCGTGCAAGGTCTCGGCACGATCGGTGGTTTCCGTATCCAGATCGAAGATCGCGGCCAGCTCGGCTTCGACGAGTTGTACAAGCAAACGCAAAACCTGATTGCGAAGAGCCAGAAGACGCCGGCGTTGGCGGGACTGTTCTCCAGCTATCAGGTCAGCGTGCCGCAGATCGATGCGGACGTGAATCGCGAAAAGGCGAAGGCCGAAGGCATCGATCTCAACGACGCCAACGAAACGTTGCAGGCGTATCTGGGTTCGCTTTACGTCAACGACTTCAATCGTTTCGGTCGCGTGTATCAGGTCAACGTATCGGCCGAGCCGGGCTTCCGTCACGAGCCGGAAGACATTCTTCAGCTGAAGACGCGTAACGCGAAAGGCGACATGGTGCCGCTGGGTTCGTTCGTCACGGTGAAGCGCACGGCCGGCTTGGAACGCGTGCAGCATTACAACGGCTACATCACCGCAGAAATCAATGGCGGTCCGGCCCCGGGTTTCAGCTCGGGCCAGGCGCAGGCGGCGATGGAAAAGCTGGCGCAAGAGAATCTGCCGAACGGCATGAGCTACGAATGGACGGAGCTTACGTATCAGCAAATCCTCGCCGGCAATACCGCGGTGCTGGTGTTCCCGTTGTGCGTGTTGCTGGTGTTCCTGGTGCTGTCGTCGCTGTATGAAAGCTGGTCGCTGCCGCTGGCGGTGATTCTGATCGTGCCGATGGTGTTGCTCTCCGCGATTGCCGGTGTATGGCTGTCCGGTGGCGACAACAACATCTTCACGCAGATCGGCTTGATCGTGTTGGTTGGCCTGGCGTGCAAGAACGCGATTCTGATCGTGGAGTTCGCACGTGAGCGTCAGCACGAAGGCATGACGCGCTACGACGCCGTACTGGAAGCCGCACGTCTGCGACTGCGTCCGATTCTGATGACGTCGATCGCCTTCATCATGGGCGTGGTGCCGCTAGTCACGTCGCACGGCGCGGGCGCAGAGATGCGCCACGCGATGGGTGTGGCGGTGTTCTCCGGCATGCTGGGCGTCACCATCTTCGGATTGATCTATACGCCACTGTTCTACGTGCTGATCCGCGCCGTGGTCGAACGCCGCGAAGCGCGCAAGAAGCAGCACGCATCCAACATGCCCGCTTTGGAGGGCCATTGAGATGACACGTTTTCTTCGTAATACCGCTTTGTTCGCAGCACTCGCGCTGGCCGGATGCGCCAGCGTGGGGCCCGATTACAAAACCCCCAACACGGCCGCAGCGAATGTTCAGGGCGTGGATGCGACGCGCGAAAATCAGGCGCAATTTCAGGCGACCTGGTGGAAGCAGTTCAACGATCCCGTGCTGGACGCGCTGATTCAGCACGCGGCCAAGGGCAGCCTCGACTTGCGTATCGCGCAAGCGCGGCTAGCCGAATCGCGCGCTTTGCTCGGTAGCGCAAAGTCGGATCAGTTGCCGACCCTCGATGCGACGGCTGCGTATAGCCGTTCCATCGAACAGCAACCCGGTTTCACCACGCAGCGCGTTCCGGTCGACACGTATCAGGCTGGGTTCGATGCGTCGTGGGAAATCGACGTGTTCGGCGGCGTGCGTCGCTCCGTCGAGGCCGCTCGCGCCGATCTTGGCGCGAGCGAGGCGTCGTTGCACGATGCACAAGTGAGCCTGCTCGCCGAAGTGGCGCGCAATTACTTCGAACTGCGCGGCACGCAACAGCGGCTCGCCATCGCGCAACGCAATATCGCCAACCAGTCCGATTCGCTGAAACTGATTAGCGCCCGCGCACAGATCGGCACGGCGTCGGAACAAGATGTCGCTAGCGCAAGCGCGCAGCTCAGCGCGGCGAAAGCGCAATTGCCGGTGCTCGATGCGCAAGCGCGTTCATACGAGTATCGGCTTGCCGTGTTGCTTGGCGAGCGTCCGGGCGAGTTGGATGTCGATGTGTCGCCGACCACGTTCAAGCCCATATCGACGGTGCTGCCGATGGGCGATGCGGGCGATGTGCTGTCGCGTCGTCCCGATGTGCGCGTGGCGGAGCGTCAGTACGCCGCCGCGACGGCACGCATCGGCGTGGCGAAAGCGGATTTCTTTCCGCATCTCTCGCTCGGCGGTTTTTTCGGCTTCCTATCGGGACGCAGTAACGACTTCGGCGGCATTGCATCGCGAGCGTGGTCGTTCACGCCGAGCATCACGTGGAACGGCTTGAACGTGGAACGTGTGCGTTCGAACCTGCACGCCAGCGAAGCACGCGCCGACGCAGCGCAAGCGAACTACCAGCGCACGGTGCTGCAGGCCGTGGAAGACGTGGACAACGCGGTGGTGAACTACAACGCCGAACATGCGCGTATCGAGCAACTGATCGCGCAAGCCGAGCAGAGTCGCCGCGCAGCCGATCTCGCGCGCATTCGCTATCAGGAAGGCGCGACCGGTTATCTGGAACTTCTGGATGCCGAACGCGTGCAGCTTTCCGCGGAAGATGCGTTGGCGCAGTCGGAAAGCACGATCGATACGCGTGCGGTGGCGTTGTACAAGGCGCTGGGCGGCGGATGGGAAGCGTGCGGCGACGCCAGCTGCTCTCAAGTCGCGCAAGCGCCGTAATCTCTACGCCTGCTCGACCGTCATTCCGGCGCAGGCCGGAATCCAGTACAAATATGCGTCCGAAGGACACTAAATAGATTTAGAGTGCTTCGCACGACGTATTGAAACTGGATTCCGGCCTGCGCCGGAATGACGAGCGCGACAGTCAAAATCAGCGCTGCACCATCCGCGCAAACCACTCCCAGCCGCGCACGCGTTCGGCAATCAGCTTGGCGCTGGTCAACATCGGCACCGCGAGCAACGCGCCGGGCACGCCCCACAGCCAACCCCAGATCAACAACCACACCAGAATCGCGATCGGACTGACGCGCATGCGTCGTCCGAGAATCATCGGCGATATCAGATTGCCTTCCACCGCGGTAATGCACGCAAAGCACAAGGCCGGCAGCAGCGCGGTGGTCAGCTCGTTGAAATGGAGCATGCCCACGAACAACAACGTGGTCGTGGTCACGATGGCGCCGACATACGGAATGAAATTGGCGAACATCGCCACCGTGCCCCATAGCAACGGATCGGGCATGCCCAGCAACGTCAACATGCCGGCCGTGACCAAACCCAGCGACGCGTTGATCACCAAGGTGGTGAGGATGTAGCGCGACACTTCGCTCTGAATACCGCGCACGATGCTCACGGCGTGGCGTTTGTAGCCGAAGCTCGGCGCAATTTCGACCAGCCGGCGCAGAATCAGATCGCCATAAACCAGGAAGAAGTACACCAGCAACACCACGGTAAGCACGGCCGCCAGCACCTTCGGCGCGTTGGCGAGCACATCCCAGATATTGATCGCGACATCGCTGGTGGCCTGTGTCGCATCCGGACGCGCGGCGTGTCCGTTGACGAGTGTTTGCGTCGCGCGGCCCGCCGCTTCCAACGGGCGCATGAAGTGTTCGAGCTTGGGTACAAAGCTGCGGATGGTCGACGGCGCGCCGTGTAACCACCCCATCGCCGGTTGCGTCAGCGCGCTGATGCCAGCGCCAATGGCGGCGATCAGCGAGAGCATCAACACGCTGGCGCCAAGCCAGCGCGGAATGTGATGACGCGTGCCGCGCGCCACGATGGGATTCAAGGCAAGCCCGATAAACGCCGCTAGCACCAGCGGAATGATCAGCGCCTTGACGAGGGTGATGGTGTAAAGCAGGGCCAGCATAAGCAGCGCATTGAGCGTCATGCGAATGCCGCGCAGGTGACCGCGCAAGCGATACACGCCGCGCGTGGCGTGTTTGACTTCCTTGCTGATCTCGGCGGATGCGGGCGACGTCGATGCGCCGTGCGCTTTGCCATCCTCCGACGCGGTGTTCTCCAGCGTCGTACGTTCGATGGCGCTCATGTGTCGTCGCGTTCGTAGTCGCTGTCGCTATCGACGTTTTGGTCCGCGCTGAATTCGGCGATCCAACGCGCGCCGTGCGCCACGACTTCGGCGAATCCCGTACTGACCAGGGACACCAATCCCGGCACGCGCATGGGCCCGACGCCCAGCGTGCCCAACGCAAACCCTGCGCCGGCGGCCGCGCCCACGGTCGTCAGTGGATGTCGGTAGCCGCGCTCCAATAATTGAGCGGCCGGCATGGCCAGTTCGTTGCGGTACGCCGCGACGCGTTCGCGTGCGACACGCACCTGTCGAAGTCGTTTAAACAAGCTCATGTCACGCCTCCCCCTTTGTCGGCGTCGATGTCCTGCTCGGCCTTCTGCACGGCGATTTGCATCATCGCATGCCATTCCTGGCGCGTCGCCGGCAGACTCATCCAATGCATGCAGCGCCGGAACAGCAAAATTGCGCCGAGCAGTGCCAAGACTTCCAACACCGCGAGTCCGACGAAAGCCAGGATCCAGGAGTGGAACCACTTGGCCAGCAGCAGCCCGATTAAGCCCAGTACGGTGAGCCCAAGCCCGACACCGGCGATGGTGGCGGCCAAGCCAGCCGCCAGGATCCACGACACGGCGCTGCGCGCCAGCCCGAGCTCGGCGGCCAGTAACTGCAGTTGCGCGCCGAACAGGCTGCGCACCGAGCGCGCCAAACGTGCGAACTCGTCGATCAGCCCGCTCGATGCCGGCTCGCCGGTTGGGTCCGGCGGCGGCCCCGCTGCGTCGTTATCGTGCACGGAATCGTGCATGGACGGCCCCCGTGCTCGGAAATGCGCCGGTCAAGCTCAGCGACGCAGAATGCGGCCGAGCAACCAGCCGGCGCCCAGGGCGATCGCCACCGCCTGCACGGGTTTTTCGCGCACGTATTCGCGCACTTCTTCCAACCATTCGTCGGCGCGATCGCGGGCTTGATCGTACGCGACACGGCCACGTTCGGTGGCATCGGCGACCTTGTCGGTCGCACGGCCGGCGGCGTTGGCAGCTTTGTCGGTGGCCTGGTGCACGCGTTCTTCCACGCGATCCGCGGCGCGGTCGAATTTTTCCTTACTGCTGGCGACGGCATCGGACGTCGCCTGCTTGATGCGCTCGGCGCCGCTATCGATGCGGTCGTGCGCGCGGTTCTCGTGCGTCTGGACTTCTTTGTTCATGACGTTCTCCCGTTGCAAGGTCTTCACTCTAACGGTTTGCCGCGGCGTTGGCGGTACTTTCCCTTGTGCTGTTCAGCTAGAGCGCCGGAAAAATGCGATGGCGGCCAGTATCAAAAACAGCACGAACAATACTTTGGCGATCCATGCGGCGGTACCCGCTATGCCGGTAAAACCCAGGAGCGCGGCGATGACGGCGATGACCAAAAATACCAAGGCGTAGTGCAACATGGCCGCGCTCCTTCGGACTGGGGCGCTTGTCTGCGCCCCTTTTCCATGTGCCATACACCGCGCTGCGCCAACGTGAAGATCGGCGTTGCGGCGTGCGTCGCGCATCTCACTATTGAGATGTCACGATCGCTATGTCATCTCGTCCGCGCGACGTTCACGCCGGCACATTGGGATTGAGACTGTAGGTGCCGACGATTTCGGCGTCATCCAGCACATGTCCGGCCATCGCGGCGCGCAGTTCAGCCAGGGAAAATCCTTCGTCCAAAGAAAGGCTGGGCGTATCCAGCGCATGGATGCGGAAGTGATAGTGATGCACGAGCGAATCGTTCCACGGCGGACACGGGCCGTCGTAGCCCAGATACGTGCCGCCCATCTGCAGATCGCCCGCGAACCAGTCGGTGTAGCTGTTGACGCCTTGCACGCTGCCGGGTGGCCCGAACGGTTCTTGCTTGCCGCCAGGCGTGATTTCGTCGCTGCACGCGGCCTCACCCAGTTCGCCGCATTCGGCGGGAATGTTCGCCATCAGCCAATGCACGAATTCCACGCGCGGCAGGTCGGCGGGCACGGTGCGGCCTTCTTTGTTCACATCGTCCGGCTTGCTGGGTACATCGGTATCGATGCACGTGAGCACGAACGAACGCGTCCCAGCAGGTGCGCCTTTCCATGCCAGATGCGGACTGCGGTTATCCGACAGCATCACGGGCTGACCGGGCGCGCCGAATGCCAGTTGCGGCGGGATCGGCTTGCCGTTTTCAAAATTGTCGCTGCGAAGTTGCATGAAGGTCGCCTTGGCTGTGCGGACGGAAAGCATTCAACGTGGGGACACGCCGGAATCCGCGCAAGCCTGCGCGCATCGCAGCATGGCCGTACAGCTTACCGCGACCGCGATGATCCGGTCGTGACAGCGGCGGCCATGCTGCGCGCCCGTCGATGGAATGGCGACCGATCAGCCCGTCGTCTTGCCAGCGCCTTTGGGCGTGCTCGCCTGATCGACCATGCGCCGCACGTCCACCCACGGCGTGGGCCCCTGATGCATCGCATAGACCGTGTCGACATCCAGATGCTCGCGCGCGACGGCTTGCATCACTTCGTACATCAGATCCGGATCGTAGAGCGTGTTGTCGGCGTTCATCGCCAGCGTATCGCTCGCATACAGCAATTTGCGCGCCGGAAAGTAGACCATGTACTGACGCTCGGTCGATGCGCCGCGCAGCGGATACAACACCACACGGTTGTCGCCTTTGCCGATCTCCACGCGATCGCCCACGGTGATCCAATGCGGCGCCTTGGGATGCGTTTGCAGATCGTCCGGCTGCAGTCGATGCGGCGCGTCGACGAGGCGATTCAACAGCGGCTTGTTGAGATCGAGCACGTAGACCGGAACATTTTCGGCGACGGCCTGCCGCACGCCCGCCATATGCGGCCAGGAATCGGATGTACTGAGCACGCCTTTGATCGGCGCGCCCGGATATTCGCTGCGCACTTTCGCCAGAATGCCGTGGACATAGCTGTCGGATATCGGCGCTTCGATCACCAGCACGCCATCGTCCTGTTTGATCAGCGTGGTATTCCATGCGCCCTGGTAAAGCTCCACGCCCGGCGCCAGCTCAACGCGCTGTTTGTCGCTGAAAAGGCGATGCCATCCCTTCGATTGCGCGCTCTTCGCGGCGGTGGCGGCGTCCATCGCAAAGGATTTCTCGTCGATGGCGGCATTGAAACTTGGATCGAGTATTTGCGCGGAGGCGTACCACATGCCGTTGCGCCAATCGACGCGGTTGGTCGGGTAGATCACGCCCTGTTCGACATGCCAATTGTCCAGGTAGACGCGTTGCTGCACATCGCCCCACGCATACCAAAAATCCTTGAAGGTGCGCGTGCGCTCCCACGCATCCGGCAAATGGTTGTCGGCGTTAAGCAGCACTTTGATCGGTACGCCTTGCCAGGTGAACGCAATCACGCTGTGTGGCGTGGCGCGCAGCCATTGCGACGGTTCGTAATGCAGATCGCCCGCGGCGGCGGCATTCAACAGCAAGCGCTCAGGACCAAGCGCCAAGGTATCGTTGACGTCGTCAAGATCGGCGAGCGAACAGGGCGAATCGCCTTGTTTGGTGTGATAGACACCGCCTTGTGGCGTCGCGACAAGAGTGACGTCGATATCGGCCGTATGCGCGTCCGCTTCGGGCCACGTCATATGCGCATCGCGCAGCACGCGTTGCTTATCGAAATCGACGGTGACTTTGTCGCGCTCGTACGCGGTGATAAAGGGTTGCTGCCGATACGATTGCTCCGACAACACCGTGTGACCGATCACTTCATAGCTTGCGCTGTGTATGCCGGCGAGACGTTGCCGTCCACCCATCGCGTCGACGGCTTGATCGACGCACGCTTTCGCATCGATGCCCTCGCAACCGGGGTGGGATGAACTTTTCACGATGTCGCCGTCCTGAGGGACATCGGCGGCGAATGCGGAAGGAGTGAGCGCCAACGCGATCAGCGCGGCGAGGGTCAAGCGACGTTCCATTTCGGCTTCCCGGCAGCGCCCCGTCTCTTTCATCGTGGGGCAGTGGCGCGCAAGTTACGCGGATGCACAGAGGCATCCACCTGCGGAAAGTCACGTCGTTCGGGGTGTCTCTTGGCAGGGTTCGCGTGCGTGCATCGCGCCGCACATTACGCCACCGGCGATTGACCGGCGGCGATCGCGTTGAAGCGGGCAGCGATGTAGTCGTCGCAAAAGCTGGTCATGTCCCAGCCGCGAATAAAGCCGCAATGGCCACCGTGATCGGCGATGTCCAATTCGATATTGGGCGGCAATTCCAGTTTTTCGAAGGCGTCGACAGGGATCACCGGATCGTCGCGCGCCGTCAGAATGGTGGCCGGAATCTGCAAACTTTCCAGCGTGCGGCCCGCGACGGAATAGCCGTCCAAATATGCTTCCAGCGAACCGAAATCGGTGTGGCGCAACACCAGCGCTTCGGTGAGTCCGCGCAGATCCTGTTTCAGTTCCTGCAATTCGAAATATTGAACATTCGGAAACGCCGCCTGTTTCGCACGCAGCGAACGGCGCCATTTATTCATGAAGTACGCCTGATAAAACCACGGCGCGGATTCTTCCAGCGAAAACAAACCTTCGCTCGGATCGATAATGGGACACACCGCCAACGCATAGCTCAGCACGATGCCTTTGGAAGGCGCCTGCAGCGCTACGCGCAAGGCGAAATTTCCACCCAGCGAAAATCCCGCCAGCGCGATCGTCGGCGACGGCCAACGTTTCGCGATATCGCCGACCGCGTTCACCACTTCATCGATGCGACAGGAATGGAACAGCGCTTCGTTGAGTCCGTGGCTCTCGCCGTGATCGCGAAAGTTGAGACGAAAAATATCCCACCCGTCTTCCAGCAGGCGGCTGCCAGTCTGCAACACGTAGGTGGAATCGACGCTGCCTTCCCAACCGTGAAACAGCACGGCCAGTCCGCGCGAGGTCGGTTGCGTTTTCTGTCGCGTGATGGAGCCGGTGAGGCGTACGCCGTTGCCGCCATCCACCATCACCGATTCCGCCCCTTCCAGCACGCGATAAGCGCGGCGCGGCAGCAAACGGCGGCGCACACCGCTGGACGAAAGCATGGTTTGGATATGTCCGCTGGTCAGCGGCCAGTGCGGATGGAAATCGCGTCCTTGCGGTAGGGTCATGCAGGCCGATCCTCGAGCGCGGCCGCGATGCGCTCGCGCGCCAGCTCGGCCATGCGACGACGACCATCCGAACTGATTTGCACCGGTTCGAGAAAATGCACTTCGGCATCCATCGTCGGGCCGCCGAGCATGCGCAGAAAGTTCTGCATAAAGTTTTCGTGCGAACGGAAGCCGGCGTCGATCTGGCGACGACCGTCGCGCACAAAGCGCAACGCGACCGGTTGCACAGGTACTTCCGCGTCCACTGCCGCTTGGAAAATGCGCGCGTGGAACACTTTCAGCACACCGTTGTGCCCGGTGCCGCCTTCGGGAAATACCGCGACGGAGCGACCTTCGCGCATGCGCTCTACCATCACCTGCATCACCGCCGCAAGCGAATGATTGCTGCCGCGGCGATGGAAAATAGTGCCACCGCTCGACGCCAGCCAGCCCACCAGCGGCCAACCCGCGATTTCTGCTTTGGCGACGAAACACGCGGCGCGCTGACTGTGCAGCAGTTCGATATCGATCCACGAGGTGTGATTGGCGACAAACAACACGGCGTCGGGCATCGGCTGACCGACGCGCACGGAACGCAAACCGAAGATGCGCATCAATCCGGTGGACCACGCGCGGATCATGCGGTGCGTAAACGGTTCGCGGCCGTTCTTCATCACCGCGTGGCGATTCCACGTGAGGATGCCTCCGCACAGAAAGATGCCAAGCACGATATGCACGAGCAGCAGCGGCACGCGCCACACATAACGCAGTGGGCGCAGCAGGTCGCGGTCCGGGGTAGAAACGGCGTCGGTACTCATCAGCGAGTTAGTTTAGCGTTAATCGGCCGCGAGTTAAGCAGTACGCGCGCGCACTGACGATGCAACGTTTAAATCGCGGCGTCGATCAAGCGGCGTGCGGCGATGCCGAGCATGCGCGCGGGGCCGCCTTCACCGAAGGTTTGGCCCGATACGTAGCTGCCTTCGATCAACAGCAACAAGCTGTCCGCCAGATCGTCGGGTTCGCGCGCGCCCATGTCGCGGCACATCGCGCGCAATCGTTCGCGCAGGGCTTGCTTGCTTTCGACCGCGACCTGATGCGCGGGATGTTCGCGTTCGGGATATTCGATCACCGCGTTGGTCAAACCGCAGCCGCGGTAACCCTCGCTGCTGGCGCGCACCGCGAGGTAGTCCAGATAGGCCAACAATTGCGCTTTGGGATCGCCCGGATGATCGGCGCCGGGCGCTTCGAAACGTTGGCAGAAACGCTGATCGTAATCGCGCAGATACGCAGCAATCAGTTCGTCCTTCGATTCGAAGGCGCGATACAGGCTGGGCTTGGTGACGCCGGCGCGCGTGACGATCTCTTCCACGCCGATCGCGCGGATGCCTTCGCGGTAGAACAAGTCGAAGGCGGTGTCGCGAATGCGGTCGGCCGCGCGGCGCGGCGTTTCGGATTCGGGCTGGGATGGCGGTTTAGAACGCATGGACATAACGGACCGGTTGACAATGTTACCGATCGGTACGTACTCTGCACATCCGTCCCGTACCGATCGGTAACATGACTATACAACGTCGCCGGCCTTTCGGCCAAAACTATGCTTTCGTGGTGGTCGCCGTGGTCTTTCTGGCGCTGCTGGCCTCGGCCGGCATGCGCGCCACGCCCGGCGTGCTGATGCTGCCGCTGGGGCAGGCGTTTGGCTGGAGCCGGGACGATATTTCGTTCGCGGCGGCGGTCGGCATTCTGCTGTACGGCCTGATGGGGCCATTCGCGGCGGCGCTGATGCAGCGATTCGGCATCCGGCGCGTGCTGATCATCGCCCTCGCGGTGATGGCGTTGGCCGCGGCGTCGAGCGCGCTGATGACGCGTCCGTGGCATCTGCTGCTGACCTGGGGCGTGTTTTCGGGAGCCGGAACCGGCTGTGTTGCGGTGGTTCTTGGTGCAACGGTAGTCGGCCGCTGGTTCAGTAAGCATCGCGGGCTGATGATGGGTTTGCTTACCGCGAGCACGGCGACTGGCACGCTGATCTTTCTACCTGGTCTGGCCGCTATTGCCGAATACGCGGGTTGGAAGCCTGTGGTGCTGACGATCGCCGCCGTGTGTGCGGTGCTGGTGCCGCTGGTGGTGTGGCTGATGCCGGAGAGCCCGGCGCAGATCGGTCTGACGCGTTATGGCGCGACGTCGCACGAACCCATCAATGTCAAGGTCTCATCGGAAAACTTGTTCGCCTTGACGCTTGGCACCTTGCGTCGCGCGAGCAAGCGCGGCGTGTTCTGGTTGTTGTTCGCGACGTTCTTTGTGTGCGGATTCACCACCAATGGTTTGATCGGCACACATTTCATCGCGATGTGCGGCGATCACGGCATTCCGGAAGTACGCGCGGCAAGCGTGCTGGCGATGATGGGTTTGTGCGATCTGATCGGCACCACGGTGTCGGGTTGGCTGACCGATCGCTTCGATCCGCGCAAATTGCTGTTCGTGTATTACGGGCTGCGCGGATTGTCGTTGATGTATCTGCCCTACTCCGATTTTTCGCTGTACAGCCTGTCGTTGTTCGGCGTCTTCTACGGATTGGATTGGATCGCCACGGTACCGCCGACGTTGCGTCTTACTACTGATGCATTCGGCGAACGCGATGCGCCGGTGGTGTTCGGTTGGGTCGTTGCAGGTCATCAAATTGGCGCCGCCACTGCTGCATTTATGGCGGGCGTGTTGCGCGTGCAGTTGGGCAGCTATCTCACGCCGTTCGTGATTGCCGGCGCAACAGGCGTGGTAGCCGCTTTCCTCGCGCTGCGCATTCAGCGCCGCGATGCATCGCTGCCTCGCGGCACGCTCGCCAACGAAAGCGCGTGATTCAACGTTCGAGCTGCGTCAGCGGCAACGCAGCCGAACGCTTCACCGTGCGCAGCACGAAGCTGGAATTCACGTCGGCGACGCCGGACGCGTTGAGCAAACGATCCAGCAGAAAGCGCGAGAAGTGCTGCAGATCGGCGACATAGACATGCATCAAGTAATCCATGTCGCCGGTCAGCGCGTAACACGCCACGACCTCATCCCAACCACTGACACGCTCGACGAAGCGCTCGATCACGTCGCCCTCGTGCCGGGTCAGCTGCACACGCACGAACGCTTGTAGGCCTAAACCGACGGCCTCCGGATCCACTTGCGCGCTGTAGCCCTTCAATACGCCCTCGCTTTCCAGGCGCTGCAGGCGACGCAGGCAGGCTGAGGGGGACAGATTTACCCGTTCGGCCAGTTCGGTATTGGTGACGCGCCCTTCAGCCTGTAGGACGGCGAGCATGCGCAAGTCGGTGCGATCGAGTTCCATTACTGCAATATTGTTCTGTAATTGGCGGCCTAGGCGATGGAATATTGCACTTTTGCCTGCAAAGTCAACAATAAAACAACCATTTTGCGTCGTCTGAGACCTATGATTTTGCTTACCGACCGGTAGGAATCCCTCCTAGACGCCACGGAGCAGCCATGGAAAACACCACCCCCCGCCGCGTTGAACATCAACAGACCGATCGCGGTTACGTGCCGGTGTACGCCACGGGCGTGGTGGAGCAGCCCTGGGCGAACTACTCCCGTACCGATCACGAGGTGTGGGACACGCTGTTCAAGCGTCAGCGCGAATTGCTGCCCGGACGCGCCTGCAAAGAATTTCTCGCTGGCGTGGAACGCTTCGGCTTGGGCGACGGCGGCATCCCGAAATTCAGCGACCTCAACAAGGTGCTGGGTGAAACGACGGGCTGGGAATTGGTGGCAGTCGAAGGGCTGCTGCCGGACGAGGTGTTTTTCGATCACCTCGCAAACCGTCGCTTCCCGGTGAGCTGGTGGATTCGCAAACCGGAACAGCTCGACTACCTGAGCGAGCCGGATCTCTTCCACGATCTGTTCGGCCACGTGCCGTTGCTGCTCAATCCGATCTTTGCCGATTACATGCAAGCCTACGGCCGCGGCGGCATGAAAGCGTTCCGCATTGGGCCGGAAGCGCTGATGAACCTCACGCGCTTGTACTGGTACACAGTGGAATTCGGACTCATCAACACCGACGAAGGCATGCGCATCTATGGCGCGGGGATCGTCAGTTCGAAGGGCGAATCGATCTACTGCCTGGATTCCGCGGCGCCTAATCGCATCGGCTTCGGCCTGGAGCGCGTGATGAATACGCGCTACCGCATCGACACGTATCAGCAAACCTATTTCGTGATCGACAGCTTCGAGCAGCTGTTCGACGCGACGCGCCCGGACTTCACGCCGATCTATGCCGAGCTAAAACAACACACCGCGCACGCCGCTGCCGATGTGCTCGACAGCGATCGCGTGTTTACGCGCGGTACGCGCGAAGGTTTCGCCAAGGACGCGGATACCTGACTTTCAGCGCGCGTGCGCATCCACCCACGGTTTGATGATGCCGATCCAGAGCTCATAACCCGTGCGGTTCATGTGCAAGCCGTCCTGGATAAACCATTTCGGTTGCGGCTGACCGTCCGCACCGAGCATCGGTGTATACACATCCAGATACGCGACGTTCTTTTGCGTCGCCGCGTAGCTGCGCACTAAATCATTTGCTTGCTTGATCTTCGGTAGCAGCGCCTTGCGCGCCATGCTGGGCTTGATCGCGACGAAGGCGACCGGCACGCCGGGATCTTCCGCGCGTACTTTCTGCACAAAGGCGACAAAGTCGTCGCGCACTTGTTGCGGGCTATGGCCGTCCCACAAATCGTTGTCGCCGGCATACAGAACGATCGCGCGCGGGCGATAGGGCGCCACGATGCGATCGGCGAAATAGGTGGAATCGCTCAGCTCCGAACCGCCGAAACCGCGATTGATCACTTTCACTTCCGGAAAGTCCGCCGCGACCGATTTCCAGTGCTCAATCGACGAACTGCCGATAAACAACACCGCGCCTTGCGGCGGCGGATTAGCGCGATCTGAAGTTTCGAATGCGGCGATGGCGGAATTCCAATACGCGTGATTCGTTTGAGCTGCGAAAACAAAACACGGCGCGAAGGCAAGCAACAGCGATAGCAAAATTTTCATGATGCTCCCGGGGCATGGCCCCTTGCTGACAAGCGGAGGAGAAGTAACGGCGACGCGAATGATCGTCATGCAACGATCGTGGGTGCATCCGATCATAGTCCCGTTGCGCGTATCGTGTGGACTAGCGCTATCCGCGCTTTACTTCGTTGACTTCGAACACGCGCGCGATGCGCTTGCCGTCCCATCGATAAGTAAGATGTTGCGTCTGGATGCACGGCGCAACCACGTCGGGATAAAACGCGGCCAGACATTCGCCGCCGCGATGACGCACGCTGTCGTACACGATGCCGTTGGAACCTTCTTCACGCAACGTGCGCGCAAGTTTGACGCTCGCGACATAGCTGTCGGCATCGTGCGCGTCCGGCCACGCGCCGCGAATATCGTGCAGTTTGCAATCGATGCTAGTGCGATAGCAGCGCATTTCTAAATCGCATGCCGGTTCGGACGTGGCCGCGAGAAACCGTTCGCGGTGATACACCGTTTCTTCCACGGCGGTGATCACGCTGCGCGCGGCGTAAAACACGCCCCACTTGCCGTCGGAAAAGCGACTGCCTTCCGGATTGAGATGCGTGAAAGCCGCCATCACCGGCGTCGAACCGGGACCGCTGATGCGACGGTCTTTCGGCACGAGCCGCAAGGTGTCGGCTTCGTCGCGCAGACGCGGATTGGTCAAGGCTTCGATGGCGAAGATCGCATCCAGATCGGCCGGATCGGCAATGCGATCGAACAATCCCGCCGGCGGAAAACGACTCGGCACGATGCGGTAAGCGTGCGACCAGCGAATGCGGCGAAGAGGGGGCGTATCGATAGGCATGGCGTATTCCGCGGCGCATTACCGCATCGTTTTGTTCTTCCCTGTTCGATTCGAATACTGCCGTAGCGGCTTCTCGCCGACTGCGACGGGGGTCTTACCAACCGCGCTGCGCATCCAGATACTGCCGCACCACGTACAGATCGCTCACGTTGCCCGACAGCATGCGCTCCAGCGCGGACTGTCCGCCGAACAACGTCGCCTGATTGAGTTTATGCAACCACGTATCGGCCTGGTCCGCGTTGGGAAACAGAATCTGCAACGCCTTGTAGATGCCCAATAGATAGCTGATGCGTTCCAGCGTATCGCGTCCCAGCACGCTATCCTGCTGACGCTTCCATTTGTAGAACGTGGATTCCGGCGGATCGCCCAGCAACTTCCGCTGCTCGGCGATGCGCAGATTCCAGCGGTCGGCCAGATTGAAAAACGCGCGCAGGGCAGGGCCGCTGAGTTCGTCGGCCGGCAGAGTTTGGGGCAACGCATGGGCGGTCATAGGCGACTCTCCCAATAGAGTTTGATGGCATATTACTCTATAGGTGAAGTTTTCGCCAATGACCGGGCTTCCTCCCTCTCCCCTCCGGGGAGAGGGCCGGGGTGAGGGGCCAAGGCTGGCCTCAGATTTCAACAAAGCGCCGCTTCGAACCAGCTGTCCCGCAAGATTCGCCCCTCACCCTAACCCTCTCCCCAAAGGGGAGAGGGAACTAGTGCACGCCGTAATCCGGCTCCGGCCCGCCCGCATCGATAAACCGCTGAATCCGCTGCTCCAGTACCGGCAACGGCACGGAACCGGTCGACAACACTGTGTCGTGAAACGCGCGGATATCGAACTTCGGCCCCAGCGCTTTCTCCGCCTTGGCGCGCAGCTCCAATAACTTCAGATATCCCAGCTCGTACGACAGCGCCTGTCCCGGCCAGCTGATATAGCGATCCACTTCGTTGGCGATTTCGCGATCGGAAAGCGCCGTGTTTTCCGTCATGAAATCGATCGCCTGCTGGCGCGTCCAACCCAAATGATGGATGCCGGTATCGACCACCAATCGACACGCGCGCCACATTTGGTAAGTGAGGTAACCAAAGCGCTGATACGGCGTCTTGTAGATACCCATCTCGTTGCCGAGGTATTCGGAATACAAACCCCAGCCTTCGCCATACGCGGAGATGTACCCGTTGCGACGAAACGCGGGCTGGTCGTGTTCTTCTTCCGCCAGTTCCAGTTGCAAGGCATGGCCGGGATACGACTCATGCAGAGTCAACGCCGGCATGTTGTAGAGCGGGCGCGAGGGCAGGTCGTAGGTGTTGACGAGATAGACGTCCGGACCGCCACGGCCTGACGTGTAATACGGCGCGATATCGTCCGGCACCGGCTGGATGGTGAAGCGTTCACGCGGAAGATGGCCGAAGAACTTGCCGACCTTGCCGTCCACTTCCTTGGCGACCCACGCCGTTTTATCGAGCAGCTCGTCCGGCGTTTTGGCGTAGAACTGCGGATCGGTGCGCAGGAAATGCAGGAAATCCGCAAAGCTGCCTTTGAAGTCGGTTTGCTGCATAACCTGCAACATTTGCGCGTGAATCTTTTCGACCTGCGTCAACCCGATCGTGTGAATGGTGTCGGCGTCGAGATCCAGCGTGGTGTATTCGCGGATTTGCTGGCGGTAATAGTCTTTGCCGTCGGGCAAAGCTTCCGCCGCTAACGTGCTGCGCGCCTGCGGCACGTACTCGTTGCGGAAGAACGTAAGCAGCTTGCCGTAGGCGGGAATCACGTCGCCGCTGATTTTCGCGCGCGCATCGGCTTGAATGGCGGCGGCCGTGACCGCCGGAATGCTCGACGGCATATGCTGCAGCGGCGCGTAGAACGCCGTCTGCGTCGGGTCTTTCGCATCGGCGACCGATGCGATGGAAACATCGCGCCCGCTCAACACCGCACGCGGCACGCTGAAACCGCGCTTCAGCCCGGCGCGCATATTGGCGATTTCCTGATCGAAATACGCAGGCACCTGACCCAGACGATCCACGTAACGGCGATAGTCGGTTTCGGTGCGCAGTCCATCGCCGCCGAGATCGTCGTACAACTCGCTCCAAAAGGCCGAGTCGCTGTTGAACGGCATCTGCCACTGCATGAAAGTCTGATCAGCGATGAAGTTGTGGATTTGTTCGCGATAGACCGCGTAGTTCACCTGCTCGGCAGGCGATAGCTGTTTGGCGTCGATGGCGTCGAGCTGGCTCATCACTTTCTGCCAGTAATCCAGGCGCGCCTGCTGCCGTTTCGCATCGACCTGATCGAGACGGCCGTTATTCGGCTGCGATTCGCCCGATGCGCTGACGCCCGCCTGCCCGGTGCGCCACGCCCATTCCTTTTCGTAGATCTGCTTGAAGCGCGCGTCTGCATTTTGCTGCGCGAAAGCCGGCGCGGTCAGCAGCAAGCCTGCCGCCACGCACGCGATACGTGTTGCGTGTTTCACTCTGTGTGATTCCCCGTGGTGGACGGCGCGTTCTTCGATGCCGACACCGCATCTTCCACGCTCCAGTTGTTGAGTGCCTGTGGCGAAAGCTGGGGCAGGGCGGCGCGCAGCAGCAGCGTGCGCGTTTCGTCCCGCAGGCGCGCCACGTGCAGGCCTATGTTGCGCGCTTGCAGCCATAGCGAAAAATCGCTGAGCGATTCGAGCGCCGTGCTATCCAGGTCGGACGAGGCCTCTAGGCTAAGAATCACCTGCTTCAAATCGTGCCGTTGTTCGACCTGCGCGCGTGCCAGCGTCATCACCGATTCCGCATTGGCGAAAAACAGCGGCTCTTCCGGGCGAAGAATCAGAATGCCCGGTGGTTGCACAGCATTCGGATGCTGCGCGATGTCGACGAAATCGTGACCGTCGGCAAGACGGCCGAGCACGCTCAAACGCGTGGAAGCGAGCTGACGCAACAATAAGATCAGGCTAAACGCGATGGCGACCAACAAACCGTTCAAAATGCCCAGCGACAACACCGCCACCACCGCGGCGAGCGCGAGCAGGCGGTCACGTTTCCATTGCAAATACGGCCGAAATACCGATACGCGCCACGACTTGCTCACCGCGTGAATCACGATGGCCGCCAGCACCGTCAACGGAATGCGTTCGATCCAACGCAACAACAACAGCACCATCAGCAGCACGGTTGCCGCTGCCACCAAACCCGACAGACGCGATTGCGCGCCGGCCGCTTCGTTGGCGGACGTGCCCGAATAACCAGCGCCGACCGGCATGCCCTGACACAAACCGCTCAAGATGTTCGCGACGCCAAGCACGAGCAAATCGCGATTCGGCGACACGGTATCGTTGTGTTTCAGCGCGAAACCGCGAATCGAGCTATACGATTCGGCGTACAGAATCAACAGCAACGCCGCGCCCATTTCCACGCTCGGCAGCCACTGGCCGCTTGCCGGCCACGCAGGCATGCCGATGGCCATCTGCAGATGAATCGTGCCCGTTAACGGCACGCCATGCGCCGCCAACCAATCGGAAGCGGCCACGCCAAGCGCGATTACCAGCAAACTGCCCGGCAAGCGACGCACGCGCTCGCACGCATACAGCAACAATAGTGCAAGCAAGCCCGCGCCAAGCGTGATCGCCTGCACCTGCCCGGATGTGCGCACGAGATCGAAGAGCAGCAACGGCACGAAATCGCCATGCAGATCGGGCCAGCCGCCCAAATGCGGAAGCTGCTTGAGCGCAATGACGACCGCCAAGCCGAATGTGTAACCGCGCAACACAGGACGCGCGATGAGATGCGACAACCCGCCCAGGCGCGCCGCGCCGGCAATCAGAAAACAGAAGCCGCCCAACAACACCAGCGTCGCCGCCACCGCCGCGCGGCTTACCGAACCACCCGCCAGCAACAACGTTCCTGCGGCCAAAACCGCCGCAGAAGACGATGTCGACGACACGATGGCGAAGCGGCTGGTGCCCAACAGTCCGTAGCAAACCAGACCGATTAACAGCGCCACCACGCCGGCCTGCGGCGGCATGCCCGCGATGCCCGAATACGCAACGGCCTCCGGCAGCAGCAATCCTGCAATCGCCAAACCTGCCAGCACATCGACGATGCGTGTCGACGAAGCGGCCGTGTCGTTCATTGGATTTGCCCGCTCCAACCCGGCAGATATGCCGTCTCGTGCGAATGGGCGAGCATCAATGCATCCTGCAATTGTTTGACCGTGACGCGCTCACCCTTGAGCTTCATGCGGCGACGATAGAACTCCGCCCACAGAAATTCCGAATAGGGCGTGGCGTCTTTGGAATAGCCGCCGGCCATGCGCACACGCGCCGCCAGCGTGCGATAGGGATCGTCAGCCAAGCCGTTCAAACTGCGCGGAATCGAATCGTACGTCTGCCGCTGGCCGTGTTCGTCGTACGGATGCGCCCAGCGGTTGAACTCCATCGTGCGCCAGAAGGTGTCCGGCTCCAGCCACGAAAAATCGCGCTGAATCATCACCGGGACATCCTTCACGCCTTCTTCGAGCAAGGCCAGACCGAGGTGATGATGATCGACGATAAACACTTGCTGCTTGGGTCCCAGCACGCCGGGAAACCAATGCGCAGCCAGGAGCTCTTTGCGCTTTTTCTTGCCGAGTTTTTCCCAATCGGCACGCTTTTCCGCGACTTCTGCCTTGCCCACCGTCATTTGCGTGGGACGCAGCTTGCTCGGCGCAATCGACAACAGAGGATGACGCACGCCTGACGACATGACCTTACTCCTGCGGTAGCCCTGGTTTACGGAGCGTAACGGAAGAGGCGATGAGGGGCGAGATTGCGGGGTTATTCGAGTCCGGAGTAATAACCGCGCATGGCTTGCAGATACGACGCCAGATCGCGATTGGGCGCGCTGGTGAATATCTCGCCCGATTCCTCCAGGCGTTCGATGCGATCGGGCCGGAAATTGCGGAAATCCTGCCGCAAACGACACCAGGTGCCCAAGGTCCACTTGCCGCCCCAGAACGCCAAGCACAAGGGTTCCACTTCGCGTTCGCTGGTATGTCCCACTTCGTCGCGATAGAACAAGCGCAACACGTTTTGCGCTTCGATGGCGCCGTGCAGTTGATCAATACGCGCCGCGAATGCGGTGGATTCTTCGTCTCGCCAGATCGGCGCGTAGATGCGCGTGCGCGACGAGCGCTCGCGCAGCTCCGGCGGCAACACCGCTTCGATCTTCACCAGCGCGGCTTGCGCGCCTGCCGCCAGTTTCTCGCCGGCAAACGCGCGCACAAAGCGCGTACCGACCACCAACGATTCGAGTTCCTCGGCGGTAAACATCAGCGGCGGAATATCCGAGCCCTTGCGCAGCACGTACCCCACGCCAGCTTCGCCTTCGATGGGTACGCCGGAAAGTTGGAGATCGGCCACGTCGCGATAGACCGTGCGCAACGATACGCCCAGCGTTTCCGCGAGCTGACGCGCCTGCAGCGCGGTACGTCGACCGCGCAGGGCGTTGATGATGAGAAAGAGGCGATCGGCACGACGCATCCGCGCATGATCGCCCAGCTTCGCCCGACAGGCCAGCCTCCGAAGTCATGCCTGGCTGTCGCAGTTCGCAAGACAGCCTTGTGCAAGTTCGATGTCCGCATGATGGTCGACCTGTCCGCCTACGTCATGCCGCGTGCTGCGCGACGAACTCGGCATCCCTGGCCGCGGCGCGTTGCATGGCCGGACGCGTAATGACGCGTTCGATATAGGCGCGAATCGTCGGCGTTTCGGGCACGAGATGAAACATGGTGGCCCAATGCAGCGCACCGCCCCACAACACGTCCACGGCGGTGAAACGCTCGCCGAGCATGTACGAACCGTTCGCGAGCTGTGTATGTAAGGTATTGAGCACATCGTCCCACGTGCCATAAGGCGACGTGGACGGCGGCGCGGGCGCGCGATTCAACGATTGATCGACCAGCGCCGGCTCGAACGACGAACCGTAGTAAACCATCCAGCGCAAATACGGGCCCCGCAACGGATCGTCGATTGCCGGTGCGAGTCCGACATCCGCGTACAGGTCGGCGAGATAGAGAAAAACCGCCGGTTGTTCGGTAATCAGCGCATCGCCGTGACGGATCGCCGGAACCTTGCCCATGGGGTTGATCGCGCGATACGCCGGCTGGCGTTGTTCGCCGCTTTTCAGGTTGACCAGACGCAACTCGTAATCCGCGCCGAGCTCTTCCAGCAACGCATGCGTGCCGCCGGAGCGGCTATTCGGCGCGTGATAAAAAATGACTTTCCGATTCATGTCGCTTAGCTCCCCGTGCGAATCAAAGGTGACGCGTTTCGACCGGCGCGTTCTGCCAGTTGTTGTTGCGTCCGTCGGAGAAATGCATCGGCGCATCGATCAATTCGCTCGGCTGCGCGTCGTCCAGGCAGTGCACGTTGACGAAGTAGAACTCGCCACCTAAGACATCCAGATTGCCTTTGCCGAACGGACGCACGCCGCAATGCTTACAGAACAAGTGATGCATGCTTTGGCTGCCGAATTGGTAATCGGAAAGATCGCCTTCGCCTTGGATCAGGCGAAACGCATCCGGTTTCACGATCACGCCCCACTGCCGCGCCTTGCTGCAAATCGAGCAATTGCAGCGTCCGGTACCCTGCGTGAGATCGATATCCGCTTCGATCTTTACCGCGCCGCAATGGCAACTGCCGTGATAGGTCTTTTGCATGGTCGATTCCTTGAATGAAAAGTGGGTTGGCCGAAAGCGCAGTGTTACGCGCCGCTGATGCCGCCGGAAGGTTCGTTCCGCGACCGTGCGTGTAGGCCTACAGCGGGCGTTTTTGTTACCAACGTGCGACGACGCTTCGGATCGAAGGCCGGCGTGACTTCAATCACTTTGGCCCCTTTCTCCGGCTTTTTTTCCGGCGTCGCGGGCAATCGATATTGACCGTCCATCAGCAAGCCGCGCAGATACATCGGCCGATACATCGTCAAAACGCGATCGATTAAGTTGCTCATCTCATTCATCCTCACGCAGCACGAACGGTTTCGAGCGGTTCGTTAGAGAACCACGGCGGCGGCACGGCATGTTTGAACAGGCGATACCAATGTTCCCGGTCGCTGCGGCTGTACAAATCCAGCGTATGAATGATTTCGCGCGCGAACTCGATGCTGCCCAGATGACTGGCGGTGATTACGCCACCGTCGCTGACGGCGAGCACGTTGGCGTCGTATTGCTCGTGTCCGGCGTAATTCGCCACTTCACGACCAACCTGTCCCGCCCAATTGCCGGTGTGGCGGCAACGGTCGAGCAGACCGGCGCGCGCTACCGCCATCACGCCTTCGTCGATAGCCGCCACCGGCGCGCCGGCACTGTGCACGCGGTGCGCCAACATGGCGATCTGTTCCGTTTGTGTCGCCAACCACACATGACCACCCGGCAAAATCAGCAAGGCGACGGCATCCAGATCAAGCTCATCCATCGCGATATCCGGCAGAACCTGCAGCCCGCTCATCGACATGACCGGTTCGCGCATGAAGCCGACGCTGCGGATTTCCCAGTCGCCGGGCCTGCGCACTTCCGCCAAAGCCAGGGCGACCTGCCAATCGGCAAATCCTTCGAAAACCAGCACATAAACCGTGTCGCGCATGATCGTTCCTCCTTTTCGATGATGAGAGCTTGCGCGCCTGCTACTGCCAGCGTGTTGTCAGCAGTAGCCTCGGCGGCCGTTCAGACGGACGACTGGCTTACGTAAGGCGGAGCCGGGACAATGGGAGTCCCTTTGCCAGCAGATTTGTCATGAAGCCCATTTCGCTGATCCAGTTTCTGATCGAAGAACGACGCGCAGGCCGCATCAACGCAGAGCTTTCCTTGCTGATCGAAGTGGTCGCGCGCGCGTGCAAGCGCATTGCGGTGGCCACCAATAAAGGCGCCATCGGCGGCGTACTGGGCGAAGCCGGTACCGGTAACATTCAAGGCGAAGCGCAAAAGAAGCTGGATGTGATCTCCAACGAAATCCTGCTCGAAGCCAACGCGTGGGGCGGTCAGCTCGCCGCGTGCGCGTCGGAGGAAATGGAAGATCCGCAGCCGATTCCGGACATGTATCCGAAGGGCAATCACCTGCTGTTGTTCGATCCGCTGGACGGCAGCTCCAACATCGACGTGAATATTTCCGTCGGCACCATCTTCTCCGTGTTGCGTTGTCCGGATGGCGTCACCGAAGCCAGGGCCGAACACTTTCTGCAACCGGGCACTACGCAGCTCGCCGCGGGTTACGTCGTGTACGGACCCGCCACGGTGTTCGTGCTGACCTTCGGCCACGGCACGCACGAATTCACACTCGATCGCGAAGTGGGCAGCTTCACGCTCAGCCGCCGCGACATTCGCATTCCTGAAGAAACCGGCGAATTCGCCATCAACATGTCCAACCAACGCCACTGGGAACCACCCATGCAGCGCTATATCGGCGAACTGCTCGCCGGCCAGGAAGGCCCGCGCGGCCGGGACTTCAATATGCGCTGGGTCGCCTCGATGGTGGCCGACGTCCACCGCATCATCACCCGCGGCGGCGTGTTCTTCTATCCGCTGGATGCAAAGATCAAAAGCAAAGGCGGCAAGCTGCGCCTGATGTACGAAGCCAATCCGATGGCCTTCATCATCGAACAAGCCGGCGGCGCGGCGACGACGGGTCGCGAGCGTATTCTCGATGTGCAGCCGTCAGGCTTGCATCAACGCGTGCCGGTGTTTCTTGGTTCGAAGAAGGAAATCGAGGTGGCGACGCATTACCACCTTCAAGCGGATAGTGCGCAGAGCTAACGCGTGATTCGGCGGGAAGCGCAACTGCGCTTCTCGCTTTTTATCTCAACCGCATTATTGCGAGCGCGCTCCGTATGGTTGCTGTCGCATCCACTTCGTAACGATCCATTTCTCCCCACGCGTCACCGGCGAGCCGCCGTGCAGGGTGAGTTTGTCGATTTGATTCTGGCTGTTGGTGTATTCGAAATAGACGGCCGAACCTTTTTTCGGGATCACTTCCAAACCGATTTCGGGGAAGATGGTGGTGCCGCCTTCTTCCACGTCGTTCAAGTACATCACCATGGTGGAGACGCGTTGGCCGCCGATGGTCATTTGCACCTGGCTGCCGGGGTCTTCTGGCGGGAAGTAGTCGAAGTGCGGTTTGTATTCGCCGCCGATTCCGTAATGCAGTATCTGCAGGCCTTCGCCGTGGTCGACGGGCCAGTTCATCACTTCGGCAATGCGTCGATCCAGACGCGCGATAAAGGGATCGGCGTTGAGCGCGAAGAAGGTGCCTTCGCTGCTGCGGTCGGCGATCACTTCGTGTTTGCCGGTCAGCGGATCGACGGTGGTGGAGCGATGCATTTTGTCCATCGAGCGGCGGATCAGTTCGTCGCACTCTTCGATGCTTAGCACGCCGTCGAGCACGGCGATCATGGGACGCTCGACACGGGTGACGATGCGCACGTCGCGATCAAAGGTACGTATGAGATTGCCGGAATGCATCCGCGGCTTTTCGTACACGTAGCCCGTGTCCGGTTTGGTATGCGTTTGAATTTGCGGTTGCGCGGGCGACGCGAAGGGACCGCTCATGATGCCGTTGACGGCGGCGCGTGCGAAAACGGGATCGAAGTGGTTGCGCACCATATCGTCGATCAACTGCTGCGGTGCGCATCCGCGCGTCAGGTTTTCCTGAATCCAGTTATGCCATTCCGGCGACAGTTGCGTAATCGCGTTCATCGCAGACTCCTGACATCCATAGCGCTGTCGGTTCGTTCGCTCATTCACGCCGCCGATACTGGCAGCGCTGCGTAAAGGCGATTGTGAACCTGTTTGTGGCTTGGCGGGAGGGCAGGCTTAAGCGGCTGTCAGGGGACCACGACTCGTCATGCTGTAGGCCTTGACGAGCTCCTCCTCCCCGAGGGGAGGAGGAAACGCAGCGTCAGGCTAGGCCGTGACTGCGAAGCATGGCGTCCGGCTCCGGCTTGCGCCCGCGGAAGGCGACAAAGCTTTCGAGCGCCGGGCGGCTTGCGCCTACGGCCAGGATTTCGCGACGGAAACGATCGCCCGTCGCCGCATCGATCACGCTTTGGCCTTTGCCCGCGTGTTCTTCGAACGCACCGAACGCATCGGCGCTCAGCAATTCCGCCCACAAATAACTGTAGTAACCCGCTGCGTAGCCGCCCGCGAAGATATGCGTGAACGCATTGGGAAACCGCTGCCAAGCGGGCGGATGCAGCACGGCCACTTCGCGGCGCGCTTCTTCCAAGACTTCCAGCGTGCGCGCGCCTTTGGCCGGATCGAATTGCAGGTGCAAAAGGAAATCGAACAAACCGAATTCAAGTTGGCGCACGAGGAACAAGCCAGCGTGAAAATGCCGCGCGGCCAGCATGCGTTCGAACAGTTCGTCGGGCAGGCGCTGGCCCGTTTCCCAATGCTTGGCGAAAAGATCCAAGGCTTCGCGATTCCAGCCGAAGTTCTCCATAAACTGGCTGGGCAATTCCACCGCATCCCATTCCACGCCATCGATGCCGCCCACGGACGGCAGCGGCACTTCCGTCAACAGGTGATGGAATCCGTGCCCGAATTCGTGGAACAGCGTCAGCACGTCGTCGTGCGTAAGCAGTGCGGGACGTCCTTCGGTCGGCGGCGCGAAATTGCACGTGAGAAATGCCACCGGCAATTGCAGATGCAGGCCGTCGTCGAAGCGTGCGCGGCAAACATCCATCCACGCACCACCGCGCTTGCCGCTGCGCGCGTACAGATCGATATATGCGCCCGCGAAGATGTGCCCATCGGCATTCACCACATCGTAATAACGAACATCCTGATGCCACACATCCACGCCGTCGCGCGGCTTCAAGGTGATGCCGTAAAGACGATGTACCAGACCGAACAAACCGTCGATCACGGCTGGCAGCGGAAAGTAGGGCTTGAGTTGTTCTTCATCCAGCGCGTACTGCTTTTGTCGCAGTTTTTCCGCTGCGTACGCGACATCCCACGATTCGAGATTGTCGAGTTTCAATTCGCTGGATGCGAAATCGCGCAACGTGGCCAGTTCCTTTTGCGCGACCGGTTTCGCGCGCGCGGCCAAATCGCGGAGGAACGTCAGCACTTCATCGGTTTTACCGGCCATCTTCGTCGCCAGCGATTCTTCCGCCGCGTTGGCGAAGCCGAGCAATTGTGCCGCTTCATGACGCAAGGCGATGATTTTTTCGATGCGTGCCGTATTGTCGAACTTGCCCGCATCCGGCCCTTGATCGGATGCGCGCGTTTGATAAGCCCAGTACACGCGTTCGCGCAAACCGCGGTTGTCCGCGTACGTCATCACCGCTTGCACGCTGGGTTGCTTGAGCGTGACCAGATAGCCGTCGAATTTCTGATCCTTGGCGTATTGGCGCAGCACGGCGCGACCCGATTCGGGAATGCCGGCAAGATCGCGTTCGTCGGTGATGTGTTCGTGCCATGCGTCGGTGGCGTCCAGCACGGCGTTGGAAAATTCCGTGGAAAGCTTGCTCAGCTCCACGCCGATATCGCGGAAGCGCGAACGCGCAGGTTCTTCCAGCGCCACGCCAGAGAGTTTGAAATCGCGCAGCGCATGTTCCACCAGCGCGCGCTGAGCACGGGACAGCTTGGCGAAATCCGGCGCATCGGCGACGGCTTGCACAGCCGCGTAAAGCTCGCGGTTCTGCCCCACTTCGATCGAGTAATCGGTGAGCTTTTCTTCGGCCGGACCGTAGACCTTGCGCAACGCTTCGCTGTCGGCCACCGAATGCAGATGCGACACCGGCGACCAGGCGTGCGAAATGCGCTGCTCAAAGCGCTCTTGCGGCAGCATCACGGCGTTGAAGTCGCGCGGTGCCCCCGGCGCGGTCAGTTCTGCGATGCCGGCACGCCCTTCGGCCAAGAGTTCGTCAACGGCAGGCGAGACGTGATCGGGCTGGATCTGCGAGAAAGCGGGCAGCGGGGCGTCGGTCAAGAGGGGGTTGGCATCATTCATAAGTCACTCCTTTATTACCCGCAGCGTGCTGGCGGCATGAACCGAAATCAAGCGGCACATGGTGATGGTGGAATGCACACCGTGTCATCTGGCTCGTCGTACCATCGTGCGCATGCTACCTACCGACGTCCCCGCCCTGATCGGTCGGATCCCATTTTTCTCGCATCTCAGCGCCGCGCAGCGCGCGGCGTTGGTCGATCATCTGCGCTGGGTATGCCTGCCTGGCGGCCAGTACCTGTTCCGCGCCGGCGAAGTGGCCGAAGCGCTGTATTTGCTGCGCAGCGGCAGTCTGGGCGTGTTCGACGGCGCGACGGATTTGATCCGTCAGGTCTCGGCGGACGATTGCGTGGGCGAGATCAGCCTGCTGACCGGCGAGCCACTGCGTTACGGCGTGCGCGCGCTGCGCGACTGCGAATTGCTGCGGCTGGATCGTCACCATTTCGAACTGCTGATCGAGCATCATCCGCGCGCCATGCTGGAATCGGCGCGCCAAGCGGTGGATCGCTTGCTGCGTCGCGAGCGTCATGTGGAACCGCCAGATAAACCGCGCACCTTCGCGATTCTTCCCGTGGATGAAAATGTGCCGGTGCGCGGCTTGGCGATGCAGCTTGCGCAAGCGCTGGAAACTTACGGAAGCTGCGTGGTGATCGACGCCGAGCACGGCGCCAATCGCGGCAGCGACTGGTTCGCCGAACGCGAAGCGCAAGCACGCTTTGTGATTTATCTGGACAGCACGGGCGATGCGTCCTGGCGTTTGCGCTGCCTGCGCCAAGCCGACGTATTGTTGCTGCCCACGCTGGCGGCGCAAGCGGCGCGACCGTGGCCTGAGGCGGCGCCGGGGCACCCGGCGCGCGTGCGACATCGTCCTCGCCATCTGTTATTGATTCACCCCGCGCATCGCGTCTTACCGGGTGCGGCGCGGCGTTGGCGCGCGCAGTTCAGTGGCGAGCTGCAGCATCACCATATTTGCGGCGAAGCTGATATTCCGCGCATTGCGCGTTTGATCAGCGGCCATGCGCGCGGATTGGTGTTGGCGGGTGGCGGTGCGCGCGGTCTTGCGCATCTGGGCGCGCTGCGCGCGTTGCGCGAGGCCGGTCACGAGTTCGACGCCATCGGTGGCACCAGCATCGGCGCGATCATCGGCGCGGGTGTCGCGAACATGTGGAGCATCGAGGACATGATGCGCGTGTACCACGATGCATTTGTGCTCGGAAAACCCTTGTCGGACTGGACGATTCCACTGGTAGCGCTGACGCGCGGACGACGCGCGGCGATCATGCTGCGGCGTGCATACGGCGCCATCGATATCGAAGACTTGGAGCGTCCGTTTTTTTGCGTGTCGACCAATCTCTCGGGTCAGGGCAAGGTGGTGCATCGGCACGGACCGTTATGGTTGTGGCTGCGCGCGACCAGTTCGATTCCCGGTATTCTGCCGCCGGTGTTGCATCACGGGCAGGTTTATGTCGACGGCGCACTAGTCGATAATTTGCCGACCGACGTGATGGCCGACGACGGCATCGCGCATATCACCGCCGTAAGTATTCGCGCGGATATCGAATTGCGCGCGCAGACCGAAGAATTCGCCACGCCGCCGTGGTGGCGGTTGTGGTTGCGCCAGCGGCGCGGCACTGGCTGGCCCGGGTTGGTGTCCACCTTGACGCGCGCGGCGATGGTCAACAGCGAGGAAACCGCCGAGCACTGCCGCGATCGCGCCGATTTGTTGATCACGCCGCCGCTGGAGCACGTGAGCATGCTCGATTGGCGCGATTGGCAACTGGCGGTGGATTCCGGTTATCAGGAAACGCTGCGCGTGCTGGAAGCGCAACAGCACGGCGAGCCGGATTCAGGAAAGAAAGCGAAGCTTCCGCTGGAAGGCTAAACTACGCGGATGAATTCCGTACGACCCTTCAAGGGCATTCTGCCCACGCTTGGCGCTCGCGCCTATGTCGACCCTGCGGCCACCGTGATCGGCGACGTGGTGCTGGGCGACGATGTTTCCATCTGGCCTGGCGCGGTCTTGCGCGGCGACGTGCACTACATTCGCGTCGGCGCGCGCAGCAATGTGCAGGACGGCGCGATCGTGCACGTCACGCACGACGGCCCGTATTCGCCGGGCGGTTTTCCCACGCTAATCGGCGAAGGCGTCACCGTCGGCCACGCCGCGGTGATTCACGCGTGCACGATCGAGGACTACTGCCTGATCGGTATGCATGCCACCGTGCTGGACGGCGCGGTCGTCAAGAAATACGGCTTTGTCGGCGCAGGCAGTCTGGTACCGCCGGGCAAAGTGGTCGGCGAACGCGAATTGTGGCTTGGCAATCCTGCGCAACGCATCCGTCTGCTGACGGACAAGCAGATCGAGCAGCTGCACTATTCGGCCGATCACTATGTGCGGCTGAAAGACGTGTATCTGGCTAGATAGCGAAACGCCCTGGGTTGGGGTTTGCACCCCAACCTACGTCGTTACTGATTGCCCTGCTGAGCTTGAATGCGCGCCGCTTCGGCTTCGTGCTTGCGTCGCTCAATCACGCGCTGCGCATCGAGCACGCTGCCGAGCAGGGCGAGTTTGTAGTTGTGCGCGTCGTACTGGCGCATCAGCGAGAGCTCGCGCTGCGCCTCGTCCAGATCGCCGCCGTTGATGGTGCTTTCGACGACGTCGCAGGCCGGTTTGAACGCATCGCGCAAACGCTGTTGCGCGACCGCGTTGTTCGGATCCAGCTGCAGCACGCTGAAGTAGAACTCATAGACGTTGCTGCCCACCGGCGCGACCAGGCGTTTTTCCTGATACGCCTTGTCGGCCAGGTCCATCATGACGCCGACTTCGCTGCCGTCGTTGGCCGTGTGACCTTCTGCCGGTTTGGCGCTGATCGATGCGTGCGCGAACCAGAAACCGCCGGCAACAATCACCAGCACGACGGCCAACACGGCAAAAAGCAAACCGCGCCTATTCGGTGCGGTGGGCGTGGATGAAGACATGTTGGCTCACACTCTGATCCTGGAACAAACATCAATCCACGCAAGCGAATCGATGCCCCTGATCGCATCAGCGTAGCCGGGCAACATGTCAGCAAAATGACTCAGGCTGTCGAATATGACAGCCTGACTTCGGATGAGCGCCGCGCTTAGTGGAAATCGCCGCCGATGATGTGGCCGCTGCCGTCCAGGTTGGGGAAGAAGCGCGAGTTGTCGAAACGGATTTCCATCGTGCTGATCGTGCCCGGCAACATCAGTTGCACGCCCGGGTACAACTTCTTGAAGTCGTCCGCCGTCGGATGCGTGGCGATGAAGTTTTCGAAGCCGGCCATGTCCGTCACGCCTTTCTTGTCGATCCGCGTGCCGTCCGGACGTGTGCCGTGATGACAACCGGCTAACGCGACGGCGACGCCAAGAACGGAAAGAGCAAGCAAACGGTTACGCATCGGTAAGGACTCCATGGAGCATGGCGCTCGGTCATTTACCGACAAAATTAGCATGCCGGTACCCCCTCAGACCATCTGAGGGGGTACGCGGTTCCTGCGCAATTACCAGGGAAGCACGCTGTCGCCCTGATACGGCGAGCCATCCGGGTGCGAGAACCAGTACACCCGGTTACGCCCGCCCGGGCAACCTTGTCCGGTGCTGTAGGCCGTGACCAGATTGTTCGCCGAGCTCACGCTGCCGCTGTAGCAGCCGCCAAGCGAATCGTTGAACGCAAAGTTTTGCGTGGTTTGCTGACCGCTGTGGCCGGCGATCTGGAAGCTGCTGTTGATCAGCAGTGTGTCCGAGCCCGCCACGTCGTTATGCACATCGGCCGAATACAGCGGGAAGCCGCCGAGGCCCAAGCCCGTGTGCTGGTCGTAACCCTGCTTGATCGAGGTGAGGATGGAAATGTCGCCATCCGACAGGAAGGCCTCGTTGACGTCCACATGCAGCGGATAACGGAAGCGCGAGGTGAATTCGCCGCTGACGAACTTGCCGATCGTGCTACGGCTGACAGCTTCCACCTTGGTGAGCTGATCGCTGATCTGGCGATAGTCGCTGGCGGTGATGTCGAACGTTTGCGTATCGGCGAAGCTGACGGTTTGATCCACCGTGGTGTCGACACGGCCGTGCGAGGTATTCACGTAACCGGCGATCTTGAAGTGACGACTCAGATCGGTGGTGATATCGCCTGTGACGTTGCCCGAAGAATCCTGGCTCAGCGTGCTGCCGATAGTTGGCGTGGGCGGCTGATTCGCCAAGGTATTGCTCACCAACGCACCGCTCACTTGGCTGGAGCCGGCGTCCTGATACACCAGCAGGCTCGCGGTTGCCGAGAAGTAGCTATTGGCACCCTGCACACTCACGGCGACCGTATGCGGCGAACCGTTGCTGAGCACGCCGGCGAACGGTGTCAGGTCGACGCGATATGGCATGAAATTGAGCGTCTGCACACCCGGCGTGGGCTTCCAGATGAAAAGGTCGACGCCGCCCGTATAGATCCACGGATACACCGGCGCGACACCGGCCGGCTGGCCATCGATGCTCACTTCCGCTTCGCGGAAATTGCCGCCGCCGCATTCTTGTGTTTCCGCTGCGTACTGATCCGGCACGCAGGTGTACCAGAATTCGTCATTGCTCTGGCTCTGCGTAAACACATCCAGATACGCACGTTCCACATTGGTCGGCAAGGTCAGCGTCGCCGCCAGCTGATCGCTGGAGGTGTTCAACGCAACGGTGCTGCCGACCGGATCGCTGCCGAGCGGATAGACCGCATCCGGCGCACGCGAGGCGGGCGCCGCTCCCGAGGCGGGATAGAACAACAACCGCGCATTGCCATGCAGTACGCCGGTGTAGGTGCTGTTGACGATGTTGCCGATAAATACCTGGCCTTGCCCCGTATTACGGAACAACGCGCTGTAGTCGGTGAGATCGCGTTCGATATGCCAGCTGCGGCCCTCGGTCGAGGTGGGTTCCTGCGTGGTGCCGAAATAGAGATTTACGCCATCCAGGAAGATGGTCGCGGTGCGGTCGTACTGCACGCCCGCCGTGATTGAGAAATCGCCTTCCAGCACGACCTTGGACCAGCGCGTTCCGCAACCCGTGGGCGGCGCGTAGCTGAAAGGTCTCGGACTGTAATCGTTGAACGTGTCACCGGTGAAAAGCTGCACCACGCACGGCTGTCCCGGCGGACGCGGCACCGTGGGATCGGCGACGGTGACGTTGCCCGAACCGACCGGACTGTTATTTGGCGCCGCTTGCGCGACACCGGCGAGTACTAGCGAAAGCCCGGCCGCAACCAGGCACTGACGGAAACACCCCATGGAAAGCATTGCACAACCCTCCCCGGCAATAAGCGACTCCCCCGTTCACTGAGGCTAACTCGATTTATATTTAAACAAGCCAAATTGGAGTGCGTTTCGGTGGCCGCCATCACGCGCTGCTCGTGACGGCTTCCAGCTCCTGCAACCAACGCAGTGCATGTGCTCTATCCGGCCCGCACATCGCCGGCTCGGGTCGCAGGTTTGCGCATACCGCGGGACGGCGCGGATCGCCGAATAGCGCGCAGCGATTGTCATCGGTCAATTGCACGCAGCGCACGCCGGCCGGCTTGCCGTGCGGCATGCCGGGAATCGGCGAAGTGATCGATGGCGCAATGCAGCACGCGCCGCACCCCATTCGGCAGTGCAGCGTCGCGTTCACGGACTCTGCGTGCGCAACGATTGATACACCGGCTCCGTCTCGGGTCGCTTGCCATGCCATAACTGGAATGCATCGGCTGCCTGTTCCACCAGCATGCCCAAGCCGTCGTAGACATAACGTGCACCCGCGGTGCGCGCCCACGCGAGAAAACTGATCGCCGCCTTGCCGTAGCCGAGGTCGTAGCAAACCGCGCGCGACGCGGCCAGCGTAAACGGTAACGTGAACGATTGGCCCAAGGTGCCGGCCGAGGTGGCGTTGACGATCAGGTCGAAGCTGCCAATGTTACTTAGATCTTCCCAATAGCGCGTATGCACGCGCGACGGTTCGCCGATCGCATCGGCCAGCGCGTCGGCCGCGTCGGGTGAACGATTGACGATGGTGAGCGTCTGCACGCCCGCTTCGAATAACGACCATGCCACCGCGCGCGCCGCGCCGCCTGCGCCGAGCAGCAACGCATCGTGGCCGCGCAGATCGAGATCGTGGCGATCGGTCAGGTCGCGCACCAAGGCAGCGCCGTCGGTGTTATGGGCGGATAGACGTCCATCCGGCAAACGCGTCAGCACATTGGCCGTGCCCGCGCGCGTCGCGGCTTGCGTGCGTTCGTCGGCTAATGCGAACGCGGCCGCTTTGTGCGGCAACGTAACGTTTGCGCCGCGACCTTCGCCCTCGCCAAAGAAGTGCTTCACCGCATCGGCGAAGGCCAACGGCTCGGCGTCGATAGTGCGATAGGCCAAATCGATACCAAACTGCTGCGCGAACGCGCGATGAATGTGCGGCGACAGACTGTGCGCGATCGGATGGCCGAAGACGGCGAACTGCAAGGGACGTGACATGCGTGGGCTCCTGCGTGGCCCATCATTGTAAGCGCTTTGACGCTGTCCCTTTTGAACAACCCTCCCCTGCATGCAGGGGAGGGCGTTTTCGCATCGCTTACCAGCGGTACGTCACCTTGCCGTACCAATAGCGGCCATCGAAACCGAACGGCGAAAGCGCCGAGTACTGCAAACCGTTCGTGCGATCTTCGTAACCGCCGTTGTTCGACAGCGCCACCTTGGTGGGAAATTGATTGGTGACGTTGTCGGCGCCGGCTGCAAAGATCCAGTGTTCCAAGCTGTAGTTGATGGACAAATCCAACAACCAGCGCGGCGCGAACTTCTGGCCGACCAGCCCGATGTCGGGATCGGAAACATCGGTCACCGAACCGTAGCGCGTCAGGTCCGCGTGCACATCCCATCCGCTACGCAGCCAATCGCTGTACAGCACGTATTTGGTGCGCGGCGTGCCCTTGGTCAACAAACCCTGGTTGTACGGACCCAGCAGATTGGGATTGTCGATCTGCTCGATATGCACCTGGTTGTAGTTGGCGCTCACACCGTTGTTGAGGTGTCCCCAATCGCCCAGATCGGTGTTGTAGTTCACCACCAAATCCGCGCCGCGCGTGCGCGTGTTGCCGCCATTGACGAAGAATTGAAGCTGCGCAATCTGCGGAAAGTTCGGGTTGGTGTTGGTGAGCGGATCGCTGTAAAGGATTTGATGCCAAATGCGGATCTGATACACGTCCAACGTCGCGTTGAGCTTGTCGAACGGTTGAAACACGAAACCCAACGAGTAGTTCGACGATTTCTCCGGCGTCAGCGGTTTGGCGCCGTAGGCGATCGCCAACGGATCGTTCGGTCGCAACGTACCCACCTGCACGAGCTGTGCGTTCGATACCAGGGTCACGGTGGAGCTGTAGTTCACCTGCGCCATCGACGGCGCGCGGAAACCGTTGGAGGCCGTGGCGCGCACTGCAAACGTGTCCGTCACTTGGTAGCGTCCGGATAGTTTGCCCGACACCACCGAGCCGACGCCGCCCGAGTAGTTTTCATAGCGACCGGCCACGCCGGCGGAGAACTTGTCGGTAATGTCGTTTTCTAGATCGAAGTACGCGGCGTAGTTGTGTCGGCTGAAGTTGCCGGCAAGATTCGGCGTGATGCCCGGCCACACCTGCGATCCGCCCGGATAAACGCTGCCGCTGGGATCGAGCGCTAAGGGATTGAAGTAATACGATGCGGGCTCGCCCGCGCCGACGTCGTATTCGTCTTTCTTGTATTCCACGCCCCAGGCGACGGTCAGCGGATTCTTCAAGAAGCCCAGACTGAATTCGCGCGCCGCATCGAAATTGATCACGCCAAGTTTGGTGGCGTAACGACCGGCGAAGAAGGATGTCGGCGACGACCCGGTGGAGTGATAAAGATTGGTGTTGATGGAGTTGGTGACGTCGAAGATCAGGTCGTTCTCGCCGTACGTGCCCGACAGATCCCAATTCCAATCCCAGGCCTGCCCTTTGAGTCCCAAGGTGCCTTGATAATCGCGCGTCGGATTGACGATGTGCGGCAGAAAACCATCGGGATACACCGCGGTGACGTTGCGATCGGGGTTGTTCCACATGCGCCAGTAACCGTTGGAGGTTACGTCGCGCTTGCCCATGATCAAATCGCCGTACAGCTCGACGCCGCCGCCGAGTTTGTATTCCATGTTGAGGACGCCCTGATACACCTTCTCGGCAGGTTCGCCGTAGCGTTCATAAGGTGTCGGTGGCGGATACGGATTGTTGACGAAATCGCGCGGTGGATAATTGAACGTAGGATCGGTAGTTTCCGCGCGATTGGTATTCATCACGCTCTGATAATTCCAGCTAAACCGCGCCCAACCCGGCGCCTTGCCTTCTTCGCCGCCGAGCGGAATCGCGACCGAACCTTCCACGCCGTTGTTGGCGCCGTCGCCGACATCCATCACGCCGCCATACACGTCCACGCTGTTCTTGCCGGGGCCGGGCGCGCCTTTGAGGATGATGTTGACCACGCCCGCAATCGCGTCGGAACCGTATTGCGCCGATGCGCCATCACGTAGCACTTCGATATGGTCGATGGCGGCGATCGGAATCGAGTTGAGATCCACCGGCGCCGAACCGCGGCCCACGCTTTCGTTGTAATTGACCAGTGCCGAGGTGTGATAACGCTTGCCGTTGACCAAGACGAGTACGTCGTCGGGAGAAAGTCCGCGCAGCGAGGCCGGACGCAACGCATCGTTGCCGTCGTTAATGGCCGGCTTGGGAAAATCCAAGGAAGGAAGCAGTCGATTCAGTGCGGTCGCCAGATCGCCGGCGCCGGTGGACGCCAGATCGGTGGGCGTCAGTACATCGATAGGCGCGAGTGATTCGTTGACGGTGCGAGTGTTCGTGCGCGTGCCCGTGACGACGACTTGCTGCAATTGTTTGGCGTTCTTCTGATCTTGTGTCGTGGTGTCTTGTGATGTGGTGTCTTGCGCATGAACCACCGTAGCGGAAAGCAGTAAGGCGGACACCATCGAAAGCCAAAGCGCATGTCGTCGGAACGACGGCAAATGCAAATCATGAGGCATGAGAGACCCCTCCCCGTTTCAAAAGGATGAAAATGCAAATGGAATTGGAATTAAAAACGTGTCTCCCCGACACGTTGGCGCGCACTCCCCTCGTGCTGCCGATTCGAAAGTAGGTCGAAAGTCATGCCTGGGTCAAGACAAGTGCGCGCGCACGACGCACGTTGCGATGGATTGCACATATTGCGCGACTCGTCTGTCAGTTATGAGCAAGCTCGTCGCTATATCACGAAGGAATCACGCGCGATGTGGGCGATGCAAAGGAAACACCGCATCTCATTTGCACATCGGTTTTATCAGTGAACACAGCAGCGTTTGAAACCCAAGCGCAGTGCGCCGCGCGCCGTCATCGCGACACCCAAGTCGTCGAGAGAGTCGCCATCGCAGCCTATGAGACGAGCGCCGGGCAAGCTCCATCCATCGTCCCGCTTCGGAGTTCGCCATGCATCGCAACGCCATCGATTCCAGCCGACACGCGCGCCTGCTCGCCGCATCGTTGCTGTGGTGGTTCGGCGGCAGTTTGCTGCTTGCCACGACGCTCGTTCCTGCCCACACCGAGCTGCTCGGCTGGACGCCATTCTTCTGGCTGTTTATCGCGCCGCTGGCGGTGGCGCTGACGTTGGAACCGCGTTTGCCGCGGCAATTGTTGAACGTACGCAGACAGCGCCGTCGCACGACATCGCAGTTGATCTGGAACTGATCGGAATTCCGCTTGGCAGTGGAGCCGCTGCGGCAGGAACGCCGCAGCCAGGGAAAGTCGCCGGTTGGAATGGAGTGGTCGCAACTGGCGGCCGGCGCGATGGAGCGCGCCACGATTCCGGCTTACCCAGGGACGGGTAGGTCGGAACAACCCACGAGCGCGCTCATGATTAGGCGATGATGCCCATGCGCTTGCGTTCCATGCGCCGCAAAAACTCCTGCATGATGCGGCGATACAAATCTTCGCCGAGATACGCGTCTTCCACGCCGGCATCGATGGACGGGTTGTCGTTGACTTCGATCACCACCGCTTTGTCGCCGACCTGTTTCAAGTCCACGCCGTAGAGACCATCGCCCACTGCGCTGGTGGCTTTGAGCGCAAGCTTCACCACTTCGGCCGGCACATCGCGCGGCGGAATGGTTTCGAAGCCGCCGGATTTCGCCGTGCCTTTCGCGCCATGGTTGTAGATCTGCCAGTGACCGCGCGACATGTAGTACTTGCATGCGTACAGCGGCTCGCGATTGAGCACGCCGATGCGCCAGTCGAAATCGGTGTAGACGTATTCCTGCGCCAGCAACAGCGCGCTGTGTTGAAACAGTTCGCCGGTGGCCTTTTCGAATTCCGCTTCGCTTTCCACTTTGACGACGCCGCGCGAGAACGAGCCGTCGGGAATTTTCAGTACGAGCGGATAACCGAGTTTTTCGGCGACGTCTTTCAGACCTTTCGCGTCGTCACGATACAGAATCTCCGTGCGCGGCACGGCGAGTTTGCGCGACACCATCAAGTCGTTGAGGAAGATCTTGTTCGTGCAACGCAAGATGGAGCTCGGATCGTCGATCACCACCATGCCTTCGCGTTCCGCCTTGTGCGCGAAGATATAGGTGTGGTTGTCGCTCGCCGTGGTTTCGCGAATAAACAGGCCGTCGTATTCGGCGAGCCGTTGGTAATCGTTCTTGCCGATGGGATCGACTTCGATGCCCAGTTCCTTGCCGGCTGAGATAAACGACTTCAGCGCCTTCTTGTTGGACGGCGGCATCGCTTCGTTCGGGTCGACCAGCATGGCGACGTCGTAGCGATATGCCTTCCGCTGGCGCGGCTTGCGCCACAGCTTTTTGGAGAAGCGATCCAGTTCGTCGGCGAAGGCGTCTTCCTGCGCGTCGTCCAGCGTGTGCAGGCCGACCGGTTTGATCGACGAGATCTGCCAAAGGCGCTCGCGCTCGAATTCGATGCGCAGCAGCGGGCACGGGAACATTTCGAACACCTGCCGCGCCAAGTCCTGCAGCGCCGGGTGCGAGGTTTCGCCGAAGTACACGAGGGTGCCGAAATCGGTGGTGTCGCGGCCGCCCGCAGGCAGGAAGTGCGTGAGCTTGGCGTTGAGGTCGTCGATCGCCAGGCCGTACAGGGACCGCCGGCGCAGATCGTTGACCGTGCGCACCGAGGGCATCACGCGATGTCCACGCGCTTCGGCCAACAGCGACACGTAGTAACCCGTGCCCAGGTACTTGTAGCTGCGACAGAGATTGATCACGTGCGTGCGCTCGTCGTCGCCGCCTACCGGCTCGCGCAGGTAATCCATGGCGGTGACCACGTCGACAGACGGATAGTAGGAGCCCCAGTCAGAAGCTTTCTCGACGACGATGACGAGTCGGGTCATGGCACCTCAAAGAAACCGGAAGGTGGACGTCGTCACGTCGGGGAACGAGGCGGCGCAGCGCAAGGCGGCAGTTTCTTGCACCTCGGCGAAGCACACAAGAGCACCCGATGAAGCAAGCCTAAATGCGCGGCCCGATCTGCGCGCGTGTGCCTTCTGCGGGATGATTTCCGGGCGCGACTGCACTAGAGTGCCGCGCTTGCTCAAAACCACCGCGTATCACCTTGGGTAGACGCGCCCGGCCCGCTGCCGGCGCCTTCGACGAGAGACCTGATGACCCGATCGCCAGCTACCGCCGCCGTGCGGGTGCGCCGCGCCGAACTTTCCGACCTGGACGACCTGGTCGCGCTGGAAGAGGCGACGTTCGACAGCGACAAGATCAGCCGCGCGCAGTTTCGCCGTCACCTGGACAGCGATACGGCGCGGGTGTTGGTGGCGAGCGCGAATCATCGCCGCTTTCTCGGCACGGCCATGGTGTTCTTTCGCAAGGGCAGTCGCGCGGCGCGCTTGTATTCGATCGCCAGTCTGCCGGAGGCGCGCGGCAAGGGCGTGGGCACGGCCTTGATCGAAGCGGCCGAGATGGCCGCACAGCAGCGACACTGCGACGCCTTGCGGCTGGAAGTGCGCACGGACAACGACAGCGCCATCCGTTTGTACGAGCGGCTGGGTTACCGCCGCGTGCATCCGATCAAGAAAGCGTTCTATGAAGACGGCTCGGATGCGTTTGTCTACGAGAAAACGCTGACATGAAAAAGGCCTCCCACTGGGAGGCCTTTTCGTTGCGTCCGCGATCAGCGATGGTTTTCGTTGGAGGCTTCCGCTGCCTGCTTGAGTTCGGCGTTGGCCTGATCGAGCAGTTCCTTCGCGTGTTGCGCGTGACCGCCCAAATCGAATTCGTTGGCCTTCTGCGCATCGACGACGCGCTTGTATGCCTGGTCGACCAGGCGCTGTGCGGCGGCGATGTTCGGATGGCGTTTGCCGCTGACGTCGCGAACCGGCTGCTGGGCGATGGCCGCGGTGGCGAACACGGCGAGACCTGCCGTCATGGCGACGAGTGCGATGCGTTTCATGCGTTGTTCCCCTTTGTCTGCGATGCAGTTGGACGGAGAGGCGAATCTAGCATCGCCTTATGACCGCAGCTACGAGGATTTCTTGCGACGCATTCTTTCGACGGCGCGCCGATCAACCGCCCAACCGTTGTCCAATGCGTTGCGCCGTCGCGTCGTCCGGACGCGCAACCAAGGCGCCGGTCCGCATCAGGCTCACGCTGTAGTGACCGCCGTCCACCAGCGGCAGGAATGCGGCGCTGCCGAATACCGTATCCACTTCGGGAAACCACGTCGGTACTTGTTTCTTCAAATCGAACAGATCGCCCGTGCCGGCCTGGCTGAAATCGATCACCGTGCGCGGCGCGTTCATTTCCTGGCTGGCGTCGTCGTAGCGGCCTGAAATGCGGTCGAGGCGGTATAGCGGCGCTACGCCGGCCAACATGGCGGGCAGCTTCCACTTCAGCACATAAGCGTCGACCTGGAAGTCGTCGCCGGCCAGCTGCGCATTGCGCGATGTGCCGTCGGGCCAGGTCACCGTGAGCGCCCAGCGTTGCGGCGTCAGGATGCGCGCATCGATCTGCACGACCGGTTCCTCTTCGCTGAGAAAGCGATAACCGCGCAGCGTCATCGCGGCGCCGCCCAGCAACGCCGCCAGCGCGACAAAGACCAACAGCAGCAAGGTATGCACAACCGCCGCGAGATGACGACGGTGATGCACGTGGTGGCGCGCCGACAGCAACTGGGTCAGCGCAATCAGCACAACGATGCCTGCCCCGATCGCCAGCAGGGTGGTGGGAAGGCGTAGCAATTCATTCCAATTCATGGGGACTCCGACGTTCCGCAACTCCCTTGCAAGACATCCATGATAAACGGTGCCGAGCTCGCGGCTTGGCTATACTGCGAGCGTTTTCCGAGGATTCGCCCATGCGTCGATCGATTTTGCTGCTGCCGACCTGCCTCGCCATCGCCGCGATCTCCGGCTGCGGCAACAAGGGTCCGTTGTACTACCCGCGAGCTGCGCCTGCCGCCGCGCATCCAGCGCCCGCGCCGGCGACGTCGAGCACCGCGACGACACCGGCTTCGACAAGCAGCGTGTCGACCAAGCCGACGAGCGGAAACTGACGCGAGCATGACGTTGCGTTTTTCCAAGATGCACGGCAGCGGCAACGACTTCGCCGTGATCGACAGCCGCGACCGCGCGCTGGCCTTGAACCCATCCACGATTCGGGCCATGGCGGATCGCCATACCGGCGTCGGATTTGATCAATTGTTGAGCGTGGAGCCGGCGCGCGACGGTTCCAGCGCGTTCTATTACGGCATCTGGAATGCGGACGGTTCGCCGTCGGGCCAGTGCGGCAACGGCGTGCGCTGCGTGGCGGCGTGGCTGCAGCGCGCGGGCGAGCTGGGCATTGGCGATACGGTGCAGATCCAGAGTCCGTCCGGTCCTGTGGTCGTGCGAATGGTCGATGCGGATCGCGTGACGGTGGATATGGGCGAGCCGATTTTCGAACCGGCGCGCATTCCATTCAACGCCTCCAACCCCGCCGATCGCTATGCATTATCAGTGGACGGCGAAACGGTCGATATCGGCGCGGTGTCGATGGGAAATCCTCACGCCGTGATGACGGTGGACGATCTGCAGGCGCCGCGCTTGGCGCGCCTCGGTCCCGCGTTGACATCCCATGCGCATTTCCCGGAAGGCGCGAATGCCGGATTTGTGCAGAAATTGAGCACGCAACACGTGCGCCTGCGCGTTCACGAGCGCGGTTCGGGCTGGACGTTGGCTTGCGGCACGGGCGCATGCGCAGCGATGGCCGTACTTCGTCGCCGGGGCGAAGTCGATGGGCAGGTGCGTGTCGACCTTCCCGGCGGCACACTGCAAATCGACTGGACCGGTCCTGGCGACAGACTCTGGATGACCGGTCCTGCTACCTTTGTATTCGAAGGCGAGTGGCTGGGTGATTGATGCAGGGGCCCACTCATCGCACACTCCGACTTGACCGCGTTCAGAGAGGTTTTTGCGCATGACTCACGCCCTGCTCGACGACACGATCAAAGCCAGCGATGTGGCCGCGTATCTGCGCCAGCATCCGGCTTTTCTCAGCGATTACCCCGATCTGGCCATGCTGCTGACCTTGCCGCGCGAACAGGGCGCCGCGGCATCGCTGGCGGCGTATCAATCGCAAACCCTGCGCGACAAGAACAGCGAACTGGAGCAGAAGCTTCGCGAGCTGACGACCATCGCGGCGGAAAACGAACGCCTGATGTTGCGCGTGCATGAGCTTAATGTCGCCATCCTGCGCGCCAACACGCCGGGCGTCGCCGCGCGCAGCGTGGTGGCCCGGCTGTCGGAAGATTTCAGCACCGATCAAATTCGCCTAGTGCTGTTCGGCGACGTGGTGCTGCCGCCGGCCGACTGGCTGTTGTACGAACCGGCCGGTCGCTCCGCCATGCCGGAATTCGCCGATTTTCTGCCGCATCACGAACCCATCTCCGGCCGCCTTTCGGCCGAACGTCTGAACCGTTTGTTCGGATCGCAGGCGCCGCACATCAAGTCGGCCGCGCTGATGCCGCTGGGCGAGTTGGGGTTGCTTGCGCTCGGCAGTCGCGATCCCGATCACTTTCAGCCGGGCATGGGCACGCTGTTTCTCAAGATGATTGCCGCCACCGTCACCGCAACGCTCGCGCGTTTGCAGGACGGCGCTTGAGCGTAGCGATGGACGCACAGGCCCAAGTCGATGCGTGGCTCGCGCGACTGGCCGGCGAACGGAAGGCATCGCCGCACACCATCGACGGTTATCGCCGCGATCTGGCGAAGTTGATGGCGTATATGCAACGTCAACAGATTGCATCGTTCGACAAGCTGGATGCGCATCGCATGCGCGGTTTCGTGGCGTCTGAACATCGCGCGGGTTTGTCGCCGAAGAGTTTGCAGCGCCTGCTTTCCTCCTGCCGAAGCTTGTTTCGTCAACTCACGCGCGAAGGATCCTTGTCGCACGATCCGCTGGTCGGCGTGCGCGGACCGAAGGTACATCGCAAGTTGCCACAGGTATTGGATGTCGACGAAGCGACCACCTTGGTAGAAGGCGAAGGCGACGATGCGCTCGGCGTACGCGACCGCGCCATGCTTGAGTTGTTTTATTCGTCGGGCCTGCGTCTTTCCGAATTGATCGGCTTGCGCTGGCTGGATCTCGATCTGGACGCGGGCGAAGTGCGCGTGCTGGGCAAGGGCCGAAAGACGCGCATCGTTCCCGTCGGGCGACACGCCATCGCCGCACTTCGCGCGTTGGGCGACGCGGAAGGACGCGAACCGGAAACGCCGGTTTTTCGCGGACGACACGGCGCGCCGATCAGTCCGCGCACGGTGCAGGCGCGCATGAAGACGCTCGCCATGCGGCAAGGTTTCGCCAAGCACGTGCATCCGCATTTACTGCGTCACACGTTCGCCAGCCATATGCTGGAATCGTCCGGCGATTTGCGCGCGGTGCAAGAGTTGCTCGGTCACGCAGATATCGCCACCACGCAAATCTATACGCATCTGGATTTTCAGCATCTGGCGAAGGTCTACGACGCCGCGCATCCGCGCGCACGGCGCAAAGGCTGAGCGCGACCACCGTGACTGGATCGCCACGGTGCCGCCCGGCGCCCTGGTACGCGGCGGCGGCGCCGACCCTCCCGGCGAATCCACCCCCAACGCCTTGGATTCGGGCCTGACGGCCCCACTTTTGCGGGTCTGGGTTTCTTTCGGAGATTTTCATGGAATCGTTCCATGCAACCACCATCATCTCGGTGCGCCGCAACGGGCGCGTGGTGATCGGCGGCGACGGTCAGGTCACGCTGGGCAATACCGTGATGAAGGCGAATGCGCGCAAGATCCGCCGCCTGGGCAAGGGCGACGTGCTCGCCGGCTTCGCCGGCGCGACCGCCGATGCGTTCACGCTGTTCGAACTGTTCGAGCAGAAGCTGGACAAGCACAGTGGCAACCTCACCCGCGCTGCCGTGGAGATGGCCAAGGAATGGCGCACCGATCGCCGCCTGGGCCGTCTCGAAGCGATGTTGGCGGTGGCCGACAAAGACGCCTCGCTGCTGATTTCCGGCAACGGCGACGTGCTGGAACCCGAACACGGCTTGATCGCCATCGGCTCCGGCGGCCCGTACGCACAGTCGGCCGCGCTCGCCTTGATGGAAAACACCGATCTGGATGCGCGCGCCATCGTCGAGCGCGCATTGAAGATCGCTGGCGACATCTGCATCTACACCAATCACAACACCACGATCGAAGAGCTGTAATGCGCGCGCGGGACATTGCGTTCCCGTGATGCCGACGTTCTCCGTTTCCCGATCCTGCCCCCTGGGTTAAATCATGTCCGAACTCACTCCCCGCGAAATCGTCAACGAACTCGATCGCTTCATCATCGGCCAGCACAACGCCAAGCGCGCGGTGGCGATCGCGCTGCGCAATCGCTGGCGCCGCATGCAGCTCGAGCCCGCGCTGCGCGAGGAAGTCACGCCGAAGAATATTTTGATGATCGGTCCCACCGGCGTTGGCAAGACCGAAATCGCGCGTCGCCTGGCGACGCTTGCGAATGCGCCGTTTGTGAAGGTGGAAGCCACCAAGTTCACCGAGGTCGGTTACGTCGGCAAAGACGTGGAATCGATCGTGCGCGATCTCGCCGACGTCGCCTACAAACTCACACGCGAGCAAGCGATGAAACGCGTGCGCACGCAGGCCGAAGATCGCGCCGAAGATCGCATCCTGGACGCGTTGCTGCCGCGCCGCCAAGCGCCCACCGATTGGACGCACGATCCGGCGCCGGCCGCCTCGTCGATCGAAAACGATACGCGTCAGAAGTTGCGCAAGCAGTTGCGCGAAGGCGCGCTGGACGATCGCGAGATCGAACTCGATGTCGCCATGAATGTCGGCGTGGAAATCATGTCGCCGCCGGGCATGGAAGAGATGGGCCAGCAGTTGCGCCAGATGTTCCAGAACCTCGGTGGCGCGCGCACGCAAAAGCGCAAGCTGCCGATCAAGGCCGCGCGTCCGCTGTTGATCGAAGAAGAAGCCAGCCGCCTGCTCAACGACGAAGAAATTCGCGCGCAGGCGATGGAAGCCGCCGAGCAGAACGGTATCGTCTTTATCGACGAGATCGATAAGGTCGCGCAGCGCTCCGAATGGGGCGGCGCGGGCGTCAGCCGCGAGGGCGTACAGCGCGACCTGCTGCCATTGGTGGAAGGCTCCACTGTGTCTACCAAGTACGGGCCGATCAAGACCGATCACATGCTCTTCATTGCGTCGGGCGCGTTCTCGCTAGCCAAGCCCTCGGATCTGATTCCGGAGCTACAAGGCCGCCTGCCGATTCGCGTCGAGCTGTCGGCGCTGTCGGTGGACGACTTCAAGCGCATCCTGCGCGAACCGCACAATGCGTTGACCAAACAGTACGTGGCCTTGCTCGGCACCGAGGGCGTCTCCCTCACCTTCGACGAGACCGGCATCGACCGGCTGGCCGAGGTGGCCTACCAAGTGAACGAGCGCACCGAAAACATCGGCGCCCGCCGCCTTCACACCGTGATGGAGCGTCTTCTGGAGAAGATCTCCTACGAAGCTGCGGACAAATCCGGCGAAAACTATGTGATCAGCGCCGAATATGTGGATAAGAATCTCGCCAGCCTGGTGCAGGACGAGGATTTGAGCCGGTATATCCTCTGACTCGGGGGATATACATTAAGTGATTGTATAGTAAGAATATTATAGGTTCATCGAGGCGGTTAGCGGGCTGTAAACAAGCGGTCGGACCCCCTCTGGTAAAATATTGACCATGGGCAAGATCATTGAACTGAAGACCACCGGTCAGCGTGCGCAACTCCGCGAAGCGCAACAGAAGCAGCAACTGGTGAGGTTATGGCGCGGCGAACTCGAACACGGCAGCTTCTGCGGTTACGTCGCCAGTGTGGGCCGGGAATTTTTCCTGTTGTGGGTCGTCGGTGACGGCATCACCTACGACGGCATGTACGTCATGCGTCACCGCGACATCACCGAGCTCGAAACGCCGGACAAGCACGCGAACTTTATGGAGAAGGCGCTGACGCTGAAGAACCTGGTGCCGCGTCTCCCGCCGAGCTTCCCGCTCGACACTATTCGCGAGGTGGTGCAATCGGCCAGCGCGACGGCGCCGGTGATCGGCGTGCATGTGGACAGCGAAGACGAGTCGGAAGTCTGCTATATCGGTCGCTTGATCAGCGTCGAAGAAGACGGTTTCAACATGCAGGAAATCACCCCCGACGCGGAGTGGCTGCGCGAACCGTCCTTCTTCGCGTGGGACGAAGTGTCCACCGTGACGATGGAAGACGGCTACGCGCAATCCCTGCTCGCCGTGGCGGGCGCGCCGCCGCCGCTCGTACAAGGCGATTCCGGCGTCGGCCAGGCGCACTGAATCTTTCGACACAAAGAAGCCCGCCGTTTGGCGGGCTTTGTTTTTGGCGTATTGCTAACGACCGAACAGGTGACGTCGCGCCTCTTCGTCTGTGCGCAAATCGACTCGTCCTTCGATGGTATCGGCGATCGCGTAGGCTTTACGTGTCGCCTCGCGATCGCGAATGCGCTCGAACCAACGCTTCACGTTGGGATAGTCGGCGAGATCGATGCTTTGATTTTCGTGCGACACCGTCCACGGATACGCCGCGATATCGGCGATGCTGTATTCCTTGCCTGCAAGAAAATCGCGCCCTGCCAGGCGTTTGTCGAGCACCCCGTACAAACGCTGCGTTTCGCGTACATAGCGATCGATCGCGTAAGGAATCTTTTCCGGCGCGTAGCGATTGAAGTGATGGTTCTGCCCCAGCATCGGCCCCAGGCCGCCCACCTGCCAGAACAACCATTCCATCACCATGGTGCGACCGCGCAGATCCGAGGGCAGAAATCGCCCGGTTTTTTCGGCCAGATACTGCAAGATCGCACCCGACTCAAACACGCTGATCGGTTCGCCGCCGTCCGCAGGTTTTGTATCGACCATCGCCGGCATACGGTTGTTGGGGGATATCTTGAGATACGCGGGATCGAATTGTTCGCCCTTGCCGATGTTCACCGGCTTGATGGTGTAGGGCAGACCGGTTTCTTCGAGAAACATCGTGATCTTGTGACCATTCGGGGTAGGCCAGTAATGCAGCTCGATCATGGTCGGCTCCTAGGCGGGTATGTCATCAGCGTCGGGGTCGGGTCGCAGGCTTTCAAGGTTGCGAAACATTACGCGCGACGGCGCGAAGAAGAACGCTGGGTTCTGTAAACGACAGAGCGCCTGCTTCGTTTCCGCGATGGCCGGCCTCGACAGAAGGCCTCAACCCGAAGACTCGGAGAGACCCATGAAGACCATCGCCACGTGTTTCGCCGTGCTTGGCCTGGCGCTCAGCGCCACGACCTTCGCACCCGTTGGTTTCGCGCAGGACAGCAGTGCGCCGGCCAGCATGCAAGATGCTTCATCTACCGGTATGCAACATCGTGCACCCGATCCACAGAAACAAGCCGCACGACTAAGCAAGCGCCTGGGACTGAACGACGATCAGTCGTCCAAGATCGCCTCGATTCTGCAAAATCGTCAACAGCAACTCATGGCGACGCGCAGCGACAGTTCGCTTTCGCCGCAGGATCGCCGCGCCAAGATGCGATCGATCCAGCAGAATACGGATTCGCAAATCAACGCCGTCCTCACGCCGGACCAACAGTCGCAATACGCGACCATGAAGCAGAACATGAAGAATCGCCGGCAGAATGCGCGCGGCAATCCGAATGGGTCGAGCTCATCGGATAATGGATCGGATAGCGACAGTCACTGAGCCAACACGTCGGCTCGTACAGGCGCGCGCTACCGTTCGCGCGCTTGTACGTTTACGCTCTCGCCCATCCTTCGCAATGCGAGAGCATTTATGACACGCCTGGTTGTCGTCGGCAGCATCAATATGGATCTGGTGACGGTGGCGGCGCGTTTTCCCGCACCGGGCGAAACCTTGATCGGCGACCGGTTTGTTTCCGTGCATGGCGGCAAAGGCGGCAACCAAGCGGTCGCTGCCGCACGTTTGGGCGCGGAAGTGCATATGATTGCCGCAATCGGCGACGACGCGTTCGGCGATCCGCTGCGCGACGGACTCGCCAGCGAGGGCGTCAGCATCGAACACATCGCGCGCGTGGAAGGCAGCAGCGGCACGGCGTCGATCACGGTCGCCAACGGCGAAAATGAAATCGTGGTGGTTCCCGGCGCCAATGCACAACTCACGCCTGCGCACGTTTCGAAAGCGCAGCAAGTCATCGCCAGCGCCGACGCGGTGCTGGTGCAAATGGAAATCCCTTTGGAAACGGTGGAAGCCACGCTGCGTATCGCGGATGCGCAACGCGTGCCGGTGATTCTCAATCCTGCGCCGGCACAACCGTTGCCGTCCGAATGGTTACGCCTGGCGCGCTATATCACGCCGAATCAACACGAATTGGCGACGTTGCTTGGCGCGGACGCGTCGGAGGATTTTCGCAGCCTGATGCGTCGCGCGCCGTGTCCGGTGGTGTTGACGCGCGGCGGCGAAGGCGCGTGGTTTCGGGAAGAGGGCGAACCGCAACATCAAGCGGGGTTCGATGTGGAAGTGGTGGACAGCACCGGGGCGGGCGACACGTTCAACGCCGCATTCGCGGTGTATCTGCACGAGGGTTTGCCGATCGCCGTACGCAAAGCGTGCGCGGCGGCGGCGTTGTCAGTCACACGCCTTGGCGCACGCGGCGGCATGCCGCATCCGGCGGAAGTAGAGGCGTTGCTGGCGCGACAGCGCGTGTGATTACTTGCCGATGCAGAACGAGCTGAAGATAGCGCCGAGCAGATCGTCGCTGCTGTAAGTACCGGTGATCTCGCCGAGTGCGTGCTGCGCCTGACGCAGTTCTTCGGCAGCCAGTTCGCCGGCGCGCGCATCGATCAGCACGTGCGCGGTGCGATCCAAATGATCGGATACGCGTTCGAGCGCCAACACGTGACGGCGACGCGCGCTAAACGCGCCTTCGCCGCTGCCCGCACCGGCCAGTTGTTTTAGATGTCCGCGCAAGGCGTCGAGGCCTTGGCCTGTTTTTACCGAGAGCCATAACCAGTGCGCGCCGTCGCGCTCTTCGACATGGGATGGCATCGCATCGAGATCGATCTTGTTGATGACGACGATTCGTTCGACGCCGGCAGGTAGATCCGTCAGCCATGCGAGATCGTCTTTCGCATGCTGCACGTCGGTCACCAACAACACGACATCGGCACGCTCGCGTTCACCGTGCGCGCGACGCACGCCTTCGCGTTCGACCGGATCGTGCGTGTCACGCAAGCCTGCGGTATCGGCCAACTCAAGTGCGATACCGTCCAGCGAAATGCTTTCGCGCAATACATCACGCGTCGTGCCGGCGATTTCGGTGACGATGGCGCGTTCGCTGCCAGCCATGGCGTTGAGCAAACTCGATTTGCCGGCGTTGGGGCGACCGACGATGGCGATGCGCAAGCCGTCATTGAGCCGCACGCCGCGTTGCGCTTCGCGCAGTAAGTCAGTCAGTTGCGCGCGTAACGCGTGCAGCTTTTGCGCGATGGCGGGATCGGCGAGAAAGTCGATTTCTTCTTCGGGAAAGTCGATCGCCGCTTCGATGTGTACGCGCAACAAGATCAAGGATTGCAGCAATGCGTCGACTTTGCGCGAGAACACACCTTCCATCGACTGCAACGCCGCCCGCGCGCCGGCTTGCGAGCGCGCGGCGATCAGATCGGCGACGGCTTCCGCCTGCGCTAGATCGAGTTTGCCGTTGAGGAAGGCGCGTTCGGTGAATTCGCCGGGACGGGCCAGACGCGCGCCGAGTTCGCAGACACGACGCAACAACAAGTCCAACAACACCGCGCTGCCGTGACCCTGCAGTTCCAGCACATGTTCGCCGGTGTACGACGCGGGGGCGGGGAAATAAAGCAGCAGACCACGATCGATCAGCCGATTGTCCGTATCGCGAAACGCAGCGAAATGCGCGTGACGCGGCGATGGCGATTTGCGCAGCAACGCTGCCGCGATGGCCGGTACGTGCGGACCCGATACGCGCACCACGCCAATACCCGCCGCGCCAGGCGCGCTGGCGATCGCGGCGATGGTGTCGTTGTCGTTATCGGGAAGTGGTGCGGCCATGGCGCATCAGCATAACCGCAGCGGGCGGCACATGGCCGCCCGCGCGAGGTCGATCAGGCAGCTGCCTTGGCTGGCTCGGCGTCGGCTCGGCGCATCATCCACCACTGCTGCAACAGTCGGCACAAACCGTTGACGACGTAATACAGCACGAGACCGGACGGGAAGAACAGGAAGATCACCGCGAACATCAGCGGCATGAACTTCATCATTTTCTGTTGCGCCGGATCCATACCCGGCTGCACCGGCATCAACCACTGCTGCACCAGCATCACGACGGTGTAGAGCACCGGCAAGACGAAATACGGATCGGCGGCGGACAGATCGTGAATCCAGCCGAAGAACGGCGCCTGACGCAGCTCCACGCTATCGCGCAGCACGTAATACAAGCCGTAGAAGATCGGAATGGTGATCAGCAACGGCAAGCAACCGGCTGCGGGGTTCACCTTTTCCTTCTTGTACAGCTCCATCATCGCCTGCTGCATTTTCTGGCGATCATCGCCGTAGCGTTCTTTCAACGCATCGATGCGCGGCTTCAGCTTGCGCATCTTGTTCGACGAGGCGAACTGCGCATTGGTGAACTTGAACGTAGCCAGGTTGATCAGCAGCACCAGCAGGATGATCGACACACCCCAGTTGCCGGTGAGCTTGTCGAATTGGGCCAGAATCCAGTGCAGCGGTTCGGCGAAGATTTTCAGCCAACCGTAGTCGATGGTGAGATCAAGACCCGGCGCGATGGTGGCCAGCTGATCGGGCAGTTTGGGACCGATATATAGCTGCGCTTTGCTGCTCGCCTGTTGACCGGGCGCAACGCTGATTTGCGGACCGACGCTGCGAATCGCATAGCGCGGCGCGCCGTGTTCTTCGTTAACGATGGTGGTGGTGAAGGTGTCCGCTTCGCTCGACGGCGGAATCCACGCGCCGAGGAAGTACTGCTGCATCATCGCCACCCAACCGCCGGTGGCCTGCTTTTGCAGCGGGCTCTTCTCAAATTTGTCGAAGGTCAGCTTGTCGAATTTCTGATCCGGCGTGTACCACGCGGCGCCGAAAAATCCGTAGCGCGATTGATCGGACATGCGCTGCAGGAAGTTGCTGTACACCGGTTCGGGGCGATTGGCGCGCAGGAATTGACGATACGCGTTGCCGTCCCAGGTTTTACCGCTGCCGTTGTCGATCTGTTGATCCAGATCGATCACGTAGCTGCCGCGATGCAAGGTGTAACGTTTGACGACTTTCACGCCGGACGCATCGGTCCAGGTAAGGTCGACGTTCAACGCGTCTTGACCATCGGCAAGCACGTAGCTGGTCTGCGCGCTCTGGAAGATCGCGCGATGATCGGGCGCCGCGCCGTCCGCGCTCACCAAACCGCTTTGCGCAGCGAAGTAATCGATGCTGCCGTCGTCGAGCAGACGGATCGAAGCCGGATCAGGATCCTTCTTCGTGCGCGGCGTCACTGGATACTTCAACAATTCCGAGCGAACGATGCTGCCGCCGCGCGTGTCGATAGTCAGGCGCAGAACGTCGGTGGTAACGGTGACGAGCTGCCCCGTACCCGTTTCGCCGCCGCCGCTGCTGTTCGCAATGCTGGGCGTAGCGCCCGGCGTGGCATTGCTGTTTTCAGCCGTCGTCGACGTATTCGTGGTTGGAAGCGGATGAGGACCGTAGTCTTGTTCCCACTGCGTCCACAACAGATACGCGACGGCCAGCAGGGCGAAGAGAAGGAAGGTGCGCGTTTGATTCATCGCGTAGCGATCCGGAGGGATGGAAAAGAGGGAGATCAGCGGATCATTGTGGAGGTGTCGCCGTCGTGCTTCAACGGCGGCAATTTGCGCCACAGCGCATCGAGCTCGGCCAACAGCGCCGGTCCGGCAATGTTGCAGGCTTGTTCGCGGGCCAGAATCATCAGATCCACGGGTGGAAGCCGATGCCGGGCGCGTCGAAACGACTCACGCACGAGCCGCTTGATGCGATTGCGGTCGACAGCAAGCTTGGAAACCCGTTTGGAGATGGCTAGACCTAGGCGGGCGTGCCCGAGGTCATTCTGGCGATAGCGCACAGAAAAACAGCGGCTGCCGAGGCGGCCGCTGTCTTGACGCAAGACGGCAAAGTCACCGGCTCGGCGAATCCGCGCCTCGCGCGGTAGGCCGGCGGTGCCCATAAGCGCAGTCGCTTACGGGATCAGGCGCTTGCGGCCCTTGGCGCGACGTGCATTGAGCACCTTGCGACCATCGGCCGTGGCCATACGAGCACGAAAGCCGTGCGTGCGGGCGCGCTTGAGCTTGCTGGGCTGGAAGGTCCGCTTCATGGCTTCCTCCTGTTAAATGGGTGAAAAAGATTGGGAATTATGCGGAATGGCCCCGGTTCGTGTCAAATACTAAAGTGGCGGCAAGTTGTGGATATCCGTGTGGATAGTTGCCCCATCGGTGCTGCTAGACTCCCTGGTCCACCCTGCGCGAAAGCGCCCTTGCTGTGGCTGAAAAGTATCCATGAGTGATTTGTGGCGGCGCTGTCTGGAGCGTCTTGAAGGTGAATTGAGCGCCGAGGATCTGCACACGTGGCTGATGCCGCTGCAGGCGCGCGACGACGCGGACGGCTTACAGCTTTACGCGCCCAATCCCTACACCTTGGATGCCGTTCGTGATCGTTACCTGCCCAAGATCGAGGCGGTGCTGACGCTCTTGAACGGTCACAGCCTACCCGTGCGCCTGGAAGTGGGCTCCAGCAGCGCAGCGGCCGGCGTCAGCCGTCCCGCGGCGTCGACGACGGCCGCCAGGCCGACCCTGGCGGTGGGGGAAGCCGCCCCGGTGAATTTCACCCACAACCTGGACCCGCACTACACCTTCGAGACCTTCGTCGAGGGCAAATCGAACCAGCTCGGCAAAGCGGCCGCCATGCAGGTTGCGCAGAATCCCGGCCGCGCCTACAACCCGCTGCTGTTGTACGGCGGCACGGGTCTGGGCAAAACGCATTTGATGCACGCCGCCGGCAACTTGATGCGCGAACACAATCCGAATTTCAAAGTGCTGTATCTGCGCTCGGAGCAGTTCGTGGGTTCCATGATCGAAGCGCTGCGCACCAAGAGCATGGATGAATTCAAGCGCCGCTTCCGTTCGGTGGATGCGCTGCTGATCGACGATATCCAGTTTTTCGCCGGCAAAGACACGACGCAGGAAGAGTTCTTCCACACGTTCAATGCGCTGTTCGAATCCAAGCAGCAAATCATCTTGACCTGCGATCGTTATCCGAAGGAAGTGGACAAGCTCGAACCGCGCTTGAAATCGCGTCTCGGTTGGGGATTGTCGGTAGCGATCGAGCCGCCGGATTTCGAAACGCGCGCTGCAATTTTGTTGTCGAAAGCGCACGACAAAGGCGTATCGGTCACCGAGAACGTTGCGATGCTTTTGGCCAAACGCATTCGCTCGAACGTGCGCGATCTGGAAGGCGCGCTCAACACGCTCGCGGCGCGCGCGAATTTCTACGGCAAACCGATCACCACCGATTTTGCGGAAGAGACCTTGCGCGATCTACTCGCGACGCACGCGCAAGCGGTCACCGTACCGAACATTCAAAAGATCGTCGCCGAATATTTCGGTGTGCGTTTGCAGGATTTGCTGTCCAAGCGTCGCGTGCGTTCGCTGGCTAGGCCGCGCCAGATTGCGATGGCGCTGTCCAAGGAACTGACCGAACACAGCCTGCCGGAAATCGGCGAAGCGTTCGGTGGCCGCGACCATACGACGGTGCTGCACGCCTGCCGCACCATCCGCAAGCTGTGCGAAACGGATACGCGGATGCGGCAGGATTGGGAGCAATTGATTCGGACGTTGACCGGCTGATGGCGCGTTATTGAATAAGCGCTTGAAAACTGGGCGGGTATCCTGTGGATAATATGAAGACGCTTTGATGCTCCAAACTTATCCACTGGCGATGCACAAGTCGTAAAGACATCCAGGCACAAGGGGGTTGATCATTAACCCTTTGTTTGTAAAGGATAAATTTGAGTTTTCAAGTTGTCCACCGCCTCTGCTGCAACCACTACTCTTCTTTTAAAAACAGAACTGCAGGATAGGGAAAGCACAAACATGCAATTCAGCATCCAACGAGAAGCTCTGCTTAAACCCTTGCAGCAGGTTGTCGGTGTCGTAGAACGTCGTCAGACGTTGCCGGTACTGGCCAATCTTCTAGTCAAAGTGAGTGATGGAAAACTCTCCTTCACCGGCACCGATCTTGAAGTGGAGATGATTGCCGCCACCGAGGCCGACAAACTGGTTGATGGCGAAACCACCATTCCGGCGCGAAAGCTGTTCGATATCGTTCGCGCGCTGCCGGATGGCGCAAAGATCGAGCTGAAACAAAACGGCGACCGCGTTGCGTTGAACGCTGGACGCAGCCGATTCACGCTTGCGACGCTGCCGGCCACGGAATTTCCGACCATCGATGAAATCGAATTGGTCGAGCGCGTAAGCCTTCCCGAAGAGGTGCTGCGCGATCTGATGGAACGCACGTCGTTCGCGATGGCGAACCAAGATGTTCGCTACTACCTCAACGGCATGTTGCTGGATCTTCAAGAACACGCGCTGCGCTGCGTGGCGACCGACGGCCACCGTCTGGCGCTGAAAGAAACGCATTTGGAGAGCAAGGTCGCTGCGAGAAGGCAGATCATCATTCCGCGCAAAGGCGTGAATGAGCTGGTCGGATTGCTGGAATCGGGCGACGGTTCGGTCGAGCTGGAATTCGGGCGCAACCATTTGCGCGTGCGTCGTGGTGAAGTGGTGTTTACCTCGAAGCTGATCGACGGTCGATTCCCCGATTACGAGGCGGTGATTCCGCTTGGCGCCGACAAGCGCGCTACGCTGGATCGCGAGGTCCTTCGCGGAGCCTTGCAACGCGCAGCCATTTTGTCGAACGAGAAATATCGCGGCGTGAAACTGGAGTTCTCGCCGAACAAGCTGCGTATCGTGGCGCATAACCCGGAGCAGGAAGAGGCAGTGGAAGAGGTCGAGGCCGAAACTGGCGTGTCGGATCTGACCGTGGGCTTCAATGTCGGGTATTTGCTGGATGCGCTCAGTGCGCTGCGTGGCGAGAAGGCGCGCTTGAGTCTCCGTGACGCGCAGTCGAGCTGCTTGGTGCAAGAAGACGATAGCGAGCAGTCTCGTCACGTGATCATGCCGTTGCGGCTCTGACTTCCTATTTCATGCGGTTAACTCGTTTGGTTGCCTTTTTGCAGCGCCGGAGCCCAAAGCTCCGGCGTTGTCGTTTGGAAGCTCGGTAGGCATGAGGCTGGAGCGATTACATCTTCAGGGGCTGCGGTGCATCGGCGATGTCGCCATCGATCTCGCGGCCGGATTCAACGTTTTGGTGGGCGCCAATGGCGCTGGGAAGACGTCCGTGCTGGAGGCGGCTTTTTTGTTGTCGCACGGCAGGTCTTTCCGCAGCGGTGCTCGCGAGGCGCTGATACAGCGAGGGGCGGGCGGGTTGAATATTTTTTCAGCGGTTCGGCACGACGATGGGCAGATTCACCGCTTGGGTTTGGGTCGGGTAGGCTCGCGCTGGGAAGCGCGTCTTGACGGCGAGGATGTTCAGGTCGGTCAATTGATCCGCGAATGCGCTGTGGTTTGTTTCGAACCAGGCTCTCATGCGTTGATCGCTGGATCGGCGGAAGAGCGACGTCGATTCCTGGACTGGGGTGTGTTCCACGTGGAACACGAGTTCTTGTCGACTTGGCGGCGCTATCAACGGGCGTTAAAGCAGCGAAACAGTCTTCTCCGTGGCAATGCCATGCCGGAGGAGAGCCTTCTCGGACCATGGGAGCACGAGCTGGCTCGCGCAGGATCTCAGATCGACCAATGGCGCAGGGAGTACTTGGACGCCTTGCTGCCGTACCTTCGCGAACAGGCAGCCCTGCTCCTGCCTGAGTTGGGTACGGTAGAGCTTCGCTATCGTGCTGGCTGGCCGGATGATTCCGATTTGGCTGAGGTGCTTGCCTCTCAACGCGGGAGGGACCAGGGGCGGGGCCATACGACCTCGGGTGCGCATCGGGCCGATTGGTCCATCTCGTTCCAGTTTGCCCCCCAACGGGAACATCTATCCCGAGGCCAGGAGAAATTGACCGCGCTGATCTGCGTGCTGGCCCAGGCCTGGCTGGACGCCCAGTATCGCGGTGAGTGGCCGGTTATTTGCCTGGACGACCTCGCTTCGGAGCTCGACCAGGACCACCAGGCAGCCGTGGTGGGCAGCTTGGCAGGCACTCAGGCGCAAGTACTGATCTCCGGAACCGAGCTGCCTAGGGTCCTGGAGCGTTCACCCGTGAAATTGTTCCACGTGGAACAAGGACATTTGACGCCTCAGGTATAATTGCAAGGTTGCATCCAGCCCGGCCCTCTTGGCGCCACACCGGGCGGATTACAGGCGTCGGAACATGGTTACTGCATGAACGCATCTTACGATTCGAACAGCATCAAGGTACTGAAAGGCCTGGAAGCGGTGCGCAAGCGCCCCGGTATGTACATCGGCGATACCGATGACGGCACCGGTCTCCACCACATGGTGTTCGAAGTCGTCGACAACTCCATCGACGAAGCCTTGGCCGGCTATTGCGACTACGTGATCGTGACCATTCACGAGGACGAATCGGTCAGCGTGCAGGACAACGGCCGCGGCATTCCGGTGGACATGCATCCGGAAGAGGGCCGTTCCACCGCGGAAGTAGTGATGACCGTGCTGCACGCCGGCGGCAAGTTCGATGCGAATTCGTACAAAGTTTCCGGCGGCCTGCACGGCGTAGGCGTGTCGGTGGTGAACGCGCTCAGCGATCACCTGTGGCTGACCATCTATCGCGATGGGAACGAGTATCACCAGGAATACAAACTCGGCGAGCCGCTTTATCCGGTCAAGCAAATCGGACCCTCGGAAAAGCGCGGCACCACGGTGCGCTTTCTGCCGAGCCCGCAGACCTTTACCCACATCGAGTTCCACTATGACGTGCTGGCCAAGCGCCTGCGCGAACTGGCCTTCCTCAATTCCGGCGTCACGATCGAACTGCGTGATGAGCGCGGGGAAGGGCGCAAGGATACGTTTGCCTACGAAGGCGGCATCCGATCGTTCGTCCAGCACTTGGCGCAGCTCAAGACCGCACTGCACCCCAATGTGATCAGCTTGAGCGCGATGCAGGACGCCATCTCGGTCGAACTGGCCATGCAGTGGACCGACTCCTACCAGGAGACGATGTTCTGCTTCACCAACAACATCCCACAGCGTGATGGCGGTACCCATCTCACGGGTTTCCGCGCCGCACTCACGCGCGCGCTGCAGGCTTATATCGAAAAAGAAGGGCTCGCCAAGAACGCCAAGGTCACCCTGTCGGGCGACGACATGCGCGAAGGCATGATTGCCGTGCTGTCGGTCAAGGTGCCCGATCCCAAGTTCTCCTCCCAGACCAAGGACAAGCTGGTTTCGTCCGAGGTGAAAACGGTGGTGGAGCAGGTGGTTTACGAGAAGCTCGGCGAATTCTTGCTGGAGCACCCGAACGAAGCCAAAGCCATCGCCAGCAAGGTGGTGGACGCCGCTCGCGCTCGCGAAGCGGCTCGCAAAGCCCGCGAAATGACGCGCCGGAAGGGCGCCTTGGATATCGCCGGCCTGCCGGGCAAGCTGGCCGATTGCCAGGAAAAAGATCCGTCGCTGTGCGAATTGTTCCTGGTCGAGGGTGACTCCGCAGGTGGTTCGGCCAAGCAGGGACGCAATCGCAAAACGCAGGCCGTGCTGCCGTTGAAGGGCAAGATCCTCAACGTGGAAAAAGCGCGTTTCGACAAAATGCTTTCCTCCGCGGAAGTCGGCACGCTGATCACCGCGCTGGGCACCGGCATCGGCAAAGAGGATTACAACCCCGACAAGCTGCGCTATCACCGCATCATCATCATGACCGACGCGGACGTGGACGGCTCGCATATCCGCACGTTGTTGCTGACGTTCTTCTACCGTCAGATGCCCGACCTGATCGAGCGCGGTCACGTCTATATCGGCCTGCCGCCGCTGTACAAACTCAAGCAAGGCAAGCAGGAGCTGTATCTCAAAGACGACGCGGCGCTCAATGCGTATCTGATTTCCAGCGCGGTCGACAATGCTGAGCTGACGTACAGTCCCTCTGCGCCGCCCATCAGCGGTGAAGCGCTGGAAAAATTGCTGCGCGATTATCAGACCGCGCTGGATCAGATCGAACGTCTCGGTCATCGCTTCGATGCCAATGTGCTTACGGCCATGCTCGAGCACGCGCCGATCGAATCGCAGTTGTGGACCGATCAGGCAGCAATGCAAATTTGGCTGGATGGCATCGCGCGCAACCTGGCCACCAGCGGCCTTGGCAAACCGCGTTATCGACTTTCGTTCCGCGCTTCGCACGGCGAACAACCGGCGGCCATCGAAGTGGTGCGCGACCAGCACGGTCTCAGCCACACGTGGCTCCTGCCGCAGCCGTTCTTCAATGGCTCGGAATTCCGCCCGATTCTTACGATCAGCCAGGCGCTCGCGGGATTGATCCAAGGCGACGCCGTTGTACGGCGCGGCAACGCAACGCGCGGCGTGCTTCGTTTCGCGGACGTCCGCACGTGGTTGCTCGACGAAGCCAAAAAAGGCCGCACCATTCAGCGCTTCAAAGGCCTCGGCGAAATGAACCCGGAGCAGCTGTGGGAAACCACGGTGAACCCGGAAACGCGTCGCATGCTGCAGGTCGGCGTCGAAGATGCGATCGCGGCCGATCAGATGTTCTCGATGTTGATGGGCGAAGCGGTCGAACCGCGTCGCGACTTCATCGAAGCGAATGCATTGAAGGTTGCCAATCTCGATATTTGATCGACAACACGAGCTGCGAGAATTGCTCGCAGCTCGCTTTGGTGCGCAGCCTCGCATTAACGCATTAATACAAGACAACACACGTATACACGCTCGTCACGGCTAGCACTCAATTCTTTCGGACGAAATCGCGTAACTTTTCGACGAAGGATGCGTACGCGTATGGCCGCGAGGTTGTAACTGTTTGATTTTAATCAGGGTTTAATGCGGCAATGCAGCTTGTTATCGGTAGCACTGTCAGGTTAATCTCAGTGATCCCCCGCACAGCTTGTGCGTGAAATTCGACTCCTTTCCATTTTTGAGGAACGCCATGACACACGCTTCCCTGAAGATGCTGGCCGGTGCAGCGATTGCGCTGATGTTGGCAAGCACTCCGGCGCTAGCGAGCGACAAATCGTCGTCGAGCGACCAGCAGAAAGCGGCACCGCTGTATCCCAACGCGACCCGCAAAGAACCCAAGCTGGATTTGACGGACAAGAAAGAGCAGGAAGCGCTCAACAAAGGTCTCGACGCCGCACAAGCGAACAACAAAGACGAGGCGACGCAAATTCTGCAACCGCTCGCCGACAGCGCGAAGAGCAAATACGTGCAAGCCATGGCGATGCAAGGTCTCGCTCGCGTCCACGCGATCAACAACGACGTGCCGGGCGGCATCGATTTGCTGAAGCGTTCTCTCGACAACGGCGTCATGCCGAATGATGCCTACTTCCAGCTCGAGTTCGAACTGGCGACCTTCTACGTGCTCAACCAGCAATATCAACCGGCGATCGACACTGTCGAAAAGTGGCGCGCCGAAGGTAAGAAGGAAACGCCCGAGTCGTACGCGCTCGAAGGCGAAGCGTATTACCGCATGCAGAAATATCCGGAATCGATTGCAGCGCTGAAGAAAGCGCAGTCGATGACGGACAAACCGGATCCGCGTTGGAATCAGTTGCTGCTGCTCGACTACAACGATTCCGGACAAAAAGATAAAGCTGCTGAAATCGCGAACCAACAGGTTTCTAGCACGCCTACCGATCCCAACAGCTTCCACAACGCGCTGAGTCTGGACATCCAGATGCAGAAATATCCCGACGCGTTGAAGCTGATGGAGCAAGGTAAAGAGAAAGGCTTGCTCACGACCGAAAGCGATTACGTGACAATGGCCAAGTTGTATTTGAACGTCGCGCAGGATTCTTCTACGCAAGATCCGAGCGTCGATTCGGAAAAAGCCGTGCAAGTGCTGCAAGAAGGCATGAGCAAGGGCGTCGTGAAATCCTCCGCAGAAAACTATGTGCTGATGGGCGATGCGCACATGATCGGTGGAGACGGAAACGCCGCTGCCGATTCGTACAAGAAGGCCGTGCCGCTTTCCAGCGATGGCGAAGCCGCTTACAAAGCCGGTGTCGCACTTGTGACACAGAACGAGTACAGCGCCGCCAAACCGCTACTGCAGCAAGCCATCAGCAAAGGCGTGAAGCATAAGGGCAAGGCTTATATGGCACTCGCTCAAGCGAACGTAGGTCTCAAGGACAAGGCCGCTGCAGCGACAGCAGTCATGGAAGCCGAGAAGGATCCGGAAACCGCCGCGCAAGCGAAGAAATGGCTGAAAGACGCCAACATTGGCGGTTGATTTTCGAAGCGTTAGGTGAGTGTTAGCTAGGCGAATGGACGTCTATAAGAATGTCATCCTTCGCCTACACAAAAGCTATACAAACGCCATGTGCTGTTGTACCGTTGGACTTTTCCCGTATTGTCCAGTGGCAAATGTCACCCTCTTTGGGAACAGCTTTGCCGCTGGATGCTGCGACCACGTCATTCCGATTGACTAGATCCTGATTGAAAGCGACAGATGGCCTCAAGTAACGAAGACACCGGCGTAAAGCCGTTCAGTTGGGGACGCACATGGGCGCTGGCGGTAGCCATCGCGCTGCATGCTTTTGCTTTCCTGATACTGATCGCGCCAATGGCGCCCCCGAAATCGGCGGAAGTTCAGAAAGAAAAGATCGTGCAGGTGAACTTCATCGAGCCGCCGCCTCCGCCACCTCCGCCGCCGCCTCCGCCGCCGGAGCCGCCGAAGCAGCCGCCGCCGAAGATCATCAAGCAGGTGGTTCCGCCGCCGACTCCGCCGCCGCCGTCACCGCCGCCGGCTGTCGAGGAAGCGTCCAACAATCCTGCTCCGTCGCCGCCGCCGGCACCCCCGGCACCTCCGGCGCCGCCAGCGGATATCCAGGCCGCCCAAGACATCAGCTACAACAGCCGCATCCAGCCGAAATATCCGCCGCAGGCTATTCGCCAACGGCATGAAGGCACGGTAACGCTGTTGATCCTGGTGGCCGTGGACGGCACGCCGAAGGACATCAAGGTTGACCAGTCCAGCGGCTTCCGCGAATTGGATCGCGCAGCAATTGAGGCAGCCCAGAAATGGCGTTTCAATGCTGAAATGAAAAACGGTAAAAAGGTTGAAGGTTACGTACGCGTACCCGTCAACTTCAATCTCAATCAGCTGTAATACCTATTACAGTTACAGTTCACGCCTGACTTTCTAAGGGTAGCGTTTATGTTCCAACAGACTCCTGCTCCGTCCGAAGCCGCACCGGCTCTAGGTGGCAACGCCAATGCAATGGCGATGCAACAAATGGGTTTCCACGACCTTCTCCACAACTTCGATTTCTTGGGGTGGACGGTGTTCGTGGTACTGGTGGTGATGTCCTTCTCCTCCTGGTACTTCATCATCGCCAACGCCATCCGCAATTCGATGGTTCGTGGTCGCGCCGATGGCGTGATCAACGGCTTCTGGTCGAATAATTCGACCCAAGACGCCATCCGTGAGCTGGAAGCCCAGCCCAAGGGCGAGCCCTTCTCGAAGATCGCTCTCGATGCCGCTTCCGCGGTTGCTCACCATCAGCAAGCTTCCGCCGGTGGCGGTCGTCTCGCCGAATCGCTGAGCCGCTCGGAATTCATCGATCGCGCTCTGCGCCAGGCCGTCGCTCGCGAAAGCCTGCGCATGGAAGGCGGTATGACGCTGCTCGCCACCGTCGGTTCGTCGGCTCCGTTCGTCGGCCTGCTCGGTACGGTGTGGGGTATTTACGGCGCGCTGATCCGCATCGCCGCTTCCGGTAACGCTTCGATGGAAGCCGTGGCCGGTCCGGTGGGTGAAGCTCTGATCATGACCGCGTTCGGTCTGTTCACCGCTATCCCGGCCGTGCTCGCCTACAACTTCTTCACCCGTTCGAACCGCCTGACCTATGCTCGTTTCGACGAATTCGCGCACGACCTGCACGACTTCTTCGCTACCGGTGCACGCGTCGAAGGCACTGCACCGACTCATAAGTGAGGGATTGACCCATGGCGATGAGTTCCGGAAACGAATCCGGCTCGCCGATGTCGGAAATCAACGTCACGCCGCTCGTCGACGTGATGTTGGTGCTACTGATCATCTTCATGATTACGGCACCCCTGATGTCGCACCGGATTACGGTGAAGCTGCCAACGGCAAACCCCAAGACTGCCGATGAAGCGCCGAAGACTGAGCCGATTGACTTGGCCATCAAGGACGATGGCAACATGTACCTCAACGACAGTCAGCAGCCGATTACTGACACGGAGTTGAAGTCGAAATTCGTGGTCTTTGCGTCGATGACTCCGCAGCCCGAGCTGCAGATTCGCGCCGCCAAGGACACCGAGTTCAAGACGGTCCGCAAAGTGCTTGGTGAAGCCAAGGATTCGGGCATGGTCCACGTCGGTTTCATGACGACCGGCAAGGAGTGACGAGCCATGGCATTCAGTAGTGGAAGTGGCAAAGGCCCGATGGCCGACATCAACGTTACGCCGCTCGTCGACGTGATGTTGGTGCTGCTGATCATCTTCATGATCACGGCGCCGATCATGACCCACAAAATCAAGATCGACTTGCCGCAGCCGAACCCGAACGTGATTCCGCCGTCGAATCCGCCGGAGCCGGTGCACTTGAAGATCGACCAGTCGGGTGCGTTCTATTGGAACGACACGCCGGTCGACGAGGCACAGCTGAAAACGCAGATCGCGGTCATTGCGACCAAGAGCGAAGCGGATCAGCCGGAAGTACAAATCGATGCAGCGGATCAGGTCCCGTACCAGGTTGTTGCTCGCGTGCTGGCTGACGCGAAGAGCTATGGTCTGAACAAGATCGGCTTTACCGATAGCAATGGGCAGTAATTAGCGGCGGTTGAATCGGAACAGTTCAACCGCATCGCCAAGCGTTACCCGCAGAACCCCCGCGCAAGCGGGGGTTTCTGTTTGTGAAGCGGGGAAATAACGCGAGGAAAACCGACAGCCGTTTAGACGGCTAAACGTCAGCGAAGAATCTGCAGATAGTTGCGCACGGTCGACACCATGCCTTCGTACAACGCTTCGCCGATCAGGGCGTGTCCGATCGATACTTCGGCCAGGCCGGGAATCGCGGCGCGCAACGTTCCAAGATTCGCTTGGCTCAGATCGTGACCCGCGTTGACCGCCAATCCCGCCTGCTGCGCACGGCGCGCCGTCTCCACGCACAATTCAAGTGGTTCCTTCGCGTCGCCTTCGGCGAACGCGTGCGCATAAGGCCCGGTATAAATTTCGACGCGTTGCGCGCCGATCTCGGCAGCGTGCTCGAAACCCGTCGCACCCGGATCGACAAAGAGACTTACGCGACAACCCAATTCGCGAAGCTCCGCAACGAGCGGTCGCAGACGCTCCATATCGTGAGCGAGATCGAATCCGTGATCGGACGTAATCTGCCCGTCGCTGTCGGGCACCAGCGTCACCTGGGTCGGCCGCACTTCGCGCGCGAGCGCAATCAAACCCGGATATTCCCCGCGCGGCGCAGCGAAGGGATTACCCTCGATGTTGTATTCCACACGTCCGCGCAACACCGATGCCAAAGTGCGCACGTCGTCGGGCCGCACGTGCCGCATATCCGGGCGCGGATGCACGGTGATGCCGCCGCATCCGGCTTCGATACATGTCACCGCGGCGCGCGCGATATCGGGTTCATTCCCGCCGCGCGAATTGCGCAGCACGGCGATCTTGTTGAGATTGACGCTAAGCAGGGTCATGAAGATTCGAGACCGATCTCGTGGGTCGGACACAGTGCTACGTTCAAGCGCTGTCGGCAAGTGTCCCCATGACAATGGCCTGCGCGGGCCCTCGCCAAGCGACGCAGGCGACGTAGCCGGCATTCAGCGATATCGGTTGGAGTTGCCACTGTGTGGCGTCGTCCCCATCGAGCCAGATCAGCTGCGGTGTTGCGGGAGACACTGTCAATCGGAGGCGATCCAATCCAAACGCAATACCGCGGCCCATCGCTTTAAGTACGGCTTCTTTACCCGTCCAGAGCTGGAGAAAGCCCTGATCCCGTTGCGCATCGTCGAGCGCCGTCAAGGCGGATGTTTCGTCCGGATGAAAGAAGCGTTCCGCGATTTCCATGGCGTGCGCACGCGGACGAAGACGTTCGACATCGATGCCCGGAACAATGCCACGCGCTAGAGCGACCAGCGCGATATCGCCGCTATGCGACCAGTTGAATTGGAGATGCCGGTTCCACGGCTCCGCAAGTTCCGGCCGTCCGTGTTCGCCTTCCACAAACGCAACCGCGTCCGCCGACAAGCCCAGATACGCCCCCAACAACGCGCGCAAAGGTTCGCGACGTTGTGTGCGCTCGTAGCGAAGCTGCCACACATGGATCGTGTCGCCATCCAATGCGGCCGCCATGTCGGCGACGTCTTGGCCCAAAGAGGTTTGCATACGCGCATGCTGCCGGAACGCAGCCGCGCGATACAAGCGCCGCTGCGTCGAATGAAGGGCTGGCGCGCCTTAGCGAATCAAGCGCTCGTCGACCAGATTTTTCACCACCGCCGGATCGGCCAGCGTGGAAATATCGCCGAGCTGATCCGGCTGGTTTTCGCCGATCTTGCGCAGAATCCGGCGCATGATTTTGCCCGAACGCGTCTTGGGCAAACCCGGCGCCCACTGAATGTAATCGGGCGTAGCGATCGGGCCGATTTCTTTGCGCACCCACGCGACCAGTTCTTTGCGCAAGTCGTCGTTGCCTTGTTCGCCAGCGACGAGCGTGACATACGCGTAAATGCCTTGACCTTTGATCTCGTGTGGACAACCCACCACTGCCGCTTCGGCCACTTTGGGATGCGCGACCAACGCGCTTTCCACTTCCGCCGTGCCGATACGATGGCCGGACACATTGATCACGTCGTCAACGCGACCGGTGATCCAGTAGTAACCGTCTTCATCGCGACGCACGCCGTCGCCAGTGAAATAGTTGCCGGGATACGCTTTGAAGTACGTGTCGATAAAGCGCTGATGATCGCCATACACCGTGCGCATCTGCCCCGGCCACGAATCGGTGATCAGCAAATTGCCTTCGGCGGCGCCTTCGATCACTGTGCCGCCGGCGTCGACCACCGCAGGCTTGATGCCGAAGAACGGCAACGTCGCCGAACCCGGTTTCTCATCGATCGCACCGGCCAGCGGCGTAATCAGAATGCCGCCGGTTTCGGTTTGCCACCACGTATCCACAATCGGGCAACGATCGTCGCCTACCACGCGGTGATACCACTCCCACGCTTCCGGATTGATCGGCTCGCCCACCGAACCCAACAAACGCAAACTCGCGCGCGAACACTTTTTCACCGGACCTTCGCCTTCGCGCATCAATGCGCGGATTGCGGTAGGCGCCGTGTAAAACAACGTGACCTTATGCTTGTCCACCACCTGCCAAAAGCGGCTGAAATCCGGATAGTTCGGCACGCCATCGAACATCACCGTGGTCGCGCCATTGGCGAGCGGTCCGTAGACCACATAGCTGTGTCCGGTCACCCAGCCTACGTCGGCGGTGCACCAGTAGACATCGCTTTCCTGCAGGTCGAACACCAGCTCATGCGTATAGCTGGCGTAGACGAGATAACCCGCCGACGTGTGTAGCACGCCTTTCGGTTTGCCGGTGGAACCGGACGTGTAAAGAATAAACAGCGGATGCTCCGCTTCCACCGGTTCTGGCGGACAGTCCGCAGATTGACCTTCCATCAGCACGTGATAGTAGCGGTCCCGCGGCGACTGCATCGCCACCGCGGCGCCGGTACGACGCACGACGATCACCGTTTCCACGCTGTTGGTGCCGGGACGCTCCAGCGCCGCATCGACGTTCGCTTTGAGCGGAATCTTTTTGCCGCCGCGCACGCCCTCATCGGCGGTGATGACCAATTTCGCGGCCGAATCCGCCACGCGCCCTGCCAGCGAATCCGGCGAAAAGCCGCCAAAAACCACCGAGTGGACTGCACCGATACGCGCGCATGCCAGCATGGCCACGGCCGCCTCGGGAATCATCGGCATATAGATCGCCACGCGATCGCCTTTGGCGATACCCAGATGCTTCAAGGTGTTGGCGAACTTGCACACTTCCGTATGCAGTTCGCGATAGCTGATGCGGCGCGATTCGGAAGGATCGTCGCCTTCGAAAATAATCGCCGTCTTGTCGCCGCGCGTCGCCAGATGGCGATCCAAGCAATTGGCCGACACATTGAGTTCGCCGTCGTCGTACCAGCGAATATGCAGATCTTTCGGATCATAAGAAACGTCGCGAATGCGCGTGGGTTTCTTGTTCCAATCCAACCGCTCGCCGATACGTCCCCAGAAACCTTCGGGGTCTTTCACCGACTCGGCATACAAGCGTTCGTAATCGGCCTTGCGAATGCGCGCCTTGGCGGCGAAGGCGGGATCGACCGGATAGACCTTTGACATATTTGCCTCCTGCTCACCGATCTGCCGGGAGCGCACTCGAGTGAAGGATCGCGCGACTTCTTTTTACGGGGTCAACTGCCCGAGTGTAGCGTTTAGGCGGCTAAATGACCAAGCGTTGCGATGCAGCAATCACGACGGCGAAGACTTGTCGCGGTTCTTTCCGGTCGGGGTGACTTCGAACATGGTTTCCGGCCGGGCGCGGGCTTCGATACGCGCCTGCGCAAACGCGAGCGCGGTGGCGATGGCGCCGATAATGCCGACAAACAGCCAAAACCCCATCGCGCCTCCACCGTGACGCGTGAAACAAGCCAACCACGACAGCAAGGTTGCAACCAGCAATATCCAGCGCATAGCGGCCCCGTCGTCGAATAGGCCATGTAATAAATCCATCATAGCGCCGCCGCTGCGCCTGAAGTGGGGCCCTGTCCACCCGCCCGACACGCGCGATGTCCGTAATATGGGCGCCGATTGGACACGGCACGGATTGCGGAGCGATGGCTGAGCACAATTCATCCACATGGCAGCGCGTGCGCGCAGTACGGTGGGCCATCGTCGATTGGCTGGGGATCGTTCTGGATCACTGCAAACCGATCCGAGTGACGCTGCTGGTGCTGGCGTTCGCCACGATCGTTATGACCAATGTGAACCAGGCGTCGGAGTTATTCCTGATCGCCATGTGGGCCGATCCGAGCAGCACGCGGTATCTATGGTTGTTGGCGACGGCGGCGTTGACCGGGCTCGCCGTCTGGTACACCGCCTATAAGGCCTACCGACTGACGTACCCGCGCTGGCCAGCGCTGCAAGATCCTCGCGCTGCGGGACTGCGGCAATGGATTCCTCGCGTGCTAGGCATGCTCGTGCCGCTGCTGATGCTGTTCGGCTATCTGATGGCGTTGCAGGGCACGCCGCATGCCGTGTGCAACACGCACACGCAATGCTTGCGTCGCAACGTGCGCAGCGCCGGATTGTTGATCGAAGCGGCGGCGCTGATCGTGTTCTTTATCGGGCGTCAGCGACTGCGAAAAAAAACCGCTCACGCAAAACTCGTCGAGCCACGCGTCGAATCCATCAAGGAACTGGGTACACGATCGCTGAGCTTGTTTCTAGCGGTACTGATCTTGAACGTGTTCATTACGGTATTGGTGGTGTTTCAGCCGCGCCAATTCGACGGCATGGGATCGCTCGCGGTCTTACTTATCACCAGTAGTTTCTTCTGCATGAGCGGCGGCTTTCTATGCATGCTTGCGGATCGCCGCGGGCTGCCCTTGCTCAGTCTGCTTGCTGTGGTGGCGGCCAGCCTGCACGCGCTTCATCTCAACGACAATCACCGCGTGCGGCAATACCCGACGATGACGACGCATGAAAAGCCGCTGCCTGCGCCGCAGGATCGTCGACCCGACTTCGACGCCTACGCCAAAGCGTGGTTGCAAAGCCGCTGCGCGCCGAACCGCGCGTGTCCCGTCATCATGGTCTCCACCGAAGGCGGCGGTTTGCGCGCGGCGGCGTGGACGGCGATGGTGCTCAGCCAATTCACCGTGCAGATCGATCAAGCGTTGCCACCGAACGGCAGCGAGCCGCTATTTGAGCGCTATCTGTTTGCGGCAAGCGGCGTATCCGGTGGAAGCCTGGGTCTGGCGACGTATGTCACGTCGCTACAGAAAGCGCCGCAAACGGGACTGTCCGCGCAAGCTCGCAGCGAGCGCATACTCGATCACGACTTTCTCGCTCCCGTGATGGCGAATGCCTGGTTCCTGGATTTCACCCAACGATGGTTGCCGGGCGCATTGTTCGACGATCGAGGCCGCGCGCTGACTCGCGCCTGGGAACAGGTCGCGCAAGACGAAGGCATTACCGCGCTCGCGCAGCCCTTTTCTAATCTCTACGTAACCGCCAACGGCGACATCGACACGAATACGCCGGCTCTATTTTTTAACAGCACCACCGTCGCACAGGGATGGCGTTTCGTCGAGCATCCGTTTCGACCTTTCGCGGTCAACCCGTGGACGTCGGCTTACGATGGCGCGCGCTGGTTAGATCCACGCGTGCCGTTGAGCGAAGTCATACTCAATAGCGCACGATTCACCTATCTGAGCCCCGCAGGAACTCTGCAAACCGCTGCTGATCCATCGCCGGCGCTTTCGCCTGCGGCATTTCAATTGGTGGACGGCGGCTACTTCGAAAATTCGGGAACAGAAACCTTGCGCGAACTTATGCAGCGCTTGCGCACCATCGCTGCGCAGCAAGCCCAGCCGTTGCAATTCATCGTGGTTCATATCAGCAACGATCCCAGCTTGCGCGACTTCGTCGATGCGCACAATCCCAAGCAACCATTGCCGCTCTACTCCGCAGCGTGCCCGCGCACGCCGAGTCCCACTGAGTTGCACAGTTACGGCGAAGCGACGGCGCCGCTCGTCGCGCTACTGGAGACGCGCAATGCGCGCGGCGAATTGGCCAGAGCGAATCTGCTCGCGTCGCTGCAAACCAATCCTACCGAACCTGGCAACAGCGACGTGTTGTGGCATCTGCGGCTATGTCCGGGCAACTATCCGCTTCCCTTGGGATGGACTATCTCGCCACCTGTATTCGACGAAATGCATCGCCAACTCGAGCAGGACTATCCCATCAACACCATGGCCACTTGGCTTGCGCAACGCTTGAAGCAAGCAAAACAACCTTAAGTGTCGCATCGCTTGAGATGCGCCTGGCGCATCATTGCGCGATGACTGATCTTCCCCGCGCACACAAAGGTCGTGGCGCCGCCTCCAATCCTGAGGGTCGCTTCGAAACGATCCGTCATCATGCTGAAGACGACGGTTGGCAGCACGGCGTGCTCGATGAAGAGCAACCACGCCCGCGTACCGAAGTGACCGAAGAACGCGCGCGCAGCGTCATCACGCGCAACGATTCACCGGACCTTGCGTTCACGCTGGCGATGAACCCTTATCGCGGATGCGAGGCCTGTTGTATCTATTGCTTTGCCCGCCCTAGCCACAGTTATTTGAACCTGTCGCCGGGGCTCGATTTCGAAACCAAACTGCGAGCCAAGAGCAATCTCGCCGACGTGTTGCGCATGGAGTTAGCCAAACCGGGATACGCGATCAGTCCGATCAATATCGGGAGCAATACAGATCCTTATCAACCGATCGAAAAGAAATGGCGTATCACGCGCGCCGCACTGCAGGTGCTCGCCGAATGCCAGCATCCGTGCACGATCGTGACGAAGAATGCGTTGGTGGAGCGCGATATCGATCTTCTCGCACCGATGGCGCGGGAAAATCTTGTGCAAGTTTTCGTTTCCATCAATTCGCTGGACAATCATCTGGCGGCGAAACTCGAACCACGCGCAAGCGCTCCGCATCGTCGTATGAAGGCGATTCGAACGCTGGCGGAAGCCGGCATACCAGTCGGCGTATTGGTAGCACCCATCATTCCCGCGTTGAACGATCGCGATATGGAAGCGGTGCTTGAGCAAGCCGCCGACGCCGGCGCGCGTTGCGCCGGTTATACCGTGCTTCGCTTGCCGTACGAACTGAAAGCGCTGTTTCGAGAATGGCTGGCCTTGCATGCGCCGCAACGCGCCGCGCACGTCATGAGCCTGGTGCAACAAATGAACGACGGCAACGATTACGACAGCGACTTCGCTACGCGCATGCGCGGTCAGGGCGTCTTCGCGCAGCTATTGCGTCGTCGTTTCGACGTCGCGTGCCGACGTCACGGTTTTGGACGCGCGCGCGAGCTGCAATTGAATACATCTCTCTTTGTGCCTCCTCGCAAATCCTCTCCGCAAGGCGAACTTTTTTGAGCCGCGCATAAAATTCGACCCCTTTCCTGCCTGGCAAGAAAGGGGTCGAGCGTACGCAAACGCCGATTGAAAAAAGGGTGGCTTATTCGCTGGGCGGCAGATATTTCTCGAACCAATTCAGCGCACGCTGCAACACATCGCGCTGATTGGTCGGGTTGAAGAAGTGATGTCCTTCGTTCGGATACACCACCAGCGACGTCGGCACGCCGAGTGTGCGCAATGCGTGCCAGTATTCGAACGACTGCGGCGCAGGACATTCCGCGTCGCGCTCGCCCACCACGATCAAGGTCGGCGTCTTTACCTTCTTGATGTAATTGATGGCGGAGCTTTTCCCGTAAACCGCCGGATCGTCGTACACGGATGCGCCGAAGAACGGAATCATCCATTTGTCGATCAAGTTCTGGCCGTAATAGCTCTGCCAGTTGGCGATGCCTGCACCGGCGACTACAGCGCGGAAGCGCTGCGTTTGCGTCGGCGCGAACATGCTCATAAAGCCGCCGTAGCTCCAGCCGGTCAAGCCGAGACGGTGATCGTCGACGGGTAGTTTTTTCTCCACCGCATCGACACCTGCGAGCGTGTCGCGCAAATCGCCGTAACCAAAGTCTTTGCGATTGGCCTGGACGAACGCCTCGCCCTCGCCGTAGCTACCGCGCGGATTGGTCATAAACACGAAATAGCCGAGCGTGGAAAACGGCACAGCGCCATAACCCACCGACGGCCAATGCGGAATCACCGCCGCCGACGGACCACCGTGTACGTTCACGATCATCGGATAATGTTTGTGCGGATCGTAGTTGGCCGGATACAACAACCAGCCCTGCACGTGGAAACCTTCGTTATCCCACTCCACCGATTCGGCCTTGCCCCAACTCGGCTTTGCATCCGCGTTGATGGACGTGACGGCAGGCGGCATCGCATCGCCCACGGCGCCGGCGTAAACCTCCGGCGCTTTGTCGAACGACGACTGCATAAACGCGATGCTGCGATGATCGGCCGAGAACGACGGCGCCAGCAATGCGCCACCACCACCGATGTAGCCGGACGCGGTGAATAACACGCGTTGTTGTTTCGCACTGTCGGCCTGCACAGCGTATTCCGCCAACTGCACATGACCGTTGCTGACTTGATCCACCAGCAGCGATTGCGGCGTATTCCACGTGAACCACGACGGCGTCACATGGATACCCGGCGTGAGATCGACCGGCGCGCCGCCCTGCGACGAAACACTGTAGAGATCGCCACCGGTGGAACCCTGATCGCTCATCAAGCCGCCGATAAACACGATGCGCGAACCGTCCGGCGACCAGCGCGGCAAGGCGATCTGCAAACCGTGCAGCGAACCGCTCACGGTGTTGGGATCGACGATCGCCGTGCGCGTCGCGTTCGCCTGTGCGTTTTGCACATACAACTGCGCGATCCACCAATTGTTGTCGCCCGGCGGTTCCGCTGCGACATACGCCACGCGCGCGCTATCGGGCGCCCATGCGAATTCGTAGATGTAACTGCCGGCCGGCGACACGAGTTGCGGCGATCCGCCTTGCGCCGACACCGTGGCCAGACGTTCCACCTCGATACCTTCCACACCGATTTCGCCGAGCGCAGGCTTCGCTGCCGCCAATGCGCTGGCGCGACGCGTGGCGCCTTCCACGTAGAGGAACGCCAACGTCTTGCCATCCGGCGACCAACTCAAGCTGTGCGCATACCCGTTGAGGTTGGACAGATGCACCGGCTTGGCCTGCGACTGCGTATCCAGCACGTAGAGATCCGGCTGCTTGCTGCCGCCCATGCCGGCGCGCGAGCTCGCGCAATTGGAAAGGAAGGCCAAATGGCGCGAATCCGGCGCCCATGCCAGATCGTCTTCGCTGCAGGCGCCTGGTTTGCTCGCCAAACCGATGCTGTGCGCGTTTTTGCCGTCCGCGTCGGCCAGCATGATGCTCGGCTTGCCTTGTGTTTCCACCACCCAGGCGAGTTGATGGCCATCCGGCGACAGCGCCACTTCGCTGATGTCGCGCACTTTGCCCAGCTGCGTGAGCAGCGCATCGATGCGCGGATCGGTGGCGCTGTGCGTATCGGCAAACGCCGACGGCGCAAGCAACGCGGCGAGGAGAGGAAGCCACCAACGGGAAGGTTTGAGCATTTCGGGTCGTTCCGCAGACACAGGAAGGCACCCAACCTAGCAGCTATCACCCACCTCACCCATAGGTATGAAGGCACCCATTCCCGAGCTGCCCTGGTCCATGACCGTCACCTTCATCCCTTACAATTCACCCATGAAGATCGCCTCATGGAACGTAAACTCGCTCAAGGTGCGCATTCCGCACATGACCGAATGGCTTGCCGCCAGCCGCCCGGACGTTGTGGCGCTGCAGGAAACCAAGCTGGAAGACGCGAAATTTCCCGTGGATGAGCTGGCCGCCGCCGGATACCAAGCCGTGTACGCCGGACAGAAAACCTATAACGGCGTCGCGATCCTGGCCCGCAACGACCTGGGCGTGACGTTCGAAAACGTCGTCACCGATATTCCGGGGCTGGACGATCCGCAGCGACGCATTCTCGCGGCCACCGTCGGCGACGTGCGCGTGGTGGATCTCTATGTCGTCAACGGCAAAGCCATTGGCGACGAGAAATACGCGTACAAACTCCACTGGCTGGAGCGGGTGCGGGCGTTCCTCGAGGAAGAGATCAAGCGCTACCCCAACCTGGTCGTGCTGGGCGATTTCAACATTGCACCCGACGACCGCGATGTTTACGACCCCATCAGTTGGGGCGAAGACATTCTGTGTTCCCCGCCCGAACGCGACGCCTTGAAAGCCATCACGGATTTGGGTTTACACGACAGTTTCCGGCTGTTTGAAGAAGAAGGCGGCCATTACAGTTGGTGGGACTACCGGCAAGGCGCGTTCCGGCGCAACATGGGTTTGCGCATCGACTTGATCCTGCTCGGCGATGCCCTGAAATCCTCGGCCAAGGCCGCCGCCATCGACCGCGAACCGCGGCGTTGGGAACGCCCCTCCGATCACACGCCGGTCACGGTTGACCTGGATATCTGATGACGAATAGCCCTACCAAGACCGATTGGCCCAGTTCTCTAGACGACGCCGAACTCGACGAGCTTGATACCTATCTGCGCGCCCACACGCAGGAGCAGGACGGCCATCTGCTGCTCGACGGCGTGCACGGCCTGCTCAGCGCGTTGGCGGTCGGCCCCACCCAAGTGTTGCCGGACGAATGGTTGCCCGAAGTACTGCACGAACCGTTCGCCGACGAAGACGAAGGCAATCGCGTGCTCGCCCTCTTGGCCAAGCTCAACGATTCCATCAGCGCCGAATTGGATGTGGACGCCTACGAACCGATCCTCGGCGAAGTGGATACCGAAGCCGGCCCCGTGCTCTCAGCCGCGGGCTGGTGCGAAGGTTTCAGTCGCGGCATCGATCTGCGCGCCACGTTGTGGGAAAAACGCCTGGCCGACGATCCGCCGTTGATGGAAATGCTCGGGCCGGTCATGGCTTTGGCGGTGGACGAAGGCATCCTCAGTGCGGAAGCGGAGTTCGAAAAACTCAGCGACGAGGAATACGACGATTGCCTCGCGCAGCTTCCCGCTGTGCTCGCATCGGTGAATCACTATTGGTTCGAGCATCCGGCCACCGAAGCGGAGCTCAATGCGCTCAACGACGCCAACAAAGACAAGCACGATCATCAAGCGCCGCCGCGTCAGCGCAGCGGTCACTGGGTGCACTGAACCTGGGCTCCTTTCTCGACGGGGAAAGGAGTAAAACAGGCTGTTCCCTACTCGAAACATTCCGTTCGTTCGTTGCTACTTGGGTACGCATCGGAGCACATCCATCATGTGCGCCAGATCCTTCCCTTAGGAGCTCACCATGACCGAGCGTCGCATTCTTCGCCGCATCCGCGGCACCGATACCTCCGATGGCGCGGGCGTCAAGCTCAAGCGCATCATCGGCCAGCCGGGTTTGGACATGCTCGATCCTTTCCTGCTGCTGGACGAATTCCGTTCCGATCAGGCCGGCGATTACATCGCCGGATTCCCTGAGCATCCGCATCGCGGCTTCGAAACCGTCACCTACATGCTGGCGGGCCATATGCAGCACGGCGACAACCACGGTAACCGGGGCGATCTCAAACCCGGCAGCGTGCAGTGGATGACCGCCGGCCGTGGCATTCTCCATTCGGAAATGCCGCAGCAGGAAAACGGCCTGATGTGGGGCTTCCAGCTGTGGGTCAACCTGCCTTCCAAAGACAAGATGACCGCGCCGCGGTACCAGGACATCGATCCGGAACGTATCCCGGTCGTGCATCCGGCCGCCGGGGTGACGGTGAAGGTCATTGCCGGCACGTTGGGTGACGCTACGGGTCCTGTGTCAGGAATTGTCACCGCGCCCGTTTATCTGGATATCGCTCTCGAACCGGGCGCCGTGATCGATATTCCGCTGCCGGAAGGTCATCACGCGTTCGCCTACGTGTTCGACGGCAAGGACGCCAAGGTGGCCGGCGAGACGCTCTCGCGCAGCGAATTGGCCGTGCTTTCCGACGGCGACACCATCCGCATCGAAGGCCGGGAAGCCCCGTCCCGTGTGCTTTTGGTGGCCGGTCAGCCGCTGGAGGAGCCCGTCACGCGCTACGGGCCGTTCGTGATGAACACGCCCGAGCAGATCCACGAAGCCATCGCCGATTTCCGCGCCGGCAAGTTCTAAACGCCCCAGGTACTTCAGTCTCCCCATCGCCCTGCCGATAGCCATATCGACGGGGCGATGTGCGTTTGGGGATAGGCACGAACGATGCATCACTTCCCATGCAGGAAATCGTTAAAGATTTGCATGGAAAAAGGGGTTGCGGCGCATCGGGGACCAGCGTTAAATTGACATTAATCCAGGCTGCTTCATGTGCCTGTACAATGATGCTCCGTAAAGATTTTAGAAATCGCAGTTAACTCGTTGTTCTAATAGGCCATGACTGTTCTGACACTCACTCTCCTCATCACGGTTCTCGCCCTCGCGGCAGTGGCGGTGAAGCGTGTGCCGACAGGTCAGGTCTACAGTCTTTATCGCTACGGCAAGCCGGTGCGCCTGCTGCAGCCGGGCACCCACGTGGTGCTGCCGCTGGTGGATCGAGTAGGTCACCGCATCGATCTGGGCGGCCGCCTGCTGCGCTTCGACGCCTCGCTGATTCAGGCCACGCCCATGCAGGGCACTGTTTATTGGCAAGTGCTGGAACCCGAGCGCGCCGATGCGGTGATCGAACAAGCCGACCAGCTCATCCGCCACAGCGTGTTCGACGCGCTTCACGCGGATGAGGACAACGAGCTTACGGAGCGTCGCGAAGTCGCCGCCCGCCTCAAAACCAAACTCAACCGGCAGTTGCGCGACCGCGGTGTGATGGTCACCCGCGTGGAACTCGACGCAGCCTGATCGACCCGCATCTGGCCAGGCCGCCCAAGAGCACCGGCCCAGGGGAAATCTGAAAGTATCGACCCGCTCCGGCGGGTCTTCTTTTATCCGCGGCGCCTGGAGATACTGCGCGGCCGACGCCTAAGGAAGTTCGATGACCGACCGCTCCGCCCTGCAAACCAAGCTCGAACAGGGCATCGACGCGCTCGGCCTCGCGTTGCCGGACGCCGCCGTGCCGCGCCTGCTGGATTACCTGGCTCTGCTCGAACGCTGGAACGCGGCCTACAACCTCACCGCCATCCGCGATCCGTCGGAGATGGTGATCCGCCATCTGCTCGATTCCCTCGCGATCCTGCCCTACGTCAAAGGTCAGACCTTGGCCGACCTTGGCACCGGCCCGGGGCTGCCGGGCATTCCGCTGGCCATCGCCGCGCCCGGTCGCCAGATCCTGCTGGTGGATTCGAACGGGAAAAAAGTGCGCTTTCTGCGCGAAGCGATCCGCGCGTTGAAGCTCGAAGGCGTGCGCGTCGTGCAATCGCGCGTCGAGGACGTCGAAGGCCAGTTCGACTGCGTCACCGCGCGCGCCTTCGCCAGTCTGGCGGACATGCTGACCTGGGGCGGTCATCTGCTGGCGCCAGAGGGACTCTGGCTGGCGATGAAGGGCAAAACGCCGGACGACGAGTTCGGCGGGGTGCCGCCCGAATTCGTGGTCCACTGCACGCACGCATTGGCCGTGCCCGGGCTGGGATCGGCGGAGCGTCACCTCGTGATACTCGGCCGCGCCGGGGACGACCGCACGGCGCGCCCGCGCACGTAACCCACGACGGTGGCAGGCTGTTTCGCCCCCTTCCTGGTAATCTAGCCGTCCTTTCGAACACACCTACGGCACCGGACGAGACATGGCCCGTATCATCGCTGTCGCCAACCAGAAAGGTGGCGTCGGCAAAACCACTACCGCTGTCAATCTCGCCGCAGCGCTCGCTGCGGCGAAGCGCAAAGTGTTGCTGATCGATCTCGATCCGCAAGGCAACGCGACCATGGCATCGGGCGTGGACAAGCGCGAAGTCTCGCCGAGCGGTTGCGAAGTGCTGCTGGGCGAAGCGCCGATCAACGACGCCATCGTTTCCACCGAAGCGCATTTCGATTTGCTGCCCGGCAACGGCGATCTCACCGCCGCCGAACTCAAATTGATGGATGCGTTCGCGCGCGAGAATCGGCTCAAAGAACAACTGGCCAATGTCGCGAGCAAGTACGACATCATTCTGGTGGATTGCCCGCCGACCTTGCACCTGCTTACCGTCAACGCGTTGACCGCCGCGACCAGTCTGTTGATTCCGGTGCAGTGCGAATACTTCGCGCTCGAAGGTCTATCGAGTTTGCTCGATACCGTGAAGGCCGTGCGCCAGCATTTGAATCCGCAATTGGAAATCGAAGGCTTGCTGCGCACCATGTACGACGTGCGCAACAACCTCGGCAACGAAGTGTCCGCGCAGCTCACCCAACATTTCGGCGACAAAGTGTTGCGCTCGATCATTCCGCGCAACGTGCGTCTGGCCGAAGCGCCCAGTCACGGTCAGCCGATCCATCTTTACGATCGCAGTTCGCGCGGCGCCATCGCTTACATCGGCCTCGCCGGCGAAATCATCCGTCGCGAACGCGGCTCGCAAGCTGCGGTCGCCGCGTTGCACGCGATGCATGGCGACACGCCCGAGGAATCCGTGGAAGCCTCGGCCCATTCAGATCAGGAGTAAGCATGTCGGCTGCTAAAAAACGCGGACTCGGACGCGGATTGGATGCTCTGCTCGGTGGCGGCGATACCGGTACGCCATCGGTCATCGAACAAGAAGGCGAGCTGCGCACGCTCCCCATTCAATACATTCAACCCGGCAAATATCAGCCGCGTCGTCATTGGAACGACGAAGCGCTGGACGAATTGGCCGCGTCGATTCGCGCGCAAGGTTTGATTCAACCCGTCGTCGTTCGCGCAATCGGCAAGAACAGCTTCGAGCTGATCGCTGGCGAACGTCGCTGGCGCGCCGCGCAACGCGCGCAGATGAGCGAAATTCCCGCGCTTGTGAAAGACGTGCCGGAAGTCGCCGTGCCGGCGATGGCGCTGATCGAAAACATTCAGCGCCAAGATCTCACGCCGCTGGAAGAAGCCGACGCCATCAAGCGTTTGATCGACGATTTCGATCTTACGCATCAGCAAGCCGCCGATGCGGTGGGCCGCTCGCGCGCCGCCGTGTCGAACATGCTGCGCCTGATCGATCTGCCCGCGTCCATCAAGCGTCTGCTCGATGACGGCAAACTGGAAATGGGTCACGCGCGTTGTCTGCTCACGCTGCCCGAATATCAAGCCGAATCGCTGGCGCTGGAAGCGGCGCGTCACAACTGGAGCGTGCGCGAACTCGAAGACGCCGCGCGCAAAGCGCAGACCGCGCCCAAAGGCAAAGCCAAAAGCGCGCCGGCACGCGATCCGAACATCGATGCGCTGGAACGCGAATTGGCCGAACGTTTCGCCACCAAGGTGGAAGTCGCGCACGGTCGCGGCGGTCGCGGCAAGCTGGTGATCCACTACCACAGCAATGACGAGCTGGATGGCATCCTCGGCAAGCTGCGCTAACGACTAACTCCCTCTCCCCTTTGGGGAGAGGGCTGGGGTGAGGGGCCGATCTAGCGAAAAATTTAGTTTTTTTGCGACATCGTTTGGACAAGCGCTTCGCTGTCGCCGTCGAAGCAAGATCGACCCCTCACCCAAACCCTCTCCCCCGTTTACCAATTTTGTTTACGGGGGAGAGGGCTTAAAACAAACATTTGCATTACAAGGCTCCGTCCATGCCGCAACTCTCCGTCGTCGTGCCCGTCTTCAACGAACGCGACAACATTCCGCCGCTGCTCGCTGAAATCGCCGCTGCCTTGCGCGGCAAGCTCGATTTCGAAATCGTCTACGTCGACGACGATTCCAGCGACGACAGCCGCGCGGTCTTGCAGGCGCAGAAAGCGAGCTATCCGGAATTGCGCGTGCTGCACCACGTGTCGCGCAGCGGACAAAGCACCGCGGTATGGAACGGCGTGCGCGCGGCGCAATCGCCGTGGGTCGCCACGCTCGATGGCGACGGCCAGAACGATCCGGCCGATATCCCCAAGCTGCTCGCCGCGCGCGACAAAGCCGAAGCGGGCGTGAAACTCTTCGCCGGCTGGCGCACCACGCGCCGCGACAGCTTCAACAAGCGCATCTCGTCCAAGATCGCCAACGCGGTGCGCTCGCGCATGCTGCGCGATAACACGCCCGACACCGGTTGCGGCCTCAAGCTTTTCGAACGCGACGTGTTTCTGCGCTTGCCGTATTTCGATCACATGCACCGCTATCTTCCCGCGCTGGTGAAACGCGCCGGTTTCCGCAGCGAAAGCGTGCCGGTGGGGCATCGCCCGCGCACCGCCGGTACGTCGAAATACGGCATGCTCGACCGCTTGTGGGTGGGTATCGCCGATTTGCGCGGCGTCGCGTGGCTTATGCGCCGCGCCAAGGTCACGCAGATCGAAGAAGTTTAGATAGCGATCACATCGTTTGAATAACCGAGGCGTATGCTTGATGGACGCAGCGCTTTGGGAGGCCGTCCGTGAGCATCGCCATCAAACGTGTCTACGAGCCCGCCGCCAAAACGGATGGGTATCGCGTGCTGGTAGATCGCGTGTGGCCGCGCGGCCTCACGAAAGAAGATGCGGCGCTCGACGTATGGGCTCGCGATCTGGCGCCCAGCACGGCGTTGCGCAAATGGTTCAATCACGATGCTGCGCACTGGGAAGGATTCCGCCATCGCTACGCCAGCGAGCTCGATGCGCACAAGTCGTTCTGGCAACCGCTGGTCACCCGTGCTGAACGGCACCGCGTAACGCTGGTCTATGGTGCGAAGGACGAGGAACACAATCAGGCTGTCGCGCTGAAGGCGTATCTGGACAGCTGGATGAAGGCGAACGATTTGCGTTGACGGCGCGTCCCTGAACAGCTCCTAGCGCGAAGCCGGATGCCACGACTCCAACGCCTCACGCGTCTTTTCCCGCCCCAGCTCGATCAATTCCTTCGCGCGATAGAACTCGTAAGCGCTCGACACATTACGCGCCAACTGCACCAGCAGATCCGGTTGATACGCCGCCAAACGAAGGCGAGACAGATTCGCCTGCATCAAATCCATCGATTGCCCGAGCAACTCCAGCGCCCCCGGTTCGCTCGGTTTGTTCATGATCGCGGACTTCAGTTCATTGCCGGGTAGCAGGCGCCCGATCAAGCGCCCGATGCCACCTTTGGGCTTGGCGTCCCCTGCGGATATCTCCACCGGTTGAACTGTTTCGGCGGGGCCATCGATGCTCACCGCGATCACGTAATCGGCCGATTCGCGGATCAGCGGCGTCACGGGCACGGGATTAAGCAGCGCACCGTCCACCAGCACGCGCCCGTCGACCACGTGCGGCCGGAACAGCGTCGGGATGGCGATCGACGCGCGAATCGCATCGAACAGCGAACCGCGCGTCAGCCAGACCTCGCGTTCGCGCTCGATATCGGTGGCGACGGCGGTGAACGCGATTGGCAACGCCTCGATATTCACGTCGCCGATGATGTCGAGCATGGTGCCGATGATTTTCTCGCCCTTGATAAACCCGCCGCCGGCGAACGAAAACGACCAATCCACCAATTTCAGCACATCGAATTTGTCCAGCGAACAAACCCAATCGCGATAGATCGCCAACTTGCCCGCCGCGTGAATGCCGCCGATCAAGGCGCCCATCGAACAACCGGCGATCGCGACGATCTCGAAACCTTGCGCTTCGAGTTCTTCGATCGCGCCGACATGCGCCAAACCTTTCGCACCGCCAGCACCGAGCGCCAGCGCAATCCGGGGTTTGCGTGGCGTGTCTTCGTTTTCGGCGCCCGATGCAAGATCGGTGGAAGGTGTGGCGGGCATTGCGTTACGTACCCAAAGGCCGACTCATTGATAACCGCCAAGGGCCAGCTGCAGCATGATTTTCATCTCTTCTCGCAAAGGCAGCGGTGCGACGATTTCCGCATCGGGTCCGTACTTCAACACATCCATCAGCAATTCGCGTGAATTGGAATAGGGCAGTTGCAATTCGTAGCGGCCATCGGGCAGCCACGTGCCCTTCTGTTGCGAATGCCAATGTTCGTCGGCGACCCAACGCGCGGCGTGCGAAGAAAAGCGAATCGTCGCCCACGCTTTCGGCTTGCCGGCGAAAATGCCGTAGCTCGACGCCAGCAATTCGTTGAGATCGTTTTCCGCCACATCGTTGGCGGCCGCTTCCAACGTATGCGGTTCGACGATGCGATCCACCGCAAAACTGCGCAGCGCTTCGCGGTCGTGATCCCACGCATCCAGATACCAATTGTCGCGATAGTGCGTAAGCCGTTGCGGCGACACCGTGCGTTTGCTTTCGTTGTTGGTCGTACGCGCGCGATAAAGAAAACGCAGCTGTTTTCGATCCAGCACCGCGCCGGCGGTAATGCGAAACACTTGCTGATCGAGTTTGCGTTCGCCCCACGGAATCACGCGAATGCGTTCCACCGGCAACGCTTTGCCGCTGCCGCGATCAGAAAGCAGATGTTCGATGCGCGCTTTGAACGGCGCCAACGCGCCAGCCAAGACGCCCGGGCCGCTTCGGCCGATCAATTCGTTCAGCGCCAGCAAGGCGGCCAGTTCGTCCGAGGTGAGCCACAGGCCCGGCAACTCGAAGCGTTGACCTTCGGCGGCTTCGTAGCGGAAGGCCGCGTGTTCGCCGCCGGCGCTTTCGATGGGCGCGCCCAGCGCATCGCGTAGAAAGGCGATATCGCGGTAAAGCGTGGCGCGCGAGCATTCAAGCTCGTCCATCAGCCGGGGCAGGGGCACGGGGTAGTGCGCCGATTTCAACAGACGGTGCAGCGTGAGAATGCGCTCGTAGCGATCCATGTCAACGTTCAGCAGCGGGGATTTGTGTAGCATGAGCATGCTACGTGACGCCCGCAAGCGTCGTTGGACTTTCCCCGGTCCACATGGTGATGCCCCCAACTCCTTCACACACGGTCAATGGCGACCTGGAAACCCCGTCCGCGGGCCTGGCGCCGATGCTTCTGGAGGTTCTAGCCCTGTGCGGCTATGGCCTGTGGATGCTGCTTGGCCTGGCGTTGGCCCTGGGCCTTTACAGCTCCGGCCGGGGCGACGCCTTGGTGCCGTTGGCACTGGGCTGCGTTTTCGTCAGCGCCGGCCTGTTAGCGGCCTGCCTGCGCTTGCGCGTGATGTCCGAATGGCACGGCTGGCAGATTGGACGAACGCAACGCCCCACGCGGGAGGCCTTGCTGGCGCTAGCCACGTATTTCCCCATGCTGGCGTTGGGCGGCCTGGTGCGGGGCGACGAAAATTTCTGGACGATGCGGCTGGTCAGCATGACCCTGGTTCTGTGCAGCCTTTCCTGCCTGATCACCAGCGCCTATGGCTACCGCACGCGACGGCTGGCCGCTCAGGCCGGCGTCGCAGCGCAACTTCCTGTCAGCCGCCTCTTGTCCGCGTGGTACGGCGGCGGCTTGTGGCTGTGGGTTTGCCTCGCCTTTCAGACCGACCTCACCAGCGCGATGGCTGAGCCCTGGCCCTGGGCCATCGGTTTGCTGCTGATGGCCATGCTGCTGGGGTTGGTGGACGGCGTCGGCTGGCAATCGCTGCGTGGCGCTAGCCCGCTACCCCGTCCAAAAGGCCTGCAACTGCGCCGATTCCTGGCCGCCGCGCTGATTTGCGCGGTGCCCTGCCTCAGCCTGTTGCTGGTTCCGGTGTTGCCCGGCGGGCGTTGGCTCGCCCCATGCGCGGCAGGGGCCTACGTGCTCGGCAAAAGCATGGAACTTTGGCTCTACGACTTCGCCCTGACTCGCTTCCGTGATGCGCGTCTTGCGGCCCCTGAGACCGAATTGCCCTGAACTGGCCACTAAGATCGGTCTAAATATTCACAAAGGATTCAAGCCGCCCCGCTAAAGTGGGCAATCCCCAACAGCTTTTTAACATTGGACGATCCAGCGATGAAAAACCTGCTGATGACCGGCGTGGCGCTTGCCGCGCTCGCCACCTTCACCGCCCAGGCCCAGGACACGTCCTCCGGTACTCAGACCAGCACCGGCGAATGGACGGGTTCGGGTGAAGTCGGCTTCGCTTCCACGACGGGCAACTCCCGCTCGCAGAACGTCAACGCGAAGCTGACCCTGAACCAGGAAACCGACCGCTGGAAGAACAGCTTCTTCCTGGACGCGCTGCGCTCCAAGGGTCAGGTCACCGTGGTCGATGCCCAGGGCAATTCCGAAAAACAATTCGACACCACCGCCAACCGCTACGACTTCGGCGCGTCGGCCGGCTACAAGCTCGACCCGCGCAGCTACATCGTGACCGCGGGCCGCTACGACCATGACGACTTCGCCGCCTATCGCTGGCAGGGCACGGTCTCCATCGGCTACGGCTACATGGCGCTGAAAACCGACCGCACCCAGCTCTCGTTCGAAATCGGTCCCGGTTACACCGAATACCAGCCGGCCACCGGCACGCAAACCGTCAACGGCGTGGAAGTGCCGCTGAAGGAACCGCGTCAAAGCCAGGTGGTGGCGCGCGGCTTGGTGAACTACAAATACCGCATCACCGACAACACCGCGTTCGACGAAACGTTCCTGATGGAATCGGGCACCAAGAACACGTACCTGCAGAACGACGCGGGCCTTGCGGTCAGCATGACCAAGAAGTTCGCGATCAAGATCGGCTTCCAGGTCCGCCACAACAGCAACGTGTTGCCGGGCATCCGCCGCACCGACACGTTGACGACGACGAACCTCGTCTACAACCTCTGATCGCACGCTGCGCGTTCATCGCACATCAAACCCTTCCGCGCGCAAACGCGGAAGGGTTTTCTTTTTGATGCGTTATCGCGCGCGTTGAGGTCGATGCCTCAACGATCCAGGAAATCGGCGGCGCCTTGCGCAAACAACGCCTGCGCCACCTCGTCGCCGAGTTTCACCGCATCGGCGCTGCTGCCTTCGGCTTCGGCCAGCAGCAGACGACCGCTCGGCACATCGCCCACCATGCCGCGCAAATGTAAACCGTGCTCGGTGACCGTGCACCACGCGCCGACCGGCACAGTGCAGCTGCCGCCCAAGACGTGATTCATCGCGCGCTCGGCGGTCACGGCCAAGCGTGTTTCCGCGTCGTCCAACACCGCGAGCATTTCCAGCACGTCGGCGCGGTCGGCGCGCGCTTCGATCGCAATCGCCGCCTGACCTGGTGCGGGCAACCACGCAGGTGCGGCGAGTCGGCTGCGAATGCGTTCGTGCAGGCCAAGTCGTTCGAGACCGGCGCACGCCAACAGGATCGCCTCGTAATGTCCCGCATCGAGTTTCTGCAAACGCGTGCCGACATTGCCGCGCAGATCGAGCAAGCTCAGATCGGGCCGCACCGCGCGCAATTGCGCTTGCCGGCGCAACGACGACGTGCCCACGCGCGCACCGTGCGGCAGCGCGGTCAGATCGGCGAAGTCGTTGCTGATGAACGCGTCGGCAGCATCCGCGCGCGGAAGAATGGCAGGCAGGGTGAAGCCGGGTTCCAGTTCCGCGGGTACGTCTTTGAGCGAATGCACGGCGAGGTCGGCGCCGTTTTCCAGCATCGCCACTTCGAGTTCCTTGAGGAACAGACCCTTGCCGCCGATCGTCGCCAGCGGTTTGTCCAGAATCTCGTCGCCGCGCGTGCTGAGCGGAACCAAGTCCACGCGCAAGCCCGGATGCGCGGCGCGCAACAGGCTGGCGACGTGCTCGGCCTGCCACAGGGCGAGCGCGCTTTTGCGGGTGGCGATGCGGAGAAGCGACAGCGGCATGACGGCTCCGAAAACGGCGACTACGGCTATTGTCGCTCAGCCGTCAACCCATGCGCAGCAGTTTGCGCACGGCTGGCAGATTGCGGCGGCTCACTTCCGGGCTGAAGTCGGTGCCCGTCAGCCGCGCGAGCACGCGACCGTCGGCGAGCGTCTTCAGGCCGACCAGCCGGTGCGCCGGCACCAGGCAGTTGCGATGCAGGCGGATCAGACGGTCCGGATACGTTTCTTCCAACTGGCGCAGCGATTCGTCGAGCAGCAACTGATCGCCCGCGCGATGCGCCACCACGTACTTCTCTTCCGCCAGCAGGTAGATCACTTCGTCCAAGGCCATGCGTACCGGCTCGCCCCGCACGCGCGCATGCAACCAGCCGGCCGGTTCGCGCGGTTGCGACTCCAGCCGTTGGCGCACGCGCTTGAGCGCATCGCGCAGGCGTTCCACGCCCACTGGTTTGAGCAAGTAATCGGTCGCGCCCAATTCGAACGCGTGCACCGCATGCGCCTCGTACGCCGTGCAAAACACGATCTGCGGACGCGCGCGATGGGCAAGTTTCGCCGCCAGCGCTTTGCCGTCCAGGCCCGGCATATTGATATCCAGCAGCAGCAAATCCGGATTGGTGTCCGCCAGTGCCGCCAAGGCCGCTTCGCCGTCGCCCACGCTGCCCACCACGTCCACGTCGCCGCATTCTTTCAGCAGCGCATCGAGGCGTGCGCGCGCCAGCGGCTCGTCGTCAACGATCAATATGCGCATGGCGCGCCTCGACCGGCAGATGCAAAGTCACCACAAAACGTCCATTCGCAGGTCCCGCCTCGACGTTTGCGCGCGGTCCGTAGTGATAAGCGACGCGTTGACGCACGTTGTTCAAGCCATGGCCGCTGCCGCGCGTCGCGGGATTGTCGGCGAGCGGATTGTCGACCTCAATGCGCATCGTCGAACCGTGGCGCATGCCGCGTAACACGATTTCTCCGCCTTCGCGCAGCGGCTGAACGCCGTGACGCACCGCGTTTTCGACCAGCGGTTGCAGCAGCAGGCGCGGCATCGCGGCGTCCATCGGCAAGTCGTCGAGTTCTCGCCTTACGCGCAATCGTTCGCCGAGCCGCAACTGCTCAATCGCCAAGTAGCGATCCACCAATTGCAGCTCGTCGCCCAGCGTGCCGGCGTGCGTATCGTCATGCCCCAGTGCGGCGCGGAACAGTTCGGAAAGATTTTCCACCGTGCGTTCCGCCGCGGCCGGATCCACGCGCACCAGCGCCGCCACCGTATTCATGCTGTTGAACAGAAAATGCGGACGAATGCGCGCCTGCAGCGCTTCCACTTTGGCATGCGCGGCGGCAGCCAAGCGCGCCTGCCATTCGGCCAATACATAGAAATATCGCAGCATCGCCGCGCCAAGCAGCGCGGCGATCACCGCGTTGTCGCGCACGAACGCGAATGAGCTGTGAGATACGAGCTGCATCTGCAACATGCCATCCATGCCCTGCGCAAGGATGCTGCCCAACACCACGATCAACACCATCACCAGCCACACGCCCGCGTAAGGCAGCAAGCCCGGCAATCGAAGCAACCACGGACGCAGCTTGCACAAGGCCACGCCCATCACCATGGCCACCCATTCCACAAACAACATGCCGACGCTGTAGCCGCGCCATCCGCGCGTGCTTTGCGGCGCCAGCCACGCCAAGGTCACGCACAACGCGCCGACCACCAGCAATGCCGAAATCACCGGCAGGCTGCAAAAGTCCGGCAACGGGCTGCGTGGCGAAGCGGGCGGCTTGGCGTTGGATTGCGGCATGCGCGCAGTATGCACGCACTCGTTAAGCCTTTCAGCGCACCCTTTCGCCGATCCACCGGCGCAGATCCGCAATTTCGTCCGGGCAAACCGAATGCGGCATCGGATAGGTGTGCCAGTCGACCTTGTACCCGAGCGCTTCGAGGGCGATGCGCGAATCAACACCGCGCTGAAGGATCACCACCGGATCGAACGTGCCGTGTCCCCAGAAAATCGGCACGTTCCCATTGATGGCATTGCGCTCGGCCGCCAGCAAACCGGCCATCGGCAAGTACGTGGACAACGCGATGATGCCCGCGAGTTTCTTCGGATGACGCAAGCCGGCGGCCAGCGCAATCGCGCCGCCCTGCGAAAAACCCGCCAGCAGAATGCGTTCGCTCGGCACGCCGCGCTCCTGCTCGCGTGCGATCAACGCTTCCACCTGCGCGATGGATTCGCGCATGCCGACTTCGTCTTGCTGCGCCACCAGATCGAACCCGTAGATGTCGTACCACGCACGCATCGTCATGCCGTTGTTGATCGTGACCGCGCGCATCGGCGCATGCGGAAACACAAAGCGGATCGCCGGCCAATCCGGCGACACCAGCTCCGGCACGATCGGCGCGAAGTCGTTGCCGTCCGCGCCCAGGCCGTGCAGCCAGATGACGCTGTACAGGGGATGGGCGGCCGTTTCGCTTTCGACAACAGGAAGCAGGCTCATGAGGCATCAAATCGGGGGAATCGAAGCGGCATCGTAACAGCCGCTTCGTTGAAGCGCGGTGTCGATGCGGTCGAATGGGGCGTTCAATATCGCCACTTACCCGACGTCGCCGTCATAGCAAGCCGACGAGCCTAGCGTCCACACACCTCAAATAAAACGGGACCCTTGGCGCTTGTCAGCGTCGCGCACTTGGCTATCCTGATCGGCTTTCGATCACGGAGCTTCGCCCATGCGCCGACTGCTGCTCGCCGGCCTCATCGCCCTCACCGTGCTGCCCGTGGCCGCGCAGACCGACTCGGGGGCGCCGAAGCTCGATCTGGAAACCATCATGGCCAACCCGGACTGGATGGGCCAGGCGGTGGAGAACCCGTATTGGAGCGCCGACGGCAGCAGCCTCTACTACCAGCTCAAACGCGATGGCAGCCCGGTGCGGGATCTGTATCGCGTCGACCCGGCGAGCGGAAAAAGCACCAAGCTCGATCCAACTGCTATGACGCACGCGGAAGGGCCCGCCGTGTTCGATCGCGCGCATCGCCATGCCGCCTACATCTTCCACGGCGATGTCTTTCTGCAAGACCTGAGCAACGGGCGTCGCACGCAAGTAACGCGTAGCGCGCAGCCGGAATCCTCGCCGCGCTTTTCTGCCGACGGTCGTTCGCTGCAATTTCGCGAAACCAACAATTGGTTCGTCTACGACATTGACAGCGGCGTCACCTCGCCCGCCGCGATATTGAAATTCTCTGACGATCCGCAAGCCAAGAAACCCGATACGCTCGGCCAGCAGCAACTGGACCTGTTCAAAGCGCTGCGTGAAAACAAAGAAGACAAAGACGCCGTTCACGCCAACGATCAAGCGCTGGCCGCCGCCGATCCTTCGCGCGCGCCGCAACCGTTCTATCTCGGCGACAAAACGCAGCTCGTCGATACCGAGCTGTCGCCCGACGGCCGATGGATGCTGGTCGTCACGCAGGAAGCGCATCACGACGACGGCAAAGCGCCCAACGTTATCCATTTCGTTACCGACTCCGGCTACACCGAAGACGAGCCGGCGCGCACGTATGTCGGTCGCAACAGCGCCGCGCCGCAATCGGTGAAGCTGCTCGATCTTGATGCACACAAATCGTATTCGCTTGCTACCGACAACTTGCCGGGCATCAAAGACGATCCGCTCAAAAGCATTCGCGCAAAGACCATCGCCGCCCTGCAGAAAGCCGGCAATGACGACGAAGCGAAAGCCTTGAAAGCGCCGGATGTGCGTCCCGTAACGCTTTACACCATGGATAGCGGCACCGCCGGTGTCGTGTGGAGCGAAGACGGCCGAAATGCCGCGTTGGAATTCTTATCGGTCGATAACAAAGACCGGTGGATCGCCACCGTCGACTTCGCGCATCACGCGCTGGTCGCGCAGAACCGCTTGCACAACGATGCATGGGTCAATTGGGCCTACAACGATTTCGGCTGGCTCAAAGACAACCGCACGCTGTTTTATCTCAGCGAAGAAAGCGGTTACTCGCATTTATATGTAAAACCCTTGGATGGCAGTCAGAAAGCGTTGACGTCCGGCAAGTTCGAGGTCAGCAATCCGCAGCTCTCCAACGACGGCAAGTCGTTCTATGTGCGCGCGAACCAAGTCGCGCCGTACAGCTATGACGTCTATCGCGTATCCGCCACCGGCGGCGAACTGGCGCGCATCACCCAATACGGCGGCATGGACCAATTCGTGTTGTCGCCGGACGACAAACAACTCGCCGTGCTTCATTCATCGGCTTACGTGCTGCCGCAACTCGCCGTGCAAAACGCTGGCGGTGGTACGCCGCGCGAACTCACCCACACCATGAAGCCGGCTTTCACCGCCTATAAATGGATTGCGCCCAAGATCGTGCAAGTACCTTCGTCGCACGGTGCGGGCGTGATCTACGCCAAATACTACGGCCCTGCGAATGAAACCGATGCGCCTGCATCGCGCCCCGCTGTGTTGTTCGTCCATGGCGCCGGCTATCTGCAAGATGTGTCGGAATCGGCCACGTATTACCAGCACGAGCAGCTGTTCAACAACTTGCTGGTGCAGCAAGGCTACGTCGTGCTCGATATGGATTACCGCGCATCGCAAGGTTATGGCGCAGCGTGGCGCACGGCGATCTACCGCCAGATGGGTCATCCGGAATTGGAAGACTTGCTCGACGGCAAAGCGTGGCTGGTGAAAAACCACGGCGTCGATGCGAAACGCGTGGGCATCTACGGCGGCAGTTACGGCGGCTTTATGACCGAGATGGCGCTGTTACGCGCGCCAGGCGAATTCGCGGCCGGCTCGGCGCAGCGTCCGCCGGCCGATTGGGTGACGTACAACGACTCGTATACCGCCGGCATCCTCAACGATCCGCAGATCGATCCGGAGGCGTACAAGATCAGCTCGCCGATCACCTACGCCGAAAATCTGCGCGATCCGTTGCAGATTAATCACGGCCTGATCGACGACAACGTGCTGGCCAGCGATTCGATCCGTTTGTATCAGCGCTTTATCGAACTGCACAAAAAGAATTTCTGGATCTCGTTGTATCCGCTGGAGCGCCACGAATTCGAGCATGCCGATTCGTGGTACGACGAATATCGTCGTATCGATGAATTGTTTGAGACGTGGGTGAAGCCGTCGAATTCACAATAACCCGTAATGCGCTCGTCATTCCGGCGAAGGCCGGAATCCAGTTAAGTAACCCGTGCGAAGCACTCTTTTTTATGCCGTGTGCTGCGCACGACGTATTTCACTGGATTCCGGCCTTCGCCGGAATGACGTTCGGCTTCGTAGGGGCTAACGGAGGTCATTAATCCTCGTCGTCGCTGCTGCCATTGGCTTTCCAATAACCAGTGGCGCGAACCCAATCCTTCGAAATGCCGCGCTCTTCCACCAAATAACGACGCATCATGCGCGCGCGCCGCGATTCGGCCGCGATCCAATAAAACGTATCGCCCGGCAACGCAGGCAATTCGCGCAGCGCGGTTTCCAATAACTCGCTGCGGCTCGCATCAGCGCCGTCGCGTTCCAGCCATGTCACATCGAAGTCCGATTGCGAACCCAGCGGCAAACGGTCGGCTTTTTCCGGAATCTCAACCAGCGCTATGACATGCGCCTCGGCATGCATTTCATCCAGCCGCCGCGCGATCGCCGGCAGGGCGGTTTCGTCGCCGATCAGCACGTAGTGATCGAAATCGTTGGCGACGATAAACGAACCGCGCGGGCCGCCTACGCCGATACGTTGTCCGGGCGTCGCTTGCTCCGCCCAGGTCGATGCTGGTCCGTCGCCATGCAATACGAAATCGATCACCAGTTCGTTGCGTTCGGCATCGTGCTCGCGCGGCGTGTAGTCGCGCATGGGCGAAGGTTCGGCGTCGGCCGGAAATTCGGGGCCGTTGGGTCCCAAGGTGGGAAACACCAAATCGCCTTGCGAGTTAGGGAACAGCAACTTCACGTGATCGTCGGGCGATCCGCTGACAAATCCGCGCAGTTGTTCACCTTTCAAGGTGATCCGCTGCATATGCGGCGTCATGCGTCTGGCGTTGAGTACTTCCAGCGTACGCAATGCGAGCTGGTGCCGAGCCATACGGTGTTCGTGTCGAGTCATGGGCGCTTTTTGTCAAAGAGAAAGGGACTCGCAACGCCGGCGAATCCGGCGTTGCGTTCTTTGCACGCAGCGTGGTCTTGCAAGCCTTACTGAGTTTCGTCCTGGCGGCCGGTGGCGATCTCGGCGGCGGCGCGTTCGAGAATTGCCGCAACGCGTTGCGCTTCGACCTTGTTCCAGTCCGCGCCGCGCATCAGCACGGCATGCTTGAGCGCGTGCATCGCCTTGCGTACGCCCATCGGCAACGAAAGCTTGGCGATTAAACGCGCGCTGTGGCGCGTGCGTTCGGTCATTGCATCCACGGCGACGCGATTGGCGTTGAGAAATTCGCGGCCTTGGTCGGTGATCGCGTACAACTTGCGTCCGCCTTCTTCGCTTTGCACCGATGCGTGGCCGAGTTCTTCCAGCATAGTGAGCGTGGGGTACACGGCGCCGGGGCTCGGCGAGTAGTGACCGTGGAACATCTCTTCGATCGTGCGGATCAATTCGTAACCGTGACGCGGCTGCTGTTCGATCAGCGCCAGCAGCAACAGCTTCAGATCGCCGTGGCCGAGGATGCGCCCGCCGCCGCGTCGACCGCCGCCTTGCATGCTGTCCCAGTCGCCGAAATCGCCGCCGCCGAACGATCCGTGCCGGCCGCGCCGGCCGTGAAAAACGTAAACCTCGTCGTCGAACCCGCCGACGTCGCCCCAGCCTCCGCAGCCGCCGTGATGGCGCTGCATAAAGCGATGGAACAGGAAATGCCTGTGCATGATATAACTCCGATATATCGAAATCCTGAAAGAAACGATATATCTAAACTCTATCGAATTGCAACAGGCTCCAGGCAAGACGCGGTTTCCAGGCGGGCCGCGGATATGTCGATTCGCCGCCCGCCGGTTCGTCATTAGGGTACGGCAAGCCTTTCCACAGGAGCTCAACCATGACGCAAGCCCCCACCCTCGTCCCCGCCGCCGAGCTGGTGAAGCGCAACGGCGCCAGCCAAATCAACGAAAGCCCGGAATACCGCCGAGCGCGCGATGAACTGCTGCGCGAGGAAATCGAACTGCGCCGCCATATCGAACGCGTCGCCGAACTGCGCCGCGCACTACCGCCCGGTGGCGAGGTGATCGGCGACTACCGTTTCGAAGGCGAACACGGCCCGACCGATTTCGCCGGTCTGTTCGGCGACAAGCAGACGCTGGTCGTCTACAGCTATATGTTCGGCCCGCAACGCGAACGCCCCTGTCCGATGTGCACCTCGATGCTCAGCGCGTGGGAAGGCGAAGCGAACGACATGCAGCAGCGCATCGCGCTCGCCGTGATCGCACGCTCGCCGATCGAGCGCCTCGTTGCGTTCAAGCGCGAACGCCACTGGCGCTATCTCAAGTTGTATAGCGACCTCAACGGCAACTTCAGCCGCGACTACCACGCCATCGCCGACGACGGCAGCGACATCCCCGAGATCAACGTTTTCACGCGTCGCGACGGAAAAATTCGCCTGTTCTGGAGCGGTGAAATGGGTACTGCCACGGCGGACCCCGGCCAGGACCCGCGCGGCGCGCCCGACCCGATGCCGATCTGGACGGTCCTGGATTTGACGCCGGAAGGCCGCGGAACGAATTGGTATCCGAAGCTGGAATATCCCGCGTAATTATCGCGTTTGCTTTCGCGCAGCCGCGCCACGGAAGGCCACGGCTGCCGCGATCAGCAACAAGATCACCGAGATCCAAGCGGAATCGTGCAAGCCGCGCACGATCCACGCATTGCTGTCGCCGGCCAGCGCACCGAACAACGCAACACCGATTGCGCCAGCCGCCTGCCGCGCCGCGTTGAGCACGCCCGATGCGGTCCCCGATGCTTGTTTTTCCACGGCGGAAAGCACCGTGGTGGTCATCGCCGGTACGCCAAGCCCCATGCCGCAGGGAAGCAAGGCAAACGCAGGCAGCATCAACAAATAAGGACTTTGCGCGCCCAGCAACAGAAACAACGAAAAACCGAATGCGTCGATCAACGCACCCAACACCATCGGCAACTTCGCACCGGCGCGGCCCACCAGCCAACCGCTAAAAATGTTCACGCCGAAAAACGTCGCGGTCAAAGGCAAATACGCCAATCCGGTCTGCAACGCGGTGTAACCATGCACGCGCTGCAGATAAAGGCTAAGCAAGAACACGATGCCGTAATACGTGAGATTCACAATCACGCCGTAAATCACCGCTGCGCTGAAACCTGGCGCTCTAAAAAATCGCAGCGGCAACATCGGCGACGGGCAACGCGACTCCTGCCATATAAACAACGGCACGGCCAGCAACGTCGTCGCGATGCACGCCAACACCCAAGGATGTGTCCATCCCAAGGGCTTCGCTTCGATCACGGTTATGGTTAATGCGGTCAGCGCAAGCACGGCGAGAATCTGTCCGCGCAGATCGAAATGCTTACCGCGAACCTCGCGCTCCGTTTCCGGAACGCGCAACGTCAGCCATGCACCCAGGATGCAGATTGGCACGTTGACGAAAAAAATGCTGCGCCAGGTCGTGACGCTCATCAACAAGCCGCCGATCAGCGGGCCCGCGGCAATCGTGATGCTGCCGGCGGCGGTCCACCAACCGATAGCGCGTGCGCGTAACGCATGTTCGTGCGCTGTTGCGTGACTAAGCAAAGCCAGCGAGCAGGGCAGCATCGCCGCCGCGCCAACGCCTTGCAGCATGCGCCCGACGATCAACATGACGGCATCCACCGAAAAACCGCAAAGGATCGACGACAGCGCAAACAACAGCATGCCCGCCAGATACACCTTGCGCGCGCCCAATCGATCGCCAAGAAAACCCATGCTCAACAACAGCACCGCGAACGCGAGCGTGTACGCATCCACCACCCATTGCAGGCCGGCGACGCCCGCATGCAAATCCGTGGCGATGCGCGGCAGCGCGATATTGACGATGCTGACGTCCAGTTGCACCAACGCAAAACCGAAACTGGCAGCGATGGTGACGCGCGAAATACGTTGTCGAACGGTACGTTGATCCATGCGATGCGATAAAGGCGGGCGGTATCGAAACCTTATGATATGCGCAGCATGAACGTTTCGCTGGCGGGCGAACTATCCGCTTTTTGCAAACACAAGCCGAAAAAAGCCCCCGGCGAACGAGTCGCCAGGGGCCAGTGGTAAAGTGAATCGCGACAATTACGGTGCGTTCACGAACTTTTTCCATGCGGTAAGCAGATTGCCGGCGTTTACCGAGCCGAGGCCGTTGGCGAAACTCCAACCGGCTTGTGCGGCATACGCGGCCGTGGTGCTGTTGTACTTCGTCGTACTGGTGGCCGTCAGACCAACCAGCGTCGGACCGTAGAACTGTTCGAAGTTCTGAATGGTGCCGTAGAAGTAGCAATCAGGCGTGACTTGCGAGAACGCGGCGATCTGGATGCACTGTGTGGAATTGCCGCCCTCGGTGATGTTGCGGAACACACACTTGCTGTTGCCGGTTGGACCGTTGTTGGAATTGCATGCGGCCAATGAGCCCGGTGGGTTACCGGTTGCGCCGCCGTATTCGTTTCTGGCCAACTCATAGAACGTCGGCGCAGCATTGCCTTGATTGGCGGACAAGCCATCGCTGGCCAAGCCCTGATCGATCAAAGCCTGAATACCCGCCATCATCGGCGACGACAACGACGTGCCGCCTTCCAATACGGTCGGCGTCGTGAAGTTCGGTGCGCACGGATAGTAGCCGGTGCACAGAATCACCCACGAATAACCGCCATACGAACCGGCAAACAGCGAGACGTCCGGCAGATCGCGCGACTGATCCTTCGCCGCTCCGTGCACGATACGTTGCCATGAGGGTTTGGCATCCACCGACGACGGACCGCCGCTACCGCTTTCGGAGGTGACGTAGTAGCCGTACGGATCGTAGATCAACGCGTTCTTGCAGAACTGCAAGGCCGTCGTGTGCACCAGCTTGGTTGCTGCAAGCGTATTGCCGCACGATTGATTCCACGTTAATTCCGGCACATACGACAACGCCGAACCGTACACGCTGTTGAGCGTGCTGCTGAAGTACTTGCTGGTCGTGCCATCGAGCACATCGGCCGTATCCGTGCCGCCGACCGCCGTATCGTTGGAGGAGGTGGCAAACGAATTCGCATCCACGCCCACGCCATTGATGATGCTGCCGTTATAGCTCGGGTTCGAGCCGGAATCGCCGCTGGAAATAAACACCGAAATGCCTTCCAGATCCGCCTGCGCCCACATCAGGTCGATCGCGGTCTTGCTGGCCGCGTCGGTGAATCCTTCACCGTAGCCGTAACTCGCGCTGATGATGTTCGGACGGCCGGCGGCGTTCGTGTTGTTGATCAGATTGTCCGCCGCGGCAAACACGCCACCGAAGAAGTTGGTGGAGTTGGAATCCGAACACGTCGCCACCCAGATGTTCGCGCCGGGCGCCATTGCGGTGGAGTATTCCGAATCCAGCACCGTCTCGATGCTTTCCGAGAATGGATCGTTGCCACCTGGGTCGGTGCAGTTGCCCGTCGACGGCGTCAGTTGTGGCTGGAATTGCGTAAACGTTCCGCCGTAACCGCCAAGTCCAAACTGAGCGACGAAGTTGGGCCAATCGCTCACATCCATATCTTGATCTTCAACCACCGCGATATTGATGCCCGCACCCGTCAGGCCGCTGGCGTACAAGCTGCTGGTGTTGTAGATCGTCTGCATGTCATACGGCACCAAACCGCGTGCGCCGCCGACGAAATTCACCGCCGCTGGATGACCCGGTGTCGTTGCGGTGGTCTGCTTGAGCATAAACTTGCCCTTGCTGCGATCGAACTGCGTCACCTGCGGCGTCTTGTTCAACGGCTGCGGATGGAAGTCGTTGAGGCCGGCAACACCGACGATGACTTCGCGCAATGCTGTCGGAACGCTGATGTCGCCCGCATTGGCGACATGCGTTACATGATTGACGACAAAGCGGCTTTCTTGCGTGTGAAAGGCCTGGCGCACCTGGCCTGCTGTGCCGCTGAAGTCGATCTGCATCTTGTTCGGATACACGCCGTTGACCGTGAACCCTTGCGAGGTCAACCACGATTTCACCGCGGCGATATCGGCATCGTGCACGCCGAACGTGCTGCCCACTTCTTCGGGCGACAGCCACTGATGGAATTTGGCGGACGACGGATCGTGCTGCTGCGCGATCAACGATTCTGCCGCCGACGCGCGCTGGTCGCTGCGGCGCAGAATCAATTGCATATGGTTCATGGGCATTGCATCGTCCACGTTGCCCGCGGCCGTTGCATGGGAAAGAAAGGCTAGGTGGGTATTGCTCAGCGACGAAACAACGCGGTTATCTACGGCTTGGTTAACGCGCGGCGCTTCGGCTGTATTGAGTCCGGCAAGCGCCGGATTGGATGAGGAAGCTTGGGTAATCGAAGGTAGCGTTGCGAATGCGAGCGCAATCGACAACGCAATCATCACATGCTCGGTTTTCACGTCTTTTTCTCCCTAAAGGCTAGATGAAAAAAGCGAGTCCCCCTGTGATGGAACGATCAGCCACACCATGCATTCGTCGAAATTACCTCCCTGGAAAACGTGCGAACGAAAAGTCATCGGACCGCCGAGTGGGCCCGACACAGCCACGAAGGCTGCGGTCGCGTTGACTTGGCTTTAACCACACGAACATCCCCTGATAATTCGCGGGTTTTCGATGGTGCGCCTGACCGATGGGCACGTCCAGTGCTCTGCGAAAATTAGGTGTTACACCTGATTTACACTTTCCTTGTTGCGCTGCGCGGATTCACATTTGGCGGTTCAACTAGGCGCAACTAAAGATAAGAAAATGCTTAAGTTCCAATTGGACTATGGCGCGTTCGCGACGTCTCATCGTCCGCGCTCGGCGCGGCGACGAGTTGGTTTCGTCCTCGCGCTTTGGCCTGATACAGCGCGGCATCCGCCGTGTTCAGCAGATCCAGCCATGTAAGCACCGCGGCGTCTCCTTTGGCGATGCCGAAGCTTGCCGTGACCGTCAATGCGGTGACGTCCGGCGCCGTAATTTCTTCGCCGGAAATGGCTTGTCGTATGTTTTCCGCAAGCTTCCACAGTTCGATGCGCGTCAGACCGTTCGTCAGCACGGCGAATTCTTCGCCGCCATAGCGAAACGCCATATGCGGGTCTTCCACCAAACGCTTGATGCGGCTTGCCACTTCGCGCAACACCAGGTCACCAATGACGTGTCCGTACGCATCGTTGATGGGCTTGAAAAAATCCACGTCGATCAGGATCAAGCCCCGGCCTTTGGACAGGCGCACCGGCTCGGCCGCCAGATCGCCCGTAATCTCTTCCAGTGCGTGACGATTCAACAAGCCGGTCAGCGCGTCGGTATGCGCTTGCGTACGCAGCGCCTTGCTCAATTCGTCGCGCTCGATAGCGAGATGCATGCTGTGCACATGCTGGCGTCGCAACGCGTCGATGGCGTCGTGCAGCGCGCGGGCCTCTACGCTGTTGCCTGCGCGTTGCGCACGGCGAAGGTCGCCGTTGGCGAGTTTCACGATTTCGTTCTTCGCTAGCAGCAACGGACGAACGATCAGGTTTTCCGTAGTGCGCAACATAAACGCAAGGAATAGAAAGAACAGCAGCAGACAGGCAGCGACTATCACCATCTGCCGGCCGTCTTCGTGCTTCACCTGGCTCACTTGCAGCATGGCGCGCTGCATAAACAACGCTTCGAGCTTTTCCAAGCTCATCAAGTCGGGCAGCACCTGGCTGGTGAACGCGGCGGCGCGCATGCCGTAATCCGTGCCGGAGCGGTCGACCAGCGTATCGATCAATCCAAGCGTATGGCCGAAGAACTGCTGTTCGACGTGCGTACGCAACTGCTCGATCGAACTCGACTGCCGTTCGCCCGCCTCCACACGATCGGGCATCAAGCCGTGCAATTCGATGATGCGCCCGCGCAGCGTCGCAATCGCTAGACGTCGCTCGGGGCTGATCGGTTCCGGCGTGGACAATGGAACGACCAACATCGAACCGATACGGCCGCCGTACTCGCGCAGATCGCTCAAGATGCGCGCCATCTGCATGATGCCGACCTGGTCGGGCGCGCGCTGGATGGCTTCGCGATAAAGATCGTTGATCACCGGATCGAGTTCCGTGCGCGCGGCGATCATCGTGTCGATCGCAGATTGCAGATCCTGCGGCGAGCGTTCGAACGGCGCATGCTGGCTCAACGCGTCGACCTTGCTGCGCGCCTGCGCCAGGCTCGCCTGCGTCTGCGCGATTTGCGTGCTCTCGGCGCCGGCAGGCATGCTTTCACGGGCCAGCCGGTCGAGTTGATCGAGCGCCGCATCGGTGCGTTGGCGCGCGGCGATCACTTGCGACCGTGTGATGGCGTAGGTTTGTCCGTCGCTGCGATCCAGGCTGAGCAGAATATTTGTCGGCGCGCGTTCGGCGGACAGCGCATTGCCTGCCTTCAACACCTGATCGAACGAGGTAAGCACGCGTAGATTGCTGGAGCTCTGCTCATAGGCTTGCGCGTATCCCACGAACACATACGTCGAAATACCGGCAGCAACAGCCAGCAGCAAGGCTGCGCCTACTCTTAGCTGTGCTTGAAGTTGCATCGGTATCCAGTCCTGCCAACAGCCGCTAGGCGGCTCCGACGACAATCCCGGTATCGCGGCGCATGCAACGCGGCGCTCTGGAATCGTGGTGGAACGTTGGCTGAGAAATCATTGAATCAGGCCGTCGCGACATAGCGGATGGACGCCCGGCCATAGGTATCGGCAGCCCGGGTAAAAACTGAAGGCCGTCGCTGCCCCGCCATGATAAATCGGCGTCCTTTGCGCACCATGAACACAGCCGCGCCAGGACGCCGCTCCCTTCGAACGTGGTTGGCGCGCCGTCCACCATCGGTCAGCTGCCGCTGGAGATCCTTACGCAATTGCGGCCCGCGTGCTTGGCTTCGTAAAGCGCGGCATCGGCCCGGCGGCGCACCGCCATCATGTCCAGTTCGTCCGTATCGGCAAGGGCCGCGCCGATGGACACGGTCAGCGAATAAGATTCGTTGGCGATACGGAACGGCGCGCGTTCGATCGCGGAGCGGATGCGTTCGGCCAGCGCCAGCAAGTCGGCCTCTTTGACGGAAGGCGACAGCACCAAAAACTCTTCGCCACCCACGCGCCCCACCAGATCGCTGGCGCGAAGCATGCGCCGGATATTAGCGACCAGTTCCAGCAATACGCGGTCGCCGTCGTCATGGCCGAAACGGTCGTTGATGCTTTTGAAATGATCCGCGTCGATCAACAGCACGCCGATCGATTCCTTTTTCAAACGCGCTTTGGCAAGCATCACGGCGGAAGCTTCCACCAGACCTAAGCGATTGATCACGCCGGTCAGCGGATCGATGCGCGCCAGATCGAACAGCTCGCGCTGCAGGATTTCGTTGTACAGCAGCAGAAAGCCCACGCTCGCCAGCAGCGGCTGCAAACCCACCAAAAACAGGTAAATAACATTCACATACGACGGCGCCAGGATGCTTTGCAGCGGCGTGCTCAACATCAGCAACGACATGTTGCGCCACACCAGCAAGGCGATCGCCAACCAATACGTCCACAGCAACAGGCACTGCGCGCGCGTGTCGCGCTTGCCGCATCCGCCCCACAACGCGGCGATGTTGAGCAGCGAGTTGCAGACCAGAATGGAAGAACCCCACAACACGCGTAGCGTGTAATCTGGGTGTCCGATGCTCAAGTAGGTCACGCCGATCCATGCCGCGGCGCCAAGCGCGATCGCCTCTCGCCAACGCAGCCGACGATTCAACACCATGCGCAACGCCACGATCGTCAACGCCTGCGCAGTAAGATTGAGCGTGTTTCCGAACAACACGACGAGGAGCGGCGAAAGCTGCGTGCCAAACGCCAGCAGAAAATCGCCGCCGGCCTCCAACAGCAACGCCCCAGCGCGCAGGCGCAGGCCTTTGACCGCCTGATTGCTGCCATTGCTGGTGCCGAACCAAAGCATCAGCGCCAGTACCAAAGCCTGGCCGCCGTTGATCAGTGCGAGTGTCTCGGTGTTCAACTGCACCGGGAGACCTCCGCGTAGAACGGGATCGATCCGGTATACATCAGCGTTTGATGCCCGCCCACATAACTGCTGCCTCTTAACAAACGATGGTTTACATCATCGGCACGCGCATATCCGCGCTAAATAAACGCGTATGTTCGGCCGCCCTTGGAGTTAAGGACGAGGCAAAGACCGTGCCACCCCGTACGCGGCATATAAGCTCGCGAATCGGGAGTCGCGGCAATGCGAATGAGACGAAGCGCGACGCGCGTCGTTTAGGTTTGTGAATGAATGACTAGCGCATGTGCGTGTGCTTGCGCCAGTATGCGGAGCGTAGCTTTTCGGCTGAAAAAGCGGCCGAAATACGAGGTCGCATGCGCGAATTCGCTATGGAATCAAGCCGTGCGACGCGTCCGTTCAGATTGAAATCAAGCGACCGATATCCACCACTTGGTTCGCCGGGATGCGCAAGTAGTCGGTTACGCGAGCGCAGTTGCGCAGCAGCATCATGAACACGGTGCGTATCCAGCGCGGAAGGCCGCGACCGTCGTCGCGCGCGACAATTTTTTCCAAGCCGACAAAATAGGTCAGTTCGTTAGGATGAATGGGGCACCCGTGCATGGCGATTTGCGCCATCAAGGCCGGCATATCCGGCCGCTCCATAAAGCCGTACGTCGCCGTCACCGACCAAAAGTTGGGTCCTATCTCGGACAGGGCCAAGCGGTTTTTGGCTGGAATCCAGGGGGTTGAGGCGATTTCCAATGTTACCGCTAGCACGCGCTTATGCAGCGCCTTGCTGTGTTTGACATACCACTGCATCACCGGCGGCGTGGTCGCTTTGGCGCGCGTGAGAAACACAGCCGTGCCGGGCACGCGCGCAACACCTAGGCGCACAAGATCGTCGAGAAACACATCCACGGGAATCGGATCTTCACCGGAACGCAACGCGATCGCCACCACGCCGCGATGCCAGATGTACATCACCAGATACACCAGTGCGGCAAGCAGCAACGGCACGTAGCCGCCGTCGAACAACTTCATCATGTTCGACGCGAAGAACGATGCATCCACGATAAAGAAGGTGCCTGCCACCGCCGCGCTCGCGGCGATATGCCACTTCCAGATTTCGCGCATCGCGATAAACAACAATGCGGTGGTCATCAACATCGTGGCCGATACCGCAATGCCGTAAGCGGCGGCGAGATTGTCGGACTTGCGAAAGCCCACGGCCAAACCGATGGTCACTAGCATCAGCAGCCAATTCACCGCGCCGACATAAATCTGCCCGTAGCCCTCTTGCGAGGTTTGCGAGATTTTCAGGCGCGGCATCCAGCCTAGTTGTATCGCTTGTCGCGTCATCGAAAACGCGCCGGTGATGATCGACTGACTGGCGATGATGGTCGCGATCGTTGACAAAATAATCAGCGGCAACGTCAACACAGGCGGACACAACCGATAGAAAATATTTCCGGTCGTCACATCGCCCGCCAGCGTGATCGCACCTTGACCCGCGTAGTTGAGCACCAAACTCGGAAACACCAAAGTCGACCACGCAAGCTTGATCGGGCCCGCACCGAAATGTCCCATATCCGCGTACAGCGCTTCTGCGCCGGTGACGCACAAAAACACGCCGCCCAACACCATAAATCCGCCGCCGCCGCTGTTGAGCAAATAGTGCAAGGCGTAATACGGATTGAGCGCCCACAAAATTGCCGAATGCTTGGCGATGCCCCACACACCCAACAACGCCATGGTGATAAACCACAGCGCCATAATCGGCCCGAACATGCGCCCGATACGGGCGGTGCCCATCGGCTGAAACGCAAACAACGCCAGCAGTATCGCTACCGTCAACGGCAACACGTAATGCTGCAGCGAAGGCGCCGCGATATTCAAACCTTCTAGTGCGGACAACACCGAAATCGCTGGTGTAATTGCGCCATCACCGTAAATCAGCGCTGCGCCGAACAAACCGGCAGCCACGATCACCGGTCGCTTGCGACGCTTCACGCCGAGCAACGCCATCAACGCAAGGATGCCGCCTTCGCCATCGTTGTCGATGCGCATGGCGAAGCCCGCATATTTCACCGACGTGACGACGATCAGCGTCCAGATCAGCAGCGAAATCACGCCATAGATGGTCTGGGGGTTATGTCCGCCCGTCATGTCCAGCACGGTCTTGAACGTGTACAGCGGGCTGGTGCCGATATCGCCGAACACCACGCCAAGGGCGCCCACGCCCGCTACCAGCAACGCGGGTTTTTGGTACGAGTGCGAGGCAGCTTCCGTCATGGCGCGTCCTGACCTCTCTACGTTCCACGGGAGTCTAGCCGTGAAAAATGACACGAGCATCGTGAAGCATCATTGAAATACTTCCAAGACAGCAGTTGCCTGCGCTGGCGCGCTGGCCTAAGGTCGACAGACCCGCTTGTAGCCCCTCTCTCGTTCAACCACCCCATCGCAAGGAGAGACACCACCATGGCCAAAGCCAACAAGGCCGGCAAAGCCGACAAAGCCAAGCAATTGCGCAAGGCGCCACTGAAAACGCCCAGCGCGCTCGGCGACAACGCACGTCGCGACATCTCCGCAGAACTCAACAGCTTGCTGGCCGATGTGTTCGCGCTGTATCTGAAAACCAAGAATTTCCACTGGCATATGACCGGTCCGCATTTTCGCGACTATCACTTGATGCTCGACGAGCAATCCGACGAAATCTACGCCGTCACCGATCCCGTCGCCGAACGCGTGCGCAAACTCGGGGGCACCACCTTGCGCTCCATCGGCGATATCGCACGTCATCAACGGCTTTCCGACAACGACGCCGATTTCGTCACGCCTGCCGACATGCTGGCCGAATTGCGCGAAGACAATGCGCGCCTCGCCGAATACATGCGTCGGACGCACGACCTGTGCGATGAATATAACGACGTGGCGACTGCGAGCTTGTTGGAAAATTGGATCGACGAAGCGGAACGCCGCGTGTGGTTCTTGTTCGAAACCGGTCGTTCTGGCGGCTAACTACGGCGTGCAAAAAAAAAGAGAGCCGCACAATGCGGCTCTCACTGTCGTGCAACTTAGTGTGTCGCGAGCGCGACGGTGCGATTTCGCGAACGATTGAAGGAAAGCCAAGGCGTCTGGCGATACGACGATGCGATGACCCATCCCGCGGCCGTAAACACGGTCGAGATCATGATGCCCGTCCAGGTAAACCGTTGCGAAGGCGCCGCCATCACCATCGGAATCCACACGAATACGGTAAAGCCGCCCATCATCAATGCTTCCAACGTAGCGGCCAGACGCGGCAGCAGATCGAACGCAATCGCCAAACCGGCAACGATATGCGCGATCCCCGTGAAATACGCCCAACCTGTGTGATCGGGCAGCCACGCCGGCACCATGGCCGCGGTTTCTTTGACATAGATGAGATGTTCCAGGCCGACCAACGGCACTGCTACACCGAAAGCAAGGCGTGCGATACGTATCGCTTTGGGGCCAGTAAGCGCGGCGATATACGGCTTGTCGTTTGGCGTAGCGCTCTGTGCGTACAACACCCAGCACGCCGCGACCAACGTAACGATTTCACCGCATGCGCCCCAATTGACCTCCTGCGACGGCGCCACGATCACGTGCGGAACATGCAACAGCAACAACCACATCGCGGTGTAAATCGCCATCACGAAGGATGCAGGTACGCGCGTGCGCGGGATCAGCATGCCGACACCGCCCGCGAACATGATGACGCCGGAAATCACGGCGAGCACGGCGCGCGCCGGAACATCCGGCGGAACCGGTTGCCATAAAAGGGCGAAGTCTCCGGAAAAAATACTCAGCAACCCCAGCACGACAAACGCCAAGGCAAACACCACGCGACCGGCGCCAGCGATAAGCATGCAATCCTCCTGCAGTGACGAATAGCTCATTCAAGCGGCCGCTTAGCGCCGTTCAAGAGCCAATTTGGACATTCGGGAGCAGGCCATTGGCGAGGGTGCCCGCAATTCGCCTCAACTCTCCCGTTTTAAGGCCTCGCATCGTTGTTAGGATCGAAAGCTCGCGCACGATGTGCACACGTAAGCAAGGTGACTTCAGCATGGATCGTCGGGATGTACTCAAAGGCATGGCGGCAGGCGCGGCGGCGCTGAGTCTTCGCCCATCGTTATTGTTCGCGGCCGGTGCGACAAAGGCCGATGTGCAATTGGCGGCGCTGGAACGTCGTTACGGCGGCCGACTCGGCGTCGCGATTCTGGACACGGGCACCGGACAACACGCGGGTCACCGCGCGGACGAACGCTTTCTCTTATGCAGCACGTTCAAGATGCTGCTTGCGGCGGCGGTGCTATCGCGCGTGGACCACGGACAAGAGCAGCTCGACCGTCGCCTTGTCTTCGACCAGAACACCGTACTCGAATACGCGCCCATCACCAGCCAGCATGTCGGTCCGCCCGGCATGACGATCGCCGAACTCTGCAGCGCGGCGGTGTCGCTTAGCGACAACACGGCCGCCAATGTGTTGATGGCGCATCTGGGCGGTCCATCGGTGGTGACGAATTTCGCCCGACAACTGGGCGACACGATCACGCGCCTGGATCGCATCGAGCCGGAACTCAACCGACCCACGCCCGGTGGCGTCAGCGACACCACCACGCCGCGCGCCATGCTGTCGAATCTGCAAACCTTGATGCTCAATCATGGGCTTTCCGACGCGTCCCGCCAGCAATTGACCGCATGGATGCTCGCCACCAGCACCGGCAAGAAATTGGTGCGCGCGGGCGTTCCCGCGGATTGGCGCGTCGGCGAAAAAACCGGTAGCGGCGTAACGCAGAACAACGATGTCGCCATCATGTGGCCGCCGGCACGCAAACCGCTGCTGATCGCGGCGTATTACGAAAACACTGAAAAAGACAGCGACGGCCGCAGCGCGGTGCTGGCGGAAGTCGGTCGCATCGTCGCTACGCTCTAACGATGGTTCACACGTACGAATCGTTTTCCGACGGCGGCTTGGTCATCCGGTAATACAGCCACGCCATGTAAAACACCGCCAGCACGTGCCAGATGATGTGCACCAGCAAGGCCTTGTTGGCCGCGGTGCCCCAGGCCGCCTCGGAAAACCGCAACGCATCGTAGGGCAGAGAGATCAACTGATAGACGCCGAGAAAACACAGCGCCGCTTTGCCGGGTTTCATCCACAACCACACCAGGCCGATCGCTAGCCACGTCGCGTCGAACAACGCGGGCGAAAGGTACTGGCCGGTCAACAGCATGCCAATTACAAACCACGCAAAGTGTCCGGCTTGCACGCAGAACGACGGCAAGATGGCCTGTCGCGCCTCGCCGAAAAGCATTTTGCCCGCGGCCCACACCGCCGCCGTCGCGATCAACGGCCATAGCAAAATCACACCGGTATACATGCCCACCGCCCAGCCGCCGATGGCGGCGGCGACGCTCGCCGCTTTCATCGTCGTGCCGATGGCATCGTCGCGTGCCGACGCGGACCGTTTGGTGCGCATGGATTCTTCTGGATTCACCGATTTTCCCCTGTACGCGCCACGGCATCGGATCGTGGAGAAGACATCGCGCGCGATGCGCGAAGCTTAATGCCTCGGGAAGTAAAATAGTTGTCTACGGCGTCAGGAAAACCCGAGGTTTCCGCCAGTGCGACATAGGTATCGGGCCGAATCAGGTACAGCGCGTTGCGCGCAAAACCGGCCGCTTCGTAGTCCGCACGCCAATCGAATACCTGCAACGAAATGTCGCGTTCGGCGCACCAGTCACGCAAGGTCGCGTTCGCTTCGCCATATACGTGCACCTGCCATGTCATCGATGCCAGGCTGGAAAAGTTATCGCCGGTTGCGGTTCTCACCCAGGGCAGACGGTCGCCGCCGTGCACGACGCCGGCCGAGCCCGAGCTCAGCGGACCCTCGCGATAATTGAGCGTGATTTGCGACACGGTGCGAAACAGAAACTCGCGCGCGCGCTCAATACGCATCACGGCCGGAAACACGAATGGCGCCATGCGCGTGCGCACGATTTCGGCAATCGGACCATCGGATGTGACAAACGTAAACACGCGATCGGTGGTGGCGACCAGCCGGCGCGCAAAAACGATGCGTTCGGCTTCGTAACTGTCGAGCAGGCGATCGGGCGCTTGCCCCGTCACCACGGCGGCCAGCTTCCAGGCGAGATTGATCGCATCGCCAATGCCGGTATTCATGCCTTGACCGCCGGCCGGGCTGTGAATATGCGCCGCATCGCCGAGTAGAAACACGCGTCCCTTGCGGAAATGTTCAGTCACGCGATGGTGCACGCGATAGGTGGAAAACCAGTTCACCTTATGCACCGTCACTTTCAAATGCTCGATCGCGCGCGCGCTCACGTCTTCGAACTTCAGCGTCTCGGCATGTTCGGCGCGTTCGTCGCGCACCGTGCCGATCAAGCGCGCGCGACCTTCGCCGGACAGCGGAAAAACGCCGAGAAAATCAGCCTCGTCCAAATCCATTTGAAACTCGCCATCCAGCGCCGGGCCGGATGCGTCCACGTCGGCCACATAAAACACCTGCTTGTACGTGCCGCCCGGAAAACCCGTGCCGATCGTTTCGCGCACCAACGAACGCGCGCCGTCGCAACCGGCCAGATAAGCCGCTTCCCACGTTTGCTCTTTGCCATCGGGGCCGCGCAATGTCGCGACCACGCGCTCGCCCTCGTCGGTAAAGCGCAACAACTCGGTTTGCCGATGCACGGTTACGCCTAGCTCTTGCAACCGCGCGATCAGCAACCGCTCGTGCTGATCCTGCGGAAAGATGGTCAAGAAGGGAAACGGCGTGAGATCCGAACCGAGCGACTCGAATTCCACGCGTGCTTTGCGCTCGCCCTTCACCCACAAATTGACGGCGGGAACGCGATGCGCGTTCGCCACCACGGCGTCAGCCAGATCGAGTTGTCGATACAGTTCTAGCGTACGCGCTTGCACCGCCAACGCGCGCGATGTGGTGCCCGGCTCGGAGGTTTTGTCGAAGAGGTGAACGTGGATGCCAAGCTTGGTCAACCACAATGCCAGCACCAGGCCAGTAGGCCCCGCTCCTGCGATCAGAACGTCGCTACGCATGTCCTGTACCTCGCGATGACAGGCGGCGCCGGCGGCGCCGCTATCGTCACTCGATTTCCAGCTTGTAGCCTACTCCATAGATCGAGCGGATCGGATCTTGTCCCGGCGACGCCTGCTCCAATTTGCGACGCAAGTTCTTGATATGGCTGTCGACCGTGCGGTCTGTGACAACGCGGTGATCCAGATAAAGGTTGTCCAGCAGCCGGTCGCGCGAAAAAACTCGACCCGGATTGGCCGCCAATGTCTTGAGCAGACGAAATTCCACCGGCGTCAGTTCGAGCGAAATGCCATGGAACACGGCATTGTGCGTGGCCTCGTCGATGCGCAGCGATGCGTTGACGGTATCGATGGCGTTGCTGCGTGCGCGACGCAAAATCGCCTTCACCCGCGCCACCACTTCGCGCGGACTAAAGGGCTTGCAGATGTAGTCGTCCGCGCCAAGTTCCAGCCCAAGCAAACGATCGATTTCTTCCACGCGCGCGGTCAACATGATGATCGGTATGTCGCTGAAGCTGCGCAGCTCGCGGCAGATATCCAAACCGTCGCGCCCCGGCAGCATCAAATCCAGCAACACGAGGTCGGGCGCATACGTTTTGATCTTGGCAATCGCCTCGCGCCCGTCGGAGACCCACTCCGATTCGTAGCCGCCCGCACGCAGATAATCGCCCACCAACGCGGCCAGCTTGGGTTCGTCTTCCACGATCAGGATGCGCGCCAACGGCGTCGTCGTTTCCATGTCACGCGTTCTCGATGGGCAAACGGATCATCACCCACAACCCACCCAAAGGCGAAGGATGCGCTTCGATGGTGCCGCCATGCGTTTCCACAATGGTGCGACAGATCGCCAACCCCAGGCCCGTGCCGCCACTGGCGCGATTGCGCGAGCCTTCCGCGCGATAGAAACGCTCGAACAGGCGCGACAACGTCGACGGCTCCACGCCCGGTGCGGAATCCATCAGGTCCACGATCACGCTGTCGGACATCGATCTACACACCACGCGCAGCATGCCGCCTGCATCCGTATAGCGCGCGCTGTTTTCGAACAGGTTGACGAACAACTGATGCAAACGCGCTTCGTCCGCCTGCACCAGCACCGGCAGCGCGGGCAGATTTACTTGCAGATCGATATCCGCGCGACGCAGCCGTTCGCGATACGTATCGGCCACGCTCTCCAACAACTTGCGCAGATCCACGTCCACTTTGCGGTAGATCATGCTGCCAACATCGGCGAGCGATAGCTGATACAAATCGTCGATCAGTTTGCTGAGCAGCTTCACTTCGCTCTGCAACGATACGATGGCATCGCGATCGAAGCGGCGCACGCCGTCTTCCAGCGCTTCGAGTTCGCCGCGAATAATCGACAGTGGCGTGCGCAATTCGTGCGAGATATCCGCCACGAATTGCCGCCGCGCCCGCTCGTTCGTTTCCAGCACCACCGCCAGTTGATTGAAATCGCGCGCTAACTGGCCAAGCTCATCGTGCGACTGCGTCTCCACGCGCGAACCGTAATCGCCCTTGGCCAACGCATGCGTCGCCTTGGCGATGCGATGCACCGGCGTCAGCAACGTGCGCGCCAACCAGCTTGCAATCAGCGCCGCCAGCAACAAGGCTGCGATGCCGATGATCCAGGTGGCGCTGTATTGCCCGTGCTGAAAACGCACATCGCCTACTTCAGTGACATCGCGAAGCGGCAACATCATCAGCCAACCGACGGTTTGTCCGTTGACTTGAATGGCATGCTTGAGCGAATGCGCGCCCGATACCACCGTCGGGCTGCCGAACAGCAACTGATTCTGCGCATCCAGCAATGCGAAGCGAAAATCGGTGCCGGTGAGTTCGGTTAGCGACGTCGGACCCATCATTCCACCCGGCGCCGGCGGTCCGTGACCATCGGGCGGCGGACCATTGCCCTGATCCGGAGGCCCTCCGGCATCGTTCGGCGGCGGCTGACCGAACGGTCCGCCATCGGCGACGCCGCGCGGCGGCGGCATGCCGGCGAAATGACCGGGCCGCATGATCTCAAACCACGCGCGCGGGTTGTCGCGCAGAAAATCCCAATTGCCATGCTCGCGATACGCGCTCGCCAGCGAAGTGGCCACGCTCTCCATGCGCTCGCTTTCCTGCTCGGACAGATAGCCCAGAAAGCCGTGATTGAAACTGATGCGCGCAGCCACGCCCATCGCCAGCACGGCGAAAACGGCCACAGCGAGCATGGCAAGAAAAAGCTTGGCAGTAAGCCCAGGTCGCATGAAATAGGTGGGTGTTGTGGGGTCCCAATGGTCATTAGCGCCGGTCTGCGCTCAGGTTTCAAGCGATAGGCGGCGAATCCATGGAATCTCCAAATTTCCTGCACAGTTCTCGTCCAAGGTGGCCTTGTGCGGCGCCATCCCCCGGCGTCCGCCGAGTCGGTAGCAACGCAAGGCGTGTGGGCTCACGCCGTGCCGACATCACGACACATCCACCCCGATGCACTTCGTAGGGCAGCCGCATGCACAAGCTATATAAAGACGACGTACATATCGAATACGCCATCGCCCTGATTCACCTCTTGGAACAACAGGGCATCTCGCGCGAACAGGCGCTTGCCGGCACCGGCATCCACGCCGAGCAACTGCTGGACAACGGACGATTGACCACGCAGCAAGACGCGCTTCTGCTCACCAACGCCGTACGTCTGACCAACGATCCGGGCATCGGCTATCAGATCGGCCTGCACAGCACGCTCACCTGGCACGGCATGCTCGGTTACGGATTGATGAGTTGCGCCACGTTGCGCGACGCCTTGCAGCTTTGGTGCGACTTTCTGGACCTGCGCACCACCACGTTCAATCTCCGTCTCGGCGAACGCGACGGCTTTGCGGAAGTGCTCGTACACGATCTGGCCCCACGCGCGCCGATGCGCTTCTGCGCAGTGGATCGCCTCGTCACCATGACCACACGCTTGTGCGAGCAACTGTCGCAACGCCTGCTTCCCGGCATGGAAATCTGGCATCGCGGCGTGGAACCGCTGCACCACGCGCGCTACCGCAAACGCATCGTCGCCTCGCGCTTCGAAACCGGTTTGTGCCAAATCCGTTTTCCGGCGGAAGACCTGAATCTTCCGCTCGGCAACGCCAACGCATCCACGCTCCGCCACATCACCACGCAATGCGAACGCGAACGCGTGCGCTTGCGTCGCAGCGACGACCTGGTGATCCGCGTGATGGATTTGTTGCAAAGTCACGAACGCACGGGCTATCCGAGCATCGAACAAACCAGCAAGATGCTTTGCATGTCCAGCCGAACGCTCAAGCGCAAATTGCAGCGCCTGGATTTGAACTTTCGTGGACTGGTGGACGATGCGCGCAAGGATGCCGTGTTGCGCGATGTGCTCAATCCGGTGCTTCGCATGGATGAGATTGCGGTGCGCATGGGTTATGCCGATCCGGCAAATTTGACGCGGGCGTTTCGTCGGTGGATGGGGGAATCGCCGAGTCGGTATCGGGCGCGGTTGCTCTCCACGGGCACTTAATTGCCACAAGTACCCAAATGTCCGTCGCCCCGGCGAAAGCCGGGGCCCAGTGTCTTTGGCGATCTAAAGTCGCTGGGCCCCGGCTTTCGCCGGGGCGACGAATCGGCGGTGTTCAACATCTCTATCTAACACTCGACTCAAAAAAAGAAGGCCGCATCCTGCGGCCTTTTTTGCCATGAATCGTTTGCGATCAACCACCTCTTATAGACCAGCCCCTCTCACAACGAGAGGGGCCGATCCCCATCATCAGAAGTCGTACTCAGCATTCAACTGCAAATACCGCGGCGCCTGATAACCCGTAGCCGTGAGATACGTGGTGTTGAGATACAACGACGCACCGTTGTTGGCGTTCTCGTTCTCGTTGACCGTCAGCACCGTGTGCTTGTTGAACACGTTGAACACCGTGGCGCGCAACGTCAAACCCTTCATCCAGTGCGGGTGATACGAACCGCTCAGATCGAGCTGCCACAGCGTCGGCGTGATGCCCGCCGAACCGCGCGCCACGTAAGTGCCTACCCCGTCGATATAGCAATACATATACGGCGAACCGCCAGTGGAACCGTAACCGCCGATTTCCGAATCGATCGGCGCATCGCCGTAGCAGTTCTTCGGACGTCCGGTCTGGCCAACCAAGTTTGCGCCGACCTGCCACTCATCCGTAACGCGCCACGCACCGTAAGCCTTCAGCGTATGGCGATGGTCGTTGGTCTGGTTGCCGTTGTTGCCGAGCATGATCTCGGGGTAGTCGAACAGTTCGGACGTGCCGGTATCGGCCTGACCGATATTGGAATCCACCAAGCCCTCGGTATTGCCGTAGGAGCGCGCCAGCGTGTACGACATATTGAGGTAGAACTTATTACCGAAGTTACGTGCGGCGGTGAATTCCAACGCGTAGTAGTTGCGCTTGTACGCCGGCTCGCCGATATCCGCGCTGCTCAACGCCACCTTGTACAGCTTGCTCGGATTGTTCGGATCGAGCGGCAGATACAACACCGCGCCGCTGCCGGGGTTGTTGATAAAGCAGCCGTTGAGCGTGGACGCCACAGCGCCGCCGTTGTTGAGCGCGGGGCTCAGCGAGGTGGTGGAGTAATCAAAACCGTAGACATCATCGGCGTACTTGGCGATCGGGCGGAAATCGCACTCGTCATCCAAACCCGTCAACACATGACGCACGATGCCCTTCACGCCAAGCGTCCAATCGTTCCACTGCTGTTGCGCACCGAGAATAAATTCGCGCTGCTTGAACGGCTTCAATCCCGACGGCGCATACGACGATGCGGCCGGCGCCACGCCGCCTTCGGCGTTCGCGTAAGCGACCGGCCCCAGCGCCGTCAATCCCAACGGTGCGCCGGTGGACGGGTCGACGCTGGTATAGCTGAAAGCCTGATAGCTGTAGATCGACGCCGCCGCGCCGCGCACCGCCACGCCCGCATCGATCGGCAACGAATAATCGCCGGCGCTGCCGTAGATCTTCAGCGTGGAATCGCCGTGCACGTCCCACGCAAAACCCATGCGCGGTTGCAAGTTGTGATCCTGGCGCACAAACGTTTCGCCAGTCGCGTTTTTGTTATTGAATTGATCGTTGCGCACGCCGATGCGCGCAAGGAAATTGTCGGTGATGTGCCAATTGTCCTGCAGATATTCCGCACGCTGCGTCACGCTGACCTTGGCGCCAGTGTTGAACACCACCTTCTCGACATAGTTCTCGTCGGCGTTGCCGTTGGATGTCGAGCTGTACGGCAAGTATTCCCACAGCGCGCCGCCTTCATACGCCTGACCGTATTGCGAGGTGGTCACATCGCGCGACCAGCCACCGGTGATGTCGTGATCGCCGATTTTCCACTCCAGATCGAGACGGAACGATTTGCGGCTGTCTTCGCTGTCCGACGCGGTAAGGAAACTGCCCGGCACAAAGTTGCAATGCGAGTAGGGCGACGTGGTGCCGGCCAGCACCGGGTTGCGATCGTCGACGATCACCGGACAACCGGACGCTTCGTTGGTGATCAGGCCGTCGTAGTTTTCCACCGTGCCATCCGCCGACGTCGCGGTGTTGTAGCGCTTGTTCTTGTTCTCGCCGTACTGCGCGGTAAGCGTCAAATCGTCCGTGATGTAGCTGGTGTATTTCAGAATATTGTTCTGGCCGCCGTACTTGGTCTTCACCACGCCTTGGTAACCGTAGTGATACGGCGTGTCGTCGGCGGTGAAACCTGAGTAATACACGTCGGTGCTGTAGTGACGCGTATCGTTGAAGCCGGTGTATTCGAGGATGTTGCTGTCGTTGATGTTCCAATCCATCTTCAACATCCAGTACGGATCTTTCTCCGTCTGCTGTTGATAGCCGCCGCTGCCGGCCTGCGTGACGGGGTTGTAGTAATCCGAATCGGTCTTCGTCTGGCTCACCAACGCAAACACGAACAACTTGTCTTTGATCAGCGGACCGCCCACCCACGCGTTCCAGCGCGAGGTGAAGTCGACGGGATTCCACGAACCGCTATTGCCGATGCTGGCGTTTTTGTTGCCGCGCGCGGAATACGACATATTGCCGTTGTTCAAATACACATCCGGCTCGCTCGCCATGGTTTCGGCGGGGTTCCACGTGATATCCACGCCGCCTTTCCATTCGTTGGTGCCGCGCTTGGTGGTGACTGACACCACGCCGCCGGTCGCGTTGCCATATTCGGCGCCGTAGCCGCCGTCTTGCACCGATTCCTGATCGATCGCTTCGAACGGCACCTGCGAAAAGCTCAGCGAATCGAATTGATTGGTGACGTTGAATCCGTTCACGTAGTACGCGTTCTCGGCCACCGACGCGCCGCCGAACGAGATCAAATTACCGAACGCCGCATCGCCTTTCACCGCGCCCGGCGTAAGCAACGCCACCGCCGACACATTCTTGGCGATCGGCAGTTCCTTGATTTGCTCCGCCGTCAGCACCGTATTGGTTTGCGCGGACGACACATCGATGGTGGTCATCGAATTCGCCGTCACGCTGATCGTGCTGAGGTTCTTTGCAGCGGTCGCTGCGGTCGCCAGATTCACGCTGGCGCCTTCGCCGGCCAGCACGGTGACTTCCTGGCTCGCGTTCTTGCCGCTTTCCACCAGGTTCACTTGATACTTGCCCGGCAGCAACGAATTGAATTGAAAGCGACCGTCGTTACCCACGCTCGCCGTGCGCGTAGAACCGTTGCCTTCGTTGACCACCGACACCTGCGCACCCGGATCGGCCGTGCCGTAAATCGAACCCGCCGTGTTCTGTGCGAACGCGCCACCGGTTCCCATTGCAAATGCGAGCGTAATCGCCCACGCCACCTTCTTATAGCGAAGGTTTTTATTGTCATGACGATGCATCGAAAATTCTCCCCAACAAAGAGCCGTAGTGAGCCGCGCCGGGCATGACCCAGCGGGAAGTTCTGAAAAAACGTTCCTGTTACGCGAATGTTTTTTTCACATTAGCGCGCGTGCAGCGATACGTGATGCGTGCTGCGATGCGTTTGGCCTGTGGGCACAAGTTGTTGGCCTTGTGCGACAAGTTGTGGGGGAGTCTTCGACGTTTTCGTCTTTGACGAACTCAAAAGTGTAAGAGCGACACAACGCATCCTGATTGTTCCAACCGCCTCACCGTTATTCCAGCGAAAGCTGGAATCCAGTGACTTTAAATGCGTCAAAGGCGCTGGATTCCAGCATTCGCTGGAATGACGAGCGAAGAGCGGGCACAACCAAACGTCGGCATTACCGACACCACTTTGTCCGCATGCACTGACAGAAACCCACGCCGCACTTATGCGAAGGTTCAAAAGTCGGGCGTGCCCATCCGGCTTAGATGACGCAGACACGCCCGACATGAATGAAGCAGCGCGGATCGCCTGGGCAGCAACCCAAACGATCCGCTGGCCACCACCAACTTACAGAGAGTTGATCATGGTTATTTCCGATCATACGGCACGCGTGCCTTGGCACGTTCCCGCCTTGCCGATTACCACCCTGCTTCATCGCCGCTCCTACTGGACGGCGTCGGGCCTAAGTGGGCACTAGTAGAGTCTCAGTAAGAAAACCCCTCTACATAGGCAGGATTTTTCCTGTAGCCCTTCGCGCCACGCGCAATGTGTGGCGCGACCTACGCGTTTGGACTAAAGCCGATGAAAAACTTCTTGATCGATCTTCCCTCCGAGGGAGGCTATGTGCTGTCCCAAGGCGATTACGACCAACTGTGCGAGGCTCGAGACCGGATGTTTTTGCTGGCGCAGTTTTGCAACGTCGCGCCCATTGATCCGGATGACGATTCCTTAGTGACGATTCGCCGCGTGACCTTGGGACATTTGTTTGCGGATTTGAGTTGTCAGATTCGTGAGGTGTTGAATGTTGCGGAGCACATCACGCCGCTGACGAGTCACTTGCAACCGCACTGATCTTGCTCGTCGTCCCGGCGAAAGCCGGGACCCAGCGACTTTGCATTTCTGAAAAGCAAAAGACACTGGGTGATTCGCTTCGCTCACCCCTTCGGGGCCGTCCTTCGGGCGTTCTCCGCGCTTCGCGCTACGTCCGGCTTTCGCCGGGACGACGGTGAGGTGGTTTGAGATATCGCAGCTAGCGCGGACGTCGGCGCAAAAAAGGCAGGCCACAAAAAAGAATGAAGCCCCGACAACCGGGGACAGGTTGTCGGGGCTTCGAAGGGTCATTTCCCATTGGGAGGGATGGCAGGAAACAGACCCAATGATGACGCGCTGGGTTCGCGTCACCTTGCACCGCCCCACAGCGATGCAAGACTTAGTGCACACAGTGTGCGACTAAGTTCGCTCCCAAAAATGTAAAAACGACGCTCTGGCCTCAATTACCAAGCAACTGGCCCGCGTCGACAATTTGGACGTCCATTCGTATGGCGCAACGGCGCAATCGTGGAGAAAAAATGAAGAAACCCGGTGCGACCGCGAATCGCACCGGGCTGAAGTCATGTCACATCGTGTTTTGCGTTTTTATTAGCTTGCGGCGAGCGACACGACATCGCTCGCCGATTGACCGAAAGAGGGCGGTCGATCGTTCGCTGAGGCGCCGAAGGCCATATTCGGGGTTTCGGACATATGGAATTCCAGCGTGCCGCCGGCCGCGAGATCCGCGTGGCTGATCCAGCTGCGCGTCCACGGCTTGCCGTTCCACGTTACCGATTGAATGTACGGACGATTCGCGCCGTTGTTGACGGTGCGAATGGCGAGCTTGCGATCGCCGCCCAGCGCGATCTCCGCGTGATCCAAAATCGGACTGCCGAACACATAATTCGTGCTGACCGGATCGACCGCGTACAAGCCCAGCGCGCTCATCACATACCACGCGCTCATCTGGCCGCAATCTTCGTTGCCGGCCAAACCATCCGGTTCCGGTGGATACATCGTGTCCATCAACATGCGCACGCGCGACTGCGTTTTGTAATGCGCGCCGGTGTACGCGTAGAGATACGCCACGTGATGGCTCGGCTCGTTACCGTGCGCGTACTGGCCCACCATGCCGGCGATATCCGGCGGCGCATCCGACGGCAGCTTGGGATCGGTGGTGAACAACTCGTCGAGTTTGCGCTCGAAGACATCCTGGCTGCCGAACAAACCCATGTACGCGTACAGATCGTGCTGATTAAGGAACGTCGCCTGCCACGAATTGGACTCGGTGAAATCGCGCCACTCTTTGGAGTGACCCATGCCGCGCGGATCGAACGGCTCTAGCCACTGACCATTTTCGCCGCGCGGACGCACGAAGTTCATCTTCGTATCGAACACATTGCGATAGTTGCGCGAGCGCTTGCGCAATGTGTCGGCCAGCGCCTTGTCGCCCGCGGCGTCGGCCATATGCGATACGGCCCAATCGTCGTAGGCGTATTCCAGCGTTTTGCTGGTGGCCTCCGGTTCTTTGTCGCTGGGGATGTAACCCATCTTGCGGTAATAGGGCAGGCCGAGGAAATCGTCTTCCATCGCGCGCTTGCGATAGATCGGCCACGCGCGCGCAAAATCGATGCCGGTAAATCCTTTGGCCTGCGCTTCGGCCAACACCACGGCGGAGTGGTAACCGATCATGCAACCGGTCTCCACGCCTTGCAGCGGCCAAATCGGCGGGCCTTGCGGGCTTTCTTCGGCCATGCGCACCAGGCCGTTCACCAGATCCGGCACGCGATCGGCCTGATACAGCGTAAACAGCGGATGCAGCGCGCGGTACGTGTCCCACAATGAATACGTGCTGTAGTTGTGCTGGCCGTCTGGCAATTGATGAATGCCCAGATCCATGCCGCGATAACGACCATCCACATCACTAAACAACGTCGGCGCGAGCATGGTGTGATACAGCGAGCTGTAGAACACGCGCAGTGTGCGTTCCGACGCGGTATTCACGCGAATGCGGCTGAGCTCGTGCTCCCACGCATCGGCGGCATCCTGCTGCACTTTTTCGAAATCCCAATCGGGGATTTCCGTTTCCAGATTGCGTAGCGCGCCTTCGATATCCACGCCGGAAATACCGACCTTCACCAACACCGGCTGATGCGCGACATCGTCGATATGCAGTGCGGCCTTCAAATGCGTGCCCTTGATCTCGCCCGTGCCGCTGGGCGCTGCAACGTCTTCGGAATACAACGTCGCCTGCGAGAACGGACGCGATACCTTCATCGCGAAATAGATGTAACGTCCATTCGCCCATTGATGCACGCGGCGCGTGCCGACCAACGTATCGTTACCGACCAGCTTCAACTGCGCATCGGTCACTTTGCACGGCGTTTTGTAATCGTCGTGGAAACCGTGCGCGAAATCGACCAGCAAATGTCCGCTGCCGGTGCCGTGGAACGTGTAGCGATGCAAACCCGCGCGCAACGTCGCGGTAAGTTCCGCGCGAATATTGTGATCGGTGAGATGCACGTTGTAATAACCGGGACGCGCATGCTCCTGCGAATAGCGCGAACGATAACCGTGACCCGGCGTCGCATGATTGTGTTCGGTAAGATGCGGGCCGGGACCGGCCGCGCCATCAAAGCGCGAGCGATAATTCACATCCGGCAAACCGCGATCGCCCGGCTGCAACAACACCTCGCCCTGCGCCGGCATCACCAACACATCCAACATGTCGGCCGCGCCCGTGCCGCTCAAATGCGTGTGCGAGAAACCCATGATCGAACCGTCGGCCTGGTGATAACCGGACGACGCATCCCAACCGGCATCGTTCGTATCCGGACTCAACTGCATCATGCCGAACGGCATCGACGCACCCGGATACATATGACCGTGACCGCCCGTGCCGACAAACACATCCACATAGCGCGACACACCGCCCGCTTTACCAGCAACGCCCACCGCGCGTTTCGCAGCGCCAGTACCTTCGGCCAACTTCGCCAACGCAGGCAAGGGACTGCCAAGCGCAGCCATCGTTCCCAAACCTTGCAGGAACCGTCGACGTGACACCATGTTGTTCTCTCCCGGGAATGCTCTTCTAAAGTCGATAACGGAGAGCGCTTGCAGCAAGCCCAAGGGAAAACGATTCGGCCGTTACAACACGCACTCAACCCAGCGGAGCGAACAACCGTGTGGGGGCCATCGTCCGTGATGCGACTGTAAACGAAAAATTTGTCTCGATCCAAATTTTTCTGCGTCACGTGTAAAATATTGATTTAAATACATTTATTTCAACTATTGCTGCGTTGCGCAATTCGTATGCGTGCCGCTATTTGTTGCGCCCATCGCCTCTATTGGCTAACTGCGTCGCACTTCCACAAGCAGCGCCAGGATCGTCACAAAGCCATCACGAATCTGTGTGCAACCTTGCGCCGGTTGTGAACGTTATGTGCACGTCATCGATGTATTGCTCGCACATTGGCGTAGGGATTATCGATTTTCTGCACCCGCCAAAGCTTCACAGCTGAGCTGGCGCATTTACAGGGAAAGGGGTCAACGCATGGACCGCAATCGCGACATCGTTTTGTCGGTAGCAGACGGCTGGTCATCAGCTTTGGGACAACTCAAGCGGACGAAATTTGTAAATCGTTCAACCAGCACCGCAAGAACACGGTTTCGCCGAACTCACGATATAAAACGGTGTTTGCTCGGTTTCGTTAGAGGTGCCTCTCTAATTGCAAGCGCGACAATTTTTTTCATCGCGTGCGTCACGGTTGCGAAAGCTCAGGGCCAGCCACCCTATCCGTCAACAACGTATCCCAGTCGTTCGGCTGCCATCGCTGCCTGCAATGCGGATAAGCCATGGGCAGTTCAGTATTGGAACATGCCGCCTCCGCATCCTGACTCTGGATACATACTCGTTTCCCAAGCTTGCCCTGACTTTCCTTACACAGATCTCTATAAGCAAATTAGTTTGGTCAGTACATACTATTTTGTGCCCAACTGGGCGCAAAATGCAGGCTACTCAAATTATAACGTTCTAGATCTCGTATATCCCATCACGTACATGTGCAGTGACGCATCCAAGCCTGCCGGTGCGTCGTGTGTGTTTTACAACCCTGGCAAGGGTCTCGGATGTGGCTGCACTCACACTGCAAATTCAGTACTCACGAAGGAACCGATCAATCTTGCGACCGGTGAACTTTATGATTCGGAGACAGATTTCGCGTCGGGTGCGTTGACGTTGGTGCGGTATTACAACAGCGACCCCAATGCCCGAGCATCCAATTTTGGCCAAGGTTGGCTCAGTAGCTACGATCGGAGCATCATCTTTGCGCCGACTAGCACTTATGGTGGTGCGGGCATTGCTCCGCCAACGTCCGTAGATGTCGCAAGACCCGATGGGCGCGAGTTCATCTTCAACAAGATAAACGGAGCGTGGGTCGGAGATAGCGACGTCGATGATGTTTTGACCGAGAGCGACAACGCAAACGGTTCCATCGCGTCCTGGCGTTTGTTTGTGGCGGAGACGAGGCAATACGAAGCGTATTCGCCTGAGGGACAGCTAATTTCAATCAGCGACGGCAGCCATGTGCTTGCAACGCTCACCTATACCAACGGCTCACAACTCTCCCCTCAAGGAGTCACGTTGCCAGCAGGTGTGTTATGGACCGTTACAGATGCTAACGGACGTAAGCTGACTTACAACTATGACAGCCTAAGCCGTGTAACTTCGATTGCCCTGCCAGACGGATCAACCATTGCATATGGTTACAGCGCGAACGACGCGTTAAGCAGAGTGACGTATCCTGACAACTCCGCTCTTCAATATAACTACGACGAATCGGCATATAGTCACGCGGGTAATGGTCAAGGAAAGCTAACCGGAATTATTGACGAAAGCGGTGCCCGGTACGCCAGCTATACCTATCAAGCCGATGGGCGCGCGACTTCGAGTGTGCAAGGAAATGGGGCTGACCCTAATACGGTGAGCTATGCGAGTAGTGGTACGGCTGTCACGGTGACCTATTCGCTTGGTCAGCAGGCGACCGCTACCTTCATCGCGCCGCAGGGTACTCCGGTACTTAGCAGTATGAGCGCTCGTTGTGGCGTGCATTGCGACCAGCAGTATCAATCGCAGACATTGGATGCCAACGGCTATCCGGCGGTGGCCACGGACTTCAACGGCAACGTCACCAAGACCACGTATGACGTGAACGGTTTGCTCGATCAACAAATCGATGCCTCCGGTTCGACTAGCCAGCGCACGACCAACTTCACCTGGAACACGACGCTACGCGTTCCGCTGACGCGTGTGGTCTTGGATGCTTCAGGTAATACGGTCAGCAACACGCAGTGGGTCTACAACAGCGCGGGTCAAACGCTGGCTCGCTGCGAGATCGATCCCACGAATAGCGCTGCGACCGGTTACAGCTGCAGTAGTTCGGGTACGGTGCCCGCGGGCGTGCGTCGTTGGACCTACACCTACTGCACAACCGTGGACGGTGTTCAATGCCCCATCGTCGGCTTGTTGCTGACGTCCACCGGTCCGCGTACCGATACCACGCAAACGACGACCTACAGCTATTACATGGCCAGCAGCGCAACGAGCTGCGGCACGCCCGGTGCGGCGTGTTATCAAGCCGGTGACCTGCACACCGTCACCGATCCCGCCGGTCACGTCACCACGATTGCTTCCTATGACGCCGACGGTCGCGTCACACGCCTGACCGATGCCAACGGCATCAACACCGATCTCACGTACACGCCGCGTGGTTGGTTATCTACGCGTACCGTGGGTGGCGCCCAGACCGTTCTGGGCTACACGCCGTATGGTGCGGTGTCCTCGGTGACCGATGCCGATGGTGTGGTGACCACCTACGGCTACGACCCCGCGCACCGTCTGACCAAGATCACCGATGCGCAAGGCAACACCGTGCAATACACGCTCGATGCCGCCGGCGATAAAACCGCCGAACAGGTCTACGACACCACCGGCACGTTGCATAAGAGCTTAAGCCGCACCTTCAACACCTTAGGTCAGTTGACCCAAGTGGTGGATGGCTTGAACCACACGGTGTTCAACGCCAGCGCAAGCGGCAGCTACGACGCGAACGGCAATCTCGTGCAAAGCACGGACGGCTTAGGCATCCAACGCCAGCAGGGCTACGACGCCCTCAATCGCCTGGTGCAGACGCTCGATAACTACAACGGCACGAACTGACAGGGACGCGGCCATGGATCACGCACAACCATTGATGATCGATTCGGTCCCGTCGCACGCAAACACATCGACAGAACCGGGAACAGGGGCAGAACAAGGAGTGGTGTCTATGAAGGGTGAGAGAGATCCGCGCGATTCGGTGATGACATCGGTGCATCGAAGCCGCATGAGCCTGTTGACGACGTTGGCCGTGACGGCAGCGATGGCTGCCTGTGTTTCGCCGGTGATGGCGCAAACGGCCAATACGAAGACGACGTACACCTACGATGCGTTGGATCGCCTCACCCAAGTGACCGACCCCAGTGGCCTCAACACCACCTATCAATACGACGGCCTGTCCGATCCCATCACCCTCACCAGCCCCGACACCGGCGTCACCGCCCGCACCTTTGACGCCGCCGGCAACGTCCTCACCGGCACCGACGCCAACCAAAACACCGTCACCTACACCTACGACGCGCAAAACCGTCGTCTAAGTGCCAGCTACACCGACAGCACCCAAAACATCACCTACACCTACGACGAACCCAACACCGCGACAGGTTGCAGCACGTCCTATCCGATCGGTCACTTGACCCACATCGTCGAGAACACCGTCACCACCGCGTTCTGCTACAACGCCCAAGGCTACGTCACCCAGGTCAGCCAAACGATCAACGGCACCACCGACGTCACCACCTACACCCGCAGTCCCGGCGGCAAGATCCTCAGCATCACCCATCCCAGTGGGGATCAGGTGACCTATAGCTACGACACCGACGGTCGTATCAGCGGCGTCACCGCCACCACCGCCAGCGGCACCAGCACACTGGTGAGCAACGTGTCCTATCAGCCGTTCGGCCCCATCAGCGGTTACACCTTAGGTAACGGCCAAGCCATCACCCGCACCTACGACGCCAACTACCGTCTCACCGACCTGGTCAGCCCGGCCTTCACACTGCACGTGGCCCGCGATGCGATGGGCGATATCACCGCCATCGGCAACAACACCGGTGCCAATCCGGCGACCGAAACCTACAGCTACGATCCGCTGTATCGACTAACCCAAATCACCGAAGCCGATGGCAGCACGCTGGAGAATGTCACCTATAACCCCACCGGTGATCGACTCACCAAAACTGGCAGTGGTCTGGCCACGGGCGCCTACAGCTACAACCCGAACACGCATCAGCTCGTGGCGACCGGCAATGCCGCACGCACGGTCGATGCCGATGGCAACACCACAGCGATAGCTCAAGCGGGCAGCACGTACGGCTTTGGGTATAACGCGCGCAATCGGATGACACTCGCGCAGCTCAACCAGAGCACCGTCGCTAACTACACGTACAACGCCGAGGGCGAGCGCGTTGCCAAAACAGCCAATGGCAACACTGAGCGTTACAACTACGGGCCAAGCAGTCAGCTACTGAGCGAATACGGCGCCACCAACCGAGAGTATGTGTATCTCGATGACATCCCAGTCGCGAACTTGGACACTCAAGGCACGACGAGCTCGATTGCGTATGTCACCGCTGACCAACTTGGAACGCCAAGAGCGATTGCCGATAACAACGGCAACACGGAATGGAGTTGGGCGTATCAAGGCAATGCGTGGGGTGAACAGTCACCGACGAGCAATGGGTACACCTACAACCCACGATTCCCCGGGCAATACGCAGATGCCGAAACGGGACTCAATTACAACGTCAATCGTGACTACGACTCGGGCACCGGAAGGTATATCGAGAGCGACCCAATGGGCCTTCGCGCAGGTTCTAGTACCTATGCCTATGTGGGTGGTAATTCATTGGATCACGTGGATTCATTGGGCTTACAGGAAACTGGGCAAACGACTGTCGACGCCTATTGTGCTCGGTATGGTGCGGAAGCGTGCGCAGAAGCAGTGAGCGGTGGACAAGCCTCCTCTTCAGCCGGTTCAAATGGTGCTGCTGCGTTAGGTGGAGCGGCTCTAGGTGCGGCGGCAGCCGGGCTTTCCGGTGATTCCAAGCAGTGCCCGTCAGACGACTGCGCCGCACTAATAGCTCAAATCAATGCCCATGTAGCACTAATGGAAGAGGTATATGACGACATGCTCATAGACGAACACGACTTGTATCGCAAAGCTTTCAACACAAAACTGCCCGGAGATGCGGCATATTGGGGAACGTGGGTAGGACACGTCGATCGATATGAGGGTCTCCGAAAGGGCCTGCAGGCGATGATTGCGAGAGCCGAAGCGAAAGGATGCACAGTGCCTCCCAAGGCTTATCAGATGGCAAATAGCCCCGCTCCAGCATGGCCGGTAAGTAGTTATGACTAACACTTCTAACCTTGACGATAAAGCCCAAGCAGTTGCTAAGTGGATTTCCTCAACGCTTGGAGGAATAAGTGCTGCTGCAGATTATGAAATTCAGGATGGGGGCAAATTTCTATTATTTCGGGCGCCAGAGACGGTTATTCCGGTATCTGACAAGGTGTTGCGCACTTTAATCTACAACGAGGTGACGAACCGCCTCCAAGGAATCGGTGTGCAGTGGATGTTGGTTTTTCTAGATGCTAAAAGTGATGTGATTGATGAAATTGATTCGATTATCGGCATCGACTACTAACGTATGTAGCAGATCGTGGTTTTGAATCGACAAGATGAGCAGTTTGGAGTAGTTGATGTCCATTGTTGAAAGCTTGATGTCAGGAGCCAAGGCAGATGCAAGTGTTCTCGATGCATTGAATAGCCATGGTGATGACTTTTCTATTGCAAGAGATGTGGACTTTGTTTTTCTTGCAAAAAACCTGAAAAAAGCGGAAGAATTTCAGCAGTTCATTAACAACAATCACTATGGTGTGGCACGGCTCGATTCGTCGGACGTTGATTTTCGTGTATTGGTAAAAATAAACATGTCTATAAATCAACCCGTCATACTTTCAATTTCTGCTTTTATGGTCTGCCTGGGGATTCTGTTTGATGTTGAATACGATGGATGGGGTTGTCCAGTAAATCGTCCTGGCAAAACACAGTAAGCCCCGTGAAATTGAGCCCATTCGCGCTGAGCTGTGTCGCGTGGAAGAGGAGCGCGACATTTTAAAAAAAGGCCGCCGCGTACCTTGCCGAGGGGTAAGGGCGATGAAAGCCTTCATGCAGACCCATATTCAGTAGTTCCGTGTCTCGCGATTTGCAGTTCTGTGCTTGTCGATCTTCGCTGGCAGCGCATAACTCTCGGGGGGGCCTCGCACTTTCCTGTTATATAACCTTGTCAGAAACAGGGGTCCAGAAACAGGGAGGAAACAGGGGTCAGAGTGCACTTTCCTCGTGGAATTTAGCTCTTCTGGGCCTGCCGATCTTGGCTGGCCCAGCACGTCGCCCTACGACGCGCAAAACCGTCGTCTAAGTGCCAGCTACACCGACAGCACCCAAAACATCACCTACACCTACGACGAACCCAACACCGCGACAGGTTGCAGCACGTCCTATCCGATCGGTCACTTGACCCACATCGTCGAGAACACCGTCACCACCGCGTTCTGCTACAACGCCCAAGGCTACGTCACCCAGGTCAGCCAAACGATCAACGGCACCACCGACGTCACCACCTACACCCGCAGTCCCGGCGGCAAGATCCTCAGCATCACCCATCCCAGTGGGGATCAGGTGACCTATAGCTACGACACCGACGGTCGTATCAGCGGCGTCACCGCCACCACCGCCAGCGGCACCAGCACCCTGGTGAGCAACGTGTCGTATCAACCGTTCGGACCGGTCAGCGGTTACACCTTAGGCAACGGGCAAGCGATCACCCGCACTTACGACGCCAACTATAACCTCACCGATCTGGTCAGTCCGGCCTTCACGCTGCACATGGCCCGCGATGCGATGGGCGATATCACCGCCATCGGCAACAGCGCCGGCGCCAATCCGGCCACCGAAACCTACAGCTACGATCCGCTGTATCGGTTGACCCAAATCACCGAAGCCGACGGCAGCACGCTGGAGAATGTCACCTATAACCCCACCGGTGATCGACTCACCAAAACTGGCAGCGGTCTGGCCACGGGCACCTACAGCTACAACCCGAACACGCATCAGCTGGTGGCGACAGGCAATGCCGCACGCACGGTCGATGCCGATGGCAACACGACGGCGATCTCGCAAGCGGGCAGCACGTACGGCTTTGGGTACAACGCGCGCAATCGCATGACACTCGCGCAGCTCAACCAGAGCACCGTCGCTAACTACACGTACAACGCCGAGGGCGAGCGCGTTGCCAAAACAGCCAATGGCAACACTGAGCGTTACAACTACGGGCCAAGCAGTCAGCTGCTCAGCGAATACGGCGCCACCAACCGAGAGTACGTGTATCTCGACGGCATCCCCGTCGCGAACCTGGACACGCAAGGGACGACCAGCTCGATCGCGTATGTCACGGCGGATCAACTTGGGACACCGCGCGCAATCAGCGACAACAACGGCAACACGGAATGGAGCTGGGCGTATCAAGGTAATGCGTGGGGGGAACAGTCACCGGCCAGCAATGGGTATACGTACAACCTGCGTTTCGCGGGTCAGTACTACGACGTTGAAACAGGACTATATGCAAATGGCCCCCGTTACTTCGATGCAGCGAAAGGTGGCTTTGATCAGGCCGACCCGATGGGGCAAGCCGGTGGCATCGGCCTCTATGTATATGTTGGAGATAACCCGATAGGTTATGTCGATCCGCTTGGTTTGCAGCGAACAGGCGAAATCGACCCCAAGGAAGCGGAAGCACTAAACACGCCAGAAACGAATGCAGAAGTTGAACGCCTAGAGCGAGAGAGGGAAGAGGCTGCGCGTGCTCGCGATACAACTCCTTTTCTTGCTCCAAGGCCCGCCTCTGAATATGGAGAACTTGGACAATGTCCGGCTACACCCCCTTCGACAGCTCGAGTTGGGCCGATCGGCGGTAACGGAGGATCTCCGGACTTTTTAACGCCTGGAGAAATTGCACGCATCCAAAACGCTGCAAATCGTATTGGAAGGCCGATAAATTTAGTTGGTAGTCGTGCTACAGGCACGGCTGGTCCAAATTCAGACTGGGACTATGTAGTTGATGCCAATGCACCAACTAGAAATAGCGTCTCTCGGTCGCTACCTGGTGCGGGTAATCTCAGCGAAGGAGTTAGGCCCAACCTAGATGTGTTCAATGGGCAGGTGAACTCAGGCGCACCGTATGTTCAATTTACCCCAGAGACGAAGCAATGAACAAAATTGAAGTGGAACTTCTTTCAGATCAAGGAAATGGCGCGATATTGCGCCTCCCTCAAAGGCGATATCCGGGCTTACTTTTACAAGGAGACTCGCTCAAAAACCTCGCGGAAATGGCCGACCGAGTTCACAAGCTTTCAGCAAGCGGAAGTGAGGAGCTTAAAGAAGAGGCCTGTGCGCTAGCGGAAACATTCCGAGAGTTATGCTCCTGGTACGACTCGGTCGTTAAGTAATCTGCGGGAGAGATTGAACAATTCTTTCGTGATGTCGCTAGGGATTTTGCATAAACAAGCTTCCGGTCAATGAGCTGCCAGCACATATACTTTCTTGCTATCTGTCCTTGTCGCAGAGCGAACAAACCCACCTAACTTTGTCGCAGATTGATAGGTTGGAACACTCTTTGGAATATTTTCCCTTTCGAATTAAGCGATTGATCAGCGCGACAAGGTAAGGCAACACTGACAGCACCTTCGCTTTAAAGCTGACTCATCCCGCCATCGACAATCACTTCGGTGCCGACGATGAACGCTGATTCCGGCGCAGTCAGATGCAACACCGTGCTTGCCAACTCTTCGGCGGTGCCAAAACGACCGAGCGGAATCTGCGCCTGAATCTGTTTCGCGGTGGCATCAAGCGTCGCGGCGTCGAAACCCAGCTTGCTGTGAAGCGGTGTGATGATCGGGCCGGGGCTTACCACGTTGACGCGAATGCCTTGCGGCAACAACTCGGCCGAGAGCGTCTTGGCAAACGAAATCACTGCCGCTTTGCTTGCTGCGTAAAGGCTGGAACCCGGCATGCCGATGTGCGCATTGATGGAGCCGTTGATCACGATGGCTGCGCCTTTGTTGAGGATTGGCAACAGCGCCTGGATCTGGAAATACGCGCCTTTGACGTTGATATCGAACGTCTGGTCCCACAGCGCTTCGTCCATATCGGCGAAGGCGGCGAACTTGGCGATGCCGGCGTTGATAAAGACGGCGTCGAGACGGATGCCTTGTTCTTTTAGCGTTTGAGTCAACTGCTTGGCGTCTTTTAGCGATGCGGCATCGCTGCGCAGCGCGATTGCGCCATTGCCAATCTCGCGGCTGGCTTGTTCCAGCGTGGCGGCATCGCGTCCGGTGATGACGACGCGCGCGCCTTCGGCGGCATAAGCCTTAGCGGCTGCGAGGCCGATGCCGCTGTTGCCGCCAGTGACCAGTACGGTTTTTTCGTTGAAGCGGTTCATGGTGTGTCTCCGTGAAGGAAGTGGTTGGGATGGACGTATGCTGCGCGCCCGCTCGCCATTTGCCGTACCATGATTTCGACGTACTCGTTCGAAGGTATCGAACATGTTGTCCGACGACGAATTGGCCTTGATTCAAGCCATTCACGACACGGGAAGCCTGACCCGCGCGGCCGCCGCGCTGGGCAAAGCGCCTTCGACCGTTTCGCACGCGGCGCGGCAGTTGGAAACGCGCTTCGATGCGCTGCTGTTCGATCGTCGGCGCTACCGCTTGCAACTCACCCCGGCCGGCCAGCTTCTGGCGCAGGAAGCCCAGCGGCTGGCGCAGGATGTGTCGCGACTTACCCATCGCGTCAAACAAGTGGCTGGTGGTTGGGAGGAACGGCTTTGGATCGTGACGGATGAAATTCTGGAATTCGAAACGTTCGTACCAGTGATACGCGCCTTCGATGCGTTGCAATCAGGTGTGTCGTTGCGCATCACACATGAAGTGTTGAATGGCACGTGGGAAGCCTTGCGCGATGGGCGCGCCGATATCGTCGTCGGCGCGACTAACGAGCCACCGGCGATTCCCAAATTACGCTGGCACGAATTGGGTGTGATGGAATGGGTGTTTGCGGTGTCGCCGCGCCATCCGCTGGCGAAAGTTCGCGAGCCGCTGCAACAAGAACAATTGTTGCCTTATCGCGCGGTGGTAGTCGCCGATTCATCGCGCACTATCGATCGCCGCGGATACGGATGGCTTGCAGGCCAGCAAACGCTGGCCGCACCCAGCATGCGCGCGAAAATACTTCTGCAACGCGATGGCCTTGGCGTCGGCTGGCTTCCCCGCAAGCGCATCCAGTCGTTGCTTAAGCGTGGCGAGCTGATGGAAAAGCGTGTCGCCGATGCACGCGAACCCAATGTGCTCTATGTCGCATGGCGTAGCGACGGCGTTGGGCGTGCGATGGAATGGTGGTTGTCGCAACTGCAGCAACCGCGGCTGGCGCAGCGGTTGGTGCAAGGTATCGATGTGTCGCTCTGACGCGCTTCGAACCCTACGTCGCCGCTTCTTCCGGCGGCGGCTGCAACGTCACCACTAATTCTTCCAGCGTGGCGATCTGCTCGTTCAACGCATCGTGCAATTCGCTTTGGCGCGTCATCAGGGTTTCGATCGGCCCGCTTTGCTTGAGTTTCTTCAACTCGCCGTCGAAAAGCAGCCACTGCGCGGTCAGGGCTTCGACGTTGTTCTTCGCGTAGTGGCGCATTTCTTTGAGTTGCGCGAGAACGTCGTTAACGTGTTCGAACGGAGTCTTCGTATGCTCGGACATGGCGGCATCTCAAGTCTTATCCGGTTTTACAGGATAGTCGCGCGAAGCTGGCTAGCGCCGAAACGGGGGAGCGCATGGGTGAATTTGCGCGGCATTTTTCCGCTTCGACTTTGAAAACGCGCTCGGGTCGCGGTAACCCATTGAATTCCCGACGTGATGATTTGATCAAGGCGCAATGGCATATTTCACTGCCGGTGCGCCCCATCGCCCGCTTTCTGTTTGAGCGGGCCTGCTGCAAACCGGCTACTCTAAGCGCCGCCAAACGATCATGAAGTACCGATTTCCTCGCAGCTCGCCGCCCACCCATCAAACGGCATCGAACATGAAGATCACTGTAGGGAAAATAGTGAGTTGGGTTGGCAAGGCCATTTTGTTTGTGCTGGCCGCTATCGGCGTGGTGCTGCTGATTGCCGAGCGCTTTCAGGAAACGTCGTTTATCAACTTTATCCGTTCTTTGATGTAGCGCTGCGATAGCCGCTCTATTCGTCTTCGTCGTCGAACGGTTTGGTGACAGACTGGGATTTCCAACCGGCGCGCACCTGGCTGGCGGTCATGCCGAAACGGGCGCGAAACGCGCGCTGAAACTGGCGTTCGTTGGAAAAGCCGTAAAGTTCGAGAATGTCGGTGATGCTGCGTTGCCGCTCGTTGCACAAGTCGTGCAGCACCGACTGCAAGCGCTTGTTGCGGATGTAGTGCTTGATGCCGCCCAGTTCCGCAAACTGCCGATAAAGTTGCGCGCGCGAAATACCGAACGCTTTCTGCAATTGCGCCGCGCCCAGCGTTCGCTCGGTCAAATGTTGATCGATGTACTGCACGATGCGTTCCCGAGCATCGCTGAAGGAACCGCGTTCGTTGCCGCGTAGGTCGTCCGTGCGCAGGCAAAAGCGCAGCAACTCCAACGTAGCGTTGATCATTTCCTTGACGTTGTTGGCGTTGCAATGACGCAAAATGTCGATGAAGTTGAGCAAGTGCTCACGCAACATGCGGCAGGGCAGCCATTCGGCATGCAACACACGTCCGTGTACCAGCATGTCGTCGACGTCGGAGCGCGGCAGCATCACATTGATGTGCTGGCTGTCTTCCATCACCCACAGCTCCGATGCTTGCGACAGGTCGGTGAGATAGATATCGCCGGTGTTGATTTCCACTTCGCCGTCGCCGAATCGCGCGCGTACTTTGCCCTGCACCAACAGGCGCAAGAACAGACAGTCGTTGAATCGGCTGCGCGCAATGATGTGCTCGTCGCGCACGTAGTGCGCCACGCCTGAAGTCGATTGCGCCACCGTCATCTGGCCGAGACGATAAGTGATGACCGAAGCATCTACGGGTTCGTCGTTACGCGGTTCGATCAATGCGAAAGGACGAAGCCAGCGGCGGTAGGCGGTGGTCCGCATCCCGGGTTGGATCAGGGACGTAGCGAACACTGCATCGGGAAACCTCTGCCTAGCCTTCTCCATCCGTGCCTCTCTTGCTGAAGCTCCAGAAATGGCACAAAGCGTGCCAGCGGGCGTTCTCATCGCCGCTGTCAACGTAAACCAAGTATCAGAGGCCTAACGTCGATAGCAGGTGTATCGAGCGTGGGATGTGGTGACGTTTCTTGAGACGAAACGTCGTACGTAACGAGACGAAACGTCGCTTCAGCGCGAGCGCGATGGCAACTCTACGTCCACTTGTTGACGTCGCTCGCTATGCGTTCATAAGGCACGATAAGAACGAACCGACGCGAACATCGGGCGAGCGGATCATTGCGAACGCGTATCCAGCGACGACCATTGCGCCAACAGTTCTGGCAGCCGTTGCGGCTTGCCCAGATAAAAACCTTGCGCGCCATCGCAGCCGTGTTGATGGAGCCAGCGATATTGCGAGGATCGCTCGATGCCTTCGGCGATCACGCGAACCTTGAGACTTTTGCCGAGCGCGATGATGGCGTCGCAAATCGTCGCCGACCGCGCGTCCCAATCGACGTTGCGAATAAACGCTTGATCGATCTTCAAGATATCGATCGGCAGATCGCGCAAATAGGAGAGGCTGGAAAATCCAGTGCCGAAATCGTCGAGCGCAACGACCACGCCGTCCGATCTCAACTCCCGCATGATCGCTACCGCTTTGTCTCGATGCTCGATCAGGCAGCTTTCGGTCAGCTCGATATTGATGGCGTTGCCCGATAGCGAATAGGCGCTGCGAATCGCACGAAGGTTCGCGACCAGATCGCTGTTGCGCAACTCGGCCGGTGAAATGTTCATGCCGATCGGCAGATTTTCGAAACCCGCTTCTTTCAATTCGAGGCAGGCTTTGGCGACCTGGTTGAGCACCCATTGTCCCAGCGGCACGATTAGGCCGGATTCTTCGCAGACTGGGATAAACGTCGACGGCGAAATCAACGTGCCGTCCGCCTGCGGCCAACGGATCAACGCTTCCAGGGCGATCAACCGTTTGTCGGGAAGACTCGTGATCGGTTGGAAATGCATTTCGAATTCGTGGCGGCGCACGGCGCGACGCAGGTGCGCGGCGAAATGCAATTTCTCTTTGGACTGCTGCGCCAGCGCCGGCTCGAAATAGTGAATGGATTGATCGCTGCGAAGATGCGCATGCGCCGCGAGCGCGGCGCGTCCGACCAGCACGCTGCTCTGGATGCCGTCGCGCGGATGACTGGCGACGCCGATCACGACATCGACCTGATGCTGAGTGTCCTCGTAGTACACCGGCTCGTTGAAGCAATGGACGATTTCTTCCTGCAGCCTCGCATATGTCAGACGCCCGATCGGCGCCACCCATACGAACGCTTCTTGCGTCACCGACGCCAGAAATTCGTTGTCGCCCAGACGGTGAAGCAAGCGTGTCGCCACGCCCTGCAGGATGCCGGTCGCGACATGGATGCCGAACGTATCTGCAATGGCGTCCATGCCCAGCAACTGCAGGTAGGCGACGTCGAATCGGGCGCCCTCGGTAATCAGTGCATCCATACGACCGAACAGCGCGTGCTGATTGGGGAGCTTGGTCACCAGATCGTGCGACGCGAGATACGCCAGTTCGCGTTCGCCGGCCATATGCGCAGTGATGTCTTCGGCCAGCACCAGGCGCCCCTTGCGGCCGTTGAACACGATGTCGACGCTGTGAACACGCACTTCGATGGTTTTGCCTTGCCGGGTTCGGTGCACCCAGACTTTGGGCGCGTCGCTGGCGTGGCGTGATGCGTGCACGTCCGCCATTACTTTGGCGTGGTCGCTGGCATCGCGCAGATCCAAGATGCTCATGGTCAGGAATTCTTCGCGCGTATAGCCATAGGCTCTGACGGCTGCCGCGTTGACTTCCAGAAACCGCAACGTCGATATGTCGAACACCCAGAACGGAAGCGGGTTATGTTCGAACAACAATTGGAAACGGTGCTCGCTTTCGGCTTGCTGTTGGCGAGCCTCCCACTGTTCCGTCACGTCGACCACGGTGCCGGTCATGCGCGTCGCGCCCGATTTGTCGATCACAACCTGGCCACCGGCCGATAGACGCCGTACGGTGCCGTCGGGCTTCTCGATGCGAAAATCCGCATGCAGCGGCTCGCGGTTTTCCCAGGCGGCCTTCACATGTTGCACCAGCGGTCGTCGATCCGGCGGACATACCCGCGCCAGAAATTCCATCATGCTGGCAGTGCTCTTGCCGTCTGGCAAACCGAAGATCTCGCCCGCTTCGTCGGTGCATTCGAAACGCTTCGCGTCCAGGGTCCAGATCGCGGTTCGTCCGACGCGTTGTGCGGTTTGCAGATCCTGCGTTTTGGCGCGCAGGCTTTTGATGTAATAGCGCTGCATGGTCGTAGCGCGGTACATCACGCCCAGCAGGCACGCGAACCCGAGCAAATAGAACACGTAGAAGGCGCCAGCCGTGAAAACTTCTTGGCGCCACGGCGCCAGCGCCTTGTCGTACTCCATGCCGGCGACGACTTTGAACGGGTAGGGTTCAACCGCCACCTCCGCCTGCAACGCGAACGGATCATGCAATCGGAATAGCGCGCTTATCCACCACGGTTCGGTCGGCGCATGTACTACGGTGGCGGCGGCATCTTGGCTGCCGCCTTGCGCGATCACGTTCCCCTGCGCATCGACGACGTCGAAGAAGACATCTTCCGTGTGGCCTAAGTTCGTCACGGAACGCGCGACTTCCGCGACCCGTACATTTCCCGTGATCCATCCGTGCGATTCGAGCGGCGTCGCCAGCGACAACACCGCGCCGCCTGGCGCTGGCGCGACTGCGCCAAAGCATGGGGCGCCGTTCGAAGGAGGAAGGTGCGCATCGCACGTCACCCATACGCTGGCGGCTGACACCGGCGTGGCCGACGCGTCGCTCGGCGCCGCCGAGTCTTTGAAGTCGATGCTTACGATCTGCGGTTGCCGACGAAGGATCTCGGCAATGAGGCCCCTCAATAGCGTGTCGCTCTGCTCGGGCGCGGTGCGTTGAAGACGGCTCGATTCTTCCGCCACAAAGGTTATCGAGTTCGCGCTTCCGCGCAACGGGATGCGTACCGCGCGCGAAACGCTGCGCGCCACGTCGCTGACCTGATGAGCGCTGTCGTCCAATTGCGAGCGGAGATTGGATCTCAGCCCGTTCATCAATACGACCAGCAGCAATAGGGCGGTCAAGCCGCCGAACACAAGAATGGCGGACTGTGACGGGACTTTGGGAGGATTGTTCATAGGCATCGCCCGCGCGGCTCCCGAGCGTAGGGTCGCGTGGGTAGACCAATCTGGCAGCGGTGGATGGTTGCGCGCATCAAGTCAACGTATGTGATGAATGAATGATGTGGACCAGGTTGGGCTTGCTGGCAGAGTAACGCTCGAATGCCGAAGAAATCGAGGCCCTGATGATCGAACGACGATGTTTGCGCGTTCCGGCATGAATACGGACATACATCGTGTGCCGTAATGCGTCACTCGCCGTGATCAAGATGACGCGCCGTGTACTCGCCGTGAAATGCCACGTTGTTCTCGCGGTCGCTGATCGCTCTTCACGCCGCTGGGCGCGGGCCGTTTTTGCAATGTTTGGCGACGACGTGACGCAGACGATGCCCGGCATTCGGCCGCCTGTGGAGCCCTGCGAAGGCGTGTCATGGAAAGCGTGACGCACCGCACATTTCGAAAATCACCGTGGCGCGCCGCATGCATACCTGTTCACAGAACCCGAAAAGGTCACAGCTTTTGAGGATCGCGAAAATGGAACAGGTTGTTGAATGTCTCATAGCCGGAGGGCCGCAGCACGGATTGGTGCGCCGCCAGCTGTGGGACCCGCAATATCCAGCTCCGCCGGTGATGGCGTCGGGCGACGGCGAAGTCTGCATCACCGCCGCGTGCCGCCATGCTGGGTCGGAGAGCAATCGCTTTCTGTTGTTGCATCCGCGCGCGACCGGCGCGCAGATTCTGGCGATGTTGCATATGCTGGGCGCGCAACTCGCCTCGCCGACTTTTCGTCTGGTGATGGAAGGCGCGCCGATCGCGGAGTGTTTTCTCGACTGACTTGATGCCAAGTCGCCGAACATTCGGCGGCTCTATGCCCTTAGTCATGGTTTCTCGAAGCTGTCGTCTGGCGGACACTCGGGGAACGACTCGTAGGGGATACAACATGCGCCGTACTCACATGGCTACCGCCTTCGCCGGAGCGTTGGCTTCGTTTGGACTGTCGCTGATCGCCGCGCAACCCGTCGCCGCGCAGCAACGACTCGATCCGCAGGCGGAAATGATCGCCAAGCGCAACGCCACCGAGGCGGAACTCGAAAAAGTCGCGATCATCGACCGCAAGGTGATGATCAAGATGCGCGACGGCAAATTGATGGCGGCCGACATCTATCGTCCCAAAGGCAGCGACAAGGTGCCGATCATCTTTTCGCGCACGCCGTACAACTTCAATTTCTGGGACGTGAAGCTGGGCGCGCCGCGCGATATGACGCGCGAGCTCGATGCGGTCAAGCACGGTTACGCGTATGTCGAAGTGCAGGAGCGCGGGCATTTCTTCTCGCAAGGCAACTACGACATTCTCGGCATGCCGCTAAGCGACGGTACCGATGAGTTGAAATGGATGTCCTCGCAGCCGTGGTCCAACGGCAAAGTCGGCACCACCGGTTGTTCATCGACGGCGGAATGGCAAATGGCTGTGGTGGCGCAGAACGATCCGTCGCTCGCGACCTTCAATGTGCAAGGTTTCGGCGCTGGCGTCGGTCATGTCGGCCCGTACTACGAGCAAGGCAACTGGTATCGCGGCGGCGCGGTGCAGATGCTGTTTATTTCCTGGATCTACGACTACGGCATCCAGAACCAGGTGCGGCCAATGTTCCCGTCGAACACCACGCAAGAAGAATTGATCAACGCCTCGCATTTCTTCGATCTGGCGCCGCAGATGCCGACGGTCGACTGGGACAAGGCGTTCTGGCATTTGCCCGAGAAAGACATGATCAAGGCCGTGGGCGGACCGCCGGGCATTTTCGAAACGCATATGCCGGTGGCGACCGGCGGCGACATGATTGCGCGCGCGCCGAACGATCCCGCTTGGTACAAGGGCGGTCTGTGGCACGAGAACATGAAGATCAACAAGCCCGGCTTGTGGTTTATGAGCTGGTTCGACGTGTCCGTGTCGCCCAATCTCGCCGCGTATAACGAAGTGCGCCGCACGGCGTCCAAAGCCGTCGCCGATCAGCAATACGCGATCATCGCGCCGGTGCTGCATTGCGGTTACACGCGCGCCACCGAGCACACCATGGTCGGCGATCTCGACATGGGCGATGCGCGCTTCCGCTACAACGACCTCGTCTTCGGTTGGTTCGATCACTTCCTCAAGGGCGAAGACAGCCCCGTGCTCGATAAGCAACCGAAGGTGATGTACTACCTGATGGGCGCCAATCGTTGGAAGAATGCCGAGACTTGGCCGCCTGCTGGCGCGACGACGCAGGATCTGTATTTCACGAGCGAAGGGCAGGCCAATACGCTCTACGGCAACGGCAAGCTCGTCGCTGCCGCGCCGGATGTGGATCATCCCGATCAGTTCGTCTACGACCCAGCCAATCCGGTGCCGACATTTGGCGGCGGCGGTTGTTGCCAGGGCACGGCGGTGAAATTCGGCTCTTACGATCAGCGTCCGCAGGAAACGCGCAACGACATCCTGGTCTACGACTCAGAACCCTTCAAGCAAGGCACCGAAGTGAGCGGACCGATCACCGTGACGCTGTACGTGTCGTCGAGCGCCAAGGACACCGACTTCACCTTCAAGATTATCGACGTGTATCCCGACGGTCGGGCGTTCAACATCACCGAAAACATTCAGCGTATGCGTTACCGCAACGGCTACGACAAGCCGCTGGCGTGGATGTCGCCCGGGCAGACGTACAAAGTTACCTTCCAGCCGATCGATACCAGCTACTACTTCAAAGCCGGGCACAAGCTGCGCGTGGATGTTTCCAGCAGCAACTTCCCGCGCTTCGATCGCAACCTCAACACCGGCGGCAACAACGTCGACGAAGATCATGGCGTGATCGCGCATAACGCGATTCACCACGACAGCCAACATCCGTCCAAGATCACCATTACGGTGGTGCCGAATAGCGATACGGTTGCGGATGACAAATCTGGCAAGTCCGACTGAGTCGAATCGTCTATCGCAACGATGGATATGAAAAGACCGCACGAGCACGCTGATGCTCGTGCGGCCCAGTCAACGAACGCGGACTCGGATTATCGCGTTCGATGACGCGAAGCAAACTTAGTGGCCTTTGCCGTTGGTTTTGCTGAGACCTTTGCCGTGCGATTTGTCGCGCGAAACGCTACGCACGGACGGCCCCACTTTGCCGCCGGCGGCTTTGGCGGATTTCGCTTCAGCGGACACGGCGTCGCCGTGCGCATCGTGATTCATCGACGACATACCGCCACCACCGTGACCATGCGACTGCGGAGCGGCCATCAGCGGCATGGCAAAAAGCGACGCAACGAGTGCGACTGGAATGAGTTTACGCATGACAGAACTCCTGCACGTGGATAGGCGCCACAGCTCGGCGGGTGGCACGGGGAGCTCACAGTGGCACAACGCAATGCGCTTGCGATGAACGGATCGAATACGCAACGCGAAAACGTGAAATGCGTTCAGCGCGCTGTTCTATACCGTCAGTCCGGTGAAAGATTTTGGTACAGCAACAACGTCGTTTAGACGGCTTATCGGCCACCACGTAGCAGCGCGGGATACTGACGCTGCACGTCGATAATCAGTTCGCCGAACAGCGTATTCGCCCACGCAAACCAGGACCGCGTGAAATGCGAAGGATCGTCTTGGTCGAACGATTCGTGCATAAAGCCCGCGCCCGCGTCGGTGTCGCGCAACCAGGTCAAGCATTGACGAATCTGCGCAACGTCGTTGCTGGTTTGCGCGTACATCATGATCGACATCGGCCAGATCATGCGCAGACCTTCGTGCGGTCCGCCGATGCCTTCGGCGGCTTTGCCGCGGAAGAAATACGGGTTGCGCGTGCTCCACACATAATCGCGCGTGCGGCGATAAACCGAATCGTTGCGATCGCAGCAACCGAGATACGGCAGAGCCAGCAGACTCGGCACGTTGGTGTCGTCCATAAACAGCTGGTTGCCGAATCCGTCGATTTCGTAGGCCCAAAATTCACGGCCTTCCGCATCGTGCATGCGGCCGTCTTTTTGCGTGGCGCGCTCCACTTCATCCGCCAGCGCGATGCAATCGTCAGCGAACGCCGTGTCGTGATGAATCGCGCGGCTCATCGTCGCGAGCTGCCGCAGCGCCAATACCGCAAACAGATTGGAAGGAATAGACAGCGGATACAGGCACGCATCGTCCGACGGGCGGAACATCGAATGGATCATGCCGTTGGGGCGCGTCGGATTGCCGTAACCGTCCAACATCAAGGATTCGGTCGGAACGACGGACAAGCGTTGGAAATGATACGGACCGGGGCCGCCTTTGCGCTGCTGCTCGCGAAAGGTTTTGAGCACGAGATGCATGGATTGGCGCCAGTCGTCGTCGAACGGTTCCGTATCGCCGGTCGCCTGCCAATAGCTATGCGCCAATCGAATGGGGTAACACAGCGAATCGATTTCCCATTTGCGCTCGCCGACGCCCGGTTTCATATCCGTGTGATCGTGGCGCGCCCAATCGAGCGGCGCCGCGTGCGGATCGGGCAGAAACGCGTTTGCATAAGGGTCGATGCGGATGCAGCGCGCCTGCCGACGAATCAAGCCGCGAAAGAGCCGCTGCAGCGACTTATCGCCTTTCGCGAGCGGAATATACGGCACCACCTGCGCCGACGAATCGCGCAGCCACATCGCATCGATATCGCCGGTGATCACAAACGTATCGGCCTTGCCATCGAGCGTGCCAAGCTCCACCGTCGTATCGAGCGTGTTCGGATAGCAGTTCTCGAACATCCACGCGAGTTTGGGATCGGCGATGGATGCTTTGACCGTGGCGAGCTGGCGCTCTACGGCTTGGCTTACAAATTTGCGTTTAGCGAGTGGCGGGCGCTTGCTGACATACGTTGTCGACGACTGACTGAAAGCCGGTCCCGATATCGCCAAGCCGGCGACGCCGGTTGCGGCGGCGGCGCCCATCAGTTTTAGAAAATCGCGGCGTGTCGACATCAAGCAAATCCTCTTCTTTAGTAACGCCGTCATTCCGGCGAAGGCCGGAATCCAGTTTCAATACGTTGTGCGAAGCACTCAAAACTTAATTGGTGTCCTTCGGACCCATATTTGAACTGGATTCCGGCTTTCGCCGGAATGACGAGCGAAAATTTACGGCGACTTGTGCATCACGCCTGCCAGATCCTGAACTTGTAAAGCCTGCTTCAACTTCTCCAACGCAAGCTTGCTATGCACCGTCACCGTCTTACTCTGGCCCGGCAACAAATCGAACGCGTTGTCCGAAACATCCGCATCGAGATCGCCGAACGAGATCCACACGTTGCGCGCGAGTTTGTCGGTGCTCAACGTCAACGTGTACCCGTCAGTACCCGCATCGATCGTGGTGCGAATTTGCGGCAGCGGCAACGCGAGCGCTTTGGCTTCGTCGAAGTACACGAGATTCTGCGACACGACCTGATCGCCATCCATCAATTGGAACACCACAAACGTGGCATGGGGATCGGCGCCTTTCAGCAGATCGGCGTCCGTGTAGCTTCCCGCCTTGGTGCTCGCCAGCGCGGCAACCGTGGCGGCCTGGGTGTCTTCATGCAGCACATGGCCGGCGAAATCCATCACGCGCATGCGCCACGAAAGCGGCTTGGGCGCGGTGAGATCGGACACCAGCGACACCGTCGTCGTACCGTTGTTGCGCAAGGCCGCAATCATCAACGGCGCGTAGAAGCGGCGCGCGTGGTACTGCAGCGCTTTCCACCGGCCGAAATAATCGATGCTGGCCCACGAGGCGCCTGGCCATACGTCGTTGAGCTGCCAATACATCGAGCCCATCGATTGCGGACGCGACGCACGCAAATGCTCGGCAGCCAGCTGGATGCCTTCGGCCTGCATCACCTGACTCAAATAGACGAACGACGGGAAATCCTTGGGATCGCCGTAGCTGCGCGTGATGTACAACATCAGGCGCTTGTTGCCGTTGCCGCTGTCGAACTTCTGATGCGCGCGCATCACCGTCGATTCCGGCTGCATGTCGCCGGTCTGCGCAAACGCGCGAATGGTGCGCATGTCCGGGAACGACTGCAGTCCGTACTCCGACTGGAAGCGCGGCGTGATATTCAGGTATTCGGTGACAGGCTTCGCTTCGCCCGACCACACGTTCCAGTAGTGATAGTCGCCCGCGTCCAGTACGTTCGCGTCGCCCTCGTAATCGGTGCTCGGCGTGCTCGACCAATACGGCACGGTGTTGTCGTACTGCGTCACCACATTACGCAGCGTATTGCTGAAAAGATTCACCATGCCGATCACGATGCGTTCGCGTTCCTCGGGCGAAATCGCCTTTTTGAGCGCCACGCGATCGGACCACGAATCCCAGCCGGTTTGTACTTCGTTGTTGCCGCACCACAAGGCGATGCTGGGATGGTCGCGCAGACGCTTCACCTGCTCGATGGCTTCTTCGCGCGTGTTGTCTACAAAGGCCTGATCGCGCGGTGGAATCGCGCCACCGAACATAAAGTCTTGCCACACCAGCAGGCCGAGACGATCGGTGAGTTCGTAGAAGCGGTCGGGCATGTAATAGCCGCCGCCCCAGATGCGCACCATATTCATGTTGGCGTCGCGTGCCGATTGCAGCACGCGTTCCATCTGCGCATCGGTGGCGCGGGTGGGGAAGCTGTCGAACGGAATCATGTCGGCGCCTTTGCCGAACACCGGAATGCCGTTGACGACGAATCCGAAACTCTGGCCCCAGGCATCTTTCTCGCGGCGCAATTCGATAGTGCGCAAGCCAGTGGCGTGCTGTGCGCTATATAGCTCGCCGTTGGCATCGCGGATGCTGGCCTTGAACGTATACATGTCCTGCGCGCCGTAACCGGCGGGATACCAGCGCTTGGGATGCGCGATACGCAACGGCAGGCTGATCGCATTGGTACCGGGGTCGACAGTCACGTCCTGCTCGACATGCGCCGCCGTCTGGCCATCCGGACCGATCGCATCCACGCTTACATGCAGCGGCTTGCTTGCGTCGGCATCGATGTCGAATTGCGCGGCGACTTGAGCCGATTCGGCGCTGACGGTTTTCTGCTCGATATGGAAATCGTCGACGCGCAACGCGTTCCAGCTATCCAGATGCACCGGCTGCCAGATGCCTTCGGTGACGATGCGCGGGCCCCAATCCCAGCCGTACTGGTAGGCCGCCTTGCGCACATAGTTGGCTGTTTGTTTGCCCTTGGGTTCGTCGCCGAAGGCAGAATCGAATTCGCCCGGCAACGCGTACGGTTGCTTGAGCAGCCACGGCAGCAAACGTTTGATCGGCGAATACAAATGCACTTCCAGCGTGTTGTTGCCCGCGTGCAAGGCGGACTTCACCGGTACGCGCCAGGCGCGGAACATATTGTCCGCGGAGACCAATTTCTTGCCGTTGAGATAGACGTCGGCAAACGTATCCAAGCCGTCGAATACCAAATCGACGTGATCGCGCGCCAGCGTGGCCTTGTTCACCGTAAACGTGGTTTCGTATTGCCAATCGGCAAGGCCCACCCACTGCACGCGCGCTTCGTTGTCGCGGTAGTACGGATCGGGCAGCAACTTGGCCCCCATCAAATCCGTCTGCACCGTGCCCGGCACCGCCGCGGTGTGCCATGTGGCGGCATCGTGATGCGCCTTGCTTTGCGCGTCGCCTTGCATCAGGCGGAAGCGCCAGCCGCCATCCAAGGTTTGTACGGTTTGCGCCGACACCTGATAGGTGGCGAGCGGCAGCAACAGCAGCGAGGCGATGGCGATTTTCGACAGATGCCGGGTGGCGCCGGTGTTGGACAGGCGGATTCGTTCAAGCATGGTGCGCGCTTTCGATAAGAGGATGAGGCCCGATCGTACTGCTGAAAATTGCAGCAGATCCCCTATTTCAATCGATCTATATCAGTCCACCCTACCAGTTGGCTAGAGGTCTGCGCATGCCGCAGCGCAATAGCGCGCTAGCTCGATCCGGTCGCAGTGAAGGGCAACGCGCGAACCATCGGCGGCCATCTGGATGGTGTATACGGATGTCCTTCGAACGCATCCGGCACCACCGATGAATTGGAATTACAGCGTGACGATGGGCGATAGCGCAGCGCCTTCGCAAACAGATCGACCTCCCGCGCGGCCTTTCGAGTTGTTCCCCACGCGTATCTGGCAGATCTCGCTCAGCCATTTGTCTCCGCAATTCGCCACGTGGACGCGGGCCATCCTCGCGATGCGCGCCGCGGCGCCGGAGCCGGCGGGGCGCACCAATCGCGGCGGCTGGAACAGCGTGGACAACGCGGTGCTGCAGCAGCCGATCTTCGCCGGCTTGCATCGCGATATAAGGCATTACTGCATGCAGGCGTTCGCGGAAACGGGCGTGGGCGAGCCTGCGTTCGAGGTCCAGTCGTGGGTGAATATCCACGATCGCAGCGGCTTCAATTTCCAGCATATGCATGAAGGCGCGCTGCTGTGCGGCACGTTCTATCTGCAAGCGCCAGAAGGCTCCGGCGCGCTGGTGTTCAAGGACCCGCGCCCCGGCGTGCACAACTCCTATGCCAAGGGCAACGGCGCGAATGCATATAAGGACATCCAGCTGCGCCCGTCAGCGGGACTGCTGGTGTTGTTTCCGCATTGGCTGGAACATTTCGTCGAGCCGCACGACAACGATGCGCCGCGAATCTGTATTCCATTCAATGCGCTGCGCACGTAAGTTCGCGATGAACGACGTCCATGCGGCTTCGTACGGACGCGAGAGGGTGCAACGATTTACGGCGCGTTTTCACGAAAACGTCACCGCCGAGCCATAGGCTCTGGACCTTTCTGGGAACCGTAGCCTGCTCCGGCTGACACGGTCGAGGGAGGCTCGGTGCGCGAAAAGCATGCGACATGGTCTGCGCTGTTCGCGGAAAAAAGCGCGACGCTAAGCAATTATTTTTTGCGGCGTGTGGCGCATCGCTGGGACGCGCAAGATCTCGTGCAGGAAGTGTACGTGCGCCTGTTGCGCATCGAGCCGGCGGACGTAGCCAATATCCGCAGCCCCGAGGCGTATCTGTTTACGGTGGCCGCCAACCTGGTGAAGGAGCACGCGGTGCTCCGCCAGCAGCAGCCGTTGGGCAGCGATGAGCTGGATCAGGTCGTGGAGCAGCTGGTGGCGCCCACCAATCTGGAAGCGGAGATGGACAGCGAGGCGCGCCGCCAGCATCTGGGCGCGCTGATCGACCGTCTTTCGCCCAAATGCAAAGCCGTGCTGATCATGCATTACCGCGACGACATGTCGTACCGCGAAATCGCCGAACGCATGTCCATCTCGACAAACATGGTGAAGAAGTACATTGTGAAAGGCCTAGCGGCGTGCCGGCAGAGGATGGCCGAGTATGAGTGAATCAACCCCCTTCGACGCGGCGCGGCAGGCGCGACGCGTCACCGAACAGGCGGTGACCTGGTACATCGAGAACCAGGAACCGCTCAGCGAACGCCAGCGCTTGGCGTTTTTGGCATGGCTGCGCGCCTCGCCCCTGCATGTGGCCGAATATTTCGCCATCGTGCGCATGCACGGCGATATGAAAGCCGCCGCCGCGCTCGAAAAGCTTACGGCGACGGAACTGGTCGATAACGCGGTGCGCGAAAACCCCGTCGTGCTGTTTCCACTGGTGGGCAATGTGATGCCTCCGCAGCACGCGCCGGTTGCGCGCGGCGCCCGCACGCGACGCGCGCTCGCCGGCATGCTCGCCGCCGTGGCCGCCGTCGCCGTCGTGTGGTTGGGTGTAACGCAATGGCGCCCATTGCACGCGCCCGCCGATTTGCGCTTTGCACAGAGTTATAGCGACGACACCAACACCGTGCATTCGTTGAAACTCGTCGACGGCACCCTGGTTCAACTGGATCGCAACAGCGCCATCGACGTGCATTTCGACGAACACTATCGCCGCATCGAAGTCGTGCGCGGCCATGCCCTGTTCGACGTCGGCAAGGACGCGGCGCGGCCGATGCTGGTAAACGTCGGCGGTCATATGCTGCAAGACATCGGCACGGTTTTCGACGTACGACGCGATGCCAGCGGCGATACGCTCACCGTGATCAGCGGTCGCGTGCGTGTCTTAAACGTACCGAAGGCGTCGACCAAAACCTGGGACCCCGCGTCGCTCGGCAGCCCTGCGGTCGCCGATCTTACGGCCGGACAACAGATTCAGTTGGATACGGCGAGCGCCAGCGACGTGCGCCCTGCGCAAATTGCGCAGACCACCGCATGGCTGCCGGCCGAGATTCGCTTCCAGCACGAAACCATCGGCGATGTGGCGCGCCGTTTCAACGCGTATACCAGCAAGCCGCTGGTGATCGAAAACGAACACCTCGCCGATCAACGCATCAGCGGCGTGTTCCATGCGAACAATCCGCAAGCGTTCGTCGCGTATCTGTCGACTTTGCCGGATGTGCGCATCATCGACGACGCCGATCGCATCCGCGTGGTGGCGGCTTTGCATCAAACCGAAACCAAATCCGGGCACTTGTAAGAAAAAATTCACCGAACTAGCGGTACCCGATTGCGCTGCGGGGGACTCTTGAAAGGTATAGGCAGGCGAGAAACGCGCGATGCGCCGATCGCCTGCGGCACGACAACCCTCTCAAGGTCGCCTCCACCATGCGTAATCGCTTAGCTCTTCATATCGCCCTTGTTCTTGGCACCACCGCGCCGTTGACGGCGTTCGCACAAGCTCCCGCGCCCGCGCCGCACACCCTGGCCATCGCACCGATGCCGCTCGCCAAGGCGTTGGAAAATTTCTCGCATGAAGCCGGGCTGCAGATCGTTTACGGTTCCGACATTCCCGACAGCATTCGTAGCCCCGGCGCCGACGCGGGTTTGCCGCCGGAGCAGCAGTTGCGTCAGCTGTTGACGGGCACGGGTCTAACGTATCGTTTCGTAACGCCGAACACGGTGACGATCGTCCCGGGAAACGTGGCAACCAATGCGGGCAATCCGGCCTCCGCTGCGGTAGCGACGGCCGGTAGCGCAGGTTCCGATCCACAAAGCAACGCCAACACGCCGTCCAGCAAAAGCATCAAAGATCTCGACAGCGTCGTGGTCACGGCGCGCTCCGGTGTGGATGTGCGCACGCGCGCGCAAACGAGCTACTCGATCACCACCATCGATGAAGACCGTCTGCGCATGCAGAATCCCACCAGCGTGACCGAAGCGGTGAAATCCGTGCCGGGCTTCTGGGTGGAATCGTCCGGCGGCGAAGCCAGCGGCAATATTCGTGCGCGCGGTATTCCGGTCGACGGTTTCGGTTCGGTGCAACTGCTGGAAGACGGCATTCCGGTGCAGCACGATCCGGCGCTGGGTTATTTGAATGCCGACCAGGCGTTTCGTCTGGACGAAACGATCGATCGCGTGGAAGTGGTGCGCGGCGGTCCGTCGTCGATCTTCTATTCCAACGCGCCGGCCGGCGCGATCAACTTTATTCCGCGTCAGGTCGGCGATTCGGCTGAAGGTTTGATCAAGTACACCGCCGGCAATTACGGCCTCGGCCGCATGGATTTCTGGTTCGGCGCGCCGCTCGGCGACGGCTGGAAATTCAGTACTGGTGGCTTCTTTCGCGTCGATCACAATATTCGCGATCCCGGTTACAACGGCGACAACGGCGGGCAATTGCGCGCCACCTTGTCCAAGCAATTCGATAACGGCGATGTCAGCATCGATGTGAAGCGACTGGACGATCGCGTGTATTTCGATCTGGGCATCCCGATGTACCGCAACACCAGCGGCGATCTGGTGTCCGTGCCCGGTTTCAACGGCAACTACGGCACCGTGGCCGGTCCCGAAACCGAGCATATGCAGCTGCAGCAGGGCAACGGCAGCTACTACAACTTCGACAACTCGCTCGGCACGGATGTGCAGCGCACGCAGCTCACGGTGAAGTTCGACTACAACCTGTGGGACGACTGGAAGCTGGCGGAAGACCTGCGTTATAGCGACACCAATACGCAACGCAACGGTGTGTATCCGAATGCGATCGAAACGTCATCGGCGTTTTACGCATCCGCGGCGTCGCGACTGAAGCAGTACTACCCGGGCGCCGCCGGCATGCAGTTGTACTACGCGGATTCGGGCGCGGCGTTCAACAACACCAGCCAGAACGGCAACGGTCTGGTGATACTCGGCGGCCTGCGCGGCATCACGATGCCGATGGACGAACTGACGTCGAACACGCGCCTGATGCGCAAGTTCGAATTCGGCGATCAGACACACGACGTGACGCTGGGCTATTACCACGCGCACTTCAATCAAAGCTTCGACCGCTTCTCGTCCACCGTGCTGTTGGATACGGAAAACAACGCCAAGTTGCTGAACCTTGAAGCGGTAAACGCAGCCGGTCAGCCGATCGGCGCGCTCACCGATGACGGCATCTACAACAACGGTTACGAGTGGGCGCATGCGCACGGTACGTCCGACACCGATGCGTTCTACTTCTCCGACGAATGGCAGGCGACCGACAAACTGCGCATCGACGGCGGCGCGCGTTGGGAACGCGTGGAAACGCGCGGTTGGACCGAATTGTCCACCACGGCGAATCTGGGTACGCCGTGGAGCTCGGGCATCCTTACCGGCAACGGGCAGTACGCCAGCTACGATCACGCCTTCCACAAACTGGGCTGGACGCTCGGCGCGAATTATCAGTTCACCGATCACCAAGGCGTGTTCGCGCGCTATACCTCCACCTTCCGCCTGCCGAACCTGAGCACGTACATCACCTCGCCGACCGCCGTGCCGGTAACGCAGACGATGATCCTGCCGGAAATTGGCTATAAGTTCGCCAATCGCTACATCGAAGCGTACGAGACGTTGTTTTACACGCGATACAACAACGTCGGTTTCAGCAACTACGTGTTCAATCCCAACACCGGCGCATCGACCGCGGAAACGGGTTACGCAGACACCGAAACCTACGGTTTGGAACTGGAAGGCACGATCTTTCCGTCCAAACTGTTCGACGTGCAATACAGCGCCACGCTGCAAGATCCACGCTACAAAGGCCTGCGCTACACCACCATCACGGCGGGCGAGCCGGTGCTGCTCGACTACGACGACAACCAGCTGATACGCGTGCCGAGAAAGAGTCTGCGCATCGTGCCGGGCTTTAACTTGCTCGACAACAAGCTGCGATTGCAGATGAGTTACGAATACGAAGGCAAGCGTTATTCCGACACCGCCAACTCGGTCGAATTGCCGCAGTACCACACCATCAACTTCAGCGCGCGCTATCAAGTGACGCCGGATCTTTCGTTGTTCCTGTATGCGGACAATCTCAACAACTCGCTGGGTCTGACCGAAGGCAATCCGCGTTCGGGCGAATTGAAGAGCAGCGATGCCGGCGCGACGGTGTTTATCGCGCGTCCATTGCTGGGTCGTTCGTTCCGCGCGTCGGTGATGTATCGGTTTTGACCGACGAATCAGTTGTCTCCCCAGGAGGTGTTTTGGCCAGGGATGGCCGCGCTTTCCCGAGCACTCGGCTTACGTATTCGCACGGCAAGGTCGACTTATTACCGCAACGCTGCCCTCAAAAGGGCGCGTGAGTTCATCGCCATGAAAGCATCGCTTCCAGTCAGCACGATTCCCCTTTTGGCCTTGATGGTTCTGCTGTTATGCCTCGCTGCCTTCGTGCATGCGAGCGACAACGCGCCCGATCTGGTGCTGAAGGGCGAGATCCACGGCAACGACAACCAAACCTACCGCACCGTACCGTTTACGGTGCCGGCGAACGTCACGCGCATCACCGTGCAATTCGAGTACGACGGACGCGATCAGCGCACCACCATCGATCTGGGCATCCTCGGTCCGGACGGTTTTCACGGACAAGACGGCTTTCGCGGATGGACCGGCGGCAGCAAAAAACTTTTCACGATCAGCGCCACCGACGCGACGCCGTCGTTTCTACCCGGGCCGATTCGCGCCGGGCGCTGGGCGTTGTTGCTTGGCATTCCCAATATCCGACCCGCGGTCAGCGCCACTTACACCGCAAAAGTCTGGTTTGGGCATCCAGGCGATCCCGCCTGGTTGCCCGAGGTGTTGAATCCGCCGTTGCGGCAAGGCGCGGCGTGGTATCGCGGCGATCTGCATATGCACGGCGCGCATAGCGACGGCAGTTGCGAGAACCAAAGCGGCGCTCAGCGCGTGCCGTGTCCGTTGTTCCTCACCGTCGACGCAGCGGTGCAACGCGGGCTCGATTTCATCGCGTTGAGCGATCACAACACCGTTTCGCAAATGAACGACATGCGCGAATTGCAGCCGTACTTCGATCGCCTGCTGCTCATACCGGCGCGCGAGATCACCACGTTTACGGGGCACGCGAATCTGTTCGGCACCGACGATCCGGTGGATTTTCGTGTTGGCAGCGCAGATGTCCCAAGCTGGAATGCGCTATTGCAGAACGTCGCCACGTTGCACGGCTTGATATCCATCAATCATCCCGTTCGTCCCGACGACGAAACCTGCATGGGCTGCGGTTCGAAACCGGCGCAACCGGTCGATTGGCATCTCGTGCAAGCGATCGAAGCGGTAAACGGCATGGATGCGATGCTCCCCGATTCGGGCATTCCGTTCTGGCAGCATCTGCTCGATCAGGGTTATCGCCTCACCGCGGTCGGCGGTAGCGACAATCACAACGCCAAGCAGTCCCTTACGCTGCCCGGCGGCGGTTTGATCGGCACGCCTACTACGGTAGTGCACGCAAATGAACTGTCGATGCCGGCGATTCTTGCCGGCATTCGCGCGGGGCATGTGTTTATCGACACGCAAGGCACGCGCGATCGACTGCTTAATCTCACCGCGCAAGTCGGACATCAAACGGCCGAAATGGGCGATGCGATAACCGCCAACGCCGGCGAAAGCGTCCGCTTTACCGTAACTGCCACGGCGCCGCAGGACTCTCGCGTCGAAATCCTGCTGGACGGCAAGACGTGGCAGCCGAAGATCGAGCCGGTCGTGCATGGTTCGCTGAACCAGTCGTTCGATTGGCCCAGCGACGACAAACGCCACTGGATACGCGCCAATGTGCGCGGCGCCAATGGGGAGCTGTTGCTGGTGGGCAATCCGATCTACATCAACGCCGACATATCCGCCTCAAACGGGTAACCCCGGCCGAAACGCCCCCCGTGCGGCTGACCCGTCAGGCGCACATCTGACGCATCGCGCGTAGGCCTAGGGCCCTCTAGCGCCCCTCACGACGCACTGTTAAACCCTTGTCACGGTTTGGCAGGAGTTTTGCTTCGGTCCCAATACGTGGGCTTTGCCCTCCCGTATAGGACCTCCGTTCGTGTTCGCCAGGCGCCTTCCGCAAAACCTATGGTCGCTGCTAGCCGCCGTCCTCGTGACGGGCGGGCTGGCGGTGTACGCCCTGGGTTTGGCGCGCGCGAACCAAAGTCCGGTCGCGTTGTGGCTGTCCAACGGCGCCTTGATCGGTTGGCTGGTACGCAAGCCGCTTTCGCAGACGTGGTCGTTCCTGCTGGCCGGATTTATCGGCACGCTGGCCGCCAAGCTCTATCTGGGCGATCCGGCGATGACGTCGGTGGCGATCTGTTTGTGCAATGCCGCTGAAACGCTGATGGTCGGCGCCTATATTCGCCATCGCTTTCCGCAGATCACCGAGCGGACACGGTTTCTTGATCTCGCCCGCGTGGGTGTGATCGGCGCATTGGTCGCCGCCGCGGTGTGCGCGCCGGTAACGGTGACGATTCTGCACTTGTGGTCGTCGCCGGATCTGGGCATTCGCATCAATACGCTGATCCGCGCGCACTTCGTGGGCATGGTGATCGCCGGCAGCACGTCGCTGGTGATGGTCACGCGTCAATGGAGCCGCGTGGAGAAAGGCAAGATCCTTATCCTGATACGCGATCTGCTCCTGCTCACCGCCATCACCGTGGGCGTGTTTCTGGAATCGCATATCCCGATGGCGTTCATGATCTACCCGCCGCTGTTGCTGCTGGTGTTCCGCCATCGGTTCGTGGGCATGGTGATCGGTATGGCGATCATCGCCCTGGTCATCACCATCGTCACCACGTTGAACATCGGTCCGTTCAACCTCGTTGCGGGCGTTACGCCAGCGTTGCGCGTGGTGATGGCGCAGGTGTTTATCGGCGTATCGTGCTTTGTCGCGTTGCCGGTCGCGTTGGCGCTGTCCGAGCAGGATCGCCTGCAACACCGCATGCGCGAGAGCGAGCTGCGCTATCGCCTGCTGGCCGAACACACCGGCGATCTGGTGATGCGCATCCGCTTCAACGGCGATCGCATGTATGTGTCGCCGTCGATCAAGGATTTGCTCGGCTGGGAGGTGGAGGATTTCCTCAAGCCGCGCCCCGATCTGATCCATCCCGAGGATCGCGAGCGCGTCGCCGCCGATGTGGCGAGGCTGCGCAGCGAGGGCGGCACCATCACGTCCACCTATCGTCTGCAGCATAAAAACGGTCAGTACGTGTGGATCGAAGCGTTCGCGCGTCTGGTGCAGAGCCCGGACAACGACAGCACGATGGACATCATCTACACCGGTCGCGACGTGTCTCGGCGCGTGCGCGTCGAGCAGGCGCTGCTCGAAAGCCAGGTGCAACTGCGCACGATTACCGACAATATTCCGGCCGTGATCGCGCGCGTGGACATGTCGCAGCGCTATACCTATATCAACCGCTTCGTCGAACAGGTTTCCGACGATACGCCCGCGCAGATCATTGGCAAAACGGTGCGCGAAGTGCGCGGCGAAGCGTTGTATGAGCGACTGAAAGGCCCGCTGGCGCGCGCGTACGCGGGCGAATCGGTGATGTTCGAATACGAAGCGCCGCATCAGGGCAAGTTCCTGCATTTCCAGGCGCACTACGTGCCGGATCGGGACGCCGACGGCGCGATTCGCGGCGTCTACGTGCTCACCACCGAAATCACGCACATCAAGAATGTCGAGCGCGAATTGCTGCGGCTGGCGCATCAGGATTCGCTGACGGGTCTGGCCAACCGGCGCTTCTTCAGCGAACGCGTATCGGCCACGCTCAAACAAGCGCAGCGGCGCAAAACGCCGGTGCTGTTGGCGCTGGCGGATATCGACAATTTCAAGTCGATCAACGATACCTACGGTCACGCTATCGGCGACGCGGTGTTGTCGGAAGTCGGTCGCTGCCTGCAACGGTTGGTGCGCGAGGGCGAAGTGGTCGCGCGCATCGGCGGCGATGAATTCGTGGTGTTGTGCGACGACATGGACAACTTGCAACAAGCCCGAGCCTTCATCCACTCGTTGTGGGAACGGCTGCATATGACGGTGCAGGTGGGCGATACCAGCGTCAACGTCAAAATGAGCATCGGCGCAGCGATCTGCAAAGACGAAATATCGGCCGACGCCATGATGAAGCTCGCCGACGATGCGATGTACATGGCAAAGGAAGCGGGCAGGGATACCTATCGCGTACTGCTTCGCGGCGTGGGCGACAGCGAAGAAGCAAAGGTCACTGCCTAGCCGTTGACGGCCGCATCGCGCGGTCGAGCGCAAATTCCGTAACTCATGCATGCAGCGCGTGTGCACGCGCTGTGACGAGCGAACGCACAGACTAGCGGCTGCACTGCCGCTTTATCTGGGGCTCAGCAAGATCGCGATGTTTTTCACCGGTCGTGCACCGCGCCGTGGCGTCGACGCGCGCACGATCCACTCCGACCGCCGAAACGGTCGAGAAGAGTCTGGACAGGTATCGCATCGAAGTACACGTAAAGCACGAGATCGAGAGCACAGTAAAAAGCCGGTGGGTGAACCGGCCATCGCGCGCTGGATGGCCGGTTCGGACAGAGTGAAGCGGGTGCCGGCGAGGGTAGCAAGGCTTGGTAAGGACAATGAAGCGCGGGAACGACAACATCGTTGATATGTAAGTGGGCTGCAGGACCTATGGGAGCAACGAAGGTTGTGTTGTCTTACCAAGGAAGCCGAAAGAGGGCGCATATGGCGCCCTCTTTTTTATGCGTCGCGGACCCATCCATTTGCCAGGGTCGTGTGGACGCGCGATGACCTCTCCCTCCTCTACGTGTAGTAGGGGAGGGAGCGACATGGCGCTATGTTGCTCGGCGTCGCATACGCAAGTAAGTAAACGCTTGCGTCGCGCCCCACGGCGTCATGTGCGCATCGCGGCCGATCGCCATACGCTCGAAATCGTCCGCGAACCACGCATACAGCGCATCGGCGTCGTAGCGTGCGACATCCAGGCCGCTGCAACGCGTAGGGCCGTCGGCGGCGAAGGTCGCCAGAATCGCGACACCATCGGGCGCAAGGCTGCGACGGAGCGCCGCTACATAAGCCGCTCTCGCCAAGTCGTCCGTCAGAAAATGAAACACGGCGCGATCGTGCCATAGTGCGTACGTGCGTGCGGGTTCGAAGCGCGACACGTCGTTGACGATCCAGCGCACCTGTTGCGCGTGCGCGCCCAAACGCGCTTGCGCTTGCGCCAGCGCGTGCGTGGAAATGTCGAGCACGGTGATATCCGCGTAACCCTGATTGAGCAGATGATCGACCAGCGTGGACGCGCCGCCGCCGACATCGATCAAAGGTGCATCCAGCGGAAGCCGGCTGTCCGCGATAAACATCAACGATGTATCAGGGCGTGCCTGATACCAGCTCACCGTGTCGGCGGCCTTGTTTTGATAAACGTCGTCCCAGTGATGCTGGATATCGGCCATGTTTTTATCGCCCGAATGGCAGGTTTTCGGTTGGCGTATCGCCGTTATTGTCCTCTCGCGCCGAGGAATGCGCCAGACGACGTTCGCTTGAAGCATGCGTGGCGCAGATGACAACGCGATGAGGTTCATGAACGTTGACTGCAACGCACATCGTTGCCGTGCGCGTGCATCGCAATTTTCACCGACGCCTAAGCGAATCGAAAGAACGAACGCCTATGGTCGATAGGTTAGCGAGGTTTCCTCGATGGAGGCCTCGGGAGTTGCATCGTGCGCGCCTTGCCGTTTCTGGCCGCGCTGTCGGCGGCCAGTTTGATCTCGGAAAACGCCTTTGCGGGCGGGGGATTTCTCGGCATCGATCATCGCGTCGCCTACGATAATTCCGGCATTTGGAATCGCAACGCGCAACTGGGTTTGCTCTACGGCACGGTGGCCGGCGTCGGCGTTGGCGCGTTGGCGTTCGGCGATCAGGATACGTTCGGCGATACCTTATGGCGTTCGGTGGATGCGATGGTGTTCACCGGCGTCACCACCGAGGCGATGAAATATTCGTTCCAGCGCGAACGTCCGTCGCAGACCTCCAACCCCGATCTGTTTTTTAAAGGAACGCACGCGCAAAGTTTTCCAAGCGGCGAAGTCTCGGCGATCTCCGCCGCAGTAACGCCGTTTATGGCGACCTATGGCCAGGATCATCCTGCGGTGTACGCGCTTGCGCTATTGCCTGCCTACGATGCGGTCGCACGCGTCAAAGCGCGCGCGCATTGGCAAAGCGATGTGGTGGTCGGTGCGGCGATGGGCGTGGGTTTCGGTATATACGCATCGCGCCGCCATTCGCCGTTGATCCTGAGCTGGTTGCCGGGCGGTTTCCAGGTCGGGTTTATTCACCATTTCAAGCCTTAGGGCGTCACGCTCGCGAGTAAGTGCCCTTCGTTTAGCGAAAGCGTGAGGCGCAGCGATTGCGCATGTGCGGCGGATGCGGCCAACACCAGGCCAAGCCCAGTGTGCACGCCGGCATCTTTCCCTTTGCGCCAAAAGCGCTGCTTCATGCGCAGCACATCTTCGGCGCTGAGATCCGGCGCGGCGTTCATCACCGACCAACCGAGCAGCGAGCATTGCACGACCACGGTGCTGCCCGTGGACGCGTATGTCAGCGCATTGCTCAACAGATTGCCAAGCACGACATCAAGCAAAGTTGGGTCGGCATTCCAAACGATGGCAGACGCAATATCCGTACGTAACGTCAGCGCATGTTGGCGTACGCGATCTCCGTGCCGTTCGATCAACGCCTGCGTCAACGCGGAAACATCGACCTGCTGCACGCTGAGCTTTTCGATGCCCGCCTCGATACGCGTCAGCATCAAAAGCGCGGTGACGATGCGCTCCATCTTCGTACCGACCTCGCCCAGATCGGTAAGGATCGCATGCGTGTCGCGGCCGCTGGGATAGCGCAATTCCACTTCGATGGCGGTGCGAAGCTCGGCCAAGGGCGTACGCAATTCGTGCGCCACGCCGCTGGCGAATTGACGTTCGCGCAACAACCCTTCTTCCATGCGCGACAACACCTCGTTGAAGCGTGCGGTCAACGGCGACAGTTCCGTGATGCGCATGTCCGCCAGGCGCACGCTTGGCGTCTCGGGGCCGATGCGTTCCATGGCTTTGGCCAAGCCGGACAACGGGCGCAGCCCGCGCATCACCAAGAGCGGCGCCAGGATCGCGACGGCCAGGAATCCCAACACCACGCAGCCCAGTTCGATGCGATCCATCGATTCCTGGAAATCCAGCACTTCACTGCGATCGACCGCCAATCCAAGCAGGCAGCCCGATGCCGCGTCGGCGGTGCTGGCGAGTTTTACGCTGCCATCGGGCGCAAGACCGCGCGTGAAATGCGATTCGGGCGAGAAGCGCAAGGTAATCGCGCGCAAGTCCATATCGTGCGGCTGCACGATATCCGCGAAGGCGACCGATTGCCCCTGCGACAGCGCCGGCCACGCCAGCGACGCCGCGTCGTCGGACGACACCACGTGCTGATCGTGGCAATCGATATGAAACAACACCGTGCCGCTGTCCGCCAAAAAGGTGGGAATGCGGTAAGAGGGAAAGCGCGACGACGACGCTTTGTTTTGCGTGTTGAAAATATCCGCCAGCGCTTGCGCGCGTTCCAGCAGATTGGCGTCCGCGCGCTGCGCGACTTCGTTGTCCACCCGGTAGTCGATCACCAGCGTGGCCGTGCCGAGGATCACGACAATCGCCAAAATCACCAGCAGCGTGATGCGGAACCGCAGCGACAGCGTGCGTGCGAACAGTGATGACCGGATCGTCATGACGATCAGCCTTTCGGTATCACGTAACCGAAGCCGCGCCGCGTATGCACCAGATCGCTCATGCCGACCGGCTCAAGTTTGCGCCGCAGACCGAAGACGAGTACTTCCACGCTGCGGTCCGATGCGTTCGATTCGTTGCCCGCCAGGCGCTCCAGAATTTCGCTGCGTGAAAAGGCGCGCCCGCGATGCCGCAGCAACAATTCCAGCAACGAAAACTCGCGCGGCGTCAGCGAAAGCGATGTGTCGTTCACCTGCACAACGCGCGCGACCGGATCGAGGTTCAGCGAGCCGACCGTCAATTGCGGCGTTTGCGCATCCTTCGAGCGACGACCCAAAGCATGCAGACGCGCCACCAGTTCGTCGAAGGAAAAGGGTTTGACGAGGTAATCGTCCGCGCCGCGATTCAGCGCGTCCACGCGATCGGCGGTCTGGTCGCGCGCCGACAGCACCAACACGCGCGGGCGCGATGCACGTCCCTGGATATGGCGCAGCACGCCAAAACCGTCGACGCCGGGCAGGCCCAAGTCCAGCACGATCAGCTCGTATTCGTAGGTATCCAGATGCTGGCAGGCGGCCGTGCCGTTGGCCGCGACATCCACGGTGAATCCCGAGGCGGTGAGTCCGCGCCCCAGCGAGTCGCGCAGTCGCGCGGAGTCTTCCACGATCAGAACGTTCAGAACGACCCCCTCCGCAAGCTTGATGCAGGTGCATGGTCGTGCGGCTGGCGCGCCATGACCGTTTTTTCCGAACTATAGCAAGGGAGCAAAATCTTTCGCCTGACTGACGCGAGGCTTTCGCCGGGGCCGAATTTGCGCCGCTATTCGGCTACGCTTGGACGTGCACGGTCCGATAACGAATCGATAAGTTTGCACTAAGTTTGCCGATCCACACTCCTTAGCCGTACTGCCAGGGACGCGCCGCCACGTGACCACGAAAGACACCCGAAGTGTCGATCGGTCACGATGGTCAGACGCCACTGTGCAGCCACCCTTTCGTCAGGTGTTATTTGAACGCTACCGCTACCGACTCGCGCGCCGGCGCCATTCCCAGGCAAGGTGTCTATCGCATCCTCGTTTGCCGGCCGAATCATCGGCTGGGCAACATGCTGCTGATGACGCCGCTGATCGCCGAACTGGAGCGTTTGTATAAAGGCGCGGAGATCGACATCGTGGCGGAAGGTCCGCTGGCCGCGGATGTGTTCGCCACCTATTTCAGCGTCAAAAACGTGTATTGCCTGCCGCGGCGCGGGTTCAAGCATCCGGTAAGTTTCCTCTCGCTGATTTCTCGGATTCGCAAGACGAACTACGACCTGATCATTGACCCGTGCATCGGCTCCGGTTTCAGTCGCACGCTTGCGCGCATTTTCCGCGGCACGTACAAGCTCGGTTTCGGCGAGCCCGGCAAGGCGCCGAATCTGACCCACGTGGTGCCGGAGGCGATGGCGCCCAACCATATGGCCAAGCGCCCCGTGGCGCTGGCGCGTTGGTTTTCGCCGTCGGCGCAGAGCGAATCGCTGGGTTTCCCGGCGATGGATATCCGCCTTACCGAAGGCGAGCGCGCGAACGGCAAGGCGGTGCTGCGCGAGCTGCTGTCGGAGCTTCCGCCGCGTCGCGCCACCGGCACCATCGGCATCTTTGCCGACGCCACCGGCCGCAAGCGTTATCCCACCGAATGGTGGAACGATTTCATCGCGACCTTGCAAGAGTTGTCGCCCCGCAGCGACCTCGTCGAGATCGTCCCGGCGCATGGCCGCTCGATGCTCGGTTCGCGCTTGCCCAGTTATTACTCCAGCAGCATCCGGCGCATGGGCGCGGTGATGGCGGCGGTGGATCTGATGATCAGCGCCGACTGCGGCGTGATGCATCTAGCGGCCGCATCGCGCGTGCCGACGGTGGGCATGTTCCAGGTGACCGACGCCAAGGTCTACGGCCCGTACGGCAGCCGCAGCAGCGCGTTGATCACCAGCGATATCTCGCCCCAAGACGCAGCGCGTCGTGTCGTGCAGGCGTTTCCCGATCTGTTCGGGGTGCAGGCCTCCGAGGAGACGTCGGCGGAGCCGCAGCACGCGCACCCTTAGGGTCGCTTACAATCGCGGGCTTGGGCTTGCCCGATAAGCACGGCGCAGGCGCTCACGCCTGCGAAACCATCGACCGCCCCGCCTGCCGACGCGCATCGACGGCCTGTGGCGCTTTTTTGGAACCCCCACATGCCGAACGACCGCATCATGGAAAACCGCTTGTGGCCCAACACCGAGCACGCCACACGCTGGCCGCTGATCGCTTTGATCTGCTTCGGCCTGCTGCTCGGTTTCGCGTTTCAGGGTACGCGCGGTCTGTGGAGTCCCGACGAAGGTCGCTACACCGTCGCCGCGCTGCAGATGCTCGACACCGGCAACTATCTCGCGCCGGCGTACAGCCCGGACGAAGTGAATTTCTCCAAGCCGCCGACCACCTATTGGGTGATCGCCGCGTCGATCAAAGTGTTCGGTCGCAACAGCTGGGCGGTGCGCGCGCCGTATGCGCTGGCGTACGTGCTGATGTTGCTGATTGCCTACGCCATCGGCCGTCGACTGATTCCTGAAAAACCGTGGCTGCCCGCGCTGATCTACGGCTGTGCGCTGGCGCCGTTCGTGGCCAGCAATGCGGTCAGCACGGATGCGTTTCTCACCGTGTGCGAAGCGTTGGCGATGCTGGGCTTTTTGCGCGCGGCGTTCGACGAGCGCGAACAAGGGCGCAAGCGTTACGTACTGCTGATGTGGATCGGCTGGGGCCTGGCGTTTCTCACCAAAGGGCCGCCGGGTTTGATTCCGCTGCTGGCGATCATTCCGTTTATCGCGCATCGCGACGGCTGGCGCGGCTTGGGGCGCTTTTTCCCGTGGAGCGGCATCGTGCTGTTCCTGTTGATCGGGCTGTCCTGGTATCTGGTGGTGGTGGTGCGTTACGCAGGGTTGCTGCACTACTTTCTGCATCAGGAGGTCTACAACCGCATCTTCACCGCGTCGCATCACCGCAACGCCGGATGGTTCGGTTGGATCAAGATTTACGTACCGGTGTTGGGTCTGGGGTTGCTGCCGTGGTGGCCGGCCGTGGGTCGCATGATTCGCCGTTGCGCTTCTTCGGCGCAATGGAGCGAATGGAAGAACAACCATGCCGTCGAATCGTTTCTGGTGCTGTGGTTTCTGATTCCGTTCGTGCTCTTCTGTTTGGTGCAGTCGCGCCTGCCGCTGTACATGCTGCCGCTGTTCCTTCCGCTGGCCTTGCTGTTGGCGTTCGAGCTGCGTCATCGGGTCGATCTGCGTCAGACCAAGCAGAAAGTGTTGCTGGGCGTATGGATGGTGGTGTTGCTGGCGGTGAAAGCGGGCGCCGCGTACGGCGTGCATTCGCTCAACGACAACCGCATCGCGGCGCAGGAGCTGGCGGCGGCCACGCATCCAGAGCGCTACCAGGCGATCATCTTTGTCGAAAACACTCCGCTGGATTACACCATCGAAGAAGCCACCCCCTGGGGGCTACGCATGTACCTGGGCAAGCCGGTGTATGGCATTCCCTTGCTGGCGCCGCAGGGCCCGGAAGCGCTCTGCCACGCCTTGCACAATGCGGGTACGGCGCTGGTGGTGATCGATCCCGACCTGGGCTCGGAGGCCATCGCGCCCGCGCTGACGCGGTGTCCGGGCCATGTCGAGGATCTGGGCGCCTGGCGGAAGAGCCCGCTCAAGCTGATCGCGCTCTAACTCCCTCTCCCGCGTCCCGGAGGGGGAGGGGCTAATGTCGGCCTTCGTTCGGGTCCCAATAACCCCCATCCATTACAATCGCCAGACGAGGGCCGACGACGCCCGCCGCTTCGATCAGAGCATTTTTGACATGTGTGGAATTTGCGGTCTCTTGAGTCGGGATGGAGGACATCCGCTTCCGCACCTTGAGCAGAAAGCCAAAACGATGCTCGAGGCCCTGGCGCACCGCGGCCCGCACGGCGATGCCTATATTTCGCGTGCCAACCTGGCTATGGCCACCAACCGCCTCGCGATTCGCGGCGTGGATCAGCATCAGCCGCCGCTGCTGGAATACGAAGCCGGCGTGATCGTCGCCTGCAACGGCGAAATCGACAATCACCGCGAACTGCGTCGTGAGCTGGCCGACGCCGGGCACGACATGCCGCAGAGCACGGACATCGCCGTGCTCGCGCCGTTGTATCTGGAAAAAGGCTTGTCGTTCCTGGAGCACGTGCAGGGCGTGTTCGCGCTCGCGCTATGGGACGGCCGCCATCAACGTTTGATTCTCGCCCGCGATCGCGCCGGCGAACGTCACTTGTATTACGCGGTGATCGATCAGACGGTGTACTTCGCCTCGGAACTGGCCGCGCTGGTGAAAGCGTGCAAGCCGGATATGCAGATCGATCCCGCCAGCATCGCGCACTATCTGCGCTCGGGTTATTGCCCGTCGCCGATGAGTCCGCTCAAGCACGTGCGCAAAGTCAGTCCGGGCGAGATGGTGGTGATCGAACCCACCGGCATTCGTCATATGCGTTACTGGGATTTCCCCAGCGCTAAGCCGACCGTCGCGCCGACGACGCAATCGTTCGATCCGATTTTCCGCGAAGCGGTGCGTCGCCAGAGCGATATCGACGTCGATTACGGCGTGCTGCTGAGCGGCGGCATCGATTCGGCCTTGATGACGGCGGTGGCGCGCAGTGTTCGTCCAGAGAAAAAAATCTCGGCGTATTGCATTCGTTTCGACGAATCCTCATTCGACGAAGGCGCGTTCGCCAAGCAGCTAGCCCACGATATGGGCTGCGATTTCATCGACGTCAGCGTTTCCGCGCAAGACGTGCCGCGCATGCTGCGCGAACTGGTGCGTTCCACCGGCGAACCGCTCGCCGATCCGGCGTGGATACCGCTGTCGCTGATCACGCAGCGCGCCTCGCAAGATGTGCGTTTGTTGTTGGCCGGCGAAGGCGCGGACGAATTGTTCGGCGGCTATCCCACCTATCTTGGCGCGCGCTGGGCCGGTTATTACGCCAACTTGCCAGGACCGGTGAAAGCGCTGGCGCAACGGACCATCGAAGCGCTGCCGACCAGCGACAAGAAAGTCACGCTGTCGTTTTTGTTGAAGCGATTTATTCGCGGGCAAGATCTCGATGGTCTTGCGCGTCACCTGTTGTGGGTCGCCAGTGTGCCGCCGATCTGGCAGCGCCGGCTCGGTATCGATCCGCCCACGGATAACACGCAGCACGACGCATCGCGATTGATCGACACCATTCAACGCTACGACTTCGAGCATTCCCTGCCGGATGCGCTGATGGCGAAAGCCGACCGCGGCGCGATGCTGCACGGCGTGGAAATTCGCGCGCCGTTCCTGGATCAAAGCGTGATCGAATTCGCCGCCACGCTACCGCTGGAAGCGCGCGTGCGCGGTCTCACCACCAAGGTATTTCTCAAGCGCTACGCGTTGGACTATCTGCCCAAAGAAGTCGTGACGCGACGCAAGCGCGGTTTGTCCGTGCCGTTGGCGAGCTGGTTGCGCGGCCCGTTGCGCGATTGGGCGCTGGCGCATCTGTCCGGCGGCGAACTCGCCTCGGTCGGCATCGACTCGGCCGCCGCGATGGCGCTGTTCAACGAGCACCAAACGCGCGTCGCCGATCATGCGCGCGCGATCTGGACCTTGATCGTATTGAGCGAATGGCTGCAATGGTTTCATGGCGAACGCGCGACGCGTTCGGTGGAACACGAAAGCGTGCTGGCGCAGTCGTCCTGAAAAAACGAAGCCCCTCCACAAGGGAGGGGCCTCGAAGATCGACGCAACGAATCTAACGCAGAATCAGGGATTCAAGATTTCGTTGATGATCAGTCCCGTCGCGACGGCGACAAGCACGAATCCGCCGTCGTCGCTGCGAACCCAGCGATAACCTTGCGGCGGCGCGTACAGGCGATAGCGCGGATAGTCGACGACGTAGTAGTCCGGGCCGCGATAACGCTCCGGCAGATACTCGCCGCGACGATAGTGACGATCCCAACCGACGTGGCGGCCGTGATCGTGGTGATCGTCGTCGCGCCAACCGTGGTCGTCGTGACGATCGCGATCGTGGTCGTGGTCATGACCGTGGTCGTGATCGTATCCATGATCGTCTTGCTGCCAGCCATGATCTTGGTCTTGTGCCATGGCAGCCGTGGCGGTCATCACCAACGGAATGGAAGAAAGCAGGGCCAGCGCAAGCAGATGTCGTTTCATAAGTAGGTATCTCCCCGTGGACACCCGATTTTAAACCGGGCGGGATGTTGCGGTGGTTGGTCCGCGATGGTGAGACTATCGGAATCGCCTGAATGGCATCCGTCTATTCGTTGACATCAATGTGAGCATTTTCTCAATTTTCAGATAAGCAAAGCCCCACTCAACAGAGTGGGGCTTTCATGTGAAACATTCATGCACTGGTCAGAAAATATCAAAGGGTGGCGTCAGTCCGGTGAAGTCGCCGATCTGCTTCGCGTCGTACGGTCCATTGAGCTGATTGAAACCGTCACCCATGACATTGAGTTCGCCTTGTTGGAAGACGATTTGTCCCGCATGGTTGACTTCGATCACGCGGTTATTGAACTGATCGCTGATAAGCGTATCGCCGTTGTGCAAGCGTACCGCGCGCGTCGGCGCCGGTGACGGATTGCTGCCCGCTTGCGTGTTGGTGAAGTACTGCCACACCACTTGATCGTTGCCGTTTACTTCCACGATGCGGTTGTTGTTCGAATCGCTGATCAAGGTATCGCCATTGGGCAGCCGGCTCGCAAACGCCGCGCCGCTGACGCTGCCGCCTGCCGTGAACGTCTTGACGATATTTCCGCCTACCGTCACTTCGATCACGCGATTGTTGCTTTCGTCGGCAATCAGAATATGCCCGTTCTCCAGCACTTCTCCGCTATTGGGGTTGTTGAGTTGATTCGGACCGTTGCCCGCCACGCCGGTCGTGCCGTACTGCCAATCGATATGATGATTCAGGCCAACCAGAATGATGCGTTCGTTGGCTTGATCCGCAATCAGCACGTGCGCGCCCAGATGATGCGGAAACCCGATCGTGAAAAGCGCCTGCACTGGCGTATTCAATTGATTGGGCCCTGATCCGCCGACGCCGGCTTGGCCGTACTGCCAAAGAATGTTGCCGTTCGGATCGACGATAAACACGCGATTGTCCGGACAACCGTTGACCGGATCCGAACATCCCGGCAAACCACCCGGCGGCGTGCCGGTGCCGGAAATCAGCGTGAGCGGACCGAAGCGTTCCGCATCGTTGACGCCCACCACGCTATGCGGACCGGGCAGATCGGAACCGTTGCCGAAATGCCAGACGACTTGATGCGTCTTGCGATCCACCTCGATCACGCGATTGTTGAATTGATCGGCGATCAGGATATGGCCATTGTCGTCCTGTGCGGCGGCGGCTCGTGAATACAGGACGCCCGTCGCCACCCCCAAGACGACCAAGGCCGTGACAATGGAATGAACGAGCTTCGTTTGCAACACAGTGCGTACCATGTCAAATCCCTCCTTGTGGGATGAAGTTTGAAGTCGAAGGCGCAAGCGCCCCCGCTTCTCACTGCACGTGTGAGAAGAGCTATTAGTCGTTACGATGAAATCGATTTAATTAAGCGTCGTTGCCCATAGCATCACCACGCATACGACACGCTAAGCATCCAGGCGTCGCGAGTGACATTCATCGCTTCTGGATAACCAAACACGACATCGGGCGCGCCGCGCGCCGTGGCCCAGCTCAGCTGGAAGTTCCACGGATCGAGCGCGTAACCGATGCCGGCCCGTACGTCGGAACGAAAACGGCTGGTGTGATACTCCTCCACGCTGCCGTTGCGCCGCAGATAACCGGCATGCGCGAACGCATACCAATTTCCGAACAACGCATGGCTGTCGTTGAGTTCCGCGTACCACACCGGATAATTCGCGTTGAAATAGTTCGGCGCGTAATACACGCGGCCGACAAGTTGTTTGAACGCCACGCCGACGTAGGCTTCCCCATACGCGTAGCTGTCGTGTCCCGTGAATCGCGTATAGCGCACGCCGGTTTCCCAACTGAGGTTGGGAGAAATGCGCCACGCATGCCCGCCGTAGGCAAGCAGTTGTACGGTGTGCGTCGCATCGAGTCGCGCGCTGGAAAGCATGCCGCCCGCATACCAGCCGCTCGCCGGCAAGTCGTAGTCGATCGCAAGTTGTGCCGCTGGCCGATCGTCGCTGAGCGATACGCCGCGAAAACGATAATCGGAAACGAAGGTGGCGCTGCCCGTGACCTGCGCCTGAGACTGCAGCGCACACACGGCGACAAGAACTGCCACGACCGTTCGTAACACGAGGCGTACTCATCGGCGCGGCACCCCTTCGGAGGCATGCGCGATGGCGCAGTCGCAAGTGCAACGATGGCTCACTTGCGCCACGGCCGCGCATGCATCGATCGTGACTGGCCGCATTGAGGCCAAGCCTAACGCAGTTCTCGCATGCAGTGCGTCATGCAACTGCGCAGCGGTGATACTCGGTGAGAGCTGGCGGATCAAGGCGACCAATCCACTGACTTCGGCCGCTGCGAACGACGATCCCTTGACGAAGTCCCAGCGTTCCCCGGGTTGGGTCGTGGGGATATCTTCGCTGGGCGCGTGCAAGACGTCGGCATTTGGACCCATGCTTCCTTCGCCGGCAACCGCCACCACGCCGGGATAAGAAGAGGGAAATCCGCCATCCGTCACCGCGTCGTCCACCGCGCTCACGACGGTGACATGGCGCGAAAACGCTACATCCAGCAATCGTTGCAACAGTCGATCATCCGGCCCGGCCAAGCTTAAATTGATGATCTGCGCATGCTTTTCCAATGCGTACTGCAAGGCCTTTGCTAACGTGAAGCTGTCGCAGGTCGACGCCGCATCGTCGTTGGATGTTTGCCAGCACGCGCGCAGCGCAAGCAGCCTGGCTTCTGGCGCAACACCGGCGATGCCGACGCCGTTGCCTTCGCGCGCAACGATGATGCCGGCCACTTCGGTGCCGTGCAGATCCGCGCGATACGCGCCGTCATCCACGAAATTCTTTTGCTCCACCACCTGACCGGTGAGATCGGGATTGGAGGTGTCGACGCCACTATCCACTTCCGCCACGGCAATGTCCTTGCCTGTGGTCAACGCATGCAATTCGGCCAGATGCCATTGCATCGCGGTAGGCTGCAGCGAAAACAGCGGATCGCCTTTCGCGAGCGTGTGAAACGCCACGCGTGGTTCGGCCGATTCCACACGCACATCTTTCGTCAGCGCTTTGGCGATATCGTCCGCCGACATGCCGGCGCCGACGCGCATGACGAAGCAATCGACACCAAGATCGGGCATCGGCCAACTGTCGACCAATTCAAGGCCGTACTGGCGCGCGAGTTCGCGCGCGATGCGACGACGCGCCGTTTCGTCGGGCGAGGCGGTATAGGTGGCTGCGTAGTCATCCATCGCATGCAGATGCGGCGGCGCCATGCGCAGCATCACCAACACTTGCGACGGCGGTTGCGTTTCCGCGCGCACGGTCGTGCAGAGCGCGAACGCGCACAAGGCAATCAGCACGGGCAAAACGCGCTTCATGGAATGCCGCCCGATCCAAGATCTTCGACCAAGGTCACTTGTCCCGAATCCTGCAACATCTTTCTCGCTGCGGCTTCGCGCGCATCGGGCACGCGAACGATGTAGGCGCCGCTTTCCGTGGGACCGCCGACGATGCGCGCATCGTTCACGCGCACCAGCTGGCGCATCTGCGCTTCGGTAATGTGGGAATCGAACACCACCACCAGCAACGAACCTTTGTCGTTCGGCGCGCTCAGCGTGTGGTAGTTCGTGTGTTGTTGATGAAACACCGTGACGCCCAGCGCAACGATCGCCACGGCTTGCACGGCCGCCAGCCACGCCAGTTGCTTGCCGCGACGTCGCCACGCCGAAGGCGCGGGCCACGTATGGCGTCGCGTACCCATGCGGCGATGCAGATGTTGCGTTTTCGACGGTGCTTCGTTGTCGACTTCATCGCCTGCGAGTTCCTCCTGCACGGTACGCAACCACGCCGCTTCGCGTTGGCATTGCGCGCATTCGACCAGGTGCTGCTCCACGTGCAGGCGTTGGTCGTCGGCCAGCGTTCCGTTGACGTACCAGGGCAGGAGGCGATCGGCTTCCGCATGCACCGATCCTTCAAACTTGATCACTCGACCATTCATATGGCCTCCCGTTGCGACGCCAACGACAGCTTGAGTTTGCGTCGCGCGTAGAACATGCGTGTTTTGACCGTGTCGACCGGGCAACCCATGATCTCGGCGATTTCACGGCAGGCGTAACCGAAGTAATACGTCAGTTCCATCACCGCGCGTTGCTCCGGCGACAGCGTGCCGAGCGCCGCATCCAGATGCTGGCGAAGTTCCTGCTGTTGCAGCGTGTCGTCGGGGCCGGGCGCGGCGATATCGGTCGCTTCGTAAGTTTCAGGGTTTTCCCATTGGCCAAGTCGCTTGAGCGCTTTCAACGATTGGCGATACGCAATGGCGAGTATCCACGTCGACACCTTCGAGGCGTGATTGAACGTATAGGCTTTGCGCCACACCACCATCATGGTGTCGTCGATGATTTCATCCGTCAGCGCTGGTTGCTTGGTCACGCCGCGCACAAAGCGCTGCAGGCGGGGAATGTATAGGCGATAGAGTTTTTCGAACGCGTCGCGCGACTCCGCCGCCACGCGACCCAGCAGCGCGGCTTCGTCGTCGGCGCGGACGTCGTCTCCCCGCCCGGTCGGATCCACCCGCGATCTACGCATGGGCCGTCCTCAAAGCACCGTTTCTGATGCTAGTTCATACCCCCCAACGGCATTCCGGTTCAATCGGTTTGGCGTCGAAAACAGCTGGCGAAATACGCGTTTAGCCGTGTTCGTGCATGCGCGAAAACATCACGCCTCGGGCGATGTCGATTTCAGCCGGCGCCGGTGCGCCGCCTGCTTCGCGCGATTGCCGCACATCGACATGCTGCACCAGCGGCGCGCATGTCCGCGCGTGTGATCGGCGAACAACAAGGTGCAGGTCGGGCCTTCGCAGGCTTTCACGTGTGTGAAGTCTTCCTCGCACACCAGCCGCGCCATCGCTTCGGCGATCGGCAACAGCAGCGTTTCCGGCGAATTCCAACGGCGCGAGCGAATCAAGCGAAACGCGTTCGACGCGTCGCCTGACTCGGCGATCACTTCGTCGAAACCTTCGTTGCGCTTCAGCAATCGATTGAGCGGCTCCAGCGCCAGTACATCGGAAGGTGTCAGCGGTTGCCCTTTGTGTTCCCGCACAAAGCTGCGGAACCACTCGCGCAAGTCGCGCGCCTGGTCCGCCAGCCGGTCGATCTCGCCCGGCAACGCGCGCGACTTCATCGCAGCAAGCGTGTCCTCGGGCACCAGCTGCGCCTGCTGCAGCCAGATCAGCAGGCCTTCGCCGTCGTCCAGCCAGTCGACCGGCGTGTCCACGGGTGTGGCGACCGAATTGAGGAAATCCAGTCCGGGCGAGTCGGCGATGAAGAGGGCGGGAACGGACTGGGTCATGGCATGTCTCCTGGCGGCCAAAGTAACCGCCAAATTGGCGCTTGACAAGTTACTTTGTCGAGAATAACCTTCAAACACACATTGAGGCGGTTACAGTCATTTCAAGCGTTAAGGCCGCCCGCCTTCCGAACCATCACGCGAAAGGAGCGGCTGATATGGCTAACAATAAACCCACGGTGGTCCTGGCCCACGGCGCCTGGGCAGGCGAATCGAGTTGGAGTAAGGTCGTCGAACGACTCCACTCAAAAGGTATCAAGGCAGTTACTTTCAAGTCGCCCTTGTCGAGCCTCGCCGATGATGTCGCGGCGCTCGATGGCGTGCTCGCCCGCATCGACGGGCCGGTTGTTCTCGTTGGACACGCCTATGCGGGCGCCGTGATCTCGGCGACGCAATCGCCCAAGGTGCAGGCGCTGGTCTACATCGCCGGCATTGCGCCGGACGAAGGCGAAACGGTTGGCGAGGTCTTCAATCGTTATGGGCATGACGACAAAGTCCCGCCACTCGCACCAGGTAGCGACGGGATGATTCGCCTTCCCGACGACGCCTTCGCCACCGTCTTCGCGCAACACGCCACGCCGCAAGAACAACACGCGCTGGCGATGACGCAGCCACCCATTTCGCCGTCCAGCATCACGGTGCCGGTCGGTCGTCCGCGCTGGAAAGACGTGCCCGCGTGGTACCTGCTGGCGGAGCAGGATCTGATGATCCCCGCGCAAACCCAGCGCTTCGTCGCCGAACGCATCAACGCGCGCATCAGCGCATTTCCCGTCGATCACGTCCCCAGCGTCACCGCGCCCGATCTCGTCGAAAAAGTCATCGACGACGCCCTGCAACACATCGCCGCGAACCCCCTATCCCCTGGAGCAAACACCATGAACGCCATTCGCTATCGCCGCGCCAACGTCGACGGATTCAACGTCTTCTATCGCGAAGCCGGCTCGCCGGATAAACCGAAACTGCTATTGCTGCACGGATTCCCGAGCGCGGGCCATATGTTCCGCGATCTGATTCCGCAGCTCAGCGAACACTTCCATATCGTTGCGCCGGATCTGCCGGGCTTCGGTCAATCCGATATGCCGCCGCGCGAACAATTTGCGTACACCTTCGACAATATCGCCAAGGTGATCGATCGCTTTACCGAAGTCGTGGGCTTCGATCGCTTTATCGTTTATGTCTTCGATTACGGCGCACCGACCGGATTTCGCATCGCGGTGAAACATCCGGAACGCATCGCTGGCATCATTTCGCAAAACGGCAATGCGTACGTAGAAGGCTTGAGCGAGGGATGGAATCCGATTCAGGCGTATTGGAAAAATCCGTCGGATGCGAATCGCGAAGCCTTGCGCGGTTTTCTCGCACCGGAAGCGACGCGTTGGCAATACACGCACGGCGTGGCGGACGAATCGCTCGTTTCACCCGACGGCATTGCGCTCGATACGTTCTACCTCGCACGCCAGGGCGCCCACGACATCCAGTTGGATTTGTTCCTCGACTACCAAAGCAACGTCGCGCTTTATCCCGAATTCCAGGCTTACTTTCGTGCGAATCTCCCACGTTTCCTCGCGGTATGGGGCAAAAACGATCCATTCTTTCTGCCGCCCGGCGCGGAGGCGTTCAAGCGCGATATCGCCGATGCGCAGGTTCGCTTCTTCGACACCGGACACTTCGCGCTGGAGACGCACGCGAAAGATATTGCCGAGGCCATTCGCGACTTCTTTGCGGCGTGACACGTAAAGCCGACTTATTACCTTCATCGCGTATTGGGTAGAGTGCAGCTCCAACCATCCACACAGGACGTGCAAGGCGATGAAAGCCGTTTGTCTTCTGATCGGTCTCTTGGGCTTGTTGGCGATGGCGAAAGCGGATGCATCGGCATGCGCCGCTCCGAATCAAGCGACCAGCGTCGCGGTGCCGGGGCATCCGTTTTCGGCGATACCGACGGCAGACAGCTGCTGGCTGTTCGTGTCTGTCGTCGACGGCAAAGGCCACGGCTCGGTGGCCGTCTTGCGCAACAAGAATGGAAGCTTCGCCGTCGATCATACCGTTGCGCTTAAGCATCCGGCGTTGGGCGCGGCGCTTTCGCACGACGGACGCACCTTGGTTGTCTCCGGCGACGACAACACGTCGTTGCTGGATGTATTGCGCCTGGAGCAAGGCGATAGCAACGCAGTGCTCGGCGTGGTGTCGGATGGCAGCAAGGCCGGCGCCGTCTACGCGGCGATCAGCCCGGATGACAAAACGCTGTTCGTTTCCGACGAATACGCCATGCGGCTCAGCGTGTTCGACTTTGCCAAAGCGCGCCAAGGGACGGTCGACGGCGATGTCTTGATCGGCCGTATTCCCACGGCAACAGCCCCGGTGGGTCTGGCGTTTTCGCCGGATGGACGCTGGCTCTATGCCACCGCGCAACGCGGCCCGGACAGCATGCCGGCGATCTGCAAACCGGAACAGCCGCGCGGGAAAATGCATCCACAAGGGTTGGTTTTCCGCATCGACCTGGGCAAGGCCAGCAACGATCCGGCGCATGCCGTCGTGGCCGCGCTGGCCGCCGGATGCAATCCGGTACGCGTGGCGGTATCGCCGAACGGAAAAGATCTTTGGATCACCGCGCGCGGCGGCAACGCGCTGCTGAGAATCGACGCGGACGCTTGGTTGAAGGGAAACAAAGAAACTGGCGTCGGCAGTTTTCCCATCGGCGCCAGTCCGGTCGGTGTCGTTGCTCGTCCGGATGGCAAACAAGTTTGGGTGGCGCTATCCAGCCGCTTCGGCGACGACACTGCCGGCGCGCTGGCCGGCTTGAGCGATATCGACGGCCCTGCGAAAACCAAGTTGATCAGCGTGTCCGCTGCCGGCTTTCCGCGTGAACTCGTTTTTCTGTCGGACGGCCGAACGCTCGTCGCGACACTGTTCGACGCACAACACGTGCAATTCGTGCCGACGCCGAACTAAAGCGCCGCGCGCGCATCAATGGCGTGGGCGAACACGTTCCTCCGCCGCCTTCGGCGCCACGGCGCGCAAGCCGGTGCGGATGCGTTCCATCACGCCTTTGTCCGCCTTCGCCGAATGCACCGCATACGCCGAGTAGGAGAACTCCGGACTGTCGGGCACCGGCACAAGGCGTCCGTCGTCCAGATAAGGACGCACAAAACCCTGTCGAAAATAGCCGCTGCCGCCCATCGCCAGAATGTAATCGAGCGCCAACGGCCCATAGCTGATGGACACTACGGGGTTGGGGTGATCCGGAAACGCCGCCTGATAACTCGCCGCAAACGCATCGCCCCAATCGATGCGCACGTGATCTTCCGGCCGTAATGGACGTTTGCGACTCACCGGCGTGGTGCTGACCATCACCAGTTTTTCTTCGAACAACAATTCGGCGATCACGCCCGGGCGTTGCGGGGCGGCGTAGACGATGGCGACGTCGAGCAATCCTTCCTGAACGCGGTCCACCAAGCGCTCGGCCTCGTCGATTTCCGCGCTGACCGCGAACTCCGGGCACGCATGCCGCATCCACACCAGCCAATCGCGCAAAAACGGATCCCACAAACTCAACTCGGCCCCGATCGACACCACCATTTCGCGACCGGGCGGCAGCGCCACCGATTTACGCGCGTGCTCCCACACTTGCACCATCGTGGAGGCGAAACGCAGAAACTGCTCGCCAGAAGCAGTCAGTCGCGCGCCCGCTTTGTTGCGCACGAACAGCGGACAATCGAGTTGTTCTTCCAGCACGCGAATGCGCGCGCTCACCGCCGTCTGCGTCAGGTTGAGGTTGGCGGCGGCGCTGACAAAGCTGCCGGTCTTGACGATTTCCAGAAACGTGCGCGCGGCGCTGATGTCCATCTATCAAACTTTTATTCTTGAATGCACGTTCAATTCTATTATTTTTCTTGTATTTGCTGAACGTCTAGTTGCTGAACGCGCGAGCATAAGCATGCGGCGCGCGTGCATATGCCCGCTTTAGCCGCAGTTTTATTGCTGATAACAAGCAATATTTTGATCTGAGCGAAATCGCTTTCTTCGGGCACACTATCGCCCGCCGTTCTGCGGCCCTGTCGTCGACCCCACCCGCTTCCAACTTTCACTCGTTATGTCCGCCACCGCCCGGGCGGCGTTCTCGCCGCGCTCGCTGTTTCTGTTCGATCCGCAAAAACTGCTGTTTACCGTGAGCAGCTTTATCGCTGCGGCCATCACGCTCGGCATCGCGTTCGAGGCCAGCCTGCCGCGCCCATGGTGGGCGTTGCTCACCGTCTACGTGACCGCGCAGCCAATGGCGGGCGCGTTTCGACCGAAAATTCTCTATCGCCTGGGCGGCATTCTGACGGGCGCGACGGTATCCATCGTGCTGGTGCCCAATCTTCAGCACGCGCCCGAGTTGCTGGTGCTCTGCATGGCCGCGTGGACGGGCTTTTGCATTTACCTCGCGGTGCTGGATCGCACGCCGCGCGCTTTTCTGTTCCAGATGGCCGCGTTCAGTACGTCCGTTATCAGCTTTCCGTATCTGGACGATCCGGCCGACGTCTTTACCACCACGATCTCGCGCGTGGAGGAAATGACCGTGGCGATCGTCAGCGTCAGCATGGTGCATGGCTTGTTGCAGCCATGGAGCGTGACGCCGGTCATTCGCAACCGCGCGCGCGCATTCTTGGCTGACGCCGCACGCTGGACGCGCGATGCCTTGGGCCAACGTCACACGCAGCTGGAATACGAACATCGCCGTAAGCTGGCGACGGATATCGCCGAACTCGGCATGATCGCCATCCATCTGCCGTTCGATCAGCGGCCGGCCAGCGCGGGTCGGCGCATCGTGCTGGGCTTGCAGAAACAACTGTCGACGATCCTGCCGCTCGCGTCGGCCGGCGCCAATCGACTCGATATGCTCAGCGCGATGGCGCCATTGGATTCCGCGCTGAATACGTTGATCGACGACATTCGCACATGGCTGGCCGAGCCGGCGCACGACGATCACGCCGCCGGCCGCGCATTGGCGATCCGCTGCCGCGATATGGCAAACCAGCGCAATACGCCGCCAACATGGCGCGACCTGCTGACCGCGAGCTTGTGTACGCGCGTGGCCGAATTCGTCGACGCCTATGCCGAGGCGTGCCGGCTTGCGCACCATATGGACAAGCCTGTCGCCGAGCCGGAAAAAAAGAAAAGCAAAACGCGCGAGAAGCGCTTTCCGCTCGCGCGTGATCACGGCCTGGCCATGCTGGCGGGGTTGGCGACCGCCACCGCCATTGTGTTGTATTGCGCCGTGTGGATTTTGCTTGCGTGGCCCGCGGGCTCCGCCACCGCCGCCTTCGCGGCGCTGATTACCTGTTCGTTCGCCGCGCAAGACGATCCTGCGCCCGTGCTGGGTCGTTATCTCGGCGCCACCTTGCTGACATTTCCGCTCGCAGCGTTCTATCTGTTCGCGGTGCTGCCCCGCGTCGATGGCTACCTAATGTTGATCGTTACGCTGGCGCCGGCGTTGTTGGCGATCGGTTACGTTCAAGCAAGCCCGTCATTGTCGGCGCGCGCGTTGCCGATGTTTTCCTGCTTGATCGTAGCATTGGGTTTTCTGGATCGCTTCGTGGCGGACTTCGCGACCTTTATCAATGTCGGTCTCGCGCAAATGGGTGGCATTGTCGCCACCATCGTGGTGGCGAAGATGTTCCGTTCGGTCAATGTGCGCTGGACGGCGAAGCGCATGGTGCGCCTCAACTGGATCGAGATCGGTCAGATGGCCACGCTAGCGCGCCCGTTTCGCGCTGCGCATTGGACCGGCATGGCGGTCGACCGTCTGGGCCAAATCGCGGCGCGCATGGCGGTCGCGGAAGGCGACGATATGTTGCATGCGGCCGACGGTTTGGCGGATTTGCGCATCGGCCGCAACGTCATCGCGATTCGCAGTTCGCTGTCGACCGTGCCGGCATCGCTCCTAGCATCGCTCGACGATGTGTTGGACGGCATCGCGTTGTTGTTTCAGCGACGCGCACGAAAAGGCGCGCTGCTGCCGCCGCCATTCGAATTGCTCGATCGCATCGATCTGGCCATTGCAGCCATGAGTGCGTCGGATTCCACGCCGCCGACCCACCCGGCATTGCTCGCCCTGGTGGGCATGCGCTGCAACCTGTTCCCCGCGGCGCCGCCGCCGAGGATGCATAGCCATGCTTGAAGAACTGCATGTGTTGGGCGTGTACGTGCCCGCCGCTTTGGTATGGGCCGTTATCGCGGGCGTCTGCGCGCATCTGCTGCGCGGCCTGTTTCAGCGCTGGACGTGGACCCGCGTGTTCGGCCACGCGGGCGTGCTGGAAATCGCGCTATTCGCGCTGTTGTGGTGGGGCCTGACCGTGGGCGCCGATACGTTTTTCAACTATGGATAAAGTCGTGACCAATCGCTGGATCATGAAGATCGTACGCGTGCTCTTTACGCTGCTGGCGATCGCTGCGTTGCTGCTCGCCGTACGCGCGTTGTGGCTGCGCTATCAAGTCGAACCCGTGACACGCGACGGCAAAGTGCTAGCCGATATCGTGCCCGTCGCCACCGATGTCGCCGGTTTGATTACGCACGTTTGCGTGCACGACAACCAAACTGTGCAAAAAGGCCAGGTGCTCCTGGTGGTCGATCCCTTGCGCTACACGCTGGCGCTGCAACAGGCGCAAGCGAGTCTCGGCAACCTGCGCGCATCGCTTGCGCAAGCCATTCGCGAAGATCGGCGCAATCGCGCGATGTCGAACGTGGTGGCGAGCGAGGTCATCGAACAAGGCCAAACCAAGGTCGAGCAACTGCGCATGGCCGTGGATCAGGCCGTCGCCGCGCGCGACTTGGCGCAACTCAATCTCGACCGCACCGTGATCCGCGCGCCGGTCAGCGGGCAGGTCGCCAATATGACGCTGCAACCTGGCATCTATCTCACGGTGGGCAAGCCGGCGCTTGCGCTGGTCGATACGTCGTCCTTGCGCGTGGAAGGCTATTTCGAAGAAACCAAGCTGCAGCGCATCCATCTCAATGACGCTGTGAGCATTCACCTGATGGGCGTGTCCGGCGAAATTCGTGGCCATGTCGAAAGCATCGCCTCGGCCATCGAAGACCGCGAACGCAGCGGCGACATCGCCAAGCTCGCCGACGTCAATCCCGCGTTTACATGGGTGCGTCTGGCGCAACGCATCCCGGTGCGTATCGCCATCGACAACGTGCCGTCGGGCATTCGGCTGGTACCCGGACAGACGGCCACCGTCGTCGTGCATTCGCCCAGTGCGCCGAAAGGTTGGCGGTCATGGTGAGCGCGAAACGTTTATTCGTGTTGTGTGGATGCGTGGTTGTCGCCGGTTGTGCGGCGGTCGGTCCGAACTACCGTCTTCCGGCGAATGCATCGTTCAACGCACCGGCTGCGCAAGGCGACTTTGTCTCCAGCTCGACGGCGACTACCGCGTCGGTGTTGCCGGGCCAATGGTGGAAACTCTACGACGATCCCGTGCTTGACCGCTTGATCGCGCAAACGCTGGCCGCCAATACGCAGCTTCGCGTGGCGGAGGCGAATCTCCAACGCAGCCACGCCATGCAAGACGAGGCGAACGCGCAGCAATTCGCGGGCAGCGTGGACGCGGCCACGGCCTGGACGCATCCTTCCGAGGAATCGGTGTTGAAACGCGTCGGCGTCGAGCCGTATCAAAATTACAACGGGGGCCTATCGATCAGCTACGACCTCGATCTCTTCGGCGCCATCCGTCGCGGCGAAGAAGCCGCCAGCGCGGATGACGAAGCCGCTGCGGCGGCGCGCGACTTGGTGCGCGTCAACGTGGTGGCCGATACGGCGCTAGCGTATGCCGACATGTGCAACGCGGGACACGAACTGACGCTCGCCAAACAGCGGATCGCGGTCGAACAGCGCTACGCGCAATTGACTGCAGTGTCGGTGGCGCGCGGACGCGTATCGCCCATCGAAAATCAACGGCAGCACGATGTAGTGGCGACGGCGCAGGCGCAGCTGCCGAAACTCGAAGCCGTGCAGCGCAACGCCGCATTCCGCCTGGCGACGCTCGCAGGACGGCCGCCCGAGGAATACGATCGCGCGCTTCTTACATGCAGCTCGCCACTTCGCTTGAACCAACCGCTTCCCATCGGCAACGGACAAGCCTTGCTCAAGCGACGCCCCGATGTACGCGCGGCCGAGCGTCGCCTCGCTGCCGCGACGGCACGCATTGGCATCGCCACGGCGGCGCTGTATCCCGACATCAAACTCGGCGCGTCGGTGGGTTCCACCGGCAAGGCGGACGATGCGCTAACCGGATACACCAACCGCTTCGCCCTTGGTCCCAGCATCAGCTGGAACGTGAATCGAAATGCGGTGCGCGCACGCATCGACGAGGCTAACGCGCAAAGCCATACAAGCCTTGCGGCATTCGATGGCACGGTCTTGAATGCGTTGCGCGAAGTCGAAGTATCGCTCGACAACTATGCCGCCGATTTGCAACGACAAGACTCGCTGCGCGAAGCGCGCGACAGCGCACTATTGCGCGCCACACAGACCGAAGAACTGAAAAAGGGCGGACGCATCGATAGCCTTACTTTCCTGGCGGCGGAGCGCGACCGATGGTTAGCCGAACAAGCGGTCGCCGACGGGCAAACCACACTCAATCGTGACCAAATCGAGGTCCTTCTGGCGCTAGGCGGAGGCTGGCAATAAGTCGACCGCTCCGCGCGGAGCCCGATCCGAAAATCCACTTTCAAATTCGAACCAACGCGAATACCGTATTTGTGGGCCATGACCCCTCATGGCTTTAGAAATCCACAAACACGGAAGAATCATGTCCAACGCTCAAACCACAAGGCGCAGCGGCTATCTCTATATCGCCAGCGGCAGCATCTTTTTTCTGCTCGCCATCTTTGGCCAACACCCGTCGTCGTATGGATTTATGGGTGTGGCAGTCGTGTTTGTAACACTGGGCGCTACGCTGTTGCGCAAAGCAAAGCGCGAAGACAGCCGATAACCGTGTTGAAGAGCGGCGTGCGTTACCCATGAAAAAGTCACTCACCGAAGTGTTGTCCAGCGTCAGGCATTTGCCTGGCCGAACGCCGGCGATGGCGTTTGGCGATCAACCCGCCGACTGGTTCGCCGAAGTCGCGCCGTATCGCGACGGCGGCATGTTCGTGAGCTACTACTCCGGCTCCAGCGAATGGGAGCGCCATCCGAACGGCGACGAACTGGTGATGGTGCTCGAAGGAAGCACGACCGCGATCCTGCTGATCCACGACAAGGAAGAACGCGTCTTTCTCACCGAAAACGAACTTGTCGTCGTGCCTCAAGGCGTCTGGCACCGCTTTGAAAATTCCGAACGGTTGAAGGTCATGACGATCACGCCGCAACCCACCGATCACAGTCTCGAAAAACCGGAATCCTAATCATCCGGTCGACGATTGCTTGCGGAGGAGCCATGCACATATCGAATGTCACCGCTGCTAGCAGCCGCACCAACCCGTTTATGTCCGCTTGTCCGCCCGTATGTCCGCGGACACTCCTTTTTTCACGAACGAGGCATGCATCGTATTGATGTATAAGCGCCTTTTTAAGCGGCGTCGCCTTGGCACATGGATTGCTGTTCTGCCTTGTGAGCCGTGCGGACGGTCGCAAGGTCGTTCCGCGGGCTCCCGAGCGAACACGCACGACGGATGGGGCGTAAGGAGAGGGAATGTTCGGCTATTACATGCTCATGGCGTTTCACAGCTTGAAACGCAACAAGGTGCTTACCGCATTGATGATACTGGCGATTGCCGTCGGCATCGGCGCGAGCATGACTACGCTTACCGTGATGCATATTCTCACCGGCGATCCGCTGCCGGGGCGCAGCGCGCATATTTTCTATCCGCAGGTCGATCCCATTGGCGACGACAAGGACAGTAACGAGCCGCCCGACGAGATGGATTACCACTCGGCATTCGACCTTTGGTCCGCGCATCGCGCCGATCGCCAGACGCTTATCGCCAATGCCGATATTCACGTGGTGGCATCGGACACGCATAGCCCAGCGCTAAAACTGCATCTGCTGGCCACGACCGCCGATTTCTTCTCGATGTTCGATGTTCCGTTTCAATACGGCCAAGCCTGGAGCGCGGCGGACGACGAATCGCGCGCCAGAGACGTGGTGATCTCCGACGATCTCAACAAAAAGCTGTTCGGCGGCGCAGACAGCGTCGGCCATATGCTGCGCGTTCGAGATAGCGCTCTGCGCATCATTGGCGTACTCAAGCCTTGGCGTCCCTCGCCGCTGTTTTATTCAGTGAGCGGTGGACGGTTCGCCGACGGCGATACGGCGGATTTCTATATGAGGCCCGAGGACATCATGATCCCGTTCTCGACTGGGCAAGACGTCGTCGGTAATCAATTCATGCCCTTTACGTGCTGGCACGCCTTTGACATCAAAGCGCAGAGCAATCAGCAAGAGTGGCCATGTGTATGGGTCGCGCTCTGGGTGCAATTGAATGACGACGCCAAAGTCGCCGCCTATCGTCGTTTCGTCACCGATTACGCCGCTCAGCAAATGTCGCTCGGCCGCTTCAACCATGCGGGAAATACCCGCATGAGAAATCTGATGGGATGGTTGGATTTCAATCATGTGGTGCCGAGCGACGTAAAGCTGGAAACGGGGCTGGCGATCGCCTTCCTCGTCATCTGCTTGTTCAACACCGTCGGACTGTTGCTCGCCAAGTTTCTGCATCGCGGCGGCGAAATCGGCGTGCGGCGAGCGCTCGGCGCCTCGCGTACCGCCGTGTTCGCGCAATGTCTGATGGAGGCGGCGGTTATCGGATTGCTGGGCGGTTTCGGCGGTTGGCTGCTCACCCTGTTGGGTTTGTGGATCGTGCGTCGACAACCGACGGCCTACGCGGATCTGGTGCATCTGGACCTTTCGATGTTTCTGCTCACCTTCGCGGCGGCTATCGCGGCAACGCTTTTTGCAGGATTGCTGCCTGCGTTCCGAGCCAGTCGTGTCGCGCCTGCGCTGCAGTTGAAAACGCTATGAGAGTGCCGACGATGGATATCGCGCCGATCCTTTCCGCACTTCGCCGCCATCGACTGGCGACTTTGCTTATCGCCATGGAAATCGCTTTGGCGTGCGCGGTGTTGTGCAACGCCTGCTTCCTTATCGCGACTCGCGTGCAGCAGATGCATCTGCAAAGCGGCGTAGACGAAGCCTCGCTCGGGCAGATCAAGCTCGATTGCATCGACTGCAACGAGGTCGATCTCAATGCGCGCATGTTGTCCGCGCTCGGCGGAATTCCCGGCGTGCAATCGGTAAGCGTCATCAACGAAGTGCCTTTTGGACAGCACGCCGCGACCGCTGGCATTGCGCTCGATCCCGCCGGGCGCAAGCGAGCTGGCGTCGTTGAGTTTTACGTCGGCGGACCGGGCAGCATCGAAGCTTTGGGTTTGAAACTGACGGAAGGTTCGATGCCGAAAGCGGAGGACTACCGCGCCGTGAACGGTTGGGTTCCGTCGGATGCGCAAGTGTGGGTGACGCGCGCGTTGGCGGACCATCTATGGCCTGGCGAAAATCCGCTTGGCCACGAATTCTGGACGGACACTTTTCACTTCCGCGTTGCTGGTGTCATCGCGCATCTCGCGCGGCCCAATGGCGGCCAGGGTGGTGTCGCGACGCGGGATTGGTCGGTCTTTGTGCCGGGCCTTCCAGGCAAAAGCTTTTCCGGCAATTACCTTATTCGCACCCAACCCGATCAGTTGCAACGCGTACTGCGCGATGCGCGCGTCGCCGCCGTCAAAGCGGCGCCGGAAGCCGTGCTCGATCAGCAGCAAAGTCGCTCGATCGGCGATCTGCGCAACGATTTTTTTCAGCAGGATGTCGCGATGACGCGCATTCTGCTGGGCGTGATTGCGGCCTTGTTGCTGGTCACCGCGCTCGGCATTGTCGGACTCGCCAGCTTCTGGGTCGCGCAACGACGCAAGCAGATCGGCGTGCGCCGTGCGCTGGGCGCAACACGGCACGACATTCTGCGTTACTTTCAGACGGAGAATTTCCTGATCGTCAGCATGGGCGTGGTGATCGGCATGGTGCTTGCGTATGGCCTGAATATCTGGCTGATGCTGTCCTATGAACTGCCCAGTCTGCCCGTGTATTACCTGCCTCTCGGCATGGTGGCGCTGTGGCTGCTTGGTCAGATGTCGGTGCTGGCGCCTGCAATGCGCGCGGCGGCGGTGCCTCCAGTTGTGGCTACGCGCACGGAATAAATCTTAGAGATAACTCAACCACCACCCGTCGTGGCGTCGCCGCACATCCGCAAACCATTTGCACAGCGGATAAAGCGACACCACGACAAATGCCCAAACCAGATAGACGACCGGCAAACCAAAATCCCAACCGGGCGGCGCGGTAAACGGAAAATGCGCGAGATCCGGGGACTGAAACATATTCGCCACCGTGCCATAGCGTATCCAGCACGCGAGAGTCGCGAGCGCATGAATCAAATAGAAGTGCACGATATAGAAAAACAATGGCACGCGCCCGATAGTATGCGCCGGGCGCAGCAAGGCGGGAACGCCGTGCTCGAACAAACGTAAAAGCAGCAGCGCCGGGCCAAGCGTCATCATCAGAAACAAAAGCGATGGCGGATATTTGTTGGTATTCACAAATGACATAAGCGTAAACACCGGCGACTTTTGTGCGCTCCATGGAAGCGGGTCGCCGTAGGCATTACTAAAACGCAACGCCACAAATCCAATCACCAGCGCCATGCCGACCCAAAACAGCAGCGAGCGCCTGGCGCGAACTTCCCATTCGTAGACCGAGCCCAATACGTAACCCATGGCCGTTACGCCAACCCACGGCACCAGTACATACGTCACAAAGACGAGGTGATCGCCAACGGTGAGCACCGGGCCAAGCTGATGCAGCAAACGCCACACAGGCGCCCATGCACCGAACTGCGTCGCATCGATATTATCCAGCGCGTTGTGTCCTGCGATCAGCACGATACCGAACGTCGCAATAAGCCATCGCGGCAACCAGATCAGCGCAGCCAGTACGATCATCGCCCAACCCAGCGCCCATAGCACGATCAGCAGCGTCATCTGATAATCGAAGTTGAATTGCAGTGCGAAGCGCATCACCACCGTATCGAGAAATAGCAGCCAAACACCGCGCGTCACCAGAAATCGGGCGAGCGCCGCTTTCGACATGCGCTTTAACGTCAACGATGCACTGGTTCCTGCGAGCAGAAAAAACACCGGCGCGCAGATATGCGTGATCCAACGCGTAAAGAACAACGCGGGAGTGGTCGTCGACAAGTCGGTCGGCTGCGACGTCAGGCTGCCGAAGAAATCGTGCGAATGATCCAGCGCCATGATGACGATAATGACGCCACGCAGCAGATCGATGGATTCGATGCGCGCCCGATGGGTCGAACCTTCCGCCATATCGTTTCTCCCGCTGCAGCGATGCGCAACAGAGATATCCCCTGTAAGTACCTAAAAATAATCGGGGAAAACCCGTGGCGCAAATACCACCCGGTCATTTCATCGTATGACCAATCGGAAGCATTGGCTCGGCGAAATTCGCGCCTTGAAGGGCGCTCAATTCGCCAAAGGTTCGGTCAACGTCGGCCGTTGCACGCTCAACGCTGTGCCGGCCGCTGCAACGATAATTGCCATAATCGCCAGCCATTGCAGCGAACTTAGCTGCTCGCCCAACAACATCACGCCGGCCAAGGCGGCCACGGCCGGTTCCAGGCTCAACAAGGTGCTGAACGTGCGAGCGGGCAGGCGAGTCATCGAAATCATTTCCAGCGAATACGGCAGCGCCGAGCTAAGCACCGCCACACCCAGCGCATACGGCAGCAACGTTGGCGACAGCAACGCGCTGCCGGCATGCGCGACACCGAATGGAATCGCCACCAACGCGCCAATCGACGTACCCAAGGTCACCGCATCCGCACCGTGGCTCGCCCCCGCTCTTTTCCCCGTCACGATATAAAGCGCCCAGCCCACGCCGGCCGCCAATGCATACGCGACACCCATCGGATCGAGCGCATGGATTTGTCCGCGTAACGGCAACAACAGCGCCAGGCCGACGATCACCAACGCAATCCACACGAAATCGAGGACGCGGCGCGAACTGAACATCGCCAGGGTGAGCGGCCCGGTAAATTCCAGCGCCACGGCGATACCCAGCGGAATCGTGCGCAACGACATGTAGAACACCAAGTTCATCGCGCCCATCGAAAGCCCGTAACCCCACAACGCGCGCCAATCGCGAGGGCTGCCGGATCGACGCCACGGGCGTCGCCATAGCAGCAAAATCAGCGCGCTCAGTCCCAAGCGATACGCCGTCGCCCCCTGCGCACCCACCAGCGGAAACAGATGCTTGGCCAGCGATGCGCCGCATTGGTACGACACCATGCTGATCAACAGCGCGCCGATGGCGAGTGCAAGCTGAGCAATGGACGAACGTGACGACATGGGTGCGTGCGTAACGGGATAAGTGTGTTCATCATGCCAGCAAGCAGCGATGAAACCCATGACGTAGGCCGTCTATTTGGCGGTATTACTGACAACGTATGGCAGTAATGATGGTAATCGATTTAAAAATAACCTCGGATAATCCGCTTTATATTCACGGTCGACCGGCCGCTGCTGCTGGCGCCTCCGTGGTCAATATCAATCCGGTGCGTTCCGCGGCCACCGCGACATAGTTCTCCATGCCACGCCACTCGGTCGCAACCAGAAACAGCGTTTTACCCGTCTCGCCACCCAGCATGCACGCAAAGCAGCCGCGATCCAGCGCGACGGTTTGCAGCACTTCACCGCCTTCACGCACGCGTACGCAGCGTTTGTTCGGCACATCGCCGTACCAAACGGCGTTTTCAGCATCGATGCAAATGCCGTCGGGATAACCGTTTTCCAACGCTGCCCAAATACGACGACGAGTGAGGCTTCCGTCTACGTCGATATCGAATGCCGTCAGTCGTTTTCCATGCGATTCGGCAATGATCAACGTCGCACCGTCCGCTGTAATCGCCATGCCGTTTGGAAACGCGATGTTGTCGGCCACCTGCCGTACGGCGCCTTCTGGCGTCACTACCGCAATCACGCCCGGGCCGCCGTTGACGTACGCGTAGCCACGTCGATCCACCACGATTTCGTTCCAGCCAAGATCGGAAACGACGCGCAAATCCGCATGCGTCGCGATCGTACCGTCCGTTTCTCGGCGCAGCAGCAAGCTGGCCGCGCCCGCTACGATCAGGAGACGTCCATCGGGCAGCCAATCGATGGAGCAGGGCAGCTCAAGCTGCGTGTCGATCACCACCTCGCTATTCCCCAACGGGTCCACGGTGACGATTTGTTGCGCGCCCCAATCGGCAAACCAGAGGCGTCCGTCATGCCATCGCGGTGACTCGCCCATCGCGATGCCGTTCATAAGTACTTGAACTTCAGGCTGAAGAAAGGGTTTCGCAGACATACGGTCAACCTCCACATCACGGTCAAATTTCGTGTGTATGCCCTATAGACGATTCACATGGGCGCAAACAGACATATCGTCTCGGCCATAGGCGGCTCGCGACGATCGTGTAAAACTCGCGGGTCTGTCGATAAACCGGAGCATGAACCGTGAAGCAGCCGACGGCCTTATTGAAAGCAGCTGATATCGAAGCCATGAGCCCCACGCGCTCCGTTCACACGCTGAATCCCAACGGCGTTCGACTTAAAAAGCCCGTCGGCGATATAACGGGCTTAACGCAGCTCGGCGCGCTGATCGTGACGTTGATGCCCGGTCACGAATCCTCCGAATATCATCGCCATCATTACGAAGAGGAATGCGTCTACATTCTCTCCGGGCATGGCGAAGCCGTGATCGACGATCAACGCTACAGCATCGAAGCGGGCGATTTTCTAGGCTTTGCGCGCAATGGGCCAGCGCATGTCGTTATCAATACAGGGAACGAGCCGCTCGTCACGCTCGTGGTCGGACAGCGGTTGGAACACGATGTCTGCGATTACCCGCATAAAGGCGTAAGACTTTTTATCGCGGGCGACAAAGAGGTTTATACAGACCTCTGATTTAAAGTGGTCCGTCGTTGATCCAGCCCGATCCTCTCTTGATGATCTATTTACTCACCGTCGAACACGGCGAGCCGCTCTTCCGCATCGCATGAAATTCGATGGAAAGACCGAGATCATCCTGCGTGGGCGCAAGGAGCGATTCACCAAACAGTCCGTGATAGGTCACCAGCCTGCGCTCATAACCACGCTCGACCCAGCGTTGCGCTCGCCCAAGATCGACCACGCCGAGACTCACGCCAAGAATGCGTGGACCGCCGCTGGTCATGACTTGCTTCGCCATGCCGTCACCGTCGGGTTGAAGCGCCAACAACGCCGTCGGGCCGACCGGTACGCAAAATCCTTTCGCGCCGACTTCAGGTAAGGTCACCGGCACCGCGTGACCGAAGCCCATCTTCTCCAGCTGCGCGCGATCCGCCTCGGCGTCGCCGGATACCAACCATATCGACGAGAGTTCGCGCGCACCGTTGGGATGCTCGCGCGTTACGCGATAGTCGTCGGCCTTTGTTGGATCGAACTGGTCGGGTGCGTAGTTGGCTGCGTAGTCGATAAAGAACGTATTACTCGATAAGGGTGCACGGTCGAACGCGAACAAACGCCAGCCCGGTTTCGCGCTATCGGGACCGGAGAAAAATGGCGTCACCGCATAGTGCAGCGCTTGCAACGAACGATGAATGGCATCCAGCGACGAGGAACGAAAACCGAAACTGCGCGAACCCGGTCCGCCTTTCAACACTTGCTGGTCTTCCTGCATGCCCGGATCGAACGTGGGGTTGGGCTGCGCGACGCCAAGCAGTTCCATAAAGCTGCTATCCGAAAACCGGATATAACGATTCGCCACGCCTGCAGGATCGTGCCCGGGTCGCACCTGAAAGCCCAGCTTGACCGACATGATCGACGTCACCTGATCGATGCTGCGTCCCCACAGCAAAATATGGTCGAGTCGCGTGATGGGCTCTGGCGTCGATGTCGAAGCCTGCGCCGCACCCGCACACAAAAACCATGCCGAAACCAACAAGATCAAGCGCATGCGATGCCTCACAGGAAATCCTTTCGTTGATGACGCGAGCGCGCCGCGGATGTCATGAAGCGCTCTTTTATGCGAGATCGAGCCAACACTCACAAGGACAATTTCCGGACAAAAACAGCCAACGCATTGCGATCAAACGCCTGCGCTTCGACGCAGCGATTGCGGCGACATGCCAAAGGCGCGCACAAACGCGCGACGCATACGGGTCGCATCGCCGAAACCTGTCGAAGCCGCAATATGATCGAAGTGGTTATGGCTTGTCTCGACCGCAACGCGCGCAGCCTCCAATCGCAAGCCTTCCACGACCTTCGCGGGTGTCGCACCGATTTCCGCCACAAACGCGCGCGAAAAATGACGCGGGCTCATCGCGGCGCGTTCGGCCAATCGCTCCACCGTCATCGGTTCGGCGATGCGTTCGCGCATCCAGCCGATCAAGTCGACGAAGCGACCGGTCTTGCCGCCCTGATCGACGAGTGCGGAGTATTGCGTCTGTCCACCGTGTCGTCGCTGATGCACGACCAGCTGCTGCGCCGTGCGTCGTGCGATGCCGGGACCCAGATCGTCTTCGACCAGCGCCAGCGCAAGATCGATGCCGGCGGAAATGCCCGCCGACGTCCAGACGTTGCCATCGCGGACGAACATCCGGTCGGCATCGAGCCGCACGTTCGGATAAAGCGTTTGGAAACGCTCGGCCGCAGCCCAGTGAGTGGTCGCGCGACGTCCATCGAGCAACCCGGCCTGCGCTAAGAAAAACGCGCCGGAACAAACGCCCGCCGCGCGCCGCCACGCGTCGTCGCCGAGCCAGGACACGATATCGACCTGGCCCTCTTCAACCTGCGCCAGATTACCGCCCGACACGATCACCGTATCGACATGTCGCGGTTCAATCGGCGCGGCAGCCAGGCACACGCCCGATGAGCTGCGCACCACGCCGCCGCCCGGCGCCAGCACGTGAATCGCGTAACTACCCGGCCGGAAACGCTCCGCCATCTCGAAGACGGCCACCGGGCCGGCGGCATCCAGCAGCTGAAATCCCGGAAAAACGACGATGGCGATTTCGCGTCGCATGATGGCAATCGCATGACCGGATGCAGTAACGGGAAAGTGGCGTAACTGTCGGGTGGGCGTCAAGTTACGGGCGGATGAGCTAATGCCATATCGACTTGTCTGTCGTTGTCGGCTAAATGTCCGCGTTCCTCATCATTGAAATAGAAACACAGTGTCTGCATTTCGACGTTTCCAGCCATAACGCCTTACGGCCGCGCTAAAGCGTAAACTGAAATAATTCGAACCCACATTCGAGACGCAATGAACGAGCAGACCACTCCGACACCGCACGCCATTTCCGTTCGTGGCGTCAACAAGACCTACAAGGGCGGCTTCCAGGCATTGAAGTCGATCGATCTCGATATAAAGCACGACGAGATCTTCGCGCTGCTGGGCCCGAACGGTGCGGGCAAGACCACGTTGATCAGCATCATCTGCGGTATCGTCACGCCAACCGGCGGCACGGTCACCGCCGACGGCTACGACGTGTTGCGGGATTATCGAATCACGCGCTCGAAAATCGGTTTGGTGCCGCAGGAGCTGTCGACCGATGCGTTCGAAACGGTATGGGCGTCGGTCAGGTTCAGCCGCGGCTTGTACGGTCGTCCGCGCAACGACAAGCACATCGAAAAGGTGTTGCGCGATTTGTCGCTGTGGGAGAAGAAAGACTCGAAGATCATGACCTTGTCCGGCGGCATGAAACGTCGCGTGCTGATCGCCAAGGCGCTCGCTCACGAACCCAGCATCCTGTTTCTGGATGAGCCTACCGCCGGCGTAGATGTGGAGCTTCGCCACGACATGTGGAACATGGTGCGCGGCCTTCGCGAAACCGGCGTCACGGTGATTCTCACCACGCACTACATCGAAGAAGCGGAAGAAATGGCCGACCGCGTCGGCGTCATCACGCGCGGCGAATTGATCCTGGTGGAAGAGAAGCGCGCGTTGATGCGCAAGCTCGGCAAGAAGCAACTGATGATCATGCTTCAATCACCCATGCAAGCCATACCCGACGCGTTGAATGCGTACGCGCTGGAACTTTCCGGCGACGGTTCCACGTTGACGTACACCTTCGACGCCCAAAGCGAGGACACCGGTATTACGGTGCTATTGCGCAAGCTGGACGAGTTAGGCGTCGGCTTCAAGGACCTGCATACCTTGGAAAGTTCGCTCGAAGATATTTTCGTCAGTCTGGTACGGGGTGCACCATGAATATTCCCGCGATTCGCGCCATTTATCGTTTCGAGATGGCCCGCACCTTCCGCACGCTGACGCAGAGCATCGTCTCGCCCGTATTGTCGACATCGTTGTATTTCATCGTATTCGGCACGGCGATCGGTTCGCGCATGGGGCATATCGGCGGCACGAGTTACGGCGCCTTTATCATTCCCGGCTTGATCATGCTGTCGATTCTCAACGAGAGCATCTCCAACGCGTCGTTCGGCATTTACCTGCCGAAGTGGTCCGGCACCATTTACGAGCTGCTTTCCGCGCCGGTGTCACCACTCGAAGCGGTGCTGGGTTATGTCGGCGCCGCGTCGACCAAATCGGTGATGCTTGGTCTTCTGATCTTGCTTACCGCGCGTTTCTTCGTGCCATACAGCGTCTTGCATCCCGTATGGATGATCGTCTTTTTGTTGCTGACTGCCGTCACCTTCTGTTCGTTCGGTTTCATCATCGGTTTGTGGGCCGACGACTTCCAGAAACTGCAGGTGATCCCGCTGATGATCGTGACGCCGCTGACGTTTCTCGGTGGTGCGTTCTATTCCATCGGCATGCTACCGCCGTTTTGGCAGAAGGTCGCGTTGTTCAACCCAGTGGTATATCTGATCAGCGGTTTTCGATGGAGTTTCTACGGTCAGTCCGATGTCAACGTCGTATTGAGCGTGAGCATGACGGCGGCGTTTCTGTTGCTTTGCGCCTTGGCCATTGGGTGGATATTCCGGACCGGCTACAAGCTGCGCTCGTAGGCCTCACGCAGGTGAATAAGTTGCACGCTACACCAGCAAGCCGGGGTGTGGATTGATACCGAATGGCGCGGCTTCTCCCAATCGCAATGCGGAAGCGACGAATGCCCAGAGCGCTTCGGGCGGAGGCGCATCTGCGGGCGGCGATCCATCGGCTTGCTGGCGTCCCACAGCGCCAGTTCTAACGTACTTGCCGATAACCGTCGCGGTACCGCCTTTGGCGTGATCGGCGCCAGGTAGCGTACGGCTGAATTCGCCCGTCAGCAGCGTGACGACATTGCGGCCTGGGATCGCCATGACGCGACTGAGAAACGTTGCAAGCATGGGGGTAATGGGCGCCATGATCTCGCGCGCTATTTTTCCAATATCGTCGCGGTGCGTATCGAACTGCCGATCCTGGCGGCCGGTGTAGGCCGGCTGTGCGTAAATCACGCTCGCGCCTTCATGCACGAGCGCTTCCACTGCAGCGAATGTCGAGCGTTGATCGTCGATCGCGCGGTTGGCGCCAAAAGCGCCGTAGGCTTCGCGGATATCGTTGAATTGCGCGATCGATAGCGTGCGACGCGCGTCGTCGAGTTTTCCGATTCGTTCGACGCCGATACCTTGTTCGACAGGTGGATTTGCGGAGACACCCACCGGAAAGCCCAAGTTGTTGACGACGGCACAGGGAATCGCGCTGTGCGGCATCGCCGCAGCGCAGCGCAGCAGCTGGCTGCGCGAACCCGATTGCAATACCGCCACGCGCGAATCGTTGTGCGAATAAAGGCCATGCCGAAAATGCACCGACGCCATATGGCTCCGAGCCACGGCGGGCAACGCCCCCAGTGAACCGGCGTCCACATAAAGCCCGTTGCCTAAGCCGCGCACGTTGTCTCGTGTTACGCCGAATGCGCCATTGGCTAGAAAAGCATCCGCGCTATTGAACAAGCCGGCGGGGCCGCCGTTTAACCACCACACGACCAGAGTAGGGCGTTCAGAACGAGGACCTGCCTTCGCCAGTAGATTCCAGTCGCCGAGGGCCAGTGCGCCGGTCAAGGCAGCACTCGCTTTGAGAAAGCTGCGTCGTGTCATCGTGGTTGAGTCCATGTTGGCGTGCCTCATTCATGTGGCGACCGTCGATCGCATCTCGCGAGTCGCCGCGTTGTTGCTTCTGCGCCAGATTCAGACGTAGCCTAGGTCGTCCGTCTTTCGATAGGTCGCCATCTTGTGTCGCATTTCAGACATCAGCCTGTGCGGGTGGCAGCATGGCCGATCACGGCGCTTGCCAAGGATTACCCGCGCGGATGGCATGTGCCCAAACATCGGCATCGTCGTGGTCAGCTGATCTACGCCAAAGCAGGCGTGATGCAGGTGACGACGCGCGAAGGTATCTGGATCGTTCCTCCGCAGCGCGCGTTGTGGATCCCGCTGGGCATGGAGCACGAAATTCAAATGGAAGGGCAAGTGGCTGTGCGCATGCTGTATCTGGATCGGTCCAACAGCGCGTTGTTCGGTTCGCACTGCAAGGTGCTGTCGGTTTCTGCGCTATTGCGCGAACTGATCCTGGCGGCCGTGCAGGCGCATGCAGATAAACGTCGGAAGCGCATGGTTGTCCTCGCGCATTTGTTGTTGCATGAACTGCAAGAAGCCAAAGAAGAGGCTTTGCACATACCGGTGCCGTCAGATCCGCGACTCAAAACCGTTTGCCAACGCTTGCTGGCTGGAACCTCACGCGTCGAGTCTCTGGAACAGTTGGCGACGCACGTTGGCGCAAGCAGCCGAACCTTAGCGCGGCTGTTCGAGAGCGAATTGCAGATGTCGTTTGTGCGCTGGCGTCAGCATGTCCGATTGGCCCGCGCGTTGAGCCAGATAAGCCAAGGCCGCGCCATCAAAGCTGTGGCGCGCGACGCTGGCTATGCAAGTTGCAGCGCTTTCAGCAGCATGTTTCGTCGCGTGCTGGGCATTACCCCTACCCACTATATGACTCAGGCGACGGAGCCCTCGGCAGCGTCTTCGAGTCCGATGTAACGTAAGGTTCGCAGGAAAATCCCCAACAAGACGCGCTTTGCGGCCGCGTTCAACGTTCGAGATCTCCCATGTCGATAGATCGTCGTGATTTTCTAAAGCTTGGCGGATGCGCAGCGCTTGCCGGCGGCGCCCCGTCCTGGTTACGCACAGCAATCGGAGCGCCTGCGACACCGCTAGCGAGCAAGCCTGACTACAGCATACGTATCGCGCGAAGCCTGATCGAACTTGCACCCGATCACATCGTCTCCACCACGACATACAACGGCGAGTTTCCCGGCCCACTGATTCGCCTCAAAGAGGGCCAGCCGGTGGTGATCGACGTGCACAACGACACCGACGCGCCAGAGCAATTGCATTGGCACGGCCAGTCGGTTCCAGTGGATGTGGACGGCGCAGCTGAAGAAGGCACGCCTTTCATTCCCGCGCGCGGTATGCGTCGGCTTTCCTTTGTGCCGGGGCCTGCGGGATTTCGTTTTTATCATTCGCATCGTGTGGCGGGCAGCGATCTTTCTGTCGGTCAATACAGCGGTCAAGTCGGGCCGGTCTATATCGAACCTCGCCACGAACCAGGCAATTACGACCGCGAAGTGTTTCTCACGTTGAAGGAATTCGATCCGTTCTTCAGCAAGGGCGGCGATATGGCGATGGACTTTCTGCGCCCAAGCGAACGCGAACCTTCGTTGCAACAACGCGGCGAATCGGCGATGAAGGCGTCGCTGGCGAGCGGCCAGGCCAAGGGCTATGAAGTGGGTTATCAAGCCTTCGCGATCAACGGACGCATGCTCGGGTCGGGCGAACCCATTCGCGTCAAATCAGGCGAACGTGTGTTGCTGCACGTACTCAACGGCAGCGCGACCGAGATCCGCAGTCTTGCGTTACCGGGACACTCATTCAAAGTGATCGCGCTGGACGGCAATCCCGTGCCACATCCGACCGAGGTTCCGGTGTTGTGGATCGGCACCGCCGAGCGCATCAGCGCTATCGTCAAGATGACGCATCCCGGCACGTGGATACTCGGCGATCTGGACGACGACGATCGCGGTCGCGGCATGGGCATCGTGGTGGAATACGCCGGCCATCGTGGTAAGCCGCAGTGGATCAAGCCCGCGCCGTTCGGCTGGGATTACCGGCGTTTTGCGCTGCCGAACGCGAAAGCGGCGAAACCGGACCAGATCATCGAAATGACGTTCGCCAAACAGAATGCCGCGGACAACGGATTCAATCGTTGGACCATCAACGACGCGGCCTTCGATATGAAAACCATGCAGCCGAAATTGCAGCTGCAGTATGGCAAGCGCTATCGGCTGCGCATGCACAACGCCAGCGACGATATTCATCCGATGCACCTGCATCGACATGCCTTTGAGATCGCAAGCATCGCCGGACAGCAGACTGGTGGCGTCATCAAGGATGTTGCGATGCTGGGCGGCTACCAATCAATGGAGCTCGATTTCACCGCCGATCAACGCGGGCTTTCGTTGTTCCACTGCCATATGCAATTGCACATGGATTTTGGCTTTATGGCATTGTTTGAATGCGCATGAACGAATCATTCGGCCTAAGCCAAACGGCTTAGATGCGCTTACGATCCTATGCTGACACCTCTACTCGACCTCACCGCCTGAATCGACATGGACATTCGAACGCTGCACGTTAACGATCTTGAGCTCATTTGCCGACATCGCGAAGAAATGTTTCGCGACGCGGACGGAAAGGACGATGTGCTGCTGCCAATGACGGCGCATTTCCGCAAATGGCTGCACCCGCGTTTGCTGGATGAATCGTATTTTGGCTTCGTGATGGTGGACGATGGCGCACCGATTGCGGGCATCGGATTGATGCTGATCGATTGGCCGCCGCACCCCATGCATCCGATACACGAAAAGCGCGGCTACGTGTTGAATGTATTCGTCGAGCCCGACTATCGGGGTCGCGGCTTGGCGCGCGAGCTGATGAAGCTGGCGGATGCGGAATTCGTGCGGCGCGGGGTCAGTTATGCCGTGCTCCACGCGACAGCGAAGGGGAAGCCGCTCTATCAAGGCTTGGGCTGGAGCGGCACCACCGAGATGGCGAAATCGCTGGAACTGTCGGCAGTACAAGTTTGTAGTGATGCCAGCCAGCCCAGGCCGAAATAGTTCGCAGGGCAAATGCGGGATCGTGTCGATTTACCCGTAGGTCGTTCGTTGCATAGACGAGGCGTGCGCGGTTGAGGCGTGCGACAACATGAGTCCGACGGGGCGGGTAGCCGTGGTGGCAGCCTTATCGGGGAACTTCACTTTGATATGGAAGACTTGGCATGAACAACCTTATTCGAACCGTTCTCAAGCCGGTTGCCGTGGGCACATTCGCCCTTGCGCTCGGCATGCATGGCGCGCTATCGCATGCCGCCGACGCCTCCGCGCCGCCGGCTGGCGAGTATCACATCGATAAATCACACGCGAGTCTGCTGCTGCGCGTTAGCCATATGGGATTCTCGACGTACACCACGCGCTTCAGCCAATTCGACGCCACGCTGACCTTCAATCCCAGCAACATCACCGCGTCCAAGCTCGAAGCGACCATCGAATCGGACTCGCTGCAAATGGATGCGGCGCCGAAGATGTGCACGGATATCGTGAAAGGGCCGCAGCTGCTGGATACCGCCAAGTATCCGAAGATCGTTTTCCGCTCGGAAAAAATTCGCATGACCGGCGCAAAGACATTTGAAATCGTCGGTACGCTCGATCTGCACGGTGTTTCGCACCCCGTCACGCTCACCGGTTCGTATAACGGTGGGTATCCGGGCATCGCCAATATGGACCCGAACGCGCGCATCGGATTTTCCGCGCATGGCGCGTTCAAGCGCTCGGACTTCGGCATGGCGTTCGGCGTGCCCAAGCCCGGCACCACGATGGGCGTGGGCGACAAGATCGATGTGACGATCGAGGCCGAATTTATCGGGCCGGCGCTGGCCAACGCGGCGGGCTCGTCGCACTAACGTTCGATCCAACGCAAACATGATGGTTCGTCAAGGCCTTATCGCGCGCAACGCGCGGTGGGGCCTCAAAACCTATTGAGCACCTGCGAGCGCCGCTTTCCGTGAAGTAGCCGGAACGATCCGCGCAGTCATCGCCGCCGCGCGTGAAACCCCTTATTTGCCGCTTTTATGCATGCCGGCAAGGCGTCACTTTGTCTCAACGCCGCTACGAGCTGACAAAACGTGGCGTTTTCACAAGACAGTTCCCAAACCGCCGCGTGTCGCTTTCGAACCGTGCATTTTTTGTGATGAGAATCATCAATTCACATTTGCGGTTTCACGGGGCGCTAACCGATCTTACACACGCCGTTGATCCCAAAAAAAGAAGGCGGCATTCCTTTCATTTTTTTAGACGCAATAGCGTTACAGGGGTTTCAACATGCAGTGCCTAAACCGTACTCAGGCGTCCGGCCTGAAGAATCGTCGCAACTTTTTTATAGCCGCCGCCGCCCTGGCTCTCGCCTCCGTGGCCGCGCCGGCTTCCGCAACCAACTGGTGGACCGCCACGCCGACCGTGTCGATCGGCACCACCGTGCTCAATGTGAAGAACTTCGGCGCCATGGGGAATGGCGTGACGGACGACACCGCCGCCTTCCAGGCCGCCGTCAACGCGCTGCCGTCCACCGGTGGCACGATCGTGGTGCCCACTGGCAATTACATGATCAATGCGCTCACGGGCATCAACCTGCGCTCGCACACGCGCCTGTCGCTGTGGGGCACCGCTTATCTCAAGGCCATTCCGAACAACGCCACGCGCTATTGGATCGTCAAAGCGTGGAACGTCAACAACGTGGAAATCGTCGGCGGCAATTACGTTGGCGAGCGCACGCAGCATCAAGGCACCACCGGTGAGTGGGGCTACCTCATCAATATCGAAGGTTCGAGCAACGTTTACGTGCACGACACCTCGCTGTCGAACTCCTGGGGCGACGGCATTCTGGTCGGTGGCACCGGTTGGGGTCGCACGGTTGTCGTGTCGACGAACGTCACGCTCAACCGCGTCAAGTCCACCAACAATCGTCGCCAGGGTCTGACGATTGCGCCGTCCAACCAGGTATATGTGGTCAATAGCAGCTTCACCAATTCCAACGGCACCTTGCCGCAGTCCGGTATCGATATCGAGCCGCAGACGCAGGGCGTGACGCAGAACGTGCGTTTGGAAAACACCACGGTGTCCGGCAACGTTGGCAACGGTCTGGAAGTGCACGACTACGTGTCGGGCCTGACGCTTAGCGGCTTTACCGCCCTGAACAACCAAGGCTTTGGCGCTTACGTCAACGGTGCGAACGGTGTGGTCATCACCAAGAGCAACCTCAGCCAAAACTACCTGTTCGGTGTGGATATCGCCGGCTACACCAACAACGTCCAGCTGACCAGCAACACCATCGAGTGGAATGGCGACACCTGGTTCTACGCACACAGCCAGTCGATCTTCTCGGCCGGTTGGGCGCTGCGCGACATCACCATCGCCAGCACGGCGACCAACGTGACGCAGACCAGCAACCTCATCTCGCCGATGAAGTAATCGAAACAAAGCAATCGATCGCGCGAAGGCTCCCCAAACGGGGAGCTTTCGCGTTTCAAGGGGTGGCGGCGGAAGGGCGCTTCGATTTAATGGCGAATAATCGCAATCGCGATTTCCACCACGATCAATACGATAATCGCCAACTCCAGCAGCTCCGCGCGCTTACCGGACGCTTCCTCGTACAGCGCGGCGTACGTGTCCCGAATAATCGCCAATTTGCGGTCCACCGCGGCGCTGACGTGGCGTACGCGAAACAGGTCCAATGCCGACGCATACACGCGGGCGAGATAAACGTCCTCGGTGACTTGCAACGCGTTATCCACCTTTTCGGTAATTTCCGTTACTTCCGCCACCAGCATATAAAGCTTGCGCGCCAGATCCGCAAAGTGGCGGCCGGCCATCGGATTGCCCGCGTGGTGAACGGCTTCCACCATGTCGTACATGCGCGGCAATTCCGCGTCGAGCAATTCGTCATAGAAGCGCATTTCCAGCAGCTGCGCGTTGGCCACTTCCAGAATATCCACCACGTCCGAATCGCCGCGCGGTTCGTAGATAAACGCGCGATCCCACGTCAGTACCACCAAATCGTCGACGTAATAGGAAAAGCGCTGCTGCAATAAATCCTTGCGTGCTTGTTCCGACAACGCGCGTTGTTCGCCGGAAAGCAGAGGCACCAGGTCGATGCGTTCGTGCATAGTGTTGACGGGTATCGCTTCACCGAAGGCTTGCACGATGCCCAACAGATAATCCTCGTGCAGCGACGCAGGACTGGGCTTGATCAAAGCCGGCGACAGCGCGTTGCGCACCTGATCCAGAAACTGCGTCCACACCGGGCTGTCCGCGCCTGGACCCAGTTGCGCATCCACAGCGTTGACCAATTGCGAAAACGTCGCCCATTCGCACGACGTCACCGGAACCTGTACCGAAAACGCCGCGGCCCCGAAGTCGTACAGCCGGACCGTGACATTCGCGCGGTAAGACTGGCCTAAGAGCGACAACTCCAACGGATCGAGCGTCAGCAACACCGGTGGAACGCCGAACGCCACCGCCTTCGGCGGCGTGCTGGTCAGCTTGCTGCGCACGCTGGCCGAACGCTTCTGCCTGTCCCACAGCGCTTCCACGCTGGGCAGATCGATCGCGTCGGCGATATCGATCATATGCATCGCAATCACAACAGCCGACTGAACAGTAGGTTGCCCGTAAGGCATAAAGGGAGCGCCGATGCGGATAAGGTCATCAATACACCCAAAGCGGCCTTGGTGTCGCGGGGTGGCCGACAAATCGAATGGGTGCGCCAAAATCGCTTTCGCGACCCATAATGAAGGATTTATGTTGCACGCGACATCAACGAAGACGGCGTAACGCGCTTATCCACGCATCGCCGCGGGCTTTCCTTCAATGAAAATCCATGCGCTGATCGCGCTCAGCAGCGCCATGCCCGAAGAAATCAGCATCACCCATCGAAAGCCCAATACAAACGAGTTGCTCACTGCATGCTTGATGGCGGACACCGTGGCATCCGGGTAGCCGCTGGGAATCACAATGCCGGCGAGCTTCGCGCGTTGCGCGACAACGGCGGAAACCAAGGCAGCTGGCGCATGCAGTTGGCGAAGCCCGCTATCCAACGTGGCGTTGAAAACGAGCGCCAGCACAAACCCGAACAGCGCAATCGCCAGCAGGGCCGCCGCGCGCGACACCGCGTTATTGATGCCCGATGCTGTGCCTGTCAATTCGCCGCGCACGGCATTCATCACCGTTGTGGTCAGTGGAGCGACGGTAACGCTCATGCCTAACCCAAGCACGCAAATGGCGGGAAAGAACGCAGTCCAATACGTGCTTTCGCTGGAGGGCAGGGCGAACATGGCAAATCCGGCGGCAGCAATCGTCGGCCCGACCACCAGCGGTAGCTTCGATCCAAATCGATCCACCAAACTTCCCGTCCAGCGCGACAGCAAAAACATAATCGCAATAAACGGCAGCAACGCAGCGCCCGCCGCGGTCGCGCCATAACCCTGCACCTGGATCAGGTTAAGCGGCAAAAAGAACAGACTGCCGCCTAGCGCTGCGTAAAGCAGCAACGTCAATATATTTGCGCCAGCAAAGTTGCGTTCGTGAAAAAGGTTCAAAGGCATCATCGGCGATGCTGCGCGCATCTCGACACGAACAAATAGCAACAACGCTAACACGCCGATCATCGCCGACATCCAAATCGGCGCCGCCGACCAGCCGCGCGCTGGCGCTTCGATAAAAGCAAACACCAAACCAGCCAAACCGATCGTCACCAAACTCGCGCCCAGCACATCGACAGGGCCGGCATTCGCGTTTCCTTTGCTCTCCGGCACTTTTGCCGCGCAGATCGCCAGCAGCACGACGCCCACGGGCGCGTTGATCAGAAACGCCCACGTCCAGGAATAATGCTCCACCAGAAATCCGCCGAGCACCGGTCCAAACGCCGCGGTGATGCCGCTGAATGCGGACCACGTTCCAATCGCGGCGCCGCGTTCCAATTGCGGAAACGTCGCACTGATCAAGGCCAAACTACCGGGCACCAGCAACGCCGCGCCGATGCCTTGAATCGCGCGTGCGGAAATAAGCATCTCCACCGTGGACGACAACGAGCAACCGATCGATGCCAAGGTAAATAATCCCGCACCGATCATAAAAATGCGCTTGCGCCCGAAGCGATCCCCCAGGGCGCCGCCTACCAACAGCAGCGATGCAAGAAACAGCGCATAAGACTCCATCACCCATTGCACGTCCGACGACGTAGCGCCTAGCTCGCGCTGGATGGTCGGTAGCGTCACATTGACCACGGTGCCATCGATAAACGAAAGACTGGACCCCAGAATCGCGGCCACCAGCGTCCAGCGTCGCGAAGCCGCAGCGCAAGGCCGTGCGGCGGCCCCGTGAAAGATGACGCTTTCATCGCAAGGCGGTTTTCCAATCTGGCTCATAAGAATCACCGGCGTTGGAATCCGACGGAGCTTACTCCTCGGTGACGGCATGCGAGTAACGAGATTGAGAACTTAATGGTCCAGACTCATGTGCCGCGAAATCTGTATTTTCACGTTCGATCAAAGATCGCCTAGCAAGTAGGCGTATTCTTGCCAGGCCAATGCATGGCAGGTTTGACCGACCAAGGTGCGGGAGATACGTATGCTGATTCCGATTTTAAATGTTCGGGATATCGCAGAAGCTATCCGGTTCTACACCGGCATATTGGATTTCCAAGTCGCGTTCGCATGGCCGGTTGAAAGCGCCATTTACGCCGGATTGAATCGTGGCACGGACGAATTGCACCTCGCGCTTGCACCGCCGGACCGTCGCTACGGTCATGGTTCGGCGATGGTGCTCTGCGATGACGTGGATGCACTTTTCAAGTCCTTTAGAGCGAGAGGTCTTGCGGTACCGTCGCGCCCCGAATCGCCTGTACACGAAGCGCCACTGGATCAAACCTGGGGCACCCGTGAGGTCTATATCGACGATCCGAGCGGCAATACGATTGTCTTTCAACAACGTGGATAGTTCCGAGGCAATTCGTAGGCTGGGATGACGATCCCAGCTGCCTTGTTCCAAGGAGGCGCCATGTCGATCGAATCGTGCATCCCCGTCATTCCCAGCGCCGATCTCGAAAAAAGCCTGCGCTTCTGGGTCGACGGACTTGGGCTATCGATGGATACGGCCATGCGGCGGGATGGACGCCTAGTCGGTTGCATGGTCCATAACGAGCACTTGTATTTTTGGCTCAACCAACGAGCCGGTTCCGCAACCAAGCCCGAGAATTACGAAGGCGTTCGACTGTATTGGACGCCGAGCGACCTCGTTGCGCTTAGAGATCGCCTCTCCGGATTGGGATTTTCAGTATCGGACATCAGCGCGCGCGATTACGGTCAAAAAGAATTCTTTGTGACAGACGATGACGGTCACTCTCATTGCTTCGGCGCGCCGATCAAGACCTGAAGCGCGTATATCATCAGAACCAGTCTCATCGTCTTGACCTGCATCGCTTCCCCCATCACGATCTGCGTAGGGCATTGACCGAATCAGGGGCGGTCATGAAAGGGATATTCGCGGGGCGTCGCGTCAGCGCGCCAATGGTTCGTCCACGCCGGCGCAAGCCGAATAGTCAGCGTTGCGCAAGCTTCCAGGTCGCACGCACGTACTTCCATGTCACGTCTGCCATGCCGCTTCCGTGTGAGGCGAACGGGCGTGTGTGCCGCAAGAACATCAATGCTTGTCTTCAATCATGCACGGTGTAGTCATCAAACAGGGGAATCTGATGTTTAGCAAAGGATGTTTAAGATTGGTTGCGTTATGTGGCTGCGTAATGCTGGCCGGTTGCGCCACCTCGCGCAGTGAGATCAAGTTGCACAGCCCAGAAGTCGTCGCACCGACAACGACGGCAACGTCCGCACAACGTGTGGTGGTGATCGGCAAGATCACCGACGAGCGCGTTTTTGAGGACTCGCCGACCGAACCCAGTACACCCTCGTTAGGTTTCGGCGGTGCAGACAAGGCGACCGGTGACGTCAAAGCGCGTGCAGTCGGCCGCAAACGCAACACCTACGGCAAGGCGTTGGGCGATGTGTTGTTGCAGCAGGGCGATACCGTCGAAAGCGTTATTCGCAAAAATCTTGCTGCTGCGTTCCAGCAGGCGGGCTACCAGGTCAAAGACGCAGCCGATGCGGGTTCCTCCGCGCTGGTAGTGGATGTCCATATCAAAAAGTTTTGGGCATGGTTCGATCCAGGTTTCTGGGCCATCACACTCAACGACAACATCGTGACGGATCTCGTCGTCAATGGCGCCCCCGCGCCCGTCGTGATCAGCACGCATGTCGAAGACAAGCGGCAAGTCGCTACGGAAGATGCGTGGATCCAGATTGTCGACAAAGGATTGGATGCCTACCGCGCGGAAGTCGCAAGTCGGATGCAAGGCAGCGACGGCGCCAAGCTCGCCGCAGCAACGCCAAGCGCGCCGTCTGCGCCCGCGCCCGTTAAAGCCGCACCGACGCCTGTAGCCGATCCCACTCCTGCAACGGTGCCGAGCGAACAGCCCGTCGCCCCCGCTACAGTCACTCCCGACGCCACGAGCGCGGCAGCTGATGCGCCGGCGGCTCAGGCAACGGCTCCAACCACGCTTGCGAGTTCCGCCGATACGTCGACAGCACAAGAAGTTGCAACGCAGATCGGCTGTGGCTCGGTTCAAGCGAACGGCGATTCCACGTTCGTCGCGCCGTGCGGTACCTACAGTGTCATGATCGGTTGCAACGGCGGCGAATGCCGACCGATGCACACGGTTAACGTCAAGAAGGACGAGTAACAACGTTGCCGCCTGAATAGCTCAACGTTTCATGAAAATCGAGTCGGGTTCACGTGCCGGCAAAGCGCCGACGAGTGAACCCGACTTTTTTTGTATCTATCCTGTAACCAACATTGAGCTTCATGCGAATGGACTTACTGAGCGAAGCCTTCACCACAGCGAAGTAAGAGACATGGCTGCAACAGATTTACTCCGTAAGTACAGTATCTCCCCGCTTCCCGTCCCTCATGCCTGGTATGCGCTGCCGATACGCGCGATGGTGGGTTACGGATTCATGGAGCACGGTTTTGCCAAGCTCAGTCGCGGGCCGGAAGCATTCATCGGCATTCTTCACGCGATGGGAATGCCCCTTGCCGAGCTTTTGGGATGGGCGACAATCGCGATCGAAGTGCTCGGCGGCCTCATGATTCTGCTCGGCGCGTTAGTGCCTATCGCCACGATACCTATGATCGTCGTGCTGTTGGTCGCGACGTTTACGGTGCATCTGCCTTATGGATTCAGTTCCATCAAGTTGATGTCTTACGACGCGTCGGGCGCGCACTTTGGTCAGCCTGGTTACGAAACGGACTTGTTGTATATGGCGGGACTGCTTGCGCTGTGCATGGGCGGCGCCGGTCCGTTCTCATTGGATGGATGGCTTAACGCGAAGCGAAACAACTCTCGGTGATCCAATAACGCCGAAACGATAGCGCGCGCATCAATCGCGACGGACACGATTTCGCCATTGTCAAAGTCTCCAGCCTCTCGGCGTAGTCGTATGAATGGAACATCGTGGCCTACGATCGTCATCGTGGGGTCGGCTATGCCAGCAATCTGCCGATCAATGGCGTCACAGAACGGCGTGATGATCACTTTCGCAAAACGGATCGACCGTCTCCCCTTAAAGCTCATCAATCCTCCTTTTTCATCACGGGGGCTTCAATTTGGGTGCGCCAAAATCAAGCTGACGCTGCCACTCTTTCTGTAGCTAGCCAGGATCCGCGCGATGCCCATGGTGCACGTGCGGGCCTTATCAACCAGGACAGTACGCGTACGGTGTACTTCCGATTCGTGGGGATTGAACGATGCGCGTGGCATATCTGACCCCCGTCGAAAAGCACGTCCTCTCGCAGTTCGCTCTGCAATCAAAAGAAAGCGCGCCCGATCATCGACTGCGCTTTTCGCAGCTCAGCGTCGTATCGGAAGGAGAAGTGCAATCCGTTGCGAATGTGCTGATCGGCCTTATCGAGAAGGGACTCCTGCAAAGCGATGAATCGAATGTCTTCGGGCTCACCTCAAAAGGGATGGAAGTCATGAGTTACTCGTTGATGGAACATGCAGCGAGTCATTCGTTGTAAATGCCTGGATACGGAATGGCGATTCCATCGCGACGCCGGTTTGATCGGTTCACGTTGATGCACGGAGAACATTTCTTTCCGTCATTCGGCCCGCGTCGCGCAAGTCGCGCCTATATCGGTCTGTTCGCGCAACAAAGCGTATGAAGAAACCTCTGCCAACGCCAAGGCAGCGCGCCCCTCTACTTACGGAACGACGCCGACTCAAAATGGCTCGCTCCGCGCATGCTTACGTACGAGGCAATACATGCCGTTTCTACGAATGGTTGAAACGCTGCGATGCGATGCTTCCACAAGGTCCCATGATCTGGATTTGCGGCGATTGCCATGTCAGCAACATCGGGCCGGTGGCCGATGCGGATGGCAATGTGGAAGTTCAAATTCGAGATCTGGATCAGGCGGTGATGGGCAACCCGGCCAATGATCTGGTCCGTCTTGGTCTTTCGCTCGCGATGGCCGCGCGTGGTTCGGATTTGCCGGGCGTGATCACCGCCAAGATGATGGAAGAATTGATTGAAGGCTACGCGCAGGCGCTGACAGGCAAGCAGGGCGATCAAAAATCTGCGCGCAAGCGACCGGACTCGATCCGAGTAGTCGTGCGTCGCGCCGCGCGCCGCAGGTGGAAACATCTGGCGGCGGAGCGCATCGAGGGCATTGAGCCCAATATTCCTTTGTCAAAAAAATACTGGCCGATTTCCAGCGCTGAGCGACGCGAACTCGCTGCGCTGATGGCGACAGAAGAAGTCCGGGCGCTCGCCACCTCGTTGAGCCATCGTGACGACAAAGACGAAGTGACGATGCTGGATGCCGCCTATTGGGTCAAAGGTTGCAGCTCGCTAGGGTTGCTTCGCTACGCCGTTCTGCTGCGCGTCGGCAAATCCAAGGATATCGACAGCAGCCTTTGCTTGATCGACATCAAGGAAGCCGCGAAGTCCGTCGCGCCGAAAACCCAACGCACCGCCGGACCGAGAAACAATGCGCATCGCATTGTCGAAGGCGCGCGTCACCTGGCGCCGCATCTCGGCGAGCGCATGCTGGCGGCTCGCATACAGGGCAAGTCGGTGTTCTTGCGCGAACTTCTTCCGCAAGACTTGAAAGTCGATATCGACCACCTCAACCAAAGCGAAGCCATGGAAGTGGCCGGCTATTTGGGGAATATCGTCGGTCGCGCGCATGGCGCGCAAATGAATGCCGACGAACGCAAGCGGTGGCTGGGTGAGCTTCGACGCAACCGGCCCAAGAACATCGATACGCCGTCATGGTTGTGGCGCAGCGTTGTGCAATTGGTGCAAGAGCATGAAGGCGGCTATTTGGAGCATTGCCGCCTGTTCGCAAACGAGTCGGCGTAGAGATTGCGCTCGGCTTGGCGAGGTTCTCAAATATAACCAAGAAGCAGCAAGATAATCAGAATAAGAAGAATCAGTCCCAGACCGCCCGAAGGATAATATCCCCAGCCACGGCTATAGGGCCAAGCCGGCAAAGCGCCCAGTACGATAACCAATAAAACAATGAGGAGTATGAGTGACATCGCTTAGGCTCCTTGACTGGGTTGGATGTACCAACAGGTACGCGCAATTGGGCTGCAAAAACTCAAATCCCGATGTAAAGGCCAATGCATTCGAAATGCGATAGCCATGAGATGGCGCGCATCCACTGCTGACAGGGTCGTTGCGTCGCGCCGATTTAGCGGCGCCAAAACAGCTTGCTACGGAAGCCGTGATGATGACGAGCGGGATCAGTGATGCTCACGTGGTTATCTGTCGATGCGCAACCTAAATGCATGCGCTTTCGACTCTGCGATCACATACGCCATACACGATAATTGCGATTTGCATTGCAGTATCCAACTACACTTACTTGCAAATGCGCCATCAACCGTCGGATTGCAATTCCGGCGCCGCATGCACTTTCGGCTGACACGCAGCATGGCCGCATGCGCACGGTTCTTCGGTAGCGGGAAGCTGAGCGGCCTTCCTGCAATGCTCACTGCAAAACTCGCCGTCTCCCTTGCTTAGCATGCATTGGCAACCAGGATGACCGCAGTGGTAGCTGACTTCGGACATGGAACGTTCTCCCGGTACGACGGTGCTACAACCGTCGCACGACCGAGAGGCAGAAAACGTGCAGGGCGGCTAAAGGTCGTGTGTACGGCGATTGGCGGTCGGGACGTCGTATCAGATGACACCAACGTGCGCGTGTCGTGTCTGGAACGGTGTCGAATCCACCGGCAGCGACACGATAAACGTGGTGCCGCGTCCCGGAGCACTGTCGACGCGCACGCTTCCACCGTGCGCCTGCGCTAAACCGCGCACCAGTGTCAGTCCCAAACCCCATCCTTTCTCGATGCCCGCCTCGGCGGAAAGCGTGCGGTGAAACGGTTCGAACAGCGCAGCCTGTTCCTTGAGCGGGATGGCAGGACCTTCGTTATGCACGAGCAGATCGACGTTGGCTCCTCGCGAGCTTAGCGTCACGTCGACCGGCGCTTCGGCACTTCCATACTTCACCGCGTTGACACACAGATTCTCCACGATGCGTCGCAGCCCCGTGCTGCTCCACACACCTTCGACGGCTCGCTCGCTATGCAAGCGGAAGCGCGTACCGTGCACCGTGGACAACTCGTCGAGCGCATCCGACACCGTCATGCGCAAATCGCACGGCCCCAGATCCGAAAGCGGCAACTGCGCGCCAGCCTCGACGCGATTGGCGTCCAGTAAGTTTTGGATCATTTGCGCGATACGACCGAGGCTGTCGGAAAGACGCGGCAAGACGCAACTCACAAAGGCGCGATCGTCGGCCTTACGCATAATCATATCGGCGGCCATCATTGCCGCCGATAGCGGCGTACGCAGATCGTGCGTGAGCGTCAGCACAAACTGTTCGCGCAATTCTCGCTGAAGGCCAAGCTCCTCCAGGGTCGCACGCAGCACTTCTTCGGCGCGAATCTGCTCGGTGATGTCTTCCGTCGCGGTAATGACGCCTTCCACTAGCCCATCCGGCGCGCGCAGCGGCTGCCCGTAAAAGTTGTAATAGCGCTCTTCTGGCATGCCGGTGTGATCGAGACCCCAGGCGACGCGCTGACGCACGATGCGATGCGGTTCGCCGGTGCGGTACACGCGGTCGAGGATCGGCAGCATATGTTCGCTCGCATTGGACGCCGTCTCGATAAACGCGCGCCCAACCACCTCGTTGCCGCCCATTAGCTGCTTATGCGCCTCGTTGCGCATAAAGTAACGGTGCGCCGGCCCCAGCAGCACCGAAACCGGCACAGGCACGGCCATTAGCAACGAGCGCAAATGTTCGCGCTCCGCTTCAAGGCGCTGAGTGCGCGACGCAACGCGCGCTTCGAGTTCCGAGTCCGCAAGCTTTAAGCGCCGATTGGATTCCGCCACTGCGCGAACCTGCTCCGCAAGTTCCGCCTCGACGATCCCGACATATTCCCTGGACCGGACCAGATCCGTGACGTCATGTACGCAATGCACGATAAAGGCGACCTTGCCGTCGTCATCCAATACCGGAACATTCAACGGCGCCCAGTAGCGCTCTTCGAAGCCGCCATCGGGGTGCGGAATGTCGTATTTCTGAATGGGCATCGCATCCTGCTGCGCACGCGCCAACACGCGCATGAGCGAAGCACGGAGATTGCTCACTCCGGTCGCTCCGATATCGTCCGGATTATCGGGAAACGCCTCGAACAGATTTCTACCGATGATCGCCTCGCGCGTCGTCATCGTCACACGTAAACGTGCGTCATTCGCGGCGACGATCGTGAAGTCGGGCGTCAGAACGATGTACGGTTCTGGCGTCGCCTCAAACAGTCGACGGTAGTCCAGCACATGGTGTTCGATCGATTTCGGTGCGGTCATCCGCTCCTCGACGAGGCAGGTCAGAAAGGCCGTTGGCGCTCCAAACGGCGCAGACAACCCGCAGTCCAGCGACCGCAACAGTTTGCGTTTGCCAACGTCTTCAACCCGTGATGCGGGTTTCTTCGGACACTTGTGATGAGAGATCATCTGCGCTGATATTCAGCGTACAGGCGGGTGTCCGCTTTGGATCGAGTATTAATGTTTTTAGGTGGGTCGGTCGCACAAGCCAACCTAAATCCTTTTCAGGGAAAAGTTTGAGCAATGGATGGCCGTGCGCGAGTAATGTCTTCTTTCGACCCAGAGCGGACCTAATCATTTCAAGGAATACTGCCGGACATGATCAACGAGGTGGAACGAATGGATCAGTTCCAGATTATTCAAGAGATCGCGATTAGGGCTATCTCTGGTGCCCAGCCGGATTGGAGCGAGCTGATAATCTTGTACCACGTGGAGGGAGGACGTAGCAGTTTCGTCAACTCCTACCTTGTATCTCAAGACGGCGTGGTCCGTGAGAAGCCGGCCCGGGTCTCCGATGATCTGGACACTTGGCTTAGGAGGCTGCGGGCTGAACTGGCACGAGGTGGTAAGCAGCCTTTCACGTCGTGTAAGTTGCATCTGTGTGCGGATGGAAAATTCGACGCCTCATATGGATATGAACCTGTGAACTGGGGCGAGTTGCTTATCCCAAGTTGGAACTTTCCTTTGGTTACATCTCTCCATTAGCGACAGAACGAGACGGGCAACAAATGGTGCAGCCTGTTACATGTCGTTGCTCGTTCGGCGCACCGAGCATACTTGTTCGCAATTCTGCTTTCGGACCAAAGCAGAACTAAGGGCCTAAATGAAAAATTCAGCAGAGTATCGTGGCCTCGATGTCGTCTGGCTTGCCGTAGATAGGCTTGGTCAAGTGGCGGCGTTCACTACTGCGGGAGAGGGCGACATCCCAGACTCGGCCATGATTCACATCGGCAAATCTGAAGAACTGATCCTGTCTCTGCCGGAAATATCGAGAGTTGAAGTTGACGCTGCGTACAAGAGGTCGGATGACTTTTTCTCCTTTGCGCAGCGAGGATTCTTCGCATATGACTGGTCCGATGCACATCGAATCGCATCTCGGCGACTAGGTGGCTACGAGTTGGTGACGCGCCCTGTCTCCCCAATATTGCTTATGGCTCTCCCAATCGAAGTTGCCGAAGCAGTTGGCTTGACCGTTTTTCAAGACGTTACTTTCGGCGAAAAGGTCTTGCTCGAAGGATGGAAGTAGAGGATTCGTCAATGTCTGCGCCCGACCCAAAGCGGAAGTTACAGAGAATTCGTGTTTCGAGAGGAAGATTATGGACGACCTGCCATTGCCCGAGAACGATCTACACGCGATTGTCTGCAGCATCTCAAAGAATGGCGATTTCTTTCTGGCTCAAGGCGAGCTAGCCGAGGCCGCACGATCGCTTAGTCCAGAGCAATCGGTCCGCCTTTACGAGCACATCAGAGACAGTGCTGACCGTCTCGAATTCGAGTGGCGTGACGAGTTCCTTGAGGCGTTTCCCGGAAGTGAGCACTTGCTGCCTAAGCCACTATTGTGAATCGCATGATTGGAATACTGGTCGGTTCAACCAGCGCATTCGCTTTCGACCAACAGAGATGTTTAGCGTGACTTTCAAAGTAACTTAATGAAACTTTAGGGGAGGAAAAACATGCGTTCCCGCTTTTTGCTGACGAGCCTGATTTGCTTGGGGCTACTTTCCGTTGGCAGTCGGCTTTTTGCCCAAGTCAAAGTCCCTGACTCCAGCAATCTTGGCGAGGCTGCGCTGTTAGTCGCTGAAGATGAGGCGATGAAAGATGCCGCAATGACACGTTGCGGACAATTGCATCCTGCCCAGTCCAATCGATTCCGAACCGCCTATGCAATTTGGCGAAAAAACAACGCTATAGCGCTGCAGGCGAGTGCGAAAGAAGTTGCGGTCCTTCGCACCAATCCCGCGCTTTCAACTCGTATCACGCTTCGGCTAAATGATCGTCGTCAGGCGATTTCTTCGGGTTTAGAAGCGAAACCCGACATGTGCGAGGGATTGTCCAACTTGCTGGCCACGGGCGGTGAAAGCTTCGACGCGCTTATGCCAAAGGCGTATGCGGTGCTCTCAGCATCCATTTCAAAGTAACCGGCGTGTGCTTCCGACCCAAAGCAAACGCCGCTCTTGGCGGTCGAGAATCGAAAATTCGGGGGCTAAATGATTCAGTTCGCGGTACGCAAAGGCCGGGATGGAAATAGCGATTTTTTGGAGTTTCTATATTCTCATCGTGAAGAAGATGCACCGCGGCTCGAATCGGTTTTTCAGCTTTATCTGCCGGGATTCAGAGGAACACGTACGTGGATGCCGCCCGATGATTTGCACTGGGAATGCACTTGCGACCGCGGAACCTTCATTATCTGGGACGAATGGGGAGAGCTGTATCTTGTACCAAAGTCTCAGCATGAGAAGGTGCTAAAAGCCGCAATTGACGCACTCGTGACCTCCGGGCTTTTTGAGCTGATTCCAGGCTAGTGGAATACGTATCAAACGTCCGCTTCCGACCCAAAGCGCACACTGGAAGATTCCATAGAGCAAACTTCCCTTACGATGCTCAGTAGATAATATGGAACTATCAGAACTCGGCACACGCATCTGCGTTCTAGGCCCATCCAACAGCGGCAAATCGACGCTTGCGTCTGCCGTTGGTCGAAAGCTCGGCATTGATGTGGTCCATCTCGACCAACTTCATCACGTTCCGCATTCGGATTGGAAGCCGCGACCTGCTGCGGAGTTTCTGGCTTTGCATGACGCGGCGATTGAGGGGCAGCAATGGGTGATGGAGGGAAACTACTCCTCATCCATGCCACAAAGATTTCGACGCGCGACGGGCGTCATTTTGTTGGATGTGCCCATGGCGACGAGTCTGTTTCGGTACTTGCGGCGTACGCTCGTTGAGAACAATAGGGTGGGTGCGTTGGAAGGCGGTAGTGACAGTTTGAAATGGAACATGGTCCATTACATAACCATGGTTACGCCGGGAAATCGTCGACGGTATAGCGATATCTACCGTCAGACAAACTTGCCTAAGGTATACCTTTCCTCTTCACGCGCGATCCGTGATTGTTACCAAGCATGGGGATTGGAGAGATGAATGATCGACTCCTAATCCTAGTAAATAACGCCCGCGTTCAACCCAAGACGGCCAGGCCGACCGAGGCCTGCTAAAAACTCTCCCAGAGCATTGTCGATTTCCGACCATCAGCTTCGTCGTCTAGGTATCACAACCCCAAAGGTGCTCCCATGAAATACCTAGGCCTTGCCTACTTCACCCCCGAAAAGTTCGCCGCGCTGGCGCCGGAAGAGCGCAAGAAGGTGGTGAGCCAATGCCCGGAATTGGACGAGAAGATGCGCGCCACCGGCAAGGTGCTGGTCTCCGCGTCACTGGGCGATCTGGACCACTGGAGGACGCTGCGTACGCGCGGCGGCAAGAAGCAGGTCAGCGATGGGCCTTACATCGAGTCGAAGGAAGTGGTGGGCGGCCTGTTCATCATCGAGGCGGATAGCCATGAGGAGGCGTTGCGCATCGCATCCATGCACCCGGCCGCCATGATCGGCGAAGAATGCGACTGGGCGGTCGAGCTTATCCCCATGGATTTTTACTTGGCGCAATGAAGGCCAGCTGCGCGCATGCGCGTTGGATCAGTCGCGTCGCCATTTTCCGTAATTGCGCCATCCAAGTCGCCTAAACGAGACGCCTATGATCCAAGCCAGCGCAAAACCGGCGATGGAGCCGATGACGACCATGAACATGGTGAAATCGTCGCTACGAAAAACAGGCTGCGATCCCGGCGGTAGATCGACGTTGGAAGCGGATAGTGGCGGAACTATGATAAAGATCGCCGCCGTTGCAAGTGCGCAAACAAAATTCCATATAAACGATTCCGAAGACGACATGATGGCGTCAGTGAAATAGTTGCACACCGAAACGGTGACGGTTGCCGTCACCATGACCACGAAAAATACAAATAACCCAATAGAAACCATATGGCCTGCCTCCTGGCCTAAATGGCGGACCGGCACACTTGAGCATGCTGCGCTCTTGCGACGGCAGATAGCAATGAGCAGTCGCGCTCACGCTTGTGGCGGCGATTGTCGAAAGCGCTACGCTCGTGTTTTGCAGTGTCGATCAAGGACACTTCAATTCGCGTGAAGGCGTTGGAAATTCGCGGCTCTGAGGCTTTGGGGAAAGCGGCGAACGCACGGCGCCTACGCAATTTCCAGCAAGCTATACGCCTCGCCCGACAGTTCGTCTCAGCGCTTTAGATAATGTCTGCGCCAACTCAATGACTAATACGCTCCAACGCTTTTCCCTTTGTCGACGGTCCAAACAATCCAATCGCTGCCATGCCCACCACCATCGCCACGGCGATAAAACTCGCCACGCCGAGTACGCCGCCGGCATTTAGAAAGTAAGCAACGGCGAGGCCGGCGAAGGCGGCGGCGAGGCGGCTCCACGAGTAAACAAAGCCGATGGCGGTGGCGCGGATGCGGGTGGGATATAGCTCGGATTGGTAGCTGTGATACGCGTACGACATAACATTCGCCGAGAGCGTAAATACAACGCCGAATGCGATAAGCAGCGGCGGCCATGTGGTATTCGCAAAGGCGAGCATCGACACGCCCATAACGAACAAACCGAGCACGATTTGCGTTTTTCGTTCCACGCGATCGGCGAAGAGCGTGCCGAGCAACGGGCCGAAAGGGTTGGCGATAGCGATAATGAAGGAATATTCCAAGCTATGCGTCACGGTTATACCGCGCGCAATCAGCAAGCTCGGCACCCATGCGGCGAATCCGTAGAAGCCGATAACCTGCGCCGCATTGAAGACCGAAAGCATGATGGTCCGGCGTCGATACGGTGCCGAGAAAATTTCCTGAAACCGACCGGTGCCTGTTTCCGCCAACGCTTCCACGCGCGGCAGCGGCAGCGGTGCGCCTATTTCGGCTTCCACTTTCTTTTCGATGGCGGATGTAATGGCGTCTGCCTCTGCAATACGCCCATGCAGCGCCAACCAGCGCGGGCTTTCAGGGATGCGTCGTATCACAAACCACACGGCCACGGCGCTGACCGACCCAATCATGATCACCCAGCGCCAGCCATCCCATCCGAGTGGCTTCAACGGCACCAACAGCCATGCGAGCAACGCCACCACGGGAACCGCGCAAAACGTGACGAATTGATTGACCGAAAACGCGCGACCGCGTTCGGAGCTTGGCGTAAGTTCGGAGATATACGCATCGATGGTTACGAGCTGAACCGCGAATCCGACGCCGGCGGCGAAACGCCAAAAATTAAGCATTTCGCCCGTGCGTTGAAACGCCATGATGCCGGTGCAGATCACGTACCACACCAGCGACCAGGTAAATACCGGACGCCGCCCGAAGCGATCCGCAATCTGCCCAAACACCACCACGCCTACCCAAAGCCCGGCGAAGGTGCTGAATACAAACGTGCCGAACCCGGCGACGTCGATACCCGCGAGATGCGCGAACACACCCAGTGATGCGGGTGCGAACAAACCCGACTTGACCATGCCCGGCGCGACATAACCGGCGAAGAACAAATCGTAGAACTCGAATACGCCGCCGAGCGAGATCAGAACGATGATCGTCCAAATCGTGCGCGATGGTGGCAGTCTGTCAAGGCGAGCGGCGATTTTGTTGGATTCGAATTCGGACATGGTGGTTTTGAATAAATCGGCCAAAGGTATTAATTCGATGAGTCGCAGGCAGCTCTTTGCTCGTCGTCCCGGCGAAAGCCGGGACCCAGTGTCTTTCGCCATTCAGAAATGCAACGTCACTGGGTCCCGGCTTTCGCCGGGACGACGACAAGGTAACTTGGAAGCATGTCGGCCGGGACGACGATAAGGTAGTTTGAAAGATCGTGATCGGCTAAGAAAGCTCCCGCATGCTTGTCCGAAGCCTTCAGCGAATACGTGGTGTAGCGTTGCAACACCACATCAGCCAATTCGCTGACATCAAATCCGCGTCCGCTTACAGATAACCGATTCGCCTTTGTGCGAAGGTTCGTAAGTCGGGTGTGCCGCTGCGCTACAGATCCCGGCACACCCGACATGGGTGGAGTAGCGCGGATCGCCTGGGCAGCCACCCAAAGCGATCCGCTGGCCACAACCAACTTAAACAAGAGAGAGTTGATCATGGTTATCCCCGATCATACGGCACGCTCGCACCCGCGAGCCCCCGCCACGCCGCGTTTTGTACTACTCCACCGCCGCTCATACTGGACGGCGTCGGGACTAAGTGAGCGCTTGCAGAGGTCTCAGTAAGAAAAACCCCTCTACATAGGCAGGATTTTTCCTGTAGCTCTTCGCGCCATGTGCAATGCATGGCGCGACCTACGCGTATGGACTAAAGCCGATGAAAAACTTTTTGCTCGATCTTCCTTCCGAGGGGGGCTATGTGCTGTCCCAAGGCGACTACAACCAATTGTGCGAAGTGCGCGATCGATTGTTTTTAATGGCGCAGTTTGCGGGCGTGACGTCGGCGGACCCGAATGATGGTTCCTTTGTGATGATTCGCCGCATGCCTTTGGGACATTTGTTTGCGGATTTGAGTTGTCAGATTCGTGAGGTGTTGAATGTTGTGGAGCACATCGCGCCGATTGCGAATCACTTGCAGCCGCACTGAACATGCTCTTGACCGTCATTTCAGCGAAAGCTGGAATCCAGTGACTTCAAGCCAAAAAGACGCTGGATGATTCGCTTCGCTCACCCCTTCGGGGCCGTCCCTTGGACGTTCTCCGCGCTGCGCGCTACGTCCAGCTTTCGCTGGAATAACGGTGAGGTAATGCGAAAGATTTCGATCAGCGCATCGCATGTGCGTGAATTCGCTGTTGCATATCGCACATTCAAAGTAGAGCTCGCACGACACCACCGTAAGCGTGCCGCAATATTCCACTCAGTTATGTGATCGTGATTTATCAATCGATGCACGCAAAACCTGCGAAATGCGCGTTGTGGTCAAGCGAATTTCCAATGCGTGTTATGAAAAATAATGTTGAATTATTCGCGCACATCGCTTCGCAAGCGTCTCTAACGCGAGTTAACGCGCAACGTAAGCAAATCGAAAGCGTTTGATGTAGACGCTCTTCATTTTCGTATCACTGGCGTCAATGTAGAAAAACAACACGGCCCACTAAGCGCAGCAGGGGAGCGCGTAACACTTTGCAAGGGCCACCACGCGACCGAACCATGGAGATTACACGCAAGGATGCCGACGGCGCGGCCCAAGGACCCCCAAGGCATGTATGACAAAACCAAAACCGACACAACATCGATAACCAACACCGCCCACAACAAAAAACCCGTAAAACAAGCCCCCGTAAGCGTGCTGGTACCTTGCTACCGATGCAAGGCGACCATCGATGAGGCCATCGCCTCCGCCGCCGCGCAAACCTTGCCGCCCGCCGAAGTGTTGATGGTGGAAGACGGCAGCAACGACGGAACGCTTGAAGCATTGCACCGCGTAGCCGCTTCCTATCCCGAAGGTTGGATCAAGGTGATTGCGCTGCCGAACAACGGCGGCCCATCGCGCGCACGCAATATCGCGTGGCAACACGCCAGGCAACCTTACGTTGCATTTCTCGATTCGGACGACACCTGGGCGCCACGCAAGCTCGAATTGCAAATGGCGGCGTTGGAAGTGGACCCGTCCATCGCGCTGATCTCGCATCGCATGGTCATTAGCCCGCGGGGCAAAACGATTCCCGCGCCGCAAGGGTCCACGCATACGCGAACAATCGGACGAAGTCGCATGCTGTTCCACAATCCATTCCCTACGGCGTCGGTGGTGTTGCGCCGCGATCTGCCGTTTCGCTTTGACGAGAACGTTTGGTATTCGGAAGATTACCTGTTGTGGTCGCAGATTCTTTTTTCCGGCCATCGCTGCGCCAAACTCAATCAGCTACTAGCGATTTGGAATGCGCGCGCGCCGGGTCAACACGGACTCAGCGACAATTTCACGGCGATTCACAGCGCGCGATGCCTGATGCGTCGTCGCCTGATGCGCGAAGGTTTTATCAATCCCGTCGAATATCTATTCGCACGCACCGTCGGCGCCTTCGCTCGCATAAAACGCATTTGGCGATTCAAACGGAAGAACGGGCGTGCGTTTCGAGCTTCAGCACCGCAGCCAAGCGTGAAATAGATTCGCGCCAGCCAACGTCGCTCAGGTCGCGGTATCCAGCGGCACCAACATGCCGCGCTTGAGCGTACTCAACGCCACCCTTGTCTGAAAACGACGCACGTTTGCGTTGTCCGCCACCATGCGCTGCATCAGCGCTTCGAAGTCGTCGACATCGCGCGCGACCACAATCAACACATAATCACCGGCGCCGGTGACGTACCACGCTTCCTGTATGCAAGGCTCGGCGGCGATCCATTGCTTGAGGCTCGCCAGCAATTCCGGACGCTCTCGTTCCACTTCCACATCGACGATCATCGTCAACGGTCGTCCAACCAGCTTGGGATCGACGATCGCAACTTCGGCAAGGATGATGCCGTCCTCGCGTAATCGCACGATGCGTCGCTGCACCGCCGAGGCGGATAAGCCCACATCCGCGCCAATCAACTCGGCAGGACGGCGCGCATCCTTCTGCAGGATGGCCAGAATACGCCGATCTGTTTTGTCCAATTCTTCGGCCATAAGCGCGCGAAATCACCGCAAGACAGGAAAAAGCAGCGTTACATCACACAAAGACGCGGGCTGGCCGCGTGGGCGGACTCTAGCATAGCCGTCACCCCAAACAATCCAGCGCAACCCATTTATGAAGCTGCTTTATCAGTCGCACTCGCCGTACGCGCGCAAAGTGCTCGTGTTCGCCTACGAAACCGCACTCGTCGATCGCATCGAGGTCATCCATCAAGAGACCAGCCCCGTACAACGCAACGAGGTGGTGTTTGCGCTCAATCCGCTCGGCAAAGTTCCCGTGCTGGTGACCGACGACCAGACGGTGTTGTTCGATTCCAGCGTGATCTGCGAATTCCTCGACGGCTTGCACGATGGCCCCAAACTTATTCCCTCGTCGCCCACACTTCGCTACCGCGCCTTACTGCATCAAGCCGTCGCCATGGGAATGGCCGACGCCGGCATTGCGGCGCGTTGGGAATCCGAACGTCGGCCTGCCGCGACGCGATGGCAGCCTTTGCTTGACGGCCATCTGCAGAAAGTCGTCGCCGCCTGCGATTACTTGGAAACGCAGATTGTCGACGACGACACGGTAGACATCGGCACTATCGCGATCGCTACCGCGCTCAGCTGGATCGAATTTCGCAACACCCACAATTTCCACGAGGGGCATCCGCGACTTTCCGCGTGGTATCGCCGATTTTGCGCACGACCTTCGATGATGGCGACGCCGCTCTTCGGCAATACCGTCGATCAACCCACCTCCATTGACGCGGGAGCTGCGCATGCGGTCGCCGTGGGTTGATCTGCTGCGCTTGCACGGCTACATCATCGACCCAAGGCCACGGCGCAAAGCGATAACGCTTCCAACCAAACGCCACGCAGACGATGCGTCTCATACTCTCGCGAAGCGCGTGGCTACGTCCCTACGACTGTGCCTTGGCATCGGCGATGGGTTGGTGCGTTCGCAATAAGCGCTTCGGTTGCAAAGTTCGAATCCGTTACCGGGCAACTGCCGCAGGGCCGTGCGTGCGACTAAGCAACCAGGGCAGGGTAACCGCAAGCAAATAGAACTTGGACGCGAAAAACTTGTTGTCCAAATATCTGTGATGCGCATCCAGCCAAGACGTCGCGCCGGGCATCACATCGCGCGCCTGTTCGGCAAAGGCATAAACCTGGTCATAGCGCCGGCTGGCCAGGCCGCGCAGATCGAACCGGAAACATCCTTTCGTCTGCACATAGGGCAAGCCCTCAAAATGCTGCGCGATATATTTGCGCATCAGCACTTTGTTTACGCTACCTGGCCCAATCAAATCGGCATCGGGAACATGATGAAAAATCCAATCCCGCAACCGTTCGTCGCAATAAGGAAACGTAAGCCGTAGCGACATCGCCTTGGCGATATACATGCATTTGGCGAGCTGGCCCGATTCCACGATGGTGAGCGCAATGCGACGCTCCCCTTCCTGCGAGCGCGCGGCATCGATATCGGATCGAAATGGTTTGAGACGATCGCGCGAACGATCTGCAATCTTGCAACCGAACAAAGCATCCACTTCGGTGTCGCTGAAACGCGAGCCGGGGAAAAACCGCTCGAAAGCATTCATCTGCAGCGTCGAGAGCACAAAGCAGAACTTGAAGTTGTTGCGCGCTAGCGGCGACGTAAAAAGCGCCTTCGGCAAACGGATGCCACGCGCCAACAGCGCAAGCATGCGCTCCCGGGCGTGCAAGGGCGCGCCGAAATATTCGTCTGCGCCGAGACCGTCGATAATGCCGTCGCCACGTCGCGCCCTAACTTCCGTCGCCAGATCGACATAAGAAAGCGTCGCAAAATCGGCGGTTAACAAAGGTATGCGCGGAACAAGCGCGAGATAGCGGTCATAGGCGCGCTCCGGATCGCAGACCAGCGCCTCGTGACGCAAGCCAAATTTCTTCGCAACTATCTGCGCCGATGGCACTTCGTTTTCTTCAGGACCGCCAAGATAGGTAAAGCACGCCGTATCGGGACGCGTCTCCGCCAACGCGATCGCCAACACGGTGGAATCCTTGCCGCCGCTCTGAAACAGCCACGGCGCGCGCATGTTTGCCGTCGCGCGGGAAATTGCGTCGCACAGCAGGCGGTGATACGTATCGAGCAATTGTTTGTCGCTAATCGATCCTGGCAACGGACGGGCAGGCGCTTTCGCGGACTGAAATTCATAGTGATACAGCGGTTCGCTATGCATATCCTGCGTCGGATCGAAGCCCGTGCCCGCCAGCTTCACGTTCTGAAAAATGGAGTGCGGTGGATACACGAACGACAGACGCATCAAGTCGGCGAGCGACACCGGATCGATCGGGAGATCACCGCCGCGCAATCGGTCGAGCGGCGAGAAATCGATATCGCGCAGATAAGGCGAGGTGTTGATCTGAAAATTCGACGGAGCGGACGCTCCCGAGTGCAGCGGAAATCCCGCTGCCGGCGTGGCGCTTTCGTCGATGTTGGACTCTCTCATGACTCGAAACCCTCGACCGCGTTCTCGTTTGTCTTCGTGGCTGCGCGGCAGGTTGCAATCACGCAGCGTTCGATTCAGTCGTGCATGAGAGGGTCACGCCGCTGCGCGCTTATGTTGCTTTGCGCAATTCATGAGAGTTGGCGTTGGTGAAGCACGAGCACGCCCGGTCACGCGAAGGAGCGTAGCCGACACAATGTTTACGTGAGAGCAAAGTCCGGTGACGCAGCGATGGCGCGCTTGCTGTAGCTTGCTGATTTACGAAGGATTGCTTGTGCGTCCTGACGCAACGTATGCCGACCGACACATTGCGGGTGACCGCGATGTGTCAGTACAAATGATGCAGATCGAAGCGCTGCGGTCATGTAAACCCCAAAGCCAAGCTCTACCATTCATCGCGTCGTCATCGAAGCCATTTGCTTTGTAAGGGAGTGCAAGGCTGTGAAGAAATCGCCCGTTGACGCCGTCACTTCGATCACATCGCGCGCTAAAGCGAGCATGATGGTCGCGCTGCTCGCTTCGCTTGCATGCCAAATGACCTCTGCATCGGATGCCGCCACGCATCCCGCGCCACCCCATGCATCGCCGTTTCCACCACAAATCCAGTTAAACGTTCCCTTCGCGCCAACGGCTTTCCCTGGCGAAGACGGCGAACATCTGCTGTACGAACTGCAAGTCACCAATTTCGAAAACACGCCGATCACGCTTGATCACGTGGATATTCTCAATGCGATTCATACCGACACGGCGCCCTTGGCGAGCTTTGCCGGACACCTGTTGAACAACATCGTGCGATTGGCCGGCGCGGACGATGTGACGGATACGGGCAACGTAGCGAAACCCATCAACATCAACGCTGGCGCCACCGCCGTGCTGTTTCTTTCCGTGACCGCGCCGTCGAAAGCCGCCATGCCAGAGCGCGTGGTTCAGCGCGTGGCCTTTACCAATGGCGAAGTAGTGGAAGGCGCAGCCGTAGGCACGCATAGCTCAACGTTGAAAGTGCTTGGCGCGCCTGTCGTAGGGACCGACTGGATCGGCGACGACGGTCCGAGCAACGCGGCCGACAATCATCATCGACGCGGTATTTTCGTCGTCGACGGAAACATGACCATCTCCCGTCGTTTCGCCATCGATTGGAAACAAATGGAACAAGGCCTGCCGTATCACGGCGACATTCACGCCGACCGCTCCTACTACGCCTACGACAAACCGGTGCTCGCCGTAGCAACCGCTACCGTTGTCTACGTGCGCGACGGCTTGCCCGACAACCCACCCGGCCACTTCCCCAATTTTCATCCCGCGCGCCCAGTAACCTTCGACAATGCCGGCGGCAACACCATCGTCCTGGATCTTGGCGACGGACAATTCGCTCACTACTACCATCTAAAAGCCGGCACCATACAGGTAAAGAAAGGACAACGCGTCAACATCGGTGACGTTATCGCGCACGTTGGCGCATCCGGCGACGCACGCGAGCCGCATTTGCACTTCGAGGTGACAACGGCGATTCCACTACTCGTCGGCGAAGGCATTCCCTACGTGATCGATCACTTCAAGGTGATCGGAGGGGAAGGGCATTCCCCGGGCGTTCGCCGTAACGAAACCCCACTCGATGGGATGTTGGTGGATTTTGAGAATGGTGGGCGTGACTAACTCGGGTTATATGCCACGTTTCGCTTCTGCATAAAAAACGCAGCGATACTGGGCATTCGGTTTGCAGAACCTAATCCTGCTTTGGCCTCACTGCATACGTGTGCTTGACGCTACCGCTCTTGAATCGGTGGATATCGGTCAGCTCCAAGTGCAAGCGCGAGGTGTCGACGTCTTCGAACAGACGACGCCCGTGTCCGACGACGACCGGGAAGCACCAGAGATGAAGTTCGTCCACCAGCCCAAGATCGAAGAGTGTGCGATCGAGGCGGGTGGTGCCGTACTTCATGATGTTCTTCCCCGGCTCGTTTTTTAGGCGCGCGATTTCTGCACCAACATTGCCTTTAATTGCCGTTGCGTTCCAGGCGCCAGCGGGGTCCAAGGTCGAGGAAACAACGAACTTCTTCAGACTGTTGATACGGTCGAAATATCGGTCGCCCTGGATGTTCGGCCATGTCGGGGAGAACTTCTCGAACGTGCCGCGCCCGAGCAGGAAGACATCGACGTTGGCCAGCGTCTCGTACGCGTGAGCTTTGGCCTCCTCATCAAAGTATCCGGCGGTCCATTTCTCCTGGCCGTCAACGATGCCGTCGAGGGAGACGAGTGTGGATTCAATCAGCTTCTTCATACTTTGAGCTCCATGGCGAAATAATCCTCGTGCATCTAAACCGTTTCATGCCGTTATCTCCGGCCGCTGCGAGCAGGTAGCAATCGATCAAAGTGCGTGGAATGAGCGCGATCCGATCGTCCAGTTTCAACCTCGGTATGGCCCGCCGGTTTCGCCCCAGCCCCAACGAGGCATGGGCGCGTGCTCGTCAGGCAATTGTTCGAGCTGTGAGTTCAACACAGCCAACCGCGTGCCCCACTCCACGTAGCCGACGAAGGCGGAGCGGAATTCCGGGTCGTCAGGTAGACCTGCGGCGTCGGCGCACTCCAGCAGCAGGGCCATCCAGCGTGCACGTTGCGCTTCGCTCAAATGTCGCCCCACATGCTTCGCCAGCATCGCGCGATGACCGCCACGTTGTTCGCTGTAGTGAGCCGGACCGCCGAATACTTCGGCGAGAAACAGCGCAACGAAATGGGGATGATGCGTATCCATGCGCGCAAACAGAGGCGCCAGCAGTGGATCATCCGACACACGCCGGTAGAAGATTTCAGTAAGGCGCTCGAACGCAGACGAACCGCCGGCCCACTCACAAAGACTTGGAATTGCGTTCTCGCTCATGATGTTTTCTTGCGCTGCACGGTCGTCAACTGGTAGTGACGCATTTCCTCAATCATGTCCACGTAGGGCTTTATCGCGGCGAAGAACGCGCCAAATTCGACACTACGGCGGAATCCCTGCATGTGACCTTCTTCGGAGGTCCATTCGATACGCAAGATGTAGCTACTCGACTCATTCAGGCACCGCGTCAGCTCGTAGCCGAGGCAGTGCGTGGAGGCATCCAGACTGCGCGCGGCTTCGGCGTAATCCAGTTCAAATCGATCGGCCTGTGCCGACGGAATCGTGTAGCGGATGTACTCGACGATCATGTGCGGCCCTTTCGGAGACGTTGTGATAGCGTCCAATTCTGCACACGCCCCCGTCCGGATTGATACGCACCAAAAGGTTACCGACCGACCCATGAGCCATTCCCAGCGCAAGACTTTTGTTTGTCCCGTCGACGTGACGCTGAGCCTGATCCACGGCAAGTGGAAGCCGATGATTCTGTGGCTGCTGTCGACCCGCCGCCAACGCTTCAGCGATTTTCAGGCCGCCATACCGAAAGTGACGCACAAGATGCTCAGCCAACAATTGCGGCAACTGGAGATAGACGGATTGATTCGCCGCGTAACACTCGATGCGCGCGGGCAGCGCATGGATTACCAACTTACCGAGTTCGGCCGCAGCCTGAGGCCGGCGCTCAATGCATTGGCGAACTGGGGCAAGGCGCATCATCGTGCGCTGGGGGTGGAGTATGGCGGTTCTGGCGAAGGTGATTGATCGCTAGGTTTGCTATGGGCCGAAAGCGAACACCCGCCCTGCGCACGATGTCGCTTCCTCGTGACTTACCCCGACCGAACTCGAGGGCCGTGCTTGCAATCAGAGCGCACTGTCCTGAAAACGCGCTCTAACCTTTACCGGCCGCGCAAGATTATGCCGAGCGGACTCAATGCGCGGCTGTAAAGACCAGACATGCGTCGGGTTTGCCAGGAGCTTCCACCCATACATGTGTGGTGCTCCGAACCAATTCCTTTGAAACGCCGATATCTTCGTTGCGCAAGTACGGCGCGTAGACCATGACATGCGGCGGAAATAAGGCCTTTGCTTTTCCCGTTTTCGGATCGAGTCGCACAAAGTCATGGGAGAGCATGTAAGCAATGCCGGGCTTTGTGGGCGCTCGCAAACGTCCCGCCTGGTACTCTGCGTCGATCATGCGGTCAATGCTTGCACCATCAACGCCACGCATCATGATTCGTGCTCGTTCCAGACTCGCTAAGAGACTTGTGCGCGAGCCCTCGGTGTCGTAACAGACGGGAGCAGTCACTTGAATGTCGCGCTCGACGAGGCAATTAAATCCGTTATGACTTGCACGAGCCAAAACGAAACCGGAGCGCTCGAGCACGTAAATACCAGCATCAGCTCGTAGTTCCTGAGGAGCCGCGCTAAGCGCCATGGTGATTTCTTCATTTCTATCAAGCTGAGGAATGCCTGGTGGAAATGTGCTCGCCATGACACTTGTCGCAGACAGCAGCGTCACGGCCGCAACGAGGCCAAGTGTGTAGCGAATCATTCGGTAGTCCTTGCGTGATGTTGATAATTTGGCGTGTAAGCAGCGCAACGCCGATTCGGTTACGTCGTTCGCCATACAAAATTCGGTCGCCACTTCAGATTCACGCCCAGCGTGCCAAGCACGATGAGCGCAATTCCTGCCATCTGAACCGGGACCAGGCGATGTCCGTACAGCAGGTAATCCAATAGCAGCGCCACCATGGGATAGATAAACGACACCACCGCGATGGTCACCACGGGCAGCCGCGAGTAAGTGGAATAAAACAACACATACACAATGCCGCTGTGGATCACGCCAAGACCCAGTAGCCACACCCAATGGAACCCCGGATGAAACACGCTACTGCTGCTGAACCCGACGAGCATGGCGACACCAACCCAGCACTGAATCATGACCAGGGCGAATGGGCGTTCCTTACCAATTTGGCGTGACATCAACATCGACACGCCGCAAAGCAGTGCGGCGAGGAACGCCAATCCAACACCGATGAGATAGCTCTGTTCAGCGTGCAAAAACAAGCGAACAGGATCGCTGGTGCAGATCACTCCAACAAAACCAAGAACCGTCCATGCCAGGTCCGCTGGATGTGTGCGTTCGCCTTGCACGAACGTGGCCAAAATCAGCATCACGAACGGGAAGCATTGATAAACCAACGTGGCAACGCCGATGGACGATCGCGCCATGCCTGCAAAAAGGGCCACCCAATTGAGCACCAGCAACACCCCGCTCAGCACCGCCCCGCGGAGTAACGCGCGCTCGCGCCACAGTCCTCGCAAGTAACCTTTGGCTAACCCCCAACCAAGCAAAAACAGGCCGCCGAACAGGCAGCGATAGAACACTGCCGTAATCACGTCTTGGTGGCTTTCATGCACGAATACGCCCACCGAGCCGATCAAGCATTCGGCAAGCACCAGTTGCAAGACGGCATCGCGCGTGCCGTTGGGCCGGGATGAGGGGAGCATGGTGAATTGGGCTTCCAGGGCGAAGAAGGGCAGCGTAAGCCCCGGATTTCGACAGATACAGATTCAGATAGAATCAAAGTAGACAAGTACAGATGGATCGCCTTCCATGCTTCTCTACGAACGTGTTGCCGAGGCACTGCGTGTGCAAATCGCTCGCGGTACGCTGCGCGCCGGCGAGCGCCTGCCATCGATCCGGCGCTTGGCGGAGGGGCACGGCGTTAGCGTGGCCACTGCCGTTCAGACGTACCTGCAACTGGAGCGCGAAGGCGTTGTGGTAGCTCGGCCGCGTTCGGGCTATTTCGTGCGTGCATCGACACCGCAACAGCCGGTCTCCCCACCTGCAAGACGGCGTGTGCCGAGCGAAGTCAACAACCCCGCACTGCTTGATGCCACGGAAATACGTGCGCGCGGCGACTTGCTTGCATTGCATAGCGCGACGCCGGCCCTTGAGTTGCTGCCTCAAGCAGCACTCATGGCATCGGTGTCGCGTTGCCTTCGCCGCACACCCTCAGCGGTGCTCGAATACGCTCCGGCACAAGGTCACTTGGCGTTGCGACGTCTCATAGCGCAACGTTTTGTCCAAGTAGGTGCGCCGGTGTCGCCGGAAGAAATCGTCATCACCGCAGGCGCGATGGAAGCCATCAACCTGGCGTTGCGTGCCATTTGTTCGCCCGGTGACACCGTGCTGGTGGAAACGCCGACCTACCACGGAATTCTTCAGGCAGTCGCCGCTTTGCATCTAAAGGTGCTGGAAGTTCCGAACGTGCCTGGCAAAGGTATCGACGTGGTTCGCCTCGACCAACTGCTGCAACAGAACACGGTGCGCGCGGCCGTTTTGGTACCCAATTTCAACAATCCGCTGGGTAGCCTAACGAGCGATGCCGACAAGCAAGCCTTGGTGGACAGCTGCACACGGCACGGCGTCATCGTCATCGAAGACGATATCTATGGTGAACTGGCGTGGTCTGGGCAGCGCCCATCGCTACTTCGACGGTGGGACAAACGGGGCATGGTGATTAGCTGTGGTTCGTTCTCCAAAATCCTAGCGCCCGGTTTGCGCCTTGGTTGGCTCGCGGCCAACCAATGGACAGATGCATTGGTGCGCGCCAAATTTTTCTCCACGGTGGGAGGCACAAGCCTCACGCAACTGGCTATGTCGGATTATTTGGAACGCCACGATCTAGAGCGGCATCTTCGCCGGCTGCGCCGAACGTTGGCGGACAATGGGCAACGCCTCTTTGAATCCATCGCACGCTACTGGCCCGCCGATACACGCGCATGCGAGCCACAAGGAGGTTTGTCGCTATGGGTGCAACTGCCCGCGCGCGGCGATAGCCGTGCATTGTCCACGCTGGCGTTATCGAAGGGTATTAGAACGTCGCCGGGTGTGCTGTTTTCCAGCCGAGGCGATTATGTCGATTATGTGAGGCTTAGCTGCGGATTAGTGTGGAATGAGCGACTGGACCGGGCCATGAAGGAACTGGGGAATTTGGCGGGAAAGATCAACCAGTCGACAGGTACCGGTCCGTAGAAGTTTGAGGTTCGCGGCATTAAATCACTTAATAACTCACGCCGAGAGGCAATCTTCAGAGTTCCCTGACGCTGGAGTTGAGCGACGACAAGCGACCGTCGAACGAAGTGATAGCTTTAGAAATTACAAAGGCGCAGTGGGCTTTTGTTCCCCTTGAAAGCGTTGCCTTTCTTTGTAGGAATCACCTTTAGTCTAAGGTCCGCTTTGGGTCGGAAGCATACACAGACCCGCTGACTTCCCTATTTCACTCTCACTGCACGATAAAAGACACCTTCGAAGTCGATAAGCAACTCGTCTCTGCTTTTGACGTAGACGTCCTGGCCGGGGATCGGAAATGCTCCGAAGCAATTGCCCGAACTCGCGTGGTTTATGACGATTTCAGTCACGATCGGAGTATCAATCCCAACCCAGTTGAACCGTACGCGTGTATTGGCCAGAAAGTCGTCCGAAGAGATGTGATTGACCTCTATGGAATTGATCGGCGTTGATACTCCGCAAGCCTTTATTTCATCGTCACTCAAGATAACACTGGTATTTAGCAGTTTATTTTGCTGCGAAAGAGTTGGACCTTGAATGTTTGGTGTCCAGTAGATAGACCTAAGTATCCACGTTCCTTTCGGCAGATGCCGTTGCTCTGACGAATTGGCTTGAGCGAAGCAATCGGACGCCAAGTGGATACAAAGTAGACCAACAAAGAAGATCGCTGCTGGTTGAAATGCCCGGGTGATGCGTCGCACCGTAAAGCTCCTTGCGGCAAATGTTCCATCCGGCGACTGACTTAATGTCTGCTTTGGGTCGGGAGCGGACCTTAGTCGTCGGTCGTCGGATAGCTGTTGATCGACAGACTTATCCCCAATCTCCCCAGTGTTGCAAGCGTTTCCACTGGCAGGTCCACGGAGGCTGCAAACTGCTCCTGCGTTCCCACCGTGAAAGCTATCGATAGTTCCGCGAAGCCATCACTAGCGGCGAAATTTGCGCTTCGTTCCACGCAGTGAGTCAGGAATCCGGTGACCATCTCCATCATTTCCACCGGGCTTTCGACGTCAGCTAGGTCAAAAGTATGTCCGAATGTCGTGTATGCGCCGCCGCGTGAAGATGTTTCACCCGTACGCCACGATCCGGTCGGATCGATGCCTAACACCTGGTGGATTCCATCGACATAGCCGGACGATCCCTCAATCCTAAGCACGACCAAATTCATTAGCTCAATCCTTGTTGCTTACATTCCAAATGTCCGCTTCGGGTGGCGGCCGCCGTCGAAAGCGGACACTCCAGTGTCATCTATGTAGCCTTAACTACGACCAGATGCGGACCATCGCTTAGGCACTTAAGCCGATCTTCAAGATGCACATGATCGAAGTTGTCGCTCTCCATCTCGGCCGCCAGCTGCTCAAGAACCCTCGCAACAGCTCTTAATTCGGCCGAGTCAGTCAAGATACTGACCTCCGAAAGCTCCATAAGCCGCGCTTGCTGATCTTTCCCTTCTTCGTAACCAAACAACTTCATGTTGGCCCCACTGTGTGATCTTCCAACTGTCCACTTCGAATCAAAAGGGGCTTCCTAACCTTGTGAAAGTAGAAACTTGCTTATCTCTCGCCGGAGTTCCAAGTCACTGAGCCCGTGGGCTTCATCATCTGCGGCAATGGCGTATTGGCGGGCCAAGTCTTCCTGACCTTTGCTCCTATAACGCTCAGCCAATGCTAATCGCGCCGATACGCGGTAGTCCCGAGCATCCTCAGACGTCGCGGCGTCGAGAGCCCGGAGATACAGCGGTATCGCCGCGTTATCATCAATTGTAAAGTCCCCGAGACTCTCCCACAGAAACGGGTGGTCGTACCCATCTAAGCTCTGTGCTTCACAGTAGTCTCTTAGCGCGTTGTAGTGCACCCAATACCGGTCGCCCCGGTGTTCGTCCGCAAGGAGGGATGCGAACCCCATTACTCGCTCCCAGACATCCGTCCTTAATTCCATTAAATCATCCTTCCGCTCTTTCCTCGCGCGGAACGGTCGCTTTGAGTTGGAAGCGGACATCCCATTTATCCCACACCGTTGAGAGCCACCTCGGAGAATTGCCGGGTTTTGGGATCATAAAGTGCTCCCCAAAACGAATCGCCGCCGTCACACACGACAACTGGCTTGTGCATTAACGCATCCCAATTTTCGTTACTTCGAGGCGATCTCTGATCTCGAAAGGCGTTTATATAAACGTATTTTCTACCTCGTATCGTCACTCCGACATATTGTCTGAGGTACGAGCCAGGATTTTGTACCGATACCCCTGATACGCAGCATTGTTGTGATTTCAGTTCGGATAGCTTGCTGAGATCAAGTTCCAATTGCGCCACTAAAGTCGGCGAAACCGTCCACGCGCCATCAACATCCCTAGGCGTTGAACGGGAGCATTGTTTAAGAACCAGTTCCGCTTGGTCCGGCGACATAATGAACCCGTGGTCCATAGAAGATGAATCTAGCGCCGTTCCGAGAGCTAAGAATAGAAAACACAAACATTGCGTATCTTTGCGCATATCCACAGCCTCCTTATTCTCGTAGTTTTTCCTACTCGGCGGTGTCAGCTTAGGGTCGAAAGTTGACTATAGCTCTACAGCCCCTGGCTAGCAGGAAACGGCAACCCATCCCAACCACGGCGATCGCGTACCCTCTCCACCCGAGACCAAACGTCTTCGGTCATCACGTTTCGCCAAACTCCACCTAACAAGAAGGCAAAACTTGGATCGGCGGCAGCATGGGCCTCCACTCGGTCGATGACGTACTCTCCATGCGTCGCCAACAGATCCTCCAGCGGACCAGCAGATAGGTTCTCAGCAACAGCCTGCGACTTGTCCATGTTCCATGCGGCAACAATAAAAGCCCAAGCCTCATCTGGAGAGCTACGGCAAAGCTCATCAACTTCTTCGAACGCCCAGAACAGCTGCTCGTGTTCGGTAGAGTCAAGCATTGTGTATTGGAGGGCCAACCACGATGAGACCAGTTCGGACTGGGAGCACCTCATTCGACAAAGCCCTCTCTTGGAAGATATAGGAAGGCGGATCAGCGCTTGGAGTATCGACGTAAACAATCTTCCAGCCGCTTAGCTCGAAGGCTTGGAGAATCGTTACACACTGTACGTTGAGCTGCCTTGCGATTGCACTGGCCCATTCGATCCTCTGCGATTCCGAGAAGTCACGCCTAACCAAGTCGCATGGTGAAGCTGCGGTAACGCCGCTGGCGAAGAGCATTCCGGTCAAAAGCAATGAACGCATACGTCCCCTGAATTGGTGTCTCGGCAATGCCCGCTTCGGGTCGAAAGCGGGCACGCATGGGAACTAGCGGCCCTATAAAGCTGCACTAAAGTTTTCTTAATTTCTTTGCTTACTTTTAGCTCTAGCCCCCAGAACAAGGCGCAGCATTGACCAGATAGCTAAAAGTTGAACGATCAGTCCGACGGTAAAACTACCTCGACCAGCGCTGTGAACCCCACCAAATGCATACCCCAAGATAACCGCTGGAGCCGTGAGCAACCCCGTGACCAGCCTTACGCTTTCGGTCATATTGGCCTGAAGCCAATCGCTATATAAAAGCGCAGTTGTCGCAAACGCAATTCCTGTGACTAAGAAACCTTCCATGACGAGCCGCAACTTTTTCACTGTCTATATGCCTCATGAAGCAGATGACTGCACCAAGATCACTTCTGCTAAGACTGTCCGCCCTGGGTCGAAAGGGACACTACGGAATACCTTCGCGAATGGGGCGAGAGCCTTTTGCGCAGCGATATAGCGCAGCCCCGACCCGAGGCAGGAGTTCGACCGCGTCCTCCCTCGAATCTGCCCACAGCTTTATGTAGATCCTGTCGACATAGCTCGTTACCGCGTCGTGGACGGTACCCGCAGTGAAGCCATAGAGTCTTTCTTCGCGCGGAGCGTGGTTGACGTATTCGCCAACAAGCGACATCGTTGCTGGCAATTCCTTTGTTTCAACAGCCTTCCATTGTTTGAAATCACCTTCAAACCTATCAGGTCCCGGGTAGCGACTGATCTCGTAGGTCACCACATGCCTACTTCTACGGATGGTTCCCATGATTCCGTCGATACCTACCACGAAGGTGAACTTGTATTGAGATGGATCTCGAATGCAGATCTGAAATGAAGGGCTGATGGCGTGAGGCTCATCAGCCGATAGGCACGTCATCGGCACCAAAGCGAGTACGCATATAAAAATGATCTTCCGAAGGATCAAGTCGCCTCCAACTAGATAAAAGCCTTCCTTGCCAGGGGCCTCTCATATGTCAGCTTTGGGTCGAAAGTAGGCACTCCTATCGTAGTGCTCGACACTGGTCAAAGGTCATGCTCACGCCGTCGTCAGCAGAAGCTCATCTATTAAATGAAAGCGACGAACTAACCATCCAAAGTTTGGCGGGAGCAGATGGATCATCCAGGTCCGTGACCACGACGATGGGGTCATCGGCACCTGCTTCGACTTTAAGGACTTTCATTGCTTCGACCTTATCGAAAGCGCCACAGTGCCCGTTGAGGTAGGCGAAAAACGAACCCTTATCGCCATTCTTGGCAATATCTTGCGCCCGTTGTAGTTCTTCCTTTGAATTGCATGCAATGGTTGCGCGTTTCGCATAGACGGTTTGACCGACATTAAAGATGCCACCTTCGGACGAAAGCGCGAGAGGACTGTATTGGTAACTAGTCATGCCCATGGCTAGAGCAACGACGATGCGAGTGGGGTGCGAGATTTTCATGCTGATCCTTATTCCTTGGAAAACGAGTCACAGGGCATTTTATCGAATTGCAACGTGTCAATGGCTTGAGTTTTTGCATAACCATTTAGCGTCCACCTAGGGTCGAAAGCGGACGTCTTCCCGCAGTCAATGGATCTTTCTCCAATGTCTTCAGGGCATCGAGCAAAACCAGGAACCGCTCGATGGCGAAATGGCGCCCATTTTTCCCCTAGTTTGTTACCGAGCTAACTCAGCCTCTCCATTCTCAATGTTGTCGGTAATCTCTAAGCTCGAATTTGCTCTCGATTCGACAAGCACAGTTCTTAAGAAATAGGTTTGAAGTTCAATCGGGTGACCGGAGAGTGCTGCGAGTAAACCCCAGGGCGATTTGCTCATGTGCTCGGACGACTCAAGGACCACTAGAGATTTCGAATCTTCAGACCACTTAAAATCTTGAATAATGCGGCCAGAATCGATGCTCATTATTACCGACATGTCCGACACCTTATACACGGCGGCCTCGGTAACAGCAGTAGTTGCCTGATCTTGCATTCCAGCTAATACGAATTGGTGATCTGGACTGAAGCACGCCCATCTTAACCATCTCCCTTGGCTAGGCAGCGTCGCTGCCGCGCGCTGGAGGGCAACGCGCTTCTCCATTAAATGTGCAACCAACTCTCCAATTGGATCGCGTTGCGCGTCAACAGGATTTGCTTCCAACAATTTTGCGGGACCGTCCGGCACTATCGCCTCATACACCTTCGATTGCTTGTAGTTAACTATCCGCACCCGAACTGCCTTGGATTCAGCGGGCAAGACCTGCGCCGCAGTAGTTTGTGCGCGTGATGGGTTGCTCCAGCCCAAGCCGGACATGAGAAGCACTACCAATAGTCCTTGTATCAGTCGCGGGCAGAGCACTCTAATCTTCGACGCACCCAACAAAATTCGCACATATCCCATATGGTCGACTACTTCTAGGTTGGCCAATGTCAGCTTTGGGTCGGAAGCGGACGCGCCTCGGTAGGCACGCACATCTGCGTCAGGAATGGTTAGCCATCGCAGAAAGGTCATTGCAGTACTTCGATCTCCGAGTCGAGCACGTCACCAGCCCAACGAATGCTTCCGTCCACATTGCGGCAAACAACCAGGCCCATAGGCTCCCCATTTGAGCCGGTAAATCCTTGATCGAGTTCCACGATATCGCCAGCCTTGGCCTGCTTGCCTTCCCCCACGGTTCCATCTACTCGTTCAGGAGGAATATTTACGAGCAAGCGAGCTTTTCGAGCACTACGATGTTCCACGCACCATCTCACTAGCCGATTTCGCGACCGCAATACTCGCCTACACCCAATTATCTCTAAGGTCCGCTTCGGGTCGAAAGCAGACATTAGCTAATATCGTTTCATAATGAAGTATATAGGCGCAGAGTTTCCATTTAGTCGACCATGAGGTAGTACGCCGTCAAAGGGTTTATATTGCTTGGGTGCCGCCACAAAGCATCCGGACAGGACGATAGAGATGTTTGATTTTTTCAGGAAGCGCAAGAAGGCGCTCGTTACACCTTCCCCAACGTTCAAACCGACAAATGAGATGGAACCGACGACGACGCCTCGCTTGGTGGATGTCGTCGATGCCTATGGCCGCTCGTTTCAAATACCGCTCGAACAATGGCGACGCGACGTCCTGAAACCTAACCTCGAAGCCAAGTGGAACGAGCCCGAAGGGCTCTATTCCTTAGTCATCTCAGCTCTTAGGGATGATTTGGCTCTCGATGTCGACCAAGCCAGCGCCAGGCTGATGGAAATTGATCCAGTCGTCGAACGAGGTTTCGTTACGCGGGCTATCGTACAGTTAAGGCTTGGGCGAGCCAGAGATGCGGGAGCAACTCTCCGTCAAGCCATATTGAAGGTCGGTGAAACGGGGGTTCTCGTAACCAATCAAGCCAAGGTCATTAGCGCAGAAGGAAATCATGCGTTAGCCATGTCCACATTGGATCATTCCCTCGAGCTTGATCCCAATCAAGACAATGGCCTTAATTGGCGAGTGGCCGAAATTACTGAAGCCTCAGGAGCAGATGCGGCACGCGCGTTCCTGAGTGGCTTAGCTCAACGCCCCGATGCTTGGAGGCCACAACTATTGTTGGGGCAACTCGCTATCAACGCAGGTCAACAAAAAGACGGATTGGTTTGGTTCGATCAAGCATTGAACCAAGCGCCGCACGGCGCGGACGTAATGCTGGTCGTGAGCGGTGAACTCGGTCGGCAGGGTCTGCTCAACGATTTGGTCCAGCGCGTCGCTCCAATCTATGACGAACACCGTGATGACATCCGAGTCGGCTATAACTTGCTGCAAGCGTATGTGGATCTCGGTGACGCTTCGACTGGGGCTGCGCTGTTGGAGCGGTTGTTCGCCCTTGGACAGCCGGCCTTTGCAAACCACTTACAGGACTTCGCGAAGACATTCGACGATATGATCAAGCAGGGGCCGAAAGTTCTAAATCGGGCGCCTGAAATTTCCATCCTGCAGATGGAGTTGCCGCCTTGGTTGCTCGGCATGGAAGGAATGGAATGGGCTGCTCCGTCTCGAGGTCGCGACCATCCACGAGTAGCTGTACTTCCATTGGCAGCAGTCGATGAGTTATCTGGAGACGTTGCTCGCAGCGGACGGGAAGACGAGCGAGGCAGATTATCGCGCGCGCTTCCTCTGTTTATTCTTGAGCAACTTATCTTTTGCAGCGATTTGAATGCCGCATTGAACCTGCCAGTCGCGGATGGCCATGGACTGGTGATGTTCGGGGGTGCAGTAGACGACGAGCAACTCGAACTTATGGCGGGGGACTTCGATCTCGTCGTCGAAGGTGAAGTTTCTCAATCTGAAGACGGTTTTAAAATCGTCTGCCGACTGAGAAAACTAAGTGATTTGTCGACCCTGAAACGAGTGGAGCGACATTTCAAAGACGAGGAGATCGGACATTCCTTGATGATCATGTCAGGCGAGGTATTGGCAGCAATCGGTGTTGCTGCTTCAACGTCTATTGAGCCCAGGGTCCCCATCTATGCGCTTCCCGCTACGCGCACGAACGAATATCTGAGTGCACTAGGGCAGTACTTAGCTATGACTTTGGCCTGTTCCGCCAACGCGCGAGATTCCCTTTATGGCGAGCGCAATATCTACGGTTGGCTGCAGACCCTGGCCGTGTCAATTCCAGACAACGAGCCGGCCCAATTCATGTACTTCACGGCCCTTGCCAAGGGGCGTCGCATGAAATCACCCATCGTCGATGAATTTGAGCGCCCAGCTGTCCAGCGGATGCGAGATTTGGTTCGTGCCGGACGTTACTCGGCGAGACTGCTGCCCCTCCTAGCAGCGGTCTATCCAAACAATACTGAGCTCGGTGATTTGCTCGCTTCGGCGAAACCACCTGAAGATGAATCGTATTCTGCGTGGTGCGGTCGCCTGCCAAGCGTATTTCCATTGACGCCAAATTCGCCTTCTAAGTTCTAGTTCCGCTCATTTCATTAGGTGCAATGAAGCAACAAACTATCGCCGACGGGTTAAGCGAATGAATTTGTCTGGTTGGGATGGGGTCGTTGCGATTCTGAGGTGTCCGCTTTGGGTCGAAAGCAGACATTTCATATTAATCAAATACGAGTGTTCTTCATCCATTTGTAGTCTGCGGTTGGACTAATTTTCTTAGCAATGCTTCGAGCACTCATTTGCTGTGCCACATATCGAACCGCCTCATCACGGCATGATCGCGGCCACCACGCTGGTGGGGCTAGCGCAAACCGCTTGGTATTACCGATTAGCAATAACGGACCCATCGCAGAATATTCTGCGGATGAAATATCGCCCCAAGAAATTTGCCACTTGCCAAGCTTGGACGAGTAGGAAAGAGACTCGCCGCTAATTGTGTATGCACCACTAGCCGCGGCCAAATATAAAGAACCCAAGACAAGAGCTGAAAAAAATAGCGCTGCCGCATGGCTGCCAGAAGTGAATGAGCCCACTACGCCTATCGCGGAAAAGGCACATCCGCCGAAAGCCACTCGCCGATAAGTACGCATGTCAATGTAAATTTCGGTCATATCAATTCCTTTTCCCAAATGTCTGTATATGGACTCCTCCCCTTTGCCAAGCGTCCCGTAGCGGCGGCTACTTTCCATCACGCAAGCCTTTGTTTGACTTTATTTGCTTTGGATCGCGCCGGGCATCGCCACAAGAAGCGTGCTGGACTGTCCCGGTATACACGCTACTTGTTTTCAGCCCTGGATTTGCGGGCAGTGGTGCATAGCCTCGATTGGGCAGTACTACCTCGGTGACTGCTGCGCCATTTCCAGGGCTTGCATAACCGCCTTGGCCACCGCATTCGGCTGATCGATCTGGATGTCATGCGAGGTATCTGGAACGTGCGCCAGCGTGCCGCGGGAGGAGGTGGCGACGATCTGCGCCTGCGTGTGGGCCCGGGCTTCTTCCAGCCCTTTGCGGTCACGCGGCAGCGCATCGGCATAGGTGTTGGCGGCGGACAGCACGATCAGGGGCGTCGAGCCGTGCGTCTCCTGCTTTGACACAGGTGGCTTGAACACCACGGGATTGTTTTGCAGAACCGATATCACGGTGTGCCAGTACGCAGGCTTCGACATGAGCGCCAGGTTCGCCGCGTTGAGCTTGGCGCTGGCGTGCGGATCAGGCTCACCGAGGCACTGGCTCAGTTCCTTATGGGTGGACGACAGTTCGTGCTTTTCGGCGGCAGCCTCGCACTGCCGAAGAAACGCGAACCGCTGTACCGAGAGGGTGTCCTCATCCTTCTGCCAGCCGGGGGCAAACTGGCCGATGTTCTGCGCGGGCGGATCAAGCAGGACCATCGCGCTCACGTCCGCCGGATAGCTGCTCGCGTATTGCCGAACGATGTTGCTGCCCAGCGAATGCCCCACCATCACCAGCGGCGTCGTAAGGCCGGCGCGCTGAATCAGTGCGTGCAGATCCGACACGTCGGCGTCGAGATCTCGCGGCATCGCCCCCTCGCTGCTAAAGCCGAACCCGGCCCGGTCGTACGCGCAGACGCGCGCGTGGGCTGCAATGAGTGGCTGCACCTTGAACCATGTGGAGGAATCGGCGACCGCGCCAGCCTCCAGCATGACGGTCTGCGGCCCGCTGCCCGAACAGCGCAGATTGAGGTAGTGGCCATGGCCAAGGTCGATCAGCTTCGCCGCGTGCGCATAGCTGTCCGGCATGCGCTGCGGCGTGGTGGCGTCGGTGGCTGTGGCCTGCCCATTTATCACGGCCAACAGAAAGGCGCCGCCCGCTTTCAGGTACATCCTGTTCAAGGTGTGTCTCCCGTCGATGGCCCGAGCAGGGCGCCGGGCAGGCCGCTTCATAGACTTGAAGCGGCGCAAGAAGTTCAGGGCGTTCGGGTCACTTGAGCAAAACGGGGCGGTTCATTTCATGAAATGGATACGCGAAACCGGAGTCACGCGAATATCGGATCAGCGTAGGGCATGGTAGCTATTGCCATGATTGTCGGTGCAAGGGTGAAGGCGGATTTTCTAGCCATCCTTCCCTCTCCAAACTCCTAACCGCTCTTTAGGCGACCGATGGACATCCCTGATGTTGTTAGCGGAAAAGTTTCCGCTTTGGGTCGAAAGCGGGCATTACGCTGCGCGCCAAGGGATGACCTTGGCAACCAACACGAATGCTATGTATGCGGCTGGCGTGGTTAGCACGCCCAGCCCGAAACGGGCCCAATAATTCGTGGGGCTTCGAAGAAAAGAGAGTGCCAGCCCTCCCAATGCAACCGCCAGATAGGGCGCGAAAGTCATCACCCACATTGCATAGAACGCAAAGATGTCTGACTTTTCCCTTGAAATAAGATAGCTAACCGCTATCGCGCCGTACAAACACAGCGCGGGAAAGAGCGCTCCAAGTATGACGATGGCCCTTGGTCGAACTCGGGGCCTTAGCGCCATGAATATAAGCAACCCGACTGGAATGCCAAGCTCCAGGGCGATCGCACCAATGGTCAAGGTTGTCTCAGTCATGCTCCATCCGCTTAGAGACCGACTATTTGCATTCCGCCCGCTTCGGATCGGCAGTGGACATTACGGCCGCATGATTGCGTAGGTAGAAACCGTACCGTCATTATCAAGCATCACTAGCCTGGACGCAGAAGCACTGATAAGTGCCGTTCCCTCATCGGCGCCATAGCCAATCTTCAGTCGATTGCCGTCAATTTTCCAAACGCGATTAGGTCTGCTATGGGTCGAATGCGGACATTCGAGCGGCAATGAAGCGACTACGACTTGACGATGTGACCGCCCACCATGCCAAGAATCATTTCCCGCGTCAGGCGAATTCCATGAGTCTGACCAGGATTAACAGCGGCTTCGCATTGGCCAGTTTTGATGATATCTAAAAGTCTTGGCCAAAGCAGATGACCTGGTACTAAGGCAAGAGTTGCTTGAGGGGCATTTAGCGACAGTACGAACTCTCGGTGAGTGAATAAAGGTAGTTCATGCACCTTGTTATCTGCTGGGTAGCTCAGAAAATGCATTGCTGCCACATTATGCTCGGTTCCTGCTTTAACCAGAACCCAAAACTGAGCTTCAGCTAGCTGCTGATATAAAACGACAACGCGAGAAGGGTCGCTCCTCAATTTTTGCAAAGTATCGACTAGGTAGTCTTGTGGCTGCATAAGGTCACTACTCGTTGATATTTTTAAATGACTGCTTCGGGTCGGAAGCGGACCTTAATCAGCCCGACAGTCTGCAACCTCTTTCCCGACATCATCGAGAAGTGCCATAAAATCGCGCAACGGGACAGTCAACTGTGTTGGCCTATCTTTTCTCACAACGTCGACGAAAAGCTCAACTTCGAGCACTCTATCCGAGCGCTCATTTCGCACACGACAGAGCACTTGTGCGTCGTATGAGATTTCTGCGGCCAAGTATTCGAAGTCCATCGGGCTTACAAAATCCACTGTAAAACCGGACATGAAACACTCCATTCCATTCAACTAGCTTGCAATGTCCGCTTTGGGTTGCGGTCTCAATGGGTCAATGCAACACCTAAAGAGTGAGAAAACAGCCGCATTTTGTGATGGCACCTAGATCTGAGTTCATCAAGAGGTAGCCAGACGCTTGGAAATGGCTAAATTTAAGGTGAGATACGACAAGGTGACAATTCCATGGGCAGCCGGGAAAAGCGCTTGGCGTCTAGCCCCTTACACGCGCTACCGTTGAGGTGTTGCGTTGACCGGTTGAAATCGCAGTCGAAAGCAGACATTAAGCCTATTCGATTAGCTGAACCACCCGCCCGTTTCTCAGCGCAGTTTAGGTAGGTCCACGGCACAGGTTGATGACATGCTCGATAGCGGCAACCACCACGTCGGGCCGTTCCTTCTGGACGTAGTGCCGGCTCGGCACTTGGATGAACTGACCTCGCGTCGATTCCTCGGCTATATGGCGCATTTGCTCGCTATTCCACGACAGGAACGATCGTTGCTCGGGCGTTGGCGTGCCCTTGAATGTGATCGACTTGAACCAGTCGGCCGAAATCACGGCCAGAGGCAGGTCGCCGAGCGAGTGCTCCGCCAGGGCGATACTTCGACCGTCCGTCGAGTCCCCGTCACTATCGATGGGGTAAAACAAGTTCTGTCGTTCCGAGAAAAGGGTCGCCTGGTAGATCGAGTGCGCTTCCATGCTTCGGATGGTTTGCGCCAGCAGCCGTTCGTTTGGATCTTGTTGGTTGTCGATGGTATCCAGACACTTCAAGAGGTCCTCGCCATCCGGTTTCAAAACATGCTGCTGCGCTGCGCGTCGGCAATTTTCCAATTGCTGTCCTCGCGCGAGATAGTTTTCGTACTTGTGGACGTAATTCGCTGTGGTTTTTGGTGAGAGCTTCTCTGTGACGGTTGGGTCTACCAAGACCAGACCTGCAACGCGACTTGAGTGTTCGTAGGTGAAAAGCCGCACATTCAATCCACCGCGAGAATGTCCAACTAGGATCACGCGATCACCCAGATTGGCGTTATCGATCAGCGCCAACAAATCGTCGACTGCCGCTTGCGCTGTCGCGCGCCGCTCGACGACGTCGCTGAAAAAATAGTTCGCGCGGTCATAGGTGCATGCGCGCGTCGTTTTTGCAATCTCCCCTTGCACCGTGCGCCAGCCCAACGTGCCGTCACCCATCCCCGAATCAAAGAGCACGGTCGGCGCCCCTTCTCCGACACAGTAGAGATTGAGTCGCCGTCCGGGTGCGACGACGACACGTTCTTGCGGATGCGTGTATGCCGATGCCGGAAGCGAATCTGATGGATCTGCGCGTGCCGTGAAGCCTATTAACGTGCCAAAAACCGATAGAGCGGCAAGAAGAAAACGAAAATGCGTCATGCGAAAGTCCTTGTCGTCCGGCGTCAACAGGCGCTTTGATGCGTATGACTCGAAAAACGTTTAGCGTCGCGGTGTCCGCTACGGGTTACTGAAGTCCATCGGCGACGCACTCGGCGCTGCCGAGAATTCTGAAAGGGTCAGCTCTGGGTTGATGGAGGGCCTTAATACACATTCAACCGAGGGAAATTCCCCCCAATCAAGAACCGAAGAACTAGCTCGCTCCGAGCTGGTTTCTGCTGCTGTAACGATGGCGCAAACAAACTCAAATCTTTCCCTAGTCGCGCCCAATCAAGCAACACTCTCAAAGGAGTGCGGCCCAGAGCTTCGAAGCGTCGCCAACGCACGCGCTATTTCCGCTTCATCGGGCTGTGAAGACACATCCCTACATCAAGGTGCACTTCATCTCCCTACCAGGACGCTGATGCGCGCGATGGAGCCCATCACAGATAGCCTTCGGGCGGATCTCGTCGGGCGTCGGTTGGCTTTGCGTTGTCGCGCGCCCCCTTCTTCTTCGCTTGCTTCGCGTCTTGTTGTTTCTTCTTAGCCAGTTCGCGCTGGCGCTTTTCAAATGAATAGTTTGGCTTTGCCAAGTACGTTGTCTCGTTTAGTCAGTAAAGTTGTGAACGACGATCAATGATGCTTTTTTACCGCATGGCGACCCCTATTTATTACTCAAGGGTTGCTTTGGTCTCGTCAAAAACAGGGTTCCCATCCGCAGCTATTTCCGCTACTTCGACTTTGCCACGACGCTTTTCATAGTCGGCGCGTACGGCGTTGCAATACGGCCCACCCATCGCGAATCGACGGCAAGCGGCCGGACGATTCTCATAGATTCCACAACGCATCTGTGCGCGATCCATGGCAACGCACCACCCGTCAGCGCCGTGAGCCATGACTAGGTGTCCTTGCGAACCTCGTGCCATGTAGTGAGCTGGAACATTGTCTTCAGGCTCCAGAAAAACCGTCAGGCGACAGCACACCGCGTCACATGTCGAGCATTGCGCTTTGCCTTTTGTGGACTCATTAGATGAAGTCATGCCTGCGCAATGGTGGGAGCGGCGTCACATCAATGCTCCCGAACACTGCCCTCCTAGCAGAGGTGGTTGGTGCCCGAGATGACGGGCAAAATTGTCATCGCAAATGCTTGCGCGGAGCGAAAGAATGGTAAGAGCGATATCGCCATCCATAGTACACCATGAACGCCAAGCAGGGCCTCGTATCGACAACGCGGAATTGAAATTAATAAGGACAATCCGCACGAATGACTGTGAAGTCGCACCATCTAGAAATAGCCCGAACTGCTATTTGACGTATGCAACCTATAAATAGAGAGTACAGTTCATGCACTTACCCACGCTGCGGACACCCACATGAGCGATTCCACTAAGCCCCTAACGGCTGCCGCCATTCACTCCATTTACTCCGGCCAAAAAGTAACGCTCGACTCCGCGCAACCTCATAAGTTCGGGAAAACGAATCGTTTTGCGCGCGAACCATCACACTCTGGGAAAGCGCCGTCGGACCCCAAGGTCGCCAACAAACTTCCTAAACGCGGTTGGTGACCCGGTGCGTGATGACGCCAAAGAAAGTCGGCTATACGCAACAAATTCGGCATTTGCCCAGATAATCACTCTTTGAGCATCCCTTTTTCGTGGATAAGCGTCTCTCAAGGAGGAGAGCACGCAACGTACAAATCCATTGGCGACTAGATCTTAATTTGCCATCTGCGTCGACGGCCTTTATTGTGCGCGTGCTGAGTTTCAAGGGTTACCCTGAATTACCCGCCGATGCGGTAGTTAGCGGTTTCACTACACCGTGCACTCGCAGTCTCCTTGCGACCAGCCTATCCGCCGAGCGCGGCTTTACTCGTTACTAGGAAACAACATGTCTCAGCAAGAAACCGGCACTGTAAAATGGTTCAACGACGCCAAGGGTTTTGGCTTTATCAGCCGCGACCAAGGCGGTGATGACCTATTCGTGCATTTCCGTGAGATCCAGTCCCAGGGCTTCAAAAGCCTGGCCGAAGGTCAGAAGGTCTCTTTCAACGTGACTCAGGGCCAGAAAGGACTGCAAGCTTCGCAGGTCCACGTGATCTGAAGCGGCGCGCCCCCGCGCCCCTTCCCAGAACAATACGCCTGGCTCTGTGCCGGGCGTATTGCTTCGTTAAACCGACAAAATTGACTGTTTCAGTTTGGTCCGCTTCGGGTCGAAAGCGGACCTTACCGGCTCATTCGCACTCTACTTAGCCCCCTGCCTTACGAAGCTACAGAGCTCAGGTCGCTCCCACACCCCATTGTGTGACGTGGGCACATGTAACCACCTAGTCGGCCCGCTTGGAAGCGCCGCCACTAAGGCGCGGGTGCGTGCAGATGAAATAATTTCATCTTGGTCCGCCTGCAAAACCGCCACCGACACTCCGCGGAGTTGCGCAACCGCAGCAGCACTATTGTACGTATCCTTCATTAGCAGTCGCACGGGCAGGTACGGAAAGTGATCGCGTGCGACAAGATCCAAACGATCATACGGGGTCACCAGCAACAACTGGTCCGGCTGCGCCTGCGCCGCAACCTGTGTCGCAACTCCAGTACCTAGACTGATACCAATGATGCCTACGGTGCGATGCGTTTCCCTGACTTGTCTAACGAGCGCGATGCCATCAGCGACCAAGGCTTTTTCACTGGGAGATCCTTCCTGTCCCTCATAACCTCTATATGGCATCAAATATATCGCGCGGGTTGTGCAGTCACGCCATTCGTCCCCAACGGGATTCAACGCTAATGCATTACCCCCAAACACTACCCATGCAGAGTCTGCTTCGGGATGGACAATCCATCCGTGAAGTGTGATGTCGGGCCGCTCAACAACGAGCTTGCCCCAAGGGGCTGATGCAGGTGGCGCAGGGTAAATCAAACTGTTTTGGGCTAAGAACAAAGCCCCGAGGAAAATTCCGGCGAGAACGATGGCTGCCAAGATCACCTCAAATAGTCTCTTTGCTATTTGCTCCCTTCGCATGATCCCTATCCTTAGTTCCTATGTCTGCTTTGGGTCGAAAGCAGACGTCTTGTCGAACACGTTGATTCAATCGGTGATCATGCCAAGTGCTTTCTCCCCCGCCTCGGCAGCCTGGACATGGGAGTGATTTGAGCAGATCAGTGCTATCGACCTTAGTTTGGTAGATGGACGCTTGGCAATCTCAATGGCTACGGCTTCACCAAAGAAGAAGTTTTCATGCGTCGCAAGCTTTTCGAGGAGCTTGGTATCCGACAAATCCATGGAGGGTATGAGGGCCAGGGCGACATCGGCGTCCTCGGCAGTTCCTTCGATGAGGCTATCAATTAGGTGCGAGAGAGCGCCTTGATCGCTGGCGCAGGGCGACACATCTGGATGTAGCTCAGACAGGGAAATTTGGCGTGCTTGTGTTTCCTTTGCAGCTACGAGTAGTTCAGAGAGACTGGAAAAGACGACGCGTGAATCTCCGTCATGGGACAAGCTCAGAACTTGCCCTTCGAATGGATGATGGCATAGCAGGACATGGTGATTGCTTGTTTCCGGATCGTCGAGCACAAACCCATCAAGTAAACGAATGATGGGGTGGGAAGAAAATGTCCCGGTGAGGGCTTCGGCGCTTTCCCGTTTGATTAGGTTCAACTCGAATTGAAGCAAACCGGAATATTTACCGGTATCAACGTCAGCGAAGTACGACTCAATGCCCATACTGTCGTTTGCGGGAAATCGCCGAATCGCGGATCGGTTTTTTAGCGCCGGTTCCGGAATTGCGCTTCGTCCCATGAAACGACTGGCGACGTAGGTTAGCCCGATAATTACTGCAAGAAAGATAGGCAGACTCAGAGCAGAAAGGACGCCCCATCCATGAAGATAAAACGGCGTCGACAAACCAGCCCAAACTGCGAGCAGTAGTAGGTATTCGATAGCACCCCAGTGGGCCATGGATTTCTGAAATGCACGAATCGCGATGCTTAGCTTTGCCATCGAGTACGCCCGATATTGATTTCCATTTCTTTGTCCGCTTTGGGTCGAAAGCCGACATCAAACATTGATCTCGGTAACGGCGAGTTCGTCTACGGTTTTCGAACCACTAGGTGCCTGATTGCTTCAACGTGAGTTCCTTCCGAGAAAGCTTAATGACTCGCTCATTGTCAAAAACTACTGTTATTTCGCTAGACACGGTGAAGCAGTCGTCTGAAGTCGAGACAACACGTATGACACCGTTAAACTCATCCATTTGTCGAACATAAGAAGCCCCATGGCCCGCCGAAGCGTGAAGTTCCTCCACTTCGGAAATTGCCCTCGTAACCTCGATATTCCAGTCAGGTGGAATACCGACAATTGATTCGATGTGCCCGCAAGGTATCACCACCTTGAAGCCCTCTATCTGCTCATCCTGATTAAGCGCCAGGTGCGGAAAAAAGAGCCTATAGGCGTGTGAATGCGGAGCTGCCATTGATGCGGCTGAAGACAAAAAACTAAAAATGACTGCGAAAATCATCCCAAAACGCCAAACGCTGTTCATGACGGAAATACCCTGTCGCATGTCCGCTTCGGGTCGAAAGCGGACCATCCTTGCTACTCAGTCAGCCCAGCCAAATGTCAACGACGTGATCCGGGTGAAAGTGGAGGCGATGACCCGAAGAGATTTTTGAACTGTATTTTGGGTCATTGTCTAGCTCGCCAATCCAATGATCACCCACCCGCTCTACGACTACCACCCACATCCTTTCGGTGTCGTAGTCCTCTCCTGATCCGCTCGGTTCACCGAACCTAAAGGACAATTTTACGATGTCCCCCTGCCGCAAAGAATTTCGACGTTCAGGGGATGGGATGAGATAGGTTGACGGATAAATTTCAGCAAGCTTCACAGCGTTATCAAGAAAGAATCCGTCTCGCTTAAAGTCCGGAAATACCGTGGACATCCTTCCTCCGGCTAGTGATAAACGTCACCATTATTAAATACAGTCAACTCATCATTGCAATGTCCGCTTTGGGTTGCGGATTCAGCCGGTCGATAGGTGAATCCGATGTCCTTACAAACATGCGACAAACGGAATCACCACAAACCCAGGAGATCGCCAATTAGACCAACACCTAAGATGCTACCCATCCCACCATTGAAGGCAACACACATCCAAAAAACAGGGGCGTTCTCCGACCGCTTCCATTGAGTAACGGTGGTCCCTGAAATAGCGCCGTTGCGGACTCCCGATATGGCTGTGAATACGAGATAGCCACAAAAGCCAATTCCAAGCATATCAATCCCCGACTTACCTAATAGTCGCTCAAAAAAATGTGGATGTGCTTTGTCATAGCAAATAGCGATGAAGCCGGCGATAAGTGCGATATTGATCACCCATGTGCGAATGGGTGAATTACCTGTGTTCTCTTCTTCGCTACCCAACATGATCGCTTCCTCAATACGTTGACTCGGGTGGCATGTCCGCTTCGGGTCGAAAGCGGACGAGAGCTGGCCGATGAACTAGCCAAGATGCGGTTAGTTCAGATCAATTTGACAACAACAAAAATCAGCGCAGCGGCGCCAATCAGAATACCCACCCAGCCATAAATCACTGCGTCCCTTCCGGAGTAGTGCGTCACATGTCCGCCCTTGCTTCTGGTTCGCACTTCGCGCTTTACCACGCCCTTCACGCCGCCGGCTAAGGCGATGACGCCGAATACAAGCCAGAACCAGCCGGCATCGCCGCTGAAAAAGTTGGCACTAATTTGTTCCATATTCCTCTCGACCAACCATCACGCCCCCTTTAAAAACTGTCCGCTTCGGGTCGAGAGCGGACGTCATGGAGATAAGTGCTCAGCCCGCTCCAAGAACAGGCTCTGCAACTCGCCTGCAAGATTTCGCGCGCCATAAGTCAATCGGAATTCACCGTCGGCGCCTTCCAATGCACACGTTCCATCGATAACGCCCAACACATTGGCGGTCGTATCGATGGCGACCTGGCGGGTCAGCTCAATAAGCACTTCGCGTTGATCGGAGGTCAGGTCGCTGAAGACCGTTAGTACGCGCTGCCAATAGGGGTCGGATGCCTTACTGGGGTCGGTGTTCAATAAAATGGCGCGATAGGTTGCGTTGTTCTCCTCCACGACAGCAGCGTTGAGTTTTGAAACAAAGCTCTCGGGTGTCATATCGGTTCCCTCGCCGTATCGAGATCGTTGGTCTTACATGCTGCGCATCTGCTCCGCATCGAAAGCGTACATCATCGTCTACGTATTGGTTTATGGCTTCAACGTGAGTCGTGAAGCTGGCTGCGGGCTCTCAACTACCGGATATTCGTCACGAATCGAATTGCGTATCCGATGCCGCCTGCCGCCAAGTATTTATTTCTTGCTTTAGTCGGGCGATTTTGTCTTCGATGCGCGAAAAGGCATCCGGCCCCAGGGGGAGCCGAAGTGGCGGGGCATTCGACTCGATCGCATCGATAATCACCGCGACCGCCTTACCGGGGTCACCCGATTGCGTGCCACTCCGAGTAGAGACCGCGTGCCGCATGACCCCTGCGGTTTGCGCGTAATCATCGATCATTTTCGCAGCTTGTTTGATCGACGATGAGGACAGGAAATCCGTGCGGAAATAGCCGGGCTCGACGATGGTGACGCCAATGCCAAAGGGCTTCAGCTCGATCTCCAACGCTTCTGACAAACCCTCGACCGCGAACTTCGAGGCATTGTAGAGACCGTTTCCCATCGAGCCGGTGATGCCTCCAATCGAGGAGAAGTTGACAATATGTCCGCTTCGATTGGCGCGAAAGTGCGGAAGCACCGCGCGAATGACATTCCACGTGCCAAAGAAATTGGTTTCGAACACGTGTCTGGCTTCGTCGGTGGAAACTTCCTCGACCGCGCCCACGAGACCGAAGCCGGCATTATTGACGACGACATCGATACGACCCGCCCTGGTGATGGCTTTGGCGATCGCATCGTGCGTTTGCTTCTCATCCGATACGTCCAGCGGCAATTCAAATAGATTTTGATGCGACGGGCCGGAGGCGCCGTTTCTGCTGGTGCCAACCACCGTGTGGCCGCGACGGAGAAGTTCTTCGCAAAGTGAGCGTCCAAACCCGCGCGAGACCCCCGTAACAAACCAGTTTTTCTTCGTCATGAATAAACTCCGCGTATCTAGACTGCCATCCAGCATTTCTGATTACTCACGCCATCGAGAGTAGTCGCTCTTGAACAACAGCAAAGCGGCCAAGGCAATCATCGTTACGAATGTGGGCGCCAGCAGAAAATCCGAATCGTATTGCGGCAAAGCGACGGCCAAGACATTTTTGACAATGAAACACGCCCCGGCCAGCAGAAGCAACGCGCCGATCCATTTTGGAAAACATGGCGAACGATAGAACAGGTATCCTCGCAACGCGGTCGCTACGCCGTAGAAAACCATAAACACAGTTCCGCCATAACCGTATAACGTCAATGCCGAATAAATAAACAAAGCGCTTTGGTCGAACGTAAAGTGCTTTTGCACCGCGCCATCCAGAACAGGCACCGACGCCATAAAGTAAAAAAGTTCGCTTGTGGCGAACGTCGCGGTGGAAACAATTCCGAAAAATGCCGCCAACAGCGATAACGCGGAACTTATCGGTCGCAGAAGCAGGTAGAAAATCCAAATAAGCGTTATGTCGCAGAGCGCTTCGATCAAGTAAGCCAAAAAGCTGAGTCGAAAAAGCGCGGCCGACGCGGCGACATTTTTAGCCGTCGCCATCGGATCGGTCGCGACAAGCAATTTGCCAGGTACATAAACTTCAGCGAAGCCGCCGGCAAAAATCGAAATCGCGACCAACACACCAGCGAAAGCAGCGAGACGGCGGGCCTGCAATGCATTCATCGGATCGATCCTCCCACGCAACGGATCCATAAAGCGTCGGGTTTGGGTTGTGGTTTCAATGGGGCGACGCAATACCCAAGCCTTGTTTCCGCAAACGCTGAATTAAGGTAACTGAAGATAATGTGGATTGGCCTGATTAAGGCAAACCCACGACTGCGCGCTGGCTGTCCAAATGTCCAGCGTCGGCTGAAACTCCGAAGCATTGTCCAGCGTAGTAAAACGAACGGACATGAAATCCGGGTTAGCGTCGCCGCTCGTGAACAATGGGGAGCCGCATTGAGGGCAAAAGCTGCGTGTTGCGACAGCGCCACTGCTCGCACAAACCGAATAAGTTTTAGGCGCGCCCGCAATCGCCATACCCGAGGTGGCGACAATGAAGCCCGATGCGAATGGTGCGCCACTAGAACGCTGGCAGTCCAGACAATGGCAATTGAGCATCGCGACGGGCTTGAGCGAGCATGTGTAACGAATCGCCCGGCATGCGCACCCGCCGGTAAATGGAATAGTCATATTGAAACTTCCTTTGCTACCTAACGACCGAACAGACGAACGTGCGTGTCTGGTTATACATTCGCGAGCACTGGCTGGGTGGCGCGAAAAATAATGTGTTTTTATGGATTATTTCGCCCGAAATCCGGCTAGTAATCCGGCACGGAGGCGTGCCATAAGTTATGGCACTCAACCAATAGAATGCTTGAGTACTAACGTCAAGGAGAAGGAATCGATGAGCTATTCCGTTCGTCTAGCAACTGTCAGCGACACTGAGACGCTAGTGCGGTTCACCATCGCCGAGGCCGGGGATGCGGAAGGCGCCGAAATCGGCGCGAATGTCCGAGTGGGCGTGCTCACGGCTTTGGAGGACAACGCTTATGCAACCTACTGGGTTTTAGAGGACGACGGCGTCGTCGTTGGAAGCGTCTCCGTCGTTAAAGAGTGGAGCGATTGGAATGCAGGTTACTACTGGTGGATACAGAGCATGTTCATCGAGCCTGCTCACCGAGGAAAGGGCCTGATCAAATTGCTGCTCGAAACGGTCCGGCGAGTAGCTGCAGACGCCAATGCGCTTGAGCTCCGGCTCTATGTTCATAAGGACAATTCTGCGGCCATTCGTGCGTATATGAAAAACGGCTTTGGTCCATCCGATTATCAAATCATGACGATGAAGGTCGCAGAGCGCGCGAGATGATCAGGTTCCTTCAAAGCGGCCGACGTCTTTAATGACAGTGCCCGCTACGTCAGCTTTGGGTCGGAAGCGGCATTAGCAATTAAAACCATATCCCGCATCATCGAGATGAATAACGAATGGCCTGAGCTTTCGTAATGACACGCTAAGTTCCGGTTAGCGGAGACGAGTCGGCCACCCAACTCTGATCAGCGTGTCGTCAGGAGCATTTAGAGCGAACTCATACATGCCCCACGGCTTGTCGCTCGGATCGCTGTCGATTTCACCACGAAATGCAGCCGCAAGCTCATCGACATCCTTGCGGTAGAGGTAGAGTCCAAATGGATTGCTTCCCGGCACCAGCCACCCTTCCGAAGCTTGATTGAGATGGATTTGAGCCCCGAATTCATCGGTCAGCATTCGATAGTCCTGGAAACTTTCTTGCTCGCGCTTGAAGCCAAGCCGGACGAAAAACGCCTCGGTACGATCAAGATCATTGCACGGCAAAATGGCGATAAGGCTCGACGTCATGTAGCAATCCCTCGTGTAGACGTTTCTTTGTACCCTGAGAACATGCGCGTTCGGTTGGATTTAGACTGGTCTGAAGTGATCGCTTTGGGTCAAAAGCGGACATTACGTTATACGTCAAATGTATTTCCACATACGTCGCGGGAACGGCTATAACTTCCTCGGGAAAGGACTTGGTGCGGTCGTGAACTTTCGCGATCGCGCGTATCGGTTTGAGAGTGCCGCCCACTTGGTCCGAGTTACCCGGACATTGCAATTTAGAATGTCTCTCGACATTGGCGGCGCCAATGTCGAGGGGGCGCTACGGCGCTACTCCCGGCTATTCGGCTGACCGTAGGCGCGCAATCATCGTTCATCGGTCTTCACGCCATTTCCACATTGTTGCGTGATAGTTTCGAAAAAGTATCGGGGAATTCAGGAATTCATTTGCGTCGGCCAGGAACGGCCAATTCGCTGCGCCACATCATGGCCGTCGGGCTTTCTGGCGTCCCTTTGGTGTTTCTATTGGTTTACTAACTCTCTGGCTTCGTGCTGGTGCGTTTCATCGTGCTTTTTATCAGCAATCGAACGGTAGTTCGATCGACGGTGAGTTGCGCACCCGTTTTGTTGCCGCATGGCCTATTGGCTTTTTTTGAATCGCACGGGTGAAGCGCCTTCGGTGATTCGATCAGGGTGCAAACCTTAGTTAATGGGATGAATGAGATAGCCAGTGTGCTGTGCTTTTGATTGCTCGAATGTCATCGAAATAAAAGCCATCAGCTGTATCACTTCAACAAGGAAGGAATCCATATGCGCTTTAAAAATTATCGTTTAGGTTACCTGCTGGCGTGCAGTGCGTTGTCGCTGGCTGCCATGTCTTATACGGACGCTGCTTTCGCGGCACCGGTCACCGGAACGGCAAAAGTCCGGCTGACGCACGTGTTCGCGACGCTGCAGACCGGGCAGCCTGACCAGAAGCCGGAGGATATCGCCGCTTGCCGCAAGCAGGTGTCCTCGCCGAATTCCCGCTATCTGGGCATTACGGTCAGCACGCGTTATTCGGTCGATCCACAATCGATGATCATGAGTGCATCGTCGATGCTGCCGTCTCCGCAAGCCACCAAGCCGGTAATACTCACGATCAAGCTGGCGCCGCTTGGCATTCAGGGTCAGTACGCGTTCGGCGCGTTCCGTCCTGCGGCAATGCCGGATACTTACGTGCTGTACTCGATGGGCACCGATTTCAAGGGCGCCAAGTCCTCGATCCTGGTTCTCAACGAGGGCAAGGCTTTTAATTGCCTGGTTACCAGCGACGCATCGCCGTTCAGCGGTGGCGTGAGCGAAAAGCTCGGGGCTGATCAGAAATAAGGCATACGCACACCGGTGCGCTTCAATGGCGCTCGCGAGCACTTGGCGCGCTATGCTTTTGCATAGCGCGCCATCTCCTCTTCAAGATCACGGGTTTAACTTCTTCGCTGGCCATCAAAGATGTCCGCTTAGGTCGAAAGCAGACACTATTGCTTAGCCCGTATTCGCCCCAAGAAGCTCGGAAAAGTTGAGCGGGAGCCCGGAACTCGCCAACGCGACGCCTGTAAATCGTAGGTCAGCAGTGACTTCAACGCTCGCAAAATGCGGAATTGGAAAAGCCACGAGTTGATCGGCCGATTCGAATTCGGCTTCCGCCAAAATAAGCCCGGAAAGCTCGCCTTCAAATTCGTCGATGGCAACCACAACGCCGGACTCCTCGGGTAAACGATGCCGAAGCTTTTGCACGCGGTTTCCCGGGAGTGCGTTGGAAAGCACGCGAAATTCGTCATCGGATAAATAAATCGACGTGATAAGTCGCGTGTAGGCATCCACATCGGCTTTACGGGTCAGTCGGAGAATGGCCGGGGCGCCCGACAATGGCTGCGCTTGCCGGAGTCGAAGACGCGCGCCGGTGACGTAGATATCCGTGATGCGCTCCGTTCGCAGCTCAAGCCCTTCGGGTATCGCGTTGCATAGCCATCGACGCTCGCGCTCGACCGCCATGTATTTGGTGGTATGAAATCCAAGCGACGCGGCCACGTGTTTATCGATATCCATCATTTCCTCGGAATGCGTGGGTCTTCCTACTCGGAAAACAGCGATTCGCATAGGGGAATCAAAATGCGTTCGTGCATGATGAAAGCCCCGATCCGATATGGCCAGCGCCTATTCTTCGATTTCAGCGGCGGGAATATGGAGATCGTTAGTTTCCACGCTATCCGCATAATGCGGGCCGATGGGTCTGGCCCGTATCGCGGAACCAACGGCCGGCGTCGCCGCCATCGTTTTTGCCAAAGAAGGGACCGCTTTGTTGGCGAAACCCAGGGTTCAAGTAGCGCCGCGGTCGTCGTGATGGTGCGGCATTGCGTGAGCGATAGGTCGTTCGTTCTCATGCTGTGCGAAGCAGGGCGCCCTGTCGGGCGCTCTGCAGATGTATCGACAATACTGACGCGTAGTTAGCCGATTACGGTTAATGCGACTTCGCGTCGACGTTTGCATTGCCGTTCGTTTGCGCCGCCGTGGAGACGTTGCCACGGGACGAACCGTTTACTGCGCTGACGTGTGCGTTGGAGTCAGCTTGGTCGCTGGTGGTAGCCGAAGCACTCCGATTCGAGGCCGATCCCGCAGCATTCGCACTTCCGTGGGCGTTGCCACCGATAGCCGCACCGCTCAATGACTGCGATGCCTGCTCACCCGCCTGCGTGCCGCCTGAAGCCGCGCCCGAACCCGCAACGCTGCCGGCTGCATTCGCGTTCTGCGCACCGGAAGCAATCGCCGATGCCGAACCCGCAGCTGTTTGCTTGGTCGCACTCACGCCAGCATCGGCTGCGTTGCGTCCGTTTGCCACCGCGGTAGCGCCGGCGTTATGCGCCTGATCGATCGCGCTTTCGCCGTCGCGTTTTGCCGTCGAAGCATCCGAACGTGCCTGGTCTGCAGCATTACCTGCGGTATGCGTCGCCGACGTTGTCGTCGTTGCCGCGCGCTGGCGCAGGCGGTCAGCGCGTTGTTGCGCGGCTTGCGTGTTGATATCGGGAAAACCGACATGGCCCATGCCCTGCGCGCTACCGCCAATCTGGCCACCCACGTGGCCCATCGTGGATTGAACGCCGCCGCCCAGTCCGCCGCCGGCGCGGCCGCCAAGTACCTGCGCGTTCGCCGTTGCCACGGTGACCAACGCAAGCGCGCCGGCGCGCAGCGCGATGGAAAGCGTCTTGTTGTTGCGGATGATGTTACGCATGAGTGGGTCTCCTGCCTGGAGCGAATGCCCGGCTTGCAGTAGTCCCTACGACGGCGATGCGCGGATCCTTCCGCCGCTGATCGGCGATGGTTGTCGCGCGTTCAGGTTATGGCGACAGCAGCCCGTGGCCGCAACGCGCGTCATGACTGGACGCATCAAGCGGATGCGCTTCGCCGATCAAGTGTTGCAACACCTGCGCAGAAGCGCCCGGCGTCGGAGCATCCAGCACGCGGGTCGCCATGCGCGCAACGATCGGCGCCGCAAACGATGTGCCGCGCAGCATCGCGCGACCGCTGCCGACGACGCCGGATGCGCAGAAGGCGACTTGATCGCCACTGGCCGATTCCGGCAGCACGCGATCGTGGGCGTCGACGCCACCGACGCCGATCACGCCCGGATACGCCGCCGGAAACAACGGCGGTGCGGCGGGACCATCGTTGCCAACCGCGCTAATGAGTACATAGCCCTGAGCGAGCATCGCTTGCACGGCGCGCGCGAGTACCGGGTTATCGGGCCCAACCAAGCTGATATTGATCACGGCGACATGCTCGTGCGCCATCCATGCGAGCGCCTCCACCAATTGCGAGGTCGCGCCGCCGACGGTATCGCCGCACCAAAGATCGGCCGCGTACAACGTATCCGCATCGCCGCCGACAAGGCGCGCCGCGACCGCGGTGCCGTGTCGAGATGGCTTCGGTGCGCTGCAACCGTGCTGTTCGATATGCGCGTGGGTCAAAGCGGAATCCGTCGGGTCGACGCCGCTATCGATCAAACCGACGCGCCGTGTCGATGTCGACGCCGCGGATACGGAAGACGCCGTTGCAGGGTTTTCATCGAGGCTACTGGCAGGCAAATAGATGTGCTGATACGTGAACGTTGCGTTGGGCGCGGCCTGCTCCAGTGCATGCATAGCCTGCGCGGTACGGCGGTTGCGCGCATCGTGCAATACCAGAAAATCCAGCTCCGGCAACGCCTCCATCGAGGATTGCTGTTCCTTCGTGAAACCCAGCGCCAACACGGCATCGAGCGAAGCGCCCGACAGGTTCATGGCGAGAAATTCACCGCGCAGGATCGGCGCGCCCTGCGGATCGACGTCGACGCGTCGGCGGTCGTTGCGAAGCAACGTATCGATTTGCAACTTCCGGGTGAGCGCGAGGTGTTGTTGCAGCAGATCGTCGACGTTTTGTGTATTCACGCCGGACACCGCGTTCGGCAAGCCCGTATTGATGGGGAGCTGCTGCAAACCTGGCAAACGCTGGACGGCCCCAAGTGCTTGCGCATGCACGGGCGCAGCACGCATCAGGGTCAGCACGATGGTCAACGCTGTCATCGACAAACAGGAGATACCGCGCAAGCGCATTGCCAAGGCCTCCGGAGCAATCGGGCCGGATGCTAGCATGGCCCCGCTTTATGCCTTTGAACTGCGCCGAACCGCTCCATGGAAGGAATCCGCCCTTTCAAACGTAATGCTAGGTGATGCGTGACTTCGAACGACACGATGCGCGAAGGACTGATTGCGTTGCTGCCGCGCCTGCGTCGGCTGGCGCGCGCTTTGGCGGGGCAGGCGGCCGACGCGGACGATTTGGTGCAAGTGGTGTTGGAGCGCGCCCTGGCGCGTGCCGAACAATGGCGGCCGGATGCCGCGCTGGACAAATGGGTGTTCGCGATCGCACGCAACGCGTGGCGCGACGAGCTGCGCGCGCGCAACCGATCGCAACACCTGTTTGCGCCCGAGGAAGCGGGCAGCTTGGTGGCCGATGGCGCCGCCGCGCCGCCTGCGCAGCGGTTGGAACTGGCGATGGCGTTGGCGGCGCTTCCGCCGGATCATCGGGAAGTAGTGGCGTTGGTTTTGGTGGAAGGCATGTCGTATAGCGAGGCTGCCGACGTGCTGGAGGTGCCCGTAGGAACCGTCACCAGCCGACTCGCGCGCGCCCGCGCCACCTTGCAGGACCATCTCAGGACAGACGCATGAATCCGATCGACGACGCGATGTTGCAAGCCTATGTGGACGGCGAACTCGACGCGCCCGCCGCAGCGCGCATCGATGCCGCGCTTGCGCACGACGAAGCGCTTGCCCGACGCGTGCAGCAGGCGCGCGAGGTACGCAAGCAGTTGCAGGACATGTTCGATCCGGTGCTGGAAGAAACTGTGCCTGCGCATCTGTCTGCGTTGTTGCAACCATCGACATCGAAGGCGAGCGCGACCGTTGCTCCTTTCGTTCCATCGGCGACTAAAGGCGACGCGCACGCCACGCGCAGCCGTACGGCGCGCCGTCGCTGGTTGCCGGGAGTCGCGCTGGCGGCATCGTTGCTGCTGGCCGCTGTTACTGCGTGGTGGTGGCATGCCAACGCAAGCCTCACGCGCATGCAGAACGGCGAACAGTACGCAGCCGGCGTGCTCGCCCATTCACTCGACCGCGCGCTGGCGAGCGAACCGGATGCGCAAGCCCCGATCGCCATCGGCCTGACCTTTCGCGGCGCCGACGGAAACATCTGTCGGACCTTCGTCGTACGCACGCCACCCATGCGCGCGGGTCTTGCTTGCCGCAGCGATGCGGGATGGGCGTTGCCCGTGCTCGGACCGGCGGAGGCCTCCGAAAACGGCGAGCTGCGCCAAGCCGCCAGCGCATTGCCGCCCGATGTGCAGACAGCGGTGGACCAACGCTTGCGCGGGAATGTCTTCGATGCAAAACAGGAGCGCGCAGCGCGCGCTGCCGATTGGCGTTAATCGCTGAGCGTTTCACGCGACAACAATCAGGGGAGTTCCTGATGCTGCGGAAGATCGTCAGTGATCGTGTACCACGGCGCTTTCGAGCCGACGAAGATATGGGCCGTTGGTCGTATCGATGGCGTATCGACCAGGCTGCCCAACGAGACATGCACGTATTCGCCGTCGCGCACCACGCAATACAAATGCGACCCACATCGCTTGCAGCGCGCGTCATGCCCGTTTTCTTCGCCGAATATCAACAGCGCGTCGCCGCCTTTGACGACGCTAAACTTGTCTCGTTCGATACCCGCTAATGGCTTGAACGCGGAGCCGGTGGCCTTGCGGCATTGCGAGCAGTGACAGTTAAGCGCGTAGAGAAAGCTGTCTTCTACGCAATAGTGCACATCGCCGCACACGCATTCGCCGGAGAGCATCCGATGGCCGCTCGCTGGTTGAAGGCTCACGCTCGCACCTCTTGGATTCAGATGTGGAAGCGTTCGACGGAATTGTCGAAGGCTCCACATCGAATCGTATCGCCAGCCCCGCGCCGACGCACAGTGCCAACAGTACAGAGCGGACTAAACCCCCGAAGACGAAGCGGTGCTTCGTCCCCTGGCGGTTGCGCGCAACTACGTTACTTGCGCAGCGCTTCAATCGCGCTGACGAGATCGCGTATGCCGAACGGTTTTTCCAGGCGCGGAAAATGCTGATACGCCGCGGGAATAAAATCGCCATCCATGCCGGTGATCAGCAGGATCGTGGTGGGCAACTCGCTCAACCGATCAATGACGGGATAGGCGGGGCCGCTGGGCAGCATCATGTCGATCAGCGCGACGTCGGGGATCTGTCCGCGTTCGAGCCATCCAAGCGCAGCGGGGATATCGTAAACGTGCCCGACGACGTCGATGCCGAAATGGGGCAGCGCATCCATCAGCGCGGAGGCGACCATCGGCTGGTCTTCGACGACAAAGGCTTTCAGTGACGGGGTAGGTTCGTTGGTCACGAGATTCCGAAATTAATAAGAGGGATAGCGATCGTGACGACAGCCGTGTCGGGCTGCTCACTACGGCACGACGATCATTTGATCCGAGTGAAATTCGGCGGGAAAAACGGTTATTTGCGCAATTTGGTCGCTGTGACGCCTCTTAGTCGTCGTTTAAGGTGGCTCGTAACGCTTCGGCCAGTTCCCGGATCGAGAACGGCTTGGCCAACAGGCGTGATTGCTCGTCGCCCGGCTGCGCGCGATCGATGATGTCGCGTGGATAGCCGCTCATCAGCAGCACGCGTAGCTCTGGATAGCGCTTCTGCATTTCTCGGGCGAGCGAGACGCCGCTGGGGCCGGGCATCACTACATCGGTCAGCAGGATCGACACTTCCGGGTGATCTCTCAACAGGCTTTCGGCGGCTTCCGCGCCGTCGGCTTGCAGCGCGGTGTAGCCCAATTCCTCTAGCGCGCCTTGCGCCAACTCGCGCACATCGGGGTCGTCTTCCACTACCAGCACCACATGCGGCAGCGCGGACAACTGTGTGGGCTGTTGCTCGGCGCGCGTATTCACCAGCGGCGCGCGCGGCAAATACAGCCGAATCGTAGTGCCAAGACCCGGCGTGCTGTCGATTTTTATGTAGCCGTTGGACTGCAATACAAAGCCGTGAATCTGGCTCAACCCCAAACCGGTGCCGCGACCCACCGCCTTGGTCGTAAAGAACGGTTCGAACGCGCGTTGTATCACTTCGGGCGTCATGCCGTGGCCGGTGTCGGACACCGCCACCATTACGTATTCGCCCGACAGCATGCCTTCGTTTTGATCGGCGTGTTGTCCGTCGAAATTGGCGTTGATGGTCAGGATGGTGAGTTGGCCACCGTCTTCCATGGCGTCACGACTGTTCACTGCCAGATTGAGCACGGCGCTTTCGAGTTGCGCCCGGTCGACATACGCCGGCCATAGCGATTCGCCGAGGCTAAGCCGAATAACGATGTTTTCGCCTAGCGTGCGCGAAAGGATGGTCGACATCTCGTGCACGCACGTATTGACGTCGATGGGCGCAGGGCGCAGCGCTTGCCGGCGTGAAAACGCGAGCAAGCGCTTGGTGAGGTCGCTCGCTTTGCCGGCGCCGAGCAGGGCATTGGCGATAAATTTTTCGGCATCGTCGATGCCGCGTTGCAATCGCAGCTGGGCAATTTCCAGATTACCAACGACGACGGCTAGCATGTTGTTGAAGTCGTGCGCGATGCCGCCCGTCAGCTGCCCGATGGTGTCCATCTTCTGCACATGACGCAGTTGCGTTTCGGTCGCCGCCTGCTGGCGCATCTGCTCGCGCAGTACGGCGTTCTTCAAGGCAAGCTCGGTCTGTTGCCGTTCTCCTTGCCGAAGCACGAGCAAGGCCAACACAAACGCGACCAGCGTGGCGACAATAATGGCGACCAGCAGCAGCTGCTGCTGGATGCGGAACTGATGCAGGCGCATCTGTTCCTGATTGCTTTGATCGCCGTCCAATTGACGCGTCAGCGTGCGGATCTGACTCATCAAGCTCAAACCCTGATCGTCATTGACGACGGCCAGCGCGCTCGCGGGACCTGAGGTGTCATAGAGCTGGATGGTGTGCTCCAGCTCCGCCATTTTCTGGCCGATCAGGGCATCAAGTTGGCCGATCCGCCGCATCTGCACATCCGACCACGCCGCGGACGTGCGCAGTTGCGAGCGGGTTTGATCCAGCTGCTTGCTCGCGTCGTGGTAGGGGACGAGGTAATCGGATTTACCGGTCAGCAGATAGCCGCGCTGGCCCGTCTCCGCGTCTTTGACTTCGCCGAACAACCGGTCGATGTCATGGCGCGCCTTGAGCGACTCGCTCGCCAGATCGTACACATGCGAACTGTTGAACGCGGCAACAATCGCCAATCCGCTCGCGATCAACAGCAGCAGAAAACCCGCCACGATTTCCATCCGAACGATCGAGATTTTTGGTCCACCTGCCATAGTTCAGCGCGCTTGGTCTTGATTGATCGGTTAGCGGAAGTGGGCCGTCACATGACGGGTGGGCGAGTGCGGCGTGCGACAAAGCCAAGGCGTACTGAAGGGCTGTCGTTATCGAAAGATGCGACCGTCGTGCGGACACACATGCGTGCGTCACGTCACGAGTAGGATGGACCCTTGAGAAACGAAGGCCGATCGACACGCCGCCCGTCGGTCGACGACCACGCATCGACACGTGGCGCAAACCAAAAAGCGCATGGCAAGCGAATTGGAATGGAGCCCGTTAAGACCGCTTGTCCATGCGTCCGAGATGGCAGCGTAAAACCGTGGCGCATGCATCCGCAGTCAGCAGCGACACGCGCCGTTATCTGCCAGGTTGCATGATGTGATCGCCGACGGCTTTACACGTCCATCGCCCTGTTCCGCGGGCAACGATAAAAGATCGTTATGCGCGCAGCAAGCGAACGAACTCGGCGATATGCAATTGGCGAGATATTGATCTGTCGCGTTAGACGTTTCGACGGATTGCAGGCAGAAAACCCGACAAATTGTCTCAATTCGAACGGAAAAAGTAAGCGCGACGCGCACCCACAAAACCAGCGCGCCGCTCGAATCGACGATTATGATCGCTTTGCGTTGAAAGCGCAGAATGCATTCACTCTTTTCCGCGCAAGTTGGTATCGAAAAAGGTGAGCACGCGCGTTCGATAGTCAGCCCCGACGTAGCTGTAGAGGTCCACATGTCTGGCGCCGTGTACCACCCAAAGCTCTTTCGGACTACTCGCTGCGCGAAACATCGCATACGACTCCGCCATCGTTGTATCGCGATCACGGTCGCCGACGATCAATAATTTCGGCATCGCCAGACGTCCGATGTGATCGATCGGGCGCAACTGATCGGCGTAAATATCCAGATGCGCATGCAGGGTCATCAGCAGCACAGGAGCCAACCATGGTCCAAGAGGCCCCAGGTGTATCGCTAATCTGTCTTCCGTCGCTTGACGGATCGTTGGATAGACTTGCTCCAACACGACGGCATCGACTTCGGGCTCTGCGAAAAGCGTGGCGGCTCCGCCCATGGACGTGCCAATAATCCCGACACGCTCGCCGGGTAGCCGTTGATGGATATATCGCAGGGACGCTTTTACGTCGTCCGCTTCGCGATAACCAAAGGAAATCGCGTCACCGGGGCTCTCGCCAGCCGCTTGAAAGTCGATCAATAACACCGAATAACCCGCTGCGTGCAGGAATCGCGCGCGATCGATCATGGCGCGCCGGTCGGCGCGTACGCCGTGCAGCAATAAAATTGCACCTTGCCCTTTCGTACCGGCGACCAACCAACCGTGGATCGGTTTGCCGTGGCTGTCGGATAAAGCAATCGCTTGCGCGGGAAGATCCGATGGTGGCGCTCCAACTGCGCTTCTTGCGGGGCTTATGAGATACGAGCCGGCGACCCATATGCCGATAAGTCCTAGAAATATCACCACCGCAAGAACTAATAACCATTTTGCGAGTCGCTTCTTGCGCATCGTCCATATCCTTGGTGGGTAGACCCGCTCCGGCATATATACAACGCTAATTACCGTCCATTACGCGGCGCGATTTACGGCCTCAACGCCATCGGTGTCCGTCAACGTAAATCGTTTCAGTGACCTAATACGGGCCATCTCAAGCCCGGTCTCGGCTCAATCATGGCATTCAACCCATTTATTATCGTCTTCTCTAGTCTTTAGACCTTGTCCTCGCGCACGGTGACTCGCACAACGCGTGAGCGCATTATTCAGGCGATAGCGAAGACGCACGGAGACCACCCATGGCCGAGCTGATTCTCACGACTTTCGATTGGGTTCCGGAAACGCCGCGCGGATACGTGCGCGACATTCGCGTGCGCTGGGCGCTGGAGGAGGGCAGGCTGCCCTATCGCGTCGAGAGCGTACCGTTCAATGCGCGCAATGCGGAGCATTTTTTACGACAACCCTTCGGGCAGGTACCGTGGCTGACGGACGGCGAACTATCGATGTTCGAGAGCGGTGCGATCCTGCTGCATTTGGGTCATCGCAGCAAAGCTTTGATGCCGACCGATCCACACGGATGCAGTGCGGCGACGGAATGGCTGTTCGCGGCGCTCAATTCCGTGGAAATGGCGAGCTTGCCTTGGGCCCTACTTTTATCTCTCGGCGACGCGAGCGAAACACCGTGGCGCACCTTGCTTGATGATTTCTTGAAAGCGCGACTCAAACATATGGAGCCGATTTTAGCGGAACGCGAATGGCTCGCCGGGCGTTTCTCCGTCGCGGATATCGCGATGGCGGATGTGTTGCGCCTGGTCGATCGGTTCGACGGATTAGCGACGTATCCGGGTTGTCGCGATTACGTCGCGCGCGCCACCGCCCGCCCGGCCTTCGTCAAAGCGCATGCGGATCAGATCGCGCATTTCGCTGCAGCGGACTAAAAAAAGGAGGCCCGAAGGCCTCCCTTTTTTCGTTGCGCGTAGATCAGGGCGAATTGGACAGCGTGGTAATCAGACCGGACGTCGGACTACCCCAACCTGTCACCAGATCGAAGCCCGTTGTCGCTGAATAGCTGCCGGACGTGCCGCTGGTGACATCGTGGAAATCCGTGGCGTAGGTGCTGGTGAGCGCACCGCCGGATTCGTTCTCGGGATACACGGTTGCGTTGAAGTTGCCGATGCGCGCCTTACCGCTGGCGACGCGCTGCTGATTGATTAACGCGATAAAGCCCGCCCACATCGGCGCCGCGAAGCTGGTGCCGCCGTAGCTGTTAGCCGTGCACGCGGATTGATCGGCGCACACGTAGAACGTGAAATTCGCATTGGCCGAGACATCGGGGCCATTGCGATACACCGTGGAACCCTTATTGCTCGCATTGATCACGCCTGAGATCTGCTGCCACGACGGAATGGCGATCTTGTCGGGCGAAATGCCGCCTCCGCTGTCGACCCAAGTCGTTTCCGATTTCCACGAACCGGCTGCGCCGTTGGTAATCAGATCGGTGCCGCCGACCGAGATGATGTACGCATCGTCGGCAGGCCATGCTTCGGCGTTACCGCTCGCCGTCCACGTCGAATTGTCGCCCGACGCGACAAAGAACGTCTGTCCTTGCGCGGCCATCTTTTCAAAGTACGGATCGAGCGTGGACGGATCGGCCGGGGTCCAACCCCACGAGCAACCGACCGTCGTCGGCAAGGGGCTGTGGGTCGTCATGGCGCTGATGATGGCGGTATCGGTGGAGCCGATATACATCGTCAAACTCGCCAAGCCCGGCGCCATGCCGAGCGCTTGCGTCATATCCAGCGTTTGCTCGGTATCGTCGCAATGGCGGCGCTTGGTGCAGGTGGTGCTGGTGCCGTCGGTCGACAACAGCGTGATCGGCACGTTGTTGGTTTGGCCGACATTTTTGTAATACGTCATGAGATCGGCGAGATTCGTGCCGACATACTCGAACAGCCCCAGGTTTTCGCCGGCGCCCGTAAGTGCCGTGCCGCCGTAATAGGCCGCACGCATATCGCTGCCCAGGAACGATGCCGACGGGCCCGAACCGGTGGTCGCATGCGTCACCACCGCGTCGGGACTGATGCCTTTGGCCGCCGCGTAGTCGCCCTTCTTGACGAACAACGGCTTGGGAATGGAGTAATTGTCCAAGCCCGACACATGCCATAGCGGAATCGCGAGCGATGTCGTGGGTTCGCGATCCGGACTGTAGAACGTGCGGTTTTCGGTGGGATGCTTATACGTGCGCATCTTCATATTGAACGCGGCTTCCACGGCAGACACCGGACCGGCGACTTGAATATCCATGCCGTCGCGGCTGCCGCCCGTCACCGTGAATCCATAGCGCGTGAGGTATTGCACCACCGTGTCGTAATCGTTCTGCGTGGGACCGAACCGTGCGGTAAATTCTTGCGGCGTCAGGTAGTGCTGGTAATTCGCGCTGGCGGGATTGGTGACGTCCGCGATAAACGCATCCAGCCCGGCTTTGTCGCGTAACGGCAGCACCACGTCCAATTGCATCGGCGTACTGGCGGGAAGACTGCCCGTCAGCTGCGCAGTTTGATGGCTTACCACGTCGCGCACATGATGCGTATAAACTTGCGCGGCCTGCGCCGCGGTTGTTGCCCCAAATGCGAGCGCGATGGCAAACGACAGTCCGTATGCCTTGCGCGTCAAGCCGTAAAATCCCTTTGCGAGCCTTGTTCCATTCGAATCTGTTATAGCCATTGGAAGCTACTCCTTAAGTAGTCATGACAATGAAGAATCGAGGAAACAACGATGAACTCCCCTCCCCAGGGGTGCCGAGTGGCTGCGGAAGCGTAGGGTCGCGTTCGTCACATTTCGGTGAACCCGACGCGGTTTGTCACGAGGCAAACGACTCGGCCGACATCACCTGACAAAAAAACGTGTTGGCAATCACGTTAAGCGCTTGCCTGCATGACCGCCACCGCATCGTACGGCAATAGGCGCGATGCGTGCTCGGGAGGTATTGGGGGGTGACGCAAGACCGAAGGTGAGCTACGCAAATAGCGCGAACGGGCCCTAAGACTTTTCCAGCGTACGTTTCATCGCGGCGATGCCCATCTCTACATTCTGGCCTACGGGCCCGGCGAGTTCGTCGGGCAAAACATCGGTGATCCACAGGACTCGCGCGCGACGTTCTCCCTCCGGAAAAACCTGGAACGATGCGTTGTGATGCGTGGCTCTGCCGCCGACGGATGCATACACAAAGCGCCGCGCTGCGTGATCGATCGTGACGATTAGCTCGCGAACCACCAAACCGTTGGCGAACATCACCGTGCGTGTGTCGCCTTCGCGTTTTGAATCGACGACGACACCCTGAAACAGACGCTGCTCCGCGCCGACATCGCTGATCGCAGCCCATACATCGACGGGATCCGCATCGAGCAGGATTTCCTTGCAAATCGAAGCCATGCCATGTCCCTCATGACGCGCGTCGCCCGGGCGAAGGCTATCACTTGATGCGCGTCAAAACGGCTTTGAATGCGGCAGCCCACGTCTTGCCGCCGTCGCGGGAATAGTCGATTTCATAGCGATGCCCATTAGCCGTGATATCGGACCATACGCCGCGCACTAACACGTTGCGTCCTTTGTAGCTCGTCGTACCGAAGAACTCGCCGCGGCCGTCCTTGAATGCGCCGATGGTCGGCGCCTCCATCTCACCCGAATCGCCGTCGATATACGTTTGGCTCCACTGCGCGGCCTTGGGGTTGTACACGAACAGCGTTGCGCCCTCCCAGTGGCCGCTTGGTCCGTCGGCTTCGATTTCTTCGAGCCAGGCGCGACCGTTCCAGACCGCTCGTGCGGTCTTGGTGCCGTCCAGGGTTTCCGTATGCGTGCCGCCGTCGAACGGATCGAGTATTTGCGTCGCGTGGGTATGCCAAACGCCGCGTGCGAAATCGAAATCGTGCGCACCATCGCGAGGCGCCTGGGCGTTTGCATTCAATGCCGCGCAGGTCATCGCGCCGATAAACATCGCACTGCGCAAGAACAGTTTCCACTTCATCGCCGTCTCCAAATACCCTGTGATGGGTAGACTTTAAGGAAATGCCGCCGCGCTAAATGGGCCAATTGGCGAAATTTGGCCTGGGCCACTTTTAAAGCGCGCGACGCAATGCTTTCAGGCCTTGCTCGATGCCTTTGAGATCGACGGCGCCATAGCCGAATACCAGGCCTTCCGATGTCGGTTCGCCGAAAAAGTAACGTTCGAACGAATGCAAATGCACGTTCGATTCGAGCAACCGCAAGCTGGCGCGTTTAAGGCGCTTCGATGTATTCGACAGCGCCGCCACGTGCATGCCGTAGTGCGATGGCATCGGCGATAGTTCGTCCGCGAAATCCGAGTGGAGGATTTCTTCGATCAGGTCGCGTCGTTTTCGATACACGTCACGAAGTTTGCGTACGTGCTGCGTCAGATATCCATCAGCGATAAAGCGGGCCACCGTCATTTGCGTCAGGGTCGGGCAATGCCAATCGAGGCAGTTTTTCGCCAGGGTCAGCGCGGACATCGCCCACTGTGGCGCGACCACGAATCCCAGGCGCAAGGCGGGCAACATGCATTTAGAGAACGTGCCGACGTAGAAGACATCGTCGACCGTTGCGTTGGATCGCAGTGCCTGCAGCGGCGTGCCGTCGTAGCGAAATTCGCCGTCGTAGTCGTCTTCGATAATGACGGCCCCGTGTTTGCGCGCGGCTTTGAGCAAGGCGCTTCGTCGTTGCGCCGACATCGAAACGCCGAGCGGAAACTGATGCGAGGGACACACGCAAACAACCTGCACCGACGCCGGCAACGCATCGACGATCAGACCTTCCGCATCCACCGGTATCGGCACGACCTTGGCGCCCGCTGCCAGAAACGCGGCGCGCATCGGCGGGTAGCCGGGATCTTCGATCGCAACCGTCGTGACGCCCGGCGTTGCCAAGACGCGCGCGAGAATATCGAACGCTTGCTGCGCGCCAGCAGTCACCAACACATCGTCCGGCTCGCATACCACCGCGCGCGAGATGCCGATGTGCGTCGCAATGGCTTCCCTCAAGGGATAGTGGCCGCGATTGCCTTGCGGACTTTTGAAGACCGGCGGTTTTAATTCCATGCGCCGCAGCTGTTTGGCGCTGACGCGACGAAATATTTCGAAGGGAAACAGGCGCGAGTCGACCAGCGCGGGTCGAAAATCCAGAAAGCCGGTTTCCTTCGAAGCTTTTGCAGGCTGACTGTCGTGCCAAAAGTTGAGCGACTGCGCGAGCTCAGGTCGCAGCCATTGCGCATTCAAGCGCGCATCGAGCGCTTGCCGAGAAGGCGCTCGCTCGCGCAGCGAACGCTTTTTCTTGGGCGCGACATAGGTTCCCGATCCCTGCCGGGACTGCACAAGCCCCTCGGTTGCCAGTCGGGTGTAAGCGCGGGCGACGGTATTTCTCGATACGCCGAAAAAAAGCGCCGACTGCCGTTCCGCAGGAAGCTTGGACCCGGCAACCAATCGGCCGTCGAGTATGGCGGCGCGCAATTGCTCGTAAACGGAATCCGCAGAACGGCGGCTTCCTTTGGAAGGCTGCTCGAACGCGATTTCGAACAGCTGGTTCGCACCCGCATCACGCGCCACCGCGAATTCCTCCGTCGAGACTTACGTGCGCAAAGTGTTCAGGCGGTCGCTGGCAATTGCGCACGCTTGCGCCAGTACACAATCGCTACCACAACCGCGACCAGCGCCAACATAAATCCGAATTCGTCGATGGCATACGGCGTAATTTGGCCTTGTTTGCCGGTGATCGGCGTCAGCCACAATTGAATGATCACGTTGTGGCTGCCGTGCAGAATCGCCGCGGGCCACACGCTGCTCGAGCGCAAGCGCAACCACGCGAACGGAAAGCTGATGCCGATCACCATCACCGCAAAGCACGACATGCCGAACCACCACGGCGTGCCGGCGTTGTAGTCGGCGAACAACAGTATCGGCAAATGCCAGCTCGTCCAGATCACGCCGGTGATGAGAGTGCCACCGGTAAAACCGTATGCGCGCGTGATTTCCGGCGTCAGGAAACCGCGCCAGCCGATTTCTTCGCCGAGGCCGGAAGCCGTGCCTTGAATCGTGCCCACAATGGCGTAGACAAGCAGCGAACCCAAGCCGAGCAGCCACATCGGTGCGTTCGTCCAGCCGAAATCTTTAGCCACCATCGCGAAAAACTGGGGATTGCCGAAGTGTCCCCAACCCGCGGTCCACACCACAATATATGCCACGCCGGCATACACAATCGGTAGCCAATACGCCATCAACGCCCAGCGCATACGCGGCCAGACAAAGCCCAGTTCGGCATACGGTTTGCCGGTGATGCGGCAAGTCAACAGCGCGGCCGTGGCGGGCGACCACATCAGGCCCATCACATACATGCCCTGCGCGCCGGCGAGGTGACCGCAGCCGATAATCAGCGCGTAAAACACCGAACTCAGCGCCAACACCAGCAACAAGTAAATGCCGATCCGCTTTTGCGGTTTCTCGATAGCCATGGTGCTGGTCTCCCCAGTTGATCGGTGTTTGATTACTTCATTGGCTAAGCGGGTTCGCGATGTTCAATGACGCTTGTCGCCGCCGGCGCATGCGCCGCAATCATCGTGCGCATAAATACGTTTAGCTTCGTGAGGTCGAAGGCCATGTTTTGCAGCGATACCATGATCTTGAAACCGGCCTTTTGCTCCAGCCATTTTCCGAGTTTGGTGGAAGGATGATGAAACTTCTCCGCGTCGCGTGGCATGCAATAAAGAAAGTAATTGCCCTTGAGCTGGGTGAACTCGAACGACCGAAGGTCTTGCCAGGCAATCAGGCCGTATCGCTTCGATCGAAAATCCTGGATGCCGCGTTCGTCGATCAAAACCTTTACGCGCCGATCGAAGGTGCGATAACCGAACAGGATGCTGGCGAGACCGAAAAGGACGGCGCAGTACCAGATATCCCACACCCGCAGAACCAATACAGGCAACGTAAACGCCATACATATCGCGAAAAGCACAGCATTGCGCCACAACGAATTGCGCAACTCGAAAACCTGCTTCATGGGACCCCCTGTCGTCCTTGTCGGAATACTGCGCTCGACTATTTGCCTGAAGGCTTATTCAATGTGACCGCCGCACGAATAAGCTTCTTGAACGCATCGGCGTTCAAGGTTTCGCCTTCGTGAATATCGATGGCGCGTCTGACATTGCCGTCCAGACTGGAGTTAAACAACTTGGCAGGATCTTTCAACGCGGCGCCTTTGGCGAAGGTCAGCTTGACGGCGTTTTTGTACGTCTCGCCCGTGCAGATCATGCCGTCGCAATACCACGTAGGCACGCCGCGCCATTTCCATTCTTCCACTACGGCGGGAGCGGCCTGTTTGATCAACGCACGGACTTGGGCAAGCATATCGCCGCGCCAGTCGCCCAGTTCCTTGATCCGCGCGTCGATCAGTTTGGAGGGTGATTCGGCCTTGGCGGCCGCGGCCTTCTTGGGCGTTGCGGTCTTTTTGGCTGTGGCAGTCTTCTTCACAGTTGCGGCTTTCTTGGCCGGTGCGCTCGTTTTCATGAACTGCAGATCCTTGGGCAGTGACGCGACGATGCAGAGAGGATGCGCTTGCCGCTCCGATTCTAATCGCTTGAGCCTCCAAAGGAATGGGCCATCGTTCGAGACGGGAAGTCCGGCCCCCAACGCTACGGACTTGCGTTCCGCATCATGCCTGCGGGCGGTAACGCTCGAGCGCATCGCCGAGCGCTTCCCTCAGCGGCGCCAGCTGCGCGTCGAATTTCATCCACTGATCGAGGCCGTCGCGGAAGATCGGGCGGCGCACCTGTTCGGAGCTGGCGGTGCGCACGCTGCGCTCGGTTTTGTGGAATTCCAAGCAGGCCGGCTCGAACGGCAGGTCGCAGAAATCGAGGATGCGTCGCACATTGCCTTCCAGGTCGTCGACCACGTCTTCGTGGTGGACGCGCAGCACGCGACCGGGTAGCGCTTGATCCCAGTGTTGCATCAGGTCGAGATAGGTGCAGTAGTAACGCGCGATATCCTCGATGCTGTAGGTAAACTCCTGGCCAGTCGCGAACAATTGCTTGATGTTGCTGAAGCAGCAGGCCATGGGTTCGCGTCGCGCATCGATGATCTTCGCGTTGGGCAGCATCAGGTGGATCAGCCCAAGATGCCGGAAGTTGTTGGGCATCTTGTCGATAAAATACGGCTTGCCGCTGCGATAGATGCGTGTGTCGCGCAAATATTTTTCGCCGAGCTTGCGGAAGTCTTCCGGCTGCATCTCGGCCAGTACGCCGGGATAGCGAGGATCGTCCAAATCGGGGTCGCGGCCCTGCAGGTCGAGCACAATGCGCGGGATATCGGCCAGCTCCTGCGTGCCTTCCACCAGCGAGTGCGAGGCGAGAATCTGCTCAATGAGCGTGGAGCCGGCGCGCGGCAGGCCGACGATAAAGATCGGTTCTGCGCTAGGTTCGCCAACGTTTGCGCGTGCCGTCAGGAATTCGCGCGTGCAAACCTCGATCTGTCGACGCGTATTGGTCTCGATGATTTCGGGGCGATAGCGGCTTTCGGAACGCTTGAGCGCATTGCCTTGCGCGTAGTATTGCCACGACTGCGCGTAGTCGCCCTGATCCTCGAACGCTTTGCCAAGCGCAAAACACAGGTGATAGCGGTCGATGAGCGATGTCGCAGGCGACGCCTCTTCGGCGCGCATGCGCGCGATCTCGTCACCCTGGAAGCGATAGGTCTTGAGATTGGCGAGGCTCCAATAAGCGTCGCCAAAGTTGGGGCGCGCCGTTGTCGCCGCGCGATACGCATCGATGGCTTCGGCTTGGCGCCCTTGCGTTTTCAACGAATGCGCCAGCGAGAGATGCAGATCGGCTGCGTTCGGTGCTTCCAATATCAATTTCTGATAGAGCGCGATCGCCCGGTCGTGTTCGCCCAGCCCAACGCTGGCGCTGGCGTATAGCGTGCGGTAGTCCAGATGATGGGGTTCCGCCGCGAGCAGCTTTTCGATTTCCTCGCACGCGCGCTGATAAAGATGCCGCTCGAATAATACGCAGGCATAGTCGTAGCGCGCCGAGCGATAGCCCGGCGCAACTTTCAGTACCGCTTCAAGCAGCAGCTCGGCGTCATCGAGCACATCGCGCGCCAGGCCGATGCGTGCCAGCAAGCGCATCCCTTCTACGTCGTTGCCGACCTTGAGCAGGTGCGCGCGGATGATGCGTTCGGCAGGATCGAGTTCGCCATCCGAGAAATGGCTGGTCGCCTGCACCACATCGATCGCCAGGCGCTTAAGCGTGGCGACATGTGCGCCGGCCATCGCGGCGTTGGCGTCGTCGCCGGTCATGCGATACAGACCTTCAAGCAGATTCCAGCTCGATGGCAATGCGGGGTTGATATTCACCGCGCGCAGCAACGCGTCGATCGCGCGCGGCGCATCGCGCATCACCACGTAGCAGTGACCGCGTTCTTCGTGCAGAAGGCTGTATTGCGGACGCAGCGCCTCGACGCGATCCAGCGTCTGTAAAGCAACATCGATCTGTCCTAGATAGCGTTGGGTGCGCGCGATCAGGTAGAGAATGTCGTAGCGATCCGGCGCCTCGGCCAGTAACGCCTGTGCGGCCGCCAACGCTTGCGCATGCTGCCCGTCGTTATGCAGCCGGTGGACGCGCTCGATATCGCGTTCCAGCGACAAGGGGGTTGGATCGATTGCCGTGGCATTCATAAATACGAAACCGTCAAATACAGAAAAGGGCGGGCTATCCGCCCGCCCCATTCTAGGTGCGTCTATATTTCAAAATCGCTTTGCAGCTTAGAACTTGAAGCCAACCTTGACGCCCAGCACGCGCGGGCGAATCGGCACTTCCGACTCGATAAACTGCGCGGAGGACGTAAACACGCTGGCGTGGTTGTTGGTCAGGTTGGTGCCGAACAACGACACGTCCCAATTGTCCTTGGACACGCCGATCGACGCGTCGGCGGTGGTGTAGCCGCCTTGCAGGTAACGCAGCTCAACCGTGGTGACATTGGTCACGCCCGCGCCGCTCGGATACGTGGCCGGCTGGTTGTACATCGAGCCGGTACGGTTGAAGCCGAGCTGTGCAAAGGCCTTAAAGCCCCCGTTGAAGGTCCACTCGTAGCGCGCGCGCATGTTGTACTGCGAGCGGGGCGAGAATGCCGGCGTGCTGCCGATTTCGCCGAACGGATTGGCGAACGAGGTTTCCGCGCCCACCGCGCCGGTTTCGATAATGCACTTGTTGAAGTTCGGCGAGCCCGCGATGTTGTTGTACAAGCACGGCGAGTTGGTCTGCTTGGCGTGATTGAGCGAACCGGAGCCCATGATGGTCAGGCCATCGGTTACGCGCGCCTGGAACTGCAGCTCGATACCGTCCACTTTGTAGTTCGGTCCGTTCACCGCGAAGGTGGTGTTGCCCAACACCAACGGGTTGAAGAACTGCATTTGGACGTTGTCCCAACGCATGTCGTAGACCGAGCCGTTGAACATCAAGCGGTCGTCGAAGAACGTGGTCTTGAAGCCCAGTTCGTTGTTGGTCAGCGTATCGGGCGCGTAGCTGATCGGCTTTTTGTACTGCGCCACGCCGTCGAGCTTCGCTACGCCGGATGTGGTGCGGTTGAAGCCGCCCGGACGGAAGCCCTGCGAGAAGGTGTAATACACCATCGCATTCGGCGTGATGTGCCACAGGATGTTCGCGCGGCTCTTAAAGCCGTGATACGTCTTGTGGTAATCCATCACCGTGTCGTTGCCCACGTACGTGCCGTTGGGAACGTTCACCTGCGCGGAGGTCGTGTAGAACTCCGTGCCGGTCTGCCATTCGGAGTAATGGTAGTAACGCGTGCCGCCGGTCACGGTCAGCACATCCGGAATGATGTCGTAAGACAGCGAAGCGAACGCCGCTTCCTGCTTGTAACCGCGCTGTTCCACTTCGCCGAATGCGGTGTTGTCGGGCAGCATCACGCCCGGCGAGGACATCGCATTGGCCACGCACGGATAACCGCCAGCCAACGCCGCGGTGAGATTGGTCGGCGTACAAGACGGAATCGTCTTGTAGTCGAAATCCATGTGGTCGTTGATGTTGAAATCTTCATAGAACAAACCGCCGGCCACGCGGAAGCGATAATCGTCCGGCGTGTTCAAGCGCAGCTCGTGGCTTTCATGCGTGCTGTTGACGTGGTCGTTCCAATAACCGATCGGCGAATAGCAAATCGGCTTGCCGGCGCTGGACAAGCCGGCCGACGTGCCGGTGCAGCTGTAGTACATGCCGCCGGCGCTGCGCGAGTAGTTGGTGTAATCCTGCTGCTCGCTGATATGGCGGTTGGTGTAGCCGCCGGTGTAAACCAGCGACAAGTCGCCGATCTGACCGTTCAACGTCCACGCGGTGTTGGTGTAGTGGTCGTTGTTATAACCGGGCACGAAGGCGGTGATCTGATCGACACCGAGCTTCTGGCCGTCTGCGCCGACCGGATAGGTGGAGGACTGACCTTTCGCGTCGAGGTTCTGATAGCTCTCGGCGATCAGGAAATTCCAGTTGTCGTTGATCTTCCACAGCGCCGACAAACGCGCGCCTTGATAGTCAACCGGATTCCAGTCGTTCTGCGCCACGCTGTAGTTGTTGGCGACGGGCGTCGCGCCCGCAGCGACGTACGGCGCCATCGCGCCGCCGCCGTCGGTGGGCTGACGCGTAAACGTGCTCGGCACGTTGTCGATGTAGCCGCCCTGATGATCGTTGAAGATCACGCCGCGCACGGCGAACGTGCCCGGAATGATCGGCAAGTTCAATACTGCGTTGGCCGAATTGTTCGGCGCGCCGCCATCGGTCACGCCCACGCTGGCTTCCGCGCTGCCGCCGAAGCGTTCGAGATTCGGCTTATTGGTGATGTAACGCACTGCACCCGCTTCGGCGCCACCGCCGAAGAGCGTGCCCTGCGGACCTTCCAGCACTTCCACGCGCTCCATGTCGGCCATGTAGATGTCGAGGTTGCGCGCGGGGAACTGCATCGACTGGTCGTCCAGATAGACGGCCACGTTCGGGAACGGTGCGATGGATGCGCTGGACTGGTTGCCCAGGAAGCCGGTGCTCAGACCGCGCATATAAATATTGCCCTGACCCGGGCCGTTAGCGGCGAAGGTTACGTTCGGCAAATATTTGATCAAGTCGTTGAACGACGTGATGCTCAATTGCTGCAGCGTGTTGCCGGTAAAGGCCTGCAGCGTGATCGGCACGTCCTGCATATCCTGCGCGGTGTGCTGCGCGGTCACGGTAACCGTGCCAAGCGTAGCCGCGTTGGATGCATTGGCCGGTTGTGCGGCGGTAGCCGGTTGCGTGGCCGCTGCAGGCTGCGTAGCCGGTGCGGGTTGGGTGGCGTCGTCCGCGTAGCACACGCGACTCATCGCGAGCGCGGCCAACACCGCGCAGGTGATTGGATTGATCTTCAAGATGCTATCCCCAAGAGGTTGTAGTCGCCGGGCGGCGCCGGCATGAATGCCTGTATTGCGACCCTTGAAAGGCTAGACAACCGCGATGAAACGCTTATGACGTGGGATAGCCAAGTTGGATAGCTGTCTATACCTGTTGCGCTTCGCGTTGTTTATGGCGGAACGTGCATATGGCAGCGCGATGAAATTTGCGCGTAGCGGCGATGACATGCGCGCACGAAATTGCGGTGCGTGAGAGTGTTGGAGGGTGGGAACGTTTACAGGTGGATCGCATAAAGCGATTGAAACGCTAGGGGAGAAAAAGCCGCAAATAGTGGGCTTTCGCGCAAGGCCCAACTCACCTCATGTCATTCCGGCGAAGGCCGGAATCCAGTCTAAATTTGCGTCCGAAGGACACCTAATTTTTAATAGGGAGTGCTTCGCACTTCGTATTTGAACTGGATTCCGGCCTTCGCCGGAATGACGGTGGGGCACGGTGATGCATTGAGGGAATGCAATCATCGCAATGAGCAGGAGGACTAGAACGCCCGCTGCCCATTCACCCAAACATTCCGCACGATCGGCAACCCATCGACATCGCGCATGCGCACCACATCCGCGCGCATCCCCGTCTTCAACGACCCGCGATCGTCAAAGCCCAGCGCCTTCGCCGGATTGCGACTCACCGTCGCCATCGCCTTGGGCATCGTCCAACCGGCCTGCTTATGCAGAATAAACGCGCCATGCAACAAACTGGCGGGCACGTAGTCGGATGAGAGCATATCCAAGCGATCGGTACGCGCCAGTTCCAGCGCCGCGACATTGCCCGAGTGCGAACCGCCGCGCACCACATTTGGCGCGCCCATCACGGTGGTGAGGCCGTGCTTGTGCGCAGCGTCGGCAGCTACCTGCGTGGTCGGGAATTCCGAAATCGTCACGCCGATGCTGCGCGCATGGTCCACCTGCTGCGTGTCGGTGTCGTCGTGGCTGGCCAGCACCATATTGCGGCCGTGGATCATCGTCAGCACAGCGCTTTCGTGTTTGGCGCTGTAATGCGCCTGTTGTTCGGTGCGGCGTTTTACGACCTCGGCGAATTCTTCTTCCGTCCAGGTCATATGGTTTTTGCTGTAGTACTTGCGGTATTGCTCGATATCGCGGTACTGGCGTTGGCCGGGCGTGTGATCCATCAGCGAGATCAGGCGCACGCTGCCGTGATCCATCAAGGGTTCCAGCGTTTCGAGCAAGCGCGGGTAGGCCAGTTCGCAACGCAAGTGAATCCAGTGATCGGCGCGCAATGCGCCGGTAGCCTGGCCTTCGAGAATCGCGTCGTAGGTGCTGCGCAAGGTATCGATGCGTACGCTTTCCTCTTCCACGTCGCCCACCGACAACGCATCGAACACGGTGGTGATGCCGGCGGCGACCACTTGCGCATCGTGCGTCAGCACGGCGGGGATCGACGGCCACAGCACGCCGGCGCGCGGCATCAGATGTTTTTCCAGGTTATCGGTATGCAGTTCGATCAAGCCCGGAACGATGTAGTCGCCTTCGCAGTCGATGGCGTTCGGCGCTTGCGTCGAGCCTTCGTCCACAAGGCGAATCATGCCGTTGCGCGCAATCAAAGTGCCGTGGATAACGCCTTCGTCGAGCACGATGCGGGCGTTGGTCAGAGCTAAATCGTTCATGGTGATCTCGGCGAAAAGTAAAATGATTTAAAAAGATTCAGGCCGCTTCGAGCGCTTCCATCGGGAACAGCCGCGTGGCGACGCGATCGCGCATGTCCTCGTCGTGGAAGATGCCGAGCACCGCCGAGCCGTCCGCACGTGCTTCAGCCAACAGCTGCGCGACGACGTTGCGGTTCTCGGCATCCAGCGATGCAGTGGGTTCGTCCAGCAGCAGAATCGGGCGCCGCACGATCAAGCCGCGCGCGATATTCACGCGCTGCTGTTCGCCGCCAGAGAACGTGCTGGGCGGCAAGGCCCATAGACGTTCCGGCACGTTCAAGCGACGCAGCAGATCGCTGGCGCGTTGGCGCGCTTCGTCGCCGTCCACGCCCATCTGCAGCAACGGTTCGGCCACGATATCCAGCGCCGGCACGCGCGGAATCACGCGCAGAAACTGGCTGACGTAAGCGAGCGTGCGACGGCGTACATCCAGCACTTCGTGCGGCGTCGCCTTGGCCAGATCGATCCAGCGCTCGTCGTGGCGCACATGCACGAGGCCGAAGCTCGGGCGATAGTTGGCGTAGATCACGCGCAGCAACGTACTTTTGCCCGCGCCGGAAGGGCCGGACAGCACCACGCATTCGCCCGCATGCAAACGCAGGTCAAGGCCGCGCAGCACGTTCAGGCGCGCGCCGTGCTGGTGGTGCAATTCAAACGACTTGCTAAGGTCGCGCAGTTCGAGCATCAAGGCGGCGGTCATGTCGTCAGCACCGAAGAAACCAGCAGTTGCGTGTACGGATGTTGGGGGTCGTCGAGGATTTGATCGGTGAGTCCGGTTTCGACCACGCGCCCGCCTTGCATCACGATCGTGCGTGCGGCGAGCAGGCGCGCCACGGCCAGGTCGTGCGTCACCATCACGGCGGCCAGGCCCAGTTCGTTCACCAATCGGCGCAACAGATCCAGAATGCGCGCCTGTACCGAGACATCGAGACCGGCGGTGGGTTCGTCCATAAACACCAGCCGCGGTTGCGTCACCAGCGTGCGCGCAATTTGCAGACGTTGCTGCATCCCGCCGGAGAAACTCGTCGGCGCATCGTCGATACGCGAGGGATCGATCTCCACGCGCTCCAACCACCCGCGCGCAATGTGGCGAAGCTGCGCGTAGTTGCGCATACCCAGCGCCATCAAGCGTTCGGCGACATTTGCGCCGGCGCTGACATTGAGGCGCAAACCGTCGCGCGGATTCTGCGTAACGAAACCCCATTCCTCACGCGCCAGGCGGCGGCGATCCGCTTCGCTCAACGAACCCAATTCCAGCCAATGACCGCTGCGTTGGCGATAGCGCACCGAGCCGGCGGTGGGCGACAGTTGGGCCGCCACTGTATTGAGCAAAGTCGACTTGCCGGAGCCGGATTCGCCCACGATGCACAGCAATTCGCCCGGATGCAGCTCGAAGCTCACGTCCTCGCAACCGATGCGCTGACCGTAGTGGCGACTCAATCCGCGTACTTGCAACAGTGCGCTCATGCTTGGGCCTCCAGGCGGCGGCCGCTGCAGAAATCGGTGTCCGAACACACAAACATGCGCGTACCGCGATCGTCCACCACCACTTCGTCCAAATAGCTTTCGCCGGAGCCGCACAGTTCGCAGTGGTGTTCCCAACGCTGGATCTCGAACGGATGATCGTCGAACGCCAGGCTCTCCACATGCGTGTACGGCGGTATGGCGTAAAGACGCTTCTCGCGTCCGGCGCCGAACAGCATCAAGGCCGGCGAACGATCGAGTTTGGGATTGTCGAATTTCGGAATCGGCGAGGGCGATGTAAGAAAGCGTCCATCCACCAGCACCGGATAGTCGTAGCTGGTGGCGATGTGTCCGTACTGGGCGATGTCTTCGTACAACTTCACATGCATCAATCCGTAATCCGCCAGGGCGTGCAAGGTTCGCGTCTCGGCTTCCCGAGGTTCCAGGGTGCGCAGCGGTTCGGGCTCGGGCACCTGGAACACAAGAATCTGATCTTCGCGTAGCGATGTTTCAGGAATGCGGTGACGCGTTTGGATCAGCGTGGCGTCGGCGGTGTGTTCCGTGGTGACCACTCCCGCGACGCGGCCGAAAAAGCGGCGGATATTCACCGCGTTGGTGGTGTCGTCCGCGCCTTGATCGATCACTTTCAAAACATCGTCAGGTCCAAGCAAGGCGGCAGTCACTTGAATACCGCCCGTGCCCCAGCCGTACGGCAAAGGCATTTCGCGACTGCCGAACGGTACCTGGTAACCGGGAATCGCCACGGCTTTCAGCAACGCGCGGCGCAGCATGCGTTTGGTGTCTTCGTCGAGGAAGGCGAAGTTGTATGTCATGGGTTTTGCACCTCAAGCGACTCCCTCCCCTGTGAAGCAGGGGAGGGTTGGGGTGGGGTTGTGGTGTCTTGCGATGCCGTTGCATCGGAGCACCCCCTCCCAGCCTCCCCCTGTTGCACGGGGGGAGGAGCGGTGTTGTTTGCGTCGCCTATGTGTTTCGCCGCCAGTGTGCGCAGCAACGACAACTCCGCTTGAAAATCGACGTAATGCGGCAATTTCAAATGCTGCACAAAGCCCGAGGCTTCCACGCTGTCCGAATGCGACAGCACGAATTCCTGATTCTGCGCGGGCGCATAGTTCGGCTCCGCCAACTCATCGCAACGCAGCGCGCGATCGACCAAGGCCATCGACATCGCCTTGCGCTCGCCTTCACCCATGCACAAGCCGTAGCCGCGTGTGAATTGCGGCGGCAGGCTATTGCCGCCGTGAAATTGATTGATCATCTGGCATTCCGTCAGCACGATCGAACCGATCTCGATGGCAAAACCCAGTTCTTCCGGACACACCAGCACATCAACTTCGCCCATGCGGATTTCGCCGGCGAACGGATGGCTCTCCGCGTAACCGCGCTGCGTGGAATACGCCATGCTCAGCAGAAAACCTTCATCGCCGCGCGAGAGATTTTGCAAACGCGTGGCGCGATCGGCGGGGAAGGTGAGCGGTTCGCGGGTGAGATCGATCGGCTCCGGATCGCTGCCGGGATCAATGCGTTCGATCAAGGCTTCAGCGTCCAGCAGATCGAGCACGCGCGGCATATTCGGCGGCAGCGGCGCATCAGCCAGCGCAATATTGGTCACCGGCACCGCATCGAATTCGAGCAAACGCTGCGTGTAATCGTAGGTGGGGCCTAACACCTGGCCGCCAGGAATATCCTTGAACGTGCCCGACACGCGGCGACGCACACGCATCGCCGTGGTATCCAGCGGCTGCGTGTAACCGAAGCGCGGCAACGTGGTGCGATACGCGCGCAGCAGAAAAATCGCTTCCAGCATATCGCCGGCGGCTTGGCGAATCGCCAGCGCGGCGAGATCTTCGTCGTATAGCGAGCCTTCCTGCATCACGCGCGCCACGCCCAAGCGCAGCTGTTCGCGAATCTGCGCAAGCTCCAGCTCCGGCACGGCGCGATCGCCGCGGCGCGCTTCGGCCAACAATTCCAGCGAACGAGCGATCGCTAGTTCACCGCCTTTTACGGCTACGTACATTCAACCCTCCAGCAGGCGCGTCGTGCGCGGCAAGGCCAGCACGTGCTGCCCGGCGACGAAATACAGATCGATGCCGAGCGGAAGCTGCGCGGCGAGTGCGGCACGTTGTTGCCAGAAATCGGCGGGTAATCCGTCGATGGCGACGGTCTCGGTGTCGCGGATGCCGGGACCTGTGAATGTGCTCCCTCCCCTGCGTGCAGGGGAGGGTTGGGGTGGGGTTGCGCTGTCTTGCGACAAGGCAGCATCAGAGCACCCCCTCCCAACCTCCCCCCCGGATCGAGTCCGGGGCAGGCTCTGCAAGCAGGGGGAGGAGCTGATCGCGGCGACTTGAATAATCAAACTCGCCGACCGATCCGGATAACGCGGATCGCCCAAGGCAAACGTTTCCAGCGGCGGCATCGACATCGGATCGGTGATCAACGCAAAGTCCGCCTGCTTGTGCGCTTCCACCAGCTTCAAACCGGCGTGAAAGCGCACATGGCGAACGGCTTCGTCTTCAGGTTGCTGTAGCCATACAGATGTCGTCGCATCGCACAGCGTCAGCACAATCGCCATCGCTGCGGATGAAATCGGCGCAGGCGAGGGCGGCAGTATTGGCAGCGCACGCGGCACGGCGGGACGCGCCATCGCCTGCAACAACTCACGGAAGGTGCGTTGGCTATCGAACACGGGATGGGCAAAGGCGGCCAGCATCATTCGCCCCGCACCACGGTGAAAAATTCCACCTTGCTCGCCGCCGCCTTGCGGCTGGCATCGTCGCGACGACGATCCAGCGAACGGCGCAGCGGCTCGATCACATGCAGGGTCAGCTGCGTGGAGTAGCCGTCGTCTTGCAGCATCGCATCGGCGAGCGCGGCCAGTTCGGCGTGGCGGGTATTGCTGCCGCGCACCCACGCGTGGCCGATATGGCCGCCGGCCTGCACGCTGCAGCGGGTCACGGTGATCTCGCCGAAATTGAACTGCGGACCGGCGCCGCCGACCCGGCCGCGCAACATGTATAGACCCGTCTGCGCAGGGCGCAGCCAGGAGGTGTCGGCCGGCGGCGCAAAGGCGTTCATCGCCTGCGCCAGCTCGGCCGGATCGGCCTGCGCCAGCAGCGACATCCAGTCGGCGCGCGCCAAGTGAGGGGAAATGTCCATCGGTGTTCCTAGGCTTGTCACAAATGTCTAGTTATCTAGACAGGCTGGGCCGCCTTGAGGAGGCCCCGTGAGGATCATTGCAGCAGCCCAGCGTGCCGCTGCGATGACGGGCAATAGACAGGTTGAGGACGTGGTATGAGCGAAATCGAACGCGGACGGGGCGTGGCGCTGTGGAGCCAGATCAGCGGCATTCTCGCGTCGGAAATCATTAAAGGGCAGCCGCGCCAGGGCGAGCAATTGCCTTCCGCGCAGGAGCTGGCGGAGCGCTTCGACGTCAATCGTCACACCGTGCGCCGCGCCATCGCCGCGCTGGAAGAGCGCAACCTCGTGCGCACCGAACAAGGCCGCGGCACCTTCGTGCAAGAGCAGACGATGGATTACGTCATCAGCCGCCGCACGCGTTTTACACAGAACATGCGCAACCTCAATGTCGAAGCCGACATGGAATTTCTGGAGGAAGCACGTGAAATTCCGCCGCCGAAAGTGGCGCAAGCGCTGGGTCTGGATCGCCACGAATACGTCTATCGCATTGAAACGCTGGATCGCGCCGACGGCCATATCGTCGACTACAGCACCGCGTATTTTCCCGCCGCGCGGTTCCCCGAATTTCCCGCCGTGTATCGCCGGCTGCGTTCAGTGACGCGCACGCTGGCGGAATTCGGCGTATCCGATTACGAACGCAAGCACACGCGCGTTTCCGCGCGCTTGCCCGATGCGAATACCGCGCGCCTGATGAAGCAACCGGCCAATCGCCCTGTGCTCTACGTGCAATCGATCAATGCCGATACGCGCGGCATGCCGGTGCAATACGGCATTACGCGTTTCTCCGGCGATTGGGTGCAACTTGTGCTGATGGCGGATCACTGATGCGTTATGCCGTGTATTTCTGCCCTGCCGAGGGCAGCGCGCTGGATGTGTTGGGGCGCGAGTGGCTGTCTATCGAGCAATTGCCCGCTATCGAAGTCGAACGTTTGCGCGCATTGACGATCAATGTGCGCCGCTACGGCTGGCACGCCACCCTTTGCGCGCCGTTCGCGTTGACCGAATCCGCCCGCTACGACGATCTGCGCCGCGAAGTCGTCGACATCGCGCAACGTAGTCGCACAATCGAAGTTCCTCTGCAGCTGGATAAGCTCGCCGGCTTTCTTGCGCTGCGACCGTCCGTCGAAGAGCAGCCGATCAAGGCGTTAGCCGAACGCTGCGTGCGCCAATTGAACGCACTGCGCGCGCCCAACACCGAAGCCGCATGGCGGCGCCGCGCGCCGCATCTGGATGGCGTCGAACTCGCGCTCTTTCGCCAATTCGGCTACCCCTACGTGCTGGATCGTTTCCGTTTTCATATGACTGTCGCAGCGCCGGCGGATGATGGGCAAGAGCGCTCGATACGCGAGTGGTTTGCGCCATTCCTGGCAAAGGGTTTGGCCGCGCGCATCGAGGCGCTCACACTTTGCTACGAAAAAGCCCCCGATCGACCTTTCGAAGTGATCGAACGGATTCCGCTCGGCACAGGAACGGCGACATGAGCGCAGGTTGTTTGTATTACGTAATGGGTCCGTCGGGCGTGGGCAAGGACAGCGTGCTTGCGTGGGTGCGCGAGCACGGCGTGCCGCACGGCGTGTTGTGCGCGCATCGTTACATTACGCGGCCCGCGCATGCCGGCAGCGAAAATCATGTGGCGTTGAGCGATGCGGAATTCCAATCGCGCGAACAACGCGGATTGTTCGCGCTGACGTGGGAAGCGCATGGCTTGCACTATGGGATCGGCAACGAAGTAGGGCATTGGCTCGCGCGCGGCGCCGATGTATTGGTGAACGGATCGCGTGGTGCGTTCGCGCTGGCATGCGAGCGGTTTCCGAGCTTGCGGCCGGTGTTGATTACGGCGAGTCCGGATGTGATCGCCAAACGGTTGGCTGCGCGCGGGCGAGAGTCGGAGGCGGAGATTGCTGCGCGGATTGCGCGGTTGAGTGCGTATCCGGTTCCGCCGGACAGTGTCGTGATTCACAACGATGGGTGTCTTGCGGAAGCTGGGGCGAGTTTGTTGCAGGCGATACGCGCTGCGCATTTGCGTCGCGCGGGTTAACGCGCGCAAGTCGCAACTTTCGCTGCAGAATCCAATCTCACCTCACCGTCATTCCGGCGAAGGCCGGAATCAAGTCTAAATATGCGTTCGAAGGACACTTCATTTCTTAGTTTGAGTGCTTCGCACAAGATATCTGTACTGGATTCCGGCCTTCGCCGGAATGACGGTGGGGTAAGACAAAGCAACACTTCAAAACGAGACATCAAGCCGCCGCAGGCACCCCAACCGGCGCCTTCGCCCGACGCGCCTTCTCATAAAAATAAACTGCCGACACCAGCGTAATCAGCATCCCCACGCCGGAAAGCGTCATCACCGTATCGGCATAAAACGACGCCCACGACAGATGCATGCCGCCGAATTCCTTCACCAGGATCACCGCTACGCTGCCCATATAGCCGCTGCTATCGGCGATATACATGATGAAACCCACATTGCCGGTCACGCGAAATGTCGCCAGCATGCGTTCGAAAAACGTGGCGTTGTACGGCACATAGGCCAAATAAAGACCGAAACCGCTAAAGCCGATCCAGCTCAACGGATCGAGCATCCCGTGGCTATGCAGCCACGTCGATAACACCGCCACCGCAAACCCGCCGAAAATCAGCACGTGGTTAAGCATCAGCGCTTTTAAGTTATCGCGCACGGCCATGGTGAGCGCGGTGATGATCAGCACGGCGACGGCAATCGGCGCCTCGGTTTCCGTAAAGACCGACGCATCGCCGCCGCGGCCCAGGTCGGCCCAGATCTCCGCCGCAAAGTTGTCGCGGAAATCGCGCGTGACCGTCAGCGCCACATACGCCATCACGATCATCGCGATACCCGGCAGAAAGCGCGCCAAGAACGCGCGTCGCGTTTTGGCGTCCATGGGAATGCGCACGCTGCGCGCTGCGATATCGGCGGCGTCCGGCGCGGGCAAATGCTCCAGCACCCACGTCGCCAAATAAAGCGGCAGGATAAACATGGCGCCAACGGTAAACGGCATCCAGAACTCGCTGACGTGCCAATGCATCATCAGCCACATGCCTACCGTCTTCACCACGCCCGAGCCGACGATAAAGCTGGCGCACATCAGCGCGCCCATCATCTCCGTGCCTCGGCGACCTTCCAGATAGCCGAAGATCACGCCCCACACCATGCCCAGCGGCAAGCCGTTGAGAAACAGAAACGGGATATTCCACGGCGCAGGAATCAGCGCGAAACCGAGCAAGGCGATCCATGAGAAACCGATCAACCCCGCCAGCGTGCGAGCGCGACGTTGCCGTTGAATCTCTGCGATCCAGGTAATGCCGCGCACTTTGCTGAGCATGTAGCCCATCACCTGCGCGATCACCAGCCACACTTTGTAATCCACGCCGGCCACGTGCATGCCTTCGAACGCGGCCGCCGTAAACGGCTTGCGAAACGCATACATCGACGCATACGCAAGAAACGCGGCGCCGCCGGCCACCAAGTTGATCGCCATGGGATGGCGGCGAATACCCGATAAAAACGACACGAGAACCACCCGAAACCGGCCGAAACGGCAGTGCCGCAAGGGTGACGGGCGCAGATGACAGTGGCGTGGCGGTGGGTAGCCGCCGCCACCGGTTGGTCTAATCGCGATTTCTTACCGCGTCAGCATCATCCCGTGACCGACGCGCCGCCGTTCTCCAAATGACCGGTGTAGCGGCGAATCCAGCTGGAATCGCCGCTCATCGTGATCGTGAAGTCGTACCACCCTTGCGTCTGCGCAACTGCCGCAAAGAAGGTATTCGCCGTGGCGCCGGCGGCCACCGTGTATGTCCACGGGCCTTCGTTGGTGTAATTGTTAGCGGTAATCGTGAACGTAACCGACGCGCTGCTGGTGTTCGTCAACGCAAAATAGATCGCCATTTCGCCCGACGTGGGGTCGTTTTGATACGACGACGTCACGCTGCAGCTCTTGCCGGCATTGTTCACATTGCCGGCGAAACGGCGCAGAAAGCGATTCGGACCGATCACCGTCAAATCGTATTGCCCGCTGCCGAAGCCCGTGCCGATATTGAAGTAATCGGTGACCGAGCCGTTCGTGCCGTTGCTGTACGGATTGACCGTGTATTGCCACGGGCCCCCGCTGCGATGCGCGTTCGCATAAATCGACATCGGCACGGCGCGCGCCGCTTGCGTTCCTACGTTCTGCATCTCGATCCACAGCAGAATCTGTCCGTTCGAACCGTATTGGAACGAAGAAATATTCGCGTCCGGCTGATACGGCAGTGCGCGCGCGGCGCGCGTGCCCGCTTCCTGCTGCGGCAAACTGTTCGGGGCGTTGCTGTCGGTAGGGTTCGGCAGCGGATCGCAGGTGCCGGCGCGATTGATGGTGGATGTCGCGGCCGGCAAATTGGTCGGCAAGCCGAGCACCGGATTGGCGAAGTCGAACGCGCCAGTAAGGTCGCCGCTCACTTGTCGGCGCCATGCGCTGATCGACGAACAGATTGCCGGCTTGCCGAGCGCCGAAGTCCACGTTTCCAGAAACTGGATCACCGAGGTGTGATCGTAAATCTGCGAATCGACTACGCCACCGCGCGTCCAAGGCGAACACACCACCATCGGCACGCGAAAACCCATGCCGATCGGTTGCGTCACGCCGTTCACCGTAATGAATTCGCCGGCGGTGCCGCTGGGTGGAACAGGCGGCGGCACGTGATCGAAAAAGCCGTCGTTTTCGTAGTAATTGAGAATCAGCACCGTGGAATTGAACGTGTCCATATCCGCGGACAACGCTTGCAAAATCAGGTTGATGAAATACGCGGCGTTCTCCGGCGGCGCATCCGGATGTTCCGAATAATCCTGGCTCGCCACGATCCAACTGACTTGCGGCAGTGTACCGTTGAGCACATCGCTCTGAATCGCCGTGGCGATATCGTTCGGCGTGGAGTTGGAAAGATTAGGCACCGACGCCATGCCTTGCCTGTAAAGCACGCTCGATGTCGGCGCATTGGCGAATTGGCTGAAAAACGCCAAACCGTTATCGCCGAAATTGTCGGATGCATTTTGATAAACCTTCCAGCTCACGCCCGCCGCCTGCAACTCTTCCGCGTACGTTTCCCACGTCAGTCCGGATTCCGCGCCGCCGTCGTAAGCAGGGCCGCCGTTTTTGCCGGCGGGATCGATCATGCCGCCCCAGAGATAGGTGCGATTGGGACCGGTGGCGCTTAAGGTCGAGCAGAAATAGTGATCGCAAATGGTGTACGCATCCGCAAGCGCGTAGTGATAGGGAATGTCTTGCCGCGTGAGATAGCCGAGCGTGCGCACGCTCCCTTTGGCGGATACCCACGCATCCATCTTGCCGCTGTTCCACGCCGCATGTTGCGTGGACCACGAATGATCCAGGCTGCCATCGCATTGCGTAAGCACTTCGCTGGTCTGTCCAAACGTCGGCGAGGTGGTGTCGAACGCCCACGGATATTGCCGCGTGGTTCCGTTGGGTTGATCGAACACAGAATAGCCGCCCGACAACGTAATGCCGGCGCGATCCGCGAAACCGCGCACACCCTGCAGCGTGCCGAAGTAATGATCGAAGCTGCGGTTTTCTTGCATCAGGATCACCACGTGCTTCACGTCCGTGATGGTGCCCGTGCTGGCGAGCGTCGCCGCCTTCGCCGGTTTGAATACGCCGCCAACCGTAACGCCAGTAACGCCAAGCGCGGCCGCTTTAACCGATAGCGCAAGAAACTTACGACGACTGAGCTCAATCATCTCGGCACCTTCCCTATGTTCGGTCAAGCGAAGATAGGGATGCCGTGTGCTGCTTTTATGACGTGCGCCTAGCCAACTTCGCGACCTGTCTAAGTTATTTCGTCAACGAATGGTGAAAGCGAACGGATAAGTGTGAGCTTGCGCAAATTCGCGCGTAACGGCGCCGAGGAGCGATCGCACTCCCCGGCGCCGTTGAAAATACGATCAATCGTCAAAGCCGTCGTCGTTGCGCACGATCGCGATGCCGTTCGTGGCGGCGCTGCCGAGCGTGACGCTGCTCTTCAATGCGAAGTTGCCATCGCCATCCACATTGAAAATCGATACGTGCGAGATCGAACCGTTGCCATCCACGACCGCCGCAAGACTATCGCGATACGTGATATCGGTCGGATTGCCGTTGAAGGTGGCGACCACGGCCGCGTCTTGAATGATCTTCTGCCCGTACACCGCGTAACGCGACACGGAGTGGCTGGGCGAATTGGCCGAGAACAGGAACGGCCCGTCCAACGTCACCCAGCACGGCGCCATTTGCGTACCCGATCCGGTGATCGTCAACACGGTATCGTTGCGCACCAGGCTGATTTCGTTAGCGTGCGCGATGGTGACGTAAGCATCGTTGCCGCGCGTCGCCAGACCGAACGGCGCATTCACGTTCGACGGAATATTCGCGACCAATTGCGCCGTGCCGGTGACTGAGCCCTGCGGCGTCAAATTCACCGTCTCGATGGCGTTGCTCTTTTCGCTGATCACCAGCTGGCCTTCCAGTACGCCCACTTGCGCCGCGCTGCCGTCGGCATGAAGCAACTGCGCCTCGCCATCCGCCGTGGAGCTCACGCCGTAGCGATCGATACGATGCGACTCAATATGCGTGGCGGTAAGAATATAGAGATGATGGTGGCCGAATGCGACGCTCACCGGGTTGGTAATCGCCGGCACTGTTTGTCCCCCTTGCAGCGGCGTATCGCCTCCGACCTTCTTGAAGACCGACACATTGCCCGACCCGAAATTGACTACTGCAAGCAGCGCATGATTCTGCGCGATGCCGCCCGCATTGCCGCTGACGCCGCCCGCACCGCCTGTCTTGATCTGCTCCACCAGCGCGCCGTTGGTGTTGTACACAAGCAGCGCGTTGCTTGCCGCATTGGTCGACGTAACAACTAGATCCCCGTCGTTCCAGCCCTGCGCGTGGGCAGCACTTGCCACCACCAGCGCCAGCAGCGCTGATCCGTAGATTGCCTTATTCATGGTAGTTCCTCGATTCGATCGTGAGTGGTGACGGCAACCCTCGTTGCCGCCATGCAATACCCTCAACAACCGTGCGCATCGGTTCTTATTGCTTCGAGGGAACCCCTAGCAGGGTTACATCACAGTGTTATGCCAATACTGGCTTGCCGTGACGCACGTCGAATCGTCACGAAATATCCACGAATCGGGGCATCAAAAAAGGGCTGAGTGCTGGTCCGCGTCGCGGAATCACTCAGCCCTTCGTTTTTATATCGACGCAGGTTCGTGCGAATTCGGGGGCCGACGATCAATCGTCCTTGCCGAACAACCCGCCAAGCACCGAACCAATCACGCCACCGGCAATCGCGCCGCCAATCGAATTGCCCGAGTCGCCCATGATCGACGACGTGGTGGTGTTCTCGCCACGCGCCAGATACGGCTCCAGCGAATGCGCCAGGTTCGGCATGGTGAGCGTCTGCAACCACACCTGACCCGGACCGGTGAGATTGGCGACGAACAAACCATCGCCGCCGAAGATTTTATTCTTCAAACCCGGCAGCAAGTTGATTTCGAAATTCACCGTGCCTTCGAACATGCCGATATGCCCCGGATGCACTTGCAGCATTTCACCGGGAGCGAGCGTGTACGTGACGATTTCACCGCCGAGTTCCACCCACGCGTGCGCATTGCCGCTGAGCTTTTGCAGCACGAAACCTTCGCCGCCGAAAATGCCGGCGCCGAGCGAACGCTGAAAACCGATCGACAATTCCACCCCTTGCGTGCCGCACAGAAAACCGTGGCGATGGATGAAATACGTCTGGCCGGCGTTGACCTGCACGTCGACGATCGAGCCCGGCACTTTCGCCGCAAAGGCGACCATGCCTTGCGAACCGTTGGTCTCGTATTCGTTCATGAAAATGCCGCCGCCGGTGAGGGCGCGGCCAATCACACCAAGAAAGCTGGATGCGCCGGCCGTGCGCGCCGTGGTTTGCAACACCACGTTGCGAGTCATCCAGGAAAACCGGCCCGGCTCTGAAATAATTCGGTCACCTTGCTCCAGGCCCACTTCCAGCACTGGCATGGTCGTTCCTACCAACCGCGTCTTCATAGCATCGTTCCCCTACGTGTATGTATGCGCCGGCCACGTCCTCGTGGCCCGATCCGCCGCCATTTTGCCGAACCAGGGATGCTCTGATCAATTCCACGTAAGCGGCCTTATGGACATCACCCTTCGGGCCGGTTTGTCCGTTTGCATGCCTTCCTCGCTCCTCAAATCCGGGTACATCCATGTACCCTCCCCACGTGCGGCTCATCGTCTCGACAGACAGCCAGTCTGCCTTCCTCGCTCCTCAAAGCAGCGGCCATCCATGGCCGCTCCCCGCGTGCGCCGATGGTCCTGTGGCCTGCAAACGGACAAGCCGGTGACGCCTACGTGGAATTGATCAGTGCATCCCTTGCGTGCCGGAAGCGAGCGATTTTAAGTGAGCGCTCGTTTTGCAGAGGTTATCGCGCTACGCCCGCCGTCGCGATGTTCGATTTACCGCGTTTTTGTGCGCTCCGCGGCCGCCACGCCTTCCAGCAGCATCGCCACATGCTCGGCGAGCTTTTTCCCCTGTAGCGGTTTGCGCAGCACGGTGAGCGCGCCGCTTTCGAGCGCATCCAATTCGATGCCGGCGGTGCTCGTGGCAAACCCGGTCAGCAAGATGGCGGGCAGATGCGGCAGTCGCCGTTGCACTTCTCGAATGACGCTGACACCGTCCATGTTCGGCATGGACAAATCGGAGATGACGAGGGCGACAGTTTCGCCGGCATCGAGCATTGCGAGCGCGTCGGCGCCGGAGGCTGCGGCGAGTACGGCATAGCCTTCGCCTTGCAGCAGTTGGGTCAATGTTTCGCGCACGATGTCGTCGTCGTCGACCAGCAATAGCCGGTCGCGCATTTCGCTACTGGGTGCGTCGATGCCGTGCATGTCCTCGTCGGTGTCAGCGATGGCGAGACGCTCGACGACGGGGAGCCACAGTTTGATGACGGTGCCGTTTCCCGGCGCACTGTCGATGGACATGCCGCCGCCGCTTTGCGTGGCGAAGCCGCGCGCCATCGCAAGGCCCAGGCCGGTGCCTTGGCCCGTGGGCTTGGTGGTAAAGAACGGTTCCGATGCGCGCGCGAGTACATCCGGCGTCATGCCGCGGCCGGTGTCGGCGGTAGACAAGCAAACATAGGCGCCCGGGTTGAGCGCGGCGGTGGTGATGGCCGCGACATCGGTCGGTTCGACGTAGACCGTGGCGCTGAAGGTCAACGTTCCCATGCCTTGCATGGCATCGCGCGCATTGGTGGCGAGGTTCACCAGCACCGTTTCCAACTGTCGTTTGTCGACCAACACCTTCGGCAGATCGGGCTCGGTTTGCACGCGCACCGCGATCCCCGTGCCCAGGGTGTGCGAGAGAATTTCCTGCACGCCGGCCAATAGCGCGACGGCATCCACAGGTTCGGCGCGAAGGTCCCCGCGCCTGGAGAACGTAAGCAGGCGTCGGGTGATGGCGGCGCCGCGATCCGAGGCTTCGATAATTCTGCGCGACAGGCTGTTGACGCGTTCCGTATCGGCGGGGCGCATTTCGATCAGTCCGGCAGCGCCCTGTACGGCTTGAATAATATTGTTGAAGTCGTGCGCGATGCCGCCGGCGAGCTGACCCAGCGCATCCATGCGTTGCGCCTGCGCCAGACCGACCTGCGCCTTTTCGCGCGCTTTCACTTCATCGGCGACCCGTGCTTCCAGGCGTTTGTTCCATTCTTGCATCGCTTCGTCGTTGCGCTTGCGTTCCGTGACGTCGATCGCCGCGCAAACGGCGCCGGAGATATCGCCATTCGCATCGCGTATCGGCAACGCCGTCAACAGCAACGTCAGTGACGACCCGTCGTCGAAGCGAATGTCCACTTCTTCGTCCCGGACGATGTCGCCGTGCGCCGCGCGCTGCAGCGCAACGTCTTCCGGCGCGAGTTCCACGTTGTTGCGGAACAATCGGAAATGCTTCGCGCATTTGAATTCGACCGCCGAAGGCGTTGCGCTTTCGCTTTGCGGCATGCGAAGCAAGCGCGCGGCAGCGCGATTTCCGAACACGCGGCGCGCCTGCGCCGTGTAGGTAAACCACACGGCCGTCGGCACCGTTTCCAGCAAGGTCTCAAGCTCGGCCGTGCGCACGCGCAATTCGTCTGTGACGTTGCGGCGCATATGCGCCAATTCGAGATTGGCGCTTACGCGCGCCATCAATTCGCGCGCGGAGAAGGGCTTGATCAAATAGTCGTCCGCGCCGGCATCCAGGCCGTCGGTGCTGGCTTCTTCGCCGGCGCGTGCGGACAGCATGATGACCGGCACATCGCGCAGCACGGGGTCTTCGCGAATGGCGCTCAGCAATGCGAAGCCATCCAGGCGCGGCATCATGACATCGGTGAGCACCAAATCGGGTCGACGTCGACGCGCGGCGTCCAGCGCGAACTGACCGTCGCTGACGGCTTCCACCGCATACCGATCGGCCAGCAGGTTGCTGACGTAATCGCGCATATCGGCGTTGTCTTCGGCCAACAACACAAAGGGGCGCGACACATTTGCGCTTTCGGAAGACGCTGTGGATGCGAGATGGCGATCGTTTGCATCCGGGCGCGGCAGCCAGCGCAATGCCTCTTCCACGAAGGCGTCGACGCGCGTCGATGGTGAGCCTTGCATTTGCGCAGTCGGCACGTAGTCGCTCGGCAAATGCGCAGTTCCAAAGGGAATCGACACGACGAATTCGGTGCCTTGGCCTACCGTGCTGAGCGCCTTGATGACGCCGCCGTGCAATTGCAGTATTTCATACACCAGCGCAAGCCCGATGCCGCTGCCTTCGAAGCTGCGACCGCGTTGACCTTCGATACGGTAGAAACGTTCGAACAAACGTGGAAGCGCTTCTTCCGGAACGCCGACGCCCGTATCCTTGATGCTCAACACCGCGTTGTTGTTCACCGCCCGCAGCTTGACGGTGATGCCGCCTTCAAAGCTGTATTTCAAGGCGTTCGACAACAGATTGAGCACCACCGTCTCCCACATGTCGCGGTCGACCATGACCTGCTCGGGCAGCGGCGCGCAGTCGATGGTCAAGAACAAGCGCGCGCGTTCGATGGCGGAGCGAAATCCGCAGGCGATATCGGTGGTCAAGGCCGAAAGATCGCTCGGTTGATAGTTCGCCTGCGCGCTGCCGGCCTCGATGCGCGAAAAATCGAGCAGCGCATTCACCAGGCGAAGCAAACGCAGACTGTTGCGATGCGCGAGATCGAGCTGTTCGCGTTGCGTCGGCGACAGCGCATTCGGCGACGAGTCGTTCAACAGGCTTTCCAGCGGCCCCAACATCAAGGTAAGCGGTGTGCGGAACTCGTGACTGACGTTGGAGAAGAAAGCGGTCTTGGCGCGATCGATCTCCGCCAGCGCCTGCGCACGCTTGCGCTCTTCTTCGTACGCACGCGCGTTGGCGACAGCCGTGGAGATTTGCGCTGCGACCAGTTCGTAGAAACTCCGATACTGCTCGCTCAATTCGAGCATCGCGCTGACGCCGGCCACAAGTACGCCGGTCAGCCTGTGCGCTTTGTTGGAATGGATCGGAACGATTACGGCCGTATGCGGCGCAGTCGACCATGGGCCGGACGGCAGATTTTGAAATCGCTTCTGCACATCTTTCACGACAACCATGCCTTCGGTGCGCATGGCTTTGGCGACGGGCCATCCTTTATTGCCGAACAACGGTGCATCCAAATCGATCAACAGAGGGCTGGCGGGCGGCTCCATATCCAGTCCCGCAGCGCCGGCGAGCCGCGCTTGCGAGCCGTCGTCATCGAACAGGTAGATGAGGGCAAAAGGGATGTCTTTCGCGTGATTGGCCAAGGTTTCCGCGGCGATGGAGCACGCGGCTTCCGCGGTCTTGCCTTCGGCGACGCGCAAACCGAGATCGCGCAGCGTCTGCAGTCGACGTTCGCCGATCACCTGCTCGGTGATTTCGTGGACGGTCGCCAGTACGCCGCCGATGCCGTTCGGCGCGGTTTCGTCGGGCACCGGGCTGTAGGCGACCGTAAAGTGCGCCTCTTCGATGAACCCGTAACGGTTGATCTCCAGTTCGATGTCGTCCATCCAGGTCGACGGGCCGCCTTTGAACGGCTGATCGATCAACGGCTTCAACACATGCCAGATTTCCGACCAGCATTCCGCGACGGGACGTCCCAGATACGTAGGGTGTTTGTTGCCGAGAATCGGCCGGTACGCATCGTTGTACAGCGACAGATATTGAGGTCCCCACCAGAGCAACAGCGGGAAACGGTTGGCCAACAGGACACTGGTCATCATCCGCAGCGCGGGCGACCAGGTTTCGACGGGACCGAGCGGCGTCTTCGACCAATCCTTCGCGCGCATATGCGCGCCCATTTCTCCGCCACCGGAAAGGAAGCTAGGCATAACCTGGTTGGCAGGATTCAAAGACATGTCGAAGTTCCGATGTTGCGTGTCCTTCTCGTAACGAAGGAGTTTCCCCGGGGGCCGCCGGCGAGCGGCGGTTTTGCCCGTGAAAGCGTTGCAATATCGGCGTTTCGGGGGTGTGAATGCGGGTCCAACACGGTGGGCATGCGTGCGGCTCTTTGCGGAATACGCCAAATCCGTCATGCAAACGGAGTCTTCACGTATTCGGCGATCGCAGGAAAGCCAAGTCCGAACCCGGGTACAGGACTACTTCGCGACCACGCTCATTAGTTGATCGAACGTCTCCGGCCGACCGATCAAATAGCCCTGCATCAGATCGCAGCCCAGCCCACCCAGCTGGTCGCGCTGCGTTTGTTGTTCGACGCCCTCGGCCGTGACAACCATGCCCAGCGCGTGCGCGAGATTGATGATGGCGGCGACGATGCTTTTGTCGCGCGGGCTCGAATCGATGCCGAGGATGAAATCGCGATCGATCTTCAGGGTGCCGACGGGCAACCGGCGCAGGTAATTGAACGATGAGAAGCCGACGCCGAAATCGTCGATGGCGCAGGAGACGCCAGTCTTTCGGATTTCATTCAAAGTAACGCTGGCGCGCTGCAGGTCTTCGATCAAGCTGCTTTCGGTAATTTCCAGTTCCAACGCGCCTGGATCGAGTTGCGTTTTTTCCATCAGCGCTTTCAGAAAGGGAACAAACTCCGGATCGCGCAGCTGCTTGCCAGAGATATTGATCGAGATCGGAACGATGCGCTGATTGTTTTCCTTCATCCGGTTCAAATCGCGCGCGACAGTTTCGAGTACGAACGCACCGATCCGTACAATCAACCCCGAATCTTCGGCGATGGGAATAAAGTCGGCCGGCGACACCTGGCCCAAGACCGGATCGGTCCAACGCAGCAGCGCTTCCGCGCGCACGACAAGGCCGGAGCTCACGTCAACGATGGGCTGATAAACCAGATGAAACCGCTTGTGCAGAATGCCGTCCTTCAGGCGTGCAAGCACGTCGTCTTTGTATTGCTTAGGCGTTTTCCCTTCGGACGAATAGATGCTGACATTCAGAAGCTTTTCGGTGCTCGTATGCGGGGGCTGCACGTCGTTCGCCAGCTGCAGCAGATGCCGCGCCGAACTCGCGTCGGTGGGGGAACTGCTTACGCCCAGACAAATCGTTGCGTAAAGACCGTAATGCGGCAGTTCAAAGGCGGACTGAAAGGCTTTCTCGATATCCGAAAGCAAGGCGGCCGTGGTGACCGGCGACAAACCTTCGCGATAAACGATAAATTGGTCGTTGCGCCAAAGTCCGTATTTCACGTCGGTGGGTAGCGTTCGAAGCCGCGCCGCGAGTTCGGCCTGGATCGCCTTCTCTTCGATATGCAGCGATGCGGCAAGTTCGAACTGCCTGACCCTGCCTAGCGCGATGACGACCGGCGTCTGATTTTTGATCAACTGAGCGAGATGCTCGTACGCTTCTTTCCGTCCTGGAATCGGTGCGTTGGCGCCGACGTGCAAATCCCGTTCGATTTCGCTGAGCAGTTTGCCGACCAGGTTGCGCTGGCGGATTTCCGACTCCACCAAGCGCGCCAGACGAAGCAGTTGCCGGCGGTCGGAATCGCTGAGATTCCTGGGCTTGGTGTCGATGATGCAAAGCGTTCCCAACGGTTTTCCGCCGGGACTGCGAATCACAGCGCCCGCGTAGAAGCGCACGTACGGATCGCCAACTACATGAGGGTTACGCGCAAAACGCGGGTCTTTGGTGGCGTCGTTGACGACCATGATGTCGTCTTCTTTGATCGCCTCTGTGCACATCGAAATATCGCGCGGCGTTTCGGTCGCATCCAGGCCGAAACACGATTTGAACCATTGACGATTGAGGTCGAGCAGGGAGATCAACGAAATCGGCACATCAAGACTTTTCGCCGCCAGCTGCGTGATGACCTCGAATTGCTCTTCTTTAGGCGTATCCAGAAGATTGAGCGCATGGAGATCGGCGAGCCGCTGCTGCTCACTCACGGGAGGGAGATCGTGATTGTCCTGAGTCATGCAAAGCCTTGGCGATAGATGATTTATCGGTGGAACGTAAGGCTTCGCGCATACTTCGACTTGCGGTCGTGGATGCCGAATCCTTGTGCATCTCAAGGTCAAAAAACGTGGGCCTGCTTCGCTCAGCTTGCATGACGCCTATGAAGCCGTCGTGAAATCGCGGCCGACTGGTTTTTTCAGTTGCGGTCGAGCCAAACGAGCCGAGCCGCCCGAGGCCGTGGCGCACTTAGCGTTTCCAGGTTTGCGACGAGGAAAATCGATGTTTGTGCGAGCCATTACGCGCGTCGCGGATTCACCGGTCGCAGCTGTTCTTCGCCCTGGGACTTGCGGATGCGCTTGATCGCATACATCGCTTCGTCGGCCAGTTTTAGCAACGCCTGCGCATCGTCGCACTCAGGCTGCGCGACCACCACGCCGATACTCGGGCCGTTGTATTCCAGATCGGTCGTTTGCAGCGAAAAACGACCGCAAGTGGCGGACGTCAATCGATGTTCCAGCGATACGGCCGCAGCTTCCGCGGTGTCGCTGGGCGCACTGGCCAACACCACGAATTCGTCGCCGCCCAAACGCGCCGCGATATCGCCGTTGCGCAATGCGCTTTGCAAGCGGCGGGCGGTCGCTTCGAGAAAACGATCGCCGACATCGTGGCCGTACTGGTCGTTGATGTCTTTGAAATGATCCAAATCGATAAACGCGACGATCAACGCGGTGGTCGTGCGGTTGTTTTCGAGACGGCGTTTCATCTCTTCCATCAGCGCGCGTCGATTCGGTAGGTGGGTCACCGGATCGATCAGCGCGTTCGCCGCCAGCATATAGTTGGATCGCTGCAAGTCGACAAACAACTTTTCGCGTTCCATTTGCTGACTGATCAGCTTGGCGAACAACGTCAGCGTATGGGCGGAACCATCGCGCATCGGTTTCCGATGGTCGCTCGCCGCGCAAAGCGTGCCGAGCAAATCGCCCTGATCGCCGCGCACCGGCGTACTGGCGTAGGTGGCGATCCCCAAGGCTTTGGCCGCTTCGCTATCGCCCCAGCAATGGGCCACATCGTCGGTGTAGAACTGACCTTGGTCGAGCGCGCGCTTGCATAGCGTGCCTTCCCACGGCACCGACAAGCCTTCCGGAATGCAAAGCGAACGACTGTTGCGCGCAAACAACACGTGTTGCACGCCGGCGAGTTCGTCGATGGTCGTGAGGTAGGTGCTCTCCAGGCCGGTGACGACTTCCAGCAATTCGAGCAGCGGTCGCACAAGTTCTTCCAGCGTGCGCGCATGCGTGACCGTCGTCGCCAAGGCGCCGACGACATCGACATGGGAAGCGGAAGATCGCAAGATCGTGTTCATACGCGTTTAACGGCACCGTCGCCTAATCCTTGACGAAAAATTGACCAATCTGACGAGCCTGTCAAGGGTGCGCGATTGTCTGTTCACATAACGGTGAAGCACGTCAGCCTTGGGAAGGTTTGCGCGAGTTAAGGCCGTGAAAAGCGGGGTCCGGGGAAGCCGAATGGCCCGTTATTTGCCGTGGCCGATGCGCCGACAGGCTTCAAGGAATATGCGCTGTTCCCGTTCGCCCTCGATTTCCGAGGCGAGGCGTCTGGCAAGCGCATCCAGATCGCCGCCGCCCTGCGCCGCGCGACGTACGAGATGTCCGGCCAGCGGCCCGATCTGCCTGGCGAGTTCCAATTCCAGCAGGCGCAAATGCGTGGCGTCGACGTTGATCGCAGGCGTTGTCTCGGCGCCGTGCGTGGGTTGATGTTCGACCGAAGACGCCTGTGCGCCGAGCGCCGTATCGAGGTAATCGCACAAGCGATCGATATGCGGTTCGAGCGGCGGCGGGTACGCATCCATCCAGTGTTGTGCGCTGAGAAAGTATTCAAGACTCTTCGACGGCAACACGTTTTCGATTCGAAACGGCAGAATCGGCACCTGCTTATGCACGGCGCGTTCGACCTCGCGACGCACTTGGCTCGAGTCGTTGCTACTGCCGGAAAAAATCAGAACCATCAGTCGCGCGTTAGAGATCGCATCGATGATTTCAGCTGCCCAATCGGCGGACGGAGAAATATCGCGCGGCGCGATCCAAACACGGATGCCGCGCGCTTCCAGACGTTGCACCAGGGCGAACGCCGCGTCCCGATCCGGCTGCGAATAACTGATGAAAAGATGCTGCGCCATCGCTTATCCGCCCAGCATCCGCAGCGCTTTGTCCAAGCTCTTGCGCATGCGGTTGAACGCGGCCGACAAGGCCGCCATCTCGGCCCCGCCGCCGCGCGGAAATTCCGCGGCAGAGTGATCGCCGAGGCTGATCTGATCGGCGATTTGCGCGATACGTCGCACCGGTCGAATAACCAGCGCATAGAGCGAGAGATTGATAATGAGCCATACGACGACAAGCATCGCGGCAATAGCGCCGAGCACATCGCGCCGAACACGCACCGCGCTCGATTCGGCGCTGGCGAACGGCACCGAAACCACTTGCGCGCCGACGACTTCGTTGGCTTGCCAGCCAAAGCCGTTGTCGCTGCCGTAACGCGCGAGCATCGTGGTGGGCGCTGCCGAAGGCAGGCTGTGACAACCCATGCAGCCGGATTCGACGCGTATCGGGCGCGCCAGATAAAGCGTCTTGCCCATCGGCGTGTCGCGTATGCCGCTGACTTCTTTTACGGTGTTGTCGTTGCGGAAGCGCTGCACGATGTCCGCTTCCCAATCCGTGGCGCGATCGCGCGGATTGGTCGGGTTAAGCGTGGCTTCCTTGTAGGAGTAATCAGGATGCGCCTGGTGCAGCGTGAGAAAGTTTTGCGTGGCGGCGTAGAACGGCACGCTCTGTGGACGAAACGCAGTGGCCATCTTGTCGTTGAGCAGAGGGCCGATTTCGGTATCGGTGTACGAGCGAATCGCAGAGGCGCTATCTAACATCAAGCCGGCCTGAGCCAGTACTTCGCGCGTCGCGTTTTCCTGCAGCGTCGACGTCACGACCAGAGAGATCGCGACCATTCCGAGCGCGAACGCGACAAGCAATATCAGGTTGATCCGCAGCAGCACGCTCGGTCCCCCTTGTCGAAGCGCAGGTCCATGGACCTGGTTCCGGCTGTGTTCGATGGCACTCGCTCACGCCCCATTGGGTCGCTGAGACGGCCATCCGTTGTCACCGGGGCATCATACCTAAAATGTGATCGCCGTCTCGTTTGCTGGTCTCCCCGCGCTGGCATTACGCGGAATCGGAGCTCGGTTGACGCTTCAGGCCTGCACGGACGCGCCGGGTCATTCCACCCGAGTCGTGCCGACCTCCGTCATGGGGGTGCCATGGCGGATATGCTCGATAAATTCCGGCACCTCTCGATCGATTACATCCGGGCGATCCAACTGAACATAGTGGCTGCTTCGCGCGGCGATAACGCGCCGGCTATTGAGAGAAAGCTGTTTTAAATCCTCCTGCATCTGGTTCCACGCAATGGATGTCTGCGCCATCACATCCGGCGGAAGCGAGGTGTCTTTGCGCTGGACCTCGGGATCTTCCGAAATGATCAGGATCGGCAGTCGGCCGAACGGCCCGGTATGGCGCGTTTCGTCGGTGGAGCGGGGAAACGCTCTGATCTCTTCCAGACCGCTATCGACCACGGAAGGCCGGCATATGTTTGCGTAAGCAAACCCTTTCACCGCATCGACGCCAGGCGGGAGATCCGTGCACTGGCCCATGGCGCGTGCGATGCCCAGGCGCGTCATCCAGCTCATGACAAACAGATTCGGCGACGCCTGGGTAAATGCCTTGGGAAAGCGTTGGAGCTGATCCGGGTGGCTGCTGTCGATAAAGATCAGTCCCGCCACATCGCTTGGAAATTTTGCCGTATAGGCGCGCATGTAGATGCCGGCAATGGAATGACCGGCCAGCACGAACGGCGTCTTGATTCCGGCTTGCCCTACCAGTGCATGCAGCTGATCGGCAAGCGAATTGGCGTCGTGTCCGCCAAGCAGAACATCGCTGCTGCCGAGGCCGGAGCGGTCGAAGGAACATACTTGCGTGGTCTTGGAAAGCTCCGATTGAACCTTGGTCCATACCGTCCAGTCGTCGCCGGCGCCTGCATCCAATATCAGCGTAGGCGCACCCGTACCCGTGCAATAAATATGCATCTTGCCGCCATCCACCGAGTAAAACTTGCCGGGTACCGGATACGCGTTGAGGTAGTGCCTGGTCACCAGTTCGTTCCAGCTAAAACCCGTGATGCCGGTCACGATGACTAAAACGATCAATCCCAGACCTATGCGACCGAGGATGCGCAACCAACGACGCGGACGCTTTTCGCGGCGCATGCCATGACGTCCTGAGATATTCGGTTCCATCGAGTGACGCCCTTAAGAAAGGTGACCCATCGTACCAATGTGTCGGTTGTTACAAAACGATTGGAAATGAAGGCACGCTGCTCGTGTTGGAATCGTCGGAGCACGATGCCCCGACGCATGGGCCGATGCGATGCGGCGCCCGACGTTGCAACCTTTCAAAACCGAATCATGCGCACGTAGAGGTGCTGAACATCGTTACGCGCCGCTGTCGAAACGGACGCGTTCGGCAAATTCGAAATCCTCGCGCACTTGCTGCGCGGCCTAGCTCGTGTGCATTTCTAAAAGATCGGCGGATTCGTTTTACGCCACGCATTAACTGAATTGCGCGTTGTTCCTATTCGGAGGCTTTGCGTAACCCGATGTAGTTATCGATACGAACGCGTTCATCCACTCGGGACATCATCGCGTAGACGAATTCTCACGCGCTCTGGACTCGCATCGTCGTACGTTTCGAAGCAGGGATGACTGGTCGTCATCACGGGATGTCGCAGCGATTACGGTGTGGCAAGGGAATCTCGTTGGAGAAAATGCCTGGCATCGATTCGATGCGAATGTGGTTTTGGAAACCCTGCTAGCTAATACATCTTCCGCAGCGACGTCGCGCTTTCCCAATGGAAATCCGATGCCGCATCGACGTTGCGCCACCAGCGTTCGCCGGTGCGCGGCGCGGCCAGATCCATGCGTTCGCCCATGCGTGGCGTCGCCAGCGGAATATCGCGTTCGATGGCGAGCAACACCACGCGCTCGAACGGTTCCTGCCAGCGATGCATGGCCAAATCGAACGTACCGTTGTGGATCGGCACCATCCAGCGGCCGCGCAGATCTTGATGCGCTTGCACCGTTTGTTCCGGCTGCATATGCACGTAGGGCCACTGCGCGTCGTAAGCACCGGTTTCCATCAAGGTGATATCGAAGGGGCCAAGGCGTTCGCCGATGGTTTTGAAGCCGTCGAAATAACCGGTGTCGCCGCTGAAGAACACGCGCAATTCGTCGTCGAAAATCGCCCACGACACCCACAACGTGGTGTTGCCGTCGAACGGCGTGCGTCCGGAAAAATGCTGCGCCGGCGCGGCGGTCATGCGCAGGCCGTCGATCTCGATGCTTTCCCACCAATCGAGCTGATGCACTTTCGCCGCATCCACGCCCCATTCGATCAAGCGATCGCCGACGCCAAGCGGCGTCAAAAACACGTCCGTGGTGGCGGCCAAATACTGGACGGTGCTGCGATCCAGATGATCGTAGTGATCGTGCGAAAGAATCACGCCGCGAATCGGCGGCAGATCGTGCAAGGCGATCGGCGGTTGATGAAAGCGCTTGGGTCCCATCCACTGAAACGGCGACGCGCGTTCGGCGAACACCGGATCGGTGAGCCAATAGCCGCCGCGCAATTTCATCAGCATGGTGGAATGGCCCAGGCGATAAAGGCTGCGATCGGGCGCGGCGTCCAATTCGATGCGCGTGAGCGGTCGCACGGGCAGCGGCGCGTCCGGCTGCGTTCCGGTGGGCTTGTTGAAGAGCGCGTTCCAGATGATGCGCAAGGTTGCGCCCGCCGCCTGCGACGGGCGCGGAACCGGATTATGGAAATGGCTATCGCGACGCTGCGGCGACGCCGCGTATTTATCGGCCTTGGGACGGAACGATTGGGCGAGGCGGGAAAGCATGGTGGATTCCTGCGAAAGGGGTATGTCGCGAATATGTACTGCACAGTGTAGTTTACGGTCGAGAAAAAGTAAACTACTTGGTGTAAAATGTCCCCATGCCCAGCTCCACCAACACTTCCCAGCGCCTGACCGATCGCAAGCGCAAGGCGATCATCGAGGCGGCCATCGACGAATTCCGCACGGCCGGTTTCGAAACCACCAGCATGGATCGCATCGCCGCGCGCGCCGAAGTGTCCAAGCGCACGGTCTACAACCACTTCCCCAGCAAGGAAGTGCTGTTCGCCGAAATCCTGCATCACTTGTGGGAAGCGATTGCGGGTGGCGAAGCGTTGGCGTATCGCGCCGATCGTTCGTTGCGCGATCAATTGCTGGAATTGATCGCGCAAAAATTTCGTCTGCTCAACGACGAGGCATTCGTATCGCTCGCACGTGTCGCCATCGCCGCCGGCATCCATTCGCCGGAGCGCGCGCGCGACATGGTGACGCGCATGAGCGAGCGCGAAGAAGGTTTGACCGTGTGGATACGCGCCGCTGCAAAAGACGGCCGCTTAAAGATCGACGATCCGGTTTTTGCGTCACATCAACTGCAGGGACTGATCAAAAATTTCGCGTTCTGGCCGCAAATCACACTGGCGCAGCCGCCGTTGAATGCAGCGATGCAGAAACTCGTGGCCGAAACTGCCGTGGACATGTTTCTCGGTTACTACGCGTCCTGATCGATCTGCGCGATCGACAAAAAAAGTAATCCCTTCGACGACGTTCGCCACTTCGCGGCGATGAAGACTTTGTGAAATTACATCAATGCGTTGCAGTGTTTTTGCGCCGCAGCGTGACAGCTCGCACCGTCAGGGTGTTAATTCCGTCTTAGGGGACTTAGATCGATTCAAATTATCGGACTTTTACGCCCTGCAGCGGCTAAGAATGATCCGAATGGTTTGAACTGGGGTGGGGAGAACGACGGACGCGCGCCATGCGCCGGCCGCTGGGTATTGCTTCCCGTCGAAACGGTTGAGGCGAGAGGGACGCCAACACATGCAATCAGAAATCGTCAGCATTCCCGGCATGACAGGCGCGCGAATCGCGTGCGCGTCTGCGTTCGTATGTTGCGCGCCATCCATTGATCGGCCATCGCAACGATGGCTGTTTCTGACTAGGACGCGTCTGAGCGCCATCGGCGCCGGAGCCTTCGTCGTAACGCATCCCGTTCGTTGAAGCATCGCGCGCCGAGGCGCCGAGCGCCCGTTCGCGGCCGAAATTTTGGATCGATCTAAATCGAGGAGGAGGGAGTACGTCTTAACGATTCATCGCGTTTTTGCTGCACGTGATCAAACAGGGGGATCACCGCGCCAACTCAAGAAAAGGCGCTAATCAGAAAGGGAATCTAGAGAAATGACTAACCTGCCACACGTGTCTACACGCAAGCCGCTGTACGCCGCGCTCGCGCTGGCGATCTTGTCATTCGGCGGTTGCATGGGAATGCCCGCGATTGCCTTTGCCGCGCAAACCGCGCCGGCTCCCGCAAGCTCATCGACGCCGCCGCCCACGGTCCAAGCGTTCGATAGCAAAAAGCCCAAGAAGACCGATGGAAAAAAAGTAGCCGGGGACACCAATAATCCCACCACGCTGCAGACCATCGTCGTGACGAGCTTTCGCCAGTCGATCGACCAGAACATGCAGGAGAAGCGCGACGCCAATTCGATCGTCGAGATCATCAACGCGCAAAACATCTCGCAGTTTCCGGCCAAAAATATCGCCGACGCGCTGGCGCACGTGCCCGGCGTGGTGATCAGCCGCGACGCCGGCGAGGGAAAAACGGTGAGCATTCGCGGCCTCGCGCCCGAACTTACGCTCACCGAATTGAACGGCAACTACGTCGCGTCGGCCGATACGTCGGACTCGCTCTCGCGCTCGTTCAACTACACCTTGATGCCGGCCAATATGTTTTCCGACATCAAGCTCTACAAAAGTCTTGAAGCGCGATTGGACGAAGGCGGCATCGGCGGCGTGGTCGATCTGCATACACGCCGCCCGCTGGAAATGCCCGCCAACGACGGCTTTATTTCGGTGAATGGCGCGGGCTCCGACAACAGCAGCAAGGTCAAGCCGCAGGTGTCGGCGTTGTGGTCCTGGCGTAACAAAGCGCAGACGTTCGGCGTGCTGGTCGCCGGTTCGTATCAGGAGCGCCAATCGACCGATGAACTTACCAATGCGTCGAACTGGCACTGGTGGTCCAACAATTGCACCGACTTCACCACGTGCACGCAGCCGCCGGTGAATGTTCACGGTCAGCAGTTCGGCAGTTCGGTGGAGCCCAATATCAACTTGTGGCCCGGCGGCGGCGTGACCGACCAGGCCAACAACAGTTATTCGGGTTATTGGATGCCGCAGCAGTTCAGCACCAGCCGCAACAATCTGGACCTGAAAACCAAAGGTGCGCAGGTCACGCTGCAATTCAAACCGACCTCGAATTTTCTGCTGACGGGCAACTACTTTCGTTTCCAACGACAGCAAGATCAGATCGAAAACACGGTGGAGATTCCCGAATGGGGTTTGCCCACCGGCAGCTATGCGGATCAGCAAGGCAATTTGCTTGCGCCGAACGGGCTGACCTTCGATCCGTCGCACACCATCGTGACGGGCGCGAGCTATCTCCTTCCCAATCCGGGCCAGGGCTGCAATTCGCTGACCAATCCCGTTACGGGCGCGCAACGCCAAGCGGTGGATGTGTGTTCGTCGCAGACGCCGTGGATCACGGGTAATTACTCCATCGAAAAAGCGCTCTCGCAAACCATCAACCTGGAAGGCGAATGGGACGGTGGCGGCAACCTCAGCGCTACGTTCAACGTCGGTCGCACGTGGGCGACCGGCGGTCCGTCGGTGGAACTGGGCATGGCGGCGAAGCCGCGCAACTTCGTCAACGGACAGTGGGTGGACGGCAGCCAGGTCAGCCAGTGGACGTTGAACGGTACGCCGACGCTCACCGCGTCGCCGAACCAGTTGCAGAACATGCTGGCGGGCGAAGGTCAGGTGGATCTCGGCTCGACGGGCTCCAACTACATCGATACGCAGACGTCGCAGAATTTCGCGCAAGTCGACTTCACGTACGCGTTCGACTCCAGCTGGATGCAATCGCTGCAGTTCGGCCTGAAATACCGCGACAACCACGCGGAGCAGGAGAACTACGAGATTCGCTGGTATTGCCCAGGCACCACGGAGCAATTCCAAACCTGCGATCCGAATGCGGGAAATCTGCCGGCCAATTTCCTGTTGCCCACCATGCTCAACGGACACACGTTGGCGTTCAACGACAACATTTTTCCGGCGATCAATTTCCCGGCGTACTACAACTATCTCAACGCGACGTACGACCGCACGGTTTATCCGCATCCCGAAGACCGTTCCTACATCGGCGAACAGATCGGGGCCGCGTATGTTCAGGCGAACATCGACACGGGGCCGGTACGCGGCAATGTCGGCTTGCGCTTTGTAAGCACGCTGCAAAATCTCACCGTCGCCGACCAGATCACCACCAACAACGCGGTGTACTACCACTCGCCGCAGGGGGCCATTCTGATCTGCCCGACCACCGGCGTGAACATCGCTGGCGGGCCGTGCGCGCCAGGCGATTTCGAATATCTGCCGCAGGAACAGGCCGTCGTGGAGACGTTTACGAACGCCTCGCTGCGCAAGCGGTACAACAAACTGCTTCCGAGCTTCAATTTTTCATGGACGCTTCCGAATGACATCGTGCTGCGCGCCGCCGGCTCGCAAGCCTTGGCGCGCGCCAACTACACCGATCTGGCGCAGTTGGGCAGCCTGACCGATAACACGCAGGCGTATTACAACGACCGCAAGCAGTTCGGCGCGCCCTTGCCGGGCTGGTACGGCAGTGGCGCCAACATCAACCTCAAGCCTTTCACCGCGACGCAGTTCGATGTGGCGGGCGAGTGGTACTACGCGCCCGAATCGGTGGTCGGCGTGGACGTGTTCCAGAAAACGGTGAAGAACTTCGTGGTGCCGGTGACGGTCAACAACACGAATGTCGACGTCAACGGCACGCCGACGCCCTTTATGTCGTACAGCACCAACGCCAACGGTCGCTCGGGTACGTCGCGCGGCGTGGAAATCTACACGCAGCACACCTTCCCGTTCGGCATCGGCTACATCGCTAACTACACGCTCAACAAAACCAACGAAACCGCGGTGACGCTGGGCGATACGGCAGTGGGCAAATCCGAACTGATCGGCAGCGCCAAATACGCGGCGAACATTTCGTTGTTCTACGAGAAGAACGGACTTCTGCTGCGCGCCACCAGCAATTGGACCGGCCGCACCATGGAAGGGCTGTCGTCCGGTTTGCCGTTGTACATGCAGCCGTACAACCAGATCGATCTGAACGGCGACTACGAGTTCACCAAACACTTTATGGTGACGGCGTCGATCATCAATCTCACGCGCTCCACTTCGCGCGAGTATTTGGGCAGCGATACCACGGACCGCCTCTACCAGCTCGAATACGCGGGACGTCAGTACTATCTGGGCGTGACGTACAAGTTCGGAGATGGCGGTTGAAAAACGACGCGCGAGGTCAGGCACGCAGCCTGACCTCGCCGCGGTCTCGCACGGATGTTTGATGTGGAGCAGGTTATGAATTCAATTCGCGCGCGTCTTCGTCGTCGCGCTCTCACAGTCCGTCAACGACACGCGATGCTGATCGTCGCGTTAGCGGTCTTTGCATTCGGAAGCATCGGCAACAGTCGTGCGCAGAATCACGCTGCATCGCAGACAGCGGTCGATGAAGCCAACCCGTTGGTGGGCACCGCACCGCTGGATCAGCAGGATCTGATCGGCAACGCGCCGCCGCCCGGTGAGATGTTGTATTCCGGCATGACGTCGCCCGGCGCGAGCTTGCCGCAAAGCACGACCGAAGCGGCGCCCGTCAACGTCAACGCCGATCTCAGCTATCCCACCGGCGTCGCCACGTCCTACAACTACGGCCGTCCGACGATGATCGGTTTCACCGGCGGCGGCTCGACGTATGGCGCGCGCGCCGCGCCGATGATCATGCCGGTGGTGGGCGACTGGACGATGCCGCCCGATTACACGCCATCGTATTACGACAAGGCGAGCGAGAAAGCGTCGCCCGGCTATTACGCTGTCGATCTCGCCACCTTCCGCACGCGCGTCGAACTGACGGCGGCGCAGTGGACCAGCCTGATGCGCTTCACCTTTCCGGCAAGCCATCGCGCCAATGTCGTCGTCAATTTGCGTCACGCCGGTGGTGACGTGGAAGTGGTCGGCGATCGCATCATTCGCGGCGTCGCCGAAGGGACGCGCAAAGAACGCGATACGGACGGTGCCTATTTCGTCGCCGAGTTCTCGCGCCCCTTCGCCAGCTTCGGCACGTTCCGCGCAGACCACAACGACAATGACCACGGATTCGGCAGCGAAGACGTGCAGGCCGGACGGCGCACGGTATCCGGCAATTACGCGGGCGCATACGTCACCTTCGACACGAAGGATGGCGAACAGGTATTGGTGCGCGTCGCGCACGGTCACAGCGCCGAGGAAGCCGAACAACGGCTGCACGCCGACGATTCAAACTGGGACTTCGACCGCGTGCATGCGCAAGCGCGCGCCGCGTGGGCAAAGCTGTTCGACCGCGTCGAAGTCGAAGGCGGCACGCCCAAGCAACGCATGCTGTTTTATTCGACGTTGTATCACTCGTTCGCCAGTCCGCGTTTGATCGCGCGCAAAGGTGCGCGCTTTACCGATGCAAGCGGCCGCGTTCAAGTCGCCGACTACGATCACTACAGTCCGGTGCCTTTCTGGGACACCGGACGCAATCAAATCGCGTTGTTGATGCTGATCGAGCCGGACGTGGTGCAAAACATCATGCGTTCCGAATTGGATCGCGCGCGCGAACGCGGTTACATGGACACCTCATTCCACGGCGATCACGCCGTGTTTATGTACGACGGCGCTTGGCAGCGCGGCATTCCGTTCGACTATGCGAGCGTTTACGCGTATCTGCGCAAGAACGCGACCGATCCCAACGGTCCGCGCGGGTATCTCGCCGAATACATGAAGAACGGCTGGATTTCCGACATCGTTCCAGCGGGAAATCCCAGCCCGCCCTACGCGGGCGGCAAAGCGGGCGTCGCCACCACGCTCGAATACGCCTGGGACGATCACGCGCTGGCGGATGTCGCGCGCCGACTCGGAAAAACCGACGACGCCGAGATGTTTCAGCGTCGCGCGGCGAACTACCGCAACATGTTCGATCCGACCGTCGGCTTCTTTCGCGGTCGCACCGAAGACGGCAAATGGATCTCGCCGTTCGATCCCGGCGAGCCGTACTACAACTTTATGATGAAGGAAGCGTCGGGCTGGTCCACGTTGTGGCTGGTGCCGCACGACATGCAGGGGTTGATCGACTTGCTCGGCGGACGCGATGCCTTCAACGCAAAGCTCGACGCGTTTTTCTCCACGCCGTATCGGGCGAAAGGCATTTGTCGCGACTGCACCGGCATGATCGGCGAATACGTGCAGGGCAATCAGCCGGATCAGCAAGCGGCCTATCTGTACGCATGGAGCGGCGAACCGTGGAAGACGCAAGCGCTGACGCGCCGCATTCTCGCCGATCTCTACGGCAGCGACGCCAGTGGCTACGCGTATCCCGGCATGGACGATCAAGGTTCGACGTCCTCGTGGTATGTGCTGAGCGCGATGGGTTTTTATCCGGTCGATCCTTCGAGCCCCGATTACATTCTGGGCAGTCCCATTTTTGATCGCGTGCGCTTGCATTTGGGCAATGGAAAAATTTTCGAGATCGTTGCGCGCAACAACTCGGCGCAAAACAAATACATCCAATCCGCCACGCTCGACGGAAAGCCGTGGACCAAACCGTGGTTCCGTCAGGGCGACATCGCGAACGGCGCGACCTTGGTGCTCACGATGGGGCCGGAGCCCAACAAAACCTGGGGCGCCAATCCTCAGGATGCGCCGCCTTCGATGACGGCTAGCAGGCCGTGATTTGTGCGGGAAACTCCTGACTTTGGACATTTGTCCGACAATTGGTCATGCTTAGGTGCGCGGTGCGCGACACCGCTTCGAGCGACGTCGATGAGGGAAAGCGAATGATGGGCAAGTTCTACGTTCGGTGCGCGTGCATCAGCATGGCGCTGGGGTTCGCGTTGGTCGCGATGGCGGCGACGGATCAGGCCACGGTGTGGAGCGGCAAGATGGCGCCCTTGGCGACGCCGTGGACCGCCGACGTATCGCCGAGCAACGCGTTGCCCGATTATCCGCGACCGCAATTGGCGCGCCCGTCGTTGGAACATCCGCAATGGATCAGTTTGAACGGACTATGGCAGTTCGCGCCGAGCGACGGACAAAGCGCGCCGCCGTTCGGTCAGACGTTGAAGGAAAAAGTGCTGGTGCCGTATCCGATCGAGTCGGTGCTCTCGGGTGTGCAAAAACATTCGGACTTTATGTTCTACCGCCGACTGGTGGATATTCCTGCAGCCTTCACCGCCCACGGTCAGCACGTGCAATTGAACTTCGGCGCGGTGGATAACGACGCCACCGTGTACGTCAACGGCAAGCAGGTGGCGCAACATACTGGCGGCTACACGTCGTTCAGCGCAGACATCACGTCGGCGCTACGCACGCACGCTCCGCAGGAAATCGTCGTGGCCGTGCACGCGCCGGTCGATGGCGCGAACGTGATGATCGGCAAGCAGCGATTGAAACCCGACGGCATCTTCTACACCGCCGCGTCGGGCATTTGGCAGTCGGTATGGCTGGAACCGGTGCCGGCGACCAGCTTGTCGCAACTGACGTTCACGTCGGCGCGCAGTTTGGATGCTTTCGACGTCACCGCAAAACTGCAAGGTCGCAGCGACGGCGCAACCTTGCATGTCGTCGCGTATGCAGACGGAAAGAAAGTGGGCGAAGCAAGCGGATCAGCCAGTGAACCGCTGCACGTGGCAATTGCGCATCCGCATCTGTGGAGCCCGCAGGATCCGTTCTTGTACACCTTCAAAGCCACGCTGACGCAAGGCGAGCAGCACGACGAGGTGACCAGTTATGCAGGCTTGCGCACCATCGCCATCGAGAAAGTGGGCGGACGCAATCGCATCGTGTTGAACGGCAAGCCGACATTTCTGCTCGCGACCTTGGATCAAGGCTACTGGCCCGACGGCATCTACACCGCACCCACCGACGCCGCGCTCAAGTTCGACATCCAAAAAACCAAAGACCTCGGTTTCAACACCATCCGCAAACACATCAAGGTCGAGCCGGCGCGCTGGTATTACTGGACCGACCGCATCGGTTTGATGGTGTGGCAGGACATGCCGGCACTGCCGACCGGCAGCAACGACAAACTCAGCGACGCCGATAAAGCCAATTTCCGCGCGGACGTGACCGCTATCGTCAATCAACTCAAAGGCGAAACGTCGATCATCGGCTGGATTCCGTTCAACGAAGGCTGGGGCCAGTGGAGTATTCCCGCCGCCGCCGAACTCGCCGCGCAGATCAAGCAACTCGATCCCTCGCGCCTGGTCGATGCGCGCAGCGGCGCCAACTGCTGCGACACCAAGGGCGATCCGCACGCGGGCGATGTGTACGACGTGCACGAATACCAAGGCCCCGGATTGCCCAGTCCGGATGCAGCGCGCGCCGCCATCGACGGCGAGCACGGCGGTTTGACGCTCGGCATTCCCGGCCACGTGTGGCCCAACACGCCGATCAATCCGTATGGCGCGGTGAAAGATCGCGACGCGTTGAACGCAGGTTATGTCGCCAACACCGCCGTGCTGCGCGACAAAGGCGTTCCAAAGGGCATGTCGGGCAGCGTCTACACGCAGATCACCGATGTCGAAGGCGAGCACAATGGCCTGTACACCTACGACCGCAAGATCGAAAAAGTGGACGAAGCCAAAGTGCGCGCAATCAATGAAGCGACGATCCGTGCAGGCGCGCAGCCGTAACGGCTGCGCGTTCGCGTCGGTGAGTTAGAAACTTTCGCTAACCATTATTTCGCTCTTCGCCCAAAGCGCCTTGGCGCGATCCGCATCGAGCGCATAAGGACGAACGCCTTCGCTCACCGCGTCGAGGTTCGAATCGGTGACGACGGCGCCGACATGGCAGTCTTCGCAGTACCTGCCGCCAACATCGTTCGCATCGGCGACGACCGCTGCCCACACCGACGTCGCCGCGCCTTGCGGCACCGACTTCATGCGGAACGGCGGTTTCCCTGCGGCTTTGTGCAGTTCGTTGATCTCGTCGATACGCTGTTGAAGCATCGCCTCGTCGGGATAGATATGGCGTCCCAGTTCTGTGCGAATGCCGCCCGGATGCACGGCCGTCGCGCGCACGCCGCGATGCTTGTGGCGACGGTCGAACTCCACCGCAAATAAAATGTTGGCGGTTTTCGAGCGGCCATAGGCGATAAATTCCGCGTACTCGGTGCGTTCGAAATTGGGATCGTCCAGGTCCACATCCGCATAGCGATGGCCGGTCGAGGACAAGTTCACCAAGCGACCGCCGTCCTTGATCAGCGATGCGATGCGATTGATCAGCACGAAATGGCCCAGATGATTGGTGCCGAATTGCGTTTCGAATCCGTCTTCGGTCAGGCCGTACGGGCACGCCATCACGCCGGCATTGGCGATGATCGCGTCGAAACGTTCGTCGCGCTCCAGCAAGCGTTCGGCGCAACGGCGCACGCTGGCGAGCGAGGCCAGATCCAGTTCGATCAGTTCCAAACCGCCTTGTCCGCGTGCGTCCGCGCGCACGCCTTTCGTTGCGTTTTCTGCTTTGGCGAGATCGCGCGCTGTGCCGACCACCAAGGTGCCGCGGGCCGCCAGCGCGCGCGCCGTTTCCACGCCCAGGCCGGCCGAAACGCCGGTGACCAGGATGCGTTTGCCGTTGAGATCGATGCCGTCCAGCACCTCGTCCGTCGTCGATGTTGCGCCGAATGATTTGTTCATGATCGCCTCGTTCTGCCGTAAAAATCGTGGGGAAAAGGCCGTCGCCGATGCCCTTTGGGGCAAGGGTTCGCTATGATGGCGACAAACCGGAGGTTAGCTCCGGATATTTTATATGGAGGCATCCTCCGCTTTTCAAGGGGTACCCGTGGCCACCGCCAAAAAGAAGTCCGCCACCTCGCGCAAACCGCGTGCCGACGCCGAACGCAACCGGCTGCATCTCACCGATGTGGCGAAAAAAGCGTTCGCGGAACGCGGCGGCGACGTCACGCTGGATGAAATCGCCAAACGCGCCGGCGTGGGTATCGGCACCTTGTACCGGCACTTCCCCACGCGCGACGCCATGCTTCAGGCGGTTTATCGGCACGAAGTGGAACAGCTCGCCGGCGCGGTCGACGCGCTGCTGAAAACCAAGCCGCCACTCGATGCGTTGCGCGCGTGGCTTCGCTTGTTCGTCGATTATCTCGGCACGAAAAAAATCATTCTTCCCGCGCTCAATGCGGCGACCAGCGACAACTCCGCGTTGTTTGCCTACTCGTCCACGCAGATACGAGAAGCTGCCGATCGCCTGATCGCACGCGCCATCGAGCATGGCGACGTGCGCAAAGACGTTCGACCGATGGATCTTCTCTATGCGGTGTTCGGTTTTTCCAATAGCAACGATCCCGATGATTGGGCGCCACGCGCGTATCGGCTGATCGACATTTTGATCGCGGGTCTTGCAAGCGATTCGCCAGCGGTTGCAAATAAGAAAACAACATCGAGCGGTAAGGCCTGAAACTTCAGGAGAGTGCGTGTATGAAAGTGATTCTCTTCGGCGCAACCGGCATGGTGGGAAAGGGCGTTCTGCGTCAGTGTCTGCTCGATCCCAAGATCGAGGCGGTGCTTTCGATCGGCCGCAAGCCTTCCGGTGTTTCGGATCCGAAATTGCGCGATCTCGTGTGTCCCGACATGTTCGATGCCGACGCGCATGCCGGCCAATTTCACGACTACGATGCGTGTTTCTTTTGCTTGGGCGTGTCGTCGGTAGGCATGAGCGAAGCGGACTATACGCATCTCACCTACGATCTCACGCTCGGTTGGGCGCGCGTACTTGCGCGCGATAATCCTGCGATGCGATTTCTCTACGTGTCCGGCATGGGCACGGGCGGCAAATCGATGTGGGCGCAAGTCAAAGGCCGCACGGAGAACGATCTGCTCGCGCTGTTGCCCGGCGCGATCATGATTCGTCTGGCCGCATTGCGCCCGATGCACGGCGAACGTTCGAAGGCGCCGGGTGGCGGCGTGTTACTGACGTTGTTGTCGCCGCTGTGGCCGCTGTTCCAAAAACTGTGGCCGAACGCCGTTATCACCACCGAAGAATTGGGACGCGCGATGATCCTGGCCGCACGCAACGACAACACGAAGCGTGTATTAGAGAGCGCCGATCTCGTGGCGCTGGGGCGGCGCGGCGCGGCGCCCTGAAGCGCGATGCGTTGATTTGTCCAACGATGTCGCGCGCGGCCGACAATCACGGCAACGCCGCCTTCAACTGATTTCGTTTCGCCGATCGAACCCATGTGAAAGGGGGTTCGGCGACGGGCGCGATACCGTGCACGTTTCAACGCGATTCATGCGCCAAACCGGCTCGCAGCGGACCGTGGATGCCGGAATTTTGAGATTTCTCTTTGCGGGTGCAGCAAGCGATAACTTGCGGAAAAACTTGGATCGATCTAATTGTCGTGTTGCCATGCAATATCAATTGTCCGACTAATTACTTGTGCATCAATAAGATATCTTTAGAAATTCTAAATTTGAATCGATACAAATTCTTGTTGACATCGTACTTTTCCTATCCTAATGATTAGCTCGCTCGTGACACTGGGTACAACGTTGTCACAGCATTTGGATCGATTGAAACAATCAGTATCCGGAGGACTCAGGGGACGGCGCGGTTAGGCGGTTATCTCGCCTCGGCAGGCGCCAGTAGTTGGGTCGGTTACGCATCACTGAACACGTATGACGGAAGGCCACGGCGACCGCCATGGCCCAGGGGTCGGTTTGTGCCCAAAAAAAGCATCGCGAATGCGGGCACCACAGCAATCAATTCGAAAGGTGAGGGGAGGCAAATGAGCAAGAATCAATTTCGTTTGGGGACCAGCTTGCAGGCCAGCATTCGCATTGGCCTATGGGCTGCCGCATTAGTCAGCGCTCCGGTATTCGCGCAGAGCATTACCGGCGGCGTGTACGGCAATTCGCCGGCAGGCGCGGACGTAGAAGTCACCAGCCCGTCGACGGGCTACGACGCCACCGTGCATGCCGACGCCAACGGGCACTACAACGTGACCGGCTTGATGCCCGGCAACTACGTCGTGAAATTGTTGCGCGGCGGCCAGGTGGTCGATCAGCGCAACGTGGTGGTGCAAGCCGGTTCCAACAGCGCTGCGATTTTCACCGCAGCGGCGGCGCCGGGTAACGTGAAAGAGTTGAACTCGGTCACCGTGACCGCCTCGCAGCCGACGGTCAATGCGATCGACGTGACGACGAGCCAGCAGATCCAGACCTGGGATTCGAAAGACATCAACCGTCTGCCGGTGATCAATCCCGACCTGCTTACCGTCGCCTCGATGCAGGCGAATGTCGCCGCCGTCACCAGCTCGCACGGCAACGCGCCGCAGTTCAACGGCGCATCGGGCACCGAGAACCGTTACTTCCTCAACGAGTTCAACGTCACCGACATGCAGCAGGGTTCGGTGCCGGACAAAATTCCGAACGAAGCGCTCGCGACCGTTTCCACCATCGATGGCGGCATGGACGCGAAATACGGCAGCGCCATGGGCGGCGTGATCGCCGGCACGATCAAGCAAGGTTCGAACGACTTCAAAGCCGGCGTGGATCTGGCGTTTACGCCCGCCACCGGCACGCTCAACGAAAACCCGCGCAACACGTATAACTACAACGGCCAGCTGACCAACGCCAACCAGTTGAACCATTGGTCGCCGAGCCTGTTGCAGGATTACTGGGCGTCGGGTTCGATCATCAAGGACAAGTTGTTCTACTACGTGCTCGCCGAAATCGAGCCGAACAACTACGGCCAGGGCGTGCAGGGCGTCAATCCGACCGAAACCTACAACTCCAACACCAAGACGCTCAACGAAAACCGCAACAAGCAGTTCCTCGGCAACTTCACTTGGAACATCGCCGCCGGTCATACGTTGAATCTCTTTATCGATCGTCAAAGCAACCTGCAGACGCAATCGCAGTATGCGCTGTCGACGCCGTACGATCCTTCCAGTGCGGCCCCCGGACTGGACAACTGGAGCGGCAACGCGTGGCACGACACCATGGCGGTGGCCAACTACCACGGCCAGATCACCGACACGTTGTCCGTCTCGGCGATGGCGGGTACGTCGCAGCAGTACTTCTCTTCGTATAACCAGTACGGCATCGACATTCCGTATCTGCAATACACCAACCCGGACACGAAGCAGACGACGCAGCCGGCCGGCAACGGCGCCAGCAGTCTGTACTACATGAAGTACCGCATGATGGGCGCGCGCGTCGACTTCACCTGGAACGTGACCGACAACCACGAAGTCACCTTCGGCGGCGAGCGTTACAGCCCGACCATGGCGCAGGCGAACATCCCGAACGCGAATTCGTGGACGTACAGCTACTGCAGCACGTCCTTGGGACCGACCGAGCCTTGCAACATCAACGGCGTGTCGGTGGCGCCGGGCACGAAGTTCGTAAGTTTGAACTACGCGCCCCGCATCTACTACAACAGCTCGCCCACCTACGGTTTCTACCTGGGCGACAGCTGGCATTTCGCGCCGAACTGGACGGCGTATGTCGGCGGGCGTTACGACAATTACGCCATGACCGACAACATCAACACCAAGATGTACAGCAAGGGCAACTTCTTGCCGCGCGTCGGCGTGGCATGGGACGTCCATGGCGATTCGACGCTGAAGATCGGCGCCACCGCGGGTGAATACTCCGAAGGCATTCCGCTTTACTTCAACGCGTACGGCGGCACGCCGGGCCAGGGTTACATCCACACCAACACCACGTACACCTACACCGGCGTCAACGCCGACGGTACGCCGAGCGGTTTGACGCAAGTTGGTCCCGTGCAAGGCAGCTCCGGCAGCGGTCTGCATTACCTGACGCCCGGCCAGTTCATTTCGAGCACCACGCAAAACGCCAAGCTGAAGCAGTTCTCGATCTACGCGCAGCAGAAGATCGGTGACAGCTGGACCGCAGGCGCAACGTTCTTCACCAGCGAACTGACCGGCCTGCCGAACATCTACAACAATATCGATCAGCTGAAGGCGTACCTCACCAACAAGGGTTACCCGAACGCGGTGTTCCTCGGCCAGTACCTGATCACGCCGGGCAAGGACATCAATATTCCGGTGCAGTTGAACGGTCCGAACAGTCCGTTGACGCAAGTCAACTTCCCGAACAGCTACATCGGTTTCTCCTCGCTGCGACGCAAGATCTATCAGCTCAGTCTGACCATGGATCACGCGTACTCCGAGGAAGAGCCGTACTACCTCAGCGCGTCGTACACGTGGCGTCATGAGTTCGGCAATACCGACGGCACCACCAGCTACGCGGGCGGTGGTAACAACACCGGTGCGACCGGCTACGACGGCGGCTTGAACGCACCGGGCTTCCTGCAAGGCGCAGCCGGCAATCTCGGCGATGATATTCCGTCCACCTTCAAGGCGTTCGGTTACTACAAGTTCGCTCATCAGGACAATTTCCTGAAGGGTCTGCGTGTGGGCGGCGCACTGACGTATTACGCGGGCGGTCCGGTCGATTGCTTGTCCCAATATCCGCAAAACGGCACCTTGGCGATCGGCAGCAACCAGCTCGGCAACAACAACGCGTATTACTGCAACACGTTGTCCAACGTGCTGGCCGGTCAATCGCCGATTTCCAACACCATCAACTACACGCGTGGCAGCTACGGTCGTCTGCCGTCGTACAAGCAGGTGGATCTGGATATCGGCTACGACTGGGAGATCCCCAACAACACCTTCTCGCTGGATTTGAAGGTGCTCAACCTGTTCAACTCCAACACCGTTACCTCGTACGTCACCAACATGAGCAACGGCAACGGGCAGTTCAATCCGAACTTTATGCAGCCCAATACGTTCCAGCAGCCGCGCACCGGCGAATTGGTGTTCCGCTGGCAGTTCCATTGATCGTTTGACGCTGTACTCGCTGTAACATCGATGCCTCCATGTCCCTATTGCATGGAGGCATCTTTGTTTTGCGCTCACGCCACGTCTGGCGTCCGGAGACGGATTTGAATTCGCTACTGCAAAGTCTGGATTCCGAAGCGGCGAATCGCGTGATGGCTGCGGCGCAAGCGTTGGAATCGAATCGTCCCGATCAGGCGGCCGCACACTTGGCGCCGGTGCTGGGTAGTCATCCGGACCATCCGGAAGTGCTGCGACTGCATGCGAGTTTGCTCAGCATGCGCGGCGAACGCGGCGCTGCTTTGCGCGCGATGCAACGCGCGCTGGAACAATGCCCGCACGACGCGATGTATCGCAACGCATACGCCATCCTGCTGGCGGACGTGGGCGATATCGATCAAGCCATCGACGAACTGCGTCGCGCCTGCGAACTTCAACCGGGCTTTGTCATGGCCTGGTACAACCTCGGCCTGTTTTTGACGCGCAGCGCGCGCTTCGACGAAGCACGCGACGCGCTGCGACGCGCCGTCGACGTGGCGCCGAACTACGCTGCGGCACGCGCGCAACTCGCCGACCTGCTGCGCATGGACAACTTCCGTGACGAAGCGATCGCCGAATACCGCAAGCTGATCGCCGAGCAACCGTGGGCCGGGATGGCGTGGTGGGGTTTGGCGGAAATCAAAACGCTGCGCTTGGATCGCAGCGACAGCGACGCCATGCAGCGCGCGCTCGCGCATCCGCGTGCGAACGACGGTGATCGCATCGCCCTAGGTTTCGCTTTGGCCAAGGCGATGGACGATCAAGGCCGCTATGGCGAATCGCTGCAAGCACTGGTTTCGGCGAACGATATCGCGCGACAGCATCGAACATGGAACGCTGCGGCCGTCGCTGCAACGATCGATTCAATTCGCGCCACGGCCTGCACAACTCACGCAGGACAAGATCTCGGTGCGGAAGTGATCTTTATCGTCGGCATGCCGCGCTCGGGCTCGACGCTGATCGAACAAATTCTCGCATCGCACTCCAGCGTCGAAGGCGCCGCCGAATTGACGGACTTGCCGATGCTGATTGCGGAGGAGTCGAACAAACGGAAAAAAGCCTACCCGCACTGGCTGCCGGATATGGGCTCGGAGGATTGGTTCGCGCTAGGACAGCGGTATCTGGAGCGCACCGCACGTTGGCGCAAACAGCGTCCGATCTTCACCGACAAGTTGCCGAACAACTGGATGCATATCGGCATGATTCGCGCGATGTTGCCGGGCGCGCGCATCGTCATCAGTCGCCGCGACGCACTCGAAACGTGTTTCTCGTGTTACCGGCAGTATTTTCCCGGAAACGACTACACGCGTTCGTTTGCGGATCTCGCATCGTATTGGCGCAGCCTCGATGCCGTGGCACGTTATTGGACGCAGAAAGAACGCGCGCATGTGCGTGAACACGTGTACGAAGACTTGCTCAAAGATCCCGAGCATTCCATTCGCGCATTGTTGGCATTTTGCGGTTTGCCATTCGAAGAAGCGTGCTTGCGCTTCAACGAAACGGAGCGCTCAGTCGGTACGCCGAGCGCCATGCAAGTGCGGCAACCGTTGCGCACCGACACGGCGCGCGCGCCGCGCTACGGCGCGCTATTGAATCCATTGCGCGAAGCGCTCGGTCTTCCGCCTTTATAGGCTGGAATTTTCATTCCAGCCTACTTGGCTGTCGTCGCATTTAAACGGATTTATTCACCGATTATGCGGACGCAGCATCCAGTAAATCCATGAATTGCTTAGATCGATCTAATTGACCGTGCTGTTGTGCAGCAGCGTTTTGACAAAACTTTCATATCTTTCAACAAGATGCATTTAGAAAATCTAAATTTGAATCGATATAAATTCTTGTTGACATTGCCTTTTTACTGCCTTATTCATTAGCTCGCTCGTGATTTTAGTCCAACGTTGTCACGGGCATTTGGATCGATTGAAAAATCAGTATCCGGAGGACTCTGGGGAAAGGCGTGACAAGGCGGCGTCGCCTGCAGCACACGCCGGTGATTGGGTCGGTTTGCGTATCTCTGAAAGCAGTGCCGAAAGGTCATGGCGACAGCCATGGCTCAGGGAGGTTTTGCGTCTTTCAAACCGTGTCGCCAAAGAGGGAGGCGACATGCGATGCAAGCGCGATGTCGATGTTCGACGGTTTGCGTTTCGATTCCTAAGTCGGATGGTGTTGCGGCAAACCCCTCGTGTCGCAGCACCGTTCGCAATGTGATTTCTCAGCAGCGCCGAATGCCTTTGGCCGCGCATCTGATGTATCGGGCTTGTTTGGCAATCCGCGCGTTTTCGTCCAATCCATGTTTGGGGAGCGTGTCCATGAAGCATACGAAGAGTCGTCGTTCGCGGTTGCGTCGCACGTCGTTAGCGCTGCTTTCTGTTACGGCGCTGGCGTTCGCGTGCGGTAGCGCGAATGCGCAGACAACGGGTTATACCGGCATCTATGGCGGCGGCCCGTTGTACAAGCACGTAGCGGCCAATATTTCGGAGATCGAAAACTCCGGTTTCACCGAAGTGATCGTGTGGAGCGTCGAAGTGAGCTCCGCGGGCGATCTGAATCTCAACGGCGAATTTCCGCTTACGTCCGGCGGCACTTATGTCGGCAATAACACGTATCCATCGTTCGCCGCAGATCTGGTGACGATGAAGCAGGGCACGCCCAAACGCATCACGCTCAGCATCGGTTCGTCGAACGTCGGCGATTTCCAGGACATCAAGGCCCTGGTCAATTCGCAGGGCACGGGACCGAGCAGCATTCTCTACAAAGATTTCCAAGCGCTGAAAGCCGCGCTGCCGTCGGTCGATGCGATCGATTTCGACGACGAAAACAGTTACGACTCCGCCTCAACCGTCGCGTTTGCGGTAATGCTGGGCAATCTCGGTTATCACGTGACGGTTTCGCCGTACACCAACGCGTCGTATTGGACATCGGTGGTGTCGCAGATCAACACCCAGCTCGCCGGCACGGTCGACGGCGTGCATCTGCAAGCGTATTCCGGTGGTGCGGGCAACAGTCCGTGCTCGGGTTGGAGTTTCGGCAGTGTGCCGGTCTATCCCGGGTTGTGGGACAGCAACGACACGCCGCCGCAGATGCAAAGCCAGATGAGCAGCTGGCATTCGCAATGCTCGATCACCGGTGGCTTCCTATGGTTGTACGACGACATCGTCGGCAAAACGTATAACGGCGGCAACGAAACGGCCGCGTACGCCAGCGCCATCAATACCGGTGTTGGCGGCAACACCGCGACCACCGGCATCTATGGCATCTACAGCGACGGAACGGCGTTCAGCACCGGTGGACTCGACGGCAACGGTTACGCGTATTCCTCCAACCTGCTCGGCACATCGCAGACGTGGAACGGCGCTACCTTCACCATCGGCGCGGCCAACACGGTCAATGTCGAAAGCGGTGGCACCCTCAATCTGACGCAAGGCCAGTACAGCGAGTTGAGCGTGCTGGCGACCGGCATCAATGGCGGTCAGACGGCGCAAACCTTCCAAGTCAACTACACCGACGGCACCAGCACGGTGATCAGTCAGAGCATCAGCGATTGGTTTACGCCGTCGAGTTATCCGGATGAGGCGAAGGCCGTCACGATGGCGTATCGCAACACCAGCACCGGTACCAAGGACAACCGCACGTTCTATCTGTACGGCTATGCGTTCCCGATCGACAGCACCAAGACGGTCAAGAGCGTCACTTTGCCGAACAATCGCAACGTGGTCGTCGTGTCGTATGCGCTGAGCAATCCGTCGATCAACGCGACGCCGGTCAGTCTTGCATCGGCGTTCAACAAAACCGGCATCTACAACGACGGGGCAACGTTCTCGTCAACCGGCGGCGTCGACAATGTCGGCGATGCGTATTCGGCGCAGCTGTTCGGTTCGTCGCTGGAATTCAACGACGTGCTGTATCGCTTCGGCGCCGCCAACGCCGCCAACGACGTCAGTGCGACGGGTCAGACGATCACGTTGCCGGCTGGTCAGTTCTCCAGCCTGCAACTGCTCGCGGCTGCGGTGAACGGAAGCCAGACGTCGCAAACCTTCAAGGTGACTTACACCGACGGCACCAGCTCGACCTTTACGCAAAGCATCAGCGATTGGTTCACGCCGCAAAGTTATGCCGGCGAATTGCAGGCGGCGAAATTGCCGTACCGCGATACGTATAGCGGCGGTCGCGACAGCCGCACGTTCTATCTCTACAACTACAAACTCAGCCTCAACAACGCCAAGACCGTTCAGAGCATCACGCTACCGAACAACGCCAACGTGCAGATCGCGGCGATGACGCTGGTGCAATAGTCAAACATCGGTGCACGGGAAGTGAAAAGCATGTCGACGCATGCTGCTGAATTTCCCGTGCGCCGTCGTTGCGAAGTTCATGAAAAGTCCCGGTAATCACCCATTGGTGAACCAGCGAAGACTTCTTCGCTGGTCTTTTTTTAGGTGCGCTTCGAAAGCATGTGAGCTAACGTACCGCGGCAACGTTCGACACAGGGTCCGGTTATTTAAGGATGTCGACCATGACGCAACACGATGCGGCGACGCTCGTTTTCGAGAAAAGGCACAGCCGACTGGCATTTGCGAAAGAATGTTATCGATGGGGCATGATTCAGCTGCTTCGGCAGCAATCGAACAAACACATTGCTGAGCACCGAAAGCAACTGGTGGTGTTTTCGTTCGACTTTATTGCGCACAACATCAATCTCAACGGCGTTTACGAGAAAGACGACCTCGATACCTTTTTCGAATGGCTTGAGTCGAGCGGCGTCGATTTAAAAGACGCCACGGCGATCGATATCGGCGCCAATATCGGCAATCACAGCCTGTATTTCTCCAGTCACTTCAAACGCGTGGTGAGCTTCGAGCCCCATCCGCGTATCTTCAAAGTGCTGTCGCTCAACGCCGAACTTGTCGACAACCTGACGTGCCACAACGTTGGCCTGTCCGATCAAGAGGGCAGCGCGATCTTGTCGGGTCCGGCGAACAATTTCGGCCGCTCGACCATCGGCGAGCTGCGAGATGCGCGATCGGTCGATATCATGCTGACGACGCTCGATACATTTCGCGAGTTCGACAACGTCAAGCTGATCAAGATTGATGTCGAAGGCCACGAATACAAAGTGCTGCAAGGCGCCAAAAACGTGATTCAGCAACACAAGCCGATCATTTTGTTCGAGCAGCACGTCGAAGACTTCAAGAACGGCGAATCGCAGATCCTGTCGTTGCTGAAGGAGTTCGGCTATAGAAGCTTCGCCACCGTCAGGCGATATCCGCTGCCGTTGCCGTCGGCGCTGAAATTCCTCGTCACGCCGTTGCAGCGCATCGTGCAGGGCGAGCAAACCAGAATCGTCCAGACCAGCCGCATCGCGCCGGATTTTTACAGCTTCATCATTGCGCTGCCCGACTGGATGCAGACGACAGCGCAATAGCCCTTTTTAGAGGGATGCTTACCGCGCCATGCCCGTTTCGGGGTGTCCAACCGAATGTCCATATCTGCTGATGCCGCACGCGCACGACCAAGGTATCCAGGTCGGGCTGCATAAACAGTTCTAAGCGATCGGGGATAAGGGCGCTGCGAAACTCAGATAGGCCCCCGTTCCCGGCGACGAAGTAACGCTTAACGTTGCGCCGAGCCGTGTCGCGCGAGCACGCAGGCTGGGCAAGCCTGCGCCATGCGTTTTCGTATAGCTCGCGTCGAAACCTTGCCCATCGTCGCGCACTTCCACGCTCAGCGTGTCGCCGTCGCGGCGAATACGCACCAGCACCTGCGATGCGCGGCTGTGCTTGAACACATTGGTCAGCGCTTCCTGCAGAAAGCGCAGCAACTCCAACGCGCGCGCGGTGCCGAGATTCAAGCCGTCGACACCTTCCATCGCCCAACGGTCTTCAATATCGATGGCTTCGAAACGTTGACTCCAGCGATGCCGAAGCGGCGCGATCAGCGCGGCCAGATCGTTATCTTGCTCGTGCGTGGTGGTGTCGATGATCAGGCGTAAATCGTCGCGCAGTTCCTTCAACGTGGCGACGACTTGTCCGGCTTCCGGCGGACGGCGCGGATCTTCGAGCGTACTGATGGCGGATAGCAGACTGCCGCCGAAGCCGTCGTGCAAATCGCGCACCAGATTGAGTCGCTCGCCGATGCGCACATTGTTGATGGCCAGATCGTGCTCACGCTTCAGCGTTTCGGACAGCGTCTGTGTGGCGGCGTCGACTTCGTGCTGCAGTTCCACGGTGTAATTTTCAGCGCGACGCATGGCTGCCGCAAAACGATACGCCAGTGCGACACCCATGCCGATGATGGTCAACGAGGACGTATCCGACAATAAATAGATATCGCTGTGAAAGATGTTGAAAAGCAACAGCAAGTCATGCACAGAAACAATGATAGGAATCAACAGACTTGCCGCGAGCGCGACGTTGTCCGCGCGCCGATGTCGCAAGGCGTAGCCGATAAAGCCGAGAATCGACACGTAATACGTGCACGCCCCGATAAGAAAATCGATATTGCGGTAAGGGCCGGCTTGATGCGGAAACAGCAGCGCGACACCCAAAAGCGCGACACATAAAAGAAGCATGCACCGCTCGATGCGTTTCCACCGCTTGCCGGCATAGCGCAGCAGAAAAATCGAAAATGTCACCGCCGACACGGCCCATGTTGCGGCGATGATCGCCTGCCACGCATCGGTGCTATCGAAGGGCCACGGGCTGGAAACGACATCATTGATGCCGTACAGCGCGGAAAACAGATTGCTCAGCGCATACCACCCGTAGTAGCTGTCCTGCCGGCGCATCAGCCAAAGTATGAAAAACAATCCGCCGAACACCAGGCCAACCGATTGATCGAACCATTTCGTGTCGTAGCGATGGAATTCGCCGCGACGCTGGCGCTCCTGGATCAGTACCGGGTTTCCGACCGAAACCACGCCGAGTCCGGGCTGATAGGAGGAAAAGCCCGACACACGCACCAGCAATTCGTTCTGACCTGCGCGCAGCAGCGGTCGATCCGCCAGAAAATAATGCGGACGACTCCAGCTGCGCGAAAGCGGCTCGGTGAGATGCGTATCGCTATAGACCAGACTGCCGTTGAGGTACAGCGCGTAGGCGCTATTGATGTAGTCGATCAGCAATCCCACCGGCTTGTCGGCGCTGGCCTGATTCCAGCGCAAGCGATACCACACCACGCCGTTGTGATGCGGCCACCGCGTATCCCAGAAATCGATCAGTGTTACCGGCGTCCAGCCGTCCACAGGAGGCGTCTGCGATGGCCAATCGGCTGGCGCGGCATCGGCAGTTTGAATGTCGATGGTTGCGGTGTTCGACGCCAACGTCTGTTGCGCCGACGCGGGACACGCGAACCACGCGCAAACGAGCCACAGGGCAAACCATTTGCGCATGCTTAGAGCAATCCCATCGATTTGGCTTCGAACACCGCCGCCGTGCGCGAGCTGACCGCCAGCTTGCGATAGATGCTCTTCGTATAGCCTTCGATGGTGAAGCGCGAAAGCCCTGTGAGTTCGGCGATTTCGCGATTGCTGAATCCGCGCGCCACGAACTGCAAAATTTCCGATTCGCGATCGGATAGCGACCGACTCTCGCTCCTTTCCGCGGGCGCAGCGGAAGGCGATGCGGCGGGCGCGAGCGAAACAAACGCGAGAATGCGGCGCGCGATCAGCGGATCGATCAAGGCGCCGCCGCGACGGATAGCCTGCAGCGAGGCCCGCAGCTCCGTGTCGTCGCGTTCTTTCATCAAATAACCGACCGCGCCACTGCGTAGCGCCGTCAACACCACTTCCTCGTGACCCCACGCGGAGATCGCAACCGTCATGGTGTCGGCATGATGTTGCGCGATCCAGGCGATCAGTTCGAGCCCGCTGCCATCGGGCAGCCCGATATCGATCAGCGCAAGCTGCGGTGCGAATTGCGCGGCGACAATTTTCGCATCGGCGACGCCGCCTGCCATGGCGATGTTGTCAACGGACCCAACCAGTTCAAGCAGCAATTGAACAAGACGTTGCTGCGTGTGTGGATCGTCCTCGACGATCAACACGCGCTCGAATCCCATCGTTTCCCCTGCAACGACCACGCCTGCCACCCCTGACTGCTTGGGGCTAATGGTACCCAACTCGAACGACAAACGAAGCGGGTACGCGCGCGAACGCTACAACCGCAAGGCCAACGCAAGCGTAGCTAACGTGTTGCTGGGCTTCGAGAAAGCTTGCGTGGCCGCAAATTTAGATATTTAGACGCGAAAAAAAAGATGGTCTCGTGGCACCGCGCAAAGACCATCGTTCTGCGGTGTCACCGCGATGTCATCACAGATGCACGTTGGCCTCGACGCGATCCAGAAATTCGTAACGCGCCGCATGGTGGTCGACAATCGTGTGCGTGTCCGCGCCGATCACCTGGCGTAAAAGGCCGCCGTCCTTGCTTGTCGCGGCAGGCCAGTTCGGCAAGCCTGCGCCGTTGGGATTGCCGGTCTTGATGAAGTTGGCCCAGTAGCCTTGCATGATCTGCGACACCTGCTCATCGACCGGGCGCCATGCATAAACATGGTTGCCGGACAGATTGCCCAGCGCGTATTCGATTTCGCCGCTATGCACCGCACCTTCGTCCGCACCCGCGCTGCCATCGCGCTTGGCCGGGCGCGCCTGCGTGAAATAGTAGTAATACACCGGCGCTTGTCCGGTTTTACGATGCAGATTCATCCATTGCCAGGTCGATAAGGCGATGAAATCATCGCCCTCGAAATCCGTGCCCGAGGTTTTGACCTCCGCTTCGGTCTTACCGGGATAGAACTTCAACGCTTCGGGAGCGTTCACGCCCAGCTTCTTTTCCAACGCGGCGCGATAGTTCGCAGGCGTCGGCGCTTTATCGTTGAGTAAGTTGGTGTATTTGCCTTCTTGCGAATTGGAGCCCACCAGCAACGGAATATGCGCCTGCTCGCCGGCTTGATAGATCACCTTGGGCGGCTTGGGAAAAAAGTAGCCGTCGATGGTCGGCATAAACTCCGGCACATCTTTTTCGCCGGCCACTTCGAGCAGTGCTTGAGCATCCATCGCGCGAAGCTGTTCGAGCGACTGCGCACCCGCGCGTTTCTCGAACGCCTCGCCCTGCTGTTTGGAAAGCGCCAAGGGTCGCGGTTTCAAATTGCTGATGATCGAGCCGCTCTCGCCGATCGCGCGCTGCATCAAGCCCTTCGACAACGGCGACGCCATGAGTGCGGATACCGACATGGAACCCGCCGATTCTCCGCCGATGGTCACTTGCGTGGGATCGCCGCCAAACGCGGCGATATTGCGTTGAACCCAGCGCAAGGCGGCAGCCTGATCGAGCAGACCGTAGTTGCCAGTCGCATGTTCGGGCGACTCCTTGGCGAGCGCGGGCAGCGCGAGAAAGCCGAGCACGTCCAATCGATAATTGACGGTCACGGTCACGATGCCGCGCTGCGCGAGCGCGGCGCCGTCATAACGCGGCTCCGAGCCGTCGCCGCCGTTGAAACCGCCACCGTAGAAATACACCAGCACCGGCAGCTTTTCGTTCAAGCTTTTCGCTGGCGTCCACACGTTGAGATACAAACAATCCTCGCTCATGCCATTCGAGCGAAACACCATGTCGTCGTAAAGACCGCGCTCCATGCAGCGCGGTCCGAAACGATCCGCCTGCCGCGTGCCCGTCCATCCCTTGACGGGTTGCGGCGGCTTCCATCGCAGCGGCCCAACCGGCGGCGCGGCGTACGGGATGCCCATGAATTCGTTCAAGCCGGTTGCGGCGTCATGCGTGCCCGACAAACTGCCTGTGGCGGTGACGACGGTGGGCGCGGAATCGGCAGCCGCAACCGAAGCCGCCGCGAATGCGAAAACAGCAGCGGGAAGAATGCAACGCATACGCATGGACACGGGGGACATGAGCTGGCTCTCTCTATGAGCGATGCAGGGAGTTATCTCGGGACTTTATTCGCTTCCGCTCGCTTGACGCCAGCGGCGTGTTGCCGCGAATGCCACGGCTGGGATAGACCTGCGCCATGGCGTCGCCACAAATCTCACGCTAACTAGAGCATTCGAGGCGCGAGAAAATCGTGCAAAGCGCACGCCGCACTGCACGGCCGCCAGTCCGCAAAACGGGGAACTCATGGAACGAAAACCCGGACTCGATCTGCTGCGAGCGATCGCCATCTTGTGGGTGATGCCCTTTCACAGCTACATCGCCGGATATATGGGCGGCGGTGTGATGCGCTGGAGCGGGTGGATGGGCGTGGACCTGTTCTTTGCGCTGTCCGGCTTCCTGATCGGCTCGCAGGTTTTCAACGCATTGATCTCCCGCGGCGGCGTGGATTTTGTCGACTTCTATTTGCGGCGCGGCTTTCGAACCTTGCCCGCCTACTTCGTGGTGCTCGGCATCTACGTCACATGGCCTTCGATGCGCGAAGTGCAGGGCATGATGCCGTTGTGGCAGTTCCTCACCTATACGCTCAACGTGTTTATCGATCCTAGCCGTGTCGCGTTTTCGCACGCGTGGTCGTTATGCGTGGAAGAGCAGTTCTATCTCCTGTTCCCGCTGCTTGCGTTATTCCTTGTGGGAGGCGGTCGCGTAAGGCGCGGCGCCATAGCCATCGCTGCTTTGGTGCTCGGCGGCGTCGTGCTTCGCGCCTGGCTCTGGATACACTTCGTGCAACCCGTGCAGTCGAATGGCGACGAAGCGGGCGACGCCTATCTGCGCTTCCTGTACTACCCCACTTATGCACGTCTGGACGATCTGCTCGGCGGCGTTGCCCTGGCCGCCGCCTGCTGCTATCGAACGCGGGGCTGGGCGTGGATCGAGCGCCATGCAAATGTGGTTTCGCTGACGGGCGTCGCACTCACCGGCTCGTGCATGTGGGGTTTCAACGGGCAGCAACGGTTTGATCTGACCGCGAATGTATTCGGTTACCCGTTGCTAGCCGTAGCGATGACGGCGCTGGTGGCAGGAGCGGCGAGCGGACGCGGTGTGCTGGCTCACCTTCGCGTTCCCGGCGCCGCATGGTTTGCGGCAGCGTCGTACAGCCTCTACCTCACGCATAAAATGGTTTACGGACAGCTGCATGGTCGTTTCGCGCCCTGGGTGGAAGGGCATGGTGTGTGGACCGTATTGATTTACGCGGTCACCGTGCTTGCCGTCGGAGCGACACTTCACTACGTAGTCGAACAACCGTTCCTGCAATGGCGCGAACCCGTGCGCAAAATGTGGGCGCAGCGGCAACAGCGATACACGGTCGAGCCGACATCTTGAGGGAAAGCATGTTCAGCAAATACGCGACATTTGCTTGCAGAGCGCTGATATTCGCCGGAGCCACATGGCTCCCGGTCTCCGCATTCGCGGCCAATCAAGGTCACGCGAGTCAACCGGATGCGCATCTCCAGCACGCATTGCAGCAGCTCGCAACACAAGCTCGTCCTGGTCTGCTCGGCATAACCGTGTTGGATTTGAAAACGGGAGCGGCGATCCGCGTCAATGCCGATCGCGCCTATCCCATGATGAGCGTGTTCAAGGCGCCCGTCGCGGCGACGGTGCTTGCGCAGATCGATGCAGGGCGCCTTTCGCTGGATCAAACCGTAACGATCAATCGCCAGGATGTCGAAGGCGGTTCGGCCATTCCTTCCATCGGCGCTCATTTCAACGGCGAGCACATGACGTTTTCGGTGCGTCGACTGCTCGTGGCGATGGTGAGCGAAAGCGACAACACCGCTGCCGACGCATTGGTCAGGTTGGTCGGCGGGCCGGAGGTCGTCACTGCGTTTTTGCGAGCGCATGGCGTCGACGGCATGCGCATCGATCTCGACGAAGCGGGTGTCTCCCGGATATTCGAGCAGACCGAAAACGGAGCATCCATCTCTCCGCAAGAAACCGATCAGCAGGCATTGATGAGGGAAAGGCGCGGCTACGAGGCCTATCTTCGCGATCCACGCAATCGCACCACGCCCGACGCTGCCGCGGACTTCCTCAAGAAGCTTTGGAAGGGCCAAATGCTGTCGTCCGGCTCGACCAAGCGTCTACTGGACTTGATGTATGGACAGACCGTGCCGGTGCGCTTGAGAAGAGGGCTGCCGGCGACGGTTCGATTTGCGGACAAATGCGGCACGTCTCTTTCGCTGGATGGCATAACGGCCGCCTTCAACGATATCGGGATCATCACATGGCCCGATGGACACACGGTCGTCGTGGCCGCGTTCTTGACCGCTTCCCACGCCGATAGACAACAAAGGGACGCGCTTTTTGCCGAAATCGCCAGCGACGTGTCGCAGGCATTCGCGAAGTAAGTTCGCGCGAAGGTGATGCCGTGTTTCCCATATTTTGGCACGTTTTACTGCGGCTATTTGAATTTGTCGGATAATTGGACGACACTCGGCGGGTTGCACTAAACCGAGAGTCAGAGCATGCCCCCGCTTTCCTCGATGAGCCGTCGCTCGTTTCTGCAAGGCATGGCCGTGGCGGGCGCCATGAGTGCGATGACCTTCCGTCCGCTGGCGGCCGCGATGTTGGCAACGGGTGCCGTGCGGCAAGCGCCGCTGTTTCCGCAAGCGCCATTGATGCAGCAACCGTTTGCGTTGTTGCCAGCGGGTTCGATCAAGCCGAGTGGTTGGTTGTTGCGGCAGCTGGAAATTCAGGCGGGCGGTTTGGGCGGTCATCTCGATGAGTTCTGGCCCATCGTGGGGCCGGACAGCGGATGGTCGGGCGGCAAGGGCGAGTCGTGGGAAGACGGTCCGTATTTTCTCGATGGCTTGGTGCCGCTCGCGTGGCAGTTGGATTCGCCGCAGCTGAAAGCGAAGGCGATGCGCTTTATCGATTGGACGCTGGATCATCCGTGGGACAACGGTATGTTCGGTCCGCGCAGCAACGACGATTGGTGGCCGCGCATGGTCATGCTCAAGGTGCTGACGCAGTATCACGAACTCACCGGCGATCCGCGGGTGATGCCGTTGATGACGCGCTATTTTCACTATCAGTTGCAAGCGTTGCCCACGCGCCCATTGCGCGATTGGGGGCGCATGCGCTGGCAGGACGAGCTGGTGTCGGTGTTGTGGCTTTATCAGCGCACGCAGGACGCCAAGCTGCTTGAACTGGCGCACCTGCTGAAGCAGCAAGGTTACGACTGGCAAAGCATGTTCGCGCATTTTCCGTTCACGCAGAAAACCGATGCGGAAGCACTGCGCAAGCAAGCCGGCGGCGACGATGTCTTTATGCAAGACCTCGGCCTGCAGGTGCACGGCGTCAACAACGCGCAGGCGGTGAAGGCATCGCCGGTATGGTCGGTGGTGTCCGGCAGCGCTGCCGACCGCGATGCCGTGCATCATCAGTTGCAGATGCTGGATACGTATCACGGCTTGCCCAACGGCATGTTTTCCGCGGACGAACATCTTGCCGGTCGCAGCCCCTCGCAAGGGACGGAACTGTGCACGGTCGTCGAGACGATGTATTCGCTGGAGGTTGCGCTCGCGATAACGGGCGACTCCGCATTGGGCGACCGCTTGGAACGCATCGCCTTCAACGCGCTGCCCGGCGCGTTGACCGACGACATGTGGGCGCATCAATACAATCAGCAACCGAACCAGGTCGAGTGCAGCCTGCACCGCACGCCGTGGACCACCGACGGACCGGAATCGAATCTGTTTGGACTCGAACCCAACTTCCGTTGCTGTACGGCGAATTTTCATCAGGGCTGGCCGAAATTCACTAACAGCGTATGGATGGCGACGGCGGATCGCGGTTTGGCGGCGATGAGTTACGCGCCGTGTACGGTGACGACGGTGGTGCGCGACGTGCCCGTGATCGTGGAGCAAGTCAGCGAGTATCCGTTCCGTCAAACCGTCAGCATCACTGTCAAACCGCAACGCGCGCTGGCGTTTCCGCTGCGTTTGCGCATACCGGCGTGGTCGCAAGGCACGCGTATCGCGGTGAACGGCAAACCCGTGAAAGCGAACGACGGATTTACGACGATCGAACGCACGTGGAAGCCGGGCGATACGGTGGAAGTGAGTTTTAACGCCGAGGTAAAAACCGAACACGGCTACAACGGCGCGCTGAGTTTCACGCGCGGCGCGTTGGTGTATGCCTTGCCGATCAAAGAGAACTGGGTCGTGTGGCGCAAACGCGGACCGACCAACGACTGGCAGGTGTATCCGGGCTCGCGCTGGAATCTGGGCGTCGCACCCGATGCATCCATCGCAGTGAGCGAGCATCCCATCGGCGACAAACCGTTTGCAGGCGCCGCGCCCGCCGTGCAACTGGCGTTGCAAGCGCGCTACGTACCGGCATGGAAAGCATCGGAAGGCAGCGCCGAGCCGGTGCCGGCCAAGGCCGAAGCATCCACCGATGAAACGGCGCAGTCCATCACGCTGGTGCCGTACGCGGGCGCCAAATTACGCATCACTGCCTTTCCGCCGCTCAGCTGACAGCTTGAACCGACAACACACGCGAGACCGAACGATGCTTTATAAGCACTGGACGAAATGGGTGATCATCATCCTGGCGCTGGTCGCCGCCATGGCGCACGCCGCCGACGTACCGCGATGGACCGCCGAAAAAGCGAATGCCTGGTACGCCAAGCAGGCTTGGCCGGCGGGCAGCAATTACATTCCGTCCAACGCCATCAACGAACTGGAGATGTGGCAAGCCTCTAGCTTTGATCCCGCGCGTATCGATCAGGAACTCGGCTGGGCGCAAGCGATGGGCATGAACACCATGCGCGTGTTTCTGCATAACCTGGTGTGGGAACAGGATCGCGACGGTTTCAAGCAACGTATCGATACGTTTTTAAAGATCGCCGCGCGGCATCACATCAAACCCATCTTTGTATTGTTCGATTCGTGCTGGGACCCCGATCCCGTTTTGGGTCCGCAGCATCCGCCGATTCCCGGCGTGCATAACTCGGGCTGGGTGCAGGCGCCGGGCGCCAAGGTGTTGGACGATCCCTCGCATTACCCGCAACTCGAAGCGTATGTGAAAGATATCGTCGGCAGCTTTGGACATGACGACCGTATTCTTGCGTGGGATGTGTGGAACGAGCCCGACGGCGACGTGAGCAGCGATTACCCGGGGAAAGAACCGAAAGACAAACTGCAGCGCGTCGCGCAATTGCTGCCGCAGGTGTTTGCGTGGGCGCGCAGCCAATCGCCGCAACAACCGCTGACCAGCGGCATTTCCAACGAAGGGGATTGGGCCAAGCTTTCATCGCTCAGCGATATCCAGCGCGCGCAGCTTTCCGAGTCGGATGTCATCACGTTTCACAATTACGATTTCCCGGAAGCGTTCTATCGGCGCGTGCGACAACTGCGCGTTTACGGTCGTCCGATCATTTGCACCGAATATATGGCGCGCAGCGCCGGGTCGACCATCGACGGCGTCATGCCACTTGGAAAGAAACTCGATGTCGGCATGATCAACTGGGGTTTTGTATCCGGCAAGACGCAAACCATTTTTCCGTGGGACTCGTGGTTGCACCCGTATACCCTGCAGCCGCCCACCATCTGGTTTCACGATTTGTTGCATGCCGATGGCACGCCGTATCGCCAGCGCGAAGTGGACATTATTCACGCGCTGAGCACGTCGCCGCGGCATGTCGTGCCGGCGGCTGCGACGACGCTGTGAGTAAATAGTCACTCCGACGCTTGCAATGGGCCGAATTGCATTTGTGCCGCGGAAAATATCCGCGGTACATTCCGCGCTCCAGGAAGTTCGGCCAAATCAGGGGGCGATGTGAAGTTCTCCGCGAAATCCGCAGCGTTGGCAGTTTGTTTGTCGGCAAGCCTCGTGCTTTTTCCTGTGCATGCCTTCGCGCAAACGCCGGCGAGCCATAACGCAAGCGAACCACGCGCTTCCATGGACGTGATGCAGATCCCCACGCACGGTGTGCGCGTGAATGCCATGGTGTATGTGGCCGCCGGTTCAGAGCCACACCCGCTTGTGCTGCTGCTGCACGGGTTTCCGGGCTACGAGCGCAATCTGGATTTGGCGCAGGACATGCGACGCGCGGGTTGGGACGTCGTCTATTTCGACTATCGCGGGTCGTGGGGTTCGCCCGGCGACTTTTCGATCACGCATAGCATCGAAGACGCGGAAGCGGCACTTACGTATCTGCGGAAACCGGAAAACGTGAAACGACTGCGTTTCGATCCGGCGCGCATGGTGGTTGTCGGCCACAGCATGGGCGGTTTTATGGCCGTGCAAACCGTGGCGGCGGATCCCAACGTCAAGGCGCTTGCAATCATCTCGGGTTCGGATTGGGGCGAGCGCTACGTGCAACTTCGAAAGAAGGAGCCGCTGGATACATCACTGCACATGGTCAGCGTCGGCCTCGCCGCGCAAAACATGGCGCCGTTAAGCGGATGCACGCCGGAGGGTTTGGCGCGCGAGCTAGCCGATCATGCGTCCTCGTGGACGTTTGCCTCGAAAGTCGGTGCGCTCAAAAATCGACCGGTGCTGGTCGTGACATCGGATGACGGTCTGGCGGGCGAGGGTGGGGCGCTGGCCGATGCCTTGCGTCACGCAGGCGATACGCAAGTCACGACCGCGCACTTTCCGACCGACCATTCGTATTCCGATCAGCGCAGAGAACTTTCCGACGCGGTTCTCAAATGGCTTACGCCGCTCGCCAAGTGACACCACAGACGGAATCGACAGCGCACCGTTGAAGGGATAAATGCATGATCAAGATCGAGCGCGCCGTGCAGGCCGATCTGCGCGACGTTCATGCGCTGCTGGACACGTGCGGCTTGTCGACGCATGACATCTTTTCATCCGGTGCGCTTTATTGGACGGCGCGAAGCAATACGGCGTTAGTCGGCTTCTGTGGATTGGAACTTGGCGAAGGCGCCGCGTTGCTGCGCAGCGTGTCGGTGCATCACGAGCATCGCCGCCTTGGCTTGGCGAGACTGCTTTTGGAAGCGGTCATCGCCGAAGCGCAAACACGCGCGATCCATCGCATTTATCTATTTAGTAAAGACACGGGCGGCTTTTTCGAAACGCTTGGATGGCGCGAAGTGCCGGTCGACGAAGTGGCGACGACGATGCGCGCCGCGCCGCAAGTCCGTCGTTACGATGAATATGGTTGGTATCCCAACGAGCGCGCCTTCCGGCGCGACATGCAAGGCAGCGCCGACGGGGCGTGATTCGCCTTTCAAGCAGGCAAATCACCGCCCGACATCCACGTCGCATGAAACGCCTCGGTCTCTTCGTCTGCAGGAAACATCGATTCGATGCGTAATTCCTGTGCAGCGATGCTTTGCGGTGCGCCGACGGTGGTGATCATCGAAAAATAATTCAGCACCTTGCCGTCCTTGTTAAATCCCATCGGGATCATCGGCAGGTTTGCCGCAGAGCCGGCCGATCCTTGCAATCGCCACGATGGATCGACGCCCGGATACGCGAACAGCTCATCGAGCAAGACTTGCGTTTGCGCGTCCAGCACGCGCCCGATTGTTTCGCGATAGATACGTTGAATGAGACTTCTAGCCACATTTTCCCAATCCGAAACGAAGGGACGCATACCGTTCGGATCGAACATCAGATGCAGCATGTTGCGCGGTCGCGCACGCGCCGCCAAGTCGATAAACGAGCCGAAAAATCGCGGCGACGAATCATTGGTGGTCAACACGTTCCAATAGCGATCCAGCACCAGCGCGGGAAACGGGTCGTGCTGGCGCAACATGCGATCCAGCGCGCGCGTGATGCTCTGCATCTCCTTGGCGTTCCACGGCACCTCCGAATAAACCGGCGCATAGCCCGCCGCCAGATAGATGACGTTGCGTTCCCGCAAAGGCACATCCAGCGACTGCACAATGCTGGTCAACGCCTGACGGCTGGGCGCGCTGCGACCGCTTTCGATAAAGCTCAAATGTCGCTGCGACATGCCGGCATCGAGCGCCAAATCCAATTGGCTGGCGCCGCGCAAGTCGCGCCAATGCCGCAGCAGCGCGCCCAGATCATTGGAAGCAGGCGTCCGTTCACTACGAATGGTGCCCATGCGATTCTCCCGAACACGCCGAGCCAACATGGTTCGCCACGTTGGCTCGGTCGTGCTGCGTGTCGTGACTCGAACAATCAGGCGTTGCGCGCCTGCCAGCCGTACGCCTGAAACGCTTTTTCCAGCGCCGGATGGGTGACATTGCCAGTGTAGTTAGTGATCGTGGACGCGGCGACAATGCCGACGACTTCCAGCAGATGATCCTGGCCGAAACCGGCATCTAGAAACGCCGCCGCATCGTGGTCGTTCAGATGCCCGCGCTTTTCGATCAGCGTGCGCGCCAAGGTGGAAAGCGCGCGGTTCTTTGCGTCCTGTGGCGCGCGATATTCGCGAATGGCGTTGACGTCCGCCTCGTCGACGCCCGCTTGCACCGCCAAGTAGGAGTGAAATGCCACCGCCCATGTACACGCATTGGTCACGGCATTGGTCAGCAAAACGACTTGGACTTGCTCTTCCGTAAAGCTGCCGCCATGAACCTTGCCGAACAGCCCGACCAGGCTGTCGATCAGTACCGGAGACGTCGCCATGGTGCCGGCAATATTCGGAATGATGCCGAACGCGCTATGCAGCGCTTCCAGCGATGCTTTGGATCGCACGGGGGCGGTTTCGATTGTATGGATAGGGAACGTATGCATGGTGTTTTCCTCGATGAAGGTGGCCATAAAGGGTGTTTCCGTGGAGACACCTTAGGCGCGCACGATCAACGAGCCAATTACCTGCGAGGTAATCAAGCGATAGGCGGGAAAGGTCGTGGGCGGCCATGCTACGCCCACATAACTATCGCGTTGCGACAGCAACGTCAGGTGTTTTTGATGGTCGGGTTCGGATTCGACAAGCCGCAACTGAAGGTTAGCGGGACACCGTAAATCTTGTCGCCAAAGCGTGCGAACAGCTGGTAGTGCCAGACGCCTTCGCTGTCTTTGTCATGGTGATGGTTTTGCATCGTGATCGATTTGCCGTGATGACGAATCTGGCGGAAGATTTTTTCCACCGGCCGCCGAATCAGCCAGGTGAAGCCGGGACTTTTTGCGTCGTCGAGCGAGCAAAACTCGCCGCCGCTCGCATTTCCCGTCAACGTCCACGTGATGGTGTGCGGTTCGCCGCTGCTCGGAATTTTTTCGAACGCCTGATGATGATTGCCTTGACTAATTACCAGCAGGTTGTCCTCCCAACCGCCGCCGGGATCGCGGTAAAGCTCCACACTCATCTCGATGTTTTTCGGATCGCCGTGTTTCATGGATAACTCCTTTCTCTGACAGAAATGGGTTCCGTACCGGGTCGTCCTTTTAAGTCATCGACTAAAGCGCCCCGCTTCAAGCGCGAGCACGCAACGCATTCCGAGCCGCGGTGCGCGCACGCGGCCAAGGGCGCATTCGATGGTGAAAGCGGAGAAGTGCGTGATACCGGACATCCGGCATCGCTCGAGGTTGTGTCATGACGCCTTCACTCCAGGAAAAGGCCGAGCCTTCCTGGCGGTGAAACTCATAAACCCCTCGGGGGCTCGGGCTGGCCGAGCGCCGCGACCGCCTGAGCCTAGCACCAAAATGTGAACCACATCACATTTTGGTGCTAGGCTCAGCGCCAATCCCGCCAGAGGAGCGGGGCGAGGGCAGGCATTCGCGGGATGCCGGGCGCAACCTAGGCGCGGGAAGGCGCTGCGCCTCCAAGGCGTTTCGATCAGAGGTCGTCATGACACCTTTGGTTATCGGCGTTACGAGTCATCGCAATATCGCCGCATCGGAAATCGAGCCGATCCGCCAACGCGTCCGCGCGTTTTTTGCGCAATTGCATGCTGATTTCCCATCCTTGCCAATCGTCGTGCTGTCTTCGTTGGCGGAAGGCGGCGATCAGCTGTTCGCATCCGAAGCCGTCGCGGCGGGCGCGCGCCTGGTGGTGCCGTTGCCGTTGCCACGCGACATGTATGTCGAAGATTTCGCCGACACCGCCGTGCGCGCGCAGTTCGAGGCGTTGATCGAGCAAGCCGAAGTGATTCGCCTGCCACTGCTGAAAAGCCAGCCGCGCGAAGAGCTGCAAGCGCACGGCGAAGCGCGCAATCGCCAATACGCGAAAGCGGGCGTGTTTATCGCCAGTCATGCGCACATTCTGGTCACCATCTGGGACGGCAAAGACTCCGGTCGACTCGGCGGCACCGGGCAAATCGTCAAGTACTACTTGCACGGCTCGTTGCCCGGCATCAGCGAATATGCACGCCAGGCGCGACATATCCTTAGCGGCGGCGACGAACATCTGCTCTATCACATCGTCTGCTCGCGCGAAGGCGAAAACGGTCAGGTCGCACCCGGCTTGTCGCCCTTGCAAACGCATTGGCGCACCGGTGACGACATCTCGCCCGACGCCAACATGCCCGAAGAATTCGAGCTGATGATCCAGCATATGGTCGAATTCAACGAGGACTGCGCCAAATACGAAACGGACATCGACGCAACTGCGCCATCGACCAAGTTGGACATGATCACCATGGACAACATCGATCGACTGTTTCGATCCGCCGACTGGCTGGCGCTGCACTTTCAAAAGCGCGTGCTCCTCGCGCTGCGCATCACCTTTACGCTGGCGGCGCTGATGGGCATCGCGTTTACGTTCTACGCGCACCTTACGCAGCAGGACAATATGATCTATTTCTTCCTGCTGCTGTTTGCCGGCGGCGGCGTGGTCGCGGCGTTGGCGCGTCGGCGCGAATGGCATCGCAAATACCTGGATTACCGCGCGCTGGCCGAAGGATTGCGCATCCAGCTTTATTGGCGACGCGCCGGCATTTCCAAAGACACCGATCACGAATTCGCGCACGACAACTTTCTGCAAAAGCAGAACATCGAGCTGGGCTGGATTCGCAATGTGATGCGCGCTGTGGGTCTGCAGCCGCACAAAAAGCTGGAGCCCGATGCGCTCAATCGCGTTATCAGCGAATGGGTGGGTGAATCGGGTCGGTCAGGGCAATTGCACTATTTCGAGCGCAAGACCGAAGAGAAGGCAGGCGTGCATCATCTGACGGAAATCATCGGCTCCGTCAGTTTATGGGTGGGCATCGCCATTAGCGTGTTCTTGGCGATCTTCGCGCTGAAGCTGCCGGAACTCACTAAGACGACCTTGGTGATGATCATGGCCGTTTTCTCCATCGTCGCCGCCGTGCGCGAGGCGTATGCGTATCGCAAAGCCGATAAAGAGTTGATTCGGCAATACCGGTTTATGCAGCGCATTTTCAGTGGCGCGCGCGCCGCGCTCGACCGCACCAACGATCCGTCGGAAAAGCGCAGTATTCTGCGTGCGCTGGGCGACGCGGCGCTGACCGAGCATGCGGAGTGGACGCTGATGCGTCGCGAGCGGCAGGTGGAGCACAGCAAGTTTTAAGTCAGAATCAAAGCAAGCAAACCCTCACACTTTCTCCAAACACCAACCGCGCCTCACCGTCGCCCCAGCGAACGCTGGGGCCCAGCGACTTTAGCCCGCAAAGATCAAAGACACTGGGCCCCGGCCTTCGCCGGGGCGACGAAATACTTCTTGGCAGGCGGCGAAACATTTTTAGTGCGCTTCGATGTTGCGCCAGGTAGGTTCCAGAAGTTGCATTGATTAGAGCAAGCCTACTCACACCTCACCGTCGCCCCGGCGCAAGCCGGGGCCCAGTGTCTTTGATCTTTGCGAGCGTAAAGTCGCTGGGCCCCGGCCTTCGCCGGGGCGACGGAAAATTGGCAAGTGAAGGAGCATTTTTGAGATCGCCGTGGATGCTGCGCAAACGACCATGTTGGCTAAGATAAGCAAATCCTTCGCCAGGTTGATGCGCTTGCCCGCCGGAACGCCATGACATTCTGGATCTTCATCTACTTCGCCGGCGCCCTGCAGGCCGCGCTTTTAGCGTTGACGCTGTGGCGACAACTGGCGAACCGCGCCGCCAATCACTTGCTCGCCGTATGGGTGGGTTTGTCGGGGCTGGATCTGGCCGTAAAGGCAATGTACTGGCACGAGCTGTCACCGGAATGGTTCCGCGCCTACCGCTTCGTCGCGCTGTTTCCGTTTCTCTACGGCAGCCTGTTCTATCTATATGTGCGCGCACTGGTAGAAGAACGTAAGTTCCGCGTGCGCGACACGATGCACCTGCTCGGCTTTATCGTCATGCTGGTGCTCAACGGTTACGTTTTCGTCGGCAGCCACGCGCTGTTGCAATCGCTGTCGCAACGCTGGATCGCCGGCGAGCGCGCCGTCGGCGCATGGTTCGATGTGCCGTTGTTTCTCTATAGCTTGTCGTATGTGGTGGCGGCGTTGCTGCTGGTACGCGGCTATCGACAACGATTGCGCGAGCGTCGCTCCGATGCGGATCGTTTGTCGTTGCGCTGGATCGACGCCATGGCAGGTTTCCAGATCGTGATCTGGACGCTCGCTGTCGTGCAGGCGTTGGTGTATCTGCCGATCTTCAACTACGGCTTGTTGTTCGGTTTGGTGGCTGCGTGGGTGTGCATGGTGGGCTGGTTCAGTCTCGGCCAACCGCCGGTGTCGGCCGAACCGCCTATTGTTCCCGCGCAGAACGAACGCGATGCGGAGTCGACTGCCGATACCGCGCGCTACGCCGACGTCGAGACGCGCCTTACGCAACTGATGAGTGGCGATGCACCGCTCTACTTCGAACCGGCGCTCACCATCGGCCAAGTCGCCAAGCGCAGCGGCTACCCGGAATATCTCGTCTCTGCCGTGATCAATCGACGCCTCGGCGGCAGCTTCTGCGATTACGTCAATCGCTTGCGCGTGGAGGCCGTGCGCGAGCGGCTGGCGAATCCCGCCGAGCCGCGCACGATTCTCGATCTTGCGTATGCCTGCGGCTTTACGTCGAAGTCCACCTTCAACGCCGCTTTCAAACGCCAAGTCGGCGATACGCCCAGCAACTACCGCCGACAACGCACTGCCAGCGAACCCGTTACCTGATCGCAACCGCGCTCGACGCTTCGCGATGCAGCGCGGCGATGATTGCCGCCGTCACATCGCCGATACCGGTGCCGCCGCCTTGCACGCTCAAGCCCATCCGCACGACCACCAAATGCTCGGACGGCACGATGATCACGTACTGGCCGAACGCGCCGCGCGCGTAATACATGTCTTTCGGCAACTGCGGTATGCCCCACGGCGCATCCCACACCGGCACGCTGCCGGTATTCACCAGATTGGTCCAAAAGCCCGCGCCATAACCGGTGTCCAGCGTTTGCGAGTGCGCGTAATCCGCCCAACCCTCAGGCAGGATGCGTTTGCCGTCGACCACGCCATCATCCAGATACAGCTGACCGAAGCGCGCCAGATCGCGCGCCGATGCATACATAAAACCGGAACCGAGCAGCGTGCCGCTGGCGTCGGTTTCGATTACCGAATGATGCATGCCGAGCGGCGCAAACAACTCGTTGCGCACAAACGACTCCGCGCCAACCGCCGTGTTGCCGCTCGCGTCGCCGATCAATTTCGACAGCACCGCATAGCTGAGATTGCCGTACGCCCAGTGCGTGCCCGGCGCATGATCGAGCGGCATATGCGTGGCGTAAGCCGCCGTATCCGATTCGGCAAACCACATATGCGTGGCGAGGCTCACCGGCCCGTTGGTTTCGTCAAACGGCAGTCCGCTATCCATGCGCAGCAATTGATCCACCGTTACCGGGTGATGCGTATCGCTGGACGATGACCAATCCGCAATCGGCGCCGGCTGATTCGCCTGCAACTTGCCTTGACGAACCAGAATGCCGATCAACGCCTGCGTCACCGACTTGGTCACCGAATGCGCCCAGATCGGGGTTTCCGGTCCGTAACCCGGAGCGTAACGCTCCGCGATCAACTTCCCGTCGTGCATCACCACAATCGCCTTCGTCTGGCGGAGATGCTTCGGGTCCGGCTCGGCGAACGCCCGCGCCAGCGCCGCATCGATCGCCGGATCGGTCGGCGCGATCACCTGCGAACCGAAGCCATCCGGCACGTTTTGCTCGCCGAGCGATGTCGTCTCCGGCAGCGGATCATCACCAAGCTCAAGCACGCAACCCAGTCCCTGTCGGTACTGCGACCGCGCGTGAAAGGTGTCCAGCACGCTCGTCAGCACCTCGCCGTGCGAACGATCCACCGAATAGCGCACCGCCCAGGCGATACCGCCCATCAACGGCCGCTGCTCCTGCGCAAACACCATGTCCGGGTCCACCCGCGACACAAACGCCGCCGCGCACACCGACTGGCTGACCGAACTCGCCGCCACATGCAGCGCCTCTCGATTGCACCACACAAACACGCAGCCGGCGACCACCACCACCACCAGGCTCGACAACAGGACTCGGACGACTTTCACGGCGCACACTCCAGTACGGGGAAGGCCGCAGAATGAAGGTCCAGCGCCATCCGGTCGTCCCATCCGGCCGATCCGTACGCCTGGACGGCGAATTCGGAGCTTGTACGGGCTTTTCGGACGTGGCGACTGGCTAAAGATTGATCAGGTCGCAGGAATGCGCCGTGCATAGGCGATAAAGAACGCCGTGGCCGCAAAGTACGCAAACCGGATCGGCATCTCGCCCCCGGCCGCCGTCAACACCGCCGCAATCGCGTACACGATGATCAAGACGATGGCGGCGGGGCGTTCCGACTTTTCGAACAGCAGGGCGGCGATGGCCACCAACTCGACGCTCGCCAACACCAGCATATGAACGTCATGCCCCGCGTACCCCGACACCAGGGTCTTCACGGTCACCCACGCGATAAACGCACAGTAGGACCAACGCAACAACTGAAGATGCCAATTCATGTACGTGCCTCCGGCAACACAAAGGTTTGGCGCGCGGCGTCGGAGCGAAGCCGCTCGTCGGAGTACCACCGCTTAAGCACCGACTTATCCAGCAAGTCGGCGTTGCGCTCCTGGAACTGCGCGAAATCCGCGTCAGAGTCCCGCTGCATGCGTTCGGCGATCAGCGACAGAAACGCCACGCTGATGGTCTCGTGATACACGCGGCCGAGCCCGGCGCTGGCCGTCATCGTCTTCAGCGCGTTGCAGAACAGAGACGCGGCGGTGAGAAAGTCGTGGCGCTTCAGCAGTTCGAAGCCAACGCGCAGATGATCCACGTGCCGGAAATGCGCAAGCTCAAGCTTGTGCTTGAGAAACGCATCCAGCAGCGGCGTGGAATCAGTCACGGGGCGGCTCGCGCAGGTGATGCGCGTCCTCGGACGTAAGGTCCAAGCCATAAACCACCTTCAGCCGCTCGATTTGCTCCCGCGTCTCCTTGGAGAACGGCGACTTGCCTTCGAAAGCGTGCAGCACGATGCCCTCGATCACGTCGCCCAGCGAGAGATCGAGATACTCCGCCAGCCCCTTTAAGACTTTCAGCGTGCGTTTTTCCAGCCGTACGCCGGTCTGAATGCGTTCGATGTCTTTCATGCCAAAATGCTACCACGGTACATATGTACCAAACAAGGTGGCCCGCCACAGGTAAGGGTTCTGATCGCGCCGGTCACGCGGTACTGTCGGCAGCTCGCCGAACAGGAGATCGAGCAAGGTGACGTCCCCTTCGAAAGACATGCCTTCCCCCATCGGCCGGCTGCTGCGCGAGTGGCGGGCAGCGCGGCGCATGAGTCAGCTGGATCTGGCGTTGGAAGCGGAGGTGTCCGCGCGACATTTGAGCTGCATCGAAACCGGCAAATCGAAGGCGAGCAAGGACGTGATCGGGCGACTCGCCGACGCACTGGGTATGCCGCTGCGCGAACGCAACGTGCTGATCCGCGCCGGTGGATTCGCCACCGAATTCTCCGAAACCCCGCTAATCACACCCACGCTCGACCGGATGCGCGACGCCATCGCGCTGATCCTTCGCCATCAAGAACCGTATCCCGCCTTTGTCGTCAGCCGCCATTGGGAAGTGCTGCACGCCAACGACGCGGCAATGCGCATCAACCATTTTCTGATGCAAGGCCGACCGTTGCGGCATACCAACTTGCTGCATCAAGTATTCGATCCCGAAGACTTCCGCCCCGTGATCGTCAACTGGCAGGAAGTGGCGGGACGCTTTATCCGTCATCTGCACGATGTGGTGACCAGCGTGCCCACCGACGACCACTCGCGCCGTTTGTTGGAAGAATTGCTCGTCTATCCCGACGTGCCATCGCATTGGCGTTCCATGGACGCAAGCGAGGGCATAACGCCCGTGCTCAATCTCGTGTTCCGCAGCTCGGTCGGCGAATTGCGCTTCTTCGAAACGATGACCACCTTTATCGATCCGCGCGATGTGACGTTGGAAGAGTTGCGCATCGAATGCTGCTTCCCCGCCGACGAAAAAACCGCCGCCTTCTGCCAACACCTGCGCGAGACATCGCAAGCCGCCGCCTAACGCGCCGATATGACCTCCCAGGTCATTGCGCCGCCACGCTGCCGAATTACCTTTGCATCAACACATCCAGCAAAGGAAAGGCCATGCGGTTATCACGATGGAGTGGGGCGATTTGCGCGGCGTTGATCGCGACGCAGGTTCACGCGGGGCAGGAAGTTGGCGACTATCGCGGGTTGCCTCAAGATCTCGCTGCGGCGGCGACGGCCTACGATCTCGCGCAATTCAAATCCGATCGCGCGGAACTCGAACGGTTGCTCGCCGACGATTATGTGTTGGCAAATGCGAATGGGGAGAATCAAACCAAGGCGCAAGACATTGCCGATGCCGTAGCGCCGGGAAGCAAGACGACGTATGTCGCGATTACCCAACAAGTGCGCAAGGTGTGGCCGAATGGCGCCGTATTAGGTGGGATGGTGGATGCGAAAGGGTTTAATCGCGGGAAGGCGTTTACGATGCGGGCGCGGTTTGTGGATGTTTGGGCGAAGCGTGATGGGAGGTGGCAGGTGATTTTTACGCAAGTGAATAGCGCACCATAAATCGCCGCAGTCTTTGTCCCTACCTCACGTCATTCCGGCGAAGGCCGGAATCCAGTGAAGTACGCTGTGCGAAGCACACAAAATCGATTTTGAGTGCTGCGCACTACGTACTAGTACTGGATTCCGGCCTTCGCCGGAATGACGAGAGGAGGACAGGGGAATCCCAAGCGCAGGTGTTGTCCTCAAAAATCCGACTTCCCAAACCGCGCCACACCTTGGTTGAAACCCGGCGGATCAAGCGTCGTCAGATCAAGATCAACCGGCGTCCCAATCCAATGCGCCAACGTCGTGTGATCCGCTAAATCATCATCCGTCAACGGATGCACCAACGCACGAAACCCCGACGCCTCGATAAAACTACACACCGCAGGTAACGCTTCTTTCGTGAAATGAATTTCAAACTGCGGAATCGGATGCGGCCCCGCTTTCCCTTCCGTCGGTCGCCCCACAAACAACAACTGCGGAATCTTCCCCGACGTCATGCATTCGCGCAGCAACGCGCGCGCGGTGTCAGCCAGTTCGCGCTGCGAATGCTCGAAATAAATATGCGCGTGATACGGCGCGTCATGGTCGTTTACTGCGTTCATTCCAGCTCCGTTCGGTCGCTTGTAGAACACCCTGCGATCCACGCAGGGTAGATCGAGCTGAAAGTTTGGCACGTCGCCCTCCCGGGAAATGCGCGCCGGAGCCGGCGGCGCGTCATAGTGCGCGTCTTGCCGAGGTTGATAAATATGGGATGATTTGACCCATTCGAAACCTATGGGTTTTTAATCGTGAACAAGCTGGCCAATATGGAAATGTTCGTGCGCGTGGTGGAAAGTGGCAGTTTCGCCGCCGCCGCCGAGGCCAGCCGGGTATCGGCCACCATGGTCGCCAAGCACATCCACGACATCGAACAACGACTCGGCGCGCGCCTGCTCCATCGCACCACGCGTCGCCAGCAACTGTCGGATGTGGGGCGGCTCTACTACGAGCGCTGCAAACACGCGCTGGCGGAAGTGGAACTGGCCGAAGCCAGCGCCTTGGAATTGCACGCCACGCCGCGCGGCCAACTGCGCGTCATCGCGCCGGTCAGCTTCGGCAGCCATATCCTGGCGCCCGCGTTAAGCGAATACATGGCGCAATATCCCGATATCAGCATCGAACTCACATTGGACAATCGCCCGTCCAATCTTGTCGACGGCGGCTTCGAGCTCGGCATCCATATCGGCGAGATCGACGAACCCGGCATCGTCGCGCGTTCTTTGCGTCCGTATCGGCGAATACTCGCCGCATCGAAAAGCTATCTTGATCGCCACAGCCGCCCCGAGCATCCCGAACAACTCAGCACACACAATTGTCTGGGCCCCTCGTATTGGCGCCGACACGATCGATGGCTGCTCGTAAACGCCAACGGCGAACAATGCCAAGTTACCGTGCGCAGTCGCTTCACCGCCAATCAAGGCAACGCGCTGCGCATCGCCGCGCTGAACGGCGCCGGCATCGTGCTGCAACCCGAAGCCGTACTCACCGACGATCTCGCCGCCGGTTGCTTGTTGCCCGTGCTGCCCGATTGGTCGCTGCAACCCTCGCCGATGTATCTGATCTACGCGCAAGACGCGCGCCCCACCGCCAAGCTCCGCAGCGCCATCGATTTTTTGCTGGCGCGCTTGAACACGTAAGACAGTCACGTACGTATGCGACGCTGTCGTCGCATAAAAACACCAGGAGTCACCCGATGAACGACAACACCGTGCAAGCCGATCTGCTTCGTCTCTTCGAACGCCACGACGTGGAACTGGAATTGGACGAAGAATCGTGGCTCGTCACCGACGGCGATTTCCCCGCCGTTCGCGGCAGCTGGCACGACGGCGCGGAAGGCGAGCCCGGTCGCTTGGATATCGACGTCGTCATCAGCGAAGAACGCCATATCGAAGAAAGCTTCGCAGGCCAAGGTCGCGGCGATGCCGGCGCGCGCGATGCGTTGAAGGCGTTCGAGCGCAATGTGTTGTATGTGGTGCTAGCGGCGTGTTGGTACGTCACCGACGATCGACGCATTCAAATTCAAAGTTGGGAATTGGGCATACGCACGTGGGATGTCTTTGTCGGCCCGCTTACCTTCAATCGCGATGATGTCGCCGCGCCCGAAGGTTTGGTATCCGGTTTGCACGACGCGCTGCGCAACGAAGCGTTGAGCGGCGAATTGCATTGGATTCGTTTGTTCTATCGCCGCGCGGATGATGGATCAGTGGTGGCCGAGGCGTTGTTGGATAACCAGCCGTGGGCGGGTGGCGATCGTCTGCTTCATCAATTGGCGTGGCCGGCGACGGAGAAGGGATATAGCGCGCGGTGTTTTATTGCGTTGGATATTCGGGATTATTGACGTCGCACGGCTTCGCTATCCACGCGCGCGTACATACACCTCGCTCTGATACACAAAACGCCGTACCGTCACCAATCGCCGTACGGTCTCCAATCTCCTCACCGTCATTCCAACGAAAGCTGGAATCCAGTGGCTTTTCCACATCGAAGTCGCTGGATGATTCGCTTCGCTCACCCCTTCGGGGCCGTCCTTCGGATGTTCTCCGCGCTGCGCGCTACGCCCAGCTTTCGCTGGAATGACGAGCAAAAAAACCTAACGTCGCACGTCTTTGCTGTCAGCTCTCGCTTTGATACCCGCAATCGCCGTGCGGTCACCACTCGCCACACCGCTTCCAATTTCCCCACCGTCGTCCCGGCGAAAGCCGGGACCCAGCGACTTTCGACGTAACAAAGACACTGGGCCCCGGCTTTCGCCGGGGCGACGAGCAAAAAAAATGACGTCGCACGTCTTTGCTGTCAGCGCTCGCTCTGATATCCGCAGTCGCCGCGCGGTCACCACCTACCTCACCGCCTCCAATCACCCCACCGTCGTCCCGGCGAAAGTCGAGACCCAGCGACTTTCGACGCAACAAAGACACTGGGCCCCGGCTTTCGCCGGGGCGACGAGCAAAAAAACTGACGTCGCACGTCTTTGCTGTCAGCTCTCGCTTTGATACCCGCAATCGCCGCGCAGTCACCACTCACCATACCGTCTCCAATTTCCCCACCGTCGTCCCGGCGAAAGCCGGACGTAGCGCGAAGCGCGGAGAACGTCCGAAGGACGGCCCCGAAGGGGTGAGCGAAGCGAATCACCCAGCGACTTTCGACGCAACAAAGACACTGGGCCCCGGCTTTCGCCGGGGCGACGAGCAAAAAAACCAACGTCGCACATCTTCGCTATCAATGACGAGCAAAGAGCGTGAGGGCCTCACGAACAGAGTGCACCGCAGCGCGAACTTCCAATTCGAAAAGTGCGCACAAGTCACCTCCAGTACGCACCGACCAGCAAACTTGCATCAACCTGACTCACTTCGCACCACCCACCATCACCAAGCCTCACACACCCCACACCACCCACCATCACCAAGCCCACTCACCCCGCCACGCATCCCATCTCCTTCACACCAATCGATCCAAATTCGCATCACAGCGAACCGATATCGATACCAAAACAAACACCCGCAACTTATTGCGCACACACATCACACAACCATCACGCCTACACCCGAAATAGCATTGGCTTTATATCGTCCACCCTTTCACAAATTCCTACACAAAAGTGTAAGAAACACCTTTCCATCTGTAGGAAATACCCGCTAGGCTAAAAGCGTCTGCAAACGAAAAACGATCTCGGGGGAGATGCTTTACGTTTTTCGGTTGTGGTCAGGGGGACAAGTTCAGAGCAAGGCACGCACGGGTTATCACAGTTCGACACCTTCGCATGCAGAGCGACGCCAAACCGTCATCTGCACGGGAAAGTCATAGCTGTGTTTAGCCTCCCTGGTTGAGCAAGCGTTGAGAGGCGCTTGTTTTTTGTGGCTCTTAAATCCTGAATTTCTCTTGGGGAGAATGTAATGCAGTCTAAGAACACCTTCGGCATTCGTCGCATTGCAAAAATCGCTTCGGTAGCAGCACTTGTTGGCGCGGGATCGTTCCTCGCCGCTACCGCTTCTGCATCCGACATCGCCGCCGATGCGCAAAACCAAGCGTTGAAGTCGTGGCACGAAACCATGAAGCAAATGGCACCGCCCACCACGGGTTGCTTCCATGCGCAATATCCCAGCGTTATCTGGGAACAAATGGCATGCAGCACCACCAACTACCGTTCCGAACCGCATGTAAAATTCAGCACGGCCGAAACCGTAGGCAACGGCAATGACTACGCCGCGGCGACCTCGGGTATCACCAAGTCCGCCACCGGCAGCTTCCCGGTCGTGACCGGCGTCACCAGCGAAAACGATGGCGGCACCGCCAACAGCTACACGCTGCAGCTCAACACCAACCTTGGCAACGGCACGTCGGCCGAATGCGCAAGCTACGGTTATTCGAGCTGCCAGGTGTGGGAGCAGTACATCTACTCGTCGAGCTATGTCGGCGGCGTAGCGCAGGTGTTTATCCAGAACTGGATGTTTATTCCGTCGCGTTCGCGTTGCCCGCGTACGGGTGGTTGGTCGTCGTACAAGACCAGCTCGTACAACGGTTGCTACAAGAACAGCGCCGCGGTGAACTCCGTGCTGGTGCCGGCTTCGCAGTTGGGTAGCCTCAAGCTTGCTGGCGTCGCCAACGCTGGCGGCAACGACACCGTTACCTTTACCGATGGCACCACCGCTTACGCGGTGAGCGAACCCGACACCACGCTGGGCATTTCCGGTGTGTGGAACCAGTCGGAATTCAACATCGTCGGCAACGGCGGCGGTTCGGCAGCTACCTTCAACACCGGCAGCTCCGTGACCGTCAACCTGCAAGTGAACGACGGCAGCACCAATGCACCGAGCTGCCTCGCCAACGACGGCACCACCGGCGAAACCAATAACTTGAACCTGGGTTCGTGCAGCACCGCTGGCGGCTCCGCGCCGTACATTCAGTTCACCGAATCGAACTGATCGCTTCAAGCAATTCGTAGAAACAACCAAACGCCGAGGGGTTTGCGCCCCTCGGCGTTTTTATTTGCGATGCATTTACCTTTTACAGATCGAATCACCGAATCGCCGTTATAAATTTCAATTTACAAAACAAATAGATGCGCGCATGGCAGGATTAACCGGCCCGGACAATATATCGGGGCCTTGCAATCCGCGGTCCAAGTAGGATTAATGGCGTTTGGAGGGGGGCTCAGAACGCATCGCCGCGCGGTCCAAAAATCGCCCGGCCATTTTCTTTTAGTGAGCAAGCCAAACGGACAGTTTGGCAGCGTCGTTGCGTTTCAGTAAGCCATTGGGGATTACACAAAAGGGGAAAGGGAAGTGTCCACATTCAACACCAAGGGCGCGCTGATCGCCGGCAGTTTTCTGTTCGCCGCAATCACCGCGCCGAATACCTTTGCGCAGGGATTGAAAACAAACACGGGCGCAATCGCGCCGACCAGCCCCTTGGGAATATTTCCGCCAACACCAACACCGATTCCGGTCCCTGCAACACCACCGTTGGATAGTGAGCTCTACACCCAATACTCCATTTCGGGTTCATACACGACGCTCAATTGGTCTGTATGCGGATCGACCCAAACAACGTCAGGTTGCTATGCCTCTGGAACCATGGGGCCATTCGGAAAGATCGGCGCAGTAATCGCAGGCGCTGAGTCCGACGACTACGCCAGTGGAATCGCAACTCAGAATATTTATGTCGTGGATGAAGCTGTCAACGGCGGAACGGGCGTCATGCTTTTCGTTTACCAAAAAAAGGATGTCGTAACATCCAGCTCCGATAGCACCACGACAACACCCATCAATGCCGTAAGTCTGAGCCTCACCGGTGGCGTCGGCGCCCACACGTATATGGTGGGCAACGACAATTGCCTCGTTGTCGCTACCGATCAAGGCCCCCATACGTTGATCATCCGAAAATCTGACCTCAGCATCAGATTAATAGGTGGCGACTCGCCACCGGAGGCTATGTCATCCATCACAACCGACCGGAACGGCTTTGTGGTGATGACATCTGGATACAGCCCCAGTACTTCCGGATTTTTAACCCTCATGCCTTCGTGCTATGGCGACGGAGACGGTGGCGGCGGCGAATTTATGATCAACGCCACGAATGGCGTTTCAACGGGTGGTGTCGGAAATATCGTTTCATCCGCCATCCCTTCCAGTTTGGCGACACGTGTGCAGATCCATCCAAAGCTTCAGGCAACGCCGCAAGCGATTCACTAAAAGCGAATCACTCCCGCACCTCTTGCGCAAATCGAAAGGGGGCGGAGACGATTCACTGCATGCCTGGCGCTTATGCGCCGCAAGGAAACAACCAGGGATCACATCGAAGGGGAACGGAAGTGTCCACATTGAATATCAAGGGCGCGCTGATCGCCAGCAGTTTTCTGCTCGCCGCCATCGCTGCGCCGAATACGTTTGCGCAGGCATTCAAGACCAACACCGGCCTAAGCATGCTGGCCAATCCCATCGGCATTCTTCCGCCACCTCCACTTCCGATTACTGTCCCAATTCCTGCGCCGACCCCTTTGGAAAACCACCTCGCTCTCTACACCCAATACGAGATGTCAGGCTCGTACTCTAATTTGAGTTGGTTCGTATGCGGAACCAACGGGTGCTACGCCCTCGGACAGATTGGGCCGTTCGCAAAGATTGGCGCCGTAATGGAAGGCCCCGAATCGACCGATTACAACACCGGAACCGTCACCCGAGATGTCTATGTGGTGGATCAAGCAGCCACAGACGGGACCTATGTGGTGCTTGACGTTTATCGCAGAACAGATGTCATAACACTCAGCTCAGACACCGTCACGATAGGACCCGGGTTTTATGGCATTTGGCTCATGAACCTCACTGGCAGTATTGGCGCCCAAACCTATATGGCGGCCAACGATAATTGCCTCTTTATCGGAACCAATCAGAGCTCAAATGTCTACGTGATTCAAAAATCCAACTTTACTTACAGGTACGTGAGCGGCGCTTCACCGATCGCGAATATGTCTGCCATCACTAACGACAGATTCGGCAATGTATTCGTCACCTTCGGCAACGGCGATAGCAACAGCAACTATGTCAGCTTTGGACCCACTTGCCTTGAGACGGGAGCGGGTAGCGGCGCCATGTTCACCCTCAACGGCACCAGCGGCGTTTCAACAGGTGGCAGCGGCAACCTTATTACGTCCGCAGTGCAGTCCAATAACATGATGCGCTTGCGAGTCCATCCAAGCGTGCAGACAACGTCTCAAGCGATGCACTAAAAACAAATCATCGCCGCTCCTCTTCTGCAAGCCATAAGCTGTGGGGAGGCAGAGCCCGACGTGCGTTCTCGAAAAAAGAAACGCACGTTGGCCCATATGTTTTTCTAAGCACCTTTCGTCTCGGCCGCATATTCGTGCGCAGTGATAGCGGCTCCGCCGCTTATCTTGCAAATCATTGCGACGACATCGCCATTGGGCCGGCTGAAGCCGATATCACCCCATTTGTGAAACTCAGATGAAATCCGTCACGACATGACCCCCCGATTATTGGGATTGTGATTTCGCCCCAGCGGACGAAGATGGCGACTTTCCAAGGAAGGAAAAGCAAGCATGAACGTCGCGCTGCCAACTAACGATGTGCCTTTGTCGTTGGATCACCCGTCTTAAGCGATTGTCTGGAGCACCACGTTCCGGATGGACGGTGCGCACGCGCGGCACGCTTTACGCGAAGGACGACGCCATTCCGCCCAACTTTGCCCAAAGGGGATCAACATGCACACCGCAACGGAACTCGATCATGAATCCAATGGACTGCCATCCGCGGCGTCTCAAACCGCGCGTGACGACACGCAGCCGCTTCAGAATCTGGAAGAAGACATCAAAGTTATTCTCTGCACGGGGTTATCCAAAATCCCTTACGCAGGCGCTTGGATTTCGGCGTTGATCGGCTTGCTTTGGCCGCTCCATCAACCCTCGCTGTGGGATCAGATCAAAGATCAAGTCGCCAAATTGATCGACGACAAGATCGAATCGTTTTACGAAAATGAGTTGCGGCAAACGATCGCCGGTTTGCGCGACATCATCGGCAATTACCTGATCACCGTTAAAAAAATCAGGGATTGCCTCGATGGCAAGGCGCCGCGTGCCGACCTACCGGGATTGCAGGCCGTGCTTACCGGCCAAGCTGCAGGCGTCCATGACCAATTCACGCTGCTGATTCACCGCTTTACCGGCGCAAGCGAAGATACGGGCTGGAAAGTGTTGCCGCTTTATGTGCACGCGGCGAATCTGCATTTGGCCTTTCTTGCGGATTTTATCAATCGCAAAAATGCGGCTGACGTTTATGGCCTCAACAGCAGCGTGATCGCCGTGTTCCACGATTATTGGAAAAACGCCCTCAAGAATTACGAGGACTACGTGGATAAAACGATGCCGAAAGCGTCGGCGGCATTCGAGAGCGAGCGCGCAAAACGCGCCAGCGAGTACGAAGATCTTCGCCCGAATGTATTTTTCCCTGTCTATGACGCCGGCATCGCCACCGGTGCGTGGTACGGACAGCGCGAATTCAATGCCAAAAACAATCAGTACACCTTGCAGGTGCGTGATTATCGCGAACTGTGGAAAAGCCAACAGGATCCGACGCAACCGCCTGCGGGTGGTCCGCGTACGGCCCTAACGCGCGAACTGTGGTACGGCCCCTATGGCGCACCGTTCCTGGGTGATTTTGGCAACAGTCGAATCGGCTTGCGTGGCGGGCTAAGCCCCGTGCCCTTCGTGCCTCCGCCGCCCGCGACACCCGTGGGACAAACGTTGACGTTCATTTCCTGTCGCACCATGAATTACTACCGCGATGGGCAAAAGCGCAATCATTGGGACTTTCCGTCCCACATCGAGTTGGAAGTCGCTGGCGGTCCAGCCAATAGGATTCCCAATGTCTTTGGTATCAACGTAAACGCCCCGATGTACGGCGGACCTGTCGTCGAAATCAACGTGCATGTCGGACATTACTTTGGCACTGGCGTCACGATCGGCGACTGGACGGGTGGCTATCTGATCAGCGCAATGAATTTTGTGCAGGAAAACGATCGGAAACGCGCGCACCTCTTTGGCGACAACGATTCCTACGGCTACGAAATGCGCGATTACAAAACCGAAACCTGGACCGCGCCAGCCGGGCACATGTTGGTGAATATGAGCTTCCCGTCGCGCGTCAAAAAGCTGTGGAGCAATCGCGGCCACGGCGATTGGTCGAGCATCGGCAGCGTGATGTTCTCCTGCCGTTTCAAAGACCCCACGCTGACACCGACGCACCGGCAGGTCGCCATGCTCTACGTCACCAGCCCGTCCGAACTAACCGCCGAAGAACTCGCGCATATCGAAGCCGATTTGACCGGCGTCACGCGTTCCGACACCGATAAAAAGCGCGCCGTCGCCTCGATCGACGATCACAAAGACCGCCACTTGTTGCAGGACTATCGCAAGCACTACTGGGCGTCTTTGGAAAAACGCGATGCGTAATCGCATAAGCGACGCATAACGTCTCAGCAATTTCAAAGTCACATGCAAACCATGGATCAGAGCGCTCTTCATGTCATCGAAAAGCACTCTGATCCATTTTTTATGCGCGTTCGGATACGTCGCGTAGGAATTACCGACACATCCAATCAATCGCCGCCGACAGATCGCAGCACGCACTTTATGCGAAGGTTCGATAGTCGGGCGTGCCCATCCGGTTAGATGTAAGCGACACGCCCGACATGAGAGAAGTAGCGCGGATCGTCGGAGTTGCGACCTCAAACGATCCGCTGGCCACCACCAACTTACACGAGAAGTCAACGATGGTTACGCTCGATCATAAAGCACCCGCGCACACACGCGCCCCCGCAGCGGTGCAAAGCCCCAACTACTTCTCCTCCGTGCCATCGGCACGGTGTCGAGCCATAGTGGGTTTCCGACGAAATGGAAGCAGCTGATTCCTACAAGCCGGACAGGTCCTACCTGTAACCCGTCACGCCGCGCGCAATACGCGGCGTGATCCAAGCGTGCGCGGCATTCGCCCCGCGCCACCGCTCCCCTGCGCAAAGGATTCCCCATGAAAGAAAAAGCCCCCGGCGCCTGGCTAACCCTAAACGCCAGCTACTTCGCCGCCCCCGTCTTAAATCCACTCAGCCTGCTCGACGACGCACAAACTTTGATTGAAAACGCCCACGGCGTCGTTCAAGTTATGCGCGACGCCGTGCAACTTTCCCCCTACGTCGACAACCGCGCACTAGCACATGCGCTAAAAGCCGTCGAAACACTCATGGAAATGAGCGCCGGCTGCGCCGAAGTCGCGCATGTGCGCTTTGTGTCAATCGGCGATGGTTGGATCGACATGTATCAAACCATCAATAAATAGTTTTGAGTGCGAACAGTAAAAGCCGGCGCACTCATGCCATCGCACGAGCGCGCCACTTTGAATAATCCAAATCGCAGCCAATCGGTATATGCGTGAAATATTCAAAGCGAATAACCCAATCCACTTCCCCTTTCAAAACCACCGGCCTATCCTCCGCCCCCAGACGTCCATGTATGGGGAGATACACGCCGATGTCGAACCTCCACGCACCCCTAATTGCGGCGGCCGCACTCGCCACCACCGCAACCCCCGCGCGCGCAACAGACCAACACATAACCCCACAAGAAGCCGTCACCACCTACTGCGCAGCCTGGAGCACCACCGACCGCACCACCCGCGATCAAATGCTGGAACGCGTATGGGCAAAAGACGGCATCTACACCGACGCCGAACCCACCTACGCCGTCGGCCGCACCGCCCTCAGCGACACCATCGCCAAATTCCAGCAAGACTACCCAGGCAATACCTTCCGCTGCAGCACTCCGCAAATGCACCACAACTTCATGCGAGTAACCTGGTTCCGCCTGAGTAGCGACGGCAAACAACTAGGCGAAGGCGTCGACATTTACGACATGGCTCCCGACGGGCGCATCAGCCGCATCGTAGGCTTCTTCGGTCCGGCGCCGGCGCCGTGATTTGCGCCTTTGTAAAAGCAGTCGGCTGACAATGGATTCAGTAGCAACTTGCAGATCATTTGATAGTAGACACATGTCTGCGCTGTTCAACTCGCTTCATTTTTCCTTCTCTCATCAGAAGGCCGAGAACGCTCCATGTTAGGTAGTCTTTCGATCCACCCAAATAATCACTCTGAAGTCCCAACCCCTTCGCCGCATCCGAATTGAGGATTCCATCAGGATTCGCCTGTGCGAGCTCAAAGATTGCATCCTTAAGTAGTTCGAGGCCAACCTGAGCTTTCTCTACGACACCAGACGGTATTACTAGGCCTTTGCGAGTCTTGCTAACGGAACCTGATGGAATTACAGAGTTAGTGAGTATGCCACCGGAAGTTTCTGTGCCAAATGCCGAAATAAGCTCAGCTTCGAGCTTCAGCGCCTGAGCCTCCGTCAAATCCTCTGCAAGTACCGTTGTTATGACCTCAAATCCGTCAGAAATGATTTGAGCGATGCGTTCGCCTTTGCGGGTTCGATCAACATTGATCGTATGTTCCCAGGCACGAACCCCCGTACCCTTTCCGATGTAGAACGGAGTAGCGGGCGTACGTCGAGGGTCCTTAAGCGCGTAAATATAGTAAGGATTCATGGCACGTCCCCCACGGCACGTTCCACTGCGCGATGGCCGATGTAAACCCGATTGAATTCGTGGCGACTAACAGTGAGCGTGCGCATCTTCAATTCAGCCACTTCGCGACGCCGCCATGATGCGAACACGTGCCGCGATGATGAAGGCTGAAGCTATAACTGCCATCTCGGCATTGCGCAGAAGCGCCCGCTGGCGCGGCACCGGATTCGGTATGCGCTGGGCGGTGAACAACTACACCGTCCTTATTTACATAACTGCCTCGCTCAATTAACCGAGTTGAGCTATTTGTGACGCTTTGCGTCGACTGCTGCGGCTGAGTTGGCTGCGCTTCTTGAGCAAATGCAGAATTGCTAAGTCCAAGTGCAAGCGCTAAAAACAAATAAATCCATGCCATAGAAGTCCCCTGATGCGTTCCGTATCAAAGGGGACTAAGCAAAGGATTTGCCAAACTTATTGTTGCGAATGCGATCGGATTACTTCGCTCGTAAAAAAAGACCATTGTGACTGTTTTGACGCGACACTTTGTCTACTTTAGCTAAGCCCTGGAATCTAACTTCTCGCTCATATTGAGCTTTGAGAACTCGATAGACAAGAACGAAAAATGAGGTTGAATGAGCTTTCAGGAAAGTGAGCTTTGTCCAGTGTTTTTCCGTGTTTTCCTTCTATCTTTAAAGCACTCTGACTTTTTCCTTAGGTTGCGCCGCTAATAAATTACTTTAGTCGGCAAGGAACGACCGCAGTCTTCGCGCAACCTTGGTTGGATTCTTTAGCTCGCATTCCCAGACCACTCTGTACTTCCATCCCAAGCGGTTGATCTCTCGTTGATTGCGATGGTCCCTTCGCACGTTGCTGATCAATTTCGGCACCCAGAACTCGGGCCTAGTCTTCGGCTGCTTATAGCGACCACAACTGTGTTGATGCCAGAAGCAGCCATGAACAAAAATCACTTTCTGGCGGCCTGGGAACACGATATCGGGGCGGCCTGGAAGTTTGGTGTGATGAAGTCGATAACGAAAGCCCATGCCAGACAGCAGCTTGCGAACGATGAGCTCTGGCTTGGTATGCCGCCCTCGTATTCGCGACATGCGTTCGCTACGTTCTTCCGGTGTGAGTCGATCTGGGTTCAAGACTTAGTGAGCTGTTCTACTTGATGACGGTAGGTGGTCGGTTCCTTATAGAGAATAACGCGACCTGGAAGTACAGTAGCTACCCAACCGTCTGGCAGCGCATTGATCAAGAGCTGAAGAAGTTCTCGCACAGTAAAGCTACGTTGGGGAACGTCAATCATCGTCAGGCGCTGGTCTATATGACCTTTGGTGAAATGTACGTTCTTCCTGCTTGACGCCACGTCGGTTTCAAAGCGTAGGTCATATGGCAGATAGTGCTTAAGATTTAAAAGCACGTCGAGAACCGGTCGTGTTCCGGGTTGCACGAAGTCGATGGGAATTTGCAGATTAATCGGGTAGTCGATGTCAAACTTAGAGGGCTGCTGAAACTCGCGGTTGTGCCCTGGATCATTTGAACCGAATCCTGAGTTTTGCCAAGCCATTGGATTGGCGCCGATGTACTGTTCAATAAGGATGCTTTCCACATTGACAGTGGTAAACACCATTACACGCACCGCCTTGAACCAAACGTTCGCAAGATCGATGTTGTGGCGTGCTGAAAGGGTGTACCAATGGCGTCGAATACGGTCTTGGAACCCGTGGGCGGCGTCTGTCTTGCCGATGTACATTGGGATACCACGCTCGAGCAGCATATATACGCCCTGCGTCTGAGGCACCTTCACAACGTTTTCTAAGGTTAAAGGAGCACCTTGCAGGCGATCGAACTCGGTGGGCAGGCGCTCGCGGAGTGCTTCTGTTAGGTCCAGCTCGAACTCAAAATATGAGCCCATGGCTCATCCAGGTGGCAAAAGAGCATATTAACGAACGTACGCGAAAATTTCCCTAGGCCACGTTCTGAATTCCCTACGCCACGCGCTGAATTCTCTTGCGATTCTCCATGGTCTTCGATAGCCATGTGCCAACGGCGCTCGCCAGTTGCACCGGGACGGCGTTCCCCAGCTGTCGCATGGATTCGGTCCACGAGCCAGGAAATTGATATTTATCGTCAAATCCCTGCAATCGCGCGGCTTCGCGGATACTAAAATATCGAACCGAATCATCTTCCCGTGCAAGCATGTTTTCCCCGCCAGGGACGCCATGGACACCAGCCTTCAAAGCCTTGGCTGGCTCATCAATGGGGCTTCCCGTATGCCCGGGGTAGACGCGGGCACCTGGCTGAAATTTATGGTTAGGAATGTCGTGTCTTAAGCTTGGCTCACCAAGGCCCACGAAGGCGTCACGGCAAGTTACCCACGCATTCTCACTTGGTGGGCGATTGTGCTTATTTAGTTTAGTCGCGATGCGAGCCTCATGAGGAGGAATGCAATCCTCACTTGGCCTTGGAAGTCCATGACGTTCCCAGTACACCCCGCTGATCCATTTGTCCCAGACGAGTCGGTCTTGGCTGTGGGTTGGCTTTGGAAGTTCAGGCAGCGATTCGCGGTCCTTGCGAACCCCTATGATTAAGACGCGATGACGCTTTTGCGGAGCGCCGTAGTCTGCTGCGTTCACTGGAAGGATGCGCACGACGTACGGAGCTTTATTTGCTTGGCGCTGTAGACGTCCAAGGTGAACTAAGTGCTCTTCACCTGGTTTTCGTAAGATCGAAGGGTTTGCTAAATAAGCCGTAATCCAAGTCACGTAATCTGCAAATGCAGGCCGCAACAATCCGCGAACATTTTCAAATACAAAGAACTCGGGTTCAATCTCACGGACTGCTCGAATAGCTTCCGGCCACATATCACGTGCATCTTTGTCGCCATTAGCTTTGCCGCCAACGGAGAATGGCTGGCAAGGCGGGCCTCCCGCTACAACATGGACCTTATCTTTGTACTGAGTCCAATCAACCGCCCGTACATCTTGCTTTATGTATGGCCAGTCTCTTACGTGTTTCGCACGTCGCTGTCGATTGTGAGCCACAGTATTCGCAGCATGCTCGTCCCACTCCACCAGCAACTCATGACGGAATCCAGCAATTGATAGCCCCATCGCCAAGCCGCCGCAGCCCGAAAATAGCTCGACACTATTTGTTGCCGCGTCGCGGCGGAGCGAGATGACGTTTGAGTTGTAGTTGGGCTTGGCCATATGAGCCGAATGCAGCTTCGTAAGTGCTGCTAGCATACATCAATCAACTTAAAAGAAAATATCAAAAATAGAATTTTGATATATCAAATAGGCGGAAATGAACACTCCAGTACTTCGCCAATTGATTGCTGCAGGGGCGGTCACCCGTGTGGCCTTTCGGGCGACTTCGGGCGGGTACATTTTGTGTGCGCGGGTCGGCTTGGGAGAGGAGGTTCTTGAGGCTCAGCGCGGCGGGGCTCGGCTATTCAGGACCTTGGATGCTGCGGCAAGTTTCAGCTATGACTTAGGGCTTGGCTTGTTCGAGGTGGATCTAGCTAAGTTTTCTAACGCACGAGGCCTCATGTAAGCAAGGAAGCGCATAGCAATCAGAGCAAGACTTATAACGTCAGGCTCCAATGCTTTTAACCCTCGAGTCTAGTCGGCGAGGGGTGTTGAGACGCATGTTCTGCAAGCACCGTATCGTCTGATGACGGCGCTCTCAATTGATTGGAGTCGCGTAGTCGCAATAGTGCCTCTATTGCGAAATCAGGTGTGGAACAGCAAATGATGATTGCTCAATTGGTGTCATAAGTTTCAAGACCACCGTATAGGATCATGAACGACTCGACATACATCATGGAACAAGAAGTTCGTCTGACAAGGAGACAACATGGGTTTCTATTCACGACTTCGGGAGCGTCGTCAAGATGACGAGGATATCCAGAATTGCATTGAGAACATTGTCGATCAGCTCGACCATGCCGATGATCCGAAAAAGCCAGGCATGCTTCTCGGAAAGATCCAATCCGGCAAAACGCGGGCGTTTTTAGGAGTGATTGCACGTGCGTTTGATCGTGATTTCGATATCGCGATCGTTTTAACCAAGGGAACGAAAACGCTCGCGAGTCAAACTGTCAAACGAATTGGAAGGGACTTTAAGGAATTTATTGACAACGACGAACTCGTGCTCTTTGACATCATGTCAGCCCCGGAGCCTCTTACCAAGGCGGAGCTTCGTCGAAAAATAGTCATTGTTGCCAAAAAACAGGCACAGAATATGACGCGTATCCAAGCTCTCTTTGATGATAAGTACCCCAGTCTCAAAGAACGGCGCGTGTTGCTAGTTGACGATGAAGCCGATATGGCCAGTGTTCGATTTTCGAAGAAGAAGGGTGAACAGGACTTCGATCAAGGGACAATCGCCAATCAAATGGACAACCTGCGTCGAACCTTAGGTCGAATCTCGTTTCTTCAGGTGACCGCAACCCCTTATGCACTCTACCTTCAGCCAGAGGATTACGAGCGCGCTCCACACGCGAAGGGAATCTTCTATCCAAAGCGACCAGCATTCACTGAACTTCTTCCAATTCATGATGCTTATGTGGGAGGCGATGCCTACTTTGGCGGGCATGGTGTAGATGATCCCCGACACTATCTCTATGTTCCAGTCGATGATCGTGAGCACGATGCACTTCGCTCGAACGACGGTCGGGCTATCAGGGACGATCGGCTTTGGACAAGCGACAACATAAAGGTACTGCGCCGAAGCTTGGTGACGTTCCTTTTGGCAGTGGCCATTCGGCGGCGACAACAAAAGGAACTTGAGCAATCCTTGCAAAAGTACGCAATGATCATTCACAACGACACTCAACGTGCGGCGCATACCTGGCAATGGGAAACGGTTCAGAAGCTTATTTTGGCATTTGAGGAGGCGGCCGAAAAAGGTGATCAAAGGCTGCGACAAGTCTTTGATGAAGCCTATGCAGACCTTCAAAGGTCAGTCTTAGCCGATCGCGGTCATTTACCTCGTGCAAATGAATGCTATCAAGATGTCTGCGCATTGATCGCTGATGGTGAGCTCAACGTTCAGCGCGTGAACTCGGACGTCCAATTGGAACCACTGCTCGACTCCGAAACTGCCGAACTTAAGTTGAGGACAAAGGCAAACCTATTTATAGGTGGGAGTATTCTCGACAGAGGTATTACAGTGCCCAACCTCTTGTCTTTCTACTACGGACGCAATCCCAAGCGAATGCAGGCTGATACCGTTCTTCAGCACTCACGCATGTATGGGGCTCGCCCAAAGGCTGATTTAGCCGTGACTAGGTTCTATACATCTCGCGGGGTGTTCGCACGGCTTAGTCAAATACACGCACTGGAGACAGCCCTTCGAGAGGCATTCGAGACTGGCGCGCATGACAGTGGCGTTGTGTTCATTCAAAGCGATGCGAGAGGTGGCGTCATACCGTGCGCCCCAAGCAAAATATCGCTCAGCGATGTCGTGGCGGTTCGCCCGAACGATATGTACCTTCCGACCGATTTCGACACCATCGCAAGTGGGGGCCTCCGAAGGGTAATGAAGGTCATTGACGCTTCAATTCCAGATGATTGCGTTGGAACAAAAAAATTTGTTCAGATCACTTTGAACCAAGCACTTGATTTGTTGGATCTCATTGCCAAGTCCCTTGTCTCAGACAGCGAGCCCGAATTCGATTGGGGCGCTATGAAAGGGTTGCTCAAGTACTACGCTGACTCGGCTGGAGGGCATGTATTGCTTCTTGCGGAAACTGGTCGCCGGTTGTCCAAATCTGCATCCGGTGATCGATCTGGCCTCTCAATTTTAGGTACAGCTGAACTCCGTTCAATCGTTCGCGAGCCTACACGCACCGCTCCTGCAATTGTGCTTTTGAAACAGGATGGTGGTCCGGACCTAGAGTGGAAAGCGGGTCCATTTTGGTGGCCAATGCTTGCTAGCCCACCTCAATCCAATTCGTGCATATTCGCTACGAAGGTGGCAACTTGAAAAATAGTGCCGATGAACCGCTTTAATTTTCACGTGTTGTTGATTCTAGTGAAATATGTGGGGGCAGGGGCGGTCGTAAGAATGATCCCGAAATTAAAGAATTAGGCGTTTTGCTCAGTACCCTAAATGAGTCCGCTTTTTAGCAACGGTAGCTCACCAGGGCTCGAATCTAGACCCAAGAGAAACGTGTTTCGATGGGTCCTTTCGGCTCGGACTATGTCCCGTCATTCGCTGCGGAAGGAGTGCGGAGTGCTTTCACAAATAAGAAATGCACTCCTATCCCTCTTTGCTTTGTAAAGCCGTTTTGCTGTCTGAAGATACCGTCGAATAATCGAATAGGATTGAACAACAGTTGGCTCGATGCTTGATCGTATCGCCCCTCATGTCTTTCGCGTTTTCAGTAACCACCCTCACGCCCCTGCTCCAGCAGCGGTGTCACCACTTGCGTCAACCGCTCAGCCGTCCAAACAGGCTGCTTATCATCCCATCCGTTATCAACAAGCTTCCCATCTCGATCCACTGTAAAACTCACCGGCAAATGCCAAATCCGCCCATAGCCAGGCACATGCGGATCGCCAAGCAATCCCACGGGAAAACTCAGGCCTTTCGCGATCTGCCGCACCTGATCCAGTTGATCGCCGTCATCAAGGCTAAAGCCCAACACCACTAACCCATCTTTCGCGTGCTCTTGCGCGTAGCGCGAGAGCAGCGGCAATTCTTCTCGGCAGGGTCCGCACCATGTTGCCCAGAAGGTAACGATCACGACTTTGCCGTGCAGGTCGTGCAGGCTGATTTTTTTGCCGTCGAGGGTGGTGAGGGTGATGGGTGGGGCTGTGGCACCGACGACTAGGTCGTTGGCGTGTGCGGGGCGCAGGAGTGCGCTGCTGATGAGGATGGCGCAGGTGAGTTGCAGGCTGGTTTTTAGGAGTCGACGAAACTGGGTTGGCATTGCGGTGTTCTCTTGATGGGTTGTCGCGCGTGCACGACAACCTGTTTTCTGTCGATGTGGGTCAGAGTTTCATGCTGATGCCAACGGTCCCCGTCCAGCCGGGAAACAGTTGGTAGCCTTGTAGATGGCTGTAAATCGGCATTTGCACAAAGGCGTAGGCTTGCAAGTTTTTGCTTAGGCTTCCGCTGATGCCGGGGCTTAAATACGCGACGGTGCCTTCGGTATCGGGCCGGTCGGCGAGTGCGCCTTGGTCGGCGGATTTGTGCAGCCAGTTGATCTGCAGTTGCGGCACCCAGTTGGCGTGCGCTTCGTAACGCAAGCCGACGCTGATGGTGCTTAAGTTTCCGGGTCGGAAATCGGCGCCGGGAGTGTTGAGGTTTTCGTGGATGGCGGCTTGGAATTGTCCGTTGACGAACGCATCGAAATTTTGGCTTACCGGTTGGTAGTAGTAAGCGCCGGCGATCAAATCGGTGCTGCCGGTGCCGGCTTGCAAACTGCTATCCAAGGATTGACCGAGATTCGGGCCGGTGCGGAATGTCACCGGATGTCCGACGAGGTTGCCGTCTTCGGATTGTCCGCCGTCATTGCCGGTCGGCAGCTTGACGCCGAATTGCACGCCGAGATTGTGCGTGGGCAGAAAACCTTGGTAACTCCCCAGAATTTTTGCATCGCCGATGCCGGCGACGTGCGCGCTGCTGATTTGATCTGGCGCGGTTTCCGCTGCGGTGTACGGCTGCGTTTGCACGCCGTAGGTGGTGTGGTCGCGCAAGACGTAAGGCACGGCGAACGTGACGCCCCAATCCGCGTCGAAGCGGTACGTGGCGGCGACATTGATATAGCGATTGGTGGTGTTCTTTTCGATTTCGCCGCCGTTGAGCGACGGATCGGACGGTTGATTCACCACTTGTTGCGGCGACACTTTGCGGCTGCCGGAACGTAATTGGTTTTGGTCGATATAGGTGTAATCGATATTGATGCGCCAACCCGATGCGGTGGAATAGCCGGTGGCGGCATCCGTGCTGAGCGTGCACCCGCACGTGGCGCACGCGAGCGCGGCTTGGGGAAGGGCGCTCAACGCCAACAAGCCGGCAACGGCGGTGAACGGTTTGCCGAACGTGTTTCGAAAAAGCGCGTAACGATGTGTCGATGACATAAGCATGCATTCCATGCGTGGCCGCGCCCGGGGTCGGCGCGCACACGAGGTGATCGATGACAGATCCTCACCAAGCAACACCGCCAAAACGCCGCGGCGCCTTGGTTGCGTCATGCTCGATGGGGATCATTCCTTGGCGACAGACACGCCTGGCGATGCGCCATGCGTGCTGCCGGGTCGCGGGTCAAACGATGCGCGGTGGTCCGCGTGGACGCGCGCTCAACCACGGCGTGGTGGGTGCGCTTTGTGGTGTGGTGGTTTGCGGCGATAGCGCCGGAAGCAGCGCGGCTACCGTTACGACGGGTACATCGAACGCGGCGACGGGCGTGTGCGTGAGCAGCGTGCAATAGCCGCAATGCGCGGTGGGATCGTCCGGATCTTGCGGGCTGCACGGCATGTGGTGATGCGCGCCATGCATCATGCCCATATGGCAGCCCATCTCCATGTCCATGCCGACATGGTTGGGCATCGAGCGGGACACCAGCGGCATCACTACGACCAGCAGCATGGCGGCAATGCCCAGCCATGCGACTAATCGACGATGTGCGGCGCGTTTGAACACGCGAGTGATCCCAATTCGGACAAGCCTGGAGCAGGCTCCAGGCATTGTCGCACAGCAGCGGATAAGGCTCACGCGACAGAGTGTCGCCTTGGTCGATGCCTGGGTGACGCGCGCGGTCATGCACCTGCGTTCCAGACGTGAGACGTCCAGACATGTCCCGGTCGATCCGGCGCGGCTAGCATTATCGAAGCCCAAATAACTGTTAACTGGATCACGTAACGAAAGCAATTTAACGCAGCCGCAGACCCAAAACGGCTGTGCACAGGGGAACCATGAATCGTCCGTCTCACTTCACCCTAGGCCTGTTTGGGCCTGGGCTAAGCCCGTTTGTGCCTTGTGTAAGCGGAACCATCCGCTTTCGCGCCGTTGCGCGCGGCACCAACGCCCGTGCGCTTTGTCGCGCGCTGCACGCGCGCGACCGCGCAGGGCGGCGGCCGAATGTCTGCCGGCGATTTCGATGCCACGCCGCGCACAGCGTTCCCCTCGTTTCACGAATCCCGCTTCGTCTGCATTGAGCGCCGCGTTGATCGCGGCGTAACGCCTTTTCGATCGATGCATGCGCGGCATTAGCCCAGCGCGCGCGGCGATCGCCACTCGACATCCGCATTGACATTAAACAGGGAGTTTCACCGTGAATCGTATTTACCGTTTGGTTTGGAATTGCGCGCTGGGCGCTGTCCAGGTTGCGTCCGAGCTGGTGCGCGCTTCGAACGGGCACATGGCCAACAGCGGTCCTGCACGCCCCCATCGACTCAAGCCGTTGGCCATGGCGCTTGCGCTGGGTCTTTCGCTGCCGTTGATATCGATCGACGCGCATGCCGATGGCGGTCACGGCGGTAGTTCCGGCGGCGCCCCCTCGGTTCCGGGCGGTGCGGGCGGCAGCGCCACCGCGCCAACGGGCGCAACAGGCTTTGCCGGTATTGTGGGCGGATATCAGGCGGGCGGCGGTGGCGGCGGCGGAGCCAGCCCGTTCACGACGCCGGTTGGAGGAAGCGGAGGGCAGGGCGGCTTCGGGGCAGCTGGCGGAACCGGCAGCGCTGCGTTCTTGGAAATCTCGTCGGGGGCCGTCCCCACTTTTGCGTTCGGCGGCGGAACCGGAGGCGCGGGCGGCGCGGCCACAGGATATGGCGGCGGCGGCGGTGGTGCTGCTGGCTCGGCTGCGGTTTGGGCGGCGATGAGCGGCGCTTTCCCCGTGACGGCGGCCGCAGGGGCTTCGCCCACCGGTGGCGCGGGTGGCGCTGGCGGCGCAGGCGCGGGCTATGGCGGTGGCGGTGGCGGTGGCCAAGGTGGCGCCGGCATGCTGGTTACCGGCTATGGCGCAGGCGCGCCGGGCACGATCAACTCGGCCGGTAACTTCACTGGCGGCGTGGGTGGTGCGGGCGGTGCGGGCGGATCGGGGGCATATGCAGGCGGCAATGGCGGTTCGGGCGGCGATGGCGGCGCGGGCATGCTGTTCGGTAGCAACTTCGTGGGTGTCTTGAACAACAGCGGAGCGATCACCGGCGGCAACGGCGGTGCGGGTGGTAATGCCGGGGCCGGATACAGTTTGCTCGGCACGAGCGGTGCAGGCGGCGCCGGTGGCGCAGGTATCAGCACCGCTGCCGGCAGCATTCTCACGATCGTCAACAGCGGCACGATCCGCGGCGGCAACGCGGCCAGTGGCTCTGCGGCCGGCGGCGTCGGCATCACGGGTAGCAACCTCACTGTCGTCAATAGCGGCACGATCAGCGGCGGCTTGGCGGGCAACGGAAGCACTGTGGCCAGCGCCATTGTTTTCACCGGCGGCACGAATACGTTGGAGCTGGAAGCTGGCGGGCAGATCAACGGCACCGTGGTCGCCGTGTCCGGCGGCAACGATACGTTCCAGTTGGGCGGCAACGGCACCACCGCTACGTTCAACGTGGGGCAGATCGGTGGGAAGTACCAAAATTTCGCCAACTTCGAAAAGCTAGGCAGCAGCACCTGGACGTTGACGGGCAGCACGTCGTCGACCACCTCATGGAAATTGGATGGCGGCACGCTGGCGATTTCCAGTGACAGCAATCTCGGCGCCAGCGCGGGCTCGTTGAGTTTCAACGGCGGCGCGTTGGAGATCACGACGACGTTGACCACCAATCGCACGATGTCGCTGGGCGCCGGCGGCGGCACTCTCGCCCCCGATGTCGCCACGATGTTGACGGAAGCCGGCAGCATCGGCGGCGCGGGTGGGCTGACGACATCGGGCGGCGGCATAGTGACGCTGGCGGGCGCCAATACGTATACCGGCGTTACCACGATCAATGCGGGCAGCACGCTGGCGCTGACCAGCAATAACAGCATCGCTCATTCGAGCGATGTCATCGACAACGGCACGTTCAATATCAACACCAGCGGCGCGACCATTCAATCGCTGGGCGGTAGCGGCGTCGTCAACCTTGGCACGCAAACGCTCACGCTTACGAATGCCAGCGATACGTTCACCGGTTCGATCCTCGGCTCCGGCGGCGTCGCATTCGATGGCGGCAATCAGATCGTTACCAGCGCCAATAACTCGTACACCGGTTCGATGACGGTTAACGGCGGCACGTTGTCGCTGAAGTCCGGCGGCGCGTTTTCCAACCTTTCCACCTTCAGCGACAACGGCACGGCGTTGGTCGACGGATCGGGCTCGAACATCACCGCCTCCGGCGGCAGCGGTACGCCGATGATGATCGGCGACAACGGCACCGGTACGCTGACGGTCAGCAACGGTGCGACCGTCGTCAGCAACGGCCAATTGAACGTCGGCCAGAATGCCGGCGACAACGGCACGGTGAACGTCTCCACCGGCGCGCAACTCAACAGCAGCAGCTTTATCAATATCGGCCAATTGGGCACCGGTGCGCTGAGCGTATCCACGGGCGGCAAGGTCGACGCTTCCAGTTTCTTTTCCATCGCCGATGGCGCGGGGTCCACGGGTTCCGTGCAGATTACCGACAGCGGTTCAAGCGTCAGTTCGGCGAACTTTGTGGTGGGCAATCACGGCGGCAACGGTAGCTTGACGGTCGCCAACGGCGGCGTGGCGACGGGCGTCAACAGTTTCGGGATCGCCGCGGACGTCGGTTCCGTTGGCACGGTCAACATCGGTGCTGCGGCAGGCAGCGCTGCGGCTGCGCCCGGTACGCTGAACACCAATTCGGTGGACTTCGGTAATGGTACGGGCACGCTGGTCTTCAATCACACCAGTCTGACGTATACCTTTGCGCCGACGATCCTCGGCAACGGCACGGTGGATGTGCTTGCCGGCTACACCACGTTCAACAATTACGAGTATTACACCGGCGCCACCAACATCAGCGGCGGCAGGTTGATGTTGGCGGGCGCGAGCGGCATTGGTTCGTCGAGCGGCGTCGATGTCGGCAGCGGCGGCATCTTCGATATTTCCGCCGTTTCCACAGGCGCCGCGACCATCCGCGATCTGTCTGGTGCGGGCACGGTGGCCTTGGGCGGCGTTGCGCTTTCGCTCGGCACCGCGAACAGCACTGAGTTCGATGGCGCGATCACCGACGGCGGCATCTTCAATGGCAGCGGCGGTTCGCTGAATAAGCAGGGCAGCGGCACGCTCGATCTCACTGGCGTGAACACGTATACCGGAGGCACCACGATCTACAGCGGCACGCTGCAGTTGTCGGGCGCGGGAAGCATCGCGTCGTCGAGCGGCGTCGATGTCGGTAGCGGCGGTACCTTCGATATTTCCGGCCTGACGAATGGCGGCACGACCATCGGTAATTTGTCCGGTGCTGGCACGGTCGCTTTGGGCGGCAATGCACTCTCCATCGACGCGGCTTACAACGCTGAGTTCGACGGCACGATCGTCGACGGCGGCATCGCTGGCGGCGCGGGTGGCGCGCTGATCAAGAACCGCCTCGGCACGCTCGATCTCACCGGTGCGAACACGTACACCGGCAGCACCACGATCAACAACGGCACGTTGCAGTTGTCGGGCGCGGGAAGCATCGCGTCGTCGAGCGGCGTGATCGTCAATGACGCCAGCTTCGATATTTCCGGTTTGACCCATGGCGGTACGACGATTGGCGATCTGTCCGGCGCGGGCACGGTTGCGTTGGGCGGCAATGCGCTCACCGTTGGCACGGCAAACAACACCGAGTTCGATGGCGCGATCACCGACGGCGGCATCGCTGGCGGCACCGGCGGTGCGTTGATCAAGCAAGGCAGCGGCACGCTCGATCTCACGGGCGTGAACACGTACACCGGCAGCACCACGATCAACGGCGGCACGCTGCAGTTGACGGGCTCGGGAAGCATCGCTGCGTCGAGCGGCGTGATTCTCAATGGCGGCACGTTCGATATTTCCGGTGCGACAAATCTCGTCTCGACCATCGGCGATCTGTCCGGCACGGGCACGGTTGCGTTGGCAGGCAATACGCTTGCCGTCGGCACGGCGAACAACACCGAGTTCGATGGCGTGATCACCGATGGCAATGCAGGCATCGGCGGCGGGTTGATCAAGCAAGGCAGCGGCACGCTCGATCTCACCGGCGCGAACGCATACACCGGCGACACCACGATCAACAACGGCACGTTGGCGTTGTCGGGTTCGGGCAGCATTGCGTCGTCGCGGGCGGTTATCGTCAATAACGGCAGCTTCGATATTTCCGGTTTGACCAATGGCGGCGCGACGATCAGCGATCTGTCCGGCGCCGGCACGGTCGCGTTGGGTAGCAATGCGCTCACGGTCGGCACGGCGAACAACACCGAGTTCGATGGCGCGATCACCGATGGCGGCATCGCGGGTGGTACGGGCGGTTCGCTGATCAAGCAAGGCACGGGCACGTTGACCTTGGGTGGCGTCAATACGTACACCGGCGATACGACGGTGCAATCGGGTGCATTGCTGCTTACGTCGGGCGGTTCGATCGCTGGCAACGTGAATGTGGATAGCGGGGCGAGCCTCGGCGGCCTGGGTTCGATTGGTGGCACGGTCGATCTGGCTTCCGGCGCGTCGCTTGCGCCGACCGGAACGATGACGGTCGGCAACATGATTGCCGAGCAAGGCAGCCAGTTGAACGAAACGTTCGGTGCGCCGGGCGCGAACTTCCAAACCATGGGCAGCAGTAGCAGCGTTAGCGTCACCGGCAATCTGGAATTGGATGGCGCCACGCTCAATGTCACCAGCGCCGGCAATATGGGGCCGGGCATCTATAACCTCTTCACTTACGGCGGCACGCTGACCGAAACCAACGGCGGCATCAGCCTCGGCACCACGCCATCGGGTGAAGTGCTGGCGATCCAGAATCTCACCGGCAGCAAGCAGATCAATCTGCTCGACACGACCGGTTACACGCTGAATTTCTGGAATGCGAACGGCCAAGCCAGCGCCACGCAAATGGGTGGCGGCAGCGGCACGTGGTCGGCGACGTCGCAGACGTGGACCGATGCAAATGGCGATGTCACCTCGGTGATGCAACCGCAGCCGGGCTTCGGCATTTTCGGCGGCGCGGCGGGCACGGTGCTTGTGGATGACAGCGCCGGTGCGGTGCAAGCCACCGGCATGCAGTTTGCGAGCGACGGTTATGTCGTGACCGGTGACACGCTCACGCTGGTCGGCAGCGGCGGCAATGCGCCGATCATCAACGTCGGCGATGGCAGCAGCGCGAGTGCGGGTTGGACGGCTACGTTCAACAACGCGGTGGTGTCGAGCGACGGCCTCACTAAGACCGACCTCGGCACGTTGGTGTTGAACGGCAATAACACGCAGATCATCAACGGCGCGACGATCAGCGGCGGCAATCTGGTCATTGGTGCGGGCACCGGTTCCGTCCTGATCGTTGGCGCCGACGGCACGGCTGGCGTGGGCGCCACCACCAGCAACGGCACCGATGGCGGTGCCGGCGGCGCCGGCGTCACGATGGCCAGCGACACACACTTCACCAATGGTGGCAATGGCATCGCGCTGGGTGGCTTCGGTGGCAACGGTGGCGCGGGCGGTTACAACGCGAACGCTCCCGCCGGTGCCGGCGCCGGCGGCGCAGGCGGCATCGGCGTCGATGGCGGCGCTGGCAGCGTCACAGTGACGAACAGCGGCTTTATTACAGGTGGCGTCGGCGGCAGGGGCGGCTTTACCAGTCAGACCTTCGGTTTGACGGCGAGCGGCGTCGGTGGTGCGGGTGGCGCCGGTGTGGCGCTTGGCGATAGCAGCATGCTGATCAACAACGCAAGCGGCTCGATTTCCGGTGGCGCCGGCGGCTATAGCCAATCCGCTGTTTTCGACGGCAATCCGTCGGCTCCGGCGGGAAGCTCCTATCGCTTTACCAGTAACAACGGCGCGACCGGCGGTGCGGGCATCAGTGTCGGTGACTTCGGTTCGGTGACCAACGGTGGTTCGATCCAGGGCGGCAACGGTTCGATGGGCGGCGCCGCCGCTGTGATCGTGCCGACGAACGCCGCTTCGTACGGCAGTTTCAGCGCGATCGGCGGCAACGGTGGTAACGGTGGCGCGGGCGCGAGCCTGGGTACCGACACGTCGCTTACCAACACCGGCAGCATCTTCGCCGGCAACGGCGGTGCGGGTTCGTTCTATCCCACCTTTGGATCGGCGCTCGTCTTTGCGCCTGGCTCGACCACGGGCAGTTTGCAGGCAATCGCCGGCGCAGGCGGCGCGGGCGGCGATGGCGTGGATATGGCCGGCGGCCTGACCAACCAGGTCGGTGCTTATATCGGCGGCGGCACCGGCGGCGCTGGTGCGGCGATGGGTTTCACCATCAATGGCTCGACCACTTATGCCAGCAACGGCGGCGTGGGTGGCAACGGCGGTAACGGCGCGGTGTTCGGTAGCGGTTTCGGAAACGCCAGCAACGCGGGCGCTATCGGCGGCGGCAGCGGCGGTGCGGGCGGCGACTTTGTTCCGCTGAACATTCCCGTTCCTTCGACCTTCGTATCCGCAGGCGTCGGTGGCGCGGGCGGTGATGGCGGCGCGGCGCTCGTCGCCGGCGCGGGCAACGTCTCCAACAGCGGCACGTTCGTCGGCGGCCATGGCGGCAACGGTGGTTCGCTATCCAGTTGGAGTGTTCCCGGTGGTGCAGGTGGCGCTGGCGGTAACGGTGGTGCGGGCGTCGTCAGCAACGGCAGTCTCAACCTGAGCAACGTCAGCGGTGGTGTCATTGCCGGTGGTTACGGCGGTCGTGGCGGCAGCGGCGGCATGGGCAACGGCGACGTCAACGGACAAACGACTGCCACGGCTGGCAGCGCGGGTGGCGTCGGTGGTGAAGGTGGCGCGGGCGCCAATCTGATGGCGGGGACGATCCTCGCCAACAACGGCACGATTGTCGGTGGCAAGGGCGGTGCGGGCGGTATCGGCGGATACGGTGGTTATGTATCGAGCACGGCCAGCGGCGCGACCGGCGGTAACGGCGGCGTCGGTGGTGCGGGTGCGGCCGGTGTGAGTGGCGCGGGCTTTACGGTCACCAACAGCAGCGTGATCACCGGGGGCTTGGGCGGCGCAGGTGGCACGGGCGGATCGTCGAATTACGCCGCAGGAACTGCCGGCAACGGTGGTAACGGCGGCGCGGGCGGCGCAGGCATCAGCGGTTCGGGCATGTCGGTTACCAACACCAGCACCGGCACGATTCTCGGTGGCAACGGCGGCGCTGCCGGTCCGAAGGGCTATGTGTCGGCTGGCGGCAGCGGTGTCGCCGGCATCGGCGGCGCAGGTGGCGCGGGCGTGGTGTCGACCGGCGGCTCGACGATCATCAACGCCGGCCTTATCGCCGGTGGTTTGAGCGCCACCGGCGCGCAAGCCGATGCGGTGGATTTGAGCGGCGGCGGCAACATGTTGATCGTCGAAGCGGGCTACGCGTTCACCGGCAATGTCGTCAGCACCAGCGGCAACACCAACGGCGGCGATACGTTCGCGCTCGGCGGCAGCACCAACGCAACGTTCGACCTCAGTAAGGTCGGCGCAGGCGCCGCCATTCAAGGTTTCACGCAGTTCGCCAAGATCGGCACCAGCACATGGACCTTGTCGGGCGCCGGCAATGCGAACCAGAACTGGACGATCAGCAGCGGCACGCTGGTCGGCAATAGCACCAGCATCGTCGGCAATGTCACGTTCGCGCCGGCGAGCAACGGCAGCGCCGATGTGACGTTCAATCAGTCGACCAACGGTACCTTCGGCGGCGTGATCAGCGGCAACGGTTCGCTGACCAAGATCGGCAATGGCACGCTGACGCTTACGGGCGACAACAGCTACACCGGCGCCACCACCATCACGGGCGGCATGTTGCAGATCGCCAACGCCAATGCGGTGACCTACGCCTCTGCGATTACCGGCAGCGGCAGCTTGACGCAGAGCGGCAGCGGCATCCTGATCCTCAACGGCGCGAACACCTACGCGGGCGGCACGACGGTGCAAGCCGGTACGCTGGAAGTGGGCGACAGCTCGCACACCAACGCAACCGTCCAGAACGACGTGACGGTGAACGCGGGCGGCACCTTGCGCGGCCACGGCACCATCATCGGCAACGTGACCAGCGATGGCACGGTGTGGCCGGGCGGATCGGTCGGCGTGCTTACCATCGTCGGCAACTACACGCAAAATGCGGACGCCACGTTGCAGGTCGACGTGACTCCCACGCAAGCGTCGGAATTGAACGTGTACGGCAACGCCAGCTTGGCGGGCACGGTGAACATCATCTACGCGCCCGGCACCTACGCGAATACGACGTACACGCTGGTGCAGGCGAAACAGGTAACCGGTCAATTCGCCGCGATGACGTCGACAGGCTCCGTACCGACGGCGTTGAATCCGACGCTCTCTTACAACACGAGCCAAGCGCAGCTCACTCTCGCTGCCGCGAGTACGACGCCGGTGACACCGCCGGCTACAACCGTGGTCGCGCCGCAGGACGGCAGCTTGTATGCCAACCTGATGCGCAGCCAGGATCTGGTCGGTCAGCAGGTGTTGTCCACGGTGCTCGATGCGACGCTGCGCAACGGCGATATGGGTTGCAACGGCAGCGCAGGTGCATCGCACACCAACACCGTCGCGTCCGCGTGCCACAGCGATCTGTGGATGCAGTACAGCGGCGGCAGCGATTCGCTCACGGGCAGCAACGGTTTGAACAGCACTTCGTTCGGGCTGCAGGGCGGCTTCGATCACGGCGTGACCGACACCGCGCACGTGGGTATCGAAGCGGGCTACAACCGCATCAACGGCAGCGATCGCAACGGCGGCAACGGCACCATCGACAGCGTGCACGGCGGCGTCTATGCCTACGCGAATGTCGGCCCCACGGTGTTGTCGGGCATGCTCGACGGCACGCACAGCAGCTACAGCATCTATCGCCAGACCGGCATCGGTCACGGCGTCACGCGTCCGGACGGCGATGCGATGTCTGCTGCCGTGCAGGCTGCGTGGCCGATGACGATGGCGCAGTGGCAGGTGACACCGGCGGTGGGTGCGTTGTACGAGCACCAGACGTTGAACGCCTTTGGCGAGACGGTGCCGAGCAACAATCCGTTGGCCGACGAGTTCTCGCTGCAGGGTGCACACACCACGTACAACGTGTTGCAGCCCTATGCGCGCGTGCAGTTCTCGCATGCGTTCACGGCGCAAGGCATCAGCTATCTGCCGCAGTTCGACGTGGGTTATCGCTACGACACGCGCAGCAACAACATGCCGGTGGTGCAAGCCACCAGCCAGGACGGCACGGTGTTTATGTTGCCGGGCGATCGCGTGGGTCGTGGCGTCGCTACGGTTGGCGCGCGCATCAACGCGCAAGCAGGCGCTTCGTGGAGCCTTTACCTGGATTACCAGGGACAGTTCTCCAGCCATCTCAACGACAACGCGTTGAGCGTGGGCTTTACGAAAACGTTCTAAGCAACAAGCAAGACAACGGCCTCGACACACGATGTGTCGAGGCCGTTGAACGCACGACATGCGCGATCTCGCCTCGTTTGGCCGTCCAAGACAAACGCAAAAGCAAGGTCGCGATCAAGATCGGCGGGCAACCGCTTGATAGGGCGCACCGCTGTGAAGCGAGCCTTCACTTCAAAAATGAATCCGCTAGTCGCATGCTTGCGGCGATCGGTCGAAGAGCGTCCTGTGTCGATCTCGCGCACGCTCATTCGTCACATGCATAAAGGCGGCCATGTCGGCCGCCTCTTCCCGCTGAGGAAATTGCCATGTCCTACATCGATGGTTTCGTGCTCGCCGTACCCCATGCCAACCGCGAGAAATTCATCGGATTCGCCGGTAAGTTCGATCACATTTTCATTGAGTTCGGCGCCATTCGAGTGATGGAGTGCTGGGGTGACAACGTGCCCGATGGCAAGCTCACCGATTTCCGCCGCGCCGTGCAGGCGAAGGAGGACGAATCGGTGGTGTTCTCCTGGATCGAATGGCCCGACAAAGCCACCCGCGATGCGGGTATGGACAAAGTCATGAAAGATCCGCGCATGGACGCCGCCAACAACATGCCCTTCGATGGCAAACGCATGATCTACGGCGGCTTCGCACCGGTGGTCAGCCTGCCGGGTTAGGGAAGAATAAGAGGGCGGTGTGCTTTTCCGAATGGGAAAAGCACGCCGACCTCTGTTTCCGAGATTTTGCGGCTACTTCGCCAAAAGCCGCTTGAATTCCAAGTGCACGATATCGGCGAACGTCGTAGGTGTCGCGTAGGCGCGGGCGACTAACATGGCTCCGTACACGATCGCCATAAAGGCCTCGGCTTCTTGACGAACGGAATTGCGCAATTGAAAGACGCCGAGTTGCGCGCCTGTGCTTAAGACGGTTTCAAGCCAATTTGTCAGTGCGCGAAAATGCGCACGCACGGCGTCGGCCAACTCACTGGGGAGCGTCGGCATTTCAGCCGCGAGCATGCCCGCAACACAAAAGGGCGCCGACGCGTCGGCGATGCATTTTTCCCAATAACCCGTGTACGTGAGGAGTTGTTGTTGGGGATCGACGCCCGCCTCAGCGAGCGCGCGTGCATGGTGCTCGATGTGCGTCCGTGACTCGTCCACGACGGCCTTGGCCAGGTCGGCCTTGGCGGGAAAGTGGTGGTGAATGCTCGCTTTGCGTACCTGGACTTGGTCGGCGACGTCCGCATAGCTGAATCCGTTGTAGCCCCGCGTCTGGATGAGATAACGGGCCGAGTCGATGAGTTTCTGTTGCGTCGTCATAAGGCCATCCTACCACTAGGTAGGATGGCCTTGGATGCCAGAGGGACCCTGTTATCGGCTCAAATTCATGGTTGACCTGATATCTACCTACTAGTAGGATGGCAATACTACTCATTAGGAGCCTGCGCCATGACCTGGTTACAGCAGTTCTATTTCCTACGGGCCGCCGTAGCCGTTGCTTGGATCTCGCTGGTCGTGATCACCGCGCCCGCTTCTTTGCCGCTCGCAGGTGCGTTGCTCGTGCTTTATCCGGCGTGGGACGCCTATGCGAACTGGTTGGATGCAAAGCAAAGCGGCGGCCTTCTGTTCAACAAAGGCCAAACGTTCAACATGATCGTCAGCGCCATAACGGCCATTTGCGCGGGTATTGCCGTCGGCGTACACGGAAACGCGGGCGGCGTTCTCGTGTTTGGTAGCTGGGCGCTTCTCGCGGGTCTTTTTCAGTTGGTGGTGGGCATCTCGCGCCGAAAACTCGGTGGCCAAGTTTTCATGATGATCAGCGGTGCGCAATCGGCGCTCGCGGGCGTCGTCTTTATTTACCAATCCTTCCGTGTCGCGCCCGGTCTCGTCCAGCTGACGGGATACGCAGGGTTTGGCGCCTTCTACTTCTTGGCCGCGGCGTTGTGGCTGACCTTCAAAAAAAAGCGCGCGGCACTCGCCATGTCGTGACGCACTTCTTGTGAGTACGCAGATTCGGGCGCGGGCGATTTTCCGGTTTGTGATTTGGGCGGTTGTACTCAGCGCGCCCGCTGTCCGAATTTTGATTCAGCCGCCTGCGCAATACGGCGCACAACGCATCGGGAATAACGTTCAGCAAACGCGATCATCTCAAGCAGGATCGCCATCAGGCAGAACGGTTTTTCCGAATCGCTAGCGAGCTAATCGTAGTCAGCGACATCGAACAACGACGTTGATGCCGAAATCGCCGTAGACGCACGTTCGAATGCAGAAGAGTTCTGCACTAAACGAATCACTCTCGCCCTCTATGTTCAGAAGGAAGATCGACATGTTTGGAATTTCACCGCTTGGCTGGATACACACACTCGGCAGCCTGCCTGCCATTCCGGCAGCCGCTTACATGTTTAGTCGTTTCGGCCGGATCGTGCCTCGCTCGACCGCAGGCAACATCTACTTTGTTTCCATGCTGATTGGGGGAATGACCATCTTCCTCATAGCGCATCAGCCGGCAAGCTACATCGTTGCCTGCGCCACGCTCGCACTGTTGTTGGTGGGCTACGGCGTTGGGCGACTCTCTTGGTCGCAGACACCAAAAGGGTATGTCGAGACCATCAGCCTGACGCTGACCGCATTTCTACTTATGCTGCCGACACTCTCTGAGACGTTGCGTCGCGTTCCGGATGGCCATCCGTTCGTGACGGATCCGAAATCACCGATTCTTCTTGGTGTCATGGCCACGCTCGGCGTGCTGCTTATCGCAGGTCTCACGGCGCAGATACTCTACTTTCGCAAGCGGATGCATCTTCTCCAAGACAACAGCAGCTCATCCTGATGCCGGAAGATGTGTTTTCCGAAGTTCATCCATAAATTCTGCGCGCACTTCAGGCCCACCTTCTTTCAAAGTGCGAGCGAGACCTTGCAACTTCGAAGCGGGCAAATACTCGTCGCCCCATGCAGCCATTTCCAACAGAAGTGGAACCAGCGCGATGCCTTTCTCCGTAAGGCTGTAAATCGCTTTCTGTTTATGCGTCGGGTCATCGGACTTGGTAATGATCCCTTGCTCGACAAGTTTTCGAAGTCGATCGGCAAGGATATTCGACGCGATTCCCTCCAAAGATTGGGTCAGGAGTTCGCGGAAATGCCTTCGATTAACGAAAACGATGTCGCGGATGACGAGCAAGGTCCATTGATCGCCAAGCACTTCGAGCGTTTGGTTGATGACGCATTCGGATCTATGACTCGTGCGCACGCTGCTTCCAACTCGCATTGACATCCCAGCCCCATTCTACGGCTTCACAACTGGTTGCATCATATAACTGGTTGTGTTATTGAACCAGTATTCGTGACGCGAGCTCCGTCCAGCGGGCGCTCGCGCGGAAGGCTGCGTTGTCAGGAACCTGGGGAATGGGACTGAAACTTCGTAGGAGGCAAAAATATGAACATGTTCAAGCAGCTGCGTCATCTCTGGATACCGTGCGCTTCGATTTTTGCTCTGACTTGTTTTGGCAATGCCTACGCTCAGGTGAGCTACAAAGTGACCGACCTGGGCGTTCCGAAGAATGACAATTATTCGATGATCATGTCCGTCAACAATGAGGGCTGGTCGGAGATCATGGCTGGGAACTTCCTGCCGGGGCAGGGGGATTCGTTATCCGGGATACCTTTAAACGGACGCGCACTGATAAATATCGACGGCTATTACGTCGACCTCGGCACGCTCGGCGGACCGAACAGTTGGATGAACTTTGGCGAGATCAACGACCTCGCGCAGGTCGTGGGTGATGCCGAAACGGCCGTCCCAGACCCGAACGGCGAAGACATCTGCGGATTTGGCACGCACCTTACGTGTCTTCCGTTTCTTTGGCAGCCGTTCCAGATGATCGCGCTCCCAACACTCGGCGGAAATAACGGCGAGGCGAGCGCGATTAATAATCGTGGACAAATCGTTGGCATGGCAGAAAACGGCGCCGTGGACTCTTCGTGCCAACCAGGCACGATGAATAATCAGGTTCAACTGCCGGTGCTGTGGGAAAACGGCAAGGCCCACGCGCTTCCTACGGTGGATAAAGATCCAGACGGCTTCGCATTTTGGATCAACGATCTTGGTCAGGCCGTAGGCTATTCGGGAAACTGCAGCGGACCCATTCACGGCATCGTATGGGAAAACCGCACGGCGTCTGCGCTTCCTGATCTTGGAACCGGCGGCTTCGGTGAGAACATCAACGACCAGGGCCAAATTGTTGGAACCGTCGGTAGTGCTGACGGAACGACCCAAACAGCTGCGATTTGGCAGATTGTCAAAGGCACGGGCACCGCCAAACTCACCACCGTGCTCGGACTGCTGCCGGGAGATGCAGCGGGCATCGCTTTCGGTAACAACAACCAAGGCCAAGTAGTGGGCGGTGAGTGGAACGCCAACTTCTTCTGGTCTCATGCTTTCATCTGGCAGAACGGTGTGATGACCGACCTCAACACGCAATTCCCTGCCAGTTCCAACCTGTTCGCAACCTTCGCCGCCAAGATCAACAACCGCGGACAAATCGGAGGCATGGCAATCGTATGCAGCGGGCCGCACCAGGGCGAGATGCACGCCTTTCTGGCAACCCCTGTGAAGCAAAGCACGGGTGAATCGATTGCAGAGGCCGCACCGACGTGCCTGCAATCCAATTTTCCTGGAGCGGACGCGGTTAAACGGCTTTTGAAGAAATCCGGACCCGGCGGCCAACTCGTGCGCTAACGCGTGTTTTCGAAGCGTCGTTGAACCACTTCCGGAATCTCTGAGGCTGTTTGGTGTGGGTCACGCCGCGATAGGCAGCATGGTGTGGTGGCGACAGTAAGCCGCTTCGGCTTCGGCGGGTGGACATGCCCGATCGTTCTCACGATACGGAAGGCTGAGTAAGGTCCGCTTTCGAACGAAAGCGGACCTTTCAGTGATGTATTCGAGGTCCGGCGTTGCTTAAGATTGCCAGAGCCGACGCACCCTTTGAGGTCGCTCGTCGCAATACCCCGAATGCCGATGCCTCCCGTCCAAAGTAGGCCATCCAGCCTTCCGGATCTCTTACGTCAGTGGGGTGGTCAAGCGTTCTGACTCAGGAGGATTGCATGAAACCATCCGTTCTCTTGCGAATCGCGTCGATCCTTACGCTGTTGCTCGCGGTGGGACATACCAGCGGCGGGTTGAGCTTCTGGTCTCCCGCAGGGGAAACGGATGTCCTTCGCGCGATGAGGTCGTTTCATTTCGATGCAGCGGGCGCCAGCCGAACCTATTTGGATTTCTTTCTCGGCTTTGGCTATATCAACAGCGTCTACCTGTTTATGCAGGCGATCGTGCTCTGGCAGTTGGCATCCATGGCGAAGACGGATGCGTTTCGCGTTCGACCTCTGATCGGCTCGTTCTTGTTGGCGTCCGTGGTGTCTGCAGCCCTGTCTTGGACGTTTATCTTTGTAGTGCCGGTTGTGTCGTTTGTTGCGATTACTGTATGTCTAGGGCTTGCGTTTCACGCGGCCGGAAAACGCGGATAGGCTTGGCGCTTGCGTTGCGCAGCAGAAAATGCCGAATGACTTGAAGTGGTGGGCCCACCAGGATTCGAACCTGGAACCAAGGGATTCGCGTGTTCCGAAAGTTTCCTTTCGGCGCGGACTATCTCTTCACCCTCCGACGTTGCGACACGTGCGGGTGGGGTGCGGGACGCTCGAGCCTGTTATGAAGGACGCTGAAGTCCTCAGGTAGTCTCTGCACCGTCCGACGGTGTACCGCCGGCTTGGCTCAGGGTTGCCATCGATCCGCGCGAACGCGTCGCTAAGGTTTCCCTGAATTCATCCCGTTCCCGTTCGCGCATTACTACGCGACGGCACCTTTCGATGAGTCCCCTGCTCTAACCGTTGAGCTATAGGCCCTATCTCAAAGGGGAATGATAACAGCATGACGTGGGAACTGCGCCGCGTCGTTCGACGCCATTTTTAAGGTGGATTGGGCGATGTGCTTCGGCATTTTTAACGTAGCCGGGGCTACGCTTCTTGGTCTTCCCCCCAAAGACGGAGATGCGTGATGAGCACTGAAACCGTTGCGAATCGACTGGTGAGTTTGTGCCGCGAGGGTAAGTACGAGGAAGCGCAGCGCGAGCTGTACGCGCAGGATGCGATCAGCATCGAGCCGCAGGAAATGTCGAATGGCCCGATGGGCAATGCGAAAGGTTTGAAGGCGATACTTGCGAAGGGGCATCAGTTTCAGGATGCCGTCGAGGCGATTCACAAGAACGAAGTGAGCAATCCTGTCGTGGCGGATGGTTGGTTTAGCGTGGCGATGCATTTGGACGCGACGATGAAAGGGCGCGGTCGCACGGATATGCGGGAGATCTGCGTGTATCACGTGAAGAACGACAAGATTGTGCAGGAGCAGTTTTTTTACGATGTGCATTGATGCGTGGTGTTGAGCGCATCGATGTTTAGTTCTGGCAATGAAATTCAAACATGCCTCACCGTCACCCCGGCGCAGGCCGAGGGGCAGTTAGGTACTCGTCCGTAGGACGCGATACTTTTTAAGCTGTGTGCTTCGCACGGCGTATTTGTACTGGGCCCCGGCCTGCGCCGGGGCGACGTGAGGTGGTGGTAAGGTTTGTGGCAAGTGCGTGCAACCTCCCCCGGGATCTAGTCCGGGGCAGTCTCTGCAAGCAGGGGAGGGGGAAAAGCAAAAAGCCCCGCGTCTGCGGGGCTTTTTGCTTTTGCGGAGCTTTTTACTTCGCGATGATCGTATTGCTTAATCGATATCGAGGAACGAACGCAGCTGTTCCGAACGGCTGGGATGACGCAACTTGCGCAGCGCTTTGGCTTCGATCTGACGAATGCGTTCGCGCGTGACGTCGAACTGCTTGCCGACTTCTTCCAGCGTGTGATCGGTGTTCATGTCGATGCCGAAGCGCATGCGCAGCACTTTCGCTTCGCGCGGCGTGAGGCCGGCGAGCACGTCGCGCACGGTTTCCACCAGGCCCGTTTCCGTGGCCGAGTCGATCGGCGAGCTGGCGTTGGTGTCTTCGATGAAATCGCCCAAATGCGAATCTTCGTCGTCGCCGATGGGGGTTTCCATCGAGATCGGTTCTTTGGCGATCTTCAACACCTTGCGGATTTTGTCCTCGGGCATTTCCATTTCTTTGGACAGTTCTTCCGGCGTCGGCTCACGACCGAACTGCTGCAGCATCTGACGCGAGATGCGGTTGAGCTTGTTGATCGTTTCGATCATATGCACCGGAATACGGATGGTGCGCGCCTGGTCGGCGATCGAACGCGTGATGGCCTGGCGAATCCACCACGTGGCGTACGTGGAGAACTTGTAGCCGCGGCGGTATTCGAATTTGTCCACGGCCTTCATCAGGCCGATGTTGCCTTCCTGGATCAGGTCGAGGAACTGCAAGCCGCGGTTGGTGTACTTCTTGGCGATGGAGATCACCAGACGCAGGTTGGCCTCCACCATTTCTTTCTTGGCGCGACGAGCCTTCGCTTCGCCGACCGACATGCTGCGGTTGATTTCTTTGATGTCGGTGAGCGGCAGGAACAGTTTCTTTTCGATCGAGCGGAGTTTTTCCTGCTCGCTGTCGATGGCCTCGCGATGATGCTTGATGTTCGGCGACCATTTCTGGCGCTTGCGGCCCAGCTCTTCGGCCCACTCGAGGTTGCCCTCGTTGCTGGGGAAGGCTTTGAGGAATTCGGCCTTGGGCATCTTGACGTGCTTGACGAAGATGTCCATCAGCACGCGCTCGTGATGACGGATGTCGCCCACGACTTCGCGCAGCTTGCGCACGAAGCTGTCGATCAGCGCAGACGGCAGTTTCAGCTTGAGGAATTCCTCGGCCATCTGATCGCGCAGCTTGGTCACCTTTTTGTCGGTGATGTCGGCGGCCTTGGGCGCGGCTTTCTGGAACTTGCCGTAGTAGTCGCGCAGCAGTTCCATGCGGCGCTTCACTTCTTCCGGATCGGGGCCGCTGGGGCCGGCATCGTCGTCGTCGCTATCGCCGTTGGCGTTTTCGTCTTCGTCTTCCTCGACTTCGGCATCGGATTCGGCTTCGGCTAGTTCGGCTTCGGCCAGGGCGGCGTCAGCGGCCTGTTCCAGATCGGCGAAGCCGGCCAGGATTTCGCTGAGGCGGCGCTTGCCGTCCAGATGCTGATCGTATTCTTCCAGCAGCAGTTCGATGGTCAGCGGGAAGCTGGCCAGCGCGGTCTGCACCTGGGTGAGGCCTTCTTCGATGCGCTTGGCGATGGCGATTTCGCCTTCGCGGGTAAGCAGCTCGACCGTGCCCATTTCGCGCATGTACATGCGCACGGGATCGGTGGTGCGGCCGACTTCGGCGTCCACGGCGGAGAGCAGCGCGACGGCTTCTTCGGCGGCGGTTTCGTCGTCGGAGGCGGAACCCGGCGCGTTGTCGGCGAGCGGGTCGGCATCGGGTGCGGCATCGTGCACATCGATACCGACGCCTTTGAGCACCGCCATGATGTCTTCGATCTGCTCCGGATCGACGATGTCGTCGGGGAGGTGATCGTTGATTTCGGCGTAAGTCAGATAGCCCTGCTCCAAACCTTTGGAGATGAGCGCTTTAATTTCCGACTGTTGCTCGTGGGCTTTGTTATTCATACCAACCGCCGCGGGATAGGAACCAATCAGTATAGCGATGTGATGCTTTTTTGACCAGTTTTCAAGTGAAAAATTCAGGCACGCCAACACGCAAAAATCGCGCCAAATCGCGGTTTTCAGCGTGGGTGTGAGTGTTCGAACAAGAGGCCAGTTGCTGTGGCACTTAACGCACCTCTAGCCAAAAGGTGACAGGGCCATCGTTGACCAGGTGAACCTCCATATGGGCGCCGAAGCGTCCGATTTCCACCCTCGGATGTGCGTCGCGCGCCAATGTCACCAAGCGTTCGAACCAAGTTCGTCCGTGTTCGGGCGAAGCGGCGCTGGTAAAGCTTGGACGCATGCCTGAACGGGTGTCGGCGGCGAGGGTGAACTGGCTGACCAAGAGCAATCCTCCGCCGGTATCGGTAAGGGAACGGTTCATCTTGCCGGCGTCGTCGGAGAACACGCGGTAACCCAGTAGGCGTTCCACCATCCGTTTGGTTTGCGCTTCCCCGTCCTCCGGCTGCACCGCCACCAAGGCGAGCAAGCCCGCGCCGATGGCGCCCACCGTTTCGTTGTCGACGTCGACGCGCGCGGAGGTGACGCGCTGAATCAAGGCAATCATGGGCGACCGGGGCATTGCATGGAGGACGGCGGTAACTCTGCAGGGGAAAGGTTGATGGGTAAAGAGATGGAAGGCGGCTTGAGGAGGGGGCGTGTCCGACGCGTTTGGAGGGCGATGGCCCACACGCCTATCAACGGCAGGTGTCGGCAATGCTTGAGAAAAAAGCTCCCTCCCCTGCGACGGCAGGGGAGGGTCGGGGTGGGGTCGTTCGCGCTTGCTATGAAGTTGTTGAGTTCCATGCAAGTGCGGGCAACCCCACCCTAGCCCTCCCCTACACGTAGGGGAGGGGACAGATTTGCGCAGCGACAAGAATCATTCGCTCAATGGCTCGTCGCCCTTTACCCTTACGCGTTCGCCCGCTACACACCCAACCATGCGTCCTGATATCTACCTCGTCTACGTGCTACTGCGTTTGTTCGGTCTGTTGCCGTTGCGCTGGCTGCAGGCGATCGGCGCGGGGTTCGGGCGTTTGGCGATGCGTCGCGGCGGGAAGATGGCGCGCTATACGGCGGTGAATCTGCGCATCGTCGAACCTGAATTGGACGAAGCGTCGCGTGCCGCTCTGGTGCGCGAGGCGATGATCGAAGGCGGCAAATCGATCACCGAGATCGTCAAGATCTGGGGCTCCAGCGCCGAGCATGCATTGAGCCTGGTGCGCGAAGTGCGTGGCGAGGCGTTGTTTGATGCGGCGCTGGCGTCGGGCAAGGGCGTGATCATCGCGGCGCCGCATCTGGGTTGCTGGGAGCTGCTCAATTACTGGCTGTGCCGCAAAACGCCGATCGCGATTTTGTATCGACCGCCGCGCATCGCCGCGGTCGAAGCGCTGCTGCGCAAAGTGCGCGGCGCGTTGGCGCCGGAACAAGTGCGAGCCGAAGGCGCCGGCGTGCGCACGTTGTACAAGCGACTGGCGGCGGGTGGCACGGTGGGCATTCTGCCGGATCAAAAACCGCGCGCCGGCGAAGGCGAATTCGCGCCGTTCTTCGGTCGCGAGGCGATGACGATGGTGTTGTTGCCGCGCTTGGCGGCGCGCACGGGTGCGACAGTGTTGTTCGCCTTCGCCGAACGCTTGCCACGCGGCGAGGGTTATCGCATCCACTTTTTGCCGGCGCCGGAAGGGTTGGACGATGCGGATTTGCCGCGCGCGTGCGCGGCGCTCAATCGTGGCGTGGAGAACTGCGTGAATATCGCGTTTGCGCAGTATCAGTGGCATTACAAGCGGTATTCGGCGGATAACCGGCCGAGTCCATATTGAGGGCTATTTTGCGGAAGAGTTTCGTATACCTCACCGTCATTCCGGCGCAGGCCGGAATCCAGTACAAACGTGTCGTGCGAAGCACTCAACTTCTTAGATTTTGCGTGCTTCGCACAGCGTACTTAACTGGATTCCGGCCTTCGCCGGAATGACGGTGAGGTAGGGTTATGGCTGGCGAATTGAACCTACTTCTGCTCGATTCTGCGCAAAAACACCGCCATTTCCTTTTCGGCTTGCTTGTCACCACGTTCCTGCGCGACAGCAATGCCTTGCCGCCACGCGTCCGCAGCGCCCGCTTCATCGGCATTCGCCAAACACGCCTTGCCGAGCAATTTCCAAGCGGCGGAGTAATGCGCATCAAACGCCACTGCGCGCCGAAGTTCTTCCATCGCGCCCTTTGCATCGCCGGCATCAAGCAACGCTTTCCCCAACGAAAACCGTAGCAACGCGCCATCGCGCGGACCATCGCGCTGCGCGCGCAGGCTGTCGATCAGCGATGTCACGGCTCCGCGCCGTACTGCACCGCCGCGGTACCCGCAGGGAAGACGCGCGGCGGTTGTGCCGGTTCCGATGGTGTGCGACCGGAGCGCAGCGCCGCCAAAGTCGGCGCCGACCACACGGCCAGCCAGGACGAACGGAACGGCTGCGCCAGCAACGCGTAACGACGGGCCGTGGCGTCGAGTTGATTGGGGTGCGTCACGATCAAACCATCCGGATGATCGCTGGCGAATGTCTGCAGCGCTTGCCCGTCGCGCAGTTCGATGATCGATTGCGTGAGCTGTCCGGCGAAATGGAATTGGCCTTCGTAGCTGCCTTCGAACGCGACCGGATGATGTTCGGATTGCGCGGAGGAAATCAGCGCGGTGGTCGGGCTCAAATCGTATTTGTGCCACAGCGTGAGCGTAAACAGCGTGTTGAGCGCAAGCGCGCCGAGCAAACCGGCGACGGCGACGCGACGCATTTCACCGCGTCCGCGCATCAGCAGCAAACAACCCAGCAGCAAGAAGGCGACGCTGAAGGTGCGGCTGAACGGCGCGGCGCCGACGATCCATTCGCTGTGAATCGTTTGGCTCGCTGAAATGTACGGCAACGCGAACAGCACTACGGCGAAGAGAATGCCGCCGACGCCAAGAATCCAGCTGCCCAGCCAGTAGTTTTCCGACAGCGCCACGCGTTGCTCGCGCAATTCCGCGATGGCGCCGGCGACCAGCAACATCCAGCCGCCGAATTCCGGCAGCAGGTAATACCACTGCTTGCCGCTGATCAACGAAAACACCACGAACGAAGGAATCAGCCAGCAAAGCGCAAAGCGCAGACCGTTGGTGAACGGTTTGCGCAGCGTGCCCAACGCAACCCATGCGCGCGGCCAACCGCTGAACGGGAACAGCAGCATCGGCAGCCACACCAGGTACCAGCCGAACCAGTTGGGATGGCTTTGCAATTGCTCGTCGTGCTGTGCGCCGTTTACCACGCGACCAGCGGTTTGCGTAAAGAACAAACGGTGGCGATACGCATCGCCGCCGCTGAAGCCGGCCGGTACCGCCCACGCCACCAACAACGCGAAACCCAACAGCACCGACAACGCACCGCGACCGTACCAACGTGCGCGATGTTCGCGCGCCCAATCGTTCCACAGCGGGCCCAGCAGCCACGGAAACGCGATATGCAGCAGCATCACCGGTCCCTTGGTGAGCAGGCCGGCGCCGATCAAAACGCCAAACAACAACCAGCGCGGTTCGCTGCGGCGCACGGTTGGCGTCAAGCACAGCAGCGCGCCGAGCACGCAATCGGCAAGCAGCACTTCGTACATCACTTGCAGGCCGAACAGGAAGGCGTACGACAACGCCATCAACATCCACGGCGCCGCTTTGGACACCCACGGGCGCTCCGGGAAAAGACGACGCGCGAGTATCGACACCTGCACCAGCTGCACGCCGCCGAAAATCACTTCCAGCACGCGCGGCCACACGTCGTTGACGCCGAACACGAACCAGCCGGCATGAATCAGCCAGTACAGCAGCGGCACTTTCTCGCTGTACGCCTCGCCGTTGATATGCGGCACCAGCCAGTGATGGTCGCGCCACATGTCCCACGCCACGGCGAGCGTGCGCGTCGAGTAGAGCGGCATCGGGCCATGCGAAAAGATCGCGATCAGCGCGACAACGGTCCACAACGGCAGCCACGGCCACACGCTGCGTAACACTTCAGAACGGCGATAGTGAGTAGGAGACACGTTTCTAAGGCCATCCGTGTTGATGTAATCGGAATTTTAACAACTTGAGCGCCTGAACTGGTTCTGTATTCAGGCCGGACCCCAATAACCGATGCGACGGCGCAACTTTAGCTTGCGCCACAAATTCAAGGGCTTGGCTTTGCGATTGCGTCCGCCAGCGACAATAAACGCGTCGATCGCATCCAGCACCCGTTCACTTGAGTGACCGTCGCGATAAGGATGGATCGCGTCGCTGTATGCGCGAATCGCCTGCATCAGTTCCGGCGGACGCGCCAGCGCTCGCTCGATGGCCGGCTCGAATTGCGACGGATCGTCGATATCGATCAGCTGCGGACCGGGCGCGCGATTCTTGAACGTCACCACCGGTTTGCCGGTGAGCAGGAACTCGTTCAACGCAGACGATGTATCCGAACACATCATGTCGACCTGCGGGAACAGTTCGAGAATATTGTCGTTCTCGGCGAACGTCAGATACGCGTTCTGCAGCGACTTGAACTTCGCCACCGTCTCCGGGTTCATCTTGGGATGGAAGGAAACGATCCAGCGCCAACGCCCGTCGCGCGAAAGACGATTCACTTCGTCGTACAAGGTTTCCGCTGCGCTCCACGATGGCGAGAAGGTGGAGTGATACAAAATGACGCGCGGGGTGCGCACGGGTGGAAGCGGCCCGGCGATTTCCTTCATAAAGGGATCGACTTTCGGCCAGCCCGTTTCCGTTACCGCAAAATGCCCGAGTTGTTTCGCGAGCGCGCCGAACTTCTCCGTATCGCGCGGACCGGTGGTGCAGTACAGATCGAAGAATCCGCGGATGTAGACATGTCGCGGTTTGCCTGCGTCGAAGCCGTGGAACACCTCGACTTTCACGCCGGGAAAGAAATGCGGCAGATGATTGCCGGGCGTGATCACCGCGATGGGATTCCACTTGCGCACGTCCTGCACGCTGAGCAGGCGTTCGCCTTCGACCAGATCTTCCGCGCCGGGACCGTCGAAGAACCAGGCGGTTTCATCGCCACGCGCGCGGATGGCGTCTTGCAGCGGGCGCAGGATGGCCAGCGCGTAACGTTCCGATCCGTAGAGAAGGTAGTGCTTCGGCATCGTTCAATGATCCAGTCCGCTACGCGTGAGCGCGGCGGCAGCGGTGTCGCGGGAGGCGGGATTCTGGCGCATTTCGTAGTAACGCATGCGCTTGTATGCCGCGTAGCTGGCGGCCGTTTGCGCAATGGCGTAACCGCGCCAACCGTCGAGAAAGCCGAGGCGCAACACGTAGTCTTTGAAGAACGCCAGCGCGAACACGAAGGGTGTTTGCCACATGCGAGTCGGCTTGTTCTTGTCCAGCCAGTCGCGACATTTCAGTTCGGCGTAAAGCAGCACTTTAAGCTGCTTCTCCACCAGGCTGGGATTGTTGTCGTGCAGAAACGGCGCATGAAAGGTGACCGATGCGCCGCTGAATTGCAGCGACTCGTGCACGCGCACATCGTTCCAGCGCGCGCGGTCGCGGTGATAGAAACGCGCCATCTTTTCGCCGACCGCAGGGCGGTACCAGCGCATGGGCTTGCCCATGTAGATGAGATGCCGGCGCAGAATCGCCGCCGCCGCGTCGCTTTCCATCAAGGCCGGCAGGCGACGTTGCAGTTCGTCGACGAGTTCGGGCGTGAGGTACTCGTCTGCATCCAGCGCGAGTATCCAAGGGTGACGGCATTGTGTGGCAGCAAAATTACGCTGCGGCCCGAAACCCAGCCAATCCTGATGCACCACGCGCGCGCCATGGGCTTGCGCGATCGCCACGGTATCGTCGGTGCTGCCGCTGTCGACCACCAGTTTTTCGGCAGCGAACGGCACGCTGTCCAGGCAACGCGCGATTTTTTGCGCTTCGTTGCGGGTGATCACAACAAGCGTGATGGGTAGAAGGGGCGCCATGCGCGCATTCTAGCGGGCATCCGACGTGCCGAGGGGTGTGAGCCGGGTCACGGCTAGGTGTGCTGCGTTCCGGCGACGTTCCATTCTCGCGTTATAGGGTAAGGTAAGATGCGCGCCGCACGGGCGGCTCACCACATTTGGCCTCTCGTGAGCTCGAAATGTGCCGGCCCGCATGGCGAAATGATGCATCGGCGTTCGTGAGTCGTATTGGAAACCGAGATCGTCATGCCCAAGTCTGCCGTGGCCAGCGTTACCGTCATGGTCTCCACCTATAACTGGAAGGAGGCGTTGGCCCTTTCGCTGCGCAGTCTGGCCAAGCAAAGCCGCCTGCCAGATGAAGTGATCGTGGCCGACGACGGATCGCGCGAAGACACGGCCCAATTGCTGGCCGAGATCGCCAAGACCTTTCCGGTGCCGTTGCGTCACGTGTGGCAAGCGGACGAGGGTTTTCGCAAGGCGCGCATCCTCAATCGCGCGATTGCCGCCGCGCATGGCGAATACGTGATCCAGCTCGACGGCGACATGCTGGCGCATCCGCGCTTCGTGGAGGATCACCTGAGCCTCGCGCAGCAAGGTCGGTTTTTGCAGGGCACGCGCATCCGCACCACGGTTCCCGAAACCGATCGCCTGCTCGCTGGCGGTCAACCGCGTTTTGGTTGGTTCGTTGATGCGTATTTCCGCGACGACAACGATCGCAGCACGTATCACTTCGGCCGTCGACATCACACGTTGCGGTTGCCGTGGCTGGCGCGCATCAAGTCGCGTTCCACCGGTCATCCGATGGGATGCAATGTGAGTTTCTGGCGCGAGGATCTGCTGCGCGTCAACGGTTACGACGAGCGGATGCACGGTTACGGCAGCGAGGATTTGGAAATCGATATTCGTTTACGCAATGCGGGATTGCGCCGTTCGCAAATCAAATTTGCGGCGCTGGCGCTGCACTTGGAGCACGCCTCGGTGTCGTCGCAGGATCCGGCCGATCCGGAATTGCCCAACAACAAACTCTTGTTCGCTAGCGCGGAACGCCATCTGGTGCGCAGCGAGTTTGGTCTAGACGCGCATCTCGCGGATTTTGTGCTCTCGCCGGCGGCGGATATCCGCAAGCCAGGGAGCCAACGCGCATGACCGCTCCGTTGCGACTTCCGACGGAAACGGAAAGCAGGAACCCGCAGGGCAACACTCCCATCGTGGTGGTGTTGCAGCGCTTGCTGATGGCGGGCATGGCGTGGCTCATCATTGGCATGGCGGTGATGCCGTCCAGCATTTCGTTCAATCCCAGCAAGGCGTATCAAATCGTTTTGGCGTTGACGATGTGGCTGCCGACGCTGGCGCTGATCGCGATGCGACCCAAGCGCGTGGTCGATGTGTGCAAGATGCCGACGATGCCGTGGGTGATCGCCTTGCTGGCGTGGGGTTGCGTGTCGCTGGCGTGGAGTCACGCGCCGCACCGCGGCGACGAAGCGATGCGCGATTTCAGCATCTTTTTGTTTCTGATCGCCTGCCATTGGGTTTTCGGCGGAAACGAAGCGCGTACGCGTTGGCTACTGGTCAATTGCGCTTTGGTGCTCGCCGCGGTGTCCGTGTTCGACATCGTCGAATTTGCGCTGCATCCGCCCACGGACGATCGTCTGATCGGCATCGGTGTGATGGGTAACGCCAATCTCGCGGCGGCCGGCATGGGCGCGGGATTGATCTGGTTGTGGCCTTGGCGCGCGGAAGGTTGGCGCTGGGTGACGGTGAAGTGGCTGGCGATCAGCACACTCGCGCTGTTTATCCTGCTTACGTTTACGCGCAGCGCCTGGGCTGCGTTGTTCGGCGCGCTGGTGGTGATGGTGCTGTGCCGCGGCGGTCGGCGCGCGTGGCTGTATGCGGGCGTGATCTGCGTCCTTGGCGTATTGGGTGTCGTCGCCGGATTCCATGTGCTGATGGAGCGCGGTTTGTCGCTGCGCCCGGAAATCTTTGCGAAATCGTTGGATATGTTTCTGCAACATCCGTTGCGCGGCTTGGGGCAGGGCACGGCGTTCACCATCGAAGCCGGCAACGAAACGCTCGATCACGCGCACAACATGTTCGCGCAGCTCGCCATCGAACTGGGTTTGCCGGCGGTGCTGATGTGGCTCGGCATTTGGCTGGCGCTCGGCTGGCGTGCATGGCGTCATCGGCACGATGCGCTTGGCTTGATCGTGCTTGGCCTGTGGGTGTTCGGTTCGATCGCCGTGGAATTCGATCTGCCGCACCTGTTGGATAGTCCGCGACCCGGCTGGTTGATTACGTGGCTACCGCTGGCGCTGAGCTGGACCTTCGCTCGGCCGAACCCCGCAAAGCGCTCGGCATGAACGTTTCGCTGGTTATCACCACCTACAACTGGCCGGCCGCGTTGGCGCGCGTGCTGGAAAGTGTGGCGATGCAGACGCGTCTTCCTGACGAGGTGTTGATCGCCGACGACGGTTCAGGTGCGGAAACCGCTGTGCTGATTGCGCGCGCCAGCGAAAGCTTGCCGGTGCCGTTGCGGCATGTGTGGCAGGAAGATTTGGGCTTCCGCGCCGCGCGCTCGCGCAACCGCGGTATTGCGGCGAGCAAAGGCGATTACATCGTGCTGCTGGACGGCGACATGATGATCCATCCCCGATTTATCGCCGACCACTTGATGATGGCCGAGCCTGGTTTTTTTCTGCAGGGCGGTCGACTCAAGGCGAACGATGCGGAAAGCCAACGCCTCCTTGCGGGCGGCGAGCCGGTTTACGCACCGTGGGTAAAAGCGAACTTTCATGAGTTCGACGGTACACGCCGGCTTTACGCGTTTCGCCAGCCGTTATTGGCGCGTTGGAAAGCGCGCTCGCGCAACGGCGGCCGCGTGATGAGCTGCAATATGAGTTTCTGGCGTGAGGATCTTTTGCGCGTCAACGGCTTCGACGAGCGCATGGAAGGCTATGGCGCGGAAGATCGCGAGTTGGTCGTGAGACTGGAGAACGCAGGTTTGCGCCGCCGAGCGCTGAAGTGGTGCGCGCTGGCGATGCACTTTGAGCACTCCACGCGTCAGCAGGAAAACTTGAACGATCCCGATTTGCCGAACAATCGGTTGCTCAAGGCGAGCATCGAGCAGCGCCTTGTGCGTTGCGAGCTTGGCATCGATCAGCACACCGCGGAATTCGTCAACAGCTAGCGCTACAGCGCGGCTAATGCGTTCTGTAATCGTTGCGGGAAATGCGCATGGTTATGTTCGAACCAAGCGCGCGCGGCTTCGCCCATCGCTTCGGCCGTCGAAACATCCATGCTCAAGCATCGTTCGATGGCCGCTTCCATACTGGTTTCGGTAAAGCCATACGTCGTGGCGAGGTCTTGCGTGCCAATGGCTTGCGCGGGCACCAGCAAGCCGCGCTCGACGCTCACCAGTTCGTTCATCGGTTCGGCATTTAAGGTCACGACAACTGCGCGGCAACTCATCGCTTCGACCAAATAATGGCCGAAACCTTCGGTTTGCGACGGGCATAGGTGAAAGCGATGTTCGTTTTGCAAACGGCGATAATCGGCGTCGCTGAGATGGTCGCGAATCAGGGTGACGTTTGCCGGCAGCGTTTCGATCTCGACGCGTTTACGACGCCAGGCCACGGTGAGCATCGGCCATTCGGGATGCTTGCGCCATAGCTCGAGCAAGGCTTGCGTGCCTTTGTTGCCGCTGCGCCCCGGGCCGTGAAAGAAAGTGTAGCGACGCGCGACGCTGGCGTCGTATCGATCCGTGCTAGTGAAGCCAATAAAACGTGTGGTTGCGCCAAGCTGTTGGAACAGGCGCTCGGCGTGATGGGTTTTCACCCACACCGCATCCACCATCGACAGCGCGGCTTTGTCCTGTGGCCGAAAATATTCTGGATTCGGTATCAGCACGTTGCGCTTCGCGCCGCGCAGAAATTCGGGGCGGATGCGTTCCAGCATTACGTTTACGTCGAACGCGGGCGGTTTGCGCGCAAGTGTCATACGCGTCAACCATTCGGCGAACCGTCCGCGATGCGGCAAACCGGTGGTCTGCGTCTGGCAACTCGTACCTTGCAGTGCGTCCGCCAAGAGTGGCAGATCGCGACTGAGGCCCGCGGCGTTGTCGCGGGCAATTAACTGACAACGCAGCATGGTGCGATCAGTTTGCGGCATCGTCGGGCTCCGGCATTTCGTCGGCATTCTTAGGTACGCAGCCTTGGATCGCCGCGTCGGATTTGAACAGCCACCAATTGCGGCGATTGGCGTGCCCGACGTTGATGGCTTTGCGGCGATCTACGCATTCGCCCATGGATGGATCTTGTGCGAACAGCCAACGCGTAGCCGGCGCGGCAGCCTGCCATTGCACGGCATGCACGAACTGCTGCGATGTAGGCGCGCTGAAACCGAAGTCCATCGCGTGCCGGTCGAGCATCAGCATGTTTTGTTCCTTCCAATCGACCAAACCTACTTCGTCTTGTGCACTCAAACGCGCGCTGACATGTTGCATAAGCTCCGCCGACGAACTGCTGTCGTTGAGCAATGGATACGCCCACAGTCCCCACACCAGCCACAGCGCCAGCATGCCGCTGGCCACCGCGACGTGCACGCGACGCAAGCGGAAAATGGCGAGCGCCAACCACTGCGCGGCGCCGATAACGATGCACATCCACCACAAGCTGTCCGCAGGTCCATTGAAACCGCGATCGTAAGCGAGCTTGGTGGCGAACGCCGGATGCGCCGTTAATGCGTAAACGCCCAGCCCAAGCATGCAGCCGCCGATCACAAGCAGAAACGCAGCGCCGAGCACGCGCAGCCAGCGCGTGGCGAGCAACGCTTCAAGATAGGGTGCAGTGATCAACGCCAGCATCGGCACGATAGGCAGCACGTACACGTCGCGTTTGCCGGCGGATGCGCTGAAAAACACGAGCACCAGCACGATCCATCCCAGCGGCAGCAGGATGCGCGCATCCTTGGCTTTCAACGCATTCCACCAACGCGGAAACGTGCCGGGATAGGTCAGCGACAACGGCAGCCAGTTGTAGACCATCAACGGCAGATAGAAGAACGCCGAATGGATGTGGTGCCACGCATGTGCGTAGCGGCCCGCGGTTTGATGGAAAAGAATGTTGTGCACGTAAGCCGCATACACCGGATTGTCGGCGTGCGCGCGCGCGACCAGCAGCATGGGAACCAACCACAACGCGATCGCGAACAAGGTGGCGACGAGGCCCAGCAGCCAATGCCACCGCGCGCCGTTGTTCATCGCGCTAACACCGTTCCATCGACCGAACGCAGCGAACGCGTAAGGCACCAACATCAACAACGCGAGAAAGCCGACGCCCTTCGTGATGACGCCGAGGCCTGCGCAAAAACAGCCGAACCAGTACAAACGCCAATTCGGTCCGCACAACGTATGACGCAATAAGCCCCAGTTCGCTGCAGTAATGAAGAACACGACCAGCGGATCGATCTGCGCGCGCTTGGCTTGAAACACGAACTGGATGCACATCAGCGCCGCCATCGCGGCGTACATGCCCGTCTTGCGATCCCACAGACGTCGACCAAGGTCATAGAGGAGCCACAGCGTGCCCAGCGCAGCGAGAAACGACGGCAGCATGAAAGCGATGCGCCAGTTCCGCACCAGCTCGAAACTGGCGGCTTCCAACCACATCAGCATCGGCGGCTTGTCTGCGTAAAGCTCCACGCCGCGATGCAGGAACAACCAGTCGCCGCTTTCCACCATTTGTTTCGCGGCGAGCGTGTAGCGGGGTTCGTCGGACGGCCAGGGATCGCGCAGGCCGATACCGACGCCGAGGATCAGGATGGCGAAGAAGACCAGTAGCCAGAACTGGCGGCGTTCCTGAGTTGTGGCAGCGGTGATCGACATGCAAGCGTCCGAGTACTTACTCCTCCCCCTGCTTGCAGGGGGAGGTTGGGAGGGGGTGGTCCGAGCTTGCCGCAAGTTGTGGGGACTTCACCCCACCCCAACCGCCCCTACTGCACGTAGGGGAGGGAGTTGCTTGAGGCATGCATCGGCATCACCGCCGTTCAAGCACGGCATAGTACATGCCGTCGAGATCGTCATCGCCAGGCAGGATTTGCCAGCCGATCGCTGCAGGTTGTCCCGCCGGAAGTTGCACGGGCACAACGCGCGCATCGTCGTGATCTTTCAAGAAATGCGCGATCACCGCTTCATTCTCTGCACGCAACAGCGAGCAGGTGACATAGACCAGACGTCCGCCCGGCGCGAGCAACGGCCACAGCCCCGCCAGAATTCGCTGTTGCTGCGCGACCAGCGTATCGATATCGCTGGCGCGACGATGCAGACGCACATCCGGTCGACGACGCAACACGCCAGTCGCCGAGCAAGGTGCGTCGATCAGGATGCGATCGAAAGCTTGCTTGTCCCACCAGGCGGAGGGATCGCCCGCATCGCCGATGCGCAGATCGGCCTGTAGACCTAGCCGCTCCAGGTTTTGACGAATGCGCGCAGCGCGCGGTGCGTCGAATTCGACAGCGGTAAGCGAAATATTCGCGCGTTCCAACACATGACACGCTTTCCCGCCCGGCGCGGCGCACGCGTCGAGCACGCGTTGACCATCGTGAATATCGAGCAGATCGGCCGCGACTTGCGCAGCGCCATCTTGCACGGCGAATAACCCATCGGAGAAGCCGGGCATGCGCGTCACATCGCTGCTATGCGGCAGCACGATGCCGTCGACCAGCCAGGGATGCGCGTCGGCGGTGTAACCGGCGGCGCGAAGTTGCTCAATCAGCACATCGCGCGCAGCACGGCGACGATTCGCGCGCAACATCAACGGCGGTTCGCGATTGCTATCGGCGAGCACGGCTTCCACGTGCGTGGGCCAATCGGTAGCGATGGTGTCGGTCAGCCACGGCGGAAGCGCGTAGCGCGTCTGTGCTTGCGCATCCAATTGGGCCAACAGCGTGACGCGTTCGCGCTGCCAGCGACGCAGGATGGCGTTCACCAATCCGGCCAGACGCGGACGGTTCAACGCGCGCACGGCCTCCACGGTAGCGGCGACGGCGGCGTAATCCTGCATTTGCAGAATTTCCAACTGCACGATGCCAAGCACCAGCAACGCATGCACTTCGGGTTCTTTGCGGCGCAGCGGTTTATCCAGCAAGCGATCGAGCGCGGCGTCGAAGCGCAACCACCAGCGCGCGCCATCGCTCAACAAAGCAGTAAGCAAGGCGCGGTCGCGTGGATCGCGCAGCTTCGGTGCGCGCTGATCCATCGCTTCGCGCAGCGATACGCCGCGTAGCGCGATATCCGCCAGCGCTTGCGCAGCGAGGGCGCGCGTGTCGTTCATCGCGCCTGACGCAATTCGGGACGTGCGTTGAGGTAATCGACCGCGCTGATGCGTTTGCCGCCCGCGCGTTGCAACGCCGCGACGCGCAATACGCCTTCGCCGCAGGCGATGTCGATGCCATCGCGTTGTGCGCCGATCACTTGTCCGGGCGTTGCATCGTGCGATTGATCGATGGCGCGAGCGGCCCAGATACGCACGTTTTCGCCGGCGATATCGCCTTCGGCGACGGGCCAGGGGTCGAACGCGCGTACTTGATGTTCCAGCGCGATCGCCGGCTTCGAAAAATCGAGGCGCGCTTCGGTTTTTTCCAACTTGTGCGCGTAGACCACGCCGTCATCGGATTGCGTCGTCGCATGCAGCATTTCGCCTGCCAACGTGCGGCGCAAACCTTCGGCGAGTACATCCGCGCCGAGAACGGAAAGACGATCGTGCAGCGTGCCGCCGGTGTCCTCACGCGTGATGACGGTGCGACGTTCGAGCAACACAGGGCCGGTATCGAGCCCAGCTTCCATCTGCATCAGATCGACGCCGGATTCTGCATCGCCGGCGAGAATCGCGCGTTGAATCGGCGCGGCGCCGCGCCAGCGTGGCAACAGACTTGCGTGTACGTTCCAACAACCGAGGCGCGGAATCGCGAGCACTTTGCGCGAAAGAATCAAACCGTATGCAACGACGACCATCAAGTCGGGGCGATACGCTTCCAACGTATTGCGCGCTTCGACGGTTTTCAGCGATTCGGGTTGCTCGACCGGAATATTTGCGGCGAGCGCCGCCTGCTTCACGGGACTGGGTGTGAGCTTGCGGCCACGGCCAGCGGGGCGATCCGGTTGCGTATAAACGGCAACGACTTCAGCGCCGCTCGCTCGGCATGCTTCAAGACATGGGACGGAGAATTCCGGCGTGCCCGCAAAAACAATGCGCAAGCTCACGCGCTCGCAGCCTGCTTGCGCTGCTTCTCCATGCGCTTGAGCAGGATCGAACGCTTGAGCGGCGACAAGTAATCGACGAACACCTTGCCGGCCAGATGATCCATCTCGTGCTGAATGCACACAGCGAGCGGACCTTCCACTTCCAGTTCGAAGGTTTTGCCTTCGACATCCTGCGCGCGCACTTTCACTTTCAACGCGCGGGTGACGTCGGCATAGATGCCGGGGAAGGACAAACATCCTTCCTGATACACCTGCGTGCCGTCCTTCTCCAGAATCTCCGCGTTGATCAACGCGAGGGGTTGGTTGCGCTCTTCGCTCATGTCCGCGACGAGCACGCGCTGGTGCACGTTGACCTGCGTCGCGGCGAGACCGACGCCGTTGGCGGCGTACATAGTCTCGAACATGTCATCGACGAACTGCTTCAATGCGGCGTCGAACGTGGTGACGGGCGCGGCTTTCGTGCGCAACCGGGGGTCGGGGAATTCGAGAATGGTCAGGACAGACATGAGCGGATTACCTCAGGCGCCGGAACTGCGGGCAATTTAATAAAAGCCCCGCCGCGCGCGGTCTAGAATATGGTTATTGTACGTGCTTCAACATGCTGTCGGCGCACGAATTTGCCAACTGGCTCGTGTTGCTTGGGTTAACGGTTCGGTTACACTCGCCCGAGCGTAGGGGGAGGGGGATTCCCGTTTATGATCAAAAAGTCCATTGGGCTGCTGGCCGGCATGCTGGTCACCGTGGCCGTCTATGCGGCTGGGGCTCAGCTTCGTGCCGATCACCCCGACAGCTATACCGTCCATCGGGGCGATACCCTGTGGGGCATCTCCGCCCGTTTCCTGTCCAAGCCTTGGCTATGGCCGGAAATCTGGCAGGCCAATCCCCAGGTTCGTAATCCGCACCTGATCTATCCGGGCGACGTGCTGGATCTGTCCTTTATCAATGGCGGGCCGGCGTTGCGTCTGGAGCCCTCCATGCATCGCGAAGGCGAGGCCATCCCCGCCGTTCCGCTCGATCAGATCAAGCAATTCTTGAAAGATTCGCGCGTGGTCGATCCGGACGAGGTGAAGAACGCCCCGTATGTGATGGGCTTCGAAGAAGGCGACCTCACGGGCACCGTCGGCCGCAATGTCTACGTGCGCAATCTCGACGCCAAGCCGGGCCAGCGCTGGGCGATCGTGCGTCCGACGCATGTGTTCCGCACCCATGGCGGTTCCGGCGCCGAGGAAAGCGACGGCATGACGGCCAACATCGCCGACAGCGACGTCGCCACCATCCGTACGCCCTGGAACGAAGAATGGGCCACCAGCGTCGACAACGTCACGCCGGATCATGCCTTCCGCGGCAAAACGCTGGGGATGGAAGTGACGGTGATCGGCGAGGCCGAAGTGCTGCGCGGCGGCGATCCGTCCACATTGCTGCTGCTCAATTCCATCGTGGAAATCCGCGCCGGCGATCGCTTGATGCCGATCGACGACAACCCGTACGACCCGTATTACTACCCGCATCCGCCGAAGAGCTCGCCCGATGGCGCGCGCGTGATCGCCTTTGCGCAAGAGCGCATGAGCCAGGTTGGCCCGTACGACGTGGTGGTGCTGTCGGTGGGTTCGAAAGACGGCGTCGACAACGGCACCACGTTCTCCTTGTGGCAGCCGGGCGAGCAGGTGCCCGACGACGTGGCGCACAGCAGCTTCAGTCGCTATGACCACAAGTTCGTGACGTTGCCGGACGAATACGTCGGCCACATGATGATCTTCCGCACCTTCGATCACGTCAGCTACGGCTTGGTGATGGACGGTCTGAAGCCGGTGAAGGTCGGCGCACGCGCGAAGATGCCCGAATAACGCGCCTTAGTTAGCGTAAATACCCACAGCACGGCGCGGTCAATCCGCGCCGTTGCCGTTTCTGGGCTCGCGTAGACTCGACGGATGAACGAGCAAGCGGAACTGCGCGATTGGTTGGTGGCGCTGCGCACGCCAGGTCTGGGCCCCGGCGGATTGCGCGAACGCCTCGCCGCGGCGGCTGGGAGTATCGGCGGCGTACTCAGTGATCTTCGACGTCATGCCTTCACCCTCGGCGCGGAAGCGCAGGCGTGGCTGGAACAGCCCGATGAGGCGCGTCTCGCCGCCGATTTTGCATGGTTGAGCGATCCACAGCATCGCCTGCTGCGCTGTACCGATGCGGATTTTCCGCCGCAGTTGGAAACCATTCCGCAGCCGCCGGTCGCGTTGTTCGTGGCCGGTGACGCCAGCTTGTTGCTGCATCCGCAGGTGGCGATCGTCGGCGCGCGCAGCGCCAGCGCGGCCGGGAAAACGAACGCACGCGCGTTCGCGCGGCATCTCGCGCTCGCCGGCTTTGTGGTCACCAGCGGTTTGGCGGACGGCATCGATGGCGCCGCGCACGAGGCGGCCTTGGAGGCAGGTCATCCCACGATTGCGGTAGTCGGCACGGGGCCGGATCTAGTCTATCCACGCAAGCATCGCGAGCTCTCCGGTCGCGTGACGGCGCAGGGCGCGCTGGTCAGCGAATTTCCACCAGGCACGGCAGCTCGGGCGGATCACTTTCCACGCCGCAACCGCATCATCGCGGGGTTGTCGCTGGGGACCGTGGTGATCGAGGCGGGGCTGCAGTCGGGCTCCCTGATCACCGCCCGGCTGGCGGGCGAACAGGGGCGGGAGGTGTTCGCCGTGCCCGGTTCCATCCATAATCCGCTCGCTCGCGGCTGCCACCGACTCATCAGGGACGGTGTGCGATTGGTCGAAAGCCCCACGGAAATTGCCGAAACCCTGGTTCCCGCTGCGCGGGCGCTCGGCGCCGACCTGGCGCAGCGCCTCGAACGGAACCCGGCGGCGCCTGTGGGGCGCGCTCAATCGGCGGCTGGCGGCTGGCGCGACGATCCGGAATACCAGCGGCTGCTGGACGTGCTCGGACACGATCCTATGGCTTTGGACGACCTGGCGACGCGCACCGGGCAGAGTGCCGCCGTCTTGTCATCCATGCTGCTCATGCTGGAGCTGGAAGGCTGCGTCGAGGGCTTGCCGGGTGGTCGCTATCAGCTTCTACCGGGTCTTTGATCTTGCCCAGAAGGCGCGCTAGACCTCGCTTTCACACGTACCAGCTTGACAGCCGTTAAGCCGGCGTGCCCCAACTATTAATAGGCGACCGTTCAGAAACGGCCGCACATGGACTTCTCGGAATCTCAAGCTACATGGCAAAGAACCTGCTCATCGTCGAGTCGCCGGCCAAGGCCAAGACGATCAACAAATACCTCGGCAAGGACTTCCAGGTCCTGGCCTCCTACGGTCACGTGCGCGACCTGAAGCCCAAAGAGGGCGCGGTCGACACGGACCACAACTTCGAAATGAAGTACGAGGTGATCGAGCGCAACGAGAAACACGTCGACGCCATCGCCAAGGCGGCCAAGGTCGCCGACGACATCTTCCTCGCGACCGACTTGGATCGCGAAGGCGAGGCGATCAGCTGGCACATCAGCGAGATCCTCAAGGAGCGCGGCCTCGCCAAAGGCAAGAAAATGCATCGCGTGGTGTTTTCGGAGATCACGCCCAAGGCGATCAAGGCCGCCGTCGCTGCACCGCGCGAACTTTCGCACGACATGGTGGACGCCCAGCAAGCGCGCCGCGCGCTGGACTATTTGGTCGGCTTCAACCTTTCGCCCGTGCTGTGGCGCAAAGTGCAGCGCGGTCTTTCCGCCGGTCGCGTGCAGAGCCCGGCGCTGCGCATGATCGTGGAGCGCGAAGAAGAAATCGAAGCCTTCGTAGCGCGCGAATACTGGACCGTGGAAGCGCAGCTCAAGCACGCCGACGGCGATTTCAGCGCGCGCCTCACCAAGCTCAACGGCAAGAAATTCGAACAGTTCGACCTGACCAACGAAACCGATGCGATGGCGGCGCGCGCCGCGCTGAAAGAAGCCGCGCACGGCAGCCTCACGGTCAGCGAAGTCGGCAGCAAGGAACGCAAGCGCCGTCCTGCGCCGCCGTTCACCACGTCGACCTTGCAACAGGAAGCCGCGCGCAAACTCGGCTTCGGCACCACGCGCACGATGAAAATCGCGCAAGGGTTGTACGAAGGCGTGAGCATCGGCAGCGAAGGCAATGTCGGTCTGATCACCTACATGCGTACCGACTCCACCGCGCTCTCGGGCGACGCGCTCGGCGAACTGCGCCAGCTCATTGCGCGCGACTACGGCAAAAAAGCGGTGCCGGATCATCCGCAGGTGTATCGCACCAAATCCAAGAACGCGCAGGAAGCGCACGAAGCGATTCGTCCCACTTCCGCCATGCGCACGCCGCGCGAAGTGGCCGCGTTCCTTACCGATGATCAGCGCAAGTTGTACGAATTGATCTGGAAGCGCACGGTCGCGTGCCAGATGATTCACGCCACGATGAACACCGTGTCGGTGGATTTCGATCTCAAGCATGTGAAAGGCGGCGATGCGGCGTTTCGCGCGACCGGCACCACGGTGATCGATCCGGGCTTTCTTGCCGTGTACGAAGAAGGTCGCGATCAGAAATCCGCCGAGGACGACGACGAAGGTCGTCGCTTGCCGAAACTCGTCAAGGGCGAGCAGGTTCCGCTGCAGGACGTTCTCGCCGATCAGCATTTCACCGAGCCGCCGCCGCGTTATTCCGAAGCGAGTTTGGTGAAGGCGCTGGAGGAATACGGCATCGGTCGTCCGTCCACGTACGCCAGCATCATTCAAGTGCTGCAGAACCGCGAATACGTGTTGTTGGACAATCGCCGCTTCCGTCCCACCGACGTGGGTCGCGCGGTCAGCAAATTCCTGACGCAGCACTTTACGCAATACGTCGACTACGACTTCACCGCCAAGCTCGAAGACGAGCTCGACGCGGTGAGCCGCGGCGAAGAAGCGTGGGTGCCGCTGATGCGCCGCTTCTGGGAACCGTTCAAGCAGCAGGTGGAAGAAAAAACCGAATCGGTCGATCGCAGCGAAGCCACCGGCGCGCGCGAACTCGGCACCGATCCCAAGAGCAACAAACCCGTTTCCGTGCGCCTGGGTCGCTATGGACCGTATGCGCAGATCGGCGACAAGGACACCGACGAGAAACTGCAATTCGCCTCGTTGCGTCCCGGCCAAAGCATGCACACGATCACGCTCGAAGAAGCGCTGGAACTCTTCAAGCTGCCGCGCAAGCTCGGTCAAGCGGAAAACGGTGATGAAGTGAGCGTGGGCGTCGGTCGTTTCGGGCCGTTCGTGAAGCAGGGCAGCACCTACGCCTCGCTCAAGGCGGAAGACGATCCGTACACCATCGAATTGCCGCGCGCTCTGCAGATCGTGCAGGAAAAGCTCGAGCTGCTCGCCAACCGCATCATCAAAGATTTCGGCAACGGCGTGCAGGTGCTCAACGGTCGCTTCGGTCCGTACATCACCGATGGCGAAAAGAACGCGCGCATTCCGAAAGATCAGGAACCCAAGGAACTCACCGAAACGCAGTGCCTGGAATTGCTGGCTGCCGCGCCGGTGAAGAAAGGCCGCTTCGGCAAGAAGACCGCTACCGCGAAAGCGGCGCCGGCCGCGAAGAAGGCCGCGGCGAAAAAAGCGCCGGCAAAAAAGACGGTGACCAAGAAAGCCGCTACCAAGAAAACGGCTGCGAAAAAAGCCGCCACAAAGAAAACCGCCACCAAAAAAGCAGCGGCCAAAAAGGCGAAGGCGTGAACGTGAAACTCGCGCTTTCGCCCGCGTGGCGCGCGCATGAGTAAGCGTTACACCCTCGCCGAGCTTGATGGCGCCGCCGACGTATTGCGCAGCGGCGGTGTGGTGGCGTATCCCACCGAAGCCGTGTTCGGTCTCGGTTGCGATCCGCATAACCGCACGGCGTTCGAACGGATTTTCGAACTCAAGCAGCGACCCGCCACGCAGGGCGTGTTGCTGATTGCCGCCGACTTCACGCAGATCGCACATTACATCGACATGGCCAAGGTGCCGGCCGGCGTGTTGGCGCAAGTGCGTGCGAGCTGGCCGGGGCCGTTCACTTGGATTTTTCCGCGCAGCGCCGAGGTACCCGAATGGGTGGCGGGCGGACATGCCGGCATCGCGTTGCGCGTGACCGCGCACGGCCCGGCTGCAGCCTTGTGCCGGGCGTACGGCGGCGCGTTGGTATCCACCAGCGCCAACCCCCACGGGCAGCCTGGCGCGCGCGACACGGTCACCGTCGCAACCTATTTCGGAGACCGCCTGGACGGAGTCGTGGATGCGCCGTTGGGTGGCGCGACCGCACCCACCACCATTCGCGATGCATTGACAGGCGCTATCATCCGAACCTGAATCCTGCGAAACACGGTAATGGCGCGGTCGGGGCCGATTCAGCCGTCACCGTGAGGATGGGGGATGCAGGAAACAATCCCGAGTACCGGCAGCAACCGACCCAATCGGCCGGCGCGGGGATTGTTGTATCGACGAGCAATCGGGAGTCCATGCGTGGCGATCGTCTACGACACCTATCAACGCGAAGAAGCGGCGCGCCTGTTGCCTCTGTTGAAGGTGGACGATCCGCAGCGCGTGGTCGCCGTGCACGACGGTTATCCGGTGACTGCTGCGCAATTTATCGATCATGTGGAACGCGTCGCCGCTTTGTTGCCGGAAGCATCGGCAGCGGTGAATCTGTGCGAAGACCGCTATGCGTTTCTCGTCGCGTTTTGCGCCATCGCGTTACGCGGACAAGCCAATCTGTTGCCGCCATCGCGCGCGCCGCAAGCGGTGGAAGAAGTGATGGCGGCGCATCCGGGTTGTCACGCCTTGGGCGATCGCCCCATGCATCCGGCGCCGCAGCGTTATCACGTGTTGCCGCCGTTGCCGGTGGATGCATCGGCAACGCGCGAACGCGTTTGGCCGTCCATATCGGCGCTGCAAACGGTGGCGGTGGGCTACACCTCCGGTTCCACCGGAACGCCGCGACCGAATACGAAATCCTGGCGCAGTCTGCATGCAAGCACGGCGGGCAATTTGCGCATGTTGCAGCAGGTGGTTGGCGAACGATTCTCGGTGGTGGCGACCGTGCCGCCGCAACATGTTTACGGTATGGAAATGTCCATCCTGTTGCCGCTGCTCGGCGATGTGCAGGTGCATGCCGGACGGCCGTTTTTCCCGGCCGATATCGCCGCCGCATTGGAAGCGATGCCCGCGCCGCGCGTGCTGGTTACTACGCCGGTGCATCTGCGTGCATTGGTCGCGTCTGGCGTCACGCTGCCGTCGCTAGCCGCAATGCTCTCAGCGACCGCGCCGATGCCGCCTGAGCTGGCCTTGGACGCCGAGCTATGCTTCCACGCGCCACTGCTGGAAGTCTTCGGATCCACCGAAACCTGCGCGTTCGCATCGCGACGCGTCACGGCGGACAGCCACTGGTCGCTTTATCACGGCGTGCATCTTCATCCGCAGCCGGACGGCACGCAGATCGAAGCCCCGCAACTCGACGCGCCGACCGTGCTGGCGGATATCGTGGCGCTACACGACGAAGGCCGCCGCTTCGAACTCTGCGGACGCCACGCCGATCTCTTGGAAATTGCCGGCAAGCGCGCCTCGCTGGGCGACCTCACCCGCCGTCTGCTAGCCATCCCCGGTGTCGAGGACGGCGTCGTGGTCCAGCTGGACGACGCGGACGCCATTGGCGTGCGCCGCATCGCCGCCCTGGCCGTGGCGCCGACGCTGGATGAGCACGTCATCCTCGATGCGTTGCGCGCATCGATCGATCCGGTGTTTCTACCGCGTCCGTTGCGTCGGGTCGAAAGCCTGCCGCGCAACGAAACCGGCAAGCTGCCGCGCGCCGCGTTGCTGGCCATGCTGGCGCCGCACGTGGCGGCCTGAAAGCCCGCTGGAACCCCGTTTTGAGCCTACGAAAGCCCGCACTCCCGCTACAATAAGCGGCTTGCGCCCTCGGCGCTGGCAGTGACGGAGTCAACGGCATGAAGGTTTTGGTCATCGGCAACGGCGGTCGCGAGCACGCGCTGGCGTGGAAGCTCAAGCAATCGCGGCGCGTCGGCGAAGTGATCGTGGCGCCCGGCAACGCCGGTACCGCGCGCGAGCACGGCGTGCGCAATGCCGATGTCGCCGTCACCGATATCGAAGGCCTGTTGAAGTTGGCCAAGGCGGAGAAGGTCGAGCTGACGGTGGTCGGCCCGGAAGTGCCGCTGGTGGCCGGTGTGGTCGACAAATTCCGCGCGGCAGGCATGCGCATCTTTGGGCCTCGCGCCATCGCCGCGCAGCTCGAAGGTTCCAAGGCCTTCGCCAAGGATTTTCTGCTCCGCCACAACATTCCCACCGCGCGCTACGCGGTCTTTACCGAACTCACCAAGGCGCTGGCGTATGTGCGCGAACACGGCGCGCCCATCGTGATCAAAGCGGACGGCCTGGCTGCCGGTAAAGGCGTGGTCGTCGCGCTAACGCTGGGCGACGCCGAACTCGCGCTGCATGACATGCTCGGCGCGCACGCCTTCGGCGATGCGTCCGCGCGCGTGGTTATCGAAGAATTTCTCGACGGCGAAGAAGCCAGCTACATCGTGATGAGCGACGGCTCTTTCGCGCTGCCGATGGCGAGCAGCCAGGATCACAAACGCCGCGACGACAACGATCTGGGCCCCAACACCGGCGGCATGGGCGCGTATTCGCCTGCGCCGGTGGTAACGCCGGACGTCGAAAAACGCATCCTCAAGGAAGTGATCGAACCCACGCTGCGCGGTATGGCGAGCGAAGGCGCGCCGTTTATCGGCTTCCTCTATGCGGGCCTGATGATCGACAAGCACGGCGCGCCGAAAGTGATCGAATTCAACGTGCGCTTCGGCGATCCGGAAACGCAGCCGATCATGCTGCGACTGAAATCCGACTTCGTCGATTTGATCGAAGCGGCGCTGGATGGCGAGCTGAGCCGCAAGCACGTGCAATGGGACGCGCGGCCTTCCATCGGCGTCGTGATGGCGGCCGGCGGTTATCCGGCCAAAGTGCAAACCGGCGACGTGATCGAAGGACTGGATACCGACTTTGGCGCGGACGTGAAGGTTTTCCACGCCGGCACCAAGCTTGATGCACAAGGCCGCGCCATGACCGCCGGCGGTCGCGTGTTGACGGTATGCGCGCTTGGCAAAGATATCGCGGCGGCGCGCGAGCACGCGTACGACGCTATTCGCCACATTCATTTTGACGGCGCGTTCTGCCGGCGCGATATCGCGCATCGCGCATTGCATCGCAAGTGATTAACGAGCCGGCGCCATTGCCGGCTTCGTTTTTTAAGGCGTCAGATTTCTTTGCTCTTGTGCGCCAACTTGGCGCCATGCAATTCCCAATGCCGGCCGTCGAAAGGCTGGATATCCAAGGCCGCCGGCTGCGGATCGAGGCAACGCACGTTGACGTCGTAGCCGTCTGGATTGGAGCGAGGAATGTAAAACGCCTTCACGCCGCACACTTTGCAGAACGTGTGCTTGGCGGTGCCGGTGTTGAATGTATACGTCGTCAGACTGGATTCGCCTTGCAGCAACCGAAAGCGCGATTTGGGGACGATCAGATGCAGATACCCGAATTTCGCGCAGATGGAGCAATTGCACTCTTCGCACGTCACGGTCTCCGACGCTTCCACTTCGAACTTCACCGCGCCGCAATGGCAGCTGCCTTGGTACCACATGGTCCGTCTCACCCGATCACTGGATTGTGCGGCGACAGGCTCTCGGCGAACCGCACATCAGCGATCCAGTTTCGTTTGCGTCGAGCCAGGCGGTCTTCGGTGTTTTCGCCGTCGAGCGTCGATGGCGATCGTTTCAGCAGAGACGCATCCACGTTCTGAAACGTATTCACGTTGACGACGGCATACATATTGTCGTCGATCGTGCTTGTCGACACTGGCACCACGCCGCAACGCGTGCAGATCAGGAAATCGGCCGTCATCGTGCCGAATGCGTAGCGAGAAACGTACGCGAGATCTTTGATCGCGATGGTGAGCGTGCCCGTCGGGCAGGATGTCCAGACGCCGCCGTGTTTCGTGCAGAACGTGCAGGTGCAGGCGCGCGCGGATATTTCCGACGGCTGCGATTTCCAGTCGAGCGTGAAGCTGATGTTTCCGCAATGACAGCTTCCGAAAATAATCATGGGATGCTCGAATCGGCGGCACGCTGGGTGATCAAGCATAAGCGAGCCGATGCCTGTAAATCCATGCGGATCGATTAGCCGCGATGCTTACGCCGAACCCGTTGCCGCCACAGCCATGCGTAGATGCCTAAGTTGATCGCAAGGACGATCGCCGCCAGCACGAATTGGATCGATCGAGTTAAACCCTCGGGATAAATCGTGGCAACCAAGTAATGTCCAATGCAGTCACCTTGGTAGGCCGATTCCCCTGCACGGGTTCGAAAATAGTTTTCGATATCCGTCAGCGGACAGAGATGCCCGCTTAATTCGACAAAAAATCCCCACGCTGCCGCCGGAAGTTGCAGCCAGGGAATCCAGCGCCATTTCAACGCGAGCAATGCACCCAGGCAGACAAACAGAATGAACGCCAGATGCAGCGTCAGAACGGCGTCGGCGGCAAGCAGAAACATGATCAGGCGAGGGTAAAGCGCGCTGCGCGATAACGTTCGAGATCTGGCGTGTGGCAGTACATGTGTTCGACGAAGAAATTGCGCTCCTGCCACATGACTTCCATATCCCAGATGCAGAACGAAAACCGCGAGGGATCTTCCACCCATCCCTCCGCCGTTCGGGCGGATGTGGACGTAAACAGCTCGTTGTCGTTACCCCACCATCCAAGCACGAGGTAAAGCGCCTGGGCGGCGTTATGGAAAATCGCGAACGCTGGCGTGGTATCCCAGGCGATGTTGCGCGCGCGCTTTATTTCTTTGAGCCGCGCCAGATAAGGTGTCTGATCGACCGTCCGGTTTTCCACCGAGATCGTATACAACTTGACGCCGTCGGTATCGCGCCAGTCGGCGTGGCTTTCGACGCGTCTGGGTTGAAAAAGTGGCATAGGGACGCTCCTGTCGCACGGGGATGACGGCGATGGAAATCCGTCCTTCGAAGCATACCGAGATTGCCTCCGAAACGGGTCGAGCCGCCGTGCGTAACTGGCCCGGTTTTCGCGCTAGGCTACGCAGCATTAGTTTCCGCCAGGGATTCGCATGAGCCAGTTCGCTCTGTTAGGCAGTCGACGTTTCGCGCCGTTTTTCTGGACCCAGGCGCTGGCCGCGTTCAACGACAGTGCGTTTCGCAACGCCATGGTGATGTTGGCGGCCTTCCAAATGGGGTTGTCGGATCATGACGTGGGTTTGTATACGAACCTGGCGCCGGCGCTGTTTATTCTGCCGTTCTTTCTGTTTTCCGCGACGGCGGGGCAGTTGGCCGAGAAGTTCGAAAAGACCCGCATCATCCGTTACGTCAAGCTGTTCGAGATCGCGGCGATGGTGCTGGCGGCGTACGGATTTTTGGGCCATCACTTGGCACTATTGCTCGTCGTGCTTTTCATGATGGGCGTGCACTCCACCGTATTCGGCCCGATCAAGTACGCCATTCTTCCGCAGGCGTTGAAGCCTTCCGAATTGGTGGGTGGCAACGGCATGGTGGAAATGGGGACGCAGATGGCGATCCTGATCGGCATGACGGCTGGCAATGTGCTGATGTTGATTGCCGGCGTCGGGCCGCATCTTTCGGCCGCGCTCACCATCGGCGTGGCGGTGATCGGCTATTTCGCGAGCCGGTTTATTCCGCCCGCGCCTGCTTCCGCGCCGAATCTCGTCTTCAATTGGAATCCGGCCAGCGAAACGGTTCGCGTGCTGCGCATCGCGCGCGAAGACCGTGCAGTATTCAACGCCGTGCTGGGTATTTCGTGGTTCTGGTTTTTCGGTACCGTGCTGGTCGCGCAATTGCCGCTGTACACGCGCATCAACCTGGGCGGCGACGGCACGGTCAACACGCTGGTGCTGACGCTGTTCTCCATCGGCACCGGCGTGGGTTCGCTGATGTGCGAAAAGATGTCCGGCAAGCGCGTGGAAATCGGCCTGGTGCCGCTGGGTGCGTTCGGACTCACCGCGTTCGGGGTCGATCTGTTTTTTGCGCGCTCCGGCGCAGCGGCGGAACGCGGCTTGAACTGGCTTGCGTTTCTGCATGCGCCGGGGAGCTGGCGCATCGTGCTGGATCTCACCTTAATCGGCATGTTCGCCGGCTTCTATGTCGTCCCTTTGTTCGCCTTCGTGCAATCGCGCGCGCCGAAGGAAAAGTTGTCGCGTGTGATTGCCGGCAACAATATTCTCAATGCGTTGTTTATCGTGGTGGCGTCCTGCTTCGGGCTCGCGATGGAACGGCTGAACTTCAACGCGGCGCAGATCTTTTTGATCGCGGCGCTGCTGAACGTGGTGGTGGCGGCGTACATCTTCACGCTGGTGCCCGAATTCCTGATGCGGTTTATCACCTGGATCTTGGTGAATACGCTGTATCGCATTCGCGTGGATGGCATGAAGCATTTGCCGGAAGAAGGCCCTGCGTTGCTGGTATGCAACCACGTCAGCTTTATGGATCCGTTGATCCTGATGGCGAATCTGCGGCGTCCTGCGCGCTTCGTGATGTATTACAAGATCTTCCAGTTTCCGATTTTGCATTTTGTGTTCAAAACGGCGAAAGCGATACCGATCGCCGGACAAAAGGAAGATCCCGCCGTCCTGCAAAAGGCCTTCGACGACGTGGACGCCGCGTTGGCCGATGGTGAGGTGGTATGCATCTTTCCAGAGGGCGGTTTAACCAAAGACGGCGACATGGGCCCCTTCAGGCCGGGTGTAGAGAAGATTTTGTCCAGGCGTCCGGTACCCGTGGTGCCGATGGCGCTGCGCGGGTTATGGGGAAGCGTGTGGAGCCGGCGCGATTCCATGCTTGGGCGCGCGCGTTTGCCGCGTCGTTTTCGCGCGCGCGTCGAACTGGTGGTGGATGCGCCCAAGCCAGCGGAAGAGGCGAGCGCGGCGGTCTTGGAAGCGCGCGTGCGCGCGCTGCGCGGCGATATGGCCTAACGACGCGTCAATGCAGCCAACTACCCATCACGATCAACGCCACCACGCTTAGCCACGCCAATAGTGCGCGTAGCAGGGCGTCGCGCAAACGACGCAGTTCGTGCAGCGTATCGGTGCGCTCTTCCGTGTAACCGTCGCCGCCTTCGATGTCGGTCAGCACGTCGGCGCGCGCGGCGGCGCCGAGAAAATCGGGGTTGGAGAGATACCAGCTATTGGGTATGGCCTGTTGATGCCAGCGGCGCCACGCGCCGATCACCGCGTCCCAATGACCAACGAGCGCGAGCGTGAAAACCATCAGTTGCGCCGGCAGCCAATCCAATGCATTGGCGAGATAGCGTGCATAAGTGCGCGCATTCGCATCGAGCGCGAGCGACGTGTCGTGACCCAGCTGACGCGCAAGCCGATAAAGCAGCGCGCCGACGGGGCCAAGCAGGAAGAACCACAAAAGCACGGCGAACCGGCGACGCAAGGCGGCGTACGCCGTCGCTTCGCCGAGATCGGCGGTGCGCCACGGCACCTGTTCGCCGTCGTCCGACAAGGCTTGCGCGGCGGCTTCGCGGCTGCCTTGGTCCGGCGCTTTGAGGATGGCTTCGAGATCCGCTTCGAAAGCGTGCGGGCCGAACGAAAACAGCAGCACCGCAAGCGCAAAGATCAGTTGCAGCAGATCCGGCAACGGCAGATGCCGCAACATCCAGATCACCAAGGCACAGACCACCACCGGCACGAACACCGCCAGCGTCACGCGACCGGCGCCGTTGGTGTCGGCCAGCTGATTCACCCAACGCCGAAAGCCCGCATCGCCGCGCCAGTGCGCGAGCTGCGGCTGCACATGCAGCAAACCCAAAGCGATAAGCGCGGCAAGCAGGCGAATGGCCATGAAAACGGACTCCCTTGGATGACCGCATTGTAAGCGAGGGATGCGGCCCGTTCACAAACCCGCGGCGACTGTCAGCGCGCGATCAGCGCATCCAGATCCAAGCCGGCACGTTCGCGCAGCCAGTGCGAAAGCAATTGATAGGAGACCGACAGTTGGGTCGGTGCAGTGAGACTGCCGTCGGCAAGGCCGTCGATAATTTGCTGCGGCGTAAACCAGCGCGCGTCTTCCAGTTCGCCGTCGCGCAGCCGAATGGTGGGGGAGAGAGCGGTGGCAGTGAAGCCGACCATCAACGATGCCGGCATCGGCCACGGCTGGGAGGAGTGATAGTGCACGTCGCCCACGATCACGCCGGATTCTTCGGCTACCTCGCGCCGCACCGCATCTTCCAGCGCTTCGCCCGGTTCGACGAAACCGGCCAGCGTGGAGTAGCGCCCGGGCGGCCAGCTTGCCTGGCGTCCGAGCAGGCATGCGCCTTGGTATTCGACGATGACGATGATCGCCGCATCGGTGCGCGGAAAATGCAAACGACCGCACGTCGGATTCGTACATTGCGCGCGATGGCCGGACGAAACGAGCGTCAGCGGCGAACCGCAGCGCGCGCAAAAACGCGTTTCCCGCTGCCAATGCGCGAGGCCTTTGGCGTAGGCGAACAATCCGGCTTCATCCGCCGCAAGGCGAAGTCCGGCTTCGCGCAAACCCATGCGGCGCGCATTGAACGCGGATTCCAAGGCGGCGACATCGTCGCTTTCGTCGAGCAGCAGCATGAAGTGCGGCTGGCCGTCCGCGATGCCGAGCAAACTCCAGGACGCATGCGCCAGCAATTGTTCACGCTCGCGCGCATCCAGCCAGCGCAGCACTTCGTGTTCTTTGTGCAAAAACGCATCGCCGGCCGCATCGAGCAGCAAGTAACGCGCGTCGGGAGAACCGGCCTTGGTCGACACCCACTCGGCGACGTCGCGCTGTTCGGCGACGCGGTCGAGAATCTGGCTGAGTCCGGCGAACGTGTTGAGCTTCGTCGCAATCATCCGGACCCGTAATGGTTCAAGTGGAGAAGGAGGAGCCGCAGCCGCAGGTGGTCTTGGCGTTGGGGTTGCGGATAACGAATTGCGAACCGCTCAGGCTCTCGGTGTAATCGATCTCCGCGCCCGTGAGGTATTGCAGCGAGAGAGGGTCCACCAGCAGCGTGACGCCTTCGCGATCCAGCGCGAAATCGTCTTCCGCGCGCGTTTCGTCGAAGGTGAATCCGTACTGGAAGCCCGAGCAGCCGCCGCCGCTGATGTAGACGCGCAGCTTCAGGTCGGGGTTGCCCTCTTCCTGAATCAGTTCGTGCACCTTGCGCGCGGCCGCCTCCGTAAAGATGAGCGGGGCGCCGGCTTGGCGGTAATCGGGGATGGCTACGATGGTTTCCATGACGCGGATATTGGGCTGCGATACTGCGGACTCAAGCATATCAGCTCGGGCCCGTGCCTCGGGTCAGGTTTTCGCGGTCGATTCAGGTGGTTGCGCTCTGGAGGTTGCGCTCAGGCGGTTGCGTGCTCGTGGCGGACATCCGGCGCCGGCAGTTCGCGCTGAACGTGATCTTCGCCCTGATGCGCCATGCGTCCGTTCACCTGCGCGCCGGCCGCCATTTCCAGCGAGTTGTAGCGAACGTCGCCCACCACGCGGGCCTGCGCGGCCAGTTCAAGCCGCTCGCTGGCGTAGATGTCGCCGGTCACCTGGCCGTTGATCATCGCGTGCGGCACGCGCACCTCGCCCTGCACCTGGCCGTGCTCGCTCAACGTGAACATCGCGTTCGGGCCTTCGCCCAACACCGCGCCTTCGATGCGCCCGTCCAGATGCAGCGTGCCGGTGAAACGGACATCGCCGCGGATGATTGTGCCGTGCGAAATCAGGCTGGTTTCGCCGTGGCGGCTGCTGGGTTCTTGGCGTTTACGGTTGAGCATCGGTTTCCCCTTGGGTGATCGTGACTGGGGTGGAAAGAGCATCGCTCCAAGCAACGGTGCGACTGACGGGCTCGCCATTTTCGGGCTGAACCGTGACATGTAAACGCGTCGGACGAAAATCGGAGGGTAGCGCGATGGTGGTGTGCAACTGCTGGAAATAGCGGAAGCGAAAAGGAATGCCGTCTTTTTCGGACGCATTCCCCAACGTGGACCATTCCAACTGCACGACTTTGTTGTTGCGCAAGCCTTCTACGGTCACCGTGGTGGTGCCGCTGGTGTCGTCGTCGCGTTTTACGTTTTGCGTGAGGCTGACGGTGAGATTCCACGCCGACGAATGCGATACCGGCTGCAGCGCGACTTCTTGGACTTTCAAACCTTGGCGTTGCGCATCGCCGCCGACCAGGCGCGAGTAGAAACCGAGATCCGCGCGCAAGCCGCTGATTTCTTCATCGCGTTGCGAAATGGTTTGACGCAACGCCTTGGTGGCGATATCGCCGACTTGTTGCGAGCGTTCAAGATTCGCGACTTGCTGTTTGAGCTGATCGTTCTCGGCGGTGAGCGCGCGCACCGCGCGATGATCGGAAATGCGCGGCGCCACATTTTTCCATGCGCCCGCAGCCAGCGCCGCGAGAATCGCCACGACCAGTACGCTGCCCAGCCACGCCAGACCCATCCACAGCAAACGTCGACGCTGACTGGCAGCGTCGTGCGGGCGTACGACGTAGCGCGGTGGTGGGCGGGAAGCCATCGGGCACTTCCGGGCAAAACGGTGGATATAGCCCCTGCGTGATGAAATCGTCAAGAAACGGGCAGGCGCTTTGTGGCGCGGATCGCTCTAATCCGCCACCGAACACATCTTCTTAACGTTAACTTTCCATTTTCGACTGCAGATAACGCTCTGCGCCGATGTCCTTGATCAGGCTGAGCTGGGTTTCCAGCCAGTCGATATGGTCTTCCTCGTCGCGCAGGATGATTTTAAAAAGATCGCGGCTGACGTAGTCGGCGATGCTTTCGCAATAGCCGATCGCCGCGCGCAGATCCACGACTGCCGACAATTCCAGATCGAGATCGCACTGAAGGCATTCGAGCGCGTTTTCGCCGATGCGCAGCTTGCCCAGATGTTGCAGATTGGGAAGCCCTTCCAGGAACAAAATGCGTTCCATCAGATGATCGGCGTGCTTCATCTCGTCGATCGATTCTTTGTACTCGTGTTCGGAGAGTTCGCGGTAACCCCAGTTTTTGTACATGCGGTAATGCAGGAAATACTGGTTGATCGCGGTCAGTTCGTTGAAGAGCACCTTGTTGAGGAACTCGATGACCTTGGCGTCGCCTTTCATGGCTTGCTCTCCGTGCAGAGGGACAAGCTCCGACTATACGTGCTCGGCACGTCGGGTTGGGGCATTGAGAAGGGTTACGCGCCCAAACAAAAACGCCATCGCGAAAGGCGATGGCGTTTTGGCAATCAATACAACGGTGGGTTACGCGGCGACCAGAATCGGCAGATCGAGCGCGACTTGCGCGATGGCCTTATCCAGCGTGGCGCGCGCTTCGGATTCGCAGCAGCCGCAGCAATCGGAACAACCGGTGCGCGCCTGCAGTTCGGCGAAGCTTTGCACACCATCGGCCGCAGCGCGGCGGATGTCGTGGTCGGTAACGGCGTTGCAAAGGCAAATGTACATGCGCGCATTTCAACGCGAATGCGAATGATTGTCAACTAGATTCGATGAGGACGGTCGCTGCGATTCAGGCGGCGGCCCGCCCGCCCCGGCCTGGCCGGGTTTGATGGTGTGGCTGCGGGCCCAGCTGGATCGACAGCATATTTTCCACCAGCGGCGCGAAATGGCGCAGCGCCCGGTGGTAAACGTCGCGCTTGAAATTGACCACGTGCACGGCCGGGTACCAGAAATCCACCCAGCGCCAGAGATCGAATTCCGGCTTGTCGCAGGCATCCAGGCACAAGGCGTCTTCGCTGCTCACCAGCTTCAACAGAAACCACACTTGTTTCTGGCCGATGCAGGTCGGGTGCTGGTGATGGCGGATATAGCGGCTGGGCAGCTTGTAGCGCAGCCAGCCGCGCGTGCTGCCCAAGACTTCGACGTGTTCGGGGAGCAGGCCGGTTTCTTCCTGCAGCTCGCGGTACATGGCTTCCAGCGGGGTTTCGTCGCTGCGCATGCCGCCTTGCGGGAACTGCCAGCCGTCGCGATGGACGCGGCGCGCCCAGAATAGTCGGCCGTCTGCATTAAGCAGAACGATCCCAACATTCGGACGGTAGCCATCAACGTCAATCATCCAGCCTCCTCGAGCCCCGTGACACGGCCTAAATGGCCTTGGCACGTGTAACCCTGGATCGATTCAACCACAGCCTACAAAGCCGGAGCAAGCCAACCACTTGAACGACAAGGGCAGCCCGATTAAACTGCCGCGCCCCGCCTGAATCTAGCCCGATCCGGTCCCACCGGACGGCGCATCTCTTGGCTATGTAGCTCAGCCGGTTAGAGCACAGCACTCATAATGCTGGGGTCGGTGGTTCGAGTCCACCCATAGCCACCATCTATCAAGATACGCAAACGCCGCCGCCATGCTCATCGAGCATTCGCTGGCGTTTTCGTGTGCGTTGGTCGCGACGAACGTGTTCGATGCGCATCGTGGCGCCGCAGCGTTTCGCCGCTACGGCGCATCGCATCGTTGAACGTTGTAATACTGCTCCGTCGGAGCGTCGCCTCAGGCAACCTCCGCCGCGAGGCGGTTCATATAGGTCGTATCCGTTTCCTGATACAGGCCGGACCAAGGATTGAGGACATAGCCGTCGATCGGCTCGAAGGACACGCGCTTGGTGTCCGGCGTTTGCTCAGCACGCGCAACTAGCGCATCAAGGGTCATCGGATCCATATGCACTCCGCAGTTGTTTGTGGTGGGAGGTTCAGACTATCGATTGGTTCGTTCGTATCCGGTTAAAGCAAATGCCGATTTCGACGAACACGAAATTTATAAATGCGCTCGCAAAACCATCGATGACATCTCGTTGAATTTTGTGTTGCAAACATGCGTTGACTCGACATTCACATGCGTTCAACCGAAACATTCGCCGAAAACGCAACGCGCACGTTTTGCATGCGTCGATGGAGTGGCGTCCATCGCCATCGGTTGCGTAGACTGCCGTAAAGACGTGTCTTCTGCTGTTCACGAGGCGTATGACGCATGAACTTGGCTTTGTTCGATTTCGACGGAACGATTACACAGCGTGAAATGTTTGCCGATTTCATGAGCGCTGCGGTGAGCACGCGGCGCATGTTGGCGGGCGGCGTGTTGTTCGGGCCGATGCTGGCGGGATACAAGCTGGGTCTTGTTTCGGGCAATGTGATTCGCGCGAGCGTGGTGCGCTTCGGCTTTCGCGGCGTGCGCGCCGACAAAGTGCATGCGGCGGGACGCCGATTTGCAGTGGATGTGCTGCCAACGGCCATGCGACCCGATGCGCTGGAGCGCATTCGCTGGCATCAACAGCAAGGCGATCGGGTGGTGGTGGTGTCCGGCGCGCTGGATGTCTATCTCACCCATTGGTGCAAACAGCACGGGCTGGATCTGATCTGTTCGGGTCTGGAAACGCGGGGCGATCTGTTGACCGGGCGCTTCCGTGGCGAGCAGTGCGTGGGGCCGGAAAAATCGCGGCGCATCCGCGAGACGCTGGATCTCAATGAATTTCCAGTGGTTTATGCCTATGGCGACACGCACGAAGATCTTGAAATGTTGCAGCTGGCGCACCGCCGCTATTACCGCTGGCAAGAAGTTGCCTAAATGGATGCGACCGGGCGCATAGTCGCAATGGTCATCAGATCGTGACAGGCCCCTTGATACTCTGCTGAATGGATTTAAATTTCAGCGTGGAGCTTTCCCCTTTCGGGCTGCCGCTCTCTGCCGCGTGCCACGCATCGCGACGACGCGTCGCCCTCATTCAACGTTTGAAGGAGTACTGCAATGGAACAACCGACCCGCACGCTGAATGGGCTCGGACAGAGCCTTTGGTTGGATAACATCACCCGCGGCATGCTGGGCGATGGCACCTTGCTCAGTTATCGCGAGCAGAAATCCGTCACCGGCCTCACGTCCAACCCTACGATCTTCGCCCAGGCGATCAAGTCCGGCAAAGATTACGACGCGTCCATCCGTGCGGCCGGCAATGTCGATCCGGAAACGGTGTTCTTCGGTCTGGCCATCGACGATCTACGCCGCGCGGCTGCGATCTTCGAGCCGGTGTATCAGCACACGCATGGCGTGGACGGTTGGGTGTCGTTGGAAGTGTCGCCGCTGTTGGCCGACGATACGCAGCGCACGATTGAGCAAGCCGTGGCGCTGCATAAGCAAGCCGCCGTGCATAACCTTTTCATCAAGGTGCCGGGCACGCCCGCCGGTGTTCCCGCGATCGAAGAACTGATCTTCCGCGGCGTGCCGATCAACGTAACCTTGCTGTTCTCGGCCGAGCAATATCAGGCCGTTGCCGAAGCATGGTTGCGCGGTCTCGAGCGTCGTCATGCAGCCGGTCTGGATTTGGATGTGGCATCGGTGGCGTCGGTGTTTATCAGCCGCTGGGACGTGAAAGTGGCGGACAAGGTGCCGGCCGAGCTGCAGAACAAACTCGGTTTTGCGGTTTGCGGGCAGATCTACGCCAAGTACCGTGAGCTGATCGATTCGCCGCGCGTGCAGCGTCTGCAGAATGCCGGCGCGCGCATCCAGCGTCTGCTGTGGGCGAGCACGGGCACTAAAGATCCGAAGGCCAGCGACGTGATGTACATCGAGCATCTGATCGCGCCGCTCACCATCAACACCATGCCGGAAAAAACGCTGCTTGCGTTCGCCGATCACGGCAAGGCGGAACGCTTGATGACGTTGAACGACCCGAGCATCGCCAGCACGCTGGCGCGTTTCGAAGCCGAAGGCATTCAAGTGGAACCGCTCGCGCAGCAGTTGCAAAAAGAAGGCGCCGAAGCGTTTGTGAAATCCTGGCGTGAATTGGTCGACACGGTGAGCGAACGGATCGGAGCCGCTGCATGAGCGCGCTGCGCGAGAAGGCAGCATGGCGCGCGCTGGAGACGAACCAGCAAGAACTGGCAAAACGACATTTACGCGATCTGTTCGAGGCCGATCCCGGCCGCGCCGAGCGCTATCGCGCCGAAGCGGCCGGCTGGCGTCTGGATTACGCCAGGCACCGCATCGACGATCAAGCGCTGCAGCACTTGTTCGCCTTGGCGCGCGAGTGCGGCGTCGAAGCGCGGCGCGATGCGATGTTCGCAGGCGAGAAGGTCAACACCACCGAGCAACGTGCGGCGTTGCACGTTGCTCTGAGAACGCCGGCGCGCAAGTCGATCAAGGTCGATGGCGTCAACGTGGTGCCGGATGTGTATGCCACGCTCAAGCGCATGCGCGCGTTCGCCGATCGCATTCGCGATAGCAGCTGGCTTGGTTTCAGCGGTCGGCCGATTCGCAACATCGTCAATATCGGTATCGGCGGATCGGATCTGGGTCCGGTGATGGCTTACGAGGCGTTGCGTCATTTCAGCGATCGCAAGCTGCAGATTCGCTTCGTCTCCAACGTCGACTACACCGACTTCGCCGAAGCGGTGCACGATCTGCGTCCGGACGAGACGTTGTTTATCGTTGCGTCGAAAACGTTCACCACGCTGGAAACCATGACCAATGCGCACAGCGCGCGCGATTGGTTGATGGCTGCGGCGAACGGCGACAAGGGTGCGGTGGCGAAGCACTTCGTGGCTTTGTCCACTAACGAGAAAGCCGTCGAAGAATTCGGCATTTCCACCCAGCAGATGTATGGCTTCTGGGATTGGGTGGGCGGTCGCTACTCGATGGATTCGGCGATCGGTCTGTCGACCATGATCGCCATCGGGCCGGATGCGTTTTCCGAGATGCTCGCCGGCTTTCACGCGATGGACGAACATTTCCGCACTGCGCCGCTGGAGCGCAATCTGCCCGTGATCATGGGCTTGCTAGGCGTGTGGTACACGGATTTCTTCGACGCCGCGACAGTGGCGGTGCTGCCGTACGAGCAGTATCTGAAGCGTTTTCCCGCGTACTTGCAGCAACTCACGATGGAATCAAACGGCAAGCACGTCACCATCGAGGGCGCGACGGTCGACTACAACACGGGGCCGATTTATTGGGGCGAGCCGGGTACGAACGGGCAGCATTCGTTCTATCAGCTTATCCACCAGGGCACGCGATTGATTCCGTGCGACTTTATCGGTTTCGGCCAGTCGCTCAATCCGTATGGGCGTCATCACGATCTGCTGTTGGCGAACATGATCGCGCAAGCCGAAGCGCTCGCGATGGGCAAAACGCTGGAACAAGTGCGCGCGGAAGGTATCGACGAGCATCTGGCGCCGCATCGTGTATTCGAAGGCAATCGTCCGTCCAGTTTGTTGTTGGCGGAACGTCTTACGCCGCAGGCGTTGGGCAGTTTGGTGGCGTTGTACGAACACATCGTGTTTACGCAGGCGGCGATCTGGGACATCAACCCCTTCGATCAATGGGGCGTGGAGCTCGGCAAGCAGCTCGCGGTGCGCGTGGTGGACGAAATCGAATCGCCGCGCAAGCCGCTCAATCACGACAGCGCCACCAACGCGGCGATCGCGTGGTATCGCAAAGCGCGTCGCAAGGCGGAACCGGCTGGCGCCGCGGCCGTCGCCAAGGCGCAACGCAAAGTGCTGGTTATCGATATCGGCGGCAGCCATGTCAAAGCGATGTTGACCGGCAATCCGCGCGAAGTGGAAATCAAATCCAGCCGCAAACTCACGCCGGCGGAGATGGTCAAGCAATTGCGCGCCAGCATTCGCGGTTGGAAATACGACGCGGTGTCGATCGGTTATCCTGGTCCGGTGATTCACGAACGCATCGCGCGCGAGCCCTACAACCTTGGCAAAGGATGGGTGGGTTTCGATTTCAACAAAGCGTTCGGATGTCCCGTCAAAGTCGTCAACGACGCCGCGATGCAGGCGCTCGGCAGTTATGAAGGCGGCCGCATGTTATTCCTGGGCCTTGGCACGGGATTGGGTTCCGCATTTGTCGTCGACGGCATCGTCGAGCCGATGGAGCTGGCGCATCTGCCGTACAAAAAAGGCACGTACGAAGATTACGTTGGCGCACGCGGCCTCAAGCAACACGGCAAAAAGAAATGGCACGCGCACGTGTTCGATGTCATCGCGCAGTTGAGCGCGGCGCTTGAGCCCGATTACGTCGTGCTCGGCGGCGGCAACGTGCGTCATCTCAGCGAATTGCCAGCGGGCGTACGCCGCGGCGACAACCACAACGCCTTCGCGGGCGGCTTCCGGTTATGGGAGAACAACACATGAGCGCGGATAAAGCGCAGAAAGGCGCATTGCAGCTCGGCTTCGTCGGGTTGGGGCGCATGGGCCTGAATATGGTTCGCCGCATGCAGGATGCGGGCATCGATTGCGTGGTGTTCGATACGCACGTTGACGCGCGCAAAGAAGCGGCGAGTCACGGCGCGACGGCAGCGGAATCGATCCAGGATCTGGTCGCGAAACTCAAAGCGCCACGCGCGGTGTGGCTGATGTTGCCGACCGCCGTGGTGGATGCGGTGCTCGATCAGCTCGTACCGCTATTGAGTGCGGGCGATACCGTGATCGACGGCGGCAATTCGCACTACGTCGAAGACCTGCGGCGCGCCGAGGCGCTGGGCAAACATAAAGTGATGTATGTCGATGTCGGCGTGAGTGGCGGCGTGTGGGGCCGCGAGCGTGGCTATTGTCAGATGATCGGCGGTCCCGAAGAGGCGTACAAACGTCTTGAGCCCGCGTTCGCCGCGCTGGCGCCGGGCGTTGAGGCCGCACCACGCAGTGAAAGCCGCAGCGGCGAACCGTCGCCCGCCGAAAAGGGTTATCTCTACTGCGGACAAAATGGCGCCGGTCACTTCGTAAAGATGGTCCACAACGGCATCGAATACGGCTTGATGGCTGCGTATGCCGAAGGCCTCAATGTGCTGAAGAATGCCAACGCGGGTAAGCAGCAGCGCAATGCCGATGCGGAAACCGCGCCGTTAGAAAATCCGGAGCGCTATCAGTACGACTTCCCGATTGGCGACGTGGTGGAGTTGTGGCGTCGCGGTAGCGTGATCGGTTCGTGGTTGCTCGATTTGACGGCCGACGAAATGGCGCGCGATTCGACGCTGAAAAACTACACCGGTCGCGTTTCGGATTCCGGCGAAGGTCGTTGGACGGCGCAGGCGGCGATCGACGAAGGCGTGCCGGTACCGGTCCTTACGGCTGCGTTGTTCGGGCGATTCACGTCGCAAGGCAACGACCTTTACGCCAACAAAGTCATGTCGGCGATGCGACATGCGTTTGGCGGACATGCCGAGATCAAGACCGACAACAAAGGATAAGACATGACGGCGACAACGCTGGTGATTCTCGGGGCAAGCGGCGATCTCACCCAGCGATTGTTGATGCCGGCGTTGTATCGCCTGCATGCGTTGGGATTAACCCGCGATCTGCGGATCGTGGGTTACGCCAAAGAGCCGTGGAGTCGCGCCCGATTCGAGCAGCACATCCACAAAGCGCTGCAGTCGTTTGCGCAAGATTTCAAACCGGCGCAGTGGAACCGCTTTCGTCGGCAAATCGATTACGTCGGCGGCGAACTCACCGCCGACGATCTGCGTGCGCTCAAAGATTCGTTGAGTCCCGCGACACTGTTCTATCTCGCGTTGCCGCCGCCGCTGTTCGGCACGGCGGCCGAAGCGCTGGGCGAGGCCGGATTCGCCAAAGCGCCGCGCAATGGTTGGCGTCGGTTGATTGTCGAAAAGCCTTTCGGTACGGACTTGGCGTCTGCCGAAGCGCTGCGTCAAGCCATGCATGCGCATTGGGAAGAAGAACAGATCCTGCGAATCGATCACTTCCTCGGCAAGGAAACCACGCAGAATTTGATGGTGTTCCGCTTCGCCAATCGCTTTATCGAGCCGATCTGGAATGCGCAGCACATCGAGCAAGTGCAGATCACCTACGCAGAAACGCTGGGCGTGGAGAAGCGCGCGGCCTATTACGACCATTCCGGCGCGCTGCGCGACATGTTGCAGAACCATCTCATGCAACTTTTCAGCCTGACGGCGATGGCGCCGTTGGGCGAATGGGATGCGGAGGTGTTGCGCAATCACAAAGTCGAAGTGTTGCGTTCGGTGGTGCCGATTACCGCGGCGACGGTGAATGCGCACGCGGTGCGCGGTCAATATCGAGCAGGACATCTAGGCCGCAAGAAACTGATCGGTTATCGCAGCGAGCCAGGCATCCCGCGTCGGTCGAACACCGAAACGTTTGCGGCGTTGCGTTTTGAAGTGGACAACTGGCGCTGGCGCGGTGTGCCGTTCTATTTGCGCAGCGGCAAGCGGCTGGCGAGCAATTATTCGGAAATCGCGGTGCAGTTTCGCGAAGTACCGGGTGCGTTGCCCAAGGCGATCAAAGCGGGCAACAACTGGATGATTTTTCGCATTCGCCCGACCGAACAAATGGATTTGATGGTCACCGCAAAGCAACCCGGTCTGGAACTTTCCGGTCGTCCGCTAGTGCTGACCGCGCCTTACGCGACGCCCGATCACCGCGAATTCTCGGCCTACGAACAATTGCTGATGGACGCCATCGAAGGCGATCGCACGCACTTCTTACGCTTCGATGAAGTGGAGTGGGCATGGCGTTTGCTCACGCCGGTGCTCGAAGCGTGGCAAAGCGGCACGCCGGATTTTTACGCCGCTGGTTCCGAGGGGCCAAGCACTCAGAAGCGCTTGCTCGATCCTGGACATGTGTGGCGTCCGATCGCCGACAACGGCGACGCTTAAACGCGTCGCCGCGAAAGCGGCCCGTGCATCGGGCCGAGTAGAATGACGCCATGCATATTTTCAAAGTCTTCCAAATTGAAGCGGCTCACCGCTTGCCCAACGTGCCGGCGGGGCACAAGTGCGCGCGTCTGCACGGGCATTCTTTTCGCATCGAAATTCATGTCGTCGGCGAACCGGATCCGACACTCGGTTGGGTGATGGATTTCGCCGACGTCAAAACCGCGTTCGCGCCGTTGTACGAACAGCTCGATCACCACTACCTCAACGACATCGAAGGCCTGGAAAACCCCACCAGCGAAATGTTGGCGCGGTGGATCTGGCGCCACCTCGAGCCGAGCCTGCCGGGATTGGACAAAGTGGTGGTGCATGAGACCTGCACCTCGGGCGCCAGCTGCTCACGAACGAATTTTTGACGCGTCGCAAAATTCACGGTTTTGTAACTAAGTTAGTAAATTTATTGAAATTTTTGTGACATCGCGAAATCTTCACAAAAAAGATATTGCACCGCACAAAAAGCCCTGATAGGATTTGTTCCACTCTCCCACATTCCCCTCGAGGGGCAAATCCATGACTCAGCAACTGAACACCCAGGTTTTCGCCTACGCCAAGCAGCTGGCTGACAATGCATTCAAGGCTCACGTCCTGGCCATCAAAGGTCTGGAGCAGGTTGCCGAACTGCAGCTCGCAGCGCTGGAAAAGCAGACCCAGGCTACGGCTGATTTCATCGTCCAGGCGGCCGAAGTGCGCGACATCGACGCGCTGCGCGGTCTCTGGGAAAAGGGCACCTCGCTGAGCCGCGAACAGGCTGAAAGCGCCGTTTCCGTGACCAAGGAAGTGGTCGCCGTGGCCCAGAAGACGGCCGAATCTCTCAATGCGCTCCTGCAAGAACAGCAGAAGGCCACCAGCGAAGCGGTTGCCGCTCCGGTTGCCGCCATCAAGAAAGCTGCTGCCGCCAAGTAATTACCCTCGCGCATATCGCGGCTCCCCCTCGATATGCCTTAGGCCGGGCCTTCGCGCCCGGCCTTTTTCTTGTCCGAAATTCCCCCCGTGAGACCCCGTGTCGCATGGCTTTTGGCTTGATGGTCCAAAAGTCACGCTGATATACTTTTAAAGATTGGATCGTGACCCGTGGCGTGATGAATGCCTGGTGCGAAAAACCGCGGGAACCTCACGTGCTCAACAGCTTAACCTCCGGTCGGCGCCTTGCTCTGCGATTGCTGTTATGGCAGCTAGTCGTGGCCATAGTCGTGGGCCTCGCTTTCTCGGTACGTGGGTTCCGATGGGCGATAGCGGCGGCAGCGGGGGCGACGATCGTGGCGCTGGGGACCGCGCTGCTGTCGACGAGGTTGTTTGGGCAAGTGAGTCATGCTGGTTTGGCATTTTTTCGCTTCCTGACGGGCATGCTCCTGAAATGGGTGGTGATCGTCGGGGGGCTGATCATCGTCATGGTTAAATTCAAATTGCCGCCGCTGGCCGCCATCACGGGGTTGGTGGCTGCTTACGCGGTTAATCTTCTAGCGTTCAGATTTAAAGGTTGAGAGATGGCGAGCGAGCCGGGCGGTCTTACCGAATACATCAGGCACCATTTGGAGCATCTGAAGCCGCCGCACGTGAGCGAAGGTGGCTTCTGGTCGGTACACGTCGATTCCGTCACGGTGTCGCTGGTGCTCGGCATCATGTTCTGCTTTTGGTTCTGGCTGAAGGCGCGCCGGGCGACCGCGGGCGTGCCGGGCAAAGGTCAAGCGTTCCTCGAGATCGTGCTTGAGTTCGTCGACGGTCAGGTTAAAGACGTTTTCCACGGCGATCGCCGCTTCCTCGGCCCGTTGGCGCTGACGGTGTTCGTGTGGGTGTTCCTGATGAACGCCATGGACTTGCTGCCGGTCGATCTGCTGCCGTGGATCACGTCCAAGTTCGGTCTGGGTCACTTCCGCCCGGTGCCGACGGCCGACGTCAACATGACGTTCGCGATGTCGATCACCGTGCTGTTGTTGGTGATCTTCTACAGCTTCAAGGCCAAAGGCCTGAGCGGGTATGCGCACGAGCTGTTCACTGCGCCGTTCGGCAAGTGGTTCTTCCCCTTCAACTTCGCGCTGAACCTGGTGGAGCTCGCCTCCAAGCCGGTCAGTCTGGCGATGCGACTGTTCGGCAACATGTACGCGGGCGAGCTGGTGTTCTTGCTCATCGCGGGTCTGTTCAGCGCCGGCAGCTGGGTTTTGTTCGGCATGGGTATTATCGGTTATGCGGTGTGGGGCATCTTCCACATCCTGATCATTTCGATCCAAGCCTTCATCTTCATGGTGCTCACCATCGTGTACATCTCGATGGCTCACGATCACCACTGATTTCGTTCACCTTAGTTAGAACAACTGCTTTCTTTTTCTTGAGGAGATTATCGTGGAACTAGTCGCTCACATTGCTCAGGTCCAGAGCTTCACCGCCATCGCTCTCGGCTTGATCATCGGCTTCGGCGCACTTGGCGCTTGTATCGGTATCGGCATCATGGGCTCGAAGTTCCTCGAAGCAGCCGCTCGCCAGCCTGAACTGGTTCCGCTGTTGCAGGGCCGTATGTTCCTGCTCGCCGGCCTGATCGACGCGGCGTTCCTGATCGGCGTGGCGCTGGCCATGTACTTCGCCGTGGCGAACCCGCTGCTCGGCAACCTCGCGCAGGCGGCTGCCGGTCACTAAACCATGCGGTTCGTGGCGCCTCCGTTGGGCGGCGCCACATTCCGTAAGGGCGTCTTCGATGCCCAAGCCCGTCACATCATGCAAGTACAGGTAACGCAGCGATGGAATTCAACGCCACTCTAATCGGCGAAATGATCGCATTCGCGATCTTGATCTGGTTCTGCGCGCAATTCGTCTGGCCGCATCTCAACAAGGCCATCGAAGAGCGTCAGCTGAAGATCGCCGAAGGTCTCAACGCGGCCGAGCGTGCGCACGCGGAATTGAAGGCTGCCGACAACAAAGCGGCGGCCGAGGTCAAGCAGGCGCGTCAGCAAGCGACCGAGATCATCGATCGCGCGCAGCAGCAGGCCAACCAAATTCTGGACAAGGCCCGCGCCGACGCCGTGACCGAGATCAATCGCCAGAAGGCGGCCGCGCAGGAAGAAATCGCTTCGATGGCGCAGCGCGCACGCGAAGAATTGCGTGAACGCGTCGGCGCGCTCGCCGTGCAAGGCGCATCGAAGATCGTGCAGCGCGAAATCGATCCGGCTGCGCACAAGGCGATGCTCGACCAGCTCGCGACCGAGATCTAATCGATGGCCGCCCAGTCGATCACTCTCGCTCGTCCTTACGCCCGCGCCGCTTTCGAGCTGGCGCAGGCCGAAGGTGCGCTCGCCGTTTGGTCACACGCATTGGCGTTCGCCGCCGAAGTGGCGAGGGACGCGCGCGTGGCCGCGCTCAGCACCGATCCGCGCGTATTGCCGGAACAGCTCGTCGCGCTGCATCTGCCCGAAGGCATGAAGGCGGACAGCGCGTTTGGCAAGTTTCTCGGCGAGTTGGCCGAACAGCATCGCATGTCGCTGCTGCCGGACATCGGCGCGCTGTACGAAACCTATAAGCGCGAATCCGAGTCGCAGTTGCTGGTGAAGATCACCAGCGCGATGGCTCTGGATGCCGCGCAGGCCGAGCAGCTCAAGGAGTCGCTCAAGCGCCGCTTCAAGCGCGAGATCGAACTGGAAACCCAGGTCGATCCTTCGCTGCTGGGTGGCGTGGTGATCGATACCGGCAGCGAAGTGATCGACGGCTCCGCCCGCGGTCGCCTGCAACGCCTGGCCAGCGCGCTCACGAATTAAGCATACAAATCTAGGATACGACCATGTCCAGCACCACTTTGAATCCGTCCGAGATCAGCGAGCTGATCAAGAACCGCATCGAGCAGTTCAAGCTTGGCGCGGAAGCCCGCAACGAAGGCACGATCATCAGCGTGTCCGACGGCATCGTGCGCATCCACGGCCTTGCCGACGTGATGCAGGGCGAAATGATCGAATTGCCGGGCAACGCGTTTGCGCTGGCGTTGAACCTGGAGCGCGACTCCGTCGGCGCCGTGGTGCTGGGCGAATACCAGCATCTGCGCGAAGGCGACACCGCCAAAACCACTGGCCGCATTCTCGAAGTGCCGGTCGGTCCGGAACTGCTGGGCCGCGTGGTCGACGCGCTGGGCAATCCGATCGACGGCAAGGGCCCGATCACCAGCAAAATCACCTCGCCGATCGAAAAGGTCGCGCCGGGCGTGGTGTGGCGTAAGTCGGTCGATCAGCCGGTGCAGACCGGTTACAAGTCCGTCGACTCGATGATCCCGATCGGCCGCGGTCAGCGCGAGCTGATCATCGGCGACCGTCAGACCGGCAAGACCGCGCTGGCCATCGACGCGATCATCAACCAGAAAGATTCCGGCATTAAGTGCGTGTACGTGGCCATCGGCCAGAAGCGCTCGTCGATCGCCAACGTGGTGCGCAAGCTCGAAGAAAACGGCGCGCTGGCCAACACCATCGTGGTGGTGGCTTCGGCTTCCGAATCGGCCGCGCTGCAATACATCGCGCCGTACTCCGGCTGCGCCATGGGCGAATTCTTCCGCGACCGCGGCGAAGACGCACTGATCATTTACGACGATCTGTCCAAGCAGGCCGTGGCCTACCGCCAGATCTCGCTGCTGCTAAAGCGCCCGCCGGGCCGCGAAGCGTATCCGGGCGACGTGTTCTATTTGCACTCGCGTCTGCTTGAGCGCGCTGCTCGCGTTTCGGAAGAGTACGTCGAGAAGTTCACCAACGGCGAAGTGAAGGGCAAGACCGGTTCGCTGACCGCGCTGCCGATCATCGAAACGCAGGCCGGTGACGTGTCCGCGTTCGTGCCGACCAACGTGATCTCGATCACCGACGGTCAGATCTTCCTGGAAACCGACTTGTTCAACGCCGGTATCCGTCCCGCCGTGAACGCCGGTATCTCGGTGTCGCGCGTGGGCGGTGCGGCGCAGACCAAGATCGTCAAGAAGCTCTCCGGCGGCGTGAAGCTGGCGCTGGCGCAGTACCGCGAACTGGCTGCGTTCGCACAGTTCGCGTCGGATCTCGATCCGGCCACGCGCGCCCAGCTCGACCGCGGTCAGCGCGTCACTGAGCTGATGAAGCAGCCGCAGTACGCGCCGCTTTCGATCGCCGAACTGGCGCTGTCCGTGTACGCCGCCGAAAAGGGCTACCTGGACGATCTGCCGGTGAACAAGGTGCTGCCGTTCGAGAAGGGCTTGCACGCCTTCTTCCACCAGAACTACGGCGACCTGATGAAGAAAATCGTCGCCACCGGCGATTGGAACAACGACATCGAAGCAACGTTCAAGTCCGGCCTGGACGAGTTCAAGAAAACCGGTAGCTGGTAAGCACGGAATAGGGAACAAGGATCGCAACGCCATCGCGTCGATCCTTGATTCCAATTCACGTACCTAGAGCGAGCAAAGCGAGCGAAGAGACATGGCAGGCGGACGCGAAATCAAATCCAAGATCAAGAGCACGCAGAACATGCGTAAGGTGACGCGCGCGCTCGAAATGGTCTCGGCCTCCAAGATCCGCAAAGCGCAGGATCTCATGAAGGCCTCGCGCCCGTATGCGCGCACCATGCGCAAGATGATTGCGCACGTCGCGCACGCCAGCACCGATTTCCAGCATCCGTTCATGACCGAGCGCAGCGACGTCGCGCGCGTGTGCTACGTCGTGGTCACCACCGATCGCGGATTGTGTGGCGGTCTTAACTCGAACTTGTTCCGTCGTCTGCTGCCCGCGATCCGCGAGTGGCAAGACAAGAACGTGCAGGTCGACGTCGTGGCCATCGGTCAGAAGGCTGTGCAGTTCTTCCGCCGCCTCAAGGGCGTCAACCTGATCGGCAGCGCCACGCACCTGGGCGAGCGCCCGAAGGTGGAGCAGCTGATCGGCGTGATCAAGGTGGTGCTGGATTCGTACACCGAAGGCAAGTTGGACCGCGTGTTTCTCGCCTACAACGACTTCGTCAACACGATGACGCAGAAGCCGACCATCGATGCGCTGCTGCCGCTGCCGGCAGTCGCCGCCGAGATGGAAGCGCAGAAGGTTGCGGGCGCGACGCTGGAGCAGTCGCACGACTGGGATTACATCTACGAACCCGATGCGGCCACCGTGCTTGAGCACGTGATGACGCGTTACATCGAATCGGTGGTGTATCAGGCGGCGCTGGAAAACCTCGCCAGCGAACACGCCGCGCGCATGGTCGCGATGAAGTCCGCGTCGGACAACGCGACCAAGGTGATCGGCGAATTGACGCTCAGCTACAACAAGGCGCGTCAGGCGGCTATCACGCAAGAAATTTCCGAAATCGTAGGTGGTGCAGCAGCGGTGTAAGTTTGCACAAGTGCGGTCATCCTTGACCGCGAAGATCAAAAAGCGGTCATCCGTGGCCGCATTTTTCACAAAGAGCAAGCGACCTTCGTTGGGCGCTGAGTTAGACCAAACACTTAAAGATCTATCCGGAGCACATTCATGAGCCAGGGCAAAGTTGTACAGATCATCGGCGCGGTTATCGACGTCGAGTTCGCACGCGATCAAGTGCCGCAGGTGTATGACGCACTCAAGATCGACGGCACCAGCATCACGCTGGAAGTCCAGCAGGTGCTGGGCGACGGCGTCGTGCGTACGATCGCCCTCGGTTCCACCGACGGTCTGAAGCGCGGCCTCGTGGCGCGCAACACCGGCGAAGGCATCAAAGTACCGGTCGGCAAGGCTACGCTCGGCCGCATCATGGACGTGCTCGGCAACCCGATCGACGAAGTCGGTCCGATCGAAGCGAAAGACCATTGGGTCATCCACCGCGAAGCCCCGTCCTACGACGATCAGGCGCTGGCCAACGAACTGCTGGAAACCGGCATCAAGGTGATCGACCTGGTGTGCCCGTTCGCCAAGGGCGGCAAGGTCGGCCTGTTCGGCGGCGCCGGCGTGGGCAAGACGGTGAACATGCTCGAACTCATCAACAACATCGCGACCCAGCACTCGGGCCTGTCGGTGTTCGCTGGCGTGGGTGAGCGTACCCGCGAAGGCAACGACTTCTATCATGAGATGCAGGACGCCGGCGTCGTGAAGCTGGACAACCTGCCGGAATCGAAAGTGGCGATGGTGTACGGCCAGATGAACGAGCCGCCGGGCAACCGTCTGCGCGTGGCGCTGACCGGTCTGACCATGGCCGAATACTTCCGCGACGAAAAAGACGAACACGGCAAGGGCCGCGATGTGCTGTTCTTCGTCGACAACATCTACCGCTACACGCTGGCCGGTACCGAAGTTTCCGCGCTGCTCGGTCGTATGCCGTCCGCCGTGGGTTACCAGCCGACGCTCGCCGAAGAAATGGGCGTGCTGCAGGAACGCATCACCTCGACCAAGACCGGTTCGATCACGTCCATCCAGGCCGTGTACGTGCCTGCGGACGACTTGACCGACCCGTCGCCGGCCACCACCTTCGCGCACTTGGACTCCACCGTTACCCTGAGCCGTCAGATCGCCTCGCTCGGCATCTACCCGGCCGTGGATCCGCTGGATTCCACCAGCCGTCAGCTCGATCCGCAGGTCGTCGGTCAGGAACACTACGACGTGGCCCGCCGCGTGCAGGGCATGCTGCAGCGTTACAAAGAACTGAAAGACATCATCGCCATTCTCGGCATGGACGAACTGTCCGAAGAAGACAAGCAGGTCGTGTACCGCGCACGTAAGTGCGAGCGCTTCTTCTCGCAGCCCTTCCACGTGGCCGAAGTGTTCACCGGCGCGCCTGGCAAGTACGTGACGCTGAAGGAAACCATCCGCGGCTTCAAGATGATCGTCGACGGCGACGTGGACCATATCCCGGAACAAGCGTTCTACATGGTCGGCACCATCGACGAAGCCATCAAGAAGGCCGAGGACATGGGCGCCAAGAAGGCGGCCTGATCGATCGTTCCAACCGGAGTCGCCCGCACGGGTGACTCCGGCAAGACAACATCATTTCCGTTCGATACGTCGAACGAAGCGAGAACGTTATGAGCACCATTCGTTGCGACATCGTCAGTGCCGAAGCCGAAATCTTTCACGGCGATGCGGTGATGGTGGTCGCCACCGGCGAGTTGGGCGAGCTAGGCATCACGCCGCGCCACGCCCCGCTGATCACGCGCCTTAAGCCCGGCCACATCGATGTGGTACTGGAAGGTGGCGAGCGTCAGCAGTTCTACGTCTCCGGCGGCATTCTCGAAGTGCAGCCGCAGGTGGTCACGGTGCTGGCCGATACCGCCGCGCGCGCCGCCGACCTGGACGAAGCCGCCGCGCAGCGCGCCAAGAAAGAAGCCGAGGACGCGCTGGCCAATCGCACCGACGCGGTCGAAGTGTCCGAGGCGCAAGCCAAGCTCGCCCAGGCACTGGCGCAGCTCCAGGCGTTGGAACGCCTGCGCAAGAACCTGAAGCACTGATGTGGGCGCTCGTCCTTGAGCGCAGAAAAAGATCAAAAAGCGGCCATCCATGGCCGCATCGTCAAAAGAAGCTGCGATCTCCTTGCGCAGCGCGATTGACTAGACGCCGGCCTTGCGCCGGCGTTTTTATTTGCACACCGCTTTGACGCCGCCATGCCCTTAGCACGACCGAATGAACAGGTATCCTTAACGCTGGACCGCCCAGGTATCAAAACCGCCATGAGCCAACCCTCTCTGCACGTGATCGTCCTCGCCGCCGGCGAAGGCAAGCGCATGAAGTCCAAGAAAGCGAAGGTGCTGATGCCGCTCGCCGGCCGGTCCCTGCTCGCGCACGTTCTCGCGACGGCACGTGCGTTGGGCCCCGAAGCGATTCACGTCGTTTACGGTTTTCATGGCGATCAGGTGCTGGCGGCGTTCAAGGATCAACCGGATCTGCGCTGGACCTTGCAGGCCGAACAACTGGGCACGGGTCATGCCGTCGGACAGGCTTTGAAAGACGTCCCCGATAACGCCAAGGTGCTCGTGCTTTACGGCGACGTACCGCTCACGCGCGTAGAAACGCTGCATCGCCTAGTGTCGACGGAAAGCAATCTATCCATGCTCGCCACGCGCGTAGCCATGCCTTACGGCTACGGTCGCGTTCAACGCGACGGCAACGGGTACGTGCGCGCCGTCGTCGAGGAAAAAGATGCGGATGAAACGCAGCGCGCCATCAATTTGATCAACACCGGCATCGTGGCCGGTGACGCTGCTGCGCTCAAACAATGGATCGGCAAACTCGACCGTAACAACGCGCAAGGCGAGTATTACCTCACGGACATCTTCAAGATGGCCGCGTCGGAAGGCAAATCGGCCGAATGCATCGAGTGCGAAGACGCAATGGAAGCCGCCGGCGCCAATACGCCGTGGCAATTGACTGAACTCGAAGATGCCCTTCGTCAACGTGCGGTGCAGGCGCTGTCGCTCAACGGCGTGCGCTTCGCCGATCCGCGCCGCGTCGATGTGCGTGGCGAGGTCGCCGTTGCGAGCGATGTGGAAATCGATATCGACGTCATTCTCGAGGGCAACGTGCAACTCGGCGACGATGTGCGCATCGGGCCTTACACGCGCGTAAAAGATGCGCAGCTGGCCGCCGGCACCGTGGTGCTGGCGCACTGCGATCTGGATGGCGTCGTAACGCACGGCCCGTGCATCATCGGACCGTTTGCACGCTTGCGCCCCGGCACGGTGTTGGCGTCCGGCGTGCACGTGGGCAACTTCGTGGAAACCAAGAAGACAACGATTGGCCAGAATAGCAAAGCCAATCATCTGAGCTATCTGGGCGACACGGTGATCGGTCGTGGCGTCAACGTCGGCGCCGGCACGATCACGTGCAACTACGACGGCATCAATAAGTTCGTCACCACCATCGAAGACAATTCGTTTATCGGCTCCAACACCGCGCTGGTAGCGCCGGTGACCGTGGGCGCCGGTGCGACGATCGGTGCGGGCTCGGTGATCACCAAGGACGCACCGGCCGGCGAACTAACCGTGGCGCGTGCGAGGCAATCTACGCTCATGGGTTGGAAACGTCCGACCAAGCAGTCCAAATGATCATGCCGCTCCGCTGCTAGAAAGCGGAGCGTCGCGCAGGATCAGACGTAGCGCCATCCGTCTATTTCCACCAACAACTCACGGCGGCATACGTCGCCGTGCATCAACAGCGCGGGCACGCCGGGCAAGCGATGCTGCAGAATGTCGCGTACGCGTGGCGCGTCGGTGGCGTGACGAACGTACACTTTGAGCGGCGAATGCGTGTCGAAACCGGCAGCCATCTCTGCTGTGCTCAGCAATGTTTCCAGATTCGTCAGCGTTTCGTTGAGTTGCGCTTCCAGATCGCCTTCGTGCGCCGACGCATGACCGACCACCGCCGCCGTGCCCGAGATAGCCAGCGCATCGTGCGCAGGCATCAACATCGCGCGCGCGAAACCGGGTGAGGTGCGGCCGTACTGGCGCGGATAACGCCATGCGCTCACTTGGCGAGGATTTTCTATCGGCGTTCCAGCATCGATGCTGGCCAGCAAATAGATTTGCAGCGCGCGTTTCGTGTCGTGATGACCGATAGCGGTGGCGGCCGGAAAACCTTCCGCGAAAAAATCCCCGAGACCGGCGGCGCGGCCGTCGCAAAACTGCTTGTAGCGTTCGGTATCGCCATCGCCTTCGTTAATGTCGCCGATGTAGTTCCAGATGCGCAACACGTTGCGTTCACGGCGCGTACCCATGAAGTCGCGCAAGGCCGCATAAGCCTCACGGGCGGCGCCTTCGATGCCGCCGTGCGCGTTTTCGTTCATTTCAACCGCGGCGAATACCCAGCCGCCGCCGCTGGACCACCGCACGTCCCCGTGACGGCCGCTGGTGACCTCGCCCTCGACCTGCCACAACTCCAGCGGAGATGGCGCATCAAAACACTCCAGCGCTACGCATAACGAGCGTGGATCGTCGTCCTGAGGCGAGCCGGCGCCGAAACCGAAAACGGCCAGTGTGTCGGGCTCAGCCAACGCCTCTGCAAGCGGCGCCATGCGATACGTGACGCGCGGCGTACGCGGTAAAGCGGGTTGAGCCTGCAGGTTTTCGCTTGCCTGAACCATGCGTGCAGCCGAGGACGACAGAACCCCTATGTTACACTGGCCGGCCACCCAGCCTCGGGGGCTGGCCATGCATCCGGAGCCGTGAAACCCAGCATGCCCACGCAGACCGCCGCCGAACACGAACTGGCCATCCTGATTGTGGACGCCCTCAATCTGGAGACGATCGATCCCGCGCAGATCGATCCACAGGCGCCTTTATTCGGCGGGGACCTGGGGCTGGATTCGATCGACGCCCTGGAGATCGCGCTCGCGGTTTCCAAACGCTACGGTATGCAACTGCGCTCGGATCATCCGGACAACCAGCACATCTTCAGCAGCTTGCACGCGCTTTCCGAACATATTGAACGGGAGCGTACGGCCTGAGGCCGCGGTTAAGCCGGCTGACAGGTCGAATCCGCATCATCGGCGTGTATTCCATCAGGCAAGTCACGTGGATCAGCGCGCCTCTGACAACCGATTCCAAACGACGTTTTGCGTAACGTCGGAGCATCCGTGCCTCCCTGGGCATTTCCCGGGACAGCCGCTGGTGCCTGGGGTGATTCTGCTTGAGCACGTCGCCAACGCATTGCGAGATTGGCGCAATCAACGAATAGCGCGTATCGGAGAAGCAAAATTTCTTGCGCCGTTGCGTCCAGGCGAAACGGCCGAGCTTGAGTTGTCGGAAAAGTCCGGGCACGTTCGTTTCGAAATGCGTTGCGACGGTCATGTGATTGCACGCGGCGTGGTCGAGGGTGCGGCGTGAGCGATCATTGGCAAAATCAGCGAGAGGGCGGCAATCGATTCTGGTTGAGCGTGCTGGTGGCCGCCGCGCTGAATCTGGGTCGTCGCTTTCTGTTGCTCTGTCTCTATCCCATCAGTCTTTATTACCTGCTGCGGCGTGGCGCGGAACGTCGTGCGTCGCGCGATTACCTGACGCGTTTGTTCGGCCGTCCTGCGCGAATGCGCGAGGTGTTCAAGCATCTCTATTTCTTCGCAACCACGATGCTCGATCGCATCTATCTGCTGGCGCACGGTGAGCGCGATTTCGATATTGAGGTCGGCGGCATCGAAGAGCTTCAGCATCGCATCGCGCAAGGGCGTGGTGTGTTGTTGGTCGGCTCGCATCAAGGCAGCTTCGAAGTGATGCGTGTGCTGGCAGCGCGTTGTCCCGATGTGCCGTTGCGCGTCTTGCTGGACAAACAAAAAACGCCGGCGATCACCGAGTTGCTCGAAGCTCTGGCTCCGCAGGTGGGCGACGCCGTGATCGACGTGTCGCAAGGCGGCGCGGCCATCACGTTGGCCGTGGCGGAAACCTGTCGCACAGGCGGCATGGTGGCGCTGCTTGCGGATCGCGGGCGTTCGCACGAAACGCTGCGGCGCGTGGATTTTCTGGGCGAGCCCGCACCCTTTCCCATCGGCCCGTGGTTGTTGGCGAGCACGCTGCAGGTGCCGGTGATGCTGTGCTTCGGTCTTTATCGGGGCAAAAACCGCTACGCGCTGCACTTCGAGCCGTTTATGGAAAGCGTGGATATTCCGCGCGAAGCGCGTCATCAGGCCATCGACACGGTGCTGCGCCGCTATGCGCAGCGCTTGGAACACTATGCTCGCGCGGAGCCGTATAACTGGTTCAATTTCTACGATTTCTGGCAGCAGGAAAGCACGCAAGACGCCGCCGTCACCCATCCACGCGCCGCGCGCGAGGCCTAAGCGTGCAGACGCGAAACGTTTGGGAATCGCTTATTCCGCACGCTGGCGCAATGGCGCTTATCGACGCCGTGGCGAATTGGACCGAGACGACGATCCACGCCATCGGCGAGCGGCATAAGCCGGGCGAGCATCCGCTGCGCAATGCGTCGGGTCTGCATGTCGTGCATCTGATCGAATACGGCGCGCAAGCCACAGCGGTGCATGGCGCGCTGCTCGCCAGCGCGCGCGGTGACACCAAAATGCGCGCGGGCCGATTGATCAGTGTTCGAGATGCGCAGTTTGCGATCGAATACATCGATCTTTCTGACGGTCGCCTTGATATCCATGCCGAGTGCTTCTACGCCGATGAGCAGGGCGCGCAGTACACCTTCAAAGTCGAACAAAACGGGAAGTTGTATGCAACCGGTCGCGTGACCGTGATGTACGCCGACGCGTAGTTTAGCTAGACGATGCGGCGCGAGTACGTATCGTCCACGATCATGGGCGCGGCGCGGGAGCGGCTGTAGCTCGCCCAGATTTTGCCGTAATGCCAAAGGCGCCCCATGGTGTAAAACGCGATCCGCGTCACGTCACGCACCGGGCTGAAATGACTGAGGCGGAATGATCGCTCGTAACGCGAAGCGATCGGGACCGACACAATGCCGAGTCCTTTTTCGCGCGACGCCGCAATCAATAGCGCGGCTTCGAATACGAAATTCTGCGCATCCAGTTCCACCAGTTCCAACGCGCTACGCGGATACCAGCGTTGTCCGCTTTGCGTATCGGCAATCGGCTGCGCGCACGCCCACGAAATGCCCCAATCCGCCAACGCATTTGCGCGTCGACGGCCTTTGGGTTGCTGGTCGCGCTGGAGCAAGCGTGCGCCGATCACGATGTGATCGGGAAAACGTTGGCCCACGTCGACCAGGCGCGGAATATCTTCGGCGAGATGCTGGCCATCGCCATCCATCGTCGCGACGGCGTCGAACCCTTGCCGCAACGCTTCACGAAAGCCCGTGCGCAATGCCTGGCCTTTACCTTGTCGATAGGAATGACGCAGCAGCGTGACGGGCAGCGAACGAACGATATCGGGCGTGCGATCGTCGGAGCCGTCGTCGATAACGATCACGGGTGCATTCAACCGCAATGCGGATTTCACCACCGACGCGATCGCCTTCTCTTCGTTGAGGCAGGGGATCAATACGCACCATCGCGTCGTGCTGCTCATGCGGCCATCTCGTTCTGGACGTGCAATCCTAAATGTTCCGATACCGCCACCACACACTCGGCTTCGCCGCGCGCCAGCATGGCCAGTAGCGGCAGACAGCCGGCGGATGGGTTGTTGCGCATCCACGTCGCGAAATGTTCGGGAAGTGGCGGGTGAATGGGCTCCGATCCCTTTGTCGTCGAAAGACTCAATGTCACACCTGCGTCTGTGGCAGGAGCGAGCACCAGCGCGCAGCCAAACGCGAACGTGCATCCGATCAACTCGCCCAGCGGTCCTGCACCGGCCGTATCGCTGCAAACAAGCACGATCGGGCGATCATCGGCGCAAGCCAATGCGACGGCTTCCAGCAAACCAGCGCCGAAACTAGCGCTTCCCGCGCACGTCGCACTCGATGGCGCGCGACAACCGGTGGCGATGGTCCAATAACCCGCAGCGGCGTTGTGCACGGAATTATGGAAACGCGTGGGCGACAGCTCAGTAGGTGTGCCTGCCAGCACGCGGCACATGTAATCCGTCGTGGCTTGATCGCCATAGGCCGAAGCGAACACGCATGCCAAATCTTCTGCGGCGCGCCCACTTAAGGCGACGGCCTGCGTAGCGGCCTCGATTGCGACGAGCACGCTCTCGGGCGCACGTCGTCGTTCGTTCGGCGATAACGCCGACGCGGTCGGTCGCGCGCCTGGAGGCTCCGGGGCTTCTCCGACAAGCGCACGACGCAACGCATCGAAATTCGCGAGCTGCGGCGACCACAGTCCGATGCCTTCCACACGAACACACAACGCGCTCATGCGGCGTTCTCCGCCGACGCGCGTGCAAAGGCGAGACATGCGTTGCTGCCGCCAAATCCGAACGAATGACTGAGCGCGACCTTCAGTGGGCGTGCTTCGTTGCGCCATGCGAAGTGCGTGGAACATGCGGGATCGGCTTCACGAACGCCGGCATTGCCAGGCACGAATCCCTCACGTAACGCGAGCAACGTAATCGCCGCTTCAAGCATGCCTGCCGCACCCAGCGTGTGGCCGGTCAGTGCTTTGGTGGAGCTCACGCGTGTGTGCGCCGGAAACAATCGCGCGATCAAGGCAGCTTCCATAGCGTCGTTCTTGTGGCTCGCCGTGCCATGCAGGTTGATGTAATCCACATCCGAGACGTCGAGTTGCGCGCGCGCGAGCGCATCGCGTAATGCCAGCTCGGCGCCGACGCCTTCCGGATCGGGCGTCGACATATGGTGCGCGTCGCTCGATTCGCCGCAGGCGAGCAATCGCAGCGTTGCATCGGGTTGCGCATCGACACGTTCCAGCAATGCGAATCCCGCTGCTTCGCCGATGGAAATACCTCGGCGTGCAGCATCGAACGGACGGCACGGTTCGGGCGATACGAGTTCCAGCGCGTTAAAACCAAACAACGTGCTATCGCACAGCGAGTCGACGCCGCCCACGACAGCCGCGTCGACGAGCCCCAATCGAATCAGTCGTTCCGCGCTGGCGAACACCTTGGCGCTGGACGAGCACGCGGTGGAGATGGTCAGGCACGGGCCGCCAATGTCCAACGCTTTGGCGACGAAAGCGGTCAACGAGTGCGGCGTATGGATTGCCGTGCGGTGCAAATCGTCCGGCAGGCGTGCGCCGTCCAGACGCCGGTAGCCTTCTTCCGTCGCGCCGATGCTTGCCGTGGATGTGCCCAACAGAAGCGCAAGACGCATCGCACCGTAACGTGCTCGCGCCGCCTGTACTTTGGCGAAAAAATCGTCCTGATTCAGCCCTGTCCAGGCAAGGCGATTGTTACGACAATCCCATGGCGCGTAAGCGTCTGGCAACGGCTGGCTTTCTATGCCAGCGACGCGTCCGATCCAGCAAGCCAGCGGCGCGCTACTGAAATCGTTCGTGCGCAGGCCGCTTTGTTGCTGTTGAAGTGCATCGAGATGGTCGCTCAGGCCGAAGCCCAATGCAGAGGTTGCAGTGAAGGCCGACACCGCGAGCGGAAGGGTTGTCACGCGCATGTCATGAGCCTAGCGAGGGCTTTAAGGCTTGCCTAGATGGCGTTTCGGCGCGCGCTAACCGGCGTTCACGCTGCGACGCGGTAAGCTGCCGCAGCTTCCTGCGGCCGTCGCCTTGCTAAGCTTGTACGCAGAGTGAAATGCCGGATGGGCAGATGAAAAGCGAGCAAGTCGAAAGGGCCGAACATTTCTTGCGGGATCTGCAAGACCGCATCTGCAAAGCCGTCGAAGACGTCGATGGTCGAGCGTGTTTTGTCGAAGATGCGTGGACGCGCGCCGCCGGCGGTGGTGGCCGCACGCGCGTGCTGCGTGATGGCGCCGTGTTCGAACAGGGTGGCGTGAATTTCTCGTTGGTCCATGGCGACAAACTGCCGCCCAGCGCCACGGCGCATCGTCCTGAATTGGCCGGCGGCAGTTTTGTCGCAACGGGCGTTTCGCTGGTGCTGCATCCGAATAATCCGTATGTGCCCACCACGCACGCCAACGTCCGCTATTTCGAGGCGAGCAAGCCGGGTGTCGAGCCGGTGTGGTGGTTCGGCGGCGGATTCGATCTCACGCCGTTCTATCCGTTCGACGAGGATGTGCGGCACTGGCATGCGATCGCGCGCGATGCATGCGCGCCGTACGGTTCGGACGTCTATACGCGCTACAAAAAATGGTGCGACGAGTATTTCTATCTCAAGCATCGCGGCGAAACGCGCGGCGTCGGCGGATTGTTCTACGACGACCTCAACGAAGGCGGTTTCGAGCAGTGCTTTGCATTTACACAAGCGGTGGGGCAGGGCTTTCTCGATGCGTATCTGCCGATCGTGGCGCGCCGCAAAGACACGCCTTACGGCGAACGAGAACGCGAGTTTCAGCTTTATCGGCGCGGTCGTTACGTCGAATTCAATCTGGTTTACGACCGCGGCACGCTGTTCGGGTTGCAATCCGGCGGACGTACCGAATCGATCTTGATGAGCCTGCCGCCGCGCGTGCGTTTCGAATACGCCTATCAGCCGGAGGAAGGGTCCCCCGAAGCGCGGCTTGCGGATTACCTCAAGCCGCGCGACTGGGTGTAATGCTTATTCGAGCGGCTGCGAGCCGCTGAAACGCACCGGCGTGGCGCCTTTCACCGGGCCGATCTGCGCCGAGTCGCTGACTTGAAGCACCACTTCGCGGCGGAAATCCAACGTACCGCGCACGACGGCGTGCGGTCCGATCACGACGTGCGGCGGGTGATTGGTATTGTTCCAACCGTGCGTCTCGTGCACGACGATGCCGCCGTCCACTTGCGAATCTTCGCCGACGAAAATGCTGCCGCTGACCGTTTCGATGTTTCCGCCGACGTGCGCGTGTTTGAGTTCGATCGCGCCGTTGACGTTAGTGACGTTACTGGCGACCACTGCGCCCTGGTCCAACGAGACGGCGCCATTGGTGCTTTCCACGGCGCCAGTCACCTTTGCGCCCTGATCGAGCGATACGGAGCCGTTCACCGTGTGCAGGCTGTTTGCCTGCGCGCCCGAGCCCAGTTCGACGGCGCCGTTGACGGTGCTGGCTTCCTGGACAGTGGCGCGGTCGCCAATCGACACCGAGCCGTTTACGGCGCTGACGTTGCCGGCATGTTCGCCCGCATTCACGGATACGGTGCCGTTGATTTTGCTGATGTCCTGGCCCGTGGCGGCCAACGGCAAGATCAGGGCGAGGGTCAGGGACAGGGTGGTGAGGCGCATGTCGGAAGCTCCGTAGGATGGGACGAAAGATAGGATGCGCGCGACGGCCCCGGGGTTTAGCGTGACTTCCGACAGGGTCGGGAATTGACGCGGCTAGGCATGGCCTGCACCATTCCCTACTTATTCCGCTTCACTCGAATCCATCTCATGCACAAGCTCGTTTTGATCCGCCACGGCCAATCGCAGTGGAACCTCGAAAACCGCTTCAGCGGTTGGGCCGACGTCGATATCACCGAACAAGGCGCGGCCGAGGCGCGCGAATCGGGCGAGCTGCTCAAGCAAGCCGGTTATCACTTCGACGTCGCGCACACGTCGGTGCTCAAGCGCGCGGTGCGCACGCTGTGGCACGTGCAGGACGCGATGGATCTGATGTGGATTCCGGTGCTCACCGATTGGCGCCTCAACGAACGTCATTACGGCGCCCTCACCGGCCTCAACAAAGCGGAAACCGCCGCCAAATACGGTGAGGATCAGGTCAAGGTCTGGCGCCGCAGCTACGACATCCCGCCGCCGCCGCTCGAACGCGATGCGAATCCGTCGCTGCACGATCCGCGTTATACGAACCTTGATCCGAAACTGATTCCGGACACCGAGTGCCTGAAAGACACCGTGGCGCGCGTGATGCCTTACTGGAATGAAGTGCTCGCGCCGGCCATTCGCAGCGGCGAGCGCGTACTGCTGGTGGCGCACGGCAACTCGATTCGCGCGCTGGTGAAGTATCTGGATGGCATTTCCGACGACGACATCGTCGAATTGAACATCCCGAACGGCGTGCCGCTCGTGTACGAATTCGACGATCAGCTCAAGCCGATTCGCCACTACTACTTGGGCGACGCGGACGCGATTGCGGCCAAGATGGCGGCGGTGGCGAATCAAGGCAAAGCCAAGTAGCAAGAAAATACGTGGCAGGCGTCAATCGCCTGTCACGAAATGCGCTGCTAATGTGGAAGCGCTCATCAGGGAGGAGCACATTGCATGGCACCCCATTTGACTACGCCGCTGGTGTTGATTCCGTTGATCGCGTTTGCCGTGTGGCGGCGTGTGCGCAGCCAGTTCGGGCTGCAGCCGATCCGGCGCAAAAGAATGATCGCGCGCATCGCCATCTTTGCCGTGCTTGCATGCCTCATCACGCTCTTTGCCATGCACAACGTGCAGCTGTTGGCTGGACTGGCGGGAGGTTTAGTCGCAGGTGCGGCGCTCGGCTTGGTCGGGCTTCGCTTGAGCCGCTTTCAGGTCGATCCGGTGAAAGGGGATTGCTACGTTCCCAATCCCTACGTCGGCGCCATCGTCACCACGGTGTTCCTGGCGCGACTCGTATGGCGTTTCGCCATGGTCGCGCCGCAGATCCAGGATCCGACCGGCGCCACGCCGCCCATCCACGGTCCCGATATCGGCCAGAGTCCGCTGACCCTGGCGGTATTTGGCCTGCTGGTGGGGTACTACATCTGCTACTTCGCGGGCTTGCTGATCCACCATCAGCGCTTGCTGCGCAGCCGGCCCGGTTTGCAGGAATAAGCCCTGGATTACAGGGCGTCGCGATCCAGCTCGCCGGTGCGGATGCGCATCACCTGTTCCAGGTTGCTGACGAAAATTTTGCCGTCGCCGATCTTGCCGGTGCGCGCCGACTGGGAAATGGCCTCTACCACGCGTTCGAGCTGGTCGTCGTCCACGGCCACCTCGACTTTGATCTTGGGCAGAAAATCGACCACGTACTCGGCGCCGCGGTAAAGTTCGGTGTGGCCTTTCTGACGGCCGAACCCCTTCACCTCGGTGACGGTAATGCCTTGCACGCCGACCTCGGCGAGCGCCTCACGGACATCGTCCAGCTTGAACGGCTTGATGACTGCCACAACCAATTTCATGAAATTTCCTCGGCGGATCAACGGGCCCGCTGGTGCGCTGCGGAGCATATACATTCTGCCTCGCAGAAGGCAGCCTGTCCCGCCGTGTAGGAAAATACCTACAAATCTTGATGGAGCATTCCGATGGCGCCGCGTTTTCACTTCTTCATAGACTGTCAGCCGACGAGTTCGAGGTGCCTACCATGATGGGGAGGCAGGATATCGACCAAATTGCCCTACGACTTGTCTCGTTGGTTCCTCCAGGGATGGTAGACGCGCACAAGGATTTGCGCGCCAATTTCAGCGATATCCTGGCGCAGGGACTGCGCCATCTCGAGCTGGTTACCCGTGAGGAGTTCGACGTTCAGGCCCAGGTATTGGCGCGGACCCGCGCCCGGGTCGAGGAACTCGAAAAGCGCGTGGCGGAACTCGAAGCCAGCGTGTCGTCTCGTGGGGCATAGCCAGTTCCGGTAGCCGTCCCCGATTCGTCACCATCACCCCAAGGAATCGGGGACGGCTGTTTTTCCTCTCAAACAGGTTACGGGGTCGCTCGATGGACCGATCAATCAGCGACTTCCTTAGCCGTCGCCGGCGCCACCCATGAGTCTGGCCGTCACGCTAAGCCGTGCCCAGGAAGGGGTTGCCGCACCGCAAGTGATGGTCGAAGTGCACCTTTCCGGTGGCCTGCCCAGCACGCATATCGTTGGCCTGCCCGAAGCTGCTGTCCGCGAAGCGCGCGACCGCGTACGTGTGGCCATTCAAAGCGCTGCTTTCGAATATCCCAACCGCAAGGTGACGGTAAACCTTGCGCCGGCCGAGTTGCCGAAGGATGGCGGACGTTTCGATCTCGCCATCGCCTTGGGCATTCTCGCGGCCGGGAATCAGGTGCCGCGCGAAAAGCTCGACGATTGCGAATTTCTCGGCGAGCTGGCGCTTTCGGGTCAGTTGCGCCCCGTGTCTGGCGTGTTGCCTGCGCTGCTCCGCGCCAGAGCGCGTGGCCGCCGCGTGGTCGTGCCACGCGCAAATGCGGAAGAAGCCGCGCTGATTTCCGAAGTCGATGTTCGGGTCGCCGATACGCTGTCCGATGTCTGCGGCTGGCTGCGCGGCTCGCATGAGCTCACACCGCCGACATCGGTGCTGACCCTGACCGGCGACGATGCAGGTCCCGACCTCATCGATGTACGCGGGCAACTGCAGGCGCGCCGTGCGTTGGAAATCGCTGCGGTCGGCGGTCATCACTTGTTGCTGATGGGGCCGCCAGGTACCGGTAAAACCATGCTGGCGGAACGTTTGCCCGGCATCTTGCCGCCGATGAGCGAATCCGAAGCGCTGGAAACTTGCGCGGTGATGTCGGTGGCGGGTCAAACCGTGGATCCCGCGCAATGGCGTCGCCGTCCCTTTCGCGCGCCGCACCACACTGCTTCGGCGGTGGCGCTGGTCGGTGGCGGTTCGCAACCCAAGCCGGGCGAGATTTCGCTCGCGCACAACGGCGTGCTGTTTCTCGACGAACTTCCCGAGTTCAGTCGGCACGTACTGGAGGTTCTGCGCGAACCCATGGAGTCGGGACAGATTCTGATTTCGCGCGCGGCGCGGCAGCTTCATTTTCCCGCGCAATTCCAACTTATCGCGGCGATGAATCCTTGCCCCTGCGGCTATTCCGGCGATACCCGTCAACGTTGCCGCTGCACGCCCGATCAAGTGCAGCGCTATCGCTCGCGCATTTCCGGGCCGCTGCTCGATCGCATCGACTTGTGCGTGGAAGTGCCGGGTATGCCCTTGAACGAATTGAGCGCGCCGCGTACCACGCGCGACGAAGATTCCGCCACGGTGCGCAAGCGCGTGATGCGCGCCCGTCAGCACGCCTTGGCGCGTGCCGGTCGCCCGAATGCCGAGATCAGCACACGCGAACTCGAACGCGATTGCGCATTAGGTCCGAACGAACGCAAATGGTTCGATGCGGCGTTGGAACGCCTCGGACTTTCCGCGCGCGCCTACCATCGCACCTTGCGTGTCGCGCGCTCGATCGCCGATCTGGATAACGGCGCGGCGGCATTGGATCGCCATCACTTGGCCGAAGCGCTGCAATATCGGCGTCTATCGTTGCTTTCGGACTAAACAATCGCCCCGGCTTGCACCGGGGCGACGTCGTTCCCTGTTACCAAATCACGCCGCCGAAGCGCGATGAAATTGCGCTTCCTCGGTCGATCCCTTCAGCGCCGTCGTCGACGACTGACCCTGTTGGATCGCTTGCGTCACCGCATCGAAATAACCGGTGCCGACTTCGCGCTGATGCTTCACGGCCGTAAATCCACGTTCGGCCGCTTCAAATTCTTTTTCCTGCAGGGCAACGAATGCGCTCATCTGATGTTGCGCATAGCCATGCGCCAATTCGAACATGCTGTAGTTGAGGCTGTGGAAGCCCGCCAGCGTAATAAATTGGAATTTGTAACCCATTGCGCCGAGTTCCTTCTGGAACTTCGCGATGGTCGCGTCGTCCAGATTGCGCTTCCAATTGAAACTCGGTGAGCAGTTGTACGCGAGCATTTTGCCTGGGAATTTCGCGTGGATCGCTTCGGCGAACTGACGTGCTTGCTCCAGATTCGGCTTGCTGGTTTCGCACCAGATCAAATCGGCATACGGCGCGTAGGCGAGGCCGCGGCTGATCGCCTGTTCCAAACCGGGGCGCACGCGGAAGAAACCCTCTACCGTGCGTTCGCTCGTGGTGAAAGGCTTGTCGTTGTCGTCGATGTCGGACGTAATCAAATCCGCCGCATCGGCATCCGTGCGTGCAATCAGCAACGTCGGAACGCCGAGCACATCGGCGGCGAGGCGCGCGGCATTCAACTTCTCCACCGCTTCGCGCGTCGGTACCAACACCTTTCCGCCCATGTGACCGCACTTCTTCACCGAAGCAAGTTGATCTTCGAAGTGCACGCCTGCGGCGCCGGCCTCAATCATCGCCTTCATCAATTCGAATGCGTTGAGCACGCCGCCAAAGCCTGCTTCCGCATCGGCGACAATCGGCACCATCCAGTCGGTATCGTCCTTGCCTTCGGCGTGATGCAATTGATCGGCGCGCAGCAACGTGTTGTTGATGCGCTTGACCACCAGCGGCACGGAGTTGGCGGGATACAGCGATTGATCCGGATACATTTCGCCCGCGATATTGGCATCGGCCGCCACTTGCCAGCCGCTGAGATAAATCGCCTGCAAACCGGCTTTTACCTGCTGCATGGCCTGATTTCCGGTCAGCGCACCGAGCGCATTGACGAACGTGTCTCCATGCAGCGATTTCCACAAGCGTTCCGCGCCGCGTCGTGCGAGCGAATGTTCGATCGCGACGGTGCCGCGCAGGCGCGCGACGTCCTCGGCGGTGTACGCGCGCTGGATACCCCTCCAACGAGGATTGTTCTTCCAGTCCAGCGCAATATGTTCGGCAGTCGGCAGATGGGTTTTCATACTGTGTGCTCCGTAAACGTTTCGATGGCGCGCGATCAGGCGAGCTGTTCGTAAGCGGGAAGGGTGAGGAAGTCGGCGAGTTCGTCGTCGTGCATCAGCGTTGAAAGCAACTGCGCCGCTTCGGCGGCGCGTCGTGCGCCGGGGAACGTGCTTTCCTGCAAACGATGCGTGTGCGCGGCGAGCGCGTGATCGAACAGCGCGAAATCGATCGGCGCGTGATCGGGGAATTCCAGGTCGCCGTGATGCAGCCACTGCCACAGCTGCGAACGCGCGATCTCGGCCGTCGCGGCGTCTTCCATCAGGTTGTGGATCGGTACGCAGCCGAGACCTTCAAGCCATGCCGCGGTGTAACGAAGCGACACTTCCACGTTGTTGTCGAAACCGGCGCGGCTGATCGTGCCACCGCACGGCGCGATCAGCATGTCGCGATCTGCCACGACATCGTCGCGTTTCACGTGCAGCTGGTTCGGCGTCGGCATATGGCGATCGAAAATATCCATCGCCACGGGCACGAGCGCCGGATGCGCCACCCACGTGCCGTCGTGACCGGCCTGCACTTCGCGCAATTTGTCCGCGCGCACTTTCGCCATCGCCTTGTCGTTCGCGTCGTCGTCGCCCTTGATCGGAATCTGCGCCGCCATGCCGCCCATCGCGAACGCGCCGCGGCGATGGCAGGTTTGAATCAGCAGCTCGGAATAGGTTTTGAGGAACGGAACAGTCATCACGACTTGGCTGCGTTCCGGCAGCAAGCGATCGCGATGTCCGCGCATCGTTTTCAGGTACGAAAAGATGTAATCCCAGCGGCCGCAGTTCAGACCGACCGCGCGATCGCGCAACGCGTGCAGAATTTCATGCATCTGGAACACTGCGGGCAGCGTTTCGATCAGTACCGTGGCTTTCATCGTGCCGTGCGGCAGGTCGAGTTCTTCTTCGGCCAAACTCATCACGTCGTTCCACAACGCGGCTTCTTCCATCGCTTCGAGCTTGGGCAGATAGAAATACGGGCCGAGGTCGCGTGCGTGCAGCGCATGGGAGTTGTGGAAAGCGAAGAGGCCGAAATCTACCAGTGCGCCCGCCATCGTTTCGCCGTCCACGCGGAGGTGGCGTTCCGGCAGATGCCAGCCACGCGGACGCACCACCAGCACGGCGGGATTGTCGCCGACGCGGTAGTGCTTGCCCTTGGGCGCGCGGTATTCCAGCGTGCCGGCGACGGCGTCGCGCAGGTTGATCTGGCCGTCGAGCTGATTGGCGAAGCTTGGGGCGGACGAATCCTCGAAATCCGCCATAAACACCTTCGCGCCGGAATTGAGCGCGTTGATGATCATCTTGCGTTCCACCGGGCCGGTGATTTCCACGCAGCGGTCCTGAAGGGCGGTGGGAATCGGGGCTACCGTCCAGTCCGATTCGCGGATGGCCAGCGTGTCCGCCCGGAAATCCGGAAACGCGCCCGCGTCATAGCGAGCCTGGCGCTGACGACGCGCTTCCAGCAGCTGCTGGCGACGAGGTTCGGCAAAGCGGTGCAACCGGGCCAGGAAGGCCAGAGCCTCCGGGGTGAGGATGTCTTCGTAGCCGACGGTTTTTGCCTGAACCTGTACGGGCTGACTAAGGGCGGGCTGGCTGACGATTTTTTCGCTCGGTACTGCCATGTGCTTCTCCACCATGGGTGACGACGGGTCTGGGGGAGAAGCTAGTTATCGAGTCTAGATTTGACAAAACAAATGTTTCAATTTTTACTATTCAAATTGTCAATACATACGCTAAAGTACTGATAGAACTGTCATGCAGAACCCGGCTTGAGGCTGAACATGACGAAAAAGCTACCGCCGAGCCCGCCCAAACGATCAACTCGCAAGAAGAATCCGCCCGCCGACGCGGGGCGCTACTACTACAAGGGCAACCGGCTCAAGCAGATGCGCGCCTTTGTGGCGACGGTAAAGCTGGGTACGCTGAGCCGGGCTGCTGAAGCGTTGTACCTGTCGCAGCCATCGGTCAGCCTCCAGTTGCAGGCGCTTGAGCGCGAGTTGGGGGTGCAACTGCTGCAACGCAGCCGTCGACGCATCAACCTCACCGACGCCGGCGAAGCGCTTTACGAACTGGCGCGCCCGTTGGTGGAAGGTTGGGAGCATCTGGATCGCGACTTCCAAACCAAAATCAAAGGACTGCCATCGGGCAGGCTGACGGTGGCCGCGGGCACATCGACCATCCAGTACTTGCTGCCCGATCTGGTGCGGCGCTATCGGGAAAGTTTCCCCGACGTGCAACTTCAACTGGCCAACGTCACCGGCAAGGACGGCATGGCCTTGTTGCGCGCGGACGAGGCCGATTTTGCGGTCGGCTCCATGCTGGATGTGCCCAACGACATCGCCTGGGCGCCGGTCTATCAGTACGACCCGATGCTGATCATGCCGCTGGATCACCCGCTGGCCGCCAAGGAAAACGTGCTGCTGGACGATCTCTCGCCGTATGGGTTGATTCTTCCTCCGCAGCGTTTGTCCACGTATCGACTGGTGGATCTCGTCTTCCAGCAACGACAAGTGCCGTATCACGTCGCGATTGAAGTCGGTGGCTGGGAGGTGATCAAAGAGTACGTCGCGATGGGTTTGGGCATTTCCATCGTCACGGGCATCTGCATTACCGATGCCGATCGCCAGCGCTTGGCCGTGCGCAATATGCGCCAATACTTTCCGCAACGCAGCTACGGCGTGGTCATGCGCAAAGGCAAATTTCTCACGCAGGAGGCCAGGGCCTTTATCGATTTGATTCGTCCGGGCTTGCTTACGCATCGCGACTACGACGAGTCCGGTCATTCCGAACGCTGATCGACGCCGCGTTAGACTCCAACGGAACATCACCACAAGGCAACCTCATGAACCTTCGCACCGTCGTTATGGCAACCGCCGTGATGGGTTGTTTAGGCAGTTCCTGCTATGCCGCCGATCAAGACGCTCAAGTGCTGGAGCCCGTGCATCGCTTTTTCGACGCATTTGGTAAACAGGATAAAGCCGGCATGCTCGCCGTGGTCGCGCCGAATATCGAAATCACCAGCGTGCAGCAGAACGCCTTGCATCGCGTAAGCATGGACAAGCTGGCGACGAATATCGCCGCGCATAAAGGCGGCGCCATCGCCGAGCATATCTATCAGCCCATCGTGCATGTGGATAACGATCTCGCCGTCGTGTGGGCGCCCTACAAGTTCACCGTGGACGGCAAGGTGCAACACTGCGGCACGGACGTCTTTACGCTCGGAAAAATTGCAGATCGCTGGACGATCATCGGCGTGTCCGACAACGAACGAAAAGGGAATTGCCAGTAACGATTTTCGGTGAAAGTGATGCGCGCGAGCGAATCGCGCGCATCACACTGCGTCAACTGCGCTGCTGCAGGGCAAGCCTTACGCCGAAAGCCACGAAGACCGTTCCGCAAAAGCGATCCATCCATTGCTCGACATTCGGACGCGTTGTCAGCAGCCGAAAAATACGGCCGCCCATCAGCGCAAGCACCGTCGACCACGTAAAACCGATACCGATAAAGCTCAAGCCAAGCAGCGTCAGCCCGAGCTGCGGGTGCTGAGCATGCATGGAGACGAACTGCGGAAGAAACGCGAGAAAGAACAGCGCGACTTTGGGATTGAGCACGTTGGTCAACATGCCTTGCCGGAACGCGGCGGCAAATCCTTTACCCTTCGTCTCCGTCGGCTTGCGCGCGCTTACACGCGAAAACAGCATGCGAAGGCCAATCCACGCGAGATACGCCGCGCCGAGATACTTCAGGACACTGAATGCGATGGCGGAGGCCATCAGAATCGCGGAAATGCCAAGCACGGCGGCCAGCGTGTGCACGATGCAACCCGCATTGATCCCAAGCACCGCCGCCATGCCGACACCGTGTCCTTCGCGCCCGCTGCGCGTAAGGATGTAAAACGTATCGAGTCCCGGCGTGATGCTGAGTGCAATGCATGCAATCAGAAACGCATCGTAATGCTGGATGCCGAACGTGCTCATGCGTCTCTCCGTTGTCAGGCTTCGGTGTTGCGATGCTTGCCGCGATACGGGCGAAACATCGCGCGTATCGTCGCCATATCTGCGTCGTGATCGTCGCTGGCATATATCAGCGAACCCAGCGTAAACGTTTTGCTCGGATAATCGATAAATACCGGCTGGATCGGCACATGCGCCTCATGCGCAATGCGCAAAAAGCCGGATTTCCAATGTTTAACGCGCTTGCGTGTGCCTTCCGGCGTAATGCCCAGCCACATCCGTTCCTGCTCGTTAAAGCGATTCACCATCTGATCGACGACATTCAACGCCGCGCTGCGATTGATCGGAATCAAGCCGACCGGGCGCAGAATGATGCCGAGCGGACCGTCCAGCACTTCGCGCTTGATCATCACGTTGATGTTGATGCCCAAGCCGATCTTCATCATCAGGCCCCACACGCCGTCCCAATACGACGAATGCGGTGCGCCGATAATGATGAGTTTGGGGATGTTCGGCAGCTCGCCGAGCAGGCGCCAGCCGGAAAGGCGCAGCAGGCCACGCATCAACCAGGGCCAGAAGCGATTGTGGAGCGGCGGCGCTTGCGCCGGCGTCGCTGGAAGAATGGGCTCGCTCACTCGTTGCTCCAGGAACGCGACCGATTTTGTTTGACCTTGGCGCGTTGTTGCTTGCCGTCCAGGCGCCGTTGTTGCGAAGCGCGTGTGGGCTTCGTCGCAATGCGTTTCTTGGGCACGACCAACGCACCGTGCAGAATTTCCGTCAGGCGTTCCCGCGCATCTTCGCGATTGCGGCCCTGATCGCGGAACCGTCGCGCCTGGATCACCAGTACACCGTCGTCCGTCAAACGCCGATCCCGTCGCGCGAGCAGACGTTCGCGTACCTCCTCGGGCAATGAGGGCGACTGCAACACATCGAAGCGCAATTCCACCGCGCTTTCGGTGCGATTGACGTGCTGGCCGCCGGGGCCGTCGGCGCGCAGAAAACGCACCACCAACTCGGACTCCGGCAGGGAAATGGAACGGCTTATGATCAACATGTCGCCAGTTTAGCTGGTCGACATGGCATCCATGGTTTCAGTGGTTGGAAGCGTCCAGCCAAAGCGTTCGACCAATGCCTGGAAGGCGGCGTCCAACGGTGCCTCGATCAGCATCGGCCTGCCATCAATCGGATGACGGAAGCTCAGTCGCCAGGCATGCAGCAGCATGCGATGGCAACTGAAATACTGCTTGTAGAGACGATTGTGGTCGCTGCGCCCGTGCTGGCAATCGCCGATCACCGGGTGATGGATATGCGCCATATGCTTGCGGATCTGCCGGAACCGACCCGTTTCCGGCTCCGCCAGCACCAGGGCGTAGCGTTGCTGCGGATAGCGGCCCAAGGCGATGGGCACTTCGACCGTCGCGAGCCGGCGGTATGCGGTGCGCGCATCACGTCGCGGGCCGGTATCGCGCGAGCCGGGCAGCGGATAGTCGACCGCGCCTTCGGTGGGTTCCGGCCAGCCGCGCACGACGGCGAGATATCGCTTGTGCACATCCCGGCCCATAAATTGCTCGCCGAGCGCGGCAGCGACGTCGCTGGAGCGGGCGATCAGCAGCACGCCGCTGGTGGCGCGGTCGAGGCGATGCGCCAGATACACCGTGCCGCCGACTTGTTCGCGCAAGACGTCAATCAAAAACGTATCGGCATTGCCGACCATTTTCGAGCGATGCACGGCAAGACCAGCGGGTTTGTTCACCGCGATCAGCGCGTCGTCCTGGTAGAGAATGTCGAGCATGGTTGTTCGCTTCGTCGGCGCAGCTAGCCGCTACACCGAACAGCCCGTTATCGCCGCATCCAGCCGAACGCAAACGAGAACAAGCCCGCCAGGCCCATGCCAGCCGGCAGCCATGGCCCATGTTGCGAAGCAAAGGCCCACAGCAGCGTTGCGCAAACGATCAGCGTCGTGCCGAGCAAGGTCGCGCCGATCACTTCCAGCATGCGACGCACCATGCGGCGCTGATGCATCAGGTGATCGGCGTCATGCATCAGTTTCTGTTCGCCCGCGGCGACCTGGCGCATCGCATCGCGCACTAGATCGGGCCATTGCGGCGCGTTATGGAACCACTCTGGCAAGCGCTTGCGAATATCGCGCAGCGTGCGCTTGAGGCTGTAACGCTCGTGCAAAATGCGTTTCAGTACAGGATGCGCCACGGCCCAGATATCGATATCCGGATCGAGCATACGGCCCACGCCTTCGATATTGAGCAGCGTCTTTTGCAACAGGATCAACTGCGGCTGCAGCGTCAGCTCAAACTTGCGCGCGGTCTGGAACAGCTTCACCACCAATTCGGCCAGCGAAATTTGCGAAAGCGGGCGCGTGAAGTACGGTTCGCACACGGTGCGCACAGCGGCTTCCAGCTCGTCCAATCGCACGTTCGACGGCATCCAGCCGGCATCCACGTGCAACTTGGCGATGCGCGCGTAATCGCGTTCGAACAGCGCGATAAAGTTCTGCGCCAGCCAATACTGATCCGCTTCGGGCAGCGAGCCCATGATGCCGAAATCCAGCGCGATAAAGCGCGGTTCGGTCGGGCGCATGGGATCGACCCAGATATTGCCCGGATGCGCATCCGCATGGAAAAAATTGTCGCGGAACACCTGCTCGTAAAACAGGCGCACACCTTTGGCTGCAAGCTCCTTGCGATCGATGCCGGCGGCGTCGATCGCCACGATATCGTCGCAACTGACGCCCGTGACGCGTTCCAGCGTCAACACTTTCGCGGTGGTAAGTTCCCAATGCACTTCGGGCACGTAGAGATCGACGCCGCTGATGAAATTGCGGCGTAGCAAGCTCGCATTCGCGCCTTCGCGCTGCAAATCGAGCTCGTTTTCGAGCATTTTCTCGACTTCGCTCACCACTTCGCGCGGGCGAATCTTGTCGGCGTTCGGATGCCAGCGCTGCGCCAGTTGTCCCAGCGAATGCAGCAGACTGATATCGCGCGCGATGCGTTGCGCGATACGCGGACGAAGCACCTTCACCACCACGGCGCGACCATCGTGCAAGGTGGCGGCGTGCACCTGTGCGATCGACGCCGACGCCAACGGCGCGGCATCGAAACTCGCATAGAGCTTGTCAACGGGCAGCTTCAGTTCGCGCTCGACGATGGCGCGCGCTTCATCGCCGGGAAACGGCGGCACCTGATCCTGCAGCAGCGCGAGTTCGTCGGCGATATCGCCGGGAACCAGATCGCGTCGTGTCGACAGCACCTGACCGGCTTTCACGAAGATCGGACCGAGTTCGTTCAACGCAAGACGAATGCGCGCGCCGCGCGAAAGCGGACGCACGTCGATCGGCGGCCGACCCAGCAAGGGACGTACGAATTTCAGCGGCCGGAACAAATGCGTCGCGTCGATCAACTCATCGAGCCGGTAACGCACCAATACGATGGCGACGCGCAGCAGGCCGGGTACCACCTTCAGCGGCGTCACGCGTGCGATCCCCGTTGCAGACGTTCGAGTCGCGCAAGGCGCGCTTCGAGCCGTTCGGTGCGTTCGCGCAAGGCATCCACATCGTCGAGAAAGCCTTCCACCTCGCCGGGCGCCACGGCCATCTGCGCTTCGTCACGCAACCACGCCGCGCTGTCTTGCGTCAGATGCGAGGCGGTTTCGCGCGCATGCGCAAAACCTTCGCCAATGGCCTTGGCCATCGGCACACCCAGCACATCGCCGAAAGTGCGTGTGAACACTTCTTCGAAATCCGGCGCGAAACCACTGGCCAGTTTTTCCAGGCGGCGCGCCAGTTCGGCGTCGCCCGCAATCTCTACCTTGCCGGGCGCAAGGCTTTCGTTGTTCCTGCGAAACAGCATCGACAACAGGCTGCCGGGCGTGGCCGCGACGCGCAGATCGCTGCTGTCCGGGGCCGGCCCGACCTTCAAGCGGTCGCGCTCGACGGTGATGGCAAGCGCCATCTCCACGCCGCGCAAATGCACTTGCACGCTGCGGCCATCCAGCGCAGGAAGCTTCGCCTGGGTGTCCGGGTCGAGCGACAACGCGTGATTCAGCGCGGTTTCCAGCGCGCGACCCGCCAGTTTGTGCAGCGGACGAGGAAGCAATGGGGGCGAAGGGGCGACAGTCATGCCGGAATTGTAGCCGGCTAGGCGTCGCCCTTGCCGCGAAGTAAACGATTTAAGGATCGACCGCGCCCGGAAACCCAAGCTGGCGCCACACCTCATAGACCGCTACGGCCACGCTGTTGGACAGATTGAGGCTACGGCTGCCCGCGCGCATCGGCAGACGCAAACGCTGTTCCGCCGGCAGTGCGGACAGCACCGCATCGGGCAATCCCGCCGTTTCGCAGCCGAACAGCAGCGCGTCGCCGTCGGCAAAGCGTGCGTCCACGTGCCAGGTGCGTCCGCGTGTGGAAAACGCGAAAACGCGCGGGTGATCGAGCGAGGCCAGGCAGGTGTCGAGATCGTCATGCACGCTGACGCGCGCGTACTCGTGGTAATCCAGGCCTGCGCGCTTGAGGCGTGCGTCGTCGAGTTCGAAGCCCAAGGGGCGGATCAAGTGCAGCGCGGCGCCAGTGTTGGCGCACAAGCGGATCACGTTGCCGGTGTTGGGCGGGATTTCGGGGCGAAAGAGGATGACATGCAGCATGCCGCCATTATCGGACGGCTGGGCGATCTTGTGGGCAGATCAGCCAACCGTCCGAGCATTCGCGTTCGCCGAGGCGCTGATGGCGGCGACGGCGTGGCCGGATGTCGTGGCGTTCGGTACAGGCTTGGCGGTGATCATGGCGATCAAGGTCAGACCGCAGAGCAATGCGCAAACGCCAAACAGGCCGCGGAGGAAAAGCGTTTCGAATTTCATGGTGGTATCTCCTTATACGAGGAAAAACGTGGTGGTCAGATCACTGCGCGCACGCAGATCATGTCGCCGATGCCCGGAAGTACGCAGGTGGAAGGTGCAGAGGCAAGCAACGTCGCCATCGAACTATTGGCCGCGACTTGGCTCGGCGTGGGCTTGCTGGTGACCATCGCTGCCAGGATCAGTCCGCAAACCAGCATGCATGCGACAAACAAACCGCGAAGTATCACTGTCTCGAATTTCATGTCCGTATCTCCAATTCAGAGGAAAGGGACCTAAGGCCCTCGCCCTTGAATGAGCAATCCCCGTGCCAAGGCGTGACCTGCCATCAATGTATTGATCTATATGGATTTATCTGAAATCGCCGCACGCGACAGATTGTCCGCGGACACCGGACACCACCAAGCGGACAGTGTCCGCGGCCGGACGCGGGCGCGAGCGCGCTAAGCCTGCGTTCGGCGATAAACCGCGGCAACGCGCTACGATGCAAAGCGGACGCACTGCTTTCCCATTCCTCGCTTTCATGGAGTTACGTATGCGCAAGACTCTGTTGCTGCTCGCGCCGGTTGTGCTGCTCGGCGGCTGTACCTGGGGCATCAATCCCGATCCGGGATCGAGCGCCGTCCGCACGGTGTGGAGCGGCGATGTGACGGGTTGTCGCGATCTGGGCAAGATCACGGTGTCCGTGATGGATCACGTCGGACCGTTCGATCGCAACGACATCAAGGTGCGCGACGAATTGCAGGTGCAGGCGCGCAACAGCGCCATGAGCATGCATGCGGATACCATGAAGCCGCTGGGCGATCCGGTCGACGGCAAGCAGGAATGGGAAGCGTATTCCTGCGGCAATCATCAGGTGGGGCCGTCAGCGCCGCCTCCGATGCAGAATCAAAATCCGGGCGCGCAGCCGCCGCCCGCGCAACAGAGCGGTGGTTTCCAGACCTATCCCAGCCACTAAGGGCCGTTGATTCAATCTCCAAACACGCCATGCAGGTAACCCTGCATGGCGCGCTGCAATTGCGCTAACGCAGCCAGTTTGCCCGGCATGCCCGGTTCGGCTTGGATCGCCGCAGCGCCTTTCATCATTTGCTGCACCACGACGGCGGCCGCATAGGTTTCTTCCTGCGAGCGGTGCGGCGCGCGATGCGCCAGCAACGCCTGCAACTCCGCGCGAAAGCGTCGACGAATGATCATCGCGTCCGCCGCCGGTGTCACCGACGATTCCACCAGCGTCACGAACGCGGGATGACGCTTGCGGAACCCGATCAGAAACGGGCACAGCTGCGCGGCCCATTCCTCGGTTGTCCACGTCGACGATTGCTCGGCGAGTTTTCCCAATTGCGTGTAAAAGTCCTGCGCGTATTGCTCCAGCAGCGCGCGCGCCAAGGTCTCCTTGGTCGGAAAAAATTGATAAAGCGACCCGATGGCCGCGCCCGCGCGCGCGGCGACTTCGGTCATCGTGGCCGCCTCGTACCCCTTCTCGACAAAACACGAAGCCGCCGCCTCCAGCAGCGCCGCAACCCGGTCGTGACCGCGTTGGCGCTGGGGTTTGCGATGGGTGTCCATTGATTTTTGTGAGGGCATCCTCATAAACTCCAAGTGAGGATATCCTCACTTTTCAAATTCGGAGAATCCAGTGGAAAAGCTCGATCCGCGCCGTACGGCGCTTGTTCTTATCGACCTGCAGAAGGGTATCGTACCGTTCGCGGGCGGTCCTCACACGGCGGCGGATGTCATGAACAAGGCTGGCTCGCTCACACGTCGCTTCCGCGAATTGGGCGCTCCGGTCGTGCTCGTGCGCGTGGGTTGGTCGGCCGACGGGGGCGACGCGCTGCGCCAAACCGTCGATCAACCCAATCCAGCCCGAACCCTTCCTGCCGACTGGTTGGAATTTGCCGATGAGCTAGGCGTCACCGACAGCGACATCTGCGTGATCAAGCGTCAATGGGGTGCGTTCTACGGCACGGAACTCGAATTGCAATTGCGTCGTCGCGGCGTCGAACAGATCGTGCTCGGCGGCATCTCCACCAACATTGGCGTGGAATCCACCGCGCGCAATGCATGGGAACTGGGCTTCGGCATCGTGTTCGCCGAAGATGTGATGAGCGCCGCCAGCGGCGAGCATCATGCGTTTGCCGTGAACAATATTTTTCCGCGACTCGGACGTGTGCGTTCCGCCGCGCAAACTCTCGACATGTTGAGCTGATCGAAAACCGATCGCATCGCATCTCTCGCGACATTGTGCGCGAGAGATGCGCCGCTTATGCGTCGATCGCGTGCTTTGCCATCATGCAATCACACCACGCGCTCCCATATCGACTACCCTCATTCCGTTTCTCTTCGTCAGCGTCACGCCCTCGCGACGGCTCCTTCACGGCCATTTGTTATGTCGTCGCTTGCTTTACGTCTGTCGGATGTTGCACTGCCGCGTCAACAACATCCCTATGACAAAAGCGATTTGATCGCCGCGCAGTGACATTTGCCTCGATTTAGCAATTTCTGAATTTATTGCACTGCAGCGCAGGTGCGCATTACGGCCGCTTTACAAGCCGCCATGAAAACGTTTACGTTTGCGCCGCTGTTGGGGTTACGGGTCATCAATTTCTCGGCGGGATACGTTCGATGACGACCAAAAGTGCAACCATCAAGGACGTGGCGCGCGAGGCGAAAGTCTCCGTGGCATCGGTGTCGCGCGTGCTCAACGGCACCGGCGGCGTGACGCCTGCTACGCAGAAAATCGTGCGCGAAGTGGCGGCGCGATTGCATTACGTGCCGGACAACGCCGCACGCAGTTTGATTACCGGGCGCACGAACACGATCGGCGCGGTATTGCCCGATCTCTACGGCGAATTCTTCTCTGAACTGATTCGCGGCATCGATCTGGCGGCGCGTGCGCGCGGCCTGCATTTGCTGGTCTCCAGTTCGCACGACGGCGTGGAAGATGCTGCCGCGGCGGTGCGCGCCATGCGCGGACGCGTGGACGGCATGCTGATTCTTTCCGAATACGTCGACGTGGCGTTTCTGGAAGAAAACCTGCCGGAGAAATTGCCGGCGGTGTTGCTGGATAGCCCCGTCAAAAGCGCACGCTTTCCCGTGCTCAATATCGACAGCCGCGCCGGCGCCGTCGCGATGGTGCAGCACCTGATCGAAGCCGGACGCCAGCACGTCGCATTCATTACGGGCCCGAAAAACAACTTCGACGCGCAACAGCGTGAGAAGGGCTATCGCGCTGCCATGGCCAAGCATGCGCCGGGCGTGCCGCTCGCCATCGTGGCCGGCGACTTTACCGAGGAATCGGGCTATCGCGCCGCACGCGAATTGCTGGCGCAGAAAAAACGTCCGCAAGCCGTATTCGCCGCCAACGACATGATGGCGATCGGCTGCCTTTACGCCTTCAAAGAAGCCGGCATCGATGTTCCGGGAGACATCGCATTAGCCGGTTTCGACGACATCTTGATCGCGCGTTACGTCACACCGCCGTTGAGCACGGTGCAGGTGCGTATCGCCGATCTTGGCCGCATTGCATTGGAGCGCCTCGCGGCTTTGCTGGATCCGGCCGACAAGACACCGTCATCGGTGCAGACGTTGGGATGCGACGTCGTCATCCGCGATTCCTGTGGGGGAAAACCCGGCGCAGACGCTGCGCCACGCGAGCCTCGTCGGTCGCGACGCTCATCACATACATAACGCCGTTTTACTTTCGGGAAGGGGAGAACCATGAAAGCCGGATCTCAATACAAAAAACTCATGCTCGCGCGGCTCATTGCGGTATCGATAACGACCGCCGCAGCGCTGCCGACAATTTCATTCGCACAAAGCTCCGACGCCACGCTGCGCGGCACGGCGGCAGCCAACACCACGGTAACGGCGAAGAACGTCGCCACGGGCTACTCGCGCGTCACCACCTCGGGCGCGGACGGCACGTACGCGTTGGTCGGCTTGCAGCCGGGCACGTATCAGGTCGATGCCGGTCCGGGTACGCAACACACCGTCACGCTGACTGTGGCGTCGACCGCGACACTCAACCTCACCACAGCGGCGCCCACAACCGCGCCGGCCGGTACTCGGAATCTCGGGGCGGTCACGGTTACGGCGACCACGCTGCAGGAAATGACCACGTCGGAAGTCGGCACGACCGTTACGCAACGCGAAATTTCCACCGTGCCGCAGATCACGCGCAACTTCCTGGAATTTGCCGACACCGTGCCCGGCATGGTGTTCACTGTGCAGCAGAACGGCAACACCAGCTTGCAATCGGGCGGTCAGGCGCCGGCCGGCATCAACGTCTACATTGACGGCGTGGGCCAGAAAAATTACGTCGAAAACGGCGGCATCAGCGGTCAGAACAACACGCAGGGCAATCCGTTTCCGCAGCTGGCTATCGGCGAATACAAGGTCATCACGTCCAACTACAAGGCGGAGTACGACCAGATTTCCAGCGCAGCGGTGACCGCCGAAACCAAGTCGGGCACCAACGAATTCCACGGCGAGATTTTCGGCGACTGGACCGACACTCGTATGCGTTCGGAGACGCCATCCGAAACGGCCATCAACCAGAAACAGCCCTCCCACGACAAGGAATACGGCTTCGCATTCGGCGGTCCTATCATTCAGGACAAGGCGCATTTCTTCCTCGCGTACGAGGGCAAGGAATACGACACGCCGATTGCGGTGGTGCCCGGTGCCGCGTCGCCGCAGATTCTCGCGCAATTGCCGCCGAGCGTGCTCGCGCAACTTGGGCCGTCGAGTTTGCCGTTCAAGGAAAACTTGTACTTCCTCAAGTTCGACTACGAGCCCACCAATCGCGATCGCATCGAGGTGAGCGGCAAGTACCGCAATGAAACGGCGATTACGGGTACGGGCACTGGCGTGGCGGCGTCTTCGGCGCTCAATCAGATCAACTACGACCGCCGCTTCGACATTCGTTGGGATCACAGCGCGGACGCCTGGTTCAATCGTCTGCAATTCACCTATGAAAATGCGTTCTTCAAGCCAAGCGCCGTAAATATCGGCAACGGTTCTACGTACACGCCGTTCGATAACCAGAACACGTCGATCCTGACGGTGGGCGCCGCCGATCCGCGCGGTACGCAGAACAAAGGGCAAAAAGGTCCGGCCATCCAAGACGATCTGACGTTCAACGATTTGGAATGGCACGGCGACCATGTGATCAAGATGGGCGTCAAGTACAAGATGGTGCAGCTGCTCGCGCAAGACGCGGGCGAGTTCAATCCACAGTTTACTTACGATGTGACGCCCACGGGAACATTGGCGGCGCCGTATCAAGTGCTGTTCCCGATTGCGCTGCCGGGCTTGAGTCCGGTGGTCAGAACTAACGATCGCCAGTTCGGTACGTATATTCAGGACGACTGGACCATCGACGATCACCTTACGGTGAATCTGGGCATTCGCTGGGATTACGAACAAACGCCTTCGTACCTCAACTTCGTTACGCCTGCTTCGGTGGTTGCAGCGCTCAATTCGCAAAACCCGAACGCGCCGGCGGGCACGACGTACGCGCAATCGCTGGCCGCGGGCGGCGTCAATGTCAACGACTACATCAGCACCGGCAACAATCGCCATGCGCAGATGAATGAATTCCAGCCGCGTTTCGGTTTTTCGTACGACATCAATGGCGATCAGGCGCACGTGATCCACGGTGGCGCGGGACGTTCCTACGACCGCACCATCTACGAGATTCTGCAACTGGAAGAAACCAAGCTTGCTCTAGCCGAAGCGACAATCACCTTCCCGAATCAGTATCACTCGTGCACACCCAGTCCCAACTGCATTCCCTGGAACCCCGCGTATCTCAGCGGCATCGGCGTGCTACAGGGCTTGCTGACCGGCACGACGGCCGGTCGCGAAGTGGATCTGATGAACAACAATCTGCGCACACCGTATTCCGATCAGATTAGCCTCGGTATGCGCAACCAGATCGGCGAGTGGGTCACCGACGTCACCTGGGCGCAGGTCAATCGCTTCAACGGCGTGGTCTTTACGTTGGGCAATCGCTGGCCGAACGGCGCGTTCTGGCAAGGCGGCAGTCAACCGTGGGGCCAAAGCATTCCGGGTTTCGGAAGTCTGATCATCGCCAACAACGGTCTTACGCAGAAAACGCAGCAATTCTTGGTTTCGGCGCAAAAACCGTATACAGCGGAATCGGGTTGGGGCATCAATATCGCCTACACCTACACCAAGGCGAAGCAGAACAACGATAACCAGGACGTCACCGACCAATACGCGTTCGACGAAGCGACGATCCAGGACTATCCGTACCTCAATTCGGCCGTCGCCAAGCACCGCCTTGTCGTCGCCGGGTCGAACGATGCGCCGTGGGGACTGCTGTTCGGCTACAAACTTACTTTGGCCACGCCGATCCCCGCTATCAACCTGGCGTGCTACGGTGCGCCCGCTCCTGGAAATGGCAGCCTCGGTAGCGGATGTCTGCCGTATTCGTACACGCCTTCGGGGTCACGGTTCTTGAGCGGTCCGATCTTTGGCTACCGCTCCATCGATTTCCAAGTCACGAAGAACTTTAAGATCTATCAAAACTTCAACGGTTACGTTCGCTTCGATCTGCTTAATGCGTTCAATTGGAACAACTACAGCGATTACAACTACAACCCCGGTCAGAACGGCGTGTTGAACCGCGTCATGGCCTCTTACGATCCGACCGGCAACATTCTCGGTACGCCGCGCGAAGTCAAACTGACGTTGGGAATTAAGTTCTAACTGTTTTCTGTGACGGTCAGGTAAGCCTGCGAATCCCGGCATGAGCCCCCTCCGCGTGTCGGGATTCGCGCGCTTACTTTCACCCGGCCATGTGAATCGACGCATTCTGATCATGAACAAGCATTTCTTCCGCCGCGCTACGCTGAATGTGTTGTGTGCCGCTCTGGCTTTCACTAGCGGCGCGGCATGGTCGACAGAACCCAAAGCGCCCACACACAGCTTCGACACGCTCTCCAAGCCACAGCAAGCGATGGTGGAAGATTTGGAGAAGCGCACGTTCCAGTGGTTCTGGGACGGCGCCAACCCTGCCAATGGTCTGATTCCGGACCACTACCCTGGTCCTTCGTTTGCAAGCATCGCGTCGGTCGGTTTCGGTTTGACGGCGTACGGTATCGGCGCCGAGCGCGGCTACATCACGCGTGACCAGGCGGTGGATCGTACTCTGGCGACGCTGCGTTTCTTCGCGAACGCCTCGCAGAACGATAGCGAAGACGACACCTCCGGCTATCACGGCTTTTTCTATCATTTTCTCGATATGAAAACCGGCAAGCGTTTTGCGCGCTGGACGGAATTGTCGAGCGTCGATACCACGTGGCTGCTTAGCGGCGTGTTGTTCGCGCAGTCGTACTTCGATCGCGACACGCCGAAGGAAAAGGAAATCCGTTCGCTCGCCGACACCATCTATCGCCGTGTCGATTGGGCATGGATGCAACCGCGCGCACCCTTGGTCAGCATGGGTTGGACGCCGGGCGGCAAATTTATCGATGCGGACTGGAAAGGCTACGACGAAGGCATGCTGGTTTACATCCTGGCGCTGGGTTCGCCCACGCATACGATTTCCAGCGATGCGTGGTCCGCATGGACGAGCACCTATCCCAAGCAATGGGGGCGGTTCGAAGGGCAAACGTTTCTGAATTTCGCGCCGATGTTTGGGCATCAATACAGCGAATCGTGGGTGGATTTTCGTGGCATTCGCGATACGTGGAGTCGAGAACACGGATTGGATTACGTCGAGAACGGTCGCCGCGCCGCCTATGCGCAGCGCGCGTACGCCATCGCCAATCCGTCGCACTGGAAAGACTACGGCGCCAACGTCTGGGGCCTAACCGCCTGCAATGGTCCCGGCGACATCATGCTGCGCATGCCCGATAGCAGCATGCGCCGATTCGACGGTTACACCGCGCGCGGTGCCGGACTGGACTATATTTCCGACGACGGCACGATCGCGCCGACCGCTGCGGGCGGCTCCATCGCCTTCGCGCCGGAAATCGTGGTGCCGGCCTTGCAGGCGATAAAGGATCGCTATGGTGACGATGTTTACGATCGCTACGGCTTTGTCGATGCATTCAATCCCAGCTTCGATACGGACATTCCGCCGAAAGAAGGACGCGTGGTGCGCGGCAAAGGCTGGTTCGATACGCTGCAGATCGGCATCGATCAGGGGCCCATCGTGTTGATGATCGAAAACTGGCGCAGCGGATTTGTGTGGAGCGTGATGCGCAAGAATCCCTATATCCGCAAAGGCCTGCAGCGCGCAGGCTTCACCGGCGGATGGTTGGATAAAGCCGTGAAATAGCCATGCGCCGATACCCGTCACGAGTTCGTCTAGTGCAGACGCTGTGGCGCGTGATGGGCGCGGCGATGATTGTTGCTTGGCTGACGTCGTGCGCGCCGCAGCACGCAGACTCGCACACGCTTACGTTCTGGACGATTGGCAGGGAAGGCGAGGCGATCACCCAACTCCTTCCGGAATTCGAACGCGAAAATCCGGATATCCATGTCGTCCTGCAGCAGCTGCCGCTAACGGCGGCGCATCAGAAATTGCTCACCGCATTCGCAGGCGACTCCACGCCCGACATGACGCAAATCGGCAATACATGGATGCCGGAATTTGTGGCGCTGGGCGCTTTGCAGCCTTTGCAGGCGCGTGTGGCGACGTCGCAGGTCGTGCGTCCGGATGACTATTTCGCCAGCATCTGGTCGACCAATGTCTACGACGGCGTTGCGTATGGCATTCCGTGGTATGTCGACACGCGCTTGTTGTTTTACCGTCGCGATATGTTGAAGGCCGCAGGTTTCGATGCGCCACCGCGCGACTGGTCGGAGTGGCGGCGCATGCTGGCGGCGTTGAGTCATCCCGATCATGATCGGTACGGCATTTTGCTGCCGACGAACGAATACGATCAGCTTACGGCGCTGGCGTTGCAGCAGCCGGATTCGCTCTTGCGCGACGGCGGTCGCTACGGCAATTTCGAAAGCGCAGGATTCAAGCGTGCGCTGACGTTTTACGTCGATACGTTCCGCATGCACGAGGCGCCCGATATCACCAATATCGAGGCTGGCAATCCGTGGTCGGAATTCGGTCGCGGCGTGTACAGCTTTTATTTCTCCGGACCGTGGAATATCGGCGAATTCCGCAAGCGTTTGCCGGCGTCTGAACAAGACGACTGGGATACGGCGCCGCTGCCAGGTCCCGATGGTCCCGGTGCATCGGTAGCAGGCGGTTCCAGTTTGGTGGTGTTTCGCAAATCCGAACACAAAGACGCGGCATGGAAGTTGGTCGAATACCTTTCCCGGCCGCAGGTGCAAGATCGCTTCTACGACTTGCTTGGCGACATGCCGCCGCGACGCAGCTCCTGGAGTCAGGGCAGCCTTCGAGATGACCCCAAAGCGCAAGCATTCCGCGAACAATTGGAGCGCGTGAAGCCAACGCCGCCGGTGCCGGAGTGGGAACAGATCGTCAACGAGATGCAGCTTGTCGCGGCGCAGGCTGTCGCAGGCGATCTCACCATCGATCAGGCGACCGCCGAAATGGATAAGCGCGCGGATCGCATTCTGGAAAAGCGGCGCTGGATGCTCGATCGTCCTCAACACGCCGGTGTATCGCTATGAATCGGCAGCACGCGGCATGGATGTTTCTGGCGCCGGCGGCCATCGTGTTGGGCGTGTTCTTTCTCGTGCCGGTGATCGGGGCGTTCGTATTGAGCCTCACCGACTACGATCTTTATGCGCTGGCGGATTTGCATAACTTGCGCTTCGTCGCCTTCGGCAACTACTGGGCGCTGCTGCATCGGCCCCTGTTCTGGGCGGCTTTGTGGCATACGGTGTATTTCGTCGTCGTAGCGGTTCCGTTGTCGATGATCGTCTCGCTATGCGCCGCCTTGCTGCTGCATTCGCCCTTGGCGCGCTGCAAACCCTTTTTTCGCACCGCTTTGTTTGCGCCCGTCGTGACCACCGTGGTCGCTGTCGCGGTGGTGTGGCGGTATCTTTTCAATACCAAGTACGGCTTGGTGAACTACGTCTTGGCCGGAGTCGGTATCCACCCCATCGATTGGCTGGGCGATCCGCATTGGGCGATGCCTGCGATCATCCTGTTCGCGGTGTGGAAGAACTTCGGCTACAACATGATCATTCTGCTGGCGGGTTTGCAGGCGATACCCGCCGACTATTACGAGGCGGCCCGTATCGACGGCGCATCGGCGTGGCAGCAGTTCCGCCACATCACGCTGCCGATGCTCGCGCCCATCTTGTTGATGGTGGGGATACTTACCGTGTCGGGCTACTTCCAGCTCTTCGCCGAGCCGTACGTGATTACCGAGGGCGGTCCGCTGGAAAGCACCGTAAGCGTGTTGTATCTGATGTACAACGAAGGCTTCAAATGGTGGAACCTCGGTTCCGCATCGGCCATCGCTTTTCTGCTGTTTGTGATCATGTTCGTTGTTACCGCTTGCATGCTGCGTTTCGGGCGACAGGAGAGCGAGGCATGAATCCGCGCATCGCCAAAGCGCTGATCAATGGCTTGCTGATCGGCGGCACGATCGTTGCGCTTTTCCCATTGCTGTGGATGTTGTCGGTATCGTTGATGCATCCGAGCGAAGCTAGCGCGCTGCCACCGCCGCTGTTGCCGGCGCATGCCACGCTTTACAACTATCAGGAATTGTTTGTGCGGGCGGGTATGGGGCGCTATCTGTTCAACAGTTTGCTCGTCTCCGTCGTTATCACCGTACTATCGCTTGCGTTGAACATCATGGCGGGGTATGCGTTCGCAAAGCTGCGATTCGCAGGGCGCGACACGGTGTTTAAGGCGGTGATCGGCATGCTCGCCATCCCTGCGCAAGTGGCGATGCTGCCATTGTTTCTAATGCTGAAACCCATTGGCCTGGTGAACAACTACGGCGGCGTGATCGTGCCGGCAATGGCGAGCGCGTTCGGTATTTTTCTCGTTCGCCAGTATGCGCGCGGCATTCCCGACGAATTGCTGGAGGCGGCGCGCATCGACGGCGCGAGCGAGTGGCGCATCTTCTCGCGCATCGTGCTTCCTTTGCTGAAACCGATCATGGTGACGCTGGCGATCTACACCTTTCTCACCGCATGGAACGATTTCATGTGGCCATTGATCGTGCTGACAGGGCAGGAGCATTACACCTTGCCGCTAGGGCTGGCATCGTTAGCGCGCGAACATGCGCAGGATGCCGAGCTGATGATGGCCGGCTCGGTCGTCACCGTGGTGCCGGTATTGGCGTTGTTTCTGGCTCTGCAGCGTTATTACCTGGAAGGCTTATTGCTCGGCAGCGTAAAAGGCTAGGTGTGCGATGCCGCGAGGGTCCTCACACAATGCGCGTTCCGCTTTCCGCATCGAAGAAATGCTGGCGGTCGGTGGTGATACTCAGCTGCAGGACGCTGCCGGGCGCGGATACATCGTGAGGCGGTACGCGCGAAACAATCGCTTTATCGCCGAAGCGCAGATTGAGAAAGATCTCGTTGCCCACGGGCTCGATAACTTCCACTTTTGCTTCCAGCGCGGCAGTGTTCGATGCCGTCGGCTGGAGATCTTCCGGGCGCACGCCGAGTACGACTTCGCTTCCGTTCCAAGTCTGCAACGCAGCTTCTTGCTGTGGCGACAAGCGCAACGGTATCGATGCGTGCGGCATCGACAGATGCCAGCCGTTTTCGGGCAGCAAACGCCCACGCAGAAGATTCATTGCCGGCGAGCCGAGAAAGCCCGCGACAAACAGATTCGCCGGCTGGTGGTACAAATTCATCGGCGTGTCGATCTGCTGAATCTTGCCGCCGTCGAACACCACAATGCGCTCGCCCAGGGTCATCGCTTCCACCTGGTCGTGCGTAACGTAAATCGTGGTGGTGCCGAGCTGCCGGTGCAGTCGCGCGATTTCCACCCGCATCGACAAACGCAACCGTGCGTCGAGATTGGAAAGCGGCTCGTCAAGCAAAAACACTTTAGGTTCGCGTACCAGCGCGCGTCCGAGCGCCACGCGCTGACGTTGTCCGCCGGACAGCGCTGCCGGTCGAGCATCCAGGCGATGCTCCAGCTCCAGCCATTTCGCCGCCTCATGCACGCGGCGGTCGATCTCGTCTTGCCGTTTGCCGCGCAGATGCAGCCCAAAGCCCAGGTTTTCCGCGACAGTCATGTGCGGATAAAGCGCGTAATTCTGAAACACCATCGCCACATCGCGATCTTTCGGCGCGATGTCGTTGACGGTCCGTCCGTCGATGCGCAGCGAGCCCGACGTGATGGGTTCCAATCCGGCGATCATGCGCAGCAAGGTGGTTTTGCCGCAGCCGGAAGGGCCCACCAGCACCAGCAATTCGCCGTCCGCAATATCGAAACTGGCGTTATCGACGCCGATATGGCCGTTGGGATAGACCTTGCGCACTCGCTCAAGACTGACAGTCGCCATCGAATTGCATTGCCCCATCTACATGCAGCGTTGGGCTATTCTCGCCGCGTAATTAGTTACATCAAGCCGCACTGCGGCATGGAGAGTTTCGCATCATGACTCGCAGCTATCGCTTCCCGGCCAACTTCGTTTGGGGCGCTGCCACGTCGGCCTATCAGATCGAAGGCTCGCCCCTGGCCGATGGCGCGGGTCCCAGCATCTGGCAGCGATTTGCGCATACGCCGGGCATGATGGCCAATGACGATAACGGCGATATCGCCTGCGATCACTATCGCCGTTACAAGGACGACGTGCAGCTGATGCGTGCGCTCGGCCTTAACGGCTATCGCTTCAGTTTGTCGTGGAGTCGTGTGCTGCCGGAGGGAACGGGTCGCATCAATCAGAAAGGGTTGGATTTCTACTCGCGCCTGGTCGACGAACTGCTCGAAAACGGCATCGAACCCAATGCGACCTTGTTCCATTGGGATATGCCTGCCGCGCTCGACGATCGCGGCGGATGGTTGAGCCGCGATTGCGCGCATTGGTTTGCCGAGTATGCGAGTGTGGTCTTCAAGGCGTTGGACGGTCGCGTAAAGCTTTGGTCCACCATCAACGAACCGTGGGTCGTGACGGACGGCGGCTATTTGAACGGCGCGCTGGCGCCAGGGCATCGCAGCAAATACGAAGCGCCTATTGCTGCACATAATCTGATGCGCGCGAGCGGCGCCGCGATTCAGGCGTATCGCTCGGTGGGGCGACATGAGATCGGTGTTGTGTTCAATATCGAGCCGAAGTACCCCGCGTCGCAACGTCCAGAAGATGTCGCCGCGACGCGTCGTGCGCACGCGTATATGAACGAGCAATTCGCCGACCCTGCATTGCTTGGATCCTATCCGCCGGAACTGAAAGAAATTTTTGGTGACGCGTGGCCCGATTTCCCCGTAGACGATTTCCAGCTTACGAAACAGCCGGTAGATTTCGTGGGCATCAATTACTACACGCGCTCCGTGGTCAAGCACGACGATAACGGTTACCCGTGCAAGGCATCACGCGTGCACCAAAAACATGTCACGCATACGGAAACCGACTGGGAGGTCTACGAGCAGGGATTGATCGACACCCTGATGTGGTTCAAAACGCGTTACGGCAATCTGCCGTTGTACATCACCGAAAACGGCGCCGCGTTTTACGATCCGCCGGTGGCGGAAGGCGACGTCGTGAAGGATCCAAAGCGCGTCGCCTATTTGCGCGATCATCTACGCGCGTTGCATCAGTGCGTCGAAGCGGGCGTGAATCTCAAGGGCTATTACGCGTGGTCGTTGCTGGACAATCTGGAGTGGTCGCTGGGTTTTGCCAAGCGCTTTGGTTTGTATCACGTGGATTATGCGACGCTGAAACGTACACCGAAGGCTTCGGCGAAGTTTTATGCGAAGGTCATCGAAAGCAACGGTGAAGCGCTTGCCGAGTAGTTGGGTTCTCGCCTCACGTCATTCCAGCGAAGGCCGGAATCCAGTATGAAAATGCGTCCGAAGGACACATTATTTTTTGTATTGAGTGCTTCGCACAACGTGTTTGCACTGGATTCCGGCCTTCGCCGGAATGACGGGAGGCGGAGTTTAAATCTCGACGTGCTGCGCAGCTTTGTCCAACAGCCATCCGCGCAGGGCGCCATCTTCCGCTGACATCGACTCCGCTGACGCCGAGCGTTGCAGCATCGCCGCCAGCGCAGACGGCACGTCGACCGAGCGGCCGATCAACGGCTCAACCACGCTTTCGAATTTCGCCGGATGTGCGGTGGCTACAACGGCCCACGGTAAATCGTCGCCCGCCGCACGATACTGATCCAGCAGATGCAGGGCGGTCGCCGTGTGCGGGCAAAATACTTCGTCGTGTTCGCGCGCATGCTGAGCGATGGTCGCCGCAATCGTTCGGTCGTCCACGCTTTGCGCTCGGAACTGCGCGCGCAATGCTTGGTTATCCGGATACGTCCATTGCAAACGTTCGAAATTGCTGGGCGCGCCCACATCCATCGCATTGGCCAGTGTCGCCACGGCTTGGCGTGGCGTGTAATCCTCGCCCGCAAAAAAATCCGGAAGCGTCGTGTTGGCATTGCAAGCCAACCGGATCGCTCCAATCGGCAATCCCATCGCGCGTACCCACACCACGGCCAAGGCATTGCCGAGGTTGCCGGTAGGCACGATCAAATTCAGCGGCTCGCGATGCTCGCGCCACCACGCGAGTGACGCATGCGCGTAGTAACTCATCTGCGGAAGCAGACGTCCAAGGCTGATGCTGTTGGCGGAAGAAAGCGGCGATTGCGCTTGCAATGCCGCATCGTTCAACGCGGCTTTCACCATGCGCTGGCAATCGTCGAAACGACCTTGCACGCGCAGTGCTTGCACGTTGTCGCCAAAACAGCCGAGCTGGTGGGCTTGTCGCGGCGACACGCGACCGTCGGGATAGAGAATGACGACGTCGATGCCGGGCTGTCGATGAAACGCCGCGGCGACGGCCGCGCCGGTATCGCCGGAAGTGGCGACCAGTATCGTCAGTGGATTGGACGCATCGCTGCGCACTCGGCGCAGGCATGCTGCTAGAAAACGCGCGCCAACATCTTTGAATGCCGCGGTGGGGCCGTGAAACAACTCCAGCACCAAGGTTTTTGGATGATGCGTCAGCGCGCGCAATGGCGTAGGAAACGTTAGCGCTTCGGCGCAGATGGCAGGCAATTCGCCGGCAAGCGCATCGCCAGCAAAGAACGGGCTGAGCAGCGTGGCGGCGGTGTCGGCCAGCGTGCCGCCGGCACTGAAATCTTCGGGGCTTAGCGTTGGCAGGCGTTCGGGCACGTACAATCCGCCGTCCGGCGCAAGCCCCGCTGCAATCGCTTCGCTCAATGTGGCATGCGTGTTTGCATTGCGTGTGCTCAGGTATCGCAACGCTGCGCTCATGCATGTTCTCCGGTGTCGACGGCGGGAAGCAATGTTGCTGCAGGTCCGTCGATCGGCGATACGAAGCTGTCGCTATCCAATCCGGCGTCGGCGAACGCACTGCGCATCGCGACCGCGGCGGCCTCGGCTTCGGTGCGATGTTCGAACCAGCCGAACACGCTGGGACCGCCGCCGGAAATACTGGCGCCCATCGCTTTGTGATCCAGCGCCGCCTGCTTTACGCGCGCAAAATTGGGCACCAGTGGCGCGCGGCGCGGCTCCACCAGCACGTCTTTCAACCCTTCGCGCACCAGTTCCGCATCGCCGCGCCAGCAGCCGGCAAGCACCAGCGCAAGGTTGGCGGACTGCGCGACGAATTCGCTCAATGCGTAATCGCCAGCGAGTGCTGCACGCGCCTTGCGCGTTTCGAGCACGACATGCGGATGCACCAACGCGCAATGCCACGACGGTGGCACCGATAAACGCACCAGTCGATCGCGCGTGGCGAGCACCAGTCCGCCCAACAGCATCGGCCCGACGTTGTCGCCATGACGTCCGCCGCTGGCGACGGCTTCGCCTTCCATCGCGAAACCGTAAAGCGATTCGCGCGACAGCGGCCGTTCCAGCAAGGCATTCGCTGCCACCAACGCGGCGACGCACGATGCCGCGGAACCACCCATGCCCGATCCCAATGCAATACCTTTGTGCAGCACGATTTCGAATCCGTGTTGCAAACCGAGCGCTTTGCGCAAGGCCATCAACGCGGCGCCGGCCGTGTTCTGCGCGGCGTCCGTAGGCAGTACTTCCACACAGCCTTGTATGCCGGCGATGCGTACGACGGGCGCATCGATGCGCCGCACTTCGGCACGGTCGCCAGCGCCGGCGATGCAATGTCCGAGGATGTCGAAACCCACGCCGACATTGCCGATGCTGGCAAAGGCCGTGGCGGATGCGACTTGCAGGCGTTGCGATGACATGGATGACTTCACGGCAAGAGGAGCGTTCATGCGCGCACCTCCAGCGACTCGGCGATGCGCAGCAAATCGGCGAACACCCCGGCGGCCGTCACTTCCGGACCGGCGCCGGGGCCCTGCACCAGCAGCGGATTATCGCGGTAACGCTGCGTGCGGAATTGCACAATGTTATCCGTAAGCCGCGTATGTGCGAACGGATGCGATGCGGGGACCACCTGCAAACGCACCTGGGCGCGGCCATCGCGATCCAGGCTGGCGACGTGGCGCAGCACGCCCTGTTCAGCTTTTGCCTCCGCCAGACGCACGGCCATGGGGACGTCCAGCTCATCCAGTCTGGCCATGAATTCGTCCAGCGACACGTCCATCAGCGAACGCGGCACCAGGCTTTCCACGGCTACATCGTGCGACGAAAGCGGCCAGCCCGCTTCGCGCGCCAGTATCACCAACTTGCGCGCAACGTCGACGCCGGAAAGATCGTCGCGCGGATCGGGCTCCGTGTAACCCAGCGCATGCGCTTCGCCCACCAGCGTCGAGAAGGGACGCGTGCCGTCGTATTGGCAACATAACCATGCGAGCGTGCCGGAAAACATGCCTTCGACCGAAAGCAGCTGATCGCCGGTATCGAGCAGATCACGCAACGTTTGCACTACGGGCAATCCCGCACACACGGTTGCTTCATAACGGAACCTTCCGCCGTGCATACTCGCGGCGCGAATTGCTTGCCAACGCGATAACGGACCGCTGCTCGCCAATTTGTTCGGCGTCACGACGTGCAAACCGGACGCGAGCCAATACGGATAGTGCGACGCCACGGCATCGTTCGCGCTGCAATCGATCAGCATGGCGTGACGTCCATCGTCGCCGCGCATGTAGGCGGCGAATTGATCCAGATCGGTGGGGCGCCAGGTTTGCGCATCGTGTTGCGCGTTGAGTTCCGGGTCGTCGCAATCGAGCCACATGCGTCGACTCGCCGCGACGCCGCAGAGCTTCAATTCCAATCCGGCTTCGCGCAACAGACGTTCTTGCGCCGCGCGTAATTGAGCCAGCAACACGCTTCCTACTCGTCCAGGGCCGATCAAACCCACGGCCAGCGTGCGTCGGCGCGCCGTCGCAGCCTGCAAAGGCGGCAGGCGGTGTGGGTGTTCGGCGATGAGTGATGCACAGCTTTCCATGACAGCCTCCGTAGAGGCCCCGATCTCGCTGGCGGGTTTCGGTCTGCGCCGGCCCGCCTCGTCGAGGGCGGGACCGTTTGCGATTAAGACTTTATTCGCGCACAGAAACCACCCCGAACCCGGTCGTTCCGGTTCCGGTAGTGGTCGTAATCGTCGTAATGACGCTAATCGTTGTCACCGCAACGCAAGCACGACCGGCGTTGACCGGTGCGATAAAGCTGCGTGCTGGCGCGGATGCGTGTGACATGGCTCGACAATAGTTGTGCGCTGCAGCGACTGTCAACAGTTGCGACATGAAACTATGGCATGACGGTTTCGGCGGGAAAGTTTCACAAGAAACCTTATGCGTTCAGTGCGATAGATCGATGGCGTAAACCGCCGTGCCATCGCTGTTATCGCGAACCTGTTGCACGTCGCTCAACCCATCGGTTTGCGCGATCGACTGCTTGTCGCTGGCCGACGTAAATACCACTGCGCCGCGCGTTTTCAGATGCGCGAAATGCCACGATGCTGGCGGTAGGTCGTTCGCACCGAGCGTGGGATGCGCCTGCAACCAGCGCGCAAGAATATCGCGCGTGCCATCGGGCGCGGCGAGCACGATATTGCTGCCGTCCAAGCCAGGGAAATGTCCACCGCCGCTCGCGCGATAGTTGTTGGTCACCACGATAAAACTTTGCGAAGGCGATACCGGTTTGTTGTTGTATCTAAGTTTCTCGATGCGCTGACCGACGGGCTTGGATACATCGATCACGTAACCGATACCTCCTTGAATCTGATCGAAGTTGAAGCCCGAGTACTTCTCGTTGATCAGCGATTGTTCGCCCGTTGCATGTGGATCGATACGATTGAAACGGCCCGCCGATGCTTCCAGCCACGCCTTGAGTTGTGCGCCGTCGATCTTCACCGCCGCAAGCGTGTTGGGATAGAAATACAAATCCGCCGCGCTGCGCAGGGTCAGCGGTCCCGGCATGACATCGGTGTAATCGTCCGGACCGCCGAAGCCGGTGCGGAACGCCGCGGCGGCGGCCAATACGGGCGTATTCGCCAACTCGGGGTGCGAAGAACGCAAGGCGTTGCGTACGTAATCGATCTGCGCCGCATTCACCGGCGCGAGTGCGCTCATATCGCCTTCGTCAGCGAAATAAGTACTCATGCGTACATTGCTTTGGCCGATCGGTGTATTGACGTAGGCGATGGCGGCCTGATGCACTTTGTCGGTCGCCAGTTTGATTTGCGGATCGGCTTGCACGCAGTTGGACGGCGAAACGGTGGGTTTGCCAGCCACCATGAGCGGCGGACAAATCGGCCACACCTGGCTGAAGCTTTTGCTTTTGTCGACGGTCCAGCGCCCTTGTTGATGCACCAGCGCAAGCCGGATCACGCCCAGATCCTTGCCGAAGAATCCACCCATCACCGCCGGCACGCCGCGCACCAAACCGTGTTCGTCGTCCACATCCTGCATGTGCGCGAAGCGCGGGCCGGGGAAATCGGTATGTTCGTGGCCGAGCAGCAACACATCGATGCCCGCCACGCCGGCGAGATGCCAACCGCCGTTTTCCATATCCGACGTATACGGCGCGGCGTTGAGACCACCGTGCAAAATCGCAATCACCAGATCCGGATGCTGCGCTTGAATCTCGGGCATGTATTTCTGCGCCGCTTCCACCACGCCGGTGACGGTGACTTTGCCCTGCAAATTCAGCTTGTCCCATTGCATGATCGGCGGCGGCGCAAAGCCGATGATGGCGATCTTCATCGGCACGCTGAGTTGGCTGCCATCCGGCGTAAATGCGGCCATCTTGCGATGGATGATTGTCCACGGCTGAAAGATCGGCTTGCCGTCGCGCGCGCTGTTGACGTTCGCTAACACCAGCGGATAGTGCGGTCCCGCGCAACGCTGCGCGCTGCCGCCGTCCACGTTCATCGGCGTGCCGGTCACTTGCGACAGGAACGGCAGGCCGTAATTGAATTCGTGATTGCCGATGGTGCCGCCGTCGTAGCCCACGGCATCCATCGCTTTGTAAATCGCAAGTTCTTCGTCGCAACCGACCTTGTGCACCTGCGCCTGGTAATCGGCCAGCACGCTGCCTTGAATGGTGTCGCCGGCATCGAACAGCAGGCTATTGGTGAACTGATTGCGGGCCTTGCGTATCAGGGTGACGGTGCGGTCGAAACCCAGGGTGGGGTCGGCCTTTTGCTTGTAATAGTCGTAACCCAGCACGTTTGAATGCAGATCGGTGGTTTCCAGGATCGCCACGTCCGCGCGCACGCCATCGGGTACCGGCGGCGCCGGGGACTGTTCCTGATGCGGATGGCTGGCGCATCCGGCCAGCAACAGGGCGGCGACCAGCGCGGTAAGGCGGCGAGAACGTTGGAGCATGGGGCTTCCGGTGGGGCAGGTGGAATGCATGAACCTAGCAGATACGGGTGACATTCCGCGTGGGGACGGGCATCTGTTTGGTGGCCAAATGGCACTAAAATGACGCCATTTTGACAAACAGAATAAGGCGCCGCCCAAGCGGCGCCCTAGCAGGGGGAGCCCACACATGCCGTTACTACCATTTCGCGCTACGCGAAATAGCCTGACTGCGGTCTGTGCATGGATTTTTTTCGCCATCTGCGTGTGGTTTACCGCGTGGCAGGAACCTTTGCTGGAACAACGCCTGTTCGTGCTATCGCTGATGTTCTGCGTGTTCGGTGTTTCGCTCTTCGTATTTGTGCGCATGGCGTTCGCGCTGGTCTTCACCAGCGGACTGTTCCTGCTCTTGCGCGGCATTACGGTGTTGAAGGAAGAGTATCTGGAGTCGCCGCTGATGCCGGCGGATTTCGTGTACTACGTGCGCTCCAGCTTGTTCGAAACCTTGCGGCGTTATCCGAATATCTACAGCGTCGGCCTTTGCGTGGTCATCGCCGTGCCCATCGTGCTGTGGTTAGCGTGGTATTGCGATAAACAGTTGTTCGTGCATTGGCGTCGCGCGCCGCGCACTTTGCTACGCGCCGGTGGCGTTGCGCTCAGCGTGGCGGTGTTCTGGCTGTGTCTGCTTCCGACAGGGCCGTTCGAACGCGTTCACGCGCGCGGCACGTGGGAGAAAATGTCCGACGATGCAGCGCTGACGAATTTCTTCGTCAATCTGCGCGATTCAAGTGTGCATGTGCCGGCCACGGCGGACGACGCGACGGCCGAGCACGACTGGCAATCCACGGCGACGGACGTGCCTGCGGGCATCAATCCCAGCCGTTATCCCGATATCGTGCAGGTGCTGGAAGAAAGCACCTTCGATCCCGCGCCGTACACGCATTGCACCGTGCCCGAATGTCATCTGGACATGTTCAAACCCGATGCGAACACGCGCGGCACAGGCGTGATGCGCGTGCATACCTTCGGCGGCGGCACCTGGGTCAGCGAATTCGCTGCGTTGACGGGTATGCCGCAGGATATTTTCGGACCCGGCGGCATGTATGCGCCGTACGTGCTCGCCCCGCATGTGCGCGATTCGTTGCCGCTGCTGCTGAAGCGACTGGGCTACACCACCGTCGCCATCTATCCGACGCACGGCGAATTCCTCAACGGGCACGATGCGTACAAGTCGTATGGCGTCGACCACTTCTATGGCGCCGGCGAGTTGGGCCTGGACGATTGGGACGAAACCGACGCGCAGATGTTCGATGCGGCCAAGCGCGTTTACGACAAGCTGAAAAAGCCCGGTCAACCGATCTTTATGATGATCCTGACCATCAATCAGCACGGCCCACACGACGATCCGATGTCGACGTTGCCGAAGCCATTTCAAAACTTGTTGCAGGGCTTGCCGCCGGATGCAGCGTTGAACTTCGACACGTATCTGCAGCGCGTGCACGATTCCGATGTGGCGATGAAGGGTCTGGAGCACAACTTCCTCGACCGCGAGCAGCCGACGGTGCTGGTGCACTTCGGCGATCATCAGCCGTCGTTCGACAATCTGATGCACACGTTGCCGCGCACGCTGCCGCCGGCGCTGACGCCGTATCAGGATTACCTCACGTACTACATGATCAAGAGCAACGTGCCCGGCGCGCCGCTGCCGACGTATCCGATGTTGGATATCGCGCATTTACCCGGCATGGTGCTCAAGGCGGCGGGATTGCCGATGGACCCGTATTTTTCCGCGCTGACGTCGTTACGCGAGCGTTGCAACGGCTTGTACGCCGATTGCGACGACAAAGCTTTGGTGAAGTCGTATTACGGATGGATCTTCAATCGGTTGCACGTGTATCAGTGATATGCGTGCGTGAGTCGTGCAGGTTGGCGTCGCATTGGCGAACGCCGACCTGCAAGGATTCCGTTCAACCGACGGCGTGAGGCACGCCGGCCATCCACGTTTCGCGCACGGTCAACGCATCGTCCATCACGGCGAAATCCGCCTGATATCCCGCGGCGATCCGGCCGTGCGTGCGATCCAACCCGATCCATGCGGCGGGATAGCTGCTCGCCATGCGCGATGCCTCCGCGAGCGGAAGACCAAGCATGTGCACCGCATTGCGTACCGCGCTTGCCATATCCAAACCGGAGCCGGCCAACACGCCTGCTTCGCTCTGGCAGATACCGTCGCGCATCACGATCGTCTGACCGTTGAGCACGTATTCCGGATTGTCGCTGCCGACCGGCGGCATCGCGTCGGTCACCAGCACGCACTTGCCACGCGTTTTGGCGGCGATCGCGACGCGCAAGGTCGCCGGGTGCACGTGATGACCGTCGACGATCAAGCCACACCAGCTGTACGGATCGTCCAGCGCCGCACCCACTACGCCGGGATCGCGACTGCTGAGCGGCGTCATGGCGTTATACAAATGCGTAAATCCGCACACGCCCGCATCGAGCGCCGTGCGCGTGGTGGCGTAATCGGCGCCCGTGTGGCCCGCGACGACAACAACGCCGGCGCCACTCAATCGCGCGATCACGTGCGGCGGTACCTGATCCGGCGCAAGCGTCAACATCACCGGGCCCTTATGCGGTGCGATCAACGCTTCCACATCGTCGTCGTTCGGATGGCGGAACAAATCGGCGTTGTGAATGCCTTTGCGCGCCGTGGCGAGGAACGGGCCTTCCACATGAATGCCGAGAATCCCCGGTACGCGTTGTTCGATCGCATCGTCCACCGCCTGCAAGGCGGCGTGCATCACTTCGGCGGTGTCCGTAATCAAGGTCGGCAACATGCCGGTGGTGCCGTAGGTGCGATGCGCTTCGGCGATGCCGCGCAAAGTTTCGACCGTCGGCGCATCGTTGAACAACAATCCGCCGCCGCCGTTGACCTGCACGTCGATAAAGCCGGGCAGTAGAAGGCTGCCTTTCAGATCGTGCTTCTGCGCGTCGGCGATACGCGCATCATTGTGCGCGACGATCGCAACGATACGTTTGCCTCGCACCAAAACAGCCAAACCTTCACGCGGACCGTGATCGCCGAGTACGCGACCATTGACCAGAGCGATTAACGGATTCGGCGGCATTACACAGTCTCCGTGACCTTGCGCAGATGCGGCGGAACATCCGGGTCGTAACCGCGCGCGAGCGACAAGGCGCTGGCGGCGCGATAGAAACTTTGCACGGCGAGCAACGGCGTCACGATGGGTGCGATATTGGTAGGCAGCGGCAACGCATCGGGACCTTCCGCACCGGGCGCGGCCACCCACACGCGTGCGCCGCGCGCGCGAAATTCCGCCGCGACGGCAAGCGTGTTTTCCAGCGTGCCATCGTCCTGCGCGAGGAACAGTACCGGAAAGCCTTCGCCGACCAACGCCATCGGACCGTGCTTCACTTCGGCGGCGCTGAACGCTTCCGCGTGCAGTCCGCAGGTTTCTTTCAATTTGAGCGCGGCTTCCAACGCCGCGCCGAAACCGTAACCGCGGCCGACCACGAACAAGTTGTGCACGTCGACGAGACCTTGTTCCAACGGACTCCAATCGCTTTCCCAGCCGCGACGAAGATCGTCTGGCAGACGCGCGATCGCGGCGTGCAACACGTCGTCGTTCGACCAATACGCCGTCAGCTGCAACACGGCGGCCAGCGTGGCGAGATAACTCTTGGTGGCGGCTACGCTGCGTTCGGGACCGGCGCGCAACGGAATCACGGTATCGGCCAATGCGGCGAGCGGCGAATCTTCCACGTTCACCAATGCGATCACATACGCGCCCGCCTGCTTCGCGGCTTCGGCGCTGCGCAGCAGATCCGGGCTTTTGCCCGATTGCGAAATCGCGACAAACAGCGCGCCATCGAGTTTCAGGTTCGCATCGTAGATGGACGAAATCGACGGCGACGCCGACGCCGTGACCAGACCGAGCCGCGTTTCGAACACATACTTCGCGTAGGCCGCCGCATGATCGGAACTTCCGCGCGCGCACGTCACGATAAAGCGCGGCGGATTCGCGCGCAGGCGTTCGCCGAGCGCTTTGAGCAGGGACGCATTCTGCGCAAGCTGTCGTTCGACAGTGGCGGCGCTTTCCTGCGCCTCGTTGTACATCAACGTGTCACGAGCGGATTTCATGGAAGCTCCAAAAATAGGGGGTGCACCATGCAGTGCTTCCTCTCCCCTTCGGGGAGAGGATTGAGGTGAGGGGGGGAGCCTCGCCGTAGCGCTGGCAAGTGCGGTGGAAATGAATAAAAAACTTTCTAAAACTTATTGAGGTGGGAATTTGGCTAGATTGACCCCTCACCCCAACCCCCTCCCCGAAGGGGAGAGAGAGTGTCTTCGTCACGTCTGGCGCGGCGGCGCGGTCGATCCGCGCACCACCAACTCCGGCATAAAACCTTCGTTGACGATTTCGGTTTCGCGTTGCTGCAAACCGTCGATCAAATGCAGTGCGGCATGCTGGCCGATTTCGCTGGTCGATTGCCGCGCGGTTGTCAGCGCGGGCCACGCCTGTTTGGAGAACGGGCTGTCCTCGAAACCGGCGATGGACAAATCCCACGGCACGTCCAAACCCGCCGAGCGCGCCGCGGCCAATACGCCAGCCGCGATTTCGTCGTTGCAGCCGAAGATCGCCGTGGGCGGTTCTTTCAACGCGAGCAATTTGCGCGCACCGCGGAAACCATCGTCGAACGCGTAGCGGCCGGGAAGAATCAGTTTGCGGTTGAGCGCGATGCCGTAATCCTTCAACGCATCCGCGTAGCCCTGATAGCGTTCCGGGCTGGAGCGATGATGCGGTTCGCCCCACAAAAAACCGATGCGCGTGTGACCGAGCTGGATCAAATGCTCGGTGATCGCGTAGGCCGCGTCGTGGTCGTCCACATACACGCACGGCATGCCGTCCTTGGGGTCCTCGCGCGCCGCGATGATGCGCACGAAATCCACGTCGTGCGCTTTCAGCTTCGCCAGCAACGCGGATTGCTCCGACATCGGCGGCGCCAGAATCAATCCGGCCAGACGTGCGCGTTGCACCAGCGACACCAGCTCGTCGGCCAGGCCGGGCTCGGTGGAATCGCAGGGATAAATCTGCAGCCCGAAGCCGCGCGCGCGGCACGCCGACAACACGCCGTTCTGCATATCGATGACGTAGTGCGCGTTCGGGTTGTCGTACACCAGTCCGATGGCATACGAGTGCGTGCTGCTGCGCAGGCTGCGTGCGGAAGGGTCCGGACGATAGCCAAGCTGCTCGATCGCCCGTTCCACCTTTTCGCGGGTCTCGGGCCGTACCGCCGCTTCGTGGTTGATGACGCGGGAAACCGTCTTCAACGAAACGCCGGCGTGTTTGGCGACATCCTTGATGGTAGGGCTGTGCAACGAGAGTTCCTCCCGGGTGTCGGATGGGCATCGTAGCCCAGTGACCGGGTCTAGTGTGGATGGCGGAAGGGCTGGAGCCTGACGTCACGAAAGCGCCTTAGCCGGCATGGTTACCTGCGTTATGGCCGCGCAGCCCGTAGTACAGGATGTAGAGATAGCACGGCACGATGACAATCACGAACGCGAGCTGGAAATCGATGTATTGCTTCAAATGCACAAATGCCTGCGGCAATAGCGCGCCGCCCACGATGCCCATGATCAGCAAGGCCGAACCCAGCTCGGTGTGACTGCCCAAACCCTTGATGGCCAGCGGGAAAATCGCCGGCCACATCATGGCGTTGGCAAAGCCCAGTGCGGCCACGAACGCGACCGACGTGAGGCCATGCGTGACATACGCGCCCAAGGCGAACAGCACGCCGAGCACTGCAGACACGGCGAGGTAGCGTTGCTGCGAAATAACGCGCGGAATCAGCAGTGAGCCAAGCACGTAGCCGGCCAGCATCGCCGCCATCGTGTACGTCGTGAAATGCGAGGTCATGCGCAGCGGCAGACCGAAACCCTGTCCGTACGTGTTGATGGCGTCACCGGCCATCACTTCCACGCCCACGTACAAGAACAGACACAGCACGCCCAGCCACAAATGCGGAAAGCTGAAAATGCCGCCCTTGCTGTGACCGATCGAGCGTTCGCTGTTCGCGCCGGACGGTTTGATTTCCGGCAGCGAGGAAAGAAGAATCCAGATCGCCAACACCACCAACAGTCCCGCCAGCGCCATATAAGGCCAAAAAACGCGTGCGGCGAATTCGGTGAGCAAGGCATCGCGCGACGGGCCGGTCGCCATCTTGGTGATCTGATCGAGAAATGCGTCGATGCCCGTCATCACCAACGCACCGAAGGCGAGCGGCGCCAGCGCGCCAGCCACTTTGTTGCAGATACCCATCAACGCGATGCGCTGCGCTGCGCTTTCGATCGGGCCGAGAATGCTGATGTACGGATTGGACGCCGTCTGCAGCAGCGACAAGCCTGCGCCGATTACGAACAACCCCGTCAACGCGCCCGGATAAACGCGAAGTCGCACGAATTCGCCGAACACCGCCGCACCGATCGCCATGATGAAAAGGCCTAAAACCATGCCTTTTTTCATGCCCGTGCGCTTGAGCACCGCGCCTGCCGGCAACGCGAGCACAAAGTAAGAAACGTAAAACGCAAACGGCACCAGAAACGCGTTGATGTCATCCAGCATAAAAGCCACCTTCACGAACGAAATCAGCGGCCCGTTGAGCCACGTAAAAAAGCCCATGATGAAGAACAGCACGCCGATGATCATCATTGGCAGCAGTGTCGACGAACGTGACGCGTCGGCGGTGTAAGTGGTGGACGACATGTAGCGTTTTCCCCGTGCATAGACCCGATGTCGACAACCGACATCACCGTAACGGCCTTTATTGTCCTCAAGGCACAACGTTGTCAATCAATGGCGTCAGATGGCGCCGACAACGTGCGTCATTTCGACCGAAGCGGCGTCTTTTCGTGATGCGCCGCAACAGCGTGGGTACTAGGCCAATTGTCCTACATGATTGGTAACAAAATCATTTGTTGTCAATAAGTTAAATAATTTCATCTGCAACCACATCGCAAACCGTTTCGCGGCGCGGCAAACGCCGCGAAAGAACCCGTTCTACGGCATGTTGACAGCGTTGTCATTCATGACCAGACTCCGCCATCAAAGTCGTGCCAAGCGGGGAAGCTCTACGAATCAAGTAGGGCACGCACGACACAAAGCGTGAGGAGGGGGCGTGGTTCAGGCTGTCGTTCATGGCAAAGCGCAATCGGCACCGACGCGGGAGCTGGCCTTTTTGGCCGCCGACGTGGGCGGTACGCATGCGCGCATTGGGCTTGTAAGTCCGCGTCCCGATGGTCGCCGTCCCGTGACGGTGCTGGAATACCGCCGCTACGCCTGCGCCGAATGGCCCAGCCTTACCGCGGTGCTGAAAGATTTCGTCGAGCAGCTCAGCGCCGGCACGCGCGTGGAGCAGTGCGCGGTGGCGAGCGCCGGTTATGTGTTGGGCGACTCCATCGTCAACGACAACCTGCCGTGGCCCGTGTCGATTCGCGATATCCGCGAAACCCTAGGCATCGCGCAGCTGGCGGTGATCAATGATTTCGAAGCGGTGGCGTACGCCACGCAATTCATGACGCAGTCCGACACCATTCCGGTGATCGAGACCAGTGCGCCGCAAACGAACGGCCCGGTGCTGGTGATGGGCCCGGGCACAGGTCTAGGTTCGGCCGTGCTTTTTCCAGGCAAGCCGCACGCCACGGTGTTGGCGACCGAAGCGGGGCAGGTATCGCTCGCACCCGGCAACGAACTGGAAATCGACATTCTCAAGTTCTTGGCGCGCGATCGTGCGTATGTCTCCTATGAGCATGCGTTGTCCGGTCCGGGCCTTGTGAATTTGTACAACGCGATCTGCACCTTGCGCGGCGCGAAACCGAATTTGCAGTTGCCTTCCGACGTGACGCGTAGCGCCGTGGAACGCACCGATGCGGCGGCGGTGGAAGCGTTGAACGTGTTCTGCGGATTGCTCGGCAGCTTTGTCGGCGATCTCGTGCTGCTCTACGGCGCGCGCGGCGGCGTGTATCTCGCCGGCGGCATCCTGCCGCAGATTCGCGATCTGCTTTTGTCGAGCACTTTTGCCGAGCGTTTTTTCAACAAAGGCGTCATGCGCCCTTTTTTGCAACAGGTACCTGTACGGCTGATGGATCACGGCCAGCTCGGCGTCATTGGCGCCGCCGGCCTGTATTTGGATGGTCAGCACGCTCAGTGATGAGCGTGTCGAACGATGCAAAACGAGGTTTATTGAAACGAACCGGGCGCAAGCCCATACGCCACGCAGTACGGACATGCCGCGAACATATTCCGTGCTGAAAACGCCTCTGAGGGGAGGAAGTCATGTCACATCGTAAGACTCTACTAGCCGCGAGCATCATCACTGGGCTTTGTTTGTCCGGCGCTCTGTACGCGCAGGACAACACGCAGGCGCAACCCGCCACCAGCGCAAACCAAACCGAGCAACAGGCCGAGAAAGCCAATGCGAAACAGCTGGCGACGGTGACGGTCACCGGCATTCGCGCCAGCTTGCAGGCGTCGATGGATACCAAGCGCAACGCCGACGCCATCGTCGACGCCATCACCGCTACCGACATCGGTAAATTCCCTGCCACCAACGTTGCCGAAGCGTTGGCGCAGGTTCCCGGCGTCACGCTAGACCGCAGCATTCCCGGTACCCAGCGCGTCAGCATCGACGGCATGGACCCCAGCCTCAACGTGAGCTTGTTGGACGGCCATCCGGTCGCGCAGGCGATTTGGTTGTTCGGCGACAACCCGAACCGCGGCTTCAACTACTCGTTGCTGCCGGCGGAATTCCTCGGCCAGTTGGAAATTCTCAAGAGCCCGGAAGCGCGCGTGGTCGAGGGCAGCCTCGGCGGTACCGTGCTGATGCACACCGTGCAACCGCTCGATGTCGCTTCGGGCACGCTTAGCGGCTCGTTCGGCGTCAACTACAACGACATGGTCGGCAACCAGCGCCCGAATGGTTCGGTGTTCTATTCGTGGCACAACAGCGACAAGACCTTCGGCGTCGACGTCGCCGCGCAGCACTACGAGCTCTACACCTCGCGCGAAGGCATGGAAAACTACGGCTATAGCAGCGTGGCTTCCGTGAACACCGCTGCGTTGGCGGCTGGCAACACAGCCATCCAGAACGAAATCAATTCTGGCGCCATCAAGCCGACGGATCAGATCCCGAACCAGCTCAGTGCTGCGAACTTCCAGCAGACCGAAAAGCGCAACAGCGTGCTGGTGAATCTGCAGTATCGACCGAACCAGAATTTCGAGTCCTCGCTCAGCTTGCTGTACATGAAGGACGGTCTGGATAACACCAACCAATCGATGTACCCCTGGGCGACGCACGCGCCGGGCGGCATCACCTCGCTCGTCGAAGGTCCGAACGGCATCATCGTAGGCGGTACGCAAGCGGGCGCCGCCTGCTTCAACAACCTTGCTTGCGCCAGTACCGCGCACACCTTCACCGACAACTATGCGCGTCAATCGATGGTCAGCACCAAGGGCATCGACTGGAAGGCGCGTTACAACGGTGACGGCTGGTCGTTGGCCGGCAATGCCGGTATCAGCACCTCCAAGAACCCGATGACGTCGTTCATCAAGGAAATCTTCTACGGCGGTCCGTTCACCTGGAACATCAATCAGGGCGTGCAGTTTACGGATCCGAGCACCGCCAACAATCCGAACTATTGGGCGGACAATGGTTGGGGCGGTAACGAAGAGACCATTCTCTACAAGGCGAAAGACACCTACGGCCAGGTCGATTTCACCAAGGACTTCGACGGATTCTTCAATGAATTGCTGGTCGGCGTGCGTTACGCAAGTCACTGGGAAAGCCAGGTCGAGCAGGCTTACACCGGTCCGCAGCAGCTGACGTTGAACGAGATCGGCTACGGTGGTCTGACCAATCTTTCCGGCGCGAGCGATCTTGGCCTTTCCAACAGCTTCGTGCAGCACGTTCAGACGGCCGGACTCAACGCCATCAAGAACGCCGTGCTCAGCACGCCGGGCTTCGGTGCGAACAAAGACGCCAACGTCTACTACGACAACACATGGGGCGTGCAGCAGGAAAACACCGCCGCCTACGCGCAGGGCAACTTCGGTAACGACGTCGTGCACGGCAACTTCGGCGTGCGTTTCGTGCATACCCAGTTCACCTCGTCCGGCTACAACGTCCCGGGTTACTGCGCGGCCGCCGATACGTTCAATTGCGCCTTCCCGCCCGGCTTTGGCTACATCACGCAGAAAACCACGTTCACTAACGTACTCCCGGCCGTCAACGTGGCCTGGAACATCACGCCGGACTTCATCCTGCGCGGTGCGGCGTCGGAAACGGTGGCTTATGCGCCGTATAACCAGATGGCTCCGTACTTCGAAGCCAACGACACGGTGCTGACGGCAACGGCCGGTAATCCCAACCTCAAGCCGTATCGTTCGGCGAACTTCGATGCGTCGGCGGAGTGGTACTTCAACAACCAGTCGGTCGTTGCGGCGTCGGTGTTCTACAAGGACGTGCTGAACTACATCGTCAACTCGGCGACGACGCAGTCCCGCATCAATGGTTCGTGGACGACTCCTGGCTTCGCACAGAGTGCGGCCGCACTGGTTGCGACCGGTCAATGTACGGCGGGAGGCGTTTGTAACTATGACGTCACCGCGCCGGTCAACGGTGGTCGCGCCAAGGTCAAGGGCGGCACGCTGAGCTATCAGCAAGCGTTCGGCGACACGGGCTTCGGTCTGCGTGCGAACTACACCTACTCGGACGGCACCACGCGTTCGGGCGGTCTGCTGCCTTACAACTCGAAGAACGCGTACAACATCGCGCCGTACTTCGAACAAGGTCCGTACAGCGCGAGCATTTCGTACAACTATCGCAGCAGCTACCTCGCCGGTGGCTATGTGGCGGGTGCGCCGGCTACCTACGTCGACGGCTTCAAGGAACTCGACGGTTCGGTCGCTTACCAGTTCAACAAGAACTTCTCGGTCACGCTCGATATGTTGAACCTGCTCAACTACAAGTACTACGCCTACCTGGGCAGCAAGACGCAGCTGTCCGAAGAGTATGTAACCGGTCGTCAGTTCATGCTCGAAGCGCACTTCAAGTTCTGATGTAAAGCACCGCCTTTCTTCTTCCCCGCCAAGGACCTGGCGATTTTTGCCAGGTCCGTTTTTTTTCTAGGGGAAGTCGATTGCAATAAAACCAGCAGCGTCGATTCGGCGTTGCTGGCGCCTTGCAGGAGCTACCGAATGAAGTCTGCTGTGCGATGGATGGTGGCCTGCCTCGGTGTGTACGCGTTGCAGGCGTGGGCTACGGAGCCGACGATTCTGGTCGATCAAGTCGGCTACGAGCGACAGGCATCCAAACAAGCGATCGTGTCCGCCGAACCGGATCGATCACTGCAGGCATTTCAGGTCATCGACACGCTTACCGGAAAGCCGGTCTACACAGGCACGTTGCAAGACACCGGCCCGGTGGGTAAATGGGGTAAACAGCATTATTGGCGCGCCGATTTCTCCTCGATGAAATCGCCGGGACGCTATTACCTGGCGCTACAGGAAAAAGGTGCGTGCATACGTTCCGACGAATTCCTCGTGCAGGACGATGTGCTCGAGCGCAACACCCTTTCCAATGTCATCTATTACTTCAAAGGTCAGCGCGCCAGTGGCTTGATGGATAAAGCGGATCGCCGCTTGCCGCGACCCGGTGGCGAGTCAGGCACGCTGGATATCCATGGCGGCTGGTACGACGCTACCGGCGATTACGGCATCCATCTGTCGCATCAGAATCTGACCTCGTATTTCAATACGCAGCAACTACCGCTCGTCGTATGGAGTTTGCTGCGCAGTTACCAGCAACTGGATGCGCGGCGCGATCCGAATTTCCAGCAGTATCTGCGTCGCCTTTTGGATGAAGGTTTGTTCGGTGCGGATTTTCTGGTGCGCGACAAGCGGCCGGATGGATCGTTCTATGAATCGATCGACGCGCCTGGCAAAGACAAGTTGCCGCAGGATCGTGTGATTGGCGATCCCAATTGGCGCACGCAGATCAAACGCAGCGCCAACGATACGACACAGCGTGTCGAGCAACCCGCGCGCGGACCGCACGCTTACGAGTCGAGCTTTCGCGCCGGCGGCGGCATGGCGATCGCCGCGTTGGCGCTCGCCAGCACCATGGATGCCGATGGCGATTTCACCCGACAGGATTATCTGCGCACGGCGGAAGACGCCTATCGTTTTCTGGATACGCACAATAAAGCGCTGACCAACGATGGCGTCGAAAATATCGTCGACGATTACTGCGCGCTGCTCGCCGCGACGGAGCTCTATCGCGCGACGCACGATGAAACCTGGCGCGACGCTGCGGATCGCCGCGCGCAAAGCCTTATGGCGCGCCTGACCACGCATGGCGGCCAAAAGGACTATTGGCGCGCCGACGCAGAGACGCGTCCGTTCTTTCATCCTACCGACGCCGGCTTGCCGGTAATCGCGTTGCTGGAATACGACCTCATCGCATCGCCGACGCAGCGAAGCACCGTTCGCGACGCGGTGGGCCGGTCGTTGCGTTATGAGCTGAGCGTTACCAGTGAAACGAACAATCCGTTCGGTTATGCGCGGCAACTGATACGCATGGGCAACGGCACGGTGCGCACCGCGTACTTCTTCCCGCACGATTCGGAGGCGGCGCCTTGGTGGCAGGGCGAGAACGCGCGACTTGCTTCACTCGCGGCGGCCGCGCGCATGGCCGAACCGCTGTTTGCCGACGACGCCCATTTCCAAATGCAATTGGAAGCTTACGCTTGGAACCAGCTGCACTGGATTCTCGGCCGCAATCCTTACAACACCAGCATGCTGATGGGCAGCGGCCAGCGCAACGCGCCATACATGTTCTTCCGTTCTTACGAATATACCAGTGCGCCTGGCGCCATCATCAATGGAATCACCGCAGGACTGGACGACGAGGATGGTATCGCTTTCAATCTGGGCTATGCGCAAACCGGTCGCGACGACGACTGGCGCTGGACCGAACAGTGGTTGCCCCACGATGCATGGTATTTGTATGCGGTGAGTCTGCCGCACGACTGAGTCACACGTGCGAACGAGGTCGCCGCTTCGGAGACAAGGCGACCGCGTGTACAACGATAACGGGATGATTTCATGAAGTTAGCCGGTTTTTTTCTTTGCGCAGCCCTATGCGGCGCCGCACAGGCTTCCAGTCTGCCGCTCATTCCGTTTCCGGTGCAGATAACGACGGCCGATGGCGCGTTCCAAGTCCAAGATAAAACGGTCATCGTCGTACCGCCTCACGACAAGGCCGCGCGCGACACTGCGCAGTACCTAGCGGATCTGCTCGCGCGCACGCGCGGACTGCATCTGACGGTGAAAGAAGGCTCGGCCGCAAACGGCGCCATCGTCTTCCAGCACGATCCGAAAGCGGCTGTCGCGCATGCCGAGGGCTACACCCTCGACGTGACGTCGCAAGGCATTCGTATCCAGGCGCGCGATGATGCGGGTCTTTTTTACGGCGCAGTGACGCTGTGGCAACTGCTGACGCCTAACGTAGAGCAAGGTGCGGTGCAGGTATCCGCGGTACATATCGCCGACTGGCCGCGATTCGCGTGGCGTGGCGTGATGCTCGATTCCGCGCGTCATTTCCAAAGCGTCGACGACGTCAAGCAATTGCTCGATCAAATGGCCCAGCACAAAATGAACGTGCTGCACTGGCATCTTACGGACGATCAAGGCTGGCGCATCGAAATCAAACGCTATCCGGACTTGACGCGCATCGGTGCATGGCGCACGCCGCCCGATGCAGGTCACGATGGCGAGCCGCAACGCTACGGCGGCTTTTACACGCAAAATCAGATTCGCGATGTGGTCGCTTATGCCGCCGCGCGCCATATCACCATCGTTCCCGAAATCGATATGCCAGGTCACGCGCAGGCTGCGGTGGCGGCGTATCCCAATGTGGGCGTGACGGGTAAGCGTCCGCCGGTATCCGTCGATTGGGGCGTGAACCCCTATCTCTACAATGTCGACGACGCGACGTTCGAATTTATCGACAACGTGCTCGATGAAGTGATGGCGTTGTTCCCGTCGCACTACATCCACGTCGGTGGCGACGAGGCGATCAAGGATCAATGGAAAGCATCCCCGGCCGTGCAAGCGAAAATGCACGCCTTGCATCTGAAAGACGAAGATGCACTGCAAGGTTGGTTTATCGGCCGCGTGGGCAGCTACCTCACTGCGCATGGACGCCGGCTGATCGGCTGGGACGAAATTCTCGATGGCGGCGTGCCGGCCGACGCCACGGTGATGTCGTGGCGCGGTACGGATGGCGCGATCAAGGCCGCCAAGCTCGGTCACGATGTGGTGATGTCGCCGGCGCCGGATCTGTATCTGGACAGCGCGCAAAGCGATCTGCCGGATGAGGCGGCTGGACGCATTCCCGTACGCGATCTGGAAACCGTGTATCGCTTCAATCCTGTTCCGTCGGTGCTCAGTGCAGCGCAAGCCGAACACGTCATGGGCGTGCAAGTGAATGCGTGGACCGAGCATATGCCCAGCATGCAGCACGTGGATCATGCTGTGTTCCCACGGTTGGATGCGTTGAGTGAAGTCACCTGGTCGTCGGCGAAGCAGCGCGATTGGAAAGATTTCCTCGCGCGGCTATCCGTGCAGTTCGAGCGGTACGCCGATCAAAATATCCCTCACGCCGATAGCGCGTTCGCTCCCAACATTCAGGCCGACGCCAACGCAGCGCTTAAGAGCGGAAAAGCGAACGTCAAGATCTCCGATCAAGCCGGTTACGGTGCGATTCGCTACACCACCGACGGCAGCGCTCCCGATTCGCGTGCGACGCTTTACAGCAAGCCATTCGACGTCAAATGGCCCGCAACGATCAAAGCCGCCACGTTCGCGAACGACGGCAGCGAACTCGCCGCCGTGCGTACGCGCGTGCTGGACGAACAAACGTTGTTGAGTCGCCTTGGCGTGGACATGCCCAATTGCCCAGGGAGCGATTTTCGTCTGCGCCTGCAACCCATGCCTGATGCGACGAGCATGACACCGGTGTACGCGATCAATGTGTTCGACACGTGTCAGCAATATCCTTCCGCGCCGCTCGACAATGTAAAGGCGCTTCACATCGATGCGGTTCGACTGGAACGCAACTTCGCGTTGGCGCACGACATCAATCTGGTGGTGTCGCGTCCGCACAGCACGCCTTACGGCGAATTGGTGGCGCATCTGGATCGCTGCGATGGTCCTGTCGTCGCTACCGCTCCGTTACCCGATCCCGCGCACAGCGGCCGGCAATTCTCGCTCGACGCGACGATGTCTTCGCAGCACGGCGAACATCTGCTTTGCTTGGTATTTACGGCGCCGACGGATGGGCCGTTGTACGGACTCGGTCGCGTTTCGTTGATTCGAAAAGCAAGCGGCAAGCTCTAGCGACGCAGTCGCTTCAACGGTGCATGCATCGAATGACACGCTACGCCGCAACGTATCGAACGTGCGGCCATGGCGCCGTATAGATCGTTCTTGATGCGACGCGACAAACGTGACGTCGTCGCGCCGAACTTAATCGGCCTGAAATCATTCGGCGATTTGTCAATTTCGTAAGTTGTTTTCGGCAACGTTATCGGATAGCTTGCGCCGGTTCGCTGCGAGGGGACAGTGAACGATGTCGTCATCGCGTGTGAGCGGATTTTTAATATCCGCAATGATGTTTCACTAAGACATCGTCACCGCAAGACGCCATGCGATGCGTTTCGAACCATGCATGTGAACGCCCAACGCGGTGATGCAAAGGTTATTGGCGAGGTGGCCGCAATGGGTCCTTTTGTCCTATCTCCTGGGGAAACGACATGTCTGCTTTTTCGAAGCATGGAAGGATCATCCTCTTTTCATCCCTGATTGCCGCCGTTTCCGGCGCTGCGCTTGCCGCCGGTCAGTCGTCGCTGCAAGTGAATCCTTATTCGCCTGCCAACGGGCACGCCTATCGCCATGGTGTTATTCCGACTATGGAAACATGGCGCGTGATGCAGTCTTACGAATCGTCGCTTCACCGTCTTAAGGCTTCGTCCAAGACCTTGTATTACGGCGGCGGCGCCACGGACGGCAGCTTCGCGAATGCCGCCGTCACCAGCGGCCCGCAAAAGGTGTATCTGGTGTTCTACGGATCGCAATGGGGCACATCGGGTTCCAGTGGCGGTCGGACAACGTTTTCCAACGATCCGTCGAACGCGGCGCCCTACCTGCAGAATTTGTTCTTGGGTTTAGGTACCGGCGAAGGCTGGTCCAACGTGATGACGCAATACTGCGATGGCGCGGCGGTCGCGCGAGGCGCGTCCAGCTGTCCCGCCAGCGCCAATTTCATCCCGTATCCGGCTGGCAGCACCGTGCTGGCAGGCGTGTGGTACGACAACAGCGCACCGTCGCCGCAAAGCGCGACGCAAGCGCAGTTGGCGCAAGAAGCGCTCAACGCGGCGGCGCATTTCGGCAATAACACGGCGGCATCGAATCGCTATGTGCAATACGTGATCCTGTCGCCGACGGGCACGAACCCGGACGGTTTTAACGCAGGCGCTAATTTCTGCGCGTGGCACGATTACACGACGTCGTCATCGGGAGATGTCGCCTATACCAACATGCCCTATGTCTCCGACGCAGGCGCCAGCTGCGGACAGAACTTCGTCAATGCGGGCGTGGGTGGCGTCGACGATGGGTTCTCCATCGTGGAAGGTCACGAATACGCGGAGACCCTTACCGACCAATTCCCGTCCGTGGGCTGGGTGACCAAGCGCGGCAGCGAAACCGGCGACGTTTGCGCGTGGATCAGCACGGGGCAGGGCGCCTCTGGGAACGTCAGCATGAAGACGGGTACGTTCGCGATGCAAAGCACCTATTCCGACAAAAACGGCGCGTGCGAGTTGTCGCTTTAGCGCACGACCTGTTCATTGCGGATTTCCTTCCTTCGCCGCACCCGGTCATCCGGGTGCGGTTTTTTATTTCTCAGGCTGCGCATCGATATCCAGGCTAAGGTCGTGGTGCGGCGCCCCAGACCTGCAAAAAACGACAGCCCCGACGAAGCCTGCCTTTCTGCACGATCTAAAGTGTGATCGCTTCGCGCTTGACTGTGGGGAGAATTGTTTCATAGTGCTTACAGGGCGGTCCGCCTAAAAAATCGCATCCTCACGGGGGTTGGGCGGATCTGCACCGGGTCTGTGCTGTTCTCTGTGAGAGGAGAATCATCATGCGATACACGTTGATGTTCGATCGTCGCAAAGACGAACTGCTGTTGATCGCCCGCGTGTTCCTGGTTGCGCTGTTCATCATCTTCGGTCTGGACAAATTCCTGAATTTCTCGGGGACCACCGCTTATATGGAACAGGTCGGCATGCCCCTGCCGACGCTGTTTTCGTTTGTCGCGCTGGTGATGGAGCTGGTCGTCGGGGTATTGATCCTGGTCGGGTTCTACACGCGCCCACTGGCGTTCGCCTTGGCGTTGTACACGCTGATTACGGCCTTGATCGGCCATCGCTACTGGGCCATCACCGATCCCGGCGTGCATTTGGACACCATGATCCATTTCTACAAAAACATGGGCATCGTCGGCGGCTTGCTGCTGCTGTGTATCACCGGGCCGGGCAAGTATTCTTTAGACCGGCGATAGGGGCGCGGACGGTTCGCTCCGATTGGCGGATTGGAACGCGGTTGCGCCGCGCCAATCCGCACGCAGGACCTTAAGACTTGCAGGCATACAGGGGCGAGATGATCACACCGGAACGCATCATGGCCTGGGCGATACCAGGCTTCTTTATCCTGATCGGCATCGAATTGCTGATCGCAAAATGGCGCGGTCGCGATGTCTATTACATCAACGATGCGATCAACAGCTTAGGATTGGGCGTCGTCTCGCAGATCGTCGGCGTATTCACTAAATTGTTCGCCATCGGCATCTACGCGTGGTTCGCCGCGCATGCTGCGCTATGGACGTTGCCGTCGAACAGCATCTGGGTGTGGATCAGCGGGCTGCTCCTCTACGACCTGCTTTATTACTGGTTGCATCGGCTCGGGCATGAAGTGAATGTGCTGTGGGCCGCACACGTAGTGCATCACCAAAGCGAGAGTTACAACCTCACCACCGCGTTGCGTCAAACGGGCAGCGGATTTTTGCTGGGATGGATCGCTTATCTGCCGATGGCTTTGCTCGGTTATCCCACAGAAGTATTCGCCGTTATCGCGATCATCGATATGCTCTACCAATTCTGGGTGCACACCGAAGTGATCGATCGGTTGGGCTGGTTCGATCGCGTGTTCTGTTCACCCTCCAATCATCGCGCGCATCATGCGGTAAACGATCGTTATCTGGACCACAACTACGGCGGCATTTTGATCGTGTGGGACCGTTTGTTCGGCACCTTCGTGGAAGAGAACGACGACGATCCGCCGATCTACGGCACGCGCGCGCCGCTGCAAAGCTGGAATCCGCTGTGGGCGAATGCCGAAGTGTATTGGGCGATGCTCAAAGACAGCTGGCATGCGCGCAGCCTGTTGGACAAGTTGCGCGTGTGGATCAAGCCGCCGGGCTGGCGCCCCGCCGATGTGGCGGCACGTTTCCCGAAATCCGACTTCGATATCGCGCATGCGCGTTTCAACCCACCGATGTCCAAGGCATGGAAGATCTACTGCCTTGTGCAGTTCGCGGTGTTGTTGATGATCGGCGTGCATTTCTTGAATGCCGCACCGAAGTTGGCGCTGGCGCAAGCAGCCGCGTACGCGGTGTATCTGGTTTATAGCTTGTGGACGCTCGGATTTTTGATGGAGGGGCGTCGCATCGGCATATGGCTTGAACTGGCCAGGACGCTTGGAACCGCGATAGCGGTAATGGCAAGCGGACACTGGTTCGGCATGGCGGATCTCAACGCGCAAAGCGTTGCGACGATATCGGCCGTGTTCGGGGTCAGCGTGGTGGCGATGTTGTCGTTGCTCGCCTCGCATCGACGCCTGGCGTAACGCTTGCGAACGCGGTAAGGCGACCCAGACGCGACTCATCAGGAAGTTACCGCGCAGCATGTGCGAACACCGGCTTTCCGCATGCCAGTGTTGCCGTTCGATGGCCTGATGGCGCGCACCGCTTGGCGTCACGGCGCAGCGCAACAGGCGACATCCGTCTAGGAACACTCTCCCGGCCAGGGTGCATGCAAGCGTCGCGCTTTCGCTATGATCGCGTTTTCGCGATTTGGGGAGTCATGGGCGATGCGCTTTCTTAGCCGGATGCTGCGCCATAAATCCGTGGAGCAATTACAAACGGAGGCGGGTCGGCGCGGCGATTTTCGTCGCGTGCTCGGTTTGTGGCAGCTCACCGCCATCGGCATCGGCGGCATTATCGGTGTCGGCATTTTCGTCTTGGCGGGCCAGCAGGCGGCCATGAACGCCGGGCCGGCCGTCGCGCTCAGCTTTATCATCGCTGGCTTCGGCAGCGCATGCGCGGCGTTGTGCTATGCGGAATTCGCCGGGCTGATTCCCGTGACCGGCAGCGCATACACCTACGGTTATGCGGTGCTGGGCGAATTCGTCGCATGGATCATCGGTTGGGACTTGCTGCTGGAATACGCGCTGGTCGTGGCGGTAGTGGCCATCGGTTGGTCCGGTTATGTGCAAGTGTTGCTGGGATCGGTGGGTATCCATCTGCCGGATTGGGCGCAGCAAAGCATGAGCGCGCAGACGATGGAGTATTACCTGCAACAGCTCTTCGGCGTGCACGGTGGGCAGGCGATTGCCGGACCTAGCGATGCGCATCGTTTCAATATCATCGCCGCGGCCATTTCGTTGTTGGTGGCGGCGTTGCTCACTATTCGCACTGAATGGGGTGCGCGCTTCAACACGCTGGTGGTGACGATCAAAGTGATCGGCGTGATGCTGGTGGTGGGCGTGGGCGTGTTCTATATCCATACCGCGAACTGGCAACCCTTTATTCCGGCACGCGTGATCGACGCGCAAGGCGTCGGACATTTCGGCTGGGCTGGCGTGCTGACCGGCGCGAGCGTGGTGTTCTTCGCCGTGTTCGGTTACGACACGTTGACCACCGCGGCAGAAGAAGCCAAGCACCCGCAACGCGATCTTCCTCGCGCGGTGCTGTTGTCGCTGGCGGTGGCGATGGTGCTGTATATCGCGGTGTCGCTGGTGTTGACCGGCATTACGCACTACAGCCATCTCGGTGGCGATGCGTCGGTGTCCGAGGCGTTCGCATCGATCGGTTTGAAATGGGTAAGCGTGACAATCGCCGTGGCGGCGGTGATCGGCGTGACCAGCGTGTTGTTCGCTTTCATGCTTGGCGCCGCGCGTATCTGGTTTGCGTTGGCGCGCGACGGTTTGTTGCCGGCGTGGTTCGCGCATATTCATCCGCGTTTCGGTACGCCGGCGCGGCCGACCGTAATCCTTGGCGTTTTCACGGCCATCGTGGCGGGTCTGCTGCCGATTGGCGAAGTGGCCGAGCTGGTGAATATCGGCACGCTGAGCGCGTTCATCATCATCTGCACCGCCGTATTGGTGCTACGCGTGCGCAAGCCACATGTCGAACGCAGTTTCCGCGCGCCGGCGTTGGCTTTGGTCGCACCGTTGGGCGTGCTGTTTTCCTTGCTGCTGATTTTCGGTGTGCCGTGGTCGGATACGGACGGCTGGCATCGCATCGGCGGTTTGCCGTGGATCACCTTCGAGCGTTTCATCATCTGGATGGTGATCGGTTGCTTGATCTATTTCGGATACGGCATGCGGCATAGTCGGCTGGAACAAAAGTAGGTGCTCGACGTCGTGCGGGATTTTGCCGCAATGCAATAGTCCCGACGCATGGGCGCTCGAACGATTTGTCGCCCCGCAATGCGCTGTCGCACGAAAAAAAAGCCCGGCTAAGCCGGGCTTTTTCGTGGTTTGCGCAAAAGCGTTCGCAACATGACCTCTGGCAGGGGAGGTGCGGTGGGGGCTTGGTTCTACCATGCGGGGCAACCCGCCTGTTGTTCGGCGGTTTTTATCATCCTGCTGTCCTCGCGACTTTCCGCGGGGATAGTGCCTGCCGGAGTCGCCGCGTGAAGTTCCAAACCCTGCGTTTCAGTGTGATCGCCGCCGCCGTGATGGCGGCTTGTACGTTGTCGGCCGCCGCCGTCGCGCAAACCGAAATGGCCGATGCGCCCGCGCCGGTCGATCAATCTTACGCAGGCACGCTGACGGTCGATGTGGATCTCACCGATGCCGGTAAGCGTATTTTCCGTTCGCACGAAACCATTCCGGTCAAAGCCGGCGCGGTCACTTTGTTCTATCCGAAGTGGATTCCTGGCGAACACGCACCATCCGGTCCCGTGCAAAACGTGTCGGGTCTGATCATTCGCGCGAACGGCAAACAGTTGCCGTGGCGTCGAGATCTGCGCGACATGTTCGCCATCCATCTGGACGTGCCCGAAGGCGTGAACCAGCTGGATCTGGAATTTCAGTTCCTGTCGCCCGGCGACGGCGAAGGCAGCAACTTCGGCGCTAGCGCATCGGCGACGCCGGATCTGGTGGACATGGAATTCAACCAGGTCGCGTTCTATCCCGCGGGTTACTACACGCGGCAAATCCAGATTCAACCGACCGTCACGCTGCCGCAAGGCTGGAAGTTCGGTTCGGCGCTGGAAGTGGACAGCCAATCTGGCAACACCGTCCATTTCAAACCGGTGAGCTTCAACAACTTCGTGGATTCGCCGCTGATCGCTGGCGCGCATTTCAATCGCGTCGATCTCGCGCCGGGCGCAAGCGTGCCGGTGCATTTGAATGTCGTCGGCGACGGCGACAAGGACGTCAAGCTTACCGACAAGCAGCTTGAGCAGCAGCGCAACGTGGTGAAGCAGACCAACTTCCTGTTCGGCGCGCACCACTACAGTCACTACGATTTCTTGCTCACGCTGTCCGATCACACCGGTCACTTCGGTTTGGAACACCATCAATCCAGCGACGATCGTCTGCCGGCGAATTTCTTCACCGACGACGACATGCATCTGGTGACCGCCAGCCTGATGCCGCACGAATTCGTGCATTCCTGGAACGGCAAATTCCGCCGTCCGGCCGACTTGTGGACGCCCAACTTCAACATTCCGATGCAAGACGATCTGCTGTGGGTTTACGAAGGTCTTACCGACTACTGGTGCGGCGTGCTCACTGCGCGAGCCGGTTTGTGGACGCCCGAGCAATATCGCGATTCCATCGCCAATATCGCCGGCTCCATGACGTATCGCACCGGACGCGCATGGCGTTCGCTGCAAGACACCGCCGATGCGGCGCCGTTGACGTATTACGGTTCCGAAAGCTGGATCAACTATGTGCGCGACACGGACTTCTATCCGGAAGGCCAGCTGCTGTGGCTCGATGTCGACACCAAGATCCGCGAATTGAGCGGCGGCAAGCATTCGCTCGACGACTTCGCACATGCGTTCTATGGCATGGACAACGGCAGCTACGTCACCAAGACCTACAAGTTCGAGGATGTCGTCAGCACGCTTAACCAGGTGCAGCCGTTCGACTGGGCGAAGTTCCTGCGCGATCGCCTCGATTACACCGGCGCGGATCTGCCCGAGCACGGCATCGAACGCGGCGGTTGGAAGCTGGTGTTCACCGACAAGCAAAACGGCGAAGAAAAAGCCTCCGAAGGCCTGCGTCACGGCGCCGTGAACATGGCGTACTCGGTCGGCATGGTGGTGAACGGCCACGGTCGCATCGCGGACGTGCAGTGGAACGGTCCGGCGTTCAAGGCCGGCTTGGTGCCGGGCCTGACCATCGTGGCGGTCAACGGCCACGATTACTCCGGCGAAGTGCTGAAAGATGCCGTGACAGCCGCCAAGACTTCGCAAGCGCCGATCGAATTGCTGGTGAAGAACGTCGACGTGTACAGCACGGTGAAGGTCGACTACCACGAGGGCCTGCGTTACCCGCATCTGGTGCGTGGCGATGGCAAGGACTTGATGGGGGCGATTCTCGCTCCGCGTAGTAAGTAACTCCTAGCGAATGACATCCCGCTCCCTCCCCTACGTGCAGTAGGGGAGGGCTGGGGGGGGAAGTCCATGGGCTCGCGCAGTATCCATACTGCGCGGCAAGCACACGCAACCCCGCCCCAACCCTCCCCTGCAAACAGGGGAGGGAGCGCCAGTGTTAAGGCCCAGCCCATCCTGCCGATAACCATCCGTACGGGGACAACCTTCGGATCGGATAGACATGGCTGCCTTCTGGAAACGACTGTTTGCGCGCGAGGAACCGCCGAAAGAACGGCCGCGTTTCAGCGTGGTGCTGCCGTGGCCGGAAGAGTCGGCGCCGCAAGAGAAAGTCGCTGCGCTGAGCACCGCCGATATCCAGGACTGGTTCTATCGCCTGGTGCTCGGCATGCCCGGTTCCGATGTCGTCGACTGGCGTCCGCAGGAGCAGGTGATGCTCCGGCGCTTGGACGAGTTGTGTGGCGGCGACCGCTTCGATATCGCCAGCTTGCCGCGCTTGCCGGAAGTGTTGCCGCAACTCTTGCGCTTGCTTAAAAGCGAAAACTCCGACGGCATCAAGATCACCAAGCTGATCGGGCGCGATCCGGTGCTGGTCGGCGAAGTGATGCGAGTCAGCCGCAGCGCGCATTACCGCACGGCCCGACCGATCACCAGTTTGCAGCACGCCGTAGTGTTGCTGGGTCACGATGGCCTGCGTCAGATGGTCACGCAACACGTGATGAAACCGATCTTGCAAGCCAGTGCGGGCATGCTCGGACATTCGGCGGGTCAGCGTTTGTGGGATCACGCGGAACGCTGCGCGCATGCTTGCATGTATATGGCCAAGGGCCAGGGCGATTCGTTCGAAGCGTATCTCGCCGGCATGGTTTGCAATGCTGGCGTCGGCGCGATGGTGCGTGTGCTCGATCAAGAGGCGCCGCCCACGCTCGGCGTTTTCAGCCGCTCCTTCCTTAATGGTTACAGTCATCTGGCGAATCATCTGTCGCTGCGCGCTGCGCGGCACTGGGAGTTGCCGCCGAACGTCATCGAAGCCTTGCGCGAGCGTTTGGAAAACCGCGGCAAGCCGGTCGTTACCGAACTTGGCAAAGCCTTGCTCGCCGCCGATCACCTGGCGATGATCCAATTGCTGGCCGACAACCACGTGATCGATCGCGCGACCCCTCCTGCGCCGGAACGCGCGGACCGATTGCCGGATATCCTGGTCGATCGCGCGCAACAGGATTTGCGTCGCGCATTTCGGCAGTGATGCGTTAAACGTCAGCCGACGTTTACGATCAGCCGCTCCTGCAATTTCTCCGCCTTCATCGGCGCGCCGAACAAAAAGCCCTGCATCTGCGAGCAACCAGCTTCGCGCAGGAACGCACTCTGCGGTTCGGTCTCCACGCCTTCGGCGATCACGTCTTTATTGAGGCTGCGCGCCATCGCGATGATGGCGCTGGTGATCGCGGCAGTTTCCGCGTCTTGCGTGATATCGCGCACGAAAGCGCGGTCGATCTTCAGCGCATCGACCGGGAAATGTTTGAGATAGGAAAGGCTGCTGTAGCCCATGCCGAAATCGTCCAGCGACAAACGCACGCCGCGTTGGCGAATGCGACGCAACAGACGAATGGTGCCGTCGCCGCCGCTCATCATGGTGCGCTCGGTCAATTCCAGTTCCAGCAAATGCGGATCGAGTCCGGTTTCATTGAGAATGCTATCGAGCCGCTCGTAGAAACCGGCGTATTGGAATTGCAGCGGCGATACGTTTACCGATACCGGGATGGGATAGCCGTCGCGCTGCCAAGTGCGCGCCTGCATGCAGGCCTCGCGCAGCGCCCACGTGCCGATGGATACGATCAAACCGGTGTCTTCAGCGACCGGAATAAACTGATCCGGCGAAAACACTTCCTCGCCATTGCGATGCAGGCGCAATAACGCTTCAGCGCCCACGATGTGGTGCTGTTTCGCATCCACCTTGGGCTGATAGTGCAGCGAGAGTTCGCCGTGCGCGAGCGCATGACGAAGCACGTTTTCGATGCGCTGGCTCGCGGCCGAACGCTGGCTCATCTCCGGCGCGTAGAAACAATAGCCGTGACGACCTTGCGTCTTGACCTCGTACATCGCCGCGTCCGCGGCGCGCACCAGCGAATCGGGTTCGGTGCCGTCGCGCGGAAACATGCTGATGCCGATGCTTGCGCGAATATCCAGTTGCGGCAGATGCGAAATATGCGTCTGCGCGCAGGCATCGAGCAGCTTGCGCGCGAACGCGGCGGCGTCGTCCGCATCGTCCACGCGCGGCAGCAGCACCACGAATTCGTCGCCGTTATGGCGGAACGCGATATCTTCGCTATCGCGCAGCGCGCTGCGAATCTGATGCGCCACCGCTTGCAACACTTGATCGCCGACGCCATGGCCCAGCGTATCGTTGACGCGGCGGAAATGATCCAAGTCGATATACAGCACCGCGCATTGACGATGCCGCTGCGTCGCCATCGCGGTGGCTTGTTCGATGCGCGCGTACAGCAGGCTGCGATTGGGTAGGCCGGTGAGCGTATCGTGCTGCGCCAGTTGAATCATCTTCAGCGCGAGCGTGCGGTTTTCGCTGATGTCGTGACACACCAGCACGCCGCCGGTGACGTTGCCGGTGTGATCGTGAATCAGCGCGGCGGAGGTTTCGATCGGCGTTTCGAAACCGTTGCGATGTAGCAGTATCGCCCTGCCGCTGAAATCCACGATGGCGTTGCGGCGCAGCGCCTGACGCAAGGGATTATCCAGCGGTTGCCGATTGTTGATATCGCGCAGGCGAAACACATCGTCGAGCGCGCTGCCCTTGGCTTCCGCGTTGGACCAGCCGGTCATCGCTTCCGCGATGGGATTCAGCGAGGTGATCGTCAGGTTGATATCGGTGGTGATCACCGCATCGCCGATCGAATTCAAGGTGACTTCGGCGAGTTGGCGTTCGCGAAACAGCGCTTCTTCGTATTGCTTGCGCTTGGTGATGTCCTGCACCTGGCTCACGACGTAGTTGAGCTGGCCGGCATCGTTGCGCACCTGCGACACGGCGAGCAGCACGTGCACGACATGGCCGTCGCGATGGACGTAACGCTTTTCGGTATGAAAGGCTTCGCGCCTGCCGCTGGTGATCTGCGAAGCGAACGCTTCGCTGACGGCCACATCATCCGGATGCGTCACGTCGCGCCAGGTCATCGCGCGCATCTGCGCTTCCGTGTAGCCGAGCATCGCGCACAGCGCTTCGTTCACGCGTTGATAGCGGCCGTCGGGAAGGATCAGCGCCATGCCGACCGCGGCGTGTTGAAAGGCTTGCGAAAAGCGTTGTTCGCTTTCGCGCAACTGTTCTTCGAGCGCGTGCCGTTCGGTGATATCGGTGAAGACTGTGAGCACGCCGCGCAACTGACCGTTCGTATCGCGATCCGGCGTGAAGCTGCCGTGCACGTAACGACGCTGAGGGCGATTGAAGAGCTCGCCTTCATACGTGGAAGCCTGTCCACCCAGCGCCTGCAACAACGCTGCGCGAACGCGCAAATAACTTTCCGGATCGAGCGCTTCGCTGACCAGCTTGCCCATGATGTCGTTGGGATCGATATCAAACCAGCGCCGATGAGCCTCGTTGGCGAAGACGAAGCGTTCCTGCGTATCGATATACGTCATCAGCGCCGGAACGCTCTGCACCACATGCGCAAGCAGGTTCTTCCCGGAATTCGGGGACAGCGTATCGTCTTCGACGGAGCGCGTTACCTTGGCCATACGGTTCCGGTTCAACCGCGTATCGACACATCATGCGCCGGGCGGTGTCGCGATTGCACCATGTTTTTGACCATACGCGCCATACATCGGCTTATCCAAAACGACGCGAAATGCGCGGTCAGCTCAGTGCAAGGCCGTGTCCGGTGCGGCGAGCAGGCCATTTTCGTCCAGCTGAATGCGACCGAGCGCATGCAGATCGCTGGCTGTGCCGAAACGGTCCGCCAACGTGGCGATAAGTTGACCAAGCGCAGCCGGTTGCAGGGGATAACCGTGGGCCAGGATGCGGGCGCGACCCCCCGATCCGCGCTGAGCGACCGTTACGGCGACCACACCCAATCCGGCGGCCTCGTGCGCGAACAACGTTGGGGCGTCATAGCCGGCATCCGTATCAGCCAGGATTTCGGCCAACCATCCGTCACCGTGCAGATACTGCGTGGACGCAACGCCATCCAGCTGCAGCGGAATGCCATGCGCCTGCAGCAAGGCCGCGTATTGGCGCAATTCGAATACCGCGCCGGCAAATGCGTGACCGCGCTCGGACATATCTATGGATTGTTCGCCCAACCACTGCGCCGGCGACTGCATCCACGCTTTGCCGTCGGCATAGCGCAGCGCAAGGCCGCGTGCGCTCAGTGCGGTTTCGGGCTGATAGGGCGTGAGCATCGCCGCTTCCAGCAACTGCCATAACGGGGCCAGATTGACGTGTTCGTACTGCACGCAAGTCAGCGCGAGCAGATCGTTGCGGCTGAGGTAACGCGCGTGCTCCAGCCGTACACCGAAATGGCGCATCAACCAGTCCGCGGTCTGCGCGCCGGCTTCGCCGCGACCGACCAATTCCACTTCCAGACGTTCGGACAAGGCGTCGGCGATGTCCTCGTTCGCAAGCACACTCAAGGGAAGCAAGCGCATCGGGCCATCGGCGTACGCCGGGTCCGGCTCCAGCGGCTGGGCCGGCATGCGGCCTTCGTGATGGCCGAACGCCACCACATTTTCCAGCTGGCCGCGCGGAACCCTTCTGGCTAGCTCATCCAGCGTCGCCCACACGGGAAAACCGGGGCGCAGCAACTCCACCGCATCGAACGCGGCGCCACCCAGGGTCAATCGGGCCTGCGCAACCTCCGGAACCAGCGCATGCAGATCCTCCGCCACCAGCGCCGCCAATTCGGCGGCTTCGTCGCGGCTCAGGCTCCATCGCTGCGGATGTTCGCCGGCGGACAGTTCCAGGGCCAAAACGGCGGGCAGGGCTTGCAGCGAACCGGATTCCACGCGGGTACACCATTTATAAAGCGGGTCGTAATTCTAACATTCGTTAAGTGGCCGAGAATTTGGGCTTTCGCCGGGGGTCTGGGCGGGTTAGCCTTGCTGAACTGGTATTTGGATCAAGTCTTTTTATGGAAAACACGCAGCAGCGCGTTGGCGTCATCGGCGGTGTACGCATCCCGTTTTGTCGCAACAACACTGCCTATGCGGACGTCGGCAACTTCGGCATGTCGGTGAAGGTGCTCGGTGCGCTGGTCGAGCGCTTCGGGCTGCACGGCGTGGAGTTGGGCGAAGTGGCCATGGGGGCGGTGATCAAGCATTCCTCCGAGTGGAACCTGGCCCGCGAAGCCTTGCTCAGCTCCGGCCTGGCCCCGACCACCCCCGGCATCACCACCGCGCGCGCCTGCGGCACCTCGCTGGACAACGCCATCATCGTCGCCAACAAGATCGCCGTCGGGCAGATCGAGGCGGGCATTGCCGGCGGCTCGGATACCACCAGCGACGTGCCGATCGTCTACAGCCAGCGTTTGCGCAAACGTCTGTTGGCGGTCAATCGCGCCAAGACGCCGATGGAAAAACTGAAAACCGCCGCTCGCGGTTTTTCTTTCAGCGAATTGAAACCCTCGTTTCCCGGCGTGGCCGAGCCACGCACCGGCATGTCGATGGGCGATCACTGCGAAAAGATGGCGCGCGAATGGCACGTCGGTCGCGAAGACCAGGATCGCATCGCGCTGGAAAGCCATCGCAAGCTTGCAGCCGCCTACGACGCGGGTTTCTTCGATGATCTGGTCGTACCGTTTCGCGGCATCAAGCGCGACGGTTTTCTGCGCGCCGACAGCACGATGGAAAAACTCGCCGCGTTGAAGCCGGCGTTCGACAAAACGTCCGGCATGGGCACGCTCACCGCCGGCAATTCAACGGGTCTATCCGACGGCGCCGCGGCGGTGTTGCTGGGCAGCGATGCGTGGGCGGCCAAGCGCGGCCTGAAAATCCAGGCGTATCTGCGCGATGCGGAAGTCGCCGCGGTGGATTTCGTGCACGGCGAAGGCTTGTTGATGGCGCCGACCATCGCTGTGCCGCGCATGCTGGCGCGGCATGGACTTACGCTGCAGGATTTCGATTTCTACGAAATCCACGAAGCGTTCGCGGCGCAAGTGCTATGCACCTTGCGTGCATGGGAATCGGCCGACTACTGCAAACATCGCCTGGGTCTGGATGCGCCGTTCGGCAGCATCGATCCGGCCAAGCTCAACGTGCACGGTTCCAGTCTCGCCGTGGGGCATCCGTTTGCCGCCACCGGCGCGCGCATCATCGCCACGCTGGCAAAGATGCTGGAACAGAAAGGCTCGGGGCGCGGTTTGATTTCCATCTGCACCGCGGGCGGCATGGGCGTAACGGCGATTCTGGAAAGGCCGTAGCCGTCATGCCGAAGTTACGCGTCACCGCGACGTTGAGTTTGCTTACGCTGGCGATCGGTACGGCCGGCACCGCGTGGCTGACCGAACTCACCGAAGGACGCGCGGACGCGCCGGCCGTGGGCCATCGCGTCGCGCATGCGCTGGCGGTGCATCGTCATCACGAACATACGATCAAGCGGCCTGTCGTGGTGCAGCGACAACACTATGCGTCCGCCATCGCCTCGGCGACGCCAGCAGCTCCGGCGAACGCCGACGACACACTGGTTCCGATTTCCACGCCGACGACGTCGTTACCGGGCGGAAGCTCGGAAGATCACGCCACCGGCAATGTCGTGTTGCATCTGGTCGTCGACGGGCAGGGCGATGTGACGCAGGCATCGATCGCGCAATCCAGCGGCGATCATGTGCTCGATGCCAATGCGATGGAGATCGCGCGGCATTGGCGGTTTGCGGTGCCGATGAATCATCCGCAAGGCGTGAGCGGAGACTTGACGTTGCGGTTTACGGGGCAGTCGGCGTCGTAGGCGCGGATTTAATAGCGGTAATCGCTGTGAACGTCACACCCACCGATCGTCATTCCGGCGAAGGCCGGAATCCAATACAAACTCGTTGTGCGCAGCACTCAACATAAAAAATGTTCGGTGTGCTTCGCACAGCGTATTTAGACTGGATTCCGGCCTTCGCCGGAATGACGACATACTTCGAATTAGCTTCGATGTTAGCGATGCACCAACGGCACGTCGCTTCAATGCGTACGCTGCTCCGCAAACGAGTAAACCTGATCGGCCCACTGCGTTGCTTCGAAATACGCGCCCGCCATCTTGCGAATGTTTTGCGGCTGCATCTGCAGCTGCTGCAGATTGCCGTTCTCCCACGTGGTGACCTGGCCGAGCAATGGCGCGAACGGTCCGCGGTCTTCCACCAGGGCTTGGCGAATTTCCGGCGCGAGCGGCAGATGGCTCAGCACGAATTCCATCGGTGCGCACAACAGCGTGTCGAGCAACGAGAGCAAACCGGCCATAAAGGCCATTTCCTGCTGTTCGGTCGGCATGCCTTGCGCCAGTTTCTCGCACATATGCGCGCGAATCAGCGCGGTGCGAAGCAGCTCCGGCGGACGATCGTCCATGCTGCTCAGCGCCATCGTGTTAATCCAGTTGCGCAGCCGCGCGACACCGAAAAAGATGGCGGCTTGCTGGATCGATTTCAGTTGTCGGGGCAACGCGAAGTAGGCGGAATTTACGCAACCCAAGAGTTTGTAGCTAAGTACCGCGTCGTCACGAATGATTTCGCCCAATTCCACCGGACCGGCGTGCTGTTCCTGCAAGGCGCTCATCAGGCGCAGCAGGCTCAGACGATTGGGCGTAAGCACCGGCACTTCGATCTGTTGCGGGACCAGCAAGTAGCGACCCTGGATCGCCTGGAACGGCAGATTCTTGCAGCGCCCGTAGGTGAGGTGATCGTCGACATTGTTTGCGATCACGCCAAGTCCACGCTCGAACAATTGTTTGCAACGCGTCGCCAGCGTGTCGGCGTCGAGTTTCTTCGCGTCGATGCGCACGTAACTGGCTAAGCGAAGCAGCGGTTCCAACGAACCGTGCGGCTGGATGGAGCTGGGATCGATATCGCCCAGATCGAGCAGCAACGCGCAATTGCGCAGCGACAGTTGCTGCAGACGTTGCAGCACGGCCGTATCGCGCACGTGGATCGGATCGATGATCACGCCCAGGCGCGGCGTGTGCGCCAGGATATCGGTTTGTTCCAGCAGCAGCTGGCGCGGCAGGCGCATAAAGGCGCGGTTGCCGCGCACCAGTCGCGTGATCGCGCCATCGGTAATGCCGGAAAGTACGCCGCCCGTCAGCGTGGTGTCGGCGTCGGTGCCTGCGCCCTGGCGGTAGAACACCAATTCGTAGGCGAAGAGTTCTTCGTCGCGATCGAGCATCGGATTGCGCACGACCGGAAGCAGCATGTCACTGAGTGGAGAGCCTTCCTTGCTCGATGGCGTTGTCGCGGAAGCAGCTGTACTCGTCGTCATGTTAGCGATACCGAACGTGAGGTGAAGCAAGTGCTACGAATCGAGCACCTCGACCGCGGTGCCCGGGGAGTTTCTTTTTATGCTTGGGCGAGCTGCACAGAGCGGTGGTTGTCGTGCAACGCGCCGTTTTGCCCGTACGTTCCGTTCGGCGCATCGGTGCCGGTGAGTACGGACAGCGCACGCCTTACCTGCGCCAGTCGTTGTCCCACCAGCGCACCGTTGCGCAGGTTTTTATCGCGACAGGTCGACAACGATTTGAGCAGTTCGCGCCATTGTGGATCGACTTGTTGCGCGGCTTCGGCAGAGGTGCTGCTCAGGTGCAGACGTTCCACATCCAGCTGCTCGAGTCGGCGCATCAGCATCTGCTTGGCTTCACCCGCGCGATTGAGCGCTTTGGCGTCGGCGCAATTAAGCGCTTCGTGCTCCTCGTCCAGGACGTGGATGAGCTGCGTGGTGGTCGCGCTCATCTCGTCCAGAACGGTGCGCAACGCGACACCGAGTTCGGCCTGCAGATTCGGGCTCATACGTGCTTACTTCTTGCCGCCGATCTGGTTTTCGAGGGAGGTCAGCTTGCTGGCGATCGCGTTCGGGTCGACCTTGTACGTGCCGGCAGCCAGCGATTGCTTGATCTGCTCGACGCGGGCGGTGTCGACCGGAGCGTCGGTGCTGCTCGCCTGATGAAGGGCGCGCGCCGAGTCGGTCAGCTGGACGCTGTCGTTCGCCTGCGGCGCCGAAGTGCTGGCGGCAGACGTGGTCGACGCGGCCTGGCCGGCGCTGTTGTCGGCGCTGGTGGTCGCAAGCGGCAGCTGCGGTAAACCGTTGGACGAAATGGTTGTATTCATGGCTTCTAGTGGTCTCTCAATAAACCCCTGCATGATGGGTATCGGCGTCCCCGGAGAAAACTTTAATCTGCCGATTCGCTCAGTATCTCGGTTTAAGGGAGCGCCTGCACCTGCCCGGCCGCAATCACTATCCCATTGATAATTCGGCCGGAATTGGCATTGCGCACGCGCAGGCGGGCGCCGGTGTCGCCGCCGTCCAGCGCCATGCCCGAGGTTCGCACCTCGATGCCGTCGAGCTGGGCCACAAGCTGAACTTCTTCCCCGGAGTGCACCGTTTCCCGGCCGTTGAAGTCGCCCGGCTCCAGCACCACGCCCGCGATTAGTGGCCGGCCCAGCGAGTGGCCGAGGATCTGATCGAGCGCCTCGATATAGCCGTAGCCCAGCCGAGCGATATCGCGTTCTTCCACGTGCACGTCACTGGGACCAAGCATGTCGCCGCGCGCGAGCGGTCGGGTTGTCACCAAGACATTGCGAAACACCTGCATCTGCACCGGCACCTGGATGGTCCAGCCCGGCGTGCCCGTACAACTTACCGCCACCGCTACGCGCGATGGCGTGCCCTGGCGCATCGGCAAGCGCGTTTGCAACGCCGTTGCGCAGGGTTTCAAGCGCAGTCGCGGATTGAGTTGCGTCGGAACGATCACCACGCGATTGCCCGCGCTGCCGTATTGCGCGCGAACCGCCTGTTCGGCGGCAGCGCGCAGATCGGTGGGCGTGGTGTCGGCGTGCGCCGTGCTTAGAATCGAGAGCCCCAACAATGCCGTGCACACATGCATCGTTCGCTTTGCAGCCCCCACTTGCGCCTCGCCGTCATTCCGGCGAAGGCCGGAATCCAGTTTGAATACGTCGTGCGAAGCACTCAAAATATTTTTTATGTTGAGTGCTCCGCACAGCACGTTCGTACTGGATTCCGGCCTTCGCCGGAATGACGAGCGAAAGCTCGAGGCAAGAAGAGGGCCGCCAAAGAATTTCATGGAAGATCGTCGGCCAACATCGCGGCAAGCTGGTTGTTGATCGCGTCGCGCTCGCTTTCCAACTTGTGGGACATCTGCGTCGCCATCTCGACCTGGCCGTTGCCCAGCAATTCGAGGAACGCTTCGCCGTGTTCGCGCAAACGCTTCGCCGATTCGTGCAAGCCCGCGTTCGACGGATGATGAGCGTGACGCGCGGTCAACCGCTCCAGGCTGCGCTTGAGCACATCGGTGTCGAACCAGCGGCTATCGAGCGAGGTCGGTTCCTGCAGCGCCAATTCCATGCTCTGACGCAAACCGATCACCGACTCGCGCACGGTCAAGCTGAGGCTGGCGATATCGTTGCCGCTTTCGCCTTCCAGCCAGCTCAAGCACGAACGATGCGCGAGCGCGGCCGCGCGACTAAGCGCTTCGCCGTGACGCCGCGTTTCGTATGCACGTCGCTGCAACGCGCCGAGCGTCGCCTTCAACGTGGTGGCGCGCACATGCACGGCGTCCTGATTTTCGCGCAGGGAGCGCAGGCGTTCGCCCGTGCCCTGCAAGCTGCTACTACCTTGCTGCAAGCTGCGTTCGGTTTCGGCGACGCCGGTCTGCGCGCGTTCCAAGCGCTGCAAACTCTGCTGCACGTTGCCGTTCATTTGCAGCGAAAATTCGCCGATCGAGCTGGTGACGGTTTCGATTTCCGCCGTCGCCTGCGCAGTTTTTTCGGCGAGTTGTTTCACTTCGTCGGCCACCACGGCAAAGCCGCGGCCGGCGTCGCCCGCGCGCGCCGCTTCGATGGCGGCGTTCAGGGCGACCAGGTTGGTCTGATGCGCGATGTCCTGCACGCTGGTGGTCAGCGCGCGGATCTGCGCCACTTGTTCGGTCAGTTGGCTCTGGCTCTGATTCATCGCCGACAGCGCGCTGCGCAGCAGGCGAAGCTGGCCGTTGAGCTCGCTCACGTTGGTCGAGCTTTGTTCGCCCGCCTTGGTGGCCTGGTCGATGCCACCTTGCGCCTGCTGCAGGGTCGTCGACATGCCGGCGCTGCCGTCCGTCAACTGTCCGACGCTGTCGCGCGTCTCGCCGATGGATTGCTCCAGCGAGGATTGTTCGCGGTGCAGCGTCTGTGAGTGCGTCAGCACCAGACTTTGCTGCTCCAGGGATTGCAAGGCGACCGCCGCCGGCGCGCGCGGCGCCAACCGTGCAAACACGGGCGCGAGCAGCTTGGCCGCGGCAGGATGCTTGCGGCTCAACGACGCCACGGTGGCGTCGTCGCCGGCAAGGGCGGCATTGATAAGGGCGGCCACGGGCTGGCTGCGGATGAGGCTCATAGACAAGCAGTTCCGTTTATAGGTATTCGAACATCGGCGGAAAAGTTCGAAAGTTGAGGAAGCAAGTGATGTGCCACCGCAGACGCCGCGTCGCACATCTCAAGTCGGCCCCGCGAACGCCGATAACCCCCAAGTCTTACTTCGCATCACAGGAATCCCATGAGCGGCGCCGCATTGCTGGACAGCGTGGAAAGTCACACCCGTCTGGCCGGGCACAATCGTGTGGCCATGCTGCTGTTTCGCCTCGGCGACAAGCAGCTGTTCGGCATCAACGTGTTCAAAGTGCGCGAGGTCTTGCGCAAGCCGCCGATGGAAAAGCTGCCGGGCATGCATGAATGGCTGGCCGGAAGCTTCGATTACCGCGGAAAAACCATCCCCGCCATCGACTTGGCGCAGGCCATGGGCTATGCGCCCCTGGGCGATAACGATACGGCGCACTTGGTGGTGACCGAATTCAGCCGCTCTATGCAGGGCTTTCTGGTGGCGGATTTCCAACGCATCGTGCATTGCACCGGCGAATCGTTGGAAGCACCGTCCACCACCCTGGGTTTCGGCAATCGCGTGAATGCAGTGACGCGCATCGACGGCCAGTTGATGGCCGTGATCGATGTGGAACAGGTACTCGCCAGCATCGACGGCGCCGCGGCGGAGGTCTCGGCGCATATCCAGCATCAAGCCGAGCACCGGCCGGCAGCGCAAAGGCGCGTACTCATCGTTGACGATTCCACCGTCGCTCGCCAGCGTGTCGTCGCCGTGCTCAAGCACCTGAATGTCGAATGCGTGATCGCGCAAGACGGCCAGGAAGCGCTGGAATTTCTCAACGACGCGACGGAAGGCGGCAGCGAACAAGTCGGCCTGGTGATTTCCGATATCGAAATGCCTCGTCTCGACGGTTACGCGCTCACGCGCGCCGTGCGCGAAACGCCGGCGCTGCGCCAACTCAAAGTGGTGTTGCACAGCTCATTAAGTGGTGTGTTCAACGAAGCGCTGGTGCGCGACGTGGGCGCCGACCGCTTTATTGCGAAGTTCCAGCCCGACTTGTTAGCTAAAACCGTCTTGGAGCTAATGGACCCGTCAACAAATTGACGGGGTTTCGCCTGAAAAGGTGATGTCGGGATTCCGTCCCGGCGCGCCGGTATAACGTCGCGACGGCGTTCGCGAGTTTCGCGCGTGCGGCCGCAAATGGCCGCGCCATGCGGTTTCGGCCGCCTTGTCAAGTCGTGGCATACAACTTGCTCATCACCCTGCAAGCAGTCGTCGCTGCGGGGAATCCGACATGAGCAACACACTCGACAACGCATTCGGTTTAAGTAGCCAGGCCCTGGAGGTTTGGCAGCGCCGTTCCGAAGTGATTGCGTCGAACATTGCCAACGCCGATACGCCTAATTATCAGGCGCGCGACGTCGATTTTCGCCAAGTGCTGCAGCAAGCCAGCGGCAGCGGCGATGGCCAATCGCTTGCATTGAGCACGCCAACAGCCGGTCAGATCGACACGACCACGCAATCGGCCGACGCGCTCAAGTATCGCGTACCGCTGCAACCGAGCATGGACGGCAACACCGTCGATGCGCAGGTCGAGCAAGGCGCATTCGCCAGCAACATGGTGCATTACCAAGCCAGCCTTAGCTTCATCAACAGTCAGATTCAAACGTTGCGCCTGGCCATCAACGGTGGAGGACAAGGCTAATGTCGCTGATGAAGATCTTCGATACTGCCGGCTCCGGCATGGCCGCGGAAACGCTGCGACTCAATACCGTCGCCAGCAACCTCGCCAACGCCAACAGCGTCAGCAACAGTCCCGACTCCGCGTACAAAGCGAAAGAAGTGCTGTTTGCGCCGGTGCTGCAAGCGCAAGGCGGCCTCGCCTCGCAAGGCGCCGAAGAAGGCGCGACCGGTGTGCGCATGATGGGCGTCACCGAAAGCCAGCAACCGGTCGAAACCAACTACGAGCCCGGCAATCCGATGGCCGACGCCAACGGTTATGTCTACGGCACCAACGTCAATCCCATCGACGAGTTGGTGAACATGATTTCCGCTTCCCGTTCGTATCAGAACAACGTGGAAGTGATGAATACCACCAAGCAACTCATGATCAAGACGATTGATCTGGGCAGCTGATCCGGAGTCTCCACATGTCCGCAGTTTCCAGCTTAAGCACCAACCTTTCCGCCTCGGGTTTGAGCCTGACCGGCAGCACGGTGACCAGCACGCCGTCCGGCACGACCATGTCGCAGTCGGATTTTCTGCAGCTGCTCACCACGCAGCTCACCAGCCAAGATCCCACGCAGCCGATGGACAACTCGCAGATGGCCTCCGAGCTTGCGCAGTTCGCGCAGGTCGGCTCGTTGCAAAACATCGAGAGCAGTCTGCAAGGCATGAGCAGCAACGTGAACAGCGGCATGCAGACGTCGCAAGTGTTGAGCTCCGCAAGTCTGGTCGGCCGCAACGTGTTGGTGCCGGCGAACACGCTCACTTACAGCGGCAGCGCCGTCAGTGGCGGCGTGAATGTCGCCAACGCCGGCGATGTCGTTGTCACGATCAAAGACGCCAACGGCAACACCGTCAACACCATCGACCTCGGCACGCAGCAATCTGGACTCGCACCGTTCTCGTGGAACGGCAAAGACGCCAGCGGCAATACCGTGGCCAACGGCAGCTACACCATTTCGGCCAACAACGGCGGCAACACCGCCGCGCTTACCACCTACGTAGCCGGTTCGGTGACCGGCGTCGGCTACGGCGGCAGCAGCACCGGCACCTATTTGCAAGTGGCGGGCATCGGCGGCGTGCCGCTAAGCCAGGTCGCACAGATCAACTGACGGCAAACACACGCGTCGTCATCTTACGTAGAGGAATAAAGCATGGCTCTCAATCAGGCGCTTAGTGGCATCAATGCGGCTCAGTCCGAGTTGAATGTCATTTCCAACAACATCGCGAACGCAGGCACGGTGGGCTTCAAAGGCTCGACCGCGCAGTTCTCCGAAGTGTATGCGGTGACAGGTCTCAATCTGAGCTCGGTCGCCACCGGCAGCGGTGCGGAACTTACCGACGTCGCGCAGCAGTTCGGGCAGGGCGATTTGGAAACCACCAACGGCAGCTTGGACATGGCGCTCAGCGGCAACGGTTTCTTTGTCGTCAACAACGGCACCGGCAACCAATACACGCGCGACGGTGCGTTCCATGAAAACGCCAACGGCAATGTCGTGACGGCGGACGGTTCGATGCTGCAGGTGTATCCGCCCAATGCCAACGGCGGTTTCAACACCAGCACACTCACCAATCTGCAGTTGAACACCGCGCAAAGCGCGGCGACGCCGACCAGCACCATCACCATCAGCTCGAACTTGCCGGCCGGCGCATCGCTGCCGATCGACACGCCGTTCAGCCCGACCGACGTGAACAGCTACAACAACGCGTCGAGCTTGACGGTGTACGACTCGCAAGGCGGCTCGCACTCCGCCACGGTGTATTACGCCAAGACCGGCAACAACACCTGGAACGCGAACCTCTACATCGACGGCAACAGTGCCGGCACGCAGGCGATCACGTTCAACAGCGCAGGCGCGCTGGTGACGCCCGCGAATGGCCAGCTCGCGTTTACGCCGGTGCAGCCGACCAACGGCGCATCGTTCCCCGCCACCATGACGTTGAACGTAGCTAACACCACGCAGTTCGGCACCGCGTATGCGCCGGGCACGATCAACCAGAACGGCTACGAAGCCGGCGTGCTGGAGAACGTGACGATCGGAAACGACGGCGTCGTCACCGCGATCTATTCGAACAACCAGACCAGCCAGCTCGGCCAGGTGGCGCTCGCCAACTTCTCCAACCTGCAAGGTTTGCAGCAAGTGGGCAATAACCGTTGGGTGGCGACGCAGTCGTCCGGCACGGCGGTGCTCGGCACGGCCAGCGTGGGTCAGTTCGGCGATATCGAACAAGGTCAGTTGGAAACGTCCAACACCTCCGACACCACCGCGCAGCTGGTCAACATGATTCAAGCGCAGCAGGACTACGAAGCGAATTCGCAGATGTTGGGTACGGTGAATTCGTTGTCGCAGACGTTGTTCCAGGCGGTCAGCCGCGGCTAATCGCATAAACAGGCCCTGACGTATGGATCGTTCCGTCTACATCGCGATGACCGGCGCCACGCAGACCATGCGTGCGCAGGATGCCGTCAGCCACAACCTGGCCAACGCATCCACGGTGGGATTCAAGAGCGAGCTCAGCGCGTTTCAAAGCGTGCCGGTGCTCGGTCCTGGCGCCACCACGCGCATCAACGCCGTGGCGCAAGGCGCGGGACAAGACAACACGCAGGGCACGATCCAGCAAACCGGCCGTTCGCTCGATGTCGCCGTGAACGGTCCGGGTTGGATTGCCGTGCAAGCACCCGACGGTTCCGAAGCGTATACGCGCGCCGGCAATCTGCAGATGGGCGCGGACGGCAGCCTTACCGACGATCGCGGCAATCCAGTAATGGGTTCCGGCGGTCCGATCACGGTGCCGCCCAGCGCGTCCATCAACATCGGCAAAGACGGCACGATTTCCACGGTGCCAATGGGGCAGGGTCCCGACACCATCGCCGCGGTGGGTCAACTCAAACTGGTCAATCCGGATCCCACGCAAATGAGCGAGGGTTCCGATGGCCTGATGCACATGAACGACGGCAGCACCGCCGATACCGACAGCACCGTCACGGTGACGTCCGGCGCGCTGGAGGCCAGCAACGTCAATCCATCGACCGAGCTGGTGAAGATGATCTCGCTGTCGCGTCAATACGAAATGCAAGTGCGTTCCATCAAGACCGCGGAAGACGACGCGGACGACAGCAGCAAATTGCTGCAGAACAGCTAACGCATACCACGGAGCCTAGTCATGTTTTCTTCTCTTTGGATCGCCAAGACCGGCCTGGATGCGCAGCAGACGCAGATGGACGTGATCTCCAACAACCTGGCCAACGCCAGCACCACGGGTTTCAAATCCTCGCGTGCGTCGTTCCAGGATCTGATGTACCAGAACGAAGGTCAGCCCGGCAGCCAAACCACCGAGCAGACCGTCTCGCCGACGGGCTTGTTGCTCGGCACCGGCGTGAAAGTGGTCGGCAGCGAAAAATTGTTTACGCAAGGCGCGATCACGCAAACCGGCAACTCGCTCGACGTGGCGATTCAAGGCAGCGGTTTTCTGCAAGTGAGCATGCCCGACGGCACGGTCGCGTACACGCGCGACGGTTCGCTGCATGAAGATTCCACCGGCCAGCTCGTCACCGCCGACGGTTATCCGTTGGTGCCTGCGATCACGCTGCCGGCCAACGTCAACAGCGTCACCATCGGCACCGATGGCACCGTCAGCGTCACCAGCAACGGCTCCACCGCCTCCACGCAAGTGGGCGTGGTGCAGCTCGCCAACTTTGTGAACCCCGCCGGCATGCAGCCGATGGGTCAGAACCTTTATCTGGAAACCCAATCCAGCGGCACGGCGCAGACCGGGCAGCCCGGCGTCAACGGCATGGGCACGCTCGCGCAAGGCTCGCTGGAATCGTCCAACACCAACGTGGTGGCGGAGATGGTGAACATGATCGAGGCCCAACGCACCTACGAAATGAACTCCAAGTCGATCAGCGCCGTGGACGACATGTTGAGTTTCGTAATCAACAAGACCTGAGTGGTAACGGTATGTCCTTTTCGTCTCTTTGCATGCGCATCGCAACGGCTTGCCTGGTTCTGGGCAGCTTGGCCGGTTGCGCCGCAGTCCAGCAACATCAACAAATGGAAGACGCGAAGTGGGCCGCCACCGCGCCGGTCGAACAGCAAGCCGCGCCGCCCGCGGACGGTTCGATCTATCACGACATGCAGAACATGGAGTTGTTCAACGATTCGCGCGCACACCGCATCGGCGACATCCTGACGATCAACCTCGTCGAAGCGATGCAGGCCAGCAAGAAATCCGAAACCACCACCAGCAAGTCCGACAAGGTGAATGTCGGCGCGCCGCAGGTGCTCGGTCAGTCGTTGCGCGTGCTGGGTCAGACGGCCAATTCCTCGCTTAACTCCGCCAACAGTTTCGACGGCGCCGGCAGCAGCACGCAGAGCAACCAATTGACCGGTCAGCTCACCGTCACCGTCGCGCAGCGTTTGTCTAACGGCAACTTGCTGGTGAAGGGCGAAAAGTGGCTGACGATTAATCAAGGTCAGGAACTCATTCGCATCTCTGGCATCGTTCGTGCACAGGATATCGGGCAAGACAACTCGGTCGATTCCACGCGCGTCGCCGACGCACGCATCACCTACACCGGTCGCGGCACGCTGGATCAGGCCAATACACAGGGCTGGCTGGCGAAGTTCTTCAACTCCAAGTGGATGCCGTTCTGATGAACGCTCAATGGCGTAGAAAAATTTCCGCTGGCGGTATCGTTGCGATGCTCGTCGCATCGCTGGGCTTCGTGCCGACCACTGCGCATGCCGACAAAATTCGCGATCTCGTCAGCGTAGCCGGCGTACGCAGCAATCAGCTGGTCGGTTACGGTTTGGTGGTCGGCCTCGATGGCACGGGTGATCAGACCACGCAGGCGCCGTTCACCACGCAGAGCCTTGAGAATATGCTCAAGCAGTTCGGCGTCTCGTTGCCCACCACGGGTGTGCAGCCGCAGCTGAAAGACGTGGCGGCGGTTACCATCACGGCAGAATTGCCGCCGTTCGCCAAGCCCGGACAAACCATCGATATCACCGTCGCGTCGATCGGTAATGCCAAAAGTTTGCGCGGCGGCGAGTTGTTGATGTCGCCCTTGCACGGCGCCGACGGCAACGTCTACGCGGTGGCCCAGGGCAGCGTGGTGGTCGGCGGCGTCAGCGCGTCGGGCCGCAGCGGCTCCAGTGTGCAGATCAATATCTCCGCCAGCGGTCGCATTCCCAACGGCGCTTCGGTGGAACGCACCGTCGCCAACTCGTTCAATCACGGTGGCGACATCGTGTTGAACCTCAATACCGCCGATTACGCCACGGCCAATCGCATCGTCGAATCGATCAATCATTTGTACGGCGCGGGTACGGCGCAGGCGCTTGATGGCGGTTCGGTGTCCGTGCGCGGTCCTGCCGATCCCGGCCAAAAAGTGGCATGGCTCGGCGCGATCGAAGCGCTCGATGTCACGCCCGGCGATGCGCCGGCGCGCGTGATCGTCAATTCGCGTACCGGCACCGTCGTAATCGGTTCGGATGTGCGCGTAAGCGTTGCTGCCGTGGCGCATGGTTCGATCCAGGTCACCATCAGCGAACAGCCGCAGGTCAGCCAGCCCGGTCCTTTCAGCAACGGTACGACGCAAGTGGTGCCGAACAGCTCAGTGTCGGTGACGCAGCAAGGCGCGCATATGTTCAAGTTCGGCCCCGGCGTAAGTCTGGATTCGATCGTGCGCGCGGTGAATCAAGTGGGCGCTACGCCGACGGATCTGATTTCGATTCTCGAAGCGCTGAAGCAAGCCGGTGCATTGCACGCGGACTTGGTAGTCATCTAATGGCCGACATTGGCAACGTCGCTGCGCAAAGCATGAGCACCTGGACAGATCTGTCCGGGTTCAGCGCGCTGCGTCATCAAGCCGAGACGGACAGCAACAGCGCTTTGCCCGCTGTCGCCAAACAGTTCGAATCCATGTTTACCGAAATGCTGCTGAAGTCGATGCGCGAAGCGAACTTCGGCGATCCATTGTTCGACAGCCAAGCGACGGATCAGTGGCAAGACATGTACGACCAGCAGTTGTCGTTGAATCTTTCGCACGGCAAAGGTCTGGGCATCGCCGACATGCTGGTGCGCCAGCTCGGCGGGCACAATCAAGCTGCACAAGGCGCCGATCACAAAACCGGCGCGGTGGACCCGCACACAGCCGGCGTTACCGACAACTGGCGCCAACGCTTGTTCGATCTGGAAGACGCCACGCGTTCCACCGTGCGCTCCGCCATGAAATGGGTTCCGCAAGACGCGGAAGCTTTCGTGCGCGAACTCGCGCCGCAGGCGTCCATCGTGGCGAAAGAATTGGGCCTGTCGCTACGCACCGTGCTGGCGCAGGCCGCGCTGGAAACGCAGTGGGGCAAACATATGCCCACGCATTCGGACGGCAGCAGCAGCTTCAATCTGTTCGGCATCAAGGCCGGCGGCAGTTGGGACGGCGAACGCGTCAACGTGCCGACCGTGGAATACGAAGGCGGCATTGCCGTGCGCAAGCAGGCGCAGTTCCGCTCCTACAAATCCGCCGCCGCGTCGCTGGCCGACTACGCCGACCTGATCGGCAAAGACCCGCGCTACGCCGCCGCCCGCGGCCACGGCGACGACGTGATGGGCTATGCCCGGGCGCTGGTCGAAGGCGGTTACGCCACCGATCCGACCTACGCGGGCAAGGTTTCGGCGATCGCCAACAGTTCCGTGATGCGCCAGGCGCTGGATGCGCTCAAGAAAACAGCAGGTCTGCCGAATTTATGAGCGAACGTCCCAACCGAAACCAAGATGTCATACCCCCTCCCCTGCGTGCAGGGGAGGGTTGGGGTGGGGTTGCTCCATCTCGCGTCGAGGCAAGCGCGTGCAACCCCCTCCCGGCCTCCCCCTGCACGCAGGGGGAGGCGTTTCATTCCAAACATGGCGATTCGTGCCTTAGCTATTAAGGAAATGCTTCATGTCCAGCCTTCTCAACATCGGCATTTCCGGATTGAGCGCAGCGCAGGTCGCGCTGAGCACGGTCAGCAATAACATCGCCAACGCCAGCACCAGCGGCTACAGCGAAGAAAGCGTGGTGCAGTCCGAAACGATTGGGCAGACCAACGGTCGTTACACGATCGGTTCCGGCGTGGACGTCAACGCGGTGCAGCGCGCGTATAGCCAGTATCTGACTACCGCGCTGTGGAGCGGTAACAGCAACCTGCAAAACGCCACCACCACGAACACCCTCACCAGCACGCTCAACAGCGTGCTCAGCAATAGCGGCAATCTGCAGACGGCGCTGGACAACTTCTACGGCGGCTTCAGCAACGTGGCGAATTCGCCCAGCTCGTCGTCGGTGCGGCAGGCGGCATTGGGCAGCGCGTCGTCGTTGACCAGCATCTACAACACGCTGGGACAGCAGCTCAACCAGCAGTCCACGCAAGTCAATCAGCAAATCGGCGACACCGTTTCCAGCATCAATAATCTGGCTTCGCAGATCGCCAAGCTCAACGGTCAGATCTCGCAGGCTGGCGTCAACGGCAACCCGAACGCGCTGCTGGATCAGCGCGATACGTTGGTGCAGCAGCTCGCCGGTTTGACCGGCGTTTCCGCCGTCACCGACAACCAAGGTTCGATCAGCGTTTACACCTCCGCCGGCTCGACGTTGGTGAGTGGCACGCAATCGTATGCGCTGTCGTCCGGCGCCAATCAGTACGACGTCAACAGCACCGACGTGTTCGACAGTTCGGGCAACGACATCACCACACAAATGAGCGGCGGCACTTTGGGTGCGCTGATCAATTACCGCAGCAACGTATTGCAGCCTGCGCAAAATTCGTTGGGTCAATCGGCGATTGCGTTGGCGTCCAGCGTCAACAGCCAGCAGGCGTCGGGCTTGGATCTCAACGGCAAGCAAGGCCAGCCGATTTTCACCATCGCGTCGCCCACAGTGTTGCCGTCGAGCAAAAATTCCAGCGGCGGCGCATCCGTCAGCGCATCCGTTTCTGACGTATCGTCACTCACGTCATCCGATTACTTGCTGCGTTACACCGGCACGGGTACCGGCACCAACGGTTGGACGCTCAGCACCACGAGCGGACAGAACGTGGCGCTCACCGCGAACAGCAACGGCACGTTATCCGCCGACGGCCTTACCTTCAGCGTGTCCGGCACCGCGCAAACGGGCGACAGCTACGAAATCCAACCCACGCGCTACGGTGCGTCGTCGTTGTCGGTGAGCATGACCGATCCGAACGGCATCGCGGCGGCGGCGGCGTTGACGGCATCGGCCGGCACCAGCAACACCGGCACCGGTAAAGCAGGTACGGTCAGCGTCACCAATTCCGGCAACGCCAATCTGCTTTCCGGCGCCACGATCACGTTTGGCGCGGGCGGCAACTACAGCATCACCGACGGCGCGGGTAACACCACCACGGGCACCTTCACTGCCGGCCAACCGATCACCGCAGACGGTTGGAGTATGAATCTCACCGGCACGCCTGCCAGCGGCGACACGTTTACCGTCGGCGCCAACTCCAACGGCCTCAACGACAACAGCAACGCGCTGTCGTTGGCGGGTTTGTCCGATACCGGCGTGCTCGATGGCGGCAAAACATCGGTGGTGACCAGCTACGCCAATCTCACGGCGCAGATCGGCACCGCGGGCAGCCAGGCGGCGTCGGATCTTTCCACGCAAACCAATCTCTTCAACCAGGCGACCAGCAATCAGCAAAGCCTCGCCGGCGTGAACTTGAATCAGGAAGCGGCGAACCTCGTGCAGTTCCAGCAGGCCTATCAGGCTTCGGCCCAGGTCATCTCCACTGCCGAGCAGTTGTTCACCAACCTGATCACCGCGATTCAGAACGGCTAATCGATAGGGCTACGTCATGATGCGCATCTCCACGTCCTGGATGTACCAAGAGCAGCTCAACACCATGCTGAATCAGCAGAGCACCTTGGCGCAGACGCAAAACGAAGTCAGCACCGGCAACGCCATCAACGTGGCGTCCGACAATCCGGTGGGCGCGGCGCAGATCGTCGGCCTCAACCATATCCTTGCCGAAAACACGCAATACAGCAGCAACATCGACAGCGCCACCACGCGTCTGTCCAGCGAAACCAGCACGCTGAGTTCCGTCAGCGATTTGTACAACAGCGTGAACGACATTGGCTTGGGCGCCATCAATAGCGCCATGTCGTCCAGCGATTTAAGCAATATGGCGACGCAGCTGACGCAGTACCGCAACCAGCTGATGCAGCTCGCCAACACCACCGATGCAAACGGCCAGGCGTTGTTCGCCGGCACCAGCACTACTACAACGCCGTTCGTCAGCAACAGCAGCGGCGGTGTCAGCTACGTCGGCAACAATCAGCAGCAATTCACCGCCATCGGCTCCGGTTTGCAGGTCGCCAGCGGCGATTCGGGCAGCGGGTTATTTATGGCGTTGCCGGCGGGCAACGGTTCCTTCGTCGCCAGCGCCAACAGCGGCAACACGGGCACCTTGGTGGTTGGCGCCAACAGCGTCACCAACACCGCCGCCTACAACGCCGCCACCGCATCGGGTCCGATCAACGACACCATCACCTTCGGCGCGAACGGCGCGTACAGCGTGACGGACGCCAGCGGCAATCCCGTATTGGACAGCAGCGGCAACCCGGTCACCGGCACGTACACCGACGGTGGCAGCATCAGCTTTAACGGCATGTCCGTCAGCATGAGCGGCACGCCGGCATCCGGCGACAAAGTGAACGTGCAGTCGGATACGGCATCCAACTCGCAAGATGTCTTCACCACGCTCAACAACATGATCAACGCCTTGCAGAGCGGCGGTAGCACGGCGTCCATCACCAACACCATCAACCGTCAGCTCGAATCGCTCAATCAGGCGATGAATGCGGTGTCCACGACGCAGGTGTCCGTTGGTAGCCGCATGGATACCCTGCAGCAGCAGAGCACCAGCTACTCCGATCTCAGCGTCACGTATAAGAGCGCATTGTCGGATGTGCAGAACGTCGACATGGCCACCGCCATCAGCAACCTCTCGCTGCAATCGACGGCGCTGCAAGCCTCGCAGCAGGTGTTCGCCAAGATCCAGAGCACCAGTCTGTTCGATTACCTGCGCTGACGCATCACACACACATACAAAGAACTAAAATGTTTCGCCAAATCGTCAAAGATTACCAAGTGGTCGATCCCATCGTGAATTCCACGCTGGTTCCCGGCGGCGAATCCGCGTCGCCGAAAGAATTGATCTTTCACATCATGAAAGACAACGCCGCGCCGGTCGAGGTGCTCGACATCGGCTTCGGCAGAGGCGGTCTCGGCGAATTGCTCAAAGCCAGCCCGATTAGCGCGCATTGGCATGTCGACGGCGTCGACGGTTTCGAGGGCAGTTGCAACAACCCCGAATTGTTCGAGCGCAAAATCTATCGCAACGTGTGGCACGGCCTCGCGCAAAGCATCCCTTCCGATCGCTTCGCCAAATACAACATCATTTGCTTGCTCGATGTCATCGAGCACCTCACCGCCGACACTGCGAAATGGCTGCTGCGCACCCTGCTCACCAGCATGGGCCCGGACTCGTTCCTGTTTATCAGCACACCGCTGTGGTTCTACCCGCAAGACAGTCAGCAAGAAGGCGACTTGGAAGAACACCTGATCGGCGTGCCCGCCTCGTCGATGATGGCTTTGATTCCGATGATGTACGCCGTAAGCCCGCCGCTGATCGGTGGCTTCGTCCTCGGCAAACGCAGCCTGGATTTCATCGAATTCTTCCAGCCGACCACCGATAAAAGCTTTACCTACACGCGCGGCACGATGCTCGCGAGCGTGGTCAATTTTCAGAACGTACCCGGCAAGTTATTCAAACTTTCCTGATGCCCTCTTCGCTCCCTCTCCCCTTCGGGACGCGGGGAGCGGCCATGGATGGCCGCGTTTTGAGGAGCGAGGAAGAGGGTTGGGGTGAGGGGCTCCCTCGCGATGAAGTAAAGTGACGGCGATCGATTTAGCTTTCAACAAAAAGTGAATCTGACCCCGTCTTCAAACCGTTTTCATTTCTGCTATACGACACTTTGTCCCTAATACTTCAGTTCACACCCGCATAGCACTCGCCTAAGTCAAGCCGAAGCTTCGCAATAAATACTTCTCGCAACGAGCGTGCGGGAAACAGTCAATGGTCAGTGAAATCTTGCTACGGCAAGTTGCGAAAGAAATACAGGCGAACGGAAAGTATTCGCAGCTCCAAAATTCCTGGACGATTGGCGTCCCCAATCTGCAAGTGATTATTGACGATCTATTTGTGCAGGAATCGAGCGAGCTCCGACTTTCCTACATCGAAATTTTGGGAGAAGGTGAGCGCCTGGGTTTTTGGGTGGTCGATAGCGACCACGATTTCGTTGCGGACCTCGTCGTGATACGCCTGCTGCTTGGCGCCAACTGAAATATGAGTGCCGCTTTCAATTAAATCTAAGCACAAGAAAATCGGGGTATTAAACGGTATCCGACATTTCTCGGTGGCTTTTACTCGCCACTGGTGTTCTTCTTCTTTGGTATAGATTTTTCTTCCACTAGTGTTTGCTTTCGACGCAAAGCAAACGCTACGTATGGCCCGCAATTCCGGTCCAGTGAAAGTGTCAGGTTAATTCGTCAGTTGAATGAGGCGAGCTGATCTATAACTTGCTGGACATCCTGTAGGCCGAGAAGTATGAATTCGCGGGCCTTGCTTTCCTTCAGTTTCATAAGGACGCGTCCTGAATATAAAACATTGCCCATTCCCCATTTGGGTTGCATATCAAGTGAAATGGATTCGATGTCTGCTCGCGTATAGCGAAAATTTGCATCATCCAAGCTCACTAGGTCCATCGATTCCAACGTGACATCCGTGTAGCGTGCAAGCAGGCCTTGATCAACATAAGCCATGGGATCGACTGCCTGAGCGGGCGGCAAATAGAGAGGGTTGCTTATGACACCTCGAATGCGAACACCACAGACGGAGCTCCTAAATCCACATACAAGGAACGTTCTGTTTAGAATCCCGGCGTAATACTCCATCCCGATGAAGTTGCAGATACCTGGGCCGGGAACCATCACGGCATCGTGTCGCTTCGCCGGATTTTGCTCAACTGAAATTGGTGGGCGGGACGATATTGCCAGTAGTAGCTTTCGCAACATGCAACATTTCCAACTCCATGGTTTGGGAATGCTGACATCGCAGTAGGATTAGCACAAGGTAGCAAAACCGGAATCGGGGTGCGTTTCTCCAGCCGGCTTTCATGGAAAGTCCACTCTGATCCCGGTTTGGACCCCGGTTTGGACATCGCTATGTGTTCGTTGATCGAGACGAGCTTTCGATGATGGGCTTGGAAGCGCGCTGTAAGGACCTGCGACAACGACTGACGATAAGATCGAATTAGGTTCGCTTTCGACCCAAAGCCGACACTTCGTTTCCGTCTATATGGGAAGCAGAGCGCTTTCTGGGTTGTGCATTCTGGTTTTAACTGCCGCTCTGAAACATGATGGAGACAGAATTCGACATGTTTGAACCTGTAAAGATCGATACCCATCGTTTGCGCCTTCGTCCCCTTCGCGCGGAAGATGCATCAGCCTTTTTCGAAATTTGGTCCGATCCTGAAGCAGTGCGTTATTTTTCATTCGCGCCTATGCGGGATATCAAACTGGCGCATGCTCGCGTTGCGGAGAAATTGCAGTCTTCGAGAGTCGGCGACAGCATGACCTGCGTGATTGAATTCAAGAATACCGGCGAAATACTTGGCGACTGTGGGTTGTTCAATGGGGTCTCTCAGTCCCGCCGCGCTGAGATTGGATACTGTCTTGGTCGCAAGAACTGGGGAAACGGTTACATGCTTGAGGCAGCCGATGCGCTGATCGAACATGGGCTCAAGCGAGTTGGATTGCACCGTATCGAAGCAGATATCGATCCTCGCAATCAGCCATCGATCAAGCTGGTCGAACGCCTTGGATTCAAACGCGAAGGCTATCTGCGCGAGCGATGGATGATCGACGGGGAGATTACGGACACCGTGCTGTACGGTCTCATTCATAGCGACCGTTATCCAGCGTGACTCGGGTCGCTAAGCTTTCGACCTTAAGTTTGCATCGACCGGTTCAGGCCGCCACCCGAAGCGGACTTAATAGCGTCGGGCTCTGGCTCGGCTGGGTTGGGTACATGACCGAAAGAATGACCCGCCCCATTTTTCGATGATCGAATAGGGAAATGAGGAAAATCGTGATGGAACAGGGGCCAAATCCATACAATCGAGCCAAAGGGGACGGAGGTAGTTAGCTGCGTTTAACTACCTCCGTCCCCTTTACAGGCGGGCGGCTCTGTCGCAGGGGTGTCAGCCAAAAAGCCTAAATATTGAGGCGATTCTTGATTTAGCACCGTCGCAAACAACGACTTGGCGCCAACCATGCGAAGGGCATCCAATGTCGTGGCTTGATTCGTCACAACGGTCCAACTGGTGGGCGAGACGGTAGCGTCGTCATCGGGCATATCTTGCCGTAAGACATCCAGTAACGTGTCGCGTGAAGGTTGATGAGACACAAACCCCTCGTTCGAAAGGCTGGCGCTCTGGATATTCAGTTGCGCACAGGCCCAGGCCTTGAACGGAACATCGTGCCGATCACCGTGGCGAAGCAACGTCGTATGAAGCTGCGTCTGCGCGTCCACGACCTGATTGGCGCGGATAAAGGGGGTAGGCGACGCCCAGGCTTCGGCAGGACACTGCTTATGACTGGGAATGACCGAAATGAAGGGGTTTACTTCCGCGGGATAGATACGGCATACATGGGGCCTCCCGTCATAATTGCCGCATCGCATGTCGGGAAGTAGGTGAGGGCAAGCCCCCTTGAAGCTGGCCGCGAGTACAACAATCACCCGAATAGGAAGCTCGCCGCTCAGGGCCGGAAAGGAGCGGAGGCGCTTATGCATCGCTGGCGCATCGGATGCCGCGGGTTCATCCACCCACGGAATCGCCTCGCACAAGATTTCGACCGTTCCGCCCTGTTCTAACCATCTAATCGCCTCAAGGCGCGTGAGCGGAAGCCTGAGGTCATGACAACACTTGCCACATTGCGTGCAGCTGAAATTCAAATCGGACATGGCTCCCCCCAAGATTCTCTTTTAGTCAGTTCGGTTTCGCCTTCCGAAAAGTTACACAGAGCATCGGGAGATTAGGCCGGGACAAATGGCTCTCTGGTTTGGCGCCGTTGTAAGCCCCCTGATGAATTCAAGCGTCTAGGAATGGGGCAAGTACCAGTACTCCCACGGCGGTGGCGAAAATGGGTATTAGGCGAAAGCGATAAAGATTCTTCTCGTTGCGCTAATTTATAGAGAGAGGATGGTCCGCTTTCGACCCAGAGCGAACATTAACCGTAACGGAGATTGGCATCGGTGGACGAATGACTCCAGAGCAAGAGATCTCCCGGCGCAAGAAGTTGGTGTCTGCAGCGAAAGCTTTACTCTCGCTGCAGGTTGGGCTTGCAGTTGGGGCTGCTCGAATTGAGAACATTCTTTCGTGGTTGGGTGAGACCTATCAGCGCGAGCATCCTCTTTTTGCTTTTTTTATTGCGAACATTCCGCCAGAAATACCTTTGGGCGGTGCCCGTCTTCTGTGGCGCTCGGACCTCATGCTTGAAACTGACGACAGACTTGCCCGGATCGAGGCAAAGTTTCGTCGAGCGCTGCTTGGTGAATGCGTGAAGATTATCGATAGGTACGATCCCACTTCTAAGGTGGAATAGACCAGATTGGATGTCCGCTTCCGACCCAAAAGCGGACATGGTGCGCAGGGTCACAGGAGCCACGAATGCCAAGGAATCGTTCAGATTTAGAGCTGGCAATCGGGAAGCTTATTGTCATGGCCCAGCGAGAGTGGGAAAACGAATCTGGCGAGCCCGAAGGCGAAGAGAGCTTATCTGTCATGTATCGCTGCCACGAATTGCTCCGAGCGGCAAAAGCAGATGAGCTCAAGAATCTCCTCAATGGACGCACGCTGGCCGGATACCTTGGCGGATTGTGGCATGGCACACACCCGAAGGTAGTTCCTTCTGTTGAGGCGGTGGCGAAAGCTATGGCAACAGAAATCCAATGAGTTCCATCCGCCAAAGGGGACGGAGATAGTTAGCTGCGCCTAACTACCTCCGTCCCCTTTACACGTCCCCTTTACACTCAGCGTTGCGGTCCACGCAGCGTGTCGCAACATGTATGACCGGACGTCGGAGTCCGTATATTCAGTAGTTAGGCGGCACAAATATTACTTCTGCGCAATCCAGCAAGACACTTTCTGGAGACAATGAATGTTTAGCCATGTAATGGTCGGGACGAGTGACATAGAGCGCTCAAAGAAGTTCTATGACGCAGTTCTTGGCACACTAGGTGCCGGAGCGCCAATTCGGAATAATGCGAAGACTGGTCATGCCCGACTTTTCTACCGATTCAATGGCGGAACTTTCGTCGTGGGTGAACCGATCAATGACGAAAGTGCAAGTTTTGCGAACGGGGGCACCATCGGCTTTCAATGTAACTCTCCTGAGCAGGTCCACCAGTTCCACGATGTCGCTGTGGTGCATGGCGGAAAATCGATTGAGGACCCTCCGGGCCTTCGAGAAACCGCTATGGGCACTCTGTACCTCGCATATGTCCGAGACCCCGATGGAAATAAGCTCTGTGCGCTTCATCGCCCCAAGGCCTAATACCGAACAATTGATCCATCGTAATACGCCAAAAACGGTGTCAGGTTCACTTCTTTGCGCCAAAGGGGACGGAGGTAGTTAGCTGCGTTTAACTACCTCCGTCCCCTTTACATCCCGGTTAGCTGCGTTTAACTACCTCCGTCCCCTTTACATCCCGTCCCCTTTACATCCCGTCCCCTTTACATCCCGTCCCCTTTACATCACCTTTACATCCGTCCTCCGTCCCCTTTACATCCGTCCCCTTTACAGCGTTTAACTTGCCCCCGTTTTGAAGAAGTAACCAACTTCCCAATCTCCTCGACATTTCGGTCGCTAAGTAACATGGATGGACGTCTGTCGAACCTGCTTAAGACTGTCGCGAAGTGGACGCTTTTCATTTCCGTGGCGGTCTTCTTTATTGGGCTTGTGTGGATCATTGTCGCCTCGCCTTGCAGCGACGTCGGGATCTATCTTCTCCTCTCATCAGTCGCGCTAACGGCTCTTTCCGCCTGCATGTTGTTAATACGGGCGCTGTTGGTTCGTACAGCGGATTCCTTTTGGCTTGGTCTCACCATCGTCTTCTACGCATTCGTGGAATTTGCTATTTCTTATTATTCGGCGCTTATGCTTTGCCGGGGCGTTTAAGCTGACTAGTACCTCTCACAAACCAAAGCTGACATGCTCACCTAGGGATCACGTGAAAAATCTTCGCTCCATCTCAATAGCACTAGCAGTCACTTTTCTTTGCTCGGCGTGCGCTCACTCGCCCGTCTTTCCAAAAGTGGATCGTTCATCGAATTTGGATCTCTCATCAATTGCCAAGCGGTTTGGCGTACCTCATTGCGACGTATCGGTGCCCATGACCCAAGAGGAGGTGCTCCGCGCGATCGAGCTGCAGGGAGTCCAGCATCCGGCGAATAGGACCGACTGGGCGGCGATGATTGAGGAACTCAAGCCGAACGATCAACTTCGTCAGGTAATTTGCCTCACAAAAGGAACGAACGGCTTGGCTGCAGGAGACGTCTTCTACGGCCTGTTTCGAGACGGGGAGATGGTCGCTGAGATGCACACGGTTATCATCAACTAGGCGAGACCTTTGACGCCTAGGCGAGTGTCGGCTTTCGACCTAAAGCGGACCTTGGCGGGGTAACCGATCTGCGACGTCAATGAGTCAACTTTTACAGGGAAGCTATATGCAGAATCATTTGCTTTTAACGTCGGTGTTTGTGTTGTGCGCATTGACGGGAGCCGCTGCGGCAGCGGATAGCCCAGCGCTGATCGACAATTCGAAAGTCGTTCCCGTAACACGATTTCTCGAAGATCAACCGCTCAACGAAAATGCTCCAGCGTTGCGCGCAGCGCTAATGGACTGGGAAGAAAAAAGCAAAGATGTAGTCGACGTGGTTTGTCCGGGCGTTTTTGCGCCACTGCCAGACGATCACATCAAATACGGCTCCGAGCTGGTCGTTCAATTTATCTTTGGAAGCGCGGCGTACCAGATAGCTAATCCCGGTGAGAAAGGCAAACTTATGCCAGCTCAACTCGCGGGTATGCGTAGCATGCTGAAGGCCTACCGGTCATTCCTTGCGCGTGACCCAAGCGCACGCATTCCGCGTTACGATGAATTATCCAAGGACGATGAACAAGGCACACTTCCGAAGGTGCTTGAGCCGTTGGTTATCGCCAATTGCAAATCTTAACGACCCGAATCGCGTCTACGATGGTGGCGCCGGATAGAACGGGTTCATTTCACCCATCGCGCGAAGAGCGTTGGAGTCCGCTTCAGACCCATGGCGGACACTTCAGATTTATCGTCTTTGAGGCTAGTCGTGCGCGAAGCGATCGTGGATGTCTTAAAGGCAATTACCAGATTCATTTTTGAAATGATTATCTGGAACTTCGTGCTTTTCCATTTAGGGCGCCTTGCGATGCTCACTGTAACTTTAGGTCGCTACCCGACTCACAAGGACTGCCTTCAATCACAAGGGCGCATCCAGCTGGCTGGAATAGCGACGCTTACGATCTTGTGGGTCGTCATTGCTGTGTCCAACAACCTGCACGGATAGCCGTAGCTGTTATTTCTGCTTCCAGCCGGACGCAAACATCTCGGCCAAGATTTGACGGACAACTCCAGAGCAAGTTATCCCGCATCTATCGAGTAGGCATTCGCCAGCATGCCGAAGCACTTATCACTGACAGACTGCGTGTCGAGCTTCGTGCGAAGGTTCGTTTGTCGGGCGTGCTCATCCGATTCGATGATTGCGGCACGCCCGACATGAGTGAAGTAACGCGGATCGCTTGGTCTAGACCACCAAACGATCCGCTGGCCACCACCAACTTAAGTCAAGGAAGTCAATGATGGTTACGCTCGATCATAAGGCACCCGCACGTTTCCGTGCCCCCGCAGCGGTGCATCGCTCCAATTACTTCACCACCACGCCTTCGGCGTGGTGTCGGGCCATAGTGGGTTTCCGTCGAAATGGAAGCAGCTGATTCCTACAAGACGGACAGGTAATCCCTGCAACCCTTTACGCCGCGCGCAATACGCGGCGTAACCTAAGCGCGTGGAGAAAATTTATGGAAGACATGCACGGTGGACCGTCGGGTCCGCAGTTTTATGTGTTGTCGGAAGAGAGTTATCAGGAGCTGAAAACCCTTCAGATGATGTTGCATCTGATGGCGGCGATTGCATACACCGAAGAGGACGACAAGAACGGCAATTCGCTACTTACGATGCGTCGCGAGCAGATTTATTGCGTGTTTGAGGATATGAGTTCGCAGATTGGTATTGCGTTGGCGGGGGTGGGGCGGGAGAACGAGATCAAAGTGCGGAGCACGATGTGGCAATGACGCCTGATGTCATTCCGGCGAAGGCCGGAATCCAATCGCAACTCGTTGTGCGAAGCACGCAAAAAAGTTTTGTGTCCTGCGGACGCGTATTTGTACTGGATTCCGGCCTTCGCCGGAATGACGAACGGTAAGCACTGACAACTCACAAACCTGAATAGTTTTTCGTATTGCAAGCGTCATTAAATTTTAGGCTGATTTCTCACAACCCGCCCCAACACTTCGTCATCCCTAATCGCACGCGCTTTCGCCAGCGCGCGCATGTTCTGCTCCAACTCCGCAATGGAAAGCGGAAAATAACCGTCGTCGCCTTCGGACTTCAGCCAACCCAGCGCGCGTTCGCGGCTTGGATAAATACCGACGTCGTTCAACGCGGCGATAACGTCGTCCACGCCGACGTAACCGACTTGGCAATTCAGTCGCCAAAGCCAATTCATTTTCAGCGGATTAACTCCGCGGTTAAGCGTCGGCTTTCGGTATTCCATGACGATATCCCCCGTCGGCGCGGGTCGGCTGACGACCCGGGCGTCTGGGCGCGAATTTACCGTATTGGCCGGTTGGCGGGTATCGGAATTTCAGGGCTTTCTATGTTCAGGCGGGCGCGAGGCGGGGCCGTCGAAACACGAAATAGGTCGTGTAAGTGGCTAAAACTCAGGTAAGTTCGCGCGACCAAACCTGTCCGACCAGATCGTGGCCGAAGCTGTGGTGACGTTTTTCCGACTCCAGCGAAAACCCGGCGCCTTGGTAGATGCGGCGGGCGGAGACGAGCAGGTCGTTGGTCCACAGCATGATCTTTGGGTAACCGGCGCTTTTTGCGAAGGCGAGGCATTCGTCCACCAAGCGTTTGCCGATACCGAGGCCGCGCGCTTTCGGATCGACGATCAGGCAACGCAGTTGCGCAATGTTGGGATCGTCTGCGTTGCGCACTACGAACACGCAGCCGACGCGTTCGCCATCGACTTCGGCCACCCACATGCGTTCCTTGGCGGGATCGTGTTTCGTGGCGAATTGCGCGAACAGCGTGGTGACCAAGGCTTCGAATTCGCTGTTCAAGTTGAATTCGTCAGCATAAAGCTGTCCGTGGCGTTCGATCGCCCAGCCGATATCGCCCATGCGATGCGTGCGTACCGTAATTTCTGCCGTTTCTTTTGCGGGTGACAGTAAACGCTGCACTTCTTGCATCGATGTCAGCAATCGATGCCGACCTGGTTCCGACAAACGGGAAAGATGCGAGGCGGTGAGTTTGTGCGAGGCGCGATCGAGTTCGCGGAACGCTTTGCGTCCTTCGGGTGTGAGCGAAAGCAGCCATTGGCGGCCATCTTCTTTGGACGGTTGGCGCGTTACTAAACCTTCCGACATGAAGTTTTGCACCATGCGGCTGAGGTAGCCGGCGTCCAGTCCCAACAAATCGCCGATCTCTTTCGCGGTGATGGTTTTGCGCGTGCCGAGTTCGAATAGCACGCGGGCTTGGGTTAGCGAGAACTGGCTGGCGAGTAAACCTTCGTCGAGCACGCCGATTTGGCGGGTGTAGAAGCGGTTGAAGCTGCGGACGGCTTCGGCTTGCTGGGAGAGGGCTTCGGAGATGGGCATGGGGCGTGCCTCGCGGGGGTTATGGCGAGGGTACGCTTGTATAGTTGACGGAGTCAACTATATGGGGATTGGCCTAAACTGGCCTGCTTTTCGCGGGGAGCTACCTGGCTCGTCATTCCCGCGAAAGCGGGACGAAGCGCAACGCGCGAAGAACGTCCGAAGGACGGCCCCAAAGGGGGGTGCGAAGCGAATCATCCAGTGTGGTTGCTCTTTGCGGAAACCAAAGTCGCTGGGTCCCCGCTTTCGCGGGGACGACGGGCAAGATTGCGGCCGACTGCAAATTTTTCACGAGGGTGGCCCCTCACCCCAACCCTCTTCCTCGCTCCTCAAAACCCGGCGACCCATGGCCGTTCCCCGCATCCCGGAGGGGAGAGGGAGCAAGGGCGGTTAGTTCGGGAGCCAAGCGTCGCGCCATTCCGTCAATTTGTCGCCTTCCAGCATCCAATCCTTCAACACTGCATCGCGCAACGCATCGCCCGATTTCGCCGTAGCATCCAAATCATCCAGATGCATGCGAATCGCGCCCATCCAATCTTTGTAGCGGTTCTTCACGCGCGTGACCGGCAAATCGTTTTGATAGGAAATCATATCGGTGCAAACCACCGGAAAGCCGCAAGCGCCGTATTCAAGCAAGCGCAAATTGCTCTTGCATTCGTTGAAGGCATTTTCTTCCAGCGGCGCCAGCGCGAGATCGAGGTTCAGCGATGCGAGCTTGCGTGGATATTCTTCGATCGGTACGCCGGTATGAAACTCGTGCACATAGGGGCGAAGCTTGTCGGGGCACATACCGAAGAACACCCATTCCACCTCGCCAGCGAGATCGCGCACCACGTCGGCGATCAACTCCAGGTCGCCGCGATGGCTGGAGCCGCCGCCCCAACCGACGCGCGGCTTGCGTCCCACGCGGCGTTGCGTGGACAAGTCGCTCCACCAATCCACCGGCAGACGATTGAGCACCACGCGGATATCGGAGTGGAAATCTTTCAACTCTTCGGCCAACGTATCGGTTGATACGACAAAGCGGTCCACCGTCGCTAAGGCGCGTCGCAGCGATTTCACCACGTCTTTTGGGATGATGCTGTGGAATGCGCTCTTGACTGGAACCTGGTGGATCAAATCGTCCAGCTCGAACACTTTGAAGGCGTTCGAGAAATCGCGATAGCTCTCCAGCAGCTTGATCTGATGCTCGTTGATCTGCCGCTGCATAATCAGCGAAGTTGGCTGAAACCGTTCCATCGCCACGGGCTGCAAGTGCACGCCGGCGATGACGCCTTCCACGATGCCGTTGCGTTGCATGGAGGCGAACGGCTGACGAATGCGATAGTGACCGCAACCGTGTTCATCGGCGGCGACGCAGAACATACGCGGCAGCAACGGTGTGGCGAACGGTTGCCATGCATGGCTGCTCAGCGGATTCAATTCGAAGCCGGAGCCGTCGATGCTGAGATTCGTGCTGTAAGCGGGGTCGCGCGCAAGGACATTCATCCACTTGCGATACATCGCGCCCTGTTCGCCCTCGAAGCGTTTCTGCTTCGCTTCTTGCGCGGTCTTGTCCACCTTGGTCTGGCTGACGCTGCCCACATGCATCAGGCGCGAGTACGGCGTCCACACGGTGAGGTAGCCGGCCTTGTGCACTTTCAGGCACAGGTCGACGTCGTTGTAGGAGACTTTGAAATCTTGCTCGTCGAGACCGCCGACTTCGTCGTACACCGATTTGCGGATCATCAAGCAGGCGGCGGTGACGGCGGTGTAGTTTTGATCCACCCGCAGACGATGCATATAACCGTCCGCTTCCATCGGTTGCCCGATAAACGGATGGTCGGCCGGACCACGCAAACCCAATACCACGCCGCCGTGTTGAATGCGGCCATCGGGGAAATGCAGTTTCGCGCCGACGATACCGACTTCCGGACGCTGCGCGTGATTGAGCAGCGCTTCAATCCACTCCGCGTGCAGCACGGCGGTATCGTTGTTGAGCAGTATCAGATACTCGCCACGCGCTTGCGCCGCGGCGAAGTTATTGATCGCCGAATAGTTGAACGGATACGGATAACGCAACACGCGCAACTGCGCGCTGTTCAAGCGTTCGATGCCGTCGAGATAGGCGCAGGCGGCGGGTTCTTCCGTATTGTTGTCGACGATCAGCAATTCGTAGTTGATGTAGCTGGTCTTGGACAAAAGACTGTCGATCAGGCCGTTGAGCATCGGCAGCTGATCCTTGGTCGGTATGATGATCGACACCAGCGGCGTGTGCGCATGCTGATACTTCACGCGATTGAATCCGGGCAGGGAGCCTGGCTCCATCGTATGCGCCACGCGAATGCGCGTAAGGTGGTTGGACACGATCTCGGCGCTATGCGCTTTCACCGTCTCCGACGCCAGCCACTGACCGTACGCCAGTGCGGCGCGATGCATCACTTCGCCGATATGGCCGACGGATTGCAAACCGTCCGTTTCGATCAGGCGGAACACCAGATCGAATGTCGCCATATCGCCGTAGCGTTCGTCCAGGCCACCCAGCTCGGCGCAACGCTGGCGATGGAAGGCCAGTGCGCGACCCGGATAGGGATAGCTGCGCAGCATGTCGAGATTGAAATCCGGCTTGAACACCGGATGCTGGAACAAGCCGTTCGCGTGTGCGTCTTCGTCGTAATACACGGCGCGAACGTACGGATGCGCGACCACGCGCTCGGCCAGCAACAACAGCGCGGCCGAATGCAGCAAGTCGCCGGCGTAAAGCATTTGCACCCAGTCGGCATCGCTGGCAGCGATTTCGGTGCTCAGTTGCGACATGACATCGCCGTCGCCGCTGATCACGCTGAGCTGGGTGTGCGGATAATGCTGCGCCTCCAGGCTTGCGCGCGTGGTTTGCATGGCGTCCGCGTCGTTGGCGGTATCGATCACGATCACATGCATGCGCGGCGGCGCGCCGACCGCTTCGATACGGCGCATCGCCTGCGCAATGGCCGTTTCGCTGAGCTGCAGTTTCGCCTGCCAATGTTTGTAGAGATCCGAGGGCGGCGGCGGAATCAACCATTCGGGAATGATCTTGAGATGACGATCGGTGCGGTTCCAGCAATCGCCGTCGTGAATTTCGCGCGCGAAGGCCTCGTTGATATGGCGACCGTGCCCGATCCATTCGGCCGAGGCGTCGATCTGCAGGCGCTTGCATAGCCAAGTCACGCGTTCGACCGGCGAAGCCAAGCCCGTCAGCGATTCCAAACCGGCCTCGTAAGCGACCTGCCAAAGACCAACGTACACCGGAATTTGTTTCTCGACCGGCGTACGCGCGCGCCACGCGCCGCCGTGGAAACTCAGGCTTTCGCCATCGGGTTCCATGTATACATTCGCGGGCATGGCGTCGAGCCACTCGCCCGGAATTTTGTCTTCGTCGTCAGCTTGCGCGTAGATAAGCGCGCCCCACTGACGCAGCAACGACACCAGCACGTCAGCGCGCTGATCGTGAAGCGCCTTGCGCAGCTGCACCAGTAATGAGCGGCCGGAAGGCAGCTCGCGCGGTTCCAGCGCAAGATCGAACGCGGAGCCGATCCAAGTTTGATCGGGGAGCATCGTGCGCGGAATCGTTCGGACCGCGCCGTCCTCCAGTACGTAGTCAGTGACGGTGTTGATCGCCGGCACGCGATTGTCGGCGAAGGATTGCGCCAGCTTGTCCGCACGCAGGGGCGACGGCGCGCCATGGCGACGCGCGACGAGCATCAGTCCGGGCGCGTAATCCGCAAATGTGCCCGCTTCGAATTGCATCTCCCAATGCGCGGCCTCTTTGCCGGCTTCGCGCAGCAAGGGGCGTTGCGCAACGAGATCGTCCAGTCGCATGTTCGGCGCAAGCTTGGTTGCTTGCGCGGAGATCAACACTTCCGGCAACCACACATCGGGAAAGGCCAGTTGCAGATCGATATCTTCCAACCCGGCTTCACGCAGCGCGGCTTCGATCTTGGCGCGAGTGGGAATATCGCGGTGGTCGGGCGACGCCTGGCGATTGGGCGTCATCAAAATCAACGTGCCGTTCGGCTTGAGCGCGTTAGCGGCGATAGCGATGGCATCGCGCAATGCCTCATTGCGTGGAAGCGCTTCGGCGTAGTCGTCGCCGACGGTCAGCGACACCACATCGTAATTCGGTTGCAAGGCCAACTCGCGCAGACTGGCTTGGAACACGCGCGCATGCGGAAACTCGCGCACACGCGCTGCAGCGACGCGCGCCCAGTGCGGCGCGAACTCGATGGCGTCGATCGCGCAACTGCGCTCGGCCCAGGCGCGCGTCAGCACGCCGCCGCCGCAACCGATCTCCAGCACGCGCGTACCTTCTTTGAAAGGCTCCAATGCATGCAGCAGGTTGGTTCGGCGTGGCGACAGATGCAGCGCGCTGGTGCGGCTGTGAATTTCTTTGGCGAGCGTAGGCGAATACACGCTGGTGTCGCTCGCGTCCTGCACCAAGTCATGGATTTGGGTGGCGAGGCGATGAATCGCTTTATGCGCGGGACGATCGCGCAACGGCGAATGCCACACGCCTTCTTCGTTCTGGGCGAACGATTCCAGCGGCCACGTCGGCGGCAACACGCCAAGCTGCGCGACCACGCGCAGCACCGCGTCGTCGTGCGTGGTGTTGAGAATTTCTTCGTGCAGCAGGAACTCGTTCCAGTCGCGCGCGCCGGTACCGTCCGCAAAGCCGCGGTCGAACTTGCGGCGGCATTCTTCTTCCGACTTGCTCCAGTAATGATTGATGCGCAGCTTGTTGACCGACACCTTGCTGGTGAACGGTCCGTCGATGGCTAGGCCGTTTTCGTCGACGGCGCGCCCGTTGTCGGCGTACTGCATGAAATGCGGATTCGGGCAGCCGGTCACCTTGGACGGTTGCACGATGCTCTTTATATGTGCGTTTTCCGAACGGTAGCTGCCGTCTGGCAGACGAAGATGCGCATAGTGCACGCCGCCGTTGAGATCGCCGCGGCGTAGATAGTTTTCCAACACGCCGCCTTGCGGCTTTTGTTTATGGCCGCCGGAACCGAACATCACCCAATTCACACCCACGCCGGGATGATCGGCGAATTCCGCCAACGCATCCGGCAGCAGCGCGGCGTTGGGCGCGAACAGGAATTCGTCCACATCGATAAACGCGAGCCAATCCGTTTCGCTGCCGTGCGCGCGCAGGCAATGCTCGTACGCCTGCAACTGCGCCGGATGCTGCGGCCATTCGTGCAGCACCACGGCGCCGGAGGCGATATGCGGCTGCAACGCATCCAGATAGCGATCCGAACTGTTGTTGTTGTAAAGGTAGAAACGCTCCACGCCCATGAGCTGATGGAACTCCACCCATTCGCGCAGATACGCAGCTTCGTCCTTAAACACCGCGCAAATCGCAAGCACGCAACGCATTGGCCTTCCTCGTCTGATCGATAAGGCGCAGGCACAGGCGTCGGAATTCCGACGCGTCCGGTGCCAAAACGCCGGATTTGAGGGGTAGGGAGCAATGTTGGTGCCAACGGCGGCGATGCCTCATTGAAGAGGCGCGCGATAAGGCTTGCGACGTGTAGCCCTCCCCTACGTGAAGTAGGGAAGGGTTGTGTGGGGTGAAGTCGTTGAGCTTGCCGCAAGCGCCTGCAACCCCACCCCAGCCCTCCCCTGCACGCAGGGGGGGGAGTAAATGCGAAGAGCGTGCGCGTTCGGCATCAATGCAAAAACCTTTAGCGCTTCACATCACATTTTTTCGCTCCATCCCCTTGGCACGCTTGAAAAAAATTTTCAAGGGAACGCTTAAGTAATCCTGGAAAGCGCCGAAAAAGTTTCCGAGGCGGTCGGCACAGCAAGTCACTGGACCCCGCTGGTTTGAGTACAACTTATTCGTTCCAGGAGACTTCCATGTCACTCGTTCTTAATACCAACATCGCCTCGCTGCAGGCCCAGAACAACCTGAGCCGTTCGACCAGCGCACTGAGCACCGCTACCCAGGATTTGTCCTCGGGTCTGAAGATCAACAGCGCGGCCGACAACGCTGCCGGTTACGCCATCGCCACGCGTTTCCAGACGCAGATCGGTGGTCTGGGTCAGGCCAGCACCAACGCCAGCGACGCCATCAACTTGTCGCAGACCGCGGGTTCGGCGCTGAGCCAGGTCACGTCCAACCTGCAGTCGATCCGCGATCTCGCGGTGCAGGCGGCCAACGGCACGTATCAGTCTTCCGACCGCGCCGCGATCAACACCTCGGTGCAGCAGTACCTGTCGGAAATCACGCGTATCGCCAACCAGACCACCTTCAACGGCACCAACGTGTTGAACGGTTCGGTGAGCAGCTTGTCGTTCCAGATCGGTGCGAACGTCGGCCAGGCCATCAATGTGCAGCTCGGCCAGGGCGTCACCACCGGCCAGATGGGCCAGACCTCCGAGATCTCCACGGCCAACATGAGCGGCGCGTTCGTGAACGCCAGTGGCGCGACCGGTCAGTCGATCAGCTTGAGCGGCCTGTCCATCGAAGGTTCGGACGGCAACGTCGTCAGCCTGAGCGGTGCAACCGCTAACAGCGCACAGGGCGTGGCCGATGCGATCAACGCGGCCGGCGTCGCCGGTGTCAGCGCGGCGGTCAATGCCAGCGGCGGTATCAACATCTACTCCACCGGCGAGTTGGCGGTTTCCGGTTCGGCCCTTACGGGTGCGGCGGGTACCGTGTTCAACCTGACCACCGGCGCAGTCGCGTACGGCGCCAGCGGCACCGGCGCAACGGCTTCGGGCTTTGCAGCCACGGGCGCCAGCTACACCGACGGCTCCGTGATCACTGCTTCCGGTTCGCTGGTGGGTGGCGATGTTTTGACGGTCGACGATGCCAACAGCCTGATCTCTCGCGTAGATGCGGCGCTGACCACGGTCAGCAACTTCGCCAGCACGTTGGGCGCAGTGCAGAACCGCTTCCAGTCGACGATCGCGACGTTGAGCGCACAGCAAACCAACCTGACGTCCTCGCAAAGTTCGATTCAAGACACGGACTTCGCGGCGACCACGGCGCAGCTGAGCAAGTCGCAGGTGTTGCAGCAGGCAGGTATCTCGGTGCTCGCCACCGCGAACTCCCAGCCGCAGCAGATCCTGAAGTTGTTGGGTTAATCAGTAAGACCGGCCATGGCGGAAACGCCATGGCCGGGTTTTTGCTTCAAGAGGTCTGGCGGTGTGTGTGCCGTCAGAAAAACCACGCGAGCAGCAGGTAAAGCTTTCACTCGACACGTTCTTAAGCGCGAGTTTTGCCGGCGGTTCGGTGGCCAGAAACTTCAACGAGGCCCTTCATGAGCAGCATCTCCAGCGTAGGCAGCACGTCGAGCGCACTCTCCAGCGCGATCAGCGGAGCTTCCTCCACCACCAGCACCGGTTCGAGCGGCAGCGGCATCAGCGGCACCGGCTTGCTCAGTTCGCTGGGTCTGGGCACGGGGCTGGACGTGAACTCGATCATCACCGCGATGGTCAATGCGCAGGAATCGGGCCCGCAGTCGCAGATCACCAACCAGACGAATCTGGACAACAACCAGATCGCCGGCCTCACCGCCCTGCAAACCTCATTGAGCGGCATCCAGGCGGCGTTGAACGAGCTGACGTCCAGCACGACGTACAGCACCTACACCTCCACGCTATCCAATACGTCGCTCGGCACCGCCAGCACTTTGCCGGATGCGTCGCCGGGTACGTACAGCATCAATGTCTCGGCGCTTGCCACCGCGCAGAAAAGCGTCAGCGCGGCGCAACCCAGCGCGGCGACCATCGGCACCGGCACGCTCAATATCACGGTGGGCAGCAAGACAATGAATGTGTCGGTCGGCGCGACCGATACGCTGTCGGCCATCGCCAGCAGCATCAACAATGGCAGCGGCAATCCCGGCGTGACGGCGACGATCGTATCGGGCGTCAACGGTAGCCAGCTGGTGTTGACCTCAACCAGCACCGGCACGGCCAACGCCTTCAGCGTGAGCGCGGGCAGCGGCAGCAGCAGCGGTGTCAGCACGCTGGCCACGTCGCTCAATACGCCCAGCAGCGCGGCCACCGATGCGTCGTTGACCATCGACGGCATCGCCGTCACCAGCGCCAACAACAGTGTGTCCGGCGCACTGACCGGCGTCACGTTGAATCTCACGTCGACCGGCAGCTCCCAGCTCACCGTGGCGCAAAGCACCACCCCGATCAGCACGGCGGTGAACGACTTCGTGAGCGCGTACAACTCTTACGCAAGCACGGTGAGCCAGCTCGACAGCTACGACAGTTCCACCAAGGCCGCCGGCGTGCTGCTGGGCGACGCAACCTTGTCGTCGATCCAGAGCCAGCTTTCGAATGTGCTGGGCAGCAGCGTTTCGGGCAACAGCATCGGAAACCTCGCCAGCCTGGGCATTACCCGCAACGCCGACGGCACCATGGTGCTGAACTCGACCACGCTGGCGAACACGCTTTCCAGCAATCCGTCGGCGGTGCAGGGCTTGTTCACCGGCACCAACGGCCTGGGCACGCGGTTGAGCTCGCTCGTCACCAATTTCAACAGCAGCTCCGGCGTGTTGCAGACGCGCATCAACAGCCTCAACACGGCCGTGACCAATCTTGCGACCCAGCAGACCGCGCTGAATCAGCGCATGGCGCTGTATCAGCAGCAGTTGGTGAAGCAATACACGAATCTGAGCACGCTGATGACGTCGCTCAACAACACCAGCTCCTACCTCACGCAATCCATGGATGCGATGAACAACGTCAGCAGTAGCAGCAAGGGTTGATGTATGAGTTATATGTCGCGAAACGGTAGTTCGCTGTACGCACAAACCCGCGCGCAGGGCAGCGTCGAAGGCGCCGATCGCCACCAGCTTTTGGCGATGTTGTTGGATGGCCTGGTCGATCGCATCAATCAGGCGCGCGGCCATATCCTGCATAAAGATGTAGTGGCCAAGGGCGCGGCGTTCGGCAAGGCCATCGGCATCGTCAACGCGCTGCGCGAAAGCCTCGATCACAACGTCGAGCCCACGCTTACCGGTCGTCTCGATGCGCTGTACGACTATATCAATCGCAGGCTTCTGCACGCGCAATTGAACGACGACGTGCGCGCGCTGGACGAATGCGAGCGCCTGATTGCGCCCATTCGCGAAGCCTGGCACGCGATCCGCGAAACCTACCTGGCCGAACTCAACCAGGCGAAGGTGAAAGAAGCCGCGCTATGAACGACCGGGCCCAAGACGGTCTGCAGCGTGCGTTGGCGATCACCGTGCAAATGATCGACGCTGCGATGTACGACAACTGGGAACGCGTGGCCGAACTCGACGTCGAGCGCCAAGTCTTCTTAGAGCAGGCGCAACCGGGCAGCACCGGTCCGCAACATCGGGAAACCTTGCTCGCGTTGCAGGCACACAACCGTGCGTTGCTGGAACGTGCGCAACTGGTGCACGACGCGGTCGAGCAGCAGCTCAGCCAGCACCAATACAACCATCGGGCGCTGCGTACTTATATAACGTCGTCGCATTGACGCGCCGCCGGCTTTTCTCCCTCTCCCCTCCGGGGAGAGGGTCGGGGTGAGGGGCGAACCTCGCGTGATGCGGATTTTCGACACGCTTATAAAAGCTACTTTTTCCCGAGAAAACCCAGATTTTCCGCAAGCGCAACCCCTCACCCCAACCCTCTCCCCGAAGGGGAGAGGGAGTAAGAGCGACGCGATGGCACACGTTGTGAATAATAGAAGCCAAGAGCCGTTACACCGTCGAAAGACCGACGGAGAGAGGGGAGTTCATGCAAACTGCGCAAGCTAATGAAAGGTGGCAGGCGTTTTCGGAGCGGGTCGCGTATCAAGGCCGTCCCAACCTGACGGTGGACGCCTTCGATCCGGTGCCTGAAGCCATCGCACGTCTCAATGAGCGCAATGTGCACATCCTGCGTTCGCTTGCATCGTTGGATGAGCGCCGAGGCGAAAACGCCACCGACGACGACGATCCGCTGATGCAAGAGCTGCAGCGCATGGACAGCAAAATCAATGTGTTGCTCGATATCGTCGACCGCCTTCTTCTGCCTGACGCATTGTTGCCGCCGCGTCACCCGGTGAGCTTCAACGCCGTGGGTTTGGTGCTGCCGGAAAACGTGCTTCCCAGTGTCGACAACCTGTTGGTGCGTCTGCATTTCGACGCATGCCGCGCACTTCCGCTCGAACTGTTTGCGCAACGTGGAGCGTCACTTAGTGACAACAACGCTTTCGTTTACTTTTGTGAATTGAGCGAAGTGGTCGAAGATGGGTTGGAACGTTTCGTTTTTTGTCACCATCGGCGAAAAGTGGCAGAAGCCCGTTTGACGGGCGCAAATGAAAATGTGTCGGGGAGCAAGCACAGAATGTGATGGCTATCACGTCATCTGACATTCCCTAACGCCGAAATCACGTCGCCCACACGTATGGCATGGCCCATCACATCACTGAACCGGGCGCACCGGCAGTCGTAAAGTCCGAGATAAACCCTTGATGTAAACGGTTTCTTCGCCTCGCTACGAATGTGAATTCACACACGCGACGTGCGCGAATTCCGTCACATCGTGGACGAGTCCGCCCGCACGGTATGGCATGCCGAAAATTTTTTGGCGGACTTCTTGCTGGATTGCATCACGTGTCACGACGGATAGCTGACACACAGGGGACAACACGACTTGGGACGGGAATCGTTGTTGTTCGACAGCAGTCGCAGTAACGCAGCAGGACTCGTGCACATGCCAAACAGCAACGTACTCATCATCGAAACGAACGGAACGCGTGCCGACATCGTCACGTCCGCCATGCAATTCATGGGCTTCTTCCCGCAGCGATGGAATGCATCCCAGCCGAACGATTCGATCTCTCACGAATGGCGAGTGGTGTATGTCGGCGGTATCGATGATGACGAGCGTTGCGATGAAGCGTTAGCGTCGCTCGACGTGCCTGCGGATCAACTGCTGGTGTTGGTCGGTTCCGATTCGCCGCAGCTGGAGCGCCTGACCAAAGGCGGCTCGCGTTACGCGGCACAGATTGAAGTACTGGATTTCCCGCTGCGCTACGAGCGCTTGGCCGAAGCCGTGCGTCGCGCGCCTTCGCTGCGTCCGGCCAGCAACCCGGCGCCTCTGCGTCTGGTGGGCAGTTCCTCGGCGATGGGTCGCGTGAATGCGCTGATCCGTCAAGTGTCGCCGTTCGATTCCAGCGTGCTGGTGCTCGGTGAGTCCGGCACGGGTAAAGAAATGGTGGCGCGCGCGATTCACGACTGCTCGCCCCGCCGCGACAAACCGTTCGTGGCGATCAACTGCGGCGCGATTCCCGCCGAGTTGCTGGAAAGCGAATTGTTCGGTCACGAAAAAGGCGCCTTCACCGGCGCGATCAGCACCCGCAAGGGTCGCTTTGAAATGGCCGAAGGCGGCACGCTGTTCCTCGATGAAATCGGCGACATGAGCTTGCCGATGCAGGTGAAACTGTTGCGCGTGCTGCAAGAACGCATGTACGAGCGCGTCGGCAGCAACCGTACGCAGCGTTGCGACGTGCGCATCATCGCCGCCACACACCGCAATCTCGAAGCGGCCACCGCCGACGGCCGTTTCCGCGAAGACCTTTATTACCGCCTCAGCGTGTTCCCGCTGGAAATGCCGTCCCTGCGCGAACATCTGGAAGACATGCCGGAGCTGATCGCCGAGTTCAACCAGCGTCTGCTGCGCCGGGGCCTGCAAAGCGTTCGCTTCAGTGGTAGCGCTATGCAATCGCTGCGTCAGCACACCTGGCCGGGCAATGTGCGCGAACTTTCCAACCTGGTCGAACGCCTTGCCATCCTGTATCCGAACAGCGAAGTGCGCGCGACCGATCTGCCGGAGAAATACCGCGGCGCGCAGCCGATCGACGAAACCGGCGGCAGCATTCTGCGCGCCATGCTCGACGGTCAAAACAAACCCGCGCCGGTGAACGGCCGCAGTTTGATGGACACCGAAATCCTGTTGCCGGAAGGCGGCGTGGATCTGAAAGATCACTTGGCCGACATCGAAGTGGGTCTGATCCGTCAAGCACTCGACATCACCGACGGCGTGGTTGCGCATGCCGCCAAACTTTTGCACATGCAGCGCACGACGCTGGTGGAAAAGCTGCGCAAATACGGTTTGCAGGCGTGTTGCCGCGCTGCAGACGCGCCGCCGCAGAGTGGCACGGCCGTTGCTTGAAGCACTTTATAACCGGACAAGCGTTGGAAAACCGACATGAGTCAGATCGACGTCAATAGTGTGCTTTCACAGTTGCGTGCCATGGGCGCACAAGCGTCCGGCACGATGCCTGCGGTGTCGACGCCGGGTGCGTCGAGCGGTCTCGGCTCGGATTTCGGCACGCTGTTCAAGCAATCGCTCGGCGCCGTCGCCGCGCAACAGAGCGATGCGCAAGCACAGGTCAACGCGTTCGAACGCGGCGATCCGGGCGCGGACATCGTCAAAACATCGATCGCCGGACAGAAAGCGGATCTCGCGTTTCGCGGTTTGGTCGAAGTGCGCAACAAGCTCGTCGACGCGTACACCACCATCATGAACATGCCGGTTTGATGCAGCCATGACCTTCCGTGCCAAACGCATTCTTTATCGCCAGGCCACCGAGTGCCGCAACGTGGAAACGCCGAAAGCGAAACGGCCCGCAAGCGGCCAGATCGTGATCAATCGGCCGGTCGCCAAGCGTTTTCGCAAGATGACTTGTCCGTTCTACGAGCCGCGCACCTTGCACTGATATCGAAGTACCCGCCTTCGCGCGGTCGATCGAACACGACACTCCCACTTACTGATTCGAAATCCGCCCCATGGCCGACGCCACGCCCACCTCTGCTCTCACGCGCCAAGATCAGCTGAAGAGCATCATGCGCAATCCCACCACGCGACTGCTCCTGCTGTTGGTAGGTGTGGCCGCTGCCGTGGCCTTGGGCGTGGGCATCGTGTTGTGGTCGCGCGGTCCGAATTTCGCGTTGCTGTACGCCGGTCTCGATCCGAAAGACGCCGCGGCGGTGACGCAAGCATTGCAAACGAGCAACACGCCGTTCCGCCTCGGTGCGGACGGCGCGTCGATTTCGGTGCCGGCCGATGTTTTGGCCGACACCCGTTTACGCTTGGCCAGCCAGGGATTGCCGCAAGGCAGTACTGCGGGTGGCACGGTTCCGCAAAGCGATTCGCCGTTCGGCATGAGCGATCTGGCCGAAAGCACGCACTATCGCGAAATGCTGGAAACCGATCTGGGCAACACCATCGCCGGATTGCAGTTCGTGCGCTCCGCGCGCGTGCATCTGGCCTTGCCGAAGCCGTCCGCGTTTATTCGCGACAACCATCCGGCCAGCGCATCGGTGTTGCTGACCTTGTATCCGGGTCGTCAGCTCGACAACAGCCAGGTCGCCGCGATCGTGCACTTGGTGTCGGCCAGCGTGCCGGATCTCGATCCGTCGCAAGTATCGGTGGTGGATCAGCAAGGCAATCTGCTGACCGTTTCCGATCCGGATAGCGCCGCGGCCGTGGGCGATACGCGCATGCGTCTGACCACGCGCATGGAAAACAGTTATGCGCAACGCATCGAAACGCTGTTGACGCCGCTGGTCGGTGCGGGCCGCGTGCGCGCGCAGGTCGATGTGGCGCTCGATTTCAGCCAGACCGAAAAAGCGAGCGAGAGTTACGACAGCGCCAACCCCGCGCTGCGCAGCGAACAAAGCAGCAGCGAACAGAAAATGGATGGCGCAGGCGGCGATGTCGCCGGTGCGCTCAGCAATCAGCCGCCGAATACCGTGGCGCAACCGACGGCCGCCAAACCCAACGCCGGCACGCCGCCTGCGGCGACTGGCGCGGCCGGTGCGAATACGACGGCAAAGGCGGCTGCGACGCCGAGCGATACGTCGTCCAGCTCCACCAAGAATTACGAATTGGGCCGCACCATCAGTCATGTCAGCGATCCCGCCGGTCGTCTGGTGCGCTTGACCGTGGCGGTCGTGGTCGACAACAAACCTGCGACGGATGGCAAGGGCAAGAGCATTCCGCTTACGCCGCAGGAATTGCAGCATCTGACCGATCTCACCAAGAACGTGGTCGGCTTCGATGCGCAACGCGGCGACAACGTCAGCGTCGTCAACCAGGCATTCTCCGATTCGCCGGTCGACACTGCGCCGGTCGCCGAACCGTTCTGGCAGCGTCCGGGCATGCTGGATCTGATCAAGCAGGGCGCCGGCATTCTGATCGCGCTGCTGATCGCATTCGGTTTGCTGAAGCCGATGCTCAAGGGCTTGTTGCGCGGCGGCGTCGAACCGATGCCGGTCTTGGCCGGTCCTGTGCCGACCGTTTCGGTGCGCATCGCCGACGACGTGCGCGAGCACGATCGCGAAGATCAAGTGCGCATCACCTCGCCGCAAATCCAGAATATGGCGTACGAACAGAAAATCGGTCTCGCACGCAAGCTGGTGCAAGAGAATCCGAAACAAGTCGCACAGGTTGTGATGAATTGGGTGGGCGACGATGGCGGCTAATACGAGCCTAATCAGCGGCGCGCAGCGCGCGGCGATTCTGTTGCTGACGCTCGGCGAGAACGATGCTGCCGAAGTGCTGAAGCATCTGAGTGCGCGTGACGTGCAAGCCGTAGGCACCGCGATGGCGACGCTCAGCAATGTATCGCGCGACCAAGTGGAACAAGTGCTCGGTCACCTCAGCGACGATATCGGTCGTCAGACCGCGCTCGGCGTGGGTACCGAGGATTACATTCGCAAAGTGCTGGTCAATGCGCTCGGCGAAACCAAGGCCGGCAGTTTGATCGACCGCATTTTGCTGGGTCGTTCCACCAAGGGCCTGGAATCGCTGAAGTGGATGGAAAGCCGCGCCATTGCCGAGATGATCGGCATGGAGCATCCGCAGATCATCGCGCTGGTGCTGGCGCATCTGGAACCGGATCAGGCCGCGGAAGTGATTGGCTATCTGTCGCCGCGCGTGCGCAGCGACGCGGTGATGCGCATCGCTAATCTCGACGGCGTACAACCGCAAGCGCTCAACGAACTGGACGAAATCATGGAGCGTCAGTTCTCCGGCACCTCGTCCAAGTTGAAATCGGCCACCGTGGGCGGTTTGAAGGCCGCCGCGGCGATCTTGAACGCAATGGAGACGGCGCGCGAAACCGAGTTGATGACCGCAATCCGCAGTCACGACGCCACCCTCGGCACCAAGATCGAAGAATTGATGTTTGTGTTCGACGATCTGGCCGAGATCGACGACCGCAGCATGCAGACGCTGTTGCGCGAAGTGCCGTCTGCACGACTGATCATTGCGCTCAAGGGTTGCGAACCGGCGGTGCGCGAAAAGATTTTCGCCAATATGTCCAAGCGCGCCGCCGACATGCTGCGCGACGATCTCGAAGTGAAGGGTCCGGTCAAGCTCAGCGAAGTCGACGGCGCGCAGAAAGAAGTGCTGCAAATCGCGCGCAAGCTCGCCGACGCGGGGCAGATCAGTCTTTCCGCCAACGGCGATGAGTTTGTGTGATGGGTAGAGATTTTTCCTCTCGCCGCAAACCAACTCCCTCTCCCCTCCGGGGAGAGGGTTGGGGTGAGGGGCAAACCTCGCCTAATGTTTTTTCGTCGCAAAACTCACCAAAAGAAAGCCGCAACGTTAGCGTGACGATTCATGCAAGCGCGGCCCCTCACCCCAGCCCTCTCCCCGGAGGGGAGAGGGAGTTTGTTGCGCGCGAGGCTTGGTGATGGCCAACGTACTCAGCCGCGAATCGGCCACCGCATTCGATCGCTGGGAACCGCCGTCGGTAGGCGCCGCGCCTGCCGCGCAAGAGCCCGAACAAGCGCCGGGCCCCACGGTTTACGAACTGGAAGAAATCGAACGCCAGGCGCGGGAGGAAGGCTATGCCGCGGGCTTGGCCGAAGGCCGCGCCGCCGCAAAGAAAGAATTGGATGAGCGCTTGGCGCGCCTCACCGCGCTGTGCACGTCCGCCGCGCGCCCGCTCGCATCGCTGGACGATGAGGTGGAGCGCGAACTGGCGCTGCTCACCACGGTGATCGCCCGCCGTGTGGTCGGCCGCGAATTGCAGCTCGATCCTTCCGTGATCGAGCACGCCATTCGCGAAGCCGCCGCCGCGTTGCCGTCGGCGACGCGCGAGTTGCGCGTGTGGGTGCATCCGCGCGATTTGGAACTTTTGAAAGAACTGGCTGCGACTGAACCGCACTGGCGCTTCGGCGCCAATCCCGCCCTGCAACGCGGCGATTGCGTGCTCGAAAGCCAAAGCTCGCGTTTAGACGCACGCGTCGCGACGCGTCTGGCGGCGGTGGTCGATGCGGTGATCGGCGACGATATCGACGACGGCGAGGACGAGGTCTCCGCATGACCGCCGACGGCGCCGCGCAAACCAAACAACAACGCTGGCGTCGGCAACTCTCGCTGCGCACGCAGCGTGCGCAAGCGGCGCAAATACTGACGGTCGAAGGACGTCTGCGCCGCGTGGTCGGCTTGACGCTGGAAGCAGAAGGCTGCGAAGCGCCGCTCGGCGCGCGTTGCCTGGTCGATGCGGCCGATGGCAGCGCACTGGATACCGAAGTCGTTGGTTTCGCCGACGAGCGTTTGCTGTTGATGCCGGTTACCGAAATGCACGGCGTGTTGCCGAATGCGCGCGTGCGTCCGTGTTCGCGCGCGGGCAATTTGCCGGTGGGCGAAGCTTTGCTCGGCCGCGTCGTCGGCGCCGATGGCGTACCGTTGGACGGCGAAGGTCCGCTGCGCGCGGACAGCCATGCTGCGCTCAAGCGCGAACCGATCAATCCGATGGCGCGCAAACCGATCGACACGCCGCTCGACACAGGCGTATGCGCGATCAACTCGCTGCTCACCGTGGGTCGCGGCCAACGTATCGGCTTGTTCGCCGGATCCGGCGTCGGCAAGTCCACCTTGATGGGCATGATGACGCGCTACACCGACGCCGATGTCGTGGTGGTCGGCTTGATCGGTGAACGTGGCCGCGAAGTGAAAGAATTCGTTGAACAGACGCTGGGCCACGAAGGGCGCGAGCGCGCTGTGATCGTGGCCGCGCCGGCCGATGCGCCGCCGCTGAAGCGTTTGCGCGGCGCGCAATATGCGACGGCCATCGCCGAATGGTTTCGCGATCGCGGCCAGCGCGTGTTGCTGCTGATGGATTCGCTGACGCGTTACGCGCAGGCGCAACGCGAAATCGCGCTGGCCATCGGCGAGCCGCCTGCCACCAAGGGTTATCCGCCGTCCGTGTTCGCCATGCTGCCAGCATTGGTGGAGCGCGCCGGCAACGATGCGGAAGGACGCGGTTCCATCACCGCGTTCTACACCGTGCTGACCGAAGGCGACGATCATCGCCACGATCCCATCGCGGACGCCGCGCGTGCGATTCTGGACGGCCATATCGTGCTGTCGCGCGATCTCGCCGAAGCGGGCCACTATCCCGCCATCGATATCGAAGCCTCGATCAGCCGCGTGATGCCGGCGGTGGTGGCGAAAGAACAAATGCGCGCCGCGCAGCGTTTTCGTCAGGTTTATTCCGCTTATCGGCAGCGCCAGGATTTGATCGCCGTAGGCGCGTACCAGAAAGGTTCGGATGCGCAGGTCGACCAGGCCATCGCCATGTGGCCGCGCCTGACTCGATTCCTGCAACAGGAAGTCGACGAGCCGGTTGAACTGCGCACCGCGCAAGACCGATTGGGCTCGCTGACCGCGGAGATCGCGTAATGGCCTCGCGCTCGGAACGACTGCAACCCGCCGTAGACCAGGCGCAGCGCCGCCAGAAAGACGCATTGCAGCGCCTGGCCGAACAGCAGCAGAAACTCGCGCACGCCGAACAGCAGCTGGATGAGCTCAAGCGCTACCGCAACGATTACAAGCTTAGCGACGGCGGCCTGACGGTAAGCGCCTTGCTGAACCGTCAACAATTCGTCGACCGCATCGATCAGGCCATCGTGCAACAGAGCCGTTTGGTCGAGCGCATGCAGCGTCAAGTGGACGGCGCGCGTGATCGCTGGCTGCAGGCGCATGCACGCGAAAACGCGCTGGACACCGTGGTGGCGCGCTTGCGCAAGCAAGAAGACATGCGCGAACAACGACTTGAGCAAGCCGAAGTGGACGAGCGCATGCAGCACCGCAACCGCCGCACGAGCGCGCCGTGATGAAGCGCCGTGACGATATTCCGATTGCAAAACGCTGGCGCGCTTCTTGCTGCGTTGTTCGCAGTGCTATCCAAGCCAAATCATCGAGTATTCGCGCATGAGCGCCAGCCCGCTAACCGCACTTCCGATCGCGCCGCCCACGCAGGCGAGCAGCACGCCGCCGCCGAGCAGTCACAACCAGCACGGCCCGAGCTTTACGTCGCATCTGCAGAACGCGCAACACCAGCAGCAGGCCGCGTCGGATCAGAGCGCATCGCAGAATGGCGACGCGCAGCAAAACGATAGCAACAGCCAGACAACGAACACCCAGGCAAGCGCCGGCACAAGCAGCGACACCGCCAAACCGGGCACGGATACGACATTGCCTGCTTCGAGCAACGATACGAGCGACGACAGCGGCATCGACATCGGTCTCCCTGGCGTCGGCACGCTCGCCAGCGCGGTCTTGAGCCTGATCGACCATGCGACTAGCGGCGACACGCATGGCGACGCCAGCGCATCGACGAATGGCGCGACCGCCAAAGCCACGACGCCAGCGACGAAGCAGCCGGCCACGGCCGCAACGCCGATTGCGCCGCTCGCGCCCATCGTTCCCGTGCCGCTGCCGGTTGCGGCCACGGCCGCGACAACGACAACGAATGCAAACGGCAATGCGAACAACGCCGTCGGCGGCGTTTCTTCCAATGGCACGGCAGGCAACGGCCTCGCTGGCGCCATGACCGGGCTGCAGAAAGATTCGCTATCCGGTCCCGATTTCAGCGCAAGCGGCGCCAATGGCGGCGACGCGAATGCGGCGGCAACGGCACAAGCCTCGACCGACGCCACGGCGGCGACGCAAGGCGCGAATGACGTGACGCAAGCGTTGGCGGGCAGCATGGTTGCGGCGACGCACACCTTCGCGGCGGCGGCATCCGCCATCACCGATAACACCTCGCAAAGCACGGCCGGCCTGACCGCGCTGGGCAATCTCACGGCGACCGCGCCCGTCGTGCCTACCGGCACGAACGCAAGCGGCGCGCACAATCTCGGCGTGAACGCGCAGGTCGGTTCGTCCGGTTTCGCGAAAGAACTGGGACAACAAATTACCTGGCTCAGCGGGCAAGACATCAAGCAGGCGCAGATACGCCTGAACCCGCAGGATCTCGGCCCGCTCGACGTGAAAGTGAGCGTGGAGCACGGTCGCGTGGACGTGTCGTTTATGACGCAGCATCCCGCAGCGACCGCCGCCGTGCAGCAGGGATTGAGTCAGCTCAACCAGATGCTGAGCGGCCAGGGTTTGTCGCTCGGCCACGCCACCGTCGGTCAGCACGCGCAGCAGCAGTTCGGCGCGTCGCAGCAACAGCAAGCTTCGTATCAGGGTTCGGATGGCGCGGAAGAAACGGCCGAGTCGCCGGTCGCTGCGATCACCCAGGCGGCTGTGGGTCTGGTCGACGCGTTCGCCTGACGCCAACTACTTTCATCGCAAGCTCTCTCCTCGCTCCTTCCATTGCCCAATGGGGGAGCTTTTTTTTGCCCGCGCGGCGCGTCGTGCCCATGACGTAATCGCCACGCGTGTCACGCGACTGCATCCCGTCGCGCGTCAATAAAACGCCGCAGGGCGTCGTCACATATCGCGCAAAGCCCGCCGTTATGCGGTTTTCGGGTGTGGCACGCCGCTTGCTAAAACTCCCGTAGAAAAGTCCGCGTTGTCGCACGCGCGGCCTTATGTCTTTCACTGGAGTTGGGATTTTTTCATGGCTAACGACGAGGTTGTCGAAGAAGCATCGGGCGCTCCCGTCAAAAAGAAGCGCAGCGGCTTGATCATGGTGATTGGCGCGATCGTGCTGCTCGGCGCGGGTGGCGGTTTCATGTTCACGCGTTCGCACGGCGCGCAAGCGGCGGCGAAAGCGGAAGCACCCAAAACACCGGAGTTGTTCCTGCCGCTGGATCCCGCTTTCGTGGTCAATTTCCAGGACCAGGATTCCACCCGTTATCTGCAGGTGGGCGTGACCTTGATGACGCACGATCCGGCCGCCGTCCAGGCGATGAAAGACAGCGATCCGGTCATCCGCAATGCGCTGGTGATGTTGTTCAGCAGCCAGACCTACGCGGGCCTGAGCAATGTGGCCGGCAAGCAAAAGTTGCAGCAGGAAGCGTTGGACGACGTGCGCAAGATCGTGGCCGACAAGACCGGCAAGCCGGATGTCGACGCGTTGTATTTCACCAGCTTCGTGATGCAGTAACGGAGACCGTTCGATGAGCGACTTGCTCTCCCAGGAAGAAATCGACGCCCTGCTCAACGGCGTCGACGACGGCCAGATCGAAACCGAAAGCGATCTGCCGCCTCCGCCGGGTTCGGTGCTGGATTTCGATTTCACGCAGCAGGACCGCATTGTGCGCGGTCGCCTGCCGACGCTGGAAATGATCAACGATCGTTTCGCGCGCTTCTTCCGCACGCAGCTGTTCGGCGTGCTGCGCAAGACCTGCGAAGTGTCGGTGCTGGGCGTAAAGATGCAGAAGTTCAGCGAATACGTGCACGGCCTCGCCGTGCCCAGCAACCTGAACCTGATCAAGGTGAAGCCGCTGCGCGGCACCGCGCTGGCCGTGATGGAGCCGCGCCTGGTGTTCAGCGTGATCGACAACTTCTTCGGCGGCGACGGCCGTTATCACGCGCGCATCGAAGGTCGCGATTTCACGCCCACCGAAAATCGCGTGATCCAGATCTTGCTCAACGAAGTGTTCATTTCGATGGTCGAGGCGTGGGCGCCTGCGATGCATGTGCAATTCGAATTCATCAACTCCGAAATCAATCCGCAGTTCGCCAACATCGTCAGCCCGACCGAAACGGTGGTCGTGTCGCGCTTCCATGTGGAGCTCGACGGCGGTGGCGGCGAAGTGCATCTCACCTTGCCGTACGCGATGGTGGAGCCGATCCGCACCATGCTCGACGCCGGCGTGCAGAGCGATCGCATGGGCGAGCGCGACGAGCGCTGGATCCATTGCCTGCACGATGAAGTGCTGGATGCGGAAGTCGAAGTCAGTTCGCTGTTGCTGGAAACCGATATCAGCATCGGCGAGTTCCTCGGGCTGCGCATCGGCGATGTGATCCCGGTCAATCTGCCTGATATCACCACTGTGTTCGCCGAAGACGTTCCGATTTTTCGCGGGCAATACGGTCAATCCAACGGCCGTTACGCCGTACGTTACAAAACTGCGGCCGGACGTCGCGCGCCGCTTCCCAATCTCGAATTCACTCAAGACAAAAACGTATGAACCAGAGCATCGACGCCCTCCATGGCGCATCCAAAAACGGCGAGCAACCGCTTGAGTTCGGTACCTTGAACGAGGCCGGCGGCGACAAGGCCGATGTCAGCCTGGACATGATTCTCGATGTGCCCGTGACGCTGGCGATGGAAGTCGGCCGCACGCGCATCAGCATCCGCAATCTGTTGCAGCTCAACCAAGGTTCGGTCGTCGAACTCGATCGCGCAGCCGGCGAACCGCTGGACGTGTTCGTCAACGGCACGCTGGTCGCGCACGGCGAAGTGGTGGTGATCAACGAAAAGTTCGGCATTCGCCTGACCGACGTGATCAGCCCCGCGGAACGAGTGCGCAAGCTGCGATGAGCATTGTCTCCAACATCTTGGCGCGCGCGCCGATGGCGAGCGTGCCCGATATCAGCGTGACCGGGGAATTGATCCGCGTCGTGTTGAGTCTGGGCGCGATCGTCGCGCTGATCTTCGCCGCGGGTTGGCTGACGCGCCGTTTGCAGTCGCGCCAGGTCGTTGGCGGTCGTCGTTTGCGCTGCATCGAAACCATGCCGATCAGCACGCGCGAACGCGTGATGCTGATTGAGGCGGATGGCAAGCGTTTGCTGGTTGGGGTTGGCGCCGGTGGCGTGCGTGCGCTGCATGTTTATGAAGGCGAAGCGCCGGTGGACGTGACGCCCGCGTCTGCGCCGCTCCCGCCTTTTGCTGAGTTGTTGCGTCGCGTGGGGCGTAAATCATGAGCACGTTTCTCGCCGCATTGCTTCATTCCTCGTCGCCCCGGCGAAAGCCGGGGCCCAGTGACGTTACGGCCGCAAAGTCGCTGGACCCCGGCGTGCGCCGGGGCGACGGTGTATGGCGGTTTTTGTGTTGTCTCGTTGTGGTCTTGGGATTGGCGCTGACCTCGTTCGCGAGTCATGCGGCAACTACCACGACCGCATCAACAGCCGTTGCTCCCATCGCACCTATCGCGCCGATTTCCCAATCGGCCGGCATCCCCGTGATGACCGTGCAAAACGCCGGCGGTGGCCAGAACTGGAGTCTGTCGCTGCAGCTGGTCGCACTGATGACGGTGCTGACGATGCTGCCGGCTGTGCTGCTGATGATGACGTCGTTTACGCGCATCATCATCGTGCTGAGCTTTCTGCGTCAGGCGCTCGCCACGCAATCCACGCCGCCCAATCAGGTTTTGTTGGGGCTCGCGCTGTTCCTGACGTTCTTCGTGATGTCGCCGGTGCTCAATCATGCGTATCAGGACGGCGTAAAGCCGTACATGGATCACCAGATCACCGCTGAGGCCGCGATTCCCGCGGCCGCGGCGCCGTTCAAGCACTTCATGTTGGATCAGACGCGCGATTCTGATCTGCAGCTGTTTACGCATCTCGCCAAAGAACAGCCGTATGCGAGCAAGGACGACGTGCCGTTCCGCGTCGCGATGCCGGCATTCATGACCAGCGAATTGAAGACCGCGTTCCAGATGGGTTTTCTGCTGTTTATTCCGTTTCTGGTGATTGACGTGGTGGTGGCGAGCGTATTGATGTCGATGGGCATGGCGATGGTGTCGCCGTCGATCATCTCGCTGCCGTTCAAGATCATGTTGTTTGTGATGGTCGATGGCTGGTCGTTGCTGATCGGCACCTTGGCGGGGAGCTTTTACACATGACGCCGGAATGGGTACTCCACTTTGGCCAGCACGCGCTTTACATCGGCATGCTGGTCGCCGCGCCGCTGCTGTTGACGGCGTTGCTGGTCGGTTTGCTGGTCGGCGTCATTCAAGCGGCGACGCAAATTCATGAAATGACGCTCAGCTTTATTCCCAAGCTGCTGGCGATGGCGGCCGTCGGCTTGCTGGTCGGTCCATGGATGTTGCACACGCTGATGCAGTTTACGCACGACATCATCGTCGGCCTTCCGGATGCGGTGAAGTGACGATCGAGCTGTCCACGCTGATCCATATGTTGTCCGGCATGCTCTGGGCACTGGGTCGCGTGGGCGGCTTTTGCATGATCGCGCCGATCTTCGGCGCAACGGTGGTGCCGGCGCGACTGCGCGTGGCGATCATCGTGGTGCTGACGATGGTGTTGTCGCCATTGGCGCCCACACAGATGGATCTGTTGAGCGCGAGCGGTGTGGCGACGATGGTGTCGCAGATGCTGATTGGCGGCAGCATCGGCTTCGTGCTGCAACTGGTTTTTCAGGCGGTGTCGTACGGCGGCATTCTGATCGGTCAAAGCATGGGTCTAGGCTTCGCCGAAATGATCAGCCCCACCAGCAACACCAGCGTGCCGGTGCTGGGACAGTTTTACATGGTGATGGTCTCGTTGCTGTTTCTGGCGATGGACGGTCATCTGCAAGTGATTTCCTTGCTGGCCGACAGCTTTCGCAGCATGCCGCCCGGCGCGACGGGTCTCGACGAAAAGTCGATGTGGGCGATCGTGTCGGCCGGTGGCGATTTGTTTTCTGGCGCGTTGCGCGTCGCGTTGCCGGCGATGACGGCGTTATTGCTGGTGAACATCGGCTTCGCCGCGACGAGTCGCGCATCGCCGTCGATGAATCTGTTCGCGGTGGGTTTTCCGATCAGCATCTGCATGGGCTTTATCGCGTTGTGGTTGGGTCTGCGCGGATTGGAAAGCACGTATTCGGCGCTGCAAGGCGCTGGTTGGGATTTGATGCGGCATTTGGTGGGGCTCTGATGATGGATGCCCGAGTCTCTTGTCTCGCGCGCTCCACTCCCTCCCCTGCTGGCAGGGGAGGGCTGGGTTGGCGTCAGTCGAATCTCGCGTTGAACTTCAAATCTGCGGCAAGCGCATGCAACCCCACCCTAAGCCTCCCCTGCAAGCAGGGGAGGGTACGCATCTCGGCGCAGGTGTAAGCCATGGCCGATACGGAAAACGAAGATCGCACCGAACGAGCGTCAGAAAAACGCTTACAGGACGCGCGCGAAAAAGGCGAAGTTCCCCGATCGCGCGATCTCTCCGGCGCGATGGTCGTGTTAGCCGGCGCCAGCATTCTGCTGTCTTACAGTTCCAGCATGTTCGCGCATATGCGCCACATCTATGCGCTGGGCATGGCTTATTCGCGCGATGCATTGTTCAGCGATGCGCTGATGTCGCGCGCGATGCACGCGGCGATGGGCGACATGCTCGGTTTGCTGCTACCGATTTTCGCGGCGACGATGATCGCCGCCGTCGGTTCGACGGTGGCGATCGGCGGCCTCAATTTCAGCTCGGAAGCGCTGGTGCCGAATTTTCAGCGGCTCGATCCGATCTCGGGATTCGGCCGACTGTTTTCGCTCAATGGCTTGATCGAGCTGGCCAAGTCGCTGTTGAAAGTCGCTTTTATCGGGGTGGCGCTGGTGGTGTTGTTGCGCCATGACGAAGCTGCGGTGATGGCGACCGATCGCGGCGCGGTCAATAGCGGTATTGCGCAGGCGTTGGCGCTGGTGGCGCATGCGGCGCTGATTTTTTCGGTGATCCTGGCGGTGATCGGCGGTATCGACGCGCTGTGGCAGCGTTTCGATTTCGAACGCAAGCATCGCATGTCCAAGCAAGAAGTGAAGGACGAGCACAAAGAATCGGAAGGCAACCCGCATCTGAAAGGTCGCATTCGCCAGATGCAGCATCAGTTGGCTCGCCGCCGCATGATCCAGGAAGTACCCAAGGCCGACGTGATCGTGGTCAACCCCACGCATTTCGCCGTGGCGTTGCGTTACGACGACTCGCGCATGCGCGCGCCGCGCGTGATTGCCAAGGGCGTCGACATCATGGCGCAGCAGATTCGCATGGTCGCCGAGGCGCATCGCGTGCCTTTGGTCGAAGCGCCGCCGTTGGCACGCGCTTTGTATGCAACCACGGAGCTGGGACATGAAATTCCGTCCGCGCTCTACGTAGCCGTCGCGCAGATCCTTGCCTACGTCTACCAGCTCAAGCAGGCGACCGAGCGCGGCGGACCCATTCCCGACGTTCCGCATCCGGATATCGATCCGGAATTGCAGGGCCGTTACCGCCAACCGTAATTCACACCGTAAAAAATCAAGGCGACACGCATGGCAACCGCAAGCGTTCTGGATACCTTCAAGCAAGTCAGTCGACGCGGCGCAGGCGCGCCGATCGTGATGCTTGCGATGTTGGCGATGCTGATGCTGCCGTTGCCGCCGTTCGTGCTGGACATTCTCTTCAGCTTCAACATCGCGTTGTCGCTGGTGATTTTGCTGGCGGTGGTCTACGTGATGCGCCCGCTGGAATTTGCCGCGTTCCCGACCGTGGTGTTGATGGGAACTTTGCTGCGTTTGGCGCTGAATATCGCTTCCACGCGCGTAGTTTTGCTGCACGGCCACGACGGCCCCGGCGCCGCCGGCAAGGTGATCGAGGCGTTCGGCGAATTCGTGATCGGCGGCAACTTCGCGGTCGGTTTGGTGGTGTTCGCGATCTTGACCATCATCAACTTCGTGGTGATCACCAAGGGCGCGACGCGCGTGTCCGAAGTGACCGCGCGCTTCACCTTGGATTCGATGCCCGGCAAGCAGATGGCGATCGACGCCGATCTCAACGCCGGTCTACTGACGCAGGAGCAGGCGCGCGAGCGTCGCCAGGAAGTGCGCGAGGAAGCGGACTTCTACGGCTCGATGGACGGTGCGTCGAAATTCGTGCGCGGCGACGCCACGGCCGGCATCCTGATTTTGTTCATCAATATCATCGGCGGCTTTTTCGTCGGCATGCTGCAGCACGGCCTGAGCGCCGGAGAAGCGGCGCGGACGTACACCTTGTTGACGATCGGTGACGGTTTGGTGGCGCAGGTGCCGTCGCTGATGCTGTCGATCGCCACCGCCGTGATCGTGACGCGCGTGTCCAAGTCGCAGGACATGGGCAAGCAGATGGTCGGGCAGGTGTTCGCCCAACCGCGCGCACTGGCGGTTGCCGGTGTGGTGCTGGCGGTGATGGGCTTGATTCCCGGCATGCCGAACATCGCGTTTCTGATGCTGGCCTGCGTGTGCGGCGGCTCGGCGTGGCTGATGATTCGCCGTGAACAGGAAGCCAAAGAACGCCTCGCCAAAGCGTCGACCGAAGCATTGCCGACGCCGGCAGCCACCGAACGCCTGGAGCTGGGCTGGGAAGACGTCGCCAGCGTCGATCCGGTCGGCCTGGAAGTGGGCTATCGCCTGATTCCGCTGGTCGACAAAAACCAGGGCGGCGAATTGATGTCGCGCATCAAATCGGTGCGTCGCAAGTTGTCGCAGGAACTGGGTTTTCTGGTCGCGGCCGTACACATTCGCGACAACCTGGATCTGGGGCCCAACACCTATCGCATCTCGCTGATGGGCGTGCCGATGGGCGAGGCGGAGGTCTACAGCGAGCGCCATCTGGCGATCAATCCGGGCCGCGTGCACGGCACCTTGAACGGCGTCGCCACGCGCGATCCTGCGTTCGGGCTGGAAGCGGTGTGGATCGAAAACAATCAACGCGACCACGCGCAGGCGCTTGGCTACACGGTGGTCGATCCGGCGACGGTGATCGCTACGCATCTGTCGCACATTCTGCAAAACCACGCGCACGAACTGCTCAGCCACCAGGACGTGCAGCAACTGCTGGATCGTCTGGCCCAGGGCGCGCCGAAACTGGTGGAAGACCTCGTTCCCAAGCGCCTGTCGCTGGGCGTGGTGGTGAAAGTGCTGCAAAACCTGCTCGCCGAGCGGGTGCCGATCCGCAACATGCGCAGCATCGTCGAGTCTTTGGCGGAGCACGCGAGCCAGAGTCAGGATCCTGGCGCGCTTACTGCCTATGTGCGCGTGGCGCTGGGTCGTCAGATCGTCCAGGAAATCGCGGGTTTGGGCACGGAAATCCCCGTGCTGACGCTCGCTCCGGAGTTGGAACAGATCTTGCTCGGATCCCTTTCAAGCAGTGGTGCAGCAGGCGCCGCCGTGGAACCGGGTCTCGCCGATCGTCTGCAACAAAGCGTTGCAGAAGCGGCGCGGCGACAGGAAGCGAGCGGCGAACCGGCGGTGATGTTGGTGCAACCGCAACTGCGTCCGTGGCTCTCTCGCTTCACGCGCCACGTGGCCCAGAACCTGCATGTGCTGGCTTACAACGAAGTACCGGACAACCGTCGCGTGCGCTTGGTGCAAGCGATCGGACGTTGAGTAACGAAGAACGAGTGAGGTAGGCGACGATGATGTTCCGCATGCGCACGCTACTCCCTCTCCCCTCCGGGGAGAGGGCTGGGGTGAGGGGTCAACCTGGCGTTGAGCCGCAATCGAAGCGTGCTTCGAACGAACATCTCGGCAAGACCGGCCCCTCACCGCAATCCTCTCCCCAGAGGGGAGAGGAAGTAAAAGTGAGGAATGCACCATGAAGATCAAACGGTTCCTGGCTTCCGATATGCGCCAGGCCATGCGCGACGTGCGCGCGGAGCAGGGCGCCGATGCGGTGATCCTTTCCACGCGCCGTCTTGAGGAAGGCATCGAGATCATCGCCGCCGTCGACTACGACGAAGCGCTGATGCGCGAAGCTGCGCGCATCAACGCGCCGACGCCGGAAGCGGCCAAGCCGCCGGTGAAAGAAGTCGCGAAAGACGCGCCGAAAGAGCGCGTGAAAGAGATCGTCAAAGAAACGCCGAAAGAAGTCGTCAAAACCGTCGCGAAAGAAACACGCGCAGCCACGCCGCCGCCTCCTCCTCCGTTGCCGCTGCCGTCCAACGAAATCGCTGCGCTGCAGCCGATGCTGGAGCAGAACGCGCTGGAAACCGCGCGCATGCGCAACGAACTCGGCGGCCTGCGCCAGCTGCTCGAACAGCAGTTGTCGAGTCTCGCGTGGAACGATATGGAGCGCCGCAGTCCGATGCGCGCCCGCGTGTTGCGCGATATGTCGCGTCTGGGTATCGATACCGACGTCTCGCGTCAGCTCATCGATGAATTGCCGGAAGACATCAACGTCGACCAGGCGCGTTATCTGCCGCTGGGTTTGCTCAGCCGCAGCTTGAAAGTCAGCGGCCGCGGTCTGGCCGACGTGTGCGGCGTCACGGCGCTGGTTGGTCCCACGGGCGTGGGCAAAACCACCACAATCGCCAAGCTCGCCGCGTGCGCGGTGATGCATCACGGTCCGGCGAAGGTCGCGCTGGTGAGCACCGATCATTACCGCATCGGCGCTGCCGCACAGCTCGAACATTACGGTCGCCTGCTCGGCGTGCGCGTGTATCCCGCATACGACGCCGCAGGTCTTGCGCAAACGCTGCATCTGCTGCGCGATCACCACACGGTGCTGGTCGATACCGCTGGCGTGTCCGGCAACGATGCACGCCTGCAACAACAGATGGATGTGCTGCGCGACGCCGCCGCGCAAGGCGCCACGCAATTGCGTGCCTGCCTGGTGCTGGCGGCGAATGCGCAGTCCACCGCGCTGGACGAATCGGTGCGCGCGTATCTGCCGCTGCAACCGAGCGCGTGCATCGCGACCAAGCTCGACGAAGCGCCCAGTCTCGGCGGCTTGTTGTCGGTGCTGATCCGTCACCGCATTCCGCTGGATTGCACCACCGACGGTCAGCGCGTTCCCGAAGATATCAGTGCTGCCGATGCGCGCGTGCTTGTGTGCCGCGCCGCGCAGCAGCAACGCCGGCTGGGTCCGGCGGGTGAGGACCTCGACATGGCCGATCGCTTCGGCCTGGCGGTGGCAGGATTATGAGTCTGTCCCATACCCCTTCGTTGTCCGCACGGTGCCTGAGCGGCCGCCAGGCGGCAACGCGCGGCTTGACCAGACGGCCAGTCTGGCGCTGCGCCACGCGTCACCACCTGACGACCGCTCAGACCCCATGCGAACTACGCAGAAATATGGGACAGGCTCAATGACTTTTGGTACGAACGAGGCACTGCAAGTGAACCAGGCAGCAGGCTTGCACAATCTGTTTTCGACCGCCCGCGTGCATCGGGAAGAAACCGATGCGCTCCATCAGGCGGCAAGCTTACGGCCGATCGTTCCGCGTACGCGCATCACGCGCACGATCGCGGTAGCAGGCGGTAAGGGCGGTGTCGGCAAAACCACGGTCGCGGTGAATCTTGCGATGGCGATGGCGATGGCCGGGCGCGACGTGATGTTGCTCGACGCCGACATGGGCGTCGCCAACGTAGACGTGCACCTGGGCTTGAGCCCTGCGCGCCACGTGGGGCATCTGCTGGACGGGAAGTGCGCGCTGCAGGATCTGATCATGCCGGCGCAGCACGGTCTGAAAGTGGTGCCGGGCGGTTCGGGCATTCGCCGCTTGGCGAAGATGGGCAACGGCGAGCACGCGGCGGTGATCCGCGCGTTCGACGAACTGATCCAGCCACCGGAGTTTCTGGTGGTGGATACCGCAGCGGGCGTCTCCGACAACGTGGCGATGTTCGCCGCCGCGGCCGACGACGTAGTGATCGTGGTGTGCGACGAGCTTGCGTCGCTCACCGATGCTTACGCCTTGATCAAAATTCTTGCCCACGACTTCGACGTGCGGCGCTTCCATATTGTCGCCAACATGGTTCGCCAGGCGGGCGACGCGAAAAAACTTTTTGAAAAACTGGCGCGTGTATGCGGCCGGTTCCTCGACGTGGCGCTCGACTACATGGGCATGGTGCCGCACGACGAATGGCTGCGGCAGGCGATCCGGCGCCAGGGCGCGGTGGTCGATCTGTGGCCATCCAGCCGCGCGGCGGTCGGATTCAAGCAATTGGCGGGTGCGGTCGATACATGGGGTAAACCCTCGTGCCCGGATCTCGGACGGATTGCCTTTTTCAGCGGCCAGAGCGTGCCGGCTGCGGGGTGGTGACATGAATGTGGCTTCGGAATATCTGCAGCTGCAACGCGAAGATGCAGACCAATTAGTACGCAAGCATGCGCCGCTCGTGCGCCGCATCGCTTACCACCTGATGGGTCGCTTGCCTCCGAGCGTTGACGTAGGAGACCTGATGCAGGCGGGCATGATCGGCTTGCTGGAGGCGGCGCGAAACTTTACGACGGATCGCGCGGCCAGCTTCGAAACGTATGCGGGCATCCGCATTCGTGGCGCGATGCTGGACGAACTCCGACGCACCGATTGGACGCCGCGCTCCGTGCACCGCAAGGTGCGCGAGGTCGCCGAAGTGGTGCGGCAGATCGAAAACGAAACGGGCGCGGATGCGGAAACCGCCGAAGTGATGAAACGTCTCGGCATGACCGCCGAGGAATATCACCAGGTGATGTCCGACGCGACCAGCGCGCGACTGCTCAGCCTTACGGCGCCGGACGACGGCGAAGGCGGCGAAGGCAGCGCGTTGGATGTGGTGGATCACGACAGCTTGGGGCCGCAAGACAGCTTCGAGCAGAACAACATGAGCGAAGCGCTGGCCGAAGCGATCAGCACGTTGCCCAAGCGCGAACAACTGGTGATGTCCCTGTATTACGAACAGGAATTGAACCTGAAAGAAATCGGCATGGTGCTGGGCGTGACGGAATCTCGCGTCTGCCAGATCCACGGCCAGGCTTTGGTAAGGCTGCGCGCGCGCATGGGCGATTGGCGCGGCTAGCAACAACGTACGAGCGAAGGAGCAGGCAACGAGTTTCAGCAATTAGCGACACCCAAGGCAACCGGCGCATCGATGCGTGCAAACCCCTTCCTTCGGAAGAGGGTTCGCAGGGGAACCAAGGTCAACGAAGCGCGTCCTGGCTTCACCGACCCGACCCATGCGGAACCTTCTTCCGAGGGAAGAAAACCACCCACGTTTCGCGCCTCACTCGTTTCTCGAATCCCTTCCCCGTTTCAAGCATCTGGAGAACGTGTTTGGACAAGAACATGAAAATTTTGGTGGTAGACGATTTCTCCACCATGCGACGCATCGTCCGCAACCTGCTCGTCGAGCTCGGTTTCAGCAATCCGCTGATCCAGGAAGCCGACGACGGCAACAACGCGTTGACGATGTTGAAGGCGAACAGTTTCGACATGGTCGTGACGGACTGGAACATGCCCAACATGACCGGCATCGAATTGCTGCAGGCGATTCGCGCCGAGCCCAAGCTCAAAGGCATGCCGGTGCTGATGGTGACGGCCGAAAACAATCGCGAGCAGATCATCGCCGCGGCGCAGGCCGGCGTGAACGGCTACATCGTCAAGCCGTTCACCGCTGTGACGCTCAAAGAAAAGCTCGACAAAATCTTCGAGCGCCTGGCCGCCCGTGGAGCTTCCGCATGAACGCTATTGCCAAACCCGTCGCAGCCGAAGCGCTACCGCCTGAAGTCATCGACCTGCTCAACAGCAAAGACGGCGCCGCGTTCGAGCAAGCGCTCGACACGATGGTGCGTCAACGCGAGCAGCATTTGTTCCGCGCGCTCGGCGTGCTGGCGCGCGACCTGCACGGCGCGATGAGCCGTCTTGGCGCCGATCTCGCCAACGAAGGCATGCCCGACAGCATGATCAATGCGCGCAAGCATCTGGCCGAAGTGTTGGAGATGAGTTCGCAGGCCGCGCATCGCAGCCTGGATTTCGTCGACCGCATTCGCCCGGAAGCCGAAGCGCTTTCGCAGAACGCCGTTGCGGTGCTGGATTTCAACAACAGCGAGACCGACCCGGCCGCCGTGCTGGCGCGTCAGGCGCAGGTGTTCGCCAGCGCGTGCAGCGAAGGCCTCAACGACATGGTGCTGGTGCAGTCCTGGCAGGATCTCGCCGGTCAGCGCGTCAAGAAAGTGGTGACCTTTATCGAAAGCGTGGAATCGTCGCTGCTGGAACTGGTGCGCCTCACCGGTGCGCTGGCCGGTCGCGAAGCGCCGATGGAAGTCGCCAAAGTTCACGACCAGGACGAAGTGGATCGTCTGCTGAGCGAATTCGGTTTTTGATCGTAACCTGCGGATACAGACGTTGATGGATGCGAACCTGGACAGCGAGCTGCGCGACGATTTTCTGGTGGAAGCCGGAGAATTGGTGCAACGGCTGGGCGAACAGCTCGTGGAGCTGGAAGCCTCGCCGCACGATCGCGAATTGCTCAATGCGGTGTTTCGCGTCTTTCATACAGTGAAAGGCGGCGCCGGCTTTCTCGGCATCGATCCGATGGTGCAGTTGTGCCATTGCGCCGAAGAACTGCTCAACGACGCGCGCAACGCGAAGCTGGTGCTGAACTCGGCGCATATGGATGCGCTGCTCGAATCGCTGGATCTGCTCAACGTGATGATGGCGGCGTTGACGAGCGGCGATGCGATGGCGCAGCCGCCCGCGAGTTTGCTCGCACGTTTGCAGCCAGTGGCGGACAACGCGCCTGCGGCGAACGCATCGGCGAAACCCGCACGCTCGGCCGATCCGATCGAGGCGGAATTCGAAGCGCTGCTCGATACGCTCTACGGCGAAGGCGGCGCGCCCGGCGCGACCAATCACGCCTCCAATGAAATCAACGACGACGAATTCGAAAGCTTGCTCGATGCTTTGCACGGCCAAGGCGCCGCGCCCGGCTCCGAAAAGCCGGTCGTCGACGAGAAGAAAGAAATCAGCGACGACGAATTCGAATCGTTGCTGGACAATTTGCACGGCAAGGGTGCGGCGCCAGGTCAAACGGTTGCGGCGGCGCCCGCACCTGCGCCGGCTCCTATTCCCGCTCCCGCAGCGCGTACCGCCGCGCCGGCCAAAGCGCCCGCCGAAAATACCGTGCGCGTGGATACCGCGCGTCTGGATACCTTGGTCAGTCGCGCCGGCGAATTGGTGCTGCTGCGTAATCGCTTGTTGAGTTTGGCCACGCGCAGCGACAATGAAATGTTGGCGACCATGGCGGGCGATCTGGATCGCGTATCCGACGATCTGCAAACCGCCGTGCTCGGCATGCGCATGCAGCCGGTCGGTCGTTTGTTTCAGCGTTTTCCGCGCATCGTGCGCGATCTCGCGCGTCAGCTAGGCAAAGACATCGAGCTGGTCACCGAAGGCGAAGATACCGATCTCGATCGCAGCCTGGTCGAAGCGCTGGCCGATCCGCTGATTCACTTGTTGCGCAACGCCGTCGACCATGGTCTGGAAGATCCGGCCGGTCGCGCACGCGCAGGCAAGTCGCCGAAAGGCAAAGTCAAACTGTCGGCCAGTCAGCGCGGCGAGCGCATCGTGATCTCCGTCAGCGACGACGGTCGCGGCATGGATCCGGAAGTGCTGCGTCGCAAAGCGGTGGAGAAGGGCGTCATCGACGAAACACAAGCGGCGCGCTTGTCGGAAGTCGAATGCTACGAATTGATCTTCCGTCCGGGCTTCAGCACCGCCGCCACGATTTCCGATATTTCCGGACGCGGCGTCGGCATGGACGTGGTGAAAACGCGCGTCGCCGAACTGGGTGGCACGCTGCAGGTGCAGTCGCGCCTGGGTCACGGCAGCACATTGGAACTCACCGTGCCGCTGACGCTCGCGATCTTGCGCGTGTTGATGGTGCGCGTCGGCGATCGCTTGTTCGCACTGCCGCTCAGCAACGTGAGCGAAGTATTCGAGTTGAATCCGCAGCACGATCACATGCTCGACGGCCGTCGCGTCGCCGCGCATCGCGGTCGCGCGCTGGTGCTGGGCGATCTCGCCGATTGGGCGGGCGTGCACGGCGCAGGCGGACGCAACGTGGTGGTGTTGCATGTCGGCCATATGCATCTGGGTTGCCTGGTGCATGAAGTGATCGGCCGCGAAGACGTGATGGTGAAGCCGCTCGGTCCGTTGTTCGAAGGCGTGCCTGGCGTTGCTGGCGCGACGGTGACGGGTGACGGGCGTCTTGCGTTGGTGTTGGATCTCGCTGCGTTGTCGCAAGACGACGGGCGTCTTCTTCCTTCGTTAAAGGTGTCGGCCTGATGAAACCACTCAACGACACCGTTCACCCGTCGCCCCGGCGCACGCCGGGGCCCAGTGACTTCGTTCCAGCAAAGACGCTGGGCCCCGGCGTGCGCCGGGGCGACGAGTGCGAGGTTATTTGCGAGGCGTCGACATGGACGTCATAAGCATCGCCGGCACCATCCTAGCTTTCGTCGTGCTGATCGTCGGCGCGATTCTCAAAGGCACAGACGTTTCCGCGCTGTGGAATCCGGCGGCTTTTGTGATCGTGTTTATCGGCACGATCTCTGCGTTGCTGCTGCATACGCAAGGCAAGGTGCTCAAGCGCGCGATCGGCATGTTGGGCATGGTGTACAAGCCGCCGCAATTGCAGCCTGCCAATTTGATCAGCCGCGTGATCGGCTGGAGCGAAATCTCGCGTCGCCAGGGTTTGCTGGGTCTCGAACCGCATATCGACGCCGAAGACGATCCGCTGGTGAAGAAAGGTTTGCAGCTGCTGGTCGACGGCAGCGAGCCCGAAGCGATTCGCAGCGTGCTCGAACTGGAAGTGGAGACGCGCGAGCAAGCCGACCTGCACGCCGCCAAGGTGTATGAGCAAGGCGGCATCTATTCGCCGACCATGGGCATCATCGGCGCCGTGCTCGGTCTGATGGCGGTGATGCGCGATCTTACCGATCCGGCCAAGCTCGGCCACGGTATCGCCGCGGCGTTCGTCGCCACTATCTACGGCATCAGTCTCGCCAACTTGCTGTTGCTGCCGATCGGCGCGCGCTTGAAATCGCTGATCACCAAACAGACGCAAGTGCGCGAGATTTTGATCGAAGGTTTGATTTCGATTGCCGAGGGCGACAATCCGCGCCAGATCGAAAGCAAGTTGCAGGGCTATCTCGTATGAGTCGCCGCCGCAAACACAAACACGAAGACCATCCCAATCACGAAGCCTGGGTGATTCCCTACGCGGATTTGCTCACGCTGTTGTTGGCGTTGTTCGTGGTGCTGTACGCGATGTCCAGCGTCAACACCACCAAATACCGCGCCTTGGCGCAGGCGATCTCGTCGGCGTTCAACGGTTCGCGCTCGGTGATTCAGCCGGTGACGCCGAATGCGCCGCAATCGAGCATACCGGTGCCGACCAACAAGCCAGCGCCGATTCCGCGCACGCCGCTTGCGCAAATTCTGTTGCCCGTGCTGACGCAACATATCCCGACGCCGGCGACGACGCCGGACACGCAATCCGACAAAGACAAAACGAAGATCAGCGACGAGCAGGAAAATCTCGACCGCATCCGCAGTCAGGTGGAACACGCGCTGCAGCCGCTGATCGACAAGAACCTTGTCGCCGTGCGCCGCACGCCGAACTGGCTGGAAATCGAAATCCGCACGGACATTCTGTTTCCCAGCGGCGTTGCGACGTTGTCGCCGTCGGCCAACGATGTGTTGACCAGTCTCGGTAGCATTCTTGCGCCGTTCGCCAATCCGCTGCGTGTGGAAGGCTACACGGACGATATGCCGATCAATACGACGGTTTATCCGTCCAACTGGGAACTCTCCGCGGCGCGCGCTGCGAGCGTGGCGCGGTTGTTCGCCGAACATGGCGTCGACCCGGAGCGTTTAGGCATTGTCGGCTGGGGCCAATATCGTCCCGCCGCCGACAACACGAGCGTAGACGGCCGCAACCGCAACCGCCGCGTGCTGGTGGTGGTGTTGAGCGACAAAGCTGCGCCGCGCCGCTTCTACACGAATAGCGACCAGGTCAATCAGACCGCCGACGCGAACGATGGCGCGACGCAGGATCAGGAAAACGTGCCGTCGCCCGCATCGGTCGCCGCCGCACAACCTGCGAAAACGGACCCGCCGCCGCCATCGATCACGCCATCGTTGGCGCCAACGCTTCCCACGCCGTCAGTGATCACACCGGTGGCGAGTCTGGTGACCACGCCAAGCGACGCATCGACACATACGAATACACCGGATACCAAGGGATAACCGCTGCGCATGAGCCTTGTTCCCAATATCGAAGCGCTTGCACGCGAACCTTGGTTGTCTTTTCAATTGGACGGCCAACATTACGCCGTGCTCTTAAGCCGCGTCAGCGAAGTCATTCGCGATGCATCGCCAACGCCCGTGCCCGGCGCGGCGGACGATCTGCTCGGCATCTGCCATTTGCGCGGCAATATCGTGCCGGTGATGGATGGTCGTCGTCGTCTCGGCTTGAGTCATAGCGAGCCGGGCGATCCGTCGACCGTGCGCATTGTGGTGTGCACGCACGAATCGCATCGCGTCGGTTTGCGCGTGGATGCAGTGGGCGATTTGCTGCAGCCGAAGGCGGACGCCATCCAACTGCCACCGGCGCGCTCCGGGCGTGTGGACGATCCCGTGCAAGTGGTGATGGGCTGGCATGGCGGCTTTGTCGCGCTGCTCGACGTACCTACGTTGTGCCGCCTTCATAAGGAGTTGAAAGATGTGGCGTGATCTTGCGGTAATCGCAGCGCTTGTACTTCAGACCGTTGCGATTGCGTTGCTGATGTATCAGATGCGTCAGTTGAAAGGCGTAAAACGCGGTGATACCGGTGGCGTTCCCGAGCTGCTGATCGTCAACGCGCTAAACAAGATCGATCATCGCTTGAGCGCGTTGGAAGGACGTTCGACGCCTGCTTCGGATGTGGTTGCGCCGCGCCGTTCGGTCGAAGTGCCGGCCACGCAGATGGGCGCGCTGCGCGCAGCCGCTCGCCAATCGCCCGCTAACGATTACGAATTGGCGCAGCAGCTAGCGCGCGAAGGTGGCGATGCGGAACAACTGATGTCGCGTTGCGGTTTGTCGCGACACGAAGCGGAGCTGGTGCTGCGTTTGTACGCCAAACGCGCCTGACGCTTTTCTTCCTCTCCCCTCCGGGGAGAGGATCGAGGTGAGGGGACACACTGGCGTTGAACTTTATATACCCATTGTTCAAACAGAGTCCCCCGCAAGACCAGCCCCTCACCCCAGCCCTCTCCCCTACGGGGAGAGGGAGTTATCGCGTGATGCTTCGTAGATAGTCGCCAACACCGCCGCAGCGGCGGCGTACAACTGCGGCGGCACATCCGCGCTCATGCGTAGCGAGATCAGCAACGCCGCGATCTGCGGATCGTGATGCAGCGGCAAACCAAGCGCTTGCGCGTGACGAAACAGATTTTCGACATCGCGCGCCGTACGACCCGATGAGGCTTGCGAGCCATCGCCGCCGGGCAAGCGAAGCACGACTTTGCGTTGCGGCGCGGGGAGCGGCGTACTCATACAGTGGCCTTCAAAAAGACGGCGCTCATGCTATTGCCGGCCTGCGGCAAACCGAACTGGCAGGTGAGCTGATCCAGAAACAATCCGGTGGCGTCGAGACGTTTTCGCACATGGTCGAATTGCGCTTCCAGCAGATCAACCGTGTCGCGAAGCTGCGCCCACAATCGCACCGATAAACGCAAGCCTCGCAACTGCAACTCGCCGACGATCGGGCCGAGCGACGGCAAATCCAGCGAAAAGCCCATCGTCCAATCCTGCTGCGCATCTTCCTCGTGCTTGAGCGACAACTGCAGTACATCGGCGCCTTCGTCGTCCTGCACCGGAATTTCGACGATCCAGTGATTCGGATTGGCCTGCAATTGCGCCACTTCCAAACGCGCCAACGCGGCCTGCACATCGGTGTAGAGACGGGGCAGAAATTCCGTCGCGTCGTTCGTCGAGAGCAAATCCGGCGGCAACGGCAACCGACCCTGCGGCACGACACCCCGATACAGCAAAGGTGGATCCACTTCGTCCGCGCTGCTTTCGCCTAGCGTGGCCTGACCTTTGAGAATTGCCACTAGACGCAACATCGCGCCTTTCACATCGTCGTGCGCGGTATTGGCGTCGCTCGCCGGCGCATGCGCAAGTTGCGCTTCGAGAAACAGACCGCTGCGATTCACCGCCTGACGCAACCCTTCTCCCGTCGTCAATTCGCGCGGTGTGCTCATGCTGTGCTCCAGCAACGCCAGCGCCGAACGCAGATACGGCGGCAACTGCTTCGCGACCGACCACTGCGACAGCGCGCCCACCGTGGCGAGCAACGGCGCGTAGCCGTTCTGCTGCGGCAAGCGCGCTCGTAGCGCCTGATGAACCGTCGTATCGAGTTGCGAATCCGCGCCGAGAATTTCCAACTGCGGCTGCGCGCCGACACTCAGCACGCGAACCTGGAATTGCGGTGGCAGCTTGGTGCCCGGCGCTTCGGTTTCGACCGTGATCGCGCCGACTTGCAACACCAGCAGCCCTTGTTCGTTCACGCCCAGCGGGCGCGCCGACAACACGCTGCCAATACGCCAGCCTTCGGAGCTGGCGCCGGCGGCGGCACCGAGCCAGGTCAGTGCGGCAACGCTGGTTGGCTGGATGATCACGCTTGCGTCCTTGGTTGGCGGTGTGCCGGGTTTGGCACGGGTGGTCGCGAACCTTTGGGAAGGTTATCGGCGGGTGGTGGTTGGACTTTAGGGGTTTTTTTGTGTTTTTTTGGGGTGATTTGGCATTGCCTGCGGCGCTTTCGGTCCGGAGGACCGAGTTACTTTTCTTTGCTTGCCCAAAGAAAAGTAACCAAAAGAAATGGCACCCCAAAGGGCGCGCTCTCCGGGCATCCTGCCCTCCGAGTACGCAGATGGGCTACGGGGTTTTTCGACAGGGCATCCTGCCCTGACGAAAAACTGGCCGGCATCCATGCCGGCCACCCTGCGGGCTTTCCTTCGCCCATCTGCCGCGCCCTAAGGGGCCCCACGTTGCGCACATCCATGTGCGCACTCGGTGCCGGCGCTTTGCGCCGGTAAGGGCATGAAGTTCTCCGCATTGCCATCGATTCCTGCAGTTTTGGCCGTGCCTGGGTTACCAGCGCAAAGCGCTGGCACCGAGTGCGCGCCACGACGGCGCGCTGCTCTACCCGGGGCCCCTTGGGTGCGGTGAAGGGCTGGCGGATCAGGCCCCGATAGGGGGCATGGGCAGGACGCCCATGCCTTTTCGTCAGGGCAGGATGCCCTGTCGAAAAGCCCCGTCAGTCCTTCACGGACTTGGCGGGCAGGACGCCCGCCAAGCGCACCCTCGGGGGTGCCCTTCTCTTTGGTTACTTTCTCTTGGGCAAGCAAGAGAAAGTGACTCGGTCCTCCGGACCGAAAGCGCCGCAGGCAATCTCAAAACCCGCGAAATATCGAATAGCGCGCACAACCAACACTTCAGCAACTCGCCACCTAAAGCTACCCAACACTGCGCCGATAAAGGCAACAAGAGACCAACCCAGCGGACCCCCGCCATGGCAACCAAAAGCAAAACCGAAACGCGGATAGCCATCCCCGCCGACTGCCGCATCGCCGACGTCGGCGACCTGCACAAGCAACTCACCGGCGCCCTGGACTCCCCGCAAATCGTCCTCGACGGCTCCGCCGTGGACCGTGTCGACACGGCGGCGCTGCAATTGCTGGTCGTATTTCAACGCGAAGCGCAGAAGCGCGCGCGTCAGGTGAATTGGGCGGGCGCGAGCGTGCCGTTGCATGACGCAGCGACGCAGCTCGGGTTGGCACAGGTATTGGCACTGCCGACGAAACCGTCGGCCTGAACTTGAGGTGGAAGATGGCAAAGATTCTTGCAGTGGACGATTCGGCATCGATGCGCGGCATGGTGGCGTTTACGTTGCGTAGCGCCGGCTATGAGGTGAGCGAGGCGGAGAACGGGCAGATGGCGCTGGATACAGCCTCGTCGTCGCGTTTCGATCTCGTATTGGCGGACGTGAATATGCCGGTGATGGACGGGATCAGCATGGTGCGCGAGTTGCGCACGCGCGCCGATTACAAGGGTGTGCCGATTCTTATGCTGACCACCGAATCCAACACGGATAAGAAGATGGAAGGCAAGGCTGCGGGTGCGACGGGCTGGTTGGTGAAGCCGTTCGATCCGGAGCAGTTGCTGGCGACCGTCAAGCGCGTGCTTGGTTGAACTCGCCTCACCGTCATTCCGGCGAAGGCCGGAATCCAGTTCAAACACGTTGTGCGAAGCACTCAGAATCGATGTTGTGTCCTTCGGACGCATAGTCAAACTGGATTCCGGCCTTCGCCGGAATGACGTGAGGCATGAGCAGTATCAGGATTAATCCAGGATCCCCTTTCCATGAGCAACATCAACGTCGCCCAATTCCACAAAGTTTTCTTTGAGGAAAGCCTCGAAGGCCTCGATACGATGGAGGCCGGCTTGTTGGCGCTCGACGAGGGCGGCGATACCGAGCTGGTGCACGGTATTTTCCGCGCGGCGCATTCGATCAAGGGCGGCGCGGCCACGTTCGGTTTTCCGGAAATGGCGGCGTTTACGCACGAAGCGGAGTCGCTGCTGGATCAATTGCGCGACGGCCGCAATTTCGGGCGTCGTGCGATCGATCGCACATTGGTGGAACTGTTGCTTCGCACCGTCGACTGCCTGCGCGCGATGTTTGCGCGCGCGCAAAGCGGTTTGCCGCTGGCCGACGAAACCAGCAATGCGTTGAAATCGCAGTTGGCGCTGGCGGCGGGACGCGATGCATCGGAAGTCGCTGCGAAAACCGCCGAGAAACCCACGGTTTCCAGCGGCTGGATTATTCAATTCCGTCCCCACGCCGGCATGTTGGCCGGCGGCAACGACCCGTTGCGTCTTATGCGTGAACTGGCTGCGCTCGGTCAGCTGGTCGTCGAGGCACAGTTGGATCGTGTGCCCGCGCTGGACGCACTCGACCCTTCCGAATGCCACCTTGCCTGGCGCGCCGAATTGACCGGTGCGGTCAAACGCGAAGCCATCGCGGCGGTGTTCGAATGGGTCGAAGACGAATGCGATCTGGTCATCGAGCCGCTCGTTGCCGCCGCGCCACCGCCCGCACCGCCGGTCGAAGCCGTTGCTGCGCCCGCCGGTGCGGGCGCCGCGGCAGGAACGGCGCGTGCGGCGGCGAGCAGCAACGATGCTGGCACCGTGCGTGTAGGCATCGACAAGATCGACGGCTTGATCGATCTGGTCGGCGAGCTGGTGATTACGCAGGCAATGCTCGATCAGTTCCGCGAGGATTTCGATCCGTCGCGTCTGGCGATGTTGCAGCACGGCTTGGCGCAGTTGGCGCGACACACGCGCACGCTGCAGGAAAGCGTGATGGGCATACGCATGTTGCCGATCGGTTCGGTGTTCAACCGCTTTCCGCGTCTGGTGCGCGATCTCAGCCAGAAGCTGGGCAAGCAGGTGAAACTGGAAATGGTTGGCGAGCAGACCGAGCTCGATAAAACGGTGCTCGAAAAGATCGGCGATCCGCTGGTGCATCTGGTGCGCAACGCGATCGATCACGGTCTGGAAACGCCGGAAAAACGCCGTGCGGCGGGCAAGGGCGACATGGGTACGCTGCGTCTGGAAGCGTTCCATCGCGGCGGTTCCATCGTGGTGGAAATCGTCGACGACGGTGCGGGTTTGAATCGCAACGCGATCGTCGCCAAAGCGCTTGAAAAAGGCTTGATCAAGAGCGGCGAAGGGCTCAGCGACGAAGCGGTCGGCGAGTTGATTTTCCAGCCGGGTTTCTCCACGGCGGCGGTCACGACGGATCTGTCGGGACGCGGCGTGGGCATGGACGTGGTTCGCCGCAACGTGGTGGATTTAGGCGGCAATGTTGCCATTCAAAGCCGTCCCGGCCAGGGCACTACCTTCACGATTACCTTGCCGTTGACGCTTGCCATCATCGACGGTCTGCGTGCGGCGGTGGGCGATGAGTGCTACATCGTGCCGCTGGTTTCCATTGTGGAATCGGTGCAGTTGAAGGCCGACCAGGTGCGCAGCGTGACTGGCGGTGGCGAGCTGTTCCGCTTCCGCGGCGAATACCGGCCGATCGTGCGCTTGCATCAGCAGTTCGGTTGCGCCAATGCGCGACAGAATATCGAGGACGCGCTGGTGATCGTGGTCGAAGCGGATGGCAACCAAGTCGGTTTGTTGGTGGACGAATTGATCGGGCAGCAGCAGGCGGTGGTGAAGTCGCTGGAAGCCAATTATCGCCGTGTCGACGGCATCTCCGGCGCGACCATTCTTGCCGACGGTTCGGTGGCGTTGATCATTGATGTGGCCGGCTTGATTCGTCTGCAATCGCGTCGCAAGGCGGCGTAGTTCGCTCGACGCAGCGTTGCGCAAAGGCGCAGCGCTGCAATGATTCTCGCGCGCGCAGTGCGCGGCGATGCATGGAACGCGTGGGGCTTCGCGCCCTGTTTCCCCATGTCATTGAAGGTTGTCGTGATGATGTCCCCTTTGAAAATACTCGCGCGCCTGAGCCTGTCGGCCAGGGTGTGGCTGGTCATCGCCATCGTCGTGATCGGGTTGGTCGCGTTGACGGTGATGTCGGCGATCGACAGTCGCGGCTTGCAGATGCAAGCGCGCGAGCGCGCGCTGAGCGACGAAGTGGCGACCGCCGTGTCGTTGATGCAGAGCTTTCACGATCGCGCCGCGCAAGGCGAATTTAGCGATGCGGAAGCGCAGCGGCGCGCCTTGGTTGCGCTTTCCGCGTTGCGCTGGAACGACGGCACTGGCTACGTCTACGTGTTCGATTCCGGCTTGACCATGCGCATGCACCCGATCATGCCCAAGCGCGTGGGCGGCAGCATTCGCGACGACAAGGATTCCACCGGCAAATACATGTATCGCCAGATGCTGGCGGCCGATCAGCGCGACGGTCACGGTCTTACCGAATACATGTGGCCGATGCCCGGCAGCAAGGGCGACAAGCACAAAATCACCTACACGTCCTTCTATAAACCGTGGGATCTGCACGTGGCGGCGGGCGCGTATTTCGTCGATATCGACGCGCAATTCCAGCAGATGCTGATGGGCAGCTTGTTGCGCGCGGGTCTAGTCGGGTTGCTGGTGATTCTGGTGGTGTGGGAATCCATGCGCAGCATTCGCAAGAGCATCGGCGGCGAACCGAACGACGCGTTGACGATGGCGCAACGCATCGCCGATGGCGATCTGCGCAGTGACGACGTGCACGTCTTCACGCCCGGCAGCCTGCTCGATGCGCTCGCACGGATGCGCGGCAAACTTACCGACGTGGTGGGCGAAGTGCAGCAGAGCGCACAGGCCGTGACGGCGGCGGCGCAGCAGATCGCGCGCGGTAACGACGACTTGAGCTATCGCACGCAGGAACAGGCTTCCAGCCTGGAAGAAACCGCCGCGTCGATGGAAGAAATGACCGCCACGGTCAAGCAAAGCGCCAGCAACGCCCAGCACGCCAGCCAGCTTGCGGCGGCGATGCGCATTCAGGCCGAACGTGGTGGCGAAGTTGCCGCGCACGCCAGCACGGCCATGCGCAGCATCCAGCAGGCCAGTGCGCAGATTGCGGATATCGTGGGCCTGATCGATGAAATCGCGTTCCAGACCAATTTGCTAGCACTGAACGCGGCCGTGGAAGCGGCGCATGCCGGCGCGCATGGTCACGGCTTCGCAGTGGTGGCGACCGAAGTGCGCAATCTCGCCCAACGCAGTGCGCGCGCCGCCAAGGAAATCAAAACACTGATCGGCGACAGCGCGGAAAAAGTGCAGGCCGGATCGCAGCTGGTGGACGAATCCGGCCAGGCGCTGGCGGGCATCATCGGCAGCGTCACGAAAGTCACCGACATCGTCAATGAGATCGCCGCGGCCAGCCAGGAGCAATCCGGCGGCATCGACCAGGTCAATGGCGCGGTGATGCAGATGGACGAAGCGACCCAGCGAAACGCGGCCCTGGTGGAAGAAGCTGCCGCCGCCGCGCGCGCCATGCAGGAGCAGGCCGACCGTCTGCACGCGCAGATGGGCTATTTCCGGGTTTACGGGACGATGCAGGGGACTCGCCCGGCGCCGAAGCAGGTCCCGGTGCGGACGCCGAACCTCGACGCCCTGGTCGCCGTCGCCGAATAGCGACGCCGGACTCCCTCTCCCCTTCGGGACGCGGGGAGCGGCCATGGATGGCCGCGCTTTGAGGAGCGAGGAAGAGGGCTGGGGTGAGGGGCCAATCTAGCGGGAAAACGGCCCCGAAGCCTCGCTTCGACGGGGCCTTATCGACCCCCGCGCCTTCACATTTCACCCCTCCCCACACAGCCAAAAAAGCCAGCAAACGCCTCAAGTTTTGGCCAGCAGCGCCGATTCCCTTTACGAACGGGGGCACCGTGTGGGTGCTCCAACGACGAGGCGAAACATGTCAGATCAGGCGCAGTACCTCACCGTCAACCTTGCGCACGAGGAATACGGTATCGACATCCTGGCCGTGCGCGAAATTCGCGGCTGGACTCCCGTGACGCGCATTCCGCAGTCGCCGCACTACGTGCTTGGCGTGCTCAATCTTCGCGGCGCGATCGTGCCGGTGATCGATCTGCGTTTGCGCTTCGGCCTGACGCGCGAGGAATACAACGCCACCACCGTCACCGTAATTATCACGGTCGGCAATCGCCAGTTCGGCGTGGTGGTGGATGCCGTATCCGACGTGCTCGACGTGACGAGCGATGCGATACGTCCGGTGCCCGACATGGGCACCACGGTGGATACCGAATATCTGAAGGGATTGACGTCGGTCGGCGAGCGCATGGTGTTGCTGCTCGACGCAGACAAATTGTTGCAACCGCAGGATGCGCAGATGCTCGACGCCGCACTCAATGCGGCCAGTGACGTGAAAGCTGTGGCCTGAAGGAATACAACCCATGAAACTGCGTTTCCCAAAAATCAAGTTCAAGTCGCTCTCCATCCGGGCCCGCCTGATCATGCTGGTCGGCCTGCTCGGCGTAATGCTGCTAGCCGGCGCGGCCATCGGTCTGTATTCGATGTCGAAGCAGAACGCCGGCACACAGCACATTTACCAGTCGGAACTGGTTCCCTCGCAGTATCTGGACGTGGTGCGCAGCGATTCGCTGAAATCGTTCCTCACGCTCAGCGAAGCGGCGGCACTGGTCGGCAAGGCCGATCAAGTGAAGCAGAAGATGGCGGAATTCGATCGCTATCAAAAGGAAATGACCGATTACACGGGACGTTTCGCCAAACTCGACATGAGCCCTGCGGTCGCTGCAGCGAACAAAGATTGGCACTCTTCCGACAAGGATTACGAGCAAGCCAAGCAAGACGTGTTCGACGCGATCAAGCAAGCCGATACCGGCGCCTCCGACACCGTCGAGATGGAACTGCGCCCGCTGATGATGCAGCGCCAGGACGCGCTGTCGAAACTCGTGCAAGTGCAGAGCGACGAAGCGGGTCAGATCTTTGCCGATCAGATCAAGAGCTATCAGCGCATCCGCATGCTGACGCTGATCGCGCTGGCTGCCGGCCTGCTGTTCGCGCTGCTGCGTTCCACCTTGTTGATCCGCTCCATCTCGCGTGCGCTGAACCACGCCAAGAACGTAGCGAATGAAATCGCCGGCGGCAAACTCGGTCACGTATTCGAAGTGAAAGGCACCGATGAGCTAGCGCAATTGCTTAACGCGCTGCGCACGATGGATCAACGCCTGGTCGATATCGTCGGCGAAGTACGCCAGGGCTCCGATGCGGTAAGCACGGCGGCGCAGCAGATTGCGCGTGGCAACGACGATTTGAGCCAGCGCACGCAGGAACAAGCGTCGAGCCTGGAAGAAACCGCGTCGTCGATGGAAGAAATGACTTCCACCGTGAAACAGAACGCGGAAAACGCCAGCCACGCCAACCAGCTCGCTCGCGGCGCACGCGAACAGGCCGAGCGCGGCGGCGAAGTGGCGGCGCAGGCAGTCACCGCCATGCGCGAAATCAATAGCTCCAGCCGCAAGATTTCCGACATCGTCAGCCTGATCGACGAGATCGCGTTCCAGACCAACCTGCTCGCTTTGAACGCCGCGGTGGAAGCCGCTCGTGCCGGCGAACAAGGTCGCGGCTTCGCGGTGGTGGCGACGGAAGTGCGCAACCTCGCGCAGCGCAGCGCGGGTGCGGCGAAGGAAATCAAGCTGCTGATCAACGACAGCGCCGACAAGGTACGCACGGGTTCGGAGCTGGTGGATCAATCCGGCAAGGCGCTCGCCGACATCGTCGACAGTGTGAAGAAAGTGACCGACATCGTGGCGGAAATCGCCGCGGCCAGTCAGGAACAATCCGCCGGCATCGACCAGGTGAACAACGCCGTGTCGCAGATGGATGAAATGACGCAGCAGAACGCCGCGCTGGTGGAAGAAGCCTCCGCCGCCGCACGCGCCATGCACGAACAGGCGGGCGAACTGTCGCGTCAGGTGAACTTCTTCCGTCTCGGCGACGAAGCAGCGGCCAGCGCATCGGCCAAGCCGAAAGCGGCAGAAATCATGGCCGAAACCGAAGCCGTGTTCGCCGCCGTGCGCCAGTCCGCACCGGCTGCTGCGCCGACGCGCCGCCCCGCACCGGAAACCGCCGACAGCGGCGTGTGGAAAGAATTCTGACGCATCGATTCGAGCGAAGGAAAAAACAAAACCTCTCCCCGCGCGGGAGAGGAAACAGAAAGCAAAGCTGATTTAAGCGCCCAGCAGGTTTGGCAATGACGACGGCAACTCTCTCCGATACCAATTCGACATCTTCGATGAGTGGGCCGTTGCTGGGCGATGCCGAGTTCCAGTTTCTGCGCGACTTCGTTTATCAGTATTGCGGTATTTCGCTCAGCGACCAGAAGCGCCAGCTTGTGCAAGGCCGCCTGCAGCGCCGTCTGCGCGCCTTGGGATTGAAAGATTTCAAAGGCTACTGCGATCTGTTGCGCAGCGAGCCCGATGGCGAAATGGGCGAACTGGCCAGCGCCATCAGCACCAACGTCACATCGTTCTTCCGCGAAATGCACCACTACGATCTGTTGATCGACGAGCTGCTTCCGCGCTGGCTGCAGGAAAAGAAAGACGGCGGACGTCTGCGCATCTGGTCTGCAGGTTGCTCCACAGGCGAAGAACCTTACGCGTTGGCGATGGTGTTGGCCGAAGCGTTGGAACGCACCGGCAGCAAGGTCGATGCGCGCATCTTGGCGACGGATCTTTCGCCGCAGGCGTTGGAGCAGGCGCGCGCCGGTATGTATCCGCTCGATCGCATGGGCGGCATCAGCGACGAACGTCGTCGCCGCTGGTTTCTGCGCGGCGAGGGACGTTACGAAGGCTACGCCTGCGTGCATCCGCGACTGCGCGAGCTGGTCACCATTCAGCCGCTCAATCTGTTGAGCGATTGGCCGATGCGCGGTCCGTTCGACGCGATTTTCTGCCGCAACGTGGTGATCTATTTCGACAAGCCGACCAAGCAGCGTTTGTTCTCGCGCTATGCCGGCTTGCTCGAGCAAGGAGGCTATCTCTTTCTTGGTCATTCCGAATCGATGTACGGCCTTACCGATTCGTTCGAACTGGTCGGCCGCACTGTTTATCGGAAATCCGTCCCATGACAGCACCACTGCCGGGCGTCGCCTTTGCGCCCAACACCGCTGCCCCCGTGTTGCCCGGATTCGAGCATATGCGTCGATTCTGGGACCCCACGCACAGCTGCATGACCGTCAAGGTTTTGCCTGGCGAGTACTACGTCAGCGCGCAAGAAGAGATGGTTTCCACCGTGCTCGGCTCGTGCGTATCGGCGTGCATTCGCGATGCGGAACGGCGCATCGGCGGCATGAACCACTTCATGTTGCCCGAACCGATGAGCGGCGAGCGCAACGATTGGTCGGCCGCCGTCGGCCGTGCGGCGCGCTACGGCAGCGACGCGATGGAGCAGCTGATCAACGCCATTTTGAAAGCCGGCGGCAAGCGCGAAGCACTGACGGTAAAGATTTTCGGCGGCGGCCGCGTGCTGGCGCAGATGACCGATGTCGGCAAGCGCAATATCGCCTTCGTGACGCGTTATCTTGAAATGGAAAAATTGCCGCTGGTGGCGTCGGATGTGGGCGATATCTATCCGCGCCAATTGCAGTTTTTTCCGGCCAGCGGAAGGGTGCGCGTGCGCCAGTTGCGCAGCCAGCGCGACGCCGAATTGGCGGCCAACGAGCAACGTTACCTCAAGCGTTTGGCGAACGATCCGATAAAGGGAGAGGTGGAGCTGTTTTGAAGCTCTTCCTTTGAACGAACACCTCACAGCCGATGCATAAAGCGAGTAAGCAGTAATGGATAAAGTTCGCGTCCTGGTAGTCGACGATTCCGCCCTGGTGCGGAAGCTGTTGTCAGCCATGCTCGATTCCGATCCAGGCATCGAGGTGGTCGGCGTGGCCGCCGATCCGCTGATCGCGCGCGAGAAGATCAAGCAGCTCAATCCCGACGTGCTGACGCTCGATGTCGAAATGCCGCGCATGGACGGGCTGACCTTCCTCGAAAACCTGATGCGTCTGCGACCGATGCCGGTGGTAATGGTGTCGTCGCTGACCGAGCGCGGCGCGGAAGTGACGCTGCGCGCGTTGGAAATCGGCGCGGTGGATTTCTTCACCAAGCCCTCCAGCGATCTGGCCAACTGTTTTGCGGAAAGCGCGCAGGAAATTTGCGCAAAGGTAAAGCTGGCCGCACGCACGCGTCCGCGCGCCTTTACGCAAGTGCAGAAACTCGATGTGGCGCCGCGGCTTTCCGCCGATGTGGTGTTGCCGCGTTCGCAGTCGCCGGGTACGCGCGGTAGCACGCGCATCATCGCGGTGGGCGCATCCACCGGCGGCACGGAAGCGATTCGCGTACTGCTGGAAGCGATGCCGCCCGATGCGCCGCCGATGGTCATCACCCAGCATATCCCCGCAGCGTTCAGCGGTCCGTTTGCGACGCGCATGAACAACTGCTCGGCCATGCGTGTGTGCGAAGCGCGTGACGGCCAACCGATTCAACCGGGCCACGCATACATCGCGCCCGGCGGCGAACATCTGCTGGTGATGTGGGACGGCGCCAAGCACGTGTGTCGCTTGCACGACGGTCCGCAAGTCAATCGTCACAAGCCCAGCGTGGATGTGCTGTTTCGTTCCACTGCGGCAAGCATCGGCGCCGCCGCCATTGGCGTGCTGCTGACCGGCATGGGCGACGACGGTGCGCGTGGCCTGCTGGAAATGCGCGAAAGCGGCGCACCTACGTTGGTGCAAGACGAAGCCAGCTCCGTGGTGTGGGGCATGCCCGGCGCCGCGTGGAAACTGGGTGCGGCCGACGAAAAGATGCCGCTGGAAAAAATTGCCGAGCGCCTGCTGGTGCTGGCGCAACAACCTATCGCAACCGCACGACGCGCTGCGTCCTGACGTATCGGAACCTCTTATGTCCGTGATCATCCCCACCTCTGCTTCACGCCCTTACGTCGGCATCGGCGCGAGTCTCGTCGCCTTGCTGCTGGGCCTTGTCTGGCATCCTGCGTGGATGGCGCCGGTGCTGATCACCGCGCTGTGCGGTGTTTGGATTTTCGAGTGCCGCCGAATGGCCGCCGCCATCGTGGTGGAGGCGCCGCCCGCGCCCGACCATGCGCCGGTACGCGAAGCACTGGAAGATATTCGCGGCGCCCTGGTCGACGAACTCGGACATGCCTCGCGCGAATTGCATCAGGCGCTGGACTTGCTGCGCGACGCCGTCTCCGAACTTGGCGGCGGCTTCGACGGCCTGTCGCAGAAAACTGGCATGCAGCAGTCGTTGTTGAAGCAGATTATCGGCACGCAGAACGGCGGCGTATCCGTACAGGATTTCGCCGCGCGCACCGGCGACCTGCTGCAGCATTTCGTCGGCCTGATCGTGCAGTTGTCGCGCGAAAGCCTGCGCATTGTCTATCGCATCGACGGCATGTCGAAGGAAATGGACGCGGTGTTTGCGTTGCTGAAGAACGTGAATACGATCGCCGAAGAAACCAATCTGCTTGCGCTGAATGCCGCCATCGAAGCGGCGCGCGCGGGTGAAGCCGGCCGCGGCTTTGCGGTGGTCGCCGGTGAAATTCGCAACCTCGCTAGCCACTCCAACCAATTCAACGAACAGATCGGTAGCCACGTCGAACGCGCGCGCATCGCGATGGAACAGGTGCGTGGTCTGGTCGGCGATCTGGCCTCGCAGGATTTGAACGTGGCGCTGTCGGCGAAAGGCGGCATCGACGCGATGATGGAACACGTCACCGAAAGCGACGCGCGCACCAGCGCCGTGGCCGATCAGGTTGTCGAGATCAATCGCGGCCTCGGCAACGACGTGTCCACCACCATCCGTTCGCTTCAGTTCGAAGACATCCTCAGCCAGCTGCTCAACCAGACGCGCGTGCGCCTGGTCGAACTGCAGGGCGTCGCCGCCGACACCACGCGCGATATCGAATCGCTGGCCTGCGAAAACTTTGATGTGCAGGTGCTGCGCCAGCATTCCGAACGCGTGCGCGAGCGCCTTGCCTTGCAGCGCGAAAAAGCCCGTATCCGGTCGCGTGGTCCTGCCTTGCAGAACACCATGGACGCCGGCGAAATCGAATTGTTCTAAGGAGACCGTCATGAGCCTCAACGTCCAACATGACCTCGAACAGGATTGCGTGACCCTCCAGTTCGACAACCACTTCGATTTCAGCGTCCACCGCAGCTTCCACGAAGCCTGCCTGGGCGACCGCAAACCCTCGCGCAGCTATGTGATCGATCTGGGCGAAGTGGACAGCATGGACAGCTCCGCGCTCGGCATGCTGTTGCTGCTGCGCGAACACGCGGGTGGCGATCGGGCGGAGATTCGCATCGTCAACGCGAGCAACTCGTTGCGCGGTACGTTGCGGGTGGCCGGGTTCGATAAGCTGTTTACGTTGCACTGAGCTAAGCATTTCGCCTTCCGCATACAGTCACGACGACTGCGCCCTTCGCGCGGATAATTCAAACCGCCTCACCGTCATCCCAGCGAAAGCTGGGATCCAGCGTCTTTACGCACTCCAAAGTCATTGGATGATTCGCTGCGCTCACCCCTTTGGGGCTGTCCTTCGGACGTTCTCCGCGCTATGCGCTACGTCCAGCTTTCGCTGGGATGACGAGCAAAAGCTGGGCGCCTCCGCCTTTCGACGCTTTCGACGCGCCCCCAAACTCGCTAGTCTTGCGCACGGATCGTTCTGGAGCCGGACGCGATGCACATCGAGCTGCCTGAAAAGCCTCTGAAAGGAGTCAAAGACTTCCTAAAGCACTACCTGATGATCGTGCTCAGCATCCTGACCGCCTTGGGTCTGGAAGCGTGGATCGAACACATGCATCACGCGCATGCGTCATCCGCGGCCAGCGCGCAGCTCAGAGAAGAATTGCGCACGGACCTCGATAGCGTCCGCGGCGCGGTCGCCAAGAATGAAAAGGTTTTGCAGAAGCTGGACCGCATGGATGATCTGGTCGCTACCGCGTTAACCAACAACACGCCGGACGATGTCATCAACCAGCAAATTCATGCACATCGCGCCGACTACGAAATAAGTATCTTTTTCCCCGACACCCCGGTCAACGCGTGGAACATGGCGGTCGCGAACCAGGCTGTGACGTGGATGCCCGCCGACCAGCTTCGCGCCTACTCGACCGCCTATACCGAACTCCGCGAGATACTCGACTGGGAACAACACGGTATCTACGCGGGAATGGATCTGCCCAAGGCCACCGACTTAAGAACGGATCTGCAGATCGGCAGACCCGTCGATCCGACCTCGTTTCTGCACACCGTGCGCCAGTTGCGCGGCACGCTGCGCGAAACGAATGCGAATCTGGTTTCCATGGAGAAAGATTTGTCGGCGGGTATTTCGGCCAATCCCTGAGGAGCAAAACGGGGGCATGGGCAGGATGGACTTTCTGTCGTTAGCTTTCGCGAAGCGAGAGGCCGATCTATGGCAACGTACCTGGCCAGCAAAGATTCGAAGGTGCTGAAAGGCCAAATCGCTCGATGAGCGTGCACCGTGACCCTTGTTTTCGCTTCACCGTGATCGTAGGGCCATTGCCGCGCAAGCTGACGTCGGTGACGTTGAACGACAATGTCCCGTCGTACAGATTGATGTTTTCCCCGAACGGATGCTCACCCAACGGCTCGATGTTTCGATCGACCTGGATCAGCTTCTGATATTCCTGGTCTGGGGTCGCCGATTGGGCACGACACAAACCGGAAAGCACCAACAACGCCGCCACCCACAGGCAGCTCCTTTGCCTACATGTACGCATCGAAATGTCCTTTTTCGCCTGCGCGCTGTGCACAAGCTTGTTTTTACAAGCGACGTAAAGTCACTTATATCGTCTATCGCTAAATCCTCGCCCCGCTAAAGACCAGCTGGCTCGCGCCGATGGTCGTCTGGGTGTCGCAAGCATTCCGGTCGGGCCGAGAAACCACCAGGACGGCATTCGGCCCCTGCATAGTTATTCACACCAATGCACGCGCGCCAACGGAGTGAAAGTAAGAATGCGGGTAGTCGCGGACTGTAATGTGCGGTAAGCGCTTTGGAGTTCCATGTACGAGCGCGCGTGATGGTCCTAGGGTGTGGAATCACACTGTCCTAAGAATTGCGCGCACGATTTACGTCGCCTGACGTTGCGTCAGAGGCACTGGTCATCGGTGATTGGCGCCTTAAAACGGATGACAGTGGGGGCGCTATTTGGCGCCTGCTGAATCTCCGGCTCCGTCAACTTTGAACACCCACACCCCATAAGGCGGCAGGCTCACACCCTGTATCGACGTAGCGTGCTGCAGCTCGGGCGCTGTGGTGGCGAGCGTACGGATGTGGCTAGACGCAAGATTGGCGGCGAGCGGTTGCGCGAAGTCGGTGAAGTTCATTGCGACGATCACCGGTTCGGGGCCGTTGCGCCGGAAGGTCAGCACTTTGTTGTTGGCGTTATCCAAGAACTGCATGGTGCCATCGCGCAAAGCCGGCTCGGTTTTGCGTAGCGCGATGAGTTGGTGATACCAGTTGAGCAGCGATTCGGGATCTTTCAGTTCGCTTTGCACATTGACCGTGCGGTAGTCACTGGCGATCGGCAGCCACGTTTTTTTCGCGCTAGAAAAGCCGGCCTGAAGACCGGTCGTCCATTGCATCGGCGTGCGTTCGCCGTCGCGGCCTTTTTGTTTCGGCCAGCCAGTGATGCCGATTGGATCGCGCACATCTTCTTTTCGTGTGGGCGTGGTGGTGACCATGCCGATCGGCGCGCCGTAATAGGTAAGGGCGCTGGCGCGGGTGGTGAGTAACAATGTCGCGATGATTTTGGCGCGCGCGACGTTATGCGCGCCGTCGCCGAAGCGGTCGATGGAGCGCGTGTTGTCGTGGTTGTCGAACACGATCAGCGGTTCGCCGGTTACTTGCTGCGACATCTGCAGCGACTGACGAAACCAATTCGCACTGAAGTTGGCGCCGTCACCGAAGCCGGGTTGCGTATCCATTGGCAGCTGCAATTCGTTTTGCTCTTTGCCGCCGTACCATTTCTCTAGTTCGGCGACGTTGGGCGTGTAGGTTTCGCCGATCAATACGCGGTCGCCGGGATAGCTTTGCAGTACGGCGCGCAGGCGACGCATCACGTCGTGCACTTCCGGAAGATTGTCGCTGTATTGCGAGCGCAGATTCGGATCGCCCTGATCGTTGGTGCCTGGCAACTCCGGATCGTTGTGCAGTTTTGGATCTTCGAACAGAGTGGAAATCGCATCCAACCGGAAACCGTCCACGCCGCGGTCGAGCCAGAAACGGATTGACGCGAACATGGCTTTTTCGACCTCAGGGTTTCGCCAATTGAGGTCGGGTTGCTGGATGTAGAAGCGGTGGTAGTAGAACTGATGTCGCGCGGACACCCATTGCCATGCCGAACCGCCGAAGACCGATTCCCAATTGTTGGGTGGCACTTTGCCTTCATGCTGATAGCGCTTTTGGAACGGCGTGATGCCGGACGCGTTGGCGTCGGCGCCGTCGTTCCATACATACCAGTCGGACTTTGGATTGCTGCGCGACGCCGCCGAGGCGATAAACCACGGATGTTTGTCCGAGGTGTGGTTGAGCACCATATCCAGCAGCACCTTGATATGCCGTTGGTGCGCGGCGCCGATCAGTTTGTCGAAATCGGCCAGGGTGCCGTATTGCGGGTCGACCGTTTCGTAATTGGAAATGTCATAACCAAAATCGACTTGCGGCGACGGATACATCGGAGTAATCCAGATCGCATCGATGCCCAACCGCTGGAGATAATCCAGATGTTGCGTAATGCCGTTCAAATCTCCGACACCGTCGCCATTGCTGTCGCCAAAGCTGCGCGGATAAATCTCGTAGAACACCGCGCCGTTCCACCACGGTTTGTCGGTCCGCGCGACGTTCCCGGTTTGCGCGATCGCGCACGTACTCAAGAAAGCGGTGGCGAGGATGATTCGGCGGATAAGTTTCATCGGCGAATTCCTTATGGCGGTCTTGGTTCGACAGGGCATTATGCCGTGTCGTTAGCGGCGGGGTATCGGTTTGACGAACGCAATGCGCAGTACCTGTCGCGCACAAGTGCCCAAACGTGTTGGATTGGTATATGCCACCTTGTCATGAGCGTCATGCATGATGACTCGGCTTACGCTTTTGACGATGTGGGTGATACTGCGCTACTGAGATTGGCGTTTATGCCGCCTTGAGCCTTGGTCGATCGGTAGGCGCTGGTATGTGCGAAACCGAATCGCCATGCGGACTATTTAGTTACAGGAGAAAAATCATGATCTGGAAAACGAAAGCGATGCGTCGCCGCATGCTTGGTGCGGCTGTTGTCGCCGTGTTAGTCGCTCAGGGCGGCATGATGGACGTGCATGCGCAATCCACGCAAGCGAACACGGCCAAATCCGTATCACAAGATCCGTGGGGTTCGCTAAAGCACGTCCACGCTGGCGTATTGGATGTGGCTTACGCCGAAATGGGGCCGGCCGATGGCCCAGTCGTGATTCTTCTGCATGGCTGGCCTTACGACATTCACAGCTATCAGGCGGTTGCGCCAGCGCTGGCGGCGAAGGGTTATCGCGTGCTGGTTCCGTATGCGCGCGGCTACGGCGACACGCATTTCCTATCCGACAAGACGGCGCGCAATGCAGAGCCGGCTGCGTTGGCTCAAGACGTGATCGACTTCATGGATGCGCTGCATATCAAGCGCGCCGTGTTCGGCGGTTTCGATTGGGGCGCACGCTCGGCGGATATCGTGGCCGCGTTGTGGCCGGAACGCGTGAAAGCGCTGGTTACTGTGAGCGGTTATCTCATTGGTAGCCAGGAGTCCGGCAAGACGCCGCTGCCGCCGAAGGCCGAACTGCAGTGGTGGTATCAGTATTACTTCGCCACCGAGCGCGGTCGTCTCGGCTATGAGAAGAATCATCACGATTTCGCCAAGTTGATCTGGCAGCTGGCTTCGCCGAAATGGAATTTCGACGATGCCACGTTCGAAAGAAGCGCACCGGCGTTCGACAATCCCGATCAGGTCGCCATCACGATCCACAACTACCGCTGGCGTTTGGATCTGGCCAAGGGCGAAACCAAATACGACGCATTGGAAAAACGCCTGGCGCAATTTCCCGCTGTCGCCGTGCCGACCATCGCGATGGAAGGCGACGCCAACGGCGCGCCACATCCGCAACCGGAAGCGTATGCGAAGAAATTCACCGGTAAATACCAGTATCGGCTGATCAGCGGCGGCATCGGGCATAACTTGCCGGAAGAAGCGCCGCAGGCGTTTACGCAGGCGGTGATCGACGCGGATCACCTTTAATAGAGGATGCGCGAACGATCCGGTGCGATGCGGATCGTTCGCGCGGTTTTCGACGTCAGCCGTCTTTATCCACGACAGGTTTGGTCTTGCCGGCTTTCAATCTTCCGTTCTTGTAAAGCGCCTCGCGCAACACGAATTCGATTTGCGCGTTAACGCTGCGCAATTCGTCGTCGGCCCATCGTTGCATGGCCTCTAGGACATGCGCGTTGATGCGCAATGGAAAAGGTTTTTTTTCGGTCGCCATGTCGCCGTCAGTTATGCAACGTACCCGTATTCACCACGGGCTGTGTGGCGCGCTCGCCGCAGAGCACGACGAGCAGGTTGCTGACCATCGCCGCTTTGCGTTCTTCGTCGAGATCGACCACGCCTTGGCCGCGCAGTTTCTCCAGCGCCATGGCGACGATGCCCACCGCGCCTTCGACGATGCGTTGGCGAGCGGCGATGATGGCGCCGGCTTGCTGCCGTTGCAGCATGGCTTGGGCGATTTCCTGCGCGTAGGCAAGGTGGCTGATGCGTGCTTCGCTGATTTGCACGCCGGCCTTGCCGAGCCTGGCCTGGATTTCGTCGCGCAGGTGATTGTTGATTTCTTCGCCGTGGCTGCGAAGTGACGGCTGGCCGGCTTCGTGGGCGTCGTACGGATAGCTTTGCGCCATTTGGCGAAGCGCGGATTCGCTTTGGATCGTGACGAAGTTTTCGTAGTTATCGACGCAAAACATCGCTTCGGCGGTATCGATTACTTGCCACACGACGACCGCCGCGATTTCGATCGGATTGCCGTCGCTATCGTTGACCTTCAACTTGCTGCTTTCGAAGTTGCGCGTGCGCAATGAAACGCGGCGGCGCGTACAGAACGGATTGGTCCAGCGCAAACCTTCCTCGCGAACCGTGCCCGCATAGCGTCCGAAAAGCTGAAGTACCTGTCCCTCGTTCGGCGCGACCTGGAAAAAGCCCTTCAGCCCGAACACTTCCGCCACCAACAAAACGATGCCGAGCAAGCGCGGCCCGGGCGATGCGTCGACTTCGAGATGAAACAGCAAGCCCAGCGCGACGAGAAAAAGCACCAGGCAGACAAAGACGAATGGGATGCCAGCTACCGAAAATCCGTTCCGTTCATTCATGGCGATACCTCCGGTGAGGTGGCCAGATATATATCAAAGTGATATCACTTGCCAGTGCCCTGAGGGAGGGGCTCTGGGGTAAACGAACAAGGGGTAAAAGAAAACGCCGGATCCGAAGGGATCCGGCGTTTTCACTTCGCGAGCGCTTCGATAACTTCAACGCAAACGCGGCGCCGATTAGTGCCCGCCTGCCGAGGCGTCGGCGTTCGCGCTTGCGCCCGTCTTGGCGCCGCTAGCAGTTGCGCTGCCATTGACCGACGCGCCGGCGTTGACGTTGCTGTTGGCGGCGGCCGCCGTATCGGTCGCGGCTTTGTCGCTCGCGCTTGCGGCGGTTTTGTCGACGGTCTTGGTGGCGTCGTTCGCCGAAACGGCGGCGGTATGCGCGGTCTTGTGCGCGGTGTGTTTCGCGATATGGCTCGCATGCTTCGCCGTGGCGTCGGTAGCCGCGACCGTGCTGCCTGCCGTTTGTGTCGCACTCTGCACGACGGGGCCTGGATTGAGCGTGTTCGGCGCATGGGCGCCAGCGCTCACACCAACACCGGCACTGCCGCCGACGTGAACTTGAGCGAAGGCGGGAATGCTCAATACGCTGGCAGTGGCGATAGCAGCGACAAGAATGGACTTACGCATGGGTGTGGCCTCCATTGGGGATGTGCCGCGTTCGTGACGCGACGAGCCAGACGCTAGGCGATAAGCGCACACTGCATCCTGAACGAAATGGGGGCGACTTCAGGAATCGGACAGCTCGCTGACTGCTGGACAACAACGCCGCATGGATCGATGGTTTGCTGCGACGCAAATCGGCTAAGCGATAGCGGTATACCGATACGATCATCGAACGCGGCACGCGCAAAGAAACGAATTCGTCCGCGCATCGGAGCGAATCGCGAACACAACGAAACACGCACTCGTTTTATCGCGCGCAAAAAAAGCCGGCGGTATGGGCTAGCACCGCCGGCAGGTTCACACACACTCTTTACCTAGACACGTTTACCAGGCGCGGACATCGACCACGCTGAGCGAATACGTCTGCATATCCGATTGATAATGCAGCAAGCGACCCATGTCGAAATCGACAGATTGACCGGGGCCGATATTGGTGGTGCCAGCGGGCCAACCTTGCTTGGAAACCAGCACGTTGCCCGAACCGTCTTTCGCGTCGAGACGAATTTGAGCGGCGGCGGCGGAAGCGCAGTTGTTGACCAGCTTGGCCTTCACGCTGAGATGGGTGGCAATGCCGGTGCCGGTGGCAGCGACTTTGACGTCTTGAATGGCGAAATCGGTAGCAGCGCAACCCGCATGGGCGGCGATGGGGGCGACCAGCAGGAGGGTCGCGGCAAGTACGGTTTTCATTGTGTTGGTCCTCTGGCCGGAAACGCCACGAAACAGCGGCTTGATTCACTATCGGCGCGGACGGACCGAACTTTAGGGTCGATTGCTGGGCGTTAATCGATGTGGTGGAGGCAACGCCCGATGCTTTGCGGCCACCACAAAAAAAATCCCCCGGTCGCCCGGGGGATTTTTGATACTGCAAGCGATAAAGCCCGCAGTGCGCTTCTACATATAAAGAGCGATTAGAAGCGGTATTCCACCGAGGCGGAATAGGCCGCCACGTTGGTGCGGCCGTGGCCGGCGTCCACGTACTCGGAGCTGGTGCTGTTGCCCGACTGCACGCGGTAGTTGTCGTAGTTGAGACCGACACTGAAGTTGTTGGTCAGGTCGTAGCCAACGCCCAGGCCGGCATACAAACCGTTGTTCCAGGTCTTGTAGCGGGCGCCGAGATCGCCGGACACCTCATCGAACTTGGTCTGCGAACGCATGTAGCCGGCGTGACCGGTCACGAACCAGTTCTGATAGAAGTTGTACTTGGCGTTCACGCCCAGGGTAGCGGCGCGCGGCTTCACCGACAGCGACGTGCTGCCGTCACCGGTCACGTCCGTCTTCGGACGACCGAGGTACACGTAGCCGATTTCCGGACCGATCAGACCGTTCCAGCGCCAGCCGAAGCGCACGTTCTGGAACACGCTGTTGTCATGGCTCAGATCGGCGGTGCGGAACTGAGTCTGGCCCAGCTGGCCGGCGACGAAAAAGTCGTTCTGCCAATTGGCGTAGTCGTTGGTGGTGACAGGGGTGCTGGTGTCGTCGGCGTGGGCGACCTGGGTCAGCACGGGGGACAAAGCAAGGGCGGCCACAGCGGCCGAAAGGGCGAGCTTATTCATGGTGGAAGACTCCATCTCTTTTTTCTTGGCCGACGGGGCGATGGGGAAGTCGCATCCGACGGGCCGCGCGGGGTGTCGCGGCGTAACAAGAATGTAACGTCCGTCCTGAACGAACCTTTGCCGTATGGTTTCGGCGGACTTGGTCGTTCAGTTTTGTCGATCCTTCGTGTGGCTTCTCAAAAAAGCTCGAATTCGAGGCGTGGCAAGGCCTGCGCGTGACCTCTGGCAGGGGAGCGGCGCGTGTGCACATGGCTAGGATCGTGGCCTTACGCCGCCCTCACGTTCATGTTGGCGGCTTGGTCGCACCAGGAGACGCCTTTGAAACTCACCCCGCTTGCCGCCGCCACCCTCGCCATCGCGCTGGGAGGCACCGCCTTCGCCGTCTACGCCGACGACATCCCCGCACCGCAGAACACGCCGTATGCGGCCGGTTCGCTGAAAATCGATGTGGACGCCACCGATGTCGCCCATCGCGTGTTCCGCGTCCACGAGGTGATTCCGGCGGCGGCGGGTCCGCTGACACTGCTGTATCCGGAGTGGATTCCGGGTCATCACTCGCCCACCGGTCCGATCGACAAGTTCGCCGGCCTCGTGGTGAAGGCCAACGGCAAAACGCTGGAATGGACGCGCGATCCGTACAACGTGTGCGCCTTCCATGTCGACGTGCCGCAAGGCGCGAGCAGCGTCGAGGTGGATTTCCAATTCCTCTCACCGCAGGACACCCGTCAGGGTCGCGTGGTGATGACACCGGAAATGCTCAACCTGCAGTGGAACACGGTCACCTTGTATCCGGCGGGTTATTACGCGCGTCAAATCCAGACGGATGCGAGCGTGACGTTGCCGACCGGTTGGCAATTCGGTTCCGCCCTGGATGTCGCTTCGCAAGACGGCAGCACCGTGCATTTCAAGCCGATCAACTATGACGACCTGGTCGACTCACCGATTTACGCCGGTAAGTATTTCAAGCGCGTTGATCTCGATCCGGGCGCCGCGACGCCGGTGCATGTCGACATCGTTGCGGACGATCCGAAGTATCTGGAGATCACGCCGGAACAGCTGAAGATCCATCGCAATCTTGTGCAGCAGATGTACAAGATGTACGGCGCGCATCACTACGATCACTACGACTTCCTGCTCTCGCTCAGCAACAAGATGAGCGGCAATGGCTTGGAACATCATCGCTCCAGCGAAGACGGCACACCCACCGGTTACTTCACCGAATGGGACAAGAGCTGGATCATGCGCGATCTGCTCTCGCACGAATTCAATCACTCGTGGGACGGCAAGTATCGTCGCGGCGCGGATCTGGCCACGCCGAATTTCAATGTGACGATGGGCGACACGCTGCTGTGGGTGTATGAAGGTCAGACGCAGTTCTGGGGCCAGGTGATGGCCGCACGCGCCGGGTTGTGGAGCGACAAGCAATACATGGAAATGGTCGCCGCCGTCGCTGCGACGTACGACAAGGGCCGTCCGGGCCTCGCCACGTGGCGCAACGTGCAAGACACCACCAACGATCCGACCATCGCTCAGCGTCGTCCGTTGCCGTATCGCAACTATCAGGCGAGCGAGGATTATTACTCCGCCGGCGAAATGATCTGGTTGGATGTCGACGGCAAGCTGCGCGAACTCACCGGCGGCAAGAAAACCATCGACGATTTCGGTAAAGCCTTCTTCGGCGTGAATCCGGGTGCGTGGGATGTCGATCCCTACACCTTCGAAGATGTGGTCAAGACGCTCAACGACATCGCGCCGTTCGACTGGAAGAGCTACCTGCGCACGCGTCTGGACGGGCACGGTCCGCTCACCGGCGGTCTGGAATCGCACGGCTGGAAGCTGGTCTATACCGACAAGCCGTCCGATGCGATCAAGGCGGCCGAAGGTTTCCGTCACACCGCCGATCTTACGTTCTCGCTGGGCGTATCGGTGGGCAAAGAAGGCGCGATCGGCGATGTGCTGTGGGACGGCCCTGCATTCAACGCCGGTCTCTCGCCGGGCATGACCATCGTGGCCATCAACGGCCGCAGCTACGATGCGGATGCGCTCAAGGACGCTGTCACCGCAGCGGCGAAGGACACCAATCAGCCCATCGAACTGTTGGTGAAGAACTTCGACGAGTACAAGACCGTGCGCATCGACTATCACGGCGGCCTGAAGTATCCGCATCTGGAACGCGATACCAGCAAGCCCGATACGTTGAGCCAGCTGATCAAAGCACGCTGATCCGTTTCCGCTCCTCCCTCTCCCCGTTGGGGAGAGGGCTGGGGTGAGGGGGCTACGTTGCGCCTTGGGCGCCCCCGCCCAACTCCGCTATACTTCCCGTCCGCCTGACGCACATCCCTCGGATCGCACGCGTCAGCGCTTCGTCACGCGCCCGTAGCTCAGCCGGATAGAGTAGTGGCTTCCGAAGCCATTGGTCGGGGGTTCGAATCCCTCCGGGCGCGCCATTTTCGTTGCTGCATCCGACGCTTTTCCCCATGGAAAGCGAGTACTTTCAGCACGCGAAACCATCGCTGGGCGAGCGCATCTTTAAGCTGTCATCCATCGCGTGCGAAATAGGTCAGGAGCTCCTACGACCGGAGGGCTTCGTGATGTCGGATCTCGATTCGGAATCGTATTCGCCGCTCGCGCTTGCGCGGATGCTCGGCATTCTGGCGCTGACGGGCATCGTGTGCGGTGCGTTCGATATCGGTTGCGTGCGCAACACGCTGATCGTCGATGGCGATGCTGCGGCGACGCTTCACAACATCATGGCGCACGAAACCTTGTTTCGCGCGGGGTTTGCCGCGCATCTCGTTTTGCTGCTATGTAACGTTCCCAACGAAATCATCGGTTTCATCCTGTTTCGACGCGTGAACGTGGTTATCGCAGCGGTCTCGATGGGGTGTGGGCTGGTCGGCACGGCGATCGAAAGCATCGATATGCTCAATGCTTATGTGCCGTTGAAGTTAGCGATGGAAGGCGGTGCGTTGAGCGCTTTCAGTGCGCAGCAGTTGCAAACCTTGTCCTACGTGTCCGTGCAATTGCAGGATACAGGGCTGCTGATTTCGTTTCTGTTTTACGGCATCGACGAATTGTTGTTTGGATGCTTGATCTTCCGTTCGAATTTCTTGCCGCGCATCGTAGGCGTGCTGCTTAGTCTTTCCGGCCTGTGTTATTTCACCGACGGCTTCGTGAGTTTCATCGCGCCGAAACTGCACGCGCAATTGCTTCCGTACCTGCTGTTCCCTTGCTTGCCGGGCGAAGGTCTGTGCGCGCTATGGTTTGCCATCAAAGGATTGAACGTGGAGAAGTGGCGGGCGTGGGGCGAGGGCATGCGGCTGGCGCCGTCGCGCTGAATCGATCCATGCGTCGAACGCAGGTCGGCGAAATCGTGAAGGTCGTCGCTGATTTCCCGGCTATCGCAAACGAGGTGCGGGCGTTAATGTACGCAAGCCAAAACGGGGGCGGTGATGGGACGACACGCGCGAGTTGAGTCGACGGCGGGACGCGGCGAAGCCGACGATGCGTCGTCGTGGATGACCATGGCCGACGGGCAACGTTTGTATGTGCGCGACTGGCCCAACGCATCGGCGCACAACGCCGTCTTGATCGTGCATGGACTGGGCGAACATAGCGGGCGCTACGAGACGCTCGCCAAATGGTTTGTCTCACATGGCTACGCCGTGCGCAGCTACGATCAGCGCGGTCACGGCCGGTCGCCGGGGCCGCGTGCGGCCTTGCGTCGCCGCGACGATTTGCTGAGCGACCTGGCGACGGTCTACGAGCGCTATGCCGAGGAGCTCGGAAAGCAGCCGGTGTTGCTCGGTCACAGCATGGGCGGCCTGGTCGCATTGCGGACGGTACTGGACGGCCGAATCGAGCCGCCCCGACTGGTGCTGTCGTCGCCCGCGTTGCGCGCGTTCGAGGCGCCCTGGTTGAAGCGCTTGGCGGCGATCTTGGCGCGTGTGGCGCCGAATCTTCCGCTACGCAACGGTCTGCCGTTGGATGGTTTGTCGCACGATGAAAAAGTGATCGAGGCGTATCGCAACGATCCACTTTGTACGCGATGGGTGACGCCGCGCATGGCCGATTTTATTTTTCGCGCGGGCGCATCGAGCATTGCCGATGCGTGGCGCTTGCGTGTGCCGACGTTATTGCTGGCGGCAGGTAGCGATCGCCTGGCCGATCCGTCCGGCAGTCGGGATTTCGCCAACGGCGCATGGGCGACCAAGCTTCTTACCAGCCGATTCTTCGATACGCTGTACCACGAACTGTTCAACGAAACCGAAACCGGTCGCCATCAGGTGCTGGCGCAATTGAGCGAATGGCTGCGCCGCACGGCGTCGCTATAGCGCTTTGCGATAGACGATAAAGCCCGAGTTCTGCGCCATTTTGTCGTACAGCTGGCGCGCCGTCGTATTGGTTTCGTGCGTGTGCCAGTACACGCGTTGACAACCCGCATCCGCGGCGGCGCGATACACCGCTTCGATCAGCGCGCGTCCCACGCCGGTGCCGCGCGCGTTTTCATCGGTGAAAAGATCCTGCAGATAGCAGCTTGGTTCGATCTGCGTCGTGCTGCGATGGAAAAGATAGTGGGCGAGGCCGATCAGCTTGCCTTCGTGTTCGGCGACCAAGGCGTGCACTGGTTCGTACGCGTCGAAAAAACGCGACCACGTGGCTTGTGTGATCTCGGCTGCCAGCGTCGTTGGTCCCTGTCTTCCATAAAAGGCGTTGTAGCCATCCCACAGCGGCAACCAAGCTGCGTAGTCCGCTTTCCTGATCGGTCGAATGGCAGGCTGCGAGTTCATACGGGGCCTTTGGCCTATTGATGGCGGTCATGTCCGTGTCCATCCTAGTGAAGGAGGAATCGCAGGCCAATGACCACTTCGCTGCAAAACACCGTTGATGCGTTGCTACAGGATCGATCGCTGCGCGAGCCGGATCAATTGGCGCGCCGCATCGATGCGCTGGATCGTCTGGAAGCATGGCTGGTCTACGACGAATCGTCGTTGGAGTCTTCGCTCTGTCAACGCGCCAACGCCGTGATGGCGGAATGGGAGGCGATCAATGAGCAGCTCTTTCAATCGATTCGCGACGATATTCGTCAAGGTAGTGGTGCGAAGTCGTTATGCGATTGGGCCGAAGCGTTGCGGCAGCAAGATCGCGCCGAACGCTACGATCCGCTCGACGCCTTGGTCGCTGGCGTGCTGAATTTCGAAGCGCCCGGCGATGTTTCGGAACTGGCCAACGAGATGGTGTTTTATCAGCCCACGCCTGCGCGACATATTTTCGATTTCATCGCGCGCGCGCAGCTCGATGAGCGCGATGTGGTCATGGATCTGGGTTCTGGACTCGGGCACGTCGCGTTATTGACGGCGATTTGCACGCCTGCGCGTTGCATCGGCATTGAATTGGAGCATGCTTATGTCGTGAGTGCGCGCCAATGTGCGCAGGCGCTCAACATCGGTCGAGCGTCGTTTATCGCCCAGGACGTAAGGGCCACCGATTTATCCGAAGGCTCGGTGTTTTATCTGTACACGCCATTTACTGGAACGTTGTTGCGCTCAGTGCTGGATGATTTGCGGCGCCAGGCGGAGCGGCGGACGATTCGGCTCTGGACGCTTGGGCCGTGCACGACGGTGATCGCGAACGAGCCCTGGTTGGTCACTGAGGATCATGGCGATACGCATCGCGTGAGCGTGTTCCAAAGTCGTTGATGCGACGTTGCGAACGTATGGCGCCACCACGAGACGGTAGTGGCGCCAAAACACTCGTCAGAGTCGTGGACCGCGGCGAATGCCGCCAAAGATCAGCGACAACACGAACAGCACGATAAAGACGATAAAAAGAATTTTCGCGATACTCGCCGCGCCAGCGGCGATGCCGCCAAAACCGAATACGGCGGCGATGATGGCGATGATAAAAAATACGGCTGCCCAATAGAGCATGATGATCTCCAGCGAAGGAAGGTTCGGAGAGCGCTGCTCCCCATGCGAAAGTTGCGGCGACCGCGCTGCGATGCGGATGCGACGCAGGGCTCAGTGGTGGCGCGGACTAGGCCTGTAACGGCTGATATCCAGATCCCGCTCGATCGCGCGAATTTGCCGTTGCGCGTCGGTGCGAGCCACCGCGAAACGTTCTTGCATGCGGCCGGACAACATATCGGAGTGGCCTTCGACAACTTTCAAATCGTCGTGGGTCCACTTGCCCCATTGCTGCTTGATCCTGCCGCTGATCTGCTTCCATTGACCGCTGATCGTGTCGCGATTCATGTGGTTCCCTTAGATTCGGTCGTTAGGCGATGCAAGACGTGCCGCATCTCACGCAACCGATTCGACCAGCGTGCCCGTGAAAGGATCGTCCTTGTTGAGCAGGGCGATTCAGGCATGTGAAAAATCGCGCCACGAACGTTCACGCGATGACGGACGGCTCGCGTTGTTTTCGACGACGTATCGTCGACGCATGCAAGCGCAAGAAGTTGGGCAAAATTTCGTGAGCGCCGGATACAACAAGGCCAGCGCGATCGCTGGCCTGTTTCCCCGCACCAGCCCTAACGCGCTCGATAGTGGCGCGTGCTGGTGCGGGGCCGCATTGGATGGACTTAATGATGCGTTGTCGGACTATGCTTGCTGTCTAAGTGACGCTCGAATTCGCGTATTTGCTTTTCGGCCTCATTGCGGGCGATGCCGTAGCGTTCTTCGATCTTGCCCGCTAGGTACTCCGTGCTTCCCTCGGCGACTTTCAGATCGTCGTCGGTGAGCTTGCCCCACTGTTTCTTGATGTTGCCGGCAAGTTGTTTCCATTGACCCCGGATCATGTCCTGATTCATGGCGGTACCTCGCTAAATTGGCCACAGGTAGTGAGAGATCGCACTGGTGCGCATGCACACCGTGCATTGACCGATTTGATCACCTCGCTTGTAAATCATTCGTCTCTGCGGTGTGCACAGATGTCACGACGATTTAGCTTGGTGAAAAATGCGAAGTCGTCGACGCCGTTGCAGCGTCGCAGCGATGCTTGAGGCCGATATGCACGCCGTAGTCATCGGCGCGCCATACGTCAGTGTGCGACGGGTGGTGTCGCGGAGGACGGATCGCCGGGAAGCTCGCCGATCATGCGCGTGGCGAGTCCGTCGTAGTTGTAATCGAAATGATGATCGCCGGGCATCACGTGCACCTTCACCCAAGCGGGCAGGTGCGGGTCGTTGCACACGGTGTCGTCGCCGTCGTCGCGGCCGTAGTAGCAAACCGTCGGCGGTTTATCCTGCAATGCGGTCAGCGCCGGCAACGCGGGATAGTGCGGCACCGGATTGAGCCATTGCTTGAGTTCCTGCAGGTGCGTCTTCAACCAGTTCTCGCGCACCATGATGTAGCCTTCCATCTCGATCTCGAAGTTCACATCCGTGCTTGGCGAGAGCAAGGTCATCTGCGTGATGCGATCGCGATTGGCGGGGCTGAGTTTGCCGACGATGGTGGGCAGCACGTCCGCGCCGAACGAGAAGCCGATCAACCACACCTTCTGCTTGTGCAACTGCGTGGTGTACTTGGTAATCAGCGCATCGAGGTCGCGCGCGGACTCGTCCGCAGGGCGCAGACGCCAGTAGTAATCCAGACAGCTGACGCCAAGCACCGGAATGCCGCGCGCTTGAAGGCGCGCGCCCATTTCTTTGTCCAGATCGCGCCAACCGCCGTCGCCGGAATAGAAAATTGCGACCACGTCGTCGTGACCGGCCGGCGCCGATGCGGTCGGCATCAGTTTGACCGTGGCTTCGTCCAGGCTGGGACGCGGAAACGGTTTCCAAATGAAGAGCGCGGCGACGACTGCCACAACGACAACAGCAACAGCGACACGCAATTTCATCGACGCACGACTCCGCTTAGGCCGCCCGAAATCAGGCTGGCGACATTGGTGAGCACCACCGGCAACGCAATGCCGCCCGGTGCTGCCAGGTACCGCGGCTCCCATTCGGGATCGAACTTGTCTTTGTAGCGGTGCAGGCCCTGGAAATTATAGAAGCGTTCGCCGCGGCCGAAGATAAGCGCGCCGAAACGACTCCAGAGCGGCGCCAGGCGGCGGCTCTGCAAGCCCGAGAGCGGCGCCATGCCGAGGTTGAACCAGCGGTAGCCTTGCGCCTTGGACCACTGCATCAGCTCCACGAACAAATAGTCCATCAAGCCGGACGGCGCATCAGGCAGGTAGCGCATCAGATCCACCGACGCTTCTTCCATGCTTTCGCACAAGAACAAATTCGCAAATCCCACCGGCTTATCTTCCTGCCACACGACCGCCATGGGCGTGCGCAACAAATAGCGTTCTTCGAATGCGCCGAGCGAGAAACCTTTTTCGCGCACGCGTTTGTCGCGCAGCCATGCATCGGAGATGGATTTCAATTGCGGCAGCAGCGACGGTAATTGTTCGACGGGCACGATCTCCACGCGCAGTCCGTCACGCGTGAGCTTGTTGACCGTATTGCGCAGCACCTTCTTCGATTTGCCATCGAGGTTGAATTGATCCAGCTGCACGCGCGCTTCTTCGCCGACTTTCAAGAGACTCATGCCGACTTCGAGATACAGATCCAGATCCGCCGGATTCACCTGATAGAACACCGGCCATCCGCCGGCGCGTTCGCAGCGTTCGCGGAAGGTCCACACGAGCTCTTGCCGCGCGCGATCGTCCAAACCGACCGGATCGCCCATCGCCACCCAGCTGCGGCCTGCGATGCCGTACATGATGAAGGCTTTGTTGTCCGGATCGAACAGCAGGCTTTTGTCGCCCATCAACGCAAGATGCGCTTGCGCGGAGGTGTAGTGCTTGATCAGCGGCAACGCGCGCGCGATGTCGGTTTCATTCGGCAGCGTTGGGCGCGCACGCGCCGAGCGAATCAGGGTGGTGAGCGAAAACAAAAACGCCACGCCGGTCGCGCCGACCAGGGCGCGCAACGCGCGTGGCGCATTGCCGTGATAGAAGCTGAATTGCCACCACAAGTCGTTGCGATATTCCACGTGCTGATAGCTGAAAAGCACCAGCCACGCGGTGCAGCCGAGCACCGTGGCGCAGGCCAGCACCCAGCCGAACGAAAAGCTCATGTCGAACATTGACGCGCGTCGATAGAACAATCGATGCGCGGGCGCAAGCGCGACGGCGAGCAACATCAGCAAGCCGGCTTCTTCGTAATCGATACCTTTGAGCAGCGACGCCACCGCGCCCGCCACCAGCAGCACCAAAGTCAACCAATACGCCGCGTCGAGTCGGCGCTGCAATCCGCGCGCAAGTATCAACAGCGACATGCCGATCACGCTCGCCAAAAAGTGCGAGGCTTCCATCACCGGCAACGGCAGCAGATCGCTCAGCAATTCCAATCGACCCGGCAACACGGCAGTTGCGCCGGAGAACAGCAGCACCGCGCCGGATACCAGCGTGAGTCCGGCGAAAAATGGCGGCAAAATGCCGTTGAACCATGGCGTAAGCAGCGCGGTTTGACGCAGACCACGCGCTTCGCGAATCACCACGGCGACCGTGGCCGCGCACAGCGGCAGCAAGTAATACACGCCGCGATACGCCGCCAACGCGCCAAGAATCGGCGCCGACAAGGCTTGATTACCGGTCGCGCCGAAGCCCGCCAACATCACCGCTTCGAACACACCCAAGCCGCCTGGCACATGACTGATCAGACCGGCGATCTGCCCCAGCGCAAAAATGGCGAGAAACGATCCGAAATGCAGCCCCAGCGAATCGGGCATCAAGGCATAAAGCACCGCCGCGGCCAGTCCCCAATCCAGCGCGCCGACGAAGACCTGCTGAAGACCCACCGACAATGGCGGCAACTGCATCTTCCAACGCCACACCTTGATGGGACGGCGAAGCATTGCGCCGCCGATCAACCACAATGACGGAATCGCACACAGCGCAATGCCCACCAGCAAGCGCTGATGAGAAAGCGGCAATCCTAGAGGAATCGGCACCAGCAACAACGTCACGCCGGTGATTGCAAACAGGCCCAGCCAAAAGCTGATCGTGCAGAACACCACCACCTTGGCGACATCCATCGTCGACAAGCCGGACTGGATATAAAAGCGATAGCGGATCGATCCCGACACCAGCATCGCCATGCCCAGCGTGTTGCTGAAGGCGTAACTGATAAAGGAAATCAGCGCGACGCGCGGCGTCGGCAGTTTGCGGTCGATGGATTTCAGTGCGAACAAGTCGTACAGCGGCATCACCGCGTAACCGAGCATCGTAAGCACGATCGCTTGACCGATGCGACCGCGACGCAGGCGATGCATGTATTCGCCCACTTGGTGATAGCTGACTTCGCCCGCCAGCCGATACAGCGCAAACAGCGCCAGGCCGAGCATCAATACCGATAGCGCAGGCCCGCCGAATCGGCGCAACCACACCGGGCCAGGCCGGCTCAAGGCGTTTTCCTGGCTAAGGACTTCGGCCCCGCCTTGTTGCTCCACGCTACCAACGCCTCTCAGAAACCATACACAGGCTTACCCTAGACCGCGATGGTGCCATACCTGGCATGACAGGTAATAACTTGCGGTGGTGTTTCGCAAAACAAAGGGCGCTCCAATGGAGCGCCCCGGCATCGAACGTGTTGCGAGGCTTAGATCTTCTTGACTTCGAAGTTCTTGCTCGCGACCTGCTTGCCATCGACCGAGATGTCGACCTTGTACTTGCCTTCCGGCCACAGGTCCGGGTTCTGCAAGCGGAAGGTGGTGACGCTCGGGCTATCGGCCACGATCGACTGGCTGGTGCTCATGATCATCTGGCTCTTGTCCAGGTACGTCCACTTCGCATTGAGCGTGGCGCCCGGCGTGCTGCCGGTGGTTTCGACGCTGACGTAGATGGTCTTCTGGCTCGGCGAGAAGCTGCTCAGATCTTTCTTGACCTTGTGATCGGCATTGACCGTATCGCCCAACGTCACCGTGCTCACCTGGAAGCCTTCGGCGGTAGGCGCGGCGGCGGCAGCCGGCGCGGCCGTGCTGGCCGGTGCCGGCTGAGCCGGCGCGGCAGCCGTGGCGGGTTTGGCCGGTGCGGTGCTGGCCGGAGCCGGCTTGGCGGCGGTGCTGGCTGCGGCGGGGGCGGTGCTCGAGGCAGCCGGCTGATTGGCCGACTGTTGTTGCTCGTTCTTGCCGCAGGCGCTAAGGGCCAGCAGGCCAACCAAGGCGACGCTATAAACGGCGGCGGAACGTGCGGAAAGTTTCATGGGCGGGATTCCGAAAATAAGGAAAAACGTGACCGGAGACCGGCGGTTTCGAATGCAGTTGTTAAGGCTAGCGCCAGCGATCTGAAGTGCCGATGACCGGGGCGCAGAGTTTAGGATGCTCTGATCAATTCTGCACGGGCGTCACCGGTTCTATCCGTTCGCAGACCACAGGGTCATCGGCGAAGGCAGACTGGCTGTCTGTCGAGACGATGGGCCGAAGGGATGCGGACGGATAGAACCGGCCCGAAGGGTGATGTTCAGAAGGCTCGCAGGCTGCGCCGCGCGTCTTGAACAGACGGCCAGTCTGCCCTGCGCCGCGCAACACACCCTGCGAGCCTTCTGAACATCATGCCGCCCGCGCAGAATTGATCAGAGCATACTCCGGGATTACTGGCGCACTGCGCGAGAGTTGCCCGGCAAGGCGGCATCCGTACTCCGGAACGGGTTGATATCCAACCCACCCCGACGGGTGTAGCGAGCATAGACACTCAAACGCTGCGGCGCGCAGCGCTTCATCACATCCACGAAGATGCGCTCCACGCACTGCTCGTGGAATTCATTGTGGGTGCGGAACGACACCAGGTAACGCAGTAATCCTTCACGATCGATCGGCGCACCGCGATAAGCGATCTGCACGCTGCCCCAGTCGGGTTGCCCGGTGACGGGGCAATTGGAGCGGAGCAGATCGGAGACCAAGGTTTCTTCCACGATCTCTGCATCCGAGTTCGCGTGCAGGTAATCGGCCTTGGGCGGACCGTAGTCGTCGATGGCGACGGGCAGCTCGTCAATGGATTCGCCAGCCAGGTCGGCAAACGTGTGCTGCGCCACGCGTGGCGCGCGAATCGTCACGTTCACCACCGCGCCCGCGACGCGCGTGAGATCTTGCTGCAACAGCGCGCGCAATGCGGCCACGTTCGCCAGCGGTTCCTGCGCGAAACCGTTGAGATACAGCTTGAACGATTTGGACTCGATGATATTCGGCGAATTCGCCGGCACATGGAATTCCGCCACGCCCACCATCGGTTTGCCATGCATATCCAGCCACGACAATTCGTAGGCGTTCCAGATATCCACGCCTTGGAAGGGCAGCGGTTCGCGCACGCCGATTTCGTCGCGCTTGGCTTGGCGCGGAATCGGAAACAGCAGCGTGGGGTCGTAACGATCGGCGTAAGCGGTGTGCTTGCCGAGCGGGGAGTGTTCGGGGGTGGTCATCCAATAATTGTAATACGCGAGGTCCAATCCCCTCTCCCCTCCGGGGAGAGGGAGTCGTGGTGCGATGATCAATCCCTGCAAAGCGCCACCGCCTCCACCTCCAGCCATACCGAAGGATGGAACAGCTTGCTCACCTGCACCGCCGAACCGGCCGCCGCATCGTCGGCGGCGATGTATTCGTTGCGGACCTCTCGATAAACCGGCAAATCGCGGGCGATATCCACGAAAAAAGCCGTCAGTTTCACGATCCGGTCGAACCCGCTGCCGCCAGCGAGCAGCACTTCGCCCAGATTCTCGAAGACCTGCTCGGCCTGCGCCCGAAAATCGCCGACGCCGACCAGCTCTCCGCCCGGACCCAGGGGAACTTGTCCCGAGACAAACAACACGTTCCCAACCCGGGTCGCGGCGCAGAGGCCGGGTATCGCAAAAACCGTTTCCGGTTGTATGCGCCTGATCGTGTCCACGGAATCACTTGACGACGTGTGCCATACCTTGCGGAGCATACCGCTCTCCGGCCACGGCTTCCGGCGGGAAAATGCGGTCGATCGATTCGAGCTCGTTCTTGTCCAGGCGCACCTTGAGCGCGCCGAGATTTTCATCCAGACGCGCGCTACGACGGGTGCCCGGAATCGGCACGATGTCGTCGCCTTGGGCCAGCACCCACGCCAAGGCCAGTTGCGCCGGCGTGCAGCCTTTTTCCGCAGCCAGCGTTTCCACTTGCTTCACCAACATCAGATTGCGCGCGAAATTTTCGCCCTGAAAACGCGGATTGGTGCGGCGGAAATCGTCATCGTCGAAATCTTCCGGCTTGGTGATGGCGCCGGTGAGAAAACCGCGGCCCAGCGGCGAATACGCGACGAACGCAATGCCGAGTTTGCGGCACATCGCTAACGATCCGTTTTCTTCCGGATCGCGCGTCCACAATGAAAGCTCGCTCTGAAGCGCAGAGATCGGATGCACGGTGCTGGCGCGCTCGATGGTTTGCGCGGACGCTTCGGACAGGCCTAGATAACGCACCTTGCCCGCCGTCACCAGTTCCGCCATCGCGCCGATGGTTTCTTCAATCGGCACGCTAGTATCTACGCGGTGCTGGTAATACAGGTCGATATGATCGACGCCCAGTCGCTTCAGACTGCTGTCGCAACTGTTGCGCACGTATTCCGGCCGGCCGTTGACGCCGCGTTTGGTCGGGTCCGACGGATCGCGCATGATGCCGAACTTGGTCGCGATAAACGCCTGGTCGCGACGCCCTTTGATGGCTTTGCCGACCAGTTCTTCGTTGATGTAAGGACCGTACATGTCGGCCGTGTCGAGCAAGGAGACGCCGAGGTCGAGCGCATGCTGAATCGTCGCGATGGATTCGGCGTCGTCGCGCGCGCCGTAAAAATCGCTCATACCCATGCATCCGAGACCGATGGCGGAAACAATGGGGCCATTTTTGCCGAGCGTGCGTGTTTCCATGAAAATCTCGCGGGAGAGAGTGGGGACTATTTATTTTGAAATAGTCGCTGCATAAGCGAAGTCAACCCCGCGGCAGTCCGTGTTTTGCGATCAGGGTGCCCATCGTTTCGCAGGTCAGCGGCGCGCCCGCCGCCGCCAGCGCATCGCGTTGTTGCGCAAGCGGAATGCGCAGCATAGCGTCTTCCAGTCGCGCCAATTTCTGAAACGACGGCAACGCAAGCGTCCGTTCGACCAGCGACGCGGTGCGCGGCCATCGTGCGGGATCGACGACATAGCGCACGAACGAAGCGGTGCGGAAATAACAGGCAATGCTGATGTCGGCGATGGACAACGCGCCGAAGATAAAGCCGTCTTCCGGCAATTGCGTTTCCAGATAATCCAGCGCGGCGGGAATTTCCACGTCGCGCGCACGTTGCACGATGCTTTCATCGGCTTGTTCTTGAAACACGTGGCGACGAACGGCGACTTGATAGAACATCCGCCAGATCAACACATCCGCCAGATGCGTATCGGCGTATTCCTCCAGCCAGCGCGCCTTGGCGCGATCGGCCACGTCGACGGGATAAAGCGAGGGCGTGGGGTGCTTGTCTTCCAGATATTGGCAAATGACGGACGAGTCGTTGAGGATCAGGTCGCCGTCGATCAGCACCGGGATGCGCCGCAACGGACTCAATCGGCTGAATTCGTCATTGCCGACGAAGGGTGCGATCGGGTCGACCTCATAGTCGAGCCCTTTCAACTCCAGGCATACCAAAGCCTTGCGTACATAGGGCGACACATAGTTGCCGATCACGGTTAGACGCATGGACATGATCAATCTCCGAATCAGGCGGCCACCAAGGGCGGCACGGCGGTGGGGACGGCGCGCTACACAATAGAACGCCATGCTGCGTTCGCACAGTCTTGCAAGGACCTTTGGCAGGGGTGGCCGGGCGCGCCGGGCATTACGATCAAAGGTTGTGACACGATTTTGGGGGAGGCCGCCGTCGCGGCCGCTCGTTTTTCATTGGGAGCAAACATGCATTCGATAAACGGCAGGTCGCGTCTTTACGGCGCGCTGGTGTGCGGGCTGCTGGGCCTGGCATCGATTCCTGGCGGCGCGATGGCCGAAGGCCGCACGCTCACGGCGCAAGACTATGCGCAAGCTGAAAAGTACATGGTGTACAACACCATGCCGCTGGTGGATCACGCCGTGGTAATGGTGCATTGGATGGATGGCACGCACTTCTGGTACGTCGATCACGACGCCAAAGGCGACCATTACAAGCGTATGGACGCCACCAACGGCAAGGCCGAGCCGCTGTTCGACCAGGCGAAACTGGCTGCAGCGCTGACCAAGGCCGGCGACAAGAACGTCAAGGCCGACAAGCTCCACGTCATGGATTTTCGCGTCGCCGCCGACGGGCGCGACGACATTGTCGTAGGCGGCAAGCACTACTTGTGCGATCTGAAGAAAGCCGGCGATTGCCAGGACCAGGCCAAGCTGGTGAAAACCGGCAAGGAACCCGGCGTGTTGTCGCCCGATCGCAAGCAAGAAGCCTTTATCCGCAACTGGAACCTGTGGGTGCGCGACGTCGCCACCGGCAAGGAAACGCAGCTGACCACCGATGGTGTGGAAAATTTCGGCTACGCCACCGACAACGCTGGCTGGAAGCACTCTGACGAAGCGATTCTCGAATGGTCGCCGGACTCCAAGCAGATCGCGACGTTCCAACAGGATCAGCGCAAAGACGGCGACATGTACACGGTCACCACCAAGGTCGGCCACCCGGAATTGGAGGCGTGGAAATACCCCATGCCAGGCGATAAAGACATCACCATGATCGAGCGCGTGATCATCGATGTGCCCGCGCGCAAAGTCGTGCGTGTGAAGATGGATCCGGATCAACACCGCTCCAGCTTGTGCGACGACGTCAGCTGCGGCCGCAATGGCGGCTGGGACGATGTGAAGTGGGCGAAGGACGGCAAGACGCTCGCGTTCGTATCCACCTCGCGCGATCACAAGCACGAAACCTTCCGCATCGCCGATGCGAAAACCGGTGAAGTACGCACGGTGTTCCACGAAGACGTCGCCACGTATTACGAAAGCGGCAACGGCGAAGTGAACTGGCGTTACCTGCCCAATGCGAACGAAGCGATCTGGTTTAGCGAGCGCAACGATTGGGGCAATTTGTATCTCTACGATCTGAGCAACGGTCAGGTTAAGCACGCCGTCACCACGGGCGAAGGCAACGTCACCGAAGTGCTGAAGGTCGACGATAAAACGCGCACGGTGTGGTTCCGTGGCGTCGGTCGTACGCCGGGCGTCAATCCGTATTACCAGCAATTCTGGAAGGTGAGCCTGGACGGCGGTCAGCCGGTGCTGCTCTCGCCGGAATCGGCCGATCACACGATCACCATGTCCGACGACGGCAAATACTTCGTCGACAGTTACTCTACGGTCGACAAGCCGCCGGTTACGGTGCTGCGCGATGCGAACGACGGCCACACCATCGCCACCGTCGCCAAGACGGATATTTCGCGCCTGACCGCTACGGGTTGGCAGCCGCCGGAACAGATCGTGGTGAAGGCGCGCGACGGTAAAACCGATTTGTACGGATTGATGTACAAGCCCACGCATTTCGATGCGAGCAAGAAGTACCCGATCATCGATTACATCTATCCGGGTCCGCAGACCGGATCGGTCGACAGCTTTGGTTTTGAGCTGGGATATGCCAACAATCAGTCGATGGCGGAGCTGGGCTTTATCGTCGTCGCCATCGACGGCATGGGCACGCCGTGGCGTTCGAAGACCTTCCACGACGTGTGGTACGGCAAGATGGGCGACAACACGTTGCCGGATCAAGTCGCCGCGATCAAAGAACTCGGCCAGCGCTATGCGTGGATCGACGTCAATCGCGTCGGTATCTGGGGTCACTCCGGCGGCGGCAATGCGACGGCGGATGCGCTATTCAGCTATCCGGACTTCTTCAAAGTGGGTTGGGCTGAAAGCGGCAACCACGACAATCGCGAATACGAAGACGATTGGGGCGAAAAGTGGCAGGCGCTGTTGGTCACCAACAAAGACGGCACGACCAACTACGACAATCAGGCCAACCAAGACATCGCCAAGAACCTCAAAGGTCGCTTGATGCTGGTGCACGGCTCGATCGACGACAACGTGCCGCCGTACAGCACCATGCTGGTGATCGATGCGTTGATCAAGGCCAACAAGAACTTCGACATGTTGCTTATCCCGAACGTGCATCACGGCTATGCGGCGGCCACGCCGTACGCCACGCGTCGTCGCTGGGATTACTTCGTGACGAATCTGGCTGGCGATACCCCGCCGAACGAGTACGCGCTGAAGCCTTGGCCGTGGCGTTAATCTGATGGTCGCGAGCAGCAGGGCACGCGTTTTGGCGCTGCTGCTCGCAAGCTTGGCGCCTGCGTTACATGCGCAGGCGCCATCCATCAGCACATCGTTTACCCGTTTCTGGTCTGACGCTGAAGGCAAGCCCTTCGAGCAACAGCAACAGGCCTGGGATCACGATATCGAAACGCCCCGTCGCGATATCTACGACGCGGTGGTTTGGGAAAAACAGCACGATCCCTACTGGCAGGCGCGCCGACAGATCTGGCTGCGTAGGCGGTTTACGCGATATCCCGCTTTGGCTGCGGATATCCCTGCAGAAGTTCGCTCATTGCAGGATGCGGTCGCGAAACAATCTGTGCGCTTCAAATCATTGTTTCCCGATGCCGATACGCATCCACCGGTGACGATCCTGCTTGCGCCGAACTTCGATGCGAAGAGCGGCGTACTCGCCAACGGCAAACCGGTGTTGGCGTTCGCAGCGGACACCTTGCTGATGGAACACGCCAATCTCGATATCGTGGTGCCGCACGAACTTTTTCATCTTTATCACGCGCAGCATGCCGGTATTCGCAACGATGGGGTGATGCCGGATGCGGAGCTCACGTTGCCGTTGTTCGAAGAAGGTTTGGCAACGTATGTCAGCGGATTGTTGGCTCCCGGGCACGCCGATGGCGAATTGTTGCTGCAGGACAATCTGGGTCACATTCCTCAAGAAAAATTGCCCGAGATCGCGCAACGCTTTCTTGCGGACGCGCATGCCAAGGTCATCGACGTCCAGCATCCGGAGATGTTTTCGCGCTGGTTCAACGCAGCGCCGAAACCCTATCAATCCGGTGTGCCGAACCGCACGGGTTATTGGCTAGGCTTGCAGGTGATACGCCAATTGCGTCATCGCTATTCGTTGGTGGAGATCGCATCGTGGTCGCCGGCACAAGCGCAAACGCACACGCTCGACGCGCTGCGCGAGATGTCGGGTAAATAAGCCGCGTTCAAGCATTGCGTACGGCGACAACCGGTTGCACCGCCGCGGCGCGCAGCGCCGGACCCACGACGGCGAGTTGCCCGAGCAGCCACGATGCCAATGCGCCGGCCAGCAGATAAAGCGCAGGCAATCGCGGCAGTTCGTAGTGCGCCATCAGCACCAGATTCAGCGCATAGGCGAGCAGGCAGCCGGGCAGCACGCCGGCCGTGACGATCAGGAAATTCTCGGTCTGGAAATAACGCAAGATGTCATGGCGGCTGGCGCCCACGGCTCTGCGAATACCAATGGAGCGCCTGCGTTGCTGCACCCAGAAACTCGCCAAGCCGGCAATGCCCAACGCGGTCACGAAAAGCAGGCACGTTGCGGCGGCAATCAGCAGCCCGATCATCGTACGGTCGTGGCGAAAGTAATCGGAGCGAAGTTGGGTAAAGGTCTGCGGATAGCGAAGGATGCGATCGCCATCGAGCCGATTCAGCGCATCCGCCGCTTGCTTGAGCACGCGTTCGCGATCTTGCGGCGCTGTGCGCAAGACATAGGTGATGCCGTTCGAATCCGGCAGCATCGGCAGCAGCGTCGCGAATTCGTTTTCGCCGTCGTCGCTCAATCGCGGTTGCAGCAGATGATCGACGACACCGACGATGCGCACCGGCTTTTCGGAAGGGTAAATCACCTTGCCGAGCGGATCCTGGCCAGGAAACAGTTTGTCGGCCAGCGCGCGGGTCACGATGGCGACGGATATGCGATCCAGGCCATTCCAGTCCTGCCCGCTGCCGACGGGTAGGTACTCGCTATCCAGAAAGTCTCGGCCCTCCACCAGATGCAAGCCCAGTGTGGCGAGTTCGCCCGGCGTGCCGTTGTAAGCGGAGGCGATAGCGCGCGCGGGCGCATCGGGCACTAGCGAGATGCCGTTGCGCCAATCCATATGGCTGAAGGGCAGGGAGTCCACCGCCACCGCTGTTTTCACACCCGGTATTTGTCGTAGCGCCGCGACGTCGGCGTTATGTCGTGTCAGCGCCTGCGTCTGTTCTTTGAGATCCGTATTTTCGATCATCACCAGTTCGTCTTCGGCGACGCCGCTCGGCAAGCGCAGTTGCGCTACGCGATGCACGATCATAAACGCCACATTGCAGACGATGGCGCAAGTCAGACCGACTTGAAGCGCGAGCAACAGCGCGGTGAGTTTATGCCGCGTAAGGCTCGCGATAAGGGGCGGAAGTTTGAACATGGCGACCTCACTGAGTTTTCATATGCAGAGCGGGCATCACGTTGCAGGCTCGCCACGCGGGCAGCAGCGCGGCAAGCACGCTGGCCACAACGGCAAGCGCGAATGTGCCGAGCAGCATCGCGACATCCATATGCGCCAATTGCGCGTAGCCATCCGGTTGTCGGCGGATGCTCCATAAACCGAGTTCGGCGATAACCAACCCAAGCGCGCCGCCCGCGAAACCGACCACGGCCGATTCGATGCCAAGCTGCAGAAAGATGTCGCGCCGACGTGCGCCTAGTGCGCGGCGCACGCTGATTTCATTGCTGCGTCGAAGAAACTTGGCGAGCAACAAGGCGATGATGTTGACCATGCACACGCCGAGGAATGCGAGCGCAAGCCACAGTTGCATGCGCAGGTCGTCCGGAACCACGCGCTGATTGGCGAGCCAGTCCATCAAGCCGTAAAGCTGCGCATCGACGGGGCGGGGAAAGCGGCCGTGCGCCTTTTGATCGCGCCAATAGTCGTTGAGGTAAGTGCGATAAGCACGGACGTCGCTTGCGCTATCCAGCTGCACCCAGAACTGCAACCAAGTGCAGTGATCGCTGGTGCGTGCGTCGCCGTTGCTGCCCCAGCAGGCCATACGGCCGCCAGCGTCGAGTTTCAATTCCTGCGCCGTTTGCAAAGGCAGTAAGAACTGATCCGCGCGACCGAATGCGCGATCGTCGATTTGCGCGTAAAACGTGGGTTGCGGCTGCCAATTGCCCAATACGCCGATCACGCGAAAGTCGGTGTCTTTGAGGCGCATCGTGCGGCCGACGGCGGGCGCCGTGCCGAACAGTTTGCGACGAAGCTCCTCGCTGATCACGATGACGCGCGCATGCGCTTGATCGTCCTGTGCCGTCCAGCCAGAGCCTTCGCGTAGCGGTACGCCAAACATGGGAAAGAAATCGGAGGTAACGAAATGTCCAAATTCGAAGAACGGATGCTCGGCGCTCTGCGCCGGACGAATCGGTAAAACGCCCGCCACCATGGCGGCTTGCCGCTTTGCGCGCGCCGCTTTCAGAAGGTTCATCGCATCCACCCATGTCATATCGGCGTACGCGATGTTGTTTTTCGATTTCTCGTGATCGAGTGGAAACGGATCGATCAAAGGCACAAACAACTGCCCACTGCGATCGGGTAACGGATCGCCCGACATCATGTGCATAACAGTGATCATCGTCATGCTTGCGCCGATCCCCAGGCCGATCGCGGCAATCATCAACGCGGTGATGACTCGGCTGCGACGAAGGCTGTGAACGGCAAGCGTGAGGTAATACCCGAACATGACATCGCTCCGTGAAAGCGGGATAAAAAGACGCACGATCCCTGCCGCCCAGCAATGCGGGCGGTTGTCGGCTAGCTGCTTTGCGTGATGCGGGAGAAAGAGGTAAAGCCGATCGTGCTTTACCTCTTTGTCTTAAAGATGCGCGGGTTGCGCCAGGCCGCGCGCCTGCGCGTCTTTCACAACTTCGTCCAGTTGTCGATCGGCCTCTTCCGTGGCGCGCTTTTGTTGCGCCGACATATCTTCCTGGCGCATGGAAAGATCGCGTTGCTGCTGTGACAGCGCTTCGCTCATTTGCTGAATTTTCTGATGCTCGCGATTGATCGCAGCTTGCTCGGCATCCATGCCCGCCATTTGGCCTTGCTCCAGAGCGGCTTGTTCCTGCCGATCCGAGGTAGCGGCGTTTTGCAGTGAAGCGCGTTGCGCGTCGAGGTTGGCGCGACGCGACGCGAGTTGCGCTTCGCGATCTGCCAGTGCGCCCTCTCGTGCGGCCAGTCCGGCTTGGCGACCCGCCAATTCGCCTTGCTTTCCTGCAAGTTCGCCCTGTGCGCGCGCTAGCTGATTGAGTGGCGCGTACGCTTCCTTGGCTTCGTGAATCAGTTTGGCGTCGCGCACGACATACGCCTTCTGGCCGTTGCGAATCCAGAGCATCGCATCGTTTTGCTTGCGCAGACGTTGTGCGTTGGCGACATCGATGTCGCTGCCGCTGATCATCACCGAGTCGCCATCGAACAGTGCAATGCCACGTGCCGCGTTTGCGTTGGTGTCGATGTCGATGTGGTGCGCGCCGCGTCCCGCGTCGTGAATGACCAGCGCATCGGGCGTAGGTGGTGTCGGCGGCGTTGGAGGCGTCGGCGGTGTGGCGGGCGTACGCGGTGTCGGCGGCGTGATGGGCGTCGGCGGCGTCACGGGTGTGGGCGGTGTGGCCGGTGTTGGCGGCGTGGCAGGCGTCGCAAACGACTGCGGCGTGGACGCGAACACGAAAGCGGTTGTTGGCGGAGCCGTCGACTGCGATGCGGCATCGCCGGCGGTCACGCGATAAGGAAGAATGCCCACCGCAGCAATCGCCGCAACGAGCAGCCAACTGCGCACGCGCGGCGTGCCGTCGTTCACACTTTGCTGCAGCATGATCAATCGCCTCTTTAAATGGAGGAAGGTCGACGACGCGCCGGCAAGACTGGAATGCATCGGATCTACCACGCCCAGGCGCACCAGCAGATGCCCGTAGTGTTGGGGCGTTGCGTCGTGACGCTGCAGCACCTGCGCGTCGCACGCAGCTTCGCGGTACACCGCGTACTCGCGCATCGCCCACACGACCATCGGATGAAAAAAGAACAGGCGCTGCGCGACAGCGGGTATCCAGCCCAGCCACAAATCGCCGCGTCGGACATGCGCCAGCTCGTGCGCGATCGCCATCGACAATTCGTCCGACGACAACGTTTGTTCGGCGGGCAATAGCACGACGGGGCGCCAAAGACCGCTGACTTGCGGCGAGACGATCGCATCGGAGACACGCAGTGCCGGTATGCGACGCATGCCGAGCGCGCGCGCCTGATTCGAGTAAAGGGTCTGCAATGCGGCGCTTTCCGACGGTTTTGCTTCGCGCAGCAAGGCATGGCTTTCGAACCATTCCCGTGCGGTCAGCACGATCTGCAGCACGACAAAGGACAGCCACAGCAACACCAGCGCTTCCGACCACGACCACGCGGACGTCGCCACGTGCGACGCAGATGCGCTGCCGAACGCTGCCGTCGCGGACAGCGCGCGGGGAACGTAGGCAGGGTTGGTGGCGTGCACGTACTCGACGGCGACATGCGCCGAACTGTCCACGGCCACCGGTGCGGGCGTCAGCCATCGCAATTGCACCGGCGTTTTCACGGCCATGCCAAGCACGAGTTGCGCGGCGACGAGCCACCACAACATGCAACGAATCGAAGGCGCCAGCCGCGGCACGTAGCGCATCAACAACCACAATCCCGCGATCAGCACGGTCGCTTGCGCCGTGGTCCAGATCAGGCGTGACAACAGCGTGTCGGCGAGAGGGATCAAGGTATCCATATCAAGCATCCTTGCGCCTGGATTGCAGTTGCGCGACCAGCGCCTCGAGCTCGGCCAATTCGTTATCGCTGACGTCCGCCTTCTGCGACATCCACGCGACGAACGGCGAGAGCGAACCGGACAACGTCTTCTCGACAAACTGACCCACGGCATTGTTCAACGCTTCGCCCGGTCCCGTCGCGGTGGTGTAGCGATAGACGCCTTCCACATGGCGGCGTTTCAGATACGACTTCGCGCGCAAGCGCTCCATCATCGTCAACACGGTGGAGCGCGCCAGGCCACGCGACTCGCCGAAATCGGCGGCCACTTCGCCCACCGACGCGTGTTCGTGTTCGGCCAGGTAATGCAGGAGCGCGAGCTCCTGGTCGCCGATCGAGGGTTTGGTCATGATGGTGCACTCGCCTGACTACAGTTGTAGTCAACGCTACGCCATGACTACGCCTGTAGTCAATAGGCCTTTCGACCGCCGAAACTGAATGCGCTCCCGTCTGAGCGCCAAGGGACATAGCACGAAGGTCACCCCTTGAGGTCACACAAGCTGCGCATACTTTCTTCGATGCCTGCATCGTGCCGGCGCCCTTAGCAGTCCAACGGATATCCCCATGACTCCCCAGGAACAAACTCTTCTCGACGATTTCCTTCAGCGCCTGGCCGCCGTCAACGGCGTGGCCAAGGACGCGCAGGCCGATGCGCTGATTCACCAGCGCCTGGCCGGTCAGCCCGATGCGTTGTACTTGCTCGTGCAACGCAGCTTGTTGCAACAGCACGCGCTGGACGCAGCCAAGGCGCAAATTGCGCAGTTGCAAGCGAAAGCGGCGGGCCAACAGGGCGGCGGCAGTTTCCTCGGCGGACAGCCTTCCGCATGGGGCTCGGCGCCGCCGCCGATGCCGCAACAGCAAGCGGCCCCAACCTGGCGCGATCGTTTGTTCGGCGGCAGCAGCGCGCCCGCGCCGCAAAGCGCCGCGCCGAGTTTCCTGCAAAGCGCCGCAACCACGGCTGCCGGTGTCGCCGGCGGCATGTTCCTGTTCGACGGCATTGAAAGCCTGCTCGGCGGTCATCATGGCGGCGGACTCTTCGGCGGCGGCTTCGGCGGCCAGCCCGAAGTGATCGAAAACGTCACCGAAAACAATTTCTACGACGACGGCAACGCGTCGAACGGCGGCGGTCAGGATTTCACCAACACTGATTTCGACGACAACAACTTCGACGGCGGCGGATTCGACGACGACAGCAGCTGGACGTGAATCACCGATCGCAACGCCCATAACGCAAACAGCCTCCATCGCGGAGGCTGTTTTGTTTTGCAACGACGCAAACGCGTTAAGCGTCGAGCTGCTTGCTAAAGAAGATGCGGTAATTGCCCGGCGGATCGCTGGGAATCGATCCCATCTCCACCCAGCCGTTTTTCTTGTAGAACTCAGGCGCCTGAAACGTATTGGTGTGCAACAAGCCGTGGCGGCAGCCGCGACGTACCGCTTCCTCTTCGGCCATGCGCAACACGCGGCTACCCAAGCCCGTGCCGCGCAGCGATTCGGCCACGAAAAACACCTCGACAAACAACATCCCGCGCGACGTGCGGCCCGTAAGCCCGCCTAGCACGTCGCCGGTTTCGGGATCTTTCACCAGCACGGCGAGCGCGCGTTGATCGTCGATGCGCGTGGCAGCCAGATTGAACTGACTCAACTGCGCGCGAACCGACAGCACATCGGCAGGGTCCGGCGTATCGGTAAGAATGACAAGCGGCATGTTCATGACGACAGATTGCATCAGAACGCCATGTCGAACGCCACCTCTCCCTCCACGCCCACCTGATAGGCCGACACGCGCCGCTCGAAAAAGTTGGTGACTTCCTGCACGTCCTGCAGGTCCATAAAGTCGAACGGGTTCTTGGCGCCGTACTTCTTCGGCAGATCGAGCTGGGCGAGGCGTTGATCGGCGCAATATTCCAGGTATTGGCGCATATCCTTCACCGACAAGCCGGCCACGCCGCCGGAAAGCACGTCTTCGGCAAACTGCGTTTCGCAGGCGATGGCTTCTTCCAGCATGGCTTCGACATCTGCACGCATCGCGTCGTCGAACAAATCCGGATCTTGCGCGCGCACGGTGCGCACCACGGAAAAAGCGAACGCCATATGACCCGATTCGTCGCGGAACACCCAATTGGTGCCCGACGCCAAGCCATGCAGCAGTCCGCGCGAGCGCAGGAAATACACGTACGCAAACGCGGCAAAGAAAAACAGCCCTTCGATGCAGGCCGCGAAACAGATCAGGTTCAGCAGAAACTGACGGCGCTGCTCGCGCGTTTCCAGTCGCCGCAAGTCCTGGACGGAGTCGATCCACTTAAAGCAGAACGCACCTTTCTGCTTGATCGACGGAATGTTTTCGATCGCGGCAAACGCTTTATTGCGCTCGTTCGGATCGGGGATGTAAGTGTCCAGCAACGTGAGATAGAACTGCACATGCAGCGCTTCTTCGAACAACTGGCGCGACAAATACATGCGCGCTTCCGGCGCGTTGATGTGCTGATAAAGGTTCAACACCAGGTTGTTCGCGACGATGGTGTCGCCCGTAGCGAAGAATGCCACTAAACGATGGATCAGGTGACGATCCGCATCCGTCATCTTCGACTTGAGGTCGGTGACGTCGAGCGAAAAATCCACTTCTTCCACCGTCCAGGTGTTTTTGATCGCGTTGCGATACATCTCGTAGAACTCGGGGTAGCGCATCGGGCGCAGGGTGAGTTCGAAGCCGGGGTCGAGGATGTGTTGGGGTTGCGAGGCGTTCAACGTGATGTCCTCAGGAAATTTTGTAGGAAGTCGCTGGGTCCGGGCTTTCGCCGGGACGACGAGTGTGAGGGGTGTTGGAGGATTTGCCGGAAGCAAATGGATGCCGAAAATCGTCATCATGAGATCGCGGCAACCCAGTGTTTATATACTTGCTAGTAGACGGAACGGTGTTTTGTACGTCGGGGTAACCTCGGATCTGGTTCAACGAGTGTGGCAACATCGTTCTGGCTTTATTTCGAGCTTCACGAGAGCTCACGCTGCATATTGCCTCGTCTGGTATGAGCTGCACGAAACGATGGAATCAGCGATAAGCCGCGAGAAGTTATTGAAGAAGTGGCATCGCCAATGGAAGTTAGAACTCGTTGAGCGTTTCAATCCGTACTGGAACGACCTTTATCCAACCTTGCTTTAAACCCGTCGCCCCGGCGAAGGCCGGGGCCTAGTGTCTTTTGCTCGTCTGTAACTGAAGTCGCTGGGCCCCGGCTTTCGCCGGGGCGACGAGACTTTATTGGCAAGCCTCGCAGTACTCGGGATTTTCGAGAGAACAGAACACGGCGGCCGTCGCTTCATCCTGCGCGCTGGGCGCAAGCACAGCAGTCGCCGACGCAGTCACCGTCGTCTTCGCTATCTTCGTCGCCGGACGCGAGCGCAAGTAATACGTCGTTTTGACGCCAGACTTCCACGCGTACATGTACATCGAGCTCAGCTGCCCAATGTTCGGGTTCTCCATAAACAAATTCAGCGACTGGCTTTGATCGATATACGCACCGCGTGCGGCGGCCAAGTCGATCAACACTTTCTGCGGCAACTCCCACACGGTGCGATAGATTGAGCGCAGGCGTTCCGGAATCGCGGCGATGTTCTGGATCGAACCTTCCGCAAGCTTGATCGCGTCGCGGACTTCGGGCGTCCACAATCCCAATGTTTTCAGCTCTTCCACCAGGTAGCGATTCACTACCAGAAAGTCGCCCGACAAGGTCTCGCGCTTGAACAGGTTGCTGACTTGCGGCTCGATGCATTCGTAGCAGCCGGCAATGGACGCGATGGTTGCGGTGGGCGCAATGGCGATCAGCAGCGAGTTGCGCAAGCCATTCGTTTTGATCGCGTCGCGCAACGCGTCCCAGCGAGCGGTGTCGTGCGGCGTTGCGGCTTTCCAGTAGTCGAACTGCAATTCGCCGTGGGCCGCGCGGGTTTCGGCAAAGCCCGGGTGCGCGCCGCTTTGCTCGGCTAAGGCGTTCGATTGCGCCAACGCGTTGTAGTAGATCTCTTCGGCGATGCGCGTGGAAAGCGCTAGCGCTTCGGCCGAATCGAAAGGTAGGCGCAGCTTGAAGAACACATCCTGCAAGCCCATCACACCCAGGCCCACCGGGCGCCATTTGCGATTGGCCGTCGCGGCTGTGTCGATCGGATAGAAGTTCAGATCGATCACACGATCGAGCTGCCGCACCGCGGTGCGCACGGTGGTGGCGAGTTTGGCGAAATCGAACGCGCCATCCACGACATGGCGGGAGAGGTTGATTGAGCCGAGATTGCAAACCGCGGTTTCACCGGCGTTGGTGACTTCCAGAATCTCGGTGCACAGATTCGAGAGATGAATGACGTTCTCAGGCTTTGCCGTCTGATTGCTGGTGGCGTTGCTGCGATCCTTGAAAGTCATCCAGCCGTTGCCGGTCTGCGCCAGCGTGCGCAACATGCGTGCATACAGTTCGCGTGCCTTGACCGTTTTGACCGCCAAACCTTCGGCTTCCGCCTTGTGGTAGGCGCGTTCGAAGGTTTCGCCCCAGGTGTCCACGAAATGCGGCACGACTTTGGGATCGAACAGCGACCAGTTGCCGTCGTGCTCGACGCGGCGCATGAATTCGTCGGGAATCCAGTTGGCGAGGTTGAGGTTGTGCGTGCGGCGCGCTTCATCGCCGGTGTTATCGCGCAGTTCCAGAAACTCTTCGATATCCGCGTGCCACGGTTCCAGATACACGCACGCCGCGCCTTTGCGCTTGCCACCTTGATTCACGGCGGCGACGGACGCATCCAGCGTTTTTAGCCACGGCACCAAACCGTTCGAGTGTCCGTTGGTGCCTTTGATCAGCGAACCGCGCGAGCGCACGCGCGAATATGCCAAGCCGATACCACCGGCGAATTTGCTGAGCTTGGCGACGTCGCCGTACTTCTCGTAAATCGATTCCAACGAATCCTGCGGCGAATCGAGCAGGAAGCACGAACTCAACTGTTCGTGCGCCGTACCGGCGTTGAAAAGCGTCGGCGAGCTGGCGATGTACTCTAGCGAGGAGAACAAACGATACAGCTCCAGCGTCTCGGCGATATCGTTGCCGCCGAGCGCACAGGCGATACGCATAAAAAAATACGGCGGTGTTTCGATCACCTTGCGCAATTGCGGATGACGCAACAGATAGCGGTCGTAGACCGTACGCAAACCGAAGTATTCAAAGCGGCGCGTGGCGAGCGGATCGATCGCGTCGTTGAGCTTGCGCGCATTGGCCATCACGAAATCGCGCAAACGCTCATTGGCGATGCCCAGTTCCGCGCCACGCGCGATGGATTGCGAAAAACTCTGGATTTCCTGGCCGCTCACTTCCTTGTCGATAAAGGCGCTGAGCAGGCGCGCGGCGAGCTGGCCGTATTCGGGTTCTTCCGCGGTCAAGGCTGCGGAGGTGCGAATGGAAAGCTGATCGAGCTCTTGCGTGCTGGCGCCGTCGTACAAGCCGCCGATGGTTTTCAGCGCGACGCGCAACGGATCGACGCCGTGCAAACCTTCCGCGCTGCGCGTGACGGCGCGCACGATCTTGTTGACGTCGACGACTTCGTGTCGGCCGTTGCGCTTGGTGACGCGCATCTGGCCGGGGTTGTGCGGGGGCGTGAGGGCGAACGGTGTTTCGGCAGTGGCGGACATCGTGAGGTTCGTGTTCGTGGCGTCGGCGGAAAACGCGGACGTGTCAGCGCGAACGTCGTTACGCTCGCGCGATTCGGTATCGATAGGCTGCATGGTGGGCGCTCCGGCTATGGAGCCTGTCCAGGCCGGACGCATCCGGTTGAAGAGGACAGACTCCTAGGTCTCAACCGCCTGCTCCCGCGCGCAGGGCTGATGTGGCGGTTTGCGCGGTCGATCGCCCGACACGGGTAAGACATCCGCGTCGTGCGACATACCTCCCCGCGGAGGCCGTCACGAGCGGCATGACATTCCGGTCATGCCGTGTCGGCAGGTCTTCGGACTTGCGGATGTGAGCCTTGCGGCCCGCCTACTCACCCTGCTTCCCGGCCGGCGAAGGCCAGTGCGTCATTGGGCTTTGGTCTCCGCTTACCGCTGCGGGGCAGTTCCGGATTCCCACCGGATTCCCGAGTCGCCCTCAGATTGCTCCGATTGCGACGACCGACGAGCACAACATATCGGGGTAGTCGGGATCGGTCAACCCAATAACTTGTGGATAAGCCGGTGGATAAGCGGCGTGGCGCCAAGCCGGATGCGGCTTAAAAATTTTTTGATCAAGACGGGTCGCGGCTACTTTGCGATCGCCACGATGATCGCCGCCCACATCAACACCAACCCGGCGGCGAAGCTTCGACGCGCCGGCGCGATCCGTTCGACGGCGCCGTCGGCGATCGGCGTGGTCGCGATCCAGATCGTGGCGCCCAGGGCGATGAAACTGAGAAAGGCCAGGCACACCACCATGATGTCGCGCGCGCTCCACGGCGTGGGTTCGTGCACGCCCCAGTAACCGAGAAAGGCCATTCCCATCGCCGACATCGTGGCGGACGCGGAGCACAGCCCGACAACCGAACCCGTTGGTGCGCGCATGCGGCGACTCCCGGTAGATATGCCCAAAGATCGTAACGCAACACATGACACAAGCTCCGTGTCGGCTATGCTCCGACGCTTGTCGATAAGGAGCGAAGCGATGAGCCAGCGCAGTCGAGCCGTAACACGGTGGTTGGTGTTGTTGAGCATGCTGATGATGCCGTGGTTCGCGACGGCCGCGCCATCCGACGCTGCAACGCTCGCGCGCACGCCCCCGATGGGCTGGAACAGCTGGAATCATTTCGGCCCCGATGTCACCGACGCGGACATTCGCCACGCCGCTGATGCGATGGTGAGCAGCGGTATGGCGAAAGCCGGTTATCAGTACGTGATCATCGACGACGGCTGGCAAGGCGAGCGCGATGCGCAAGGCGTCTTGCATCCGAACAAGAAATTTCCAGACATGAAAGCGCTGGCCGATTACGTGCACAGCAAAGGCTTGAAGTTCGGCATCTACTCCTCGCCTGGCGAACAAACCTGCGGCGGCTTCACCGGCAGCTACGGACATGAAGCGCAAGACGCGAAGTTGTTCGCCAGCTGGGGCGTGGACTATCTCAAATACGATCTGTGCAGCTTCCACAAACATATGGAAGGTAAAAGCGAAGCCGAGCAGACGGCGATGATGAAATCGGCGTATCGCCTGATGCATCAATCGCTGGCGGCCACCGGCCGTCCGATCGTGTACGCGCTGTGCAGTTATGGCTGGGGACGCGTGTGGTCGTGGGGCGCCGAGGTCGGCGCCAATCTGTGGCGCTCCACCGACGATATTCAAGCCAATTACGACAGCATGATGTTCAACGCGAATGCGCAGCTAGGCTTGCAGCGTTTCGCCGGACCCGGTCACTGGAACGACGCGGACATGCTGGAAATCGGCAACAAGGGTATGGATACGCAAGCGACCGAACGCACGCATATGAGTTTGTGGGCATTGCTCGCGGCGCCGCTGATCGCCGGCAACGATCTCTTCACGATGGATGCCACGACGCGCGACGTGCTCACCAATCCCGAAGTGCTTGCCGTCAATCAAGATGCGCTCGGCAAAGCCGGCCGCCGCGTGATGCAAGAAGGACCGATCCAACTTTGGATGCGTCCGCTGGCCGACGGCACCATGGCCGTAGGTTTGTTCAATACGCTCAATCACGATTTGAGCGCGACGGTGGATTTCAAAGCGCTGGGATTGCACGGCGAGGTGACTGCACGCGATTTGTGGGCGCAGCGCGATCTCGGTGAGATCGACGACAAGCATGTGTTCAGCGTGCCGTCCCTCGGCGTGGTGATGCTGAAACTGGGCAAGTCATCCACGCCGTAATGCATCGATGCAGCGCGCGACACAACGTCGGCGCTGCATGTTTTCGCGCGCTTACATGCTCACATCGATCTCGATCGGATAATTCGTCGATCCGGTCTGCTTGGGCGGCGCGGGAAAGGTCCAGTTCGAGAATTGACCGGCCAGACATTTGGCGACTGGCGTCGGTGCGCGCACTTCCACATTCAGCGGACGGCCGTCGGGCGAAATATCCGCCACTAGCGTAAACGGCGATTTATCCGCGGGTGCGTTGCTGGCGAGGCAGCCTTTGAGCGTATCCGTCATCGGATTGCCGGTCTTGGCCCAGAATTGCTTTTGATAGGCGGGGCCGGTGGCGCTCGCTTCCAACATCTTGGCGCGCTGCACGCGTTCGTTGAAGGTGTCGGGCGCGGCGGGTGCGCCGGCGAGCAAAGCAATAGCGAAGACAGTCAGCATCGAGAGCTCCCGAATCCAGGCGTAAGCGGCACGGTAACAGCATGCAAGAACGCGGAACAGCGCGCGCGTCGAGCGCCGATGCGCTTACTCGGGCCGATGCGCAAGCCCCAGATATTCTTCGCTTTGCATTTCGATCAGCCGCGATTCCGTGCGACCGAATTCCGCGCGCAGTCGCTCGCCATCGTACAGCTCGGTGATCGGCGCGCCGGCGGAAAGAATCAGCTTGACGTGGCGGTCGTAGAACTCGTCTACCAATTGCACGAAACGTTTGGCGGGATCTTCGCTGTAGATGGTGAATTGCGGCACGTTGGAAAGAATGATTTCCGGCGCCGTTTTGGCGAGCGCGATGTAGTCGGCGACCGCGCGCGGACCGTCGCAAAGCGCGGCGAAGTCGAACCACAGGATATTGCCGGCGCGCTTGCGCACCGGAATCGGGCGATCGTTGATCACGATGTCGCCGCCGTCGACCACATTGCCTTGCGCTTGGCTGGAAAAGATTCGCGTCAACGCACGCTCCGCTTCAAGACCGGGCGGCGTGTGATATACCGGCGCGTGCGTCAGCGCGCGCAATCGCCAGTCGTGCGCGGAAATCATTTCCACTACATGGCAATGCTGGTTGATGGAGGCGATCGCCGGCAAAAAGCGCGCACGTTGCAGGCCGTCCTTATAAAGATTGTCCGGCGCGGTGTTCGAAGTCGTGACCAAGGAGACGCCGCGCGCGAACAGCGCTTCCATCAGATTGGCCAGGATCATCGCATCGCCGATGTCGTTGACCAGAAACTCGTCCAGGCAAAGCACGCGGCAGCGCGCGGCAATGTTCGCGGCGACTTCGACCAGCGGATCCTGACGTTCGCCCAGATCGCGCAATTGTTCGTGCACTTCGCCCATAAAGCGATGGAAGTGGCGTCGAAGCGCGACGCCGTGCGGCAAGCTCGCAGCGAACAGATCCATCAGAAATGTTTTGCCGCGTCCCACGCTTCCCCATAGATACAAACCCGGAACGGCGCGACGTTCTTCGGCGCCAAGCAACGACTTTAGACGGCCAAACAAGCCGTTGCCGTTTTCATTGACAGCGCACAGCGCCGCTTGCATGCGGTCCAATTCCGGCAGCACGGCAAGCTGCGCGGGGTCGGAGCTCCAGCGGTGAGCGGCAACGCCTTCTTGATAACGTGCGCTGGGCGAAATTTCAGCCATCGTCTGTAAACCTTGAAGCTAGCGAACTATTTCCTCTCCCTTCTGGGGAGAGGGTTAGGGTGAGGGGTCAATCTTGCGAAGAAATGTCGAGCGCTGTGATTGCAGAAAACATTCTTCGTGTTGTTGTGGTCATGGCAAGCGCGGCCCCTCACCCCAACCCTCTCCCCGGAGGGGAGAGGGAGTGAAAGAAGGGCATCAATCGCGCGCGGGCGGCAGATAATCCAACACCCAATGCTTCACGACGCCGCGCAAATCCATCAGGCGTCGATGAAAGAAATGTCCCGTCTCGGGCATGCGAGTCAACTCGGGCGGATGTTCGAGGCTGTCGACCCAATCGAACACCGACTGCGGCTCCACCACTTCGTCTTCTTCGCCCATCACGACCAACCACGGGCAGGTGGGTAACGCCAGTGTTTCGTGCGACCAGCGGCCGACCGGTGGCGCGATGCTGATCAAGGCGTCGGCTTTCATCTTCACGGCGTTGCGCAAGGTGACATAGCTGCCGAAGGAAAAGCCCGCCAGCCACAGCACGTCGTTCGGGCGCACTTTGCGCACCCATGCGACCACGGCGGTGAGGTCGTCGCTTTCGCCGCGGCCATTGTCGTATTCACCGGCCGATTCGCCGCCGCTGCGGAAATTGAAGCGCAGCGTGTCCAAGCCGCTTTCGCGCAGGCTGCGTTCCAGCATGGTCACCACTTTGTTGCGCATGGTGCCGCCATCTTTGGTATTGGGATGGCAGATCACTACGACGCCGCGGCGCGCGTCCGCACGCTCTGCCACATCGCTGATGGCTTCGAGCTGGCCGACGGGGCCTTGCAGGGTGAATTCGGTGAGTGCGTCCGGAAATTCGGACGGATCGGCGGTGGGGGCGGTGGACGTCATGACGCCCATGATAGCGGGCCGGCATGGCGCACGTTCTTGTGGCCCGCGTTCCAAACAAAAACGCCGCCCGGAGGCGGCGTTGTCGGCGAAGCGAAATCCGGCTTATTTCGCCTGATTCACGATCCAGGTGACGGCCGCTTTCACCTGCGCATCGGTCAGCGCCGGATTACCGCCCTTGGCTGGCATGTTGTTGCCGTCCGGGCCTTTATAGCCATCGGTGGCGTGCTTGATCAGCGTATCCAGGCCTTCGGCAATACGCGGCGCCCACATCGCCTTGTTGCCCAGCACGGGCGCACCCGCGACGCCGGCGGTGTGGCAGCTGTGGCAAAGGTTGTCGTAGATGGTCTTGCCGTCGGTGGTGCCGCCGTAAGCGACCTGCGCGGCGGCTGCTTTGGCGGCGGCATCCTGCGCGGCCAACATGGCGGCGCGACCGGTGTTGCCTGCATAGACCGCACCGTTAGGGGCCATGCTGGCGGAAAGTTGTTGCGCGGCGTTCGGGTCGGTTTCCTTCGGCTCGTGCTCGTAGATCGTCCATGCGGTGAAGATCAGGACCAGGGTCAGTATGCCGAGACCGGCGATAAGCAACGAAAACTGATGCAGGAAGCTCTGGTCGGATTTGCTCATGGAACCGCTCACGCATGTACTCCAGTCATCGAATGATTAATCTGGAAAGCCGTCACGTCCCCCGTGACCGCCTCGCCGCCCCCAGGCGACCATGCCGTGGCAAATCGGAACAATCCGGCCGCCACGGGCACGAAGCCTCGGAGTATAGACGAAGCCCACAACAAGTTGAGGTACCGCGTCGCAGGGTCGCAAGCGGCTTGCAATGGCGTTCGTGTACGCCATCGTCAATAAGGCAGGTCGGCGCCACCTTGCAGACAGGCGGTCATGCTTCGCTGTTACGCTTGGCAGTTGAGGTGCGCCAACGTGCGTGGAGCGCTTCACGGACCCTGCCATCGGTCATAAGGCACCTGTGTCAACTGGCATTGTCCAACGTCGTTAAGCAGCCCCTATGCTTGTTCCACTGATGTAGGGCAAGAAAGCATCGTTTGTGTCGGCGGGGTCGGGAGGCTCCGCCGTCTATTCCAGGAGTTTCACATGTCGCGTTTTTGGAAGATCGCGTTGATCGTGATCGCCGTGCTTGTGGTGGGCGGGGTCGCATTCCGCTTGCTGCATAAACCAGGACAGACGGCCGGGGCAGGGCGCCACGGCGGTCAGGCGGCCGGTCAAAACGGCGGCCCGGGTGGCGCCAACGGTCAGGACAACACGCCCGTGCCGGTGACGGTCGAACCCACGGTGAAGCAGGCCGTGCCGGTCTATCTCACCGCCATCGGAACGGTGACCGCGCTCAACAACGTGACGATCAACCCGCAGGTCGGCGGCCAGCTTTGGGCGATCAATTTCAAAGAAGGCCAAGCTGTGCACAAGGGCGACGTGATCGCCCAGATCGATCCGCGCACGTATCAGGCTGCGTACGATCAGGCGGTAGCGAAGCAGAAGCAGGACGAAGCATCGCTCGCCACGGCCAACAGCACCTTGGATCGCAATCAGAAGTTGGTCGCCAACGGTTACGTCGCGGCGTTGAACATCGACACGTACCGCAACAACGTCAATCAGCTCAGAGCAACGGTGATTGCCGACGAAGCCGCCGCGCGTTCGGCCAAAGTGCAGCTCGACTTCACCAAGATCATTTCGCCGATCGATGGCGTGGCCGGCATTCGCCAGGTCGATCCGGGCAACGTGGTCACCACCACCACCGCGATCGTCACGCTCACGCAGGTGCAGCCGATCTATGTGCTCTTCACGCTGCCGGAGCAAAACCTCGAGGCGGTGCACGATTCGTTCCAGAACGGCGCGGAGAAATTGGAAGTGATCGCGCTCGATCGCGCCGACGCGCATCCGCTCGACACCACCGGCACGCTGGAAGTGGTCGATAACTTGATCGACACGTCCACCGGCACGTTCAAGCTGCGCGCTATCTTCAGCAATCCCAAGAGCACGCTGTGGCCCGGTCAATTCGTGAACGTGCGCCTGCGCGTGCGCACGGTCGCTGGCGGTCTGGTGATTCCGGCGCAGGCAGTGCAGCGCGGTCCCGATGGCGATTTCGTCTACAAGCTGAAACCGGATCAGACGGTGGCGATGCAAGCCGTCGCGGTGGCAGGCGAAGTGGGCGATAGCCACGTGATGGTCAGCAAGGGCCTGGACGAAGGCGACCAAGTGGTCACCGAAGGCCAGTTCCGTCTGAAGCCCGGCAGCAAGGTGCAAGCGCTGAAACCCGGCGAAGTGCCCGCAGCGCCGAGCCCCACGGATGCGGACAAGAAGAAATCGAAGCGCCGCGGCGGCTCCGATTCCTGATCAAACGCAATGAAGTCGACACGAGGCATGAATAGCACGAGCGCGACAACGCATTACCTCCACACACCGACGATGCGTCGCGGTGTGTGGGCGACGTTGTCCGTCCGCGCCACGTCCTCGGTCCCGCGTCCCCACCATTAAGACGGCTCTCCGATGGGATTCTCCTCGCTCTTTATCCGCCGACCCATCGCCACCGCACTGTTGATGGTGGCGGTGATGTTGCTCGGCGTGCTCGGCTATCGCCAGCTGCCCGTATCCGCGCTGCCGGAAATCGAAGCGCCCAGCCTGGTGGTCACCACCACGTATCCGGGCGCCAGCGCGTCGACCATGGCGTCGTTGGTGACAACGCCGCTGGAGCGCAACCTGGGTCAGATTTCCGGTCTGGACATGATGACGTCCGACTCGTCGGCAGGTCTGTCGACCATCGTGTTGCAGTTCAATATGGACCGCGACATCGATATCGCCGCGCAAGACGTGCAAGCGGCGATCAATCAGGCGCGCGGCACGCTGCCTAGCACGCTGCCGTATCCGCCGGTGTACAACCGCGTGAATCCGGCGGACGCGCCGATCATGACGCTGATGCTCACATCCAACAGCCGCCAGCTGCGCGACGTGAACGATCTGGCCGATTCGATCCTCGCGCAGAAGTTGTCGCAGGTGCAGGGCGTGGGTCTGGTGTCGATCGCCGGCAACGTGCGTCCGGCCGTGCGTATTCAGGTGAATCCGGCGCAGCTCGCCAACCTGGGCCTCACCATGGAAGACGTGCGCAATGCGTTGACCGAGGCCAACGTAAATGCGCCCAAAGGCACGCTCAACGGCGTCTCACAGTCGTACACCATTTCCACCAACGACCAGCTCGTCACCGCGGCGGAATACAAGAACACCATCATTTCCTACAACAGCAACAACGGCGCGCCGGTGCGTTTGGCCGACGTGGCGAAGGTGGTCGACGGCGTCGAGAACGATCAGCTCGCGGCGTGGGCGAACGGCAAGCCGGCGGTGTTGTTGGATATCCGTCGCCAGCCGGGCGCGAATATCGTGCAGACGGTGCAGTCCATCCGCGACATCTTGCCGCAGCTGCGCAGTGTGTTGCCGGCGGACGTGCATCTGGATGTATTCGCCGACCGCACCGTCACCATTCGCGCGTCGGTGGAAGACGTGCAGTTCACCCTGTTGCTGACCATCGCGCTGGTGGTGGCGGTGATCTTCGTGTTCTTGCGCCGCCTGTGGGCCACGATCATTCCGTCGGTCGCGGTGCCCCTGTCGCTGCTCGGCACGTTCGGCGTGATGTCGTTCGCCGGCATGTCGCTGGACAACTTGTCGCTGATGGCGTTGACCGTTGCGACCGGCTTCGTAGTGGACGATGCGATCGTGATGATCGAAAACATCGTGCGCTACATCGAGCAAGGTAAGGAAGGGAAAGAAGCCGCGGAGATCGGTGCGAAGGAAATCGGCTTCACCGTGTTGTCGTTGACGGTGTCGTTGATCGCCGTGTTCCTGCCGCTGTTGCTGATGCCCGGCGTCACCGGCCGCCTGTTCCACGAATTCGCATGGGTGCTCGCCACGGCCGTGGTGATCTCGATGCTGGTGTCGTTGACGCTCACGCCGATGATGTGCGCGTACCTGCTGCGTCCCGATGCGCTGCCCGAAGGCGACGACGCGCACGAGCGTCACGCCGCGGCGGGCAAGCGCACGGTGTGGGCGCGCACCGTCGCGATCTACGAAGGCACGCTTGATTGGGTGCTTGATCATCAGCGCACCATGATCGCGGTCGCGTTTATCGCCGTGGTCGTCACCGTGTTCCTGTACATCGTCATTCCCAAAGGCCTGTTGCCCGAACAGGACACGGGCCTGGTCACCGGCGTGGTGCAGGCCGATCAGAACGTGGCGTTCCCGCAGATGGAGCAGCGCACCAAGGCTGTCGCCGATGCGTTGCAGAAGGATCCGAACGTGGCCGGTGTCGCGGCCTTTATCGGCGCCGGCACCATCAACCCCACGCTTAACCAAGGCCAGCTCAGCATCGTGCTGAAGGATCGCAGCAAGCGCGGCAGCTTGGACGAAGTCGTGCAGAGTTTGCAGAACGCCGCGGCCAATATTCCGGGCGTGGAGCTGTATCTGAAACCCGTGCAGGACGTGACCCTGGATACGCGCGTGGCGGCCACCGAGTATCAGTACTCGATGTCCGACGTGAACGGACCCGAGTTGTCGCAGTACGCCTTGCAGATGACGCAGGCGTTGCGTCAGCGTCCTGAGCTCGCGGACGTGGACAACAATCTGGCCGATCAAGGTACGGCGCTCAAGCTCACCATCGATCGCGACAAATCCAGCACGCTCGGCGTGCCGGTGCAGACCATCGACGACACGCTGTACGACTCGTTCGGTCAGCGTCAGATCTCCACCATCTTCACGCAGCTCAATCAGTATCGCGTGGTGCTTGAAGTGGAACCGCAATTCCGCACCAGCACCGCGCTGCTCAATCAGCTCACCGTCAAGAGCAACGGCAGCGGCGCGTTGACGGGCAGCAACGCCACCACGTTCGGACAGGCGACGTCGAGCAACTCGTCCACCACCACCGGCATCGCCACGGCCAACACCGGCATCATCATCGGTGCGGGCGGTGCGATTCCGTTGGCGTCGCTGGTGAATGCGGAAGTGACGACCTCGCCGCTGGTGATCAGTCACCAACAGCAGCTGCAGGCGGTGACGGTGTCGTTCAACCTGGCGCCGGGTTATTCACTCTCCGAAGCGGTAGATGCGATCAATACGGTCGAAAAGCAGCTCAACCTTCCACCGCAAGTGCGCGGTCAGTTCATCGGCAAGGCAGCTGAGTTCTCGTCGTCGCTGAGTAACGAAGCGTTGCTGCTGCTCGCCTCGATCATCGTGATCTACATCGTGCTAGGCGTGCTGTACGAAAGCTACATCCATCCCATCACGATCATCTCGACCTTGCCGCCGGCCGGCGTGGGTGCGTTACTCGCACTGATCCTTTGCAACATGAGCCTGTCGGTGGACGGCATCGTGGGCATCGTGTTGCTGATCGGTATCGTGAAAAAGAACGCGATCATGATGATCGACTTCGCGATCGAGGCGCAGCGCACCGGTATGAAGCCGCGCGACGCGATTCGCCGCGCGTGCCTGCTGCGTTTCCGCCCGATCATGATGACCACTGCGGCGGCCATGCTCGGCGCATTGCCGCTCGCCTTGGGTACCGGCATCGGTTCGGAATTGCGCCGTCCGCTTGGCGTGTCGATCGTCGGCGGTCTGTTGCTTTCGCAGCTGGTGACGCTTTACACCACGCCGGTGATTTATCTCTATATGGAACGGTTCTCCGATTGGCTGCGCGAGCGACGAGAGCGGCGAGCGCTTCGTCACGCCGCACGCGGCGCGACATGACATGAAGGGATGGCCGGCAGTTGCCTCCTCTCCCCTCCGGGGAGAGGGCTGAGGTGAGGGGCTGCGCTGGCGGAGTTGCGTCTTGCAGCGCGAAATTTGATTTACTTGCATTCTCGCAAGGCCGACCCCTCACCCCAACCCTCTCCCCGGAGGGGAGAGGGAGCGACAGCCTCAACCAATCCGCAGCTCGCACGTTGTTTCAAGCATGAATATTTCCGCGGCTTTCATTCGACGTCCCATCGGCACTTCTCTGTTGGCGATGGGCGCCTTCGTCATCGGTGTGATCTGCTACTTGCTGTTGGGCGTATCCGCGTTGCCGGACATGCAGTTTCCCGTGATTTTCGTCAGCGCCAGCCAGGCAGGCGCCAGCGCCGAAACCATGGCGGGCACGGTGGCGGCGCCGCTGGAGCGTCATCTGGGTCAGGTGCCGGGCATCGACACCATGCGTTCGTCCAGTTCGTTGGGCAGTACGCAGATTTTTTTGATGATGGATAGCGGGCGCAACATCGACGACGCTGCGCGCGATGTGCAAGCCGCGATCAATGCCGCGCAAGCGGATCTTCCGTCGGGTCTCAACAGTCCGCCCAGTTACGAAAAAGCCAACCCGAACGACGATCCGATCATCGTCTTTGCGTTGACCTCCGAAACGCAATCGGCGCGCGATCTGTACGACGTCGCCGATTCGCTGTTAGCGCAGCGCCTGCGTCAGCTCAAAGGCGTGTCGGAAGTGGATATCACCGGCGCCGCCACGCCAGCCGTGCGCGTCGATGTGAATTTGCGCGCGCTCAACGCCATGGGCATTTCGCCCGATCAGCTGCGCAATGCGCTGACCGCGGCCAATGTGTTCGAACCGCAGGGATTCCTGACCGACGGCAAGACCACCATGGCGGTGCAGGCGAACGACGCGCTGCACGACGCGGCCGATTTCGCCGATCTGGTGATTTCCACCAACGGCAAGGGCGTGCCGGTGCGATTGAGGGACATCGCCAAGGTCTACGACGGTCAACAGGATGCGTATCAGGCGGCCTGGTTCCAGGGCAAGCCGGCGATCCTGATGTACGTCTACAAGCAATCGGACGCCAACATCATCGGCACCACGGATCGGGTGAAGGCGGAAGTGCCGCTGTTGCAAAGCTTTCTGCAACCCGGCACGAAACTCATACCGTATTTCGACGGCACGCCGACCATTCGCGCGTCGTTGCACGAGGTTCAAGCCACCCTGCTGATCAGTCTGGCGATGGTGGTGATGGTGATGGCGCTGTTCCTGCGTCGCCTCGCGCCGACCTTGATCGCGGCGGCGGCCGTGCCGCTCTCGCTCGCCGGCGCGGCGACGATCATGTACGCGCTGCATTTCACCTTGAACAACCTCACCTTGCTCGCCCTGGTGGTGGCGATCGGCTTTGTGGTGGACGACGCGATCGTGGTGATCGAAAACGTCATTCGCCATATCGACCAGGGCATGTCGCGCATGCAAGCGGCGTTGACGGGTGCGCGCGAAATCGGCTTCACCATCGTGTCGATTACCGCATCGCTGGTCGCCGTGTTTATTCCGTTGCTGTTTATGGGCGGCATCACCGGCATGTTCTTCAAGGAATTTACCTTGACGCTGGTGGCGGCCATTGTCGTATCGGCGCTGGTATCGCTAACCCTGACGCCGTCGCTGTGCGGACTTTTTCTCAAAGGGCACGACGAAGAAAAAGAGCCGTCGAAGCTGAGTCGCACGCTCGAACGCATGCAGGAAAGCATGCAGAAGACCTACGCGGCGTTGTTGGATTTCTCGCTACATCACGCATTGCTGTTCTCGCTTACGCCGCTGTTCCTGATTGGCCTCACCGTGCTGATCGCGATGTCCGGCCAAATCAAAACCAGCCTGTTCCCCGCGCAAGACACCGGATTGATACGCGGACGCGCGACGTCGGGCGCGACCGTTTCCTTCCAGGATTCGGTCAATCGCCAACAGCGTCTGATCGACATGCTATTGCACGATCGCGATGTCAAGGTTGTGGGTTCGCGTTTGGGCAGCACGCGACAGGGCGCTGCGGGCACCTTCGATATTCAGCTCAAGACGCATGCGGAAGGCCGCAAGGACGACACGTTCACCGCGCTGACGCGGTTGAGCAAGAAAGCGGCGAAGTATCCCGATCTCAATGTACGACTGCGCGCCATTCAGGATTTGCCAAGTTTCGGTGGCGGCGGTACCGGCCAGGGCGCGCAATACGAAATTTCGCTGCAGAGCGACGACAACAACAAGCTGACGTTGTGGCTGCCCAAGCTGGTCGACGAGTTGCGCAAGAATCCCAAGCTGCGCGATGTCGGCAGCGATCTGGACGACGCCGGGCTGCAACAGAACGTCGTGATCGATCGCGACAAGGCCGCGGCGCTGGGCGTGAATGTCGGCACCATCGATTCGGTGATCTACGATTCGTTCGGTCAGCGGCAGGTGAGTACGATCTACTCGGATCTCAACCAGTACAAAGTGGTGGTGAACGCGATCCCTGGACAAACCGCCACGCCGCGATCCATCGACGATCTACTGGTGCGTTCGACCAACGGCAATATGGTGCGCGTCTCCGCCTTCGCGCATCAGGAGCCGGGGCTTGCGCCCACGCAGGTGTCGCACACGAATCAATACACCACCATGAGCCTGAGCTTCAATCTCGCGCCGGGCATCAGCATGGGCGAGGCATTGCAGATCGTGCAGGCCACCGCCAACAACATGCGCATGCCGGGCGATATCAAGCTCGATATCGGCGGCGACTTCCGCCGCTTCCAGCAATCGCAGAGCGGCATGTTGTTCCTGCTGCTCGGTGCGATCATTACGGTCTACATCGTATTGGGCATTCTTTACGAAAGCCTAATTCACCCCGTCACCATTCTTTCCACGCTGCCCGCAGCAGGCGTCGGCGCCTTGCTCGCCTTGTGGTTCACTAACACCGAACTTTCGGTGATCGCGCAAATCGCCCTGGTGTTGCTGATCGGCATCGTGAAAAAAAACGCGATCATGATGATCGACTTCGCCCTGGTCGCGCAGCGCGAGCACGGCAAGTCGCCGCTGGAAGCGGCGCGCGAAGCGAGTTTGGTGCGTTTCCGCCCGATCATGATGACGACGATGGTGGCCATTCTCGCTGCATTGCCGATCGCGATCGGTCTTGGCGAAGGCTCCGACTTGCGTCGTCCGCTTGGTATCGCGCTGATCGGCGGTTTGCTGATTTCGCAGAGCTTGACGCTGCTCAGCACGCCTGCGCTCTACGTGATCTTCTCTTGCCTAAGCGAACGTTGGGCGGCATGGCGCGCGCGCCGCAAAGTGCGCAAAGGCGGAAGCCAGCCTGTGTTGACGCGACCATCGTGACGGCACTTTCTCCCTTGCAAGCAAGGGAGAAAGTGGCGGTGCGATCACTTAGAAGAATTTCTGCTCGTACTTGAGATATATCACGCGACCGATGTCGTATTGCGGGTTGTAGGGGAACTGGCTGTAGCCGTCGGTTCCCGTCGGGCCAAGCGGGCCGGCCACGCTAAACACGCCGGTGTACGACAGTGGCGCCTTGCGATTGAAAACATCCGTCGCGCCCACGGCGATGCGTCCGTGCCACGGTGCATCCCAATTCACTTGCAGGTCGTTGAACGCAAGACCGCCTTGCGTGTTCAATCCTGTCGGCGAGTTGACGAGGTCCTTGTTGGGATTGTTGCAGGGGAAGACTTCGTTCAACGCCGGATTAGGTGGAATGCACGGCTCCGATAGCGACGAGTAATAGCGAAGCGTCCAGGTCGCGCCGAAGTTTTTGTACTTCCAGTTGATGTTGACCGTGGAGCGGAAGCGCCAGATCGGACCGAGCACGGTGTCGTACGAACCCAGCGTGTTGGAGATCACCGGTCCGTTCGGCGTGATTTGCTCCTTCACCGAATGGATGTACGTGCTGTTCGAGTCGAACTTGAACTGTCCCACAGGCGTCTCCGGGAACAGATAGCTCAAGCTCAGATCTTCGCCGCGTTCCTCCACGAAGCCTTGATTGACCAACGCCTGCAGCAGATTGATCACTTGGCCGTACGTCGGTCCCGACGCAGTGGATCGCTGGAACTGCGTGCATTGCTGCGCATCGCCCAGCAGGTAGCAGTTGTCGAGAATGCTGCTGGCGGTCGGCAGCGTAATGACATTGGCGATCCGGATGCGGTACCAGTCGGCCGTGATGTTCAGGCCGCTCACATAGTGCGGACTGTAGACGAAGCCCGCCGTATACGTCCGCGACGTTTCCGGTTTCAGCGCCGCATTCGCGCCGGTGAAGTACGGCGTGGTGCTGGTGAAGTTCGGGTTCGGAATCGGCGAACCGTTGGCCGTCAGTTGCGTGAAGCCCGCAGGTAACGCAGGCAGACCCGCAAAGCCGTTCAAGCAACGTTGCTTCACCGTGGCGTTGCCGGTCAAACCGAAATTCGCGTCGCACGGATCGGTGTAGGTCGTGAAGCTCTGCATCGTGCCGCCGTACAAGTTCGCGATGGCCGGCGCGCGGAAACCTGTGCCGTAGCTGGCGCGAACCAGCAGATCGGTGATCGGCTGCCACGAGAGCTTGAACTGGTTGTTGTTGGTGTTGCCGAAGTTGCTGTAGCGCGAGAAGCGATGCGCAAGATCGAAGTTCAACAACTGTGCGCCCGGCATATCCTTCAACACCGGCAAGTTGACTTCCAGATACGCCTCGTTGAGTCCGTAGGCGCCGCGTCCGGGATTTTGCTGCAGATTGGTATTGAGCCCCAGTTGCGTGAATTCGTCCGGCGTGGCGCCGCCAGACACGCCGCGATGATCCGCGCCAATCGCGAACGTCGCGTCGCCGCTGCCCAGCGACTGCGGGAACGTGAACATATCGCCGGTCAGATCGGCGCTGACGATCTTCATCTGACTGTACGAACGCGTGCCTGCGACGATGTTGAGGTAGTTGATCTCGGCCGGCGTGAGGCCACCCGAACCCGAGAACGGATTGAGCGGAACGCAACCGGCGATCACGTGACCCGGCGTGCCGCACTCCACCACGCCGTTCGGTCCCAGGAAAGAAGGCCCGACGGCGTTGTACACGTTCACCATGTTGAGATTGCCCGGCCCGAAACTCGACTGGGTATAGCGATAGTCGCTGTAACCCACGTCCCAACTGAACTGCCGTTCGCCCAACGCAAAATCGCCGTCCAGGCCTGCGCGCCAACCGTATTGCTTGATGTTGTTGTCAACCACGCGGTTGGGATACTGCAGCGGCAGGTTGAACTGCAGGCTGTTTCCCGGCAACGGGTTGTAATAGCTGTTCGGCGACAGCGTTGGGAAATAGGTCGCCGGGAAAGTCCCTGCTGGCAGTCCCAGCGCTTGCGCGAGATGTGCGCCGTTGGCAGGCGTCAACGAACTTAGCGGATAACCGCCGATGCCCACGGTGGAGTCGGCCGTGTTGTACGTGCCGATCAGGCTGGCGGTGATGTGATCAGTCACCTTGTAATCGCCCTTGAGTAAATAGGATTTCAGGCGATTGTTCGGCACCAGCGTTTCGAGAAACGCCGAATTGGCGTAGTCGTTGTTGAAATACGGCGAGGGATATTGCGCGCCAAACGTATTGACGTGGTAGTTGGCGATATTCAACCCGTTCTGGCCCATGTTGACGGTGAGCGGGCCGTTGGCCAATTGCGGCAAGCTTTCCGGCAAGCCGGTCGCCGGATTGAGCGCGCCGGTGATCGTGCCGAAAGGCGATTGCTGCATGCTCTGCGGATAATTCGGCCCAAAGCTGAAATAGCCGTATTTGCTGTAAGCGCGATCGTCCGCATTCAATGCGTTCGTATTCTGGAACGTCATGTTCAACAGGATCGATCCGCGGGAAAATTTCTTCCCGCCGGTCAAACTGAATTGACCGGTTCTGCCGTCGCCGCCAGGCGAATACACACTGTTGTAGGTATCCAGCTGCACGCCGTCGAAATCCTTTTTCGTAATGATGTTGACGACGCCGGAAATCGCATCGGAACCGTAAATCGCCGACGCGCCGTCCTGCAGAATTTCCACGCGATCGATAATCGAGCTGGGAATCGTGCTGAGATCGGTTTGGCCGAAGATATCTGTGGTCCATCGCTGACCGTCGACCAGTACCAGCGTGCGTGGCGCACCGAGTCCGCGCAGACTCACGTACTGGCCCACGATATTGCCGAGCGTGCTCTGATTGCTGGTGCCGGCCGAACCGACCGACGACACGTTCTGCAAAATTTGCCCGACGCTGACGAAGCCTTGTTCTTGCAGCGCCTGATGCGTGAGTTCCGTTACCGGCTGCGCGGTTTCCACATCCACGCTGCGGATCATCGAGCCGGTTACCGTGATGCCTTGCAAAGTGACGGTTTTCTGCGGTGCAGGCGCGGCGGTTTGCGCGTTAGTTGTTTGCGCGGTCGTGGTCTGCGTTGCGTTGGATGACGTCGTTGTTTGCGTTGCGGTTGGTGCTGGAGTTGGTGCGGTGTTTGCCGTTTGGCCTTTGGCCACCGTCGCCAAGACACAACCTCCCAGCGCCATGGCCATGCGAATGGCCATAGTCAGATTTTGATGTCGAGCGTTCACGACAATTCCTCCCTGTCTGCTTGGGTGTGGGGACACGCATGCTTATTCCTTCCCTGGTTTGGAGAGCCACCGGGATCGCGCCGTTATGGGGGAGTGCGCGACCCATAAAGGTTTTATGAAGAAATCGCCAATGACTAAAGAGCCAATTTGCTCGGAAATTCTTTAAAAGAAAATGCCATCACGAAAACTTGCGTTGCGCGCCATGTGAGCAAGTCGATGCGGTATTTTCAGTATGAAATGTAGACGCGTTAGCAAAAGCGCATTGGGCGCGTGTCGCAATCGACGGCGGCGATTTGAGAAGCGGATCGTGATCGAAAATCAATGCGTTAGAGATAGCGGGGAAACAGCGGCGAAAGCCGTTCCAATCGACTCACCTACGGCTTGTCATAAAACGCATTTCGCCAAGGGCTTTTCGCAAAGAGATCGACGCGCGAAACGAAAGACTTTGCGTGCGTTGCGCGATGCCAATTCGTTCGAACTTTCGACGAAATACCGTCGAAATAGCCGTCCAAAAGCGTTAAAGCCGCGTCGCCAATTCGATATGCGTAAGTTCGCCGCAGATATCGCTAAGGCGAGTTAATAGAATATGCCGATGCGCGCCGACCTCCGCCGGCGTCCGCCCGATGCCGTGAAGTTCGGCGCAACGCAATGCAGCTTGATAAGCGAACAAGGGGCCGGGCACTTCCGAACGACGATGCGCATCGCCTTGCCACAACACCGCCACCCATCCTTCTTCGCGTTCCGCGCCGGATTCGTTGACCGGCATCAGCAGCGTCCCATCGACCAACGACAACGCGCAATCGTGACCGTCGGCAAATTGAAACGTGTACAACGGCATCAATTCGGCGATGTAATCGACGATGCGCTGACTCAATCCGTGCATGCGACTCCCCATCGGTGGCAAGAATTGGTGCATGGTAGCCCATCGTAGTGGCAATCATGAACTTGGCGGGTTCAAAGTCGAGGTTCCGCATCCGCGACATTGAAGGGGTGGTTCCTTTGCTTTAAGCATTAGAAATGCCCTACACGCACATTCTCCCTGAGTCGGTTCTCTAAACGCCTGATGATTTGGCAGCGTTTACAGGTACGCCTTTTATGGAAGTGACAGGGGAGAAATGCAATGTGCGCGACGCGCGCGACTACCAGAGGTCGTTCCGTGAATTTGTGGAAATTGATGACTGAGCTGAACTTTTCGAACTCGTTTTCCATTGCCGATCACGTCAATGGCATTCGGGTGCGTTCATGACAATGATGGATGTGGACGCACTGCGCGATATCGAAGCGCAGCTTCACACGATGTTTGAGGGTCAGCAAGGCTATTGGGGATGTAAGAATTCCGATTCGATTTTTTTATATGCCAATCCGGAGTTCGGCAGGATCATCGGCATGAAGCACCATCGGGACGTCACCGGGAAGACGGACTTCGACATGCCGTGTGGCACGGTTGCCTGTGCCGCGACATTTCGGGAACAGGATAAGGAGGTCGTTCTTGGCGGTAAATCACTGCGCGTGTTGAACGTACATCCTTTTGCCGATGGACAATGGCGCGCTTTCCTGACGACAAAGCGACCGTTCCGCAATCGGAGTGGCAAGGCGATCGGCATCAGCTTTCATGGTCAAGACATCACGGCGCCGATGACAATTGAGCTGAGCTCGTTACTTGGTCGTATTTATAGCGGCGACCTGAAGTCAGGTGAAGTAGCGCGAGGTAGCTATTGCGTAGGCGATGGCGTAGGTGAATCCGCCACATTGACGACACGCGAGTCGGAAGTTCTTTTTTTTCTGATTCGCGGCCAATCGGCCAATCGGATCGCTGAGATCTTCCGGATATCGGTGCGCACTGTCGAAGGTCATATCGATGCGCTTCGTCAAAAATTTATGTGCGCGGGCAAGGCTGCTTTGATCGAAAAGGCCATCTATCTCGGTTATCTGCGCTGTATTCCAAAAACGCTCTTTAACAGGCAGCTGTCGCTCATTTTGCGGGATTGATGTGTCGAACGGCCTGCGGAGCGCGAGTCGTGTGAGGAGTGCGACGAAAACATTGTAAGAAAACGCCGCTTTCTGTCGTTCACCGTACTTTCTACGGATGCACGCGGGCGCACGAATCTTTCAGCATCGTTGAAATGGTAGGCGCCACGAGAACGCAGCCATCCTCAAAACAACGGAGCGGGCACATGAAAACACGGTTGGCGGCAACGATCGCTTTGGCTCTTGCGGCGATATTCGCAATGGGTTCTCAGGCGTACGCGTTGTCCGGACAGCTTCAGTCCATGCTTGCGTCGCCGTCTCAAATTGGGCGAGGCGCCCAAATACAAACCGCTGGGTCGTTGGCGGTGAGCTATCAGTACGACAGTCTGGGGCGCCTGATCCAGGAGACCTATCCAGCAAATACGGCGACATACAGCTACGACGCAGCGGGCAACCGTATTCAAGCCAGCACTTATTAAATACAGCAGTCTGGACGTAACACTCTACGCAACGGAATTGCACGATGAATACCTATTTTTCGAAGGCGCCGACGGTCTTGCTTGCAGTCGTTTTTGCAGTGGTCATCCCGGGCGTGAAAGCGCAAAACATGAAGTCCCAACCGGTGGCGTCACAGCCGGTGTCGATTGCAACACCTATGCCGCCATCCCAGCTGAGCATGCCGCTCGTGGGGCTCGACGAAGGGCAGCGATTTCAAGCGAGTCGCGCTGTGCTTCCAAGCAGCGTACCAGTGCGGCGCAACGTGCCAAGTGTCGGTTCGGCCGAAGCACAGCCATCGTTGTCTGGCGTCAACGGCGAAGTTTTGGCCAACCCGTTGGAGCGGCCAACGCTCGGCCATGCCCTACCCACCACCACCACGACACCGCTTGGATTTCCGCGCGCCGACTTCGCAATCGACCGAGGCAAGGCCGCCATAAAGACGTCGAGCGCAAGTCAATCATCCGGCTCCGCCGTCAGCAACGCCGTCATTCAGTAATACCAGTGCTGCGCGTGAAGCTCGCGCGCCACGCACAAAGTTATCTCCATGCATTGGTCTACGTCGTCGTACGGCCATCTACCAGGAAGGTAAGCATCTCATGCGCTCGTTTCTACGGAAGACGCGTCAAGCGTTGGCAGCCACAGCTGTCATGGTTATTGCAGCCGGCAGCGCGAGTTACGCACCCGCTACGGTGGCGGCGCCACTGCCTACTCTTACGTGTACCCCGCCTGCGGCAGAACCGGAAATTGCCGCGCTCGCGCGTGCGTTGGAATACAACCTCGGACTGATCTACGAATACGTCTATTACAACGTCGACTACTCGCCCACCTGGGGATCGAAGAAGGGCGCGTTGGGTACGTATCTGGATCGACGCGGCAACGGCATTGATCAAAACACGCTGTTCGTGGAATTGCTGCGGCAGTCGTGCATAAGCGCCAATTTCCGCTACGGTGCGGTGACCGTGCCCACCAGCGCCATGGCCAACTTGCTGGGCGTCGAAAACAGCGTTGCCGCGGTGTCCACAGCGCTTGGCAATGGTGGTTTCTCCGGCAACCTCGATGCCACCAACACCACCATCAACATGGTTTGGACCGAAGCTGTCTCCAACGGATTGCGGTATGAGTTGGACCCATCGTTTAAGTCGTACGCCGCCTACAAGCCTATCGATCTGGGCCAGGCCATGGGCTATTCGCGCAGCAACTTGCTTGCTGCCGTGGCGGGCGGCGCAACGGCTATCCCGGGCATGCCGGCAGGCGTCAATTCGGTCAAAGGCTTCAGCCGCGCTCAGCTCACCAGTCAGCTCAATGCCTATTCGGGCAACTTGGCGAACTACCTGAAGGCCAATCAGCCTTCCAGTTCGAGCAAACAGATTTACGGTGGGCGGGACATCACCAGCGACTATTACGGTTCTACCTTTCCAGCAACGGGAACGCTTTACAGCGCGTTGCCGAGTTCCTTCGAAACGGTTTACACCGTTGCGGTATCGAACAACGCGGACGGCTCCGGTGCCGCGTTCAGCGTAAACGTGTATGCCAGCCAGATCGCCGGCAAACGTCTCACCCTCACTTACAACGCTTCTTCGCAACCCGTGCTCGCGCTGGATGGCGTCACGTTAGCGACGGGCAACGCGACATCCGCGCCGACGCAAACCGTGTCGATGACGGTGCAGCACCCCTATCCGGCAGGCGCCAACTTCTCCACCTGGACCGTTCGGCCGCAAGTAAAAACAGGAGGTGTCTATGCACTGATGCTGGTGGCGGGCGAACTGGGGCGCGATACGCTCACGCGCCATCAAAAAGCGGTTCAGCGTTTTACGCAAGCGGGCCAAACCGCCGAACCTGCAATGGGCGAAAGTCTGGCGGCGATTGGCACGGCCTACCTTAGTCAATCCGATCGCGCGACGCAGTTCTTCGGCGATTACTTTGGCTTTATCGACGTACGCCATGCGGCCATGGGCATTGCCGGCAATTCGGGTGCGGCTTATGTGGATTTTCCCGCGCAGACCAATAGTGCCAGCCCCTTCAAGGCCAGCATGGCGACCGACGACATGCGTGCCGCGATCATCGGCATTAACCTGTTCAACAGTACGCTTGAATCGACGGCCGTCGATCAGTTGCAACAGAACCCCGCCGTTTCAACCGTGCGCATGTTCGACTTTGCCAACACAGATGGCACCGGTTTTATCGAGGCCACCAACGCCAATTGGAGTCAGGTACAAAATCTATTGACCAACTGGAGCGCCGGTGACAAAGCCTCCATGGCCGCCTATCTGCAGGCCAACCCAGCGAACGGTCAACTTTTTATCCCGCAGAACGGTGCGCGCAAAGTCGCTAGCTGGACGGGCAGCGGTTATTACCAATTCAACAGTGCGGGCAACATTTTCACCATGGCCTACCTGATTTCCGGTGGCTATTACGGCGGCTATGCCACGCAAATCACCTACACCAGCCCGTTGACCGCCATGTTTTCGGCAGCGGCGACCAGCCAGTGGTCTATGCCTTCTCCAGTAACAGCTGAACCCATCGACATGTTCTCCGGTGCGTATCTCTACGACCACCAAGACATCGATGTCGGCACCGACAAGTTCCCCTTCAATCTCGCGCTTACGCGTTCCTACAACTCCAACAACACCGCGCAACCCACCGAACTGGGCAATGGCTGGCGCCACAACTACATGATGTCGGCCATGATCGACAGCGACAGCTATCTCGCCTTCGGCACCGACAATCCAACATCCGCCGTGCCTTCCGCCGTGATGGCCTATGTACTGAAAGACCTTTCCACCTCGCCCACGCCCAATCTCACCAACACCGTGGTGGGCTCGCTGTCGGCAAGTTGGATGATGGATCAGTTGGTCGACAACGCCGTCACGCTGAGTCTTGATAGCGGCACCAAGAAGTTCGTAAAAATTCCCACCGCCACCGGCTCGGTCTATGTGCCGCCGCCGGGTGATGCGTCCACCCTCGTTGTCGATGCGAATACCAAGGCCATTACGCTCACCGACAAATTCAAGAACGTCTATCGGTAGGTGCGTCATATCAGGGATGGACATTGTCGACTTTGGATGCCGGTCGCGCGGTGTTCAGAAAAGGCAACGATTCGGCGGAATTGATTTTTCCTTCTCGCGACAAGACGGCGAGCAACAAAGTCGACGTGGTGTCCGGTGCAGCGGTGAATCGAGTGCCGCAACAAGAGCCGATGATGACGAGAGATGGCGATGTGGCCGCCAGCGGGTCGTCCGCGTCGATGGACGACACCAGCGAGCGGCAGGCAAAACTCGAATCACTTAAGCAAGTGGTGATGCATCGGCGGAGTGGGGCATCGGACACGGCAGGAGGCCGTTGATCAGTGCGCATATCACGTATTGTTCCTGTTGTAGCGCTTTGTTTGAGTGCATGCGCGTATGCGCCGCATCGCGGCGGAGACAATTTGTATCAAGAGGCGCTTGACGGCGTGGGCAAGCCTGTCCCCATGCCGCTATCGGTTGGTGCGCCAGCGCTGCATCCTACCGGCGAAGCGCAAGCGGCACATGCGTTGACTAAAGGAACTGGCCAGTTTGTTCATCCCTCCAGTCTCGCCAAGCCACGCGTGCGTTCAGACGCGAGCGGCGAGGTGAATTTTCGCTTCGAGGATCAGCCTATTCAGGCCGTCGTGCAGGTGATTCTTGGCGACTTATTGAAGGTGCCGTACACGATGGCGCCAGGGGTGGATGGGCGCGTCACTTTTTCCACGGCCGCACCCGTGGATCAAACGCAAGCGTTTTCCGTGTTGGAGTTGTTGCTGTCCTGGACCGACAACGCACTGGTTCGCAAAGGTGACGGCTATATGGTGCTCCCCGCCAAGCAAGCGCTGGCCGGGAATCTTGTGCCCCGTTTGAATGCGACCTCGCAATCGGGCTTGCAGGTACGCCTGTTTCCCCTGCGTTACATTGCAGCGTCGCAAATGCAAAAGCTGCTGGCGCCCTTTGCGAAGTCAGAGGCACTTTTGCAAGTGGACGATCAGCGCAATTTGCTGACGCTCGTGGGTACTAGCGAAGAGTTGCAGAATTATCAGCAAGCCATCGATTCGTTTGATGTGAACTGGCTGCAGGGAATGTCCGTGGCGGTGTTCAATCTGCAACATACCGATGTGGGGGCTTTGCAGAGTCAGCTGGACACGCTGTTCGGTCTTAAGGCGGATACACCGATGGCGGGCATGGTGCGTTTCGTTTCCGTGGAGCAGGCCAATACGTTGATCGCCATCAGTACGCAGCCCGACTACCTGGAAGAAGTGCAAGACTGGGTCGAGCGTATCGACCGGGGCAAAGACAATCGAGCACAGCTCTACGTGTATGACGCGCGCCATATCGATGCGGAAGATCTCGCAGGCTATCTCAACGACATTTACGGCGAGAGTAGCGGCGCATCGCCTCAAAAAAGTGGCGCCGTCGGGCCCGGGCTCGCTGTGGCGACTTTGGGGCCAGGTGCGGCGAATGGATCTGTCGGTGGGTTAGGGAGCAATGCGCCCGCCTTCGGCAGCGCGGGCGGAACGGTGGCTCCGTCTTCCCCTCAGGCGGCAGGTGTCGCAGGGGCGGGCAAGGCCAATGCGACGCTTGCGAACGGCGTACGTATTACCGCAGCGGATGCTGGCAATCAGCTGCTGGTTCGTGCAACGCCTGAGCAGTGGGAAGACATGTTGCCGGCTATCCATCGGCTCGACGCGATGCCAATGCAAGTGCAGATCGAGATGCGTGTACTGGAAGTGAGCCTGACGGGCGATTTCCAGTTTGGCGTGCAGTGGTATCTCCAAGGCTTGGCGGGTCAGGCTGCCGATAGCGGCCAGGCATCCAATCCAAGGCAAATTGCGGTAGGAAAAGCGAGCGCCACCTATAATCCCAGCGACACGTTTTTCTATTCCTTCGTCAACCATCGCATGCAAGTGGCGCTCCATGCGATGGAGAGCAGCGGCAACACACGTGTACTTTCTGCGCCTTCCGTGATCGTTGCCAACAAGCAGTCTGCTCATGTGCAAGTGGGTAGTCGAATTCCGATCACGCAGAACTACATCGATACGTCCGGCAGCGCGAATGCGACCCTTGGCAACGTGGAATATCAGGACACGGGCGTCATTCTTGATGTCACGCCGCGCGTAAATCCTGGCGGGCTCGTGTACATGACGGTCGGGCAGCAAGTGAGCAACGTGGATACCACGGCCGCGGCGAATGCTAATGGCAACCCAACCATCCAACAACGACAAATCAGCACGCACGCGATCGTGCAAAGCGGGCAGACCGTGCTGCTCGGTGGATTGATCCAGCAAAACGATTCTCAAGGCGATGCACGCGTTCCCCTAATAGGGCGCGTTCCTTTGCTTGGACATCTGTTCGGGACGACCTCGCGCTCCCATGATCGTACGGAGCTGATCGTGCTCATTACGCCGACAGTCATTGCAAACAGCGACGACGCTCGTCGAATTACCGAAGAATATCGGCGCAAGCTCAAAGCGCTGCAGCCTTTGCCTGCCAAGCGCTAACTTCAGGCCTATTTCCGCTTGAAGCCAAGGTCACCTGCTGTGGCTTTCGCGCGCCCCTCGAAAACGCGACAATGGGGAGCTTTTCCGGATTCCCCAAGCCTTCCGAAGGCTTGATTTCGGCGGATCCGACGCCACTAGCGTGGGGCGCGCCGCCTGTCCCGCCCTGAGGTCTAGCGGCGTTTCCCTTTCGCACCGTGCCGTAGCCAAAGAGGTTGCCCGACCCATGTCCCAGACGCCCAAGATCATCTACACGCTGACGGATGAAGCTCCGTACCTCGCCACGCAGTCCCTGCTGCCGATCATCAAAGCCTATACCGCCACGGCGGGCATCCAGGTGGAAACGCGCGACATCTCGCTGGCGGGCCGCATCCTGGCGCAATTCCCGGACATTCTGAAAGACGAGCAAAAAGTTTCCGACGACCTTACCGAACTGGGCGAGCTGGCCACCACGCCGGACGCCAACATCATCAAGCTACCCAATATCAGCGCCTCGATGCCGCAGCTGAAGGCCGCGATCAAGGAGCTGCAATCTCAAGGGTATGCCTTGCCGGAATATCCGGAAGATCCCAAAGACGTGAGCGACTGGAACATCCGCGCGCGCTACGACAAGGTGAAGGGCAGCGCGGTGAATCCGGTGCTGCGCGAAGGCAATTCCGACCGCCGCGCGCCGCTGTCGGTGAAAAATTATGCGCGCAAGCATCCGCACAAGATGGGCGCGTGGAGCAAGGATTCGAAGACCCACGTCGCGCATATGGACGGCGGCGACTTCTACGGCAGCGAAAAATCCGCCGTGGTCGAGCAGGCTACGGTCGCCAAGATCGAATGGGTCGGCAAAGACGGCACCACCGCTGTGCTGAAAGAAAAGACCAATATCACGGCCGGCGAAATTATCGACGCCGCACTGATGAGCAAGAAAGCGCTCGCCAGCTTCGTCGACGCGCAGATCGAGGACGCCAAGAAACAGGGCGTGCTGTTCTCGCTGCATCTGAAGGCCACGATGATGAAGGTCTCCGATCCCATCATGTTCGGCGACGTCGTTACCGAGTTTTATAAAGACGTGCTGACCAAGCACGCCGATACGCTCAAGAGCATCGGCTTCAATCCGAACAACGGTATCGGCGATCTGTATGCGCGCATCGGTTCGTTGTCCGACGATCTGCAGGCGAAGATCAAGGCGGATGTCGAGGCCGAATACGCCAAGCGTCCGGCGCTGGCGATGGTGAATTCCGACAAGGGCATCACCAATCTGCACGTGCCTAGCGACGTGATCATTGATGCCTCCATGCCGGCGATGATTCGCGACTCCGGCAAAATGTGGAACGCCGAAGGAAAACTGCAAGACACCAAGGCGGTGATCCCGGACCGCTGCTACGCCGGCGTGTATCAAGCCGTTATCGACGATTGCAAAGCGAGCGGCGCGTACGACCCCACCACGATGGGCAGCGTGCCCAATGTGGGCCTGATGGCGCAGGCCGCCGAGGAATACGGTTCACACGACAAAACGTTCCACATCACCGCCGACGGCGTGGTGCGCGTCACCGACGCGAACGGCAAGACGCTGCTCGAACACAACGTCGAAGCCGGCGACATCTGGCGCATGTGCCAGACCAAGGACGCGCCGGTGCAGGATTGGGTGAAACTCGCGGTCACGCGCGCCCGCCTTAGCAACACGCCTGCCGTGTTCTGGCTCGACAAGCATCGTGCGCACGACGCGCAGATCATCAAGAAGGTGGAACGTTATCTGAAGGACCACGACATCAGCGGTTTGGACATCCGCACGCTGTCGCCGGTCGACGCCACCACGTTCTCGCTGGAACGCATTCGCAAAGGCCAGGACACCATTTCGGTAACTGGCAATGTACTGCGCGATTACCTCACCGACCTGTTCCCGATCATGGAGCTGGGCACCAGCGCGAAGATGCTTTCCATCGTGCCGTTGATGGCTGGTGGCGGTCTGTTCGAAACGGGCGCGGGTGGCTCCGCACCCAAGCACGTGCAACAGTTCCTGGAAGAGAACTATCTGCGCTGGGATTCGCTGGGTGAATTCCTGGCGATGGCGGCGTCGTTGGAACATCTGGGCAATCGCTACAACAACAAGGCCGCGGCGGTGCTGGCCAAGACGCTGGATCAGGCTAACGGCAAGTTCCTCGACAGCAACAAATCGCCGGCGCGCAAAGTGGGCGAGCTGGACAATCGCGGCAGCCATTTCTATCTGGCCATGTACTGGGCGCAAGCGTTGGCCGAGCAGAACGACGATGCCGCGTTGAAAGCGAAGTTCGCGCCGCTCGCCAAAACGCTCACCGACAACGAAGCGAAGATCGTCGGCGAGCTCAACGGTGCGCAAGGTAAAGCGGTGGATATCCACGGGTATTACCATCCCGACCTCGCGCTCGTGAGCCGAGCGATGCGGCCGAGCGAGACGTTTAACAACGCGCTTGCCGCACTGTAAACATCATCGATGTGCGAAAAACGGGGCCTACAGGCCCCGTTTTTTTGTCCGCGTGCCGTGTGCCATATGGATGAGTACACGTTCGACACAACGTGCCGCTAGAATCCGCCAGAACTGCTTGTCTCCCCAGCGAACCAGGAACCATCTCATGCGTGTTTCCTTGGCCATTGGATTGTTGGCCGTCGTTTTCTCCGCGACGGCGTGGTCGCAATCGACTCCTCCTGCGGCGAGCAGTTCTGCTTCTTCGTCTCCCGCGCAGGCGCGCGTTTTGTCGACCGTGGTGGTAACGGGCGTACAGCCGGGACCTGGTTTATGGAAGGTGAGCAAGGACGGCCATGTGATGTGGGTGCTCGGCACGCTGACGCCGTTGCCGAAGAAGATGGAATGGCGTTCGACGGAAGTGGAGCAGGCCGTGGCGCATTCGCAGGAGTTGCTCGAAGCGCCGACCGCGGAATTGAAAATCGACGCGAACTTTATCAGCAAACTTGCGCTGATTCCTTCCGCCTACGGCGCACGCAAAAATCCCAACGGCGAGAACCTGCAGCAGATTCTGCCGCCGGAGATGTACGCGCGCTGGGAGACGCTGAAGCAGCCGTATTTCGGCGACAGTCGCGGCATCGAGTATTGGCGTCCCATCCTGGTTGCGCAGAAGCTCTATGAAAAAGCCTTGGACAAGGCGGGACTCACCAACGGCAGCGATATCAACAAAGCCGTACGCAAGATGGCGGACCGACACGATGTCAAACGCGTACCAGTGACATACACGCTGGTGGTGGCGCATCCGCGCGATGCGCTGGACACGATCAAGCAGACCAACCTGCACGACATCAGTTGCCTCAACCAAACCATGGATACGGTGCAGAACGACATGGGTACGCTCGCGCAACGCGCCAATGCGTGGTCGACCGGCGATATCCAGGCCTTGCGCAGCTTTGCCGTAAACGGCCGCCACGAGTCGTGCATCATCGCTGTCGTCAACGCCGATTTTGCGCAGCAACTTGGGCTGCACGATCTTCCCGAGCGCATCGACCAGGCATGGCTCGATGCGGCGAGAGCCGCCCTTGCCCTCAACAATCAAACCTTCGCGATATTGCCGATGGGGCAAGTGTTGGATTCGGAAGGGGTTCTGGCGAGGCTGAAAGCCCAGGGCTATTCCGTCCAGGCGCCCGACGAGTGGGATCGATAAGTCGACCGAATCGACACGTGTTCCAACCACCCTGCTAGAGTTGTTTTGGGGTGTACGGAATCACTCGGCTAAGGGGAAGGAAATGAAGCGATTCGTTTCGGCGCTGATGGCGCTGATGTTGTTGTTTGGCAGCGCGGTCGCCGCACAGGGCGAGCAGGGTCAAGAAGGCAAAAGTCCGATCGCATCGTTGCCGTGGCAGATGGGGCCGACGACCGTCAAAGTCGGCAGTCACGCGACGCTGAATGTGCCGGATGGTTACGCGTTCCTGGATGCGCCCGGCACACGTTCGCTCAATGAAATTTTTCATAATCCGCCCACGGATGCGGACGAGTACACGCTCGCACCCAAGAACCTCGACTGGGTGGCGTTTTTCTCGTACGAAGATATCGGTTACGTCAGGGATGACGAAAAGCTCGATCCGGATGCGATTCTTCAGTCGTACCGCGACGGTACGGAGCAAAGCAATAAAGAGCGCAAATCGCGCGGATGGGGCGAGCTCAATATCATTGGATGGAAGGCTCAGCCGGAATACGACGCGCAAATTAAATCGCTGACGTGGTCGATCCTCGCCGAGGACGTGCCGTCGCATCACCAGATCGTCAACTACAACGCGCGTCTGCTCGGCAGGCACGGTGTGATGGATGTCGTGGTGGTGACACCGCCGGAAAAACTCACCGCAGCCATCGGCGATTTCAAAAGTACCTTGCCCGGCTTCCAGTACGCTCAGGGCGAAAATTACGCGGACTATCGCCCGGGCGATCACGTGGCCGAATACGGTCTGGCGGCGTTGATCACCGGCGGCGCATTGGCCGTTGCGGCGAAGAAAGGTTTGTTCACCGTGATTGGTGGATTTCTCGTGGCGGCGTGGAAATTCGTGTTAGCCGCATTTGTCGCGATGGGCGCGTGGTTCAAAAATCTTTTCAAGAAAAAACAGCAGACGCCATGACGTTGCACGACGGGTGGATGTTGCTGGGCGGAGTCGTAGCGTTGTATCTCTACGACTCCGCGCTGCTGCTGTTCCACAACGAGATCGTGCTGGTCGGCAAGCGTCGCGGTTACGGCGTTTCGGCAGGATCGAGTCTCGTGCTCGCGGGGCGGCATGTGTTTCTGCCGTCGCCGCTTTGCCCGCATCAACCGCTTTTTCGTATGAGCTGGTCGGAAAGAGGGCAGCCGGTCGAAGGCGGAAAACCTTTGCGCATTGCGCGCGTACGCATTGCGCTTTCGGCGATGTCGTATTGGATGTGGCTGCTGTTGACCTTGTTTGTCGTGGGGCTGCCGTACGTGTTGCTGGTGTCGCACGATCCCAAGCTGCTGTTGGCATGGATCGCGTCGGTCTACACGGTTATCGTGGCGATCCTGATGCAGGTCTACCGTTACCGAAAGGCGTTGAATCTCACGCGCCGCGCCGTGGCGGCCGTGGCGCTGGATGCATTGTTGTGCGCGCCATTCGCGTTGAACATCGTGCGCAAGATCGGTTTGCGTCAGTCGTTGAATATCGATCTGCGTGTTGCCGCAACATCCTTGCTGCCCGAGGCCGCCGTCAAGCAGCTGGCGGCCGTTCTGCGTCAGCGGATCGAGATCAGCCTTGGATTTATCGAGCCCGGCGATGCGCAGTTCTTGGCGTTGTCCGCGTATTTGAACGACTTCGAGGCATTGTGCCGATGACCGCCGTCGACATCATCGTTATTGCTGCCGGCTTGCTGTTCGGCTATCGCCTGGTCAGCAATTACCTGTCTCCAACGGTAGACAAAAGCGCGCCGCGCAATGAGCGCCCGCAAAGCGATTCGCCGCGCCAACAGACGTGGGAGCGGAACTGGGAATCGGCGGAGCCGCGCGGTCCCGCGTGGTTCGAAACGCTAGGCGTGCCCGAAAACGCCGACCAGGCGGAGATCGACCGCGCTTATCGGTTGAAGATCAGCCAATACCATCCGGACAAAGTCGCGCAGATGGGCGAAGACATTCGCAGGATGGCCGAGGCCAAGACCAAAGAAATCAACGCCGCCTACGAGGCGGCGATGAAATCCCGACGTCGTTAGGCGCTGGCTTTATCCAGCGCATCGATGTCGCTGGGCGAGAGCGAAAGCGATGCGGCGCCGATCAGCTCGCGCAATTGGTCCACCGACGTGGCGCTGGCGATGGGCGCCGTGATGCCGGGACGAGCCATCAGCCACGCGAGCGCAACCTGCGATGGCGTCGCCTTATGCGATGCGGCGATATCGTCCAGCGCGGCCAGCACCTTCAAGCCTTGCGGCGTGAGATATTTTTTCACCGCGCCGCCGCGCGCGCTGCTCTTGGCCAGATCGGCGTCGCTTCGATATTTGCCGCTGAGAAATCCGCTGGCGAGCGCGTAATAGTTGATAACGCCGATGCTTTCTTCGCGAACCAGCGGTTCCAGCTCTCGCTCGTAACCCGGGCGGCTCATCAGGTTGTACTCGGGCTGCAAACTTTCGTAGCGGGGTAGGTTGTGTTGCTTCGACATGTTCAGCGCTTCGGCAAAACGGTCGACGCCGTAATTCGAAGCGCCGATCACACGCACTTTGCCTTCTTCGATCAAGGTGGCGAACGCACCCAGCGTTTCGCTCAGCGGCACGGTGGCATCGTCTTCGTGCGCCTGATAAAGATCGATGGTGTCGGTCTGCAGGCGCTTGAGCGATCCTTCCACGGCCTGGCGGATGTTCATCGGCGACAGGCCGCGGTGTTCGACCCACTTGGCGACCTTGGTGGCGATCAGCACTTGGTTGCGCTTGCCGCTGCGCTTGAGCCATTTGCCGATGATGGTTTCCGATTCGCCGCCCCGATTGCCCGGCGCCCACGCCGAATAGACGTCCGCCGTATCGATCAGATTGAAACCGGCGTCGACGAAGGCATCGAGCAATTCGAACGAGCGCTGTTCGTCCACGCTCCATCCAAACACATTGCCGCCGAAGGCGAGCGGAGCGACGGAAAGCGCGGAGCGGCCAAGTTGGCGCAATTGCATGAACAAATCCTCGGGAAGGCTGGCGGGCGCGTCATCGTGCGATGACCCGATAACCTTACCGAGTTGGGTGTGCGTGTGCAGGAATCAAGCGCAGCAAGCGCGCTCGTTTTTCGGGCGAGGGTGCAATGGAAGCTCGGCGACATCCACCTCGACGGACGGTTGCTTGCAGTCGCAAGCCGGCGCATCGGGTCGCCAGGCCAACTGGGCGGGCGTGACGTGGCCGTGAAGGAACAGCAGATCGATCCATGGCGAGCGCATGGCAAACGGTTCCACGTTTGGGGTGGGTGTGCTCAAGGTAATGGGCTGGGGTTACAGGAAAAAGCGATATATTCACAAGCCAGATTTGAGGATTATTCAACATGAGTCGGGTGCCGCTCGGTCTATTGCATCAGTTCGTGCAGGTGGCGCGGTTGGGCAATCTTTCGCGCGCTGCCGAACAGGCCAATCTCACGGTAAGCGCGTTGAGCCATCAAATGCGCCAACTGGAAGAGCGGCTGGAGCGCCGTTTGTTCGAACGCGGTCCGCGCGGCGTGACGTTGACGGTGGAAGGCTGCAGCCTGTTGGAATCCGTCGGCGAACATTTCGACGGCATCGAACACGCGTTGTCGCGCTATCGCGAACGCCGCCACGATGCGCTGACCTTGAGCGCCAGCCCCGGCATTATTTCCAGTTGGTTGATGCCGCGATTACCGGACTTGCTTTCGGCGCATCCGGAGCTGGAGTTCAATCTGCAATCCACCACGGCGCTGGTGAATTTCGACCTCGAAGCCGTGGACGCCGCCGTGCGTTACGGCAAAGGCGAGTGGGAAGGTCTGCGCAGCGAATACCTGTTCGGCGAATGGATTGCGCCGGTGGCGGCGCCCGAATTGGTGGCTCGCATGGCCGACAAAGATCCGCTCGATCTTTCGAACTGGCCGTTGATCGGCGACCCCAATCGCAACAATCGCTGGGTCGATTGGTTCGCGCATTACGGTGGTGAGCCGCCGCGGCGCTACGTCGCGCATGTGGATACGGTCGATGCGTTGCGTCAGGCGGCGCTGGAAGGATTGGGCGTCGCGTTGGGACGCATGGTGACGTCCAAATCGTTGATCGATGCGGGGCGGCTGGTGGTGCTCGGCGATCGCTATTTGCCGGTGCCCGAGGCGTATTTTCTGGTGTATCCGCTGCGCTCGGAAGACCATCGCGGCATGGCTACGTTTCGCACTTGGCTGCATGACGAAGCGGCAGCGTATTGCCGCGACATGCCACAGCCTCGACGCGATGAGGCTGCGGCCTGAGAAGAACTCAAGTGCCGCCGAGTTCGCTCATCAATTGCAGGGAAGGTTCGGCCGCGGAGATGCTGCCCGGCGGGATAGCGTCGGAGGACGGGGACGCTTTCGCATCTTGCTTCGCCCAGGGAATCGATACACGCGGGCCGGGAATGTAGGGTTCCCATTGACCGTATGTGTCTTTGTTCGACGGGTGCGATCGGTCGATGAGGCCGAAATTAACCGGGACGCGGACGTACCAGTACGGATCGCTGACGTGCTTGCCCGTGCTCGGGAGATGGTACGTCCACTTCTTGGCGGCGTTTACCGCGGCGCTGCCAAGCATGTGTCGGAAATGCTCCATTTGGTTTTCGTCACCGTATTCATCCAAGTTCACTTGCTCGGCCGCAACATCCTCGACCTGCCCCTGTTTGCCGACGCGCAAGAATAAATAGACCGTACCCTCCACGCGATATTGAATGGCTTCGGGCGGGTAGATTGGCAATGGCCGGTCTTTGAAGCTGACCTGATCGGTTGGCGTCGCGTTCGGCTCACCGAAGCTGGCGCTGGCGATGCTGATCGAATCGTGGGTGTCGTCGATGCGTTTGGCGACGATGCGCACATTCATGCGGGCGCGGTGAATCGCGTTGATGTTGTCGTTGAGATGGAACTTCCAGTTCGGCGCAGCCTTCTGCATCAAGTCGACCACGACGGAAGGAAGCTTCTCCGGGTGATCGACCGTGTACTGATGTACGGTGCCGTCTGGCATGACTTCGATCCAGCCCGTCACCAACATGCTCGCTTCAGAGAGCTTGCGTACCGCGTTCGCACTGCGTCCTGCCCACGCTGTGCACGCCAACAGCAAGCACAACGTTCCCAACATCCATCGCTTCATATACGGCATCCCCTGGAAGTTATGGATGAGTATAGCCAAGCAAAATACCGTCGTGACGACGTATAAAATCACCCGATCTGAATGGTTACTGTGTTGATATCGTTGGCGTAAACTGCTGATCGCCGAACATTATTGATTGGCACTGCATCCTGTTTTATTGGCAAGTCATAAGGATTTTCTATGCCGAGTACCGCCATCCTCATTGACGGCGCTTTCTTCCTTGCCCGCTACCGAAAAGTGTGGAGCGATCGCGATGTCAACGACGCCCGCACGGTCGCCAAAACCGTTTTCGGCATGGCGCTCGAACACCTCAAAGCCTTGGATCGTCCGCGCGAAGCGCTGTATCGCATTTTCTTTTACGACTGCCCGCCGCTGGAAAAAGTGCTGATCAAACCGGTAAGCGGCGAGAGCATCGATTTTTCCCGCACCGGCGCCGCAGGTTTTCGTCGCGATCTGCACGATCAGTTGCGTCGCCAACGCAAGATGGCGCTGCGCTTGGGGCGGCTCACCGATCGCGGCGAATGGAAGCTCAAACATCAGGCTTATCAGCAGCTGCGCGACGAATCTCTTTATTGGGAAGACCTTACCGACGAGCACTTCGAGCCGGATATGCGCCAGACCCAGGTCGATATGAAGATCGGCATCGACATTGCTGCGCTGGCCTACAAGAAGCAGGTGGATCAGATCGTATTGGTCGCCGGCGACGCCGATTTCATTCCGGCGGCGAAGTTGGCGCGCTACGAAGGCATCGATTTCATTCTCGACCCGATGTGGCAGGGCATTGCGCCGGACTTGCACGAGCATATCGACGGCCTGCAGTCGGTGTGTCCGAGACCGTTCTAGCGTTCGGCAGGAATATTTTTGACGGCCAAGGTAGGTTTTTGCCGACTTTGGCCGTCTGAGGGTCTGTTCGCACTATTTGCGTGGCCCGCGTTGTCGATGAGTGGCCGACAGGTGGTAGTGCGTGGCGCCGGCTTGACTGGCTGTCAAGTCAAGCCGCGCGCTGCCGCATGGCGGCCACTCATCGACAACCCGAAGGGCCGGGTCTGTTTGCCCGCCATTCGGCGTCATCGCTCAGTCGTGTACGGACGTACACTCCCTCGCTCTTCCTTGGCTGGCGCGCAAACAGATCCCGGCGCGGGCCACGCAAATAGTGCGAACAGACCCTAATGACTGTGCGGCAGTCGTAAACTAATCGTAAAATAGATCCCGTCGCTGCACGACGCTGGCGGCACGTTGCCGCGCGTACACTCGGGAGTAGCCATGAAGATCAGATTCGCCTTCGGATTATCCGTTGCGTTGTTGCTTGCCGGTGCGGCTCACGCGCAGCAGGCCGGGCAGGATCAGCCTTCGGGCGATCTGGTGCCGCCGACCAGCGCCAGCGATTTCACCGCGGGCCAGTTGGATGCGGTGATCGCCGGTTCGTGGCGCTCCGCGCACAACAAGGCGCGCGACGTTTACCGTCATCCGAAAGGCACGTTGCAATTCTTTGGCTTGCAGCCCGACGAAACGGTGATCGAAATTACGCCGGCCGCCGGTTGGTACACCGAAATCCTCGCGCCGTTGTTGCGCGACAACGGTCATTACATTGCGGCGGTTCCGGGCGGCAACGGTTCCGAGGATCGGCAGAACGCGGATGTTCTGCGCGACAAGTTCAAAGCCGATCCCGCCGAGTACGGCAAGGCCAGCATCGTGGTTTTCAATCCTAAGACGCCCGTGTTCGGCCCGCCCGGCTCGGCGGACATGGTGCTGACGTTCCGCAACGTGCATAACTGGGCGGAAGCGGGTACGGCCGAAGCGTATTTCAAGGCGTTTTATGCCGTGTTGAAACCCGGCGGCACGCTTGGCGTCGAGGATCATCGCGCGGCGCCCGGCGCCAGCTTCGACGCGGTCAAGAGCAGTGGTTACCTTCCGACCGACTACGTGATCAAGCTGGCCACCGACGCCGGTTTCAAGTTGGATGAGCAAAGCGAGATCAACGCCAATCCGAAAGACACCAAAAATTACGCCAAAGGCGTGTGGACCTTGCCGCCGACGCTGACGCTGGGCGATCAGGATCGCGACAAGTACCTGGCCATCGGTGAATCGGATCGTATGACGTTGCGCTTTGTCAAAGCCGGCACAAAGAAAGCGGCTACGCCTGCCGCATCGTCGTCGAGCGCGACGACGCATTGATCGGGGCGAACCCTCTTCCAAATGGGAGAGGGTTTGAACGAAACCCATCATGCTTATTGCGCTGAACAAACCGTTCGGTGTGCTGTGCCAGTTCACGACCAACGATGGACGTCCCACGTTGGCGGACTTCGTGCGGCAGAAAGACGTCTATCCCGCCGGGCGCCTCGATCACGACAGCGAAGGTTTGTTGCTGCTCACCGACGATGGCGGCCTCGCACATCGTTTGACTGATCCCAAACACAAGCAACCGAAAACCTACTTGGTGCAAGTGGACGGTGCATTGACTGATGAAGCGCTGCAAGCGCTACGACGCGGCGTGACATTGAACGATGGTCCGACCTTGCCGGCCATGGCCGAGCACGCGCAAGAACCGTCATGGCTGTGGCCGCGCGATCCGCCCGTGCGATTTCGCAAAAACATTCCCACCAGCTGGTTGACGATCACGTTGCGCGAAGGGCGCAATCGGCAAGTGCGCAGGATGACTGCCGCTGTGGGGTTTCCGACCTTGCGCCTGATACGTGTGAGCATCGGCAACCATGCGTTGGATGGATTAAAACCAGGCGAGATGCGCGCGCTCTAGCGACAATGTCATTCCGGCGAAGGCCGGAATCCAGTCAAAAATCCCGTGCGAAGTACACGAAGCGTTCTGTAATGAGTGCTTCGCACAACGTGTTTCACTGGATTCCGGCCTTCGCCGGAATGACGTGAGGCACGATACAAACGCTTGCAATGTCTTGGAAACATTACAACCCAAAGAATGCCTTCGTCGCCGCTGCGCTGTTCGCCGCCGTCACTTCCACCGGCTCGCCACGATCCCGCGCGATTTCCTCGCAAATATGCCTCAAATACATCGGTTCGTTCCGTCGATGGCTCGGCTGCGGACGCACGGTGCGCGGCAGGAGATACGGCGCATCCGTTTCAATCATCAGGCGGTTCGCCGGAATCTCGCGCACGAATTCGCGCAGATGCGTGCCGCGTCGTTCGTCGCAGATCCAGCCGGTGATGCCGATATGGCAATCCAGGGCGAGATAGTCAAGCAAGGCTTCGCGCGTATCGGTAAAGCAATGCACCACCACGGCGGGTACTTTGTCGCGATAGCGTTTGAGCAGGTCGAGGAAATCGTGATGCGCATCGCGCTGATGCAAAAAAAGCGGCTTGCCCACGTCCACCGCAATCTGCAATTGCCGCTCGAACACGGTGAGCTGCGCATCGCGCGGCGAATAATTGCGGTGATAGTCCAGGCCGGTTTCGCCGACGGCGCGAACTTCCGGCGCATGCGCGAGGTTGCGCAGGTGCGCGTCGGTGTGGTCGTTGTAGTCGACGGCGTGATGCGGATGTACGCCCGCCGTGGCGTAGAGCTTGCCGGGATGCGAACGGGCAAGCTCGAGCGCGTGATCGCTACCGGTATGTGACGCCCCCGTGACGATCATTTGATTCACGCCATGCGCCAATGCGCGCTCCAGCACCGCCTGAAAGTCGTGCTGAAAAGATTCGTGGGTGAGGTTGGCCCCAATATCGATAAGCTGCATGCAGAACCCTTTTTGAGTTTCCATTGTCCCATAAGCCGTCAAGGCGTCGCGTTTTTGCTGCTTCTTCGCGCGTTGCAGCATGAACGAACGCCCCGGTGCACGATCGCGGCTCCAAAGCAAGGCTCGCCAGCCACTTTGTGGATGTGTTACGAATGGGATTCGCCATTCGACGCGTGGGGACGCCGGGGGCCTGAAATTCCATAACGACCAACGGGGTGGAATATGTCGGCAGCGTTGAAGCCGGCGTCCTTCGGGACGGTAAAAGGCACGGAAGACCACGAATCGGCAGTGTGCGCACTGCTGGTCGCGCGTGGGCGCCTGAAAGACAACGATCTGGCGCGCGCCAAGCGCCTGCACGAAGAAGCTCCCGAGGGCACGCTGACGGCGCTGCTCGCCCGACTTGGATTGGTCTCCGAGCGTGATCTTGCCGAAGCCTGGGCCGAGCGCTTGCAAGCGCCGCTATTGGCGGCGCGCGATGCGCCGGATATGCCGCCGGCCGATCTCGATGTGTCTATCCGTTTTCTCAAGCAGCAACATGTGGTGCCGGTGCGCCTTGGCGACGACGGTCTCGCATTGATGGTGGCGGACCCGGCCGACTCCTATCCATTGCATGCGGTGCAGCTGGCTTCCGGTAAGCCGGTGGCGTTGTGCATCGGCCTTCGGTCAGAAATCGATGATTTGATCGAACGTTATTACGGACAAGGTCGTTCCGCGATGGGCGCCATTGTGGAAAACCTCGATGGCAGCGCGGCCGAAGAAGACGATGTGGAGCATCTGCGCGATCTGGCGTCCGAAGCGCCGGTGATTCGTCTTGTCAATCTGATCCTCCAGCGTGCGGTCGAGCAGCGCGCGTCCGACGTGCATATCGAGCCGTTCGAAAATCGCCTCAAGGTGCGCTATCGCATCGACGGCGTGTTGCACGAAGTGGAAGCGCCGCCGTCCAGTTCCACCGCCGCCGTAATCAGCCGCGTGAAGATCATGGCGAAACTCAATATCGCCGAGCGTCGCTTGCCGCAGGACGGACGCATTCAATTGCGCGTGCAAGGCAAAGAGCTGGATCTTCGCGTTTCCACCGTCCCCACCAGTTTCGGCGAATCGGTGGTGATGCGTATTCTCGATCGCGAAACGGTGGTGTTCGATTTCGAATCGTTGGGATTCACCAACCACTTCCAGAAGCGTTTCGTCGACGTGCTGGAGCGTCCGCACGGCATTCTGCTGGTCACCGGTCCTACCGGCTCGGGTAAAACCACCACGTTGTACACCGCGTTGTCGAAGATCAACACGCCGGGCGTCAAGATCATCACCGTCGAAGATCCGGTGGAGTATCAGCTCGAAGGCATCAACCAAATTCAGGTGAAGCCGCAAATCGGGCTGGATTTCGCCAACGCACTGCGCTCGATCATGCGTCAGGATCCGGATGTGATCATGATCGGCGAAATGCGCGATCTGGAAACCTGCCGCATCGCCATCCAATCCGCGCTGACCGGTCACTTGGTGTTGTCCACGCTGCATACCAACAGCGCGTCGGGCGGCGTGACGCGCTTGCTCGATATGGGCGTGGAAGATTATCTGCTTGGCTCCACCGTTAACGGTATTCTTGCGCAGCGCCTGGTGCGTCGACTCGATGCGGAAACCGCGATTCCGTATGAAGCGCCGCCGGAAGTCGTCCAGCAATTCGAGCTGGAGAAATACACCGACGAACGTCCCATTCGCTTGTGGAAGCCGGGCAGCAGCGCGTCCAATCCCACCGGGTATCGCGGCCGTCGCGCCATCATGGAATTTCTGGTGATGAGCGATTCGCTGCGCCGCCTAGTGATGCAACGTGCCGACGCCAGTGAAATCGAACGTCAAGCGCGCGCCGAAGGTATGCGTACGATGTATGAGGACGGTATCGCCAAGGCCGTGGCGGGCATCACCACCATCGAGGAGGTGTTGCGTGTTACGCAGGAGGGTTAAATGCACTTCTTCGCCCTCTTCCCTCCGGGGAGAGGGCTGGAGTGAGGGGTCATTCTCGCGTCCGATCATCATCGGAGCCCACGTCGATGTGGCGTCGACGCAAGACACGCCCCTCACCTCAATCCTCTCCCCAAAGGGGAGAGGAGGCGAACGCGAAGAGCTGGTCTTTATATGAGCCAGTTCCGCTACCGCGCCGTCAGCGCCTCCGGCGAAATCGTGCAAGGACATATGGAGGCCGCGAGCCTCGACGAAGTGATCGTGCGCCTGCAGGATCAAGGTCACACGCCGCTCGAAGCCAAGCCCGCCGATGCAGGCGGCGCAAGCGGCGGATTCGCCGGCTTCTTTAAGCGTGGTCCTTTCAGCGGCGATCAGCTCGCGCAGTTCACGCATCAGCTCGCGACGCTATTGGGCGCGGGTCAACCGCTCGATCGCGCGCTCGGCATCTTGATGGATTTGCCCGAAGGCGAGCACGCGAAAAAACTGATCGAACGCGTGCGCGATCGCGTGCGTGGCGGCACACCGTTGTCGCAGGCGATGGACGAAGAGCACGGCGTATTTCCCAAGCTCTATATCGCGCTGGTGCGCGCGGGCGAAGTGGGCGGTTCGCTGGAAGATACCCTGCGCCGTCTCGCCGATTATCTCGAACGCTCGCAGCAACTGCGCGGCAGCATTATCAACGCGCTGATCTATCCGGCGTTTTTGATGGTCGGCGTGCTGGGTTCGCTGCTCTTGCTGCTTACCTATGTCGTGCCGCAGTTCGTGCCGATTTTTCAGGATATGCAGGTGCCGATTCCGTGGATCACCCGCGTCGTGCTGGCGGTCGGCACCACACTGCAGGATTGGTGGTGGTTGATCCTGGTGTTGATCGTCGGCGGCGTGCTGGTGTGGCGCGCGCGCATGCGCGATCCGGCGTTGCGTTTGGCGTGGCACGAACGTCTCTTAAAACTCCGACTGGTCGGCCCGCTGGTTTTGAAAGTGGAAACCGCGCGGCTGGCGCGCACGCTGGGCACCTTAGTGAAGAACGGCGTGCCGCTGCTGTCGGCGTTGGGCATCGCGCGCATGGTGACGTCCAATCGCGCCCTGGATGAATCGCTGGTCCAGGCCACCGACATGGTCAAAGGCGGCAACGGTTTGAGTCTGGCGCTCGGGCAATCACAACGCTTTCCGCGCCTGGCCATTCAAATGGTGCAGGTGGGCGAAGAGGCCGGTCAGCTCGACACTATGCTGCTGAAAGTGGCCGATACGTTCGAGCTGGAAAGCCGGCGTTCGATCGATCGCCTGCTGGCCGCGCTGGTGCCCGCGTTGACCATCGTAATGACGGGGTTCGTCGCCATCATCATGGCGGCCATCCTGCTGCCGCTGCTCAGTCTTACCAGCAACATTCAATGATCGGCGCTGTCCGAATTCATAGCTTTTCAGTTCACGCTTCGACACGGAGAAACCAACCTATGCAGTACAGATATCCTCGAACCCGGCAGCTGCGTGGACCGTATCGCAACGCCGGCTTCACCTTGCTGGAAATGCTGGCGGTGATCGTGCTGATCGGCATCGTCGGCGCCATCGTGGTGCGACAGGTTGGCAGCAGTGTGGACAAGGGCAAGTTCGGCGCCGGCAAGGCGCAGCTCACCACTTTGAGCCAGGCAATCGACGCGTATGCGCTCGACAACGGTTCGGCGCCCGCGCAGTTGGAGGATCTCGTTTCCAAACCGGCGAATGCGACCAATTGGCAAGGGCCTTATGTAAAGCCGTCGCAGCTCAAAGATCCGTGGGGGCACGACTTTGGCTACAAGCACCCCGGCGAGCACGGGAACTACGATTTGATCTTTTACGGCCGTGACGGTAAGCCTGGTGGCGACGGTTACGACGCGGATGTAGGTAACTGGCAATGACGAATGCGCGCGCCCCGTTCCCTCTCCCCTCTGGGGAGAGGGTTAGGGTGAGGGGCCGCTCTTGCGATGAGAGTGGTTCTACGCGCGTTTTTATGGGATTTACGGCAAGCCTTGGCCCCTCACCCCGACCCTCTCCTCAGAGGGGAGGGGGAGTGAAAGGTGCGCGAGGTTTCACCTTGCTGGAAATGCTCGCGGTCATCATCCTGATCGGCATCGCCGCGGCGGCGGTTTCGATTTCTGTGGCGCATGGCCTGGCGAGTGCGCGCATCAACGCGGCGGCCAGCGAACTCGCCGCATCGCTCCGCGCCACGCGCACGCAAGCGATCGTGCATCAGCAGCAAAGCGTCTTCGAGCTCGATACACGCGATGCGACGTATCGCGGCGCCGATAGGCGCGATGTGCATTTGCCGAAAGGGTTGGATCTCTCGATCACCAGCGCCGCGAGCGATCAATCGCGCGGCGATACGGCTCGCATTCGTTTCTTTCCCGACGGCAGTTCCACGGGTGGGCGCATCACTTTACGCAGCGGGCAGCGCGAGTGGCACGTCAACGTGTCGTGGCTGACCGGCGCCATCAATATTTTCGACACGGGTACGCACTCGTGAACGCGTCGCCTCGCCACGCGCGCGGTTTCAGTCTGCTGGAAATGATCGCCGCCATCATGCTGCTGGCGATCGCGTTCGGCGCGCTGATGGAAGTGGCGGGCGGCTCGATAAGGCTGTCGCAAAAAGCATCCGATTACACCCATGCTGCGTTGTGGGCGCGCTCGAAGCTCGATTCCCAATTCGTGCTGGAGCCCGTGCAGGCAGGTACGACGCAAGGCAAGTTTGACGATACGTACCGCTGGCGTTTGCAAGTCACGCCGTGGGTGGCGCCCGGCGTGCCGCCGCCGACAACGCAGTATGCGTTTCATATGTTCAAGCTCGATCTCGACGTGATGTGGGGAGAGGCGCCGTTCGAGCACACCGCGCGTTTCAGTACGCTGCGCATGGGCAGCGGTAGCGGGCCATGAAGCGTTTCATTCGCTCCACGCATCATCGTTCTCGCATGCGGGGAAGCGCTCGCACGAAGTATGTCCACGGCTTTACGCTGCTCGAAGTGCTCGGCGCGATGGCGCTGCTCGCGTTGTTGTTGCTCGGCGTGTATTCGGGTGTGCGTTCGGCCACGCATACCGTGCAGGCCGGCGAGGTGAAGATCGAGCAACTCGACGAAGTGCGTTCCGCACAGGAATTTCTGCGTCGTGAGTTGGCGCAAGCGATGGCGCAACCGTTGGAGCATGACGACAACGGCAATGTCATCTTCTTCGACGGTAGCGCCGAAACCATGCGTTTTGTCGCGCCATTGCCCGGTTATCTGGGACGGATGGGGCCGCAAATGGTCGAGCTGAAGCTGATCAAGGGCGAGCACGGCAAGCAGTTGGTGGCGAGTCTGGCGGTGCTGCCGCCGGATGGCAGCGCGGTCAAACCGTTAGGTGATCCGCAGGTATTGATGGATCACGTTATCGACGGCGGTTTCAGTTATCGCGGCGTCGATCAGATGGGCCGGCCGACGGATTGGCAAAGTACGTGGAAATCCTCAGGCACGATGCCGAATCTGGTCACCATCAATCTGGCGTTGCCGCACGATCGTCGTTGGCCGCTGTTGAGCGTGCCGCTGCGCGTCAATGCTGCGGCGATGCAAGGACCCGGCAATCTTTTGCGCGGCCTGCGTGGTCCGGGAGCCGGGCCATGATGCGCATCGGTCGACGCAATCAGCGCGGCGTGGGTCTGCTGGTGGTGATGTGGGCGTGTACGTTGCTGGCGATTTTGCTGGGCGGTTACGCGGCTTTGGCGCGTACCGAAGGATTGCAGGCGAATTATCAATTCCAGCAAGCCCAGGCTCACTATGCGGCGGAGGCGGGACTGATGCGCGCGGTCTACGCGTTGCAGTCCCCCAACGTCAACGATCGGTGGATCGCCGACGGTCGCGTGTATCCGATGCTGTTTGACCAGGCCAAAGTCGGCGTGTCGATCACCTCGGAAAGCGGCAAGGTGGATTTGAATTCGGCCACGCCCGACGTGCTCACCAATTTGTTTCGCAATGTCGGCGTCGATCCGGGACACGCCAGCGCCATCGCGCAGGCGATTATCGATTGGCGCAGCTTTTCGTTGACGCCCCAGCAAACTACGCAACGCAAGGCTGCCTACGCGGCGGCGGGTCGCGACTACGCGCCGCGCAGCGGTCCGTTCGCCAGCGTGGAAGAACTGCAGATGGTGCTGGGCGTCACCCCTGAGATGTACGCAAAAGTCGCGCCCTACGTCACGATCTGGTCGGGCCGATCCAGTCCCGATCCGAACACCGCGCCGCTGATCGCCTTGGCCTCGGCGCCTGGCATGGACCTGCAACATGCGGCGGCGATCATTGCCGCACGTCCGGCCAACGCGGGGGCGAATGCCGCCCCGGGGCTGGTCGCCAACAACGGCATCACGCATAGTATCCGCTCGGAAGCGATACTCGCCGATGGAACGCGCGCGGTCTTGCGCACCACGGTTCGCTTGCAGGGATTCAGGCCTGGTGCGCAGGCTTTTGCGGTGTTGCGCTGGCAAGAGGGAGATGAGGAGTGAATTCCGCGACGCAGACACTGCGACCGCAGCTTGATCGCGCACGCCGTGCCTGGCGCGGATCGCCGTTGCCGGCGTTCTTCGCCTGGTGGGGCGGCGAATTGCGCAATCTGTTGCCCGTGCGCTGGCAATCCTTTTTTAGCGGCGGCAACGTGTGGTGCCTGCTGCATCACCACGAAGGGCAATGGTACGTGCGGCGCAGCGGTCAGGCGCAAATTTCCGCACCTTGGAGCGATGCGCTCGAAGCGCCCGAACAGCAAGGCTTGTTGAATGCCGCGGTCGCCGATGTAGATCGTCAGGATCTGCGGCTCGCGTTGTGCTTGTCACAAGAAGCCATCTTGCACAAACGTTTGTTGTTGCCCGAAGCGGCACGCGACAACTTGCGTCAGATCGGCGCGTTCGAAATGGATCGGCAAACGCCGTTCCGCGTCGATCAGGTGTACTACGACTTGCGCGAAGTACCCGGTGCTGCGCCGGTCGGCCGCATCGCCGCCGAACTGGTAGTCGCGCCGCGCGCCGTGGTGGATGCGAAGCTGGAACATCTGCGCAACGCCGGCATCGCGATCGACGCGGTGGATCTGTGCAAGGGCGACGCGCGACTGGGCGTGAACCTGTTGCCGCCGGAGATGGCGCGCCCGCATCGCGATCCGCGCCGGCGCCTCAATCTCGCATTGGCCGCCGCCGCAGCGTTGTTGATCGTGCTGTGCCTGGGGCAATGGCTGCACAATCGCCAGGAAGCGCTGACCGCCATGCAAACGCAGGTGGACGATATGCGCGGCGACGCCCAGAAAATCGCGCTGCTGCGCAAGCAATTGGAAGACAGCACCAGCGCGTCGGGTTTTCTTGCGAAACGCAAAACCGATTCCGTCGCCATCGTCGATGTGCTGCAGGATCTCACAGCGCGCATTCCCGACGACACATGGCTGGAGCGCTTCACCATCGACAGCGCCGGCCGCGTGGGCATGCAGGGGCAAAGCGCGAAAGCGGCGTCGCTGATCGATGTACTGCAGAGCAGCAAGTTGCTCACCGGCGCGAATTTCCAAGGCGTCATTCAGCGCGATCCAGCGACCAACAAAGAACGATTCTTTATGGACGCGCAATTGCGCAATCCCGCCACGGGCAAACCGGCCGCCAGCAGTAGCGCGGGAGGATCGCCATGAACCTCCGGCCCATGAAGCCCGCGGAAAGCCGCATCGCCGCCATCGGTTTGCTGTTGCTGGTGTTGGTGCTGGCGTACTTCTTATTGCTGCATTGGTGGTTCGTGGCGCCGCTGCGCGACATCGATAGCCAAATGGACGATCTGCGCGACACGCAAAGCCGCTATGCCGCCGCCATTGCGGAGAAACCGCAGCTTGAAAACCGTATCGCGCAACTCGGTCGCAATCAGACCGACAGCAGCACATTCCTACCGGAAAGCGATCCGAACGCCGCTTCCGCGGCGTTGATGCAGCGGGTGGTCGACGACGCTGCTGCGCATGCGCAAGAAGGCAGCTGCGAAGTCAGCCAGAAGATGCCGGTCAACAATCCGGGCGCCACGCCGAACGATCCCTATCAAAAAGTGGTGGTGAGCATCAGCCTGCATTGCGATATGCAGCCTTTGATCGGCCTGCTTTACACGCTCGAAAAGGGCAAGCCGTACTTGTTTGTGCAGGATTTCAGCGTGTATCGCAATCCGCTGGTGAATGCGCAAAAGAACGTCGCGCCGCTGGAAGTGCAATTCACGCTCGCTGGTTATGTGCACGCCGCGCCCGGCGCGCCGCCGCCGCCGAATGGGCAGCCGCCGGGAGGCGAGGACGAATGAACGCCGCCGCGCAGCGCAGTCTTACCCCCATGCTCGGCATCGTGGTCGCCGGGTTCGGCGTCGTGCTTTTGTCCCTGCTTTTCGGCGCGGGTCGCGGCGTGAGCTGGGATCCACCACGTCCTGCGCCGCCGCTGCCCACCGCGCGTGCGGTGACCTTGCCGGTGCCGCCGCCGCTGCCGACCTACGCCAAGGTGTGGGATCACCCCCTGTTCGCCGCCGACCGCAAGCCGATCGTCACCAGCGGCGGCGGGACCGAAGGTGTTAGCCTGGGCGATCTGCAGCTGACCGGCATCATTCTCACGCCCACACTGCATATGGCTTTGCTCGGCCCGGCCAACGCCAAGCCCGACGATACGAGTCAGCAAGTGAGCGTGCGCGAGGGAGCGGTGTTGCCGGATGGCAATTGGAAGCTCATCCAGGTGTTGCCGCGCTCGGCGATCTTTGCATCACCTACTGGTCGCACGGAACTGAAGCTGCCTGCGGGCGCTCCGATAGATCAACAAGCGATGCCTTCATCGGCGCCAGCGCCAGCGGAAAACGCATCGCGTGAACAAGCGATACCCATGGTGCCGCCCGGCGAAGTTTTACATCACGGTCCGAATGAGCCGCCACCGCCGCCAAACAACGCGCAGTCGGAGCGGTTACAAAAACTCAGGGCAGCCATTCTTAAGCAGCGTTCCCAGCAACAGCAAAACGGGAATCAGGGAGAACACTGACACATGTCCAACACGCGTATGCACACCTATCCACGCCGCTGCCTGCAAATCGGCGCGATCGCGTTGGTCGTCTTCCTGAGCGGTTGCGCGAACAATCGGCCGTTGGCGCAGCCTGACAATCACGAGCTCGAACGCGAAGCGGTCGCGGGCACTGAAAAGCCCGCACCGCAACCGCAGGCGCTCAACAGCAACCTCAATAATCCGCCGCCGGCGCCGTCGGTAGCGAGCATCAAACCCGGAACCGGACAATTCGTGCAGCCCACTGCGCTGGCGACGCCGCGTCGTCCCGCGTCGGGCGCGGGCGCGGTGACGTTCAATTTTGAAAATCAGCCGGTGCAGGCGGTGGTGAAAGCGATCCTTGGCGATCTGCTGCACGAGAACTACACGATCGTGCCGGGCGTGCAGGGCAACATCTCGTTCTCCACGTCCGAACCGGTCGATAGCAGCCAGGCCATGCCGATCTTGGAAACGCTGCTTTCCTGGACGCACAACGCGCTGGTGAAAACCGACGGGCGCTATGTCGTGATGCCCGACAAAGATGCGGTTGCCGGCAATGTCGCGCCGAGCCTCGGCGCCATTGCGCCTGCCGGAGGATTGCAAGCGCGGCTGTTTCCGCTGCATTACATCTCCGCCGATCAGATGCAAAAACTGTTGAAGCCGTTTGCGCGCGCCGATTCCATTTTGCTCGTCGACAACGCGCGCAACGTGCTCGTGGTGTCCGGCACGCCGGACGAACTGGCCAATTACAATCGCACCATTCGCACCTTCGATGTCGATTGGTTGCGCGGCATGTCGGTGGGCGTATTCAACCTGCAGCACGCGCAGATTGAAGATCTGATGCCGCAGCTCGACGGCATGTTCGGAACCAAAGGCGACACGCCGCTGGCGGGCATGTTCCGCTTCATTCCGATCAAGCGCACCAATGCACTGGTGGTGATCAGCACGCAACCCAGTTACCTCAACGAAATCGGCAACTGGATCGCGAAGATCGATCTGGGCGGTGGCAACGAGCCGCAACTTTATGTCTACGACGTGCGCAATATCAGCGCGGCGGATCTGGCGCATTACCTCGCGCAGATCTACACCGACAGCAGCGGTGGTGGTTCCAACGATCGCGGCGGCAGCGTCGCGCCCGGCGCAGGCGGCGCCACCACGCTCGGCATCGGCAACAACGCGGGCGGCGGTTCGGCAGGCGGTATGGGTAGCACTGCAGGTGGCTTCGGCAGCACCACAGGTTCCTCTGGCGGTCTTTCGTCCGGCGGCTTGGGTGGCAGCAGCGGCGGTATCGGATCGACGGGCTATTCGTCCGGCACAAGTGGTGGATTCGGCTCATCCTCGACCGGCGGTCTCGGCGGCGGGACCGCCGTCAACGGCGTGGGCATGAACGGCGGCCTCGCCAACACGCAAAGCCAGGATCAGGGCTACAGCTCCAAGGACGGCAGCGTGCGCATCGGCTCGGTCAGCGCCAACAATCAATTGCTGGTGCGCGCGCGTCCCGCGCAGTGGCAGGAAATTCTCGGCGTCGTCAAACAACTCGATCTGCCGCCGTTGCAAGTGCAGATCGAGACGCGCGTGTTCGAAGTGGATTTGACCGGCGACTTCCAGTTCGGTGTGCAGTGGTATCTGCAGGGCTTGGCCGGAACCACGGACAACAACGGCACCATCACGCCGGGCAATCCGTATGCGCATCGCATGATCGGCTTGGGTGGCGGCATCGGAAATGGCAGCACGTCCACCAACACCTACGGTGGACAACCATTCTTCTATTCGTTCCTTAGTTCGAACCAGAAATTCCAGGTCGCGATTAACGCGCTTGAAACCAACCAAAACACCAAGACGCTCTCTGCACCGTCGCTGGTCGTGCTCAACAACCAGATCGCGCATATCCAGGTGGGCGATCAGGTGCCGGTGAATCAGACCTATTACACCGGCCTGGGCACGGGCACCGGCACCACCGTGGGCGAAGTGCAATACATCCCAACCGGCATCATTCTCGATGTGCAGCCGCGCGTGAACCCGGGTGGCCTGATCTATCTCAACATCGATCAGCAGGTCAGCCAGATCAATGGCACGGCCAACAGCCAAGGCAACTACACCATTTCGCAACGCCAGATCGCCACGCAGCTTGGCGTGCAAAATGGTCAGACGGTGTTGCTTGGCGGGTTGATCCAGTCGGCGGTCACGAAAGGCAACACCGGTGTTCCCGGTCTGAATCGGATTCCGATCTTGGGCAAGTTGTTCGGCAGCACCGGCGATAACAAGACGCGTCAGGAACTGATCGTGCTAATTACCCCGCGCGTGATTACCGACAGCGACGATGCCAAGCAGATCACCGACGAATACCAGGAGAAATTCCAGTCGCTGGCGCCGCTGCGTGGCCAGACGCCTCCGCCGCTGGAATATCCGTTGCGTCGATAACGCATCGCGCCCCTCCTCGGTGTAGAGCGAGGAGGGGATTTCGCACGCGCGGTCCGGATGCGGCAGCGGACCGATTATCATCGTGTGCATGAATGCACCGCAGTTTCCCATCGCGCCGTTATTGCCGGATATCCGCGCCTCGCTGGCTGAGCAGCCGCGACTGGTGCTGGAAGCGCCGCCCGGCGCCGGCAAAACCACGCAGGTGCCCCTTGCGTTGCGCAACGAAGCGTGGCTCGACGGCAAAAAGATCGTAATGCTCGAACCGCGCCGGATCGCGGCGCGCGCGGCGGCGCAATTTATGGCGCAGCAACTGGGCGAGCAAGTCGGCCAGACGGTGGGTTATCGCATTCGCTTCGAATCGAAAGTCAGTGCGTCCACGCGCATCGAAGTGGTGACGGAAGGTATTCTCACGCGCCTGATTCAAGACGATCCCGAACTCACCGGTATTGGCGCGATTCTGTTCGACGAATTTCACGAGCGGCATCTCGCGGGTGATCTTGGCGCCGCGCTTGCGTTGGATATTCAAAACACCTTACGGCCTGATCTGCGTTTGGTGGTGATGTCTGCCACGCTCGATGGCGAACGCATTGCGCAATGGCTGGATGCGCCGCGCATCAGCAGCCCAGGCCGCAGCTTTCCCGTTCGTATCGACTATCCTCCGTCGCGAACGCAGGAAAACGTCGAGCAACATCTCGTGCGCGTCGTGCGACAGGCGCTGGAAGAAAACGATGGCGACGTACTGACGTTTTTGCCGGGCCGTCGCGAGATTGCGCGCCTGCAAGGCATGCTGAATCAGGCGGTGCAACGTGACGATCTCGATGTCGTCGCATTGCACGGCGAATTATCGTTGGCCGAGCAGCAACTCGCGTTGGCGCCGGCGGAAGAGGGCATGCGCCGTGTCGTATTAGCGACCAACGTCGCCGAATCCAGCGTCACCTTGCCCGGCATTCGCGTGGTGATCGACGTTGGCCTCGCGCGCGAGCCACGTTTCGATCCTAATTCAGGCTTTACGCGCTTGGAGACAGTAAATATCTCGCAGGCGTCTGCCGATCAGCGCGCCGGCCGCGCGGGACGTGTCGCCGAGGGCGTCGCTTATCGCTTATGGCCGCAAAGCCGACGGCTCGATGCATCGCGCACAGCGGAAATTGCGCAAGCGGAGTTGTCGGGTCTCACGTTGGAATTGGCAGCGTGGGGCAGCGCGCAATTACCCTGGCTCGATCCACCGCCCAGCGGCGCGCTTGCGCAAGCGCGCGATCTGCTCACACGTCTCGGCGCACTCGACACACAGCAACGCATCACCGCGCTCGGACGCCGCATGCTCGAGTTAGGCGCCACGCCACGTCTTGGTGCGGCAGCATTGCGCGCGCCCGAAACCTTGCATGCTCTGGTTGCGGATTTGCTCGCGTTGATGGATGCACGCTCGCCATTGCGTGGAGAGCAAGCACGCAGCGACGACTTTCGCGTGCGAGTCGCCGCGCTGCATGCATGGCGTGACCGACGCAGCGCGACCGGCTCCAGTCACGGAGCGGACGCGGGCGCATTGGCGGCGATCGAACAGGCCAGCAAAGGTTGGCGTCAGCGCCTGAAGATGCGTAGCGCGGCAAGCGGCGTGCCGGACAGTCATGCGGTTGGCGATTTGTTGATCCATGCATTCCCCGATCGCATTGCGCGACAGGACGAAAATAATCCCTTGCGTTACACGCTCGCCAACGGTCGTGGCGCGCGCTTGCACGATCAAACCGCATTGATGGGCGAACCGTGGCTGGTCGTACTGGATCTGCGGCACGAAGCGCGCGATAGCCTGATCCTTTCCGCGGCGCCGTTCGATTCACGCGTGTTGGAAGAAGATTACTCCACGCAGTTCCAACGCCTGCGCAACGTGCGGTGGAATGATGAACGTGCGATCGTAGAGGCCTTCGAAGAGCGCCGTTTCGGCGCGATCGTACTGGAGCGGCGCAGCGTTCCGATTTTGCCGGAAGACGCCGTTCCCGCACTGCTGGCCGCGATTCGTCAGCGCGGTCTCGCTGCGTTGCCATGGAGCGAGCATGGGCGGCGCCTGCGCTTGCGCATGCAATCGCTGCGCGAATGGGTGCCGGAACTTGGATTGCCCGATGTTTCCGACAACCGCTTGCTGGAAACGTTGGAGGATTGGCTCGCACCTTATTTGCAAAACAAGCGCAAGCTCGATGCGTTATCGGAAGACGATCTTTCGCAAGCGCTCGCTGCCTTGTTCGACTACGAGCAACGCAAGCTTCTGGATGCGCAAGCGCCTGACAGCCTCACCGTTCCGAGCGGTCAAACGCGTCGTCTCGAATACAGTCCGGGAGCAGCGCCGGTGTTGGCGGTCAAGTTGCAAGAACTATTCGGCCTTGCCGATACGCCGCGTGTGGCGAACGGTCGTATTCCAGTGACCTTGCATCTGCTTTCACCTGCGGGCCGTCCCATTCAAGTCACGCAAGATTTGAAGGGGTTTTGGGAGCGCACGTATCCCGAGGTGAAGAAGGAATTGAAGGGGCGGTATCCCAAGCATCCGTGGCCGGACGATCCGTGGACGGCGACGCCGACGCATCGTGCGAAGCCGCGAGGGACTTAGTGTTTTCAGTGGCGAGGTGGATGCATGTTCAGTGTCTGCTTCACGTTGCCTCCGATGACTCCCTCCCCTACTACACGTAGGGGAGGGAGTTGGTTCATGCGACCGCTATGCGGCTTTGTAGTGTGCGTGATCGATGTCTGCGCAGCCCAAACCAACAAGCGTCGTGCGCAGCGCTTCATCGAGCGGCGTATAAGGCTTGCCGCCTAGAAACGTGACAAGTTTGGAGTCATCCATCTGGATCGGCGTCTTCCACAAGTACCGCATCTTGAGCGTCTCCCGCAGCGTCTCGTTGAACGGCGCAATCAAGGAGATCATCCACCACGGAAAGCGACGCAGCGCGATCTGCGAATTGTCCGCGGCGCGGCGTATCGCATCGGTCATGGCGTGACCGTCCAGCCAGTAACCGCCGAAATGGAACTGGTCGAATGCCTTCAAATCGTGTTCGCGTTCAAGCAAACGCACCATCGTTTCCGCCACATCCGGCAAGTATGCCCATGCATGCTTGTGCGCGTATTCGGCGGGATAGCGAACCGTTTTCACGGGCTTCCCTATGCTGAGCAATCCCTGCGAAAGCCAGTTGTTGCCAGGATGCGGGCCGAAGAAATCGCCGCAACGCAGAATCAGGGTGCGCACGCCCTCGCGCGCGGCATCGGCAAGGCGGCGTTCCATGTCGACGCGGATCTCGCCTTTGCGCGTGTGCGGATGCTGCGGCGAATCTTCGCGCAGCGACGGAAACGCATCGGGGCCGTAGTTGTAGATCGTGCCGGGCAGTACGATGCGCGCACCGGTCGCTTTGGCGGCGGCGATGGTGTTGTCGAGCATCGGCATCACCAGTTTGTCCCATTGACGGTAGCCAGGTGGATTCACTGCGTGCACGATCACGTCCACGCCCTGTGCCGCCGCGAGCACGTCGGCGCGCTGCATGGCGTCGCCTTGCACCCATTCCATGCCGTCGCGCTCGCTAGGCGCGCTGCGCGCCAGGGCGCGAACTTGCCAACCGTGACGCTTCAGCGCCAGGCAGGCCTCGCGGCCGATGCCGCCGTTGGCGCCGATAACCAATGCAGTTTTGGATGTACGCATGACCGTGTCTCCGTGGAAGTTGTGCACATTCTGGGCGTCGCGCGGATCAAAGAAAATTGCCTAATAACGTTGATCTGTTATACAAATATGTATGGCTAACGAAGAGCCCGGCTGGGAGTTGTACCGATCCTTCCTCGCGGTGATGCGCGAAGGAAGTCTGTCCGGCGCGGCGCGCATGCTGGGCATGACGCAGCCGAGCCTCGGCCGGCATATCCGCGAGTTGGAAGAAAGACTCGGCGTTTCGCTGTTTGCCCGTTCTCCGCAAGGTCTGTCGCCGACCGACCTCGCGCACGCCTTGATGCCGCACGCGCAAGCGATGGCGTCGGCGTCGGCCGCGTTGCGGCGCGCTGCTACCACGCGTCACGATGCGATGTCCGGTGTGGTGCGCATCACGGCCAGCGACGTGATCGGCGTGGAAGTGCTGCCACCGATGCTAACCGCGTTTCGCAAGATGCATCCGGGTGCAGTCATCGAACTGTCGCTCTCGAACCAGATGGAAAACCTGCTGCGTCGTGATGCCGATATCGCCGTGCGCATGGGGCGTCCCGTGCAGGATGCGTTGGTGGCGCGCCGCATCGGCAATATTCCGTTGGGCATTTACGCGCACAAACGTTACTTGGAAGCGCATGGCCATCCGAAGACGATGGCGGATCTCTCCTCGCATGCGTTGATCGGATTCGATCGCGAAACGCCGTATATCCGCAGTATGCGACCCGCAGGCCTGCCTTATACGCGCGAGCTGTTCGCGCTGCGCACAGACAACGATCTCGCCATGCTGGCGATGTTGCGCGCCGGTTATGGCATTGGTTTTTGCCAGAGCGGTATCGCGCAGCGCGATCCGAATCTGGTGCGGCTGCTGGCAGACAGCTTTGAACTCAATATGGATACGTGGTTGGCGATGCACGAGGATCTGCGCCGCAATGCTTTGACGCGCGCGTTGTACGACCACCTCGCAGCCGCGCTGATTGCGTATGCGCAGCCCGGTTCTCCGTCAAAGAAAAAGCGCGGCACATCGCGCACGCTTCGATCTGCAACGAAACGTTGAAAGCGCGTGCGGACTAGACTTTACGCATGAACGAAGCCAGCCCACTCAACCGTTATCAGTTGGCCGAGCTGGGCGCGATGCTGGCCGAGCCGGCGCGCGCTGCAATGCTGCTTGCGCTGATGGATGGCACCATGCGGCCCGCGGGTGAATTGGCGAACGTCGCGGGCGTCAGCGCGGCCACCGCCAGTGCGCATCTGAAGCGCTTGCTCGACGGCGGCCTGCTTGGTCTGCATGAGCAAGGGCGCCACCGCTATTACCGTTTGGCAAGTGACGATGTTGCGGCTTGGCTGGAAGCGATGGCGTTGCCTCATGCGACGCGCGTTGTGCCCAAATCCAGTCCGCGCGATGCGGCGCTGTGCCGTGCGCGGACGTGCTATCGCCATCTTGCGGGGCAGCTGGGCGTGGCGCTGTGCGAAGCCTGGCTGCAACGCGGTTGGTTGCGTGCTGAAAGCGAAGGCATGTGTCTGCTGCCGCCGGCGGCGGACGCTTTGGTGCAGGCCGGTTGGCAGGCGAGTTCGACGCAACGTTTGTTGCATTTGCGCGGGCGCGGCTGTCTGGATTGGACGGAGCGCCGTCTTCATCTTGGCGGTGCGCTCGGCGTTGCGATCACGAGTGCGATGCTCGATGCCGGATGGCTGCGACAGGCGCAACGCAATCGCGCGTTGTTGCCGACGGCGGATGGCTTGCGTCGACTCGCCGATCTCGGCGTTCGCATCGAGCATTGAAGCAGGCAGGTTAGCGGGGGTTCATGCATGTCGATGCGTCTTCACGAAGCGCACGCAAGCGGGCGAACGGTTGGATCGTGCAAATGTGAAGTCGCAGTGCATGCTTCAAGACAAAAGCTTGCGGCTAACTTGCTAAGAGCGCCGTCGCGATTGCCGCTTCATGTCGCCGAAGCGAGCGAATTGGAGAATTGTGCGTGAACGGCAAAGTGCGCGCGCCTTCAAAGCGATAGTCGACGACTTGATACACAAGGAAATTTTGTGCGCGCTTCGACCACACGCGGCATCGCGCGCGACGAACGGTCGATTGAAGATGCACGTGGCGCGTCGTGAATTCCTTGTGTTCGCGTCCTCTGCAAAACAATCACGTTGACGCATTATTTTTCGCTGGCTACTTTCGAAAACATTCGCCACACGGACCTCGGCGAGTGATTCCTTGACGGCGCACAGTGGCAAGGGGATGCGTCGTTCGAGCGTTGCATTCGGCACTGCCCGCAAAGGGAGCGAGGGGGGAGCAGCAGAGCGCCGAAGCTCGCGGGGATCGTGGGGATTCCACCGTTCCAATCCGCGTCGCGTGTGTGCGCGACATCACTGTCGTGAGGTTCGTGCGACCTCATCGGGTTCGTGCGCCCTCAACATTCCTGGGGAGTGAGATATGTCTAGTCGTTTTCGTTCCAAGGCCATGCTGATTGCATTGGGCCTGGTCGCGGTCAACGCTGCTTACGTGCAAGCGGCGCCGCTATCGGACGCAGGCAATCCGGCTGCGGCGAGTTCCGCCGCCATGGTCAACCTGCATCCGGCCGCCAGCTTGCGCAGTGGCGACCAAGTGATGGGGCCGCTGGCCTTTTCGCAGCCGATGCATGTCGTTGTGACGCTGAAGCTGCGCAACGAGCAGCAACTCGACAACTACATCGCCAAACCCGGCTTCAAGCCGCTGACCTCCGCGCAATTCAATGCGCAATACGCGCCCACCGCAGAGCAAGCGCAAGCCGTGGTCGATTACTTGACCAAGGCCGGCTTCAGCAACGTCAAGATCGCTCCCAATCGCGCGTTGGTGGAAGCCGACGGTCACGCCGATTCCGCGCAGACCGCGTTCAATACGACCTTTGTGCATGTGAAAACGAAGGAAGGTCGCGACGCGTACGCCAACAACAGCGCCGTGCAGATTCCCGGCAGTTTGCAGGGTGTCGTCAAATCGGTGCTCGGCATGCAGAACGTGCATGTGGCGCATGTGTTCGCCAAGCGGCTCAATCCGAACGTCGTGCACACGCATAACGTGACGCCGTTCGCGACGGGTTCGGCGGTGGGGCATGCACCTTCCGATTTTCCGTCGATCTATGGCGCTAGCAGCATGGCGAACGTGACGTCCGTGCCGATTGGTTCCGTAGCCGAAGGCAGCATGACCAATATCTCCAGCGATTTGGCGGCGACGTATCCGAACGTATCGATCAGTTACAAGGGCAATACCAGTGGCAGCGACACCAGCGGCGACGGCGAGTGGGATCTGGATAGCCAGGACATCATCGCGTTCACCAACGTGTCGCAATATACGTTCTACGTGGCGACTGATTTGACCGATGCGAGTCTCGCCACCGACTACAACCTGATCGTGTCGGACAACAACTTGAAGGCCATCGACGTTTCGCTGGGCGAATGCGAAACCGATGCGCAGTCGAGCGGCGCTGCCGCATCGAACGACACCACCTTCAAGCAGGCCGTTGCACAAGGTCAGACTTTCTTCGTTTCCGCCGGCGATTCCGGCGCGGACGAATGCGGTAATGGCGGCGTGACGCCAAGCTGGCCGGCGAGTTCGCAATACGTGACGGCCGTGGGCGGTACGGAGGTTTACACCAGCCCTAACACCACGTGGCAGAGCGAAACGGTGTGGAACAACCTCAACGAAAGCGAAGGCGCGACCGGCGGCAGCCCCAGCACCTTCGAGCCGATTCCGAGCTGGCAGAAGGGCGTGGCGGGCGTCACCAACCAAACGTATCGCGGCGTGCCCGATATCGCGTTCGACGCCAGTCCCGATAGCGGCGCACTGGTGTATGTCGACGGCCAAGCCAATCAGCAGATCGGCGGCACCAGCCTTGCAGCGCCGCTCGCGGTGGGCATGTGGGCGCGCGTGTTGCAAGCCAATGGCACGAGCCTCGGCTTTGCATCGCCCGTGATCTACAAAGTGGCCCAGTCGTCGGCGAGCAACTATGCCGCAGCGTTCCACGACGTGACGTCCGGCAACAACAGCGGCGAAAACGCAGCCACCGGTTGGGATTACACCACCGGCTGGGGCAGCGCGATCGTCAGCCAGTTCAGCAGTCTGGCAGGTGGCGGCACGTCGACGGGTGGCTCGCCGGTTGCAGCCTTCACCGATAGCGTGAGCGGCTTAGCCGTAAACTTCACCAACACCTCCACCGATACTGGCGGCACCATCAACGCCTATGCGTGGACGTTCGGCGATGGCGGCACGTCGACCGCCGCAAGCCCGAGTCACACCTACACGGCTGCGGGCACGTACACCGTTACGCTCAAAGTGACCGACAACACAGGCGCGACCAACAGCGTCAGTCATTCCGTCACGGTGAGCAGCGGTGGCGGCGGTGGATCGGTGCAAGTGATCGCCAATCCGGACTTCACTAACGGGACGTCGTGGACGGCGAGCTCGGGCGTGTTGTGCAGCAGCCAGAGCAGCAGCGCGGATTACTGCACGGGCGAAAGCCCGTATACCGGCAGCTGGTTTATGTGGCTGGACGGCTATAGCGTCGCGCATACGGATACGTTGTCGCAGTCGGTGACGATTCCGTCCGGCCATACCGCGGCGACGTTGACCTATCAGCTGCATATCGACACCACGCAAACCTCCTCGTCGGCGATCGATACGCTGAAAGTGCAAGCGATCAGCGGCGGCGTCACCACCACGTTGGCGACGTACTCCAACCTCAACGCCAATTCGGCCTATACCGGATATTCGGTAAACGTTGCTTCGTATATCGGCAAGACCTTCACCTTGAAGTTCACCGGTACGCAGCATGGCACCGGCGGCGCCGAAACCTCGTTCGTGGTGGGCGAGGTGAAGTTGAACGCGCAGTAAGCATCACTTCAAGGATGACCCCGCGCAGGGACGCGCAACCTATGCGCAGTTAGCGCGGCAACTTCGGCGAGTTGTCATTCCGCAGCGTGCAGGGGATGACAGCTCGCCCTTTTTTGCACTAATTGGGTGGGCTTACACCGCGTGTGAGCAACGCCACAGCGTGTCGGGCGATATCTTCCGGCGTGAGTTTTTGTTTCGCCGGATCGTTGTTCCAGGATTTCGAGGCGACCAGCGGCAACACAATAAGGCCGAAGATAGATACGAACAGCAGCGACGGCTCGATATCCGGATTGATGCGACCTTGTTTTTGCCAGCGCGCAAGAACATCGATTACGGCTTGATACTGCGGCTTGCCGTGGCGCTTATGGATGCGCTCGCGAAGAATGCCGTTATCGCTGATCACTTCGCGCATCCACAGGGCGGGAAACCACGGATGATGCGTGGCGGTGTGCATCAATTGCTCCGCCAGATTGGTAATTACTTTTACAGGATCGTCGACATCGACCTTGAACGCTTCACCGATGGCGAGGCGTTGCGGCTGAATGCGTTCGTCGATCAAGACATCCAGCAACTGATCGCGTGACTTGAAGTAGTAGTGCACCATCGCCGGCGTGACGCCGGCTTCGCGCGCGATCGCAGACAGCGTCGTTTCGGCGATGCCTTGTCGTGCGAACAGCTTCATCGCCGCACCGAGCAGGCGATTGCGTTGTTCCACTTTGTTGACCGAGCCTGACGGGCGTCCCGGACGGCGGGCGGCCGTTTTTTTGCGCAACGTCGTTTTCGGTGTGCGCGATGCGGGCTTATCGGCTTGCTGAAGAGCCATCGAGGCGACCATTGACTGAACTGACCAGTGCACTATATATTAATTAACTCGTCAATTAATTACAAACGGCCTGAACATGAGCGCCGATTCCGCTCTGCATAACGAAACCGCGCATTCCTTCGAAGGGATCGAGCCGCAGCGCGCGCCGTCGCCGCAGCCGGAACATCCGCCGATCCGGCTGTTGTTCTCGGCGCTGATGCTGGTGATGCTGCTGGCGGCGTTGGATCAAACCATCGTCTCTACCGCCTTGCCGACCATCGTTGGCGAATTGGGCGGTCTGGAACGTCTTTCGTGGGTGGTGACGGCGTATCTGCTCACGTCGACCATCGTGGTGCCGCTGTACGGCAAGCTGGGCGATCTATTCGGCCGAAAGATCGTATTGCAGGCGGCGATCGTGGTGTTTCTGGTCGGTTCGGCGCTCTGCGGTCTGGCGCAGAACATGATGGAGCTCATCCTGATGCGTGCGTTGCAAGGATTGGGCGGCGGCGGATTGCTCGTAGTGACGATGGCGGCCATCGGCGATGTGATTCCGCCTGCCGAACGCGGACGGTTTCAAGGTATGTTCGGCGCCATTTACGGGCTGGCGACGGTGATCGGGCCGTTGATCGGCGGCTTTCTGGTCGAGCACCTTTCGTGGCGCTGGATTTTCTATATCAACCTGCCGCTAGGCTTGGTGGCGCTGTCGGTAATCGGCGCGGTGTTCAGACCGCATGTCGCACACGTCAAGCATCAAATCGACTATATGGGCGCCGCATTTCTGGCGACCGCGCTCACGTGCGTGGTGTTGTTTACCACGCAGGGCGGCGTGATTCTGCCGTGGTCGTCGGGGCAGTTGTGGTTCACGCTGGTGTTTGGCGTAGTGGCGTTGGGCGGATTTGTTTACGAGGAGCGTCACGCGTCCGAACCGATCATTCCGCTGGCGCTGTTCAAGGAACGAACGTTTCTGCTTTGCTGCCTAGTTGGTTTCATCATCGGCATGTCGATGTTCGGCGCGATGACGTTTTTACCGCTCTACTTGCAAGTGGTGAAATATTCCACGCCGTCGCAAGCGGGTATGCAGCTGTTGCCGATGATGTTGGGTCTTACGGTGAGCTCGATTGCGAGCGGGCGCATCATCAGTCGCATCGGTCGCTATCGCATCTTTCCGATTACGGGCACGCTGTTGTCGTGCATCGCCATGGGTTTGCTGGGCACGTTGAGCAACGATACGCCTATTGGCTATCTGTACCTCTACATCTGCCTGCTCGGCATGGGGCTGGGTATGGTGATGCAAGTGCTGATACTTGCCGTGCAGAACAACGTGCATATCAAACACATGGGCGTGGCGACATCCGCCACCACGTTGTTCCGCTCTATCGGCGGCTCGATCGGCGTGGCGGCGTTCGGCGCGCTGTTTGCGAATGGTCTGCATGCGCGACTGGATGCGATGCTTCCGCAAGGCACGGTGCTACCGCATTCGCTGGGGCCGGACAGCGTGCATCTGCTACCCGATGCGGTCCGTGCGAACTACTTGAACGCCTTCGGCAGCGCCTTGCACACAATGTACGACATCGCCGCCGTCGTGATGCTGCTGGCGTTTGCGTTGACCTGGTTGCTGGAAGACGTGCCGCTGCGCAAGCGGCACTGATTCACCACTGCGTGCGGCCGGGTAGCAGGCCTTTCAGTTCCGCATCGGTAAGATTGCGCCACTGGCCCGGTTTCAGATGGCCGAGCTTGACGTTGATGATGCGCACGCGGCGCAGCTGCGTGACGCGGTAACCGAACTCCGTCGCCATCAGGCGGATCTGTCGATTCAACCCCTGCGTCAGCACGATACCAAAGCCGAACTTGGCGATCTTGCGCGTGCGGCAGGGTTTGGTCATCTGCCCGTGGATGCGCACGCCGCGCGCCATGCCGGCGAGGAATTCGTCGGTCACGGGTTTGTTGACCGCGACCAGGTATTCCTTCTCGTGATGATTTTCCGCGCGCAGAATTTCGTTGACGATATCGCCGTTGCTGGTGAGCAAGATCAAACCTTCGGAATCTTTGTCCAGGCGTCCAATCGGAAAGATGCGTTCCTGGTGGTCGACATAGTCGATGATGTTGCCGTCCACGCTCTGGTCGGTGGTGCAGGTGATGCCCACCGGTTTGTTCAGCGCGATATAGACGGCGCGTTTGGCCGACGGTGTGGTGCCGAGAATGCGCGCATGCACGATCTCGCCATCGACACGCACCTCGTCGCCCTCCAGCGCCTTGGCGCCAGTGCTCACCACTTCGCCGTTGATGGTGACGCGCCCGGCCAGCAGCAGCTCGTCCGCTTCACGGCGCGAGCACAAACCCGCTTCGCTGATGTACTTGTTGACGCGCATCGTTCAGCAGATCACGAACGCAGACCCACGCCGCGCTTGAGCAGATTCAGCGCGATTGCGGACAAACCGATCACAAACATCAACATCACGCCGAAGGCGATCCCGACCTGCACGTCGCTGATGCCGAGCACGCCGTAGCGGAACGCATTGACCATGTAGAGAATCGGATTGACGCGCGAAATCGACTGCCATGGCTCGCTCAGCATGCTGACCGAATAGAATACGCCGCCCAGGTACGTGAGCGGGGTGAGCACGAAGGTCGGCACCAGCGCGATATCGTCGAATTTCTTCGCGTAGATCGCATTGACGAAACCGGCCAACGAAAAAATCGTCGCTCCGAACAGCACCGAAAGAAACGTAACCAGCGGATGCGCAATCTGCAGATGCGTGAAAAGCAAAGCGATCAATAAAACCAGCACGCCGACTACCAAACCGCGCGTGACGGCGCCGGTGACGTAACCAAGCAGGATTACCCAGTTCGACATCGGCGACACCAACATCTCTTCCACCGAACGCTGGAATTTCGCGCCGAAGAACGAGCTGGAGATATTGCCGTAGCTGTTGGTGATGATGCTCATCATCACCAGGCCCGGCACGATGTATTGCATATAGCTGAAGCCACCCTGGATCGTGCCAATGCGGCTGCCGATCAGCTTGCCGAAGATCACGAAGTACAAGGTCATCGTGATCGCCGGCGGAATCAGCGTCTGCGTCCAGATGCGCATGATGCGCACGATTTCGCGGCGGACGATGGTGTAAAGCGCAACGAGATTGCCCGAATTACTCACGCGACTTTCTCCTTGGCCGGTTCCTGTCTGCCGTTTTCGACGAGTCGCACGAACAACTCCTCCAGGCGATTGGTTTTATTGCGCATGGACGTGACCGTAATGCCATGCGTGCTGAAGGTGTCGAACAAGGCGTTCATCGCCTGCGTGCGGGGCATTTCCGCTTCCAGCGTGTGATCGTCGACGCGGCGGAAGGTAATGCCGGGCAGGGATGGCAGTGCGTTCGGCAGATTGGTGACGTCGAACACGAAGGTTTCCACGTCCAGTTTCGACAGCAACTGCTTCATCGTGGTGTTCTCCACGATGTTGCCGTGATCGATGATCGCGATATTGCGGCAGAGCTGTTCGGCTTCTTCTAGATAATGCGTGGTGAGAATCACCGTGGTGCCGGCGGCGTTGATGCCGCTGATGAACTGCCACATCGAGCGGCGAATTTCGATATCGACGCCCGCGGTGGGTTCGTCCAGGATCAACAGGCGCGGTTCGTTCATCATGGCGCGCGCGATCATCAGGCGTCGCTTCATACCGCCCGAAAGCATGCGCGCCTGGTCCTGCGCCTTTTCCCACAGGCGCAATTCCTTGAGGTACTTCTCCGCGCGCTCGGCGGCGATCTTGCGCGGGATGCCGTAGAAGCCGGCTTCGTTGACGCAGATATCGAACGGCTTTTCGAATTGGTTGAAGTTGATTTCCTGCGGCACCAGGCCGATCAGCTTCATCGCTTCATTGCGGCGCTTGTTCACCGACACGCCGAAAATCTGCGCGTCGCCCTCGGTGGAATTCACCAGCGAGGAGAGAATGCCGATCAGCGTGGATTTGCCGGCGCCGTTGGGGCCCAGCAAGGCGAAAAAATCGCCGGGCTGTACCGTCAGATTGACGCCTTTAAGCGCCTGAACGCCGTTACCGTAGGTTTTCTTGAGATTTTCGACGACAAGTGCGGGAGTGGGGGACATGGGCTGCACCGATGGGTCTAGCCCTCTATTATAGCGGGCCTTGTCCCGACGACCGGATCGGCCGGGCGTACTCACCGTTTCTCCCTGGATACCCGCATGGCCGACCACTTCACCCTACGCCTCGCCGACAGCCGCATGCTGGCGCCTTCCGTGCGCCATCTGGTGTTCGAGCGGGTCGACGGACAGCCGCTGGCCTTTATCCCGGGCCAGTTCCTGCAGATCCATTTCCACTACGACGACGGCGCCGCCACCAAGCGGAGCTACTCCATTGCCACCGTCGGCGACGGCCATGCGCCGGTGCAGCAGATCGAAATCGCGGTGAGCTACGTGGACGGCGGCGCCGCGACCAAGCTTCTGAGCGAACTGGAGATCGGCGGCACCATCGAGGCGAGCGGTCCGTACGGACGCTTCTGCCTGCAGGATGCCGACGCGCATCCGCGTTATGTGTTGATGGCTACTGGCACCGGCGTCACGCCGTATCGCGCGATGTTGCCGTTGTTCGAAAAGCTGCTCGCCAAAGGCGATCGCGAAGTGGTGCTGCTCTACGGCGCGCGCAACGAAACCGAGCTGTTGTACGGCGAAGAATTCGAAGCATTCGCGCAGACGCATCCTGGTTTCACGTTCTACGGATGCCTCAGCCGTCAGCCGCGCGCGGTGCCGCGGCCCAACGATCGTCCAGGCCACGTGCAAAGCGTGCTTCAAGAATTGCAGCCCGCCGCCGAAAGAGATATCGCGTATTTGTGCGGCAATCCGAACATGGTCGACGCTGCGTTCAACGCTTTGAAGGAATGCGGCCTGCCGATTCCGCAGATCCGCCGCGAGAAGTACATCTCGTCTCGCTGACGCTTGGCGTATGAAAGTTTTTCATTAGATCTAAAGCGCGTCGAAATATTGCCGATAAGGAAAGTGCGCGAGATGACACGTCGCGTAAGCGTCATCACCATGACGCATCGGTCCCAAGAGAAAGCCTTTCCGTGACGGTTCAACTGCCCTTGAACCGACGGATCGAAACGCCTCCCGGTTCCGATGACGATCGCGACAAATAACCAACGCGTCTCGCTCGCCGAATATGCGAACGTAAGCAATTGTTTTACAGAGAATTCACCTGACCGACACAAATGCAGTGAAAACCGACGCGCGCGAGTCTTTTGACGGTCGATTCTCATAAAGAGTGTGACGCACTTCGCAATTCCATAACCCTGCCCGGCGGAGGCTCTTAAGGCCGGCGCACCGCAGCCGATTGGTGCCTTCAGGTACCCGCGAAACGCGTGGGGCCGGTGGAGGGCAGCACTATGCGTGCACAACGGTGGTTGGTTTTGACGAGTTGCTCGGTCGCGATGTTGTTCGCGTCTTCGGCCGTGCGGGCGAGTGGCGGCGGAAACATCGAGGGCGGGACCATTACCTTTGTCGGTGCGGTCGTGGAGCCGACATGCAGTGCTGTTGTTACACCCAGCGAGATGAATCAGGTTTTCAACGCTGCTCAAACGCACCGGCCTATTGAACGGAACTGCTTAGAGCCAACGACCGCGGGCGTCGTAACGGACGCGTACCGCCCTTACGATATTGAAGTCGTGCATCTGTCCAACGCGGAGCCCGATCACGTACTCAGATACTTTGCCGGCTATGTCCGTGCAGCTCAGCCAGGATCGGCGGACCCCGTGTTGATGACGCAGACCTACGACTGACACGGCGTATTTATCGGGACGCAGCTTCGAAAACTTAAGCGTCCATTTGCGCATAACAGATTTGTGCACGAAGTCCGCGCGATGGCGATGGGCTGTGCAGGAACGTTACGATTTTTCGACGCGCCGGTCAGTGCGCTGAAGATATACAGCCGCCTCTGACACGAGCAAGTCATTCTGTTTACGACGAGCGGCTTGCGCCAGATGCTATCGAGCGCCTGAAGTGCCGCTCGCTGCCGCGTGGCGGCCACTCATCGACAACGCGGGCTACGCAAATAGTGTGAACAGGCCCTATGGCAACCGTTCAAATTTGACTTGTTTTGACATGGCGGCAGGGCGCCGTCGTCGGGTTGTCCTTTGTCGCCGAACCTTGGAAGCATGCGGGAGCACCGTTTCCTCTTACCGAGGGCGTGTTGACCGCGTGGCTTGGGTTTGTCGACGATGCAGGGGCCCCCGATTGAATGACGGAAGCATTCGTTGGTGCTTTGTTGATACGGGGCGCGGGTTTTGCGTGTGACGCCGCTTGTGCATGAACCGCGCTGACAAACACCATGCTGATGGCAAATACGACGAGTTTGTTCATGGAGTTCACCAGAATGGAAAGAGTGGCGGCGGTGTGATTGCTGGTTGGATTTTACGCGGGTCTTTAGCCCCCGCGACGAAAAGACGACGGCCGTTGTTTATTGGTACAGCAGCGTGAAGGTCGCCGATGCTTGCAGCGTGCCCGGGGTGATGGTTCCAGTCCGGTAGTAGCGTGCAAAGTACGAAATGTTGCTGGACCCCGTGGCTATCGTGCCGACTGTTTGCTGCGTACCGAACGTCACCGGATTGCTGGACTGGTTGAGTACCTGCACGCCCACGCCCGCGCTGCTGCCGCCGGTCGGCGTCAGCACACCTTGAATGCCGGAGGCGGTGCCGTTGTAGTCCAGCTGAATGGACAACGTCGCGCCCGCTGCTCCGCTTGGGCAGTTCAACGCTATCGCGAAAGGCGTGGTGCCTGCGGTAGCGCCAACGCTTCCCAGCGACGCGCTGCTGATGGACGGCAGCGTGACGTTGACCGGATTAGCGGTCACCGAGCACGACGGGTTGATGACGAGGGTGACCGAATTGGCCAGGGAGAAAGCGACGATCTGCGCTGTAGAGGTTGCGCCACCGTTGCCGAGTGCCTGCCACTGCCAATATCCAAGCACGCCGGCCGGAACCGTGCTGTTGCTGATGGGTCCGGTGACGACAAGGCTGAGTTGCGTCGTGACGCTGAACTGGTAGGCCGTCGTTCCGTCAGGGCAATTCCAAGCCTGCTGCCCGTTCTTATAAGTGCAACCGCGCAGACCTGTATTCAAGCTGGAATTGGGCCAGGAATATTCGGTCGTGCCGCCGCGCACGATCTCGTACGAGATACCGGGAATGCCGGTCGGATAGGTGCCCACGCCAGCCCCCGGCGTCGTGCCCACGTTGTTGACGATGCCGTAAGGGACAGTGCCGGCGCAGTCGTAAACCGGCACAGGATTGGTCTGTGTGACCGATGATGTCGCCAATACGGTGCCAATCGGTGTGTTGGCGGAGACCGTTATCGTCGACGGCAAGCTGAAATTGGTAGTTCCTTGCGTGGCCGGCGAACTGCCATCCAACATGCAACCGCTCGTCTGTGCGTCCACCTTGCCCATGGGCGCCAGGATGAGCACCAACAACATCAGTAACCATCCGCACCAGCTTAGATGTCGGTGATGAGCGCAGTGCAGTCGATGCGAGACGGCTTGTGTCATGACGGTCTCCGCAATGCAATAGCAGCATCCGCTTTCACAAAACGGTGAACGGTGGTTCCGGCTGCGCAAGCGAATCCGTATTTCATACGTTTCATTGCCCCTGCTCGCCCGTCATGGCCATGGTAGGCGACGCCATCGAGCAGGTCACATTGATCTCCTCGACACGCGTTTGTTTGTTTTTAGCGTGGTCCGCAAGCTTGTAGGGGAACGAACAAGAATGGTTGGCACCGCTGTTATCCTGCCAGCGCGCTGTCAACTGGCCGGCTGATCCAACGCCGCGCAGCAGGATTTGTCCGGCCTGACCGACCACACCCATCGCGGCCCCTTTGTCGTCGAACACCTCGGCGCCAAAAGGCAAAGCCACGCCATTTTCGAGGCGCGCCTGCACAATCAACATGCGGCCGCTATGCGTCTTGAACTTCATCATCACCACCGCGCCGGCGTGGGGCACGACCTGCGTGCTGGTGGCATCGAGCTGGACATTCAGTGGCAATCCCTTGGGATCGATCTGGATGGTGTTGAGCTGGTAAGGCATCAGGTACGGCACCACCGCGTAGCCGAAACGATCGACGCGCGCACCGGGTGAATTGGTCAAGCGTGCACCGGCGGCACCCGGCAGATAGACGATGCCAACCGTGTCGCCGATCGGCTGGCCGAACGTAACGCCACCTGGATGCGCAATCACGGAACCGCTCACGCTGACCGATGCTTGCGAATAGCCGCCGCCGTCGCCGTAGCTGGCATTGAATACCGCGAACGGACTGCGATAGCCCACGTTCACTGAGCCTGCGTTTCCACCACCGTCACCGGTGTGTGTCGCGGTGGCGCCATAGTTGAACTGGTTGTCGCTGCCCAACGTACCGTTCAACATCGCCTGCGTTTGCGAACCCGTCTCCTGGTCGTGGCTGAGGTTCAGCATAAAGGTCGGCGAATGTTCGCTGTGACCCAGCGGCAGCGAGAAACTCACAAAATACTGGTTGTCGTAACGGCCGAGCGGATCCACCGAACGCGTCGCGGAGATGCCGTAGCTGATCTGATGGAAATGGTTGTTGTAGCCGACTTGGAACTGTGTGTCGTTACCATGCTGGTTCCAATAATTGCTGGCCGTTACGTTGGCGTAGATGGAGCCACCGATTTTCCCCAGCGGTTGGCTGAGCGAAAGCGTGAAATTGCTGCGCTGACGCTGCACTCCCGTCGTCGAAAGAATCGGATTGGTGGTGAAGTCACTTCCTGCGAGCGCAGCCTGCTGGGCGGGCGTCAGCAGATTTTGGTCCGACAGATTCGATTGCGGCACGACATCGAAGGCATTGATGCCTTCGCGCGCGTACTGGCGCGCTTGTTCGGCCTGGGTCAGGCTGAGAAAGCCGCCCGTCGAATAGCGATAGGCGGCGACCGACAGCGCTGTCTGCGTCGACGTCATGATTTTGCTGTACGTGACGCGCACGCTCTGGCCGGACTGCGTCGAATAGCCGGGGATGTGCGCGTTTGCCTGGGTGATGTCCATCCCAAACGCGCCGAAGTGTGTGTCGATCGCGGCGCCCGCCAGCACAGCGCCGTAGCCTTGCGAACCCACGATGCCGGCATAGCCCGTCAACAGATTGTTGAAGCCGTGTTGGACAGTGGCTTGAACCACAGCCGGCTTAGCGTGGATCGTCGCGTTTCGCAACTCGCCGGCGGCGATGTCGAAGCGCGTGACGCCGGGACGTATAAGTTGCGCGAGCGACGCGTACGGCACGGTGAAGGTCGTTGTGCGGCCATCAGCTTCGGTCACCGTGACCAGCAGGTTGCCGCCATATCCGGTCGGGTAGAGGTCGTTGAGCGCAAACGGGCCAGGCGACACGGTGGTTTCGTAGAGCACTACGCCGTTCTGCCGCACAGTGACCTTGGCGTTGGTCTGGGCCACGCCGTGCACCACAGGCGCATAGCCCTGCAAGGATTGCGGCAGCATGCGATCGTCGGTACCGAGCTGTATGCCGCGGATACCGTAACTGTCGAAAACCGCGCCATCGGTGTAACTGTCTCCGATCGTCAGTTGCGCGCGCAGCGAGGGCAGATCGCGCTGCACATAGGCATCGATGTTTTGCCACTGGCGACGCGACGGTGTACCGGCGGCGCCGGACTGCCAATTGACGGTAGCGTCTTCGCGCAAATGCCAGGGGCCGAGATTGATGCCGGTGTTCAAGCCCAGATATGAGGTGGTCTGGCTCTGGCCTTCGGAGGCGGTGTGGTAGCTGTTGAAGTTGTAATTCAGCAGCGCGGCCGGCACGCCGGCATCCCAGTACTCCGGACTCACGTAACCGCGCGCCATTTGGCCGAGATACGCCTGCGGCACGCTGGTGTCCAGGCGCAGCTGCGTCATGTCGAATGCCATGGTCGCGCCAGGGATCAGGCTGCTCAAGCTAACGCAGGCTTTCGGATCGCTCAGGCGAGCCTTGGCTTCATCGGACAGATTGGTCAGATGCAGCTTCAACTGGTTGAGCATCTCGCTGTCAACGCACGGCGTTGCGCTGGCATTGGCCGATGCAGCCGCGAAGCGCACGTCGCTGCGTCCGACCCAGACATTGTTGAGATAGATGTCGGTGTTGTAGCTGCCCGGCAGCACCGGATTGCCATGCTCGAAGCGCGACAGATCGGTGGTGTTCTGGCCGGAACCGGACAGCATGCTGCGGTCGAAGTCGGCATAGCCTCCGTTCGCGCTGGCATCCGCGCCGTTGGCGGCCGCGCTGGCCGATGCATCGGCCAATGCCGCAGCGGGTGCCGCAGCGGCGCACGTCCAACTGCTCAGCGCCGCGGCAATTCCCACGCACAGCAAAACCTGGCGGCACACACCATGCTTAGGCGCAGAAGCTACGCCGCGCGATGTGCGCCGATTCGTCACGGAGCCACGCTACCTTTGAAGGCAGTGACGCCGCCAAAGTCGTTGACGATGGTGTAGGCGATGGCGGTGCCCGTTGCCGGCGCCGATGCCAATCCTTTGATCTGCAGGCGCAAGGTGCCTAGCGGGTCGATCATGCCGGTGTCGGCGCTGTACGGCTTGCCATCAACATCCAGCGACAGCTTGACGATGGTGACGTGATAAGGCGTGGGGTTATGCACTTCCAACGCATAGCCGCCTGCGTTGGCGACGGCTTTCCACGTCACCTGTGCAGGGGCCTTGGCCGGATCGCCAGCCAAACCGGCCGGACGATAGAAAAATTTGAGCCGCGAACGAATCGCGAACTGAAGGGTGTTCTTGCCTTCGAATTGCGTACCGCTTGGCTTGGGCGGCACTTCCAGCACGTTGAGCCAGAACAGCGATTCGCGATCGCTGGGCAAGTGCGGATTTGTGGCGATGATGCGCAGATCCTGATCTTTGTGCTCTTCCATGCGGAACAGCGGCGGTGTGATCAGAAACGGCACATTGACCTTGTCCGGAGTGGAGTTGGCGTCGCCATCGTCGATCCACGCTTCGACCAACGCAGGATGGGTGTTGTCGTTGGACAGCCGCACGGTGACTTCGCCTTCCTGCGCGGGAAATACCACGCGCGTACCGGCAATCAGCACGCTCGCGTTGGCGCTGACGGCGGTCAAGGAAAGCGCTATCAAGGCTGCGCGGGCTGCGCAGAGCAGGCTTTTCATCGAGGTGTCCTGTACAGGGTCAATGCGGCGCCGCAAACAGTGATGGAGTGCTGCGACCACGACGCATGGCCGCAGCACCCTGGCGCCGAACTTAGTTGTAGGTCAGCGTGAAGTTGACCGACGAAGTCACGAGGCCTGCCGTGGTGGTCGTGGCCGTCGAGATGTACTGAGCCGTGAGCGCGGCAGTGCCTGCGCCGCTGGTCAGGGTGATCTTGGGTGCGTTGGCCTGCGTGTTGGTGTTGACGACGCTGGCGCCGCTGAGCAGCTGAATCTCGACGTTCGAGTTGTTGCTCGTGAGCGAGTTCTTCAGGTTGCCCGACGTGGTATCAACGTTGGTGCCGCTGAAGGCCATCTGTGCGGTCGAAATATTCGTGTCGCAACCGGTCAACGCAACGTTGAAGTTGGTTGCACCGGCGACGGTGTTTGCCGCGCCGCCAAACGCCGACACCATCACCGGCGGCAAGGTCACCGTGGAGCCGCCATTGACGTTGACGGTGCAGGTGTCCGCGAACACCTTGCCGGAGAAGTTGATGGTGCCGGTGGAGGCCGCGAGGGCCGAAGTCGAGGCGAACGCTGCGATGCCGAAGCCGGCGATCACTGCAGCGGTCATGAGGGTCTTCTTCATTGCGATTTTCCTTGTTTTGCTTGTCTAGGTAAGGTTGCAGCGTTCGGTAAAGCACTAGCGGTAGGCCGGGCGTTTCCCCGCCCCTAACGAGCAGACCCACGCCTTGCTTCCCAAAGGAGCAACATTCAGGCCAAAGCGTGATCCCCGTCACATTGCCAGGAAAGCAGGGCAAATTTCTATACATCCCCTACACAATTCAATAACTTTTCCCTACTTAACACTCGGAAAAAGTGTGAATCAGTTCTCCAAATCCCCTGGGGTGCCTGTCAAAAAGTGACGTGATTGGTCAGCAGACTGGACCAGGCGCATCTTTTTGGCGTTCGGCTGTAAAGGAAGCTTGACATCTCCATTTCGACAGGAATAGGCTTATGTAAAGGGTGCTTTACATCCGATTTCTGGAGGGGAAATGGATCGTCATTACGCCATCGGATTCGTTCGATTTGGCATCGGCGCGGGTCGACTGTTTCTGTCGGCCGTTTGAGTAGGCGTGCGATGACAAAACTTTCACAAAAGCAATACGAGCGGCGTGTGCTCATCGCGATGGGCATGTACACCGCCTACATGCTGCTGGCGTGGCCGCTGGTGCGCGCGACGAACAGCGTCGCGGTGAAGTGCTTGCTGGCGCTCGTGCCTGTGCTGCCGATGATTTACGTGATTGCGATGCTCGCGCGGCGCATTCGCGCCAGCGATGAGTTGGAGCGTTATACGCATCTCATCGGTTTGGGCATCGCCACCGCGGTTGTCGGCGTACTGAGTCTGGTCGGCGGCTTTCTAAGCATCGCCGGCGTGATGAAGGTGGACGGCTCGGTTTTGATCTGGGTTTTTCCCGTGCTGATGCTCAGCTATGGCTTGGCGCGCTGGCGAGTGACGCGTTCTTATGGCGGGAGTCTGTCCTGCGAAAGCGAGTCGGCGCTTCCGAAATATGCACGGTTTCTGCTCGCCGGCGTGACGGTGTTGCTGCTTGCGTGGCTCAGTCGATCGTCGCTGGATGCGCTGCGCCTGGGCATTTTGTGTGGTGCGGGTGGGTGCTTTCTCGTGTTCGGCGCGGTGTATGGCGTCATCTATTGGCGCCGCGGCCCGAAGGGCGAGCGCGGCGATGAGTAACTGCATGCGAAGCCTTGCGCGCGTCATGCGAGTGCACGCGATCTCATGAACAACGTCGTACGTGAATTGCGCAGCGAACGCGGGTGGTCGCAGGCCGACCTCGCGCAGAAGCTGGATGTCTCGCGGCAAACCATCAACGCCATCGAGACAGGGAAATACGATCCGAGTTTGCCGCTGGCATTCAAGATCGCGCGCTTATTCGGTTTGCCGATCGAAATGATTTTCGTGCCCGAAGGGGAGTGAGGGACACATGGCCATAAAAGGAAGAACGGTTTTACGCATCGCTATCGCCGTGATAGCTGCCAGTTACCTGGGCTATCAATACTTGCATCGCGCCGATAAGCCGGCGACAGCTGCGAGCGCCGCATCGCCGATTGCGCCGCCCGTTGAAACCAAGGAACCGTCGCAACCTGCGCGCATCTGGCGTCGTGGATCGCTTACGTTCAAATCGTGCGAACTGGGACGCCCTGGAAGCGGCGCAACGACGCAGGCATGGTGCACTACATTCGACGTGCCCGAAAATCGCGACGATCCGCATAGCCGACGCATCGGCTTGCGATTGGCGATCGCACGCAGCGATGCGCAAGTGCCCGCATCGGATATGGCGGTACTGCTTTCGGGTGGGCCGGGTGAAGCGGCGACGGAATCCTGGGTGCTCGAAGCGGGTGCTTTTGCGGACGTGCGCAAACATCGCGATGTGGTGTTGCTTGATCAACGCGGTACCGGCGGCTCCAATCCGTTGAGCTGCGAAAACGCGGAAAAAAATGCGGAAAAAGACGCCGACGATAGCGCGCTTACGTTGGATCTGAACAAGCTCCGCAAGGCGGTCGCCACGTGCTTGGACGAAGTGCGTGAAAAAGCCGATCCGCGTTTCTACACGACCACCATCGCCGCGCAGGATCTGGAAGATGTGCGCAAGGCGCTGGGATCGCCGCAATTCGATCTGATCGGCGTGTCGTACGGCACGCGCATGGCGCAGCAATATCTCAAGCATTATCCCGATAGCGTGCGCAGCGTGGTGCTCGATTCGGTGGTGCCGAATCAGGTGATTTTCGGCGAAGACTTCGCGATCAATCTCGATAACGCACTGAAGAAAGATTTCGCCAGTTGCATGGCGGTTGCGGCTTGCAAACAGCATTTCGGCGATTCCATGCAGACGCTTTATCAGCTCCGTGACGCGTTGCGCGCCAATCCGCATAACGTCAGTTTTCGCGATCCGGAAACCTACGAAACCGTGGTTCGCCCGCTGACCGAATACTCGCTGGCCAGCGTCGTGCGCATGTTTGCCTATCAGCCCGAAACGGCGGCGCTGTTGCCGCTGTCGATCAACGCGGCCGCGCATGGCGATGTCGGTCCGCTGCTGGGACAAGCCAAATTGTTGAGCGGCGATCTGAGCGGCGACATGAACAGCGGCATGTCGATGAGCGTGATCTGTAGCGAAGACGCCGATCTGTTGCAACCCAGGCCTCAGGACCAGAACACCATCCTCAGCAATCACTTGATGGATGCGATCAAGGCGCAATGCGATGTGTGGCCGCACGGCACGCGTCCCGCCGATTTCCATGCGCCGCTGAAAAGCGACAAACCGATCTTGATGCTGTCCGGCGAATTCGATCCGGTCACGCCGCCGGAATACGGCGCGCAAATTCTTCCCGGTCTTACGAATGGGCGGCAGCTGGTTTTCAAGGGGCAGGGGCATTCGTTGTTGCCGCGCGGCTGCATGCCGCAATTGCTGGGCAAGTACATCGACAAACCCGATCCCAAACAACTCGACGCCAGTTGCCTGGACAAATTAGGCGATACGCCTGCGTTTATCGACTTCAATGGAGCCTCGCCATGATCGAAGTAAAGGATTTGCGCAAATATTTTGGCGACGTAAAAGCCGTGGACGGCGTGAGCTTCACCGCGCGCGACGGCGAAATCACCGGCTTGCTCGGGCCGAATGGCGCCGGCAAAACCACCACGCTGCGCATGCTGTACACGTTGATGCAACCGGATAATGGCCAAGTATTGGTCGACGGCATTGACGTAGCGCGGGATGCGCAAGCGGTGCGTCGCCAGCTTGGCGTGCTGCCCGATGCGCGTGGCTTGTACAAGCGGCTCACCGCGCGCGAGAACATCGACTACTTCGCGCGCTTGCAAGGCATGAGCGACGCGCTGCTTCGCACGCGCCGCGAAGATCTGATTAAAGCCCTGGACATGGCCGATATCGCCGATCGTCGCACCGAAGGTTTCTCGCAAGGGCAACGCGTCAAGACGGCGATTGCGCGCGCGCTGGTTCATGATCCGCGTAACGTGATTCTGGACGAACCGACCAACGGCCTGGATGTGATGGCGACGCGCGGCTTGCGCCAATTCATGCGCCATCTGAAAGAAGAAGGGCGATGCGTGCTGTTTTCCAGCCACATCATGCAAGAGGTGGCCGCGCTATGCGATCGCATCGTGGTGATCGCGCACGGTCGCGTGGTGGCTGACGAAACGCCGGATGCATTGCGCGCGCAAACCGGCGAGGCGAATTTGGAGGATGCCTTCGTGAAGATCATCGGCAGCGAAGAGGGGTTGGCCGCATGAAAACGTCGCTAACCGTCTTCTTCAAGGAAGTCAGGGAAAACCTGCGCGACAAGCGCACCATCACCAGCGCGCTGATTTACGGGCCGCTGATCGGGCCGCTGATTTTCGTGATGATCATCAATACGGTGATTACGCGGGAACTCAACAAGGCCGACCAACCCATCAAAGTGCCGGTGATCGGTGCGCAATATGCGCCAAACATGATCGATGCCCTTAAGCAACAAGGCCTGGTGCCGCAGCCGGCAGTTGCCGATCCGGAAGCGGCTGTACGCAATCAAGATGCGGACGTGGTGCTGCGCATTCCGGCCGATTTCGGCGCATCCTGGCGCAAGGGCCAGACCTCGCAGGTGGAGTTGATTTACGACTCCTCGCAGCGCGATACCGGCAGTTCCGTCGATCGCGTGCGGCGCATGGTGGAAACCTATACGCGTCATCAGGCGGCGATGCGCTTGGTCGCGCGGGGACTGGCCCCGACCATGATGGCGCCGGTATCGGTGGACGATCGCGATCAATCCACGCCGCAATCGCGAGCGGGGCAGTTGTTCGCCATCATGCCGTACTTCTTCGTGCTGACGATTTTCATGGGCGGCATGTATCTGGCGATCGACCTCACGGCGGGCGAACGCGAGCGGCAATCGTTGGAGCCGTTGTTCGCCAATCCGGTGGCGCGCTGGAAAATTCTGTTGGGCAAACTCGGCGCGATTTGCGTGTTTTCGTTGTGCAGCTTGTTGATCAGCGTGATTGCCTTCGGCGTGTGCGGTAACTTCCTTCCTACCGAGCGTCTTGGCATGGTGTTGAACCTAGGGCCTTCGTTCGCCGGCCAGGTTTTGCTGATCATGTTGCCGCTGGTAGTTCTGCTTGCATCATTGCAAACGTTGGTCGCGGCGTTCGCAAAAAGCTATCGCGAGGCGCAGACCTATCTGTCGATTCTGATGATGGTGCCAGCGTTGCCTTCGGTGCTACTGAGCGTGATGCCGGTTAAGGTGTCCAACTGGATGTTCGACGTGCCGCTGCTCGGGCAGCAGGTTGGCATTACGCAATTGTTGCGCGGCGAGTCGCTGACGGCGATGCAAGTTTCCCACTGTGTTGTGTCGGGTTTGCTGGTGGCGGCCGTCGCGACGCTGATTACGGCGTGGGTTTATCGCTCGGAGCGCCTTGCGATTTCGTCGTAAGCCGAGCTAGTGAGAAAGGTGCGCAAGCACCCATGCAGCGACGGCGTCCGGATGTTCCAGGTGAAGGTGATGGCCGCCGTCCATGTGTGTCACTGAAATACGCGGCACCAGCGCCGCACGCGCTTCCATCATGGCGGTTGGCAGATAGGGCGTCATCGGTGCGGACAGCAACAGTGCGGTGCGCGCTTCAATGCCGGCGAGCAATGCGCGGATCTGCCCTTCGGCCAAACGCACCGCGCTGGGTCGGGTCAGGCGGGGATCGCTGCGCCAGCGATAACCGCCGTCGACTTGCGCGAGGCCGCGTTCGACGATGGGGCGAGCAAGGTCGGCGCGCAATCCGCTCGCCATGGTGCGCGCGCTAATCGCTTGGTCGATATCTGCAAAAACGCGCAAGGATTTACCGCTCGCCGCCGACGTCGCGAAGGCGTCGCGGAAGCGCTTCAAGGTGTTGGAGCCGTCGTCGCCCAACGGGCCTAAGCCTTCGATCAGCGACAGGCGATCAATGCGTTGCGGTGTCGCGGCGGCCACTAACGACGCAATGCCGGCGCCGAGCGAATGACCGAGAAGGTGGTAACGATCCAATCCCAGCGCATCTGTGGCGTTGAGCACGGCGCTGACGTAATCGACGTAGTGATAGCTGATGCCGGCCGGCAGATGGTTGGAATGGCCGTGGCCCGGCAATTCCAGCGCGATCACGCGAAAGCGCGTAGCGAGCTTCGGTGCGAGAAAAGCGAAGCTTCCGGCGTTGTCCAGCCAACCGTGCAGCGCCAGCAGTGGCGGCGCATCCGCATCGCCCCATAGTTGCGCGGTGAGCGAAAGATGATGCGACAGCGTGATGCGCTGTTCGATGGGCAATGTGCTCGAATGCGCGCTCATCGGGTTTCGCGCGGTGAAAATTCCGGCCAGCCTTGGGCGTGCCGCAAAATCAGTGTGGTAAGGCTGTCGAGTTGTTCTTCGCTATCGTTGAGCGAAGGGATATAGCGCAGCGTTTCGCCGCCGGCCGCGGTAAAGAAATCACGATTCTGCAGCGCGATTTCCTCCAACGTTTCAAGGCAATCGACGGAAAAGCCGGGGCACGCGACATCCAATCGCTTCACGCCTTCCTGCGCGAGACGCTTCACGGTTTCATCCGTATACGGATGCAGCCACGGTTCGCGTCCCACGCGCGATTGGAAACTCACGACAAACTGCGACTCGTCCAGCCCTAATCGTTCGCGCAGCAAGCGCGCCGTGGTCTGGCATTGATGAAAATACGGATCGCCGGCATCCACATAGCGTTGCGGAATGCCGTGGAACGACAGCAGCAATTTGTCGCCACGCCCATGCGTGCTCCACCACCGTTCGATGGAGCGCGCCAAGGCGGCGATATGTCCGGCGTCGTGGTGATAATCGTTGACGATGCGCAATTCCGGCGGCCAGCGCAGTTGCTTGAAGGTATCGGCCACAGCGTCGATCACCGATCCCGTCGAGGTGCCGGAATACTGCGGATAAAGCGGCAGCACCAGCAATCGGCGAACGCCGTCGCGCTGCATTTGCTCAATCTGCGCGCGCACGGACGGCGCGCCATAGCGCATCGCGAGCGCCACGCGCATTGGTCCGCGGGTGGTGTCACGCAGTCTGGCTTCCAGTCCCGCGGCGAGTTTTTCCGAGCCAACGCGAAGCGGCGAACCTTCGGGCGTCCAGATGCGCGCATAGGCGTGCGCGGATCGCGCAGGCCGGACGCGCAGAATCACGCCGTGTAGGATCAGCCACCACAGCCAGCGCGGATATTCGATCACGCGCGGATCGCTCAAGAATTCGGCCAGATAAGGCCGCAGCGCACTCGCCGTCGGGGCAGCCGGTGTGCCAAGGTTCACGAGCAGTACGCCAGCCTTGGCAGGATGGTCGTGGGATGGGCCGGCTAGGCCGGTATAGTGGCTGCGTGGCATCGTGGCGAGGGTGGCTGGTTACCCGATCAAGTCTGCCACAAGCCCTTCGCACGCCGGGTATCATCATCGCGATCACGATTGCGTTCCCAAGAATCGACCGGAGCTGCTTATGTTCAAAGCATTGCGTTGTCTTTCGTTCGTCGCCCTCGCCTTGTTGCCCGTCGCCGTGGTGCACGCGGACGACGATACGCCCGAGCAGCGCGCGCAAAGCGCGGTGCGCGTGCTCAATGAAATCGAGCAGGCGCCCGACAAATCCATCCCCACCGATCTTTTGCGGGACGCCAAGGCGATCGCGGTGATTCCCGATGTGCTGAAAGTCGGTTTCGTGTTTGGTGGCCGGCGCGGTGAGGGTCTGATTTCGGTGAAGAATCCGGACGGCACCTGGTCCAACCCCAGCTTTATTTCCTTCGGTGGCGGCAGCGTGGGCTTCCAGATCGGCGTTTCCAAGACGGATGTGATCCTGGTTTTCCGCACGCAGCGCGGCGTGGATAACATCGTCAACGGCAAGTTCACGATCGGCGCGGATGCCTCCGCAGCGGCCGGCCCCGTGGGGCGCACGGCGTCGGCGGCGACTGACCAGCAGCTGAAAGCGGAGATTTACTCCTATTCGCGTGCCCGAGGCCTGTTTGCAGGCGTGGCGCTGGACGGATCGGTGCTGAAGATCGATTACGACGCCAATGCGCAGACCTACGGCAAAGGCGTTACCCCGCGCCGTATTTTCGAGGGCGGCGTCAGCAACGTTCCGGCGGGGGTTGTCCACTTCCGGGATGCCCTGGAGGAGTACACTGCACGCTGATACGGAACGCCGGAGCTGCCCCCGCAGCTCCCTGACGGCGCAGACCCCGTAACGAGGTACTCATGGGTTTGGACAGCATTTGGCATTGGGCGATCCTGCTCGTCATCATCCTGTTGGTGTTCGGCACCGGCAAACTGACGCGGGTTGGCTCCGATCTCGGCAACGCCGTGCGTGGCTTCAAGAAAGCCATGCACAGCGACGAGGACGAAGAGAAGCGCAAGGCGCAGGAAACGCTGCAGGCCGATCCTCCGCCGAGCGCCGGCAGCGCCGCGAGCAAGCAACGCGATTCCAGCGAATCGAAGTAAGCGCCTAGGATTCCCACATGATCGAGTTCAGCCTCGGCAAGCTGATGTTGCTGGCGCTGATCGCATTGATTGTGCTCGGCCCCGAAAAGTTACCGCACGCCGCACGCACGGCCGGCGCTTTGGTGCGTCGCCTGCGTTCGGGCTGGGAAAGCGTGCGTGCCGAGGTGGAGCGGGAGCTGGAAATCGAAGAGCTCAAGCGCACCGCGCGCGAAGCGGCGGCACGCGCCGAGGCGTTGCAGGCCGATATGAACAAGGCCGCCCAGGACACGCGCGAACAAGTTGCTTCGACCGCCGCGGAAGTGCGCGAGAACATCGCGGATGTTCAGAAGGATATCGTCGAGACGGATGCGGCCAAGGAATCGCCACATGGCAGCGTCTGATCCCGATTTGAATCTGCAGGAAGGTCTGTTCTCCCACCTGCTCGAACTGCGCTCGCGATTGATCAAGGCCATTCTGGCGTTGGCCGTGGTGTTGGCGGCGCTGGTGCCGTTTGCCAATCGTCTATATGCATGGCTGGCGGCGCCGCTCGTTTCCCGGTTGCCGCAAGGCGCGCATTTGATCGCCACCGAAGTGGCCAGTCCCTTTATTACACCGTTGAAGTTGGCGTTTTACGCGGCGCTGTTTATCACGATGCCTGTGATCCTGTATCAGCTGTGGGCGTTCGTGAGTCCGGGCTTGTACAAGCATGAAAAGCGTCTGGCGCGACCGTTGTTGGTGGCGGCACTGGTGCTGTTCTACATCGGCTGCGCGTTCGCTTTTTTTCTAGTGTTGCCCGCCGCGTTCCGTTTCCTGACGGCGGTGACGCCGCAGGGTGTTGAAATGATGACGGACATCACGCACTACCTCGATTTCGTGATGCTGATGTTCTTCGCCTTCGGCCTTTGTTTCGAGGTGCCAGTGGCGGTGGTGGTGCTTGCTGCGGTCGGCGTCGTCGATCTGGATAAATTGCGTAAGGGCAGACGCTACGCAGTTGTCGGTGCGTTCGCCATCTCTGCCGTGGTGACGCCGCCCGATATCACATCGATGATCATGCTGGCCATTCCGATGTGCTTTCTTTATGAGCTCGGCATCCTGGCGGTGCGTTGGTTGCTGAAGCCGGCGACGGCCGACGCGCCGTCGCATTCCTGATGAATCGCTCCAAGACTTCTCGCTTACCCGAGCCGCCCGCCGACGAGCTGGCGCATTCCGAACGCTTGTTGCAACACTTGCGCGAAACCATCGCGTCGCACGGGCCTATACCGTTTTCGCAATACATGGAGCGCTGTCTCTACGCGCCCGGTCTGGGTTACTACAGCGCCGGCAAGACCAAATTCGGCGAAGCCGGCGATTTCGTCACGGCGCCGGAGCTCGGCTCGTTGTTTGCGCGTTGCGTGATTCAAGTGGTGCAGCCTGTGCTCGGCATGTTGGGCGACGAGGCGGATTTTCTCGAGCTTGGCGGCGGCAGCGGCGCATTCGCCGAAGCGGCTCTGTTGGCGATGGCCGAAAACGGCGTACTTCCGCATCGTTATTTGATTCTCGAACCCAGCGCCGATCTTCGCGAACGACAGCGCGAACGGCTTGCGGCGGCATTGTCGTCGGACGTGATGGCGCGTGTCGTGTGGATCGATCGCCCGCCGGAAGCGTCGTGGCGAGGCGTGCTCTTCGCCAACGAAGTGATCGATGCGCTGCCGACCACGCGCTTCGTGATGCGTCACGGCGAAGTCTACGAAGAGTACGTTGCGCTCGACGGCGAAGCGCGCCTGCTGCGCGTCGATCGCCCGGCCGACGCGCTAGTCGCTGGCGCCGTACGGCATGTCGAACGCGATCTAGGCAGGGAATTCGAGGACGGGTATCGCTCGGAAATTTTGCCTCAGTTGCCTTACTGGATGCAGGCCGTGGCAGGTTCGCTCGAAGCGGGCCTGATGCTCTTTATCGACTACGGTTATGTACGCCGCGAGTTCTATCTGCCCGAGCGCCAGGATGGCACGCTGATGGCGCATTACCGTCATCGCGCGCACAGCGATCCGTTGTTTTTGCCAGGCCTCAACGATCTCACCGCGTCGGTGGATTTCACCGCCCTGGCCGAGGCGTGCAACAGCGCGGGTTTTAGCGTGGCCGGCTATCTTCCGCAGGCGCAATTCCTGATCGCTGCCGGTTTGCAAGATGTTTTCGAGCGCGCCTATGACGCTGCGCCCGACGACGTCGCGCGTTACAACCTCGCGCAACAAGTGAAAAAACTCACCTTGCCGGATCAGATGGGCGAGCGTTTTCAAGCGATGCTGTTGGCGCGCGGCATGCCGGCGTTGCCGTTGCCTGTCGAGCTGCTCGAAGCCGATCAAGGCGATCGGCTTTGAGTGACTACGTTCGGCGGATTGCCTGTGTTGTATAGCTTTGTCCAAGAGCTTGAGCGCACTGCGTACGCGCGAAGCTTTAGTTAGAATTTCAGTTCCAGCTTTGCGATTTCGATCGCTTCCATCCGTGCTTTTTCCATGGCGGCGCCAATGGCGGGCCCTTTTAGTCCTTGCTCCAAAAACGGAGCGGAGTTGATTGCTGCGGCGACATCGCGTGCGTGGCGCAACCATGCTGCTTGGGGGTATTCGTCGTGCTCATGACCGAGCCGTCCGCGCTTGTCGGCAAGGCACGCAGTGAGAAAAATGTCCAGTCGCTCCGGTCGGCGCAATGCATCCAGCGTTGCCAACAATTTCAAAATCGTGGCCGGCTTCAATTCCAACGCGCGATGCGCATTGAGATGCTCGCGACAGACAAGCTCTGCGAGCTCGGCGTGTTCTGCGGGTACCTTCAATCGTGCGGCGAGCGCGCGTAGTGGTTCCACACCACGGTGTTCGTGGCCGACGTGACGCGGCAGTTCTTCCTTGGGCGTAAGCGCCTTGCCGAGATCGTGGGTGAGCGCGCAGAAGCCGATGAGATCATTGCCGGGCGCAAGCTTGGCGGCCATATCCAACACCATTTCCAGATGCACGCCGGTGTCGATTTCCGGATGAAACTCGGCGCGTTGGGGTACGCCGTACAGTGCATCGATTTCTGGAAACAGCTTCGCCAGCGCACCGGCCTCGCGCAGAACGCGCAAAAAAGCCGAAGGCTGCGCTTCGCTGAGCGCCTTGCGCGTTTCCGCCCACACGCGTTCGGGAACGAGATGATCGACCTCGCCGTCGCGCACCATTTGCTGCAGCAACGCCATGGTTTCATCGGCGACGGTGAAACCGAGCGGTGCGAAACGCGCAGCGAAACGTGCGACGCGTAGCAGGCGAACAGGATCTTCCACGAAAGCGGGTGAAACGTGTCGCAGCACGCGCTGTTCGATATCGCGTTTGCCGCCGTAGGGGTCGACGAGATGACCGGCTTCATCCTGCGCAATGGCGTTGATGGTGAGGTCGCGCCGCGCGAGATCTTGCTCCAACGTCACGCTGGAATCGGCCTGAAAGGCGAAACCGTGATAGCCGTGCCCGGTCTTGCGTTCTGTGCGGGCGAGCGCGTATTCCTCGCTGGTTTCTGGATGCAGAAATACCGGGAAATCTTTGCCGACCGGTTTGTAGCCGAGCGCAAGCATCTCTTCCGGGTGCGCGCCGACGACCACGTGGTCGTGGTCGACCACTGTGCGTCCAAGCAATTTGTCACGGACCGCGCCGCCAACCAGATAAGTACGCATGCCTCATTGTGCCATGGCCCTAACGACCGCGATGGCGGAAGGTCTGGCGCGCCATATCCAGGCGACGTTGCCGCGCGCCGTGAAGGATGTAAGGCAGCGAAGGCGTAAAGGGCTGCGGCGCGATGCCCAGCGCTGCATAGCCGTTACTGACGCCCACGGAGTCGGTGCCCAGCGAAAGAAAGTTGTCCAGCGAGAACGGCTTGCCTGGAAGCATGCCTGCAAAGCGCGCTTGCAGACGGCCGAGGCTATCGGGCAAAGGGACAATGCGCGTATGCAATCCAGCGGCATCGCGTATGGCCGCCACGATCTCGCCGAGCGTGAGTACTTCAGGGCCATAGAGCTCGAAGCTGCGGCGAGAGGAGCGGCTGTCGTCCGCCACGCAGCGCGCGATCGCCTCGGCGACGTCGCCGACAAACGTTGGCGCCATGCGCGAGTTGGCGCGCGCGAGCGGAAAGGCCGGCATTTTTCGCAGCAATCCCAGGAAGCGCGTAATCAGACCGTCATCGACACCAAAGATCACGCTCGGTTGATAAATCGTCCAATTGAGCGGCGATCGTTGGACTAGCGTTTCCGCCTCGCCGCGTGTTTTCAGGTATTGGGATTCGCCTTGTCCTGCTTTGAGCGAACTCATTTGATGCAGTCGTTGCACGCCGGTGGCGTGGCAGGCGTCGACAAGCCGTCGAGTCATCTCCACATGCGCGCGCTGAAACGTATGGCGGCCGACATGGTTGAGTATGCCGATAAGATTGATCACGGTGTCGGCGCCGTCGCAATAGCGCCAAAGCACGCCATCGTCGTAAACATCCGCGCTGCGAATAACAACATTCGGCAACACGGCCATGTCGCGGTGCAATTCGCGATTGCGCGAAAGCAGCGTGATGTGGTGCCCGTCGGCGGCGAGACGGGGCACCAGATAACTTCCGACAAAACCGGTAGCGCCGAGCATGACGATGCGTTGCGTGGTCATGGCGAAGTCCTCTTGCCGCCTGCTCACTCGCTCCCATCGGGGCAGGCCTGAATGAGGGGTCGATCTTGCGATCGCTTACTCCGTTCAATGCTAGGGCCTGTTCGCACTATTTGCGTGGCCCGCGCCGGGATCTGTTTGCGCGCCAGCCAAGGAAGACCGAAGGAGTGTACGTCCGTACACGACTGAGCGATGACGCAGGATGGCGTGCAAACAGACCCGGCCCTTCGGGTTGTCGATGAGTGGCCGCCATGCGGCAGCGCGCGGCTTGGCTTGACTGCCAGTCAAGCCGGCGCCACGCACTACCACCTGTCGGCCACTCATCGACAACGCGGGCCACGCAAATAGTGCGAACAGGCCCTAGGGTTTTCGCGCGATTTCCAGGTTTTGGCAAGCGCCAGGGCGATGCACAGGGAACCCAGTCTCAGTGTCCCTTGTCTTTGGCGGTCGTATGGCTTGCCGGCTTTGCCCGCACGGAGGTCGCCGCAGCGGGAGCTGGCGCCGAGGCGGCGTTAGCGACGGGCGGCGGCGCGGGACAGGTGAGATCTTTGCGCGTGCTGGGCAAATCTGACCGATACGGTTGGCCGATGGCGACCATGCGTGTGGAGATCGGCGAAGCGGCGCCGTGCTGGCGCCAATCGTAGATCACGCTGTAGTACATGACCCGCGCGACGTATTCGCGGGTTTCCTTGAATGGCATGGTGGCGACGAAGATGTCCGGCGGCAGCGAGCCGCGCGCGTCGAGCCACTGATTCACGCGCGCTGCACCTGCGTTGTACGCGGCGCTGGCCAACCATGGCGAACCGTCATAGCGTTGCGCCATATGCGCCAGGTAGCGCGTGCCGAGTTGGATATTGGTGGCCGGATCGTACAGGCTATCGCCGCCGCGCCACGGCAATCCATTGCGACGCGCGACTTCCGCGCCCGTACCGGGAACCAATTGCATAAGTCCGCGCGCGTCGGCGCCGGATTGCGCATCGCTCATCCAGGCGCTTTCCTGGCGGAGAATGCCGTATGCCCACGAGGGATCGATGCCTGCTTGTTGTGCTTGCGCGACCAGCCCATCCTGGCCGGCGAGCGGAAAGCGCAGCGTGTAATAGTGCAATGCATCGCCTTTATTGAACGCAAACACGGCGCGGTCGTACCAGCCGCGTTTGTTCGCCAGGATCACGGCTTGCTGCACCGTATTCGCATCGGCGTTAGCCAAGGCGAGATTCCACTCGCGACGCGCTTGCTTGAGCATATCGACTGCGAACAGTTCGAACGCGCGCCGCATGCCGGGAATGTCCAGCACTTCATCTTGCTTTTGCGAGTTGGCGGCGAGCTGCGTGCTGCACAATGCGTAGGAAACGTTTTGGTGATCGGCAGCCAGGTATCCGAAATAGCTGGATTGCTCGGCGACGTTTGCGTAAACGGTTTGCGCCTCGTCGTTACGTCCAAGCTCGCTGAGCGCGCGTGCACGGAAGTATTGCCACTCGTCGTCCTGGCGTTGTTCCGGCGGCATCGCTTCGATCGCGGCGACCACCGCCGTCCAATCTTTTGCTGCTAGCGCCGCGCGCACGCGCCACTCGCGGCTGATCGATGTCTGCGCGGATGCCGGCAGATTGACGAGTCGTGCCAGTGCGTTGGCGTCGTAATCGGTCGCATGGAAGATGGCCAACGCGTTCAACACGCGATCACGCTGTTCCGGCGTGAACGCGAAGCGCGGCTGGAGCTCCTGCCATGCGGTGTCGGCCGTATCGGATTGGCGCCGCGCTAAGCGAACGAGCGCCAAGGTAACGGCCTGGCGCGAACGCGTCGTATCCGGCCATTGCTTGGCGGCCTGCGCGGCGGCGGCAGGATCGTTGAGCGCAAGGGCGAGATGCTGCGCGGTTTGCGCATCGTCCGGCGGCAGCCACGACATCAGGTCGGTGATCGTATTGGCCTTGCCCGCATTGACAGCTGCATCGATGCGCGCCCAAAGACGTGCCGGTGTCAGCAACCCCTGGTCGTGCGCGGCTTGCATCACGGGGTCGCACGAGGAAGGCAGGGAGGCCTCCGACCACAACGCGGCAAGATCGCGGTCGAAATCCAACTTCGCCCCACCCGCCAGCTGAGCTTGCAGCGCGTCGCAGGTGAGCGCGTCGCCGAGACCCGGTTGATACATCGCGACGAAATCGGTCCAGTCTTGCCGCCGCGCCAATTCCTGCAGGAAATCGCGGTGCAGATCATTGGCCGGAATCAGGCCCGGATACTGCCGCAGATACGCTTCGACCGTCGGGCGATCCACTTGCTGCAGATCGTGCTCCAGCGAAGCCGCTTGCAAATACGGATAGAGCGGATAGTTCTGCAGGCCGCTCGCGAGCGCGCGCCAACCGTCGCCACCTTGGGCAGCGGACGCGTAAGCTTGTTTGAACGCAGCGCGTTGCGCTTGAAGCGTCGCGTCATCCGCCTGGGCGGCGACAGCCGTGGTGGCCAGCATCCCGCCGGCGATGAAGGTCAACAAACGGCGGCCGAGGCGCGATCCGGCAAGCGAGGCCATGGAAACTCCAAATCCTGCGGATAATCCAGGGCAAGTGTAATGGATGGTATTGCGGCGTCCTGAACGCTTCTTCACGCAGCGCAGCGGTAAATGGGCCGAAACGCCGCGCAAGGCGTCCCCTGCTAAGCTTGCGCGTTTCGGCAGCACCTCGCCCTACAGGACTTGCATGTCGCCTCCGTCAAAAAACGTAGCTCATTACGGACTTGCCTGGTTGACGCTGGTGCTGGCCACGCTCGCCGGTCTGGCGTGGTGGTGGCAAATCGGACGGCCGGTCGACTTGCCGGATGCGCCATCGGCGCGCATCGCGTGCGTGTCTTACGCACCGTTCCGCAAAGTGGGCGAAACGCCGTTCGACCGCAACTTCATCATCACGCCGCAACGCATTGACGAAGACCTGCGGGCGTTGTCGCAACGCTTCGATTGCGTGCGCACGTATTCGCAGAGCAATGGACTGGCCGCGATTCCGGCCATCGCTGCGCGCTATCACATGCAGGTGCTGATGGGCATCTGGTTGAGCGGCCTGCCGAAGCAAAACGAAAAAGAGATCGAGCAGGGCATCGCCACCGCCAATGCGAATCCCGGCGTGATTCGCGGCGTGATCGTCGGCAACGAAGTACTTTTGCGCGGCGAGCTTTCGCCCAAGCACATTATCGAATACATCCAGCGCGTGCGAGCCGGCATACCGGCCGCCATCCCTGTCACTTACGCCGACGTGTGGGAAGACTGGGTTCGACATCCGGAGATGGCCAAGGCGGTGGATTTCGTCACCATCCACATCTTGCCGTACTGGGAAAACGATCCGGTCGCCGCTGTCGATGCCGTGCCTCATGTCGAAGATGTGTACGCACGCATGCAGCACATGTTTCCCGGCAAGCAGGTAATGATCGGCGAGACCGGTTGGCCAAGCGCGGGGCGTCTGCGTCGTTCCGCTGAACCTAGCTTGGTCGACGAAGCGTTGTATATACGCAGCTTTCTGCGTTACGCCGCGCGGATACATATGCCTTACAACGTGATCGAAACCTTCGATCAGCCGTGGAAACGTGCATTGGAAGGTACCGTCGGCGGTTACTGGGGCATTTTCGATTCCAACGCGAAGCCTAAATTCCCGATGTTCGGTCCGGTGACGGAAGACCCAACATGGTGGTTGGGATGGTTAGCCGGCGGCATGGGCGCGCTTGCATTCTTGGCGATTGGCGGCTCGCGTCGCGGCTGGCATGGCATCCGTGGATGGATCGCGTTGTTGCTGGCGGGTTTTGCCTCCGGTACTGCCGTGATGTGGCAGATCCGCCAGATGCGCTACGCCTGCGAGTTGCCGTGGGAGTGGATCCTTTCGTCTGCGTGTTTGCTTGGCGGCCTGGCGATTGCGGCGGTGCTGGCGCGGCGCATTGCGGCGCATCTTGCCGATCATCACGATCATTCCGAACCAGCGCAATGGTGGCGCTTCGGCGCGATGTTCGCGCTCACCTTCTACGACATCCTGATGGCGTTCGACGGGCGCTATCTCGATTTTCCGATGGGCTTGTTTGCGTTGCCGTGCGTCGCTTACGGCGTGTTCGGATTGCTGACACATGAAAAGTCCATGCCGTCGGCCGAGCAACGTTTTCTTGCGTGCGTGGGTCCTGCGCTCGCCATCGCGCCCATCGTGCAGGAAATGGGCATGAACAAGGTGACCTGGCTGTGGCTGGGCCTGAATCTTGCGATCGCCTTACCCGTGCTGGTGGCTTGGCGTTGGCATGCGGTCCGCCTGCGTGCGCACCAGCCGCAGACAGCCCACTAACAGCGCCGCCGCGCCGGCGAAATAGCAGTACATGATCAGTGCGAACACACCGAGCGCGGCCGCGAGACAAGCAAGCCACCGTTTTTTCCACACGAACGAAAGCGCCGTGACGACCAAGGCGGCAATGCCGTAGCCGTAACTGTTGAAGCCGATCACCACCGCCTCGCGCACGGAACACCATGCCGGCGCATGGCCGTCCTCGCAGAGATAACCCAGTGAGGGTATCTCGATAAAGCCGTACCGCAGCCATGCCGCAAGCAGGCCGATCACCACGATCAGGCACCAGGGAAGAACAACGGGAATCAATCGTTTTGCGGTCATCGGTGCGTCTTGATGGAAGCGGAAGGCAGCTGAATCTCGGCGGCCAGCGCAAGATGATCGGAGAAAGCCTGCGGCAACGTCCAGATTTTTTCGACGCGGATGTCCGACGACACCAGGATGTGATCGAGCGCACGCCGCGGTTTCCAGCTCGGAAATGTCGGTACGGGTTGCACGGGCGGTTGCAGGCTGGAATGCGCGAAAAGGTGGCGCATCTCGGGGCTGTGCGCGTCGGTATTCAAATCGCCCATCAGCACCGCGTGCGGATGATCCTGGAGCACCTCGGCGATGAATCCCAATTGCTTGGCGCGCGCTTGCGCGCTCAGCGACAGATGCGCGATCACCACGGCCAACCCATCGATATCGTCGCCGAACCGCACCAATAACGCGCCCCGGCCGGGAATGCGGCTGGGCAGCGGATAGTCGATCACCGCCTGCGGTTCCAGCCGGCAGATCAGGCCGTTGGCGGTGTGCGAAAGCTGCGCGACCGGTCGATTGGGCTGATGACTCCAGAACGGCATGCCGGACGTTTCGGCCAGATAGCGCGTCTGGTTGAGAAAGCCCGAACGCAGGCTTCCGGCATCGGCTTCTTGCAGGCCGATCACGTCGAATTGCGGCAGTAGTTCGGCCAGGCGATCGAGATTGTCGAGCTTGCTGCGTCCCGGCAGCACCGCCTTGATGCTGCGCGTGACGTATTGCCGATAACGCTGCACGCTGGCCCCGGCCAGAATGTTACAGCTGAGGAGGCGCAGCCGTTGATGCTTGGCGGAGGCGCGAGTCATTGGGCCAACTTAAAGGCTTTCGATGCAGCTTTTGTGAAAGCCGCATCGAGACCGGTTGTTAGTGCTTGGCGTTCAGTTCTTGCTGCACCAGCCATTTGGTGAGATCGACCAGCTCGGCAAAGCTCTTGATATTGGCGCTGCGGTACTTGCCGTCGACCACGATGGTCGGTGTGCTATCGACACCCCAAGTCTGGATCAATGCGAAGTCCTTCTTGATCTGCGCGTCGACTTCCGGTGAGTTGGCGATCTTCAGGAACTCGGCGCGGTTCGCGCCGTTCCTCGCATAGAAATCGGCGATCTCATCCATCGAATTGATCGGGTACTGCTGCTTGAACTTAGCGTCGAAGAACGCGTCGTGCGTCCGTTCGACGATGCCTAGTTTCTTGGCGGCGTAGTAACCGCGTGCGAACGGCACCCATGCGTCGTTGAACGGCGCCGGCACGAATTTGAATTCCACGCCGGCCGGCAGCGATTTGCGCAGCTTGTCGACGTACGTGGAGAACTCGGCGCAATGGATGCAGCCGTAGGAAAACACTTCCACCACTTCGACCTTGCCGCTGGCGCTGACGCGCTGATACGGCGCGGGAAGCGTGACGTATTGATCGCCATCGGTAAAAGGCGCGGCTGCGGAGGCATCCGGACCCGCGGCGCTGCAGGCGGTGGTCAGCAACAAGCCGCAGAGCATGGCGGCGATGCGGTAGCGGGAAATCTTGAACATGGTTCTACCTGCGCGATGACGGGTGTCGTCAAAAAGGGGTGACTGCAAAGCGAAGCGCCCGGGTGGCCGGGCGCTTGGGGTTCGTGCTTACTTGCCGGCGGCTTCCTTGGCGATTAGCCATTTCGTCAGCTCGATCGTTTGCGGGTATCCGCCCGCGTTGCTTGGCGTGAAACGGTATTTGCCATTGACGATGATCGTCGGCGTGCCGTCGACGGCATACGCTTTCACCATATCGTCGGCGCGCTTCATTTGCGTGTTGATGCTGAAAGAGTTCGCCACGGCGACAAACTGCTTGGGGTCCGCGCCGTACTTGACGTAGAACTTCGCCACATCGTCGATCGTCGGCCATGCGGACTGCGGCTTCGGACGGCCGGTCGACAGATCGTCGGAAGACAGTTCGCCGGACTTCCACACCGCATCGAACATCGCATCGTGCGACTTCTCGGCCACGCCCATCGCCTTGGCGGCGAAATAGGCGCGCTGGAACAGCGGGAAGTTTTCATCCGGGCGGAACGACACCGGCAGATACGTCATCACCGCATTCGAGGGCAGGTCGCTTGCGATCTGATCGGCGGTGGTGTGGAACGCGTTGCAGGCAGGGCAGGCGTAAGAGAACGCTTCCGTCACCACGATCTTGTCCGGGTTGCCGGTCGGCTGCTGCGGTTCGATCAGGAAGTAGTTCTTGCCTTCCACCCACTTGCCGTTATCGACGAAGGGTTCGGCCGGCGCGGACGGCTTTTGCGCAGCCGCGCTGGCGGCAGCGGCGGGCGCCGCGGCGGTGCTGGCCGATGCCGCAGCCGTCGATGCGGTGGCCGGAGCCGCCGTGCTCGCCGCCACAGGTTTCGCTGCCGAGGCCGGTGCGGCGGGCGCGGATGTCTGAGCCGGTGCGGGCTGCGATGCCGTGGTGTCGGAGCCGTTCTGGCTGCAGGCGGCAAGCGCGATCAGCGCCGCACAGAGAAAAGACAAACGCTTAAGCATGACGGGCCTCAAGATAGGTAAAACGGAAAACGCTTGGACAACACGAACGTCGATTAGTTACGGCGAGGCCTTCACGCTGTGATCGGCCACATGCAGGCCTTCGATATAGCTGGCGAGCGCGGCGATGTCCTGAGGGTCGAGGTTCTTGGCGACGGCCGGCATGATCTGCGCGTGCGCCTCCTGGCCCCAGGTCGTGCCGTTGTGGAAGTCTTTCAGCTTCGCTTCGATGTACTGCGCGTGCTGGCTGGTGAGCTCCGGATACATCGCGCCGGGATTGCCACGGCCATCGATGCCGTGGCACGCCATGCAGGCGGGAATGCCGCGCGTCGTGTCGCCCTGGCGATAGAGCTTCTGGCCCTGCTCGACCAAGGCCTGATCGGCCACGCCCGGCAGCGGCTGCTTGCTGGCGAAATAGGCGCCGATATCACGCGTATCCTGGTCGGACAGCGGCGTGGCCATGCCTAGCATGATGGCGTTCTGGCGCTCGCCATTCTTGAAGTTATGCAGCTGGTGCGCGATGTACATCTCGTGCTGGCCGGCCAGCTTCGGATATTGCGCATCGCTGGAGTTGCCGTCCATGCCGTGGCAGGCGCCGCAGGCGGCGGCCTTACCCTGACCGGCGGTGGCGTCGCCCGGCTTGGTGGAGGCCATCCAATCGCTGTTGGCTGCCGCGGCGGGTGCGGGAGCAGCGGCGGCCGGTTTGGCGGCGGTGGAGGCGGCGGCCGGGGCTTTAGTGGCCGCCTGACCGGTGGCGTTCTGCGCCCAAACAGCGCCGGAAGAAAGAGCGAGAACCAAGGCTACGGCATTTACAACAGCGGGCCGGCAACCGGCGAGCCGAAAACTCATACACTTGCCTCCAGGAAACACTGCTATTGGATGTACGGTACGCACCCTCAGCGTACCGTGACTGGCAGAACTTCGAAATTATCTCTACCCCATACCAGTCGGTCAAACCACGCACTATGCCAACCAATCCGCTGCAGGGCGCCGAATTTGTGCTCGCCGCCCATCGCGTCAACCAATTGCCTGCCGACGAAGGCGCCGAAGTGGCGTTCGCCGGTCGTTCCAATGCAGGCAAATCCAGCGCGTTAAACGCACTAACCGGCCAGAAAGGTTTGGCGCGCACCTCCAAAACCCCGGGGCGCACCCAGCAGATGGTCGCCTTTTCCTTGCCTGTAGTGGTGCGCGGTGAAACGTCGCAGCCCGTGGAAACGCGTTTGATCGACTTGCCGGGCTACGGCTACGCCAAGGTGCCCGATGCCTTGCGCGATCACTGGCGGCATGAAATCGACAAATACCTGCATGTGCGGCGCAGCCTGCGTGGCGTGGTGCTGATCGTGGATATCCGTCATCCGCTCAAGGAATTCGATCGGATGATGCTGGACTTCTGTCTCGGCACCCTGTTGCCCTGCCACGTGCTGATGACGAAGGCGGACAAACTATCGCGGAATCAGGCCGGACAGGCGTTGGCGACGCTGCGCAAAGATCTCGGCGCCAGCTCCGCGATAACGATGCAGGTGTTTTCGGCTTCAGACGGCACGGGCGTGGACGAAGCGCGCGCGGCCGTGATGACCTTGCTGGAAGGCGATGTGCGCGCCGATGTCGATATCGGCCGGCATTGGTGACCGTACAAGTGGCGCGGATTAGCTTTGCGCGTTGACGGCGTTCATAAACACGGCGCACAACGCTTCCATGCCGGCGCGGTCTTCGTCGTCGAAACGGCCGACCGACGGGCTGTCCACATCCCACACGCCTAGCAGCGTGCCGTCCGCTTTCACTAGCGGCACTACGATTTCCGATTGGGACGCCGCATCGCATGCGATGTGGCCGTCGAACGCGTTCACATCGTGCACGAGTTGCGTTTCGCGCGTCTGCGCCGCCTTGCCGCATACGCCTCGGCCAAGCGCGATGCGGATGCAGGCGGGTTTGCCTTGAAACGGTCCAACGACCAGTTCATTTCCGTCATAGAGATAGAAACCGGCCCAGTTGAAATCCGGCAGCGTGTGAAACACCAGCGCGGAAAAATTGGCGGCGTTAGCAATCAGACTAGGTTCGCCCGCAAGCATGCCGCGGGCCTGTTCCACCAGTTCGGCGTATTGCTCGGATTTGCTTGTCGTGGTGCCGGTTTTGATTTCGAACATGACGGACGGGCCTGATTGCTGCACACTGATCCGTCCAAGATGGGTCGTCCGCGGACCGGATGCAAGGGGATAGATCATGAGCGAGCAGCATGAGGCTACGCACAGCGGGCGCGTGGAGGTGCACCGCCTGGACGGATTCATCGATGCGGCCTTCGCCTTCGCGGTGAGCGTGCTGGCGATCGCCGGCGCCGAGATACCGCACAATCTGCACGATTTGGTGACGGCGCTGGAGCGGATACCGGCGTTCGCGTGCAGCTTCGCTACATTGATGATCTTTTGGCATCGTCAGGTGCGCTGGCGCGATCATTTCCGGCTGCACGACACCACCAGCATGCTGCTCAGCTTGGCGCTGGTGTTCTTTGCGCTCATTTTTGTGTATCCGCTCAACATGTTGTTCCAGGCGATGTTCGGTGCGCTGTATGCATCGTTCGCGCATCAGGAATTGGCCGGCGCACCGACGATCGACAGCGTACGCGACATCAAAGCGCTTTATCTCTGCTACGGCCTCGCCTATGCATGCATGGCCGGGTGTCTCGTCGGTCTTTATCGGCACAGCTTGCGGAAAGCATCGATCTCCGCGATCGAGCGCATCGACGCTCGACAGAATTTGTTCGCGCAATCGGGTTCCGTTTGCGTCGCGACCCTTTCGCTCGTTGCGGCATTGCTGATTCCTGATGCGCCGTCATGGACGGCGCTGCCGGGATTTATCTACGTCCTTTTGAGCCCGACGTATTGGCTGACCGGGCGCTGGGCAACGCGAGCAAAGGCTAAGCTGGCATGAGTCGTTCGTTGTTTATCGCCGGCACCGATACCGGTATCGGCAAAACGCATGCCGCGTGTGCGGTGATCCATGCGTTGCGTGGGACGGGCGAGCGCGTTTGCGGTATGAAACCCGTGGCCAGCGGTTGCGTGGAAGCAGTGCATGGATTGCGCAACGACGATGCATTGGCGCTGCAAGCCGCCAGCAGCGCGCCTGCGCCGGCGTACGAGCACATCAATCCGATCGCGCTGCGCGAGCCGCTGTCACCGCACCTTGCAGCGGCGCACGAGCACGTCACCATCACGTTGTCGCCGCTGCAGACGGCGTTCCATCACTTGCGTGCGCATTACGACACGGTAGTCGTCGAGGGCGTGGGTGGTTGGCTCGTACCGTTGGCGCCGGGTTTGTTCGCATCGGAGATCGCCAAGGCGTGGAACTTGCCGGTGGTGCTTGTCGTCGGTATGCGATTGGGTTGTCTCAATCACGCCTTGCTGAGTGCGCAGGCGATTCAAGCAGACGGCTGCCGACTCGTTGGCTGGATTGCGAACCACATCGATCCAAATATGGCGGCGATGGAGGAGAATATCGACACGTTGCGTAAACTGCTGTCGGCGCCGTATCTGGGAATTCTTCCACACGGCATGCCACCCGAGCGCGCGTGCAGTCTGCTGGATCAGGCTGCGCTGCGTTTTTGAAAGGATAAAGGTTGCGCGGCGCTCAACAAATACGGTCGCATAGGGAGAAATCATGACCAACCGCAGTCACTACTACCTGCAAATCCAGGACTTGTCGCATGCGCGCGGTCCCAACTCTGCGTTGAGCTACGACGGCGCCGGCCCGAACGATTTCGCCGCGGCATTGCAAGAGGCGTTGCGCAGTCCGTTGTTGTTTCAACGTTGGCGCGCGTTGCAGCCTGATCCTGACAGCGTGGATGAGCGCTTGGGCGTCACCGATCAGCTCGCCAAGGTGATCGCGAAAACTACGGATCTGCACACCGACGTCGAAGTGATCAGCGATCTTCCGATGAGCATTCTGCGCCAGCGCATGAATTGGCTGATCGGCAACACCTGGCAATTGCACGACGTGCGTCCTGCCTAAAATCCAGCGCAATCGTGCTTAAACCGAATCCGCGGCCGCTGGCGATTTGACAGGAAAGAGCAGTCGCCATGGGTGCGCAAGCACGTACCGCCAGACCGCTTTGGTGATTTCGTGACGTGCGCGACCTTGAATCGGCCTCGCACGCAACGCCATCTGAAAGGCCATCGTAAAACTCACGGCCACGTTCAGCACCGCCATGCTGGCCGTGCCGGCCACCGCCCACCAAAGTTCCGAGGTGCGCAACATCGCTTGCCCGAGCACGCCCAGCGATACGCCGATCGATCCGGTCGATAGCGTGACGTGGCGCACCTCGAACGGCAACGCAAACGCGGTAAGAATCGACGGAACCAATCCGAGCATCAGGCCGAGCGAAAGATTGGCGGTCACGCCCGCGACATGATGACTCCAAAAATTGGCGAAGCGAACGGCGCCGCGCTCGCCCATCACAAAGCGCAAACGGCGATTGTAGGAAAGCACATCGTGCAATCGATGCAGCACGAACCAGTTGTCGGCCCAGCCGGCCAGTAAACTCGACGACCACAACAAGATGCCGGTTCCCACGGCATAGAACGGCGTGACGCCCAGCAACGAGAACGAATGCAAGGTCGCGTGGGCTTTTTCCGGTGAAATGATATCCACGCCGAGCGCATAACGCGCGCCGAGCTGGATCGCTAAACACACCGGAAAAACGGCGATCAGATTGCCGAAAATCGCAGCCGCCTGTGTGCGAATCAGCGCGACCACCGCCTGCACGAAATCGCCCATGCCTTGCGGCGTGCCGATGTCGTCGAGCTTCTGCGCCAACATCGGCGCCGTCATCGCCGGTTGTTTGGTCGCCAGCGTGAAGTGCAGAAAATGCATCAGCAGGAACGACAACGCGTAATTGATGCCGGCGAACAAACCTTCGATCATCGGATGCATATGCGCAGCGACGATAAAGAATTTGATATAGACCGTGGCGACTGTCACCAGTCCGCCGCCGATCGCCGCCCACAGCATCTGCAAATATTCTTTGCGATCGTAGGCAACGTAGTGCTCGCCATCCTCCGCGCTGCGATCGACCACCTTGCGCGCCAGCAAGGAAAAGTTTTTGCGTATCAGGCTGCCGATACTTCGGCTGGACTGATTGGCGGCAATGAGATCGGCAAACAGGCTGGCGACGGGTTCGATGGATTCGCCTTGGCGTTGAATAGCCAGCCACGCTTCCAGCAGACGCTCGGCGCGGGTGATGCGCGCACGCATGCGTTCGATCTGAAAAACGATGTCGACGCTAACGCCGTTTTGATCGAGATGCGTGTGCACATCGCGCAGGGACCGATGGCATTCGTCCAGCAATGCGCGAAGGTAGTTCACCTCTTGCAACACGGTGCGGCTTATGCCGCTGGGATGTTCGTCGAGCGCGTTTGCGGCATCGGTTTGCGCGGCTGTTTCGATGGCGAGCATGGCGCGCGGCAACTTGTAGAAAGGCAACGCGTCGAGCCGCTTCTCGGTGAGGCGTGTGCGGATGGCTTTGGACAAGCCGGCCGAACCGATTTGTCCGGTGACATTGTGCAGCGCCGCCAGCAATTCCATGGAAAGACGGCTGGGCGATGGCGAAGTGGATTCTTCGCGCTCACTGCGAGCGTCTTCCGCGCTCTCCCGGTACGCAAACAGATCACCGAGTTTCGCCAGCAGTTCGCGCGGCAGCGTTCCCACCCACTGCGCATCGTTGGCCGATTGAAAGATCAGTGCGAAAAGGGCGGACAGATCACGGCTGTTAGGCGCGGGCGGAATCAGCGAATCTTGCAGGCGTTCGAACAAGGCGCCGCTGAAGCCCGCATGCGCCGGCATGCCCGAATCGCAGAGCAGGGCCATCGCATCCGTATCGCGAACGATGCTCTGGAGCGTCAGTGCAACATTCGCTCTCCAAGCGGGATTGCGATCGAGCAACTGCAATAGATAACGCAGCCGTACGTGCGGTCGGTATTTCGGCGTTCGATCCGGTTGCGCGACATCGCTGGCGAGCGTGCCTTCGCGATGCAGCCAATGCGAGACCTCGATCAGCCATTCGTTGCGCACCGCCAAGGCCGCGTCGGGATCGGCGTGGGCGAGCAGGGCGTCGATCTGCCGCCCCGCGCTGCGCGACTCACGCCATTTTCGCCATAAATTCGCGATGGGGGTGGGCATGGGTCAACGCCTTTCCTGTCGTTGTTGGTCACGAGCTTCCGCTTTGCGAGGGATTCGTGCAACGGTCGTGCGTTAGCGCACACGACCGCAAACCACAGGTGTTGCTACATCAAGAGCGCCCCGGAGTATGTCGGGGCGCGAACTCAATGATTGCGTTGCTGGATATGATCGGCCAGCCACAACAGCGGCTCGGCGTTACCTGGCAGGCTACGCGCCGCGTCGCGCGCTTCGTCGAACAAGGCGTCCGCGCGCTGGCGCGCTTGTTCAAGGCCCATCAACGAAGGGAAGGTCGACTTGTTTTGCGCGAGGTCTTTGCCGGCGGTTTTGCCGAGCGTGGCGGTGTCGGCAATCTGATCGAGCACGTCGTCCTGAATCTGGAAGGCGAGGCCGATGCATTTACCGTAACGCTCCAACGCAATCTCCACGGCTTCGGGCGCGTTGGCGGCGATGCCGGCGAGCTGGCAGGTGACGAGAATCAGGGCGCCGGTCTTGCGCGCGTGCAGCGATTCCAGCTGCGCCACCGTCAGCGTGAGGTTTTCCGAGGCCATGTCGACGGCCTGGCCGCCGACCATGCCCAGCGAGCCGGACGCATGCGCGAGGCTGCGAATCATGCGCACTTTTTGTTCCGCGTTGAGCGCGCTGGCGTTAACCAAAGCTTCGAACGCGAATGTCTGCAGCGCATCGCCGACCAGAATCGCCGTGGCTTCGTCGAAGGCTTTGTGCACCGTCGGACGGCCGCGACGCAGATCGTCGTTGTCCATGCCCGGCAGGTCGTCGTGCACCAGCGAATACGCGTGGATAAGTTCCACGGCGCAGGCGGCGGGATCGAGTTGTTCGGCGGGCACGCCGAGCGTTTCGCCCGCGGCGTAAACCATCAAAGCGCGCAGATGCTTGCCGCCCTCGCAGGCGTAGCGCAAAGCGTGATGAAGCCGCTCGGGGTGCGTGGAAGCGGGAGGAAGCAGGGCGTCCGTCGCGCGTTCCAGCCGTTGCAGGTAGGCCGTGACGCGATCGGCAAACGCGGAAACCTCGGGGGAAGTCAGGCTCATGCGATATCCGGAAAAAGGGGTTGCGGTCGCCTCCCAGCGGAGGCAGACCGCAATTTTAACATCGCCGCTCTCAGGCTTCGCGGTACCAAAGCAGAATCACGCCCACGAGCATGAAGCAGATCGGCCATACCCACCCGGCGATCCGGCCGCCGCGCCCAGGCAGGCGCAGCTCCAGCCAGCGCGCCCAGCCGGCGCTCACGCCTGCCAGGGCCAGCGGCGTATGGGTCAGTTCGATCAGCAGCTGATCTTTGATGTTGGAGATCTGATGGCTGTGCGTGAGCAGCATCGCGCCGCCCACTGAGACGAGCAGCGGAAACACCAGCGCCGCCTTGGGATTGTGCAGGCGACCCGTGCGCACGGCCCATTCGAACAGGCCGAACATCACGATCAGCGCCACAAAGAAGCGATGCTGGGCCACTTCCACATCGCGCCAAGCGATCCAGAAACCTTCGTGGCCCATCGGCCACACTTCCGGATCGGATCGCACCAGCAGAAAGCCGGCCATCAGCAGAAACAGCAGCGGCCAATGCCGCAACCATTTCAGGCCTGCGCGATTGAGCAGTGCGAGCAGGCCGATCAGGAGCACGAAGATGCCGGCCCAATGATGGTTGTATTCCGACCATGCAATGTCGTCGGCGTTGCGCGGCGGCAACACGCCCGAGCCGGGAATATTCGCTTGCGCCGCGACTTGTCCGCGCTGCGAGGCTTCGTGATCCAGCTGCGACTGCATTTCGGAAATCGCGAGCTGGTCGTGATCGGGCGAGGTCAGTCGCGGCCACGCGGGCGCGTTGCGCACGGCGATTTCGTGCAAGGTCACGCGATCGGCCGTGAGATCGACCGCAGGCGGCACCGAGGTCAACGACGCCGCCGCGAAAAAGATCGTGAAGCCGATACCGATTTCCACTTCGGCGAAGCGGCGCAGGCGAATCACCGACGTATCCTGGTTTTTGCGCAGTCGTTCCGTCACCAGCAAGTTGCCAAGACCCAGCAACAACAGCGCGATAAACATGGCGATTTTCGCGCCCACCATCACGCCGTACGCGGTGCCGTAAAAACCCTGGACGCTGCCGATGTAGTAGTAGCTCATCACCGCGCCGGAAATCACGATGCTGGCGACGCCGATCATCGACATGCGCGAAAAGCGCGCGCCGACGATGCGCCAACCGTTTGCATCGCTCAAACGGCTCAACACGACCACAAAACAGGGAATCGCACCGACCCAGATCGCGGCGCCGAATTGATGCAAGCCTTCGACAAACAACAACAACGTGTTATCGCTGAGGCGCGCGTACGCGTGCGTGGTGAACGTTGCCGCAGTCAACTCGATCGCGCCGATTGCGAGCAACAACACGGACGATAGCGACCTCGAAGAAATGCGCTTGCCGAGACACGGAATCACGGCCAAGGCGCAAAGGATCTTGACGGTGCCGGCAATCGCGAACGGCGCATGCATCACATCCAGAAAGCTCAAATCCACCGTGGACATCACCACGGCCACCTGCAAACCGACGCCGGCAATTTCGGCGAGGATCAGGCCGATGGCGCTATAAGTGGTGAGTCGCGCAATGCGCCGCTCCAGATCCGCGCCTTGCGGCAGCAGATGCGCGAAGGGTCGCAGCAGAAAGACCAGGAACAGAATGCCGCCGAGCGTCATCGACTGCGCAACGATGGTGAAACCGTGCAGGATGATGCTCAGGTAACCGAAGATATCGACGAGTAGTTCCACAGGGAATCGCTCTGGTAGGTTGGGGTGAGCGTATGCGAACCCCAACATCGTGATGTAGTGAAGATGGCGGTGTTGGAGGTCGCTAACGCTCACCCCAACCTACGCTACCGATTTCGAAATCGGCGAATTACTGTTTGGCGACGACGGTAAACGGCAAATCGCCGCGCGTGATATGTCCGTCCAGCGCCAACGCCTGCCAGCGCACGGTGTATGCGCCCGGTGCCAGATCCGCCTGCGTGTCCAGCTCGTTGCTCTTGCTGTCGGTGGCGATGGTCAGCACTTTTTCGCTCTTGTCCGGACCGATCAAGGTCATGCGCGAACGATGCTGATCGATCTTGCTGTTGTATTTGAAAACGAGTTGCACATGACCGGCGGATATGGTGCCGTTGGCCTTGGGCGTGCTGTCGACGAGGATCGCGTGCGCGGAAGCGGTCATGCTGGCGACGGCGCAAACGGCGGCAACCAGGAAGGTTCCGAAACGATGACGCAGGGACATGGTGATGCTCTCCAGAAAAGTCGGTAATCGGGGTAGTGCGAAGTTGTTTAACGATGCCAACCGAGCGTCGGCCCAACCGCTTTGGCGGCGGCGCGTAACGCCTGCGTGGCCCGTTGCATGCGGGAGTATAGACGGGGCAGCTCGCCCCACACTGACGGATGCCTGCACAGCGCGGCCATCAGATGGAGCGGCCGCGGCCGGCCCCAGGCATCGACGCTATCGTTCAGCGCGCTGGGAATCATGTCGTTCGCCTCGTCGACGATGGCGCGCATCACGATAAAGGGTAGGCCGCGCGTCTGGGCGACGGCGGCCACAGCGGCGCTTTCCATATCCACAGCAAGCGCCGCATAACGCTGATGCGCGGTTTGCTTCGCGGCGACGGTCAGCAGCGGCGCAGCGACGCTGAGCAGGGCGCCTTCGGTACGCAGCGGCGTATCGATCTCCGCAAGCGTGCGTTGCACGTCGGCGCACCACGAAGCATCGGTCGCGAAGTCACGGCCTTCCTCGTCCATCACGCGTTCGGGGCAGAACAGCGCGCCGTTGCGCAACTGCGGATGAAGTGCGCCGGCGACGCCGAAAACAGCCAGCGCGCTGGCTCCCGCGTCCGCCAATCCTTCTGCAGCGCGTCGTGCTGCGTCAGGTCCCATGCCGCTAAGCCAAAGCGCCGAGTCGTCGCCGAGTGCAGTGATCTGATCGGGTTTCGCGGCGCGCGACGTCAGCGTGTCGGCTTCCGACGCCAACGCGACGACGATGCCGGTTGCGCCGATGTTCAAGCCGTGGCCGATTGCAGCAACTGCCGGTAGCGAGACAACGCCCACAGCGGGAAATACGCGGTGTAGCCGTGGTATTTCAGGTAATACACGCGCGGGAAACCCGGCGCATTGTGCGACGGGTGATACCACAATCCGCCGTTTTCCTGCTGTGCGAGCAAGAACGCTATGCCGCGCCGTACCGAATCCGAACGCACATCGCCGACCGCCATCTGCGCAAGCAAGGCCCATGCGGTGGACTGCGGTGTGCTGACGCCTTCGTTCGTGCCGCGCAACGCGTGGTCGATGTAACTGTCGTTGGTTTCGCCCCAGCCGCCGTCGGCATGCTGGCGCGAGCGCAGCCACTCGACCGCTTTGCGGATATACGGCTGCTGCGGATCTTCGCCCGCCAGCGCAAGGCCGCCGAGCACGCTCCAGGTGCCGTAGATGTAATTGCTGCCCCAACGGCCCCACCAGCTGCCGTCTTCAAGCTGCGTGCTGCGCAAATAAGCGATGCATCGTTGCAGCACGTCGCGATCTTGCGGACGCGCCAGCACGCCTAGGCACGCCGCGACGCGACCGGAGACGTCTTCCGTCGGCGGATCGAGCAGGGCGCCGTGATCGGCGAACGGAATCGCATTGAGATGGTAATGCGTGTTGTCGGCATCGAATGCGGCGAAGCCGCCGTTCTTCGATTGCAGCGCAATCATCCAGTCCATCGCGCGATCGGTGTTGAAGCGATGGCGACCCGATTCGCCGCGGCGACGATCCTGGATATGCAGCAGCGCCGCGACGACGGCGGAGTCGTCGATATCCGGGTAATACGCATTGTTGTACTGGAAGGCCCAGCCGCCGGGCGCGGCATCGGGGGCGCGCACGGCCCAATCGCCCTTCAATTCCAACTCTTGCTTGGACGTGAGCCAATCGACGGACTTGGCGATGGCATCTTGCGTTTGCGTATCGTCGCTGGTGTGCATCAGCGTCAACGCGCTCCACACGGTGTCCCAGATCGGCGATACGCACGGCTGGCAATACGCCGTACCGTCGTCGCGATGGACAACGAGTTTCTGGATCGAGCGCAGGCAAGTCTGGCGCGCGGGGTGATCCTTCGGATAACCGAGCAGCGCCATCGCTTCGTAGCTGTTGACCATTGGCGGGAAAATCGCGCCGATGCCGTCTTCGCCATTCAAACGCGGCAGAAACCACGCTTCGGCTTTTTTCACGGCGCGCTGGCGGATGGCTTTCGGTATGAAGCGATCGATGAAGCGCCCGATCTTGTCCAACGCGAGAAATGTGCGATTGAGCAGGCCGCCGCGAATAAAGTAGTGGCGTTCGTGCTCCGGCGGCGTAACGAACAGCTCGCGGATATGCACCTTGCGCGGATTCGCCGCCTTCGCTTTCAACGAGCAAAGAACGGTCAGCGGTACCAGCGTGGTGCGCGCCCAATACGAAATCTTGTCGATGTGGAACGGAAACCAGCGCGGCAGCAGCATGATTTCCACCGGCACATACGGCGTCGCGCGCCACGGCACCTGCTCGAACAGCGCGAGCAGGATGCGCGTGAACACGTTGGCTTTCGCTGCGCCACCGTGCGCAAGAATGGCATTGCGCGCGATGCGCATATGTTCGGCTTCGGGATCGTCGCCCGCCGCTTTCAGCGCGTAATACGCTTTCACCGTGCCCGACAGGTCGATGTCGCCGCCGTGGTATTGCGGCCAGCCGCCGTGTCCGTCTTTCACGTGCGTGGCGCGCAGATAGCGCGCCATCTTTTCCTGCAGCACGTCGTCGATTTCATCCATGAAATGCATCAGCAGGATGTATTCGGCGGTGATCGTGCAGTCGGATTCCAGCTCGAAACACCAATGTCCGTCGTGATGCTGACGCGCCAGCAGCGCGGCACGACCCCGGTCGATCGCTTCGTCCAGTCCGTGGGTATGAGGCGTTTGGAAAAGATCGGCCGTGGCGGCGGTGGCGGTGCTAGGCGCGGAAGAATTCATCGGTGTCGTGCTTCGACATCGGCCGGTTCGCGCCACTGGGCGGCATCGGCGATGTGCGGGATGGAACGTTTGGGCCAGGTGCGGGCGGGCGTCGAGGGCTCGCTCCATTCGGCGGTGAGCGGCGTCACCGGCAGGCCGCGCGCGGTGATCGCGAACAACCAACGCAGGCCAGTGTTGGATTTGCCCAGCACGCGCGTCATCAGAATGGTGCGCGCCACGGCTTTGCGCGAGATCTTGATCTGCGTGCCGGCGGAGAAATCCAGATTGTTCTGCAAATTGCGCAGCGTCAGCAGCGCCATGCCGATCGCCCATAAGCAGAAGCGGCGAATGCCAGCGTGCTTGGTGGGAATCAGCAAGGTGTATTCCAGCGCCTCGCGCAGATGCGCGTGCGCAATGCCGACCAGCTCCGACATCGTGGCCGCATAACCGGCGTTCTGCTTACCCGCCTGCAGCGTGCTCAACTTCACGCCGTGCTGCGCGAACATATCCTGCGGCAACCAGCAGGCGCCGCGCGTGCGGTCTTCCCATTGATCCTTGAGGATGTTGACCATCTGCAAGCCTTGGCCAAACGACACGGCCAGACGCAGCATGGTGTTGCGATGCGGAGCGAGCAACGGTTCGAAATCGACGAACAGTTCCGTCAGCATTTCGCCCACGACGCCGGCGACGCAGTAGCAGTAGCGATCCAGATCGTGCAGCGTCGGCAAACCTTGCAAACCGGCCTTGCGCTGAAACTCGTGCATGCCGTGCGACATGATGCGCAGGCACTTCACGATCGACGCCTGTTGCGACGGCGCGAGGCTGCGCGTCACTTCCAGCACCAGCGGCAGTTGCCGCATCAGATCGCGCTCGGCTTCCAGCGTGCTGTCGGACAGCAGCGGCGCGACTTCGTCGGCCACTTCGTGCGCGTCGGTTTCGCCGACGACGGCATCGACGAACGCGTTTTCGAACGCGCGCTTCTGCTCGGCCGACAATGCCGGCTCGTCTTCGATGGTGTCCGCAATGCGGCAGAGTAGGTATGCATTCGCGACCGCACGGCGCAGCTCCGGGGGAAGCTGCGGGATGGTCAGCGCAAAAGTCCGGGAAACCTTCGGCAGGATGGCATCCTGATAGGCGTCGGCCTTTGCGCTTCCGGTACCGGCGGTGGCATTGTTTATTTCGATCATGGGTATGCCTCGACCGCCGGAATTATGACACACCCATGCGGGTACGAATCCGAAACGGCGATAACGCGGGCCGTTTTCATACTGGGAAATGTCTGATAGGACATGCGTGCAACACGGCTGGCCGGAGGCTGGCGGGGTGGGGTAGGCATTCCAATATGCTGAAGCACCGGGGTTGCTTGAACAAGTCCGCAGGTGCATCGCGGGCGTCACAGTTTGAAATGCAAATGAAAGGATGCTGCCGGCAGCGCTGCGGTTTTGGCGCATCGATCCGCGATTTTCGTCCATAATTCCGCGATGACAGACACGACTTCTTCCATCACGGACATCGCCGCCGGCGCGCGGTCGCTCACGATCTGGACGGGTGCATTGTGAAGGCCCTGGTGACCGGCGCCACCGGATTCGTGGGCTCGGCGGTGGCGCGCCGTCTGTTGCGCGATGGGCACCGCGTTCGCGTGCTGGCGCGGGCCGGTTCGGATCGGCGCAATCTGCAAAACCTCGATGTGGACGTGGTCGAAGGCGACCTTACCAAGCCGGCAAGCTTGCTGCCCGCTTGCGACGGTTGCGATGCCTTGTTCCATGTCGCCGCCGATTACCGCCTTTGGGCGCCGGATCCCGCTGAACTTTATCGCGCCAATGTCGACGGCACGCGCGCGATTCTGGAGGCGGCCACGCGCGTCGGTGTGCAGCGCATCGTGTACACCAGCAGCGTGGCGACGCTGGGCATTCCCAAAGACGGCACACCGGGAAGTGAGAGCACGCCGGTGACGGTGGACGACATGATCGGCCACTACAAGCGCTCCAAATTTCTCGCCGAAGAAGTGGCCCGACAATTCGCGGCGGAAGGTTCGCCGGTGGTCATCGTCAATCCGTCCACACCGATCGGGCCGTACGACATCAAACCCACGCCGACGGGACGCATCGTGCGCGATGCGATGCTGGGGCGCTTACCGGCGTATGTCGATACCGGTTTGAATATCGCGCACGTAGACGATGTCGCCGAAGGCCATTGGCTGGCGTACGAACGCGGCGCAATCGGCGAGCGGTACATTCTCGGCGGCTTCAATATGAGTCTGCGCGATGTGTTGACGGAAATCGCCAACATCGCAGGGCGCTCTCCACCCAAGGTGCGTTTGCCGCACGCCGCCGTGATGCCGGTGGCTTATGTCGCCGAAGCGTGGGCGCGCCTGACCGGCATGAATCCGATCGCCACGGTCGAAGAAGTACGCATGTCGAAAAAACGCATGTTTTTCACTATCGCCAAGGCCGAGCGCGAACTCGGCTACACCGCGCGTCCGGCGCGATTGGCGTTGGAAGATGCGGTGCGCTGGTTCCAGCAGCAACGTTGACGTGATGTGCGTCAGGGCGCGCGAATGCGTGCCCCGACGTCAGCCGATCATTTGCGCTTGCGCCGCTCGAAGAAATTCAACACCGGCAACGCGAGCCTGACCAGGAACGGCATCGTCGTCGGACGCAGCAAGCGTTCGTCGTAGCCGGAAAAGCGACGATCGTTTTCGCTTAGGCAGGTCGCCATCAATTCCGCCACGCTCAGTTCTTTCTCCGTCATCGACTGCGCGCCGGTGACGGTGAAGTTGTTGTCTTGCGCGTGTTCGTTGCCGTCGCCGTCCAGGCTCTTGGCCAGTTCCATGCGTTCCATGCCGAGGAACCACCACACGCGAAACACTTTCCATTCGAACGCGATGCGTTGGAACAGATTGAGGTTGCGGCGATGCCACGCCACCCAGTTGGCGAACAGCAGAATGTGTCGGCATTCCTCCTGCATCACCGGTTCGAAAGTCTCGATCAATTCTGGCGGAAACAGGCCCGAATCGTAGGCGACTTTGAACAGACCGAACGCGAAGAAGCTATCGATGCACTCGCTGTAGCCGGTGACGAGGTACGCCCATTCCGGGTCTTTTGGATATTCGTACGGCGGCTCGGCGACGAGCGGAATGCCGTAGTGCTGCACCATCTTGGACAGCACTTCTTTGTGGCGATTCTCTTCCCACGCATTCTGCGCGAGAACGTTGCGCATGTCCGGATCGGTAAGCGTGCGCGCGTAGGCTGCCATGCGCAGACGCGCCTTGCCTTCGGTCTGCACGGCGATGTCCCAGATCGGCAGCGAGGTGATGCGATGCAGGGCCGCTTCATCCAACGTCGGCCATTTGAGCACCGATGGACGGTAGGGATTGAACGTGTCCTCGAACATCTTGCACATCATCTGCTTGTGCGCGTTCGAGCCGTACTTCACGCGTTCGCGTGCGTTGCTCAACCAGCGGCGCGTACGCGCTTCGGATGCGGCGATGGTGGCCGCATCCGGTTCGTCCGTCGGCAGCACTGGCTCGCGATAGCCAGGGACTAGTGCTTCGGGATCAAAGGCGTCGTGTTCGAACGTCATCACTGGAACATCTCTTCAAATAGGCGGTTGGCCGGAACCGGCGCGCGCGGAGTTGCCGGTATACAGCCGGCGCGCTTCGGCCCATTGCCAGGAAATCAACGCGGGCACGCCGAAACCGACTTCACGCATGCGCTTGACCAGCGACAGCGCAACGCTGGCTTCGGGCGGCAAACCGATCATGTTGCCGAACAACACCAAGCCGCCTTCCTGCACGCCCAGGCCAGCCGGTACAACGAAAATGATATGACGCAGCGCCTGCGTTACGGCTTCGATGGCGATCGCATCCCACACGCTGATCGGATAACCCAGCAGATGCAACGCCAGCCACGTTTCGAAACTGCCCGTCACATAGCCTGCGAACTGCCAGCCGGTGGCGACGATCAAACGCAGGGGGCGCGAATACTGTTCGCGGATTTCCTGATCGAGATTCGCGCCATCGATCAGTTCGGTCAACGTCGAACGACCGCCCAGCAACTTCTCGGCGAAACCTTCCAGGCGCGAGAACACCTTGCCATGGCGCAGCAGGATGATCAGGAAAATCGGCAACGGCACGCTCGCCGCCAAGGCTGAAATCACCGTGCTGAACGCGCTGATATTGCTGGTCAGCTCGATCAGCAAAATGATACCCAGCGCGGTGAACAGATATTGATTCACCAGCGTGAGCAGAACTTCCATGATCACACTCGCCGCCGTGGCGGCGCCGCCGATGCCGCGCCATTTCACCAGGCGGATGCCGATGATTTCGCCGCCGATATTGGCGACCGGTAGCAAACGATTGCTGGCCTCGCGAATCGAAGCCACCCAGAACAAAAACGGCAGCGTGGCTTGCCGATGCGGGTCGCGCGGCGCGATCAGCACGCGCCAACCCACGACATCCAGCAGCAACGGCAACACGTGGAACGGCAGCAGCCACAGCAGCGCCCAACCGGCGTGATCGATCGCCGTCATGATTTCCGACCAACCCTGGTGCGCCACCAATGCGATAGCGACGCCGAGGCCGAGAATGCCGGCGATATAACTAAGCAACTTCATGTTCATGCTGCGACCGCCGTCGGATCGGAAAAGCCTTCGCACAAGTGATAGCGATCGGCGATGGTTTGGCGCACGCGCGGCGAGAGCAGTGCGGCGAGTTCGTCGGCGTGGCGATATTCCGCCATGCTGTCGGTGAGGTGTCCGTGCGAAGCCGGATGCAGATAAATTTCCGACAGGCCGCGCGGCAGTTCTCGCAGAATATCGAGCATCACCGTTTCATCCATGCCGCCGCTGTGGCGCAAACCGAACACATGATCGTTGTACGCAACGCCAGCGCGATCCAAGCGCCGGCGCATCAACGCCAACCACGGACGCAGCCACGGACCCATGCCGGGTTCCGAAGGCAGGCGAATCGCGCGCAGACCGTATTCGCGGCCAATCGAAAGCATCAGCGACAAAATCGTGGGATGCAGATGGAAATGCTTGTGCGCATTGGCGTGATCGAGTTTAAGCCCGGTCGCTTTGAACGCCTCGAATTGCGCGCGAATTTCATCGGCGAGCTGGCGGCGCACATGCGGCAAAAAGAAAAAACGGAAACCGTTGCTCACCATGTTCGAACTGAACATGCCTTGGGCATCGACCAGATCGGGAATGCGCGAGGGAGGAAGCATCGCACGGCCATCGGCGAGCACGAGATGCAAACCCACGGCCAGATCGGGATTCTGCTTGGCGCGCGCTACGGCGTCGGCCACGGCAGGCGCCGCCACCATCAAGCTGGCGGCGCGCAGCACGCCATCGCGATAGCCGCGTTCCACGGCTTCGTTGACGGCCTCATGCAAACCGAAATCGTCGGCGGTGACGATGAGGCGTGGGCGACTATCCCTACTCCCTCTCCCCTCCGGGGAGAGGGCTGGGGTGAGGGGTCGCTCTTGCGTGATTGTTGATTCGGAGCGCGATGTCATGAGAGGTCTGAGGCAAGCCGTGGCCCCTCACCTCAATCCTCTCCCCCGTCTACAAATTTGGTAAACGAGGGAGAGGAGGCGAATGTGGCTCGCTGCGCTCGCGATTTAATCAATTAAGCCTCGTGCGCGTGCAGGAAGCGGAAGAATTCCACGCCTTCGCGCAAACGGCGCTTCATCATGTCCCAGCTGGTGAGCATTTCCTTGACGATTTCCCAGATCTTCGACGGGCGGAAATAGAACGCACGGTAGAACTTCTCCACGCCGTGGAAAATTTCCTGCTTCGACAGATGCGGGTATTCGATCAGCGCCAGCTGCACACCCTTGTCGTTGACGAGGTTGACCGCCTCGTTTTCCTTCAGCCAATTGTTCTCAACGGCCTGCTTGTACAGCGCGGTGCCCGGATACGGAGCAGCCAGCGACACCTGGATGGTGTGCGGGTTGATTTCCTTGGCGAACTGGATCGTCTTGTCGATCGTTTCCTTCGTTTCGCCCGGCAGGCCGAGGATGAAGGTGCCGTGGATGGTGACGCCCAGCTTGCGGCAGTCTTCGGTGAAGCGGCGCGCGATATCGGTGCGCAGGCCCTTCTTGATGTTGTGCAGGATCTGGTCGTCGCCCGACTCGTAACCCACGAGCAGCAGACGCAGACCGTTTTCCTTCATGATCTTGAGCGATTCGTAAGGCACATTCGCCTTCGCGTTGCACGACCACGTCCAACCCATCGCGCCAAGGCCGCGCGCGATTTCGTGCACGCGTTCCATGTTGGAACTGTCGGTGAAGGTGTCGTCGTCGAACATCAGCTCCTTCACTTCGGGCATGTTCTCTTTGATCCACTTCGCTTCGGCCAGCACGTTCGCAGCCGAACGCGTGCGGTAGCGATGGCCGCCGACGGTTTGCGGCCACAAGCAGAACGTGCACTTGGAGCGGCAGCCGCGACCCGTGTAGATCGACACGTACGGATAGTTGAGATAGCCGATGAAGTAGTTGCTGATCTTCAAGTCGCGCTTGTAGATCGGCGCGACGAACGGCAGATCGTCCATGTTCTCGATCATCGCGCGCGGCGGATTGTGCTGCACGGTGCCGTCGGCAAGACGATAGGTGATGCCGGTGATGCTTTCGAACGGGCGACCTTCGGCGACTTCTTTGCAGGTGTAGTCGAATTCTTCGCGCGCGACGAAGTCGATCGCCTTCGATGCGGTGAGCGAACCGGTCGGATCGACCGCCACCTTCGCGCCGACCAGGCCGACGATCACGTTCGGCTTGCGCTCTTTCAGGAGCTCGGCGAACTTGGCGTCGGTCGGGAACGACGGCGTGCTGGTGTGGATGATCACCAGGTCGTAGTCGGCGGCGATCTTCAAGCTCTCTTCGACCGAGATCTCGTCGGCCGGCGCATCGAGCACGCGCGAATCGGGCACCATCGCGGCCGGCTGTGCGAGCCAGGTCGGATACCAGAAACTCTTGATCTCTCGTTTGGCTTGGTAGCGCGAACCCGCGCCGCCATCAAAGCCATCGAAGGAAGGAGCTTGCAGAAAAAGCGTTTTCATTACGAATGACTCCTGCGGGGGCGTTCAATGTGCCCGTGAACAGCAGATAGAACTCAAAAAAAGTGTCGACCTAACAGGTTAGGTCCGTGGCGCTGAACCATCGCCTCGTGCATGCAGAACCTGACCGCGCCATTTTACCTGCCAACCGGCCAGGGCAACTGCCCATTCCATCAGCAATAAGGCGTCGCGGAGGGGAATCAACAGGACTTCATGCCAGGCGAAGGCTTGATCGCTGATGCGCCGCTGCAAAAAGTGTATCAAAACCCGCGCCGCGCCACCCAGCAGGGCCAGGCCGGCGGTAACCGGTCCGGGCGCCAGGCACAACCCCAAAAGTAGCAAAGGCGCGGTAAAACACACGAAAGTCAGGGCAAAACCCGCCGGAGCGATCGCGCGGATGGTGCGCAGCCAGCGCAGTTCGTGCGTCCACAAATCTTTCAGTGTGCTTTCGCCGACCTCGGTGCCGACCACCACGTCCGACAGCACGGTCTGCAAACCGGCGCGTCGCGTGAGCTCGCCCAGCCAGAAATCGTCGGCCAGCAGGTCGCGCAGTACATCGAAACCGCCGATGGTCGCCAGTGCATCGCGACGCAAGGCGATGGTCGAGCCGAATGCGAATTGAGTCGATCCGAAAGCGTTCGACAGTTTCACGGAAGGCGCGAACCAGTCGTCGATAAATAGACGGCCAAGCCGCGACCAGAACGAAGGCCCCGGAATGCCGTAGTAAAGACAGGTGACGATGCCCACGCTCGGGTCGGCCAACGGCGCGACGACGCGCGCCAGATAGTCCGGTTTCACATAGATATCGGCATCGGCCAGCACCAGCACATCGTGCTGCGCGTGCGGCAGCATGTTCATCAGATTGCTGACTTTGAAGTTCGCGCCATACACGCGCGAATCGATCGCCAAGGCGATCGATTGCTGTGGAAATTCGTGACGCAAGCGCTCGACCACGGCGATGGCCGGATCGTCCGGATCGCGCACGCCGAAGACAATCTGATAATTGGGATGCGTCTGCACACAGAAGCTGCGCAGGTTCTCGTATAGCTTGGGTTCTGCGCCATGCAAGGGTTTGAGCACGGTCGCAGGTCGCGGCTGCGTGTCGTTGGACGCCCATGTTCGGCGCGGCCGTTTCAGCATCGCCCACAGCGCAACACAGGCGTACCCTGTCGCCGCAAAGGCGAACGCGATGCCTAGTCCACGCGTAAGGTGAGTCGATAACCAGCTCGGAAACATGGACGTTTATGCTACAGGTATCGATGGGGCACGAAGAGCGCGAGATAAGGGCGGCATGATGGGTATGCAAGTGGGTGTGCGATGAATGTGCCGGACCGAACCGGCTGTTGGCGTCGAGTGTGGCAATGGGCGCTGCTCATGCTTCTGTGTTGCGCGTCCGCGCACGCCTTGGCGCAGGAGGCGAAGACCTACTCCCCAAGTCCCTCGGCCATCGTCGGTGACTGGCTGGTGGAAAGCCGCGACGCGGTGATCCGCATCCAGCAAATCGGCAACCAGTATCAGGGTTACATCGTGTGGCAGCTGCACGATACTTACGGCCCGGAGGATGGTCCCGAGCTCAACGGCAAGATCGTCACGGACCGTAAAAACCCTGATCCCGCCTTGCGTTCCCGCACCCTGGACGGTCTGCCATTGCTCACCAGCCTGCGCTTCGAACCAGATAAAACCCGGTGGATCGACGGCCGCATCTATAATGCGGATAACGGACGCACCTATAATTGCCTGGTTCGGATGCTTGGCCCGAACCGTTTGCAACTGCGCGGTTTTATCGGCATCAGCCTGTTCGGCGGCAATACCGTGTGGAGTCGGGTGACCATGAGAACACCTGCCCCCGGGCAATTGCCGTTCGTGGAAGATGCGCCGGCCAAGTAGCGACGTCCCCGGTTTCTTTTAGCTATTCGTATTTCGTCGACCCCTTTCCCTGCGAGACATCATGAACCGCGAACCACGCACCGATCTGTCCGGTGAACTGCGTGCTGCTTCCCAAGCACAGCCCAACATCGCTCTGATCAAGTACTGGGGCAAGCGCGACACGGCGCTCAATCTGCCGGTGGTCGGTTCGATTTCCATCACACTGGAAAGTTTGTGGACGCGCACCGATGTGCGTTTCGTGCCCGGCCAGAAGCACGATCGCGTGAGCCTCAACGGTCGCAGCGATGACGCGGAATCCAAGCGCATCACCGCGTGCTTAAATTTGTTGCGCACGCGCGCGGGCGTCGATTACGGCGCGGACGTTGCGAGCCGCAACAACTTCCCTACTGCAGCAGGTTTGGCTTCTTCCGCATCGGGATTTGCCGCACTGGTGCACGCCGGCACGCGCGCGCTCGGTTTAGATTTGAATCTCACCGAGCAATCCGAATTGGCGCGTCGCTGCTCCGGTTCGGCGGCGCGTTCGCTGTTCGGCGGTTATGTGGAATGGGCGCACGGCAAGCTGGCCGATGGCAGCGATTCCATCGCGCAACCTTTGCTCGATGCGAGTGCATGGCCATTGCGCGTAGCCGTTGCGATTACTTCGACGGCGGCCAAGCAGGTCGGTTCGACCGAAGGCATGCGCCGCACGGCGGAAACTTCGCCGTATCAATCCGCATGGATCGATACGCAGGAAGCGGATCTGAGCGTGGCGCGCGATGCGATCCGCGCACACGATTTCGATGCGCTGGCGCGCATCTCCGAATACAGCTGTTTGAAGATGCACGCGCTGGCGCTCGCGGCGCAGCCGGGTCTGTTGTATTGGAATGGCGCGACCGTGGAATGCATGCACCGCGTGCGCGCGCTGCGTCAGCAAGGCGTGCCGGTGTTCTTCACCGTCGATGCCGGCCCGCAATTGAAAGCGGTGTGCGCACCGTCTGCGATTGAGCAAGTAAAAGCCGCTTTGCGCGATGTGCCCGGTGTGCTCGAAGTGCTCGATACCGGATTGGGCGAGGGCGCCCACGCCATCGCCTCGGATGCCGTGGAGGCATGATGGAACTCACCGCCAGCGCACCGGCCAAGCTGGTTCTGTTGGGCGATTACGCCGTGCTGGAAGGCGCGCGCGCCCTGGTGCTGGCGGTGGATCGCCGCGCCAACGTACGCATCGCAGCGCGTGAAGATCGTGAATGCAATGTGTATGCGCCGGATCTTGGCGTTCATGGCGCACAGATCGCGATCGGGAGCGACGGCAATCTGCATTGGCAGTGCGACGAGGCGACCAAGGCCAAACTCTCGCTCGTTGATCACGTGTGGCACGGGCTGCTGGATGAAGGCCTGGCGCCTTTATCGCGCGGCGGTTTCGATCTGCATCTGGATACCTCCGGGTTTTTCCACGTCGAAGGATCGGTGCGCGCCAAGTTGGGGCTCGGTTCGAGTGCGGCCTTGACGGTAGCGCTTGCTTCCGCGCTGGCAACGTACGCCGGGCATGGCGATGTCATCACCGATCGCACGCGATGGATGCGGCAGTTGTTGAACATGCACGGAAATTGGCAGGGCGGGCGCGGCAGCGGCGTCGACATTGCCGCCAGCGTGGCGGGCGGATTGATCGCGTATCAACTCGTCGGCTCAACGCGCGAGCCCACCTACGAAGCGATGCGCATGAACGGCTTGCATTGCCTGTTTGTCTGGTCGGGACAGTCCGTCTCCACCAGCGACTCGCTACAACGTTTGGCACTGTGGCGCGATACCCATGCGGCCGATTATGTGGCGCATATGGACGAATTGAGTTCGATTTCTGCTGCCGCGATCGATGCGCTTGCGCAACAGCGCGTACAATCTTTCATTGGCCTTACGAAAGACTATGCACGTGGATTGCAGCATTTCAGCGCTGCGTGCGGTCTGGAAATCTATTCTCCCGCACAAAAACGACTCGCCGATATGGTTTCAGGCACCGATGTCAGTTATAAGCCTTGCGGCGCAGGCGGCGACTTCGGCGTGGTCTTTGCCGAGGATGCGGAAAGGTTGGCGACATTTGGACGCGCCATTGTTTCCGCCGATATGCAAGTTGTTCCCCTGGGGCTTGATAACCAGGGCGTGAGCTGCCATATGCGGCCAGACGCGAAATCTCCCCCCTCAAGGATTTTGACGTGAACGCAAACCCTGTCGAATGTCATGGCTCGCGAGCCATTTCTATTTGCATCGACGTGAAGCCAGGGTGTGCGGCTTACGACCTATCACGGAGTGCTTAAGAATTATGAGCGCCGAATCAACGAGTGCCGAACGGTCCCGATTCCCTGCTTTCTACAAACTCTCGGTGTCCGACCGCGTGCGCATCATTCACGAGCGCGGTTGGCTTTCGGCCGAGGACTATCAAGCGCTCGTCTCCGGCGAGCACACGCTGAAGATCCACAAAGCCGACAAGATGATCGAAAACGTCGTCGGCGTGATGGGCTTGCCGGTGGGTCTTGGCCTCAACTTCCTCGTCAACGGTCGCGACTACATCGTGCCGCTGGTGGTGGAAGAACCGTCGATCGTCGCGGCGTTGTCCTCCGCGGCGAAACTCGTGCGCGGCACGGGCGGCTTCACGGTGGAAAGCACTGAGCCGGTGCTGATCGGTCAGGTGCAAGTGGTGGATGTGCCGCACTTGGCGCACGCCAAAGCTACGTTGCTGCAACGTAAAGACGAACTGCTCAATCTCGCCAACAGTCTGCATCCGCAGATGGTGGCGCGTGGCGGCGGCGCGCAGGATCTGGAAGTGCACGTGCATCCGCGCCCCGAAGGCGGCGACATGCTCGTGGTGCATCTGTTGGTCGACACGCGCGACGCGATGGGCGCCAACCTCGTCAACACCATGTGCGAAGGCATCGCTTCGCTGGTGGAAACGATGACCGGCGGCCGCGTATTCCTGCGCATTCTTTCCAACCTCACCGATCGTTCGATGGTGCGCGCGCGTTGCGTGATTCCTGCCGATCAACTCACCGGCAAAGGTTTCGAAGGCGAAGAAGTGCGCGACGGCATCGTGCTCGCAAACGAATTCGCCAGCATCGATCCGTATCGTGCGGCCACGCACAACAAGGGCATCATGAACGGCGTCGATGCCGTCGCGCTGGCTACCGGCAACGACTGGCGCGCGATCGAATCGGCCGCGCATGCGTACGCCGCGCGCGGCGGTCGTTACACGTCGCTGACGCGTTGGTACAAAGGCGAGAAGGGCGAGCTGATCGGCGAACTCGATATTCCGATGAAGGTCGGCACCGTCGGTGGTCCGCTGCAATCGAACGCCACGGTCGCGCTCAACTTGCGCCTGCTCGGCGTCAAGACGGCGCGCGAACTGGCCGAAATCATGGGCGCCGTCGGTCTGGCGCAGAACTTCTCGGCGCTGCGTGCGCTGGTCACCGAAGGCATTCAGCAAGGTCATATGACGCTGCATGCGCGCAGCGTTGCCGTGGCGGCGGGCGCCACGCCGGAAATCTTCGACACGGTCGTGGAGCGCCTGGTGGAAAGCGGCGAGATCAAGATCTGGAAAGCGCAGGAGATCGTCGAGCAGGTACGCAAGGAATCCCGCGGCGTGCCGGCGACGACGGCCGAGCAACCGTCGGTCGATCATCGCGCATGCGGTCACGGCAAAATCATTTTGCTTGGCGAACACGCGGTGGTGTACGGAAGTCATGCGATCGCCGCGCCGGTGCCGCTCGCCGTGCGCGCCGTCGCGCAAGACACCAAATCCGGCGGCGTGGATATGTTTATCCCGCGCTGGGGTGTGGAATATCGCTTGCATCGCGATCCCGCGCACCGCGATTCGTTCCAGCGTTCGCTCGGCATCATCTTCGATTCGCTGGAACTGACCGAGCGCTCGATGCGCATCGAAGTGTTCCCGAACGTGCCGCGCGCGATGGGTTTGGGCGGCTCGGCCGCGATGGCGGTTGCGGTGATCCGCGCGCTCGACCAGCACTACAAGCTGGGCCTGAGCGACGAAGAGATCAACGCGCTGGCGTTCCGTTGCGAAGAAATCGCGCACGGTTCGGCGTCGGGCATCGATAACACCGTGGCGACGTATGGCAAAACGCTGCTGTACAAACGCGCCAGCAAGAAGGGCGAGTCGCCGATGGTGCGCGAGCTGCATCTGCCCAAGCGCATTCCGTTGGTGATCGGTATCAGCGGCAAGGAATCGCTCACAGCGGTGACGGTCGGCAAGGTGCGCACGGCGTGGCAGCGCAATCCCGCGTTGTACGACGGCATCTTCCAGCAGATCGACGCGCTCACGCTGCAAGGCGTGGAAGCGATGCAGCAGTTCGATCTGGAACGCCTCGGCGATTTAATGAACATTTGCCACGGTCTGCTCAACGCGTTGCGCGTGTCGAGTTGGGAAGTGGAAGAGCTCGTGCAGATCGCGCGCGAACACGGCGCAATCGGCGCCAAGCTCACAGGTGGTGGTGGCGGCGGTTCGATCGTCGCGCTGTGCCCGCAGAACCGCGAGAAAGTCGCGGCCGCGATACGCGACGCCGGTTACCAGGCGATGGAGGTCGACATTGGATAACGCAGAAGTGGAACGTCAGGATTGGCGCGATTCGAACGAGATCGTGTCGTTCGACGACGAGCCGTTGGTCCTGGTCGATCACGACGATCGCGAAATCGGTTTCATGGACAAGGCCGCGGCGCACATGGGCAAGGGCACCTTGCATCGTGCGTTCTCGTTGTTCGTGTTCAATTCGAAAGGCGAGTTGCTGTTGCAGCAGCGCGCGTCGGGTAAACGCTTGTGGGCGGGCTTCTGGTCGAACACCTGCTGCAGCCATCCGCGCCGCGGCGAGACCTTGGACAGCGCCATTCATCGTCGCTTGCGCGAGGAGCTTGGGCTCGCCTGTCCGCTCGAACATTTGTTCAAGTTCGAATACCACGCGCAATTCGACGCCGACGGCGCCGAACACGAACTGTGCTGGGTGTATGCCGGCCGCAGCGACGAAGCGCCGACCGTGAACGTGAATGAAATTTCCGGCCTGCGCTATATCGCGCCGGACGCGCTCGATGCGGAAATGGCGGCCACGCCCGAAGCCTTCACGCCCTGGTTCAAGATCGAATGGGCAAGGATTCGCAGCGAGCACGCTCACGTCTTCGCGCCGCTTTCGAAGGGCTAAACGTTAAGCCAAGCCGGCATAACCGCCTCATCCAGGTGGGTTATACTGTACTGGTAAGTATTCCACGCTACCGATGCTGCCATCAGCACACGTTTGATCGCATCGAAGCGTACTGACATTCCGGAGAATCCCTTGGGTATCCCTCTTATTCAACAAACCACGATCGCGCAATACATCCTCAAGAAAAAGCTGAGTGGTCAAAAGCGCTACCCGCTGGCGATGATGTTGGAGCCGTTGTTCCAGTGCAATCTGGCGTGCGCCGGTTGCGGCAAGATCGATCAGCCCAAGGAAATTCTGCAGAAGCGCATGAGCGTCGAGCAGGCCTTGGCGGCGGTGGATGAGTGCGATGCGCCGGTGGTGTCGATTCCCGGCGGCGAGCCGCTGATCCTCAAGGATCTGCCGAAGATCGTCGAAGGCCTTATCGAGCGCAAGAAATTCGTGTACCTGTGCACGAACGCTATCTTGATGCCCAAGCACATCGACGAATACAAGCCGTCGCCGTACTTCACCTGGTCCGTGCATTTGGACGGCCTTGAGAAGCAGCACGATAAATCCGTGTGCATGGACGGTGTGTTCGAGAAAGCCGTCACCGCGATCAAGCTCGCGCTGTCGAAGGGTTTCCGCGTCACGGTGAACTGCACGCTGTTCAATAGCGAGCCGCCGGAAGAAGTCGCCGACTTCTTCGACTACGCGATGGAACTTGGCGTGGAAGGCATCACCGTCTCGCCGGGCTACAGCTATCAGCATGCGCCGCGTCAGGACGTGTTCCTCGGCCGCACCGAGAGCAAGCAGCTGTTCCGCGACATCTTCAAGATCGGCAAAGAACGCAAGCGCAAGTGGGCGTTCAATCAGTCGGCGATGTTCATGGACTTCATCGCCGGCAACCAGGCTTACCAGTGCACGCCGTGGTCCAACCCGACGTACAACATCTTCGGATGGCAGAAGCCGTGCTACTTGTTGGTCGACGAAGGCTACGCCAAGACCTACAAGGAATTGATGGAAGACACCGAGTGGGAAAAATACGGCGTCGGCATCAACCCGAAGTGCGACAACTGCATGGCGCACTGCGGCTTTGAAGGCACGGCGGTGGACGATATGTTCGCCCATCCGCTGAAGGCGATGAAGGTGTCGATGTTCGGCCCGCGCACCGATGGCCCGATGGCGCCGGATCTCCCGGTGAAGTACGGCAATCGCGCCGACGCCACCGCGATCAAGATTCCGATCAGCTCCATTCAGCGCCGCGAATCGTCCACGACGACCGACGCCAATCATTGATCTTCAAAGCCGCCAACGATGGGACCAGAGTCCGCTCATGATCCCCTCGTTGCCCGCGTTGCGCCTGAGCGGTTGCCAGGCGTCAGCGCGCGGCTTGACCAGACGGCCAGTCTGGCGCTGCGCCACGCACTGCCACCTGGCAACCGCTCAGACACAACGCAAGCTACGTGGAGATCATGAGCGGGCTCTTTGGATGGATCGCCGCGTCGCTGCCGGCATTGATGTGGGTAGGGCTGCTGCTGACACCGTGGCGGTCCTGGAGCACCCGTGAACGAATCGAAGCCGACCCCCATGCGGGGTCGGTCGATCTCAGCGAAATCACCGTACTGATTCCTGCACGCAACGAGGCCGATGTCATCGGTCTCACGCTCGGCGGTTTGCAAGCGCAAGGCCATGGTCTGCAAGTGATCGTGGTGGATGATCAGTCCACCGACGATACGGCGAAAATCGCCGCGTCCTTTCCGCACACACGCGTCGTAAGCGGTCAGCCTTTGCCGGAAGGTTGGGCGGGCAAGTTGTGGGCGTTGGAGCAGGGCAAGGCGCATGTGGACACGCGCATCACCTTGCTGCTGGATGCGGATATCCAATTGCAGCCCGGATTGCTGCCTGCGTTGCTGGCGCATAAAGAACGCGAGAACAGGCAATTCGTTTCGTTGATGGCCGACCTGCGGCGCACCAGTTTCTGGGATCGTTTGCTGCTCCCGGCGTTTGTGTATTACTTCAAGCTCATCTATCCCTTCGCATTGTCCAATTCCAACTTCCGCCACGTCGCGGCGGCAGCTGGCGGTTGCATTCTCGTCGACACGGACGCGCTGCATCGCGCCGGCGCGTTCGCCAGTTTGCGCAATGCGCTGATCGACGATTGCACGCTCGCGCGCCAGGTGAAAAACGCCGGCTATCGCATTTGGCTCGGCTTGAGCCGCGATGTGGTGAGTTTGCGTCCGTATGGCAGTCTGCGTTCCATTCACGACATGGTGGCGCGCTCCGCCTTCACGCAGCTCGGTTATTCCACCGTCGTGCTGCTGGTGGTGACGGTGCTTTTCGCTCTGGCCTACGGTTTGCCGTTCGTGCTGCTGGGCTATCCCGAGACTTGGCGCCTGGGTCTTATCGCCCTGGTGGCGATGATGATCAGCTATCTGCCCATGCTGCGTTACTACCAGATGCGGCTGGCGTGGGCTCTGTTGTTGCCGTTCGGCGCCGCGCTCTACCTGGGTATGACCTGGAGCTCAGCCATTCGCTACTGGCGTGGCGTCCGCTCCCGCTGGAAGGACCGCACTTACAGCACTTGACGAGGCCTTAGGCTCCTATGCCTTCGGACAGGCTTGGAAGATGGGTGACCTCTGGCTACAGTCGGAGGCTAAACCCTTCGATTCCCGTTCACGGGAAAGCCACTTTCGGGAGCTTTCATGCCTCGTCTTCGTCTTCTTGCGATCGCCACGTCCGTCGTGCTCGCTGCGTGTTCCCAGTCGCCCAATAACGGCAATAACGCGGCGCCCGCGGCTTCCGGCACGGCGCCGGCCAAGGCATCGACCTCTGCTGCCGTCGAGGCGCAGGCAAGCAATCCGTTCTTCACGGTCAGCACGCTGCCGTATCAGGCGCCGCCGTTCGACAAGATCAAGGACACCGACTACCAGCCCGCCATCGAAGAAGGCATGAAGCAGCAGTTGGATGAGGTGGAGAAGATCGCCAACAATCCCGATGCGCCGACCTTCGAAAACACCTATGTCGCGCTGGAAAAATCCGGCGTGCTGCTCAACCGCGTGATGGCGGTGTTCAACGGCGTGACGTCGGCCAACACCAACGACGCCCTGCAGAAAGTGCAGGAAGACGAAGCGCCCAAGCTCGCCGCGCACCAGGATGCGATTCATCTCAACGGCAAACTGTTCCAGCGCATTCAAACCGTATACGACCAGCGCGATTCGTTGAAGCTCGATCCCGAATCGCAGCGCCTGATCGACGTGGTGTACCGCAACTTCGTCATGGCCGGTGCGAAGCTTTCCGACGCCGACAAAGCCAAGCTCAAGGATTACAACAAAGAAGAAGCCGGACTCCAGGCGCAGTTCAACAACAAGTTGCTCGCCGCGTCGAAGGCGGGCGCCTTGGTCGTCGATGACAAGAGCAAGCTTGCCGGTCTTTCCGACGCCGACATTGCCGCCGCCGCGCAAGCGGCGAAAGATCGTCACCTCGATGGCAAGTGGGTGCTCACGCTGCAGAACACCACGCAGCAGCCGCTGCTGCAGGACCTGACCGATCGCGATACGCGCAAGGCGTTGTTCGATGCGTCGTGGACGCGCACGGAGAAGGGCGACGCTAACGACACGCGCGACCTCATCACGCGCCTCGCGCAATTGCGCGCGCAGGAAGCGAAGCTGCTCGGTTTTCCGAACTACGCCGCGTGGACGCTGCAGGACCAGATGGCCAAGACGCCGGAAACGGTGATGGATTTCATGAACAAGCTTGCGCCGGCGGCCGTCGCGCGCGCCAAGATGGAAGCTGCGGATATCCAGAAGCAGATTGACAAGGATCAGGCGGCGCTCAAGCAACCTACCTTCAAGCTCGAACCGTGGGATTGGGAGCATTACGCCGAAGAAGTGCGCAAGGCCAAATACGATCTCGACGATTCCCAGATCAAGCCGTATTTCGAACTGGATAACGTGCTGCAAAACGGCGTGTTCTACGCCGCCAACCAGCTCTATGGTTTGACTTTCAAAGAACGCAAAGACATTCCGGTCTACAACCCGGACGTGCGCGTGTTCGAAGTGTTCGACAAAGACGGCAAGTCGATGGCGCTGGCGTATTTCGACTACTTCAAGCGCGACAACAAGAACGGCGGCGCGTGGATGGACAATTTCGTCCAGCAATCCAAGCTGCTGGGCACCAAGCCAGTGATCTACAACGTCGCCAACTTCACCAAGCCTGCGCCCGGTCAGCCGGCGCTGTTGTCGATGGACGACGTGGTGACCATGTTCCACGAGTTCGGCCACGGCTTGCACGGCTTGTTCGCCGATGAGCAATACCCGACGCTCTCCGGTACGCAGACCGCGCGCGACTTCGTGGAATTCCCGTCGCAGTTCAACGAACACTGGGCGGTCGATCCGAAAGTGTTCGCCAACTACGCCAAGCACTATCAAACGCACCAGCCGATGCCGCAGGCCCTGGTCGACAAGATCAAGAAGGCGGGCATGTTTAACAAGGGCTACGACATGACCGAGCTGGTCTCGGCGGCGATGCTCGATATGAACTGGCATATGCTCGGCGCCGATGAACCCAAGCAAGACGCCGACGCTTTCGAAACGGCAGCGCTGAAGAAGGATGGCACGGATCTCTCCTACGTTCCGCCGCGCTATCGCTCCAGCTACTTCCTGCACATCTGGAGCAACGGTTACTCCGCCGGCTACTACGCGTACCTGTGGACGCAGATGCTTGCCGACGACGCGTTCGAAGGCTTCAAGCAGCACGGCGGCCTGACGCGCGACAACGGCGATCGTTTCCGGGCGATGATTCTTTCGCGCGGCAATACGGTGGAGCTGGCCAAACTGTACAAAGATTGGCGCGGACAAGACCCGGACATCAAGCCGATGCTGATCAACCGTGGCTTGAAGCAAGAGCCCGCGAAATAAGCATCACGATCGCGCAATGAAAAAGGCCGGCATCATGCCGGCCTTTTTTTGTCGTGCGGTGCTACGTCGGTCAGTTGAGCTGCCACTGCTGCGGTGGCAATCCGTTATCGGTCCAGATCTGCAATTGCGTGCCGTGCGTGGTCGATCCGCCGGTATCGTCCAACATCAATGAACCGGATGCCTGGTTCATCAGTTTGTACGTGCCGTTGCCGAGGTCCATAAACAGCCACGCTTGGTTGGCGTTGCCCACGCAACCCCACAAGGTAACTTTGTTGCCAGGTGTCGTGCTGCCGCCGGTGTTGTCCACGCACAAGCCCGAGTACTGATTCTGGATGCTGTACCAGCCACCGCCCTCGGCGTGCACCGTCCAGTTCTGCACCGACAAGCCGTTGCAATCCCACAGTTCCGCGCTGGTGTTGTTGGTCGTGCCCCAGCCGGTGTCGTCCAGACACAATGCGGTGTCTTGCATATTGTGGAAGGCGAACGTCGATCCGTCGGCAGGCAGGTTGTTCCACGATTCGCTGCCGTAGTACGTGATGCATCCGCCATTGTTGTAATCCGACGCCAACTCCAAAATATTCGAGCCGTCGGTGGCGGGCAACAAGGCCGAGGAATAGTTCGGGCAATAGTTGTCGTACGCCGTCGGAACCTGCACGGGTGCGTTGATCGTGTACCAATTGCCGCTACCGTCGACATTCGTATTCACGAACAAGACTTTGCCGTTGTAGCTCGACACGCTGTTGTTGGACTCGTACATCACCTGACCGACCAGCACGATCGCACCGTTGCTTGAGATGGCCGACGGGCTCCACACATTGACCGGCGCATGTTCCAGATACTGGCCGGACGTCGTCGCGATTTTGGTGCCGGTGTTGGTGGGATCGCCAAAATTCCAACCGTCCGTCGACGTGCGATAGAACACGGTGCATGCAGCCGGACCGCACAACTCGTAGCTCATAAAGAAATGGCCGTTCGGCAACTTGCTTACCGTCGCCATGCCGGGGCGATCCGCTTGCACGGTGCTGGCCACCGTATTGGTTTCGTCCTGCCACGTCTGGCCGTTGTACGTACGGATTTGCGCAAGCTTCTGACTGCAACAGCCATCGGTCTCGTCGGACCAGAACATCACCAATGCGCCGTCGTTGGCCACTTCGAATTGCGGCTCCCACAAACCGTGCGTGCTATCGCCGCGTGTCACGGGCGTGCTGTGGTACGTCCACGAGATACCTTGGTTGGTGCTGGTATAAACCTCGATGGCCGGTGTCGTCGTATTGTTGTAAGTGGCCGCGAATATCAGCGTCCCGGCTCCCAGCGCGCCGACTTGCTGAGGAAGCTCGTAGAGCGTCGCACAGCAATATTCGGAACTGCCGCTGATGGCCGGCACCGTACCGATCAAGTTCCAACTCGAGCCATTGTTCGTGCTCTGAAAAATGACGCCGTTGGTGCTCGCCACCAGCATTCCATTCACTGAAGGCGAACCATGTTCCAAACGAACCACGCGTGGGTAAAGCGTACTGCTGTTAAGCAAGGTCCCCGTGGCCGCATGAGCCGGTCGCGCGCCGACAGCGAGCGATAACGCCACTAACAGTAGCAACAGGGAACTCCAAGCCGACCAGAACTTCGGGTGTTTCATAAAGCATCTCCTTTGCCGCGGATGCAGCAATGCGATGAGTTGAAGACAAAGCCGAATGTGTCGTTCTTGTGTGTGTTATGACCGGCCGACGAACGTCGGCCGGGAGTTCCCCAAACGAGGGTCGCGCACGCAGTGCAAACGACCCTTAAACCCGCCAAATAATCAGCGACCGATTTCGCGCAGTCGCTTGCCGCTCATTAGATTGCGTTCGATCTGTTCGAGCGTGACGCCTTTGGTTTCCGGCACCAGCCAGATCGTCAACACGATGAACACTGCGTTGAACGCGGCATAAAGCCAGAACGTCGCCGCGTTGCCGATGCCGTTGAGCAGACTCAGAAAGGACACGCCGACCAACCAATTGGCCGCCCAGTTGGTGAAGGTGGAGCAGCCAATGCCGAAATCGCGACCCTTGAGCGGTTGAATCTCCGAGCACAACGTCCAGATCAGCGGACCGGCGGACATCGCGAAGCCCACGATAAAGACCAGCAGCATGCCCACCGTGAAAATCTGCTGGACGTGCGTGTGGATGCCCAGATGCATCATCGTGCCGACCACGCCGAGGCCCAGCACCATGACGACGAAGCCAATGTACAAAATCGGCTTGCGACCCAATTTGTCCACCAGGCCGATCGCGATAAAGGTGGCCAATACGTTGACCAGATCGACGATGACCGTAAACCACATCTGCGCTTCCGTCGCGTAACCCATGCCTTCGAAAATGCGTGGGGCGTAATACATCACCACGTTCATGCCGGTGAGCTGCTGCATGATTTGCAGCAGCACGCCAAGACCCACCGAACGACGGAAGTTCGCGTTCTGGAAAAACATGTGGATGCCGCGTTGCGGCGTCTTCAGCTGCTCGCGGATTTCGCCGATTTCGCGGGCGATGGCGTCGGTGCTGCCGAGCAAACGATGCAGCACTTGCTCGGCCTCGGGTTCGCGGTTGCGCATCATCAGCCAACGCGGGCTTTCCGGCAGAAAGGCCACGCCAACCAGAAACAGTGCGCCGGGAATCGCGATGATGCCCAGCATCCAGCGCCAGTTGCCGGTGTAACTCAGCGCGGCATTGGAAAGCGCCGCGACAAGGATGCCGATGGTGATCATCAACTGATACAGCGAGATCATCGCGCCACGAATCGATTCCGGCGCGATCTCGGCCAAATACAGCGGCGCGGTGAAACTGGCGATGCCGATCGCCAGGCCGAGCACGAAGCGGCCTACGATCAATACCTCGGGTGTCCACGCTACGCCGCACACCACCGATCCTGCGACGAACAACACCGCGCCAAGAATCAGCGAGCGCTTGCGTCCCAGTTGACTGGATAGCCAGCCTGCGCTGAGCGCACCGACCGCGGCGCCGGCCATCATGATCGAGACAATCCACTCGATGGTGTTGTCGCTGATCGCGAAGTCCTTTTGTATAAACTGCTGCGCGCCGGCGATGACGCCGATGTCCAGACCGAACATCAGTCCGGCTAGCGCAGCGAGCACGCAGGTAAAAATGGCGGTGGCCTTGGCGTGTGTCGCCACGGGTGTAGCAATGGCACTCATGAATGACTCCCCGGTCGGTTGCGTCGCGCGGATGCCTCCATCGACATCTTCATCTTGACGCGAAAAAAATTCATGCAGGTCGGCCTGCGAACAACGGTTCGGGCATGCCGGTGAAGGGAACTTCCATGGCGAACAAGCCGCCGGCATGCGGATCTTTCGTCAGCGCATCGGGCGATAGACCGTCGCGCGCGCTGGTGATGTAAAGCGTGTTGAAGCGTTCGCCGCCAAAGGCAATGCGTGTCGGCTGTCGCGTCGGCACGGTGACGACGAGATCTTCCTTGCCGTCACGGTCATAACGCACGACGCGACCCAGCCCCCACTGCGCATTCCACAAGCCGCCTTCCATATCGACGGCCGAGCCATCGGGATCGCCATCGAGATGCGACAGATCGATATGCGTGGTATCGGCGGTCACACGATCGCCATAATTGCAGCGACGAATCACGCCGGCCATCGAATCGCAGTAATACATCGTCCAGCCATCGGGACTGAAGGCGATGCTGTTGCTGATGGCGACATGGCCGAGCGGCAGTTGCTCGACCGTGAGATCTGCATTCAACCGATAGAAGCTGCCGGCGGCGCGCCGCGGTTCGTCGCCCACCGGTTCGTGCAGCGTTCCGAACACGAACCGCCCCTGCCGATCGCACGCGCCATCGTTGAGTCGCGTGGGCAGGCCGTGTTCGACTTGCGCGATCTCGATCAGCTCGCCGCTATCTTCGTGGAAGAACGCCAGTCGACTCGACAACCCAAGCAGCAGCCAACCTTCGTCCTGACATAGCGCAAACGACGCCAGTCGCTCCGGCATCGTCCACTGACGCGTGCTGCCGTCGGCGGGGCGATAACGCCACAGCACCGACTGCTGAATATCCGTCCAGTACAACGATTGGCTGCGCGCGCACCACGTGACGCCTTCACCCAACGTGTTGTGCACGTCCAGCAGCAGTTCGGCTTTCAACGTCATGCCCAGCCGCCATCGATAATGAAATCGTGACCCGTGCACATGCGACTGTCGTCGGAGGCTAGAAACAAAGCGGCGCGTGCGATGTCGTCGCCGCCGAGATAACCGGGCATGCATTGCTTGCGTCGGATCTCTTCTTCGCCGGCTTCGTCGAGCCAAAGCTCACGTTGCTTTTCGGTAATCACCCAGCCCGGAACCAGGCCGTTGATGCGAATACGATCCTTGCCCAATTCGCGCGCAAGGCCGTTCACCAGGCCGCGAATGGCCGACTTAGCCATCGCATACATCGGATAGCCGGCATTCTTGATCATCCACCCGGTGGAACCCAGGCAAATGACGGAGCCGCCGCCGAGCTCGCGCATACCAGACACGACGGCCTGCGTGGCGAAATACTGATGCCGAAGGTTGACGCCGATGCTTTGCTCGAATTCCTCCGGCGTGGTGTCTTGCAAGCGATGACGACGGTCGTTGGCGGCATTGTTGATCAACACGCCGAACGTGCCGACGCGCTGGCTTGCCGCGGCAATGGTGTTTTTCAGTGCTGCGATATCCGTTACGTCGCAAGGAAAAAACTGCGGCGCGTGACGCACGCCCGATATCGACGAAGACAGCGCCGCCGCACCTCTTTCGTCGATATCGAGAAACGCGACGCGCGCGCCTTGCTGCGCGAAATGCGCGACAAAAGCGGCGCCGATACCGGTGGCGCCGCCGGTGATCAGCACCGAGCGATCGGTCAAGCTTGGATACGTGGCAAACGTGGACATGTCGGATCTCGTGAAAGAAAAGGCGCTTACCACTCGGCCACGCTGCCGTCGTTGTGGCGCCAGATGGGATTGCGCCAACGATGACCGACCGCCGCGCGTTCCGCCACATACGCTTCGTTTACTTCAACACCCAAACCCGGGCCGCCCGGCATCGAGACATAACCGTTTTCGTAGGCGAACACGCTGCGGTCGGTAATGTAGTCGAGCAGATCATTAGTGGCGTTGTAGTGAATGCCCAGGCTTTGTTCCTGGATAAATGCGTTGTGGCAAATCGCGTCGAGCTGCAAATTCGCCGCCAGCGCGATCGGGCCGAGCGGACAGTGCAGCGCCAGCGCGACGTCGTAAGCCTCCGCCATCATCGCAATCTTGTGCGTTTCCGTAATGCCGCCAGCGTGCGAGGGATCGGGCTGGATGATGTCCACGCCGCCGGTGGTGAACACGCGCTTGAAGTCGTAGCGCGAATACAGACGCTCGCCCAAGGCGATCGGCGCGGGCGAGATGGTAGCGAGTTCGGGGATGCATTCCAGATGATCAGAAAGCACCGGCTCCTCGATAAACATCAGCTTGAACGGGGCGAGTTCGCGCATCAACACTTTCGCCATCGGCTTGTGCACGCGGCCGTGGAAGTCCAGGCCGAGGCCGATATCCGGGCCAACCGCATCGCGCACAGCTTGGACGTTTTCAAGCACGCGCTCCACTTTGGCATGCGTATCGACGAAATGCATTTCTTCCGTCGCATTCATCTTGACCGCGGTAAAGCCGCGCGCGACTGCATCTTTCGCCGCTTGCGCCGTATCGGCCGGACGATCGCCGCCGATCCACGAATACACGCGAATGCGTTCGCGCACCGGGCCGCCCAGCAGCGCGTGCACGGGAACGCCGAGGTGTTTGCCCTTGATATCCCACAGCGCCTGGTCGATGCCGGCGATCGCGCTCATCAGAATCGGGCCGCCGCGATAAAAGCCGCCGCGGTACATCACGTTCCAATGGTCTTCGATATGGCGTGGATCTTTGCCGACCAGATAATCGGATAGCTCTTCGACCGCCGCTGCTACGGTGTGCGCGCGACCTTCCACGACCGGCTCGCCCCAGCCGCTGATGCCCGCATCGGTGTCGATGCGCACGAACAGCCAACGCGGCGGAACGAGGAAGGTGGTGAGACGGGTGATCTTCATGCGTTGTTTCCTTGAGAACGGGTCTTCCAGGCGTGTGCGAAGTCACGGGCGCGGCGTCCGACATCGGCGGCGTCGCGACCGGGTACATAAAGTGCGGAACCGAGGCCGAAACCATTGGCCCCTGCGGCGATATAGGGCGCCATCGTGTCGGGCGTAATGCCACCCACCGGCAGCAACGCCAAATCGCGCGGCAACACGGCTCGCCATGCTTTAAGCACGGGCGGCGTCAGCGATTCGGCGGGAAATAATTTGATCGCATCGGCGCCGGCATGCAGCGCGGCGAACGCTTCCGTCGGCGTGGCGACGCCGGGGATGCAATACATGCCGGCGCGTTTGGCGGCGGCGATCACGGCGACATCGGCATGCGGCATCACGATAAGTCGACCGCCGGCTGCCGCGATCTGTGCGACATGTTCCACCTGCAAGACCGTGCCCGCGCCAATCAAGCAGCGTTGTCCAAACTCGTTCGACAACAAGCGAATGCTGTCGAGCGGTTCGGGCGAATTCATCGGCACTTCGATCACGCGAAACTCGGCGTCGACCAGCGCGTGCCCAATATCCAACGCCCCCTCGGGCTTCAGGCCGCGAAGAATGGCGACCAGGGGAAGGGTGTCGAGCCACGCGCGAATCATGGTGCTACTCCGGAATAGGTATGAGTGGTGGTTTGTGCAAGCAATCCCGCCGCGGAGGCCAGTTGCCACAATCCTTGCGCGGCGGCATCGTCGATAATGACGGGCGGTGCATTACCAAATTGGACGGCCGCGGTGGCGTAGCGCTGGCACAACGACGAGTCGCCGATCAGGCACAACGATGCGGGATGCGCGCCATCGCGCAAACGGGCGATGCGAAATTCTTCGCCAATCAAAAGGCCTGACAGAAAATCCGGCACCTCGGCGCCGGTCAGCTCGCCGGCCAGCATGCGGGCGCGCGTTGAAAACAGGCGGCTGATAGCGCCTTCGGCACCGCTTTCCTTGACGGCGTTGAGGCCGCGAACAAACGCATCCTCGTTGTGCGATAGCGCAGGATCGCTCGACGCGCCTGCGCCGAGAATCGAATGCTTCATCAGCAATGCATACATTTCGCCGGTCATCACTGTGTGGAACGCAGTGACGCGACTATCGATGACCGTGGCCCATTTGCTATGCGTCCCGGGCAACACGAACCGCGCGTTGGTGCGAAGGTTCGGCTGTTGCGCCAGTGCTCCGACGATCTGCGTCTCTTCGCCGCGCATGACATCGGCGGGCGCTGCTTGGCGCAGACCCGGCGCAATCCACAATGTATGACTGTGGCACGCGTCCACGCGCAGCATGCCGCTTGCGATGCTCGCTGCATCGGCGGGTACATCGACATAAGGTATCTCGCGCCAACCTTGACGACTGCCGACCATGCCGGCCGCGACGACAGCGCACGCGGGCCAATCTCGCGTCATCGCCTGCAGGGCGGCATCGAATCCGCCCTCGGGCAAATGACGCACGCCCCACGGCTGTTGTCGCGACGCGATCACTTTTCCATCGGCATCGAAAAGATAGGCGCGCAAGCTGCTCGTGCCCCAATCCAAGCCAATCAATCGTACATCCGTCGTCATGCCGATTTCCTGGTGCGGCGTTTGCCGGTCATGTTGGCGCGCGAATCCAGAATCATCTGTTGCATCGCGCGCCGCGCCACTTCCGGCTGACGCCGACGTATCGCTTCGAATACCTGGCGATGATAGGGCAGGGAATATTTGAAATCGCCACTCTTTTGTGCGGACTGCACAAAAAACGATCCCAGTGCGGTTTCCACGACGGAAAACAAAGAGATCATCAGTTCGTTATTCGTCGCGAGCAGCACCGATTCGTGGAATTGCAGGTCGGCCGCCGCCCATTCGTCGCTGTTGCGCGCCGCTTCCATCGCACGATAGGCCGCTTCGATATCCTTGACTTGTGCAGCTTCACCGCGGCGCGCGGCAAACGCGGCAGCGGCGGGTTCGAAGATTTCGCGCATCTCAATAAGTTTGTGCACGAAATCCGCCGGCGGCATGGATGCGCAGCGCCACGCAAGAACGTCGGCATCGAGCTGATGCCAATAGCGTTCTTCGCGCACGCGCGTGCCGACTTTCGGTCGCGCCTCGACCAAGCCTTTGGCGGAAAGCACGCGCATCGCTTCGCGCAGCGCCGTGCGGCTCACGTCCATTTGTTCGGCGAGCACTTCTTCGCGCGGCAACGCGTCGCCCGGGCGCAGCGCCCCGCTCACGATACGCACGCCCAGTTCCTGGGTGACGTGGCCGTGCAGATTACGGGCGCTTGCGACTCTCATGGGCTCTCGTCTTGAGTGGTGGAATAAAAGAAATCGTGTTGCATTGCGAAAGGTCTTGCGTGGTCGGCTGGCTTAGTCATGACACTTCGGTGTGCTACTCGTCGATGCTCGGCTTGTCATGTCGTTCGCTTATAACGCCGTTTTTTTCAAGTCACTACAGGATGCTTTCACGTATGCGATACACGATCCCCATGTCTTTGCGTCATTCGTTAAAAACGTATGCTGCAGTGCGTAAAGCTCGTCCTGCCCTGTACGTATATAATCATACAATATGCGCAGAAGCGACAGGGCCTATGACTGTGCCATTTCGTAAGGGGATTTACCGAATGAAACCAGCTGCCGTGATCGGTTGCATCGCCATGACGGCCACCCTGCTGCCGTGCGTGGCGATGGCGGGCGAAGCGACGCAAACGTCGTTCGGACACACGACGGATGGGCAGGACGTCCAGATCGTGACGTTGACCAATAGCCACGGCATGCGCGCACGTGTCATGAGTTACGGCGCGTCGTTGCAGTCCTTATTAGTGCCGGATCGCAACGGCAAACTGGCGGATGTCGTAATCGGCTACGACAGCTTGCAGGGCTATCTCGATCGTCGCCAATACTTCGGCGCCACGGTGGGGCGTTACGCCAACCGCATTGCGCACGGCAAATTCACGCTGGACGGAAAAACTTACAGCCTCACTCTGAACGACGGCGCCAATTCGCTGCACGGCGGCATCAAGGGTTTCGATCAGCAGGTTTGGAAGGTGCTGGACGTCAAATCCGGCCCCACGCCCAGCGTGACGATGGAATACGTAAGTCCCGACGGCGACCAGGGTTATCCGGGCGCGGTTACGGTCAAAGCCACGTATGCGCTGAGCGATGAAAACCAGCTAAAAATTAGCTACCAGGCGACGACCGACAAGCCCACGCTCGTCAATCTTTCCAATCACACCTATTGGAATCTGGGTGGTGAAGGCTCCGGCTCGGTGATGGACCAGGAAATGACGATTCCTGGTAATAGCATTACGCCCGTCAGCGATGCGGCGGCCATTCCCACGGGCGACATCACGCAAGTCGCGAACACCCCCTACGATTTTCGCGTCGCTAAACCGATCGGTCGTGATATCCGCGACGGCGCTTCGCAACAATTGCTGTTCGGTCACGGCTACGACATGAACTGGGTGATCAGCCGCAAAGAAGTCGAGTCGCGTGTGGTCGCGCGTGTGGAAGATCCGCGTTCCGGCCGTGTAATGACGGTGTGGTCGACGAAGCCAGGACTGCAGTTCTATTCGGGCAATTTTCTGGACGGCACCACGGTCGGCAAGGATCACCACATCTATCGGCAAGGCGATGCGTTCGTGCTGGAACCGCAATTGTTTCCGGACACGCCCAACCATCCCGACTTTGGATCGGCGCGATTGGCGCCGGGTGAAACCTATAAAAACGTCATCGTTTACCGGTTCGGTATCGATAACGCTGCAAAGAAATAAATCTGCTCGCTTAGGGCAAACAGAATCAGAAGGTGATTGGGAATCATGATGCGACTGCGATGGGCTGGATGTTTGGCGATGGCGTTGGCGCTTGGGATGTCGACGGCGTACGCCGGCGATGCGCAGCCGTGGAGTGCAGCCAAAGCGAACGCGTGGTACGCCAAGCAAGCGTGGCCGGTCGGCAGTAATTACGTACCTTCCGACGCAATCAATCAGTTCGACATGTGGCAGGCTGCTTCGTTCGATCCGGCGCGCATCGATCAAGAGCTGGGTTGGGCGCAAGGTCTTGGCATGACCACCATGCGCGTGTTTTTGCACAACATGTTATGGGATCAGGATCGCGATGGTTTCAAGAGACGCATCGATACGTTTCTGACGATCGCCGCCAAGCATCACATCAAGCCGATCCTGGTGCTGTTCGATTCGTGCTGGGATCCCAATCCCGTGCTCGGTCCGCAACATCCGCCTATTCCAGGCGTGCACAACTCCGGATGGGTGCAGGCGCCAGGTACCAAAATTCTCGACGACCCGTCGAAATATCCGCAGCTCGAAGCCTACGTGAAGGATATTGTCGGCAGCTTCGCACACGACAATCGCGTGCTTGCTTGGGACGTCTGGAACGAGCCCGATAACGATGGCGGCGGAAACTACGCCGCTGGCGAACCCAAAGATAAATTTCAGCGCGTTGCGCAGTTGCTGCCGCAAGTGTTCGCATGGGCGCGCAGCGAAAATCCGGCGCAGCCACTGACGAGCGGCGTCTGGCACGATCCTGATTGGTCGAAGCTGAAAAACCTCAATGCCGTTGAGCGCACGCAGCTGACCGAGTCGGACATCATCACCTTCCACAACTACGATTTTCCGGAAGCGTTTCTGCGTCGTGTGCAGCAACTTCGCGGTTATGGTCGTCCGTTGATTTGCACGGAATACATGGCGCGTAGTGCGGGTTCGACGGTCGATAGCGTGCTCCCGCTGGGCAAGAAGCTCGACGTCGGCATGGTCAACTGGGGTTTCGTCTCCGGTAAAACGCAGACGATTTTTCCGTGGGACTCGTGGCAGCACCCTTACACGTTGCAGCCGCCGGTGATTTGGTTCCACGATTTGCTACAACAAGACGGTACGCCGTATCGCGAGCGTGAAGCCGCTATTTTCCGTGCGTTGAGCGCGGCGCCGAAAGGCATGGTGCCCGCCGAAGCCGCGATGTTGCCGGTTGCCGAAGGCGCTGCGAAGTGAGCGCCGTGTTCTGACATTTGCTGCGTAAAAAGGCCGCAGGGTGCGGCCCGTTGCTGCGACTGGACGCCGCTGATCATATAGTAGTATTAATAGTGAAACTGGCTTAAAAACACACATCCAACACCACCCGGACAGCCATCACGCAGAGGGGGCCGTCCAAGCCGGAAGGGGAGAGAACATGAAGCGCAACACCTGTATCACTTGCACCATGACCCTGCTTGCCGTCGCCATCGCCTCGTCGCTGGCTACCGCTCGCGCGGATACGACGACGGCGCAGCCGTCGAGCGTCAATCAACCGGCCGCCAGCACCAGCGCTGCGCAAACCGGCGACGCGCAGTCCACGGACAACACCGGCAAGAACGCCAAGGATCAAAAGAAAAAGGCGACGCAACAAGAAGCGTCCACGCTTTCCACCGTGGTCGTGACGCCGCTGCGTTCCAGCTTGGGTTCCGCCGCGGAAATCAAACAGGATTCGGACAACATCGTCGATTCGATCGTGTCGGAAGACATCGGCAAGTTGCCCGACAACAGCGTGGCCGATGCGTTGCAGCGCATTACCGGCGTGCAGGTCGCACAAGGTTTCCAGGGCGAGACCAACAGTGTGGTCGTGCGCGGTTTGCCTAACGTCGTCACGACGTTGAACGGTCGCGAGATCGTGAGCGGCGTCGGTCGCCAGTATGCGTTTCAGAATCTTCCCGCCACGGCGGTGAAATCCGTCGAGGTGTACAAGACCAGCGATGCGAGTTTGCCTGCCGGCGGTATCGCGGGTTTGGTGAATATGCAGTTGTATCGCCCGTTCGATTTCAAAGGACTGGAAGTGGCCGGCACAGTCACCGGCATCAATAGCGCCGATGCGGCCCGCACCGATGGCACCGGCAGCTTCTTGATCAGCGACCGTTGGAAGACGGATGCCGGCGACTTCGGCGCACTCGTCAACGCCAGCATGATCACGCAGCACTACGATTACAAAGCCGTGTGGGGCGACTTTCCGCGTTTGCTGACCGACGGCAGCGGCAATCCGTTGCGCAGCCCGTCGGGCACGCTGGTGGAAGTGCCGAACGGTTTCGGCGCCGACTACAACCTGGGTTATCGCCGTCGTCCTGAATTGAACTACGCGCTGCAGTGGGCGCCGAACGATCACACCGAAGTCTACGCCGAAGGTCTGTACGACTGGGATAAAGACAGCTACAGCCAGCCGTTCTTCTTCTCCTTCCCCACTGGCGTGGTGTCGCCGAGCAAGTACACCGTCGGCAATCATTGCTACGCGGATCAATTGCCCGGTCAGTATTTCGGTCAAACCATTTGCGATGCAACCAGCGCAACCTGGAGCGGCAACAGCTATGCGGCGACAAGCACGCAGGCGCATGCGCAGCACGGTCACGATATTCAGAACGCGATCGGCGCGAAGTGGCACAACGAATCGTTGTCGCTGTCGACCGAACTGTCTTCGACGCTTAGCTCGTTTATGGACAACACGTTCATCGTCGATACGTTCTTGAAGGGCCCGATCACCACGGTGTGGAACGGCACGTCGGGCAATCAGCAGAACTGGTCGTTGCTCGGTAGTCCGCAAAACAACGCTGCCAACTACTACTTGAATGGCTTGTTCCAGAACTGGTCGGTGCAGCGCGGTAAGGAACTGAGCTGGCGCGCCGACGGTGTGTGGACGCTCGATTCGGATTTCTTCCAGAACCTGCAGTTCGGCGTACGCGCGGATGATCATCGCGCCAGTTACGACGGCAGCGTGACGATTTCGATTCCGCCGCCGGGCGGCACTGGTGCGATTGCGCTCGCGCCCAATCCCGCCAACCAGGTGCTGGCGCGCTTCCCTGCCAGTTATTTCTGCGCGATGCCGAGTTCGTCGGCGTTGCCGGGCGGCTGGCTGACCGGTTGCTACAACTATTTGAACGGCAACGCGGACGCGATTCGCGCCTTGTACGGCACCAACGAAGGTTTGCAGCCGGTCAATCCGGGCCGTTTCTACAGCATCGACGAAAAGAATTTCGCCGGTTACTTGCAGACGGCGTATAACACCACGCTGTTTGGCATGCCGTTGGACGGTCTGATCGGCGTGCGCATCGAAGACATCAACCGCAATCTGCACGCCTACTCGTACGACAGCGCGACTAATGTGTACACGCCACTCGCGTTGTCCACCAGCGCGCCGGTTTACCTGCCGAATGTCAGCGCTGTGCTACACATCAACGACGCGTTGCAGGCGCGTTTCGTAGCGGCCAAAACGGTGACGTATCCGAACTTCGGCGATCTCAATCCGTCGATCTCGCTCAACCCCGGCACCATCAACCGTGCGGGCGAGGGCAACAGCGGCAACGCGTATCTCACGCCGGTGCGCTCCAACAACTACGACTTGTCGTTGGAGTGGTACTTCGCGCCGGGTAGCTACGCGAGTGCGGGCGCGTTCTACCGCAGCATCAACGGCTACGTACAGACGTATGTCACCGACGAAACGATCGGCGGTCTGCCGTACCAGATCAGCAGTCCGGAAAGCGCGGGCAGCGGCTTCCTGGATGGCGTGGAATTGGCGTATCAGCAGTTCTTCGACTTCCTGCCGGGCGCCTGGAATGGTCTGGGTATGCAGGTGAACTACACCTACATCAACGGTTCCACCAAGTCGCCGCAGTATCTGGGCGGGCCGATGACCACCACGCCGCTGCAGAACGTGTCCAAGAACAACGGCAACGTCGTGCTGATGTATGAAAAGTACAACTGGTCGTTCCGTTTGGCCTACGACTACCGCAGTCGCTTTATCGACGGCTTCAACGCGCAGAACGTGGCCGGCGTAAACGACGAAATCGCGCCTGCTAACCAGGTGGATCTGTCGGTGGCTTACAACCTCAACGATCACAGCGCCATCGTGCTCGGCATGACCAATCTGCTCGGTGCGAACCTGCATCAGTACTGGGGTGACGGTACGTCGCGTCCGCGCGACATCCGTTACCAGGATCGCACGGTGAGCTTGGGCTTCCGCTTCAAGCTTTGATTCCCCCTCGGGAGCGCCACCCCTTGGCGCTCCTCTTTTTATTCCCGGCGATAGCCTGGCTATCGCCACCTATTTCAGCGGTGTTCGAGGAGTCATCATGCGTCGAATGGCATGCCATCTCGCAAGTCGCGTCGGCGGTCTTCTATTCGTGATGGCGGCCGCGAACATCGCACAGGCGCAAGACGTTCCGCCGGATGTCGCCAGCGGACATGTTCTTACCGCGGGCACGGGTTATGCCTCGGTGGTGCGCATGTCGCAGCAGAGCGATGCGCGCGCGGATGGTCGTCTGTTGTTGGTATTCGAACAGAATGGCATGACGGGCGTTCCGCTGTACGTAAGCAACGACAGCGGAAAGACCTGGCAATTTATGCAGAACGTGGTCGATCAGGAGCACGCTGGCGACAAGGCGTGGCAACTGCGCTGGCAGCCGCATATTTCGCAAATGCAGCGCGATAGCGGCGATTTGAAGCGAGGCACGTTGTTGCTCGCGGCGAACGCCACGCGCAACGACGAGCGAGGACATGTCGTCGAGGAAGACCTGCAACTCTACGCCTCCACCGATCAAGGCAAGTCGTGGCGCTATCGCGGTTCGATCGTGAAAGGCGGCGGTCACCCGGAAGACAAAGACAATCACGGCGTCTGGGAGCCGAACGTCCACATCCTCGACGATGGACGGATGATCGCGTACTACTCCAGTGAACAGCACAAGCGCGAAGGCTTCAATCAAATCCTCGCGCACAAGCTTTCCACCGATGGCGGCAAAACCTGGGGCAGCGAAACGATGGACGTGGCGATGCCCGGCGGCGTGGAGCGTCCCGGCATGGCCATCGTGGCGCGCTTGTCCGACGGCCGGTACGTGATGAATTACGAGGATATCGATGGAGCCAACAACGGCCAAGTCCATGTGAAATTCAGCCCCGATGGACTGACGTTTGGCGATCCGGCCGATCACGGTACTGCCGTGCAGACCGAAGGCGGCGCCTGGCCTGCCGCATGTCCGGTGGTGACGTGGTTTCCGGTGGGCGGATCGCAAGGCGTGATCGTCATATCCGCCGAACGCGCCGGCGGCAATGGCGACACCGCCGGACGCAGCTTGTATTGGAACAACGACGGCGGTCGCGGGCCGTGGTGGGAAGTGCCTGCGCCGGTGCAGAAAGTGACCGGCAATATCCACGCGGGTTGGACGCAGGCATTGCTGCAGCAGAAGGATGGCCGTTTTCTGCATGTCACCTCGTCGTCGGCGCCGCAACTCGATCAGGCATGGAAGGCCGCCTACAACGTGATGCTCTACGCGGATGCACCACTCAACTTCGATCGTTACGAAGCCGAAGATGCGGCGCGCACGAATGCAGTGGTCATCGGCAATCCGCATGCATCCAATCGACGCATGGCGCGTATCGCGGCTGCGCCGTACGGCAAGTTGCAATTTGATATTCACCGCGATCACGGTGGCGCGCATACGTTGCGCGTGCGCTATGAAGATATCGGCTTGCCAGCGACGCCGCGCGTCAACGTCAACGGTTCAAGCGTCGCAGCGAGCGGCAGCAAGGCCGATGGCGGCACTGGCTGGAACGTGATGGACGTGAAGGTCGACTTGCGCGATGGCGATAACGTCATCGTCCTCGGCGGCGCCGAGCATGCTTACGACGTGGATTACATCGAGTTCGTCAAATAGCGCAGCATTACGCTTTGCTGCTGCGCCGCTTGTTGTTGCTCAGATTTTCCCGCGCATCGGCGATCACTTTCAGCATCGCTTTGTGCGCCACATCCGGTTGCTTGTCGCGAATGGCGATCAATACCGAGCGATGTTGCGGCAACGAGTATTTGAAATTGACGGCCGTGCGCGCCGACATCGTGAAATAACTGCTGAGCGCCGTTTCGATCACCGAGAACAGCGAAATCAGCAGTTCGTTGCCGGTGGCGGCCAGAATCGCTTCGTGGAAATCGATGTCGGCGGTGGTCCAGGCTTCCGGATCGGGCGCCGCTTCCATCGCGTCGAATGCCGTCTGCATACGCTTGAGTTGCGTAACGCTACGATGACGTGCGGCGCTTGCGGCGGCGGCGGGTTCGATGATTTCGCGCATTTCGGAGAGCTTTTGCACGAAATCCGCCGTGGGCATGGAGCTGCAGCGCCATGCGAGCACATCCGCATCGAGCTGGTTCCAGAAGCGCGCATCGCGCACGCGTGTGCCCACTTTCGGGCGCGCTTCCACCAGGCCTTTGGCGGACAGCACTTTCATGGCTTCGCGCAAGGACGTACGGCTGACGTCCATGTCCTCGGCCATGGTCGCTTCCGGCGGCAACACTTCACCCTGTTTCAGCGCGCCGCTGACGATGCGCTGACCGAGCACCTGCACCACATGGCCGTGCAAATTGCGCGCGGCAATGGGGCCTGCGCCGCTGCGGACACGTCGTGCAAGCGCGGGGCGAGCAGGCTTGATAGCGCCGTCGTCCCTGCCGCTTCGAAAAGATGCCATGCCGCCGATCTCCTTCAATGCCATAAGAGCCGTGCCGGACGGGCCGACCGAGTCGTTCATCTACCGCGACCGGGCGACGCCGAGCCGAGCGCTCTTCACGGCGCTTCGAGAAATGATGCCACGATTCCGGGGCGCGGCCACAGACGCGGGCCGGGACAATTTTTTGCGCCCTTACAGCAGGATGACGGCTATGCGGAGACCAACGATGGGCGCCCATCCCGCGAAACATCCCTGCGAATGCGATGCTCAGAGCCCAAATGGGAGGCGCTGGCGCGAACACGGCCAGGGCACATGCCGCTGACGCGTTTGAACAGTCGCCTGAATGCCGCTTCGCTGCTGTAACCCAGCCGCTCGGCGATCGACGCCACCGACAATTGCCGATCCTGCAACAACCGTTCGGCGATGTTGACGCGCCACTGGGTGACGTACTGCATCGGCGGTACCTTCATCAGCTGCGCGAAACGTTCGGCGAATGCCGAACGCGACATGCATGCCAGCGAGGCCATGGATTGCATCGTCCATGGATGCCCCGGATTGTCGTGCACCGCTTGCAATACCTTGCAGATTCGCGCATCCGCGAGGGCGGAAAACAGGCCGCGGCGATCCGTTTGACGATGCGCGTAGTCGCAGATGGCAAGGGTAAAGAGGGTGTCGGCAAGTTTGTTCAGCAGCACCCGACGGCCAGGCAACCGCGCGCGAATCAGCTCGATCATCATGCTCGACAGATTGCGAAACAGCGGATCGGCCTGCGCCGCGCGTACGACAAAACAAGCCGGCAAAGCATGTCGAAGTGGATGATGGGCGTGATCGGAGAAATGCAGTTCGCCGCAGATCATGCCGGTAAATAGCGCGTCGCTGTTCGGCGCGGCGCGCAGGCGATGAGGGTCGCCGTGCGGAAAGACCACCAGATCGCCGGGCTCCAGCTGCCAAGCTTCGTCGAGCATCGCGCCATCGACCTCGCAGTGTCCGGCCCCGATCAGGTGAAACACGCCGCAATCGAAACGCGGCTCATCCAGAAACCGGGAATCGCAGCGAAATAGCTCGTCGTCCACCTCAACCCGGAACATCGACTGGCTGAGCAGGGATTCCAACGCGGGATCCACACCCGGTGCGAGGGGAACGCCGGCAAGTACGGAGGGGTGCTCGATGTACATAGGGCAACACGTCCTGCGTTGGGAACCATGCCAACTATTCGCAGGAGGTTTCGCCGAAGTTACATCGTGACCGAAATCAGGTCGTCAGCCCCCGGATAAGGCCGGCCGCCAGCCATGTCCGCAGCAGCGACACCATGCGCGGCGCGGCCTGGGCATCGCCGTGGTGTTCGGCGGACAGGGCGCACAAAGCCGCGAACGGCTCGCCGCGCCGGGCGGCGCTGAGGACGGGCCATTCGTCGTTTTCCAGTACCCGGTAGTGAACGGTTGTGGCATGGCGCCAGACTGCGATGCGGCGCGGTTTGGCGAGCCGGCGCACGCCCGGGCGCGCGGTCGCGCGGTCGGCGGCGCGACGAAAGGCGTCCACGTTATGAGTCACCGTCAGCAGATGGAGATTGGCTTGCAAGTCGAGCCGGAGATTGGCCCACGCCGCCGGCGGCACGGATGCGAGTTCGTCCGTACCGAGGCTTGGTTCGTCGGCAGCGTCGAATGCGATGGAAATGGCCCAATCCAGCTGCGCCATATCCGCCAACTGCGGTTTGTCGCGATGGGTTTCGCGCAGATACGCAGCCAATTCGGAACCGTGCCAGCGAATGTTGTAGTGCGCGGATGGGTGCTCGGCGATGTAGTCGTCGAGCAGCGCGTCCAATTGCGATCCGGCCATGCATTGAAGACCGAGAAATTCTTTTTTCAACGCATCGCGCAATCGAATGCGATAGCCGTGCTGATAAATCGCCAGTCGGTCGCCGACGTCCGCGACGTTATCGCTACGAATATCCGGCAGCGTTGCCGATCTGGCATCGAGCACGGCGCGCTGCATCGATTCCTGGATCAATTGCAACGTACTCATGCCGCGTCCCGCAACAGCGGTTCGGCGAGATTGCGCGCGTGGTCGAGTTCCGCGAGCAGCTCCGATAGCGGCGGGAAGTTGTCGTCGCGTTCGATCATGGTCGATACGCGACCGAAGCGACGCACGGCCTCGATGTAGAGATCCCACACCGCGTTGGAGACGGGCGCATCGTGCGTATCGATGATCAACCGCTCGCCTTGTTCGTATCCGGCGAGATGAAATTGCTGTACGCACGATACCGGAATGCCACGTAGATAATCCAGCGACGAAAAGCCGTGATTCATCGCGCTGACGTGCACGTTGTTGATGTCGAGCAGAATCAGGCAATCGGCGCGTTCGGCGACTTCGGCGAGAAATTCCCATTCGGTGAGTTGCGACTGCGCAAAGCTTACGTAGCTGGATACGTTCTCCAGCAGAATGCGGCGTTGAAGCACGTCCTGCACGCGTTTGACGCGGCCGACGACATGGTCCAGCGCTTCTTCCGTGTAGGGCAGCGGCATCAAATCATGCAGATTGACGCCCGCTACGCCGGTCCAGCAAAGATGATCCGAGACCCACGCCGGTTCGACGCGTTTGGCTAGCGCGGCGAGTCGCGTAAGGTAGTCGTTATCGAGCGGGTCGGCGCTGCCGATGGACATCGATACGCCATGCATCACAAGCGGAAAACGCTCGCGAAAACGGTCGAGCCACACCAGCGGCAGGCCGCCATCGACCATGTAGTTTTCTGATACCACTTCCAGCCATTGGACTTGCGCCGGTTGGGCGAGCAGCGCTTCGTAATGCTCTACGCGCAAACCGAGGCCGTAGCCGAGATAAGGAAGTTTGTTGGAGCGTGTGGCGGTCATCGCGAATGTCGCTTGCATGAACGTGACGGAGCGCATGCGTCGTGCATGCGCTCCGCCGAGCGCGATTACTTCTTCGCGGCAGCCTGGGCGGCGTCGCAGTCGGCTTGCGTCTTCTGCATGGTGAAGCCCTGGCCTTTGCAGGAGTTCTGGCCTTTGCAGGAATTGGAAGCCTGCTTGCAGGCGCCTTGGCCTTTGCAGGACGACGAATTCATGCACTTGACCATGGCCTGATCGCCGGCGGGCGAGCCGACGGGCGCGGCGGACACGGCCGCAGCGGCGAACAGACCGGCCACCATCACGGCCATGGCGCTGGCATTGACTGTCTTGATGTTCATATCTATGGCTCCAGAAGTTGTGGTCGCCGCAACGCGGCACAGGGGAATGTCTCGTCCGCCGTGCAGGGCTAAGCGTCTGCAGCGACGGACAGAGCCATTGTGCTGCCCCGATCCTTCGGTCGCTGCGCCCGCGCATCCTGCATTTATGCCCAATCGTCCGGTACGCTTTGGCTAGGTGTCAGGGCAGGATTCCCAGCAAGAAAGCCTGGACGTCCGGATATGGTTGGGGTGGGCAAGCCCGCGCATCATGCGCTCAGTTCATTCAAAGGAACATGTGCAATGCGTCATTTCCTAGCAACCAAGGCCTCTCGCCTGCTTGAGATTCTGTATGCCTGGCGCTGGCTCGGCCCGTTGGTGGTGCGGCTGGCGTTCGGCTATTTCTGGTTCGAAACCGGCATCGCCAAGGTGCATAACCTGGAGGGTTTCACGCAGCGCTTCGTGGGGTGGCACATTCCGCATCCGGCCTTCAGCGCCGCGTTGTCGGCGTGGACGGAGTTGCTCGGCGGTTTGTTGCTGATGCTCGGTTTGTTCACGCGACTGGTCACCATCCCCATGATCATCAACATGATCGTGGCGGTAACGCTGGTGGTGTCGAGCAACATCATGGGCTTGGACGACTTTGTCGAAGCCGACGAAGTGGTCTACTCGTTGATCTTCTTCTGGTTCCTGATGGCGGGCCCCGGCAAGATTAGCCTCGATACGCTGGTGGCGCGTTGGCTTGGCATCCGCACGCGCGATTGAATAGTGCGAAAAGGCCCTAGTGCACGATAAAGGCGAGCAGCAACTTGATCGCGATGCTCCACATGATCAACGCGATCAGAACATCGAGCACGCGCCACGCCATCGGCTTGCGAAACAACGGCGCTAGCAATTTTGCGCCGAATGCGAGACCGAAGAACCAGATAAACGAAGACGTCGCCGCGCCGATCGCAAACCACGTGCGCGGCCCCGGTGACGGCCACGCCGACGCGAGACTGCCGATCAGCAACACGGTGTCGAGATAAACGTGCGGATTGAGCCAGGTGAAACCGGCGCACGCCGCAATCACCTGCCACACGCTGCTGGATGCGCCGTGCGTGTCGGCGGTGAGTACTTCAGGATGAAACGCGCGCCGCAGCGCCTGGATGCCGTACCACAGCAACACCAGTGCACCGGCGCACGCCACCACGGCCAGCATGCGCGGATGCTGGCCGATGGCGACGCCCAGGCCGCCGACGCCCGCACAAATCAACACCGCATCGGATAACGCGCAGAACAGCGCGACCGGCAAGCGATGCGCTTGCAACAAACCTTGCCGCAACACGAATGCGTTTTGCGCGCCGATCGCGACGATGAGCGATGCGCCGAGCAACAACCCGGCGAGGAACGGCGCGTGCGGCGAGGTGGCGGCGATCAATATGCGAATTCCTTGAAGACCGGATCCACGCTGCCGTTCCACGCGCCGTGAAACAGCTCCAGCTTGCGTTCGGCCGGCGTCTGATTGGCCTCGACGATTTCGATCAGCGGCTCAAGGAAAATGCTTTCGTCCGCGCCGTTGCGATTGAGTCGATTGCGGCGTTTCAAACCTTGCGCGGCGATCTGCAAGGTTTCGCGTGCAAGATCGCGCACGGTGCCGTTGCGGAACGGCAACTTGAGCGCGTACTTGGGTACGCCGTCGCGCAAGGCGTGACGTTCTTCGCGAGTGAAGTCTTTCACCAGATCCCATGCGGCGTGGAGCGATTCGTCGTCATACAGCAGGCCCACCCACAAGGCGGGCAGCGCGCAAAGACGATTCCAAGGACCACCGTCCGCGCCGCGCATTTCCAGATATTGCTTTAGGCGCACTTCGGGGAATGCGGTGGTGAGGTGATCGGCCCAGTCTTTCATCGACGCTTGCGTGCCCGGCAGTTCGTCGAGCGTGCCGGCCATGAAACGTTTGAAGTCCTTGCCGGCCAGATCGATGTAGCGGCCGTCCTGATAGCTGAAATACATCGGCACATCGAGCATGTAATCGACATAGCGCTCGTAGCTGAAGCTGTCGTCGAACACGAAGTCGAGCATGCCGGTGCGATCGGCGTCGGTATCCGTCCACACATGCGAACGATACGACTGATAGCCGTTGGGCTTGCCATCAGTAAACGGCGAGTCGGCGAACAGCGCGGTGGCGATGGGTTGCAAAGCGAGGCTGGTGCGGAACTTGCGCACCATGTCGCCTTCGCTGCTGTAATCAAGGTTCACTTGCACGGTGCAGGTGCGCTTCATCATGTCCAGGCCGAGCGAGCCGACCTTGGGCATGTATTCGCGCATGATCTTGTAGCGGCCTTTGGGCATCCACGGCATCTCGTCGCGCGTCCACTTGGGTTGAAAACCCATGCCGAGAAAACCCAGGCCCAGGCCGTTGGCCACGGAACGCACTTCTTCCAGATGACCGTTCACTTCGCAACAGGTCTGGTGAATAGTCTCCAGCGGCGCGCCGGACAGTTCGAGCTGACCGGCCGGTTCCAGCGTGATGTTGGCCTTGTCGCGAACCAGGGCCACCGGCGTGTCGCCTTCGCGGACGATCTCCCAGCCGTAACGCGAGGCGATGCCCTCGAGCAGCGCGCGAATGCCGTGCTCGCCTTCAAACGTGGGCGGACGCAGATCGTCGGTCCGAAAGCCGAATTTCTCGTGCTCGGTGCCGATACGCCAGGCATCGCGCGGTTTCTCGCCGGCAGCGAGGTAATCGATCAGTTGCTGGCGGCCGTAGATCGGCGTGCTTTTGACGGCACTAGGTATGGACACGTGTCATGCCTCACGGGGGTGGCCTCCGACTATGGAGGCATCGCACCCCCGCGAAAAGGGGGGCGACCGAAAAAATTGTACGTGACAGTACAGCTACACGGATACCGGTGGAAAAGGACGGCGCGTCGAGGCGAGCGCCTTAAGCGGCAAACGGCGGGAACGTCACGCGCATGCGCGCGCCCGTTCCTTCCAGCGCCGTCAATATCTCGAACCGGGCGCGATGGCCGCGCGCGATCTCTTCAACGATCGCCAGACCCAAACCGCTGCTTTGCGTATCGCTGCCGGCCGACCGATAGAACCGTTCGCGCACGCGCTCGCGTTCGGCGGGCGGAACGCCGGGGCCGCTGTCTTCCACTTCCAAATACGGCGCCCGATTGAACAAGCCGCAACGCAGCGTGATGCGCCCGCCATCCGGCGTATGGCGGATGGCATTGTCGACCAGATTGATCAGCAATTCGTGCAAGAGCCAATGCACGCCGCGCACCGGCGCCGGTTCGCATTCGGCGCCGAGATCGATGTTGTGGGCGATGGCGCGGTCCAGCATCGAATCGGCCACGGTGCCGATCAAGGCATCGAGCTGGACGACGGCGAAATCGCCGGGGTTGTGCGCCGAAGGTTCTGCGCGCGCAAGCGCCAGCAATTGATTGGCGGTGTGCGCCAGGCGATCCACGCTGTTTTGCAGTCGTTCGATGCGCTCGTGTTGGGCTTCGTCCTGCGTTTCGCTGGCGAGGACTTCCAGCTGGGCTTTCAAGCCGGTCAGCGGCGTACGCAGCTGGTGTGCGGCGTTCGTCAGAAAATGCTGCTGCGACAGCGCGGAATTGCGCACGGTAAGCAGCAGCGTGTTGAGCGATTCCACCAACGGATGCACTTCGCTGGGCACCGATTCCAGCGGCAGCGGTTGCAGGGATTGCGGTTGACGGTTGGCGATACGGTCGCGCAGGCGATTGATCGGGCGCAAAGCGACCGTGATGCCCAGCAAGCACAAGCCCAACACCAGCAACAGCTGGATGCCGTCGCTCAGTCCGACCACTGTATCGAGTCGACGCGTAGCTCGGTCGCGCCGATGCACGGTTTCGCCAACGGTGACGATCACCGGTTGGCCGCCAACCTCCGTGTGATAACTGACGATGCGCAAAGCCAGTTGCTTGTAGTCGGCATCGCCGTACGAGAAATTGTCGATCTGGTTGCCTTGCGCGACGGGCAAGCCTTTGTCGCCGTCCAGCGTTTGGCCGTCTGGAAGGCTAATGCGATAGACGAAGCTTTCTTTCGACCCCGGGTACAGTCGCATCCAGGACATCGATCGAATATCCGGACCGAAGCGATTCGGCGGGCCGCCCCGTTCGAAAGGCACGTCTTCGGGCGGTGGCGGCATGTGCTCGTCCGGCTGACCAAACCGCATCGGGCCCGCATCCGATCGTTCGATATAAAGCTGTCCGTCGGCGCCGCGCTGCACGCGCGCGGCCATCGCGACCGCTGCGCGCGACAAAGCGCGGTCGAACGCTTCGGACATTGGCGTCACGTACGTGCGATGGTCGGCCCAGATGCTGAGGACCAACAGCAGCACCAGCGGCAGCAACAAGTAACCCAGCAACCGCCCACGGATGCTCGGCGCACGTCGCGATTTGGACCCCAGGGACATTCGTTATCGAGTGCTACGCGTCATCAAGGCGATAACCCAGGCCGCGGATACCACGCACCGTGGCCGCCTCGCCTAGTTTCGCGCGCAAACGCGATACGTGCACCTCGATCGCATTGCCGGAGATTTCCTCGTCCCAGCTCACGATGGCCTGAATCAGGCGTTCCTTGCTCACCACGCGGCCGCTGTGATGCGCCAGGCACTCCAGAATCGACCATTCGCGGCGCGTGAGTTCGAGTACGCGCCCGGTGTCGTCCATGGCGCGGCGACCGGCCAAATCGATGCGCAGGCGACCGACCACCATTTCATTGGCCGCCGCCGCGGTGGCGCGGCGGATCAGCGCGCGGCAGCGCGCGGCCAATTCGGGCAGGGCGAACGGCTTGACCAGATAGTCGTCGGCGCCGAGATCCAGCGCGTTGACGCGGTCGTCCAGGCCGTCGCGGGCCGTCACGATCAAGAGCGGCAGCGAGCTGCCGTCGCGGCGCAGGCGGCGTACCAGGGTGAAGCCGTCTTCGCCGGGCAGACCCAGGTCGACGATGGCCAGATCGTAGTGAGTGGTATCCAGGCGCGATTGCACGGATTCGGCGTCGCCTACCGCGTCGACCACGTAACCGGCGGTGGCCAGACCGCGCACGATGGCGTCGGAAACCAAGGGATCGTCTTCAACTAGCAGGATGCGCATACGACTTGAAGAGTGGGGAGTCTCAAAATCCTATCAGCTAATACTGTACGAATCCCAAGTCTGTCGACGAGTAAGCGTTGAGGCGCCGATAACGAAAACTTACTGTAAGGTTCGCCGCGCTTGAAACGGGCGCTTTTGCGTGGATCGCCTCATAAAAAAAGCCGCCTTTCGGCGGCTCTTTTTACGTGCCTTTGATGCGATCAGCGCTTCATCGAGTTGAAGAATTCGTCGTTGGACTTGGTGTTCTTCATTTTGTCGAGCATGAATTCCATCGCGGCCAGCTCATCCATCGGATGCAGCAGCTTGCGCAGAATCCAGATCTTGGCGAGCAGGTCCGGTTCGATCAGCAGATCTTCGCGGCGGGTGCCGGAGCGGTTGATGTCAATGGCCGGATACACGCGCTTTTCGGAGATACGGCGAGACAGGTGCACTTCCATGTTGCCGGTGCCCTTGAACTCTTCGTAGATCACCTCGTCCATCTTGCTGCCGGTGTCGATCAGCGCGGTGGCGATGATGGTGAGCGAGCCGCCTTCTTCCACATTGCGCGCGGCGCCGAAGAAACGCTTCGGACGCTGCAGCGCGTTGGCGTCCACACCGCCCGTGAGCACCTTGCCGGAACTCGGCACCACGGTGTTGTAGGCGCGGGCCAGGCGCGTGATCGAGTCGAGCAGGATCACCACATCTTTCTTGTGTTCGACCAGGCGCTTGGCGCGCTCGATCACCATTTCGGCGACCTGCACGTGACGCACGGCCGGTTCGTCGAAGGTGGAACTGATCACTTCGGCGCGTACGGTGCGGGCGATTTCCGTCACTTCTTCCGGGCGTTCGTCGATCAACAGCATGATCAGGTGAACGTCGGGATGGTTGTACTGAATCGCCTGCGCCACGTTCTGCAGCATCATCGTCTTACCGGATTTCGGCTGCGACACGATGAGGCCGCGCTGGCCGCGACCGATCGGCGCGACGAGATCGAGGATGCGTCCGGTGATGTCTTCCGTCGAACCGTTGCCGCGTTCGAGCTTGAAAGCTTTGCGCGGGAACAGCGGCGTGAGGTTCTCGAAGAGCATCTTGTTCTTCGAGGCTTCCGGCGGATCGCCGTTGATGTCGTCCACTTTCAGCAGTGCGAAGTAGCGCTCGCCTTCCTTGGGATGACGCACGCGTCCGGTGATGTAGTCGCCGGTGCGCAGGTTGAAGCGGCGGATCTGGCTGGGCGAAACGTAAATGTCGTCGGGGCCGGCCAAGTAGGATTCGTCGGCCGAACGCAGGAAGCCGAAACCGTCCTGCAGAATTTCCAGCACGCCTTCGGCCCAGATGCCGCCGCCGGAGCGGGCGTGCGCCTTGAGGATGTTGAAGATCACATCCTGGCGACGCTGGCGGGCGACGCCTTCCTGGATGCCGAGCGATTCGGCGAATTCCAAAAGCTGGATCGGATTCTTGCGCTTCAGCTCGGTAAGGTTGATGACGCGATCATTGCTGCCGATATCCGCGTTCTCGTCGTCGACCGGCAAACCGTGCGGATTGCGCGGCTGACCGCCCGGGCCTTGCGGGCGCTGGCCGCCGCGCTCGTGACGGCGGCGGCGATTGCGGTCGTTACGATCATTGCGGCGATCGTTGCCGCCCTGACCTTGCTGATTGGCCTGATAACCACCGCCACCGGCGTTGCCGCCCTGGTTGTTCTCGCGGGGTTCCTGATTCTCGCCGCCTTGGCCGTTGCTGTAGCGCAGCGACTCCTGCGTGGGCGCGGACGTTGCCGGCGCTTCTGTACGGACCTCGACGGGAGGCAGTGCAGGGCGTTCGGCGGGAGCGGGCCGATCGCTCGACGCGTTTCCTTCGGCTGGCGCCGCGGCAGGCGCGGATCGGCGTGGCGAACGAGTGCGGGTAGGCGTTTCACTCACAGACTTGGTTTCGGCGCGGGTAGCGTCGGAAGATTCTTTGCTTTCGATATCGGACACGGGCAAACCTCACGGGGCGCCGTTGATGACAGGAGGGAGGACGAGCGTTGCGCGGAACGCGCGAGAGGGCTGGACAGCCCCAACTGAATAAGGAATCTAGCACCCGTCGCGCAGCGCCGTAAAGGGCGGCTGCAGCGACGGATGGTGAGGCGGCGAATTAGATCGCTTTATCGATCATCTGGACCAGCTGGCCCTTGCTGACCGCGCCGATCTGGGTGGCTTCCACCTTGCCGTTCTTGAACACCATCAGCGTGGGAATGCCGCGTACGCCGTACGTGCGAGGGGTTTTCTGGTTGTGATCGATGTTCAGCTTCACAATGCGCAGCTTGCCCTCGTACTGCTTGGCCAAGTCGTCCAGCACCGGGGCGATGGCTTTGCAGGGGCCGCACCATTCGGCCCAGAAGTCCAGTAGGACGGGGGTGTCGGAATTGAGCACTTCCTGGTCGAAGGCGTCGTCGCTCACATGGGTAATCAGTTCGCTCACCGTGGTGTCTCCGAATAAGGCGAGAGTGGGTCGGGGTTAAGACCGCGTGCTATTCATCAGTTACACTACTTAAGTGCCCATGAAGCGCGGGTCGATCCGGGAAAGTGGAATTTGCCGTTGCGGCAAGGTTTCCATTCCAGCCTAAGTCGGGACGCGATTCAAGCGATTCAAGGGTGCCCCGCAGCTTGTCCCGCTGGCATAGGTGAGGCCGTTTTACGAGCCGTTTCACCTATGCTGGCGGGGGTTTAGCTGTGCTTTCGATGCCATTGCGAGCATCGCATTCATCCACTGTCCCAAGGTTGCCTGACTGACTGCGGGACCGGGCCCGAGCTTGGTCGCCGGCCCGTACCTGACTCCCCGTTCATGTCGCAAACCGTACTTACCGAAACCTTCTTCACCCAATTCGACTTGCATCCGCTGTTGCAGAAAGGCCTCGACGAGGCCGGATTTGCGCGCTGCACGCCGATTCAAGCGCTGACGCTGCCCGTGGCCCTTACCGGTCGCGACGTGGCCGGGCAGGCCCAGACAGGCACCGGCAAAACCTGCGCCTTCCTGGTCGCCATGATGAATCGGCTGCTGACGCAACCTGCCGTGGCCGAACGCAAGGATTCCGATCCGCGCGCGCTGGTGATCGCGCCTACGCGCGAACTGGCGATCCAGATCGAGAAAGACGCCAAGAACATCGGCCGCTACACCGGCCTGCGCACCGCGCTGATCTACGGCGGCGTCGATTACGACAAACAGCGCCAGCAGCTGAAAGACGGCTGCGACATCATCATCGCCACGCCGGGTCGTCTGCTCGACTACTACAAGCAGAACGTGTTCGGCTTCAACGGCGTGGAAGTGATGGTGATCGACGAAGCCGATCGCATGTTCGATCTGGGCTTCATCAAGGACGTGCGCTTTATCTTCCGCCGCTTGCCTGCGCGCGAACAGCGCCAGGTGCTGCTGTTCTCCGCCACGTTGTCGCATCGCGTGCTGGAGCTCGCGTACGAGCACATGCACAACGCCGAGAAGCTGGTGGTGGAGACGGACAACGTCACCGCCGATCGCGTGCGTCAGCAGGTGTACTTCCCCGCCAAGGAAGAAAAGATGCCGTTGTTGCTCAACTTGCTTGAGCAAACCAAGGCCGAACGCAGCATTATTTTCGTGAATACGAAAGCCGCCGCCGAGCGCATCACCGATCGCGTCAAGCGACAGGGTTACCGCGTCGGCGCGCTCTCCGGCGATGTGCCGCAGCTCAAGCGCCAGAAGTTGCTGCAGCGTTTTCAGGACGGTCAGCTCGATATCCTGGTGTGCACCGACGTCGCCGCGCGTGGTCTGCATATTCCGGCCGTGAGTCACGTGTTCAATTACGACTTGCCGCAAGACGCCGAAGATTACGTTCATCGCATCGGCCGCACCGCGCGCCTTGGCGCCGAGGGCGATGCGATCAGCTTCGCCTGCGATTTGTATGCGATGTCGTTGCCGGATATCGAAACTTATATCGGCCAGAAAATTCCGGTAGCGACGATGGATCCGGCGTTGCTGCTGATGCCGGCGCCCAAGCAGATCGATGCGCAGTACGCCGCCGATGCCGCCGCCGACAGCGAGGCATTCGGCGACAGAGTGACGCCGCACGGCGACAGCAAGAAACCCGGCGGTTCGCGTCGCGGTCGCGGTGGTCGCAGCGGCGATCGCCCGGCGCGTTCGGAGCAGCGTCGCGACGATCGTCCGCGCAAGCCGCGCGAAGACAAGCCAGCCGCAGCGAACACGAATGTTCAGGTCGAGGCGCGGCCAGCCGTTGCGCAAGAAGGCGCAGAAGGCGAAGGCCAGCGTCGCCGTCGTCGCGGCGGTCGCGGTCGTCGTCGTCCGGGCGCGGCGCCCGCCGCGGAGATGGCGGCCAATCAAAACGTGTCGAACGGCGGCAGCCGTCCTTCGCGGCAAGTCGTGGCGCAAACGCCGTCGGGCGAACAAGCCGCGCCGCAAAAGGTCGGCTTCTTCCGCCGAATCGCGCGTCTGTTTACGGGGCGCTGAACCCGCGCATGCGTCGCCGCGCAAATTTTTGGCGACGCATCCCGCAAAGGTGCGCACAACGCTAACGCTTCCCTTATCCTTGCGCCCATCCAATCACGTTCTAGGATGGGCAGCGCGGTGATCCGCTTCGATCAGGTCAGCAAGCGTTATGAAGGAGGGCATGAAGCCCTTTCGCAGCTTACGTTCGAAGTCGCCAAAGGCGAGATGGCGTTTGTGACCGGGCATTCGGGCGCTGGCAAGAGCACCTTGCTCAAACTGCTGGCGTTGATCGAGCGACCCTCGCATGGCCATGTCACGCTCGATGGCCAAAGTCTCGCCAAGATCGGTCGCGCGGGCATACCCAAATTGCGCCGTAGCCTGGGCATGGTGTTTCAGGATCATCACTTGCTGATGGATCGCACCGTATTCGCCAATGTCGAGTTGCCGTTGGTGATCGGCGGCATCGCGCCGCTTGAGCGTGGTCGTCGCGTGCGCGCGGCGTTGGAAAAAGTCGGCCTGCTCGATTACGAACGGCAATTGCCGGCATCGCTTTCCACCGGCGAGCAGCAGCGCGTGGGTATCGCGCGCGCCATCGTCGCCAAACCGAGCGTGCTCATCGCCGACGAACCCACCGGCAACCTCGATCCGCAACTCGCATTCGAGATCATGGGACTGTTCGCCGAATTTCAGCAGGTGGGCACTACCGTGCTGGTGGCGACGCACGATCTGCCCTTGATCAAACGCATGAGGAAGCGCGTGGTCGTGCTCGATCACGGTCGCCTCGTGGCGGACGTTTCCGCGGAGGAGGTGCTATGAGCGCATCGACCGACACGCAAACGCCGACGCCCGCACCTGTGCGCAGCGAACGCAGTCATCGTCGCCCGGTTTCGAGCTGGCGCGAGCATCACAGCTGGAGCGCTGGCGCGAGTTTGCGTCGCCTCGCATCCAAGCCCGTCGGAACCTTGCTCACCGTCGCGGTGATGGGCCTGGCGTTGGCGTTGCCGCTGGCGTTCTACATGCTGCTTTCGAACGTGCAAACGCTCGGCGATGCGCTGGGACGCAATCAGGTCGTGAATGTCTTCCTGAAGCCCGATCAAGTCGCTGGCAATGCGCAGATGCTGGCCAAGCAGATCCAGCAGCACGACGGCGTCGCCAGCGTGACGGTGAAATCGCCGCAACAGGGCATGGACGAATTGAGCAAGATGCAAGGATTTTCCGATGCGCTGCACGCGCTCGACGACAATCCGCTGCCGTTCGTGCTTCAGGTGCAACCGCAAGATGGCGTTTCCGCCGATGCGGTCAGTCATCTCGTGGACGATGTGCGCGGTATGCAAGGCGTCGATATGGTCCAGGACAGCGGCACCTGGCGTGAGCGACTCGACGCTTTGCTCGGTGTGGGCAATCGCGCTGTGATGATTCTGGCGGCGCTGTTTGCGCTGGCGGTTCTGCTGGTGGTCGGTAATACGGTGCGCGTGGATATCACCAGCCGCGCCGAGGAAATCGGCGTGCTGAAGCTGATAGGCGCCAGCCGCGCGTTCGTGCGGCGTCCCTATCTCTATGCGGGCGTCTGGTATGGCCTCTTCAGCGGCATCCTGGCGGTGGGGTTGGCGATCGCCATCGAATTTGCCTTGGCCGAACCGGTGGCTCGGCTTAGTCAGGTCTACGAAGGGAAATTCCAGGCTGGCGGCTTGCCGCCGTGGCTGTTGTTGAGCGTTCCCGTCGCTGCGGCTTTCCTGGGTTGGCTGGGCGCACGCTTGGTGAGCGCCTGGCAATTGCGTAAGGCGGCGTAAATCGCCCGCCCACGTACGAATGTGGCGAGCGGTGAAGCCGTTCGCACAGCCCGTTGCCTGTCTGATTCACCATAGCGATGTGGTCGATGGCCGGCTCGTAACGCGGCTGTTTCCTCACAACCGGATAGAATGTGTGCCTACAGGCGCAGGGGGCGCTTGACGACATGGAGCACGGAAGCCACGCAAAACCGGGACGGTGGGGTTTTTGATGAGTTCAAGCATCAGCAGCCGTGATCTGAGCACCGCGCCGCGTGTGCTGGTGGTCGACGGTTCCAAGGTGGTTCGCCAGCTGATTTCGCGCGTCCTGCAAGCGGAATTGCCGCAGGCCGAGGTCGTCGGTTGCGGCTCGGGTGCGGAAGCGCATCGGCTGCTCGAAAACGGCGTGTTCGATTTCATTACGATCTCGCTGCGCCTACCCGATATGGACGGTTTGGAACTGGCGCGCTACGTGCGCGAATCCGCGCCGCAAGTTTATGTGCCGATCGTGGTGGTGTCCGGCGATGTGGATGATCGTCTGCATCGACGCGCCTTGGGCGAACACGTCACCGATTACTTCGACAAATCGCTCGGTTTCCAAGCGCTGGCGGAATTCATCCGCGGTTACGTGCGCCCGGAAAGCGCCGCCGAAGGCGTGGTGCTGTACGTGGAAGACAGCCGCGTGGTGGCGCTGGCGACGCGCCGCATGCTGGAAAAAATCGGGCTCACCGTGCGTCACGTGGTCAGCGTGGAAGACGCACTGGCCTTGCTCGAATCCGAGCGCGCGCAAGGTACGGTCGGCGCCGATCTGGTGCTCACCGACGTGAGCCTCAAAGGCGAATTGACCGGCGGCGATTTGCTGAAATTCATCCGTCTCGATTTTGGCTACGGCAAAGGCAAGTTACCGGTGCTGGTGATGACGGGCGACGAGAACCCGGACAATCAGGCCGCGTTGATTCGCGCGGGCGCCAACGATCTGGTCGAGAAGCCCGTCGAAGAAAAACTGCTGGTGACCAAGCTGCTGTTCCAGTTGCGCGTGGCGCAACATCTGCGCGGACGCGATAGCGCCGGAGCAATCTGATCGCTCTCGGCTGACGTGTCGCGTCGGCGCGGTGCGCATACGCGTGGCCGACCTAATCGTTATGATTCGGGGATGGCTAACGATCAACACGCAGCCCCGATGAGCGAAGAAGAACGCGTCAAACTCGAACCGTCCTGGAAAAGTCGCATCGGCGATTATTTGCAGCGACCTGAGATGCGCACGCTGTCCGAATTTCTCCGCGCGGAGAAACGTGCCGGCAAAGTGATTTATCCGCCGGGCCCCGAGATTTTCAACGCGTTTCAGCACACACCGTTCGAGGCCGTGCGCGTCGTGATACTCGGGCAGGATCCGTATCACGGCCCGGGGCAGGCGCATGGTTTGTGTTTCTCGGTGCGCCCCGGCGTGCCGGCGCCGCCGTCGCTGGTGAACATCTTCAAAGAGATCCAGCGCGATCTCGGTTATTCGCCGCCTGACCACGGCTGCCTGACACCCTGGGCGGATCGCGGGGTGCTGTTGCTCAACGCGGTGCTTACCGTGGAGCAGAGCCAGGCCGCCTCGCATCAGGGCAAAGGGTGGGAAGGTTTCACCGACGCGGCGATCGATGCGCTCAATCGGGAGCGCGAGGGGATCGTCTTCATGCTCTGGGGCTCTTACGCCCAGCGCAAAGGGCAGCTTATCGACACCTCCCGCCACGCGGTCCTGAAGTCGGTGCACCCCTCGCCCTTGTCGGCGCATCGAGGGTTTATCGGTTGTGGACACTTTTCGAGTGCCAACCGTTACCTGCAGGAACAGGGGCAACCGCCCATCGACTGGTCGCTGCCGCTTCGAGCTCAGCTGCGCGACGAATAACTACAATTGTTTCGCTGTGACCGACCCTTTGGTATGGCGGAGTCATCGGCACGGTGACTGCGGCCATCCGGAATGCACAGGAACTCTGGTGAGGAGCATGGCCATGAATACATCCACCTCAATGAACAGCCTGCATTTTACGAATCCAGTCGCCCCCGAGCCGCATCCGGTAGGCGCGCATTGCGACATCCGGCAGTTTCGTCACACGGATTTCGGCGAAGCGATGAGTCCGCTGGTATTGGTTGATCACTTCGTTATGACGGGCCCTACCTTCGAAGTGCACCCCCATGCAGGCATGTCGGCCGTAACGGTGTTATTTGAGGACACGCAGGGCTGGATGAGCAGTCACGACAGCGTCCACAACGATCACAGGATCGAACCCGGTGGCCTGCATTGGACGCTGGCTGGTCGCGGCGTCGTGCATACCCAGCAACCCGAAGGCGATAACCCGCGCCTGAATGGCTTGCAGCTCTTTGTCAATCTATCTCAACGGTTAAAGCAGATGGCGCCCGCCACCATGCTGCTGCGGCCGCAAGATGTCCCGGTTGTGGAGGTCGAGGGCCTCCGGCTGCGTGTGTTGGCGGGCTCCTTGGAGGGCAAGACAAGTCCGCTGATAACCCCAGAGCCGATTCTCATCCTGGACGGTTGGCTAGCCGATGGCGCGACAACGCGACTCCCCCTCCAAGCCGCCTGGAATGCTTGGGTTTATGCGCGTACCGGCAGTCTTTCCGTGCGTGATATCGCCGGTGAAGCGAAGGTCACCTTGGTCCCGGGTCAAGCAGTGGCCGTATCCGCCGATCAGCCCGGAGTGCTTGTATTGGGGTCGCCAGGCGGCGAGGTCCGTTTCGTGGTCATTGCTGGCCCGGCCATTCACGAACCGGTGGTTCAGTACGGTCCTTTCGTGATGACCAGCATTGAGGAGATGGAGCAGACCGTTCGAGATTTTCAGGCCGGAAAGTTCGGTACGGTGCGCCCGTTCACTTGAATCAAGCGGCGTCAGCCCAGCCTTTAACCGGCCACAAGTCATGCTTGAACTCCGGCTTTGGGGCACCCATCCGGGATGGACATGCCCGGGGTATTCGTGTACTATTTAGTACACAAAAGGCGCCGGAACTCATCGGTGCCTTTAGCACTCTAAGTATCCGAGTGCTAAGCTCAACCCCATATCTCTGGAGGTTCCAACATGTCCCAAGCCTTGGTAACGGCCAATCTGCCGGTTCCTAGCGTCGTCGGCAGTCTGGATGCCTATATTTCGGCCGTCCATCGCATTCCCGTGCTCAGCCAAGAGGAAGAGCAGGATCTGTCGCGTCGATATCATGAAGATGCCGATCTCGCCTCGGCCCGCAAGCTGGTGATGTCGCACCTGCGTTTCGTGGTGCATGTGGCTCGCGGTTACAACGGGTACGGTTTGCAGCTGTCCGACCTAATTCAGGAAGGCAACATTGGCCTGATGAAGGCGGTCAAGCGTTTCGACCCCGACCAGGGCGTGCGCCTGGTCAGTTTCGCCGTGCACTGGATTCGCGCGGAAATGCACGAGTTCATCCTGCGCAACTGGCGCATCGTCAAGGTGGCTACCACCAAGGCGCAGCGCAAGCTGTTCTTCAACCTGCGCAAGAGCAAGAAGCGCCTGGGCTGGATGAATGCCGAAGAAGTGCGCACGGTCGCCAAGGACCTTGGCGTGCCGGAAGCCACCGTACGCGAAATGGAATCGCGTCTGTCCGGTCGCGATATCGGCTTCGAAGCCCCGGCCGATGCGGAAGAGGATGCCAAGCCGGCACCGGAAGCGTTTCTGATCGACGAAGGCGCCGATCCGTACGAAAACGTGGCTGACGCCGACCAGTCCGACAACCAGCTGGAAACGCTGTCGTCCGCACTTCAAAAGCTGGACCAGCGTTCGCGCGACATCATCCAGCGTCGTTGGCTCAACGAGGAAAAGGCCACGCTGCAAGATCTTGCCGATGAATACGGTGTCTCCGCCGAACGCATCCGCCAGGTCGAAGCCAACGCCATGAAAAAGATGCGCGGTTTGTTCGCAGCCTGAAGCCGTACTGACACGGCAATCACGACGGCCTCCCTCGCGGAGGCCGTTTTGTGTTTAAGTCCCGCGTGAAATTCAACGCGGACGCCCATGCCTCACATCCTGGTCATCGAAGACGACGAGATCACCGCACGCGAAATCGTGCTGGAGCTGGCCGCGCATGGCATCAGCGCCGACCGCGTGCACGATGGCGCGCAGGGTTTCCAGCGCGCCCAGGAACCACATTACGACGCCATCACCCTGGACTTGATGCTGCCGGGCATGGACGGCCTCACGCTGGTAAAGCAATTGCGCGAACGCGGCATCACCACGCCGGTGCTGATGATCAGCGCGCTCGGTGACGTGGACGAACGCGTGCGCGGCTTGCGCGCCGGTGGCGACGACTATCTCACCAAGCCGTTTGCACCGGACGAAATGGCGGCGCGCATCGAAGTGCTGTTGCGTCGGCATCGCCAGGAACAACCTTCGCAAACCAAGCTGCGCGTCGCCGATCTGGAACTGGACATCATCACGCGCACGGCGCGCCGTGGAAGTCGCGAATTGACGTTGCTGCCCACCGAATATCGTCTGCTGGAATTCCTGATGCGCTACCCGGGCCAAGTGCTAACGCGCGCGATGATTTTCGAAAGCGTGTGGGGATTGCGCTTCGATCCCGGCACCAATCTGATCGACGTGCACATCGCGCGTTTGCGTCGCAAGGTCGACAACGAAGGCGAACCGTCGTTGATTCGCACCATGCGCGGATCGGGATATCGACTTGGCTAATCCCACCCAAAATCTCGGAATTCACTGGCGCGCCACCACCTCGCGTTTGCTGCTTGCCTACGGCGTGTTCTTCGTCATCTGGGGCACGGTGCTGCTGGGGTCCATTTATTGGGAAGCGCGGCACTATCTGGAAAACCGCACGGATACGCAGCTCAAGCAGCAAATTGGTTATCTGCGCAGCTTGAACGAAGACCACATGCTGGTGGCGTTGAACGACTACATGGTGCTCGAGCAAACCAACTACAACGCGTGGGGTTTGTTCGACGCGCACGGCAAGTGGCTGTACGGCGATGTGTTGCAGATACCCGAGGGCCTCAAGCCCGATATGGTCACCGTGCGCATGTCCACCGAAAATGTGGAGAGCGGCCCGTTCGCGCCGCAAACGCCCACACTTTCAGTGATCGCGACACGCCTCGACAACGGCCAAATACTCGTGCTCGCGCATGCCACGCGCATTGCCGCGCGCGTGGGCGGCATCATTTTGCACGCGTTGTGGTGGGGGCTTTCCTTTACTTTGGTGCCCGGTTTGATCGGTGGTTTGATCCTCAATCGCGCACCGCGTCGGCGCATTCGGCAGATCGAATCGGCCACGCAATTGATCGTGCAGGGCGATTTGCATCGTCGCCTGCCGGTGGGCGAACGCGGCGACGAACTGGACCGACTCGCCGCCATCGTCAACAACATGCTCGACCAGATCGAGCGATTGATGGGCGAAGTGAAGGGCGTCTGCGACAACATCGCGCATGATCTGCGCACGCCGTTGACGCGTTTGCGTTCGCAGTTGTACCGCGTGCAACAGCAAATGAAGGAAGACGATCCGCACGCCGCGTTGATCGAACAATGCGTCAGCGACATCGATGAAGTGCTCGCACGCTTCCGCGCGCTGCTGCGCATTTCGGAGTTGGAAGATCGGCGCCGGCGCGAAGGCTTCGTCGCAGTTGATCTGGGCCAGACGCTGCAGCACGTGCACGAACTGTATGCGCCACTGGCAGAGGACCAGCAACTGCAATTCGCGTTGCAGATCGATCCAGATCTGATCGTGCAGGCGGACCCCGATCTGCTGTTCGAGGCGCTGGGAAATCTGGTCAGCAACGCGATCAAATTCACGCCCTCGGGCGGTCGCGTGTCGCTGAGCGCGGTGCGCGTCGATGCAGAGTCCGCGCTTCTGGAAGTGATCGACAGCGGTCCTGGCATCCCCGAAGCGCAGCGGCAGGTCATCTGGCAGCGGTTCTATCGTGGTGATGCGGGGCGCGATGTGCCGGGTCACGGGCTGGGGCTTAGCATCGTCGCGGCCATCGCCAAGCTGCACGACTTCGGGTTGTCCATCGGGGATGGCAATGAGGGCACATCGATCAGTATGCAATGCCGTCTGCAGTCTTCGCATTCGACCGCTTAGATCGCCTATCGCACACCGATACAGGGCCTGAAGTCTCCCGACTTTCCACGCGCACGCCCGGTCGGGATTTTTCAAGTCGCCTCAGCGTCATCCCAGCGAAAGCTGGGACCCAGTGCCTTTGGCCCTTTGTTAAGTCGCTGGATCCCAGCTTTCGCTGGGATGACGAGCAAAAAAACGGAATCGTCGAATTCCAATCATGCCGATTAATGACCGTCGGTCGGTGCTCGGCCCTTTTATGAAACAATCTTCATGCCTGCGAAAGGCGCCACGGCAGGCGTTTTTCGATAATGCAGCCTCCGTTAGCCCGTGTCGCTGGAAGCCGCTGCATGTTGGGTCTCGTCAGAATCGCGCTCGCGCGCCCCTACACCTTCGTTGTCCTTGCGCTGTTTATTCTTATCGTCGGCCCCTTGGCCGCGATGCGCACGCCGACCGATATTTTCCCGAACATTGGTATTCCGGTGATCAGCGTGGTGTGGACCTATAACGGCTTGTCGCCAAGCGCGATGTCCGGCCGCGTCATCTACTACTACGAGCGCTCGCTTACCTCGACCGTCAGCGATATCGAGCACATCGAATCGCAGTCGCTGCCGGGCATCGGCGTCGTCAAGATTTTCTTCCAGCCGGGCGTGGACGTGCGCACGGCGACCGCGCAGGTGACCTCGATCTCGCAGACGGTGCTCAAGCAGATGCCGCCCGGTATCACGCCGCCACAGATCATCAACTACAACGCGTCCACCGTGCCGGTGCTGCAGATGGCGATGTCGAGCACCAAGCTCGGCGAGCAAACCATCCGCGATCTTGGGCAAAACTTTCTGCGACCGATGCTGATTTCGGTACCGGGCGTGGCCATTCCCACACCTTACGGCGGCAAGCAGCGCCAGGTGATGTTGGACCTGGACCCGCAGGCGCTTGCCGCGAAAGGACTCTCTGCGCAGGACGTCGGCAATGCGTTGGCCGCGCAGAACCAGATCGTGCCCGTTGGTGACGTAAAGGTCGGCAACTACGAATACACGGTCGAACTCAACGACAGTCCCGTGGCGATCGAAGAACTCAACAATCTTCCGATCAAGACGGTGGACGGCGCCACCATCACCATCGGCCAGGTGGCGCACGTGCGCGACGGCTCGCCGCCGCAGAACAACGTGGTGCGCGTGGACGGGCACCGCGCCGTGCTAATGCCTGCGTTGAAAGGCGGCAATGCCTCGACCCTGGACGTAGTCGCGGGCATCAAGAAGTTGTTGCCGTTGGCGGAAGAAACGCTGCCGTCGTCGATGAAGATCAAATTGCTCGGCGACCAGTCGATCTTCGTGCGCAGCGCCATCGCTTCGGTAGCGCGCGAAGGCATTATCGCGGCGCTGCTGACGTCGGTGATGATTCTGGTGTTTCTCGGAAGCTGGCGTTCGACGGTGATCATCGCCGTGTCTATTCCGTTAGCGGTGCTATCTGCAATCGCGCTGCTCGCCGTATTCGGCCAAACTCTCAACGTGATGACGCTCGGCGGCCTTGCGCTGGCGGTAGGTATTCTCGTCGACGACGCGACGGTCACCATCGAGAACATCAACTGGCATCTTGAGCAAGGCAAAGACGTGCACACGGCGATCATGGACGGTGCCAAGCAGATCGTGACGCCGGCCTTCGTGTCGCTGCTTTGCATCTGCATCGTGTTTGTGCCGATGTTTATGCTGGAAGGCGTCGCAGGATTCTTGTTCCGCCCGATGGCGCTGGCGGTGATTTTCGCGATGGCCTCTTCGTTCGTGCTATCGCGCACGCTGGTGCCGACTATGGCGATGTATCTGCTCAAGCCGCACCAAACGGAAGCAGGCAAGGGCGATCATCCTGAAGACGCGTACATCAATCATCACGAAGGCGATCAGCGCCCGGCGGTAAAACGCAGTCGCCTGCGCCTTGCGTTGGTGGTTTTTCAGCAACGCTTCGAACATCGCTTCTCGCAGATTCGCGATGCCTATTACGCTTGTTTGTCACTGGCATTGCGTGCGCGCCGTCGGTTCGTGATCGGTTTTCTGGCTGTGGTCGTCGTGTCGTTCGTGCTGCTGCCGTTCCTGGGTCAGGACTTTTTCCCATCGACAGAATCGGACGCCATTGCGATTCATGTTCGCGCGCCGGTCGGTACGCGTATCGAGGAAAGCGCCGCCGAGTTTGATCGTGTCGAAAACGCGATTCGCCAAGTCATTCCGCCGGATCAATTGGACAGCATCATCGACAATATCGGCTTGCCGTTGAGCGGTACCAATATGGTCTACAACAACAGCGGCACCATCGGGCCGCAGGATGGCGACATCCAGGTGTTGTTGAATGCGAATCACGGCGACACCGACGAGTACGTCAAGAAACTTCGCGCCGCGTTGCCACGGGAGTTTCCGGGAACGAGCTTTGCGTTTCTTCCTTCCGATATCGCCAGCGAGATTCTCAACTTCGGTGCGCCCGCGCCGTTGGATGTGAAAATTTCGGGTCGTCACAACGCGGAGAATCAGGCTTACGCCATTCGCTTGCTGCGTGAAATGCGCAAAATTCCGGGCATCGCCGACGTTCGCTTGCAGCAGTCCACGGGTGCGCCGCAGTTGAACGTGGATGTCGATCGTGTGCGCGCCGACGAGCTTGGCATCACCGAGCACGATGTCACCAACAGCATGGTCGCCTCGCTCGCCGGCAGTCTGCAGGTGGCGCCGGTGTTCTGGCTGAATCCGTCCAATGGCGTGTCGTATGCGGTGGTGGCACAGACGCCGCAATACCGCATGGACACGTTCGCGGATTTGCAAAGCTTGCCGGTTACGTCGTCGGCGACCGGTGCGCGGCAGATTCTCGGTGCGCTCGCCACGATCAAGCGCACGGCGAGTCCCGCGGTGGTCACGCACTACAACATCGCGCCTTCGTTCGATATCTATGCATCGGTGCAAGGGCGCGATCTCGGCGGCGTCGCGAACGACATCCAAAAAGTCTTGAACGATGCGGCCAAGGATCGACCGAAAGGTTCCATCGTGCAGTTGCTCGGCCAGGTGACCGCCATGCATACGGCGTTTTCCGGGCTGCTTTTCGGTTTGCTTGGCGCGATCGTGCTGATCTACATGCTGATCGTGGTGAACTTCCAATCGTGGCTGGATCCGTTCGTAATCATCACTGCGTTGCCTGCGGCGCTGGCCGGCATCGTGTGGATGTTGTTTATCACGCACACCACGCTGTCGGTGCCGGCCTTGACGGGCGCGATCATGTGCATGGGCGTGGCGACCGCCAACTCGATTCTGGTGGTGAGCTTTGCGCGCGAACGCTTGGCCGAGCACGGCGACGCGTTGAAGGCCGCACTGGAAGCGGGCTTTACGCGCTTCCGTCCGGTGTGCATGACGGCGTTGGCGATGATCATCGGCATGATGCCGATGGCGCTGGCGCACGAGCAGAACTCGCCGCTGGGTCGCGCCGTGATCGGCGGCCTGCTCTTCGCCACCTGCGCCACCCTTTTGTTTGTGCCGGTGATCTTCAGCATCGTGCACGGCCGTGAAAAAACCGCTGAAAATCCGCATTCCGTTCCGGGGCTTCCTCATGTCGCATAATCCCGCCCACGTCCAAGTTGTGCAGAAAACGCCGCGGCTTAAACCGCTCGGTATCGGCGGCGCCATCGTCGCGTTGTTGGTGGTTGCAATAGGTTTGGCCATCCGTTACCACGAGCGGCATGAATTGGTGCAATGGACCGATGCGCAGCTCATTCCCAGCGTGCGTCTTGCACCGACGATGGATTCCGCGAAGGAACATTTCATTTCGCTGCCGGGTCATCTTTCTGCCTGGAACAGTGCGCCGATCCATGCGCGCGTTGGCGGCTATCTGAAGGCCTGGTACAAAGATATCGGCGACAAGGTCAAAGCCGGCGATGTGCTGGCGACGATCGATACGCCGGAGCTGGATCAACAGCTGGAGCAAGCCAAGGCCGTGCTTGCCAAGGCGCAAGCCGATGCCAATCTTGCCAATATCACGGCGAAGCGTTGGCAACATTTGCTCACTTCCGATTCGGTCTCCAAACAAGAAGCCGATGAAAAGAGCGGCGAAGCGGCAGCCGCGCAGGCGACCGTGCTCGCCGCGAAAGCCGACGTGGATCGCCTGAATGCATTGGAGTCGTTCAAGAAGATCGTCGCGCCGTTCGACGGCGTGGTCACCGCGCGCCGCACGGATGTTGGCGATTTGATCACCGCCAACAATGAAAGCGGTCCCGAGCTGTTTACCGTTGCCGACACCAGTCGCATGCGCTTGTACGTGCCGGTGCCGGAAGTCGACGCGAACAGCATCAAGGCAGGCATGAAAGTTCAGCTCGCCGTGCCGGAACAACCTGGACGCATGTTTGAAGCGACCTTGCTCGGCAACTCCAACGCGATCAATCAGAGTTCCGGCAGTCTGCTTGCGCAATTCGTGGCGGACAACACCGACGGCGCGTTGAAGCCGGGCGACTATGCGGATGTGCGCGTGGGCGTGTCGACGAATCCGCATATGGTCAGCGTGCCGGCAAGCTCACTGATTTTCCGTGCGCACGGCGCGCAAGTGGCGGTGCTCGGCCCGGACAGTCGCGCGCATTTGCACGATGTGCATATTGCTGTGGATCTCGGCTCGACCTTGCAGATCGATCAAGGCCTGACGTCGGACGATCGCGTGATCGAGAATCCGCCCGATTCGCTGCTCGATGGCGACAAAGTGCACGTGGAAGCGGAAGCTGCGCAAAATCTGGCCGCGCAAGATACGGGGAAACGCAGTGATTAAGCGCGTCGTTGCGGCACTCGGCATCGCTGTCGCGTTGGGCGGTTGCTCGCTCGCGCCCGCGTACCATGCCCCGACGCTGCCACCGATGCCGACCAGCTTCAAGGAAGGTGATACGGCGTGGAAGGTTGCGGCGCCGTCGGATGAGGCGTCGCGCGGCAACTGGTGGGCGGTTTACAACGACAGCGCGTTGAATCAGCTGGAAATGAAGCTGGATAGTGATAATCCAAGCTTGGCTGCCGCACTTGCGAGATACGATGCGTCGCGCGCATTTGAAAGTCAGCTCCGCTCTGGGTTGTTCCCCGTTTTCGGCGCGATGGCCAATCCTGAGCGCGCGCGTCAGTCCAACAATCGTCCGTTGCGCGGCAGCAATCAGCCGAACGAATACGATGCGGACACGATCGGTCTCGCGGCCGATTACGATCTCGATCTGTGGGGTCGGATTCGCAATGAAATCAGCGAAGGTCACGCGCTTGCGCAAGCATCGCAGGCGAATCTCGCCTCGGCGAAATTGAGCCTCGAATCGCAACTCGCCAACGATTACATGCGGCTGCGCGGTTACGATATCCAATTGAGCACGCTGCAGGATGCGCTGAAAGCGTATCAGCGCGCGTTGGATCTCACCGAAAACCGTCACGGCGGCGGTATCGCCTCGGGTCTCGATGTGTCGCGCGCGCAAGCACAGCTCGACGACGCGCAGGCGCAAGTGACCGACGTGCTTGCGCAACGTGCGATCACCGAGCACGCCATCGCAACGCTGGTGGGTGTGCCGGCCTCGAGTTTCTCCCTTGCATCGACGCAGGATCCGCTGCAGGTGCCCGTTACACCGGTTGGCGTACCGTCTACGTTGCTCGAGAGGCGTCCTGATATTGCGGCGGCGGAACGTCGCGTGTTTTCGGCCAACGCCGGCATCGGCGTCGCGCGTGCGGCGTTTTTCCCGGACTTGAGTTTGTCGGGAAATATCGGTTTTCAGGACACCGGCATGGGCAGTCTGCTCGCCACCGGCAATCGGTTCTGGGCGTTGGGGCCGTTGGCGACGTTGAATCTTTTCGACGGCGGCTTGCGCCGCGCCAAGCTGCGTGAAGCGCATGCGGAGTTTGCCGAGGCATCCGATGTTTATCGACAAACCGTGCTCGATGCGTTCCGTCAGGTGGAAGACGATCTCGCGTTGCTGCATCAGCTTGGCGTCGAAGCCCACCAAGAAGATCAGGCTTTCGCAGCGGCGCAGCAGACGTTGAACATTGCCACCAATCGTTATCGCGAAGGCATCGTGAACTATCTCGATGTGGTGACTGCGCAAACCGCGGCGCTCTCGGCGCAGCGCAGTGCGGAGGCGATTCGTACGCGGCGATTGCAGGCAAGCGTGGATCTTATTCGTGCGCTTGGCGGCGGTTGGTCGCGCGATACCGGAATGGATGTTGCAGCAGCGCCTGAGGCGGCGAGCGCGCGCTAGTACAGATCGATCGGATCCACATCCAGCGACCAACGCACTTTGCGCGCGGACGGCAGTTGCGAAAGCTGCGCCGACCACGGACGCATGGCTGCGTGCAAGTGACGACGGTTTGACGATTCGATCAGCAGTTGCCCGCGTTGACGCCCTGCGCGCATCGGCATCGGCGCGGGCATGGGGCCGGCGATCTGCAGCGTTTCGGCGTTCGGCAACGCCGCGCACGCTTCCGATAGAAACGCATCCACCGCGGCGCGTTGATGCGCTTCGCATCGCAACAGTACTTGATGACCAAACGGCGGTAATCCGGTTTGCCGCCGTTCGGCGAGCAAGTCTTTGGCCGCCGCCGCGTAGCCTTGCGCGAGCAGCGCGCGCAACATCGGATGGTCGGGATGATGCGTTTGCAACAGCACGCGTCCGGGCTTGCGTGCGCGACCAGCGCGTCCGGCGACTTGCACCACCAGCTGCGCCAATCGTTCGCCTGCGCGGAAGTCGACGCTAAGCAAACCTTCGTCGACACCGACGATGGCGACCAGGGTGAGATTCGGCAAATCGTGACCTTTCGCCAGCATCTGCGTGCCGACCAAAATCGCCGGCGCATCCACGGACAAGTTGCCAAGCAAATGTTCGAATGCATCGCGACGTCGTGTGGTTTCGCGGTCGATGCGCAGCACGGGTGTTTGCGGGAAATGCGCGGTGAGCGCTTCTTCCAGTCGTTCGGTGCCTTGGCCTTGAGGTTTCAAATCCTGACCGCCGCAGACGGGGCAGGTGGCGGGCACGGGCGTCTGGTTGTCGCAGTGATGGCACACCAGCTTTCGCCACGCGGCGTGCAGCGTGAGCGGGTGATCGCAACGCGGGCATTCCGCATGCCAGCCGCAGCTGTGACATAAAAGCACGGGCGCATAGCCGCGACGATTGCGAAACACCAGCGCTTGTTCGCCGCGCGCCACCGTATCCGCTACCGCGTGCATCAGCGCCGGCGAAAGACCGTGATCCAGACGCTGCGCGCGCATATCGATGATCTGCACCTGCGGCGGATGCGCGGCGCTGGGGCGCGAGCGCAAATGCAACGCGTGATAGCGCCCGGCTTCGACGTTCGCCAAGCTCTCCAGCGATGGCGTGGCTGAGCCGAGCACCACCGGCACCTGCAACGCGCGCCCACGTACGAGTGCGAGATCGCGCGCGTGATAACGGAAACCTTCCTGCTGCTTGTATGCGCTGTCGTGTTCCTCGTCGACGATGATGACGCCCGCGTGCGGCAAGGGCGTAAACACCGCCGAACGCGTGCCGAGCACCACCTTCGCTTCGCCCGAGCGCATGCGCAGCCATGCGCGCGCGCGTTCGCCTTCGGCGAGATTGGAATGCAGCACTTCGACCGGCACGCCCAGTCGTTCGCGCAGGCGGCGCACCGTTTGCGGCGCGAGGCCGATCTCCGGCACCAGCAGCAGCGCTTGCTTGCCTTGCGCGAGCGCGCGTTCGATCAGCGCGAGGTAGACCTCGGTTTTGCCGCTGCCCGTTACGCCGTCGAGCAGAAACGGTTGGAATCGGCCGAACGCTTCCGTCACCGCCGCAACGGCCGTCGTTTGTTCGGCGTGCAAGGCAAGTGCGGGCGCGTTGGGAACGAAACCCGATACGGGCGCGGGTTCGCCGCGCTCGATCAAGCCGGCCTCAAGAAGCCGTCGCCCGGCAGCGCGCCAATCGGACAATGCCATGTCCAGTTCGGAAGCGGATAAAGGGCCAGCGACCAAACTCTGCAACAAGGCGCGACTGCTGCCGCGCCGACTGCCCGCGTCGAGCGCGCTATGGCCGGCGTTCGTCAGCTGCCAAATCGGTTCCTGCGTTTCCGGCCACGGCTTGTCTTCGCGCAGCAGCAGAGGCAGCGCGTTGGCGTACGCTTCGCCCGGCGCGCCGAGCCAGTAATCGGCGGCCCACGCCAAGGTCTGCATCAATTCCGCGTTCAGCAGCGGAGCGTCGTCGAGCACGCGCAGCACCCGCTTCAATCGTGTGTTTCCGACGAGCGCCGGCACATCGGTTTCCACCACCACGCCGACCGCTTTGTTGCGTCCGAAGGGCACGAGCACGCGACTGCCTGTCGCGACATTGCCGCTTACCGGCGGCAGATAGTCGAACAAAGTGGGAAGGGGCACCGGCAGGGCGACGCGGAGAACGGAAGGCATGGTCGGTAACGTGGAGCCGGTATGGGTCGAGTGTATCGCGTCGCTGCACGCGCGCTGACAATTCGCCCGCGAAGGGTGGCGTGGTGGATGCTTGCCGGCGATTGCTGCCCTGTCATCTAGGAAAACCCGCTAAGTGGCTCATCAGCACACGATTTTTCCCTTATCCACAAGAGTTGTGGATAAGTCTGTGGATGCGCCGTTGATCGGATGCCTTTTCGCGCATTAAAACGGCCCTCGTGACACGCTGTTCAACTTTTGATCAGCTAAAAATAATCAGGTATGTCAATAACTTAAAATCGCGCATCGTTCTTGCCCGCGCCGATCTCACGGACTTGACACACGTGTATGTCAATACCTTGACGCTGTGCAAAACCGGGCTTTTAGGGGTCCGAAAATGACAGTCAGTGAACAATGCCAAGCGCGGCGGCGACCAGTAGGAACAAGACGAGCAGCCAGAAATAGAACCACCCGATAAACCAGAATTTCACGACGGTCATCGCCCATCCCTGCCGGTAGACCCGCTTTTGCATGATGAGCAGGTAGGCCGGTATCCATAGGAACAGGGGAAGCTGAAGCATGCTCACAGCGTGTCCGGCGAACGAGGAATACGGCTTGAGCCACGTGGACAAGATACCGACGAGCACGATCAGCAACAGGCTCAAAAAGATGAACGCGTGACTGTGCAGGGAGACGATCAGATGCTCCATGTAGAGCCGGCGCTTAAAGATATAAAAGAGTGTCAACAACAGCGCGAACACGGGGACCAACACCAACATCGTGCCGGGGAGCACGCCATAGAAGCCGGCGACGAGATGATCGATCGCCTCTTGGCGTTCGGCGACGGTGCCGTGGTGATTCGTATAGTCGAAGGCTTTGAGGTTACGGCGCGCGTGTTCCAGGAACTCGGTCAGGCGTTCATTGGCGAATGCGGGCAGCCAGGAGATGTGCACCGGATTGATGGGCTTGTCCGGTTGTTCGGCATGAGGGGGTGGCGCAGCGGCGACCACGGTCGATGCCTTCGCCGGCGCGCCCAGTTCCGTCAATCGGTCATTCGCCTGATCCCGGAGCTGCTGCTCGGCTTTGTCGATCTGGGCGACGATCGCGGCGTTGCCAACGGAGCGGGTGGCTTCCAGAGCCGCCAGTCTTTTGCTGAGGACCGCCGATACCTCAGGCGCGGTTTGGGCTTGCGCAAAATCGTCGTTGGTGACGACCAGCGCGGCCGAGCGATGGCGCTCTTCGATGCGGTGCGTAATGACATCCGTCGCCAAATGCAGCACGAAAAAAGAGAGCAGACACAACACGAACATCAAACGGAACGGCGCGATGTAGCGCACGCGTCGTCCGCTGAAATATTCCAGCGTCAGAAAACCCGGTTTGCGAAATAGCGGCGGCAGCGTATGCAGGATGCGCCCGTCGATATGCAGGAAAGTTTCGAAGAACTCCTCGAACAATCCATGCACCGGCCGCAGCACGCTATGGACCGACTGCCCGCAGTGGTGGCAGTACTCGCCTTCCAGCGGCGTTTGGCAGTTGGCGCAGCATGCGCCCTCGTACGAGGTCAATTCCTTGTTCGACATGCGCTTCCCCTACGATTCAGCGCCGAATCTTGGCAGGTTGGGCGGACGGGGGAAACTGCCAATCGCAGCGCGGTACACTAAGCGGCTCGGAGTATCCCTTTATGAAACCCTTCCATCTCGACCGAGCCCGGGTATCGCGGGAGATCGGCGCGACCGTGCGCTTGGCCTTGCCGCTGATGCTGGCCCAGCTTGCCGCGATCGGCAGCAATGTGATCGACGCTGTGCTCGCCGGGCACGTCAGCGCGCATGTGCTCGGTTCCGTGGCGGTGGGCGCCAGCATCTGGTCGCTGGCGATCGTGAGCGGTATCGGCATGATGATGTCGGTGCCGCCGGTGATTTCACAGCTCGACGGCGCCGGCCGTCGGCACGCGGCGGGCGACGTGTTTCATCAGGCGATCTGGCTGGCGCTGATGATGGGTGTGGTGCTGTGGTTCGCCGTGCGTCACGCCGAGCCGTTGATCAGATTAATCGGCGTATCGCCAGGGCTTTATGTTGATGTGGACGCCTTTTTGCGCGCCATCAGTTGGGGCGCGCCGGCGTTAACGTGCTACTTCGCGTTGCGCGGTTTGTCTGAGGGTTTGTCGCTCACGCGGCCTTCCATGTATTTCGCCTTCGGCGGCCTGCTGCTGTTGTTGCCGCTGGGCTACGTCTTCATGTTCGGCAAGCTCGGTCTGCCGCCACAGGGCGCGCGCGGTTGCGGCATTGCTACGGCCACGGCGTTGTGGGTTGAGATGCTGGCGTTCGCGATTTACATCTTCTTCCATCGCAACTACCAGGGCATGGGGCTGTTCGCGCATTTCGAATGGCCGGATTGGCGGCGCATCGGGCAGCTGGTGCATATCGGCATGCCAATGGCGATCACGCTGCTGGCCGAGGCAGGCCTGTTCGTGGCGGCGGCGCTGCTGATCGGCACGATGGGCGAAGACATGGTGGCCAGCCATCAGGTGGCGTTGAACGTGGCCGCGTTCTTTTTCATGGTGCCATTGGGCTTGGCGATGGCGATTACCGTGCGCGTGGGGAATGCCGTGGGGCGTGGAGATGTGCCCGGTATCCGCTATGCCGGTTTTTGCGGCATCGGGCTGACCTTGGTCACGCAGACAATTTCGGCGTGCATGATGCTGGGTTTCCCGCGTTTGATCGCCTCGCTGTATACGCGCGACAACACGGTGATTGAGCTGGCGGTGCAGTTGCTTTTGCTCGCCGGATTGTTTCAGTTTTCCGACGGCATCCAGGTGGCGTCCAACGGCGCCTTGCGTGGCCTGAAAGACACGCGCGTGCCGATGGCGATCACGCTGTTCGCGTATTGGATGGTCGGCATGCCGGTGGGGTGGTGGTTGGCGTTCCACCTCAAGCTGGGCGCCCGGGGTATCTGGATGGGGCTGATCGCCGGCCTGAGCATGGCGGCCTTGCTTTTATTTATACGATTCTGGCGCAGCTCATCCCGACTTCGTTACGGGACGTTTGGCCCTGTTGCGCCGGACGCGGCGGATGCGAGGATTCCCTCATGACCGGCGCTGCCAGAACCATTACGCTGGCAGCCATACCCTTCCATCCGAGAGTTTTATGACGACACCCCCGCCTCTGCGGCAGCCGAACGGATTCTGGGCGTTTCTGCGCGTATTCGGGCGCGGGTTGAACATCGTGCGGTTGATCATTCTCAACCTGGTGTTCTTCCTGTTCCTGTGGGTGGTGGGGTTGTTCATCCTGGCCCTCGGCGCGTCCAAGCACCTCAACGACATTCAGGACAACAGCGTGTTGGTGCTGCGTCCGGAAGGGCGACTGGTCGAGCAATACAGCATCAATCCGATGCAACGCGCGTTGTCCAAGCTTTCCGGTAACGAACCGAAGGAAGTGCAGTTGCGCGACATCGTCGGCGCGATCGACGCGGCCTCCAAGGATTCGCATATCACGCGCATCGTGCTCGATCCCAGTCATCTGCAAGCCTCGGGTTTTGCGGCGCTGACGGAAGTCGGCGCGGCGCTGGATCGTTTTCGCGCATCAGGCAAGCCGGTGATTGCGTGGGCTTCGTATCTGGATCAATACCAGTACGACTTGGCGGCGCATGCGGATCGCATTTTGCTCGATCCCCAGGGCGGTCTGCTGATTACGGGTTTGGCGAACTATCGCCTGTTCTACAAAGATCTGCTCGACAAGTTAGGCGTGAATGTCTACTTGTTCCGCGTCGGTCAGTTCAAGAGCGCCGCCGAACCTTACATACTAGATCATGCATCGCCCGAATCCAAAGAAGCGGACAGTTACTGGATGGGCGGCTTGTGGGACGACTACATCGCCCGTATCGCGAAGCAGCGCAAACTCGATCCAGCGGTGGTGCGTGCGGATATCGACGGTCTGCCCGATCGCATTGCATCGGCGCAAGGCGATCTAGCCAAACTCGCGCTCGATGAGCACCTGGTGGACGGTCTTGCCACGCGCGACGAGTTGATCGACACGCTTCGCTCGCAAGGCGTGCCTGCGGGCAAAGATGGACACGGATTCCGCGGCGTGCCCCTGGATCGCTACGCCGATCAGATGCCGAGCCAGGACAATCTGAGCCGCACCGCCGTCACGGTGGTGGTCGCGGAAGGCGAGATCGCTTCCGGGCAACAACCGCCCGGTTCCATCGGCGGCGAGTCGACGGCCGCGCTGATTCGCAGCGCGCGCGAAAACAAGCGCACCAAGGCGTTGGTGTTGCGGGTGAATTCGCCCGGCGGCGAAGTGTATGCGGCGGAAGAAATTCGACGCGAAGTGGCGTTGACGCGCAAAGCCGGCATTCCTGTCGTCGTTTCGATGGGCGACGTCGCGGCCAGCGGCGGTTACTGGATCTCGATGAATGCGGATCAGATCTACGCCGAGCCCAACACGATCACCGGCTCGATCGGCATTTTCGGCATGTTTTTCACGGTGCCCGGCGCGCTCGGCAAGCTGGGCGTCAACGCCGATGGCGTAAGCACGTCGCCGTTGGCCGGTGCGTTCAATATCAGTCGTCCGCTCGATCCCAAGGTCGGCACGGTGATTCAGTCCATCATCAACAAGGGCTATCACGATTTCGTAGGCGGCGTGGCGCAGGCGCGCGGCAAGGATTACGCCGCTATCGACACGATCGCGCAAGGTCGTGTGTGGACGGGTAGTCAGGCGCAGCAGCGCGGTTTGATCGATCAACTCGGCGGGCTCGACGCGGCGATTCAAAAAGCTGCGGATCTGGCGAAGCTGGAAAAGGGCTACTCCGTGCGCTATCAGGAACAACCGATGGGCACGTTCGAGCGATTTGTGGTGAGCCTCAATCAATCGGCGATGGTGGCGGGTCTGCAAAGTTACGGCGTAAAGCTGCCGAACTGGTTCGCGCAGTTGCCGGCATTTGCGCCGGAGTTGAATATGCTGAGCACGGCGCAAGCGGGGCAGCCGAACGTGTATTCGTATTGTTTCTGCACGCCGCATTGAATACATTGAGCGTCGCGTAAAACCGGCGCTCTCTTCCAAGAGAGAAGAGCACGCCGTTGCGGCACGCTATGCAAGTCGCAGCGTGTAAAGGGATTCAGTCTACGCTGGCGTGGTAATACGCGCCTTGACGCGCGATGCGCATAGGCATGCCGAACGCCGTCGTCAATGCGTCGTTCGTCAACACCTCGGCCTTGCTACCTTGTCGCAGCATGCGTCCGTCGCGCAACAGCACCACGTGATCGATTTCCGGAAGGATTTCTTCGACGTGATGCGTGACAAGCAGCAGCGTGACGCCACGTTGCGCCAGATGGCGCAGGCTTTCGAGAAAACGCCGACGGCTGACCGGATCCAGGCCCGCGCAAGGTTCGTCCAGCAAAAGCGCGCGGGGACGATGCACCAACGCACGGGCAATCAATACGCGACGCGCTTCGCCGGTGGAGAGGCTCGCCATCTCGCGTCCTATCAACGACGTCGCTTCCATCTGCTCCAGCGCCTCATAAGCGCGTTGGCGCATAACGTCGGTCACGTGGTGGTCCAAACCGAGACCGCGTGCGGCGAAGAAGCCGGATACGACGGCATCGAAGACTTCCAACGGCGAGTCGCTGGTGTAATCCCGTTGCACCGCCGGCGATACGATGCCGATCAGGCTGCGCAGCTCGGTGACATTCCAGCGCTCGGAGCCGAATATCTTCACCACTGGCGTGCCGTCCTGCCGCGCAAGCGGATAAAGCTGCCGCGCGATCAGCCGGATCAGCGTGGATTTTCCCGAACCGTTGGCGCCGAGGATGGCGGTGTGCTGGCCGGCTGCCAAACGCAAGCTGAGCCGATCGAGAATCAGGCGTTCGCCGCGCAACACGCTGGCTTCATGGATCTCAAGCAAAGGAGTAGCTGCGTGGTGCGTGGTATCGGGACTCATGCCCGAACCTTGCCTGCATCGGTGGGCGATGGCAAGCGATGGACGTTCAGACGTCCAAACGCCGCTGTGTAGGTAAAAACTATTGTGTTTGCTGTTCGATCTGTTTGTCTTGATCCGCCGCTTGCTTTTCCACCAACTTTTTCACGTCCTTGGCGCGTTGCTCGTCCTGCTTCATACCGTCCCATGGCGCGCTAGGCGCTGCGGCGGCGGACTTGGGATCGGATTGCGGCGCAGGCGGCTTGTTGCTGCAGGCGCCAAGCGCCAGCAAGCAGAACAGTGCGGTAGCGGTTTTCATGGCGCGGCCTCGATCAGGGACGCGTTCAGTGTCTCGCCAGTGGGCGTTTCGGACAAGTCGTTTAAGTAGACACGGCGCACAACCCGCTCGATCCCGGCGATGAACTAGGCAGAGGCAGCGGACAAGCTCTAAGCTTCGCGCATGAACAGCCGCATCGACGCTTGGCAATTGCAAGACCATACCGCGCTGATCACCGGCGCCAGCAAAGGCATCGGATATGCCGCCGCGCGCGAATTGGCCGGCTTGGGCGCGAACCTGTTGCTGGTGGCGCGCGACAGCGATTACCTCGAACAGGTCAGTGTGGAATTGACGGACGATTTCTCCGGCGTGGAAGTGATGACGTTCGCCGCGGATGTAAGCGAAGCGGAAGACCGACTCGCGATCTTCGATTGGGTGGCGGATCTGGATATGCCGCTCTCGCTGCTCGTCAACAACGCCGGCGGCAATTCCCCGAAAGCCACCGTCGACTACGAGGAAGCGGAATACCGCGCCATCTTCGAGCAGAACCTGTTTTCCGCCTACGAAATGTGCCGGCTCGCGCATCCGCATCTTGCCCAGCACGCCAGCGCAGCGATCGTCAATGTCGGTTCGGTATCCGGCATGACGCATGTACGCACCGGCTCACCGTACGGCATGACCAAGGCCGCGTTGCATCAGCTCACGCGCAATCTTGCGGCGGAATGGGCGATCGACGGCATCCGCGTCAATGCGGTGGCACCGTGGTACATCCGCACACAGCGCTCCGAGCCCGCGTTGGCGGATTCCGATTATCTGGATGAAGTGCTCGATCGTACGCCGTTGCGTCGCATTGGCGAGCCGGAAGAAGTGGCGGCAGCGATCGCCTTTCTCTGCTTGCCGGCCGCCAGCTACATCACCGGACAAGTGCTCGCGGTAGATGGCGGGTTTCTCAACTTCGGATTTTGAGACTTACTTTTCCACAGCCGCTGGGGAAACCCTGGTGGTAACGCTGTGGACAACTCTTCACAACGCTTGTGCGACAGTCACTTGAGTGACGCGATGCACATCGTGCGCAAACTTTGCTCAGCAATGCTTGAGTTGATCGAGCAGTTCCTTTTCGCGTTGAAGCAGCGGCGGTTGATCGCTCTTGAAGGCGCGCGACAGTTTGCGTTCGTTGTCGTCGAATTGATCGCGCAAGGTCGAGCACGTGTCTTGCAGCGTCATCGGTACGCATTGATCCTGCACTTGTATGTAATGGCTGGCGACCATCGCGGCGTTGGCTTTGACGCCTGGCGTGATATGTCCCAAGGGCGTGGGGACGATGCCGGTCATCGCGAGCGGTGCGTAGTAGGGTGGCGGATCGCCGTTGGCACTTAAATAGGTGGTTTGGTCGGTGGCGCGCGTACAGCGATACATCGTCGATGGCGGTGTAGGCGGCGCGGATGGCGGAGCGGGTGGCGCAACGGCGGCGGCCGGTGGCGCGTTGGGAGACTCCGGCAATGGCGAGGCAGCGGGGCCGCTGTCGTCGAGCTGCATGGTTTGTTGTTGCTGACCTTGCTTGCACGGTGCGCCTTGGTAGATCAGCTGACCTTGCGCGGTGCGGCACTTGTAAACGGTGAGCGTTTGGGCGTGCGCGCGCGAAGGCGCGCAAAGCGCTGCCACGAGAAGCAGCGCGAGTATCAGCACCGCGCAGATGGCCAGGCGAATCATGCTGCAATGCTCTCGTGCTTTTCGCTTATCGAATGGGCGACAGGCTCAGAACTCGACGTCGTGTTCTTCTGCCGCAAAACCGATCGTGACCGCGCCTTCGCCGACATTGACCATGCCGGTAATGCTCATCGGCGCCTGCATCAAGGTGACGCCGCATTCCTCGCAGGCAGCGGCGAGTTTGTCGAAGCCGGGCAGTTTCGGGAGTTCCGCGAGATCGCCGCCATAAGCCGTGCACATCACCGGAACCAGCAATCCGGCGCGCACGCGGTCGGCGGCATAGCCGAACAGGGTTTCGCATCCCGTTTCCCAGCCGCGCACCTTGCCGACCGGCATGGTGTCGCCGCGATAACCGCGAATCAGCGGTTTGATATCCAGCGTGGAGCCGAGCACCGCGCTAAACAAACCAACACTACGATCGCCTTTTTTCTTGGCGCGTGCGCGCAAGTAATAGAGGTCGCGCGGAAGCATGTAGCCGTAGGAGTTTTCGGCGATATACGCCACGCGTTCGCGTATCGCCGCAGGCGTTTCGTTCGCCTGCATTAGGCGCGCGGCCTCGACCACGCACGGCGCGGATCCGGCGAACAGACTGCGTGTATCCAACACACGCATCAAGAACGGACCGGTAATTCCGGCGGGTTCGCGCACGCTGCGATAGTTTTTCAATACCGCAAAGCTCGCCTTGACGACATTGTCGTAGATGGGGCTGCGCGCTGCGGTGATGGTGAGGCAGAACACGCAGTCCCGCTCCAGCACGAGCTTTTCCAGAAACAGTTTCTGTACGTCTTCGACCGAGCACGGCTCGGTTTCCGCCGAATGACTGCGACTACTTAGCTTGAGATTGAGGAAGCGCTCGATTTCGGCCGGATCGCGATTGTCCTTGAACACGGCCTTGTCGATCTGCACCGCGATGGGCATGACGGCGATGTCGTGTTGTTGCAAAAAGTCCTGCGGCAAATCGCAAGACGCATCGATGGCCAAGCCCATTCGCATGTCGCCAACTCCCCTCACTGTTTGGCGTGCTCACCATAGCACGCACCTATCCTAAGTGATTGTCGCAGCGCATAAAGGTTCCGGGCGGCTTCCCGCGCAGTTGTCAGCGGGTTCACGGAGCCGCAGCAACCTGCCGACCGCTGGTTCTAAGATGGCCGCACTTGAAATTTGGCATGCCGCCGATAACGCGCAGCGATGACTCGCCGCGCTCGAAAAAGAGCTCTGAATGAAGACTAAGCACGAGATCGTCACCAACTGGTTGCCCCGCTATACAGGCGTGCCGCTTGAGCAGTTCGGCCGCCACATTTTGCTTACCAACTTCGCCCATTACGTCGACCTCTTCGCGCAATGGCATGGCGTCGACGTGCAGGGGCGCGATCGCCCGATGCCTAGTGCGACGGCGGACGGCATCACGCTCATCAACTTCGGAATGGGTAGTCCCAATGCCGCGACGGTGATGGATTTGCTCGGCGCGATTCAGCCCAGCGCTGCATTATTTCTGGGGAAATGCGGCGGTTTGAAAAAGAAGAATCAAATCGGCGATTTGGTGTTGCCGATTGCCGCCATTCGCGGCGAAGGCACTAGCAACGATTATTTGCCTTCCGACGTGCCGGCATTGCCCGCGTTCCAATTGCAGCGTGGCGTTTCCACCATGATTCGCGACCTTGGGCACGATTATTGGACTGGCACCGTTTACACCACCAATCGCCGCGTGTGGGAGCACGACGAAACATTTAAGGAATATCTGCGTCGAACGCGATGCATGGCGGTGGATATGGAGACCGCCACCATTTTCGCGGCGGGCTTCGCCAACCATATTCCGTGCGGCGCGCTCTTGCTGGTGTCCGATCAGCCCATGATTCCCGAAGGCGTAAAAACCGAATTGAGCGATCGGAGCGTCACGATGCAATTCGTCGAATCGCATATTCGCATCGGCATCGAAGCGCTGAAGCTGGTGCGGCGAAATGGGCGAAGCGTCAAACACCTTCGATTCGAGGACGAATTAGGGGATTAATCGATGCGTTTTTTCTTGCGTTTAATATTCGTATGCTTTTGTTGATGTCCAGCTAATGCGGTTCTTTGCGCGAGAGAAAATGCGGTTTACGTAATTACTTGCGAAATACTTGGAAAAGTTGTTACACGTGGGAATTTGTTGTTGACTTTTTGTTATTCGAGCCCTTAATTTCAGGGGTAACAGAGTGCTTAAAGAGCCGTTAAAAAAGGTGTTTGGCTCGAGCAATTTGTCGGGGATGGGGAAGTAAAAAATCGTTAGCGATCCGGCCGGCATTGGGAACCGCGCTGGGCGGGGTTTTTCGTTGACGGTTTTTCTTTGCCTCTGGGTTTTTTTGCTGCTGGGGAGCTCCTAAATGAGTATTAAGAAAATTGTGTCCGCATCGAGCAAGCTGCCGGTGCGCCACACCGCGCTGGCCGTCGCCGTTGCGATGGGTTTCGGTTTTTCGGGACAGGTGTTGGCGCAGGCCACGACGGGCTCGATCTTCGGTACCGCGCCGGCGGCTGCAGGCGAAACGGTTCGCGTCGTCAACACGCAGACCGGTTTGACCCGCGAAGTCGCTGTCGATAACAACGGCCGTTACGGCGTCAATCAGTTGCCGACGGGCGAATACACGGTGTCGCTGATGCAGGGCGGCAATGCCATCGCCACGCACGATCATGTGTCGGTGACGGTGCAAGGCGGTACGCCAGTGGCGTTTGCAACGGCCGAGACGGACAAGAACGTCAAGAACCTTTCAAGCATCACGGTCACGGCCAACTCGATGCCTGCGATTGACGTGTCCTCCACACGCCAGACCTCGGTGATCACCGCGCAGCAATTGAAGACGCTGCCGATCGCACACAGCGCTGAAGCCATCGCGCTGCTGGCTCCGGGCGTGACCGGTGGTCCGTCATCGCTTGGTACCGGTCCGACCGGTACGCCGCTGGTTTCCATGGGCGGCAACAGCGTTGTGGAAAACGCTTACTACCTCAACGGCTTCAATACCACCGACCCCATCGGTGGCTCGGGCGGCGTTGCGCTGCCTTACTTCGCCATTGCCGAACAGCAGACCATCACCTCGGGCTATGGTCCTGAGTACGGTCGTTCGACTGGCGGCGTGATCAGTCAGATCGGCGCGCGCGGCGGTAACAGCTTCCACGCCGGTGCTTATGTGTCCGTGCAGCCGGCCTTCGCCGACAGCAATGCCGACAACGTCTATTACAGCAATCCGCTGACGCCGGTCGGTTCTTCCTGGCTGGCGCCGAGTCAAGGCACCACGGCCTATGCTCCTGGCTACGGCCAGATTGAAAGGGGCAACAGGCAGAACAGCATTTGGCAGACCGTGTACGACGCGTACATCAGTGGTCCGCTGATCAAAGACAAGCTGTTCTTCTTCCTGACGGCCGAATGGGAGCACGACAGCAACCAGTACGGTCTGGGCTCCAACGGTATCTCGCAGCCGCAAGGTTTCTGGTCGTCCACTGCGGATAATAAGCCCAAGGTCTACGGCAAGTTGGATTGGAACATCAACGACAGCAACGTGCTGGAGTTGACCGGTGTCCACACTCAGGACAACCAAACCAACAACAACTTCTACAACTACAACTACTCGAACCAGAGCGTCGGCTCGTTCTACGGTCCGGGCGTGCTGACCAAGAACACGTTTGACCTCGGCATCCTCAAGTACACCTCGTACATCACCGACGACCTCACCCTCGAAGTGTTGTACGGCCAGATGGACGGTAAGTACTACTCCAGCCTGGCTGGCGGTGGCAACGCGGCACCCGTTACCTTCAACTCGGGCGTAGCTGTACCGCCTGGCGTTGTCGTGCCGAACCTGGTCGATACGACGATCGGCAACCCCAATCACAAGACCAAAGTCGCCAATCTGCGCGTTGACTTGGATTGGAAAATCACGGCTGACCACGATCTGAAGTTCGGCATCGACAACATGCAGAACCGTGACGATCACGACGGTAGCCGAATTCTTGGTGGCGGTTCCTGGGCTTACCTGACGCCGGGCAGCTTGCCGCCCTATGCGACAACGGCTCCGTACGTAAGTACGCCGGTTCCGGGCAATTACGTGACGCAGAGTCTGTTCGGTTCGGACGTCACGCTGGCCGTCCGCCAGAAGGCACAGTATGTGGAAGACCGCTGGCAGGTAACGCCAAGCGTGCTGCTCGACCTCGGCATTCGTAACGACGAGTTCCAGAACTTCGGTCCGAACGGTGTTGCCTACGTGCGGGAAACCAAGCCGCAATGGGCGCCCCGCCTGGGCTTCAGCTGGGACGTGTTTGGCGATAGCACATTCAAGGTGTTCGGTAACGCAGGTCGCTACTACTTGGCGCTGCCGGCAGGTCTGGCCGCGCGTAACTCCGCCATGGGTACGATCAATGGCGAAGTCACCTATACCTACACCGGCATCAGCGCCAATGGCGTTCCGACGGGCTTGACTCCGGTTCTCATCAACCTGGCACCGGGCGTAACGACGCCTGGCTACTATTCGCCGGACGGTGAGAATGGCGTCCCCGGTAATTCCTTGGACTACGCCGCTAAGAACCTCAAGGCGGAATACCAGGACGAATACGTGTTGGGCCTCCAGAAGATGATCGGCAATACCGGTCTGGTTTGGGGCATGCAGGCAACCTGGGAACGGGCCGGCAACCTTGTCGACGATACCAACCTCGTTGCCTGCGGCAACGTCGTGGGTGCGCTGGTCAATCCTGGCAAGTCCAACTACATCCAGCAGCCCTGCGGTCTGTCGGTGTGGGATCCGAACACCGGACAGGGCGTCTTGACGAACATCATCTCGACGTTCCCGAAGCCGTCGCGTAATTACTACGCGTTGGAAAACTATTTGGAACACACCTGGGACGGCAAGTGGTACGCCAAGGTCGACTACGTGTTCGCCAAGTCGTACGGCAGCAGCGAAGGTCCGACCGAAACCGCGACGGGCCAGACGACGAACCAGCGAAACGGCGGTGAGTCGGGTTCGACCACAGCGCAGTGGGACTTCCCGGACATCATGGCGTATGCCAACGGTGAGCAGGCCAACAGCCGTCGCCATACCCTGAAGACCTTCGGTTCGTATGCCATTACGCCGGAATGGATGATCAGCGGCACGTACATCATCCAGTCGGGTGCGCCCAACATCTGCTTGAGCGGTTATGGCGCCACGATCGATCCGGATCTGTACGGTGGCCCGTACCAGCACTTCTGCGGCGGCGTGCCGAGCGGCAACTCGCCCACGGGTGTGGCTTTCGGCGGCATGGGTTCTCCTCCGGGAACCAGCGGTCATACGCCGTGGACTCATCAGCTCAACCTGAGCTTGACGTACATTCCGGCGTGGGCGGACAAGCACCTCACGTTCCAGGCGGAAGTGCACAATCTGTTCAACGAACAGGCTGCGTTGCTGTACTCGAACATCAACAACTCGTACGTCATCTACCAAGGTTCGACGGGTTACTACAACCCGCTGTACAAGACCGCGGTTTCGACGGAACTGCCGCGCTACGTGGATTTCAGCGTGAAGTTCGACTGGTAATTCCCGTTGCGGATTCACCGGCGCCAAGGATGGCGCCGGCAACGGAACAAAGAAGAAGGCCGCCGGGAAACCGGCGGCCTTCTTCGTTTCAGCGATCGAGACGCTGGATAAGCGGTTGCAGAAAATCCCGATAGCGCGGGCTGCGCGCCGTGTCGCTGCGAATGGGTTGCCGTACTTGCGCAGCGCTGGCTGTGCTATGCACGTCGCGCTGTGTTTGATGTGGCGAGAGGCAAGCTTCGTCGAAGGGCAGTTGGCAGAATGAGAGCAATTGCCGAATCAGTACTTCGGGTTCTTGCACTAATGCTTCGTAGGAAAGATCGAACACGTAGCCCGAGTAATGCTGCTGCCAGAAGTTGCTAAGATGCACGTAGTCGTTGCTGTAACTGGCCAGATCGTCCAGGTCGTAGCTGAAGAGAATGCCTTCGCTAAACAACTGTCGATAGCAGGCAAAACAGGTTTCGACGGGATCGCGATGGCAGTTGATGATCTTGGCGCCCGGCAGCATGGCGCGAATAACGCCGATCCATTGCCAGTTCTGCAATCCTTTGTCGGTGAAATAGGGGCGTTTTTTGCGCCAGTGCGCGGTGCGCGCAAGATAGTCCTTGCCCAGTCGCGCCCAATCTTCCGGTGTCGCATCTGCCGCCCAATGCGGAAATGCTTTGCCGCGCCGTTTCGATTCCCTTTCGATGACGTGTGACAAGTCGGAAATCTCATTCGCGCCTTCCACTTGCGGATGCGAGGCAAGGATGTGCTCGACGAGTGTCGATCCGGAACGAGGCATGCTTGCGATGAAAAGCACCTCGCGCCCGAGGGTTGGATCGAGCGGCGTTGGCATCGGATGGCGAAACGCTTCGACGATGTCGCCAACATGAGCGTGCTCAACAGCAGCGTTCCACTCAATCAATTGCCGCTTAAGTGCATTGGCTTCGCGCAACGCTTGAAAGGCGCCGGCGTAGTCGTGTTGATCTTCCAGCGCCCTGTAGAGGCTGAAACCCAGGAATACGCGGTCATCGGGCGCAAGCCGCGAGCTTTGCAGAATGTGCTGGATTTGTTGCGCATCCTGTTGAGTCAGCGATACGGTTTTCAGATTGGCCAGCCCGTGCCATGCAAGTGCGTGTTCCGGCTGCAGAGCGAGCACCTTGCGGTATTGGGCGACGGCGCCGGAAATGTCGCCGCGTATCGTGAAGATATCGGCGAGCGTAGTGCGCGCAGCGATGTGTCGTGCGTCAAGATCGAGTGCACGCCGCAAGGCGTCTGCTGCCGCATCCAGCTGCCAGTTCAATTTCAGCGCTTTGCCAAGGTTGAACCAGACCGCAGCTTGCATAGGCGCCAGTTCGGTAGCGCGGCGCAGATGCGTGAAGGCTTCTTCCGTGGCGCCCGAATCGTAGAGCGCGCCGCCAAGGTTGGTGAGGATGCTTGGATCATCCGGGCGTTGCAGCGCCGCCTTGCGCATAAATGCGGCGGCATTGACGCTGTCGCCGCGCATCTGGCAAGCGATGCCATACAGAAACTGCGCATTGGCGAAGTCGGGTGCTTCGGCCAGCACGCGTTTCAAGGGTTGTTCGGCCAAATCCGCGCGCCCTTCGGATAACGCCTTACCGGCTTCGCTCAACCACTGGCGTGCTGCGGGAGAGAGGGAGGGAGGCGACATGGGCTACCTGATATGGATGGTTTGAAGGCCGACGCCTAGTTTTGCATGTTCTTCGCGGCAAAAAACCGCAATACGGCCTTGGCCGTTCCGCTTGGCACAGCGTGCGATTACCATGGACGGCGCCATGCAACCTTATGAAGGGTTACTGCCTTGATTTACTTTGCTCCCTCCGTTCTCAGTCCCGATGAGCTGGCGATCATCCAGTCGAAGCTGAAAAGCGTTCCGTTTGCAGATGGAGCCAGTACGGCCGGCTGGTCCGCGCGCGAAGTAAAGCGAAATCTGCAAGCGACCTTGGGTACGCCCGAATACGAGCAGATTGCGCGCACGGTAGGCGAAGCGTTTATGCGCAGCAATGAAATGCAGGCTGCGTTGTTGCCCGCGGCGACGACGTCGGTGTTGTTCAATCGTTACGGGCCGGGCATGGAATACGGCCCTCATGTGGACGCGCCCGTCATGGGCAGCTTTAACACGGCTGTACGCAGCGACATCGCCATTACCATTTTTCTTTCCGACCCCCGCAGTTACGACGGCGGCGAGTTGACCGTTTTCATGAGCGGCATCGGCAGCAAATTCAAGCTTGAGGCAGGCGCGGCGATCGCATATCCCGCGAACACGCTGCACCACGTAACACCTGTCACGCGCGGCGTGCGCGATGCGGCGATCATCTGGGTGCAAAGCCAAGTGCGCGATCCCGCTCAGCGCGAATTGCTGTGGGATTTGGACAACGCCAAACGACAAATCTTCAATCGCGAGGGCAAGAGCCCGCTTTTCGATGCCGTCAGTAAATCGCACGCCAATTTGCTGCGCATGTGGGCGGAAATTTGATTCGCCGTTTTGTGCGGTAAGTAAGGCGCATGCACGAAGCGCCGATTTGCTTATCGACCTTCGTCCAAATAGCTGGCGCCAGTCGCGAGACACGCCATGCAGAAAATTCCACTCTTGCATGAGGCGTTCCTAGGCGATACCCGCAATGGGTATGTCCCATCGCCAGCTTGCGTCGGTGCTCCCTCATGGGCGTTTGAAAGTGCGGACGCATCTCGTTTGAGTGCTGACCAAGCGATGTAGGCGCTCGCCCGGCGTTCGATATTTGTTGCGTCCGAATCGCGCAGATTTTGCGAAGTAAGGTTTGATCCTCGTAAAAAATCGTAGGTCATCATCTTGCCGGGGCCTCAGATTTGGCCCGAACGACGGTTTTTTACGACAAATCATTGACTTATGGCGTAAGTTATTACTTACAGATCGTAAGTTCTTGACTTACATTTGATGCCCCTATTACGCTCGGTCCGACCGCAATTGCTAAGCACGAGTTAAAAAAGGCTTTACCAATCGTGCTTGCGGGGAGGGTGTCGTCAAAGCACTCAGGGTGGCCGTGCCGCTTTGCCTGGAGGGGAAAGCGCTACGTGACCGGTGCGATGACTACTTATTTGGGTGTCGTCCATAGCTCATTAGGGGAGCTGTCAATGCAAATAGAAAATTCAACTCACCGCGCGCGTCGTGCCCCGGTGCGCCATACCGCGCTTGCTGTAGCGCTCGGTTTGGCCTTCAGTGGTGGTGCGATGGCTCAGGCCGTGACCGGCAGCATCTACGGTCAGGCTCCGGCCGCGTCCGGTGAAACCGTGCAGGTGTCGTCCAGCGCAACGGGCGTAACGCGCGAAGTTGCGGTTGGCGCCGATGGCCGCTACCAAGTGGGTAACCTGCCGGTCGGTACGTATACCGTCACCTTGAAGCAGGACGGCAAGCCGGTCACGACGCATGAAAACGCGTCCGTTACCTCGGGCGCCACCGGCGTGGATTTCGTTAGCGCGAACTCCGCCAACGCCAAGTCGCTGGGCACCGTCACGGTCTCGGCCAACGCGCTGCCGCCCATCGACGTCACGAACACCAACTCGGGCACCGTCATCACCGCAGCCGAACTGCAAAAGCTGCCGATCACGCGCAATGCCGAGTCCATCGCCCTGTTGGCGCCGAACACCGTTTCGGGCAGCAGCTTCTTCTCCGGCCCGGGCGGCAACGCGCTGGTGTCCTTCGGCGGTTCGTCTGTCAGTGAGAACGCGTACTACGTCAACGGCTTCAATACTGCCGAGCCCTACAAGAACCTGGGTGGCTTCCAGCTCCCCTACGGCGCGATCCAGCAGCAGGAAACGCTCACCGGCGGTTACGACGCACAGTACGGCCGTTCCGATGGTGGCGTGATCAGCCAGATCGGTCAGCGCGGTACCAACGAGTGGCATTTCGGCGGTCAGGTTGTGTGGCAGCCGCGCTATCTCGAAAGCAATCCGGACAACAACGTCTACGGCAATCCGTACGTGCCGCCGTCGACCAGCCAGGTCAACTACGCGCTCGAAGAGCCGACCAAGCCCGGCACGCTGCGTCAGTACCGCAACGAAAACAAGCAGTGGGAAACGATCTATTCGGCCTACGTCGGCGGTCCGCTGATCAAGGACAAGCTGTTTATCTTCTTGGCACCTGAAGTCACCAAGACGCGTAGCACCTTGGTGGGCGTGGACACGAACGCGCCGTCGACCAACTACAGCGTGACCAACCAGCAGAGCTCCAAGTTCTACGGCAAGATCGACTGGAACATTACCGACAGCAACATCCTCGAATTGACCACGCTGCGTAACAGCCAGCGCGGCCTGTACGCCGGCGACGGCGCGGGCAGTCTGTATGCGTTCGATTACGCCACGCGCAAGTTCGGTGCGTATTCCGGTCCGTCCGACGCGCACAAGGACAACGCTCAGTTCTACATCGGCCACTTCACCAGCTACATCACCGATGCGGCCACGTTGAGCGTTCTGTTCGGCAAGGCGAACTTCCAGAACCCGATCGCCTACGGCAACACCAGCCCGCTGCCTTTCATTTCGCGTCCGTACAACGAAGTGCTGCCGAACGGCACGCAGCCCAACCTCTCCAACAACCAGACGAACACGTCGTGGATCTCGCCGGATGCGAAAAACGCAACCCGCGGTCTGCGCGTCGACTTCGACTACAAGTTGGGTAGCCACGATCTGGCCGCCGGTATCGATAACATGTTCTATCGAGCCCACGACCAAGGTATCTCGCAGACCAACCCGTTCAATCCGTCGCTCAACTACTACTGGCGCTACCTCCCCGGCGGCGTGGTGCAGAAGCGCGAGATCGGCTGGGCCACCAGCATGACGACGGCGCAGAAGGCGTACTACCTGCAGGACACCTGGCAGGTCTCGTCCACCGTGCTGTTGAAGGTCGGCGTGCGTAACGAGCACTACACCAACTACAACGATCTGGGCGAAGCCTTCACCAACCAGATCAACCAGTGGGAACCGCGTGTCGGCGCCACCTGGGACGTCAATGGCGACTCTTCGTTCAAGGTATACGGCAACGTTGGTCGCTACTACCTCGCGCTGCCGGATGACGTGGCGGAGCGTGCGGCGAACCGTTCGTACTACCTGACCACCAACTACAGCTACACCGGCATCGACGGCAACGGCGTTCCGACTGGCTTGACGCAGCTGCATGCGACCACCTCGCCGGACGGCGAAACCGGTTCGGCGAAAGATCCGCAGCAGGTTACCGCGCGCAATTTGAAGCCGGAGTACGTGGACGAATACATCGTCGGCTTCGACAAGCAGCTCAACGCCAAGTGGAACTACGGCGCGAAGGCGATGTGGCGCAACTTGAAGGTGGCCATCGACGACGAGTGCCAGCCCGGCTTGATCGCGGCCAAGATGGCCACGATGGGTCTGAATCCGGCCAACTACTCCAACTCGCTGTACGGTGCGAATTACTGCCGCCTGATCAACCCGGGCAAGACGAACGACATGTTGCTGGTGTCGGACGACGGCAGCGCCCGCACGATCGTGCCGATGACGCAGCACGACTGGGGCTACATCAATGGCGCCCGCCGCAAGATCGCGTCGCTGGATCTCTACTTGGAGCATCCGTTCGACGGCAAGTGGATGGCTCGCATGGATTACACCTACACCCACGGTTGGGGTAACACCGAAGGTCAGGTGCGCTCCGACTTCGGTCAGCAGGACATCTCCAAGACGGAAGACTGGGACTCCTGGCAGCTGATGAATGGTCAGGACGGCGAGCTGATCAACACACGCAAGCATCAGTTCCGTTTCCGTGGCGCGTATGAGATCACCCCGGAATGGTTGCTGTCCGCCACCATGCTGGCTCAGTCCGGCCTGCCGCAGGAATGCTTGGGCTACTACGGTCCGGGCGGTTCGGGCGCTGCATACTACGGCCCGGGTGAAGTCGGCGATCCGAGCGGTTACAACAACTTCGGCAGCGGTAACTACCATTGGTGCCACGGCATTCGCATGCCCCCAGGCTCGATCGGCCACACGCCGTGGACGTTCCCGCTCAACCTCGGCGTGCATTACCGTCCGGACTTCGCGCAGCAGAAGATGACGGTCAGCCTGGACGTGTTCAATCTGTTCGACCAGCAGCGTCCGGTGCAGACCGACGCCGTCGGCGAGAACGCGTACAGCGCTTCGACCAACACGATCTACATCAACAACACCTACGGTCAGGGCATCTACTTCCAGAATCCCCGCACCGTTCGCCTGACGTTGACCTACGATTACTAATCGACACGTCGACTGATCGCACTACAAAGCCACCGATCGCAAGATCGGTGGCTTTTTTTAGGGCGATGTCGAAGCGCTGCGTCGCCGATGGCGCGCGAACGGAAAGAATTTAGAGCTTCAGCGCTACGCGCAGCGGATCGAGTTGTGTGGCGTAGCTGCGCCATTGCTCGATGCCGCGCGTATGGATCGACTCGCGCACTTGCGCGCTGCTCGGCGTCGCGATGGGAGCCTCGTTCGCTTCGGGGCGCAGGCACGCTTCTTCCATCTCCAATCCGCAATGCGCGAGCACCTTGGGTAGCATCGCAGCCGGATCCTGCACCAGCGCCGCATAAGGTACGTCGAACATCGCGCCAGGAAGCGCCGTATGCCAGTGGCGTACTTGCTGCGCGTATTGGCCATAGTAGTGAGCCAGCGCGTCGAGGTCGTAGCTATAAGGCGAGATGTTGCCGAACATCGCCTTGAAATTGGAGAAGCATGTATCCATCGGCGAACGCGTCATGTGCAAGATCGGCGCATGCGGCAGCGCGCGCCGGATGAACGCGATCATCTGGATATTTCCTGGCAACTTGTCGACATAAAACGCGCGCCCACGCGCGCGCCATTGCGTTTGCTTCAGATAACGTTCGCCGAGTTCGCGATAGTCGATGTCTTCGCTGCGCGCAATCACCTTGAGCAGCCCCTGCGACAAAGCCGGCGGCACATCGGCGACCCAATGCAGCTGGCGCCAGAACTCGATCAATTCGCCGGCGGAAGCGACCTGCGAATGACTGGAAAGCATGCGGTCGAGCAATGTTGTGCCCGAGCGCGGCATGCCGACGATGAAAATCGGCGTCGGGCCGCGAAAGTCGCTCGCGCGCGGCAATTCTTTGCGCGTCACCGACGACATGCCGATCAATGCCGACGTGACGGCTTCTTCCGAGGATGCCTCGTACGGATTGAGTTGATGCATCTGCGCATTGCAACGCGCAAGCGCATGCCAGGCTTCGTCGTGGCGTCCCAGATCGTCGAGCGTTTTGAAGCACGCATATTCGAATTCTGCGCGGATAAACGCCTGGTCCCGATCCGTTTTCGCGTCGGGCAGCTGTTGCAGTTGTTTTTCGAGCCACTGCAGACGCTGCGTTTCAGGACGTTGTTTGCGCAGATTGACCAACACCATCGCAGCGTCGCCGAACGTCGGCCAGCGCGCAATGCAGCGTTCAAGAACCGCGCATGCGTCGTCGATGCGACCGCTGAATTGCAGCAGCATGGCGTACATGTGCAATTGGGTCGGCGTATCCACGCCGCCTCGCACAGCCGCTTCCATCAGCGCCAGCGCGGTGGAGATTTCGCCCAGCGAGAAACGCAGGCTCGCTTGTGCGGCGAGCAACTCCGCCGGCGGCTCGGGCGCTTGCGCAAGCAAATCGAGACAGGCGCGCGCGACGACAATCTCGCCGCGTGCCACCAAATGCTCCGCCAACGTGAAGATCAGCGGAGCGTCATACGGCAGGTGACGGCTCGCGTGGAGCAGCGGGCGATTCGATGCGCGAAACTGCCCTTGTCGAAACAAGACGTCGGCAAGATCGATCAGGGCTTCCGTGTCGTTTGGCGACTGCGCAAGCAGCGACTGCAGCGCGGTTTCCGCATCGGCGAGACGATCGTTCTCCATGCACCGACGAATATGTTGGCGCAGCGCGCCTGGAGCTACCGGCAGAGTTTCTTGATTCATCCGCCGATGATAGCCGGGAACCGCCGAGGGCAAACCCAAACGCAACGTGGGGGCCAAAGCCCCCACGCGCAAAACGCTTATGTCGGTGACGTCCGGTTCAGTACTGCGGCACGCTCGAATCGATTTCAGCGGCCCACGCATCGATACCGCCGTCCACGCTGTACACCTGCGTGAATCCATGCGCAGCGAAACGCTCCGCAACGCCGCGGCTGGAAATGCCGTGATGGCACATAAATGCCAGCGCGGTGTCTTTCGGCAGCGCGGCGAGCGCGGCGTAGCCTTCTTCTTCCAGGATGCGCGCCTGCGGAAGCGGCGCGGCGATGCTGCGACCTTGGGCCGGGCGCGTGTCGATCAGGGTGATGGTTCCGGCGGCGAGGCGCTTTTGCAGCTCCTGCACGCTCATCGACTGAATGCCGTTGTTGCCGGCGCCGGGAAACTTGAGGCTAAGGCCTTCGCCCTGCATCGTGGAAACCCAGTCGATCACGATGCCCTTGGCGCGCTGCGCGCTGGCCGGATCGAAATGCACTTCGATGCCGTTGGCAGTGACGACGATGTCGTGATCGCCACCGGGAGCAAGCTGGAAGCCGGCGCTATGATCCGGGCCGATTTCCAAATGAAGCGCGAGGCCTTCCGCATTCGCGGTGCCGGCGCGGATGGCTTCAGCCGCTTTATCGGTGATGGTGATTTCCGGCGGCGTGCGGTCCGGCGCCGCGGCGCCGAACAACTGATGCAATTCGCCACTGCCATACATCTGACGAATAATGTCGGCGCCGCCGATCAGTTCGCCATCGACATAAAGCTGCGGAATCGTCGGCCAATTACCGAACGCCTTGATGCCTTCGCGGATTTCCTGATCTTCCAACACGTTGACCGTGTGGTAGTCGGGCAGCAATTCGTTGAGCGTATTCGTGGCGGCGGCGGAGAAGCCGCACATCGGCTGAGCGCGCGTGCCCTTCATGAACAGCACCACGCGGTGGTCTTTGAGCAAGGTTTCGATACGGTCGCGGGTGGCGGTGTCGAGGGACATAAGGGCGGAAACTCCAGCAGAGAGTAGGCGATTGTACCCCCTCCATATGCTGGCGGTCCGTGCCGCTTCAAGGCTTTCACGCCAAGAAAGGAATAGCAGAACCCCGCCATGGCGCGGGCTCGCTAATTCGACCGCTCGCTTGCAACGGGGCTCACGCCGCCGATTGCAGTTCGTCGAGATCCTGCTTTTGGCGACGGGCGAGCGGTGCGAGGGCCAGGGCGGCCATCGGCGAGGGACGTACGAGTTCGCGGCTCGCGTGGCCGAGCGCGGTGGGCTGTTCGCTCCAGTGAATCAATTCCATCGCCCCGGCTTCGTCTTCGATCAGCGCGGTGCAGTGTTCCACCCAATCGCCGTCGTTGAGATACACCACGCCGTTGATCGTACGCACTTGGCCAAAATGGATATGGCCGCAGATATGACCGTCGACGCCGCGTTCGCGCGCATCCGCCGCGACACGCTCTTCATACGCGCGGATATACGCCAGTGCCTTGCCGATGTGCGATTTCACGATGATCGACAAGGGCAGATACGGCAGCGCCATGCGGCGGCGCCACGCATTGACGCGCCGGTTGCCCCAGCAGACGAAGCGGTGCATGGCCTCGCCGATATGCAGCATCCAGCTACGGCCGATCTGCTCGGGATCGTATTCGTCGCCGTGGCTAACGCGGTAACGACGGCCGTCCGCGCCTACGTGAATCGCATCCAGCTCGATGCGTACGCCGCAAATCGATTGGCCCACCAGGCCGCGCAGCGCGCAGTCGTGGTTGCCGGGGATATAGGTGACCTCGACCCCGCGGCGGGCCATATCCAGCACTTCCGCGATCACGGTGCCGTGATCGGGATGCCACCATCGGCGGCGGCTCAGCGATTCCAGATCGATGATGTCGCCGACGAGATAGAGCTTCTCGCACTGCAGGCTGCGCAGAAAATCCAGCAGATAAGCTGCTTTGCAGTCCGGTGTGCCCAGATGTACGTCGGATATGAAGGCGCTTCGGCAGCGAAGAATGGCCATAACGGCGCTCCCCGGTAGGTTCCCGGGAGCACAGTTTGATGTCGCAACGTCACCGAGCGATGGCGAAATGGTTGCAAACAGGTTGCCGTGGCGCCTTTTTTCGCTCGCAAAGGTGGAAAGCGCCTGTCGCTATGCGCTAAAACCACAGTAGTGCGGGGAGGAGGCGTTCATGAACACATCGGCCGCCATGCAGGTCGCACAGTGGCGCGAGGCCGCCCACGCGTGCCTGCAGCGCGGCGATGTGCGTGAGGCGCAGGCGCTGTTTCAACAGGTTTTGGACCGGCGGCCGGACGACGTGGAGGCCCTGCAGCTGCTGGCCAGCTGCCATGTCGCCAACGGCGAGCTGAATCTGGCGTTGGCGCGCCTGCAGGCGGCGGCGCTTATCCATCCCGAAGACCCGAACGTTTTGCAGCAACTCGGTGCCGTGCATTTGGCGACGGCGGATGGCGCGTCAGCCGCCGCGACATTGCGCGAGACCCTGCGCATCGCGCCGGATATGTTCGTCGCGCGATTGCACTTGGGGCAAGCGCTGGAACAGCTCGGCGAGCCCCACGAAGCCTTGAAAACCTATTTCGGCGCGTTGCGCTCGGCGCAAAACCAAGGTCGCTGGCTCAACGATGAAACGACAGCGCCGGGACTTCGCGATACCGTAAAACACGCCATGCGCTTCGTCGACGCCGGACGGCTCGCTTTCTTTCATGGCGTGCTGGAGCCGTTGCAACAGCGTTACGGCGCTGACGAACTGGAGCGCGTGACGCATTGTTTGGACGTCTATCTCGGCGAGCGTTCCATCGAAATGCCCGATGCGCGCCAACGTCCGAAATTTCTCTATTTTCCGGGCATCCCCAGTCAACCTTATTACCCGCGCGAACGCTTTCCATGGCAGGAAACGCTGGAGGCCGCCACCGGCGACATCCGCGAAGAGTTGCAACGCGTACTGGCCCAGGAGTTTAGCCTGGAGACTTTTCTCGGCGCGCCGCAGCCCGGGCAGGCGCAGCAGGAAATGCTGCGATCGTCGGGCTCTGCGCCCGCCGCCTGGGATGCTTACTTTTTCTTCCGGCACGGAGAGCGCTATGAAGCGCACCTGCAAGCGTGCCCGCGCACCGCTGCGTTGCTGGATAGCGTGCCGTTGGCGCGCATTCGCAATCATGCGCCGGAGTCCCTGTTTTCCGTGCTGAGCGCCGGCACCCATATTCTTCCGCATACGGGCGTGACCAACGTGCGCCTGGTGACGCATCTACCGCTGATTGTTCCGCCTCAATGCGCTTTGCGTGTTGGCGGCGCCACGCATATTTGGCGAGAAGGTCGATGCGTGACGTTCGACGACACCTTCGAGCACGAGGCTTGGAATCGCAGCGAGCAGACGCGTGTGGTGCTGATTCTGGATTGCTGGAATCCTGATCTTACGGAGGCAGAGCGCGCGGCAGTGGCCGAGTTGATCGAAGCTATCGGTGACTTCAGCGCGAGTGGTGCTGATTAATCGACGCGTTCAGGTATACCCGAGACGCTCCATGACGGGACGCAGGATCGGCAAGACAGGCTCGAACATATCGCGATAAGCAAGCCAGCGCTGCACCGCGCGAGCATGAATGCCCTGCGTGACCTGCGCATAGCTCGGCGTGCTGATGTATCCCTTATGGCGAGCATGTTCCGCAAAACGCGTCATGGGCGTCGGGTCGTCGATAGCGAGGAAGCGCCCCAATTGCTTAACGTTTTCGTCGAAATGAGCGACGACCGACTCGTAACGCCATGTCATCACGCGCGGCGCCAACACGTCGACTTGATCGAACCAGTGTTCGAAGGCGCGTACGTAACCGCGTGCCAAGCGTTCGAGCGAGCTGCACAACACCATAAACGCCGGTGAACGAAATGATTGCATGTAGCAACTGAGCAAGACGTCGCAAGGGTGTCGCACGCACAGAATGATCGACGCATTCGGAAACAATCGCGCGATCATCGGAAGGCACAACATGTTGAGCGGATTTTTGTCGACCAACTGTCGCGCACCCAAATCGGGCACGACCTTCCGTACCATGGCTGAATACAAGGCGCGCAACTGATCCGCGTCTGACTGCGTGAGGTCCGTCAGGGCGGAGGGGTAGGGCTGACCGATCGCCGTCATACGCTCGGTGAGCTCATAGACGAACCCGCGCTCGTCCATCGCGCGGAAGCTCGGATGTGCGTCCAGCATCTGTTCCAGCAAAGTGGTGCCGGAGCGCGGGAAGCCGACGATGAATACCGGGCTTTGTTTGGCGGATGGCGATGTCAGCGTGGCCCAGCGATGGCGTTCGGCCCGATTGGCGGTCAAATTCGCCATCGGCAACGGTTCGCTGTCTTCAGTCATCAGCTCGGGCACGATGGCGCGTGCGATCGTGAGTTGCGCCTCGTGCGCATCCTGCAGCGCCTTCCAGGCATCGCGATGATGTCCTTGCTGATGGCGTGCAGTGGCTAATCCAAACGCGGCTTGCGCAAGCACTTCGGCGTCCCTCGTCGTCACCGCGATGCGTTCGTAAAGCTCCGCGGCGTGTTGCGAATCACCGCGCCGCGCTCCGACGGCCGCATGCGCTAGCCAAGCCGCGCAGGACAGTTGCGGTTGCTGTTCATGGAGATTTTCCAATGGCAGCTGCGTCAGTTCGGCTTCGGCCTTGTCGAGCTGATTGCTGCGCTCGTACAAAGCGGCACGCAACGCCGAGATGCGCAAGCGCAGCGCATGCGAGGCACCGTTGTTCGGTAGCAAGGCCTGTTTCAGTACGTGCATGGCGACGTCCTGATTGCCCAAGGTGGACAGCATGCTCGCCAGCGTCAGCGCCTGCTCGGCAGGCTGCGGTGGCCAATCGATGGCGTTTTCCAGCATGATTTCTTCATGCGTGTTGTCGCCGCACACATGGCAGGCATGCGCGGCTTGCAGGCGCGCTTCGATAAAGTCGGGCGCAAGCTGCACCGCTTCCAACAGCGCATCGCGCGCTGCTAGCCAGTTTTTTTGTTGGAGATAGAGCAATCCGAGGTTGTAGTGCACGTCTGCTTGTTGTGGCGCCAGCGTCAACGCTTGCAGATAGGATTGCTCGGATATTTCCGTCTGATCTGTTTCTTGAGCGGCCAGTCCCAGATTGTTCCAGTATTCGAACGTGTGCGGTTTAAGCTGCGTCAGTCGCACAAGAAGCGGCACCGCGTCACGCACGTGGCCGGTGGCGCGCAGGGCGAGCGCGCGCAGCAGCAGGGTCGTTTCGTTGTCGCCAGACAGGCTTTCGCTTAGAGAAAGCACACGCGTCATGTCGCCTTGATGGAAGGCGGCAAGCATGGCGCTCGCGATCGTTTGTTCGTCGGGAAGGGAAGCCATTAGCGCATATATTCCTCACTCATGCTCCCGAAAGACACCCTCCCCTTGAGCGAAGGGGAGGGGGTGAAACGGTTGCAAGCATGAGAGGGAATCTAACTCACTCCGGGCGACGTCAGAACTTCACCGTCGCTCGCGCCCAGTAATAGCGGCCCAGCACATCGTAGGTCGCCGTATCGACGTTGTAGTTCAAGCCGTTCTGATAGATCAGCGGCGGCGCCTTGTCGGTGATGTTGTCCACACCGAATTCGAAGCGCGTCTTGATCGATGGCACCGTGTAAGCGATCTGTGCCGAGTGATACAGAATCGAGGCCATCGGTGCGCTGGCCCCGGTGATGGCGTCGGCATTGAGGTTGGTCAGATGATGGATGTAGCGCGTTTGCCATTGCGCGCTCCAGTTGCCCAGCGACCAGTTGAGTGTCAACGATCCGCGCCAGCGGGCGATATTGCCGAATTGCTGCGTATACGTGCCCGCGTAGTTGATGGTGCGTGCACCCGGCTGTCCCGGCGTGGCGTCGTTGTAGAACGAACTGGTGTAGGACGTGTTGAGGGTCAGCTTGAATTTACCGGGGTCGAAACTGCCCAGGTCGAAATGCGGAATCGCATAACTGGTGCTGAAATCCACGCCGCTGGTGCTGAGGTTGCCTAGATTCACTTCCGGCGTATTCATAAAGAAGATCGCGCCGGCCAGCGCATTGTTGCTGGGATAGCGATGGATGAACTGGCAATACGGACTGTTGTCGTTGGCGAAGCACGCGTTGAGCACGGTTTGTGCCGCGAGCGGCGTGAGCAAGTCGCGTAGATTGATGCGCCACGCGTCGATGGTGGACGAGAAGCCGGTCAACCAACTTGGCGAGTACACCAGACCGAGGTCGTACGACATGCCGTGCTCAGGCTTCAGGTTCACGCCCGCGGGCTTGCCGCCCGAGTAAAAGCCCGTGATCTGCGGCGTCGGATTGCCCGCCCATTGCGGCGGTACGTTTTGGCAGGCCGCCGGATGCGCCGCCAACGTCGCCGAACTCAATCCCACGCACGGATCGTTGATGGTGGGGTTGGCGATGGTGATGCCGTCGTCCAATTCGTCCAGATTCGGAGCGCGGAATACTTGCGTGGCGGTGGCGCGTACCAGCAGGTCGGCAATCGGCCGCCATTCCACCGCGATTTTCTTGTTGGTAGTGGTGCCGGAGGTGTCGTAGTCGGACGCGCGTACGCCCAGATCGAGATTCAGCGAATAAGCGCCAGGTTGTTCCGATAACAGCGGGATCAGCGTTTCGGCGTAAAGCTCTTTCACGTTGATGCTGCCGCGACCCGGCGAACCGCACGCTTCGGCCAGCACCGCGCAGGTGGCGGTGGCGGGATCGAGAATGGCATCCGGCGTCACCGTGTAGTTCATCGAGTTCCAGCGATACAGCGCGCCGGCGGAAAGCTGCATAGCGCCGGCGGGCAGATCCCACAGTTCGCCCGAAGCATTGAATTGCAGCTGCTTCATCGTATCGGTGAGCGTATAGACCGGCGAGTCGACGCCGTTCTTCAATAGCGCCGTGACGGCCGGATCGGCCTGATCGAAAATATTGCCGCCGGAATTGATCACCGATTGCAGGTCGGCGATGTTCACTTCGTTGTAATCGACCTGCCGACGATTGGTGTAGCCGTAGTTGAGGCTCGCGTCCCACGTCCAGCTGCTTTGACCGAAGTGTCCGCGCAGACCGGTGTTTACTTGCAGATTGTCGGTATCAAAGGTATGCAAACGCGTGCCCAGGCCCGTAAGGCGCGTATTGATCACGTAACTGGTGCCTGTGTAACCGGGCGGGGTGCCGAAGGTGACGCCAAACGGATTGATCGGATTGTTCGCTGTGACGTACCAGCCGTCGCCGGTGCCGGTCGGCGCTGGCGCATCCTGGCCGGCCGAGTTGGTGCGGTCGTAGAAGATGTTGGCGAACGCGGTGAGGTCCGGCGTGATGTTGTAATTGCCGAGCACGAAGAAGTTCGCGCGTTTCTGTTCGGTCTGGATGTAGTTGTAGGCGTTGTAGTTGAACGTGTCGTTCGGACCGCCATAACAGCGGTAGTCGCTAAGGCTACTGCCGTTGCCGTGCGCCAACGTCACGTAGGTGTTGCCTGCGCTATTCACATTACATCCGCCCGGCGAGAGTCCTGCCGGAACCAGAAAGCGTCCCGTTGGAATCGTGCCCGATCCCGCCGGTGTGATAACGCCGCTGGACAGATACAGAGCGCGTTGCGAGAAACCGCGCCGTGGGGCCAGCACCGGTGTGTACTTGTTCCAATCCAGGCCCACTACGATGTTGCCGTCGGTGCCGCTGGCGCCCGTGGTGAAGCTGAAACCGCGACGTTGCGCGTCGCCGTGGCTGGAGATGCCGTCGTTGAGGCTGAACTCCGCGCCGTTGAAATCCTTGCGCAGATGAAAATTCACCACGCCGCCGATCGCATCCGAACCGTACGCGGTGGAGGCGCCTTCCGCGAGCACGTCCACGTTCTGGATCATGTTCTGCGGAATCATGTTGAGATCGGCGTTGGACAGCCGTTGACCGTCGACCAGCACCAACGTGCGACTTGCGCCGAGACCACGAAGCGACACGCGCGAAGCGCCGTCGCCGCCTTCCAGGGTCGGACTGGCGACGCCGCCGCCGTTGCTGTTGTTGGCCGGGTTGGTGGCGTAACCGGAAATGCTAGGCAGCTGCTGCAGCACGTTGCCGAGGGTAGGGGCGCCATTGTTGGTAATGGCGGTGCGGTCCAGCGTGATCACCGGGCTGGCCGTTTCCGTGTCGACGCGACGAATCAACGAGCCGGTCACCGTCATGCCTTCCAGTGTTTTTGCTTTGGAAGCCTGCGGTTGTTCGTTCGCGTTTTGCGCGTTGCTGCTTTGCGCGTTGTTGTTCTGGGTGGAAGTGCTTTGCTGCGGTGTCGTGTCCTGAGCGTGGACGATGAGCGCAGATGAGGCTATTCCGACTGACAAAGCCAAACGTACTGCAACGGATAAGCGATTGTAGTGTGCGTGCATGATGACTCCCCAACTCAACGATTAGAAGATCACCGGTGCAACGCATCCTTGCGTGGCCGTTTCTTTTTTTCGGCCAGCTGCGTATCCATCTTTTTACTCATACAAATACGATTTTCGCGTTACTCCGGCGCCCCCTTTGGCAACTGTTTCAGGAATCCGACGAAGAGTAAAGAACTGTCGTCGATGCAAATTACGAAACGAAGCGCGAAGCACAACCGATGCCATCGGTCATGCTTGCCGACACTGAAGGTTGTGGTGCTTCGGTCGATCAGGCTTGCGCGACGGCTTCGACGATCACAGGTTCGACGGCACGGGTCCACAGCGCATACTGCGCACCTGATGGATGCAGGCCGTCGGAAGCCACCAATCCTGCGTGTTCGCGTGAAATACCTGTGATGTTCACAAACGGCGCGCCCGCGTGGCTCGCTTCTTCACGAGCGATGGCGTTGAAGTGATCCAGCTCGTGCGCAATCTGTTTGAGATCGCGTCCGCTGGCGTGGCCGAAAGGCGTGACGCCCCAGTCGGGAATCGAAACCACCACCACGCGATGCGGGCGATGACCGGACAATGCGATGGCTCGCAACAAGAGGGCTCGGAACTGCTCGCGATAGTCCTCGTCGGAGCGGCCGCGATACTGATTGTTGACGCCGATCAGTAACGTGACCAGATCATATTCGGCCGCGAGTACGGCTTGATCCATGCCGGCGGACAGCTCGTCGGTGGTCCAACCGGTGACGGCGACGATAAGCGGATCGTCGATCGCCGCGCCGCGTCGGCGCAACGATTCGACCAATTGCATCGGCCAACGCGCCTGGGCGGGTACGTCCTCGCCGATGGTGTACGAATCGCCCAGGGCGAGGTAGCGCAAAGCCATGAATCAGCCGACCGCCGCGGTTTCGCGGGGTGTCTCTTCGGCCGCCATGCGTTCCAGCACGCGTTCCATGCGTGCGAACACTTCGCGCAATTGCGCAGGCTGCGGTAGCAGCGTCAAACGCATGTGGCGACTATTCGGCACGTTGAAGCTGGAACCGGGCACGATCAGCACCGATTCCTCGTTCAACAGGCGCAACGCAAAATCGTTGTCGTTGAAGTTGGCGATGCGATCGCTGCGCACGCGCGGGAAGGCATACAGCGCGCCGCCCGGCGTGACGACATCCAAATAGCGGCTCGATGCGACACCGTCCAGCACGGCTTGACGTGCGTCGTGCAGGCGTCCACCCGGCGCGGTGAGGGCGTTGATGGTCGGCGCATCCTGCAGCGCCGGAATCACCGCCCATTGCGCCGTGACATTGGCGCACAGGCGCAGTGCGGCGAGCAGTTGCAGCGCATCGCGGTATTCGTGCGTGCGCGTCGGGTCGCCCGAAAGGCTGAGCCAGCCCACGCGGTAACCGCAGGCGCGATGCACTTTGCTCAAGCCGCCGAAACTGATGCACGGCGTGGCGCCTGCGACTTCGGCCAACGGCTGGAACGGCGTGCCGTCGTAAAGGATCTCGTCGTAGATTTCATCGCAGAGCAGCAGCAGACGATGGCGCGCTGCGATCTCGACGATGCGTTCCAACAACGCGCGCGGATAGACTGCGCCGGTCGGATTGTTCGGATTGACCAGCACCAGCGCACGCGTGCGCGAGGTGATCAAGGCTTCGATTTCCTCCGGGTCCGGCATATGCCGGTTTTCGGCGAGGCAGCGGTAGTAACGCGGCACGCCGCCGTTGAGTATGGTGGCGGCGCTCCACAACGGGTAATCCGGGCTCGGCAACAGCACCTCGTCGCCCGGTTGCAGCAACGCGCGCAGGCTCAGATCGATCAGCTCGCTGACGCCGTTGCCGATAAAAATGCGCTCGACCTGCACATGACGCGCGCCGCGGGCGCGCTGCTGCGCGGCGATGACTTCGCGCGCTTCATCCAGACCTTGCTCGTGACCGTAGGCTTCGCTTTCGTGCAGATGTGCGGCGATGGCTTCGCGCAGATGATCGGGCACGGTGAAACCATAACGTGCGGGATTGCCGATATTGAGCTTGATGATCGGCAAGCCGGCCGCTTCCAATTCGCGTGCACGTCGAGTGAGCGCGCCGCGGATTTCGTAGCGCACTTCGGCCAGGTGCGCACTGGGCTTGATCGGGGCCAACGTTCGAATCCTTTGTTTTTACGGGAGAACCCGGCATACCGCCGGTTCGAATCTGATGCTAACAGCGGTCGCGGGCGGTGTGGGGGCCGGGTTAAGGCGAAAAAGGGCTAAGCGCGAGAATCCGTGAACCGGGACAGCGAGTGTTTAGCACGTGATCGGTGCGGGTTTTGCGCGCATTTCCACGTCGTCTCATGGGGCAGGCATAATCGGGCTTATGAGCGATGCACAGATCATCGAACGGCTCCGTCATATCGGATGGCGGGGCCAAGCCTTGCCCGGCGACGGTCGGCGCGTGGTGCGCGTGGTCGCGCAGCATCGCGCCGGCTACGAAGTGCACGACGGCGAACAGACCTTCGGCGCTCAGCCCAGCGGGCACTTCCTCAAGCGTGGCCTGGATCCGGCGGAGCGGCCTGCCGTGGGCGATTTCGTGGAGATCGAGCCGGGCAAGCCGCCGCATATCGTGATGGTGCAATCGCGACGCACCGTGCTTTCGCGCGCGGCGGCCGGCGAGCGCTACGAACGTCAGGTGATCGCCACCAACATCGACTATGTGTTGGTGTTGACCGGTTTGGACGGTGATTTCAATCCGGCGCGCATCGAGCGCTATCTGTCCCTTGTCGAAGGGTCGGGTGCGCAGCCGGTGGTGATTCTTACCAAGACCGATCTCGGCGACGATGCCGATCCGCGCCTTGTCGACCTGAAAACCCGGCTGCCCGCCGGCACGCCGATTCACGCGATCAACGGCAAGGATCCCGCCAGCGCCGGTGCGTTGGCGGGATACCTCAAAGTGGGCGACAGCGCTGTGCTGGTCGGTTCGTCGGGCGCTGGCAAATCCACGCTCACCAATACCTTGCTGGGAAGTCAGCAAATGGCGACCGGTGCTGTACGTGGACACGACAGCCGCGGTCGGCACACCACGACCTATCGCGCCTTGCTTCAATTACCCAGCGGCGGTTGCTTGATCGATACGCCCGGCATGCGCGAACTCAAGCTGACCGGCGAAGAAAGCCTGGATCTGTTCGCCGATATCGAAGCGCTCGCGGAAAAATGCCGCTTTGCCGATTGCGGTCACGGCAGCGAGCCGGGTTGCGCCGTACAAGAAGCGTTGCATGACGGCGAGTTGACACCCGAACGCTGGCGCAACTATCTAAAGCTGCGCGACGAGCGCGAGGAGCAGGCCGCGATGCTGGAATCTCGCCTGCGTCGTCAGCGCGGTGGGCGCCCGATCACCAAACCCCACGGCCCGCGAGGCTCACGCGAAAGGGAGTAGCTGCATCTTGAACACACCCGCCGACACGGTTCCGGCCGGACTGGACGCTTACGCCGCCTTGGATAAGCGCCTGCTTGCCGCGGTGCGAGGCATCAACATTCTGTCGACGGTGAGCTGGCCGGCATCGCTGGAAGATCGGATGATCGAGGAGTACGGCAAAGGCCAATACTCCTTACCGGAAGTAACCTACAAAAAGCCAGATCTTTCCGACGTTCGCAAAGAACTTGTCGCCATCGAAAGCGAAGCGAGCAATGGCGACCCTATCGGCGAATACCTACGCCGCACGGCGGAGTCGTGGCGAATCGCCGCCGAGATGCTGGAAGCGGTCGGCACAGACGGCGTCACGGCGCCTTCCATCCAGCTTTATGGCAAGCCCGGCGACGTTATTCCCGGCAGCGATCGCAGCAATCTCGATGCGGCGCATTACTTTGTCGAATTGTCCGACGAACTCGGCGCGGATCTGCAAGACGACGACATCGTCACCAACATTTCCTCCGAAGTGCTGCGCGCGGATTTGTCCAAAGTGCTGGACGAATTTTTCGGGCAAGGCGTGATTGGGGTGGAAGTGGATAACGACCTCACCGCCAAAGCCGCCGCCGGCGCGACGCGCATTCGCTTGCGCGGCGGCACGCGCTTCAGCCAGTACGATCGGCACCAGTTGCTCAACCACGAAGCCTTTGTGCATTCGCTGACCGCGTTGAACGGGCGTGCGCAGCCGCTGCTCGCGTCGCTGGCGCGCACGTCGCCCCGCGTGACCGCCACGCAGGAAGGTTTGGCGGTGTTTGCCGAGCTGATGTCGGGCGCGATCGATATCGCGCGGCTCAAGCGCATCAGCCTGCGTATTCTCGCGCTCGACATGGCCCTCAATGGCGCGGATTTCGTCGAGGTGTATCGCTACTTCAATCGATGCGGGCAATCCGTGGCGGACAGTTTCCATTCTGCGCAGCGCGTGTTTCGCGGCGTGCCGTTGACGGGCGGTTCCGCGTTCGCCAAGGACAATGTCTATCTGTCCGGCCTGATGGACGTGCACACCTTCTTCCGTTGGGCGCTGAAGGAACGGCGCATGGATCTGCTGCGTTATCTCTTCGCCGGCAAAATGACTCTGGGCGATGTGATGAGTCTGGAACCCTATTTCCAATCCGGCGCCATCGTCGCGCCGCGCTGGCTGCCGCCGTGGATGCAGCACGTGCATGGCCTGGCGGGAAAACTGGCGTTTTCGCTGTTCATCAACCGCGTGCGTATGTCGAAGGTGGAAGCCGGAACGCTGTCGACAGGCGTGTGATCACGTCAGATCGGCATCCGGCTGGTTGACGAAAATCAGTACGCCGAGTATCGCCATATAGAACCGGAATGCGCCTTCCTGACCGTTCCAGATTTTCGACTGCCACATGGCGAACCATTCGCCGCCCACCACCATAAAGCCGAAGAACCATACGGCGAAGCCGAGCACACAACCGGCGGTGACGACGTTTTTCGCCGCGTTGAAGCTTGCCGCGTCTTTACGGCGAGCCCTCCACAGTGCGATGGCACCGTTGAGCCATAGCAGGCACGTCGCGCCCTCGGCGGCAATGATCAATCCGTAACTTACGTGCCACATAGTGGGGTTCGTGATGGCTCGACCCATTAGCGCGTTGCCAGGAAAGGTCGTATCCATCGATAGCACATGTTGTACGAACAGGAAGTTCGAGCCGTAATCGACGATGTTGTCGAAGGTCACGATAAACGCGAAGGCGGCCAACATCAGCGGCAGCAGGATTTTTGCGAGGCGGGTGGGCATGAGTTTCGTCGCGACGAAGATGGAGCCTCAAGTATCCGATCCGAGATTCGTAGGCGGCAACGTTTTCTGCCGCGCTGCATCAATAACCGCTGACCTCATGTAGGCGCAAATCGACGCGTTTTGTACGACTAATTGGGCATTTTTCTTCGCCGTGCACCGGCGGGTGGGTGCTACCATTTGCGACATGCCGCCGCGCGGCTCCTTTCCCCATTCCCATTCGTTGCAATCATCCGATGGCTCATTCCGACGACTTCCGCCAAGCCGCCCTCGAATATCACCGCCTGCCGCGCCCCGGCAAGATCAAGGTCACACCAACCACACCCCTGGTGACGCAACGCGATCTTTCGCTCGCGTATTCACCCGGCGTGGCCTATGCCTGCGAAGCGATCGTCGACGATCCGCGCAATGCCGCCGAATACACCGCGCGCTCCAACCTGGTCGCGGTCATCACCAACGGTACGGCGGTGCTGGGCCTGGGCGACATCGGTCCGCTCGCCGGCAAGCCGGTGATGGAAGGTAAGGGCGTGCTGTTCCAGAAATTCGCCGGCATCGATGTGTTCGATATCGAACTCAACGAGCGCGATCCGGACAAGCTGGTGGACATCATCGCCGCGATGGAGCCCACCTTCGGCGGTATCAATCTGGAAGACATCAAGGCGCCGGAATGCTTCATCGTCGAGCGCAAGCTGCGCGAGCGGATGAAAATTCCGGTATTCCACGACGATCAGCACGGCACCGCCATCATCGTCGGCGCCGCCGTGATCAACGCGCTGAAGATCGTCGGCAAGCGCATCGAAGACGTGAAAATCGCCACCACCGGCGCCGGCGCCGCCGGCATCGCGTGCCTGGATATGCTGGTGGCGCTGGGCGCCAAGCGTGAAAACATCACGGCGTTCGATCGCGAAGGCGTGCTTTATACCGGCCGCGATCATATGGACCCGGACAAGCAGCGTTACGCGCGCGACACCAAGGCGCGCACGCTGGCCGAAATCGTGGATGGCGCGGATGTGTTCCTGGGTCTCTCAGCTGGCGGCATTCTGAAGCCGGAGATGGTTGCGAGCATGGCCAAGCAGCCGATCATTCTGGCGCTGGCCAATCCGAATCCGGAAATCCTGCCGGAAGACGCGAAAGCCGTGCGTCCGGATTGCATCATTGCCACCGGCCGTTCGGATTATCCGAATCAGGTCAACAACGCGCTGTGCTTCCCGTACATCTTCCGCGGCGCGCTGGATGTCGGCGCCACCGGCATCAACGAAGCGATGAAGCTGGCCTGCGTGCAGGCGATCGCGGCGCTGGCGCAGATGGAATCGGGCGACCTCACCGGCGCGTACGGCGGCGAATCGCCGACCTTCGGGCCGGAATATCTGATTCCGCGTCCCTTCGATCCGCGTCTGCTGGTGATGTTGGCACCCGCCGTGGCGCAAGCTGCGATGGACTCGGGCGTCGCCACGCGACCGATGGAGGACATGGAGGCCTACATCGAAAAACTCAGCCAGTTCATCTATCGAACGGGTCTGATCATGAAGCCGGTTTACGAACGCGCGCGTGCCGACCGCAAGCGCGTGGTGTATGCCGAGGGCGAAGAAGAAACCGTACTGCGCGCGGTGCAGACGGTGATCGACGAGAAGTTGGCGTATCCGATTCTGATCGGTCGTCCCGATGTCATCGAAACGCGCATCGAGCGTTTGGGCTTGCGCATGCGCGCCGGCGTCGATTTCGAACTCACCAACATCAACGACGATCCGCGCTTCAACGATTACTGGCAGCAATACCACGCGCTCACCGAGCGTCGCGGCGTCACGCCGGCGGCGGCCAAGAATCTGATGCGTTCGCGCCCCACGTTGATCTCCGCGATGATGGTCAAGCGCGGCGAAGCCGATGCGATGATCTGCGGCCTGGTCGGGCGTTATCACAAGAAACTCGGTTATATCCGCAGCGTGTTCGGTCTCGATCCCGGCGTGCAATGCACGTCCGCGATGACCGCCGTGATCAACGACAAAGGCACGTGGTTCTTCCTCGACACGCACGTGCAATGCGATCCCTCCGCCGAACAAATCGCTGAAGCGACGCTGCAGGCCAGCTATCGCCTCAAGCTATTCGGCGTGGAGCCGAAAGTGGCGCTGCTGTCGCACTCCAACTACGGCAGCCACGAAAACGCCAGCGCGGCCAAGATGCGCGAGGTGTGGAAGATTCTTCGCGCGCGCGCGCCGTTCCTGGAAATGGACGGTGAAATGCAGGGCGACACCGCGTGGGACGAAGAAATCCGTCGCCGCATGTTCCCCAACACCACGCTCAACGGACGCGCGAACTTGTTCGTGATGCCGAATCTCGACGCCGCCAACATCGCGTACAACATGGTGCGCGTGATGACCGACGGCGTGGCGGTGGGTCCGATTCTGATGGGCGTGGACAAACCCGCGCATATCCTCACGCCGACCTCCACCGTACGGCGCGTGGTCAATATGACCGCCATCGCTGTAGTGGATGCGCAAATCCGCGCCGCGCAAAGCGAGCGGAGCTAACCACCGCCTTTAACCCCCTCTCCCCTCCGGGGAGAGGGCTGGGTGAGGGGCCAACCTCGCGTCGATTATTGTTACGCCGTCGACGCCGAACCATCGCCAACATGGAACGTCACCGTATCCATTTCTCGGTGTTCGTGGGCAGCCATATTCCCAACCGTTCTGAAGAACAAGCGCGCCTGCGCACATATAAAACCCTTCGCATACGTATGTATCGTCGGACAATTGGCGAGAACGCCGCCTCGGGGCTAGAATCGAAGGGTTAGCTCGTTCTGCGGCGAATACGCCACGCGGTTCCCTCCGTGCCGGCCCCTGAGTCTCCGGATCGATGCTCCGGCTTCGTCGCTTTCCCCAGTGACGCGCACCCACCGCAAGGCGGCGCTTGGCGCCGCGGAGACCTCCATGGATCAGCTCGACGATATCCTCCATCAGGACCCCGACCCCACCGAAACCCAAGAATGGGTCGAATCGCTGGATGCCGTCATTCACCGCGAAGGCACCGAACGCGCGCATTTTCTGCTGGAGCGTCTGGTCGATTCCACGCGTCGCTCGGGCGGCTACCTGCCGTTCGATCCAACCACCGAATACGTCAACACCATTCCGCCGCATCTGGAAGCCAAGATGCCCGGCGACGCCGCGATGGAATGGCGCATTCGCTCGCTGATCCGTTGGAACGCGATGGCCATGGTCGTTCGCGCCAACCGCAAACCCGGCGAGCTGGGCGGTCATATCGCCAGTTTCGCGTCGTCCGCCACGCTTTATGACGTGGGCTTCAATCACTTCTGGCGCGCGCCGAGTGCCGATCATCCGGGCGATCTGGTGTTCCACCAGGGTCACTCCAGCCCGGGCGTGTATGCGCGTTCGTTCCTGGAAGGCCGCATCAGCGACGAGCAGCTCGATCTCTTCCGCATGGAAGTGGCGGGTCACGGCCGTGGTCTCTCCTCGTACCCGCATCCGTGGTTGATGCCCGATTACTGGCAGGTGCCGACCGTGTCGATGGGCCTGGGCCCGATCCAGGCGATCTACCAAGCGCAGTTCTGGAAGTACCTCGAACACCGCGGACTGATCCCGAAGACCGACCGCAAAATCTGGTGCTTCATGGGCGACGGCGAAACCGACGAGCCCGAATCGCTCGGCGCGATCTCGCTCGCCGGCCGCGAAGGTCTGGACAACCTTATCTTCGTGATCAACTGCAACCTGCAGCGCCTCGACGGTCCGGTGCGCGGCAACGGCAAGATCATCCAGGAACTGGAAGGCGTCTTCCGCGGCGCCGGCTGGAATGCGTTGAAGGTGGTGTGGGGCAGCTACTGGGATCCGCTTCTCGCGCGCGACACCAAGGGCGTGCTGCGCAAGCTGATGATGGAAACCATCGACGGCGAATACCAGGCGTGCAAGGCCTTCGGCGGCGCGTATACGCGCGAACATTTCTTCGGGAAGTATCCGGAGACGCGTGAGATGGTCGCCAACCTCAGTGACGACGACATCTGGCGCTTGAACCGTGGCGGTCACGATCCGCACAAGGTGTATGCCGCCTATCACGCGGCGGTGAACACCAAGGGTATGCCGACCGTGATCCTCGCCAAGACGGTGAAGGGCTACGGCATGGGTGCTGCCGGCGAATCGCAGAACCCCACGCACCAGCAGAAAAAGCTGGACGACGAAGCCGTGCGTCATTTCCGCGACCGCTTCAACATTCCGGTTTCGGACGAAAAACTCAAAGACGTGCCGTACTACCACCCCGGCAAAGATTCGCCGGAAGTGCAGTACATGCAGGAACGCCGCAAGGCGCTCGGCGGTTATCTGCCGCAGCGTCGCCGCCACAGCGACATCAAGCTCAAGGCGCCGGATCTTTCCGCGTTCGAGCAGATCACCAAGGGCACCGGCGACCGCGAAATCTCCACTACCATGGCGCTGGTGCGCGGCATGAATCTGTTGCTGCGCGATAAGGCCATTGGTCCGCGCGTGGTGCCGATCGTCGCCGACGAAGCGCGCACCTTCGGTATGGAAGGCATGTTCCGTCAAATCGGCATCTACGCGCCGTTCGGTCAGAAGTATCGTCCGCAAGACGCCGATCAGCTGTTGTATTACCGCGAAGACCAGAAAGGCCAGGTGCTGCAGGAAGGCATTTCCGAAGCCGGCGGCATGGCCGCATGGATGGCCGCGGCCTCCAGCTACAGCATCAGCAACCAGCCGATGCTGCCGTTCTTCATCTACTACTCGATGTTCGGTTTCCAACGCATCGGCGATCTGGCGTGGGCGGCGGGCGACATGCGTTCGCGCGGCTTCCTGATCGGCGGCACCTCGGGCCGCACTACCTTGAACGGCGAAGGCTTGCAGCACGAAGACGGTCATTCGCATCTGATGGCCGGTGCGATTCCGAACGTGCGCGCGTACGATCCGACGTTCTCGTATGAGGTCGCCGTGATCATGCAGGACGGCACGCGCCGCATGCTCGAAGACCAAGAGGACGTGTACTACTACCTCACGGTCATGAACGAGAACTACAGCCATCCCGATCTGCCGCAAGGCGTCGAGGAAGGCATCGTCAAGGGCATGTACTTGTTCAAGGATGCGGGCAAGCCGAAGAAGAGCGAGCCGCGCGTGCAGTTGCTCGGTTCGGGCACGATCCTGCTCGAAGTGATCGCAGCAGCGGAATTGTTGGAGAAGGATTTCGGCGTCACCGCCGATATCTGGTCCGTGCCCAGTTTTATCGAGCTGCGTCGCGATGGTTTCGATGCCGAGCGTTGGAATCGTCTGCATCCGGAAGCCGATCAGCGCGTGCCGTATGTCACCGGTTTGTTGCAAGGCCATCAGGGCCCTGCGATTGCCGCCACCGACTATGTGCGCGAATACGCCGATCAGATCCGCGCATTCATGCCGGACGGCATGCGTTACACCGTACTCGGCACCGATGGTTTCGGTCGCTCGGATACGCGCGAGCATCTGCGTGGCTTCTTCGAAGTGGATCGTTACTGGATCGCACACGCCGCGCTCGCGGCGCTGGCGAAGGACGGCAAGGTCAACGCCAAAGATGTCGCCCGCGCGATTCGCGAGTACAAGCTTGATCCGGACAAGCCGAACCCGCAGACGGTTTGATCTCTGCATTAATCAAAAAGCCCGCCGAAAGGCGGGCTTTTTGATTGATGGCGCCATGTCGGCGACGCCGTGGCGTCGCCGAACTTCGCATGCATCGTCAATTAATCTTCGTCGCTGCGCAGCGCGCGGAACAACAAGAACAACGCGCCTACCGTGCCCGCAACGATGGCGGCCGTCGCGACCGGATGACGCGTGGCGTGTCGACGCAAACGGCGATACTGGTAGTTGGCTTCGTCGGCCAGATCCTCCGCCCGCCGCGCGATACGCTTGCTGGCATCGCCGCGACTGAAGCGGCTGACGGCGCGGCGTCCGCGAGACAGCAGATCGTCAGCCGTGTCGGCGGTACCGTTCGCGTACTCGCGCATGCGGCTGCCAAGGTGGTCGAGTCGGCGTTCGATGTCGGCTTGCCTGCTCATGGCGCTATTCCTTCCTTCGCATTCCGGGTTATTGACCTTGCCAGCGGCCACGTGAGTGGGACGTTAACCGCGCGTTGACATTCAGCCATAGCTTTTCTCGCTTGCCTAGAGCTTCTGACGCACGCGCAGTGAATTCAGGTGGACGATGATTCCATATGCAACCGCTGGCGCCGACGCAGGCTGGGAAACATGGCCATCCACAATCCCACCACGACGAGGGTGCCGATACCGCCCACCACCGCCGAGCCGACCGCACCCAGCCACGCGGCCACCATGCCGGATTCGAATTCGCCGAGCTGGTTGGACGTGTTGATAAAAATCGCATTGACCGCGCTGACGCGCCCGCGCATGGCATCGGGCGTATCCAGCTGCACCAGCGAGCCGCGGATCACCATGCTGACCATATCGAACGCACCCAACGAGAACAGTGCGAGCAACGAAAGCCACATCACATTCGACACGGCGAACACCAAGGTCGCCACGCCGAAGCCGGCGACCGACGCAAACATGATCTTGCCGACGTTGCGTTCCATGCTGTGACGCGCCAGCCAAAACGACATCAACAAAGCGCCGACGGCGGGCGCCGCGCGCAACAGACCCAAACCCCAAGGACCGGTGTGCAGAATGTCCTTGGCGAAGATCGGCAACAGCGCCGTCGCGCCGCCGAGCAGCACCGCAAAAAGATCCAGCGAAATCACGCCGAGAATATCTTTGCGCTCGCGGATGAAATGCACGCCGGCGAACAATGTTTTGAGTGTGGCCGGTTCGCGTTTCGGCGGCGCCTGTTCGTAGCGCAACTGCGACACCATGACGGTGGAAATCAAATACAAGACGGCCGATACCGCATACACGACACCCGGGCCCGCGACGTAAAGAAAACCGCCCAAGGCCGGTCCCATGATCATCGCCGCCTGCATCGCCGAACCGTTCACAGCCATCGCGCGCGGCAGTAACGCGGGCGGCACCAACGCCGGCACCATCGATTGCATCGATGGCGATTCGAATGCCTTGGCCGTGCTGATCGTAAAGAGCAGCAGCAAGATGCCCACTTCGTCGATGGCGTGCAGCAGCGTCAACGTGGTGAGCAGCACGATCGCCACCCATTCGACAATCTGCCCGATCAACACGATGCGTCGCCGATCAAGCTGATCGGCAAGATGTCCCGCAGGCAACGCCAGCAACACGGATGGAAAAAATTGCACCAGGCCGATCAGGCCCAGATCGAACGCGCGCCCCGTCATCGCGTAAATCTGCCAGCCCACGGCGACCGAGAGCATTTGGAATCCGAAGCTGGATGCGGTGCGCGCGCACCAAAAGGCGATATAGGCGCGGTGATCGAAGAGCGAGTCTTTCGAACCAGGCGAAGCAGGGGATGACATGCGGGATCCTTATCCGAAGCCGGCATTATCTCCGGTGGCGCGAAGATCGCGCAAAGCGGCGCCATGAGGAAAGACAATGCCTGCCGTCCTCTCTATGTAGAATCCCGTCATGGAGATACGCCAAGGCTTCACCTTCGAAAGCTTTCAGCGCTGGCGGCGATCGTTCGAGATCGGATTCTGGCCAGCGTTCTTCGTCGTCAACACGCTTTTCAACGGCATGGTTTCGATGATGGATCATCGCGACCTTCCGCCCTGGCAGCCGTGGACGTGGGAGACGAGCAGCAGCGTCGTCATGTTGGCCTTGGTACCCGCCCTGGTGTGGGCATCGCGGCGCTGGCCGATTCGTTTCGGAACTTGGCAGACGAATCTGCCGAGGCACCTTGCTTACAGCGTGCTTTTCAGTCTGCTCCACGTGGTCGGCATGGTGGCGCTCCGCAAAATCGTCTATGCGATGGCCGGTCTTCATTACGAATTCGGCTCATGGTGGACGGACTTCGGCTACGAATACCTCAAAGACGTGCGCTCGTATTTTTGGATACTGGTGGCCATCGCGTTGTATCGATTCTGGGTCGTGCGTTTTCAAGGCGAAGCGCGTTTGCTTGAGGAGCCGGACGTCGGACCGCCGGTGGAATCCATCGAACAGCCCGAACGCTTTCTGGTGCGAAAACTCGGAAAGGAATTTCTACTCGCCGCGCGCGAGATCGAATGGCTGCAAGCGTCCGGCAATTACGTGAACCTGCATGTGCGCGGTCGCGACTATCCGTTGCGCGCCACCATGGCCGGTATCGAAGCACGGCTGGATATGCAGCGTTTCGTGCGCGTGCACCGCAGCTATTTGGTCAACCTGGATTTTCTGGCCGAAATCGAACCGCTGGATACCGGCGATGCACGGCTTTTGATGCGTGATGGGGTGACGATTCCGTGCAGCCGACGCTACCGCGCTGCGCTTCGGGATCGCTTCGGGCAGTCCGCCGCCGCATAACGGTTGCGCCCGGCATCCGCTCGTTTCAAGCTAGCGGCCTGTCATTCAAGGATGCGGCTCATGATTCGTTCGCTGTTTCGCCACGCTTTCGTTGTGACCGCCGCCTACAGCTGGCTCGCGCTCGCCGCCTGTTCGCAACAGGATCAAAACACACCATCGCAAGCGGACGCCGACAAGGCGCAAGCGCAGCAAATGACCAACGAGGCGAACCAGGAATTGACGACCTATCGTCAGTTGCTGCAGATGAAGAACGACGAGATGGCCGGCCAGCTCGGCGAAACCATCGTCAAACAATTCCCCACCAGCGATGCCGCGAAAGAAGTGCAGCAGACGCTGCCCGACGTCGAAAAGCGTTGGAAAGAAACCAGCGAAAAGCGTCGCCTTACGGCGCTGTGGGCGTATCAAGTCGGCCCGATGGAAGGTGGCACGCAATCCACGGCGAGTCTGTATTCCACGCGCCCATCTGGCGATCATGTAGTGAGACTTGTGTTGCGCCGTCATACCCAATGGGGACAGAGCGTGTTCTTGTTCGGTAATGGGCATGGTTTCGTCTGCAAGGGCAATTGCACGATCCAGGCGAAGTTCGACGACAAGCCGCATCCGTTGCGCGCGTTCCTGCCGACCACGGGCGAGCCGGCCATGTTTATTCGCGACGACAAGGCGTTTATCGACGCCATGCAGAAAACCAAGCGCATCACCATGGATGTGGAAATGCAGGACGGCGGCAAGCAAACGTTGTTGTTCGAAGTAGGTGGTTACGATTCGTCGAAATGGACGCCGGTCGGCAAGAAATAAACGCTGTGGCTGTGCACTGGCCGCAACGTGGTGCGTTAACGGCGTATGGCCCGGTTAAGGAGTACAGGCGTTATGTCGAAGATGCAGATCCTTGGTTTTGCGCTATTGGGTGCGCTGCTAGCGGCGTGCTCGAGCGTGCCTTACGCGCAACGTATGCAACAGCGCCAGCAGGCGTACAGTGCCGCCGCGGGCGCGCCGGTGCGCAGCTTCCGTTTGATATTCGGCGCGCAGATTTATTCGTGGGAGCCCCTCAGCGACTCTCAGCTGGTGGTGTACACCGTGCCCAACAAGGCATATCTGTTGGACTTGTGGCCTTGCAACAATCTCACCTTCACCAACGCCATCGGTCTGACCAGTTTCGCCAATACGGTGCAATCGGGTTTCGATAAAGTGCTTACCGGACGCCCGTATATTCCGTGCATCATCAAGCAAATTCGTCCGGTGGACTTGACGCAGTTTAAGTTGGAGCAAGAAAGCCAACGCCACGTCGATAGCGTTCCGCGCAGCGATTCGGGCGCACCGCCGCCGTCAGGTAACAGCGGCTAGAACACGATGCGCGAGCCGGAGATCTACTGCCCGAAATGCACCTGGCGTCCGCTCGCGACGAGCCGTTGGCTTTGTTCGCACAACATGGGCGGTTGCGGTACGAACTGGAATACGTTCTGGACCGGTGGCGTTTGTCCTGGCTGCGGATATCAATGGGAAATCACGGCATGCCTCGCATGCCGGCAATTCTCGCTGCACAAGGATTGGTATCACTGGCCCCGGCCTGCGGAACACGACGAGCACCAAGAACGCGAGGCGGAGGAAACCGCTTCGCGTTAAACGTCGCTGTTACTGCAGAAACAATTTTTCGCTGATTTTCGCCAGCGGTTTTTCGACGACCTGCTGCAGGCGCGGCGGCAGATTGAGCGGTTTCAGTAGCATTTTCACCGTCATCTCAGCCGGAATATGTCGGCGCAACAATGCCTGCGCGGGACCGGCCACTTTCTGAAACTGGACGTTGTCGCCTTTGTGCTGCGGATAGCACTGATTGAAAACGTGGCGTAGCGCGATATCGCTGTCTTCGTTGCGAATTTCGTTGACGCGACGAAGCACCGCGCGAAACACCTTGTAACGTCCCAGCTGCTCCTGTTCGCGGTAGCGCTGGAAATGCTGATAAAAGTGCTTGTAATGGCGCACTTCGTCACTCTTGATGTGATGCGTCAGCTGCTTGAGCACCGGCTCGTCGACGATGTCGTTCAAGGCGCGATAGAGGCTCGCGGTGCCGGTTTCCACCACGCAGCGCGCCGCCAGTTCGAGGCCGCGCGAGGGTTCGAGCTGCTCATCGGTACACAACGCGCCGTAGTCGTTCCAGAACGCCTGGAAGCCGGCGTTCCAGTCGAATTCCGGCCATACATGCTGCACGTAGGCGGCGAGGGCGCGGCCGTGCTGCATTTCCTCATGCTCCCAGTGTTCGCGCAGCCAGCCTTGCAGCTCCAGGTCGCCGTCGAAATGGGCGATCAGGTTATGGGTGTAGAGATCCGATCCGCTTTCGACGAAAGACGCGCTGCACAACAGCATGAAGAGATTCTCGTCGTGCCGTACGCGCGCCATGTCGATCTCGGCGAAATTCAGACTTTCCAGAGTCCAAGGCAGGACGATGCTGTAATCCACGTTGCGTTTCCTGTGCAAATAGCCACCCGGTCTATGACAGATCGGGGACAACAGGATAAACGGTGAACGACCGTCCGGATTAATACAAGCCGACCTGGCTCTTTTTATGCCTACCGGACGACGGTCACCGGCACATGGGCCCCGGCCAGCACGTCCTCGGATACCGAGCCCAATAGCCAGCGGCCCAGGGCGCCGCGTACGGTATGGCCGATCACGATATGGTCGATGGGGTGCTGCCGCACCTGGGTAAGCAGGGCGTCGCCCGGGCTACCGTGGGTAATTTCCAGGTCTACCAGGGCGTCGACATCGGCGGCCAGATGGCGCAGCTCCTGCTGCAGCTCCCGGGTCCGTTCGGCGGCCGAGTCGGTCATCATCAGGGCGCAGGCGTCGGCGCCGCCTTGGGTCACCTGCAGTACCGAAACGACTCGCACCCGACCGTTGCAGGCCCTTGCGATGTCCATGGCGAAACGGAAGGCGCGCTGCGAACTTTCGGAGCTGTCGTAACCGACGAGCGAATACTTGGGCATGTTTCCTCCATCGCCAGAGCACCCGTGCCGCGTTCCAGTGTGCGCGGCGCGTTGTTAGTTAATCATCAAGCGATAGGAAACAACAGAAGGGCAGCATGCCGTCGATACGGACGGAGGGCCTGTGGCGCGTCAACGGCGGCATCACAAAAACTTGCCGATCCTGAACGCGCCACGGCGATCTTGGCGTTTTGTTCAGATCGCCGCGCCGACACTTTCCCCCACGGCGTGGACGAGCCATGCCGATGCGTAAGGAGACCCCTATGAGTAAGCGTACGTTCGGTTTGACGGCTGCGATGGTGCTGTGCGCCGGTGCCCTGACGGGCCTGCCCGCTATGTCGGCGCACGCAGCGAAAGCGCCGGTGAAGTGCCACCTGACTTATAGTCTTTCGGGGTGGTCGGCCATTTACCAGCATGCCGAAGGGCATGGCAGTGTGACGTGCGATAACGGACAGGCTTCCGCTGTGACGATCAGCATGCACGGCGGCGGACTGACGGCCGGTAAGTTCCACGTCAGCGGTCGTGGCGATATCAGCAATGTGTACGGCATCAGCGATGTGTACGGCAGCTACGCGCAGGCCGGCGCTTCGGCGGGTGTGGTGCGTAGCGGTACGGCTCAGGTGTTGAGCAAGGGCACCACGTCCATCGCGCTTAGCGGTACGGGCGAAGGTATCAACCTTGGCGTAGCGATCGACGCGTTCAAAATCGAACCGGCCCGCTAAGGCGCAACACGTTCCAAGCGATCGACGAAAGGCGCCTTGCGGCGCCTTTCGTTTGTGCGCGTCAGCGTATACTCCGTTCCACCTTGTGCAGTGGGAGTTTTGTCCATGCGTCGCTTGTTGATCGCGCTTGCGATGATTGGCCTTTTAGGCCTTTCGGCTATTCCTGCGCTTGCCGAAGTGCATGGAGGAAATCCGCAAGTAGGCCAGCCGACGCCGGCGTTTCGCCTGCAGGATCAAAACGGTCACTGGCGCAGTCCGGCCGATTATCACGGCCATTGGCTCGTGCTGTATTTCTATCCGAAGGATTTCACGCCCGGCTGCACCACCGAGGTCTGCACGTTCCGCGATGAGGTCGTCAAATTGCGTCAGGCCGGTGCGGACGTCGTCGGCGTGAGTCTGGATAATGTCAAATCGCATACGGAATTCGCCGCGAAATACCACGTGCCGTTTCCGCTGCTTTCCGATGCGAATCGCCAGGTCGCTATCAGCTATGGCGTGCTGACGTCCGCGGTCGGATTCCATTTCGCCAAGCGCACCACGTTTCTCATCGACCCGAACGGCAAGATCGCGAAGATCTATCGCGACGTCGATCCCAAGGAAAACGCAGGCCAAGTGCTGACCGATCTCGGCACGTTGAAGAAGGCTGCCGCCTGATGCTCATTTCACGTTTCGATTCGGGTTTGCGAAAGAAACCCGGCTTCGCCTGGTGGCGCATGTTGACCTGGGTATTGCTGCTGTTTGCCGCATTCGGCGGCGTGCAATACATCCATCACGCGCAGCAAGTGTGGGGCGCGATGCAGAACGTGTCGTCTGGCGACACCGACAGCGCCAAGGCGCTGCGCGACATGCTGACTTGGGACCTCGGTTATCTCGCGGCGTCGCTGGTGGTGATCGTCGCTTGCGCCGGATGCATCATGCGGCAAGCCTGGGCGCGTTCGGTGCTGCGCGCGGTGGCCCTGGTGCTCTGCGTGTGGAGCGCTTATCGCGGCGTGCTGCTGTGGCATCAATGGAGTGCGCTCGATCAAGCGGGCGACCCGTCTCTTCTGCAATTGGCCGAATTCAAGCGAGTGCTCCTGACCACCCTGGCGCTTAGGGTCGTTGCAGTCATTGCGTTGCTATGGCTCGCCTGGCAGTTGGGCCAGCCCGCGGTACGCCTGCAATTTCGGCCACGTCCAGGCTGATTCAGCGGCAGTTATCCCGTTGCCCTTTATCGCTGTGAGCCTTCGAGCGATGGAGAGTGGCGACATGCGTGTAAACCGTTGGCAGGCTGCGTGGGTGCTGATGCTCGCCGGAGGCTGTCTGCACGCGCAGGATCTTTCTACCGTTTGCCATGCGACCAGCAGTTACGACCTGACCGTGCAACCGAGCCGGTTGACGTTCGATCGCGCTTCGCCGGCGCCGACGCGCGTCGTGATCGGTTCCGGCAGCCTGCAGACCGACGGGCAGGCGGTGTCGCTCAATGCGGAAGATCAAGATCGCGTCGCGCTGTTTCTGCGTGAGACCGAAGCGCTGGTGCCGCGCGTCAAAGCCGTCGTGCAGCGCGGCGTGGATATCGCGGTGCAGGCAATCCAACAGGAGTCGGCCACGCTCAATCTCGACGACGAAACGCGTGTTGAACTGCAGCGTCGCCTGCAAACCGATGCATCGAATCTGCACCAGCGCGTCGCCGCGAGCGAAAGCACGCACGATTGGCACGGCGATGCCGCCAATCAATATGCCAATCAGTTGATCAGCGATATTGCGCCATTGATTGCCGGGTCGCTGGGACAACAGGCCATCACTGCCGCGATGAGCGGCGATTTGCAGCAAGCGGCGGCGTTGCGCGATCAGGCTTCGAATCTGGCGAGCGGTTTTCAGCCCCGTCTGCAACAGCGGCTGCAGGTGTTGCGACCCGACATTCAGGCGCTGTGCCCGGATATTCAGCGCCTGTCGGCCTTGCAGGAAGGGTTGCGCGCGAGCAATGGACGTCCGTTGAATCTTATTCAGGTCGGCCAATGAAACCTCAGCTGAGCGAAAGGTCCTTATGACAGGTGTATTTAACCGCCGCTAAGTCCTTGTCCTGCAACATGTCGCCCATCGTGGACCGCCCAGGCAGGAAACGACCTCGTGTCGCACGCAATCCAACATCTGTGTAATGGCCTGATCCGCCGCAGCATCGAGCTGCGCGCGCTGTATCGCCATGCCGCGACGCAGGTGGGCGAACCCGGGTTGCGTACGGTGCTGGAAGAAGAGGCGCAGTCCCTGAGCCAGGTCATCGCCGAATTGCAGGCGCAAATGCGCAGTCACGACAACGCGCCGGCAACGCGGCGTCGCGTGATCGGCGCGGTGCGCTATCAATTCGACACGCTGATACCGCGCAACGACGACGCCTGGATACGTTTGTTAGCGCACCATGAGCAAATCCTTTTGCGCGCGTTCGAACGCAGCCTTTCGAAGCTGGGCCCCGGCGATATGACCACGGCGCTGCGTCGCCAGCTGTCGCGCTTGCATTCCATCGACCTGGATATGAATAGCCTGTCCAAGGCGATCGGCGTCGGGCACTAAGCGTGTCCGCCCCAGCGCCTGACGCGTTGGCGGTGCTGCAGTTCTGGTTCGATCCTGCCAATAGCGAACATTGGTTCGCGGCCGATCCCGATTTCGATGCAGCGATCCGCAATCGATTCACCGGAACCCTACAACGCGCGATCGATGGCGAGCTCGGCGACTGGGCGAACAACCCGCAAGGATGGCTTGCGCTGCTGATCGTATTGGATCAGTTTCCGCGCAACCTGTATCGCCATGATCCACGTGCATGGGCCCAAGACCTTCCGGCACAGCAACTCGCCGTGTGGGGCATCGAGGAAGGTTTTGACCGTCGTTTGACGGCCGCCGAGCGCGTCTTCGCCTACATGCCACTCGAACATGCCGAAGATATAAGGCTGCAACGGCGATGCGTGCGATTGCTCGAAGCCTTGTGCGACGACGTGCCCGCACAAGAGCGCGATCGCTACACCGATTTTCTCGATTATGCTCGGCGACACGAATCGGTGATCGCGCGCTTCGGCCGCTTTCCGCATCGCAATGCGATGCTTGGCCGAACCAATACCTCGGAAGAACAGAAGTATCTCGATCAACCCAATTCTGGATTTTAGTTGGCGGCCAAAGCCATGGAACTTGGCCTCGTTACGACAAGGAGCATGTCATGCGTCGGTTGTTGTGTTTTGCATTGTTGGTGATGACCTTCAGCGCGCACGCGCTGGAAAGTTTGCGCGTTGGCAGTCAGGTATTGTCGGTGGGCGATAGCGCCGAGCGCGTCAAGGAATTGCTGGGGAAGCCTTCCGGACACGCAAAGAGTTCCGGTTCGAGCAAAAGCGGCGCTCGCAAAGGCGCGTCGAAATCCTCCGGCAAGGGCAAAAGCAAACTGAAAGTGGCGAGCGCCGAAAACAAAGGCACGCAGTGGCAATACCGGCGCGACGGACATACCACCACCATCACCATTGTCGACGGCAAAGTCGCGCATATCGAAGACGTGGCGCGCTAAGGCGGGTTGCGCAGTGTTCGCAGCAACGCTTGCGGCTCCCATCGAACGTAGGATTTCTCCGCTTCCCGAATCAGCCGAACAAGATAAGCGTTGGCCGGCGCGTGCAAGCCCTTCGACTTCGCTAACGCGACGATTTCGCCGTTGATGTAATCCACCTCGGTGCGCCGCTTTGCCTGCAGATCGTCCCAGGTGGACGAGCGGGCCAAGGGATCGATGGCAAGCATGCGCGATGCGATCCGATGAAACATCGCATCCTGCAGCGACAACACGGTTGGCAGCCAACGTGCGGGCAGGGCTGTCAGCTGGGCGGGACGAATGCCTGCGGCATGCAATACGTGCAAGCCTTCTCGCTGCAGCAGCGCCAAGCATTGGCGCCAGCCGCGGTGCGCAAGTTCCTCGCGTAACGGCAATCCGCTGAGGGCGTTAAGCGGGTTGTTGAGATTGATCAGCAGCTTCGCCCACAGCACCGCTTGCATATCGTCGCGTTGTTGCAGCGGCAATTGGCTGGCGGAAAACGCTGCAAGCAACGGTGCGAGCGCCGGCGAGCGCTCCACCATCAATTCGCCGGAAGATCCCTGATGAAAATGCGCGGGTTCCGGTTGCGCGACATTGAACGGCACCATCCCCGACAACACCTGACAAGCGGGAAGCGCCGCGCGCAATTCGGCCGCGTTGCGCACGCCATTTTGAAAGCTGATCACCAGCGCGCCAGGTGCGAGCACTTCCGTCAATTCATGCGCGACGTCCATGGTGGCAGCCGATTTCACCGTCACGAGTACGGCGTCGACATCCCGTGCGGCATCGGCTTGCGTGGCGATATCGAGGGATGCGGACGAAAGATGCTGTCGATAACCGTGCAGATCGCTAACGGTGAGCCCACGTTCTTTCAACATCGTGGCGACACGTGGACGAGCGATAAAACGCACGTCCGCATGTGCGTGCAATCGCCCGCCCAGATACGTGCCGACCATGCCGGCGCCGTAGATGGCGATGCGCGGCCGTAACGTCATGCGACGCCCATGGCAACGGCGTGTCCTGCGACACGTCCTGAAAACAGGCATCCGCCGAGAAAACTCCCCTCCAGCGCGCGATAACCGTGCAGTCCACCGCCACCGAAGCCCGCGGCTTCGCCCACGGCGTACAGACCTTGTATCGGCGCGCCATCGTGACCAAGCACACGCGCCTGCAAATCGGTTTCAAGTCCACCCAACGTTTTGCGCGTAAGAACGTGCAGACGCACCGCGATAAGCGGACCGTTGGCAGGATCGAGTATGCGATGCGGTTTCGCCACACGCACCAACCGATCGCCGCGATAACGCCGTGCGTTGTGAATCGCCATCACTTGGCTGTCTTTGGCGAATGGGTTGTCGAATTGACGATCACGCGCTTCGATCTCGCGGCGCAGATGCGCGACATCCAACAACTGGCTTCCCGCGAGTTCGTTCATGCCGACAACCAGGTCGTCCAGCTTGTCCCGCACGATGAAATCGCGGCCATGACGTTTGAATGCTTCCACCGGTGCGGGCGCTTGTTTGCCGACTGCGCGCTTCGCGACCTGTCGCCAGCTCTTTCCGGTGAGATCGGGATTCTGTTCGGAACCGGAGAGCGCGAATTCGCGTCGAATGATCTGCTGATCGAGAATGAACCAGCTGTAGTCGAAACCGGTCCGCCGCAGATGTTCGAGCGTACCCATCGTGTCGAAACCGGGCCATAACGGAACGGGTAGACGATTGCCGCACGCATCGAACCACAGCGACGACGGGCCTGGAAGAATACGAATCGCATGCATCGGCCAGATCGGATTCCAGTTTTCGATGCCTTCGACGTAATGCCACATGCGGTCGCGGTTGATCAGCCGCGCGCCCGCCGATTCGGTAATGCCCAGCATGCGGCCATCGACATGCGCGGGCACGCCGCACAACATATGCTGCGGCGGCGCGCCCCATCGTTCCGGCCAATTCTTTCGCACCAATTCGTGATTGCCGCCGATGCCGCCGGACGCGACGATGATCGCTTGCGCGCGGTATTCGAATTCGCCCACGACCTCGCGCGAACTCGGTTTGCCGCGTTCGATGGAGTCGTCGGCCAATCGTGCACCGTGTACGCCGACGACCGCGCCACGTTCGACGAGCAATCCGTCGACGCGGTGACGGAATGCGAACGTCAGTAACCCTTTTGCTTGTGCTTCCTGCACGCGCCGTACGAACGGTTCGAGCACGCCCGGACCGGTGCCCCACGTCACATGAAAACGCGGCACGGAGTTGCCGTGACCGAACGCGCCGTAGCCGCCACGTTCGGCCCAACCCACCACGGGAAACCAACGCATGCCCATCGCGTGCAACCACGCGCGTTTTTCGCCCGCCGCGAAATCGACGTACGCCTGCGCCCACTGTCGCGGCCAGTGATCCTCCGGGCGATCGAACGCGGCCGTGCCGATCCAGTCCGCCAGGGCGAGTTCATGCGAGTCGCGCACACCCATGCGACGCTGCTCGGGCGAATCGACGAAGAACAGGCCGCCGAAGGACCAGAACGCTTGTCCGCCCAGGCTTTGCTCAGGCTCCTGTTCAACCACCACGACGCGTTTGCCGGCATCGGTCAGCTCTGTGGCGGCAACCAGGCCGGCGAGGCCTCCTCCCACCACGATCGCATCGCTGGATTCCATCGATGGCCCCTGATCCGCATGCCCAGACAGCAACTTATCGCGCACCCGCATATTTGCCTATGTGCGCTGCGCCATTGGTGGATCGCGCGGTCCATGACCGATGGCAGGGAATGACGTACGGCTCATGCCATCGAACCGCTGCGGGTTAAACCTTATGCGCACTGGCGCGCATCCAAACACGCAATAGCAGTTCGGATGGTATTCCTGGGAGGGACTCGTTTATGCGTCGTTATCTGCTTTCATCGTTACCCTTGCTCGCGCTCGCCTTTGCGGGTGGCGCGCAGGCGAGCGGCTTCCATGCGCATCACGATCTGGAGTGCCCTTACTCCACCGACTACGACGTGCAGGTGAAGCCGAGCGGCATTGCGTTTACGCGTCATGATGGCGATCCCGGCGACGTTTTCATGCACGACGGCGCGCTGCGCGTCGATGGCCACGACGTATCCGTTTCCCATGCCGATGCTGTGCGCTTGCGCGACTACGAACAACAGGTGCGCGATTTGGTGCCTGCCGTGGCCGCCATAGCGCGCGATGGTGTAGACATCGGTTACGCCGCGCTTACAACCGTGGTTGCGACGTTGTCTGAAGACGCCGACGAACGTACGCGCCTGATGCAGGAACTGCGCGACCGTCATGCCGATGCGCGACAACATATCGACGACACGCTGGGTCGCGGCACGTGGCAATCCGGTGATGGCGCCGAATTCTTTGACCACAACTTGCAACATACCGTGGCCGATATGGTGGGAACGGTGACGGGCGATGTCGTGAAAGATGCGCTGAGCGGCGATCCCCATCGACTGGCGGCATTGCAAGCACGCACCGATTCCCTGGACACCACACTCGACAAGGCGATCAACGAGCCTGCCGACAAGCTCAGTCAACGTGCGCAGGCGTTGTGTCCGCAATTAGGCCAGCTTCAACAGTTGGAACAACAATTTCAATTCCGCCTCGCCAATGGCGAGCGCCTGCAGCTGATTTCCATCGACAAGGAACGTACCGACAAGGCGAGCCAATACGCCAAACGTTAGCCCCCCCACCATGTTCCCCAGCATGGACAGTCACACGCCCGGCTTCCCTTCCGGGCGTTTTTTTCTCTCCCGTTGACGTTAGCGACCGAGATCTTTCAAGAACTCATTGGTGTATTGCAGCGACGTGCTGCCGCTTACGCCGTTGCATGAGTTCGACACCGACTTCTTGCCTGAACATGGTGTGTCGCGATCGAGCGACCAGTAGTGCAAGCCCGCCAAGCCGTTCGCGATCGCGTAGTTGGTAATGGTGTCGATATCGGCCACGGTCGTGATTTCACCCGACGTATTGTTTTGCCCGATCATCGGCGTGATTTCGATATGCGCAGGTGCGATGCCAAAGGTGTGTTCGAGATTCTGCACGGCTTGAACAGCCGATTGCCCCATTTCGCATGCGCCATTCACCACGACGCAGTTGGCGGTTTGCGTCTTGCCGTAGTCCATCGCCATCAGGTTGATGGTGTAGTTGGCGATGGCGGGATTGGACGCTTGCACGGCTTGCACGACTTCCTGCCCCAACGCATTGACGCCCGCGTAGCTTCCGTTCGACGCGGCCAGCGTCGCTACAGTGAAGGAAAAATGCAGGTTCGGATATTGCGTTTGCACGGCAGCTACATCGGCGATCAGCTGCTGAATTTCGGCCTGCGTCTGGCTGCTCTCGATATCGAAATCGACACCCACCATCTGCGGCGTGTAGTAGCTGGCGATAAAGCTGGCGAAGGCGCTCGGCGTAGCGCAAGTAAATACGCCTCCGGCGCCGCCAGTAGAAACGATGTAATTCAGTCCCGCGCTCGACAACGCGCCGATATTCGCCGAGATAAAGGCCGGCGCGGAAAGTCCGGCCCAACTTTCGCTGCCACATGCGCCGGTCGCAAACGACAACGTCACCGCGCCAAGCTGCGGTTCCTGCGTGGCGAAAAAGCTGCCGCTGCCGACCAAGGGAAGCGACGTTCCCGACGCCGCCGTCTGCATCGTGTCGTTGCTCCAGTTCATATCGACGGTGATGTCTTTGTAGGGGCTGAACAACATGGAGCTCGGCGCGGTGGCGGCTTTCGCCTGGGATGGCAGGCATGCGGCCATCGCGCATATCAAGGCCGTCAGCACGGTGCGCTCAAGCATCTTCTTCTGCGTTGCGAGCATGTCGATGTTCTCCGGTAGAAGGAATGGTTACGTGTCGCACGCACCAACAAACACCGCACTGGCGATACGTTGCCGCCAGAATCTTTCACTCATCGAAATGTGCTGCTAACCCCTGCCCAAGCGTTGGCGGGCTTTCGCTATATGTCGCCCTGCAGCGCACTTGTCCAGCTGCGTTGCACAAGCGTGAAAGGTTTGCGCTCCATTCGCGTTTCCGCGCTGCTAGGCTTTGCCCAGTTCTGCCAGGGATTGCCTTATGTTCGAGCGCCTTCTAGCCCTTTCACGCGATGACCTGATCGCGTTCTTCCAAGTGCACGGACCGGCCTTGATTGGCGCCTTGCTGGTGCTGCTGATCGGCGGTTGGTTGGCGGCGCGTGTCTCGAATTTCCTGCAGCGCGCGATGCACCGGGCATCGATCGATCCGACCTTGAGCGGTTTCTTGCGCAATCTGCTGTACGGCGTGTTGATCGCCGTCTTGATCGTGATCGCCTTACAGACTGCCGGCGTTCCGAGCGCGCCATTGCTGGCCGCGCTGGGTGCGGGCGGTTTGGCGATCGGTCTTGCTTTGCAGGGGTCGCTCAGCAATCTGGCGTGGGGCGTGCTGCTGATCGTGTTCCGCCCATTCAAGATCGGTGATTACATCCAGGCGGGCGGGATCGATGGCACGGTGCTCGCCATCAATTTGATGCATACGCAGCTGGTGTTGGCGGATAACCGCGAAGCCGTCGTGCCCAATGCGAAGATCGGCGCCGAAGCCATCGTCAACTACAGCCGCCGGGGCACGCGGCGTTTCGAGCTGCGCGTAGGTATCGGTTATGGCGACGACATCGGTAAGGCCATCGCCGTCATGCAGCGTCTGGCCGCTGCCGATCCGCGTATTTTGCAAGACCCCGCGCCCACCGTCTGGACCGACAGCCTGGGCGAAAGCGCCGTGATTTTGCTGTTGCGTGCGTATAGCTCAACCAGCGATTTCTGGCCGGCGCAGACCGATTTGCTGCGCGCCGTGAAGGAAACCTTCGACGCCGAAGGCATCCACATTCCCTATCCGCAACGTGAGGTGCGCGTGGTGGGCGGGACGGTCGAGATCAAAAAGTAGGACAAATTCTGCGCATACGTATGCGCATGGCCTTCTATTGGCGTTTTTGGCATGTCCGTGAAGCATGACGGTTGCTATGATGGAAGCCTTGCGGTCGCCTCAGCCCTCCCCATGCGGCCGCCCTCGTTCCGCAGGAGAAATCATGGCCGACCTGAAAGAAGCCCGCGTTCCAGATATCGGCGGTCACGCCGATGTGCCCGTCATTGAGGTATTGGTCAAGGCCGGTGATACGGTCGAGAAGGATCAAAGCCTGATCACCCTGGAGTCGGACAAGGCCACGATGGAAGTGCCCGCGCCCTTCGCCGGCACGGTCAAGGAAGTGAAATTGAAGGTCGGCGACGAAGTCTCCGAGGGCGCTCTGATCGCCATGATCGAGGCTTCCGATGGCGCCGCCGCGCCGGCGCCGGCCAAGGCTGAAGCGCCTGCTAAAGCGCCCGCCCCGGCTCCCGCGCCAGCCCCCGCACCCGCCCCGCAGGCGAAGGAAGAACCCGCGCCGATCGGCGGTCGCAGCGTGCTGCCGGGCAATGCGCCCGAGGGCGATGTGGCGCCGCAAGCCCGTCCGCCATTCGACGCCAAACTGGTGATGCCGGGCGACGCGCCTTACGCCACGCCGGCCATCCGCGCGTTTGCGCGCGAGCTGGGCGTGGACATCCATCAGGTGAAGGGCAGCGGCCACAACGGCCGCATTGTGCGCGAAGACATCACCGCTTACGTCAAGCATGCGCTCGCTTCCGGCGCGCGTCCCGTGCAAGGCGGTGCGGCGACGGGCGGCGGCGGTCTCAATCTGTTGCCGTGGCCAAAGGTCGACTTCGCCAAGTTCGGCGAGATCGAAGAAAAGCCGCTGTCGCGCATCCAGAAGATTTCCGGCGCGAACCTCGCGCGTAACTGGGCGATGATCCCGCACGTCACCCAGCACGAAGACGCCGACATCACCGAGCTGGAAGCTTTCCGCAAAAAGCTCGGCGAAGAGAACAAGGATCTGAAGATCACGCCGCTGGTGTTCCAGATCAAAGCGGTGGTCGCAGCACTGAAGAAATTCCCGCAGTTCAATGCCTCGCTGGACGAAAGCGGCGAGAAGCTGATCCTTAAGAAGTACTTCCACGTTGGCATCGCGGTGGATACGCCCGACGGCCTGGTGGTGCCGGTGATCCGCGATTGCGACAAGAAAGGTTTGTTGGATCTGGCGATCGAGCTTGGCGAGATTTCCAAAAAGGCGCGCGACAAGAAGCTCGGCCCGGCCGATATGTCCGGTGGCTGCTTCTCGATCTCCTCGCTCGGCGGCATCGGCGGCACGGCGTTCACGCCGATCGTCAACGCGCCGGAAGTGGCGATCCTCGGCGTCTCCAAGGCGCAGACCAAGCCGGTGTGGAACGGCAAGGAATTCGCACCGCGCCTGATTCTGCCGCTGTCGCTCAGCTACGACCATCGCGTGATCGACGGCGCATTGGCCGCACGTTTCGCGTCCTTCCTCGCCACGCAGCTCGGCGACATCCGCCGCCTGTTGCTCTGACGGGGAGACGATCATGGCCAATACGATTGAATTGAAAGTCCCCGATATCGGCGGTCACGAAGGCGTGCCGGTGATCGAAGTGATGGTGAAAGCCGGCGACACCGTGGCGAAGGAACAAAGCCTTATCACGCTGGAGTCGGACAAGGCGACAATGGAAATTCCGGCCAGCGCGGCGGGTGTCATCAAGGAACTCAAGCTCAAGGTGGGCGATGAGGTTTCCGAAGGTGCGGTCATTGCGATTTTGGAAACCGTCGGCGAAGCCGACACCGCGTCCCCCTCTCCCTCTCGGGGAGAGGGCAGGGGTGAGGGGCCAACCTCGCCGACGCCTTCCGCAAGCCCCACCCCCTCACCTCAATCCTCTCCCCGGAAGGGAGAGGAGGCGAAGGCGCCGCAAGCGGCAGCGTCATCTGGAAGAGCCGCCGATATCGAATGCAAACTCGTCGTGCTGGGCTCCGGCCCCGGCGGTTACACGGCCGCGTTCCGCGCGGCCGATCTCGGCGTCGATACCGTGCTGGTGGAACGCTACGCAGCGCTCGGCGGCGTGTGCCTCAATGTCGGCTGCATTCCGTCCAAAGCGTTGCTGCATGCCGCCGCGGTGATCGATGAAGCGGAAGCCATGGCCGCACACGGCGTGAGCTTCGGCAAACCAAAGATCGATATCGACAAGTTGCGCGGCTTCAAAACCAAGGTGGTCGGCCAGCTCACTGGCGGTCTCGCCGGCATGGCCAAGCAACGCAAGGTTCGCACCGTGCAAGGTGTCGGCGCCTTTGTGTCGCCGAACGAGATGGAAGTGGAAACGGCCGACGGCAAAAAGCTGATCCGTTTCGAAAACGCCATCATCGCCGCCGGTTCGCAAGCAGTGCGTCTGCCCGCGTTCCCGTGGGACGACGATCGCATCATGGATTCCACCGGCGCACTGGAATTGAAAGACGTTCCGGCGAAATTGCTCGTGGTCGGCGGCGGCATCATCGGTCTGGAAATGGCGACCGTGTACGCCGCGCTCGGCAGCGAAGTGACCGTAGTCGAATTTATGGACCAGATCATTCCCGGCGCCGATGCCGACTTGATCAAGCCGCTCGCCAAACGTTTGGGCGGCAAGCTCAAGGGCGTGCACTTGAAGACCAAGGTGGTGGAAGCCAAAGCCACCAAGAAAGGCATCGAAGTCAGCTACGAAGGCGAAAGCATTCCGGCGACCACCGTGTTCGATCGCGTGCTGGTGTCCGTGGGGCGTTCGGCGAACGGCAACAAGATCGGTGCGGACAAGGCCGGCGTTGCGGTGACCGAGCGCGGCTTTATCAACGTCGACACGCAGATGCGCACCAACGTGTCGCATATCTTCGCCATCGGCGATCTGGTCGGCCAGCCGATGCTGGCGCACAAGGCCACGCACGAAGCGAAAGTCGCCGCGGAAGTCGTCGCCGGCATGAAGAGCCATTTCGATGCGCGCGTGATTCCGTCGGTGGCATACACCGATCCGGAAATCGCCTGGGTCGGCGTCACCGAACGCGAAGCGAAAGAAAAAGGCTTGAAGATCGGCGTGGGCAAGTTCCCGTGGGTCGCCAGCGGTCGCGCCATTGGCATTGATCGCACCGAAGGCTTCACCAAGTTGCTGTTCGACGAAGAAACGCATCGCGTCGTCGGCGGCGCCATCGTGGGTCCGCATGCGGGCGATCTGATTTCGGAAATCGCCTTGGCGATCGAAATGGGTTCGGAGGCGGCGGATATCGGTTTGACGATTCATCCGCATCCGACGCTCAGCGAATCGGTCGGCATGGCTGCCGAAGCTTACGAAGGCACCATTACCGATCTGTACATGCCGAAGAAAAAGTAACACGCGTTGCGTTGATCGCAGCACAAAAAAGCCCGGAGCGATCCGGGCTTTTCTTTTTGGGCGAACGCCGCATGACGTGCGGCATTTTACCGAGCCGTATCGTCTTCGATAAACAAATCGCTCTGCGACACAAAACTGTCCTGATCGACAAAGCTCGACAATCCGACGCCGACGAGGCGATAGCGGCTGTCGGCAGGACGCTCCACTCGATCGCGAAGCGCGCATGCGATATCCGCCAATGCGTTCGCCGAGTGCGGACGGATGGATGGCGTCAAACTACGCGTAAGCGTGTGAAAGTCGGACGTCTTGAGTTTCAGCACAATGGTGCGCGCAATACGTCCGCGTTGCGCTTCGCGTTCGTGCGCAGTCCAGGTTTTTTCCGCAAGCCGACGAATATGTGGTTCGAGTTCGTCGAGCGTCAAATCGTTTTCGAAGGTGTCTTCGGATGACACCTGCATCGTCAGCTGATTCGGTTGCACGGGATGATCGTCGATGCCTAGCGAGAGTTCGTGTAGGCGACGACCCCAGCGGCCGAAGCGGAACTCCAAATCGGCAAGCGTGAACGCGCGCAATTCGTTGACGGTTTGAATGCCAAGCGCCGCCAATTTCGTCTCCATCACCTTGCCCACGCCGGGCAGGCGATTCACCGGCAATGGGGCTAAAAAATCGAGAATTTGATGTGGGCGAATAACGAACAATCCGTCCGGCTTCTTCCAATCCGAAGCAATCTTGGCGAGAAACTTATTCGGCGCGACGCCGGCCGACGCGGTGAGTTGCGTTTCTTCGCGGATCGCGGCGCGAATCGCTTCGGCGGTAGCGGTTGCGCTTGGCAAGCCGGTCTTGGTCGCGGTGACGTCGAGATACGCTTCGTCGAGCGACAACGGTTCGATCAGATCGGTATGGCGCGCAAAGATCTCACGCACGTGCCGCGACACCGCTTTGTAACGCACGAAATCCGGCGGCACGAAAATCGCTTGAGGACAAAGTCGCTCCGCGCGCACCGCTGGCATGGCCGAACGCACGCCGAATTTGCGCGCCTCATAGCTCGCCGCACATACCACCGAACGCGCACCGCGCCACGCTACAACGACGGGCTTGCCGCGCAGCGAAAGATCGTCGCGCTGCTCCACCGATGCGTAGAACGCATCCATGTCGACGTGAAGAATCTTGCGTGGCGCGTCGGGCACAAGCGTGGCGATAGAAGGTTAACGACGAAGTTGATGAGAGAAGCCGTAGCTCGGTTGTCCTGATGCCAGTCGCGCGGCGTACCGGCGTTTCGGAAAGTTATGGACCGAACGTCCAGCGCGATCCATGCGCGATTAGTATTGATAGTCGGCTGACCTATTGCAAACACACCTGCGCCCGCCGCGATAAGACGGGCGCAGGATGCGCTATCGACACTGTTACATCGCGTCTTCGCGCGCTAAACGTTGCACGCGTTCAGCGATATGCCTTGCGAAACGTTCGGCGGCGTCGGGTCGTTCGGCCAGGAACAGCGACGGTTCGATCAACTCCAATTCCATGATGAGGAATTGATCGCCGACCACCACGCCGTCGACACGGGCGTAGGCAGGTTTGCGAAAACCCAAGGCCGAGACCGCGGCAACCGTTTTGCCGGCGGCGTTCAAGATGGCATCGTCGGGTGTGGCTTGCTCCATGGTGCCGCCGTGTTTTTCTTGCACGCGGTAATCGCCCGTTGTCGGACGTTTGAGAACAGCGTGGCTATACGCGCCGTCGAAATAGAGCAGCGACCATTCGCCGTTACTGGCGACCTCGGGTACGAACGGTTGCACGAGATAGTCGAATTCTTTCGGCAACTGCGTCAGCGCATGTTGAAATTCCGCTGTGCCCGTTTCCCCTCGCACGGTATGCCAAGCACCGCCGCTTACGGTGGGTTTGATCACCACATGACGATCCGATAAGGAGAGCGATGCTTCCTGCAAGTCGCGTCCATGCACCACGCGCGTTGGAATTATCGGGATACCGATCCGTTCGAGATCGAGTAGATAACGCTTGTCGCCGTTCCAGCGCAGCGTTTGCGTGTCGTTGATGGTGGTGACGCCTTGTCGTTCTAGCGTTTGCAGCCAAGCGAGATATGCGTCGTAGTGCTCGAAGTAGTCCCAGATGGTGCGTATCAACACGGCGTCGAACGCGGTCCAATCGACAGCAGGATCGTTCCACACGCATACCGTGGGTTGAATATCCAGCAATTCCAACATCGCAACGAACACGACATCGTCCACATGGACGTTGGGAAACTCGTGGGACGAGGCGATGGCAAGACGAATTTCGGAAACGGGCGCAGACATACAAACACCTCCAAATGATTGGGGTGGGCGCCCTTGCATCTTGGGGTGGTCGGCGGACCGAGCGTGGCGGACCGATGTCCGTCGCAGCACCCCTCGGGGCCGATGCGCCGTCGTAGTAGGTCACGGCGCGTGACCACTCAAGTATCGGAGCTCCGATTTCGACGTGTCAATGTGACGGTGGTCATTGCGTGGCGATGCGAACCCGCGGGAGATAGGGCAAAGGTCACCGGACATTCGGTGCCGACTCGGGTTAATGTCGACACTTATGACTAACGACACCTCGTCCTCTCCTTCCTATCTGCGCAGCCTCGGCGTTTGGAGCGGCGCGGCCATCGTGGTCGGCGGCGTGATCGGCAGCGGCATATTCCGCACGCCCGCCACCGTGGCCGAACGCACGTCATCCGGCCTGCCATTGCTGGCGCTGTGGGCGCTGGGCGGATTGCTCACATTGGCCGGCGTGCTGTGTTACGGCGAGCTCGGCGCACGACGTCCGCAAGCGGGCGGCATCTATCTTTACCTGCGCGATGCCTTCGGATCGCTGCCGGCGTTTCTGTTCGGCTGGACGATGGCGCTGATCAATTATCCGGGCAGCGTGGCGGCGGTGGCAGTGACGTTTGCCGATTACGCCTGCCGGGCCGTGAGTTTGCCGGTCTGGTGGGTCAAGCCGGTGGCGGCGGGCGCGATCGTCTTTATCGTCGGCATCAACTTATTCGGCATTCGCGCCGGATCGTGGCTGGTAAACGTGTTTACGCTGCTGAAGCTTGCAGCAATCGCGTTGTTGCTGGTGGTGGGGCTGGCGCTGGCGCACGGCCATCTGGGCGGCATACTCGCTATCGATACGACGCATCAGGTGTCCGGCGGCGCATGGATCGGCGCGTTGTTGCCGGTGCTGTTTACGTACGGCGGTTTCCACTATCTCAACGATATGGCCGGCGAAGTGCGCGACCCGCAGCGCACCTTGCCGCGCGCGCTCACGTTGGGCCTGGTTGGCGTCGCGGTGTGCTACGTGTTGGTCAATGTGGCCTACCTCGTGGGCCTTGGGCACGCGGGGCTTGCGGCAAGCAAGGCGCCGGCCGCCGATTTGATGAGCAACATCTTCGGACCGCATGGCGCGACGATCATGGCGATTGGCATTGCATGCTCCACCTTTGGTTACTGCAGCATCGCCATCGCCGGTGGCGCGCGCGTGCTGCAAACCATGGGTTCCGATGGCATGTTCTTTCGGTCCGTGGGACAAATTCATCCGCGCTGGCGTTCGCCGCAGGTGGCGCTTGCGGTACTGGGCGTGTGGGCGATCGTGCTGATTCTTACCGGCACGTTCGATCAATTGGTCAACTACACGACGGTCGGCGAATGGTTGGGGCATGCGTTCGGCATCGCCACGTTGTTCTGGTATCGGCGCAAATTCGGTGCGGAAAGTTCGCCGTTTCGCGTGCCGCTTTATCCGGTTTTGCCGTTTGTGTTCGTGTGCACGGTGCTGGGCGTCATCGCGGCCACGGTGATCAATACACCTGGCGACGCGGGAATGAGTTTGCTGATCATCGCTTGCGGCATTCCCGTCTACGCCGCGTGGCGCGGATGGAGCCGCCTGCGCGCAAGAGGATCATGATCTGCACATCGAAGTGATGGATCGCTCTGCATACTGAAGCGATCCATTGACCGCGAGGGACTGATGAAACGCACCGCGCTTTGCATGGGGATGATTCTGGGGTTGTCGTCATTCGACGGCACGGCAGGCGAGGTCGCCAATCTCGCATCGGCTTCCACGGGCGTGCAGATTCAAACGCAGCATGTGCAGCGCGTCGGGCAGATGGAGCACGATGCGCGCGGCACGCAGCTGGGGCGCTATGCGTTTCAGCCGTCGCCGCAACCGCAGCTTGCGGTGACGCCAAGTACCGGCGCATGGAATTTTTCGGGGCAGGGCGCGCTACAAATTCAGGTGCAGAACGCGATGCCGTGGGCCATCACGCTTGATGTCGATCTTGAGGACAATCATGGTGGACATCTGCATGCGGTGCTAGGTTTGCCAGCGGGCCCGGAACAAACCGCGATCATTCCTTTGCATGCGACATCGTCGCGTGCGCAAGGCATGCAGGTGGGACCGCCGATGCCATTCGACGATCACGGCCGTCCCGTCTTTGTGGCGATCACCGTCGAAGGTTCTATCGACCTTGCGCAGGTGCGCGCGATCCGCTTCAGCATGCCGGCGCCGCAAGCGGCGCAGCAGGTTTTGCTCGGCAAGATGGACACGGTCGCCGACGATAACGCGATGCAGGATGCGTATCGGGGCATTGTCGATCAGTGGGGCCAATTCACGCGCGGCAAGTGGCCGGAAAAGATCGATAGCGATGCCGCCTTGCGCAACGCGCATCGGCAAGAAAGCCAACATCTGGAGACGCAACTGGGTGCGCGACGCGGCTTGGATACGTACGGCGGTCGCGAGAGCCTTGCATTGACGCGCACCGGCTGGTTCCACACGCAAAAAGCAAACGGTCGGTGGCAGCTCGTCACGCCCGACGGACACGCTTTCTTTTCGCTTGGTGTCGACACGGTCACGGCAGACGACACGCGCACCTATGTGGAAGGGCGCGAATTTATGTTCGTGGATCTTCCGCCGGATCGCGCGCCGTGGAGCGCGTTCTACGGCTCCAGCGACAGCCGCGATCCTCAGCGCCTCGCGAGCTCGGGTATCGGCGGCAATCACGGACGTTGGTTCGATTTCTACGCCGCCAATCTCTATCGCATCGATGGGGATGGAAGGCGCGCTGCGTGGCGCACGCGCACGATGGATCGCCTGCAGGCCTGGGGATTCAATACGCTGGGAAACTGGAGCGATGACGCGTTCGGCAAGATGCATCGCTTGGCGTACACGAAGTCCATGCCTATCGACGGCGACTTCGGCAATGTTTCCAGCGGATACGATTATTGGGGGCGCATGCCCGATCCCTTCGACCCGCGCTTTGCCCAAGCGGTGGAAAAGGCGGTGACAAACGCGACGGCTGCATTGCGTGACGATCCGTGGTTGCTTGGGTATTTCGCCGATAACGAACTGGCCTGGGCCGGCCAGGGGCCGCAAGGCCGGTGGGGTTTGGCGATGGGCACGTTGCGCGGCGAAGCGCGCAGCGATGCGAAGCAGGCGTTTATCGCCGCGCTGAAAAAGAAATACGGTACAGCCTCCAAATTGGCGGCGGCATGGGGCATCGCGCTCGCCGATTGGTCCGCGCTGGACGCCGCGAATTTTCCGGCGCCCGAACCGAATGAGGCGCATCCGGCGATCGCCGAGGATTACAGCGCATGGCTGCGCCGCTACGCCGATCAATACTTCAGCCTCGTCGCGGCGGCGCTGCATCGTCACGATCCACATCATCTGTTTCTCGGCGGTCGCTTTGCGGTGAATACTCCTGAAGCCGTCGCGGCGTGCGCGCAGTATTGCGATGTCATCAGCTTCAACACGTATACGGATGTGCCGCAGCACGGCGTCGATATGGACGCGCTGCATAAACTCGACAAGCCTGTGCTGATCACCGAGTTCCATTTTGGCTCGAACGATCGCGGCCCATTCGGTAAGGGCGTCGTGTCGGTGTGGAACGAGCAGCAACGCGGTGAAGCGTATGCGCGATTCGTGCACGCCGCCGCGAGCGATCGGTCGATTGTCGGCACGCATTGGTTCGAATATGTCGATCAGCCCGTGACGGGGCGTGTGCTCGACGGCGAGAACAGCCATATCGGTTTGGTTGGGATTACCGATATTCCGTTCGGCACCTTTGTCGATGCCGTGCGCAGCACGAACGCCGAAGTGAGCCATTAAAAAAGCCCCTCTTCCAGAGGAAGAGGGGCTCGTAGGATCGACGCTGCGACCCGCGATCAGTAACGATAGTGATCCGGCTTGTACGGACCTTCCACCGGCACGCCGATGTAGGCGGCCTGATCTGCCGTCAGCTTGGTGAGCTTCACGCCGATCTGTTCCAGATGCAGGCGCGCCACTTCTTCGTCCAGCTGCTTGGGCAAGCGGTAGACCGTCTTTTCATACGTGTCTTTGTTCGCCCACAAGTCGATCTGCGCCAGCGTTTGGTTGCTGAAGCTGTTGGACATCACGAAGCTCGGATGGCCGTGCGCGCAACCGAGGTTCACCAAACGACCTTCGGCCAGCATGTAGATGCTGTGATTGGTCTTGCCGAAGGTGTAGCGATCCACCTGCGGCTTGATGTTTTCGCGCGTCACGTCCTTGGCCGTGTTCAGGCGATCCATCTGGATCTCGTTGTCGAAGTGGCCGATGTTGCACACCAGCGCGTTGTTCTTCATCGCCGCCATGTGTTCCAGCGTGATGATGTCCTTGTTGCCGGTGGTGGTGACGTAGATGTCGGCGATGCCGAGCGTGTCTTCCACGGTGGTGACCTGGAAGCCTTCCATCGCCGCCTGCAGCGCATTGATCGGATCGATTTCGGTGACGATGACGCGTGCGCCGAAGCCCTTCAGCGAATGCGCGCAACCCTTGCCCACGTCGCCGTAACCGCACACCACGGCCACCTTGCCGGCGACCATCAGATCGGTCGCGCGCTTGATGCCGTCGGCCAGCGATTCGCGGCAGCCGTAGAGGTTGTCGAACTTGCTCTTGGTGACCGAGTCGTTGACGTTGATGGCGGGCACCAGCAGCTTGCCGGCTTCCATCATCTGATACAGGCGATGCACGCCGGTGGTAGTTTCCTCGGAAACGCCCTTCCAGTCGGCCGCGACTTTCTTCCAGAAACCAGGACGCTCCTTCGCGGTGCGCTTGAGCAGATCCTTGATGACCTGTTCTTCATGGTTGCCGCTGGGCGTGTTCACCCAGTTGTCGCCGTTTTCCATATCCACGCCTTTGTGGATCAGCAGCGTGGCGTCGCCGCCGTCGTCGACGATCAGCTCCGGACCCTTCATGCCCGGATGGGTGAGCATGTCGAGCGTGCAATCCCAATATTCTTCCAGCGTCTCGCCTTTCCATGCGAACACCGGAATGCCGGCAGCGGCCACGGCGGCGGCGCAATCGTCCTGGGTGGAGAAGATGTTGCACGAGGCCCAGCGCACCGACGCGCCGAGGGCGCTCAGCGTCTCGATCAGCACAGCGGTTTCTTTGGTCATGTGCAGCGAACCGGACAGACGCACGCCCTTCAGCGGCTTGCTGGTGGCGTAGCGCGCGCGGATCGACATCAGGCCGGGCATTTCTTCTTCGGCCATGCGGATGCGGCGGCGGCCGAGCTCGGCCAGCGCGATATCGCGGACTTTGTAGTCGTGCGTTGCGGAATCGTTAGTAACAGCATTCATGGAGGATGTCTCCGAGTCTCATGGGGAAACCCGGCCCGGAAGGCCAGGCCGACGCGAGGTTCGCGTCATGAGCGCCGTTTCAGTCGAAGCATCCACCGAGCCTGGCCGTAGACATTCCCTACGGTCGCAGCGCCCCTCGGCGAAGACGCCCATTTTATCCATAGATGGTTACTTATGACGACTTGGAACGCTGCATTGCGTCATAAATTGGTTAGGCTAGGGGACTGATCCCCTGGAGGCCCCATGGAAGCTAGTCGCGACCCGGAATTTCTGCCCCACGATGGCCCGCTGCGCGAAGACGTGCATCGTCTCGGCGCGATGGTGGGGCGCATGCTGGCCGAGCAGGGTGGCGAAGGCTTCTTTCAGCGGGTCGAGCAGGTGCGCACCGCCTCTATCCGTCGCCGTCGCGAGGGGCGGGCCGTGGACGATCTGGCCGAATCGCTGGCCGATCTGGATGCCGAGGCCGCCGAAGCGCTGGCGCGCGCGTTCGCCGCGTACTTCCAGGCCGTGAACACGGCCGAGCGGGTGCATCGCATCCGCCGTCGCCGCGACTACCAGCGCGAAGGCGCCGCCACGCAACCCGAATCGCTGCTCGATGTGTTGCAGCGCTTGAAGGCGCAGGGCGTCGGCCCCGACGAATTGCTGCAGTGGTTGTACAAGCTGAAAGTCGAGCCCGTTTTTACCGCGCATCCCACCGAAGCGATACGACGTTCGTTGCTCGAAAAAGAACAAGCGATCGTGCGCGCGCTGGTCGACAACTTCGATCCCACCCGCACGCCGCAGGAACGCAAGGAAGACGACGACCGCATTTATATGGCGCTCTCCGCCGGTTGGCAGACGGCCGAAGCATCGCCGATTCGCCCGAGCGTGCAGGATGAACATCATCACGTCGGCTTCTATCTCGCCAATCCGATTTATCGCATTGTTCCCGCGTTCTACGAAGTGCTCGCCGATGCGCTGCAAAACGTGTACGGCGTCGCCGTGCCGTTGCCGCGGCTGCTGAGTTTCGCCACGTGGGTGGGCGGCGATATGGACGGCAATCCGAATGTGGGCGCGGACACCATCGCCAACAGCTTGGCGACGCAACGCGCGCATGTGTTGGAACATTACATCGCCGATGTGGACGGACTCGCGCGTCAACTCAGTCAAACCGACGATCGCGTGGATTTCGATGAAGCGCTGTTGAAGCGTCTTGCCGATTATCGCGAACAGTTTCCGCGCGCCGCTGCCACGATTCGCCCGCGTCATGCGGATATGCCGTATCGCTGCTTTCTCACCCTGATTCGTGCGCGCCTCGAAGCGACATTGGAGGAAGGGCACGTCGAAGGTTATCGCTCCGCCGACGAACTGCTGGACGACTTGCTGCTGATCGTGCACGGCCTGATCGATCATCGCGGTTTGAACGCAGGCGCGTACGCCGTGCGCCGTCTAATCTGGCGCGCACGTACATTTGGATTCCATATGGCGCGCCTGGATGTGCGCCAGGATTCGCGCGTGCACGACGATGCGTTGGCGGCGTTGCTTCGCGATGAAAGCTGGACGCAACGCACGCCCACCGAACGCGTCGCCGCGTTGCGGCCTTACGCCAGCGGCGAAAAATCCCTGGACGTTGTCGACGACGCGCAAGCCGAGTCGCTGCGCGCCGTCTTCGCGACCTTGCACACGTCGCGCGGACACTACGGCGAAGACGCGATCGGTCTGTACATCATCAGCATGGCGCGCACCGCCGCTGACGTGTTGGCGGTGCTGGCGTTGGCGCGCTATGGCGGTTTGGTCAAGCCGACGCAAACGGGCGAGGGCATTGCCGTGCCGCTCGATATCGCGCCGCTGTTCGAAACCGTCGACGATCTAAAAAACGCACCGAATACCTTGCGCGCGTTGCTGGACGATCCCGTTTACCGCGCGCATTTGCGCGAGCGCGACGAATGTCAGTGGGTGATGCTGGGTTATTCGGACAGCGGCAAAGACGGCGGCACGTTAGCGTCGCGTTGGGGTCTTCAGCGCGCGCAGGTGGAATTGCTGGAGGTGGCGCAAGAGGCGGGCATTCGCCTGGCGTTTTTCCACGGCCGCGGCGGCTCCGCTAGTCGCGGCGGCGCGCGCATTACACCGGCGCTGATGTCGTCGCCGCGAGGTTCGGTCAACGGCATTCTGCGCGTGACGGAACAAGGCGAAGTCATCCATCGCAAATACGGCGTGCGCGCGCTGGCGTTGCGCAATATCGAACAGACCGTGGGCGCGGTGCTGCGTGCGAGTGTGCGTCCGCGCGACGACGAGCCGCGCGAAGGCGAATGGCGCGAGATCATGACCGCCATGGCGGCCGAAAGCCGTCGTGCGTATCGCGCGTTTGTGGATCGCGAAGGATTCGTCGACTATTTCCGCGCGGCGACGCCAATCGATGTGATCGAACAGATGGCGCTCGGTTCGCGTCCTTCGCGCCGCCGCAGCATGCGCGGCGTGGAAGATCTGCGCGCCATTCCGTGGGTGTTTGCGTGGACGCAATGCCGTTCCATCATTACGGGTTGGTACGGTCTGGGCACCGCGCTTGAAGATGCCGCCACGAAGCATGGCGAGTCCGCCTTGGTAGATATGGCGCGTGACTGGCCGTTCTTCGCTAACGCGCTCGACGACGTCGAGATGGTGCTCGCCAAATGCGATCTCGATATCGCCGAAGCGTTCTCGAAATTGGCCGGTCCGCTGCATGAAACGTTCTTCGGCATGATTCGTGAGGAATTCGAACGCACGCGCCGTTGGGTTCTGCGGTTAAAGCAGAGCGACGATTTGTTGCGCGGCGATCCGCGCTTGTCCCTGTCGATTCGGCTACGCAATCCCTACGTCGATCCGATGAGTTTGCTGCAGGTCAACTTGCTGCAGCGCTGGCGCGCGGCGGATCGCAATGACGAGCATTTGTTGCGCGCACTAGTCGCCTGCGTGAACGGCGTGGCGCAGGGTTTGCAGAATACGGGTTGAGCGTGCACGTGCTTTGGGATGACGAAGAATTCCCTGCGCATCGCGAATGGACTCCCTCCCCTACAAAGTAGGGGAGGGTTGGGGTGGGGTAATGCAACCTCGCGATGAACTACAACTGTGCGGCGAGCGCATACAACTCCGCCCTAGCCCTCCCCAGTAAGCACGGGAGGGGATCTGCATCGCGCGATGTTTCAGCCTTCGAGCTCCGACCATCGCGCGTACGCGATTTCCAACTCGGCCTGCACTTTTGCCAGTGCGTCGTTTGCGCGTTGAATCGCGGCGCTGTCCTGCTGATAGAACGACGGATCGTTCATCGCCTCGGCGCGTGCAGCGATATCTGCTTCGAGTTGCTCGATGCGCGCGGGAAGTTGCTCCAATTCGCGCGCGTCTTTGTAACTAAGCTTCCGTTTCGTTTTTTCGGCATCGGCCGCCGCAATTGTTGGTGCAGTCGGGTTGCTGGATTTTGTTGCTGGCGTAGAGGCTTCCGCAGACGCACGTTCGCCAGGCTTCTGCCGCAACCAATCGCTATAGCCACCCACGTATTCCCCGACCGTACCTTCGCCTTCCAGCACCAGCGTGCTGGATACGACGTTGTCGAGAAATTCGCGATCGTGCGAGACCAGCAGCAGCGTGCCTTTGTAGTCGGTGAGCAACTCTTCCAGCAACTCCAGCGTTTCGACGTCCAGATCGTTAGTCGGTTCGTCCATCACCAGCAGATTGGACGGCTGCGCAAACAGTTTCGCCAGCAGTAATCGATTGCGTTCGCCGCCGGAAAGTCGCGTGATCGGCGCTCGCGCTCGCTCGGGCGAAAACAGAAAATCCTGCAAGTACCCGATGATATGTTTGCGTTGACCGTTGAGCTCGATGTACTCGCGACCTTCGGCCACGTTGTCCAGCGCGTTCAAGGCGTCGTTGAGTTGCGAGCGGTGCTGGTCGAAGTAGGCGATCTCAAGCCCGGTTCCCAGCGTGATGTCGCCGCGTTGCGGTTTCAGTTCGCCGAGCAGAATTTTCAGCAGCGTACTCTTGCCGGCGCCATTCGGGCCGATGATGCCGACGCGGTCGCCGCGCATGATGGTGGTGCTGAGATCGCCGATCAGTACGCGGTTGTCGTAGGACTGATGCACGCGGTCGAGTTCGATGACCTTCTTGCCGGACGCTTGCGCATTGGCGAGGGCCATCTTCGCAGTACCGCCCAATTCGCGACGCTCGGCGCGTTCGCGGCGCAAGGCTTTCAACGCGCGTACGCGGCCTTCGTTGCGTGTGCGGCGCGCCTTGATGCCTTGGCGAATCCACACTTCTTCCTGCGCCAGTTTTTTGTCGAACAGCGCATTGGCTTGCGCTTCCGCGTGCAAACGTTCTTCGCGACGGCGCAGATAATTGTCGTAATCGCCGGGCCAACTGGTGAGTTGGCCGCGATCGATTTCCACGATGCGCGTGGCGAGCGCGCGCAGAAAGCTGCGATCGTGCGTGACGAATACGATGCTGCCGACGAATTGTTTGAGAAAGCCTTCGAGCCAACCGATCGCTTCGATATCCAGATGGTTGGTCGGCTCGTCGAGCAGCAAGACATCAGGTTTGCGCACCAATGCTTGCGCAAGCAATACGCGACGTTTCATGCCGCCCGAAAGTGCCGCAAAATCCGTATCGGCAGGCAGTTCCAACTTTGTCAGCACGTCGGAAACGCGACGATCCAAATCCCAGCCGTGTTGCGCTTCGATCTGATTTTGCACGTCGCCCAATGCATCGAGATCGCCTTCTGCAAGCAGATGGTGATAACGCGCGAGCAGATGACCGAGATCGCCAAGACCTTCGGCGACGACATCGAACACGCTGCCTGCGGTGGCTTGTGGAACTTCTTGGGCCATGCGCGCGACGACAACGCCGCTTTGCACACGCACTTCGCCATCGTCGGGTTTGAGTTCGCCCGCGATGAGTTTCATCAAGGTGGATTTGCCTTCGCCGTTGCGACCGACGATGCATACGCGCTCGTTCGCCTCGATGGAGAGGTCGACATGTTCGAGCAGAAGAGGGCCGCCGACGCTGAAGTCGACACGCTGAAGTTGGATCAGAGACATCCGCCCATTTTAGCCGGTCGACGGGGTCCACCGAGGGGGTGTCATGAAAGGTTCCGCTAAAGAATTTACGGCCAAATGTCGCTAAAGAGTCAGAAGGTCGTCACCGGCGCATAACGAAAATTTACGCTTCCGGCGGCGGTAAAATTTAGAAAAACATGTACTTAGCATGGCCGATTAAAGCTTTTCCTCTGGAATTCGCAGTCGCCATGCATTAAGGTTGCGCAACGCGGGCGAGACCGCGGTTCCTGGGAGTGAAAGAGGCCGTGGCAGTCATCCAATCCAGTCAGCCAATGCGGTTGCTGAGCCGGCTTTGGGGCCTGTTCGCGGCGTTGCTTTTGCTCGGCGCCAGCGCGTTCGTTTCCGTGGCGCATGCAGGCTATGCGGCCATCGTCGTCGACCCCGCCACGGGCGAAGTGCTCAGCGCGGTGAACGCCGACCAGCAGAACTACCCGGCGTCGCTCACCAAAATGATGACGCTGTACCTCACCTTCCAGGCGATGCAGAACGGCAAGCTGAAAGTCGACCAAGAGCTTCCCGTTTCCACCTGGGCCGCTTCGCGCGCGCCGACCAAGCTCGGTCTGCGTGCCGGCGAAACCGTGTCGGTGAACGACTGCATTCTCGGTATGGTGACCAAGTCGGCCAACGATGCGGCGACTACCGTGGCCGAAAGCCTTGGCGGCAACGAAAGCCACTTCGCCGACATGATGAACGCCCAGGCCGCGCTGCTCGGCATGAGCTCCACTCACTTCGCCAACGCCAATGGCCTGCCGGACCCCAACAACCTCAGTTCCGCGCGCGACATGGTCAAGCTGGCCGTGGCGCTGTATCACGACTTTCCGCAGTACACCCATTACTTCGCCACGAAGGACTTTGTCTTCCGTGGTCGGCTGATTCGTGGCCACAACAATCTGATGGACCGTTATCCCGGCATGGACGGGCTGAAGACGGGCTTCACCGACGCGTCGGGCTTCAATCTGGCCTCGACCGCCGTGCGCGACGGCCGTCGCCTGTTCGCCGTGGTGTTGGGCGGCCGCACCGCATCGGCTCGCGATAACCTGATGGCGCGCTTGCTGGACGATGGCTTCGACAATCAGCCGACGCCCGATACCCTGGTGGCGCGCGCTGGCGTACCGAGCACGACCCGCCGCGTTCTGGCCGCACTGTCGCCGATCGAAACGGCGGAGGCGGACGAAACCGCGCCGGCGCATCGCCGCAGCAGCTGTCCCGCGCATCGCAGCAAGAGCTGCCCGCGCGTCGCCAAGGCGGCGCATACGACCAAGCACTCGAGCACGCGTCGCCTTGCGCATCGCAAGAGCAGCAAGAAGGTCGTGCTGGCGTCCGCATCCAACAGTCACGATTGACGGATCGACCGGCGACGGCAGATACCTGAGCCCAGTTCGATAGACCACGCCATTTGGTAGCAAATGCCCCAAGCCATGGATCGGCGTCTCGGTTAAGTTTTGAGGCATGTGGCGTACACCATCCTCGCTCAAATGGCTGATTAACAAGCGCTCCCGGTTCTCGGGAGCGCTTGTTAAGTTGGAAAAAACCCGCGATGAATTGGTATCAAAAATTCAAGAGCTGGAAAACAAGGCCAGCGCAATCCGCAGCAAATTAGCCGCGTTGGATGAAACGATTCGCTTGCACGAAATCGTTATTGAACCAACAGATATTCGCCCGGTGAAACCGCAGAGCAATACCTATCTCGTTCCTTTTGGGCAACTAGGGCGATCAATCCTGAAGGTGCTCCGCGAGCATGATGGGTGGATGACCACGAATGAAATCATTCGCCGGATATCTCACCTCAGTGAGCACTTTCAAGTGTGGGATGCGGAATATGTCCGACGATCTGTGCGCTGCCGGTTACGCCAGCTTGCCACCAAAGGCATCCTTGAGCGCAAGGTAGATGCATCCGATCGAGGGCGTCATGATGGCGTGACGCAAACGCTTTGGCGGCTTTCAACCGTGGCAGCAAATCCATGGTGTTACCAAACCGATTCGGATTTATCGACCTAGCGTCTTGTCCTCGTTCTGCGGTACGGTTTGTACACGACTGTTTACCAACCAATACGACGACCGTCTCAAGCAGCCCTAACGCTCGACTAAACCCGCAGCTTCATTCCCCTTTTCAGAGAGGGAAAATATGAGTCCGTCACTCTGAATCAAAAGACCTAACTCGCAAAGCACGAGCAATTGTTCAATGAGAGTTAGAAGGTCTTTCGGCTGGTACTCCGAAGCGATCTGGCCGAACGGTACGACTTCGACAATAGAGTGATGACAAAGCCGTTTTACCGTAGCGAGGATGCTCTTTTGGAACTCGCTCAGACTCATCGGCGGCGTGCCCATTTCTACCCCTCCCACAGCCTCGCCGCCCATCGTAGCTCACTTATCGCTCATGTATAAAAGGTCCAATAAATGAGTGCGATTCTCGCTCGGGCTTTGCGATGAAAGCAGACGATTTGCAGTGGGATCACCGAAAGAGCTTTTCTATCGCCAAGCCGTTCCTGGCATGCCCTTTTTTTGCGTGCCGCGCCAAGTTTTATGTTGGCGACGCTACAAGTCGCCTCCAAAAATAGTCCAGGCCAAGCTCATGCGTGCGATGTCGGCCTTGCCAATAGCCACGCCACCATACCGATTTGCGAGACGTCATCAGCTCCTTCAATAGCAACTGGTAGCGCTCTTTCTGGGCACATCGACGGTGGTTCTCGCGCCACACGAATTCGCAGGCGTAATCTTGCAAATACTTGGGACGATAACCATGGTAAACACCGTATTCGGCGCGCCGGAATCGGCTAAATAGCGTTTCACACATGTTGTCCGATACCCCTTCGGGCGTGCTGAATTCGTGGGCGTGGGAAACGGCGTAGTGATCGACAAAGGCATTCAATGTGCTGTACGCGCTGCTTTCATCGCTCATCACGATGGAGCCCGGCTGGACGAAACGTTTGACAAGGCGCACGACCTCGGCCTCGTTTTCCGCTGCGCACACAAAAGCCATGGCTCGTTTGGAACCCAGTCCATGTCCGGCAGACTCGCACAGGGAAATGACGACACGCTTGTTGGCACGCTTGCGCCAATTCTGTTGAGTCATGCCGGCTTCAATCCAAGGTTTGCTTGGATCCTTGGCAGGTTTCTTGCCAAATCGCACCTTGAGGGCATCCTTCGGCATTTTTGTCCGCCGATTGGGCTTGCGTGGCTTGCCACCAAAATACCCGCCATCAATGTGAACGATCCCGTGCAAAGGATTGAGATCCATGGCGTGTATCATCCACTCGCGGATTTTTCCGAAGAACACCTGAGTGGTCTTGGGTGTATGCCCCGTGATTCGACTTGCCTCCAGCGCAGCCTTGCCCTTCGCGCCGTTCTCGAACACGGCGATGAGTCGGACCATTTCAATGAACGTCAACTTGTGCCCGTGAAGCGGGGTCCCGCTTGTGACGCTGAATTCGTGCGTACAGTCCGCGCACCGCCAACGCCGTCTTTTGACGCGCCTATGGTGCTCGCGAAAGGATGCACATTCAGGGCATCCCTGTTTGTCGGGACTTCCCCAACGAGCGAAAGCCAGTAACTTTTCGGCTTCGTCATTGGTGAGATTTGAAATCGTGCGTGCGAAATTACGTGATTCCTTGGCGTGCAAAAAATGCTGTGCCATGCGTCGAACCCGGTTTGAGTCAAGACGAGGCCTGCCGAACAACCGGCCAGGCCGCCGGACTGGGCGAACCAGTCCACCGGGCGCGCACGCTTCCGCCGCGCCTTGGTGAGGCGCGTTGCAAAAGCGGACGCGGTATCGCACACTAGGGGTGCAGGCCTTAGAACTTGCACCTCTACGAAAGCCCAGATAACCCCTGCCAGGGTTCTGGGCTTTCGTGCGTTACGGGCCCGGATAATGGGAAGAACGGGCTACGTCATATGTCCTCCTCGCGCGCGCATTTCGACGACGGTTCATCGTTTGGCCCGGCACGGTCCGCCACGGCCGACGCCAGAGCGCTCCCTTCCGTCTTGACGAGATAGGCAGCCAATTCATCGGCGCGGGCCATCAGGCCTCGCGACTGACCCGGTATGGGGTACAAGCGCAGACCGATGCGTCCTGCCTGGTGGGCGCGCTGAAAGGCGCGCGCATTGTCGAACCCCAATGCTCGCCATAGATCGGCGCCGCGCACGGTCGCTATGGGTTGGATGGAGGCTGGGGACCGGTGGGAAGCCATCGCACTGCCTATCGAGGTGGGCCGTGTCGGACGGCGGGCAAGACGTGCCCAGCATTTAAGGCTGACTTGTTGGCATTTACTATTCCAGCGAATTGCATGAATACTCCACTCCATGTCCACGTCTCCTCGCAACCATCCTGGTCAGCCACCCAAAGACATCGCCCAGAGGTTGAGAAACTGGGTTTGGTACTGGTTGGTGAAGCAGATCACCGGCAAGTCCGACGAGCGATTGGATGAGGACTATCTGCCGCACGGCACGGCCGAGGGTGCGCGACTGCGGTTCTTTCAACGGGTGCGCAGTCTGGGTAGCGACCCTTCTGTTCCCCGCAAGACATGGAAGGGTGAGTCCGTGTTTGACCGGGTTCACGCCAGCGGCGGCGACCCGAACCTCGATGTCGCCCGAGATGCATTTCATTCGAAGCTATGGTCGATGTTGGCGGCCCCTACATGGACTGTTGAGGATTACCAACGCTTTATCGATGAGCTGATCCAAGCGCGCGGGTGGTATCGCGCATCGGTGAAGGATCGACAATTGGGCAGGGTGTTTTTCCGCGATGATCCCGCATTCGGCCAGAGCGCCGATCGGGATCATGTCTACAGCACGATGTTGACGCATTTGGAATCGCATCCATCTGCGGACCATGTGGCATTACTCGCGGCGTTGTTTCGCGAAGCACTCGGTGAGGTGGCGCTTGAGACAGCCCTTCAACTGAGTTCATCGCTGCGCGCATGCACATCCCTGTGGTTGCATGCCATCGAACTCCCTGATGAAGTCCGTGAGCTCGTGCAGAAGCTGGTGGAAGACCGCCTGGTGCGGAATAGTTGGAAAACGCCGAACCTGGACCAGGCAACGCAGAACCAGCGTCAGTACGTCAAGGCGCTCACGTATGCTCATTTGAAGCAGTCTCCCTATTCTCAGCCGCAGAACGCCTCTTTCCCGATCGTGCTTCCCTCTCCCCGATTGAAATGGCTCGCTGAAAATCGGGAACTGCTTGAACTGGCGGCTAGCCGCATCGGGCTGGCCCAACAAAGCGTCTTCAACCTTGTTGGAGGCCAGGTTTTCCTTGAGGGAGGCATTTTTGAGCGCGACGAATGGGAAGAACTCATGCAAGCGCGTCAACAACAGGCTCAGGCATGGCGGCAGGTCGAGCAAGACATTCGCGACACCATCCGACCACCGCCGCGCGATACCCGTTTCTGCTTGCCCGTCAAACCACGCCGAGGTTCGCGCAGTCATAATCGTGCCCGCCCGTACTTGGTTGATGGTTCGATAGAGACCGAGGATTAAAAACAGCACGCTTCGGACTAGGCCTTTTCGTCTACGTCACCGATGGGCGCCATTGGGTTTGCGCAGATCAAACGCGTTGACAAGCGACCCTTTATTAGGAAATCTCAATGATTCTCGATGCGCGGCCCAGAGCAAAGTGAGAGGCAGCCTTTCAGCGCTGAAGGAAATGCCAACATCGGCCGATAGCAAAAGATTAGGACCAAGAGGTCCTAGCCTCGGCTAGCCAGGGATAGCGATCGAACCATGATGCAGGGAATGACGCGCGATAACGCTATTGCAAATGTGGCGTTGGAGTACAAAGAGACGTGGTGGCTGGCTTGGCTGCATCTGCGCCGCGCCCGGACGCTGCATTTTAACAAAGCCTATCTCATCCTCGACGGCGCGCGCGTCGATTTTCAGGACATAACGGCACTCAAAAGGCGAATTGCACGCTGGCCTTTCCGGCGCCGCGGCTACGGTCAACTTTGGGTGCAATTTCGTATCGGCCCAGAGTGGCACGATATTGCTTATGTCATGGAAGACCATGATGTCAATGCGTTTGGCCATTCCATCAACAACGCGATAGCCACATGGATCAACGAACGACTGATCCAACTCGAATTGAGAAAGACGCAGCTGATCGAGAAGGTCGAAGAGGTGTACAACCCCTTGCGCTACGTGCGCCACTCGTCGGCGACCCGACTGATTCGCGAGCAACAAAAGGAATACGCCGATCTTCAAGCCCAATGGCAATCGACCAGCCTGCACAGCGGGTTGACCAAAGAGCAAAGGGGTCAGGCCGCCGCGTCCTTGGCAAGACTCGAGGGTCTGGCTGGCCACTTCAACGACATGGCCGCGGCGCGCGAAACCCACAATAAGACATACGCCGCAGACATGAAGATTGCGGAAGGTGGTTACTTCAGAACGGTCGAGAGCAGCGAGCTGACGGAGGAGCAAATTGCGTCGGTTCTTACTTTTGAAGACGCAACGTTGGTGCTTGCTGCCGCCGGGTCAGGCAAAAGCTCATGCATCGTGGCCAAGATCGGATTCGCGCTCAAATCTGGGCTATTTAACGACGGCGAGATCCTCGCCCTCGCGTACAACAAAGACGCCGCAAAGAGTCTCGCGGATCGCCTCAATGTAAAATTGGAGAGAGCACTGGGGCGGAAAGTCCACGTTAAATCCAAAACTTTTCACTCATTCGGCCTTTCAGTCATGGTCGAACATTACGGCGAAAGCTATGAGCCGAAAGTCCTCGAAGAAGACAAGGGTGAAGAGGGGAGATTTCTCAAGGATACGATCAGCACGCTGCTCGAAACGGACGCACGTTTCCGCGGTGCGCTCGCAGAATGGCTTCTCCTGGTTCCCTACGACGATCCGCAACCGATCGGCGTCGCCGGTGATTTAGAACAATGCGCTCAGTTATACGAGGATTGCTGTCGCGAGAAAATTCGCGCGAAGCGTGACAAACAAAAGAAGTACTACGAGCCGAGCATACCTACTCTAGATGTCAACCTGCACGTTCGTTCGCTCGAAGAACGAAGCATCGCCAATTGGCTGATGCTACGTGGTGTCGCCTTCGAGTATGAGAAATTGGATTGGGACGGTGCAAAACGCCTGGGCATGAGTCGCCGGCCCTATAAACCCGACTTTACTTACGAATGGACCGTAAAGCTTACCAATGAAAAGACGAAGACCATTCGCGTTGTCCACGAACACTTCGCGTTGGACAGTGACGGTAGGGCACCCTCCTGGATGGGTGGCGATGAATATGCCAAACAAGCGCAAACCAAGCGGCACATGTTTGCCAGATGGTGCAAAGAGCCATCGGAAAAACGCTTGATCTTCATCGAAACCACCAGTGCACAATATCGGGATGGTTCGATATGGACCCATCTGGAGAACGCATTGCGTGGAGTGGGTCTCAAACTGTCGGAGCCTTCGCCGGAACTTTACAAGAAGGCGATCGCCAGCTTCCGCGAATCAACGGACTTGGAAAAACTCATCATCGATTTCGTGCTGCGATTCAAAGAGTCTGGATTGACCCAAAACGAGGTCGAGGCCGAAGCATCGCAGCAATCACATCCCTACCGGACAAAGCTGTTTCTGCGGGTTGCTTTCGAAGTCTTCCAGGCTTACCAGCGTTCACTTAAGAAGGCGGAGCGGATCGATTACGCGGATATGCTTCGTGACGCCTTGTCGCTATTGCAAGACAAGAGAGTCCTAACGCCCTTCCGGTTTGTTCTCGTCGATGAGTTCCAAGACATCTCCCGATTACGCGCGACTTTGGTCCGCTCCGTGCTGGACCAGGGATCCGATGATTCCATCGTGTTTTGCGTGGGCGATGATTGGCAAACGATCAATCGCTTCGCCGGCTCCGACGTCGGTATCTTCACCGGCATTGGAACTTACTTTAATCGTCATGTCGCACAGGTGAAGCTACGCAAGACCTTTCGCTGTGCGGACGGCATTGCCCAAATCTCCAGAGAACTGGTCCTGCGCAACGCAAGTCAGTTGCAAAAGGAGGTGACCGCTTATGCTGCAAAACTTCCCAACTGCGTGCGCGTCGTTTTCCATCAGGGCAATGATCGAGCGAGATTGGAGACTGTGATCGCGGAGCTTGATCAAATTGCCGTGACCGGGCGTCAACTGGAGCTTGCGAAGCCTACTGTGAAAATTCTCATGCGAACGACAGCAGATACCACCGCTCCGCGGGGATTTGAGAGCGAAGAGGTCGCCAAGAACCTTAGAGCCCGCTACGCCAAGCGCCTTCAGCTCGACGTGCAGAGTGTGCACGGTTCAAAGGGATTGGAGGCCGACTTTGTCATACTTGTTGGTCTGGATTCGGGTTTTCGAGGATTCCCGGACGAACGTCCTCCGGAACCCTTATTGGACCTCGTATTACCCAAACTGCAAGACCTCAACGAGGAAGAGCGGCGATTATTTTATGTAGGACTGACCCGTGCGCGGCATCAAGTCGTTGTCTTGGCGGACGGCGAGGCACCCAGCGAATACGCGCTCGAGCTTTGGGAACTAGCGCAGAACTACGGATTTATCGAATGCGTGGACGGAGGGTTGAACCGAAAGCCATGTCCGAAGTGCAAAGTTGGGTCGCTTCGAACTCGTCCCAACAGCAGTATCAGCCGTTGCACACGATCCGTTCGCTGTGGCTACCAAGCGCGAAATAGGAGCGACTAATGACCGGAAAGCAATGGACGAAGGCCGGGATCCCTCCTGATTGGAAATGGATGCCGGCCTTCGGGGATGACGAACGACTCTTTATTGATGCGAATCGCTATATCCAACAGCTGCAAGAAAAGGTCCATCTACAAGCTTCGGTTCCATCGGGCCATCGATCACATCAGAACTATGTCTACGGCAGCACCGGCAACACTGGCATAGACCAATTTTGACCCGTGGCTCCCGTGCATTCCTGTATCGTCAACTGTGTACCGGCAGCCCCCTCCGTCAGGCAATACTGAGTGCCGGCGAGGTTGCTAAATAGAAGATTGCGGGCGCCCCCGATCGACCACTGTTGACTGGCGCTGCCCGTGCATTGATCCACCATCACCGCCGCGCCGGATGGCGAGTCGGGAGTGGCGACGTCCAGGCAAAGATTGCTCTGTAGCCGCATGGTGCCGTCTCTCCCGAGCACCCAGGCTTGGGCTTCCTTCTTTTTGTTGCAACTCTGGGTGGTAGCCGGCACATCGTTGGTGTGGTCATCACCCGAATCCACACAAAGGCTATCGTCGCCCTGGTACAGCCCGCGCAGCAAATTGCCTTCGCCGTTGAACTGCTCACCATTCAGGACATCGCTGAAGTCGCTGCACGTTGTGTTCGTCCCGGTGCCTGAAACGGTGGCTTGGACACCGTTGCTGCTGGGCGCATCGAATATCACATCACTGAATGGCTGGTTGTAGCAGTTTGCATTGGGCGAGCGGCCTTCAAGATATGTCGTCCGGCTCACCATACCCTGCGGTGAAAGACTGGTGGCGTCAGTAAGGATGCTGCCTAGCTTTAAAGACAAGGCAGGGTTGTAGAGATCGGTAACCGTAACGCCCAGCCACTGGCCGCCTTCGTAGGCGACGTGGAATTGATACTCAGTGACTGTGGACCACATCGGTATGCGGCAGGTAACACGAGGGTTTTCGCCTCTGTAAACAGTGCAACTGCTCCCGGGATCGCCGGATGTATATTGCGTCGCGCCCCGTACCGTAAACACGAAGTTAGGGCCGACGCGGCTGCTGTCCTCCATACCGACATAGCCGCCGTTGCTGCTACCGACCAGGCGGAAATGATCCGCAAAGCGCACATTCGCGCGATAACCCGGATCGGCCTGCACATTGATGTCGTAGTCCACCGAAGTTAGTCCGGTAACCGAAGAACTCCATTGATACGTAACATAGGTGCCGGGTACGTCGCCGGCGTGGGCGAAGCATGGAAACAGCAAAAGCAATGGCAAGCTATACAAGCTCTTTTTCGCTTTCATGAATGCCTCCGTTGATTTGACCCCTTATTGACGACGCAAATGGCTCGCATACGAGCACGTGCGAAATACCCCCCGCTGCGATTCGCGGCGGCGTGTTTGATATACGCGGTTGTTCCCAACAATAAGTTTATGCAGGTATAAGTTGATGGAGCGTGAGAGATTTACACGCCCATTTTCAACGGATGAGTCTGCTTCCTCGCACAGATCGGCATTTATCGTGATGGGCTACTTTGCTCTGTGTGCAATCGGGTTTCCCAATTTATGGTTTCCCCATTTATCTAGCCGCGAGCAAGCAAAGCATTCACAAGATTGGCACCTTTCCTTTTGTCGAACTTAAGAGTTGGATGAGTAGGATGTAGTGTCATCCATGACTTCGGAGGGACTTCAATGGCGCGAGTGGCGTGCCTGACCCCGCAGGAAAAGCACTTCTTAGTGAAGTTCGCCCGTCAAGCAGGCAAACGTTTGCAAAATCGAGTGTCCTTTGGTCAGCTCGATTGCGCGACGGTGGAAGAAGTGCGCTCATCAGTGCGTGTGATGATCAGCCTTCTTGAGAAGGGGCTCATTCAAACCGAGGATAAGTATGTTTTCGAGCTAACCTCCAAAGGAATGGAGGCTGTCGCAGTGGTGCTTGAAGAAGGCGGTTTAGTCCACCCTTAATCGCGGACGTCCGGTTATTGATTAGCGGTCCGGTCACCAACATTGCGGAGGCGGTGAAGTGCGGAGACGCACCAGCTTATAGGTTCTCAAGTGAAGGTCCCCATGCTCTTGTGCGAGTTTGCCAGTTAGCGCGGCATCTCTGATTGGCGATGCTCAGATCGCGCGGCTTGCCAGGCGTCGCGCGCGGCGTCCACATTCATAATCATGATGCCGATGCCCACGATGAGGTCCGGCCATCGGGTGGGCCAGAGAACCGATACGCCACCCGCCACGATGATGGCGACGTTGGCAAGTACATCGTTACGCGCTGAGAGAAACGCCGCGCGCGTCAAACTGCCATGGTGGAAGCGATAGCGCGCAAGCAATAGCGCACACGAGAAATTGATGACCAACGCCCCCAGTCCCGTCAATGTGAGTGGCACCGGCGCGGGCGCAGCGACAGAAGTGCCCAGAAGCTTGGTGACGATGAACCAAAGCGCAGCAAGCGCCGGGACGAGCAAGACCAGGGCTAGCATCATGCCGACGCGCGCGCGTGCGCGCATGCTCCATGAAAGAGCCACCAGAATCAGCAGATTGACGGAGGCGTCCTCAAGGAAGTCCACACTGTCGGCAAACAAAGAGACGGAGCGGATGAGCAAGGCGACCGCGAACTCGATGCCGAAATAGCCTAAATTGAGGCAGATCACCGCAAGCACGGCTCGTCGAAACGCTCGGTTTGTCTCTTCGCCCGTAACTGTGTTCAAGCGCGACTCCTATGACATCGTCACTATCCGGCTCCATAGCGTAATGGATGCCATATTGGAGACAATGGTCAGCGGCGAGTGATCTGATTGCAGACGCTATGGGTCACTTTTCTATCAACACGTTCTATCAATCAGTCGCTGCTCGTCGCACGACGAAGTTGATCCGTCAAACCAACGGGTCTATCGTGAGGCGGACGTGCGCCGCCTGACCTTCATCCGGCGGTGCTGTGATTTTGGTTTTTCCATCGATCAGGTCCGCCTGTTGATGTCGTTGATGCATGACGGGAGGCGTTCCTGCACGAAGGTACGGGAGATCGCCTCTCAACACCTGACGGGTATCAGGAAAAAACTGGTGGAGCTGAGGGAACTGGAACGCAGCGTGGCGGCGTTTGTGGAGAGCTGCGATCGATAGTGCGCCGGCGGCCAGGGACCGGACTGCGTCATCCTCGGTGAACTGACGATCAGGCCGACGATCTCCACCTCGTGTTGCCAGCGCTGCGTTTGATTAGACCGGTCGATAGTCTGGTCAGCGCGTGATGCAATCGCCTCGGTACGTGCAGAAGGCGTAGCCATTCAAAACACCTGAGGCCCACGTATAAGCTTCGAGCGCTGATTGGCCTTTGACGGGGTTAAAGGGCTATCAAGTACAGCTACAAGCAACACTGTTTGTAGGCGCTTTAGCAAATCTAGTACGGTTCTACTTCCAGATGAGTAGGGGTCGGAATGGATATTCGTGAGACTTTGCTTGGCGAGTATGGACATCGGATATCACCAAGCCCTGGTCCCGTAGAGGCGTCATTTTGTTCGGTCGCCGAGCGATTCAAAAAGCTGAAATTGATTTCTCAGATGGACGAGGAGACTGTCACGGCGGCGTTCCTTGGGGGCGTGACGGCTTCGTTTCCACTGTGCTCTCTGATTTTCGGTTCTGGGCAAAGCAGTGAAGTGCAGTGCATGTGGGGGCACTTTCATAAGTCCACGGGGCGGTCCTCCTCTTCGGACCCCGATACGGAGGCTTATCGCGGCGCCGACTTTGCCTTGGTCATCGGCATTGACGAGCTCCATGTCAGGCTCGCCATCTTTCAGGCTAAGAAGGCGGACTTCCGCTTTTTGAAAGTGACCATCGATAATGTTTTAGAAGAGGACAGTCGGGGTGAGGCGAACCGTGGAGAAAGAAAGTTCGATGTCATGGCGCAGGAGAAACGACCCGTTCTAAATGTTCATCGTCGACCACCACGGCGCGGTAAACCTGTTGAAGAGTGGCGAGAGTCGCAATTGGTTCGCTTGGTTAGAACAGGTCATGAAATTCTTTTTGCAAACGAAGATGTGCCTGCCCAAAGCATCACTGATGAAGGAAATGATTGGGAAAAAAGCGCCCGAGACTGTGCTCAGGGAAAACTTTTTTTCAAGGAACATACCTTAAAAGACCTGCTCAGCAGTTTGGATTGGATTCACTACCTCGGCTATGTTGGCGAGGATGCTGTTTGTGTTCCGTTGTCGGCCTTTGACCAAGCGGTATTGAGGAGAGAGTTGGAGAACGAATCTTTTACCGTCAATGATGTTTTTCTGGATGGACTAGACAGAGAGCCATTTGTTGATGTTCTTCTCAATGGGGTCAGCGGCCCCAAATACGAAGAGACGCTAGAGCCTTCCACATGGGACCCAAGCTCTAAGGTCGAAGGGTGGACAACAGTTCGCGTTGAAGTCGTAGAGGCGATACTTCCTCACCTTCAAAAAATGATGGATGTTTATGTGGGGGACGACACGGGAACCGTTGGACCTCGATTGCAGAACAGAGTCGATGCAGCGATGGTCGAAACCGTCCCGACGTCGCCATCAAATGCGAAACTGGAAAACAACTTGAGCGAGACGAGACGGCGTCCTATGCCATCGTGACGGCGTCAACACCAGATATACGCGGTGTGCGTGCAATCACCAGCGTTCTCGGGCTACGTAATAGGAGAGTTATTTGAACCCAGGAATGACGGGCGAACCATGGCAGGTGCATCCGAGTTCAGCACTTGGACGAATGTAATAGCCTCTCACAAGTAATCCCTTTTGCACGCTGTAGACCTTCCCCTCCAACTGCTTGTGGTGAGGATTGAGGCCAGGAGCAAGGCCACATGTGCCAATGGCCCAGCGTGCTTCTTCAACGCCAAGCCCTGCGAGGCGATGAATGTTTTCCACTTCAATGGCAACAAAGCTTAGATAGTTTGCCAAGCCTGCGGACTTCACGATGCCGTGTTCGGCCCTAAGATGCGTTGCAAGCGCGTAGCCATCACGAGGGGTCTCCAGCAAAGCCTTGGCGATGGGATGCCGGGCCTCAGGCGTGATGAGTGCCTTGTAGAGCTCTGCAACCGACACCGCCTGTTCATTCGTGAGGTTCGGGAACTGGTCTTAAAAATCGGGAGCCGTGTAAGGCAGGAATCCACGCAATGGCGACGCCGGCTCGGAGGAAATAGAACTGCTGAGATGGCTCTGATGTGATCGATTGCCCGACGGAACCGAAGCTTGTAGACGGGACCTTTTCTTGCAGTGGTTGAATACGGCGATTCGCATCAATAAAGAGCCGCCCGTCGTCTCCAAAGGCCGGAATCCATTTCCAATCAGGATGTATACCGGCCTTTTCCTATTGCTGTCCGGGGATTTGGTTGATCGTGTAAGCGACTTGAATGGGTGCGAGACGAATGCCTCTTCAGGACTTGATGCTGAACTGGAGGACCATCTCATCGACTTCGCAAAGTGTCCTTGGTGTCTGCTTGGGTCGAAAACAGACAAAAGCTATTCGTATTTTGTGTCGTCACGATAACCGTCGCTGTTACGGTTTCGGTGTCGTGATTTCCGGAGCAGTCTAAAGAGACCCTTTCAACGCAACTGATAGCTGAAGGTGAAGTTCACACGCGGTGAGCGATGGGCCGAGCCCAACGGTTTGTCCCCGATGGGCTGTGCCACGGTGAGGTCAAATGCGTAGTAATGCTTGTCTGTCCATCGCACGCCAAGCCCTGCCGTGCCGAGCTTTGCCGGGGCCGGCTCGCCAACGTTGAGATATACGCGCGCAAACTGCGTAACGACGTAAGGCGTCACTTGCCTGACCCAACGGTTCGACAGCTCATAGCGTTGGTTTATTTCCAGTGATGCCCCCCAGCCGCGGTCGCCCACGGTTTCTCCCGGATCGTAGGCCAGGCCATAACGCGGACCACCGAAACTGATCTGTTCGGTAGTGGGCAACGTGTTGTGGCTGTATTGGCCGGTCACGCTAAACACCGTGCCGAAGCGATGCGGCCAAACATTGCTTTGCAAGAAGGTAGCGTCATAACGCGTGAAGGTCGGATCCACCGGCGAGACAAACACCAAGTTGCCGAAGCGCGTCATCACGTTGGCGTTCGCGCCGAGTCCATCGATGCCGCGTGCGATCTCTATGTTGATCTTTTGCAGGCTGGTGCCACCCGTCTTCAAGTAATCCAGCTTCCCATTGAAGACGCGCAGCCCATCATGTTGGGTTAGTCGTGCGCCGGTGATGGTGTTGGTATACGTCTCGTCGAGCGTGGTGACGTACGCGCCACCGGTGGCGGTGACATTGGTGTGATTGTCCAACAGCAAGGGATAGCTCGCGGCGAGCGCGAATTGATCCTGATGCATGGTTTGCCGAAGGTAGTAAGGCAGTTGATTGTCGGTATTGGGGCTACCTTGGTAATGCGAACCGTTGAAGTGCAGCTGCGCACCATCCGAACCGAATGACTGCAAATAAGTCAGCGCATACAGATGTTGATGCCCAGGACCAGGAGGCAGCAACGTGGAAAGACCGATCTGCTCGGCCAGAGGCAGCATGCCGTTCTCGGTAAGGGTGGTGAGCCCCTGCACGCCAGGATGATCAAAATCGATGCCCGTCGTGGCGTTGAAGCGCGTGCGCTTGACCGTGAGCACCAGGTGCGTGGCGCCGTCGGTGGTGGTCGGTGCCGGGACGTTGGCATCAATGTGCAAACCGGGCAACATGCCCAGCACTTGCAGGTAGCGCTCGAACGTCGCCTGGCGCAGCGGACGATCCCTGATGATGTGCGCCGCGATGACACGAATTTTCGATGTCATATTGCCGGCGTCGCCGCGAATGTCGACATCGGCCACATAGCCTTCCACCACGGTGATGTGCACGGTGCCCTTGGCGAAATCCTGAGGGGGCACGTAGCCGAACGACAGTGCATAACCGTGCGTTTGGTAAATGGTGCTGATCTTCGCCGCGGCATCGAGCACGTCGGAAACGTGTACCGTCTTGCCGGTCATCCGACTGAACAAGACCGCGACGTCCTTGAACGGTACGGCATGCACGCCGACCACATCGAAACGTGATGGCGTGATGGGTGTGACGAGCAGCGCAGCCAGGCGCGGATTGGCGGCTCGCGTTTGCACATGAGTGTTGATCTTGGGTGCCGTCGGCGTTTCCACCCGGGGCAGGTTTTGTAGCGGGTTGGCGCTTGCAGGTGGGCGCACCTGTGCTTCCACTTGCATCGACATCACCAGCGAAACGCCGATGGCCAGGCTGATCCATGCCTTCATGCAATGCCCCTGTGGTCTTGGTCTTGGTGGTTAGGCGGGGAACGATCGATCGTGCGAGTGCGTGCGCAGCGATACGGCGAAGGCGACCGAAAGTCGCCTTCGCTCCATGTGCGCTTACACCGTGCTCAGAGACCGTGCTTGCCGAGCAAACCGGTGAGTCCCTGATCCTTACTGCTGCTGGATGATGTGCCGCCCGTCACGGCACCTAGCACACCGCCGGTGCCGCTGGTGCCCGTCAGACTCGCTACGCCATTGACCACATTGCTGGCCGTCTGGGTGACCGGTTGCAGCGAGCCATTCACGCCGGTGGTACCCGCGCCGCCCACCGAGGCGACCGTGTTGCCCACGGTGGTGACGGTCGTGCCCACTGCGCCAGCGACTGGGCCCAGTCCCGAGGCAGCGCCAGAGTTGGTGGCGCTGGTCAGTGATTGGCCTGCACTTGCCAGCGTCTGGCCTACACCCGTGACCGCATTCGTAGCACCGGCTGCCGTCACGCCGACCGGATTACTAATGTTGCCGGATTGTCCCAAGCCGGCGGTGACGCCAGTGCCGAGTGTCGTGACCGCAGTCCCGGTGCCTTGCACGGTGTTGCCCACCAGTTGTGTGACCGATGATGCGCCGGGCACAGACGAACCGGTGCTGGCCACTTGCGCGCCCACTGACGAAACAACGCTACCTACGCCGCTGGTGGCGTTGCCGCCGGCTTGTGACACCGCGGCGACCAGATTGCCAGCACCGTTGCTGCTGCCTTGGCCCAGTGTTGCGACGGGTGTCAGTGTGTTACTGGCGGTCTGCGTCACCGCCTTCACCAGCCCCGTGCTGAGATTATGATCGAGCGGCGTACTGCCCGCCGATATGTCATTGCCGACCGTTGAGACGACGCCGCCGAGCGTAGAGGTGATCGGTTGGATCGGCGATCCCTGGAAGGAACCGACGCTGGCAACAGTCTGGCCGAGATCGTTGACGGCTTGGCCCGAATCGTTGACGCCACCACCCAGACTTTGCACAGTCGTGCCGACCGGGTCTTTGCTACTACCGATCTGGCCGAGTCCACTGCTTACGCCATCGCCCAATGCCGTCACAGCGTCACCGGTGTTGGTAACGACACCGCTCAACCCTTTGGTGACGCCGTTGTTGCCCAACGCCGATTGATTGGTAAGTTGGGAGCCAATGGTGCTGACTGCACCGCCAAGGCCGGCCACCGTTCCGCCCGCGCCGGTCGCCACGCTACCGAGCAGAGTGCTGGGTGGGGGCGTGCCAGAGCCGCTTCCACCACCGCCATTTCCTCCGTCACCGTTTCCGCCGGCCCCACCACCGCTTCCGCTACCGCCCGTGCCGGTGATCCCGCCTCCGCCTGAACCAGAACCGGCACCCGTTCCGGATCCACCGCTGCTACCAGTCCCACTGTTGCCGCTGCTTCCGGAGGCGCTTGAGCCCTCCGACCCAGAACCACCTGACCCAGTGCCGCTTGATCCGCTCCCGGAGGGAGCCACAGCGACGCCTCCGGATGAATGATGGACGCCACCTGATCCGCTGCACGCCGCCACTGACAAGACGGACGCGGCAATTAGGCTCGCCAAAAGCGTTTGTTTGAGGATGTTGCCCGAAGATGTGTTTCGCATGACTCGTCACTCCATGTGTGCGCGCGTCCTCCTTGGCCTTGCACCAAGTGGACACGCTCGATGAATGCAAACCGCTATCCCCCGACCGGCTCATGCATGCCGGTGTCGCGTGCAACCTTGAACCCCCGTGCACAGATCTAACGTGCCTGAATGCCTACATGAGTGGAATCGGGCAACTTTGATCCTGCATACACATCTGTAAAGGTGTTGTGACGAAAGTGAGAAATGCCGTTAAGGATTGTGAGCGAGTTTAGCCTTCTGAAACATGGCCGTTTCTCTCTCTCCACCGCATGGGGTGTCCTATGCTTTTGCGTCATCAAGGAACAACCGCTGCCGCATGTGCTACCGGGAACGACTACGTCACCGTAGCTTGATGCCATGACAAACTTGTATGCGGCATAACATCGACGAGAGAAGGCATGGCTGAGAACGAGAGACATCCATATTCTTCGAGGATCCCGCTGTCCAAGGCTCAATTCCATGAGTTACAAATCGATTCGAACGGGGACCACGCCATATCGTCACTCGTCGAACGCTACGCGCAGATACTCCAAAATGCTACTGAAACGGCCATCATCACCATGGACAGCCACGGTATCGTTACGGGTTGGAGTGACGGCGCTCAGCACGTGCTGGGATGGTCAGAAGTCGAGATGGTGGGTGAGCCGCTGAACCGAATATTTCCATTGGAAAGCGGCAGTGAAAATCACCTAACGAATGAAATTGCAGACGCGCTTCAGACGGGCAGGGGTGGGTCGGAAGGATGGCGTATTCACAAAAGCGGTCGACGACTGTGGGCGATTGGTGAAACAAAGCCGCTGGTCAATGATCGCCAAGAGGTAATTGGATTATTAAAGATACTGCGGGATCGTACAGCGGAACATGAAATTCAGTTAAGGCTACGAGAGCAAACGAAGGCACTAGAAATCCTCAATCACACTGGCTCGACTCTCGCGAGGGAAAACAACCTCGATGCAATCGTACAGGCTGTTACAGATGCTGGAGTTGCCTTAAGTGGCGCGGAGTTCGGCGCCTTTTTCTACAACGTCATTGATGATGCGGGCGAGCGTTACATGCTCTACGCCCTCTCAGGTGCTTCGCGAGAGGCCTTCGCTAAGTTTCCCATGCCGCGCAACTCTCCGCTGTTCGCGATTACGTTCAATGGCGAAGGTATCGTTCGCTCCGATGACATCATGTTAGACCCGCGCTACGGGAAAAATGCCCCATATCACGGCATGCCCGAAGGGCATCTCCCCGTGCGAAGCTATCTTGCGGTCCCCGTAGTTTCACGCTCGGGCGAAGTGCTTGGAGGCCTATTCTTCGGTCATTCGAAGGAGGCCATGTTTACTGACCGGTCAGAACAAAATCTAGATGGGCTTGCTGGTGAAGCGGCTATCGCCATCGACAACGTGCGCTTGTTCCATGCATTTCAGATCGAGATTGAAGAGCGTCGACGTGCCGAAGGCATGTTGCGCGAACTCAATGCAAATTTGGAAAGAGAGGTGCAAGAGCGTACCGAGTCCCTTCGTCAAGCACAGAAAATGGAGGCCGTGGGACAGCTGACGGGAGGCATTGCCCACGATTTCAATAATCTTCTGCAGATCATTGTTGGAAATCTCGAGCTCCTCACCCGTGATCTACCGGAGGAGCCGGCACGTTTGCGGCGTGCCGTCGCGTATGCGATGGCGGGTGCAGATCGAGCGACGACATTGACCAAACGTTTGCTGGCATTTGCGCGTCGCCAACCACTAAACCCTAAGCCCATTGATGTGAATACTCTCGTCAAAGGTGTCTCGGAAATGATCCATCGCATATTGGGTGAAACCATTGATGTCGAAACCGTACTGGGTGCCGGACTTTGGAAAGCAGAGGCCGATACTAACGAGCTAGAAACCGCGTTGCTCAACTTAGCGGTGAATGCGCGTGACGCGATGCCTTCCGGTGGCAGACTTACGATTGAAACGTTCAACGCACACCTCGATGAAGGTTATGCCAGTCAGCATGCGGAAGTGGTTGCAGGCCAGTACATCGTTATAAGCATGACCGATACAGGTTTGGGGATGGGTCCGGACACCCTTTCCCGCGTCTTTGAGCCATTCTTCACGACGAAGGCTGAAGGAAAAGGGACGGGTCTTGGACTCAGCCAAGTCTACGGATTCGTCAAACAATCCAACGGGCACGTAAAGATTTACTCCGAGCTCGGGCAAGGAACGACCGTTAAAATCTATTTGCCTCGTCTTGAGGTTGACCTCGCCAGCGACGCAACACAGAGCTGCAATGTTGTACCGGAAGCCATCGTGGGCGAGACAATTCTCGTCATTGAAGACGATCCTGCTGTCCGCGCCTACTCCGTTACGGCGTTGTGCGGTCTGGGTTATCGCGTGTTTGAGGCTGCCGATGGCCCTTCAGCTATCGCGATACTTTCGAATCAAAAAGTCGATCTCATTTTTACGGATGTGGTACTCCCCGGAGGCATGACGGGTGCGGATATCGCGAGAGAGGCGGCAACCATCCAGGCGGGTGTAAAGGTCCTCTTCACCACTGGGTATTCAAGAAACGCGATTGTTCATCAAGGAAGATTGGATCGAGGGGTGAAACTCTTAACCAAACCATTTCGATACGATGACTTAGCTGCAAAAGTAAGGGATGCCCTCGACGAGAACAGATAGACCGCATTGGGAGTTCGTAGGGCAACAGCGGAGTTTCCAGCAGCTGCTCAGCCAGCAGCGCTTGCTGGCGCCTAGGCTGTCACCAACGTGGCGCCTACTGCTATCGAAATAGGTGTTCCGTCATCCGGGACGTTCTGCGAAAAAAAACCGTCGGCGCACCGACCCGGTGTGAGTGAGTACGCCAGATGATCGACAAGGGGCTGAGCGAGCGGCGATCATGGGCATGAGCGCGAGCGCGTATCACCAGCCGACAGCTTGTGCGTGCCGCCATCTAGCCGAGAACCCGCGATGAAACTAAGCTCAAAATTTCACTTTGTACGGGTTCCTAAAACGACAAGTGACGCCGCGTTTTCAGCAAGTTGAATAAAGGTTGAATGCCAAAAATCCGGGCTTGAAATTGCGATTCGGATGCATAAAATCTTCCCCGCTGGGCGCTACGGGTCCAGCTTGCCGCGACCGCCCGCGGCGCGGCGAATAGTCCTTTTCCATGTTGCTCTTAGGAGAATGTGGCCATGCGCACTGTTCTTGATTTTTCACCGCTGCACCGTTCAAGCATAGGTTTTGAACGTATTTTCGGTTTGCTCGAAGCGGCCCAGACACAGCCGTCTGACAATTGGCCGCCCTTCGACACCATGAAGCTTTCCGACGATCGCTATCGCATCAGCATGGCGGTGGCCGGCTTTAAGCGTGACGAGATCGAAATCTCCATGCAGGAAAACCTGCTCGTCATTCGCGGTGAACGCAAAAACGACGTCGAAGGCGAATACCTGCACCGCGGCATTGCCTACCGTCCGTTCATCCGTCGTTTTGAACTGGCCGAACACGTCCACGTCACGGATGCTCATCTCGCCGACGGTTTGCTGAGCATCAGCCTCAAGCGTGAACTGCCCGAGTCGATGAAGCCACGCCGGATCGAGATCAACACCGGCGACGCGGTAGTGGCGAAAGTTCGGCAGATCGAGCAGCAGGTCGCTGCTTAATCCCCATCCCGTTCCGTTTCACATGACGTAACGCGGTTTTGGTATGCGCCTTTTTTTGCCTGCGCGCACCCCCTGTCGCGTCGCGCAGGCCTTTTTAAGGCACCAGGATGAAGGCCGATCGTGTTCGATAGGCAGTTTTCTGGAGGATTTTTCCATGAATGGCAAAATGATCCGCAGTTCCGAATGGCCCAGCCAGTCCATGGCACTGGATCCTGTCAAGCAACTGTTTGATCGCGTGTTTGAAGGAGGTTTTTTTCAGAACAACTCCTCCGACGATTCTTCGGTGGTCACCAGCCAATGGACGCCACGTGTCGATATCAAGGAGGAGCCGCAGCGCTTCATTCTCTACGCGGATATTCCTGGCGTCGAACCCGATGCGATCGAAGTGCAGATGGACAGGGGCATGCTCACCATCAAAGGTGAGCGCAAAACTGAGTACGAGGAAGGGAACAAGCAATTCAGCCGTATCGAACGGCGCTACGGTGCCTTCCATCGACGCTTCGCGCTACCCGACAGCGCCGATCCGGATGGCATCACGGCAACGGGGCGCAACGGTGTGCTGCAGATCATCATCCCCAAGCGTCCCGAAACCACCCCGCGCCGCATCCGGGTAGGCAAGAAGGGCGCGGATGAACACTGATGCGCTGGACATTTGCTAAGCCACCTTGACGGATGGGCGCATCCATACCGCGCCCATCTCCGTCCTCCCTCCACGAGAGGTCGGAGGCAGCTAGTAGTGGTGCAGGACGCCAAAAAAGCGCGGGATATTTTCAGTGTCTTCGTTTGTCACCTTTGTTAACGACGTACTACCATGCCAGAGCAAATACTTCTTCCATCCGAATGGCCTGATCGCATGAGGCCGCACGACCCTGTCAAACAACTCTTTGACCGGGTATTCGAGAGACATCCGCGTCAGGATGTTTCACCGAATGACGCCACCGTTGTTGCCCGCCAGTGGGTTCCTCTTGTGGACATCAAGGAAGAGCCACATCGCTTCATTTTCTACGTGGATGCCCCCGGCATCGACCTCAAGACCGTTGACGTGCACATGGAGCGGGGCGTGCTTACCATCAAGGGCGAGCGCAAGACCGAATCCCAGGAAAGTCGTGATTCCTTCATGCGTATCGAACGCCGGCACGGTACCTTTCACCGGCGCTTCGCGCTGCCTAGCAGCGCCGATCCACACAACATGACGGTCACGGCTCACCATGGCATTTTGTATGTCATCGTTCGCAAGCGTCCGCCCAGCGCGTCTCGTCAAATCAGGATGGACGAGGTCGGCACCCATGCCTATGGCCGCAGTGAAGGTGACCCGATAAAACCGCTCTGGCGGCCCGCGTAAAGTTGCTGCTTGGCATCTGAAACGTCTTGACGCGTTCTGATCACGAAGGTTCAGGTAGCAAGGTGTGTGTGACGCTGTCATTTCAAGCTTGACAGGAGCAACCTGTGGCGGGCACAACCACTAACAGTCCGGCCGCTCTAATAACTCTGCATTCCGGACACCGACTTCACGCCGCACGCCGATGAGCGCGACCTGACCGTTCACCTTTGGAACGACAAAGTCATGCGTCACTACTTCTGCAATGCCTGCGGCAGCTCGACGTACGGTGCCGTTACTGGTGAGTACGGCAAGGATCGTTACCGAGGCAACCTCGGTTGCGTGGAAGGTCTCAACGCGCTTGCGCTCGACAACACGATCGTCGATGGCGGGGCGTTGCCGCTCGCCGATGCGCCTTGAATCTTCTGGCTGCGTACCTGGAATTCTGATGTCTGCATTCTTCGACCCAGAGAAGGCCCTCCTTGCTGGAGGAAGTCTTAGAGAAACGACATGTCATGGTGAAAGCAGCGATTAGAATTGCTCATTCCAATTGTCATCACGTTATTGGCGTATTTTTCTTAGCTACCAATTTGGCACAAAAACCGTCGTGGATGGCCCAACCGTCGCAGTTTGGCCAACGTCGCTGCTGCTAGCTGTTGCTGACGATGCGCGCCGAGGCCATCGATGCCGATGATCTACGCCCAATCGTTACTGCTTAATATTGCTTGATACATGTTCGCGCGCGTACGGCATGGATGCCCCAGCTGGCCGCTTGCCATCCGTGGCAACGGCTGTTGTTCGATCAATAGTCGTAAGTGGCGCTCAAGCGCACGTAGCGAGGCTGTTGGCGAACCACTGCCGCCCCATATAAAGGATCGGGCGTGCCTGGCGAAATCTGGAAATACGGATAGGCGTTCAGGACGGTCTGCGAGTTGAACAAATTAAAGACGTTCAGCGAGAACGCCAATTTGCCAACCGAAACCGGAGGTGCGTAAGTGATACCCACGTCCACCTGTTTGTTCCACGGCAAGCGATACGTGCCAGGTGGTGAGGGCAGTCCACCGCACCAGTGGTAAAAGCTACCGTAGCCATCGGGGTCGGTTTGGTTGGGGCCGTAATAGCCCAGGCAATTGCGCGGATTGCCTGACACGATCTGAAGGTTGCCCGAGACCAGCCACTGCGGCGTGATTTGGTAATAGCCGAATACTTTGAGCTGATGCGTGTGATCGTTGCTTTGCGCGCCGTTGCTGGACGACATCAGTTCCGGGAAGTCCCAGTCGATGCTGGTTGACGCGGCGGTCTGTTGAATATCCGAGCGCAACTGTCCTTCTGTATCGCCGTAACTGCGCGAGAAGACGTAGTCGATCTTGCCGTACCACTTTCCATCGAACGGATGCTCGAGGAACGTTTCTAGCCCGTAGTACTTGCGCTTCATCGCTGGAAAGCCGAATTCTGCATTCGTGAGTTGCACGCTACGATAGGCGCCGCTGGCGTCGATCACCGTAAACGTGTTAACCCGGCCGGGATTGATCAAATAGCAACTATTGGTGGCATTGACGACATAGCCAAGTTCGGAAGCCTTGTTCTCGATCGCCTGCACATCGCAATAGTCATCGATATCGTTACGAAGAATACGTCGCGTGAATTTAGCGCCGTATACCCATTGGTTATCGATGGCTCTGGTAAAGCCAAGAATAAACTCGTCTTGATATTCCGACTTCAGGTTTTGCGCCGTGACGGTTTTAGGATCCGGCAATACACCGTAGGTATTGTTGGGCGAGACGGCGTTGGAAAGGGCGGTCAAACCTGTGGGCGTACCGTCGGCAGCGATGCCACCGTAAGTAAAGTACTGCTGGGTGGCCACGTATGCACCGGCAGCATTGAGTGCGGGATTGAGCGGCATGCCCAGGTAGTAGCGCCCCGCGTTGCCGAATACCTTGAAGCTAGCATCGCCGTTGACATCCCAGCTAAAACCCAGCCGCGGCGCCCACTGCGGTTTGGTTTGGGACACATAGGCTTGTGAGTCCGCGTTGTAATCGGTGAATTGGTCGTTGCGTAAACCTAACGACACGACCCAGCGATCGCTGACCTGCCACTTGTCCTCAATGTATTGCGCGCGTTGCGCAGAGCGCACGCTGGCGATCGAGCTGTTGATGTACTGAATGGCGTAGTAGCCCGATGCGCCATGGGGATAGTTAGCCGGTGCGCCGACACCCAGGTTGGGAATCAGCGCGATATTGGGCGTGGTGGTGTAGGCGTAATCCCAGTAGTAGCCTGGACCGGACGTCTGGCTACCTTGATCGATGGCTCGGGCATTTTGGTTATCGATGCCGAGCGAAAGCGTGTGCTGACCGAGCTGGTACGTCAGATCGATGCGCAGATTGTTGCTTTGATCATGACGGTTAGGGTTGTAGAGCGACTGTGTCACCTGGCTATTGCCGATCGGTGTTCCGCCGTTCAACGCTGGATTTTGGTTCTGAATGCCCGACACGTAGGTCAAGTTGCCGTTGTAGCCGCCGGGCGAGTCGTAATTGTCGGTTCTCATCTTGCCGTACGTCGCCGTCAACGTGAGATTGTCGGTGATGTAGCTGGTGAATTTGGCGGTGTAGAGGCTGCCACCGGTTTTGATCGTGTCCGCTTCGTTGATGAACTCTCCACGCTGTTGTGTGTTGTAGTTGTAGTCGTAGATGTTCCCTTGTGTTTCCTCACGGTTCGACGCGCCTGTCAACTCCAGGATGTTGCTGTCGGTGATGTTCCAGTCCAGCTTGCCGTACCACTTGGGCAGGCTATCGTGAAAACGCTGATACGTTTGCGTGCTACCGCCGTAGCTCTGGCTGGTCGCGACGGGATTGACGGTGTCACCGGCTTGCGTGGAAGTTTCCGCAGCGAGAAACAGAAACAGTTTGTCCTTGATAAGCGGACCGCCCACGTAGGCATCGTAAGTGCGTGTCCATTGCCGGTCTTTGCTATTGAGATCGTACAGATTGCCTGCGATGGGCGAGGGCGGCAGGCCGTTTGTGTAATACGTATTGGTGCGGTCGGACCGTGCAAAATCGGGCTCCCAAAGCACCTGGGCGCCAAAATGCCAATCGTTCGTGCCGCGCTTGCCCACCATGTTGATGACGCCGCCGTCGGATCGGCCGTATTGGGCGCTGTAGCCGCCTGTATAAATTTCCTGCTGTTCAATGGCGCCGTACGGCAAGGTGATACCGCCGAGTCCACGCTGCGGCTCGGTCGTGTTGAATCCGTTGATGTAATACGCATTTTCACTGGCGGCCGAACCGCCGAAACTGACCAGCGATTGCCCCGTAGGGCCGCTGTATCCGCCACTGTTGTTCACGACACCTGGCGCAAGTTGCGCGATGGCCTCCGCCGAACGAAAGAGTGGCAGTGCGGCGAGTTGTTTGGCGGTGACGACAGTGCGCGAGTCCACGCTCGTCACGTCGATCGGGGGCGCCGTATTCTCGTTGACGTGGATGGCGCTAAGGGTCGTGGTTGTTACAGGAGCAAACGACACTTCTGTCCCGGCGCCGACCTTCAGCGAGACGTTGTTGCGCGTATCCACGACAGCGCCGTGGCGGATCAGCGAAACGGTATACGTGCCGAGCGGTAGCTGCGTAGCGACGAAGCGCCCGTGACTGTCCACGGAAACGATACGCGAAACACCCGTGTTGCTCTTGATCTGGATGGTTGAGCCTTGCGCGTCGGACACATCGCCGAAAATACTGCCGGTAGTCGATTGCGCGAGCGCCAGCGGACTGGTAAACGCCGAGCCGGCAGCTAGGGCCGCTGCAAGGCGCTTCAGTGTAGGGGAGATCTTTTTCAAAGGTGCACTCTCTATTTTGTGGATTGACGTCAGGTCGGTACGCTTCTGTGCGTGACACGGAGAGGGGGAGTCCGTGTCAGCCTACGTTCCGGCGCAATCGGTAGATTTATCGAGCGGGACCGCACATCCCGACACCATGCGTCCCCTGATGTGCAAGGCACACCGACGCAAATGGACGTCTATATGGTTACCCGCATTACAGCGAAAATGCTGCATGTGCGTGATGAGCGTTTGCGCTGTCGGTATGAGCATTGGTGATAAGCGAGGACTATCGCAATGCGCAGCATGCCCGTCTCGCCAGCGAGCAGGCGAGTGAGAAAAATAGAGTTACGCGGAACGCATGAAGCGTCCCGCGCAGATGATGTCGCTAAGAGCGAGCGGTTAGACGAGCAACGGGCGCTTTCCGCTAGGTTCGGTGCGCGGCAAGGTCAATTGCGTTGCCAATGCGTCAGCCGCGCCGCGAATCTCAGGCATGGCGGTGCATTCCCAAAGGTTCCCGCGAAGCAACGATCCGATGGCGTAGAGGCCGCACTGTATCTCGCCTGTGGCGTTGATCAATCGTCCATCAGGCGCGGCCAACACGCCGAGCTGTAGCGGGTCCGCGACGGCATGACCCTCTTGCAAAAGTCCCGAGAGCAGCGAGTGCTCGGCGAACGCCACGGCGGTGTCCAAGCCAGTGGCCTGTACGACGATGTCCGACTCAAGCTTGGTCACGATCTGATGAGCGCGAGAACGCACCGTAACGCTAAGAGGGCCTTTGCCATCCACGTCAAGTACGCGAGCGGCGTGGACCTGAAGTCGCCCCTCGTCGCGCAGCTGCTGAATAATGTCGGCCGATTGCGGCGCAAGGCGATGACGCGAGGATTCCCACACCCATCGTGCGTGCCGCAGAAACTGTTTGCGGTGACGCGGCGTGAAGGCTTGCCAAAGTTTGGCGTTAATCGGACGCATGCCATCGATCACGCTGCGCCAGTCGGTGTCCTGGTACTCACGGAATGCGCGGCGGATTTCGGTAAGCATGGCCGCAGGTCCGTCGCACGCCAGCAGTCTCGAATTCAATTCCGTCTGCCGGGGAAACGGATCGATGGGAAGCGTCGGGTGCACGAACGGCAGCAAGCCGTGTCGAGAAACGGCGATCAGCTCGCAATCCGGCCAGCGAATGGATGCGGAGATCAACGTGTCGATCGCGGTCAACCCCGTGCCGATCACGATGAGCCGGCGCGGATGATTAGCGCGGGCGTCGAGGCTCCACGGGTCCACGACATACGCGCCGCTGGCAAGCGCGGCTTTGGAAATCGTGCGCAACGGACGCGGCAGCAGTGCGCCAAGCGCCAAGACAACACGCTCCGCCGTGACTTTTTCGCCGTCATCGAGTGCGATCTCATAACCGTCGCCAGAAGGTTTGATGCTTGAAGCGATGGACGGTCTGATGGCAAAGCGCCGATCGTCATGTTTCGCACGATGAATGCGTTTGGCCAGTTGCGAATCGATGTATTGACCAAACAGCTGGCGAGGAAGAAAGTCGGTCGGCTTGGAGCCGGGGCGACATCGCGCGCTGTATCCAACGAAATCCTCGTCTGCATCGAGATACAGGCCCATGCCAGCAGCGCGCACATTCAGTAGGTGATGATTGTGGGGCGTGCTGTAGGCAACACCTAGCCCCTTGGAGGGCGAACGGCCTGTTATCCAGTGTACGGACTCTGACGTTTTACGCGAAAGCAACGCGCCAAACAGCGACGCTCCCGCCGCACCGCCGCCGATGATTGCAATGTCTGACATGGTGAAGGACCTTTTTGCGGAGTACGGAAAGTGGGAAAGTCGTACTTACGTGGTCGGTACATCTTCGCGCACCGCTTGATGCAGTTTGGAAAACCATTGTCCTTGGTCGTCCACAAAACTGCGATAGCGATTCAACTCGCCACCATACACATGCAGCGAAAGCGCTTGGCGATGTTTGGAAAGATTGCGGCACCGATGTGCATAATCAGCGCGCGAAAATGCGACGTGATCGCCGACACCTACGATCAGACGGTGATCGCGCACCAAGTGAATAGGGAGAGTCGCGCAAAGTTGGAACGATTCCACTTCCAGCGCGCCGTCGAGCACAAATTCCATGCCCCACAGGCCGTCGTGGTCGTGGATGGGTGTCGCATAGCCAGGTGGCCATGTGATCAACAGCGCTTCATAGTTGCGCGCTTTGCCGACACCTAACGGTATTCGCCGATACGATGGCGCCGTCGACGGTGAGGAAAGCGTGGCTGCGTGCGGACAGCCGCTCCATGTCGCGACGTGCGAAAGTGCGGCGACAATGTCGCTCACGGCAACGTTCTCGCGCTGATCCACGTGCGCGTCGATCGTCGTCAGAACACGTTCGCGCCACGTGTCGATAGAAATTGCGAGTGCGTCGTACATCGATGACCCCAGGTGTTGGCGTACTCGGGATCAAGCGAACCACATGGATCGTTAAAACGTCGCTAGAACACGCCAACTAAATGGCACGTCGTTATGCCATTAAGAACATACACGCGCGAATTGGCGTTGATGCAGCCAAAATAATGGCCCAAAAAGCAACTGATATAAATTTCATCTCACGAAATAGGATTTTCGAATAAGTACTAAAAGCGCCGAGCCAACGTAAAGTTTTGTGCGGTGGTTTGTTAGAAAACGGTGTAAGTGCGAACGCAGGTGGACGTGTAGCCTTTGCCAATCGTGAATCGCGATGCAGTGCCGTTAAGGAAACATGCCCGTTTGATCAGCACGGCGCTACTCGGACCAGATGTGCGACGTAAGAACTTTATTTTCGCGCGGAGATCGATCTTGGGGCGAGTCAGGATAGAACTTTAAGACCGCGGATCACTCTGCGACAACGCATAATCAATCAGTTGCTGCATTTCCACGCTACAACTTTGTTTTCTATTTACACATGCCGTCTCAACGGAAGATGGCAAATGCGTAGGCCAAACAGGCTCCGAGGGAAAAACGCGTTGCGATCAGACGCATCCTCGACCAACGCTCGCGCCGAGGAAAGACCGCTCGCCATGATCCACTAAGACACCGAACAAGTTCCAAGTTCACGGCCGAGCGGCTAGCCGAGCTGACGCCATCAACAGCAGCATCCAAATGACCATATAGAGTAGAAAAGGCGAGAAGACCGAATACGCAAAAACGGCTTATTCAGACGGTAATCCAAACTCCCAAAGATGCCAGATGCGAACGGCACCTGGTTTTCCACCGGCGGTATACAGCCACTGTCGCTCATGTGTACTTAGTGCACCTATTTGCGCAGGGATACCTGATGTCATAAGGCAACTACCTTGCTGCTGCGTGGTTAGAAGCGCCGCTTCTTTTTTCAGCTTGGTATCTAACGTTGACAGGGACCGATGGGGCTCCCTTTGATACGCGAGCATGACGCCATCCTGCATTGCCCAGGCATAATCGCCGCGAATAAAGCGAGCCATGCCATCCGCGGTGTAATGCGATAGCTGTTTTTTCGCCGAGACGATTTTGGTCTCAGCGAAAATACCCACGTAACGTCGGGCCTGAATCAGTGGCGGGTTGGCGAGCCGAATTACCAAGTCCGGTTGCTTGTTGATATTTTCGGCATTGTAGTTAGACAAATTCTCACCACGGCCCACGTTTTCAAAAACGTCGGCGGTGAATCCGTCCACTGGGCTCTGGGATTTCAGCCAGTAGAGCAAAATCTCACAGAGCGCATCCGTATATCGATCTTCTTCGGGATTGCCTGGCTTAGATGGCGCTAAATGCTTCTGTGGTTCCGCACAGATCAGTTCCCATGCCTGATAAAGGGCCTTGCCGACCACAGCTAGGATGTTCGAGGAAAGGACTAGAGGAAAACCTGTGTCCTTCGATATAAGTTTGGCCGGACTTCCGTGTGCACCGATCATGAAGCACGCGCGCTCCTGCGGTCTCGATTGAGTATGGGGTCGTTACGCTTGATGAGGTCGAGTGCAAGTGTTCGTGCTGCAGTAGACGTCCAATAACGACGCTGATTGAGGACACCTAAATAGGCAGCGTTCTCACTATGGAACTCCACCAGCGAGCAATCCATGGCGTCGGCCATATTGATTGCACCTAGAAGGTCGGAGACCGGTGGCGCTGCATCACTCGAAGCCCCTCCAATGCGAACGAACCGCCAAGGCGATAACGGACTCTGCGGATATGCAGTAACTTCAAGCGTGTCGCCACTTAAATCAAAAGGTTTCAAGATTTTGGTCAATGTCTCACGATACCGCGTTACTTCCGCCTCCTTGGGCGGCGCCTCGGCAGCACGCTTGACGCGCGTGAACGGCAACGCGGTTGCGAGCCTATCTTCAACGAGTGTGACATCCGCCGTCGTCAGGTCATAAATGGCATTCGTGATTTCATTCACTGCCGACATCACTACATTGCCCTCCTTGACCATTTTAAGAAGGGTAGCAATACCTTTCCGATGGACTTCGGGCAATGACTCTAATGGTGCGATAGGAAACTGCTCCACGTCGGATTTCTGCATCGCTGCGCGTTCGCAACCAAAAATACTGCTGGTCATGAGCGCGTAGTAAAGAAACAGTTTGCTATTGAGCAACGCCCATAGATAGGTGGCCATCAAGTGCGGCTCAGCAATCTGTGAACAGCTGTAGCCGATGTACGATTCGCGGTAGGCCACTCTTTTCAAGGCGAGCATTGCCACGGGTGCGTTTGGAAGTGTACTTGGCGATTTACGCAGCAATACTAACGGTGCGTCGTAGATCTCCGATTCGCGCGCTCGGTGCACCCGATCGTGCTCGAAAGGTGGAAGATCCTTTACAGGGACGATAGGCCAGACGGCTTGACGAGGATCAGGCATCATCGGCAGCCCTTTGAGAAAGCCAGCGTCCTCGTTTTCGCTACTTGTTTGATAACCATGCCCATGATGAATCCCTACACGATCAGCGTAGGCTTTAAGAGTAGGACGGAGCGTTTCAGATGGATCCAGTACGCGCTGCGTATTGCGCTGAATTTTTTCTAACAAGGCAACGTCCAGGCCGTTGCCTTTGGCAAGTGTTTTGAAAAGATGTGGCACCTGTTCAACCATTGAGGCATCCGATGCCCACGCATCTTTGCTATCAATTCGGAGACGCCCTTCATCGTTTAAGGCGCGATCGACTACGGGAGTCACGGCATAGAAGCGGCTTTCATCGCTCGCCGCCTGGTTCCTCGCGAAAAGCAAGCAGAAGTGCGCGTCATGGTTGGGCCAAACCGACGACCCGCGCAGCTCCATGCCGTTGACCACATACGTCACATCAAGCCCACGAAAAACTGTCTTTCGCGCTGCCAGACCCAAGTGACTGGTCTTGATTAGCAATCGCGCATGTAGGGCGAAGGCGAGAACCCCACCGGGTTTCGCCCAGCGGGTGGCCTGCCATACGAAGGGAAGATCTGGCACACCATCTGGATTGCTTACCGGTTGCATGCCGCGCTCAGTCATGGCGGCTTGCGCCACTTGCTCGAACGCCTTTTGTAGGGGTTTGTCGGACACGGAGGTCCATGGAGGATTTCCCAGCACCACGTCGAATTTTCCGTTCAACGCATGAGCGGCAGGATGGCTCAAGCTTCCGAGTTTCAGTCCGCTATCTTCATCGATCCAATCTTCCGTGCCGAGTAGCACGCGCCCCTGAAGCTCTTTGAACTTCAGATGACGTAACTGATTCACTTGGGGGTCCAACTCTAGGGCCGTCAAATACAATGCCAACGCACTGAGTTGCCTCGCAGCAGGGTTGATGTCCATGCCGACCAGTTGGGTGTTCAAGATATGTCGGATGACTTTCGTCGTCGGTTGTTTACCCGTGGCACGCCAGCGCCCTTGCACGAGACGACGCAAAGCAGCTAGTAGAAACACGCCGCCACCTGCTGCTGGATCCAAAATGCGTGCAAGATGCGCATTCTCACCAAGCATTGCCAGCGCGTGATCGACTACATACTCTGCTAAGTGGCGTGGTGTGTAATAGACGCTTTGTTGTTTTGCGCTGTCGGAATCGAAACGATGGACGTACGCTTCATAGACTTGGCTCAGCAAACCTACGGGAATATAGGCGAAATGCAGATCAGCCCAGGAAAACTGGGTCTGATATGCGCCATCACCCACCGGCTTGTCGCCTCGAATGATTGCGCTCAGATCATCGAGTGCAGACGTACCGTTGGGACGCAGCAAGCAATTGAAATACGCTTGTGCTCCATGCTCTGGCAACGGCAACAAATCTCCGTTGAAGGTGTCATCGAGCCATTGTGAACTCGCAGATGCGTACGCGGGTGTCGCCATGCAATCGACGAACCGGGGGACGCCGGGCATTGGATTGATATCGGGAAGGATGCCTCGGTCATGAAGGAATCGAAGAAATAGTGCCCGGCCAACGAGCGCTAAGGCTTCTTTGCTACTCACACGGCGCAGTTTGATCAGCTCTTCGGTGACCGCGTTCAAGAGCTCAAGCATTAGGGTATGCGTGCTAACGCCATCCGCACGGTGTGGAACATCCCCTAATGCGAGTTTGGCCAGCAATCCCGGGTGAAGCTCAGCCTCTTCGAGCAAGGGCTCAGCGTCCTCACCGCGCGCTTGACCTAAGGCATAGATCTGCACGACACCCGGTCGAAGCAATGCGACATAAGGTGCATCCGAGCGAAGCGCGAGTTTTTCCATATCACGGCGCCATGCCATGGGATCATGTGTCGGGTCATGTCGCATGTCCCACACGTATAGCAATGGCTGCCCGTCACGCAACACGACTGCGTCGGGCGCTGGCTCCTGTCGCGCGCGCGCTTGGACGAGACCCAGAAAATCCAAATGCTCAGGTGCAAGGGAACGCTTGCCTAATGAAAGCGCCACGACATCGTCCGAGCCTGTTCCCAGGGCACTCGCGAGACTTCGTTGCGTCAAAGTACGCGGCAACATCAATGCACCTCCTTACTAAAAGGAGTAGAGCACCTATTGGGGCCATGCGCGCTCGAAGGATCGACATACCAGTGATCGCGACGAATACTCATCCTGCCCTCCCGCGAGATACCTCCAGGGGTGGAAACACAATGTCCGGCTGCGAGGGCCGCGTTTCTTCCTCCGATAAACACACGCGAAGCTGATCAATCAGAGGCAGTAAAGGAATCATCACCCGCGCCCGTCCGGACCAGCGACGCTCCTCTTGCACATTAAGCAATTCAATTCCCTGACCATCGTAAATCATGACCTTATCGCCTAATCCAAACCAAGGCCCCTGGGCGCATACCCTAAAAAGCGCCTCGGCGTGAGGAGTGATATGGCGCACTTGAACTCCAAAGAGGTGCAATTGGGCCACTACTTTTAACGCCAGCAAGTCTCCGGGCGTGAAACAGGGCCCATACCCCCGCTTATCCTTCAACGGAGGGAGGGCGCGCCTCCAATGGCGAAAGGTCTCCTCTGAGATTCCGAGGGCCTCCTTGGCTTGAGCGGGCAGATAGCGCATGCGCTTAGTATAGTCACAAATCAATTCGTTATTAGCAACGAATTGATTTGTTGTGAACGACTAAAATTCGCACTCATCCATGACCCCGGACGCCGGTCAGCGCGACATAGAACATGGTCACGGAAACGGATTGCGACTAGTGCCGTTCTGGGTCGCCGAGCGCTATAACCTCTGCCAGCGATCCTTGAAAAAGAACATGGATAGTGGGGGAGTCTCCTGACGATTCTTCGCCGGCTAGTTCAGCAAGAGCCTGTGCGGAGGCAATCAAACGAGGTTGCTGCTCCAAAATCGCTCTGATCCAGTAACCTTCAGGTGGCACAGAAAGGTCGTGGGGTATTTGGGCCAGTCCTGTCCTGATGAGATCATCGGACATGTGTACCAACCAAAACGGACCACCGGTCTCTTCGAGCGAACTACCGTAGCGGGATACAAAATTTTGAGTTCGCTCATCAAAATGAGCTCGGCCAAAGCGCACAAAGTTGCGCAGATAGACATCAGTTGCATGGCTGAAAAAGCAGCCAATGCGAGGCGCACCGACGTCGCGTGAGAAGACCTCTTGAAAGGTTCCCGTACCTAGGCGAGCTTTGTCGCCTTCCGGTGTGCCATAAATCTCGTAAAAGCTAACCTTGCGCATCGTTGGTGCGTCGGTCATAGCGAACGGCCCTCTTGGTCTAGGTGGGCCAGATGACGGCAGACGGCCTGCCGTTCAAACTCCTGACCCACTTAGAAATGTTCGAGGGATGCGCCCCAACTTGTCTTGGGGCATTTGCTACCAAATGGCGATAGACCAATAAAAAACCCCGCGAATATCGCGGGGTTTTTCTTTTGCAGCTTTGGATGCCGGTTTACTTGAGCTTGGCGTCCGCGCGCAGGGCGTCGGCCTTGTCCGTCTTCTCCCAGGAGAACGCGGTGTAGGTCTTGCCATCCGGACCCTTCACTTCGTACGGGGTGCGGCCGAAGTGACCGTAGCTGGCCGTCTGCTGATACATCGGGTGGATCAGGTCGAGCATCTTGATGATGCCGTACGGACGCAGGTCGAAGTGCTTACGGATCAGCTTTTCGATCTTGTCGTCGCTGATCTTGCCGGTGCCGAAGGTGGTGACCGAGATCGAGGTCGGCTCAGCCACACCGATGGCGTAGCTCACCTGCACTTCGCAACGGTCGGCGATGCCGGCGGCCACGATGTTCTTGGCCACGTAGCGTGCGGCGTAGGCGGCCGAACGATCGACCTTCGACGGATCCTTGCCCGAGAACGCGCCGCCGCCGTGACGGGCCCAGCCGCCGTAGGTGTCGACGATGATCTTGCGGCCGGTGAGGCCGCAGTCGCCCACCGGGCCGCCGATCACGAACTTGCCGGTCGGGTTGATGTGGAATTTGGTGCCCTTGTGCAGCAGCTTGGTCGGCAAAACGGGCTTGAGGATGTGCTCGCGCACGGCCTCGACCAGGTCCTTCTGCTTCACGTCCGGATCGTGCTGGGTGGAGAGCACCACGGCGTCGATGGCCGTCGCCACGCCGTTTTCATAGCGCAGGGTGACCTGGCTCTTCGCGTCGGGGCGCAGCCACGGCAGCGGCGACTTCTTCGCCTTGCGGACCTTGGCCTGCTGTTCCACCAGGCGGTGCGAGTAGTAGATCGCCGCCGGCATGTAATCCTTGGTTTCGTTGGTGGCGTAGCCGAACATCAAGCCCTGGTCGCCAGCGCCCTGTTCTTCGGGCTTCTTGCGGTCCACGCCCTGGTTGATGTCCGGCGACTGCTTGCCGATCAGGTTCAGCACGCCGCAGGTCTCGCCGTCGAAACCGACGTCGCTGGAGTCGTAACCGATGTCCACGATCACCTTGCGGGTGAGCGCTTCCAGGTCGATCCAGGCGCTGGTGGTGATTTCGCCAGCGACGATCGCGACGCCAGTCTTCACCATGGTTTCGCAGGCCACGCGGGCGCGCTGATCTTGGGCCAGAATCGCGTCCAGCACCGCATCGGAAATTTGGTCGGCGACCTTGTCCGGATGGCCTTCGGAGACCGATTCGGAGGTGAAGAGGAAGTTGCTCGTCACGGCTTATATCCTTCTCTACGGATAAAGAGATGAAAGGGGGAAAACGCGAATGATACACGGACCCGGCCCGGGTTTCACCGCCCAGTCTGGCATACCTATGTGACGGGTGAGGCCGGGTTCAGGCTGCGCGACGCTTGAGGCCTCCAAATGGACGTCCAAACGCGTTGCCAGGGGAGGTGAGGCCGAATTGGACGGACTTCAATAGACGAGAGCAGTCGCTTGCACGAACGCAAAGAAAAACACCGCGTTCGGATCGTTGCGCACAGCCTGCAACTCGCTGCGCATGCCCTCCGCCGTGGTGGCGTCGGTCTTGCCAGCGGCGATCAGTTGCTCCGCGGCTGAAAGCAGCACGTCTTCCCAAAACTCGATCATCTGCTTACGCCGCCCCGGTTGGCGGTTGTCGAGATGGATGTTCATGACTTCCGTCCGCACATCGCGATAGCCGCCAGCCAGCAGCAAGTTGCCGAGCTTCGCGCCGATAAAAGGATCGCCGCCGGTGTCGTATTGATGATCGTTGAACGCCATCCAATAGCGCAGCAAGTTGGGCGAATAAGGGTCGAGGAAGAACGACGAATTCAGCACTTCAGTGACATACACGACGGCGCCGGGGCTCAATACTCGGCGCACTTCGCTGAGCACGCGCGCAGGACTTGGCATGTGTTCCAGCACCCAGCACAAATAAGCTGCATCGAAACTGCGATCGGGAAAAGGCAGATCCGTTGCGTCCGCTTGGCGCAGCGTGTAGCGCGATTCGCACCATGCCCTGGAAGAAAGATTGTGTTCGGCGGCAGCCAGTTGAATGGGCGAACGGTCGATGCCGGTTACATGCAAATCCGGAAAACGTCGAAGCAAAATCTCCGTCTGCGCACCGACGCCGCAGCCGACCTCAAGCAAACGGGTGACGCCGCTGTAATCGATATGGCTGAACAACGTGCCTTCGAACATGCGCGCTTGTCGGATCAGGCGCGATTGCTCCTCGTCGGAGAAGCCGTGAATGTATGGAAAGTCGCCTTTCGCGATATTGCTCATGGCAAATATCCATCAAAAATGAGGCGATGGAACGACGCACGCAGCGCTTCTACTTTACTCCACCGCCGGGATGCGCGCGAACGAAGGTCAGCACATCCTCCAGCGTTGGCGCATCGTCGCGGAGCGGGCGAGACAGCGCAAAAACCAGTGCGTTGTGGCTCACGCCGGGATATAGGCGCAAGGTGACTTCGTCATGGTGCGCTTGCAGTACGTGCGCGAGCGATATCGCGTTGGACGGCGCAACTTCACGGTCCGCTTCGCCCTGCAACAGAAGCATGGGCGGCTCCTTGTCGCTTACAAAGCGCACCGGTTGCGCGCGTGCTTGCGATGCGGCGTCGTGTCCAAAAGCGCCCAGCATGTCTTTTTCGTTGGCGGGAATCGGCATGAAATCGTAGCAACCCGCCAAGCCGATAAAGCCGGCCAGATTGTTCGGATGCAAGCCGTAAGGCGCGAGCCACGATGGGTCGGTCATCAGCAGTGCGCCGATTTGGCCGCCCGCGGAATGTCCCATCACAAAGATATCGTTCGCCGCGCCGCCAAGATCGTCGGCATGAGCGTGCGTCCACGCAACGGCTCGCGCAGCATCCTGCATAAAGCCGTCCATCGTGACTTGGGGATATTTACGGTAATCCGGAATTACCGCAACGATGCCTTCCGCAGCCAGCGCAGTACCTACGAAGCGATACCACGCGCGTTCGCCGTGTACCCAGCTTCCGCCGTAGAAGAACACCACAATCGGTGCATGTGTGGCGTGCGCGGGGCGATAGACATCCAGTTTCAACTGATGATCGGCATCGAACACGATGTTGTGTCGCGCTTCGATGCCTGCGCGGCGATCGGTTGCATTCAAGCCCGCAAACAAAGTCGTTTTGCAACCGCCAAGAAGCGCGGCGATACACAGCACTATGCCGATGAGAATCGGGCGTAGCCGTACGTTAGCGAGCAGAGGATGCATCATTGTCGATAGTCGGAAGCGGCTTGCCGATGATGCCTGCTTCGACGTCGCAAGGGTTTGCGGGCGCTTGCCAACCGCTGGCGTCACGCTGCGATGCGCCAGGTTTCCTGCAGTGCTTCGAAGTAGTCGTAGGTAAGACGCAGTTGGTCGTCCGCGTTTTCGGCGCGATTCACCACGTCGCGGAACGCTTCGTTTTCCGGGCGATCTTTCGCGTACCAACCCAGATGCTTGCGTGCGATGCGCACGCCGGCTTGCTCACCGTAGAACGCGTAGAGATGTTCCAGGTGGCCGCGTAGGATGGTCGATACATCCGAGGGCGAAGGTTGGTGAAGAAGCTCGCCCGTTGCGAGGTAATGCGCGATCTCGCGAAAAATCCATGGACGCCCCTGCGCGCCGCGGCCGATCATTACCGCGTCGGCGCGTGTTACATCGAGCACGTGTTTGGCTTGCTGCGGCGTGTTGATGTCGCCGTTGGCCAGCACCGGAATTCGCACGGCCGCTTTCACTGCCGCAATGGTTTCGTATTCGGCGTCGCCTTCGTATTTGTCGGCGCGCGTGCGACCGTGTACCGCCAGCGCGGCAATGCCGTTGTCTTCGGCGATGCGCGCGATGGTCAGCGCGTTTTTGTGTTGACGATCCCAGCCAGTGCGAATCTTCAACGTCACGGGAACATCCACCGCGTCCACCACAGCCTTCACGATGCGCGCCACGAGCGGTTCGTCCTGCAGCAGCGCGGAACCGGACCAGACGTTGCACACTTTCTTGGCGGGGCAGCCCATATTGATATCGACGATCTGCGCGCCGTTGGCGACATTAAAGCGCGCCGCCTCGGCCAGCATGGTCGGATCGTAGCCGGCGATCTGCACGCTGATCGGCTCGGGTTCGCCCTCATGATCCATGCGCTTGATGGACTTGCGCGTTTGCCACAAGCGCGGATCGGCGGTGGTCATCTCGGACACGGCCAAGCCCGCGCCCAGCCGTTTGCACAGCAGGCGGAAAGGCTTGTCGGTGACGCCGGCCATGGGCGCGAGCACCACGGGCGGGTCTATACGGTAGGGGCCGATCTGCATCGCGGCATTGTAACTGCGATCGGCTGGCTCCCCTAAAACGGGGGCGCAACGGCGAATTCAGTGCGCGGAGACGGCCAGCAGCGCCTCCGGCTCGTGTTTGTGCCTGAACAGGAACACGAACAGCACCGCCACGATCAGCGAATACGTGGCGAACGAGATCCAGATGCCATGCCAATCGAGCGAATGATCGGCGCGCGTGAAATAGGCATCGATCACCAGACCGCTGATCGAACTGCCCAGCACCGCGCCGACGCCGTTGGTCATCAGCATAAACAAACCCTGCGCGCTGGCGCGGATCGCCGGATCGCTCTGGCCTTCCACAAACAGCGAACCGGAAATATTGAAGAAATCGAACGCCATGCCGTAGACGATGCACGACATCACGATCATCCACAGCCCCGAGCCGGGATCGCCGAACGCGAACAGGCCGAAGCGCAGCGTCCACGCCAGCATGCTGATCAGCATCACCGTCTTGATGCCGAAGCGTTTGAGGAAGAACGGAATCGCCAGAATAAACAGCGTTTCCGATACCTGCGAAATCGACATGATGATGGCGGGATAACGCACCGCGATCAGATTCTTATACGCATCGACGTGCGCGAAGTCGTGCAGAAACGTGTCGCCGTACGCGTTGGTGAGCTGCAGCGCTGCGCCAAGCAGCATCGCGAAGATAAAGAAGACCGCCATCTTGCCGCGCTTGAATAGCGCGAACGACGTGAGGCCCAGAGCATCCAGCCACGAACGATGATCCTGGCCGCGCAAACGCGGTGGGCAGGGCGGCAGCGTAAATGCGTAGATGCCAAGCAACAGCGCGGCGCCCGCAGCGACGTAGAACTGGCCCGTCGTGGTCTCCAGATGCAGCAAGCTCACCACCCACATCGCCGCTATGAAACCGACCGTGCCCCACACGCGAATCGGCGGATATACGATCACTACATCGGCGCCATCGCGCTTGAGCGCGTTGTAGGCCACCGTAATCGCCAGCGAAATGGTGGGCATATAGCACATCATGTTCACCAGCATCACCCAGAACAGCGTGCTGGGATTGTCGATCGTCGGCACGATGCAGAGCACGGCGGCGCCGGCGATATGCAGACAGCCATACAAGCGTTCGGCGCGAATCCATTTGTCCGCGACCACGCCAAGCAGCGAGGGCATAAACAACGAAGCGATGCCCATGGTCGAGAAGATCGCGCCGAACTGCGAACCCGACCAATGCCGATTTTGGAACCAATACGCGCCGATGGTGATCAACCACGCGCCCCACACGAAGTACTGCAGGAAATTCATCGCGATGAGTCGCAACTTCAGGCTCATGGGCTAGATTTCCGCATGTGTGTCTTCCCCTGTAGCGGCCAGGGGACCGTCCCCACGCCAAAAAGCTTCGGCAGCGTAGAGGAAGCTACGGCTGGCCGGCAAGGTTCTCCGCGGGAAAACCAGGGATTTTCCGATACCTGCGTGCTCGCCGTGCCGCTACACTGCGTTTCTGTTTGACGGAGACTGCCCATGAGCTTGTTCATCACCATCGCGATCGTGCATATCATCGCCCTGATGAGTCCCGGGCCGGACTTCTTCTTTGTTTCCCAAACGGCCGTGAGCCGTTCGCGTCACGAAGCGATGGCGGGCGTCGCCGGCATTACCTTGGGCGTCGCGATGTGGGCGGCGCTGGCCTTGCTGGGCCTGCAGCTGCTGCTGCAACGCTTGGTTTGGCTGGAGCGCCTGATTGCGATCGGCGGCGGTCTCTATCTGTGCTGGATGGGATTGAAGATGTTGCGCGGCGCGTTAGGCAAACCGTCGACAACGCAAGCGGCGCAATCGGTGCAGGTTTTCGCGGGTGCCAAGCGATCCTTGCGCAATGGCTTGCTCACCAATCTCGCCAATCCGAAAGTCGTGATCTATTTCGGCAGCATTTTTTCCGCATTCGTCGGCGCGGGTGTGTCGTCTGGCGCGCGCTGGGGATTGTGGGCGTTGGTCGTGACCGAGACGTTCCTGTGGTTTTCGTTTGTCGCCGGATGTTTTGCGTTGCCGGTGATGCGTCGCGGCTATTTGCGTATCAGCCGTTGGATTGACGGCTGTGCAGGCGCGGTATTCATGTTGTTCGGCTTGCACCTGATTTTTTCACCGCGTACGACCTGAAGAATTCAGCACTCCAGCGATCTGTTCTCGTAGCACGGGAATCAATTCCGATTCGAACCATGGATGACGTTTCAGCCACGCCTGATTGCGCGGGCTCGGATGCGGCAGCGGCAGAATGCCGCGCGCAAGATGTTCGCGCCAATGATGCATGGTGTCGGTCAGCGACGCCCCGCATTGCGCGCCTAAGATTCCGGCTTGCGCATATTGGCCAATCGCGAGCGTCAGTTCGATATGTTTGAGTTGCGGCATGATGCGCGGATGCCAAGTTGGGGCGCATTCCGCTCGCGGCGGCAAATCGCCGCTGCGGCCGCTGCCGGGAAAGCAGAAGCCCATCGGCACGATAGCGATGCGTTGCGCGTCGTAAAACGTTTCTCGATCGATACCGAGCCAATGGCGCAATCGATCGCCGCTGACGTCGTTGAATGGAATCCCGGTCTCGTGAACTTTGCGCCCCGGCGCTTGGCTCACGATCAACAGCCGTGACGATATGCTGGCTTGCACGACTGGGCGCGTTCCATGCGGCAAATGCGCGGCGCAAATCTGGCACGCACGAATCTCGGCGAGCAGCGCCTCGAACGATTCAGTCTGTTTCACGGCAACAATTTGCCCGGATTGAGAATGCCATCCGGATCGAAGGCGGCTTTCACATGGCGCATCAAATCTAGCGTGCCGGCTTCCAGCGCGAGCGGCATAAATTCGCGCTTCGCTAAACCGATACCGTGCTCGCCCGATAACGTGCCTTGCAGCGCAATAACCAATGCGAACACGTCGGCGAGACAGGCGTGTGCGCGCTCGCGTTCTGCGTCGTCGCGCGGCAGCAGATTGACGTGCAGATTTCCGTTTCCGGCGTGACCGAACGTGACGATCAATACGTCGTGTTTGCGGGAAAGTTCGCGAATGCCGCTTACCAGTTCGGGAAGGCGACTGACCGGCACGACCACGTCTTCATTGATCTTGTTGGGCGAAATCGTGCGCTGCGCAGGCGATAACGCTTTGCGCGCGGACCACAAGGCTTGTGTCTCTTCCGCCGTTTGCGCAACGCGCAGTTCTTCCAATCCTTCGCCACGCGCCGCGCGCGAGACGGCCTCAACGGCGGAAGGAAGCGTGTCGGGCTCACCGTCCACTTCGATCATCAGCATCGCGCCCGCGAGCGGAACCGTATCGCCGCCGTGATCGTGCGCAAGTTTCAGGGCGACATCGTCGATGAATTCCAGCGCACATGGAGTGACCGGCTGCGCCATGATGCGCGCGACGGCGTGCGCGGCGCTGCCGACATCGCGGTAGGTGGCGCGCAGCGTACGTAGTCCTGTCGGCTTGGGCGTCAGTTTGAGCGTGGCTTCGGTAATCAGCGCAAGCGTGCCTTCAGAACCAATAAGCAAGCGCGTGAGGTCATAGCCTGTCGCGCCTTTGCTGGTGTACGTGCCGCAGCGAAAGCTTTCGCCCGTGCCCGCTACCGCACGCAACCCCAGCGTGTTCTCGCGTGGACTGCCGTACTTCACGGTGCGTGGTCCGGCCGCGTTGCAAGCGAGATTGCCGCCGATGCTGCACCAGGGCGACGACGTCGGATCCGGCGGCCAAAAGAAACCATGCGGGGCGAGCGCTTTCTGCAAATCGCCGTTGAGCACGCCGGGCTCGACCACTGCGAAGCGATTGTCGGGATCGATACGCAGAATGCGATTCATGCGTTCGAAACTCACCACCACGCCGCCATCCACCGGCACCGTAGCGCCAGTCGTGTTGGTGCCGCGACCGCGTGCGATCACCGGCACACGATATTCGCGACAGGCGCGTATCAGCGCTTCGATCTGATCGTGCTCCTGTGCGAAAACCACAGCGTCCGGCAACGCATGGCGACGCGAATTGTCATACGCGTATGCCAGTCGTTCGGCCTCATGCGTGGAGCATGCATCGGGGCCGAAGATCGAGCGCAGGGTTTCGAGCAGGGCTGTGGGAAGTTTCATCGCTCTCAGTATCCCACCAAGGTCGACGGTTCGTCAGCCGGCCTCGAAGGCGTTGCGCAGCCATTCCATCCGAGCGTTATCGCCCGGTCCGTCATAGGTGACAACGTCGAAACGGCAGCTCCGTTGTGCATGCTGCGGATGCGCGCCAAGCCAGAGCTGCGCGGTCTGCACAAGGCGCGCTTGTTTGGTGGCGGTGATGGACGCGGCGGCAGTCTCATGGCTGGCGCGAAGTCGATGCCGCACTTCCACGAAAACAATGGTGTCGCGATCGCGCATCACCAGATCCAGCTCGCCGTAGCGCGTCGTGTAGTTGCGCACGAGCAGCGTGAGTCCGGCGCGTTCAAGTTCCGTGCATGCACGTTGCTCGAACGCGCTTCCCGATGCGCGCATCAGCCGCCCGAAGTTGGCGCGGCAGGTGCAGTGCTGGCGGGCGCCGGTGCGCTGTTGGCCGGCGCGGGCGCGGTGCTGCTCGGCGCAGGCGTGCCGGGCGCGTTGTCCATTTGCAGCGTGCCGTTCATGGGGCGCGCCACGCCGTCCTGGAATTTCAGCCAGGTCAGCACGCGCTTCACATGTCCAAACGTATCCGCGGCGAGCTGGCCGCTCGCGCCCGGCAAATAACTGCCCGGATGATTGCGTAGCCAATCGAGGTACGGCACGAGATTCCAGGCATCCATGCCGAAGGCAAACAGTTGTGCGGTGCCGCCGCGTGCGGCGGGCAATTGCGTTGCGACGTCTTGATAGCTGGGCAAGCCGGTTTGCGCATCGAACAACCATGGCGCGTCGCAGAACTCCACGCCTTCCAGATCGCGGTCCGCTGTAGCGTTGTCGCTACCGCCATAAATATGGGACGTGGCGAACACGGGCAAGCTGATGCGCGCGACGCGTAGTTGCGGCAAGAGCAGGCGCGCTTGTTCCACGCGCATGCTGATAAAGATGCCTGCGTCGGCGTCTGCGCTGCCAGCATTCAATCCCGCAATGGCATCGCCGTAATTGACGTTGGAAGGGAGCTGCGCGTTGCCGGCGACCTTACCGCCTTTGGCTTCCAGTTCCGCTTTGAAAGCGGCAGCGGCGCGTTTGGCGAAATCGTCGCCGGAAATGATGACGTAGGCGTTGTGAATGCCGCGATCGATCATGTGATCGGCCGCTTGCGCGCCTTCGTCTTCCGGCATCAATGCAAACTCACTGGCAGTGCCTGCGGGCAAGGTTTTGCTGTCGGAGTGATTGAGCGCAAGCACCGGCACAGGCAGCGTCGATTGACTGAGCACCGCCACCACTTCGGCGCGCGTCAGCGGTCCCACCACCATTTGCGCACCGTCCGTTACCGCTTGGTTATAGGCTTTGATCGCGCTGGCTGCGTTGCCGCCGCTGTCGTATACGCGAATGGTGGCGCGCGGCGCGTGTGTGTCGGAGGCCTGGAAATAAGCGGCAAAAAAGCCTTCGCGAATGGCGGTGCTTGCGTACACCAGGCCATCGTTGTTCGGTAACAGCAAGGCGATGTGCGCAGGCATTTTGTAGCCTTCGCGAACGCTGGCGCCGCTGCCTGCCACCAGCGTGCCCACCGGTTGCTCAAGATTGGGTTGCGCTTGCGCTACGGTTACACCGAGACGACCCAGTGCTTCGTTGATCCACGGCAGCATGGCGTCGCCGGATTGCATTGCCGCGGCACGTTGCTTGAGCGGATCGGCTCCCATGCGCGCAAGCAGCGCGACGGCTTGATCGCGGTTGCGCGTGCGATCGTCGCCTTGCAGCAGATTGTCCATCTCGATACGCGCGTGTGCGGCGCCCCACAAATCGCCGGTGCCGGCCAGCGCGTCCGCACGCAGGATCAACAGGCGAGTGCGCAAGTCGGCGGGAACGTTCAGGCTTGGTTGCGTGGTGAGGCGCAGCGCTGTCGCAGGATCGCGCTGCTTCAACGCAATTTCCGCTTTAAGCAGATCCAGGCGCGTGGGGTCGTCGTCGCTGAGTCGGTCGCGGTCGATATTCGCCACTAACGGCATGGCTTTATCGAGTTCGTTCCCTTGACGATAAGCCTCGGCCGCAAGCAAATTGTAATGATCGGTACGCCCCGACGTTTGCTGAGCGAGCGCGACGTAAGCTTGTGCGCCTTGATCGAATTGCCCATGGTTGACCATGTCGGCGGCGCTTTGCGCAGCGGCGATTTCGGCGGGCGAACGCGGCACGGCAGACGGTACGCAGGCGCTCACCATCAACGAAATCAGCAATCCTGCCGCGACCAGACGACTGGGGCGCATGGGGTTTCCTCGATCCAAGAGGGGTAATTGCGCGATCATAGCCGATCGCACCGTTGCTTCGTCGCGAAAGGTTATTCGGAATGCAAACCAACCAGACTGGCTCGCTGTGGGTAGTCGCCACGCCAATAGGCCACCGCGACGATATGTCCGCCCGCGCTATCGATACGTTGCGCAACGTCGCTGTCATTGCCGCGGAAGATACACGGCATAGTCGTCCGCTGATGATTCAGCACAATATCGGCACGCCGCTGGTGGCATTACATGAACATAATGAACGCGAAGCGGTGGCTGCGTTGATACGTCGTCTTGAACAAGGCGAATCCGTTGCGCTGATCTCGGATGCGGGCACGCCGCTGATCAGCGATCCGGGTTTTCGTCTTGTGCGCGCGGCGCGCGAAGCGGGTATTCGATGCATTCCAGTGCCTGGCGCGTGTGCGGCGATTGCAGCGCTTTCGGTGGCGGGATTGCCGAGCGATCGATTCGTTTTTGAGGGTTTTCTTCCGCCCAAATCCGCTGCGCGGCGCACGCGTCTGGAAGAACTTGCGGCCGATCCGCGTACGTTGATTTTTTACGAATCCTCGCATCGCATCGTAGAAAGCCTTACCGATATGCGCGACGTATTTGGTGCGCAGCGCGAGGCGGTGCTGGCGCGTGAACTGACCAAGATGTTCGAAACCGTACTGGGCGAGCCGCTGTCGGAGTTGGTAGCACGTGTCGTAAGCGATCCCAATCAACAGCGCGGCGAATGCGTGATTCTCGTTGCCGGTCGTGGCGAAGAAACGGATGCGAAACTTGCGGAAGGCCAACGCGTCTTTGCGCTATTGCGCGAAGAGCTGCCGCCTGCAAAGGCGGCAAAGTTGGCCGCAGCCATTACCGGTGCGCCGAGAAAACTGCTGTACGGCGATAAAGGCGACGGCTGAACCGTTGCGCCGTCGCGCGCATTTTTTGCTGTTTTTCGGATTTTTCTTCGTTTCGGGTCGCGCACGCCGCCGCTATAATGAATGGCGGAGTCGGCCGGACAGTCGCGTCGCGCGCAAGCGCATCGAGGAAAGTCCGGGCTCCATAGGGCAGGGTGCCAGGTAACGCCTGGGCAGCGTGAGCTGACGGCTAGTGCAACAGAAAGCAAACCGCCGATGGCCCGCAAGGGCACAGGTAAGGGTGAAACGGTGCGGTAAGAGCGCACCGCGCGCGGGGACAACGTCGCGTGGCACGGTAAACCCCACCCGGAGCAAGACCAAGAGGGGAACGATGACGCGGCCCGCGTAGTTCCCGGGTAGGTTGCTGGAGCCAGGCGGTGACGCCTGGCCGAGAGGAATGACTGTCGCGCCGAAAGGCGTACAGAACCCGGCTTACAGGCCGACTCCGCCTCTTCCAGTCGTAGGTGTCGCCGTCTCGCGTCGTCGGGATGGTTTCATCCGCATGCTGCGCCATCCGCATGAACAATCGGTTCATGCGGATGGCTTTTTGGCGTTTGGATGAGTTTGTAGGGAAAGGCTTCTGTGAGCAAAAAATCCACCACGATCAAGCACCTCTGAGTGCTTCCTAGAAATCGCTGGAAATTTGGCCACACTGTTGCCTTTCTCTTTGATTCACAAGCAAAAATTGCTTGACAGTCTCAAGGGGCGAGACTATCGTGGGACCCTGTGTGAAATCGTGGGATTTCGTGGAGTTACAGGGTCGTGTTCCAGGGCGAAACCGCCATCACTGTCGACGACAAGGGCCGACTGGCTATTCCGACTGCGTATCGGGAGCTGGTGACGGAGGCCTGCGCCAATCGGTTGGTGATCACCTACAACCCTTTCGAGTCGGGCTGCCTCTGGCTGTTCCCGCACGCCGAATGGGAGCGGGTGCGCGACCAGGTAAACGCGTTGCCGAACGTCAAGGCCGTGCACCGTGCCTTGCAGATGAAGTTGGTCGGCGCCGCAGCGATGGTTGAGCCGGACGGTGCGATGCGCATCTTGTTGCCGGGCAGTCAGCGCACCGCTGCAGGCATCGAAAAAAAGGCGGTTTTGCTGGGTATGGGCAACAAGTTCGAGCTTTGGAGCGAACAGGCCCACCTGGCCAAGATCCGCCAGACCATCGGCGAAGACGAAATCAGCGATGACATGGCGGACCTGCGGCTTTGACCGGTGACGGTCAAGGTCGGGGCGGAGACGAATAAGAGCGGGAGAGCGGCATGGCCGATCCGTTGCTGCACATCCCGGTGATGCTGAATGAAGCGGTGGAGGGTCTCGCCGTGCGGGAAGGCGGGCGTTATCTCGATGGCACGTTCGGACGCGGCGGTCACGCCCGCGCTGTGCTGTCGCGCCTGGGTTCCGACGGTCGACTGCTGCTGATGGATCGCGATCCGCAAGCCATCGCCACCGCGCAAAAGGAATTCGCCGCCGATTCGCGCGTGGCGATTCGCCACGGCAATTTCTCCACGATGGCCGAATGGGACGAAACGTCGCCGGGGCTGGATGGCGTGTTGCTCGATCTGGGCGTGTCGTCGCCGCAGTTGGATGAAGCCGCGCGCGGCTTCAGCTTTATGGCCGATGCGCCTCTCGATATGCGCATGGACCCTACCCAGGGCGAAAGCGCGGCGGATTTTCTCAACACCGCCGACGAGCGCGAGATCGCCGATGTGCTGTGGATCTATGGCGAGGAACGTTTCAGCCGCAAGATTGCCCGCATCATTGTCGAGCGTCGCAATGAGTCGCCGATCACCCGAACGGGCGAATTGGCGGCCTTGGTCGAGCGCGCCATCGGTCGTCGCGAACCGGGCAAGCATCCGGCCACGCGCACGTTTCAGGCGCTGCGCATTCGCGTCAACGGCGAATTGGAAGCGTTGCAGCGCGGACTCGACGCTGCGCTCGATCGCCTCAAGCCGGGTGGTCGCTTGTCGGTGATCAGCTTCCATTCGTTGGAAGACCGCATCGTGAAATTGTTTATCCGCGACCATTCCGGTCGCGTGCAGGGCAGTCGCCGCGGCCCGCCGGTGGCGGCGGCGCCGGCGCGATTGACAGCCATCGGCAAGGCGCAGTTTCCTTCCGACGCCGAGCAGACCGCGAATGTGCGCTCGCGTTCGGCGGTGCTGCGCGTTGCGGAAAAAATGCCAGAGGAGGGCCGCGCTTGAAGGCGATTGGCACCTTCTCGCTTCTTCTTCTGCTGGCTGCCGTCATGGTGAGTGCGATTGCCGTCGTTTGGACACGGCATCAAAGTCGCGCGCTGTTTGTGCAGCTTTCGCAGATGCAGAGCCAGCGCGATGCGTTGAATATCGAATTCGGCCAGCTCGAACTGGAGCAGGCCACCTGGGCCGAGCCGCGTCGCATCGATAGCGAGGCGCGCACCAAACTTGGCATGTTTACGCCGCGTCCGCAGGACGTGCAGTTGGTGCGGCCATGAACCGGCTGCAGCGTCCCATCGCGAAATCCTCCGCGCGCCGCCAGGCGACGGGGCCGACCACGCGTCAGCGCATGTTGCTGGTGATCGGTGTGCTTGGGGTGGCGTCGCTGGGTTTGGTCGCGCGCGCGTTCGATCTGCAGGTGGTGCGCAAGCAGTTCTATCAGGATCAGGGCGATGCGCGTTTCTTGCGCGTGGTGCCTATTCCGGTGTCGCGCGGCACGATTTTCGACCGCAACGGTGAGCCGCTCGCCGTGTCCACGCCGATGGTGTCCATCGTGTGCGTGCCCTCCGAAGTGCTCGACAACGCCGATCGCATTCCCGCGCTGGCGCAGGCGCTGGGTACGACGGCGGACGATTTGAAGTCGTATCTCGAACAGCGTTCCGACCGCGAATTTGCTTATTTGCGCCGTCAGATGAGCCCGGATGCGGCACAAGCTGTGCTGGCGCTCAGTGTTCCCGGTGTCAACGGTCAGCGCGAATACAAGCGCTATTACCCTTCCGGCGAAGTTACTGCACACGTGCTCGGTTTCACCAATGTCGACGACCACGGTCAAGAAGGCTTGGAGCTGGCCTTCGACAACTGGCTGTCCGGTAAGCCGGGTGCGAAGCGCGTGATCCGTGACCGCATGGGCCGCATCGTGGAAGACGTCGAGCAGGTGCACGCGCCGCAGCCTGGTCAGAATCTTACGCTGAGCATCGACCGTCGCATTCAATTCCTTGCATACAGCGAACTGAAAAAGCAGTTGCAGGATCTCAACGCCGATTCCGGCTCGATGGTGATCCTGGATGTGCGCACCGGCGAAATTCTCGCCATGGTGAGCTTGCCCACCTACAACCCCAATGCGGTGACAGGCAGTCAACCGGCGCAACGCCGCAATCGCACCGTGACCGATGTCGTCGAGCCCGGTTCGACCATGAAGCCGTTCACCATGGCGGCCGGTCTTGCCAGCGGCAAGTACACGCCGACGGCGCCGTTGATCGACACCGGCAACGGCCACTGGATGTTCATGGGCAAGGACATCCGCGACGTGGAGTCCGGCGGCAACGGCATGCTGACGCCGACAGGCGTGCTGACTAAGTCGAGCAATATTGGCGCCGCGAAAATCGCGTTGTCGCTGGATACGAAATTCTTGTACGACTCGTATCGCGCGTTCGGTTTCGGCGACAGCACGGGCAGCGGTTTTCCGGGCGAATCCTCCGGTTTCCTCAAGGTCGGACACAGCTGGCGTCCGATCGAAAAAGCGACCATGGGTTACGGTTATGGCCTCAACGTTACGTCGCTGCAATTGGCCGCGGCGTACGCCACGCTTGCGAATGGCGGCATCATGCACACGCCCACCTTTATCAAAGGCGGCGGCGATGCAGGCAAGCAGATCATTTCGCCGCGCATTGCGCGTGAACTTGTCGACATGCTGGAAACGGTGACGGCGCCGGGCGGTTCGGCCACGCGCGCGCAGATCGCCAACTACATCGTCGCCGGTAAAACCGGTACGGCGCACTTGGCCTCGGGTGGCGGTTACGCCAAGAACAGTTACAACTCGCTGTTCGCCGGCATCGTCCCCGCGACCGATCCGGTGATGGTGGGCGTGGTGGTGATCAACAATCCCAAGTCCAGCATCTATTACGGCGGCCTGGTTTCCGCGCCGGTTTTTCAAAGCGTGATGACCGGCGCGCTGCGTCTGATGGATGTGCCTCCTGACAATATCGGCCGCTGGTACGTCGGCGGTCCCCTGCAAGCGGGCGGCGGATTGGCGGGCAGCGTGCCCCAGCAAAACAATCAGGACGATGCGGGCGCAGCGGAGATGGCCGAACCATGAGTGGCCAACGCCTCGACCATCTGCTGCAGGGCATCGCCGAGACCAACTTCGTCGGGCCGATGCTCGTGTCCGGGCTTGCGCTCGATTCGCGCCAGGTGCGCAGCGGCGACGCGTTTTTCGCGTTGCGCGGTACGCGCGGACACGGCATCGAATTCGTGCGCGGCGCAGTACAACGTGGCGCCAGCGTGATTCTGGCCGAAGCGCCGCAGCCGGTAGATCTGGAAGACCCGGGCGTGCCGGTGCTTTGGATCGATGGCCTGCACACCTTCGTGGGCGAAATTGCCGCGCGCTTCTTCGGGCGTCCATCCGAATCGATGTGCGTGATCGGCGTAACCGGCACGAATGGCAAAACATCCACCGTGCAATTGCTGGCGCAGGCGCTGGAAAAACTCGGTCATCGCGCCGCGACCATCGGCACGCTGGGCGCAGGTCTGCATGGTCAGCTGCGCGAAGGCGACCGCACCACGCCGGATGCGATCGCCGTGCAGCAGCTCTTCGCCGAATTCCATCGCGACGGCGCTACGCATGTTGCGATGGAAGTTTCCTCGCACGCGCTCGAACAAGGACGCGTGGCGGCGACGGCTTTCAAGGTCGCCGCGTTCACCAATCTCACGCGCGATCATCTGGATTACCACGGCAGCATGGAAGCCTACGGCGCCGCCAAAGCGCGGCTGTTTGCATGGTCGGGGCTGAAAGCGGCCGTGATCAACGTGGATGATGCTTTTGGTCGTGAATTGATCGGCACGCTGGCGCCGGGCGTCCGAGCGTTGCGCATGAGCAGCGCTGGACATGCAGGCGCCGACATCACCGCCTGCGACGTTGAGACGTCGGCGGAAGGCGTTGCATTCAAGCTGCGCACGCCGTGGGGCGAGAAGCAAGTTCGCAGTCATCTGCTCGGTCGCTTTAACGTCGCGAATCTGTTGACGGTGATAGGTTGCCTCGGTGCGCTTGGCGAATCGTTCGAGCGCATCGTCGACGCCATCGAAACGCTGCAGCCGGTCAACGGCCGCATGAACCGCATCGGCGGTTTGCACGGGTTGCCGTTGGTCGTCGTCGACTACGCGCACACGCCGGATGCACTGGAACAGGCGCTCACCGCACTTCGCGCGCATTGCGACGCGCGATTGATCTGCGTGTTCGGGTGCGGCGGCGAGCGCGATGCGGGCAAGCGTCCGCAGATGGGCGAGATCGCCGAACGCCTGGCCGATGTCGCCATCGTTACCGACGACAATCCGCGCGGCGAAGATGGCGACGCGATCGTCGCGCAAATCCTCGCCGGCATGTCGTCGCCACAAACCGCCACCGTGCAGCGCGATCGCGAAGTCGCGATCCGCGCCGCCATCGCGATGGCCCGCACGGGAGATGTCGTATTGATCGCTGGCAAAGGCCATGAAACCTATCAAGAAGGCGCAAGCGGCAAGCGCGCGTTCGACGACATGGCCGTAGCTCGTACCGTCTTGGAGGGACACGCGTGATGCGGCTGAGCACCATCGCGATGTGGACCCACGGACACATGACTGGCGCCGACGCCAGCGTGACCGGCATCGAGATCGATTCGCGCAAAATCAAGCCGGGCGATTTGTTCGTCGCGTTTAAAGGCGAGCGCGTGGATGGCCACGATTATCTCGCCGACGCGAAAGCGCGCGGTGCGGTGGGTGCGTTGGTCGAGCATCGCGTGGAAAGCGATCTGCCGCAGATCGAAGTAAAGAGCGCGGAACTGGCGCTGGGCGATTTGGCGAGCGCAGTACGCGCACAGCGCAATGCCCGCGTGATCGGCATCACCGGTTCGAACGGCAAGACCACGGTGAAGACGCTTACGGCGTCCATCCTGTCGCGCCACGGCCGCACGCACGTCAATACAGGCAGCTATAACAATGAGATCGGCTTGCCGCTCACCTTGCTGTGGATGCCGGAAGACACCGAATATGCCGTGCTCGAAATGGGCGCCGGCAAACCGGGCGATATCGATTACCTCGCCGCGATTGCGCGTCCCGATATCGGCCTGGTGAATTTGATCGCGCCGGCGCATCTGGAGCGCATGGGCACGATCGAAATCGTCGCAGAAACGAAGGGCGCGGTGTATCGCGCGCTGCCCGCGGACGGCGTGGCGGTGATCAATGCCGACGATGCGTTCGCCAGCTTTTTCACCGGCTTGGCGGGCGGTCGCCGCGTGCTGCGTTTCGGCTTGGATCACAAAGCCGATGTCGGCGCGGATATTCTGGAACAGCGCGTCGACGGTTCGCATTTCGTGTTGAGCACGCCACATGGCGATGCGGAAGTTCAGCTGCCGCTGGCCGGTCGCCACAACATCGCCAATGCGCTCGCCGCCAGCGCGATTGCGCTCGCGCTGGATGTGCCGCTCGATACCATCGTAGAAGGCCTGGAGCAGGCGACTGCCGTCGAAGGACGGCTGAAGCGCATCGCGATGCCGCAAGGCTGGACGCTGATCGACGACAGCTACAACGCGAATCCGAGCTCCATGCATGCGGCGATCGACACCTTGGCGCTCGCCGATGGCGAACGCTGGCTAGTGCTGGGCGATATGGCGGAACTGGGCGCGGATGCGCGCGCGCTGCATGCCGGCGTCGGTCGTCACGCGCACAAACGTGGCATCGAGAAACTCTTCGCCGTGGGACCGTTGAATGCGGCGGCGGTCGAGGCGTTCGGCGCAGGCGCACAACATTTTGCAGACAAAGCGGCGCTGATCGACGCGCTCCGCACGCAATTGCATGCCGGTGTGACGTGCCTGGTCAAGGGCTCGCATTCGTCGGGCATGGAAAAGGTGGTGGCTGCGCTCAAGAGTGCTCGACCTGAGGAGGGTGCGCCGCATGTTGCTTGAACTGGCCGAATGGTTCGCACGGCATTTCGCCACGCCGCACCTGTTTCAGTACATCACCTTCCGCACGATCATGGCGACGTTGACGGCGATGGCGATGTCGTTGCTGTTCGGTCCTGCGCTGATCCGCAAACTCGCTGCGCTGAAAGCGGGGCAGGTCGTGCGCAAGGACGGTCCGCAAACGCATCTATCCAAAGCCGGCACGCCCACGATGGGTGGCGTGATGATTCTGATGGCCGTTGCCGTGTCCACGCTGCTGTGGGCGGATCTCGGCAATCGTTACGTGTGGCTCGTGCTGGCGGTGCTGCTTTGCTATGGCGCCATCGGGTTCTACGACGACTATCGCAAGCTGGTGTTGAAGGACAGCCGTGGCTTGGCGTCGCGCTGGAAATATTTCTGGCAATCGGTGTTCGGCCTCGGCGCGGCGTTGTTTCTCTATCACACGGCAACGCTGCCGGCGGAAACGGCGCTCTATGTACCCGTGTTCAAGCACGTCGCGGTGCCGTTGGGCGCGTTCTTCGTAGTGACCGCGTATTTCATGGTGGTGGGCTTTTCCAACGCGGTGAACCTCACCGATGGTTTGGATGGTCTGGCGATTATGCCGACAGTATTGGTGTCTGGTGCGCTGGGCATTTTCGCCTACCTCGCCGGTAACCGCGTGTTCTCCGAATACCTGGCGATTCCCGCGATTCCCGGTTCCGGCGAACTCGCCGTGCTTTGCGGCGCGTTGTCGGGCGCAGGGTTGGGCTTCCTTTGGTTCAACACCTATCCCGCGCAAGTGTTTATGGGTGACGTCGGCGCGCTGGCGATCGGTGCCGCGCTCGCGGCAATCGCAGTGATCGTGCGGCAGGAAATCGTGCTGCTGATCATGGGCGGCGTGTTCGTGATGGAAACGGTGTCGGTGATGATGCAAGTCGCCAGCTTCAAGATGACAGGCAAGCGCATCTTCCGCATGGCGCCGATTCATCACCACTTTGAATTGAAAGGTTGGCCCGAACCGCGGGTCATCGTGAGGTTTTGGATCATCAGCGTAGTGCTGGTGCTTATCGGTTTGGCAACGCTGAAGGTGCGCTAAGAAAATGTTCGGTTTCGACACAACGCAAGCAAAGCGCCGGCAAGGCCCGCGCGGCAAGTTCGACTTGCCGCTGCTGGTGGCCTTGGTCGGTCTTGCGTGTGTGGGCGTGGTGATGGTGACGTCCAGTTCCATCGCGGTGGCCGATTCTCAGCATTGGGGTGAGTTCTACTTTCTGAAGAAACACCTGATGTTTCTGTCGTTGGGACTGGTGGCTGCCGGCGTGGCGATGCGCACCGAGTTGAAAGTGGTGGAAAAGTACGCTTTCTTCCTGATGCTGGTGGCCTTCATCATGTTGCTGGCGGTGTTTGTGCCGCATCTGGGCATGCGGCTCAATGGCGCGCGCCGTTGGCTCAATTTGCTGGTCACGTCGTTCCAGCCCGTCGAAGCGGTGAAGCTGATCCTGGTGGTGTATATCGCCAGCTATCTGGTGCGTCACCGCGAAAGTATCGAGACGCGCTTCCTTGGTTTGATCAAGCCGATTGCGGTGTCGGGCATCATCGTGTTGCTGCTGCTTGCGCAGCCGGATTTCGGCTCGGCCACGCTGGTTATTGCGGTGACGATCGCGATGGTCTGGTTGGGTGGCGCGCGCCCAATCTTCCTACTGATCATGGGGCTTCCGCTGATGCCATTGCTGGCGATCGCGGCGACCAGCGAAAGCTATCGCATGAAGCGTTTGACCACCTTCTTGCATCCGTGGGATCACCCCTTCGACGACGGGTTCCAGTTGACGCAATCGCTGATGGCGATCGGCCGCGGCGAGTGGGCGGGTGTGGGTCTGGGTTCGAGCGTCTTGAAGCTCTCGTATCTGCCCGAAGCGCATACCGACTTTATTTTTGCGGTGATCGGCGAAGAACTCGGCCTGGTCGGCATCATCACCGTGATGGGGCTGTTCGCCTTGACCGTGTGGCGCGGTTTGCATATGGGTTTGAAAGGTGTGGAAGTCGGGCAGCGATTTGCCGGATATATCGCCTTCGGCATCTCGCTGATGATCGGCCTGCAGACGATGGTGTCGATCGGCGTGAACCTTGGCGCGCTACCGACCAAGGGTCTCACTTTGCCGCTTATCAGCTATGGCGGTTCGTCGATCGTGCTGACCTGTGCGATGGCCGGCGTCTTATTGCGCGCGACGTACGAAATCAACCGCGCGCTCGACGCGCGGCATATGGCGACACGCGTGTCTGAAGCCACGGTGTCCGATGCGAATCCTGCCAATGCGCGCGAGCGCGAAGCGGAGGCCGCATGACCGCGCAGGCTCCCGTGTTGATCATGGCTGGCGGCACCGGCGGTCACATCTTCCCTGGCCTTGCCGTGGCCGAAACGCTGCGCGCGCAAGGCGTGCCGGTGGTGTGGCTGGGCGCGGCGGGCGGCATGGAAACCAAGGTGGTGCCCGCGCACGGCATCGAGCTGCACACCATCAGTGTCGGCGGTTTGCGCGGCAAAGGTTTGAAGACGCGACTGCTCGCGCCGTGGATGTTGCTGCGCGCGTTGCTGTCGTCGCTTGCAGTGTTGATTCGCTTGAAGCCGCGCAGCGTGTTGTCGATGGGTGGTTACGTCGCAGGCCCCGGCGGTATCGCCGCACGCATGCTGCATCGGCCGCTCTTGGTGCACGAACAGAATCGCGTTGCGGGTTTCACCAATCGAAGGCTGGCGGTTCACGCACGTCGCGTCATGGCGGGTTTTGCCGACAGCTTGCCGAACGCGGAATGGGTGGGAAATCCTGTACGCAGCACGATCGCTTCGTTGCCGTCGCCGGCGCAGCGCATGGCCGGTCGTAACGGCAAGCCGCGTCTGCTGGTATTGGGCGGCAGCCTCGGTGCGCGTGCGCTGAACGTATCCGTTCCGCAAGCGCTTGCACAAATACCCGCCGATCAGCGACCGGACGTGTTGCATCAATGCGGCAATCGCGGCATCGACGAAGCGCGCAAGGCATATGCCGATGCGGGCGTGGAAGCGAACATCGTTCCCTTCATCGAAGACATGGCGGGCACGTATGCGTGGGCCGACTTGGCGGTGTGTCGCGCAGGCGCATTGACGCTCGCCGAACTCACTGCATGCGGTTTGGGCGCGGTGTTGGTGCCGTTCCCTCACGCGGTGGACGACCACCAAACACGCAATGCCGAAGCGCTGGTCGCTGCCGGCGCGGCCGAATTGATCCAGGAGCGTGATCTGAATACGAACGATCTGGCGCAGCGATTGACCACGTTGCTGGGCCATCGCGCCACCTTGCTTGCGATGGCCGAAGCCGCGCGCACCTTGGCCAAACCCGATGCCGCCGCGGCTATTGCGCGTGCCTGTGTGGAGGTGGCCGCATGACGCCGCGTCGCTTGCTCGCCCATGAAGATTTGATGAGCACCTTCCGTCGCGTGCATTTCATCGGCATTGGCGGCGTCGGCATGAGCGGTATCGCCGAAGTGCTGCACAATCTTGGTTATGCGGTGTCCGGTTCGGATCGCAGCGAATCGTCGACGGCGCAGCGCCTGCGTCAGCTCGGTATCGATGTGCGCATCGGTCACGCGGCTGCTCATATCGGCGATGCGGATGTCGTAGTCACATCGAGTGCGATCAAGAACGATAATCCGGAACTGATGGCTGCGCACGAAGCACGCATTCCGGTGATTCCGCGTGCGGAAATGTTGGGCGAATTGATGCGCTTCCGTCGCGGCATCGCCATCGCGGGCACGCACGGTAAAACCACCACGACCAGCCTCGCTGCCAGCGTGCTGGCCGAAGCCAATTACGATCCCACCTTTGTGATTGGCGGACAGCTTAACGCGGCCGGCGCGAACGCACGTTTGGGCACGGGGCAGTATCTGGTCGCCGAAGCCGACGAATCGGACGGTTCGTTCTTGCTGCTGTCGCCGGTGATCGCTGTGGTCACCAATATCGATGCGGATCACCTGGAAAACTATCAAGGCGATTTCGCGCTTGTGCGTAAGGCGTTTTCGGATTTTCTGCATCGCTTGCCGTTTTACGGACTGGCCGTGTTGTGCGTGGACGACCCGGAAGTGCGGGAATTGGCCAAGATCACCGCGCGCCGCGTCATGACGTATGGCATCGATTCCTCCGACGCCGACGTGCGCGCGATCAATGTGCGTCAGCAAGGTTTCGAGATGCACTTCGATCTGCTGCTGCCGGGCATCGGCAAGCCGATGCCGGTGGTGCTGAATTTGCCGGGTCGCCACAACGTGCTCAATGCGCTCGCCGCCGCATCGGTCGGTTGGCAGCTTGGCGTGGAGGCGGAAGCCATCGCGCATGCGTTGGCGAACTTCCAGGGCGTCGGTCGTCGTTTCCATCGTCGCGGCGAGATCGCGCTCGATCAGGGCAAGGCGATGCTGGTCGACGACTACGGTCATCACCCGCGCGAAATCGCCGCAGTGTTTGCGGCAGTGCGCGGCGGTTGGCCGGAGCGGCGTCTCGTGGTGGGCTTTCAGCCGCATCGTTACAGCCGCACGCGCGATCTGCTCGACGATTTCGCCAATGTATTGGCCGATGCCGATGTGCTGGTGCTTACCGAAGTGTATCCGGCCGGCGAAGCGCCGATTGCCGGTGCGGACGGTCGTGCGTTGGCGCGCGCGGTGCGCGCGCGCGGCAAGGTCGATCCGGTGCTGATCAGCCATCCGCGCGAATTGAAAGACACCTTGCCGACGTTGCTGCGCGACGGCGATTTGCTGTTGCTGCTCGGCGCCGGCGATATCGGCAGTGCCGCCGTGGAGCTGGCGCAGATCGGTCAATTGAGGACGAGCGAGACATGAAAAAAATCACGGACCCCGCACAATTTGGTCGCGTCGCTGTCGTGATGGGTGGCAGCTCGGCCGAGCGCGAGGTGTCGCTCGACTCAGGTCGCAACGTATTGGCCGCGTTGCAAGCGCGCGGCGTGGATGCGCATGCGATAGACGGCATTCCCGCGTTGTTGGACGCCTTGCGCGCCGGACATTTCGCGCGCGTGTTCAACATCCTGCACGGCCAGCATGGCGGCGGCGAAGACGGCGTGCTGCAAGGCGCGCTGGAGTCGCTCAATGTGCCGTACACCGGTTCGGGCGTGCTGGGTTCCGCGTTGTCGATGGACAAAACGCGTTCGAAGCGCGTATGGCAATCGCTGGGTCTGCCGACGCCGAAATTCGTCGCGTTGCCGCGCGGCGCTGACGTGCACGAGGCCGCCAAGCAGATTGGTTTTCCGCTGATCGTAAAGCCGGCGTGCGAAGGCTCCAGCGTCGGTGTGACGCGCGTGTTCGAAGAAAAAGACTTGGATTCGGCGGTCGCGCTGGCCGAGAAATATCCCGGCGATCTGCTGATGGAAACGCTCATTGAAGGCGACGAGCTCACCGTCGGCATTCTTCGCCGCCAGGTGCTGCCCAGCATCCACATCGTGCCGAAGGGCGCGTTCTACGACTACAACGCCAAATACATAGCCGAAGACACGCGTTACATCTGCCCCGGTCTGGAAGGCGAAGCCGAAGCGACGCTGCGCGCGTTGTCGCTCGAAGCGTTCGACGCCTTGGGTTGCTACGGCTGGGGTCGCGTCGACGTGATGCGTGATCGCCAAGGCCGCAACTGGTTGCTGGAAGTGAACACCGCGCCGGGCATGACATCGCATTCGCTGGTGCCGAAGGCCGCGGCGGTTGCCGGTATCGATTACCAGGAACTGTGCTGGCGCGTGCTCGAAACCAGTTTCAGGGAGGATGCATGAGGGGAAGCATTCGCCTCGTCGCTTGGTGCTTGGCCATCGCCTTGGTGGTCTTGCCGATCGTCGGCGTGTTGCGCGGCTGGTTCGCCGCCGACCGCTGGCCGGTCACCCAGTTGACGGTGCAGGCCGAGTTCAAGCACGTGAGCGCGGATCAAATTCGCGCCGCTGTGCTGCCGCGCCTGGGCAAAGGCTTCTTCGCATTGGATCTGGACAGCGTGCAACAAGCGGTCGCCGCGTTGCCGTGGGTGGAATCGGTGGAAGCGAGCAAACGCTGGCCCGATACCTTGCTGTTGCGCATCTACGAACGTCAGCCGTTTGCGCGCTGGAACTCGCAACAGTTGATCAGCCGCGAAGGCAAAGTTTTCGCGGTGCCGGATGCGGCGACCTACAACCAGCTTCCCGATCTGCACGGCCCCGACGATCACCTTGCCGAAGTGGTGAGCTTTTTCGCCGATGTGCAGCGGGCATTCTCCAGCGAGCATTTGCGCATCGTCGGCGTAACGCTGACCGATCGCGGCAGCTGGAGCGTGGCGACCGAATCGGGCGCGCAAATCGTGATCGGCGATCGCAATCAGGCCGGTCGACGTCTGCGCCGTTTCCTCGATGTGTACGCAAAAGTGGTCGCCGGTCATCCGCAAGGCTTCGAGTACGCCGATCTTCGTTACACCAACGGCTTTGCCGTGAAATGGCCGCAAGCGCCGGCCGCCCCGACCGCCGGAGGCACGCCCCGCACATGAAAGGCAAAAACGAAAAGCAGTTGGTAGTCGGCCTGGATATCGGCACGTCGAAAGTCGTGGCGATCGTGGGCGAATACGAACCGGGCGAACCGATCGAAGTGATCGGTATCGGCTCGCATGTATCGCGCGGCATGAAGCGCGGCTCGGTGGTGGATATCGAATCCACCGTGCACTCGATCCAGCGTGCCGTGGAAGAAGCCGAACTCATGGCCGGCTGCGATATCCGCTCGGTGTACGCCTCGATTTCCGGCAGTCATCTGGAAACGCGCAATTCGCACGGCACCGCCGCCATCCGCGATCGCGAAGTCGCGCCAGGCGATCTGGACCAAGTGCTGGAAGCGGCGAGCGCGGTGGCGATCCCGGCGGATCGAAAGGTCTTATATAAGGAGTCGCAGGAATACCGCATCGACGGCCAGGACGGCATCCGCTCGCCCGTGGGCATGAGCGGTGTGCGCCTGGAAGCATCGGTGCATCTGGTGACCGGCGCCGCGGCGGCGGTGCAGAACATCAGCAAGTGCATCCAGCGCTGCGGTCTTTCGGTGGACGAGCTGGTGCCGTCGGCGGTCGCGAGCGCGAAATCCGTACTGACCGACGACGAGCGCGAACTTGGCGTGTGTCTGGTCGATATCGGCGCGGGCACCACGGATATCGCGATCTACACGCAAGGCGCGATTCGCTACACCAAGTCGCTGCCGGTGGGTGGCGATCAGGTGACCAACGACATCGCCTACGGCGTGCACACGCCGACGGCGCATGCCGAAGAAATCAAAATCAAATACGCCTGCGCACTCGCGCAACTGGCGCATGCGGAAGAAACCATCCAGGTGCCGAGCGTGGGCGATCGTCCGCCACGCCGACTTGCGCGTCAGTCGCTCGCGCAGAGCGTGCAAGCGCGTTACGAGGAAATCTTCGAAATGGTGCAGGACGAATTGCGCCGTTCCGGTTACGACAGTCTGGTTGCGGCGGGCGTAGTGCTCACCGGCGGCGCGTCGCGGATGGAAGGCGCGCTGGAGTTGGCCGAAGAGATTTTTCACAAGATGGTGCGCATCGGCGTGCCGCAGCACGTGAATGGTCTGGGCGAAGTGATCGCCAATCCGCTGCATTCCACCGGCGTGGGCTTGCTGTTGCACGGCGCGCGGTCGGGCGGCATGCGCGTAAGCGGACCCAGCGGCGGCAGCATGGGCGGTTTGGTCGACAAGTTGCGCACCTGGATCACCAAGAATTTTTAAAGCATCGAATTTCGGCCGCGCAGGAGGCGCAGCCAGGGCGAATGGAGGTTCGCTCACCACCACGGGAAGACAGGAGTCGTACCGCGGTTACAACGACAACGAAAGCTCTACGGAGGACGGGAAATGTTTGAATTGGTCGAAAAATTGGCACCCAATGCGGTGATCAAAGTCATCGGCGTGGGCGGCGGCGGCGGTAACGCCGTGGCGCACATGCTCAACTCCAACATTGAAGGCGTCGACTTCGTCGTCGCCAACACCGACGCACAAGCCATGAAAGGCTGCGGCGGCCGGATGCATCTGCAACTGGGCGCGAACGTCACCAAGGGCCTGGGCGCCGGCGCGAATCCGGAAGTCGGCCGTCAGGCCGCGCTGGAAGATCGCGAGCGTATCGAAGAAATGCTCGAAGGCGCCGACATGGTGTTCATCACCGCCGGCATGGGTGGCGGCACCGGCACGGGTGCGGCGCCAGTCGTGGCGCAGTTGGCGAAAGAGAAGGGCATTCTGACGGTGGCGGTGGTGACCAAGCCGTTCCCGTTCGAAGGCCGTCGTCGTATGCAGGTTGCGCTGAAGGGTATCGAAGACCTGTCGCAGCACGTCGATTCGCTGATCACGGTGCCGAACGAAAAGCTGCTGTCGGTCCTCGGTCGCGAAGTGACCTTGCTCAACGCCTTCAAAGCCGCGAATGACGTGCTGCAAGGCGCGGTGCAGGGCATCGCCGATCTGATCACCAGCCCCGGCCTGATCAACGTCGACTTTGCCGACGTGCGTACGGTGATGAGTGAAATGGGTCTGTCGATGATGGGTTCGGGCACGGCTCGCGGCGATGATCGCGCGCAGGCTGCCGCCGAAGCCGCTATCAACAATCCGCTGCTGGAAGACGTCAACCTCAACGGCGCGTGCGGCATCCTGGTCAACGTGACCGCGGGTCCGAACCTCACCATGCGCGAGTTCGACGAAATCGGCCGCATCATCCACGACTTCGCCAGCGAAGACGCGACCGTGGTGATCGGCACCTCGCTCGATCCGGAAATGCAGGACGACGTGCGCGTGACGGTGGTGGCCACCGGGCTGAACCGCGCGACGGCCCGTCAGCCGATTCGTCCGGTCGTGACCCAGCAGGTCGAGATGCGCCAACGTCCGCGCCCGATGGTGCTACGTACCGGTACGGGCAACGAAGTGGTGGATTACGCCCAGCCGGACATGGTCACCAGCAACCCGCGCGGCGGCGAGGGCTCGGCCAAGAGTGCCGATCCGAGCTTCGACTACCTGGACATTCCGGCCTTCTTGCGCCGTCAGGCCGACTAACGAGCACTCAAAAATGTGAAAAAGTGTGAAGAGCATGAACTAACGACGCATTAACTTGTCAGAGTTCCCTGTGCCGGGCGTGGAGGGGTATCCTCCCTGTCCGTTGCCCGGTTGCCGCCGGTTTGCAGGCAGCAAAAGGGGGCATCTGATGTCGGCTGGCGTCGCGTTCGCGCGTTGAATGCGATAGACAGTGCGGCCTATGGATGGCGCACGATCAGCAGGCGTGGAGGGGGATTCGCGCCGCTGATCCAGAATCCCGTTGCCGGATCATTTCCCGTCCCCGGCGCGGGGTTTTGTGTCAGATCGCAAGTACTTGATCTACCTGTGGTGCTTGCATCGTCAAAATGCGAATGAATCGCATTATTTGATGAAAGGAAAATGAAGGATTGACCGGACTGTACGGTACGGTTTGTTTTTCCGCAGGTTAAGACTGTGTTAGCATCCCAGCTCGAATTGGCTGCTGCCCCTTACAGGTACCCAATAAATGATCAAGCAGCGTACGCTTAAAAACATCATCCGTGCCACCGGCGTCGGTCTGCATACCGGCGATAAGGTCTACATGACGTTGCGTCCGGCCGCAGCGAACACGGGCATTATTTTCCGTCGTACGGATCTCAATCCGCCGGTAGAAATTCATGCACGTCCCGACCACGTGGGCGACACGCGTTTGTCGACTACGCTCGTCAACGGCGACGTACGTGTTTCAACGGTGGAACACTTGTTGTCCGCGATGGCGGGTTTGGGCATCGACAATGCTTATGTCGATCTGTCCGCACCGGAAGTGCCGATCATGGACGGCAGCGCCGGTCCGTTTGTCTTCTTGCTGCAATCGGCGGGCATTGAAGAGCAATCGGTGCCGAAGCGCTTCATCCGCATCAAGAAGCCGGTGAAAGTGCAGGAAGGCGATAAATGGGCCAGTTTTGAGCCGTTTGAAGGCTTCAAGGTCGGCTTCTCGATCGAGTTCAATCACCCGATCATTTCCAAGCGCACCTCGCGCGCCGAGATCGACTTCTCCACCACGTCGTTCGTCAAGGAAGTGAGTCGCGCGCGTACGTTCGGTTTCATGCGCGACATCGAAATGCTTCGCGAACACAATCTCGCGCTCGGCGGCTCGATGGACAACGCGGTCGTGCTCGACGACTATCGCGTCCTCAACGAAGACGGTCTTCGCTACGAAGACGAATTCGTCAAACACAAGATTCTCGATGCGATCGGCGATCTGTATCTGCTCGGTCACAGTTTGATCGGTGCGTACTACGCGCATAAGTCCGGTCACGAGCTCAATAACAAGTTGCTGCGCGCACTGATGGCCGATGTCACGGCGTGGGAAGAAGTCAGCTATCAGGACGACCCGGCCACCGCGCCGATCTCCTACGCGCACCCCGCCCAGGCGATCTAAAAAAGTCAGCCGCTTCACCCCTCAGACCGGGCCCTTGGGTCCGGTCTGTTCATTTTTGTGATCAAGATCACACTTTTGCCTTCCCCACGTTCACGATATCGCGACGGGTTCTAGAGACCTGGGTGGGGCAATGCATGGTATAAAACCAAATCCTGCAACGGAGCAGGCGTCTTTGCGCGCCTTCCGGAACGACGCTTTGCAGCTCAGGGCGTCTTGTCGGGGGGGGAATCCGAGGTTTCGGCGATGGACGCCAGTTCGAGAAACATTTCCCGGAGTTCCGGGTCGTGGACTGAACTTGCGGCAGCCTTCAAATGAAGCGCCGCCGCGGTTGAAAGCGGTTTTGATTGCTCCGGCTGGGGATCAGGCGGAGGAAGGGGGGCCACTTTCACGATGACTGAGCTGACGTTTGCGCCTATGGCGCGGGCGGCGGCGAGGATTTGTGCCTGTTGCAAACGCAAACGCGATGCCCAGGCCGGCGAGGAAGCCAAAAAAACTAGGCGGTCATCGCGCAGATTGGCGAACCTGACTTGTTCGCGCAACGGCGATGGCAACGTTTGGCGTAGTGCGCGGTCCAATGCCTCCAGCTTGCCGGCCTTTTTGGCCAGTGCGGCGACAGGTCCGACATCGGTGATGGATTTCAATCCATGACCTGTGCGGTGGGAAGGCGGGACATCGCGCTGCATCAATAAAAACTTTCGAACCGGTAACGACATGCAAATCATACTCGTCTCACGCGCAGGGAAGGTGCCCAGGACATTGGATCTCACCAACCCTCGTCTTCGTTGGCGCGTGTGGGGAATCGGAGCTGCGGTGATCGTGGCGTTGGCCGGTCTCGGCGCCGGCGTGGCGTTGGCTGTAGCCAGTCCGCGCGATCGCGCCTTGGCCGAAATCAGCACGCTGCATCAAGAAGTGAAGACGCAAGACAAGCAACTCGGGGATCTGCGCGACGACGCGCACCGTCAACTCGATGCGCTCGCCGTCAAACTTGGCCAGCTCCAGGCGCAGGCAACCCGCCTCAATGCGCTGGGCGAACGCCTGGTGCAGGTCGGCAAACTCGATAGCAACGAATTTAATTTCGATCAGCCGCCGCCGGTCGGCGGTGTGGAAGTGACAACGGGCACCAGCGCCTACGCGCTGCCGCAAACGTTGGATGCCAGCATCGATCAGCTGGCGACCCAGTTCGATACGCAACAGGCGCAATTCGCCGCCATGCAGAGCTTCTTGCTCAATGCGCGTATCGACTCCGACTTGAAGCCGACTGGCATGCCGGCGGATGGCTACATCTCTTCGTACTTCGGCGTGCGCGCCGATCCGTTCGACGGCCTTGCCGCGCGCCACACGGGGCTGGATATCGCGGTGCCCGCCGGCAGTCCGGTGCATACCGTCGCCGAAGGCATGGTGACTTACGCCGGTGTGCGCAGCGGCTATGGCAACGTCGTGGAAATCGACCATGGCAACGGCTACATGACGCGTTACGCGCACAACAGCAAGCTCCTGGTGCACCCCGGCGAGCACGTTCGGGTGGGCGATGAAATCGCCCAGGCCGGTTCTACCGGCCGCTCCACCGGCTCGCACGTCCATTTCGAGGTTTGGCACAACGGGCGTGTGGTCAATCCGCTCGCGTACGTGAAAGACCATCGCTGAGCGCAAGGTATCCTTAGCGCCGGGCGGCACTCTTGAAAGCGCGCTAGAGCACCGCCACCCCTTGATCCGGGATACGGCGTTTCCGAGAGTTCCCGCGTTTGGGATACCCGGCTGACCCTAGTATCATCAACTCTTTGTCCGTCCGGGCTGGACCCGGCGGGCGTTCCTTATTTCCAGATCCGGAAGATCGATGCTCAACCGTGCCCTGACGAGTCTTTTTGGCAGCCGTAACGAACGAGTACTGCGCCAGCTGTCCAAAACCGTCGCGCGCATCAATGCGCTGGAGCCTGAACTCGAAAAGCTCAGCGACGAGGCATTGCGCGGCAAAACCGACGAATTCAAGCAACGCCTGGCCAAGGGCGAAACCTTGGACAAATTGCTGCCGGAAGCGTTTGCGGTGGTGCGCGAGGGCGCCAAGCGCGTACTCGGCATGCGTCACTACGACGTGCAGCTTATTGGCGGCATGGTGCTGCACATGGGCAAGATCGCCGAAATGCGCACGGGGGAAGGCAAGACGCTCGTCGCGACGGCGCCGGTGTATCTGAATGCGCTCGAAGGCAAGGGCACGCACGTCGTGACCGTCAACGACTACCTCGCCAAACGCGACGCCGCCCAGATGGGCAAGCTGTACAACTTCCTCGGCATGAGCGTGGGCGTGGTGTATCCGGGCATGGATCACGCCGACAAATTCTCGGCCTACGGCGCCGACATCACCTACGGCACCAACAACGAATTCGGTTTCGATTACCTGCGCGACAACATGGCGTTGTCCAAAGAGCAGCGCACGCAACGCGGCCTGCACTACGCCATCGTCGACGAAGTGGATTCGATCCTGATCGACGAAGCGCGCACGCCGCTGATCATTTCCGGTCCGGCGGAAGATTCGCCGCAGCTCTACATCGCGGTCAACAAGATCGTTCCGCGCATGAAGCGCCAGGAAGTGGAAGACGGCCCCGGCGATTACTGGGTCGACGAAAAGCAAAAGCAGGTGCATCTCTCCGAAGAGGGCATGCAGCACGCTGAAGAACTGCTGCAACAGGCGAAGGTCATCGACGAAGACGGCAGCCTGTACGACGCGCGCAACCTTGCCATCGTCCACCATCTCAACGCCGCGCTGCGCGCGAACGCGATTTATCAGCGCGACGTCGATTACATCGTGCGCGACGGCGAAGTCATCATCGTCGACGAATTCACGGGTCGCACGTTGCCGGGTCGTCGTTGGTCCGATGGCTTGCATCAGGCGGTGGAAGCGAAAGAGGGCGTGCCGATTCAGCGCGAGAACCAGACGCTGGCGACGGTGACGTTCCAGAACCTGTTCCGCATGTACAAAAAGCTGGCCGGCATGACCGGTACGGCTGACACCGAGGCTTACGAATTCCAGTCGATCTACGGCTTGGAAGTGGTGGTGATTCCCACCCACAAGCCGATGATCCGCAAAGACAACTCGGACATGGTGTTCCTCAGCCAGGACGTGAAGTACAAGGCTGTTATCGAGGACATTCGCGATTGCCACAAGCGTGGTCAGCCGGTGCTGGTCGGCACGGCGTCGATCGACGTCTCCGAACTGCTGTCCACGTTGCTTGGCAAAGAAAAGATTCCGCACGAAGTGCTCAACGCCAAGCAGCACGAACGCGAAGCGCACATCGTGGCGCAGGCCGGTACGCCGGGCGCCGTGACCATCGCCACCAACATGGCGGGTCGCGGTACCGACATCGTCTTGGGCGGAAGTCTGGAAGCGGCGCTCGCTGCGCTGCCGGAAGACATCAGCGAAACCGATCGCGCGCGCGTCAAGTCCGAATGGAAGAAGCGCCACGAGCAAGTCGTCGCCGCCGGTGGTTTGCATATCGTCGGCACCGAGCGTCACGAATCGCGCCGCATCGACAATCAGCTGCGTGGTCGCTCGGGTCGTCAGGGCGACCCGGGTTCCTCGCGTTTCTATCTGTCGTTGCAGGACAACCTGCTGCGCATTTTCGGCGGCGAAGGCCTGGTGCGCTGGATGAAGCGCTTCGGCATGAAGGAAGACGAGGCGCTGGAAGATCGCATGATCAGCCGCCAGATCGAAAAGGCGCAGCGCAAGGTCGAACAGCACAACTTCGATATCCGTAAAAACCTGCTCGAATACGACGACGTCGCCAACGATCAGCGCAAGGTGATCTATCGCCAGCGCGACGAACTGCTTGAAGAAGACGATGTCTCCGCCACCGTCATCGATATTCGCGAGGACGTAGTGGAGGATGTGGTGCGTCGTTACGTGCCTGCCGACAGCATCGACGAGCAATGGGATCTCGCTGGGCTGGAGCGCGAACTCGAAAGCGATTTCGGCCTGTCCGCACAACTGAAGTCGTGGTTGGAGCATCAGTCGGAAGCCGATGCCGAATCGGTGAAGAAGCACGTGCACGGCTTGGTCGAAAGCTTGTTCCAGGCTAAGGAACAGCAGATCACGCCCGAAACCATGCGTCAGCTCGAAAAGCACATCATGCTGAGCGTGGTGGACAACGCGTGGAAGGAACATCTGTCCAGCATGGATTACATGCGCCAGGGCATCTATCTGCGCGGTTATGCGCAGCAGGATCCGAAGCAGGCGTTCAAGCGAGAATCCTTCGAGCTGTTCTCGCAGATGCTGGCGCGTATCAAGACCGAAGTGGTGCAGATGCTCGCGCGTATCCGCATTCGCAGCGAAGAAGAAGTCGCTGCGATGGAGGCCGAACAGCAACGCATCGCCGAGCGCATGCAGCGCCAGATGCAGGCCAGTGGTGGTGGCGCGCCGGTCGGCGGCGCCTTAGGGCTGGATGCAGCGCCGCAAGGTGCAATAACGGCCGACCCGGCGGCGGCCGGTCCGAAGGTGGGCCGCAACGATCCGTGTCCCTGCGGTTCGGGCAAAAAGTACAAGCACTGCCACGGGCAGTTGAGCTGATCGCTCTGAAAATAAAAGGCCGGAAGCGTCGCGTGAGCGCGCTTCCGGCCTTTGCTTTTTGAGAGATCGGCAACGCGACAGGCGCAGCACGTATCGCGACGCTCAGTCCCCGCCGGGTAAGCGCTTGCGATGCGGCTCGGCGTCCACCGTGATGTACTGCGGCTCTTCGGTATCCAAACGCAACGCCGTGAGTTTGCCGCCCCACACGCAACCGGTATCGATGCCGTAAACGCCCATACCGACGAATCGGCCCAGCGCCGACCAATGTCCGCACACGATGCGCGTGTCGCGTTTACGCACGCCGGGTACTTCAAACCACGGATACATGCCGGGTTTTTGTGTGCCGGGCGCGCCCTTGCCTTCGAAATCGATGCGGCCGTTGACGTCGCAAAAACGCATGCGGGTCAGCGTATTGATCGAGGCGCGCATGCGCTCGATGCCTTGCAGGCGACTTGCCCATGCAGCCGGGCGGTTGCCGAATAGATTCTTCAGCAAACGCGGATGACGCGGACTGGAAAGTTCACGTTCGATTTCCGCGGCGCATCGCTGTGCTTGCTTCAAGGTCCAGCTCGGCGCGAGGCCGGCGTGCACCATCGTCCAGCCGATGGTTTCGTCGTGATGCAGCAACTTCTGGCAGCGCAGCCATTCGAGCAATATGGGTGAATCGTCGGCGAACAACACTTCGCGCAATTCCGGATTCACGCGCGCCTGCGCGTCCTGCTTGCGTTGACCGATCGCGAGCAGACTAAGGTCGTGATTGCCCAGCGTCACCACCACGTTTTCGCGCAGGGAATGCACCAGTCGCAGCGTTTCCAGCGATTGGCCGCCGCGGTTGACAAGATCGCCGCACAACCACAATTGATCGCAGGCCGGATCGAAGCGCAGCTTGTCGATCAAGCGCTGCAGTTCCGGATAGCAACCTTGGATATCGCCGATTGCATAGATGGCCATCAGCGAATCGCCTCGACGGTGCGCCACGTGCATGTCATGAGCGTTTCCTCAATCAATGCAACGTGCGGGGAATGGAAAGCGTGAACGCCGGAATCGGGGCTTCGAACCGCGTGCCGTCGTCGGCCATCATTTGATAGCTGCCTTGCATCGTACCCACCGCGGTTTCCAGTACGGCGCCGGAGGTGTATTCGTAGTCGTCGCCCGGGCGCATCCACGGCTGCTCGCCCACGACGCCCTCACCGTACACTTCTTCCACCTTGCCGTTGGCGTCCGTGATGACCCAGTGACGAGTGAGCAAGCGCGCGGGAACGCCGCCGGCATTGTGCAAATGGATCGTGTACGCAAATACGTAGCGATTCTCATTCGGAGCGGACTGATCGGGGACGAAGCGGGTCTGCACCTGCACGTCAATCGTGTACGGGGATTTCTCATTCATAACGCGATTGTACCGTTGTCATCGGCGCTGGGAATCGCCGCGCGCACGCACGGTGAATGGTATTCGGCGTGACGGCCGAGTCCGCCTATGCGCCATGGTTGCGCTATCGTTCGGAGGCGACTTGCACTTTCGCCAGCCGAACGAAGTCCGCAGGCGCGAGCGTCTCGGCGCGCGCCTTGGGGTCGACGTCGGCGGAACGGATGGCCTCTGCGTCCATAAGCTGGCGCAGCGCGTTGGAGAGCGTCTTGCGGCGCTGGGCGAAGGCGGCCTTCACAACCGCGTGCAAGCGCGCCGGGTCCGCGTCGTGACGCTCATCGGGCGACAGCGGGATAAGTCTTACGACGGACGAATCTACTTTGGGCGGCGGCCGAAATGCGCCGGGTGGCACATCGAACAACGGCTCGACGCGACACGCAAGCTGCAACATGACCGAGAGTCGCCCATACACCTTACTGCCCGGTTCGGCGGCCATGCGGTCGACGACTTCTTTCTGCAACATGAAGTGCATGTCGGTGATCGCCGCCGCGTGCGCGACGCAGTGGAACAGGATCGGGCTGGAGATGTAATACGGCAAATTGCCTGCAATGCGCAGTCGCGACACGCCTTCGCGGTGCGCCATGGCGGTGAAGTCCACTTTCAGCACGTCGGCATGCACGATCGTCAGCGAACCGATGTCGGCGGCGCGGGCATTGAGCTCAGGAATCAAATCCGTATCGAGCTCGATGGCGGTGAGCTTGCCGGCGGCAGCGAGCAGCGGAAACGTCAGCGCGCCTTCGCCGGGACCGATCTCCACCAGAAAGTCGTCCGGGCGAGGCGATATGGCCGCGACAATGCGCTCGATATAGCGACGTTCGTGCAGAAAGTGCTGGCCGAAACTTTTCTTGGGACGAGCGCTCATGCGATGACTTCTTCAGGGCGTTGCCGCACCACCAGGTTCAACGCCATGTGCGCGGCGGCGATTAAGCTGGAGGGATCGGCCTTGCCCGAGCCGGCGAGATCCAGCGCGGTGCCGTGATCGACCGAGGTGCGAATAAAGGGTAGGCCGAGCGTGATGTTTACGGTGCGGTCGAATGCTTCGCTTTTGAGCACGGGCAGTGCCTGATCGTGATACATCGCCAGCACGGCGTCGTAATGCTGCCGTTGCGCGGGCACAAATGCTGTATCGGCGGGCAGCGGTCCAATCAGCGACATGCCTTCTTTGCGCAGCTTGTGCATGGTCGGAATGATGGTTTCGATCTCTTCGCGCCCGATATGACCGCTTTCGCCGGCATGAGGGTTGAGCCCCAACACCGCGATGCGCGGCTGCGCAAAACCGAATTTCGCGCGCAGCTCGTTGTGAACAATGCGTAGCGTGCGCTCTAGCGAGTTGGCATCGATGGCGGACGATACGGCGCGCAACGGCAAATGCGTTGTGGCCAACGCGACGCGCAATTCGGGACTGGCGAGCATCATGACCACGTCGGTGCGACTGCGCTCGGCGAAAAATTCGGTATGTCCGCGGAAGGGAATGCCCGCGTCGTTGATCGACGATTTCTGCAACGGCGCGGTGACGACCGCAGCGTAGAGTCCGGCGAGGCAACCGTCTGCTGCTTCGGTCAGCGTCGCCAGTACGTGTTGAGCGTTGCGCGGATCGGGAGAGCCGGGCACTTCATCGCATATCAGTGGAATGTGCCGCACGCGTAACGTACCGGGCGTGCGATGTTCGACATCCGCCCCATCGTCGTCGATCAGTTGAATCGCCGCGCCGCAACGCGCGGCGGCACGTTCGAGCAACGCACGATCGGTGATCGCAACGAAATTGGCCGCCATGGATGTGGCGGCCAATCGAACGAGCAATTCGGGACCGACACCGGCCGGCTCGCCTGCTGTGAGTGCGAGCCGTGGAAGCGCGTGACGGTTCACGGCTAGTCGGTGTGCGTCGTCATTACGACGACGCCTTGGTGTCCGTGCTGTTGGGATCTTGCAGCTCGGGCGCAAGAATCTTCACGTACGAACTGGAGCGCAGGCCGCGCAGGAAATCGTCGTAGGCCTGGTCGGCTTTGCGGTTGCCGATGGATTGGCGCGCCTGATCGCGTGCGATCTGGTTGGTCATATCGCTGCTGCGCGTGCCGAGACGTTGGATGATGTGCCAACCCGCTTCGCTCTGGAACGGCTGGGAGACTTCACCGTCCTTCAAATCCTGCAACTTCTGGGCGACCAAGGTGCCCCATTCGTTCTGCTGGAACCAACCCATGTCGCCACCGGCGTTAGCCGTCGTGTCGTCATTGGAATTGTCTTTGGCGATTTTGGAAAAGTCTTCGTGCTTGTTGACGATGCGGTTGTAGAGGTCTTGCGCTTTCTGCTGAGCTTGCGTCGCCGACAACAATTCGCTGGGGCGGACCAGAATCTGACGCGCGTGGAACTCGGTCACCATCTGCTTGGACTGCGCGCGCTGGTCTTCCAACTGGATGATGTGGAAGCCGGTCGGACCATGCAGGATGCCGCTGACTTCACCCGGCTTCAGGCTGCTGATGGTGTCGACGAACGCGGACGGAATTTCATCGATGCGACGCCAGCCAAGATCGCCGCCATCGAGTGCGTCGGGTGCGTCGGAGAAACGAATCGCCGCGGCCTTGAACGCCATGCCGCCTTTAACTGCGGCCAGCGCTTGTTCGGCTTTGGTTTGCGCGGCTTGAATGTCGGCGGCCGACGCACCGCTGGGAATGGTGATCTGGATATGCGCCAGATGCACTTCGCCCGTTTTGTAGTTGGAGCTGTTGAGCAGATTGTTGACTTCGCTTTCCGTGACGTTCACCGAATCGCGCACCACGCTCTGATGCAGCTTCTGCACCACGAGCTGATCGTGCAGCTGCTGGCGATACGCAGCGTAACTCATGCCCGACTGCTCCACGGCGGCGCGCAACTGGTCGGGGGTCATCTTGTTTTGTTCGGCGACCGACTGCGCAGCCTGATCGACATCGGAATCGGACACGCGCACGCCTTGGTCGTCGGCGCGCTGCAACTGCAGCTTCATCAGGATCAGGCGATCGAGCACTTGGCGGCGCAACACATCGATGGGCGGAAGCTGACCGGGCTGATTGGCGTACTGCTGCTGGATCGCAGCGACGGCGTCGTTCAATTCGCTTTGCAAGATAACGTCGTCTTCGACGACGGCGATGATGCGATCGACCGGCTGTTGACCTGAATCCTGCGGCGACAGGAGCTGGGCCTGGGCTAGCGACGGAATCGCCGAAGCGATCGTCAGCAGGAATAATGCAAAAATCTGCTTCATCAGTGAACAGCCTTCTGTCGCCGGTGGCGACGGGGTTATGGAGATAAATCCCGAAATCCGGCCTCGCCGGCCTGGTTCTCGAGTGGCGCCCAGACCTCGTGGGCGCGCTTATTGATAGCCAAGGATATCACGCCGCAGGATGCTGTCCGTCTGACCGCTAAACGTACCCATGCCCTTGAATTCCAACTGGAACATGACGGCCGTATCGCTGCCCGGAGGCACCTGGCCCGGCGGTAGGCTAGTGATGACACCATCGTAACCGGTGACGTAGTGGCGGGCGATGACGCTGACCTTTACGCAACATCCTTCGTATTGCACGCCTGCGACCGCTTCCACGGTGCGCTTGTCCATCACCGAATACGTCCAATCACCGATCAGGCGCCAACGTTCCGTGAGCGGATAGACCGCCGAGACGTCGTATTGTTCCAAGAGACCGCGACGGAACCGGTAGGAAAAGTTGAGGATGCCGTCGAAGCCGAGGCGGCGCTGGATGGTAAAGGTGCCCAGATCGGTTTTGCGTGTGACGGGATTCCAGAGGTACTCCGTGCTGGCCGTCCACTGGTCGTTCAACTGCGTGCTCAGTTCAGCCACGTAGTCCGAACCGGTCCAGTCCGTGACCGGCGCACAACCTTGCGTCGACGTGCCCGTGCACGGGGCCTGGATGCGCTGCGGCGTGAAATAGCGAATCTGGCCGAACGTTGCCGACAAACGCTCCACGCCGCCATCGTCGAGCAGGCGCGTGGTGATCGCGCCCGTCAAGTTGTTCGCGTTCATCTGGCGGTCCGCGCCCGAGTATTGGTTCGGGGCGAACAACATCCAGTCGTCGAACGCCATCAGTCCCGTGTCGAACAGTGGCAAGTTGTTCTGATTGCGGTACGGGACGTAGAGATAATAGAGCCGCGGTTCCAGCGTCTGCGTGTAGTCCGAACCGAACATGGACGTGCTGCGCTCAAAAATCAGGCCCTGATCCAGGCTGACGATCGGTAGCGAACGGCTCGGATTGCTTTGCGTGAACGGCGACGTTATTCCGTTGCTGACAGGCGCGTAGTAACTGTAACGCTGGTAACCCGAGTCGAGTGAATAAGTGGTGTAGCGATACGCCAGCTTCGGACGAATGAACCAGGCGGGGCCTTGGAAGTCCGCGTCGACATAGGGATACAAATCGAGTCGCGATCCTTCCACTTGATTGAATTTGTGGAAGTCCACGGCTTCACTGGTCAGTCCGACGTCATACCAGCGAGCAAAAGGAATATCCGCGTTGAACGTGGCGCGCGGCAGACGTTTGTAGGGCTCGACGCTGTTCGGCTCGGACGGATCCACGTTCTGCCACACATCCCCGCCAAACGAGGCGCTCCACCAATTTCCTGAGCCGTTCACGTAAATGCTGGAAAACAGCTGCGCTGTTGAAATGGTGAAAAGATCGTCGCCGAAGTCGCGCAGATAATTTTGATCCGACGCGCGATTGATGCTCGTATTGAGCGACCATCCGGGCCAAAGACTCGTGTTGTTGACAAACTTGTACAGGTAACGCTGCTGACCTTGCGTATCGATCGAAGTCGACGTGAGCTTCTGGTCGTTGTAATTGTCGCGCGGCAGGAATTCGATTTCGAATTCGCCGTTCGTCCTGGGAAACATGTAGCGGACTTCGCCGGCCAACATCGCGCCGCGCTGGGTGTAGTAACGCGGCGTCAGCGTCGCGTCGTAGTTCGGCGCCAGGTTGAAGTAGTACGGAATTCGGAACTGATAGCCCGCACGGCTCGTATGTTCGAAGTACGGATACAGAAAGCCGCTCTGCCGATCGTTGTTGAGCGGGAACGACATCCACGGAAAATAGAAGAACGGCACGCCGAACATGCTCATGGTCGCGCTGTGCGCAACGCCGCGAGCGGTAGTGTCGTCCGTGTCGATTTCTTTGGCGCGGATTTCCCAGATGTGATTGCCGATGTCGCAGGTGGAATACGAGGCGGCGGTGTAGCGGTTGCGATCCGCGTCGAGCATCTGCGCTTGCACTGCGGTGCCGTTGCCGTGCGAATCGAGCATTTGGTAACGCACGTTGCCGGTGGCAAGGCCCGTGCTGCTATCGGTATTGCCGGTGATGTGATCGGCGGACAACAAATGCGTGGCTTCTTGGTAATGCACGCCGCCGCGCGCGTCGTAGTCGGTGGTGTCGCTGTTGTAGTCGGCGAAGTCGGCGTGCAGTTCCTGGTCGGCGCGAATGGTTTTGACGTGGCCGCTCAGGTGATAAACGATCTGATCAGGGCTTTCCACATGATCGGACGCCACATCGGTCTTGGCGGTGGTGCGCAGCGACGAATCTTTGGTCAGGAACGGGTCGTAGAACTCAAGCATGCCGTTGGGACGGCACAGCGCGAAGTTGTCGGGGCGGGGCGGACAAATAAAGGTGCCCAGCGGGCAGACCACTTCGGAGCCGTCCAGCGTGGCCTTCGGATGCTTGCTCTGGGATGCGGCATGAACGCCCTGGCTGCTGAACAGCGCAGCGGCAGCAGCGATTGCTAGCAGGCGGCGTGGAGGCAGAGAACGCGAGGGCGGCAGGCTCTTGGGCTTCACGGAGGCGATCAATCGGCAACGAAGGGCGTTAAGCTAACAGAAAAGCCCTTTCGTACGGCAGACCTCCCGAGCGAGTAAGCGCATGAACGAGCAAAAGACCGGCAAGACCGAAGAGCAGTGGCGAGCGAGCCTGACTCCGGAGCAATTCGCCATCTGCCGTTGCTCGGCGACGGAGCCGCCGTTCAGCGGCAAGTGGTACCGCCATAAGGAACTGGGCACCTATGTATGCGTGGCGTGCCGGACGCCCTTGTTCTCGTCCGAAACTAAATACGACTCCGGTTCCGGATGGCCGAGCTTTTTTCAGCCGATCAAGCGAGGTGGGATCAACCTAGTGCCCGACAAAACCCACGGCATGCATCGCACGGAAGTGCGTTGCGCCGAATGCGATTCCCATCTCGGGCATGTTTTTCCGGATGGCCCCAAGCCCACGGGGTTGCGCTACTGCATCAATTCGCTGGCGTTGGATTTCGAGCCCAGCAAAGGGCTTTAGGGCCTGTTCGCACTATTTGCGTAGCCGCGCAGGGAGCTGTTTGCGCGCCAGCCAAGGGAGAGCGAGGGAGTGTACGTCCGTACACGACTGAGCGATGACGCAGGATGGCGTGCAAACAGACCCGGCCCTACGGGTTGTCGATGAGTGGCCGCCATGCGGCAGCGCGCGGCTTGGCTTGACGGCCAGTCAAGCCGGCGCCACGCATTACCACCTGTCGGACACTCATCGACAACGCGGGCTACGCAAATAGTGCGAACAGGCCCTAGTCCATGAGCGCACTAACGTGCGCGCTAACGCTCGCCGCCAGTGCGTGTAGGTCGTAGCCGCCTTCCAGCGTGGAGACTAGCCGACCGTCCGCGTGCGCACGCGCCAGATCGACCAGGCGCTCGGTAATCCAGGCGTAATCTTCGGTTTGCAGTCGGATGTCCGCCAACGGGTCCTGGCGATGTGCATCGAATCCTGCGGACACCATCACCAGCTGCGGCTTGAACGCATGCAGCCGCGGCAGCAACGCGTCGTTCCACAAACTGCGGAATTCGTCGGAACCGTCGCCCGGCGACAATGGCGCGTTGACGATGTTGCCCACGCCTTGCTCGTCGGGCATTCCCGTGCCTGGATAGAGCGGCGACTGGTGCGAGGAGATAAACAGCACGCACGGCTCGCGCTGGAAAATATCTTGCGTGCCGTTGCCGTGGTGCACGTCGAAATCCGCAATCGCCACACGCTTGATGCCATGCGCGGCCAGTGCGTGCGCGGCGCCAACGGCGACATTGTTGAATAGGCAAAAGCCCATCGCGGTATCGGGCGTAGCGTGGTGACCGGGCGGTCGCACGGCGCAGAAAGCGCGCGCGGTTTGTCCGGACATCACTGCATCGACCGCAGCCACCAGCGCTCCCGCCGCGCGCAAGCCGGCTTCGGCGGAACCGGGCGACATCAGTGTGTCTTCATCCAGCCGAACGGTGTCCGATTCGGGTGTGATCGCCAGAATGCGGTCCACATAAGCGGGTGTGTGCACGCGCAGCAGTTGCTCGCGCGTCGCCCGCGGCGCTTCCACGCGATCGAGAGCGGCGAAACGATCCTGATCCAGCGCGTCCAGCACCGCACGCAGACGGGCGGGCGATTCCGCGTGACCCGGCCCTGGGTTGTGCTGCAGGCAAATGCTGTGGGTAAACAACTGCAGCATGCCGTGCCTCGTTAAGCGGTCGGCTTACGGCGGCGCTCGTGCTGCCAGAGCACTTCGCCGTGGCCCCCGGCACGCGCGAGCACGCGACCCAGCACGAACAGCAGATCGGATAACCGATTGAGATAGCGCTGCGCCTGCGGCCGGACAGCTTCCACGCGCGCCAGCGCAATGACCTCGCGTTCGGCTCGGCGGCACACCGTGCGCGCCAAATGGCAGCACGACGCGGCCATGCCGCCGCCCGGCAGGATGAAATCCTTCAGCGGAGGCAAGGGCTCGTTAAAACGGTCCAGCACCTGTTCCAACCGGTCGATGTCGGCATCCTCGATCATCGCCATGCCGGGAATGCACAGCTCGCCGCCCAGATCGAACAGCTCATGCTGCACCTGGGTAAGCGTTTCGCGGATATCCGCATCGACGCCCTCGCAGGCCAGCATCATGCCGATCGTGCTGTTGAGTTCGTCGACGGTGCCGTAGGCGTTGACGCGCGCGGAATCCTTCGGCACGCGCGAACCGTCGCCCAGGCCGGTGGTGCCATCGTCGCCGGTGCGGGTGTAGATCTTCGAAAGCCGATTACCCATGTTTTAGGCGTCAGCTCAGTGTTGCGTCTGGCCGCTGTGCTGCGACAGGCGGGACAGCTGCACCGCCATCACATGCAGCACCGCGCCCAGGCCGACATACAGCGCAGTCGTCTGCAGGAACGGCAGGTACCAGTCGCCAAGATTTTCGAACCACGCCGCGAAGGTCTTCGGCGCCGGCACGTGGCTGCTCAACCAATAGAAGCTGCCATTGGAAATGATGTAGCAGGCGTTTTCGCTCACCAGCAGGGCTGCGATCGCCCAGCCGAGCGTAGAAAGCTTCAGGCCGCGCTGATGCTTCGCCAGCCAACTGCCGCCGATCCACAAAGCGCCATAAGCCGGAACCAGGAACCAGTAACCCAGCGACACGCAGTAATGGGTCCAGAAATTGATGCCCATATGGGTAATAACGAGGTAGTCGACCAGCACCGCCTCGGCCATCAGCAAGGGGAAGGCCCAGCGGGCGGAGCCGCTCAACCAGAAGCCGGCCAAGAAGAACACGCCCCACGACGCATCCCAAATGTCGTGATGAAACAGCGACAAATGCACGCGAGTCGCCGCCATGACCAAGGCGAGCGCTGCGAAAATGCCAAGACGCTGGGTCTGTGTTGTAGCCATGAAACACTCCGTAGAAAAGCAGACAGCCCGTAGGAAGACACCCAGTTTAGCCCAATGCGAAGTGACACAGGCACCGCGTATCATCCCCCTATGACTATCTCTCCCCCCTTTTCACCCGAAGGCAACGTGCTGGTCGTCGGAGGCGGACTGGTCGGCGCCAGCCTGGCCATCGCATTGGATGCGGCGGGATGTCGCGTCACCTTGGTCGAAGCCGCCGCGCCGCGCGCCGATGCCCAGCCCAGTTACGACGAACGCAACCTCGCGTTGGCGCGCGCTACGGTGAACGGTCTGGAGGCAATCGGCGTATGGCCGCTCGCCGCGGCGCAAGCCACGCCGATCCGTCATATTCATGTAAGTCGTGCGGGCGAGTTCGGCAGTGCGAGGTTGGATGCCGCCAAACACGGCGTCGATGCGCTGGGCTGGACATTGCCGGCGCGCGAACTGGGCGCCGCGTTGTTGCGAAGGTTGGACAGCTGCCAGCGTCTGGTTCGCCTCGCGCCGGCCAGCCTTACGGGATTGACCAAGTTTGCGGACGGCTGGCGCGCCGACATCAAAACGCCCGAAGGCATGCAGCATGTCGATGCCGCCTTGTTGGTGGGTGCGGATGGAACGGAATCGTTCGTGCGCGCACAACTCGGCATCGAAGCCGATGTGCACGACTACGAACAAACGTTGTTCGTATGCACCGTGACGCCGGAACGCGACCATGCAAACCGCGCATGGGAGCGTTTTTCCGATGAAGGCCCCATCGCCATGCTGCCGCTGGCGGAACGACGCTGCGGTCTGGTGCTCACCGTTGCCTCAGATATTGGTGCAGAAGTCGCGGCATTGAACGATGCGGATTTCATCGCGTTGGCCCAACGCCGCTTCGGCTGGCGACTGGGTCGCTTGAGTCGCCCTGGCAAACGTCATCCCTATGCGATTCGCCGCGTCGCCGCACGCAGCTTGATCGCGCCGCGCGCCGTGCTGGTCGGGAATGCCGCGCAGACCGTGCATCCCATCGGCGCGCAAGGTTTCAATCTCGGCTTGCGCGATGCGTTGACCTTGTCGGAATTGATCGCTGAAACCACCGACCCCGGTTCCGGCGCACTACTGGAACGCTACGCCGCGCGCCGCGCGCCGGATCGCGAAGGCACCATGGCGATGAGCCACGATCTGGTGCGTTTCGCTTGCATGCCGCAACCCTGGCTGGCGCCTTTCCGTTCGCTCGCTCTATTGGCCTACGACCGCGTGCCGCCCTTGCAACAAGCCTTGGCCAAACGCGGCATGGGATTCCGTGGCGAGCCGCCGCGCGCCGTGTTGGAGCGTTTGCCATGAGGACTGTTCCGGCAGGACAGCGTCGCGCGCCGGCGTTGGATATCGCAGTCGTCGGCGGCGGCATGGTGGGTGCTGCGGCGGCGCTTGCGTTGAGTCGCGCCGGCTTCAATACCGCGTTGCTTGAGTCGCGCGCGCCATCGGCATGGCAACCTGAGGATGAGTTGGATCTGCGCGTGGTCGGCTTGGCGCCGTCCTCCATCGCGCTGCTGGATGAGCTCGGCGTTTGGACGTCCATTCGCGACGCGCGCGCCTGTCCCTATGCGCATATGCATGTATGGGACGCCGAAAGCGGCGCCGCCATCGATTTCGATGCGGCGAGCGAAGGCCGCGATCAACTCGGTTACATCGTCGAAAACAATCTGGTGCAGTGGACGCTGTGGCAGGCGCTGGAAGCCGCCGGCGTGCAACGGTTGTGCCCAGCCACCGTCAAAGATTTCGAGATGCGATCCGATCGCGTCATGCTGGAATTGGCAGATGACGAAAGCGTCGCCGTACGCTTGCTGGTCGCTGCCGATGGCGGTAACTCGCCGCTGCGCGAACGCGCAGGCATCGCCACGCGCGGACGCGATTACACGCAGCGCGCGGTCGTGGCGAACGTAGAAACCGAACGCGTGCATGCGCATACGTGCTGGCAGCGCTTTCTTTCTACCGGTCCGCTCGCCATGCTCCCGCTTGCGGACGGTCGCAGTTCCATCGTCTGGTCGCTGCCGGAAAGCGAAGCGCAGCGCGTGCTTGCGCTGAACGACGAGGCTTTTATGCAAGAGCTCGGCATCGCCAGCGACTTTCGCCTCGGGCGCATCACTGGCACCACGAAACGCGCAGCATTTCCCTTGAAATTGCAGCTTGCCGAGTCGTATCAGGCGGAGCGCTTCGTGCTGCTCGGCGATGCGGCCCATGTCGTGCATCCGCTGGCGGGGCAGGGCGCCAATTTGGGTTTGCGGGACGTCACCGAATTGCGCGATACCCTGGTCGCAGCGCGTGATGACGGGCGCGATTTCGCATCCGCGCACGTGTTGCGCCGTTACGCGCGCCGCCGTCGCAGCGCCGATACGCTCGATGCCTACGGATTCGACGCGCTTGCGCGCATTTACACCTGGCAAAGCGCACCTTGGGTGGCGGCGCGCGGCATGGGTGTTCGCATCGTCGATCGTTTGCTGCCATTGAAACGACGGCTGGCGTCGCACGCGGCCGGTCTATAACTACACGCCCGCTATTGCAGCGGGCGTGTTTTTTTGCTGCTTTTCATCAAACAGAGGGATCACATCATGCGTTTCGCTCGAGTGGTTTGTCTTGCGTTACTCGCCGGCGTGAGCGTTGCCGCGCAGGCCAAAATGGTGCATCGCCCAGTGGAATGGACCCTGGACGGCACGCATTTCAAAAGCGTGCTGGTGTACGACGACGCCGGCCATGCCAAACGTCCGGGTTTGGTGATGGTGCCCAATTGGTACGGCATCAACGACACGGCTGTAAAAAAAGCCGACATGATCGCGGGCAAGGATTACGTGATCCTGCTCACTGACATGTACGGCGAAAATGTCCGGCCGCAAGAAGGGCATGCCGATCAGGCGCAGGCAGCCACCAAGCCGCTGTACGGCGACCGCGCGATGATGCGCAAACGCATCGACGAAGCGCTTGCGCAATTGAAAGCGCAAGCTGCAAACGCGCCGATCGACACCACCAAGCTCGCCGCGATCGGCTTCTGCTTCGGCGGCACGGCCGTGCTCGATCTGGCGCGCAGCGGCGCAGATATCGCGGCCGTCGTGTCCTTCCACGGTGGCTTGAAGACCGATGACCCGGATCTGGCCAAGAACATCAAAGCCCGCGTGCTGGTGATGAACGGCGCCGACGACAAAGGCACCATGCCCGACGCCGACAAGTTCATGGATGAAATGCGCGCAAGCCCTGCCGATTGGCAATTCGTGGTGCTAGGCAATGCCGTGCATTGCTTCACCGAAACGGAAGAAAACTCGCCGGGCTGCAAGTACGACCCGCGAGCGGCGGCGCGCAGCTACCGGTTGATGCACGACTGGTTGCACGCAGCATTCAGCGGCACGCCCTAAGAGTCGTGCGCTGCATGGGTTGGGGCGACGTTTAGCGAAGCCCCAATCTGGCGAATGATCCGATGAACTTGAACTAGAACGTGCGCTGGACGGAGTAGTCCGCCAGCGTCGTCAACGCATCGCGGTATGACGAAGGCGGCAGCGCCGCCAATGCTTCGCGCGCCGCCCGCGCATGCCGTAGCGCACACTCGCGCGTGCGTTCGATGGCGCCGGATTCGCGAATGGCGAGAAGAATGTGATCCAGCGATTCCAGTCCGCCATGCTCGATGGCGTGGCGCATTTCGCGCGCCTGCTCAGCGCCGACGCGTTGCAGGGCGTAGATCAGCGGGAGCGTGGGCTTGCCTTCGGCGAGGTCGTCGCCGATGTTTTTGCCGAGCGTGCGCGCATCGCTGACATAGTCGAGTAAATCGTCGGCGATCTGGAACGCGTAACCAAGCTGCATGCCGTAGCGGCGCAGCGCGGCCACTTGCGTGTCGGGCAGTCCGCCCAGCAGTCCGCCCAGTTCCGTGGCGGCGGCGAACAGCACCGCGGTCTTGCGCTCGATCACCGCCAGATACGCCGCCTCGTCCACATCGGCATTGCCGATATTGAGCAGCTGCAGCACCTCGCCTTCGGCGATGGTGTTGGTGGTATCGGCCAGGATGCGCATGATGCGCATATCGTCCAGCTCCACCATCAGCTGGAAGGAACGGGAATACAGAAAATCGCCCACCAGCACACTGGCTGCATTGCCCCACAGCGCATTGGCCGTTTTGCGGCCGCGACGCAGATCCGACTCGTCCACCACGTCGTCGTGCAACAGGGTGGAGGTGTGAATGAACTCGATCACCGCCGCCAGCTTGATGTGCTTGTCGCCGCCGTAGCCAGCCGTGCGGGCCGCCAAGGCGTGCAGCATCGGCCGCAGGCGTTTGCCGCCGCCGGCGATGATGTGGTCGGCGATCTGGTTGATCAGCACCACGTCGGAGGCGAGTCGTTGCCGCACCAGGGCATCGATGCGCTGCATATCGCCTTCGGCGAGGGCGCGAACCCCAGCAAAATCGCGAGCGGGATCGATAGTCTGGAGAACGGAGGTGTTCATGCGGCTGGGGCTGGACATAGAACCCCAATTATAGAGGTCACAATCGCTTTACGTGTGATCTTGCCGGATATTTACACGCAAGCAAGCGGCGGCTGACGCGGATGCGGCCAAAAGGCCGCCGGATGCGGTCCCCGACCGTGTGTTAGCATGCTCGATCAGCCCTCATAAGGCATCGTTTTCGAGGATCTCATGGCCCGCGGCATCAACAAAGTCATCCTGGTCGGCAACCTTGGCGCGGATCCGGAAGTCCGCTACACCACCGGCGGCACCGCGGTCGCCAGCCTGAGCGTCGCGACCTCCGAGCAGTGGACCGACAAGCAAAGCGGCCAAAAGCAGGAGCGCACCGAGTGGCATCGCGTCAAGCTGTTCGGTCGCCTGGCGGAGATCGCCGGCGAATACCTCAAGAAGGGCCGTCAGGTCTATATCGAAGGTTCGCTGCGCACCGACAAATACACCGGTAAGGACGGCGTCGAGCGTTACTCCACCGACATCGTCGCCAGCGACCTGCAGATGCTGGGCGGTGGTGGCGAAGGCGGCGGCATGGGCGGCGGCGCGGGCGGTTATCGCGAACGCCAGCAGAGCAGCAGCCCGCGTCAGGGTGGCGGCGAATACGCCAGCTCGCAGCCGCGTCAGTCGGCTCCGCCGCCGGAGATGAGCAATCAGTTCGACGATGACGATATTCCGTTCTGATTTCGTCGATGCAACACGTTCGAAACAAGCCCGCCGAGATGGCGGGCTTTTTATTGCGGCGAATTTGCGCCTTCCGGCCATAGACGATGCAGCTCGTTGGCATGCAAGCGAAGGATGCGCCGCAGTTCGATAATCGCTTGTGGCGTCTCCTGCACATCGTGCCAGGACGGCACGGAAAGTTCGGAATCTGCGCCATCCAGATGCGCGCTTGCGTAAGGCACCACACCGTCGTCGGATTCGGCGAGCGGGCCGTTCGATTTATAAATGCCTACGATGGTGTGGTAGTGCACGGCAGGCGAGATCGGCAGCGTGCTGGACGCCTTGATGAAAGGGTCTTCGTTGCTGAGGTTGTCGATGCTGTTGGGGATGCGCGCCGCAGCGCCGGGTTCGGCGTTTTTGCCTTGCATCGAATCGGTGATGTTTTTGCCTTCTTCCAATAACGTCAGAGGCAGCCGGATCAAGCCACCTATCCAGCGTGCCAACTTCCATTGTGCGACCGGCGTCCCGCGGTGCGGCGCGGCAAGAAATACCGCGCGCGAAACCTGTGGCATCGGCTCGAATTGCAGATAAGGCGCAAGGCGTTGCCGCAGCGCTTTACGTTGTTCGTCCGACAAACCGGGGCGCTCGGGCACGACGCTCCACAACTTGTCGTCGCTCGATGAAACCAGCAAGCGAGCGATCACGCCGCCCATGCTGTGACCGATCACTACGATATGGTTGGATGCGGTGGCACGTCCGGAGGGGTCGAAGTGCTGCAAGGTTTCGTCGATGGCCTTGCGGATTTGCATCAAGTTGGCCGCCACCGGCGCGTTGGTGGGGTAATACACCTCCCACACTTGATACGTGTGCCGCAGTTGTTCGTCGCCCATCACTTCGTTGACGACGTTGATCCACGCTTCAGGGCTGCTGGCGAGGCCGTGCAGCATGATCACGGTGAGCCGATTTGGGTCGTAGGGCTGCATCAGCAGAACTTCGGGTTTGTTGATGCCACCACGACCGAACAGCGCACGCAGGGAATCTTTTGCGAAGCCCGACTGCGCGAGCCAGACGCCGTACGCGGCAGTGAAGTTGGCGGCTAGCGGAATGTTCTGGCTATCAAGAGAGATGCTGCTATCGATGTACGGATTTTTCGCGTACACACGGACGTCGTGCGTATCGAGCACGCTTTGCAACGTTTCGCCCGGAAATTTCAGCACGGCGGTCATCGGTACGTAATTGGATTCGCGCCACGGACCGGTGTCGGGAGGCGTCGCGCCAATTGCGACGAATTCCGAGCCGAAGCCGTCGCGGCGATACACGTTGCGCAGCCCGCTAAAGCGCAATCCTTCGGCGGGAATCAAATCGTGCGGGATATGATCGCCGGAGCCGAGATAAACATCGGAATCGGGCTTTAGCAGTTGCCATCCCGCGACGGGCGCACTTGTCCAATTCGTGCCAAGCTTGGGAAGAAGTTTGAAGAAGCTCGCCACCGCGCGTTGCGTGGCGTAGTTGTAAAAACTCAGTACTTGCGATTGGCGCGTTTCGAAGACGCGTTCGCCAGGCGCGCGCGCGGTATAGAACAAATAAGCGTAGGCGTAACGCGCCGATTGCAGGTAGGCATCGAGTGCCGTATCGCTGATGGGTTCGCCTTTGCTGGCGCGATCGATCTGGATGGCAAACGACAACCACAATTCCGAAAGCGCGGACAGGCGGCGTTCGTCATTCAATCCGTCGGAGTAGAGCAGAGTGTTGGTGCAACGAGGGAAATTTGCCGCGCATGTATCGCGATTGAGCGCCACCACATTGAGCGATTGGATGGTGCTGTCGCTCAGGGCGCGCGTACTCAGCACATCACTGCGCCGTTGCGCGGCATAGTCTTTTTGCGTCACGTGGTGAATGCCCACCATGGCGCATCCAGCGGACAGCAGCAGGGGCGTCATGGCAACGACGCGCAATATCCAGTTTGCCTTGCGGCCTTTCATCGGTTCTTCTCGGTCATGGAAGCAGGATGAGCGGTCGTTGCCGTTCTATTATCCATGCATTGGCGACGCGGAGAAGGCGAATGTGGGTACGGTCGACCTTGAACGTGCTGCCCGTTGTCGCGGCCGCGCTCTCCGGCGGCTGGGGCGCGCTGGCCATCTGGTATCAATTTCCAGGCGAAACGGCGTCGCGCTGGATCGCCAGCATTGTTTGGGCGGCTTTCGTGGTGGCGTTGATTGTGACAGCCTGGGTGCGCCGTACCGGTTTGCCCATCGGCGTTTATGCGCTCTGCTTCATGATGTTGTTGGCGTGGTGGAGCACCATCGCGCCCTCCAATCATCGAGACTGGGCGGACGATGTGGCGCGTTCAATGACGGGCGATATCGATGGGAGTCGTGTCACCTTGCACAACGTGCGCGACTTCAACTGGCGCTCGGAAACCGACTACGACATCCGGTGGGAAACACGCCAATACGATCTGGATCGTCTGTCCGGCGTCGATGTGATTCTTTCATCGTGGGGCATGCCGGGGATCGTGCATGCCTTGATGTCTTTCGGCTTCGACGACGGTTCGCGCGTGGTGCTATCGGTGGAAGTGCGCCGGCAAAGGGATAAGGATTTTTCGTCGATTGGTGGCTTTTTCAAACATTTCGAACGCACCATCGTCGCCGCAGACGAAAGCGACGTAATACGTTTGCGCACCAACGTTCGCGGCGAAACCGACCACCTCTATCACTTGCAAATGAGCAAGCAAGCGATGCGCGCGCTGTTTGTTTCCTACATACGCGAAGCCAACGAATTGACCGTGAAGCCGGCGTTCTACAACACCGCGACGTCGAACTGCGTAAGCATCGTGTACGACATGGCCAAGCAGATCGATCCGAAGTTGCCGTACGACTATCGCCTGCTGCTGACAGCGTATTTGCCCAGCTATCTCTATCAAGTCGGCGCGCTGGACAAACGTTATCCGCTCGCCGTTTTGACCGCGCAAGGCGATATCACGATGCGCGCTCGCGCCACCAAGCCGGGCGACGATTTTTCGCGAGCGATTCGAACACCGCCGGAGCCGGGACTGTAAAAGCACGAAAGCCCCGAAACGGGGCCTTCGCATACGCATCGCATCCGTTTTCAACGTTGGCTTATGGCTTGCCGCCGCTGCGGATCAAGGCCATCACTTCGTAGCTCGCGCCCATGGTGTGATAGTCGACTTTGCCGGCGGGGCTTTTCTCACCGCTGTACTTTTTGTTGTCCTGCGTGAGGATGCGATACCACGCGCCGTAGGTGTGATCGACAAAGTGATCCCACGAGTAGGCCCACAAGTTGCCGTACCACTCGTCGTATTTCGCATCGCCCGTGCGTGCGTGCAACAACGCAGCGGCGGCCAGCGATTCGGCCTGCACCCAGAAATATTTATCGCCGTCGCACACCGTGCCGTCCGGCGCGAAGCCGTAGCACATGCCGCCGTTGACCGAATCCCACGAATATTTGAGCGCGGTATCGAACAAATGCTGCGCCGTCGGCAGAATCCACGTTTCCTCGCGCCCGCGTTCAAGCAGCAGCGGTTCGAGGATCATCAACAGCTTCGCCCACTCGGTTTGATGACCGGGCTGGAAACCCCACGGGCGGAACAAATGCTTGGGATCGTCGAGGTGGTAATTCCAGTCGATGGTCCAATCGACGTGGTAGTGCTCCCACACCAGACCGTTGCCGAGCTTGGCCTGGCGTTGCGTCATGGTTTGCGCAAGCGTCAGCGCGCGCTCGAGATAACGCGGTTCGTCACTGGCCTGATACGCAGCGAGCATCGCCTCGCACATATGCATGTTGGCGTTTTGCCCGCGATACGTGCTGAAGTTCCACTGCGGATCAGCCTCGTCGCGATAGAGGTTTGCTTGCGCATCCCAGAAATGTTTTTCCAGCAGCTGCCACGTTTCGTCCATCCACGCCGCGGCTTCTTTGACGCCGGCCTTCAGTGCGGTGGAATAGGCGAGCAGTACGAATGCGACGCCGTAGCAATGATTGGTGCGATCTTCCGGCTTGCCGTCGCGCAGCGTCCAGGCGTATCCGCCTGTGGATGGATCGCGATGCACGTCGCGCAGATAACGCAGACCGTGATGGGCGGCGTCCAGATATTCCTGCTTGCCGAATTCGATCGCGGCCATCGCGTAGTTGAAGACGAAGCGCGTGCTGCTTACCAGATGACGATGGCTGGTGTCGTACACCGTGCCGTCGTCGCGAAAGTAATGGAAAAAGCCGCCGGTGGGATCGATGGCGCGCGGATGGTAGAACGCCATGGTTTGCGCGATGTGCTCGCGCAGAAATGATTCGGAACGAAAATCCGGATGAGCCGGCGTGGTCATGCGTAAGTCTCCATAAACTGAATGGCTTCGTCGGCGTGAGGCATCGCAGCGAACGAGCCGTGACGGGTCACCGCCACCGCGCCGCACGCGCTGGCGAAACGCAGCGCGGCGTGCAAGCGGGGCAGAGTGGCGACCCATGCGTCGAGATTGTCGGCGGTGATTTCCTGATGCTCGAATTGATAGAGCAAGCCGCCGACGAACGCGTCGCCGGCGCCAGTGCTGTCCACCATCGGCACGTTGTAGCAAGGCAATTCGCCTTGCGCATCCGGATGGAACCAACGCAAGGGATGCGGGCCGTCCGTCACGATCAGCAAGCGCGCAGTGCCGCTCCACAAGCGTTCGAGCAACGCCTCTTCGCCCTCATCCGCCAGCCAGTCGAACTCCTCGGCGCTGAGTTTCACCACATCGGCTTGCAGCAGCGCCGGCCAGACATGGGAACGCGGCTCGGAACCGCGCGGCCAAAGCGCCGGGCGCAGATTGAGATCGAAACTCACCAGCGCGCCGGCCTGTCGCGCGCGACGCATGCCCGTGAGCGTGACGTCGGCCAAGTCGGGATCGGTCATGCTGTTGGAGCAGATATGGAACACCGCAGTGTTCTCGAACGTCTGCGGACGAAAATGCTCGATGCGGAACAGCAGATCGGCGGATGGCGGACGGTAGAAGGCGAAGCTACGCTCGCCGCGTCCATCCAGGGTAACGAACGCCAAGGCGGTATTCGCCTCGCCGGTGCGCGCGACGTCGGCCGTATCCACGCCCGCCTGTTGCAGGCTGTGCATCAAGAAATCGCCGAAACGATCAAGCCCCAACATACCCGCAAAACGCGCGTGACTACCCAGTTTGGCGACCGCAACCGCCACATTGGCAGGTGCGCCGCCGGCGAAAGGAATGAAGTGACGTGCAAAGCCGTGGCCGTCGGCGCCCTCGCCGTGCATGTCAATCAATGCCTCGCCGAAGCAGAGGATGGAACGTTTCATCAAAAAACCCCAAATTGAAAACGAATTGTGATCTTTCTTCCTTGCCGCGTCGTGACGAGCGGTGCAGTGACAGGCGATCGTGCGTGGTATCGAGACCGCGGTGCGTTTCCGGTTGTGGCCGCAAACGTGCTGTTCACATCACCTCTCCCGACACGGAGAGAAAACAAATTTCTATTCCGGATTGACCGGCGCACTGCGAATATTCGAGCCGCTCCAACCGTAGAAGACGATGTACGCGTAGCACAGCAACGGCAAATAGAACGCATGCTGCACGCCGATGTGATCGGCCAGAAAACCTTGCAACTGAGGGACCACTGCGCCACCGACAATCGCCATGATCAGCAAACTCGAGGCTTTGCCAGTGAGCGGGCCCATGCGCTCGATGCCGAGCGAGAATATGGTGGGGAACATGATTGAATTGAAAAGGCCGATCGCCACGATGCTGTAAACCGCCACATCGCCGCTAGTCGATATTGTTGTCAGCAACAAGATCACGTTCACCACTGCAAAGATGCTTAGCAACTTGCGCGGCGAGAATTTCGCGAGCAACACGGAACCGAGAAAGCGGCCCAGCATCGCGCCGCCCCAATAGAGCCCCACATATTTCGCCGCGACTTGTTCCGTCATGTGACCGATCGTCGGCCCTGAAAGATAGTTCACCATGAAGCTGCCGATCGATACTTCAGCTCCGACATAGAAAAAAATGGCGAAGACGCCGAACATCACATGTGGATACCGCAACGCATCCAACAGCGTGTGATGACCGGTATCGGCCTGCTCGGTGCTTTCTTTTAGCGTCGGCAGTCGGAAGATCCATACAAACACGGCCAACAAAATCAGCACAACGGCCAGGCCGATATAAGGCGTTTGCACAGCCTGCGCTTCTTGCGTGCGATAGAGCATCTGCTGCGTGGCGGAAAGGCTGGCGATTTCAGCCGCGCTTTTAACCTGGGTAGAAAGAATGAACATGCTGCCGAACCAAGGCGCAATCGTTGTGCCCAACGAATTGAGCGCTTGCGCCAGGGTGAGTCGGCTGGAACTGGTTTTTTCGGGCCCAAGCAGCGCTACGTAAGGATTGGCCGCTACCTGCAACACTGTGATGCCTGTTGCGAGCACAAAAAACGCACCGAGAAATGCGGGATACCAGCGCAGTCCCGCCGCTGGCCAGAAACCCAGCGCGCCGATGCCGGCAATTACCAGGCCCGTCACGATGCTTTTCTTGTAACCGAGATGGGCGACCAATCGTCCGGCCGGTAACGACATCAGGAAGTAGGTACCGAAGAAGGTGAGCTGCACCAGCATCACTTGTGCGTAGCTCAGCTCGAACACCGCTTTCAAATGCGGAATCAGAATATCGTTCAAGCACGTCAGAAAGCCCCACATGAAAAACACCGTGGTAATCACGGTGAGCGCCATCGGGTAGTACGTGTAGCGAGAATCGCTTGATGCCGTCGACGTTCCGGAAGACGGCGCAGTGGGTGCGGTAAATGCCATGTGTGGTTTCCGGATGGTCAGGCGTGAGGCGGGCTGCTGCTTTCGCGCACGAGCAAATGCACAGGTGCGGTGGTTTGGTGCGGCGGTGCGGACGGATCGCGTACGCGCTGAAGTATCAATTCCGCCGCCTGCCTGCCACGATCGCGCGGCGTTACGGCAAGCGTCGTCAGCGGCGGCGCGCTGACGGCCGCTTCGGCGATATCGTCGAAGCCGGTGAGCGCGAAATCGGTGCCGGGCTGCAATCCGCGTTGATGCAAGCCGAGCATCAAACCGAGCGCGACCGCATCGTTGTAGCAAACGGCGGCGGTGGGCGCGTGTTTGCCGTTGAACAGCTGATCGCTCTGCGCGACAGCGTCCAAACGGTTGGGAATGCATTCCACCACCCAGTTCGACTCGACCTGCAGGCCTGCGGCTTGCATCGCGTCGGCATAGCCGCTGCGACGTTGACGGCACGAACTCGAACCTTGATGGCCGCCGTAGAACGCAATGCGTTTATGACCTTGGCCGATCAAATGTTCGGTGGCGAGGCGCGCGCCGCGCTGGTTGTCCAGAAACAGACGATCCCAGTGATCGCACGCGGCGACATCGCCGCTTACTTCGCGGTTGAACAGCAGCAGCGGCGTCTGCGAACCGACGGCGGAGAGCAACTGTTGCGCGTCGCTTCCTTCGGCAGGCGACAAAATGATGCCGGCCGGTCCGTGTTCCATCAGCGAACCGAGCACCGCCAATTCGCGTTCGGTCGATTCGCCAGTGCTGCCCAGCAAGGTGACGAAACCGGTGTCGCCCAAAATTTCATCGACCCCCGCCGCGAATTCCGCGAAGAACGGGTTGGCCAAATCGTTGAGCACGAGCGCTATGCTCGACGACGTGCGCCGGCGCAAATTCGCCGCCGCGCGGTTGTAGACGTAGCCCTGGCGGCGAAGTTCTTCTTCCACGCGCGCGCGGGTGTGCTTGTTGACCAGTGGACTGCCCCGCAGGACAAGTGACACCGTCGCCCGGGAGACGTCGCAGCCCGCGGCAATATCGCTAAGGGTGACCTTGCGGCCGACCGGCGGTGTGTTCCCCATTTATGCCAGGTCCTCGCTTTTAGAACGATCCAAATTTACCCGAACCGGCATTTTTGTGATCACGCACTGCAACATGCCAAGTTCTTCCCCCAAATGGTAGTTTGCGCCATTTGGAACGATCCAAACCATCCGGCCCCCGGCTGACCCCGTCTCGAAAGGGACCTTTGGCCAGTTACGAGGTTCCACCGGCTGGCTCGCCAATCCCAACCCGAAGACATTAACAGGCCCCTATCCCCATGAACCATCGCCTGATCCGCTCGTGTCTTGTCCTGACCATCATGGCATCGCTGGGGGCGCTTTCCGCGGCCCAGGCGGCCGAGCAGCACGCCGCCGATGTCGATCCCCGTATTGGCACGGGCGGTGACGGACACGTTTTCCCAGGCGCCACGGTGCCGTTCGGGATGGTCCAGCTGTCACCCGACACGGCGATGCCTGACTTCAAGCACGCGTACAAGTGGGCGGCCGGCTATCAGTACAACGACCCGACCATCATGGGTTTCTCCCATACGCACTTCTCCGGCTCCGGTCACTCCGATCTCGGCGATGTGCTGGTGATGCCGATCGCGGGCGATGTGAAGCTCGATCCGGGCGATGAGAACGTGCCCGGCAGCGGCTACCGCTCGCGTTTCGACCACAACACCGAAGTGGAGCAGGCCGGCTATTACGCCGTCACGCTGAGCGACTACGGTGTCCGCGCCGAACTGACCGCCAGCCGTCGCGTGGGCTGGCATCGCTACACCTTCCCGACCGGCAAACCGGCGCATCTGTTGCTCGATCTTCGCCCGAGCATCTACGACTATCCTGGCAAAGTGGTGTGGTCGAACCTGCAGGTGCGCGCGGACGGCACCGTCACCGGATGCCGCGTGACGCGCGGTTGGGCGCCAGGTCGCGAACTGTGTTTTGCGATGCGCTTCAATCAGCCGATGACGTCGCGCGAGCTCTATAACCGCGAATCCGATGTTCTCTACAAGGGTTTCAAAGGTCCGGGCTATCAAGCGCAGGACAGCAACGCGCAGAACGGTCGCGCCATCGTCGGCGTGTTCGACTTCGGCGACCTCAAGCAACCGCTGTTGGTGAAAACGGCGATTTCTTCCGTGAGCGAAGCCAATGCGATCGCCAATCTCGATCACGATGGCCAGGGCTGGAATTTCGACGCGCACCGCAGCGATGCCGCCGCCGCGTGGGACAAAGCGCTGGCGGGCATCGATGTCGACGGCTCCAAAGCTTTGCGCACGCAGTTCTACACCGCGCTGTATCACGCGATGATCTCGCCGAGCCTCAGCACCGACGTCAATGGCGAATACCGTGGACCGGATTATCAGGTGCATCACGCCGACGGCTTCGATTTTTATTCGAGCTGGTCGGTGTGGGACGTGTATCGCGCGCAACAGCCGTTGATGATCCTGCTGCATCCCGATCGCTCGGTGGACTTTGTGCGCTCGCTGATCGCCTCGCAGCAGGCCAGTCCGTTCGGCATGTTGCCGGTGTGGGCGTATCAAGGTTTGGAAACGTGGTGCATGACCGGCTACCACTCGGTCGCGATCATCGCCGATGCCTATATCAAAGGCATTCGCGGCTTCGACGCCGACAAGGCGATGAAGGCGATGGTGTCCACTGCCACCTACGGCGATTACGGTGACCTCGCCGATTACATGAAGCTCGGCTACGTGCCCATCGACAAGGAAGTGGAAGGCGGTTCCAAGACGCAGGAATACGCTTATGACGACTGGGCCATCGCGCAGATGGCCAAGGCGATGGGCAAGCACGACATCGTCAACACGTTCGACAAACGCGCCACGTATTGGCGCAACGTATGGGATCCCAAGACCGGCTTTATGCGCGCCCGACTTACCGACGGCAAATTCCGCGAACCGTTCGATCCCACCAGTGCAGGCTACGGCGACGATTACACCGAAGCCAATGCCTGGCAGTACTCCTGGTATGTGCCGCAGGACGTGGCCGGATTGATCACCGCGATGGGCGGTGACGAATCCTTCACAAACAAGCTCGATCAAATGTTCGACGCCAAGGTCGATCCGTCGATCTTCAAAAATGTGGAGGACATCACAGGTTTGATCGGTTGGTACGCACACGGCAACGAGCCCAGCCACCACATCGCCTACCTGTACGACTACGCCGGCGAGCCGTGGAAAACGCAGCAACGCCTCAAACAGATCATGGACAACGAGTACGGTCCGGGTCCGGCCGGCTTGATCGGCAACGACGATCTGGGCCAGATGTCTGCCTGGTACATCTTCACCGCGTTGGGTTTCTATCCGGTTACCCCGGCCAGCGACGAATACGCCATCGGGCGGCCGTTTGTGCCGCGCGCCGCGATTCATTTGAGCAATGGCCACACCTTCACCATCACGGCCTCGCCGATGGATGGCGAGCATCCGTTCGTGGGCGATGTCACGCTCAACGGCAAGCCTTTGGATCGTGTTTATCTGAAGCACGCGGACATCCTTGCCGGCGGCGAGCTGCACTTCACCATGCAGGCGCAGCCGAACAAGACCTGGGGCCAGGCAATCTCCGCGCGCCCTGCGTCCATGAGCGCCTATTCCAAGAAATAATGCGATTGGACGCCCTTTCCTGGATGGGAGAGGGCGTCGAAACCGCCGAAACAGCGAGTTAACGCGCTCTAACAGGATATTTTTGTAAGCGAAGTGCTATCGCACTGGTCAGCGAGTGCAAACATGCGCAGAATGCATGCACTGTGCCGTAGCGCTTACGAATCAAGGGCGGTTGATGATTCCAGGGGGAGTGCGACAAGTAGCGGCGATGCCATGGCGCACCGGCGGCCTGCTGCTTGCTGTGCTCGTGATTGTGGCGTTGCCGTACATGATCACGCGCGGCAGTTCGCAGCAATCCTTCGAAGCCGGCGAACTGGTGACCCGTTCGGCGGAAGTCAAAGCGTTGGCTTACCGCATTGCCGATCAAACCCACGCTGCCGAATCGGCGCTGCAGCATCTGCTCGCGGATGATCCGGTCGCCCACGCCGAAACCACGGCGTTGAACGCCGAGGGCACGGTGCCGGGCCTGTTGGACGAATTGCGCCGCATGACCGCCGACAACGTCATGCAGCAACGTCTGGTGGATCAATTGGGCGCGGTGGAAAACGGTCGCCTGGCGTTGTTGCATCAAGCGATCCAGCGCTATCGCCAGAACGATCGCGCCGGCGCCACGCAAGCCTTGCGCGATGCCGACGCGCTGTTCCACATCGACGACGTGACCGACAAGATCGTCGCCAATGCGGAAGAGACATTGCAGCAGCGTCGCGAGGCCGCCAAAAAGCAGTCCTACAACAGTCGCCTGGTCGTCACGATGACCGCTGCGGCGCAGCTCCTGATGCTGCTAATCGTGGTGGTGGTGTCCGAGCGTCAGATTGGACGGCGACTGCAAGCCGAAGTGCGCGAGCGCGAAGCCGTGCAACGCTCGCAGATGATTTTGCAGGCCGTGCGCGAACCCATCGCCTTGCTCGACAATAATCTTCACACCTTGCTGGTGAACGCGGCTTTCAGCGAGTTGTACGGCGTTCCCGAGGAAAGCCGTGAGGAATACCTGGAAGACATCGGCCAAGGCGCATGGGCGGACGAAGTGTTGCTGCAGCGTCTGCGCGATGTGCTGTCGCGCGATCGCGAGCTGTGGGATTTCGAACTCACCCAGCGCACCATCGATGGCGTGGAGCGCCATGTCGTGATCAATGCGCGCCGGTTGCAACAGCGCGACAGCCAAAATCCTGCGCTACTGCTGACAGTCAGCGATGTCACCGCGCGTGCGCTGGTCGAGCAGCAAGTGATGGAGCTCAATCATCAGCTCGAAAGCAAAGTCGCGCAGATTTCCGACGTGAACCGCGAACTGGAAGCTTTCAGTTATTCCGTTTCGCACGATCTGCGCGCACCGTTGCGACACATCACGGCCTTCGCGCAAAAACTGGAAACGCATCTGGGCGAAGGCGCCGATAACACGGCGCTTCACTATCTCAGCGTGATTCGCGAAGCTTCGCATCGCATGGCGCAGCTGATCGAAGATTTGCTGGTGTTCTCGCGCCTGGGGCGCGGAGCGCTTCGTCTGCAGGCGGTCGATATGCAATCGCTCGTCGAGGAAGCATGCTCGTTCGCCGAATCCGAAGCGCCGGGTCGCAAAATTCAGTGGCAGATCGAATCGCTGCCGGTGGTGGTGGGCGATGAAAACATGCTGCGCACGGTCTGGCAAAATCTGATCGGCAACGCCGTCAAATACACCGGACAACGCGACATCGCGAATATCAGCGTCTCCGTGCAGCGCAGCGAAGGCGGCGACTACGAATTCACCGTGGCCGACGATGGTGCGGGCTTCGACATGCGCTACATCGAAAAACTTTTCGGTGTATTCCAGCGCCTGCACAAGGCCAGCGAATTTCCGGGTAACGGTATCGGTCTGGCTAATGTTCGGCGTATCGTGATGCGTCATGGAGGTCGCGTCTGGGCAGAAGGCGAGCCGGGAGTCGGCGCCCGCTTTCACTTCACGCTATCGGCCATCGAACCGCCAACGGCATCGCCATGAACAGTCCATTGCGAACCATCTTGCTGGTTGAAGATAGTCCGGTCGATGCGGAAATGACCATGGACGCCCTGCGCGACGCACACCTGATCAATCCGGTGGTGCACGTGGAGGACGGCGTGGATTGCCTGGACTGGCTCTACGCGCGCGGCAGCTTCGCCGGACGCCCGGACGACGAACCCGCCGTGGTGCTGCTCGACATCAAAATGCCGCGCATGAACGGGTTGGATGTGCTGATGCAAATGCGCTCCGACGAACGATTCCGCCGCACGCCGGTGGTGATCCTGTCGTCCTCGCGCGAGGAAAGCGATCTGGCGCGCAGCTGGGATCTGGGCGTGAACGCCTACGTCATCAAGCCCGTCGACGTGGACCAGTTTTTTCAGGCAGTGCGCACGCTGGGCCAGTTCTGGGCGGTGCTGAATCAGTCGCCGGAGCCCGAATGAAGCGCCGTTACGGCCCGAATGCCGCCGAGGGCGTGAACGCCTCTTCCAGCGGTGGCGCATTGAAATATGATGATTGGATGCCGGACAAGTCCAATCAACAGCGCTCGCTGCCGCGGATACGGATTCTGCAGGTCGAGGACAGCCCGCTCGATGCGGAGCTGGTCCTTACCGAGCTGCAGGCCGATGGCATCGATTACGAAGTGCGCCTGGTCGACGACGAGCCGGCCTACGTGCAGACGCTGAAGGATTTCGGGCCGCACATTGTGCTGTCGGATCTCAGCATGCCCGGGTTCTCCGGGCAGCGCGCATTGGAACTGCTGCGCGAACACAGCGCGAATATCCCTTTTATTTACGTGTCCGCCACGCTGGGCGAAGAAGCGGCCATCGCGGCGCTGCGCGAAGGCGCCACCGATTACATCCTCAAACAGAATCCCGCCCGATTGGCGAGCGCGGTGCGTCGCGCCATGCGCGAAGCCGACGAGCAGCGCGCACGGGCGCGCGCCGAGGCGGAGTTGATCCGCATCCAGCGTTTCGAAAGCCTCGCCATGCTGGCGGGTGGGTTGAGCCACGACCTACGCAACTTGCTGCAGCCACTGCTGCTGGCGGGCGACAGCTTGCAGGATTACCAATCCGATCCGCGCCTGGCGCGCTTGGGCGCGCTGGTGCGCGACTGCGGTCGGCGCGGTTTGGAAATGGTGCAATCCATGTTGTCGTTCGCGCGCGGCGCGCGCCGCGCCGAACAGGTCAAAGTGCAGGCGCTGGTCGATGCGTTGTCGCTGCTGTTGCAGGGCAGTGTGCCGCGTGGTGTGACGTTGGATATCGATGTCGCCGACCCGCAGCTCACCTTCGAGGGCAATCACACCGAACTGCAGCAGTGCCTGCTCAATCTTTGCCTCAACGCGATTCAAGCGATGCCCAACGGCGGTGTGTTGCGTGTGTCCACCAGCAAGGTGCCGTTGGAGCGGAGCTTTTTTCAGGAGCACGAAGAGGCGCAACCCGGCGAATTCGTGCGCTTGTCCGTATCTGACAACGGCATGGGTATGACCGAAGAAGTGCGCAGTCGGCTGTTCGAACCGTTCTTCACCACCAAGGAAGGCGGAACGGGCTTGGGCCTGCTGTCGTGCCGTCGCATCGTCTACAGCCACGGCGGCGCGATGCGCATGGACAGCATCGTGGGCGAGGGTTCGTGCTTCGATTTGTATATTCCGCTGTCGCGCCCGCTCGCCGATACATCCGATTTGAGCGAAACCGATGCGCATCTGCACGGCAATGCCGAGCATGTGCTGCTGGTAGTGGAAGAAGCCGGCCAGCTTACGCTGCTGAGCGACACGCTCGACGCCTGGGGCTATGAAGTGCACGGCAGCCAGAGCGGCACTGCCGCGCTGCAATGGATCGAAGCCTGCGGCCTGCCCGATCTGGTGGTGCTGGACGCGGATATGAGTCTATTCACCAGCGAGCGCACGCTCGCGGCGCTCAGCAAGTACGGCTATCGCAACGGCGTACTGGTGCTATGCCGCGCAAACAGTCCGGCGGATTCGACCAACCTGCAAATGCCCGGCAACCGCGTGCATCGATTGAACAAGCCCGTAAGCACGCGCGCGCTGCTTCAGGCGGTGCGTCATACCTTGCACGTAGGCGGTCACGATAAAGAAAAGCCGCGGTCGTAGCGCACTCCTCCTCGACGGCCGAGGAGGAGCGATGGCGATTTACATCAATCGATGCCGAGCTTCTTGAGCTTGTAGCGTAGCGCGCGGAACGTAATGCCCAATTTCCTCGCCGCCGCCGTCTTGTTGTAGCGCGATTCTTCAAGCGCCTTCATGATCGCGGTGCGCTCGAGGTTGCTGATGTAGTCGTCCAGCGGCAGCTCGCTCGAAGGCGTATTCGTGCTGGGCGACGACGCAGGCACATGGCTCGGCGAAAACGCGGAAGGCGCGTGATGCGTGGCGTGCATCGGGGCGCCGGTATCCGCACTGTGGTTTTGCGGGCGCTGCGGCAGCATCAGATCGCTGGCGTCGATGCGATCGCCGTCGCACATCGCCACCGCGCGTTCCAGGATGTTTTCCAGCTCGCGCACGTTGCCGGGGAATCCGTATTCCTCCAGCGCTTGGCGTGCTTCGGGCAACAGGCGCACCGGCGCGCTGGCGCCGCTTTTGTTTGCCAATTGGCGCAACACGAAATCGGCGAGCAAGGGAACGTCGCCGCGACGTTCGCGCAGCGGCGGCACGCGCAGTTCGATCACATTGATGCGGTAGAACAAGTCCTGACGAAACTGACCTTGTTCGACCAGCGCGGCGAGATTCTTGTGCGTGGCGGACAGGATGCGCACGTCCACCGCGATTTCCTCGCGCGCACCGATCGGGCGCACGGCTTTTTCCTGAATCGCGCGCAGCAACTTCACCTGCATATGCAAGGGAAGTTCGGCCACCTCGTCGAGGAACAGCGTGCCGCCGTGGGCGGCTTGGAACAAACCTTCTTTGTCGGCGACCGCGCCGGTGAAGCTGCCTTTGCGGTGACCGAAGAATTCGCTTTCCATCAGCTCCGACGGAATGGCGCCGCAGTTGACCGGAATAAACGGCCCGGTCGCGCGCGGCCCTTGCTCATGGATCAGACGCGCCACCAACTCTTTGCCCACGCCGGATTCGCCGGCGATGTACACCGGCGCCTGATTGCGCGCCAGTTTGACAATAGTGTTGCGCACCTGCTGCATGGCCGACGAATCGCCGATCAGGCGTTCGGCCGAGCCGGTCGATGCGGTGCTGGCGCCGGCGCCGGTGCGCTTTTCTTCGGCCAGCTTCAAGGCCGTGCGTACCAATCGGCGCAGCATTTGGATGTCGACGGGCTTGGAAACAAAGTCGAACGCGCCGGCCTTCAGCGCCGTGACGGCTGCGTCAACGTTGCCGTAGGCGGTGATCATCGCCACGGGCGTTTCGTCGTATTGGGCCGCGATCAGCTCGACGATTTCCTGGCCGCTGCCGTCGGGCAAACGCATGTCGGTAAAGCAAAGATCGTAACTGCGCTCGGAAAGCGCCTGACGTGCTTCGGCCACCGTGCCGACCGCATCGACCTTCAGGTCCATGCGGCCCAGGGTGATCGTCAGGAGCTCGCGGATGTCGCGTTCGTCGTCGATGACCAGTACGGTCTGTTGGCTCATGATTCGGAGGCGAGGGTGGGTTGCCGTTCAGGATACTCGCCGCACACGCCAGTGGCAAAGCATCTTGAGTCCATGTAAGTCAGCGACCAAGGTGATTGAGGAAGTACCTCACAATTACGCGATAGGCATCCTGCGATTCCGGCATTTCCGGGTCGGAAAAGAAGGAATGCCACATCCCTTCCCATACGTGCAGTTCGGTCGGCACGCCGGCCCGGTCGAGCAATTGCTGGCTGGCGAGCACCGAACTCATCGTGCCGTCGCGGGTGCCGGTGATCAGCAGGGTTGGCGGGAATTTAGCCAACAGGGTTGGCGACACGCCTGGTTGCACCAGCGGATCGTGGGGATTGGAGCCATGGAAGTAGGGCAGGTCCGCGAACGTGAGGCGATGCTCGGGCACGCCTTGTCCGTTCAACACCGGCGCGACGTAGGCGGCATCGCCATCGATATCCAACAGCGAACCGCAGAACGTGCCGATGGCGGCGGGCGTCGGCAGTTTGTCGGTGATCAGGCGCGCGACCGCCTCGCCAGTGAGAATGCCGCCGGCCGAGCAGCCGTAGATGCCGATCTCATCGGGCTTGTATTGCTTGAGCAGCGCGCGATACACCGCTTCGACATCGTCGCTCGCGGCGGGGAATGTATGTTCGGGGCCCTGGCGATAATCGACTGTGATCACCTTGATGCGCCCGATGCTGGCGATCGGTATCGACTCTACCAGACCGCCGCTATGCGCGCCCCAGAGAAACGCGCCGCCGTGCAGATTGATCAGCACGCGATGAAGGTTCGCCTCGGAGACGCCCTGCGCAGGCAGCACGATATCGGTGCCAACGCCTGCGATCGTCTCGCTGTGGATCTTTACGGGATACATCTTCTCCATGCGCGTCGCGCGATCGCTGTTCATGCGGTCGTAGAACGCGCGATTCTGCGCGATGGGCGCGGAAAGCGGCGGCGCCTTGCTGCCGGCGGCCAGCATTTTGGGAAAGAACGCACGCGCTTCCGGCGACGCGTAGACGGAATACGGAATGGAGAGCGCGGGCGAGGTCACGCTGCCGTCGGGTTGGAAGCTCGGTGCTTTGTCCTGCGAGTACGCCGTTGAACTTGTTGCGTTGACGATTAACAGCAAGGCTGAGGCGAAGAGTGAGAAACGCAATGCACGCATGATGCTTTTCCTCAAGACTCGTTTGCGAATAAAACGCCGAACGCCCATCGTTCCCGCGCGTGCCGAAACGACGGGCAATACATCATGGCGTCGCCGATTGCGGGGGAACGGCGGCCTTCGTCTTCGTGCCGCTAAGGATTTCTTCCATCATCAAATACACGCCATTGGTCCAGCCGAAACCAATCACGTTCGTGGTGTAGCCCGCGATGATTTTTACGTCCGCATTGCCGCTCGCCATGTTGTACTTCTCGCGAATGGTGCCGTCCGCGGCAAGACTGCGATCGATCGTGGCGCTGAACTTACCAGCGATGCGATGCGCATCGTCGTGGAAGCCATAGGCATCGAGACCGGCCACCGCAAGCCAATTGGTGGGCGCCCAACCGAACGGATTGTCCCATTGCGCGCCGCTGGGACGATCATCCATCGTCAATCCGCCTTGCAGTTCGAAAATGGAAAGCTTGCTGCGTACTGCCGCGGCTTGCTGCGGCGAGGCCGCACCGGCCCATAGCGGATAGAACGTCGTGAGGTACGGCAAGTTAGATGGCTTGCCCGCGACGAAATCGTAATCGCGGTACATGCCGTCGTCGGCGCGCCACAAATATTTGTCCATCGCTTCCTTGCGCGCGGCGGCAGCCTGCGCCCAGCGCGTGGCGTCGGCGGTTTTGCCGAGTTGTTGGGCGAAGTCGTGCAAATCCAGTTCGTAGCGATAGAGCAGGCTGTTCAAGCTCACATCGGCGTAGTGATGCGTCGATCCCGCGAACGGGCCGTAATGGAAATTGGTATCGAAGCCCGACTCGCGCATCGCGCGATCGCCGTGGTAGTAGTCGGCGGTCAGGCGATATCCACCGAACCAATCGTCTGCGCACACCTTGGATGCGCGAACGTCGCAGCTCTCCGTTTTCAGGCGCTCCGCTTCGGCATCGTTGGGATGTTCGGTCGCCTTGATCAGATAACCGGGATTGTCCGTGGAATGCGCGATCAACCATTTGATCACACCACGGTAGTAACTGCTGGTTTGGGCTTCCAGCACCGGGCCGTTACCGAAATCGTAATAGCGCGCCAGGCCGGTGTTGCCGGCCTGGTGTTCCGGGCGCGTCCAGATGTCGTGATTGCGCACGGCGAGCGGGTACGCTTTTTCGAGCCATGCGCGCTTCTCGTCCGCATTGTGGAAGCCAGCTGGATCGTTGAGCACCGCCACCATCATCTGCGTCAGAAACGGCGGTTGCGAACGGCTGAGGTAATACGTGCGATTCGCGTTGAGCACGCCGCCGTAGTACTGCACTTCAAACAGTGCGTTGTCGACCATATCGCGCGCAAGCTCGATGCGGTGATCGGCCACCAATCCCAGCAAGATGAAATAACTGTCCCAACCGTACATCTCGTTGAAGAACCCGCCGGGCACGACGTACGGATGCGGTAAATACAAAAGCCCCTGCACCGGAAGTTTGGTCGCGTCGATATCGCCCAGTTGCTCGACCGTGTGCGGCAAGGTATGCAAGTCGATATTGCATCGCTTCTGCACTTGCGCGAGATCGGCGGGTGGCGTGAATTGCGCCGGCACGTAGAGTACGGGACGCGTTTTAATTTTAGGATCGGTCAGCGACGCGCAATTGTCCTGAGAACGCGTGAGCGTGCTCCAGGCTTTGTCGATATAGGCGCGAGTCTTGACGGGATCGGGCTGAGCCGCCGAGGCAGTTGCAACTAGGGTAGTGGAAAGCAGCAGTGCCAAGAATTTTGTTTTTGAAAGATCGAATGTACGGCGTTGTGTCTTCATACCCATTCCCCATCCGAGGCGAACGGCGGCCGTGCCGGCAGCCCTACGCGTGTTTGCATCAGAGATCGTGGCAGGTGAGTGTTGCGTGTCCGCGGATATCGCGTGTTAGCGCGATATCCATTTTTTGGGGCGAAACGTGATGTGTCTGAGCGCCTGGCGCTTCCGACCCGCGAGCGCTTATGTCGACTGGCGCCGAGCAGACGAGCGTCGTGCTCCGCTTCATCATGTCGAGTTTCTCGGCACGACATCGAACGCCACCGTAAGTCGTGTCTTGTCGCTGTGGAACGGCACGGTGCCATGCCAGAAATACGAGGGGAACAAGACGAGCTTGCCCGCTTCGGGTCGGACAATATGCTGCGTGCGTAACAGAGGCGTCGTCATGATGCTGGGCTGTCCGAACGCCAGACATCCATCCGGTGTGGAGGCGTTGTCCATGCTGTCGGGAAGATCCACGTAGAACGCGGAAGAAATCCATCCTCGCGGATGCACGTGATTGTTGTGATAGCCCGCGTTGCGTAGCCGTACCGACCAACCGCCGTTGTAGCGATACGTCCCGCGATTGCGACGGCGCAATGGATCGGAGCCGTTGCCGATATGTGCGAGATACGCCTGGATCGGTTCGTCGAACGCGCGAAACAGCGCCTGGATGACCGGGTCCGCTTGACGCGTCAGATCGCCGGTGGTTTCAGTGCCGTGTCGTAATGATTGGTGCAGCAGCGGATGACCGTGCGGATTGTGAAGGCGTTCCAGACTGCGCTTGAGGTCGTCGAGGAATTGCGGCAGATCCGACCATGGTGGCGGCGCTTGCAAGGTTTGCGCGCGAATCAACGTCGAATAATCGCAAAGCTCGTCGTAGCGTTCGTCGCCGAGCAAACGCCATGCGGTGGTTTGCAGTGCGATCAGGTATTGATCGTCCGGGTTGTTGGCGAGCAGCGTTTCGCAGTGATGCAGTGCTTGTTGCGCATCGCCGGTACCGAGCAGCGCGGCCGCCAACACGTTTTGCGCGGCGGCAGAAGAGGGCGATTGCCGTAAAGCGCGTTCCGCCAAGGTCAGCGCGGCGGCCGGATGGAATTCCAGCGCAGCCAATCCAGCGCGCACCAATAATGTCGGTGAAGCATGTTCATGCGCCGCCGACGCCGCCAGACAGAGGTAAGCGCCGCGCGCATCGCCCGCGCCTTGCAGGACGGCCGCTTTCGCCGCAAGCAAGGCTTCATCGCCCTGGAATATTTGCAACGCAAGATCGAGCGCCGCGGTAGTTTCTGCGGTATCGCCGGTGCGAATCCACACCAATCGCGCGAGATGATCGTGCGCTTCGACATGGCGCGGCTCCTGTCGCACGCAATCGCGCAATGCCGCTTCGGCGGATTCGAGCTTGCCCAGTGCGATCAGGCTGTTCGCGTGCGTGAAATAGACGGCCGCGGTCCGATGCCCGAGTGCGAGCGCGTGGTGGGTCGCGAGTTCGGCTTCGGCATGTCTGGATGCCGTGGCCAGCGCCATCGCCAGCGCGTGCGCGGCTGCAGGATCGTTGGGAGACGCTTCCACGCGCTGGGTATAAAACGCGACGGCTTCGTCCTGTCGACCGAGCGCGGCGAGCGCTGCGATATGTTGCGAGATCAACTCGGCCGAGAGTTGCCCTGCGTTGCACAGCGGCGCAAGCACGGCCAGCGCCTCCGTCGGGCGCTGCTGATCGTTGTAATGGCGTGCGAGCAAGAGCGCCGCGTGCGGCAAGCGCGGGGCGACACGTTGCAGCAGCGGTATCGCTTCGTCCGTGCGGCCGCGGTTCAACAGTAATTCGCCGAGCGAAACCCAGGTCGGCGCCCAGCCTGGATCGACGGTCATGGCTTTGCGCAGCAGCGCCTCCGCGCCATCGATATCGCCTTGCGTCTGGCGAATGCCGCCGAGCAGGCGCATCGCTTCGGCGTAGTCGGGATAGTGTTCGACGATGGACTGCAATTGCCCGTGCGCGCCGCGAAGATCCCCCGCCTGCAGCAGCTTGCCGACCTGCTGCATAGATGCGAGAAGCGCGGGCGCGAGTGAGGACATGGGTGTCACAATGCCCTGCGGACCAGCTCCGCCTTGTCTTGGGCATTGCGCTTGATGGTGATGTCGTATTGCTTGCCCTGGAAGCTGACGCGCTTGAGCGTCAGCGCGTTCCAATGCAACGGCAGCACGGGGGCATATTCCGCGTCCAATCCTTTGTCGTCGATACGCAAACCGGTCAGTCCGTAAATCATGCTTTGCAGAAAGCCGGACGACGTGGCGAGGATGTAGCCCGCATTGTTCGCCACGGTTTCCGTGCGTACATTAAAAGGCGGCTTGAGGAATCCGACCAGGTTGCGCTGAATCCAATCGCCGGCCGATTTAGCATCGCCCAGTTCCGACGCGCCGACGGCGAGCATAACCATCATCATTTCGTTCGGATCGTCGCCGTGAACTTTCAGTTCGTGCAGCTGGAAGTCGAAGTCGTTACGACGCACAGCTTCCGACATCGGCAGATCGAGATTCGGATACATCAGCCACGCCAGCGACGAGCCCATCCAGGTGATCTTGTCGTGCGGCACGGATTGGTCGAAGTCCAGATGGCGCTGTTCTTTTTCCAGGAACGGGATGTACATCTTCGACGCGATCGTCGCCCATTGCGGGTCGGCAGGCTCGCCGACTTTCTTCGCCGCTTCGATGGCGATTTGCAGCGCCTTGCGTGCAGCCGCGTTGGTGAACGAATCGTTCGGCACGTCGTCGTACGCTTCGTCGGGCGACGTCACGTGCATGATCTCGTAGCGATCTTCCGCCTTGTTATAGGTGACGCGACTGGCCCAGAACTCGGCGATCTCGCGAATCACCGGCCAGCCGTATTGCTTGAGCCACGCATCGTCGCCGCTGGCCAGGTAGTACTGCCATTGTGCGATGGCGATATCGGCGTTGACGTGGATCTCGCGGAATACGCCGTATGCGAAATGCGGTGTGTTGTCGACGCCGGTTTGCGGATCGGATTCCCATGGATACATCGTGCCCTTCGCGCCGTACTGGATCGCGCGTTCGCGTGCGGGCTGCATGGTGCGATTGCGGAACATCACGATCGGCTTGGCGCGTTCCGGATGCAGCAACAACAGCGCGGGGAAGACCCATGAATCGCTGTCCCAAAACGCGTGACCGGCGTAATTGGGCGTCAGCGCGCAAGCGCCCATCGGCCACGCGGTGCCGACGGTCGTATTGGAGAGCAGATAATAGAGATCGGAGTGCACGGCTTTTTGCACCTGCGGGTCGCCGTCCACCACGATGTCCGACTTCCACAGCTCATGCCATGCAGTTTGATGCTTGGCGAGCAGCGCATCGAAACCGCTTTCGCGCGCTTGCTTAGCGAGCGCGACATCCGATTGCGCATCGCCGCCCCAATCCTGGCGCGATGCGGCGAGGTATTTGGTGAAGGTGTATGTGGTTCCCTTGGCGACTTTCGCGGTGACGTGCAGCGAGAGCAGGTTGGAGGTTTTGTCCAGCTTCACGTTTTGGATCGTCAGATTCTTCGGCAGTGCGACGGCCGCTGCCTCGGCCATGCTCAAGCCTTCTTTGGCGCGGCCATCGAGCCATAATGTCAGCGTTTTCGTATCGCCATCGCTCGACGTGACTTCGGTGTAACCGGGATACCAGACCGCTGCGCGGTCGGGTGTGGGGACCGGTTTGTTGTCGAGATTCTGTCCGCTCGCAATCACGGCCGAAATCATTTCGTCGCCCGTCATGCTGCCGATGGGGAAGCGCGGCTGATGTTCCGTCCACAGGCGGATGGGAAAGGTGAGTTCCACGCTGCCGTCGAACTGCGGCGTTATGGAAATTTGCGTGGCCGCAAGATGCGTATCCGCCTGGCTGACGAAGGTGATCACCTTCACATCGGTCGACTTGTTGGCGTAATCGAAGCGATAGCGCGTGGTGAGCGTGCCGTCGTGCATGTCGAGCGTCTGCGCGTAGTCGGCGAAAATTTTCTTGTCCAGACGCGTGGAATTGATCCAGCCGCCGCCGGGGTTGTAGTCGATCTCGCTCCAGCCGGGAATCGCGGCGGGGCGCGACGCATCGCGTTTGTCGTAATCCATAAACGCGACCATGTAGGCACGCGCAGGCTCGGTGCCGCGCGGCGAGGTCATCGTCGAGAAATAACCGTTGGCCAGATAGCTCGGGAAATAGCTGCCAAAATTGTCCGCGGAAGCGGTAAGCAGAAAACTCGGATCCGTCGCCGCGTGCGACGCGGGCGCCACGGCAAAAGCGGCGAGAAACAAACCGGAAAAGCCGAAGCGGCGAAAACTCATGGATACTCCATCAGTGAGGCGATACGCGAGATAGATCGGCGCCGCTATTTGACGGCGAGGGCGATGGTTGCCGGACCAGCGCCGGCACGATCGGTTTCGCGCTTAAAGAAAAACAGCGTAATCAGGATCAACAGCATCGGCAACAGCGAAAAGTAAAACGCGTGAATGCCGTCGAAGCGTGAAAATACGATTGCCGTGATACGTGAGCCGAGCGTCCCGCCCAACGCGGAGAAGATCACGATTAAACCCGTCATCGGCGCATGCGAGGGTTTAGGGAGCGAGCTCAGCGCTACGGAGTTGATCACCGGATAAATCGGCGCCATCAATAAGCCGATTAAAGGAATCAGATACGCCGCCACCGGCGCGTTCAACCAGCCGATATCGGCGCGCTCTACCACTCCTTGCGCGAGTGGCAAAGTCAGCGTCACCAGCAATCCCATGCCGAGCACGCAAATATTCAACAGTGCGTACCAGCGCATGCGACGCAGCAACTGTCCGGCGACGATGCGACCCACTGCCGAGGCGCCGGCGAGAATAGTCGCCAGCTGGATGCTCATCGCATTGGGCAGCTTGAGGATCTCGTTGTTGAACGTCGGCAGCCACGTGCTAAAGCTTTGCTCGATTAGCACGTACAAAAAAGCGGAAGCGAGAAACACGTAAACCAGCGGCCGCAAAAACAGGTGAAGCATTTCCAGCAACGACCCGCGCATGGTTTTGGTTTCTTCCGTGTGCGCGGCCGATTCGTCCATGCGCGATGTGGCGAGCAACGCGATCACCAGCACGCACAGTACCGCCAGCACCCAATAAACATTCAGCCACGACGCATTGCCAGGCTTCGTGCGATCGACGAAGGCGCTGAACAGCCACCCTGCCGCAAGCACGCCGATCATAAACAAGCCTTCGATGGTGTTAGTGAGCCGGCCGTGTTCGCTACGGTCGTCGGTCAGGAGTCCAATCGAGGAATACACCGCCACCTTGGTAAGCGCGAACGACACGCCGACGCAGGTGAACAACAGCTCCGTTGTGCGGAAGCTGGGATACAACGGCATCAGCACGCATGCGCAGGCAACGATGCCCAACGCGATCATCATCGCGCGCCGATAGCCAAGCAGGGGAAGAAACGAAGCGACAAGAAACGACGTAATCGCAATGGGCAGATCTTTGAACAGCTCCAGCAGGCTCGCCTGCGGCTTATCGACGCCGAAGGTGTAGATCGATTGCAAGATGACCGTACCCACGCTGTTGAGCAAAATCGCAAAGACCATATAGATCAGAGCGAGCGCGGCGATCATGCGGAATCGGTTCATGGCGACCTGCCTGGTGACACATTGCGTGGTGAAACAAACCCCCTCGCCGAACGCAGCCGCCGAAGCCGTGCGGGTTCATAAACCCGCCGCGACAGTGACTGACGAACGAACTCTACAACGTGTTATGGGCGGAAAGTCCATGGCCGGATGGTGCGTCCGGCCATGGGTGCCCAAAGGAGGGGAGGGCGTCTAACAAATCGGCCCCTCTCCCTGGCAGGGGAGAGGGGAAAAGCACATCAGAAGTTGTACTTCACCTGCCCGTTCACCTCGCGGCCCTCGATCGAGCGGGCCAGGATCACGCCGTTGGAACTGGCGAAGCCGAACAGACGCGCATTGCCTTCCGTGATGCCGATCTGATTGGTCAGGTTGGTGCCTTGCACGCCCACCACCCAATGTTGACCCACATTGGCTGTCACGCCGAAGGCCAGATCGTAGTAGTTGCCGAGCGGCTGCTGCTGGATCAGATCGCCGTAACGATTGCCGACGTATTCGTAGGTGATCCACGCTTTCACGCTACCCCAGGAAGTGGGAATGGTGTACGACGGCGTCAGACGGAACTGGAACTTCGGCTGACGTTGCAACTGCATGCCGTTGATGCTGGAGCATGCGTTGGCGCCGGCCTGCGTCGTGTAGGTGATGCAACCGATGTAACGGTAGTAATGGCCGTCCATATAGTCGCCCGAGAACGTAACCGCGGCATTTTCGAACGGCTTGACTGTGGTGATGAAATCCACGCCCTTGGACTGCGATCCGTACACATACGTGTTCTGACCGGTATCGGTGGTGATGGTGTACGGCACGTTGTAGAACAAGCGGCGATACGCGCTGACGTCGGCGTAGATCCAATCGGCCTGATACTTGAAGCCGATTTCGTAGTTCTTGATCTTTTGCACCGGCGTAGTCGGCAAGCCGCGCAGATCGTCGAAGTCCGGGAAGTGCACGCCCAGGTTTGCGCGCACGTAGGCGCTCATGCTCGGGTTGAACTCGTAGTTGGCGCCCAGCGTCCAGGACTTCTCCGTCTTGGAGAAATTGATGTACTGATTGCCGGGTGCGAAGTATTGCGAGCTGTTGTTGTAGAGCGTGTACGGGTTGTCGTCCAGGTCACCCTTGGCCGTGTTGGCGATAGCGCCGTTGGCGTTCTGATGCTCCACACGGATGCCGCCGTCGATCAGCCAATTGTCGATCTTCCACGAATCGGTCAAGAAGAACGCCGAGTTGAAACCGTGCCAACGTTCTTTGATGGCCGCTGCGGAAACGGCGCTGACGAAGCCTTGCGGGTCGGTGAGATCCCACGTGTTTACGCCATTGGTGAGCGACACCACGATCGGGTTCGGATTGTTGACGGCTTGCAACAACATGTTGTTGCCGAGGAACCACGTGTCATGGTCCTGATAGACGGCCGTGTAGTTGCCCAGCGTCAACGTATTGCCTTCGAACAACTCCTTACTGACGTGGAACTCGTTGCTCGCCGCTTCGAGATTCTTGCGCACCCACCACAGACCTTGCTGCGTGACGTTCTGGCCCAAACTGGCCGACTGACCATTCGTATACGTAGCGTTGGCGACGAGGCCGGCCGGAAGACCGTCGGCCGTTTCCTGGCTCGCGATGTAGCTACCGAGCGTGGTCGGGTTGTCGCCCGTGCTGAAGAACGAAATGGTGTTCAACTCGCCTGCGGTAAAGCCCAGTTTGTCGGACATCGACCAGCCATTGCCGAAATCCCAGTCGAAGTTCGCGCCGAACGTGCGGATATCCGCACCGCGGCCCTTTGCGAGATTGGCGTCGACGCCGCCAGGCTTGCAGCCAAGGGTGAAGCAAGGCGTGGTCTCGATGAATTCACGCTGGTCGGCCTTGCTGCCGAAGGTGCCGGTGAGCGCATCGAAATACGGATAGTTGGAGAACTGGCCCTTGCTCGGATTGAGGATCGGCGTGTCGGTGACGAACTGGTTGTGATCTTTCAATGCGCGCGCATAGAACATTAGCGAGCCGTTATCCCAGTCGCGCGTGATCGTCGCGGTAAACTGGCCGCCGTTGTCGGCAGGGAACTGCGGATCGCGCACGCCGTCGGAACGACGCCAGAAGCCACCCACGCTGCCATACCAGTTGTTGGCGATCTTGAAGCCAAGGAAACCGTCGAGGCGATACAACCCTTCCGAACCGTAGGTGACGCCGATGTCGCCGGATGGCGTATCGGTGCCTTCGCGCAGAATGAAGTTGGACGTCACGCCAGGCTGGCCGTTGCCGTACAACACCGACGGACCGCCTTGCACGATTTCGACGCGATCGATGGTGTCGTCGAGGCGGAACATGGACGATTGATCCATGAACGACAGATTCGACATCGGGTAGATCGGCGTGCCATTGAGCTGGCCCGTGTAGTACGGCGCGTCGCCGCCGCCCGGGAAGCCGGCGACTTCGATATTGGCGCCGGTCTGACCGCCGGACGATTCGGGATACACACCTGGCGAGGCTTTCAACAGATCGGCCACGCTCTTGGGGTTGGCTTCTTTGATCTGTTGCGCGGTCATCGAGGTGATCGAGTACGCGGCGTCGATTTTCTTGATACCGCCGAACGTGGCGGTGCCGGTCACCACCACTTGCTGCAGGGTTGAAGCATTCTTGGCATTGGCGCTCTGCTGTGCACCGGGACTGGCTTTGACGGCGGGCGTCGTCGGTGCCGTAGTCGCCGGCGTCGTCGTCGTTTGCGTCTGGCTCGTGTCCTGCGCATAGACGGCGCCGGACACAAGCGTGGCCGTAATAGCAGCCGACAACGCTACGCGTGTGAGTGGCTTGGTCTTCATCAAACGTTCTCCCCAACGGTTTGTATGTGATGGTGCGGCGTAACCGCGTGTTTAGTTGTTTCTTCGTTCTTGTTTCTTGTTTCTCTAAACAAACAAACTGATGTCGAACGCACCTACGTTCGGCAACAGCAGATCTGCACCGGCCAAGGCTTGCGCCTGGCCGACTCCAACCGCTTTCATTCCTGCAGCGTGAATGCTGGCGATCCCTGCCGCGGCGTCTTCCACGCCAAGACACTCGCTCGGCTCCAAGCCGAGGCCGCTTGCCGCGGCCAGGAAAATCTCGGGATCGGGTTTTGCGCGACTGATGCGGTTTGCATCCACCACGTAGTCGAACAATTCGGCGATACCGAGCCTTTCCAGCAAAAGGGGTGCATTGCGGCTGGCCGACGCCAGCGCGGTTTTCAAGCCAGCGCGGCGCACCGATTCGACGGCGTGGCGCGCGCCCGGCAGCAGATTTTCCGGACCGAAATATTCGATCTGCTGCTTGTAATACTCGTTCTTGCGCGAAGCGAGCGCTTCTTTCTCGTCTTCGGAATACGTGTGCGATGCGTTTTCCAAAATGATGTCGAGCGAAGCGCGGCGATCGACGCCTTTGAGCCGCTCGCCGACCGAGTCGTCGAACGGAACGCCGATTTCCGACGCGAGTTTTTTCCATGCGGCGTGATGCACCACCGCCGTGTCGGCAATCACGCCGTCGAGGTCGAAGATCACGCCCTTGGTCGATGGATGCGCCGACGCTTGCAGCGGCAAGTTGGCCGTGTGGCCTGCATAGAGCAGCAGGCTCTTGCCGTGATGCATGATTTCCAGCTGCACGCCTTCGGTCAGCGTGTATTCCACGCGATCTTTGTTGACCGAAACGCGAATGTGGTTGTTGCGCCAGTTCACGCCGAAGCGGTAGCTGTTCCACGACGCGGGCAAGGTTGGCGAGAAGGACGGCCGACCATCCACCGCGCGCATGCCGCCGAATCCCCATGCCAACGCAAGCCAGCTGCCGGCCATCGCCGCCATATGCACGCCGTGCGAGGTGTTGCCGTGCAGGTTGTCCAAATCGACGCGCAGCGTATCCAGAAAATATTGATACGCCTTCTGCGCGTATCCGACTTCGGACGCAACGATGCTGAAGGTCGACGCGGACAGCGTGGAATCGTGCACGGTCACTCCTTCGTAGTAATCGAAGTTGCGCCGCTTGCTTTCTTTGTCGATGCCGTGGCCGGCAAGCACAAAGGCCTGCAGCACGTCCGCCTGCTTGCACACTTGATGGCGATAGATCGTCAGTGGATGCAGTTGCAATAACAGCGGACGATGACCGTGCTCGCCGGGGCGTGCGATGGGAAGGCGGGGTTTATCGAGAAAGTCGTCGTCCTGCGGAAAAATGCCCAGCTGCGGATCGACCGGCAGATACATCGCATCCGCGGCGGCGAGCCATGCGGCAATTTCCTTATCCGACAACTCCAGTGCCGTGGCGATGCGCGCGTACTCGTGCGGACGTTCGCGCCCCAGTTGCGATGCGATGTCGGCGGCGTAGCGCAGATGCTGTTGCGCCATCAAGTTGGTGTAGTAGTTGTTGTCGACCAGCGCGGTGTACTCGTCCGGCCCGGTTACCTGGCAAATGCAGAACGCATGGCCGCGACGTGGGTTGTAGTTGCCCACGTGGTGCCACAGGCGCGCCGTTTCGAACAACATTTCGGCGCCGCCGCGCACAAAAAAATCCGTATCGCCGGATGCGTCCACATACATGCGAATGGCGAACGCTATCGCCGCATTGATGTGATATTGCGCCGAGCCGGAAGGAAAATACGCCGAACACTCATCACCGCTGATCGTGCGCCACGCGTACAACGCGCCGGCGGGATGATTCATTTCGCGCGCGTGATTGCGCGCGCGGTCCAGCGTGCTGATGCGATATTCGAGCATGCTGCGTGCGCGCTCGGGCGAGGTCGCCGCCAGCACCGGTAGAATGAACGCCTCGGCGTCCCAGAAATAGTGGCCTTCGTAACCTTCGCCGGTCAGGCCTTTGGCGGCGGCGCTGCCGCTGCCGTCGCGCGCGACCGATTGCAGCAAGTGATAGAGGTTGAAGCGCAGCGCTTGCTCCACGGCGGTGTCGCCGTCGATCTCCAGATCCACTTCGCGCCAGAACGCATCGCAGGCTTTCGCTTGCTCGGCGCGGTGCGTGTCGAAGTCAACAGTGAGCGCACGTTCCAGCGTGGTGGCGGCCGCATCGAGCAACGAGGCTTCGGTGTCGCCACCTTCGGGGCGGCTCCACGCATACGCGACGTACTTTTCCAGCACCACGCTGTCGCCGGGATGCAGCTCGGCGACAAAGTCCTGCTGCACGTCTTCGGCGTCGTCGACGAGGGCGCGCGAGAACGCGAGGTTCGGCTGCGTCATACGATGCCGTTGCACGCTCGCCAGGCGAATATGACTGCTTTGCGTGCGTTGGCAGATCGACGCGATGGTGCGATCGGCATCGGACGCGGTGACGCTCAGGCCGCCGCTGATGCGCGCGCCGATACGCGGATCGTCGCCTTGTTCGGCGGCGGTGTTGCTGGCGATCAGTTGGGATTCGAGCGTGATCGGCCCGTGGTAATCAACGGAGGTGACGCGATAACGGATGCACAACAGGTTAGGGGTGTGCAGGGGAACGATCCGCTCCGCGTCGATCTGCAGGGTGACGCCGGTGGGGGAGCGCCAGCGCAGGGTTCTTTCCAGACAGCCGGCGCGCAAATCCAGCGCTTGCTCGAACGCCAGCCATTCGCCTTCGCGCAGATAGACCGGCGCCTCGCCCAAACGCAAGCCGATGCGTACGCCGTCCGGTACCGGGATGCGCGTGTCGGTGGTGCGGGCGAAGCCGGGGAAGCGTTCGTGGTATTCGATCGGCGTGCGTTCCCATACGCCGGTGAGAAACGTGCCTTGGGTGGGACTGCGATCTTCTTCCAATGCGCCGCGCACGCCGAGTGTGCCGTTGGCCAGCGCGAACAGGCTTTCGAACTTGGCCAGTTCGAATCCCTTTGGACGCTGAGCATGAACGACCCGCCAGGGATCGGGGGATGCCTGGTATGCCGGTTCCATGGCTACGGCTTGTGCATCGTGGCTGTGCACGCATTCTCCCCTTGGCATCGCTTGGTAGGTCTTTTCATCGGCCGCCTCGGCCTGTGGTGCGCGAGCATAAGATTTCAGTGATATCGATATCAAGATATCGATATCATATTCGCAGCGCAGCATGATGCGCCTCGGGGCGTGTCCAAAATGTGGTTGCAAAAGAAACTGTATTGGTGCAATGGACGCCGCTACGGCACACTTGCCGTGCACGTCGCAACCGTATTGATGCATCCACTTGAGGGGGTCGCCGTTTGACGCAGCCCAAGAAGAAACAACCTCTTGCGCACCGTCCCAGCCTCACCATGGCGGACCTCGCGGAGCTTGCCGGCGTATCGAAAATCACCGTGTCCAGGGCCTTGAGCGAAAGCCCTTTGGTCAATGCCGAGACACGGGAACGGGTCCAAGCGCTGGCGCGCAAACATGGCTACAAGTTGAACGTCAGTGCGCGCAACCTGCGTTTGCGCCGCAGCCATACGGTTGCGGTGATCGTGGAGATGAAGCCGTCTTCCGAACGCACCATGTGGGATCCATACCCGCTATCGCTGCTCGGTGGTATCTCGCAAGAGCTGACGTCGGCCGGTTACAGCGTGCTGCTCACCACGCGGCAAGGTGCTTCGAATGCCCCAGTGCAAGCGGCGGACGGTTTGATTTTGCTGGGTCAGGGTGTGCATCAGGACGCCGTACGCTACTACGACAAGGTCGGGTTGCCGATGGTGGTGTGGGGCGCGGCCGGGCAAGGCGGCGACGACCACATCGTGGTCGGCAGCGATAACCGCCAGGGCGGCATCAGCGTGGCGGAGCGTTTTATTTCCATTGGGCGGCGTCATCCGGTTTTTATCGGCAATCCCGATCACCCGGAAATGGCGCAACGCCTGTTCGGATTCGTCGACGAACTGGCCAAGCACGGCATCAAGCCGCTGCTGATGCGCCGGGCGGACTTTACGTTGGAATCGGGCATCGAAGCCGTGCAGTCGCTGTCCGAACGCAAAGTGCGTTTCGATGCGATCTTCGCGTGCAGCGACTTGCTCGCCATGGGCGCGATTCGCGCACTGGTGGAACTGGGTCAGTCGGTGCCTAACGATGTTTCCGTGATCGGCTACGACGATACGCCGCTCGGCGCGAGCTTCCTGCCGCCGTTGAGTACGGTGCGGCAGAACTGGCAGGAAGGCGGCGTTCTGCTTGCGCGCAAAGTGCTCGCGCAGATACACGGGCAGTCGGTGCAGTCGCAGATGATGGCGACGACCTTGGTGGTCAGATCGACCTGACGGTCGACGTCAGGCCGCCGGTTCGATCCGCACCGGCGGCGTCAGCACCAATCTGAAACAACTGCCGCCACCAGCCACGCGCACGTATTCCAACGCGGCTTGATTGGCTTCCGACATTTGTCGTGCGAGATAGAGCCCTAAGCCGGTGCCGTATTCGTGCGTGGTGTAGAAGGGTTCGAAAATCTGCGCCGCGACTTTCGGCGCGATACCCGGGCCGCGGTCGATCACTTCCAGAATCGGTACGCCGTGTTCGCCGTGACGCACCACCACCAGCACGCGCGCCGATTCGCCGGGCATGCGTCCGTAACGCAGCGCGTTTTGCACCAGATTCCACACCACTTGATGCAATTGCTGCGGATCGGCCACCGCGATCACGGGCGCGGCGCTGTTGTCGATCACGCGCAACGAATCGTTGCCCAGATCGTTGCCTTGCTTGTATTCCTCGACAAAACTTTGCGACCAATCGCCGAGATTCAGCGACTCGGGTCGCGATCGCTCGCGTCGCGACAACTGCAAAATATTTTCGATGATGTCGTTGAGGCGACTGCAGTGGTTGTTGATGATTTCCACCATGCGCAAATCGGTGGGGCCCATCTCGGTAGACTCGGCCAGCAATTGGGCGGAGTAGCGAATCGCCGCGAGCGGATTGCGGATCTCGTGGGCGATCGAAGCCGACAGGCGTCCCAGCGATCCGAGTGTGAGTTCTTCGGCGCGGCGCGATACCAGCGAGGTGTCGTCCAGAAAAATCAGCACCAGGGAATCGTCGTTCGGCGCAAGGCGACTGAATCGCGGCACCACTTCGGGCATACCGTCGGCCAATTGCGTGGCGGTTTCGTCCAGCTTGCCCGAGGTGATCCAGTGATAAAGGCGGCGCGACAATTCCGGCGCGACGCGCCCCAGATCGCGTTGATCGGACGATGGATTGCCCAGCAGCATCCACGCCGCCTCGTTGATCTGATGGATGCGATTGGCGTCGTCCACCAGCATCACGCCGGTTTTCATGCGCCGGATGATCAGCTCGTTGACCTGCGACAGGTTGACCAAATCGATGCTGCGCTGCTCGGCCAGCGCTTCGCTGGCGCGCAGTTGGCGACCTAAAACATTACACAGCACCACGATCGCGAAATAAGCCATGCCGAGCAGGCTCGATTCCAGCAGATCCCGGTCGTCGGTCGCCGCCGCATGCGGCAGCAAAAAAAAGCTGCGCCCCAAGACGCCCAGGGTCGCGAGCGCCGCAAGAAACAAGGCCAGGCGCAGCGGCAGCAGCAGCGCTCCGGCCGCTAGGTTCATCGCCAGCATCATGGCGATGCCGATGCGGGCGTCGTTCATGGCGGCGATGGCCAGCACCGCCGCCGCTATATCCACGACCAGGGTGCCCAGAATCCCGAGCCAACCCAGCGACCGGGTCATATGCGTAAGGGAAACCACCCCGAGGGCGAACAGCAGGTAGCCGGCCGCGACCAGACGGGCGAGCTCGATATTGTCCAGGTGCGGCCAACCCATGCCGGCTGGGGTGAAGGCCAGGCCGGAATAAACCAGGGCCTGGGCCAGCCTGAAATAATTCAGGAATAAAAGCTCGTGGCGGGTCGTCGTGCTGTTGGGCGAATCGGACATCGCGCGGCTGGACACGGGTTTTGGGCGCTCGGCAGGTGGGTTTGGGTCAGTGTATCGGTAGGAAAGTCTCGCCCGCTATGTAGCCGTTCTCCTTACGCGTCGTGAGGGTATTTCGGGCCCGCCCCTTTCCATCGCGGCCGGCTTCCGCGAAAATATCGGGCCGTATTGCGCGGTTTTCGTCGTGGCGAACCACGACCGCAGCGCACTGCAAGCCGGTAGTGCGTTTCACCGCCGTCCGTCCTCCCAAGCTTGTGCTGTCGTTACCGCACAAGCTCGATTTTTCCCCATTCACTCGAGGTATCGAATGAATTTCCACGAGTACCAGGCTAAAGAGCTGTTCGCGCAGTACGGCATCGCCGTGCCGCCGGGCAAAGTTGCCAATTCCCCCGACGCCGCCGTCGACGCCGCCAAGCACCTTGGTGGTTCGCAGTGGATGGTCAAGGCCCAGATCCACGCAGGCGGCCGCGGCAAGGCCGGCGGCGTCAAGTTCTGCAAGAGTCTGGATGACGTCCATGCCGCCGCCAAAGGCATGCTGGGCAAGAACATGGAAACCTACCAGTCCGCCGGCCGCGCGCTGCCGGTGAACCTGGTGCTGGTCACCGATGCCACGAACATCGCCAAAGAGCTGTATCTGTCGATCCTGGTCGACCGCGACAGCAAGGCCGTTACCTTTATCGCCTCCAAGCACGGCGGCGTGGACATTGAACAGGTGGCCAAGGAAACGCCGGACGACATCCACACCATCGTGGTCGATTTCGTCGAAGGCCTGCAGCCGTACCAGTGCCGCCAGCTCGGTTTCGCGATGGATCTCAACGCGAAGCAGGTAACCCAGCTCACCAAGATCATGCTGGGCCTGTACAAGCTCTTTAACGAGAAAGACCTCTCGCTGGTCGAGCTCAACCCGCTCGCCATCCTCGAAGACGGCAACCTCGCCGCCCTCGACGGCAAGGTCAACTCCGACGACAACGCCGAGTTCCGCCACGCGGACCTGGCCAAGATGCGCGACCTGTCGCAGGAAGACGCCGCCGAAGCGGCCGCCGTGCAGCACAACCTCAACTACGTGACCATGGACGGCAACATCGGCTGTATGGTCAACGGCGCGGGTCTGGCCATGGCCACCATGGACGTGATCAAGCTGGCGGGCGGCGAGCCGGCCAACTTCCTCGACGTTGGCGGCGGCGCCACCAAAGAGCGCGTCACCGAAGCGTTCAAGCTGATTCTTTCCTCCGACAAGGTGAAGGCCATCCTGGTCAACATCTTCGGCGGCATCGTTCGCTGCGACCTGATCGCCGAAGGCATCATTGCCGCGGTGAAGGAAGTGGGCCTGAAGATTCCGGTGGTGGTGCGCCTGCAGGGCACCAACGTGGAGAAGGGCCGCGAGCTGCTGGCCAACTCCGGTCTGGCGATCACGCCGGCCGACGATCTCAACGACGCGGCGAAGAAAGCCGTGGCCGCCGCGAAGTGAGGAGCGAGTAAACCATGAGCGTTTTGGTCAATAAAAACACCAAGGTGATCGTGCAGGGCTTCACCGGCCAGCAGGGCACCTTCCACGCCGAACAGGCGATCGACTACGGCACCAAAGTTGTCGGCGGCGTGACCCCGGGCAAGGGCGGCACCGAGCATATCGGTCTGCCGGTTTTCAACAGCGTGTCCGAAGCGGTGGAAGAAACCGGCGCCGACGCGTCGGTGATCTTCGTGCCGCCGCCGTTCGCCGCCGATTCGATCCTCGAAGCGATCGACGCCGGCGTGCGCGTGATCGTGACGATCACCGAAGGCATTCCGGTGCTCGACATGCTGCGCGTGAAGAACGTGCTGGCGCAGCATCCGGAAACCGTGCTGATCGGACCGAATTGCCCCGGCATCATCACGCCGGGCGAATGCAAGGTCGGCATCATGCCGGGTCACATCCACAAGCCGGGCAAGGTTGGCATCGTGTCGCGCTCCGGCACGCTGACGTACGAAGCCGTGTTCCAGACGACCAACGAAGGCCTGGGTCAGTCCACCTGTATCGGTATCGGCGGCGACCCGATCAACGGCCTGAACTTCATCGACTGCTTGAAGTTGTTCCAGGACGATCCGCAGACCGAAGGCATCATCATGGTCGGTGAAATCGGCGGCAGCGCGGAAGAAGAAGCGGCTGAATTCATCGGCGAATACGTCAAGAAGCCGGTGGTGTCGTTCATCGCAGGTGCGTCGGCTCCGGCCGGCAAGCGCATGGGTCATGCCGGCGCGATCATCTCCGGTGGCAAGGGCACGGCGGCGGCGAAGTTCGCTGCGCTGGAAAAGGCCGGCGTCACCACGGTGAAGTCGCCGGCGGATCTGGGCAAGACGCTCGCAGGTCTGTTGAAGAAGTAAGTCGTCGTCATCGACGCATGCAAAAAGGCCGCGGCAACGCGGCCTTTTTGTTGGGCGATGTTTCAAGCTTGTAACACTCCACAACGCGCGCCGATATGTCATTCGACAACGCGTGCGTTTCGTGCCAGCGTAAAGCTCCGCGCATGATGGCATTGGGGGGTGCTCTGCATGACCGCTTCGTCACGTCCGCCGTTCTTGTATCCGCCCGGCTCGCCGTTGATGCATCCGCCGCTCGCGCTGCAGAAGGCGCGTCTGTACGGTTTCTGGGTGCCCGGCGATTTAAATGCGTTGCAAAAGAGCATCGATCGCACGCTCAACGATTGCAGTCGCGGCGACATGCACTTCGCTGTGCTTACGCATTACGTGTTGCTGAGTTTTGCCGAGATCCGCCACGCGCATAGCGCATATCCCGTCGATGTGGTGAAGGGTTGGGGGAAGGAAGTCGACATCGTTACTTGGGTGATGGTGGGCGCGACCAAGCCGGGCGAGGTGTTGCCGACGTTTTACGCGTATCCGTTGCACATTTGGGTCGACGACGCTATGGCGTTGATCAACGGTCGCGAGTTGTACGGCTATCCGAAATACGACTGCTTGTACGCCATGCCGAATCCGGACGAACTGCCCACCACGTTTCGTCTCGCGGCCAAAGGCTTTCAACCGTTTTCGCCGGAATCCGAATTGGCGATGCATCCCTTGCTCGATCTGGATGCGTTGCCCGGCTTGCTCGATGAGCCCACGAAAGATGTGCTTGCGTGGCGCGAAGGGTTGGTTGCGGCCATGCATGAAACGCCGGGTTTCTGGGATACGCATCCGGCGTGGCGCAAAACCTTCGACAAATGGTTCGAATTTTTTCCCGGCGTCGATCAGATCTTCCTCAAACAATTTCCCGACGGCACCGGGCATCGCGCGGTGTATCAAGCCATTGTCGCCGCACCGGCCAAAGTCAAAGAAATTCGCGCGCTCGCGCTCTTGAGCGGTCGCTACGACATGCGACTGCATCCCTTCGACAGCTTTCCGCTCGATCGAACGCTGGGCTGGAAGGTTGGGTTGCAGCAAGCGCATTGCGGCTTTCGCATCGATTTCGATTTTGAGGTCGGCGAGGGCGTCGAGTTGGTCGATAACTCCATTCGCAAGGAGCACGATTGATGGAAACACAACCCGAGCGCATCGCCATTCTCGGTGGCGGTGTAGGAGCGATGACGGCTGCGTTTTGGTTGAGCAGCGTGGAGAACTGGCAAGAGCGCTATCAGATCGACGTCTATCAAATGGGTTGGCGACTCGGCGGCAAAGGAGCTAGCGGACGCAATGCAAGCATGGCGCAGCGTATCGAAGAGCACGGATTGCATATCTGGTTCGGCTTTTACGACAACGCATTTCAACTCATGCAACAAACGTATGCGGAACTCGCGCGTCCTCCCGGCAGCCCGCTGGCGGCCTGGACGGATGCGTTCAAACCGCAGCATTTCGTTTGTCTCGCCGAACTTATCGAAGCGAGTTGGCGCGTGTGGCCGATCGATACGCCGCAATTGCCCGGCACGCCCGGCATGCCGCGCGGGCCTGAAACGATCGGCGACATCGTGGGTGAATTGCTGGATTGGCAACGTTCGTGGTTCGAATCCTGGGCGATGACGTTTCTCAAACATGCGGGTTCGCCCTTTCGCATGGGCGAACATCGTGAAAGTCGATTGCACGATTTGCTGGCGGCAGCGCGCGCCGGCCTGACGGCATACGAAGACGTGGGCGATCCCTTGACGGTTGCGCGCAAGGCGAGAGACTTGGCGCGTTCGTCCGCGAAATCCGCGCCGGGCGACGGCGCCGCGGCCGCCGATTGGCCGGCCGTGCTGAAGTTGTTGCAGGAGCTTCAACACGCTCTGCACGATGTCGCTGCGCCATTTGGCGATCCCGATACCTGGTCCGACGACTGGCGTCGACTGTATTTGGCGTTGGATACATCGTTAGCTGTCGGTGTCGGTATGTTGATGGACGACGTGATCGGAAAGGGTTTCGAAGTCATCAACCACATCGACTTCCGCGCCTGGTTGACGCAGCACGGCGCGCAACCAGTCAGCGTGAACGGTGCGCCCGTGCGTGGCTTTTACGATCTAGTGTTTGCCTATCGAAATGGCAATCCCGCACAACCCAATATCGAAGCCGGCACCATGTTGCGCGGCATGCTCAAAGTGGGCCTGAGTTATCGCGGCGCGTTGATGTACAAGATGCAAGCCGGCATGGGCGATGTGGTGTTTGCGCCGGTGTACGAAGTGCTCAAGCGCCGTGGTGTGCAATTCCACTATTTCCACAAGTTGTGCGAGTTGCGCCCCGATGCGTCCAATACAAACGTCGACGAGATCGAATTGGAGCAACAGATTGCGCTGCTCGGCGATAACTACGAGCCATTGGTCGACGTAAACGGGTTGCCATGCTGGCCTTCGCAGCCGTGTTACGAGCAGATCGATCCCCGGCAAGCGGCCTTGCTTCAAGCGCATGACGTCAATCTGGAAAGCCATTGGACGAATTGGCCCGACGTGTATCGCCAGGCGACCGGCGCATCGCTGCCGCATAAAACATTGCGTAGAGGCATCGATTTCGACCACGTGGTGTTCGGTTTGTCGGTCGCGAGCCTTGCTGTGGTGGCGCAGCCTTTGTTGAAAATCAGCGATGCGCTGAAGCGATGCAGCGATCACATCGAAGCCGTTGCGACGCAGGCTTACCAGGTCTGGTTGAATCAGGATTTGCAGGGCATCGGCTGGAGCGATCGCGGCGAAAACGACGAAGAGCCCGTGCTATCGGGATTCACCGAGCCGTTCGACACTTGGGCGTCGATGGATCAATTGCTGTGCCGCGAAACATGGCCGCCGGATCACACGCCGAAAAACATCGGCTACTTCTGCAACGCGCTGGCGCTCGATAACTATCCGCAGCCTGGAGACAGCGATTTTCCCGCGCGCTGCGCCACCTTAGTGAAGGCGACGGCGATTCATCAGTTGCAAACGGATATCGGCGCGCTCTGGAGCGAAGTGGGCCATCGGGGATTTCCATGGAACTGGCTGGTCGATCCTAAGGAAGGCGCAGGTGTAGCGCGCTTCGACAGTCAGTATTGGCGTGCGAATGTCGATCCTTCCGAGCGCTATGTGTTGTCGTTGGTCAACACGAGCCAGTATCGATTGCACGCTGATAAATCCGGTTTCGCCAATCTTTTTCTCGCGGGCGATTGGTTGAAAACCGGACTCGACGCGGGTTGCGTGGAAGCGGCCGTGATGGGGGGTATGCAGGCGAGCAGGGCGATTTGCGGTGTGCCCGCGCACATTCAAGGCGAGCGTGGTTGGTAGCCTGATTACTCGGAGCGCGCTTCAGGCAGCGCCTGCTCGCTAAGGCGTTCGGTGCGGCGGTACGACTTGTGCGCATACATAGTGCGATCGGCTTGGCGCACCAGCTCGGTGAAATCGGCGCTGCTGAAACGGCGTTGATCCGGCGGCGCGCTGCATAACCCGAAGCTGATGCCGGCGCCGGGGAAATCGCTGTGGCGCAGCGATTGATCCAGTTCGCCCAGCGCGCGCGCCAAACGTTGCTGCCCGAGTTCGTCGCCGTAGGCGATCACTGCGAATTCGTCGCCGCCCAGGCGAAAGGCTCGGATCAAGTCGCCCAGGCGCGCCAAGCCCTCGCCGACGGCGCGCAACAAATCATCGCCTCGTTCGTGACCTTGGCTGTCGTTGACGAGTTTGAGTCCGTCCAGATCGATCATGCCGATCTGCCAGGTGCCCTGCGCAGGATTGGTGTTTTCGCGGCGCGTGATCTCTTCGACCATCACGTTGAAGGCGAGGCGATTACCCAGGCCCGTCAAGGGATCGATGGAAGCCTTGGCGATGGCTTCCTGCATGCCGCGGCGAAAGCGCTCGCGGCCGTCTTCGACCAATTTGACATGATCGGCCAACGCGAACGCCAGCAACATCGCTTCGCACGCATTGCCCATCAATGTTAGCAGATCGGCGTTGTCCACCATGCTGGGAATCAAGCCGAAGTTGACCGGAAGAATGATCACGCCCGGCACCAGAACCGCCATAAACGCCAAGGTGAAAAAGCGCGCGCGGCGGACGCCTCGCCACAACGCCCACAAACCCATGCCCGCCGAATAAAGCACCACGATCGACACCGCGAACGTGGCGATAAGAAACGCCAACTTCGGAAAGAGCAGCGATACCGGCAGCGCGATAATGGCCGCCACCGCAATGCCATAACCTACGCGCGCCATCTGCGGCGCATGCCGACGCAAATCCAGAAAGCGAATCGTAAAGCGCGCATGCACAACGGGAAGCAGAATGAACCACTGCGCGAAGTTGACCGGCTCCGTGTCGATACCCAGCCAACTTTGCGGCACGCCGAAAAAGAAGCCCCAGCCGGCGACCAGGATCAACGCCTGGCATCCGTAAAGCCGATAACCCTGATCGCGTATCCACAAACCCACGAACAAAATGAAAATGCCCAGCCCAAACAGCACGCCCAGCGAGCCGAGCATAAGCGCCGATTCATTGGTTCGTCGCTGGTGATATTCGGCGCGCGTCTGCACGTCGACGCGCGGCATGGCCGTAAAAAACTTGGACGTCACGCGAATCACCACCGCATAGCGATGCCCCGGCGTCAGCGTCACGGCGGCAACGCCGCGCGGCACTTCGTAGACATCCTGCGTCGCGCCCGTCTCTACGTACTGCTGCGAACCATCGTCGCCCAGCACAAGCATGCGGGCGCTGTCGTAGTACGTATTGTCGAACGTCACCACCCAGGCGGACGCGGGTTTCGACGGGGTGAAGCGCGCCACCAGCCAGAAATCGCCGCCGAGCATATTGACCGACGGCAATGGCGGGCGTGCGGCCAGCCAATGATTCAATTCGGCGTAGCTTTGCGGGCGGGCGTCGTTCACGTCGGCCTGATAGGTGGCGAGCGGCGGCGACTGTGGCGCGGGACCGAAGAGCTGCAAAGGCCGGGCGTCGACCGGCGTCGGCCGACCGATCAACACGAAAAAGCAAAGCAAAAGGCTGACCAGGCCACGGTCCAGCGACCGCCGCAACGCGGGTTCCTGCGCGTGCAAGTGACGACGCAAAGCTGCGCCCCTTAGCCAGTCTGCGTCCGGCGATGGTAGCACTGGCACAGGGGGCTGGGCGCAGGAAGAAATGGCGGATCTTCGCGGCTTTCGGTGGGTTTCGATTCATTGCGAAACTCACCGAAAGCGGGTGGACCGACGTCGCCGAGGCATCGGGTTCCAAATTTGCGTCGCTCCGATGGTCCAATGGCGTGAGCGCGTGCCTTTCGGGTTGACCAGGCCTTAAGGGAAATGCCTTGTCCAACGCCGCTTCGACTACCATTTAGCACCCACCGTCCCTGGACCATGACAAACCGATGGCCGTACTTCGCCTGGCGCTGGCTCAGCACGATTTCCCCGTTGGCGCCGTCGCCGCCAATACTGTCAAAGTGCGCGACCTGATGACGCAAGCCCACGAAGGCGGCGCATCGCTGGCCGTGTTTCCTGAGCTCACAATCAGCGGCTACCCGCCGGAAGATCTCCTTCTTCGGCCGAGCTTTCTCGCGGCGTGCCAAGACGCGATCGAAGAACTGACGGCGGATACCAACGGATTGGCCGCGATTGTGGGTTTTCCGCACAGCCTCGGCGAGGTTTACAACGCGGCCGCGTTTCTGCGCGGCGGCCAGATCGCCCAGATCACGCACAAACAAGCGTTGCCCAATTACGGCGTGTTCGACGACAAGCGATATTTCCGGCGCGGCCACAGCAGCGCGGTCGCCGTCGTAGACGGCGTTCGCGTTGGCTATCTGATTTGCGAAGACGTATGGCAGGCGGAACCCGCCGCAGAAGCCGCGGCCGCTGGCGCGGAGCTGATCGTGGTGATCAACGCCTCGCCCTGGGACGACGCCAAACAGGCGGCACGCGAAGAAGTGCTGGTCGCGCGCGCCAAAGAAACCGGTTGCGCGTTTATTTATCTCAACCTCGTCGGCGGGCAAGACGAAGTGGTCTACGACGGCGGTTCCATGCTCGTCAACGGCGATGGCAGCATCGCCGCGCGCGCGCCGACGTTCGTCGATGCGCTGCTGTGGGTGGATTTCGATACGGAAGATCGCAGCTTGCATGCTCGCGATTGGCCCAGCGTGCCGGATACCTCGCACGAAGCGACGCTGTATGTGGCGCTGGTGCGCGGCATTCGCGATTACATCGACAAGAACGGTTTCGATGGCGTGCTGCTGGGTCTTTCCGGCGGCATCGATTCGGCGCTTACCCTGGCGCTTGCGGTGGATGCGCTGGGCTCCGATCGCGTCACGGCGGTGATGATGCCGATGCGTTACACCTCGCAGCTTTCGCTCGACGGCGCGCGCGAACAGGCCGAGCGGCTTGGCGTGGACTATCACGTGATCGGCATCGAGCCGGTCTACGAATCGTTCATCACGGCGCTTACGCCGGTGTTCGCCGGCAAGCAGCCGGATATCACCGAGGAAAATCTGCAATCGCGCACGCGTGGTGTGATGCTGATGGCCATGTCCAACAAACATCGTCGACTGTTGCTCGCGACCGGCAACAAGAGCGAGATGGCGGTGGGCTACGCCACGTTGTACGGCGATATGTGCGGCGCGTATGCGCCGTTGAAGGACGTGTACAAAACCGAGGTATATCGCCTCTCACGCTGGCGCAACGAAGCGGAAACTCGCCAAACCGGCAACGCGAACGATTGGGTAATTCCGCCTGCGGTGATCGAGCGTCCGCCGTCCGCGGAGCTGCGCGACAATCAAACCGATCAAGATTCCTTGCCGCCGTACGACGAGCTGGACGCAATCCTTGCGCGTTTTATCGAGGACGAACAATCGCAGGCGGAGATCATTGCCGCAGGCTTCGATGAAAGCACCGTGCATCGTGTGGTGCGCTTGGTGCTGATCAACGAATTCAAGCGTCGTCAGGCGGCGCCGGGTCCGCGCGTGACCACGCGCGCGTTCGGCCGCGAGCGTCGTTATCCGATCACGTCGGGCTGGAAATAGCGCGCAAAAACTTCAACCAATAAAAAAGCCGGTGGCTCGACGCGCACCGGCTTTTTGTTTTCTGTGAAGCGATGACTCAGTAGTGACCCGAGAACGGAATCATCTTGCGGATGATCGACGGCGAGTGCGGCCACCGGGCGTCTTTCAGGTACGGATGATCCGGATAGTTGGTCGTCAACACCTGGCGCACCTGCTCCGCCTGCTGCTTCTGGCCCAGCGCCAGATAGCTGCGGCACATGATCGCCAGCGCATCGCCAGCCTGCGGCGACTCCTGATAGTGCTCGATCACGTACTGCGCGCGGTCGGCCGATGCTACATACGCCTTGTTTCGTAGATAGAACTCGGCCACGTTGATTTCGTACTGCGCCAGCACGTTGCGAAGGTAGATCATGCGCTGGCGGGCGTCGGCCGTGTAGGCGCTGTCGGGGAAGCGGCGGCTGAGTTCCGCGAAATCGTCGAACGATTTCAGGTTGTAGCCCTGGTCGCGGCGCGCCTGCGCACCTTTGGCCTCATCGGAGAACGTGCGCTCGATAATGCCGGTAGTGCGATCGAAATTGATCATACCGCGCAAGTAATAGGCATAATCCACGTGCGGATTGAGCGGGTTGGTCTTGATGAAGCGGTTGATCGTGGAATACGCGTCGTCCGGCTTGTTGTTCTTGTATTGAGCGTACGTCAGCTCAAGCTGGGATTGCTCATTGAACGGGCCGGACGGGAAGCGGGCGATCAGACGCTGGTACGCTTTCTCGGCTGCCGAGTAATCGGCATGGACGAGATCGTTATGCGCTTTGGCGTAAAGCTGCTGCACGGGCAGGGTGTCGAGCGGATCGCCGCCGCGCCGGAACCACGAGCAAGCGCTCATCGTCAGTGCCAGAACCAGCACGATCAGTACTTTAAGGACAGTTGTCGGGTTAGCCGGCAGCTTGGTTACGCGCATGAGGTAGGGTTCAGATGTTTGAGCGAAAAGGGATGATAGCCGAAACCGGCCGCCGGCCGGGGAGCTCGGCCGCATGACCGTCATCCGTCACGAGGCGATTGTCCCCCTCTCGGCGGCGGGTCGGAGATTCGACCAGGCCTTGGCCGAGATGTTCCCCGATTATTCCCGCTCCCGGCTCACGACCTGGATCAAGGCCGGCGCCGTCACGTTGGACAACGCGCCGGCCGCGCCGCGCCAGCTGCTCAAAGGCGGCGAGCGTGTGTTACTGGAGGCGGAGCTGGAGGTCGAAGTCGCCAGCGCGCCCGAGGCCATCGCGCTGGACATCCGGCATGAAGATGAACACCTGCTGGTGCTGAACAAGCCGGCCGGTCTGGTGGTGCACCCTGGCGCCGGCAATCCGGCCGGCACGGTGCTCAACGCGCTGCTGCATCACGATCCGAAGCTGGCGGAATTGCCGCGCGGCGGCATCGTGCATCGGCTCGACAAAGACACGTCCGGCCTGATGGTGGTCGCCAAGACGCTCGCCGCGCACACGGCGCTGGTCGACATGTTGTCCCGTCACGATGTGGAGCGTCAGTACGAAGCCGTGGTGCTGGGCGCGCTGATCGCCGGGGGCACCGTCGATGCGCCGATCGGCCGTCATCACACCGACCGATTGAAACAAGCGGTGCGCGACGAAGAGGATGGCAAGCACGCCGTCACGCACTATCGTCTACGCGAACGCTTTCGCGCCCACAGCCTGATTCAGTGCAATCTGGAAACCGGACGCACGCACCAGATCCGCGTGCATTTGGCGCATATCGGTCATCCGCTCGTCGGCGATCCGCTATACGGCGGCAGCTTGAAGCTGCCCAAGCGCGCGACACCCGAACTGGTCGCCGCGTTGCGCGGGTTCCGTCGTCAGGCTTTGCATGCGGAGCGTTTGTCGTTCGTGCATCCGGTGAGCGGCGAAACGCTGTCGTTCGAATCGCCGCGACCGGACGATATGAATGCCTTGATCGTCGCCATTCGCGACGATCTGGCCGCCAACGGCACGGACGACTGACGCGGTGTCTTCCATGACCGACGCCTGGATCTTTCCCGACTGGCCCGCGCCGCGCAGCGTGCATGCGGCCATCACGACGCGCGATGGTCCCGGTGTGTCGCAGTCGCCGTTCGGGCGCTTCAACCTCGGTTTGCGCAGTGGCGAAGATGGCGCCGTCGTGCACAGCAATCGCAGCGCGTTGCGCCAATCGCTGGCGTTGCCGGCCGAGCCGCGCTGGCTCAAGCAAGTGCACGGCACCGTAGTGGCCGATCTTGGGCCGCTGCCCAGTCCCGTCGAACCCGAAGCGGACGCCGCGGTATCGCATTTGCCCGGCACCGTGCTGGCGATTCTCACCGCCGATTGTTTGCCCGTGTTGTTCTGCGCCGACGACGGCAGCGTGATCGGCGCGGCGCATGCCGGTTGGCGTGGGCTCGCCGCGGGCGTGCTGGAAGAGACCATCGACGATATGCAGAGACCCCCTGGAAACGTGCTGGCGTGGCTCGGCCCCTGCATCGGCGGGCCGTCGTACGAAGTGGGCGAGGAAGTGCGCAAAGCCTTTCTGCATCACCACCCAGCGGCGGAATCCGCGTTCACGCCCACGCGTCCCGGCCACTGGCTTTGCGATCTGGCCTTGCTTGCCCGGCAGCGCCTGGAGGCGGCGGGCGTGCTGCGCATCTACGGCGGCGGGTTTGATACCCGTGGCGATGCTCGTTTTTATTCCTATCGGCGCGAAGGCGCCCGCAGCGGCCGCTTCGCCAGCCTAATCTGGCTCGAACCTTAGGTTCCAGCCCAACCCACGGCTTAATATGCCGGTGGAATTCGATCCGCATTCCGCTTGAATCGCCCCGCACTGTCCGCATCTTTTTGGGCAGTGGCGGCGTGTCCGCCAAAACCTTTTTGGGGATACCTCGATGCGAATGGACAAACTCACGTCGCGTTTCCAGCAGGCGCTTGCCGATGCGCAATCGCTGGCCGTGGGACGCGATCACAATATGCTCGAACCGGTGCACGTGATGGCCGCTTTGCTCGATCAGCAAGGCGGTTCGACGGCGCCCTTGCTGACGCAGGCGCACGTCAACGTGCCAGCGTTTCGCCAACGGGTGAATGAGCTGATCGACCGGCTGCCCAAAGTCAGCGGTCAGGAAGGCAATATCCACGCCGGCAACGAACTCACGCGCCTGCTCAATCTCACTGACAAACTCGCGCAGCAACGCGGCGATCAATTCATCGCCAGCGAGTTGTTTGTGCTGGCGGCGCTGGAAGATAAAGGCGAACTCGGCGCGGCGTTGAAAGCTGCGGGCGCCACCAAAGCCAATCTCGAAGCCGCGATCGAAAAATTGCGCGGCGGCGAAAAAGTGCAAAGCGAAAACGCGGAAGATCAGCGCCAGGCGCTGGAGAAATATTGCGTCGACCTTACCGCGCGCGCCGAAAGCGGCAAGCTCGATCCGGTGATCGGTCGCGACGAAGAAATCCGCCGCACGATCCAGGTGCTGCAGCGTCGCACCAAAAACAATCCCGTATTGATCGGCGAACCCGGTGTGGGCAAAACGGCCATCGTGGAAGGTCTCGCGCAGCGCATCGTGAAAGGCGAAGTGCCCGAAGGTCTGCGCGACCGCCGCGTGCTCGCGCTCGATATGGGCGCGCTGATCGCCGGCGCGAAATTTCGCGGCGAGTTCGAAGAACGCCTGAAAGCTGTGCTCAACGACCTATCGAAAAACGAAGGTCAGATCATTCTGTTTATCGATGAGTTGCACACCATGGTCGGCGCGGGCAAAGCCGATGGCGCGATGGACGCCGGCAATATGCTGAAGCCCGCGCTCGCGCGTGGCGAACTGCATTGCATCGGCGCCACCACGCTGGACGAATACCGCAAGTACATCGAAAAAGACGCCGCGCTGGAACGCCGTTTCCAGAAAGTGTTTGTCGGCGAACCGAGCGTAGAAGACACCATCGCCATCCTGCGCGGATTGAAAGAACGTTACGCCGTGCATCACGGCGTGGAAATCACCGATCCGGCGGTGGTCGCCGCGGCCACGCTGTCCAATCGCTACATCACCGATCGTCAGTTGCCGGACAAAGCCATCGATCTGATGGACGAAGCGGCCTCGCGCATCCGCATGGAAATCGACTCCAAGCCGGAAGAGCTCGATCGCCTGGAACGCCGCCTGATCCAGCTGAAAATTCAGCGCGAGATGCTGAAGAAGGAAACCGATGATGCGTCGAAGAAACGCCTCGCCGATCTCGACGCCGATATCGCGAAACTGGAGCGTGAATTCTCCGACCTCAACGAAGTCTGGAAGTCTGAAAAGGCCGCGCTGCAAGGCGCGACGAAAGTGAAGGAACAGATCGAGCAGGCGCGCCTGGAACTCGAAGGCGCGCAGCGCCGGCAGGACTACGCCAAGATGAGCGAGCTTCAGTACGGCCGCTTGCCGGAATTGGAAAAGCAGCTCGCCGCGGCGCAAGCGGCCGAGCAGCAGGAATTCAAACTGGTGCAGGATCGCGTCACGGAGGAAGAGATCGCTGAAGTGGTGTCGCGCTGGACAGGTATTCCCGTCTCCAAAATGCTGGAAGGCGAGCGCGACAAGTTGCTGCATATGGAGCAATCGCTGCACAAGCGCGTGGTCGGGCAGGATGAAGCGGTTCGCGCGGTGTCCGACGCGATTCGGCGTGCGCGCGCGGGTCTATCCGATCCAAATCGTCCGTACGGTTCGTTCCTGTTCCTCGGTCCCACCGGCGTGGGCAAGACGGAACTGTGCAAGGCGTTGGCCGAATTCCTGTTCGACACGCAGGACGCGATGGTGCGTATCGACATGAGCGAATTCATGGAGAAGCACTCCGTCTCGCGCTTGATCGGCGCGCCTCCGGGTTATGTCGGTTACGAGGAAGGCGGCTATCTCACCGAAGCGGTGCGTCGTCGCCCGTACAGCGTGATCCTGCTGGACGAAGTGGAGAAAGCGCATCCGGATGTGTTCAACATCTTGCTACAAGTGCTCGACGACGGGCGTCTTACGGACGGGCAGGGCCGCACGGTCGATTTCCGCAATACCGTCATCGTGATGACGTCGAACCTCGGCTCGCAGCTTATTCAAGAGCAAGCCGGCGATTCGGAAGCCGACTATCTGCAGATGAAAGCGGCCGTGCTGGGCGTCGTGCAGGCGCATTTCCGCCCTGAGTTCATCAACCGGTTGGATGAGTTGGTGGTGTTCCGCCCGCTGGAGAAAAAGCAGATCCGCAAGATCGCGGCGATTCAGCTGGTCGGCCTGGAAAAGCGCTTGTCAGAGCGTCAGCTCAAACTGGAGATCGACGAGAAGGCGCTGGATCTGCTGGGCAATGTCGGCTTCGATCCGGTGTACGGCGCGCGCCCGCTCAAGCGTGCGATCCAGCAGCAGCTGGAAAATCCGCTGGCGAAGGAAATTCTGGAAGGACGCTTCGCACCGGGCGATACGATCGTAGTGGGCGCGGAAGGCGGACATTTGGCTTTCCACAAACACTGAGGAACAACTCCCTCCCCTACGTGCAGTAGGGTTGGGGTGGGGTGAAGTCTTCAATCGCACTTCGAATGTCAGCATCGCGGCAAGCACGTGCAACCCCACCCCAGCCCTCCCCTGCAAGCAGGGGAGGGAGTGCATTGCGTAACGCGCATAAAAAAATCCCGGCCAATGGCCGGGATTTTCATGCATGGATCGCACAGGATTGGCAGTGGGTCGAATCACCAGTGATAGATCACTTTGGTGTAATAGTAACGCCCATTGAAGCCCGCGGGTGAAAATTCTGAATACGGAATGGTGCCGTTGTTGTTATTAGCAGCGATCACCTTGTCCGGATAACTGTTCGTGGCATTGTCCATGCCAAGCGTGAATGTCCAGTTGTCGAGGTTGTAACTGCCTGCCAGATCGAGCACCCATTGCGGGCTGAAGGTCTGATTGAGCAGATACGAACTGTTGCTGTACGCGGTGAAACTGCCGTAACGCGTTAGGTTGCCATTGAGCGCCCAGTGACCGAGCGAGTAGTTCTCGTTGAGAATCAACTTGCTGCGCGGCGTGGAGTTGGCAAGCAAGCCCTTGATATCGCGATACGTGACGCGCTGCAACTGCAGTCCAAGCGCATCCAACTGTTCCGGATTCGCCGCCACATGCGTGACCTGCGTGCGGTTGTAGTTGTAGCTCAGCGTGCTCTGCAGCGCGCCGGCATTGCCGAAATCGGAACGATAACTGCCGACCAGATCGCCGCCTTGCGTGCGCGTATCCACCGCGTTGGTGAAGTACTGCGCGGAGCTGAAGGCGACGTTGGTGATGCCGTTGGCCGCCAGGTAGTCCACCACCACCGGCTTGTTCAGTCCGCTCAACGTGTTGGAGAGCACCACGCGGTTGTAGACATTGATCTGGTAGACGTCGAAGGTGAGCGTTAGCGCGTCGATCGGATTGAACACCGCGCCCACGGTGTAGTTATGCGAGCGCTCCGGTCGCAGCGCCTGCGCGCCCAGCAGTTGCGCCACCGGATTTCCTACCGGCAGCAGACCCGTTTGGTAAATGCCCGGCGCGATGCCGGGGCCGGTGTTGCTCGGCGTGAGGTAGAGCGAGCCGATCTGCGAATAGTCTTCCTGCGCCAGCGACGGCGCGCGGAAGCCGCTCGACACGCTGCCGCGCAAGGCGAAGCGGTCGGTGAAGTCGTAACGCGCCGCCAGCGCGCCGGACACCGTGTTGCCGAAATCGTTGTAATCCTCGTGGCGCACGGCGAACGAGGTGCCGAGCTTGTCGGTCAGGTTGGTTTCCAAACTCACATATTGCGCGACGTCGCTGCGGCTCCACGAACCGACATTGACCGGGCTGTAGCCGCTAAAACCTTGCGCGCCGCCGCTCACGCCCGACGTGCCGATGTAATACGAACTCGGATCGCCCGCGCTGATCTGATACGTATCGCGCCGGTATTCGCCGCCGAACGCGAGCGTTACCGCATTGGGCAGCCAGCTCAGGTTGAAGTCCTTGGCGATATCGACATCCGCCACCTGTTCCGACGAGGACACGATGCCATCGAAGAATTGGGTGGGCGTGTAGCCGAAGTCGTGCAGGAAGGCGTAGTTCGCCGTGTGGATCGTATCCAGCGACACGCGATTGCCGCCGTAGTTGGCGCTGACATCCCAACGCCAACCGCCGCTGGTGGTGCCGCGTACGCCGGCTACGAATTGCTGATCGGTGCTGCGCGCCTGCAACAGCGGCTGATATCCGTCCGGATAAAGCGCTGTCAACAGCGATTTCACCGACGACGAGTAACCGAACGGATTGCGATACAACTCGTCGGAAATCGCATTGCGCGCGTGATAACTGCCAAATGCGTAGAACTGGATGTTGCTGGTGATGTCGTACTGCGAATTCAGAAACAGGTTGTGCTGGCTGACTGTGGGATCGCCGAACACTTGTTTCTCGCCGAGCTGCGGATAGCGAATATCCACGCCGCCGTGGTTGGTCGGATCCTGATGGCCGTCATCCACGCTGATGCGCAGCCAGCCCTTGTCGCCGTTCAACGGAATGCCGAAGTTGGCCGACCCTTGCCACTGCTTGCCGCCGCCGCGCTCGTACTTGCCGCCGTCGAGTTCGACCGAGCCGCCTTGCGCGCCGTGCTTGAGAATGATGTTGATCACGCCGGCCAGCGCGTCGGAGCCGTATTGCGCGGACGCGCCGTCGCGCAGTACTTCGATATGATCGATCGCGGAAAGCGGAATCGTATTGAGATCCACCGGCGACGAACCGCGACCGATGGTGCCGTCCACATTCACCATCGAGCTGGTGTGCCAGCGCTTGCCGTCCACCAGCACCAGCACTTCGTCCGGTGCGAGGCCGCGCAATTGCGCGGGACGCTGCGAGTCGGTGGTGTCGGTCGCCGATGGGCGCGGGAAATTCAGCGACGGAATCAGGCGCGCCAATGCAGTAGTGAGTTCGGTGGTGCCGGTGCTCTGCAGCGCCGATGCGGGAACCACGTCGATCGGCGACAACGACGTGCTATCGGTACGGTTTTGCGTGCGCGTACCGGTGACGATCACCGCCTGCAGATTCTTCGTGTTGCCGGACGGGAGGGCGCTTTGCGATGCGTCCTGTGCGGCGGCGTTGGAAGCCAACGCAAGCAGGAGCGCGGCAGCGAGTGGTGTAAAGGCGTTCAAATGGCGAGTGTGTTTCGTGGGCGCGTTGCGGTCGAACCCGTTATTGGTTTTTTTCATTCGGTGTATTCCCCTAAACGTAAAATTTGCTGCTTAGCAACAATTTCAGGTTAGTGACAATAGCGCCACGCACCTAATGGATCATCAGGCGATTCAAAGTCCAAATAAGAATATCCAAGTTGAGCATGTGCTTAGCTCGCATGAGAGGCCCGCTGCGGCTGCCTTCGATCCCACCCTGCGCAAGTTGCTACGTGTTCGGAACCTGCGTTTGCAGCCAGCATCGTTATCCGGTCGTCTAGGTGGCGTGTAGAAAACCTCTCCGACGCCAGGCTAGGCGCGCCAGAGTGCAGGCTCTAAGATCGTCGAGTTGAGGTGACCGCTTGCGCATAGCTGGCGGTTGAAACGGGAATCCGGTGCGTCGCGTTCGCGCGGCAATCCCGGAGCTGCCCCCGCAACGGTAAGCGAGCACACCGTCCACTCACTGCCACTGTGCTGAAAGAAGCTCTGATCAATTCCGAGCATCCTGGAGCATGGGAAGGCGTGGATCGGGAGGCGCAAGCCTTCGCTCGCAAGCCCGGAGACCGGCCTCGCATTGAAACCAGACAGGCGGAGGGCCGTGTCGGGTCGCTGCATCCATCGCGATGCAGTTACCGCTTCCTCCGTTGCCCTTGTGCAAGTCACGCGGAGGACTTTCGACGTTATGAAGTTTGCAACGACATCTCTATCGCGCGCGCGGTATCGCGTGGTGTTCGTATGAGCGACGACCTGACGCCCGAAGAGCGCTATCGCGAGCGCATGCAGCGCAAGAAAGAACTGGTCGATCGCAAAATCGCCCGCGCCACCATCGATCGCGGCGTGCTTGTCGTGAATACCGGCAACGGCAAAGGCAAGAGCTCCTCGGGCTTCGGCATGCTGGCGCGTTCGCTCGGGCACGGCTTCAAGTGCGGCGTGGTGCAGTTCATCAAAGGCACGTTTTCGACGGGCGAAGAAGCGTTCTTCCGTCTCTTTGCGGGCGAGCAGCTCGACTACCACGTGATGGGTGAAGGCTTCACCTGGGAAACGCAAGACAAGGCGCGCGACATTGCGGCGGCGCAAGCCGCATGGGCGATTGCTGCGCGCATGCTGGCCGATCCCGCGTACGATTTCGTGTTGCTCGACGAACTCAACATCGCGCTGGTGAAGCAATACGTGCAATTGGAGCAAGTGCTCACCGCCGTAGCCGCACGACCTCCGCGACAACATGTCGTGATCACAGGACGCGGCGCGCCGGATGGACTGATTGAAGTGGCCGATACCGTGACCGAGATGCGCGTGGTGAAACACGCCTTCGATGCGGGCATCAAAGCCCAAAAAGGCGTGGAACTGTGACCGACGTTCGTCATTGCTCCGCGCTGCTGGTGTCCGCGCCTGCATCCGGGCAAGGCAAGACGTCAGTCACTGCTGCGCTTGCGCGCTGGCATGTTCGGCAAGGCCGGCGCGTGCGTGTGTTCAAAACGGGTCCGGATTTTCTCGATCCGATGGTGTTGGCGCGCGCCGCGCACACACGCGCCTATCAGCTCGATTTGTGGATGTGCGGCGAAATCGATGTGCGCAAGCGCTTGTTCGATGCGGCGGGCGACGCCGATTTGATTTTGGTGGAAGGCGTGATGGGTTTGTTCGATGGCGCACCATCCAGCGCCGATCTCGCGCAAACGTTGGGTTTGCCGGTGATGGCGGTGATCGACGGTTCGGCCATGGCGCAAACGTTCGGTGCGTTGGCGTGTGGACTGGCGGCGTATCGCGATGGCTTATCCATGTACGGCACGGCCGCCAATCGTGTGGGCAGCGCTTATCACGCGCAGTTGCTGAAAGAGAGCCTTCCTTGTTCGTTACATTGGCTAGGCGCGTTGCCGCGTGACGAAAAACTTGCGTTGCCGGAGCGGCATCTTGGTTTGAAGTCGGCGAATGAATTGCCCGATATCGATGCACGACTCGATGCGCTGGCCGATGCATGGGCCGAGCATGCATCTACAGCCTTGCCGCCTCCGGTCAAGTTTGATGCGCCGAGTGTCGATGCGGTGCCTCCGCTGTTGAAGGGAAAACGCATCGCCGTCGCACGCGACGATGCGTTTTGCTTTATCTATCCAGCCAATCTCGAGGTGCTGCGCGAGGCTGGCGCGGAGTTGTGTTTCTTTTCGCCCGTCGCCGGGGATGGCCTACCGGCATGCGATGCAGTGTGGTTACCGGGCGGTTATCCGGAATTGCATCTGGATGCGCTGTCGCAGCGGCAGGATTTGCATGCTGCGCTATGCGCGCATCGCGATGCCGGTAAACCGATACTCGCCGAATGCGGCGGATTGTTGTTTGCGCTCCAATCGCTTGCCGATCGGGACGGACATGAAGCGCGCATGGCCGGCCTGTTGCGGGGTCGCGCCGCGTTGCAGCCAAGGCTGGCGGCGTTGGGGTTGCAAGGCGTCGACTTGCCCGAAGGCGAAATGCGCGGACATACGTTTCACTATGCGCAAGCGTGGGTCGATGCGCTGCCACTCGCGCATGCATTCAATCCAAACCGAGGTCCGTCGCAGGAAGCGGTTTATCGAGATCGTCGCCTAACCGCAAGTTTCGTGCACTTCTATTTTCCGTCGAACCCGTTGGCGGCGTTGCGGTTGTTTCTGCCATGAGTATTGCGCTGGCCATGTTGTGCGCGGTTTTGCTGGACCGCTGGCTGGGCGAGGCGCAACGTGCCCATCCGCTGGTGGCGTTCGGTCGCTTGGCGAATCGGATCGAACATCGCCTGTATGCGGATCGACGCACCAACGGGTTGTTTGCGTGGTCACTCGCTGTCGTGCCTTTCGTGCTGTGCGTGTGGGTGATGCAGCGATATACGTCGGCGCGGTTTGCCTGGTGCGTAAACGTGGCGGTGCTTTATTTCACGCTTGGCCTGCGCAGCCTCGACGAGCACGCGCGACACGTGTCGCACGCTCTTGCGCATCATGATCTGGAGGAAGCGCGCAGAGCGGTGGGGCGCATGGTCAGCCGCGATACGTCGCCGTTGAACGCGCAACAGGTCGCTGCCGCCGCCACCGAGTCGGTGCTGGAAAACGGCAACGATGCGGTATTCGGCGCCTTGTTCTGGTTCGCTATCGCCGGCGCGCCGGGCGCGTTGCTCTATCGATTGGCCAATACGCTGGATGCGATGTGGGGTTATCGCACGACGCGGTTTTTGCACTTCGGCTGGGCGGCGGCGCGTATCGACGATGTGCTGAATTTTTTGCCTGCAAGGCTTACCGCATTTACCTATGCGTTGTGCGGCCATTTCGATGGCGCGATTCGCTGCTGGCATTGGCAAGGGCCGTTGTGGAAAAGCCCAAACGCCGGTCCGGTCATGGCCGCAGGCGCCGGCGCCTTGGGCGTGAAGTTGGGTGGTGCAGCGCCGTACCAAGGTGTCTGGGAAACGCGCCCCGATCTGGGCGAAGGCGAATTGCCGGACGCCAACACCATTGATCGCGCGTGGCGATTGGTGCGACGTGGCGTTGTCATTTGGCTGATCGTTGCGGGCCTGATCGGTTTGGCGATGCACGGAGGCGCGCATGCTTGAGCACGGCGGTCGTCTGCAACGCGCGGCGCGCGAATACGGCATTCCTGTTGAGAGGTGGCTGGATCTTTCCACCGGCATTAGCCCGTTCGGCTGGCCGGTGCCCGACGTACCTGCGTCGGTCTGGCAGCGTCTGCCGGAAGACGACGATGGCTTGGCTGAAATGGCCAGCGCTTATTACCAAGCGCCGCACGTATTGCCGGTGGCAGGTTCGCAAGCGGCGATTCAAGCCTTGCCGTTGCTACGTAAGCCATCGCGTGTCGGCATCATCGCGCCCGGTTATGCCGAGCATGCGCGTGCATGGCGACATGCAGGACATCGCGTGACCACGCAGGCCGCCAGCGCCTTGCTCGCCAATACGGCGTCGTGGGATGTGCTGGTGTTGATTCATCCCAACAATCCGGGTGGGGAACGATTCGATCCACAGGAGTTGTTGCAGGCGCATGCCGAGCTTGCCGCGCGCGATGGTTGGCTGGTGGTCGATGAAGCGTTTATGGATGTCACACCGCAAAATAGCCTCAGCCGTTTCACGCATCGCAAAGGACTTATCGTCCTGCGCTCGGTCGGCAAGTTCTTCGGGTTGGCCGGTGCACGCGCGGGTTTTGTTTGCGCCGAACCCACACTGCTCGAAGCCTTGCGAGAAAAACTCGGGCCATGGACGTTGGGTGGGCCGACGCGTTATGTGTTGCGCCAAGCATTGGCGGATGGCGCGTGGCAGACACAGGCGCGCGCCCGACTTTTGCAAACGAGCGAGCAACTCACCGCCTTGCTTGCACGACACGGTTTGACACCGTCCGGCGGATGCGGACTTTTCCAGTGGTGTCGCCGCAGCGATGCGCTGGCGCTGCATCGCGCGCTCGCCGAGCGAGGCATCTTGACGCGTTTGTTCGATCTACCTCCCAGCCTGCGCTTTGGATTGCCCCCCAACGATGCTGCATTCGAACGACTCGATGGCGCACTGACCGAGGTGCTGCAATGACCGCGCGCGTGCTGATGGTGCAAGGCTGCACCTCCGATGCCGGCAAAAGCGCGCTGGTGACGGCGTTGTGCCGCTGGGCGTATCGGCGCGGCGTGCGCGTGGCGCCGTTCAAACCGCAGAACATGGCGTTGAATTCGGCCGTAACTGTCGATGGCGGCGAAATCGGTCGTGCGCAGGCCGTGCAGGCGCAAGCGTGCGGACTCAATCCGCAGATCGATTTCAATCCGGTTTTGTTGAAACCCAATAGCGATGTCGGCGCGCAAGTGATTGTGCATGGTCGCCCGGTCGCCAACATGGACGCCCGCGACTATCACGATTACAAGCGTCGAGCTTTCGACGCGGTGATGGAATCACATCGTCGCCTGATCGATGCGTACGATGTCGTTGTCGTGGAAGGTGCGGGTAGTCCTGCGGAAATCAATTTGCGCGATCGCGATATCGCCAACATGGGTTATGCGGAAGCGGTGGACTGTCCGGTGATCTTGATGGCCGATATCGATCGTGGCGGCGTCTTTGCGCATCTGGTCGGCACGCTCGCGTTGCTGTCGGTCAGCGAGCGCAAGCGTGTAGTCGGATTTGTGATCAATCGTTTTCGCGGCGATCTGGCGTTGCTGCAATCGGGACTCGATTGGTTGGAGCGGGAGACAGGTAAACCGGTGCTCGGCGTTCTACCGTATTTGCACGGCTTGCATCTTGAAGCCGAAGACGCGTTGCCGCGCGAGCACCAAAACAAGCCGCAAGCGCGGCTGCGTGTCGCAGTGCCGGCGTTGCCGCGCATCAGCAATCACACCGATTTCGACGCGCTGCGTGCGCATCCTGAGGTGGATCTGCAGATCATCGGGCCTGGCGATGCGCCACCGGCGTGCGATCTGATCGTTCTGCCGGGCTCCAAATCCACGCGCGCGGATCTTGCCTGGTTGCAGGCGCAAGGTTGGGATCGCGCTATCGCCAGACATCTGCGCTACGGTGGCAAAGTGCTGGGTATTTGTGGCGGTTTGCAAATGCTGGGGCGCGCCGTGCACGATCCGCAGGGAATGGAAGGCGCGTCGGGTTCCAGCGATGGTCTGGGGTGGCTCGATCTGGAAACCACGCTGGAGCCGATCAAACAACTGCATTGTGTTACCGGTCGTCTTGCGTTTGCGGATGCCGACGTGCGCGGATATGAAATTCACTGCGGCGTGAGCCGGGGGCAAGCGATGGCAAATCCGTTTGCGCGGTTGAGCGACGGACGCAGCGATGGCGCGATGTCGGCGGACAGTCAAATAGCGGGAAGCTATCTGCACGGTTTGTTCGACGATCCGCAAGCACTTTCCGCGATATTGCAGTGGGCGGGATTGCATCGTGCGAGTACGCTCGACGTCCACGCGTTGCGTGAGGTCAGCATTGAACGTCTGGCAGACGCTATTGAATCGCATCTCGATACGCGCCGGCTGGAGCAATGGTTGGGGATGACTGCATGCGTACCTTGATACTCGGCGGCGCGCGTTCGGGCAAAAGTGCGCTGGCCGAAAGGCTGGCCATCGAAAGCGGCCGAAATGTGGTTTACATCGCGACGGCGCAGGCCGGCGACGCCGAAATGGCTGCGCGTATCGCGCATCATCGCGAGCGCAGGCCTGGACAATGGCAGTGCGTGGAAGAGCCGTCGCATCTGGCCGATGCGCTACGCGAGCATGCGCGCGACGATCGTTGCATTCTTGTCGATTGCCTTACGCTGTGGCTCAGCAATCTTCTTGGCGATACCGACCCGTCGTCGTTCGAGCGCGAACGCGACCGGCTGCTTCGCGTGCTGCCAGGTTTGCCTGGCGAGTTGTTGATGGTCAGTAACGAAGTCGGTCTTGGTATCGTGCCGATGGGTGAATTGACCCGTCGTTTTGTCGACGAGGCCGGACGCTTGCATCAATCCATTGCAGCGATAAGCGAACGCGTGGTTTTCGTTGCTGCCGGTTTACCTCTTGTACTTAAAGGAACACTCTCATGAGTCTCGATTGGCTTTCCGCGCCCTGCGTTCAACCGGATGCCGCACTGGCCGAATCCGCGCGCGCGCATCAATTGCAACTCACCAAGCCGCCTGGTTCGTTGGGTGCGTTGGAAGCGGTGGCGGTCCAGCTCGCTTCGTTGCAACGCACCTCCGAGCCGGGTGCGGATCGCGTGTGGATCAGCGTGTTCGCCGCGGATCACGGTGTGGCCGACGAGGGCGTATCCGCGTTTCCGCAGGTCGTCACCGGCGAAATGGTGCGCAACTTCGCGACCGGTGGCGCGGCCATCAGCGTGTTGGCGCGTAGCCTCGGTGCGACGCTGGATGTGGTGAATCTGGGCACGGTGAACGATCCCGGCGACATTTCCGGCGTGCGTCGCGCAATCATCGCGCCGTCGACGGCGAATTTTTGCAATGGACCGGCGATGACCACCGCGCAGCTGGAAGCGGCGCTTTCCACCGGTGCCGAAAGCGTGCGCATGGCGAAGGAATCGGGCGCGCAACTTTTTATCGGCGGCGAAATGGGTATTGCCAATACGACATCCGCCGCAGCATTGGCGAGCGCGTTGCTGGAAGAGCCGCCGTCGTGCCTTGCGGGCGCAGGCACGGGTCTGAATGCGGCAGGTATTCAGCACAAGGTGAAAGTGCTTGAGCGTGCTTTGGTGGCTCACGAAACAGCGAAACAACCGTTGGAGCAATTGCGTTGCCTGGGCGGTTTCGAAATCGCGGCTTTGGTCGGCGCGTATATCGCAGCCGCACAAACAGGCATTCCGGTATTGGTCGACGGCTTTATCAGCACCACGGCGGCGTTGGTTGCGGTGGGCATTCAACCGCAGTTGCGGCCGTGGTTGTTGTTTGCGCATCGCTCCAAAGAACACGGTCATGCGCGATTGCTTACGGCGCTGAACGCCGAGCCGTTGATCGATCTTGGATTGCGATTGGGCGAAGCGAGCGGCGCGGCTACGGCGGTTCCGTTACTGCGTCTTGCGTGCGCGCTGCACAATGGCATGGCGACGTTCGAGCAAGCGGGCGTATCGAACGCATGAGCACGACGATCGAATTGCTTCGTCATGGCGATACTGCGCAGCGCAGTTATCGCGGCCAGCTCGACGATCCGCTCAGTGAATTGGGCTGGTCGCAGTTGCGCGCGGCGGTGGAAGGGCGTGAGTGGGATCGCATCGTCGCCTCGTCGTTGCAGCGTTGCGCGGCGTTTGCGCGGGAACTCTCGCAATCGCGCGGCGTGCCGCTGCGTATCGATGCGCGATTGGCGGAGTATCACTTCGGTGCGTGGCAGGGTGTGCCCATCGAGCGCATTGCCGAAGAGCAGGGCGATGCGTTGGGGCGCTTCTGGTCGGACCCGGTGACGTATCCGCCGCCCGGTGGCGAAACCTTCGACGCATTTCGCGATCGACTCTGCGGCGCACTCGATGATGTAACGGCGGAGGCATCGGACGAACGTGTGCTGGTGATCACGCACGGCGGCGCTATTCGTTTGCTGCGTTGTCTGGTCGAAGGACGCAGCTATGGCGATATGGCGGGCATCGATGTACCGCATGCGTCATTGCATCCATTGCGTTGGCCTGTGGCGGTCGCTGCCTGATGCGCGGCTTGCTAGCTGCCATCGGTTTTCTTACGCGGCTGCCGGTGCCTTCGCGCGTGTATGACGATGCGCGCGCCAAGTCCGAGTCGCTGGCGTGGTATCCGCTGGTCGGTTTGATCATCGGCGCGTTGTTGAGCGGCTTGGCGTGGTTGCTGCGCGATACGCCGTCGATACTTTCCGCCACCATGCTGATTGCGGCATGGGTCGTGTTGACGGGTGCGTTGCATCTGGATGGACTGGCCGACAGCGCCGATGCATGGGTGGGCGGACTGGGCGATCGCGAAAAAACGCTCGCAATCATGAAAGACCCGCGCTGCGGCCCCGCGGGCGTGGTGGCGCTCGTCTTGGTGCTGTTGTTGAAGTTCGCGGCGCTGGCGAGTTTTTCGTCGACACCGTGGACGGCCTTGTTGCTGGCGCCATGGCTGGCGCGAGCCGGTTTGACCGCGCTTTTTCTCACAACACCTTATGTACGTAGCGGCGGATTGGGCACGGCCTTGATGGAGGCGCCACGCCAGGCATGCATCGCGGCGCTCGCGCTCAGCGCGGCGGGTTCTTGTCTGCTTTTCGGGTGGCGCGGCCTGCTGGCGTTGGCCTTTGCGGCCTCGGTGTTCGGTTTATGGCGCCAAGCCTGTCTGAATCGGCTCGGCGGATTCACCGGCGACACGGCCGGCGCGCTGGCCGAATTCGTGGAACTGGCCATCCTGGTAGGCTTAGCCGTGCGCTAGCGCGAATTTCCCGTTGAAATCCGCCCGTTCATCCCGATAATCACCGCGGCCATCGCATTCAGAACCTCGATGGCGTGTGCGGAGCCTTTCGATCTATGCCCATCTACGAATTCCAATGCAACGCTTGCGGCCATCGTTTCGACCGCCTGCAAAAAATGTCCGACCCGGACCCGTCCACGTGCCCCAGCTGCGGCGCGCCGCAGGTGCAGCGTCAGTTGAGCGCTCCGCAGTTCCGTCTGTCGGGCGGCGGCTGGTACGAGACCGATTTCAAAAAAGACAACGACAAAAAGCGCAATCTGGCCGGCGACACCTCGGGCGCCAAGCCAGCTGAAAGCAGTCCGGCGCCTGCGCCCGCCGAGAGCAAACCGGCGAGCAGCCCGTCCTCAAGTTAAGGGCCCCATGCGGCTGAAGACGGGCGTTTGGCGAGTTCTCGCGCCCGGCAGTGTTAAGATTCCGGGCCTTTTCCACGTTATTTGCCGCCCAGGCGGCCCGGAGTTCCTTCTCGTATGCGCACGCATTTCTGCGGCCTTATTAATGAGTCGCTGGTCGGCCAGACCGTCACGCTGTGCGGCTGGGTAAACACCCTTCGCCTGCAGAGCCACGTCGCCTTCGTCGATTTGCGCGACCACGAGGGCATCGCCCAGGTGGTGATCGAGCGCGAAAACGCCGCGGGCTTCGCCGTGGCCGGCGAGCTGGGCTACGAATACTGCGTACGCGTCACCGGCACGATCCGCAAGCGCCTGTCGGCCAACGACAAACTCAAGACCGGCACGGTGGAATTGCTGGCGGAGACGGTGGACATTCTCAACGCCGCGAAAGATCTGCCGTTCGCGCTGCACGAAAATCCCAACGAGGACATGCGGATGACGTACCGCTACCTCGATCTGCGCCGCCCGGATATGCAGGGCATGATCCGCACCCGCATCAAGCTGGTGCAGGCGCTGCGCCGCTATCTGGATGCGCGCGGTTTTCAGGATATCGAAACGCCGATTCTCACCAAGGCCACGCCGGAAGGCGCGCGCGATTACCTGGTGCCCAGCCGCGTGCATCCTGGTCAGTTTTACGCGCTGCCGCAGTCGCCGCAGTTGTTCAAGCAGATCCTGATGATGGCCGGTTTCGATCGCTACTATCAGATCGCGCGCTGCTTCCGCGACGAAGACCTGCGCGCCGACCGCCAACCGGAATTCACCCAGCTCGACTTGGAATTCGCGTTCGTCGAAGAAAAGGACGTGCAGGATTTCGTCGAAGCGATGATTCGTCATGTCTTCATTGAAGTGATCGACGTGCAACTCGACACCTCGTTTCCGCGCATGACGTGGATCGATGCGATGCGTCGCTTTGGTTCCGACAAGCCCGACCTGCGCATTGCGCTGGAATTGGTGGATGTCGCCAGCGCGCTCAAGCATGTGGAATTCAAAGTGTTCGCCGAGCCGGCCAACGACTCGGCCGGCCGCGTCGCCGCGCTGCGTTTGCCGGGCGGCGCCACGCTTAGCCGCAAAGAGATCGATCAACTCACCGAATACGTCGCCAAGTACGGCGCGAAAGGTCTGGCCTGGATCAAGGTGGACGATCTGGCCAAGGGTCGCGAAGGCGTCAATTCGCCGGTGGTGAAGTTTCTCGACGATGCGGCGCTCGATGCGCTGCTCAAAGCGACCGGTGCGCAGTCGGGCGATATGGTGTTCGTCGGCGCGGGCAAGTGGAAAACCGTCACCGATTTTATGGGCGCACTGCGTTTGAAGGTCGGCAAGGATCGCGGCCTGGTGGAAAACAGTTGGAAACCGCTGTGGGTCACCGACTTCCCGATGTTCGAATACGACGAGGAAGAAAAGCGCTTTGTCGCCTTGCATCACCCGTTCACCGCGCCGAAGGTCGACGATATCGCCGATTTGCGCGCCAACGCGGCGACGGCGGTGAGCCGCGGTTACGACATGGTGCTCAACGGCAACGAGATCGGCGGCGGTTCGATTCGTATCCATCGCCCCGACATGCAGAGCGCGGTGTTCGAGTTGCTTGGCATCGGCGCGGACGAAGCGGAAATGAAATTCGGCTTCCTGCTCAAGGCGCTGAAATTCGGCGCGCCGCCGCACGGCGGTCTGGCGTTCGGCATCGACCGCATCGCGGCGCTGATGGCGGGTACCGAATCGATCCGCGACGTGATTCCGTTCCCCAAGACCACCAGCGCGCAAGACTTGATGACCGACGCGCCATCGACCGTCAGCGAAGCGCAGCTGAAAGAGTTGAGCGTGGCGGTGTCCATCACGGAAAACGCGAAAGGCTGAACTGGACATGCCATGCCGCAATGTCGGCGTGGCATGCTGGACGCTGATCTGTCGCCGTCGATGCCATGACCGAACACATCATCCTGCTGCACGGTTTGTGGATGCGAGGCTTTGCGCTGGGCATGCTGCATTGGCGTTTGATGGAGCAGGGGTATCGCGTCCATCGCTTCGACTATATGAGTGTGGCGGCCACGCAGCAGCACATCCTGGCGCGGCTGCGCGCCGGCATGCTGGAAAGCGCGCCCGAACCGGTGCATCTGGTCGGGCACAGCCTGGGCGGTTTGCTGGCGTTGCGGGCCTGTTTGGACGCGCCGGCGTTGCCGCCGGGGCGCATCGTTTGCCTGGGTTCGCCCCTTAAGGGGAGCGCCGCCGCCCGGGCGTTCGCTGGGTGGGGGCGCGGTGGCGAAGTGCTGCTCGGTCACAACCGGACGCTGTTGGAGCAGGGCTTCAATGTGTGGGACGGGAAGCGCGAGGTCGGCATGATCGCCGGCCGCCTGCCGATCGGGCTGGGTGCTGTGCTCGGTCAGATCGACGGGGAGCACGACGGCACGGTGGCGGTGGAAGAAACCCGTCTGCCGGGCCTTACCGATCATTGCGTCATCGAAACCAGCCATACGGGGCTGGTTTTTTCCGCGGAAGTCGCGCGATTAACAGGATTATTCCTACGCGAGGGTCACTTTGACGCCTTCTCCTCCAAGGAGGAGGGGAAACATGGCGCAATGCAGTAAAATCCCCCGCTTTCCACTTTTGACCTCAAGTCAGGTACCACCATGGGTAGAGGCCCGTCCATCGAAGGTCGCAAGAACGCCGAAGACGCCAAGCGCGCCAAGGTCTTCACCAAGCTGATCCGCGAAATCACTGTCGCCACGCGTGCCGGCGTGCCAGACCCCGCGCTCAATCCGCGCCTGCGCGCGGCCGTGGACAAGGCGCTGACCGCCAACATGTCCAAGGACACCATCGAGCGCGCCATCAAGCGCGGCTCCGGCGCCGACGGCGGCGCGAAGATGGAAGAGCTGCGCTACGAAGGCTACGGCCCTGGCGGCATCGCGTTGATCATCGAGTGCTTCACCGACAACACCACGCGCACCGTCGCGGATGTGCGTCACGCGTTGACCAAGCACGGCGGCAACCTCGGCACCAGCGGTTCGGTGGCGTTCCAGTTCACGCGTTGCGGCGAGTTGGCGTTCGCCACGGGCGGCAGCGAGGCGGCGGAAGAAAAAATTCTGGAAGCGGCGCTCGACGCCGGCGCCGACGATGTGATCAACGAAAACGGCGAAAGCACGGTGATTTGCGCGCCGGAAAATTTCGAAGCCGTGCAGCAGAAGTTGATCGAATCCGGCCTCGATGCGCAGCACGCGGGCATCGTAATGCGTCCGAACAATCGCACGGCGGTGGCGGGCGAAACGCTGGAGACGCTCACGGTGCTGTTGGAAAAACTCGACGCGCTCGACGACGTGAGCGAGGTCTACCACAACGCATTGCTGCCGGCCGAGTGAAAGGCTTTCGGGCCTTATCGCAATGATCCGCATCATCGGCATCGATCCAGGCAGCCAGCGCACGGGCATCGGCATCGTAGATGTCGACGCCGCGGGCAAGCTGTCGCACGTTTTTCATGGTGCGTTGATGGTGGCGGGAGAGGAAACTTTTCCGCTGCGCCTGAAACGCATTTTTGAAGGCGTCGATGAGATCATTGCGACCCATCGTCCGGTCGAATGCGGCATCGAGCGCGTGTTTATGGCGCGCAATGCCGATTCGGCGCTCAAGCTCGGGCAGGCGCGCGGCGCCGCGATTTGCGCGGTAGTCAATCGCGGCATCGCGGTGCACGAATACGCGGCGACCGAAGTGAAAAAGGCGGTGGTCGGTGGCGGCCGCAGCGACAAAACTCAGGTACAACACATGATCGGTGTACTGCTTGGCCTGAAAGGTCCGATTCAAGCGGATGCGGCCGACGCGCTGGCGATTGCCGTCGCGCACGCGCATACCCGTTCGAGTCTCGAACGCGTGGGCATTCCGCGCACGGCATGGAGGCGGCGCCGATGATCGGTCGACTTCGCGGCATTCTTATTTCGAAACAGCCGCCATGGTTATTGGTGGAAGTCGGCGGCGTTGGCTACGAATTGGAAGCGCCCATGTCCACCATTTACGACTTGCCTGCCACCGGCAAGGAAGTCACGCTGCTCACGCATTACGCCGTGAAAGAAGACAGCGTGGCGCTTTACGGATTTCTGCACGAAGCGGAGCGCGCGCTGTTTCGCAATCTGCAGAAGGTTAGCGGTATCGGCGCGAAAATTTCGCTCGCCGTGCTGTCGGGCGTATCCACGCAGGAATTCGCGCGACTCGTGCAGACGGGCGATATTGTCGCGCTGACAAAAATTCCTGGCATCGGCAAGAAAACCGCCGAACGCATGGTGGTGGAATTGCGCGATCGCGTCGACGGCCTCGGCGCGCATGCGCCCGGGATTTCCGCGGCGCCAGGTGCGCCGCTCGACCCGGCCGCCGAAGCGACGGTGGCGTTGCAACAACTTGGCTACAAGCCGGCCGAAGTCACACGGCTGGTGCAAAAGGTGGCATCTGCCGGCGACGACGCCGAGGCCATCATCCGCAAGGCGCTGCGCGCCGCACTCGGGAGTTGATTTGTGGGTCACGACATTCACCATCGCGTGAGCGAAGCCGATAGCAAGAAACGAATGGCCGCCTTGGCGCTCGGCGCGATCGGCGTGGTTTACGGCGATATCGGCACCAGCCCGCTGTATACGTTGCAAACCACGCTGAGTTACGAAGGCAAAATGCCGTCGCCCGACGGCATCTATGGTGTGCTGTCGTTGATCTTCTGGGCGCAGATCATCGTGGTTTCGCTGAAGTATTTGATGTTCGTGATGCGCGCCGACAACAAAGGCGAGGGCGGCATCATGGCTCTGATGGCGTTGGCCTTGCGCGGTGTCAGCAAGCAGCCGCGTCTACGCTGGCTGTTGGCGATCATCGGCATTTTCGGCGCGGCGTTGTTTTACGGCGATGGCGTGATTACGCCGGCCATTTCCGTATTGTCGGCGGTGGAGGGCGTGAAGGTTGCTGCGCCGGGATTGGGGCATTGGGTGATGCCGTTCAGCGCCGTTATTTTGTTTTTTCTGTTTGCGTTGCAAAGACACGGCACGGATCGCGTGGGCAAGCTGTTCGGGCCGGTGATGGTGGTTTGGTTTATCGTCATTGCGCTGATCGGTGTATACAACGTGCTACAAGACCCGAGCGTGTTGTATGCCGTCTTGCCGCAATACGGCTTGCACTTTTTCACGCATCACGGTTGGGGCGCATTTGTCGCGCTTGGCGGTGTCGTGTTGTCGCTGACAGGCGCCGAAGCGCTGTATGCGGATATGGGGCATTTCGGCAAGCAGCCGATTCGTCTTGCGTGGTTCTACTTCATTCTGCCGGCGCTGCTGCTCAATTATTTTGGGCAGGGTGCGTTGCTGTTGCGCGATCCGCACGCCATCGACAACCCGTTCTTCAAGGCGGTGCCATCGGTGTTCCTGTACCCGATGATCGGCTTGGCGACGGCCGCCACGGTGATCGCTTCGCAAGCGGTGATTTCCGGCGCGTTTTCGATGACGCGCGAAGCGATGTCGCTCGGTTACTCCATGCGCATGCCGGTGGTGCATACCTCGCGTGAGATGTCGGGGCAGATTTTCGTGCCGTGGATCAACAGCTTTTTGCTGGTGATGGTGCTTGCTGCCGTGGTGGGTTTCGGCAGCTCCGATGCGTTGAGCGCCGCGTACGGCATCGCCGTGACCGGCACCATGAGCATCACCACCATCTTGGCGCTGTTCGTCGCGCATCATCAGTGGAAATGGAGTCTTCCATTGGTGTTTTTGGTGGGCGTCTGCATGTTGGCGATCGATCTGTCGTTCTTCGGCGCCAATCTGCTTAAAGTCGAGGCGGGTGGCTGGTTCCCCTTGGTGCTTGGCCTCGGCGTGTTCGCCGTGATGACCACATGGCGTCGTGGCCGCGAACTGGTGGTGCGCGAGATCAAGCAGGGTGGCCTGGCGTTGAAGCCCTTTATCGAAAACATCACCGAGCATCCGCCGCTGCGCGTTCCCGGCACGGCGGTGTTCCTTACCGCCAATCAGAACGCGGTGCCGCATGCCTTGCTGCACAACCTCAAGCACAACAAAGTGCTGCACGAGCGCAATGTGATGCTGACGGTGGAAATTCTCGATACACCTTTTGCCGAAGCGGAAGAGCGCATTCATCTCACGCAAATGGACGGCTTTTTCTACGGTTTGGAATTGCGCTTCGGTTTTGCCGAAGATCCGAACATTCCGTATGCGCTGTCCAAGTGCGCGAAGAGCGGTTTGCCGTTCGATCTGATGGATACCACTTTCTTCCTGTCGCGCGAGAATATCGTTGCCGATAAACGCCGCCCGGGCATGGCCTTGTGGCGAGATCGCCTGTTTGCCTTTATGTCGCGCAATGCGCTGCCGGCGACGGCGTTTTTCCAGATTCCCGGCAACCGGCTGATCGAGCTGGGGACGCAGGTGGAAATTTGATGCGACAGGGGCGAGCGATTCGTCCCTAAACCCTCGCTCTCAGCCATAATCCCCACATGTCCGAACACCGCATCATCACCGCTGCCGCGCAACTCGACGACGAAGCTCTGGAAGCGTCGATTCGTCCCAAGCGCCTGACCGAATATCTCGGTCAGCAGGCGGTGCGCGAGCAGTTGTCGATCTATATCGAAGCGGCGAAGAAGCGCGGCGGTGCGCTGGACCATGTGCTGATCTTCGGACCGCCCGGCCTGGGCAAGACCACGTTGAGCCATGTGATCGCCAACGAGCTGGGCGTCAACGTGCGTTCCACCTCGGGACCGGTGCTGGAGCGCGCAGGCGATCTCGCGGCGCTGCTTACCAATCTCGAAAAGAACGACGTGCTGTTCGTCGACGAAATCCATCGGCTTTCGCCGGTGGTCGAGGAAGTGCTCTATCCGGCGATGGAGGATTTCCAGATCGACATCATGATCGGCGAAGGCCCTGCGGCGCGTTCGATCAAGCTGGATCTACCGCCGTTTACGCTGATCGGAGCCACCACGCGCGCCGGTCTGCTCACGGCGCCGTTGCGCGATCGCTTCGGCATCGTGCAGCGATTGGAGTTTTATTCGCCCGACGAGCTGACGGCGATCGTGCGTCGCTCGGCGCGCATTCTCAATATCGCCTGTGATTTGGACGGCGCCCAGGAAATCGCGCGTCGCGCGCGCGGCACGCCGCGTATCGCCAATCGTCTTTTGCGCCGCGTGCGCGATTACGCCGAGGTGCGGGCAGGCGGGCATATCAACCATCAGGCCGCGAACGCGGCGATGGACATGCTCAAGGTCGATGCCGAGGGTTTCGACGAACTCGATCGTCGTCTGCTCGCCACCATCATCGAAAATTTCGACGGTGGCCCAGTCGGCGTCGAATCGCTGGCCGCTGCGTTGAGCGAAGACCGCGGCACGCTCGAAGACGTGGTCGAACCGTATCTGATCCAGCAAGGTTTTCTCGTGCGCACGGCCCGCGGCCGCATGGCGAGCGCCAAAGCATGGCGACATCTCGGCCTGACGCCGCCGCCGCGGCAACCGCAGGCGGCCGATTTGTTCGGTAGCGATCAAGATGTCTAGCACGGAGCGCTTCACCTGGCCGGTGCGCGTCTACTGGGAAGACACCGATGCCGGCGGCGTGGTGTATCACGCCAGCTATCTGCGCTTCCTCGAGCGCGCCCGTTCGGAATGGCTGCGCCAGCTCGGCGTGGACCAGATGGCGTTCAAACAGGCGACTGGGCTGGCTTTTATGGTCCACCGGATGGAGATCGACTTCCTCAAGCCCGCCCTGCTGGACGATGAACTGACGGTAACGGTGGAAGTCAAAGAGTGTCGTTCAGCCAGTATTCTTTTCGCGCAGGCGATTACTCGGGCGGACGGCGCCACCCTGATCCAGGCGCAAGTACGTGCGGCGTGCGTGGATTTGAAACGAATGCAGCCCGCCCGAATTCCGAACGAGATTGCCGGCCGGATCGATCTGAAGTGATCGTCCCCCCGGTCTGACCTAAGTATTTTGAAAATAGCCCTGAGCGGCGGAGAACCCCAAAGCCATGAACGGTGGATTGAACGTTTTTGAGATCGTCGCGAGCGCGAGCTTGCCAGTACAACTGGTGATGCTGGTGTTGCTGGTGCTCTCGTTTCTGTCCTGGGTGATCATCATCCGCAAGTACTCGCAGCTCAAAGCCGCGATGACGAACGCCGAATCCTTCGAGGAGCGTTTCTGGTCCGGCGCGGATCTGGCGCAGCTGTTCCGCGAGGTGAGCAACGGCGGCGAAAGCGGCGGCATGGAGAACATCTTCGAATCGGGCTTCCGCGAATTCGTGCGTCAGCGTCAGCGTCGCGGTACGGATATGCCCACTGTGATCGAAGGCTCCGAGCGCGCGATGCGCGTGGCCGGCACCAAGGAAATCGGCTCGCTCGAGCGCAATCTGGAATTTCTCGCCAACGTCGGTTCGATCAGCCCGTACGTGGGTCTGTTCGGTACGGTGTGGGGCATCATGGGCGCCTTCCAGGGCCTGGGCGAAATGAAGGACGTCACCATCGCCGTGGTGGCGCCGCATATTTCCGAAGCGCTGATCGCCACCGCGATGGGTCTGTTCGCCGCGATTCCTGCGGTGTGGGCGTACAACCGCTACGCGAACAAAGTCGAGCGCGTCGCTTCGCGCTACGAAGTGTTCCAGGAAGAATTCTCCTCCGTGCTGCAGCGTCAGATCCAAATCGACGATACGAACTGAGGAGGCCGCGACCATGCGTACTTCCGCGCGCCATAAGCGCCTCAAACTCAAATCGGAAATCAACGTCGTTCCCTACATCGACGTGATGCTGGTGCTGTTGATCATCTTTATGGTGACGGCGCCCATGCTCAATGCCAATGTCGACGTCAACCTGCCGCAAGCCAACGCCAAGTCGCTGCAGGACAAGAAAGAGCCGGTGATCGTGTCGGTGGACGACCAGGGTCATATGTATCTGACCTTGGGCAACACCAAAAAAGAACCCATCGAAGCGGATGCGCTGAAAGTAAAAGTCGGCGCGTTCGTCAAAGAGAACCCGGATGTCAGCGTGCTGGTCGCAGGCGATCGCGACGGCAAATACGACGGCGTGTATCAGGTGCTGGCCTTGCTGCAGCAAGCCGGCGTGGCCAAGGTCGGCTTGATGAGTGCGCCGGAGACGGGCAAACCGAATGGACGACCGTAACACCAAGGGCACACCCCTAGCGGTCGTCCTATCGGCCGTTCTCCATTTGGGTATCGTGGCATTCCTGTTTCTGGCGATGCTCTCGTGCTCGTCGTACGAGGCGTTTTTGACGGCCCTGCATTTGCCCAATCCGATCACGTGTACGCCACCGCCGATGCAGCTCAGCGGTCCGGTGATCGAGGCCACGTTGATCGGCAATACCGCCGCACCTCCACCCAAATCGGAAAAAGTGAAGCCGATTCCGAACACCGTGCCGCCGCCGCCGTCGGTGCCGCCGCCCACGCCGCCACAAATCGAGCAGCCCAAGGTGAGCCAGTTGCCGCCGCCGCCGGAACATCCGGATGTCGTCGATCAGGAGCGCGTGGTGCAAGACGCAGCGCAAAAGGCCGAAGACGCCAAGAAGCTGCAAGAAGAGAAAGAACGTCAGCGCCAGGCCGATTTGGACGCCCAGGCGGCCAAAAAGAAAGCCGAACAGGAAAAAGTGGATCAGCTGTTCAAGCAGCTGGATGCCGCTTCGTCGCAGACGCAAAAGCTCGACAACAAGGCCAAGCAGGCTAAACAGCAGCTTGCCGATTTGCAGAATGCGAAGGCGAACGGCCTGGAGAACCTGCCCAATGCCGACCAGCGGCAGACCGGCAACAACGGCAAGAGCACCTTGCTGGACCAGTACCGCGCGGCGATTCAGAACGCCGTCACGCAGAATTGGATCAGGCCGGATAACATGCCGAACGCACCCTGCGTGGTCCATATCGTGCAGCTTCCAGGGGGCAATGTGATGAGCGCCAAGGCTTCGTCCAGTTGCCCTTATGACGCTGCTGGAAAGAAATCCGTCGAAGACGCTGCGTTGCGCGCTCAGCCATTGCCGTACAAAGGCTTTGAAAGCGTGTTCGCGCGTGAAATTGATGTCATCTTCACTCCGCAGTGAGCCAGTAACTATGCGCAAATCATTCCGATCACTGATCACCTTTTCCTTACTGCTGATGGCCGCTTTGGTCGTTGGCCCTGTCTCTGCACAGACCTTGAGCGTGCAGGTCGTCGGCGGCATCAAGTCGGCGACGCCGGTCGTGGTGGTGCCGTTCGCTCAAACCGGCGCGCCAATGCCGACCGACGTGGCGGACGTGATTCGCAACGATCTCAATCGTTGCGGCAAATTCCGCTCGTTGGCGGTCAGCGAAATCGTCGAACAGCCGAGCCAGGGTTCGGACATCAAGTTCGCCACGTGGCGCTTGCTGAAGCAGGATTACATCGTCATCGGCCGCATCAAAGATGCCGGCAACGGCATGGTGACGGTCGAATACGAACTGTGGGACGTCAATCGTCAGCAGCGCCTGCTGGGTAGCGCGATGCCGCCTGCGCCGGTGAGCGATCTGCGCAATGTCGCGCACCAAGTCGCCGACGCCATCTATCAGCAGATCACCGGCGTGCGCGGCGCGTTTTGGACGCGCATCGCTTACGTCACGATGGTCGGCAGCGGCAACAATGCGACCTATTCGTTGATCGTGGCCGATTCGGATGGCTACAACCCGCAGGTGGTGGCGCGTTCGCACGAAGCATTGCTTTCGCCGAAGTGGTCGCCCGACGGCACCCGCATTGCGTACGTTTCTTTCGAGAGCGGCAATTCGGCCATCTACATCCAGAACATCACTACAGGCGCGCGTCAGCTTATTTCCGGTCGCGCGAAGGGCATCAACGGCGCGCCGGCCTGGTCGCCCGATGGCACCAAGCTTGCTATTTCGCTGTCCTACACGGGCAATCCCGAGATCTACGTGATGGACCTGGCCGGCCGTCAGGAAACCCGCCTGACCCGTAGCCTGGCGATCAACACCGAGCCGGTGTGGTCGCCGGATGGCCAGAGCATCTACTTCACCTCCGACCGTTCCGGCCGTCCGCAGATCTACCGGGTTTCCGCCGGCGGCGGCACGCCCGATCGCGTCAGCTTCCAAGGCCAGCAAAATTTGGATGCTTCCGTCAGCTTCGACGGTAAGCAAATTGCCATGGTGCAGGCAAACGGGAACGTGTATCGTATCGCCATTACGGACCAGAGCCTCGGAGGGCAGGTGCGCTTCATCTCGCCCGGTCCGATCGACGAATCGCCAAGCTTCGCGCCGAACGCCAGTATGTTGATCTACGCCGCCGTCGATGGGTCTCGCGATGTGCTGTATGCCGTTTCCAGCGATGGCATGGTCAGGCAGCGCCTGGCGCTCGCCGATGGCGATGTTCGCGAACCGGCCTGGGGACCTTATCGCACGAAGTAAAATCTGGGTCTGGCTGCGAACCTAGGGGATGCAGCCAGGCAGCCCGAAAAGGGTCCGGAACATGGCCAATGCTCCGGGCTTGATGGCGTGGCGGTTTGCCATGTCTGTTTTATAGGCCTCTGCAGTACAATGCGTGGCTGAAGTCGAAGAAGTAATAAATAAATACAACAGCCGGTTCACCGGCGATGGCTGTCCCGTAACCGCAATCGTCATTGACTGTCGGAAATCAAACCCGTTTGAAGGAACGTCACCATGAATAAGACCGTTCGTATCGCCCTGGTCGCCCTGCTTTGCGTGGGCGCGGCTGCTTGTACCAAGAAGGAAGTGAAGACCCCGCCGCAACAGCAGCAGGAAACCACGACCGCTCCCGCCCAGCAGGGCACCGGCAAGTACACCGCCGCTGACCTCGACACCGACGCCTGCCTGAAGCAGCGCGTTGTTTACTTCGACTTCGACAAGGACGAAGTGAAGCCGGAGTTCCAGCAGATCATGCAGTGCCATGCCAAGTTCCTGCAGGACGTCCCGACGGCCCGCATGCGTCTGGAAGGCAATGCCGACGAGCGCGGCACGCGTGAATACAACCTGGGTCTGGGCGAGCGCCGCGGCAATGCCGTGTCCAGCGCGCTGCAGGCGAACGGCGGTTCGGCCAGCCAGGTCAACGTGATCAGCTACGGCAAAGAAAAGCCGGTGTGCCGCGAGCACAACGAAGATTGCTGGAGCAAGAACCGTCGCGTTGAGATCGTCTACACGGCGACCTAATGGTGGTTCGATTGGCTCATCGTTTCACGGCCAATCTCAGCATGGCGGGCGCCTTGGCGTCCGCCTTGCTGTTTGTGGCGCCTGTGCATGCGCAAAGTTCGCCCATGAGCCTTTCCGATCGCGTTGCCCGCCTCGAGCAGCAACAGCAGAATCAAGGCCAGAACAAAGTCGATCAGCTCAATCAGCTGCAGCAGATGCAGTCGACGATGCAGCAGATGCAAGGGCAGATCGAAGAGTTACAGCATCAGGTCCAGCAACTGCAGGATCAGAGCAAAGCGCAGTACACGGATTTGGACAGTCGCGTCGGCCGCCTCGAAAAGGGCGCCAATGGCAATCCGGCGTCGTCCGGCACAGCGCCGGCTCCGGCTGCCGCGAGCACCGCGACACCGCCCGCGACCAACAACGCACCTGCCGCCGCAGCATCGGCACCAGCCGCGCCAGCCGAGTCGCCCGCGCAAAAAGCGGCCGCGCTTGCCGCGTATAACGCCGCATTCAAATCGTTGCGAGCAGGCGACTATGTAGCCTCTTCGCGCGGTTTTCGCGAGTTCATCCAGAAATATCCCAACGAGTCGCTGACACCCAATGCGTTCTATTGGCTGGGCGAGTCGTACTACGCCACCACCAACTATCAAGTTGCCGTGGAGGCGTTCAAACATCTGCTGAGCCAGTATCCGCAAAGCGACAAGATCGCCGACGCGACGCTCAAGCTTGGCTACAGCCAGTTGGAAATGAAGCAGAAGGACGCCGGCGTCGCGACCCTGAAATCGGTCGTCGCCAAGTACCCCAATTCGAACGCGGCCAAGCTTGCTCAGGAGCGTCTGCGTCGACTGTCGCAGCCGTCTCGTTAAGGGTATGGCGGTGAGCAGTAATTCGGCGAGCGTGGAAACGACCACCTCGGCTTCTTCGGCGGCCGAACGTTTGCGCATCACCGAGATCTTCCATTCGATTCAGGGCGAGGCTGATGCAATCGGCTGGCGCACCGTCTTCGTTCGCCTGACCGGTTGCCCGTTGCGCTGCGTGTGGTGCGATACGGAGTATTCGTTCTACGGCGGTAACTGGCGCGATATCGACGATATCCTCGCCGAGGTCGCCGCGCATGGCGCCAAGCACGTTTGCGTCACCGGCGGCGAGCCGCTCGCGCAGAAGCGATGCCTGATATTGCTGCGCAAACTGTGCGATCTCGGTTACGACGTATCGCTGGAGACCTCCGGCGCGCTGGATGTTTCAACCGTCGATCCGCGCGTGCGCAAAGTGATGGATCTGAAAGCGCCCGATTCGGGCGAGCTCGCGCGCAATCTTTGGTCCAATCTCGATCATCTGCTTGCGCAGGATCAGGTCAAGATCGTGATCGCCAGCCGCGCCGATTACGAATGGGCGCGCGGCGTCGTGGTCGAGCATGGCATCGATCGGAAATGCATGGTGCTGTTCTCGCCCGTGCACGGCGCCATTGAGCCGCGCGCGTTGGCCGAGTGGATTATCGAAGACAAGTTGCCGGTGCGTTTTCAACTGCAGCTGCACAAGCTGCTGTGGAATGATGCGCCGGGGCATTGAACACGTCGCTCCGTGCGTTATGCACGAGCTTGCCTCAACGTCATCCCTGCGAAGGCCGGGATCCAGTAAAAAGTGACGTGCGAAGCACACGGCATATAAAAGGTTTTGTGTGCTTCGCACGACGTATTCGACTGGATCCCGGCCTTCGCCGGAATGACGATAGAAAGCGAAAACCATGCGCCTCGGCCTGTGTCGCCGGCAGCGCTTCCGGCCGGTGACCGGCCGTTCTTCGGTACTTGGAAATCACCATGTCAGGTTCTACACCCCGCAAAGCCGTCGTCCTCGTTTCCGGGGGCATGGATTCGGCCGTGACCATCGCCATCGCGCGCGAACAGGGTTATCAGGTTTACGCACTGAGCGTGGCTTACGGTCAACGGCACAGTTCCGAGCTGGAAGCCGCTGAGCGCGTCGCACATATGCTCGGCGCCGTCAGACATAAAACGGTGCATGTCGATCTGCGTTCGATCGGCGGCTCCGCGCTCACGGCCGATATCGACGTTCCGGAGCAGGGCGGTGAAGGCATTCCCATCACTTACGTACCGGCGCGCAACACCATCATGCTGTCGATTGCGTTGGGTTGGGCCGAGGTGCTCGGCTCCACCGACATCTGGTGCGGCGTCAATGCGGTGGACTATTCCGGCTATCCGGATTGCCGTCCGGCGTTTATCGAAGCCTTCGAGACGCTTGCCAATGTGGCGACCAAGGCGGGCGTGGAAGGCGCCGGTATCCGCATTCATGCGCCGCTGATGGCCATGAGCAAAGCCGACATCGCGCGCGAAGGCCATCGATTGGGCGTGGACTTCGCCGCCACCGTCAGCTGCTATCAGGCCGATGCCGAGGGCCGCGCCTGTGGTCATTGCGACGCCTGCCGTTTGCGTGAGCAGGGATTTCGTCAGGCGGGTTTGCCCGACCCCACCCGATATGCCTGAATTGATCAGAAAGTCCCATTCGCGGGTTGTATCGCGAGCCGCCAAGCCATAAAATTGTCAGCTCACTTTTTTACGGGCCGTTAGCTCAGTCGGTAGAGCAGCGGACTTTTAATCCGTTGGTCGACAGTTCGAATCTGTCACGGCCCACCAATAGTGAAAAAGGACTTGCTTTGTGCAAGTCCTTTTTTTTGCGCCGCTCAAAAGCAGTGCGTATCGATGAACTACCACTCCATCAAAAACCACGCGGAGAGGGACTCGGCCGCCGCGATCGTCGCCGACGGAACAAGATTGAAGGCATCCGGCGGACCGCTTTGCGGTTCGACGCACGTCGCGTGAGAGGTTTCGTCGTACACCACCCAATGATCGCAATCTGACGTCAGGCGAACCTGTTGTCCATTGCGATAGAGCATCACGGGCTTGGTGTTGAGAAAACAATCGTCCCACGGACCAGCAGGCGGTGGCGCCAAAGGAAGCGTGGCGATGCCTTCCGCGTCGCGCGGATAGACATAGTCAGGAGCGAAATCGATACGATCCGGCTTCCGAAACCAGGGATGCCATCCGATCGTCGCAGGCATCGCATGCTTGCCCGCGCTGAGTGTCAGCACCATCCGCAATCGCCGCTCGCCGACCTCGATAAGCTGGCGAGCGATACCGCCGAACGGCCAGCGCTCGTCTTCGGGCAACTGCAACGAAAGCGCGACGCTCGTGTGCGATCGCGCATCGACGTGCCATGACGCATCGAGTGCGACGCCGTGAATCGCGTGATCGCCGAGATTGATGGGAAGCCGATAGTCGTGACCCTGGAAACGGAATCGCCCATGGCGTATGCGTCCCGCCCAAGGAAGCATCGGATAGCTTCCCCAAGCGATCATGGCTTCGTGCCCGGCGCTGTGACCGATCAGCCACGCGTGTTGGTCGAAGGTGATCTGCGCAATGCGGCCGCCCGCTGCAGGGGCGATGTCGACGGCGAGCGCACCGTGCGCGATCCGAATAATCGGGCCGGGCTCCAGCGGATTTTGCGCGCTATCGCGTGGCGGCGTCGTGTCGTGCACGTTATTTTCCATAGGGGTGAAGCGTCAGAATGCTTCCGCGTTCGTCATAGTGCAGCTCCGTCATCTTGATTGAGCGCAGATGCGTCACGCCGCCCGACAATATCGCGTCGTGATAGAACAAATACCACCGACCGTCGACTTCGCAAATGGAGTGATGCGTGGTCCAGCCGACGACCTCGGTCAGGATCTGCCCTTGATAGGTAAAGGGGCCATAAGGGTTGTCGCCGATCGCGTAGCAAAGCAAGTGCGTGTCGCCGGTGGAGTAAGACAAGTAGTACTTGCCTTGATACCGGTGCATCCACGGCCCTTCGAAATAGCGACGTTGATTGTCGCCAGCGAGTAGCGGCTGTCCGTTCTCGTCCAGGATCACGATTTCGCGCGGTGTCTCGGCGAACTGCTTCATATCGTCGCTGAGTTTCGCCACGCGCGGCCCTAATGCAGGTTCGTCGGCGCACGGTTCTTCATACGCTGCCGCGTAGGTGTTATCGCGGTATTTCTGCAACTGGCCGCCCCAAATGCCACCGAAATACATATAGAACGCGCCATCGTCGTCGGCATAAACGGCAGGATCGATGGAATAGCTGCCGCGAATCGCTTCTGGCTCCGGCGCGAACGGCCCTTCCGGGCGATCTGATACCGCTACGCCAATCTGAAAGATGCCATCGGCGCGTTTGGCCGGAAAGTAGAGGTAGTAGCGCCCATTTTTGCAGGCCGCATCCGGCGCCCACACCTGTCGCGCTGCCCACGGGATGTCTTTCACATGCAGTGCGACGCCGCAATCGACGGCCTCGCTATCGGGCGACGCCATGCGGAAGACGTGGTAGTCCTCCATGCAGAAGTGATCGCCATTGTCGTTGAACGGCACGCCGCCTTCGATGTCGTGCGAGGGATAGATATAAATCGCGCCGTCGAACACGTGTGCAGAAGGATCGGCGGTGTAGATATGCGTTACCAGTGGCCTTGAAATAGCGCGCGTCGCCAAGGACGATAGATCGAGGTCTGCAGTTTCGTTGGACATTGCGGTCAATCGTTCCGTATGGCGTTTGGGATCACGAAGCCGCGCTGGCCTCAAGGCGGCGCGCACCGAGTTCTTGCTCGATATGCAATTCCATCGGCTTGTTGATTTCATACAAACACATCAGCACGACGGCCACGAGAAAGGGTAGGGAGCACAATACGCTGACCGTGAGCCGAATCCCGTTGACGGCATCCGGCGATTGCGCGGCCGCATCGGCGTGGTAACCGTAATAAGCCAGAATGCCTGCGACAAGGGCGCCACCGACGCTCAGGCCGATTTTCAGCCCGCAAAGCATGGCGGAGAAAATGATGGCCGTGGCGCGCCGCCGATTCTTCCATTCCGAATAGTCCGCCACATCGGCTGTCATTGCCCATAGCAGCGGTATCGTGATGCCGTAGAAAAACCCGTGGCAGATATAAGACATCACCACAAAGCCGATGGCGTTCGGCGAGAAGAAATAGAAATCCAGCAGAAAGAGCGTCGAAACGAACAGCGCGCCGGCAAATACGTCGCGTTTTCCGAATCGATCGGCCAATCGTTTGGAGAAGCCGATGCCCACAATCATAAAGATGATGCCGAGCGCATTGAACAGGCTGAATGCCGACGTCGGCGCATCCTTGGGCCATTGGAAATTGGTAAGGCCGATGCCGACCAATATTCTATTCAACCCTGCGATAAAGCGATTGAAGCCGATGGTTTGGAGAAACGTCGCGAGCTGCGTTTCGCTCAGGTAGTACTTGAAGTAATAGATGTACATCCCGCCCTTGAGCGCGAGATTGATAAACAGCAGCACCGTGACGCTCAGCATGATCAACCACGGTCGATTTCTCGCCAGGTCGGCGAGGTCGTCGCGCACGCTGGATTTCTGTTCGTGCGTCGGCACGATGCGTTCTTTGGTCGTGAAGAACGTTATCAAGAAAAATACGGTGCCGATGATGGCGAACACCGTCATCGTGTTGTGAAAGCCAAGCGCCTTGTCGCCGTTGCCGAGGATCAACACCAGCGGCAGCAACAGCACCTGAATAATGAACTGCGCCACCATCACCGCCACAAAGCGGTAGGAAGAAAGGCTGTTGCGCTCCGCCATGCTGCCGGTGAGCACGCCGCTCAATGCGGCGTATGGCAGGTTGTTCGCCACGTAGACCAGCACCAACAGCGAATACGTTGCGAAGGCATACGTCACTTTTGCCTGACCAGTCAGCGACGGCGTACTGAAGGCCAGCAGCGAGAGCGCACCGAAGGGGAGCGCCGTCCACAGCACCCATGGCCGAAACTTGCCCCAGCGAGTATGCGTGCGATCGGCCACCAATCCGATGATCGGTGTAAATACAAATGCGCCAAGTATGCCTACGACAAAGATGACGGTCGCCGCCGTTGCGGCAGGAATCTGGAATACGTCGGTATAAAAGAATGCGAGGAACGTCACTAGTGTCTGAAAAATCAGGTTGGCGGCAAGATCGCCCAGCGCGTAGCCGACTTTTTCCGTGATCGAGAGCGTTTGAGAAGTACCGTTCATGCGCGCTTGCCGTGGCCGAGGTCAGACAGTGGAATGGTATCGCGGCCATCTAACACGGGCCGGATAAAAAACAGCCCATCCGGCTCGGGGAACCGGATGGGCCGCGGGTAAATCACGCGTGCATGATGCGCTTAGAAGCTGCCGCGCACACCGAGCAGAATCGTGTAGCCCGGATCGTAGTAGGTATACGTGGCGTTGCTATAGGTAAGCGTTTGCCGCAACCCTGCCTTCGTCATGTTGATGAAGTTGAGCGTGACCATTGGTTTCGACGGCAGATGCGCGAACTCGTAGCTGGCGGACAAGTCGAGCTGGCCGCGCGCATCGGATTTGATCTGCGCGAACGGCAAGCCGTTCTGATTTGCCGTCGAGCTGATCTGCGCCGAATTCCACACGTACGACAAGCGAACCGTTGCGCCATAACCCTCCCAATAGCCGGTGAGGTTATAGGTGTGCGGTGAGATGCCAACCGCTTGCGCCGGTATGCCGCTGCCGATATTGCGCTGGGAAACCAGCGTGTAATTGGCTTGCAGACCCAACCCTTTGTAGAGGAAGTCCAGCGGCTGCACCCACGTCGCTTCCGCGCCTTTGATAAACAGCGTACCGTCGGCATTGACCTGCTGCTGAACTTGCACCAGCGCCGCGTTCGGGCCGCCGCGTTGGTTGATCGCCGCCTGTTGCTGCGGCGTCAGCGTCGCATAGGGAACGCCCAACTGCGTAAAGGGAATCAGGTTGACGCCGTTGACGGTAAAGCCGGTGATGCGCTTACCGAACAGATCCAGGCCCACATAACCTTCATTGCCCGTGTACCACTCGCCGCCGAAGTCGAGGTTGGTGGCGAGATATGGCGCCAGCTTCGGGTTGCCCTGCGTGGCGGTTTCCGCCGACGGATCGCTGAAGTTGATATCCGGCACCATCGCGCTTGGATCGGGGCGAGTCATCGAACGCGACGCCGCCAAGCGCAGAACGATATCGTCCGCCGCGTTGTAGGCCAGGTTGAACGATGGCAAGTAATACCCGTAAGCGTGCTTCAGTGTGACGTACTGAAGCTGGCCGCCAAAATTCGACGGACCGGACACGGTTTGATCGGTGTACGCATGGCGCACGCCGCCGTTGACGCGCAAATCTCGCCCCCACAGGTCGAACTTGCCGTTGCCTTCCACATACCAAGCCCAGCTGCTTTCTTCGATGTTCGCCGTATTCGCGCCGCTGGATGCGGCCGTCGACAGCGGCGCAGTGGCGTTGTAGTAACCGTAATTGGTGGCGTTCATCAACGCCGGATAGTTCACTGCAATGAAACCGTCCGGTCCCGGCGACAGATATTGTCCCCACGTGCCGGGCGTGACGGTGGACTGCACCGCGTTACCCCACGCCGTGCTGTTGTCGAACGCCGTGATCTGGCGCGCGATATCGTCGTAGGCGATGCCGACGCGGAGGTTGTTGTCGTCGCTGCCGAACTGCAAATCTTCGCGCGTGCCTTTGTTGTCGGTGACGCGCGATTCGTTCTGCACGTTGACGCGGTAGTAACCCCAGCCGAGGTTCGGATCGTTGAGGTTTGCGCTCGGCGTGATGGTGGGGTAGTTGCCGCCGGCATTCTTGTAATTGACCGTGATGCCTTGGCCAAGCGGCGAGCTGACCAGGATCGACGGCGCCTGGTTGAGATACCAGCTACGCTGCGAATAGCCCTGGAAATCCAGCTTGATGTTCTCATCGCTGCCGAACAGCAATTCGCCACCCGGATTGATGTTGTAGAACTTCACGTGTTCTTCGTACGGACGCGCTTCCAGAAAGTACTGCGCATTCGCGAATGTGGCGCTGGTGACGACGTTGTTCTGATCCACCTGCATATTGGTCGGGATCATGGCGCCGTTGCGGCCGATCAGATCCATGTCGAGGCGGTTGAAATCGCGTTCCTGCTTGGAAAATAGCGTGTCCAGATAGAAATGCGCGCGCTCGTCCGGACGGAACTCCAACGACATCAAGGCCGACTGGTGATCATTGGTGCCTTGGACATACGCATTGCGCGCCAATCGCGGAATCAGCGCGTTGGCGACTTGTTGTGTGTTCAAACCGGGATTGTTGGCCAGCAACCACGCATTGTTGATCGTCTGACCGGCCGTCAACCCTGCGCCTGCGCCAGCGGGTACGGTGCCGGGGATAAACCAGCTGCCACCGGAAGGGCTGCAATGGCCTGCGGTGTTTCCGCACTGCGCTGCACTCAGCTGCGGCGTGGTCCAACCGATCGTTTCGAAGCCGCGCACGTCGTAATCGCTGCGCGACGATTGCAAGCCGATCAAGGCGCCGAACGTATTCGAGTCGTTGGTCCAACTGCCGATCAGCGCGCCACGCGGCTTGATATTGCCGCCGATGGAGTCATACGTACCTTGCGCGGAATAGGTGAGATGCGTACCGGGGTTGTCGAACGGACGCGTGGTGCGCATGTCCACTACGCCCGCCACGCCGCCTTCGGTCATTCCCGCTTGCGGTGTTTTGTTTACCGTCAGCTGGGTGAAGAATTCGGTGGGGAGCAGATCGAGATCGACTTCGCGATTCTGGTTCTGCGAGTTCAGCGTACCGGCGGAGGCCACGGCGATTTGATCGCCATTAAGCAGAATCTTGGTGAAATCCGTGCCCAGACCGCGAATCTGGATGTTCATGCCTTCGCCGTCTACGTCGCGTGTCAACTGCACGCCCGGCACGCGGTTCAGCGATTCGGCGATGTTCAGGTCGGGAAACTTGCCGATGTCTTCGGCGTAAACCGTGTCGACCACATTGGTCGCGTCACGCTTGGCCTGCGTCGAGAATTCGATACTGCTGCGATAACCGCCGCTGACGTTCACTGCGCCGAGCTGCTTGGCCTGTGTCTTGGACGGTGCTTGCGTGTTCTGATCCTGCGAATTCGACGACGACTGCGGCGTTGTTTGATTCTGCTGCGAGGTTTGTGGCTGAGCTGGATCTTGCGCTTGGGCCATACCGGCCGCGCCAAGCAAAGCAAGCGTTAAAGCATGGGACAGCAACGTTCTTGCACCTGGAGTCTGCACCTTCTTCCCCTCCCACTTTTTTATGAATTAGGTAGTCCCTCTTCGAACCCAAGGCCCTTCGGTCTTAGAGCGCGACGCCTTCCCAGGGACCCTCTGATTTAGGCCCGAGCAACGGTAGCGCTAACATTTTGACGGCGCACGCTGCAGGGCAGCATGAAATTGGTCTTCTCTCCTGTTTTTCGAAAAAGACCGATAAATCCGCTATAGAACAAGAACGAAAGGGGACTGGTCTCCGTACCGAAATAGGCCGATATAGCTTTTGGATTTAAGCTTGTGATAATGGTAGCGCTACCAATATCTTGCAGAGGGCGCACGCAGATGTGACGCGTGGGAGTCCACGCTTCAAGGCTTGGAGAGCAACGCGCGGCGTCAATGTCGACCACGGCCGGGGGGAATAGGCCAAAACGTCAAAAGGCCTGTATGTGATATGGATCAGATCAGTCGAACCAACGATGCTGCGATGTCGATGACCAACGTGGGTAATTATCGCTGGCGCGTATGCGCCATGCTGCTGGCGGCAACGACGATCAACTACATTGATCGTCAAGTACTGGGTGTGCTCGCGCCATTTCTCCAGCAAAAAATGGGGTGGACCGAGCTCGACTACAGTTACATCGTCACAGCATTTCAGGCCGCCTACGCGATAGGGTTGCTCAGCGCCGGCGCGGTTATCGATCGATTCGGCACGCGCATCGGCTATGCGTTGGCGATCGGTATTTGGAGCCTCGCCGCCATGGCTCATTCGCTTGCTTCAGGCGTTACCAGTTTCGCCGTTGCGCGCTTCGTGCTGGGGCTTGGCGAATCAGGAAATTTTCCCGCCGCGGTCAAAGCCGTCGCCGAATGGTTTCCGCAACGAGAGCGGGCGCTGGCGGCGGGCATTTTCAATTCCGGCTCGAACGTCGGCGCGGTGGTCGCGCCGCTGGTGGTTCCCTTCGTCGCTTTCCGATGGGGATGGCAATCGGCGTTTCTGTTCACAGGCGTGTTAAGCGCTCTGTGGGTAACGGGATGGCTGCTGACGTACCGAACGCCGGATCGTCAGCCCAAACTATCGGCCGCCGAACGTGCCTATATCGATGAAGAACCATCCGCCGCTGCGGTTCGCATTCCGTGGTCTCAATTGCTTCGTTATCGACAGGCGTGGGCGATGGTCGCTGCGAAATTCATCACCGATCCCATTTGGTGGTTCTTTCTCTTTTGGCTGCCGAAATTTCTGCATGACCAATATGGGCTTACTTTGATGGGCCTCGGCATGCCGTTGATCTCGATCTTTATGCTCGCCGATGTCGGCAGCATCGCTGGAGGTTGGTTCGCGGGAAGGTTGATCAAACGCGGATGGACCGTCAATCGCGCGCGCAAAGGCGCCATGCTGACCTGCGCGCTGATGGTGATTCCCGTCGCGTTCGCCGCGAAGGCGAACAACTTGTGGCTTGCCGTCGCGCTTATCGGCTTGGCCACGGCAGGACATCAAGGCTGGTCGGCCAATGTCTATACGCTGGCTTCCGATATGTTTCCGCGCCGCGCGGTGGCGTCGGTCGTGGGAATGGGCGGGTTTGCCGGCGCCGTGGGCGGTATGCTGATCGCGACGGTCGTTGGGCTTCTCTTGCAATACACAGGGAGCTACGTACCTGTGTTCCTGATGGCGGGTTCTGCGTATCTCGTCGCCCTGGTTGTGATTCACATGTTGGTTCCGCGTCTGGAGCCCGCTCGCCTCGACGGTGCAGGAATGAGACAGTAAAGCCGTCATGATGGCGGCGCACGTTTGATCCGTACGACGCCTTATCTCGTTGCACTCCACACAAAAAAGTCTATTCAAGATATGAACACCGGATCGATGGCTTTGACGCTTCACGACGACCGCCTTTTTTCAAGCGACGCGACGCAGCGTGGGATCGCCCGGCGCTTATACGCGCATGTTGCGGCGTTGCCGATCATCAGTCCGCACGGGCATACCGATCCATCGTGGTTTGCGGAAAACCTTCCGTTCGCGAACGCGACGGAGTTGTTGCTGGTTCCGGATCACTATGTATTCCGCATGCTCTATAGCCATGGCGTATCGCTGGATGCATTAGGCATTCCGCGGCGCGACGGCTCGCGCGCAAACGTCGAACCGCGCGAAGCGTGGCGCGTTTTTGCCGAGAATTTTCATCTGTTTCGCGGTACGCCGTCGTCCATGTGGCTGAATCATGTATTCCACGACGTATTCGGTTTGCGCGTGCGCCTGGATGCGTCGACCGCCGACACGTATTTCGATCACATCACCGAAGCGTTGCAGCGGCCCGAATTCCGCCCGCGCGCGTTGTTCGAACGGTTCAACATCGAAGTAATCGCCACGACCGAGTCGCCGCTCGATCCGCTGCAACATCATGCAGCTATCCGCGCAAGCGGTTGGAAAGGGCGCGTGATCACCGCGTACCGCCCAGATCCGGTGGTCGATCCGGAGCACGAGCGGTTTCCATCCGCACTTCAAGCATTCGGCGAGATCACTGGGGAAGATGTTTACACCTGGAACGGCTATCTAAAGGCGCATCGGCAACGCCGCACGTTCTTTGCGAAAGCGGGCGCGACATCCACCGATCATGGACATCTGACGGCGGCAACCGCAAATCTCTCCAAAGTGGAAGCCGCCAAACTATTCGACAAAGTGGTGCATGGCAACGCAACCACGCAAGAAGCCGAACTGTTTCGTGCGCAAGTACTCACGGAAATGGCGGCCATGAGCATGGATGACGGCTTGGTGATGCAAATTCATCCTGGATGCTTTCGCAATCACAATTACCCGTTGTTCGAGCGCTACGGTCGCGACAAAGGCGCCGATATTCCGATGCGCACGGAATACGTTCATGCACTGAAGCCGCTGCTGGATCGATTCGGCAACGAACCGAACTTCAAGCTCATCGTATTCACGCTGGACGAAAGCACGTACAGCCGCGAACTTGCGCCGCTGGCGGGGCACTATCCGTCGTTGTATCTCGGGCCGGCATGGTGGTTTCACGATGCGCCGGAAGGGATGTGGCGCTTTCGCGAATGCACGTTGGCGAGCGCCGGCTTCTACAACACTGTTGGCTTCAACGACGACACGCGCGCGTTCCTATCGATTCCTGCGCGTCACGATGTCGCGCGGCGTATCGATTGCGCGTTCCTCGCCAAGCTGGTGGCCGAGCATCGGCTGGACGAAGACGAGGCCGCCGAACTCGCGGTGGACCTCGCGTACAACTTGCCGAAGAGGGCATACAAACTCTAACGGTCTTACCTTTTCTCGCGTTGGATTGCGTGGAAGGGCACGTCGCGCGATGACCCACTAACGAGCGATTGCGTAAAGCCGCACGCGATAAATTCGCATCTCATGCGGGTCCATCGAGAGCTGTCTTCCTTGATTGCTCTGATCGCCGTTTAATCTGCGCAGAACCTTCCAGCCGGCGCCTAATTTAGAAACTTCTTCGATGCTGGCGATACCGGCCACGCGGTCATCGACATCGGAATCGCGCGTGATGGACACCGTCAGGCCGCTGCCGACGATATAGAACTCATCCGGTTTGGATTCGAGCACGAGCACGGCGCCGTCGTCGCTCAACAGTGTTTTTTGAGGCCACGATCGCGACAATGTGGCCTCGAACAGATAACCGCCCAGGGAAACTGTCTGAGTTGGTCGCGGGCTCGAAGCATGCAGAACCAGCCCGCGCGTACGCCCGTCCAGCTGAGCCTGTGGAAGAAGCGCGCCAAGCTGATTCAATGCGCCGTAGACCTGCATGACAAGCGGCGTGGCATCTTTGTCGCTGGTCGGAGGGCGCAGGCTGTCGATGCCGAACGGACAAAAGCCGAACGCCTTCGCTTCGCCATAGGCGTACAAGGCGTTATACGGTGCGCTTTCGATCTTCGCCTCCGGGACAAAAACGGGATTGTCCAGGGTCTGATAACGCTGCACCCAGTACGCAAACTCCGGCCAGTAAATATCCGGCGAGTAGAAATCGATATGCGGTGCAGCCGCACGATAGATCTGCTGAAACGATGGATACGATCCGCCGCTTGGATACTCGCCCGCGCGTTCCGCCGGCGCAGGAAGCTGCGTGTTGACGTACATCGGGAGCGAGTACTGCGCTTTGCCTGCTTGCGCGACAGCGTCGATGTAGGTGGCGTAGCGCCATGTCATAAAGGCTTCGTCCGCCGCATCGCCGAAGACTTCTTTCCATGTATGGCCTTCCGGGTGAAAGTGGGCGGCGAGTTCGGGCGTCCATGCGTTGCGTTTTGCCAATAAGGCCTGCACGAGCGAGGACGGGACGGCTTCGTTGAACGCGCGATCGGCTTCGGTGGATCGATCCCTGCGATCGCCGAGGTAGCCCACTTCGTTTTCCACCTGCACCATCAATACGGTTTGCTGCAAATCGACTTTGCGCACACGCGCCATCAGCGCGGAAAAGGCGCGGCTATCCAGGCGAAGTGTTTCCGCACCGAACGTGGACAGGATATCCAGCGGCGCGCCATCGATGGCGCGTGCGCGCGGAAAACGCGCGGTATCCGCTTTCACCCAGGCCGGCGCGTAATTGGAGAACGCATTTTTCCAGCTGCCAAACCACAGCAGCACAAGATGAATGTTGTTCGCGCGCGCCGTAGCGATCCAATGGTCGAGGATACGGAAGTCGTAGGTACCCTCTGTGGGTTCCAACTGGTCCCATGCGACGGGCATAAGCACCGTGTTCACGTGCATGGCAGCCAGGCGAGGCAGGATGGCATCCGCCTGTGCTTCCGTTCCCGCCGAGGAATTGCCGAGTTCGCCTCCCAGTGCAAGGAACGGTTGGCCGTGTACGATCAATTGGCTGGCGCCATGTTCCAATCGCACGGCGGGCAACTCCGCGCCATAGGCAGACGCGGCGAGCAGCGCGATCAAACCTATCCCGACCAGCAAGCGCTTCATCTTCATGCTTTGCCCTTGAGACCTTCGTTAACCATTGGACGGGAGTGGTGTGGGTGATGCGTTATTTGCCACAGCAAGCGCGCGTGCGATCGAAGCGGGAGTTCCATCACCAAGTGCCAGGTACGCGTCCTGCAGCGCGTGGGTGAACCGCCTGTCGTCGGCGAGCAGCGCAAAAACGGCAGTGAGTTTCAAGAAAGCCTCGACATCCGCCGCTGTACCACCCTTGCACGCTCGGCCGACCGTGGAAAGTTCCTCGTTCAAAGGATCGATCAGCGCGACGCCTGCGTGAGCTTGCCGACGCACAAAATGCATCCAGGCCGCTATCGAAATGCACAGCGTGCGTATCGGCAGATCTAAGGCAAGCGCATCGGCGATCGTGCTGAGCAAGCGGACCGGCAACTTTTGCGATCCATCCCAGGCAATCTGCGAGAGGCGGTGTCGGATCGTCGGATTGCGAAAGCGCTTCAAAATGGCGTCGATATAAGCGTCGGCGTCCATATCGGCGGGCAGCGCGATGGCCGGTGCGATGGCGTCGCGCATCAACCGTTCGACAAAGCGAGCAAGCAACGGCTCGCTCATCGCATCGACAACTGTCTCGATGTTCATCAGCGAACCGAGATAGGCCAACGTGGAATGCGCGCCGTTGAGAAGACGAAGCTTCGCACGATCGTAGCCCGCGATATCGTCGCTCATCGTCGCGCCGACGCGCTCGAACGGCGGACGATCGTTGCAGAAGCGATTTTCGATCACCCACTGCGTATAGGTCTCGCGCTGAATCGGCCATACATCGAGATAGCCGAGTTGGGCATGAACGCGTTCGCGCAGTGCATCGTCTGACGCTGGCGTAATACTGTCGACCATCGAGCAGGGGAATGCGACATGAGCCTCGATCCAAGTGGCCAGCGCCGCATCGATGCGTTGCGCATATTGAAGCACCGCGGCACGTAGGCGATGGCCATTGCCGGCGAGATTGTCGCAACTCAATACAGTGAAGGGTGCGCTTCCTAGCTGCCGTCGCATGCGCAAGCCTGCTGTGACGTAGCCAATGGCGCTGCGTGGCGTATTCGGCGACGCTAGATCGTGTGCGATATCGGTATGGGCGACATCCAAATCGTCACCCGAAAGGCAATAGCCCTTTTCGGTAATCGTCAACGTCACCAGTCGTACGGCAGGATCGGCGAGCCGCGCCAAGACGTCGGCTTGTTGTTCGCGCGCACACAACAGTTCGCGAATCGAACCGATCACGCGCAGCTGCGTCTCCTGGCCAAGCAACAGTAAGCTGTAAAGGCCGTCTTGCGGTTGCAGTGCATCGCGCACTTCGACGCTATGCAGGGAAACGCCGCAGATCGCCCAATCTGGATGTTCACTCAGCAAGTTGTCGACATAAGCGGCTTGATGTGCGCGATGAAATGCGCCAACGCCGATATGCACGATACCGATGCGTGTTTGGGCTGGGTCGTACGCGGGCGTGGTTACCGATGTCGGCGCCTGAGCGAGCGTTGCCCGAGATAGGCGCTCTTTATGGTTGACGTTTCCAGACATCAACGCTTTACCTCGAAACCGTCTTGCGCAAGAAATGAAAGCATGTCGCTTTCGCGCAGCAGATTCACATCGCCTGGCACGGAGTGTTTAAGGCAGGCGGCGGCCATCGCAAATTCGAGCGCAGCCTCGTCGGTCATTTGCTGAAACAGGCCATGCAAAAGCCCTGCGGCAAAGGCATCGCCGCCGCCGATGCGGTCGACAATATGCGTGAGCGTGTGCGGCTTGGTTATCCATAGACGCTCGCGTGTCGCCATCATGCCAAAGATGTCTTGATCGTCGACATTGCGAAGATGGCGCTCCGTCGCTGCCAAGCGACGAAGTCGCGGCCACGCGTCTAGGGCCGCTTCCGCTGCGGCGCGAAAGCGTTCAGGCGCGTTGGTGTGGGTAAATTCCAGGCCAAGCATCAAGGCGATATCGCGATCGTTGCCAAAGATCAGATCGGCTTGCCCGGCCACATCGCGAATCAGGGCGGGTGCCTGCGGCGAGCGCGATCCCCAAAGCTTGCTGCGGTAGTTGCAATCGAATGAAACCGATAGCCCGGCGGCGCGTGCGGCGCGAACGGCGTTCAAAGCCGCCTGCGCCGTCGATTCGCCAAGCGCAAGGTTGATGCCTGAAAGGTGCAGCCACTGTGCGCCTGTAAGCAGCCGAGGCCAATCGTAAGAATCCGCAGAGGTGCATGCGAATACGGAGTTTGCGCGATCGTAGAGCACTTCGGACGGACGGTGCATGGCGCCCGGCGACAGGAAGTAGATGCCCATGCGACCTCCCGTGTAGCGAAGGCTGCTGGTATCCACGCCATGACGATGCAACTCGCCGGCGCATGCGCGCCCGAGTGCGTTATCTGGCAGCGCGCTGATCATCGCGCTGTCGTGCCCAAGGATCGCGAGCGATGCGGCGACATTCGCTTCCGCGCCGCCAAAATGCACGTCGAAGCGAGGGGATTGAAACGGTAGCTCATTGCCGGGCGGCGACAACCGCATCAGCAGTTCGCCAAAGAAGGCGATGCGAATACGGGGCGTGTTTTTGCGCGGTTCGTTATGCATCGCCTTCCTCCGTCAGTCCTGAACGACGAGGTCCTTCGTCAAATGAATATCGGCGCTCGACGAGCCGATCTGCACTTGGTAGCTCCCGGGATCGACCGCATACGCATGGCGCTGATCGTCGTAGTATCTGAGATCGACGGCCGGGGAAATATCAAAGGACACGCTTCGTTCTTCGCCTGGCTGCAACGTCACGCGCTGAAAACCGCGCAACTCCTTGTTGACGCGCGAATGCGGAGCATGCAGAGGGCGCAGGTACAGCTGAACTACTTCGTCGCCCGCGCGATGGCCGATGTTCTTAAGCTTCATGCTGATCTTGACGTGATCGTGCGCGCTGACCGCGTTTCGATCAAGCTGGAGATCGGAATATGCAAATTGGGTATACGACAAGCCATATCCGAATGGATAAAGCGGCTCGCCTTTGAAATACCGGTACGTGCGACCTTCCATGTTGTAGTCGTCGAAAGACGGAAGCTTTTCGTCCGCCTTATAGAAAGTGATGGGCAAGCGACCCGCCGGATCGGAGACGCCAAAGAGCGCATCGGCAACCGCATTGCCACCGCGTTGTCCCGGATACCAAGCCACCAAAATAGCGGGGATGTGCTGCTTGGCCCAATCGATGGCGAGCGCCGATCCGGTGGTAAGCACCATCACAACGGGTTTGCCGGTGGCGTGCAGCGCTTCCAGTAATTTTTCCTGGGTGGCCGGCAAGCGAAGATCGGTACGGTCGCCACCGGCGAAGCCCGGATAGTTGACCTTCATTTCCTCGCCTTCCAACTCGCTGGTGAGTCCGCCCACAAAGATCACAACGTCGGCGTTGCGGGCTACATCCAATGCTTCGTCCAAAGGCGCTTTGGCATGAGGCAGTCGCCAAGCCAATCGCACATCGTTGTTGCGATTGTTTTTCGCGTATTCGAGGCGAATGTCGTAGGCCTTGCCGGCCTCCAGATCGATCACCGCCTTGTGTGGCTCCGAATTGGCGCCGGTATTCCATGCATCCAGCACCAAACGGTTGTCGACATACAAGCGGTACCCATTGCTGGCGGCATCGCTCAACGCATACCGACCGGACGCCGGCGGCAAAAGTTGTCCGCTCCAGCGCACGCTGAAATCGTTATTGGCGAGCGCCTTACTTGCAGGAAATTCGCCACGAAGCACCATATCGTCTGTGGGCGTGCTGTGATCCCAGTTGAAACTGATTTGCGAGTCCGTACGGGTCAACACAGGGGAGCCGATGAAATCGGTGCCAGAAAAATACTCCGCCTTGAGACCATGCTCGGTTGCGTTCGCCGCCGGGCGCAGATAGTTCGATGCGACTAACGAAGCATCGCCGGGCCCGCTCATACCTTCGACCAGATCGGCACCGCGCGCGTACGCGATTTCTGCGCCGGGAGCGGCTTCACGAATGCCTTGCAGAATCGTGACCGGCGCAGCCGGTGTCCCATGGTAGTTGCCCAACAGCGCGGAGACATCGTCTGCCGTCGGGCCGATCACCGCGATGCGGTGCACGTTGCGTGACAGCGGCAGAACACCGTCGTTCTTCAGTAGTACGATCGATTCTTGCGCCGCACGGCGCGCCAGCTTGTCGTGCGCAGGCGACTGATTTACCGCGTACGGAATTTGCGCCCAACGCACGTGTTCCGGCGAATCGAACATACCAAGGCGGAAGCGCGCGAACATCAACCGTTCAACCGAATGGTCGATGTCGCTTTCGCTGATCAGGCCGTCGTGCACGGCGGCGACCAAGGCGCTGTATGTCTTGCCGCAATCGAGGTCATCGCCGTTCTTGACGGCCAAAGCCGCAGCTTGTTCGGCGGTCTGTACGATTTTGTGATGCAGGTAGATGTCTTCGACCGCATCGCAGTCGGAGACCACGTAGCCGTTGAAGCCCCATTGCTTGCGCAAGACGTCTTGCAGCAACACGTGGCTGGCCGATGCCGATTCGCCATTCACTCGGTTATAAGCGCCCATTACAGCATCGACATGACCCTCTTGCACCAACGCCTGGAAGGCAGGCAGGTAAGTTTCGTAAAGATCGCGATCGCTGGGATGCACATCGAATTGATGGCGTTCCGACTCCGGGCCGCTATGTACGGCAAAGTGCTTAGCTGTGGCGTCGAGCTTGCGGTACTTGGGATCGTTACCCTGCATCCCACGAACAAAAGTTACGCCCATGCGCGACGTGAGAAAAGGATCTTCGCCGTAGGTTTCCTGGCCTCGCCCCCAACGTGGGTCACGGAAGATATTGATGTTGGGGGACCAAAAGGTTAGACCTTCGTAGCGTTCATGCATGCCGTGCCGGAGAAACTCGCTGTTTTTGGCGCGTGCCTCGTCGCTGATGGCGGTCGCGACATTGCTCATCAACGCGGTGTCGAAGGTGGCGGACAAGCCGATCGCTTGTGGAAATACGGTGGCTTGCCCGGCGCGCGCGACACCGTGCAAACCTTCGTCCCACCAATCGTAAGCCGGAATACCTAAGCGGGGAATCGCAGGTGCATTGTTTTGCATTTGCGATACTTTTTCTTCGAGCGTCATGCGCGACACCAAGTCGGCAGCGCGATCTTTAAAGCTGTGGCCAGGGTCCTTGTAGATCTCCGTCTGCGACCATACTGGCAGCGCAACTGTGGTGAGCGCCAATGTGGCGATAAGCGTTTTGAAGCGCAGCGTTGTCACGGTAAAGTCCTTTTTTTCTTACCAGTCCCACATGGAACCGTCTTCCAGTCGTGCGACGGGAAGCTGTTTGGGTGAATAGGGAAAGCGTGCGGCGAGTTTCTCGTCCAGGGTGACGCCGTGGCCGGCCGATTCCCCGCAATGCAGGCGGCCATGGCGGAATTCGTAATCGTGCGGGAACACTTCGTTGGTTTCGTCGGAGTGGAACATGTACTCCTGGATGCCGAAGTTCGGCACCCAGGTGTCGAAATGCAGCGCGGCACCCATGCAAACCGGCGAAAGATCCGTGGCGCCGTGGAAGCCCGTGCGCACTTGATGAAGCGCTGCGAAGTCGGCCAAGCGACGCAGATGCGTAATGCCACCACCGTGCACGATGGTGGTACGAATGTAATCGATCAGCTGATTCTCGATAAGGTGCTTGCAGTCCCATATTGAATTGAACACTTCGCCAACGGCCAGAGGCGTGGTCGAATGCTGGCGAATGATCTCGAACGATTTCTGATTTTCAGCCGGCGTGGAATCTTCCAGCCAGAACAAGTGGTAGGGCTCCAGGCTGCACGCCAGTTGCGCCGCTTCGATCGGCGAAAGGCGATGATGCGCATCGTGCAGTAGATGAACATCCGTGCCGTGGTCGGCGCGCAAACGCTCGAACAATTTCGGAACGACTTCGAGATACTTGGGCGTCGACCACACAGTTTCGGCGGGCAATTCGCTTTCCGCCGGTTCGTATGGCTTGCCGCCAACCGAAATGCCATAGGTTTTCTTCACGCCCGGTACGGCGCACTGCGCGCGGACGGCGAGAAAACCTTTTTCCATATAACGACCGACCTCGTCGCTGGTTTCGGCAATATCGCGACCGTTGGCGTGACCGTAAACCAGCGCGCCTTCGCGCGAACGTCCGCCCAGCAGTTGATAGATCGGCATATTGGCGAGCTTGCCGAGAATGTCCCACAACGCTACGTCGACCGCAGCGATGGCTGTCATCGTGACCGGACCGCGACGCCAATACGCCCCGCGATACAGAAATTGCCAAATATCCTCGATGCGGCCTGCGTCGCGTCCAATCAGATTCGGCACGACGTGATCCTGCAGATATGACGCCACGGCAAGTTCGCGCCCATTGAGCGTTGCGTCGCCCAGGCCGGTAATGCCTGCGCGTGTCTCGATTTTAAGCGTGACGAAATTCCGCCCCGGACAAGTGACGATGACGCGTGCATCGACGATCTCGCGATCGCGAGACGAACCAGGTGACGTTCTTTCAGAAGTGCTCATGGGAAATCTCGCGAGTTGAAGTGTGTCGAAGTGAGCGAATATCGGATGGCGCCTGCGTGCAAGTCGAGCCTCTTATGTCGTCGATGGCCTGTGTGGCGCGGATCACCATGACGAATAGCCGGGGACGTTTTTGAAGGTGAGCGATTCGTAGTACTTCAGATCATGCTGCGGTGGAGCGAAGCCGGATGGCAGCGGCAGACCGGATACGCTCTGGAAATACGCGATGCACGCGTCTCGCCACCATTGCGCTTCTTTTTCCTGAATCGCCAGGTAGGCGGCGACTTGTTGGTAGCGCTCGGCATCGATGTAGCCGTCCATACCACGCCAGGTCTCCTGCATGTGTTTGACGTCGTCCACGCCTTGCGTGTAATGCGCGACTAATTCGTACCAAAGCGTATGGCCGGAACGCATTCGATAGTCCCAGGGCACGTGATGAAACCACAGCAGAAGCTGCTCAGGCGTTTGCTTTACGTCGTTGAATTGGGCGGCAATGGGCGGCGCGTATTGGTCGACAGCATCGCTGCCCGCGCGCGTGCGGTCGAAGCCGATGCCGTTGCGGTCCGCGCGGTGGTAGTAAACGGGTCGCCAATCCGCGCGCGCCTCGCTGGCGTCCCAGGGCGCCGGGCCGTAATGATGACCAGGGCCCATGATGTGATGCAGCCCGAGCGGCGTCATATAGTCGACGGCGGCTTCGCGCGATCCCATCATCATTTCGACTACGGGTTTGACGAAGGCTTCGTTATTAGTGAACGTCATCCGCACCCACTGCTCGGCGATCGTGCGCGAAGCAAGAGTAGGGTTCCAGGCGAGACGGCCGAACACGTACCAATTGGCCTGATTGAAATCCGAGCCGCTCCAATTGCGATTGGCGCCGATGTTTGCGACGCCAGCGATGCCCGAAAGTGTGTGATGGCCGAGCGAGCCATCGATCACCTTTGCCACGGTCGAACCTTGCCCATGCGCCATGGTGTCGGAGGACAACACTTCTTCGTAAAGCGGGCCTAGGTAAACCAGATGCGTCGCAAAGCCGAGGTATTCCTTGGTGATCTGGAATTCCATCATCAACGGCGTTTTTGGCATTGCTCCGAATAGCGGGCCATATGGCTCGCGAGGTTGGAAGTCGACGGGCCCGTTTTTCACCTGCAACAGTACGTTGTCGCGGAAATGTCCGTCGAGCGGTTTGAATTCGGTGTACGCCTGCTTTGCGCGATCGTCGGCATTCGTTTGCGAATACACAAACGTTCGCCACATCACGACACCGCCATGTGGCGCGAGCGCGTCGGCGAGCATGTTGGCGCCGTCCGCATGTGTGCGTCCGTAGTCTTGCGGGCCTGGTTGGCCTTCCGAATTGGCTTTGACGAGAAAGCCGCCGAAGTCCGGAATGATTTTGTAGATTTCGTCGGCCTTCGAACGCCACCAATGTTGCACATTAGGATCGAGCGGATCGGCGGTCTTCAATCCGCCAATTTCCATCGGCGCGCTGAAGCGTACGCTGATATAGACGCGAATGCCGTAAGGGCGAAAAACTTCTGCCAAGGCCTTCACTTTCTCGAGGTACCTGGGCGTAAGAATCTCGGCGCCCGCATTCACGTTGTTGAGCACGGTTCCGTTGATGCCAATCGATGCGTTGGCGCGCGCGTAATCGGTGTAGCGCGGATCGCGCCAGTCGGGCAGCTTCCACCAATCCCAAATGGATGCGCCCGCGTAGCCGCGCTCCACCTCGCCATTGAGGTTGTCCCAATGATTCAGAACGCGCAGTTTGATATGCGGCGATTCGCGCACGTCGAGGCGATCGATCGATCGCTCAGTTTGCACCAAGCGCAGAAAATGGAACGCGCCGTAGAGCGCGCCAACATCTTCGTTGCCGACGATGGCCGTGGCGGTGTGACCGTCCACGGTAACGCTGCGAATAAGATAGCCTTCCTTGCCGAGATCCTTGGTATCCAAGCGCAGGCTCGCGATCAACGGCGAAGAGCTTGGCGTGCCAACAAGAATCGCTCCGTCGCTTGTTACGGTGTCGGATGATGTAGGTTCGCGACCTAGCAGCCCGTTTAATCCGCTCAACAGTTCCTTGCGAGTAACCGTCTGCGTCGGCGTGGCGGAACCGGCGATCAACTGCGAAGCGCGGCTTCGATAGAGACTGGCCTGCTCCGTCGCGAGCGGGTGGTAACGCAACCACAGTTCGTATCCGTCTTCGGCATGCGCGGGCGCCGTGCTTAGCGCCATCGCCAGCATCAGCACGAACGCTGCGAAAACACGGGTGAAAGCGGCGATGGGTGAGCCGGCGCCGCAGGCATTCCTGTCGATGGATGCCTCCGCTGTCGCCAACCTATGCAAGAATGCGCTCATATTCGATCCGAAATCAGGACTGATATCGCTCCGCGGCAACCGTGTTTCGTGGTTGCGGGCTCGTTTGAAGGGAAACGGCATTGAAGAAGACAGGTAAGAAATCGGTTCGCCGCAAGGGAATGGCCGTCACGATCGACGAGGTGGCTACGCTCGCCAAAGTGTCGCCCATGACGGTGTCGCGCGTGGTCAACGGCCATAGCAAAGTGCGCGAATCGACACGCGAACGCGTCATGCAAGCGGTGCAGGAGTTGGGTTATATCCCCAATCTGGCCGCCAGTTCGCTGGCTGCCGCACAAGACGCGCGCATCGCGCTGATTTATACCAACCCCAGCGCCGCGTATTTGCGAGAGCTCTTGCTTGGCGCGCTGCATGGCGCCGCGCGCGCCGCGGCGCAATTGGTGATTGCCGACTGGGACGAGCTGGACATCGGCGCCGAGCGCAAGGCGGCTCGCGCGCTTGCACGTGGTGTTTCCGGTGTGATCCTGCCGCCGCCGTTGTGCGAATCCAAAGCGATTATCGAGGAGCTGGTCGAAGCGGGCGTGCCGGTGGTGGCGATCGCTTCCGGTCGCTTCAATCACGATATTTCCAGCGTGCGCATCGATGATTTTCTCGCGGCCAAGGAAGTCACCGAATACCTCGTCAAAATGGGGCACACACGTATCGGCTTTATCAAGGGCCATCCCAATCAGACGGCCAGCACACGGCGTCTTGAGGGATATCAGGCTGCGCTGAAGGAAATGGGTATCACGGCTGACCCCGCGTTGGTTCAGCAGGGTTACTTCACGTATCGCTCCGCGTTGCCGGTGGTGGAAAATCTGCTGACGTTGCGCAAGCCGCCGAGCGCGATCTTCGCCAGCAACGACGATATGGCGGCTGCCGCGATTTCCGTCGCGCATCGTCGTGGCCTGGATGTGCCGCGCGATATTTCCATTGTCGGCTTCGACGATACATCGGCCGCGACCACGGTGTGGCCGGAGTTGACCACGGTGCGCCAGCCGATTTCCACGATGGCCGATTCGGCCATCGATATTCTGCTGCGTGCGATCCGCCGCAAGGACAACAACACCAAGGTCGTGGCCGATCACGTTGTCGCGCACCAGTTGATTTCGCGCGATTCGGTCGCTCCGTTCGCAGCCACCATCAAACCGCGCACCTGACGCGGAATCCCGTTCTGTACTGATCTTTTCTGCGGGATTCCGCGTTGATTCGGGCGCGTGGCGGCGCATGGAGCTAGCCCTCCATCTCTTCCAGTTCTTTACCACGCGTTTCGTGCACATAGCGTTGCACGAAGAACAGCGATATCACGGCCGCGGCTGCATACAGGCCGTATGCACCCGCCAAGCCGATGCCGGCCAGAAGGATAGGGAAGGTGACGGTGATGGCGAAATTCGACGTCCATTGCGCCGCGCCCGCGACAGCAAGGCCGGAACCGCGAATCTGATTCGGGAACATCTCGCCGAGCATCACCCACATCACGGGACCCCACGACATATTGAAAAAGATGACGTAGGCATTCGCCGCAATCAGCGCCAACATTCCCATGTTGTGGGACAGTGCGAGTTTGCCGCTGGCGTCGAGGCCCGCGTTCGCAAATGCGAAGGCGACCAGAGTGAGTGTGATAGCCATACCGAGCGAACCTACCCAAAGCAGCGGCTTGCGACCGATGCGATCGATCAGCATCACCGCGACAAGGCATGCGCCAATGCTCAATGCGCCTGAAATTACATTGATCAGCAATGCGTCGTTTTCGGAAAAGCCCACCGCTTGCCACAACACAGCGCCGTAGTAGAAAACGACGTTGATACCCACCAACTGCTGAAAGGTGGCCAAGCCGATACCCACCCAAACGATGGGACGAACCTTGCCGGATGCTTTGTCCAACAGATCGGACAAACGCGGGCGGTGCCGATCCTGCGCCAGCGACGAACGGATGTCGATCAGCTTGGATTTCGCTTCGCTTTCGCCGTAGAGGCGACTTAGCACGTTCGCCGCGTCGCTATCGCGCTTGCGCACTACCAGGTAACGCGGGCTTTCGGGAATAAAAAGCAGCGATACGAAGAACAGCGACGAGGGCAACACTTGCATCCAGAACATCCAACGCCACGCCGCCTGATTCAGCCACAGCGCGTCGGTCGATGCGCCGGCAGCCTTCGCCAACAGAAAGTTGCTTAGAAACGCGCAGAACAGGCCGCTGATGATGGCGATCTGCTGCACCGTCGCCAGCCTGCCGCGATAGCGCGCTGGCGCCACTTCCGCGATGTAGGCGGGCGCGATGACGCTGGCCGCGCCGACGGCGAGTCCGCCTAGAATGCGCGCCGCAACGAAGAGCGTAGCGGTGCTTGCCGCACCAGCGCCTAGCGCGGAAAGCAGAAACAACACGGACGAGATGATCAATACCGAACGCCGCCCCCAGCGATCGGCCTCGCGTCCGGCGAAGAACGCGCCCAGCGCGCAACCCAACAACACGGAGGCGACTTCGAATCCGATCTGCGTATCGTTGGACTGGAAGGCGGTTTTGAGTCCTTCCACCGTGCCGTTGATGACGCCGCTGTCGAAACCGAACAGAAAGCCGCCAAGCGTGGCGACGCAGCTGATCTGGACGATAAATCGCGTGTTTTCTTCTCGCTTCGCGGGAAGCGCATTTTCAAGCACGACGTTATTCATGCCGCACAGTCCTCGTTGACGTAGTCCATGGTTTCCCCCAGCCGAGCGCTTGAGCGTCCAAACGCTTCTCGCGTTCCGTTACGAGAAGCGTCCTCCGCGACGTTAAAGCATCAGGTACTGGTTGAGCAGGTTTTCGTATCCTTCCTGTTTGCCGCTGCGCTTGGTCGGCTCACCTTGCTTTGCGGCCAAGGCATGCAGATCGGCCAGGCTGAGCTTGCCCTGTTCGAAATCGCGGCCCGCGCCGTTGTCGAAGCTTGCGTAACGCGCAGTGCGCCACTGTTCCCACGGCGACTTGGTCAACAACGCGTGCGCGACTTCCAGGCCGCGCGCAAACGCGTCCATACCGCCGATGTGCGCCAGGAACAAATCGTCGGCGTCGGTGGATTCGCGACGCACCTTGGCGTCGAAGTTCAAACCGCCCGGCGCCAATCCGCCTTGACGAAGCACGACCAACATCGCGCCGACGGTGTCGTACAGATCGGTGGGGAATTGGTCCGTATCCCAGCCGTTCTGTGCATTGCCGCGGTTGGCGTCGATGCTGCCGAGCAAGCCGTGATCGGACGCGACTTGTAGATCGTGCTCGAACGTGTGACCGCCCAGCGTGGCGTGATTGGCTTCGATGTTGAGCTTGAAATCTTTTTCCAGGCCGTGCTGTTGCAGGAAGCCTGCGACCGTGGCGGAATCGAAATCGTACTGATGCTTCATCGGTTCCATCGGCTTGGGCTCGATCAGGAAGTTGCCTTTGAAGCCGATGCTGCGACCGTAGTCGCGCGCCATGGTGAGGAAGCGCGCGAAGTGATTCAGTTCGCGCTTCATGTTGGTGTTGTGCAGCGATGCATAACCTTCGCGACCGCCCCAGAACACATAGTTTTCACCGCCCAGTTCGACGGTGGCATCCAGCGCCGCCTTGATCTGCACGCCAGCGCGCGCCACGACGGCAAAGTCGGGATTCGTCGCCGCGCCATTCATGTAGCGCGGGTGGCTGAAGAGATTCGCCGTGCCCCAAAGCAGCTTGACGCCTGTAGCTTTCTGGCGCTCCTTCGCAAGCGCGACCACGTGCTTGAGATTCTTTTCGTACTCGCCGACGTCATCCGCATCCGGCGCCAGATCGATATCGTGGAAGCAGTAGTAGGGCACGCCCAGCTTGGTGAAAAACTCAAACGCGGCATCGACCTTAGCTTCGGCGCGCGCGATCGGCGTTGCGTCCGCATCCCACGGATAGTTGCGCGTTCCCGGGCCGAACGGATCGTGTCCTGCGTTGCAGAAGCTGTGCCAGTAGCACACCGCAAAACGCAGATGCTCGGCCATGGTCTTGTCGCCGATTTTCTTGTTGGCGTCGTAATGCTTGAACGCCAGCGGATTGTCGGACTGGCGACCTTCGAATGGAATGCGGCCGATACCCGGGAAATATTCGCGTTTTCCGATGAAAGGAGTACTCATGATGTTCGAATCCTTGGCGATAAATGAAAGGGATGGGGTCGGCGGCGAATCAAGCGGCGCTCGGGGTCTGGTGATTCGCGTAGAACGACTTGGCGGTTTCCAGATGGCGCAGAAACTGTGCGTAGTGCGTTTGGTAGGCAGATACGTTCCGCGCGTTAGGTTGCGCGGAGAGTTCGGGAGCGATCTGCACGTGTTCGCGTGCGATGGCGGCGATATCGGTGTTCCCTTGGTTGGCGCACTCATGCGCCCACAACGCCCACAACGCCTGCAACGCGGCGCCGAGCGCAGCGCCTTCGGTTTGCACGGGCACTTCCACGGGCAGGTCGAAGATATCGGCCACCATCTGCCGCCACGCGGCGCTATGACTGCCGCCGCCCGTCAGTCGAATGGCATTGAATCGAAGGCCGGCCGATTGCCACGCGTCGTAGCCATTGCGCAAGGCATACGTCGCGCCTTCCATCGCTGCACGGTACGCGTTGCCGCGCGTGAAGTTGTTGAGATCCATGCCCTGAAAACTGCCGCGCGCAAACGGCAGATCCGGTGTGCGCTCGCCGTTGAGGAAGGGCAGCATGACCAGTCCTGAGGCGCCGGGTGACGTTTCGGCGATGAGTGGATCGCCGTCGCGCGTGCTGAAGCCGAACGCGCGCGCCACGCTTTCGGTGGCGACCGTGCAATTCATCGTGCAGATCAACGGTAACCAGCCGCCAGTGGACGAGCAGAACGCCGCCCAACGTGCTTGCTCGTCGACGACCGGATGATCCGCGTAAGCGAACAACGTGCCGGATGTACCGAGGCTCATGCTCAGCATGCCGGGCGCGACATTGCCGGTGCCGATCGCCGCCATCATGTTGTCGCCGCCCCCCACGGAAACGCGCACGCTGTGCGGTATGCCGAGTTCATCGGCGATGGCGGGCGCGATGGCGAAACTTGCATCGGCACGCACCAACGGGGGAAGACAGGCCGACAAATCGCGCGACGCATCCGTAGCGCGCAACATGTGCGCACTCCAACTCCGCGTGCGCACATCCAGCCAACCGGTGCCGGATGCGTCGCCGCATTCCATCCAGCGTTGGCCGGTCAGCCAGAAGTTGACGTAGTCGTGCGGCAACATAATGGTTGCCAACTGCTGATACGCCTCGGGCCGATGCTTGCGCGTCCACGGCAACTTCGACGCGGTATAGCCGACCAGGATGGGATTGCCGGCTAATTCGATGCATCGCTGCACACCGCCGGCGGCATCCATGATGTCGTCGCATTCCTGCTGCGTGCTGGTGTCGCACCAAAGTTTCGCGGTGGCCAACACATCGCCTGCCGCATCGACGGGCACGAAACCGTGTTGTTGTCCCGACACGCCGATAGCGATCACGCGTTCGCGCAGGTTGCGATCGAGTTTGGCGAAGCAGGCGCGGATGGCGTAAATCCACCATTCGGCGTTTTGTTCGCGACTCCCATCGTTGTACGCAATCAGATCGAGCGCATGCCCATGCGTGGCGACGACCTGGCGAGCGGCCGGATCGTAGGCGACGAGTTTCACGCTTTGGGTGCCTACATCGAGTCCGACAACAAGGTTCATACGAATTCCATAGCCGTAAAATGTTAGCGCTACCATTACGCTAACGGAGAAGCACCTGTCTGGCAAGATCAACGCACGTTGTTCGTCATAAAAAGGGAAGGCATTAAAACTCGGACTCTACTTCCGATGGCAGGAATTGCCATGTTGCATTGCGAAAATCGCGAGGACATTTTGTTTCTGACCACACGCCCGTTTTTTCGCGTTGAACAAGCATGTGGCGCTTGTGCTGCGCCTTTGTAAAAAAATCTGAACGCGAAAGGTGCAGTGCCGCAAAACTCGCTTTGCAGCAAACAGCGCAATCAGTGCGGCGGCTGTTGCGTATCAGGAGCCAAGTGTCGACGTCGGTCGCGGAATCGGTCGATCAATAGCGGAATAAGCGACAGCACGGCGAGCGCGCCGAGCGGAATGATCACATCCGGATCGAAAAGCAGCCCCGGGCCCAGATGCTGCCCGTGACTGAGCGCATGACCCAATCCGGCGCCGATCGACGTTTCGAACCCCAACATCACCGTGCCGCCGAGCCACGTTGCGCCAAGAAAGAGCCAAAGCGGGCAACGAAACCAAGCGAGCGCGACGGTGACGAGCCCAAACGGCGCGACCGGAACCAAACGCAGAAACATGGTGTAAGCGACCGGATGGCGTTCAAAGCCGTGATGTAATTTATCGGCGATCGGCGGCGGGTTCTTGCTTCCCGCACCAAACGCGTAGCGGCTGGCGAGAAACAAAACCAACGAGCCAAGGGTGAGGCCAATGGACGAGTAAAGCGTCCCTTCGAAAATGCCGAACGCAAACCCGCCGGCCAAGATCAGGACGATGGTGACGGGCACACCCGTGCAGGTGGCCAATATGAGCAGGCTTGTGTAAATCAGCCGCGTCGTCCACGGATGTTCGGCGATGTGCGCGCGCATTTCTTGCTGGTGCGCGACGAGTTGCTCAGGATGCAGTCGCTCGAAAACACCGGAATACAGCAGCACGATGCCTGCCGCGATCAGCAACAGCAATGGAAGTGCGGCGCGCAACCGGCTCAATAGTGTTCCCCTGTTTCACCGTAGGCGGCCAGCACGGCGCGGGCCTGCTCCCGAAGGATATCGCGCCTGACGGTAATGCCTCGACGTTGCAGTTCGCCGATCCAATCGGCGGGCAGAGGGCCTTCGTCGAATTCGGTAAGCGCCTCCACGTCTTCACCGCGAGCGCCGATTAGCAGGGTATCGATGCCCGCCCAGAACGTGGCGCCGTAACACTGGCAGCACGGCTGCGCGCTGGTGGCGAGGGTGTAGTGGCCGCCTTGCTCGTTGAGACGATAGCTAGCCAGGCGCTGCTGCGCGGCCATGTAGGCGAGCATTTCGGCATGCGCCACCGAGCAGGTCTGCGATATCACGCGATTGACGCCGGTGGCGATCACGCGCCCGTGCTCGTCGAACACCGCGGCGCCGAACGGGCCACCCTGAGCATGTTTGATGTTGCGCTGCGACAACTCGATCGCCAGCCCTACGCGTTCCTCGTCGGTGAGATAACGCCGACTTGTGTCGGCCACTTCATCGATCCAGGGCGGCAGAGTGAGATGAATCTGCAGCGGCAACATCATGCCGAGAGCCTGCTTACGGCCTCGGCGTAGCCCGCGTTGTCACGGATTGGCCGCCAGGTGGTAGTGCGCGGCGCAGCGCTTGCCTGGCCGGCAAGCCAAGCTGTGCGCTGCCGCATGGCGGCCAATCCGTGACAACCCTTCGGGCCGGGTCTGTTTGCCCGCCGGGCTACGTCCTCACTCAGTTGTGTATCGACATACACGTCTTCGCTCCTCCTTGCCCGACAGGCAAACAGACCCGGCGCGGGCCACGCCGAGGCCGTAAGCAGGCTCTAGTGCTTGGCCCAGGTATCGCGCAAGGTTACCGTGCGGTTGAACACGGGCGATTCCGGTCGATGGTCGATGCGGTCGGCCACAAAGTAGCCCAGACGCTCGAACTGGTAGCGCTGCTCCGGGCCAGCCTGCGCCGAAGAAGGCTCCAGCCAGCCACGCACGATGCGCTTGGCGTCCGGGTTGATGTGATCCAGCCAGGTCTTGCCGTCGCTTTCGTCGTCGGGCGTGGCGGCGTTGAAGAGGCGGTCGTACAGGCGGATTTCCGCGCTGACGCCATGCTTGGCGCTCACCCAGTGGATGGTGCCTTTGACCTTGCGATCGGCGCCCGGCATGCCGGAGCGGGATTCCGGATCGAGCGTGCAGTGGACCTCGCTGACGTTGCCGTCGGCGTCCTTGACGATGCTTTCGCACTTCACGATGCCGACGCCACGCAGTCGCACTTCGCCATCGGGCTTCAGACGATGGAATCCTTTCGGCGGCACTTCGGCGAAATCCTCGCGCTCGATCCACAGCTCACGCGCGAACGGTACATGACGCGTGCCGAAGGTTTCGTCTTTGGGATGATTGGAAAACGTCAGCGATTCTTCGTGGTTCCCGGGCAAATTGGTGATCACCAACTTCAGCGGATCGATGACCGCCATGCGACGTGGCGCGGTGGCGTCCAGGTCTTCGCGCACGCAGTTTTCCAGAATCGCGTAATCGATCACGCTGTTCTGCTTGCTGATGCCCAAGCGTTCGATCAATAGGCGAATGCCGCCGGCCGTGAAGCCGCGACGACGCAAACCGCGCAGCGTATTCATGCGCGGATCGTCCCAGCCGTCGACGTATCCCTCATTCACCAGCTGAGCAAGTTTGCGCTTGCTAGTGATCATGTAGCTGAGATTAAGGCGGGAAAATTCGATCTGTCGCGGTTTGGCCGGCTCCGTGCGGAAACCGGCGTCGCGCATGTGCTTCCACAGCTCGGGATGATTGGTGAGGTCGACGTTGTCGACAAACCAATCGTAGAGCGGACGGTGATCTTCGAACTCCAGCGTGCACAGCGAATGCGTGATGCCTTCCAGCGCGTCCGACAAGCAGTGCGCGTAGTCGTACATCGGATAGATCGGCCATGCGTCGCCGGTGTTCTGATGGGTGACCTTGCGGATGCGATAGATCGCCGGGTCGCGCATATTCATGTTGCCGGACGTCATGTCGATTTTCGCGCGCAGCGTCTTGCTGCCATCGGCGAAATCGCCAGCGCGCATACGGCGGAAAAGGTCGAGGTTCTCTTCAACGCTGCGATCTCGGTGCGGCGAATTGCGACCCGGCTCGGTGAGCGTGCCGCGGTATTCGCGCATTTCCTCGGCGGAGAGGTCGTCGACGTAGGCGTGGCCGTCTTCGATCAGCTTGATCGCTGCGCGGTAAAGCACTTCGAAGTAATCGGACGCGTGGCGCAGGTCGTGCCACTCGTAACCCAGCCAACGCACGTCGTCCTTGATGCCTTCGACGAACTCGGGATCTTCCTTGCCCGGGTTGGTATCGTCCAGACGCAGGTTGCACCAGCCTTCGAATTCGCGCGCGATGCCGAAATCGAGGCAGATCGCTTTAGCGTGGCCGATGTGCAGGTAGCCGTTGGGCTCCGGCGGAAAGCGGGTGCGGATGGCGTGATGTTTGCCGCTGGCCAGGTCCTCGCGGATGATTTGACGGACGAAATCGCGCGGCGCGTCGGGATCGAGGGTTACAGCGGGCTTGGCGGCGGCAGATTCGGTCGACATTGGATCAAAGCTTCGCGAGAGAGCGGGTCACCAAGTTTAACCGTTTGAAGCTTGGGGATGCGTCGATCCATTCAGCGACGCGCCGAGGCCAGGTCCAGGTAGCGCTGATGGAGGGCCGCGACCTGGGCTTCCAGCGCCGATTCGGGTCCGCTGTTATCGATCACGTCATCCGCCAGCGCCAGGCGGGCCGAACGGGAGGCTTGGGTGGCGAGGATGCGGGCGGCCAGGTCCTCGTCCATGCCGTCTCGAGCAATCAGGCGTTGAACCTGGATCGCTTCCGGCACATCCACCACGACCACGCGATCCACCCAACGGTAATGGCCGATGTTTTCGGCAAGCAGGGGAATGGACAGCATCACGTACGGGCCTTCGTCGGCTTGCACGTGTTCGAGCAACCATTGGCGTACGCGCGGATGCACGATGGCTTCCAACGTCTTGCGTGCGGTGGGGTCGCTGAAGACACACTCGCGCATCCGTGGTCGATCGAGTCGGCCGTGCGTATCGAGTACATCACTGCCGAAGGCTTGGACGATCGCCGCCAAGCCGCTGCTTCCTTGCGCTACGGCGGCGCGTGCGGCTTCGTCGGCATCATACACATGCGCGCCGAGCGCTTTGAAATGCTGCTCAACCGAGCTTTTGCCCGAAGCGATGCCGCCTGTCAGGGCGACCGTAAAGGGCGCCGTCTTGCTCATCGCATTCCGGTGAAACTCGCATACGCCTGCCACAACGTATCGCCGGCGATAAACCACACCCATCCCGCGATGGCGATAAATGGACCGAACGGCATCGGCACTTCGCGGGCGTGTTTGCGCAGCGCGATTAGCGTGCCGCCGATGATCGCGCCGATCAGCGACGAAAGCAGAATCACCGGAAGCAACGAGCCGGGCCCCATCCATGCACCCAATGCGGCGAGCAATTTGAAATCGCCAAAGCCCATGCCTTCCTTACCGGTAAGCAACTTAAACGCCCAGTACACACTCCACAGGCTGAGATAGCCGATGGCGGCGCCGAGAATAGAAGATGTCGGCTCCACAAAGAGATGGGCGACGCTCAACAACAATCCCAGCCACAACAGGGGCAGGGTGATCTGGTCCGGCAGCAACTGCGTGCGGAAATCGATGCCCGACAACGCAACCAGCGCCCACGTCAAACACAAACCGACAAGTCCCGACCATGTGGGACCGAATTTCCAGATTACGAGCGCGCTTAAAATGCCTGTCAGAAGTTCGATCAGCGGGTATTGAATGGAGATCGGCGCTTGGCAATAACGGCACCGGCCGCGCAGAAGCAGCCAGCCGAAGACGGGAATGTTGTCGCGCGCCGCGAGAGGATGTTTGCAATGCGGGCAGTGCGAGCCTTCGCGGACGATACCCGGCGGTAAGGTTTCCTGAGGAGTGCCCAATTGCAGGATGTCGTGCGCTTCCTGTTTCCAAAACGCTTCCAGCCTGGCCGGCAAGCGCAGGATGACGACATTGAGGAAGCTGCCAACAAGCAGGCCGAGGACCCCTGCAGCGGCGATCCAGACGATCAAAGGCAAATCGGGCATGCAGGTACCGTGGTTATGAAAACGCGCCACATTATTGCCGCGGTGGCGGCAATAATGTGGCGCGCTGTGGCGTCAGACGGTGGCGGCGAGTTTGAAGATCGGCAAGTACAGCGAAACGACCATGCCACCCACCAAGACACCCAATATCACCATCATCAAGGGTTCGAGCAGGGAGGCTAGCGTGTCGACGGCGTTGTTGACTTCTTCTTCGTAGAATTCGGCACACTTGAAGAGCATGTGGTCCAGCGCGCCGGACTCTTCGCCGATGGCGACCATCTGCACGACCATGTTGGGAAACAGTCCGGTCTGGCGCATCGCTAATTGGAGTTGATGACCAACTGCAACGTCTTCGCGTATGTGATGAACTGCGTCTCCGTAAACAACACTACCTGTCGCTCCTGCTACGGCATCCAGCGCCTCGACCAGCGGTACGCCGGCGCGGAATGTAACACCCAAGGTACGTGAAAATCGTGCGATGGCCGACTGACGAAGAATATTACCCATCACCGGTAGTTTAAGTGTCACTCGCTCAAGCAAGTGCGCAAACTTCTCCGATCGTTTCTTGGCCATGACGAGAGCGGTGATGCTGCCAACAATTCCGAAAAGAACTACCCACCAATAGTGCTGCATGAATTCGGACATCGACACGACGAATTGTGTCGGCGCGGGGAGGGCTGCTCCTGCATCCTGAAAGGTTTTTGCAAACACTGGTACGACGAATAGCAGCATGATCATGCATACGGCGAATGCTACGACCAGTACCATCAAGGGATAGAAAAGCGCTTTCTTGATTTTTGCTTTGATCGCTTCTGTCTTTTCCTTGTATGTCGCGACTGTGTCCAGGATGGTGTCGAGCACACCGGCCGATTCGCCTGCACGAACCAGATTGCGATAGAGCTCATCGAACTGCACTGGATACTGGCCAAGAGCTTCATGCAATGCGGAGCCGCCCTCGATGCTTTGTTTGACGTCGGTCAGCATCGTTTTGAAGCGCGGATTCTTCTGGCCATCCGCAATGATGTCGAAGGCCTGCACCATCGGCACGCCGGAAGCCATCATGGTGGCGATTTGTCGGCTGAAAATTGCGACGTCGCGTGGCTTTACCGCACTCCCCGAACCGCCGAACAGAGGCTTGGAGCGCTCCTTCACGGTTTGCGGGTTCATCCCTTGCTGGCGCAGCGCGGCCTTTACCAGCGAAGGGTTCTTCGACTGCATCGAACCGGTCATGCGCTTACCGCGCTTGTCCAGCGCCACCCAGTCAAACGTGGGCATCTCCGAGATCTGGGCGCGCTGCGCGCCCTGCTGGCGAGTCTTTGTGGCGGCTGTAACCGTGGCCATGCTGTTTATTCCCCCAATAATCGGACCCGGCGCCGAGGCGCAGCGGGCAAGATAATCACCAGCTTACGTCACTTTGGTGACCAATTTCGTGGCCGCCCGCGCAAGTCCGGTATGAAAACGGTCCGATACACCGTCAATCCTTGGTTACACGATCGATTTCCGCAAGACTGGTGACCCCGGCCTTCACCTTCAACATGGCAGAGGCGCGCAGATCGTTAATGCCTAGCTTGGTAGCTATTTCTGCGATCTGAAGTGCGTTTCCGCCTTCCAGGATGATTTTCTGAATTGCTTCGACCATCGGCATGACTTGGTAGATACCGACACGCCCTTTGTAGCCTTCGTTGCAGTCCTGACATCCCACTGCTTCGTATAGGGTCAAGCCGTCGTCAATGTCTTGTTGGGTGAAGCCGGCTGCCAGCAATGCCTGCGGAGGCAGGGTTATGGGCTTCTTACAGCTATGCAGCCGTCGTGCTAGGCGCTGCGCGATGACCAGAGTGACCGACGACGTAATGTTATAGGGGGCGATGCCCATATTCATCAGACGCGAGATGGTCTGAGGGGCATCGTTGGTATGCAAGGTCGACAACACCATGTGGCCGGTCTGCGCGGCCTTGATGGCGATCTCGGCCGTCTCAAGGTCGCGGATTTCGCCGACCATGATTATGTCCGGGTCTTGGCGCAGGAAGGAACGCAGCGCCGCAGCAAACGTCATTCCTCGCTTAGTGTTTTGCTGGACCTGGTTGATGCCTTCGACGCGAATTTCCACCGGGTCTTCCACCGTGGAGATGTTGCGTTCGGCCGTATTTAGGATGTTCAACGCCGTATACAGCGAAACCGTCTTACCCGAGCCGGTGGGACCGGTGACCAGGACCATGCCGTAGGGTTTGTGGATGGCGTCCAGATAAAGCCGCTTCTGTTCATCCTCGTAACCCAGTTTGTCGATGCCGAGCTTGGCCGAGGAGCTGTCCAAAATACGTAGCACGATCTTTTCGCCGAATAGGGTCGGCAGGGTGCTGACGCGAAAATCCATCGCGTGGCTTTTGGACAGGTTGAGCTTGATACGGCCGTCCTGAGGTACTCGGCGCTCGGCGATGTCCAGGCCGGCCATGACCTTCAGGCGGGAAGAGATTCGATTTGCCAGCTTGGTAGGTGGGCTGGCGACGGCTCGCAGCATACCGTCCATGCGCAAGCGCACGCGATAATTGCTTTCGTATGGCTCAAAGTGGATGTCCGAGGCGCCGCGCCGAATCGCATCCACCAGAATTTTGTTGACAAACTTAACGACCGGGGCGTCGTCGTTGGCCGTTGCATCAATGCCGCCGCCTGAAGACTCGCCGTCTTCATCGACCGATTCCAGCGCTAGATCTTCCAAATCACCGCCGCCGAGGTCGGGAGTGACATTGCTAAGCGTGTTAACGGTGGCGTCAATCGCCCGGCTCAGCTGGGCACGCTCCACCAAAACCGGTTCCACCATGCAATTGGAGTGGAACTTGATTTCATCCAGGGCGTGCAATTGCATCGGATCGGCAATGCCGACGAAGAGGCGCTTGCCGCGTTTCATCAGAGGCAGGGCTTGGTGCTTAGTCATCAAGTCCTGGCTGATCAGGTTGATCGGCATGCTGGACTGGGCAAGCGCCGTTACATCAAAGATAGGCATGCCAAATTCAGCCGACGCAACCTGGGTCAACCGGCTGTTATCGACAAGCGACTGATCCAATAACCAGGCGGTCAGCGTCTTTTTTTGCTGATTCGACTCGGTAACGGCCTTGCGGACGTCGGCTTCTGGCAGCACTCCCTCGGAGACGAGTCGACGGGCTAGTCCGGACAGGCCAAGTGCGCTGGGCTGCGGCTGGGATGACATGACGAAACCTACCTAAATCCCCTGATTGGATTCGAATTTAGCGCACATCGGAGCCTCAGGCTATGGACCTGGGCCGGTTTTCCAGTAGTGCCTGAGCGCTGAGGGCCGGAAAGGTCTTCTGATTGGTCGATAAGGTGAACTGAATCACCCGAACTCGAGGTCGCCTTCCATAGGTGGCGTACCTTCGGCAGGTTATGATCAATCAACACTCAGGGAAATTCAGGTTTGAACAGTCTAAGCATCATTTTGCCCGCCAAAAACGAGGCGCGTGCGTTGACCGACCTATTGCCGAAGCTCCGTGCAGCACAGCCGGCCGCCGAAATCATCGTGGTCGATGATGGCTCTACCGACGACACCCCCCAGATTTGCGCACATTCCGGCGTGACATGCCTGTCCTCTCCTTACTCGATGGGAAACGGCGCGGCGATTAAACGCGGTGCCCGCGCTGCGCGAGGCGATGTGCTGGTATTTATGGATGGCGATGGGCAGCACAGCGAAGTCGATGTTGCTCGACTTCTGGCGAAATTGGACGAAGGCTACGACATGGTCGTCGGCGCCCGTGATTGGGGCAGCCAGGCCGGCGTTGGACGCGGCGTCGCCAATACGCTTTACAACTGGCTGGCCACTCGGATGACCGGTCACGCAGTAACCGACCTTACTTCCGGTTTTCGCGTCGTGCGCGCGGAAAAATTCCGCGAGTTTTTACACCTATTGCCGAACGGCTTTTCATATCCAACCACCAGCACTATGGCCTTCTTTCGTAGTGCCTACCTGGTCGCCTATGTACCGATCAAGGCGGCGCAACGCGTGGGCAAGAGCCATATACGCCCGTTGCGCGATGGCGTGCGTTTCCTGCTCATCATCTTCAAGATTGCCACCCTGTATTCGCCGCTGAAGTTGTTCGTACCAGCAAGCGCGCTGTTCTTTTTGTTGGGCTGTGCGAATTACGCTTGGACCTACGTGCATGAGGGGCGCCTCACCAATGGTAGTGCCTTGATGTGGAGTGCTGCGGTGATCGTGTTTTTGATCGGATTGGTGTCTGAGCAGATCACGGCCCTTCTTTACACACGTTTCGGTCGCTAATGGCCACAATTTCGAAAAAATGGGCAGAAGGGTTTGCCCATACCCCCTTGCACCCGCAATGGTTGTTGGGCCGGAGATCGGCGCCGTCGGGATTAGCTCATTGCACCGGCAGATTCTTGGATATTGGTGCTGCTGATTGCTGGGTTGAATCCTTGCTGCCAGCGGGTGTGGAGTATGTGGCGCTTGACTATCCTTCCACGGGGCGTGACTTGTACGGCGGAACGCCGCATGTCTTTGCCGATGGAGCATGTTTGCCTTTTCCGAATGAATGCTTCGATGGTGTTGCGTGCTTGGAGGTGCTGGAACACGTGCCTGATCCAATGGCCGTCATGACCGAAATAGAACGTGTGTTGAAACCAGCTGGGCGCGCTTGGATATCCATGCCGTTTCTCTATCCTCTGCACGACTTGCCTTTCGATTTTCAACGATATACCGAACAGGGATTGATGCGGATCGCCAGCCGGTGTGGATTGCAAGTCGTCTCTATTCAGCGGCGCAATCATGCGATTGATACGGCTGGCCTGCTGCTCTGCCTTGCGATTGCTGGTGGGATATATGCGCAGAGGCGGATATGGCGGGCCTGCTTGTTGCCATTTGCAGCAATGATGGTCTTGTTCACGAATTTGGCTACATGGGTGCTTGCGCGGATATGGCCCGATTGGACGCATGTTGCGACCGGGTATGCAATGGAGGTACGCAAGCCTTGAACACGACGGAGAGTCGAGATGCACCACCGACGCTGGTAGTTGTAGCCTCGACCTATCCCCGGTGGCACGGAGATCCGGAGCCTGCTTTCGTCCATGAGTTGTCACGCCGCTTCATCGGACGCTTCCGCGTGATTGCGGTTGTTCCGGATGCGCCAGGTGCTGATGAGAGCGGCGTGCAAGATGGCGTCGAGGTTGTTCGCTTTCGGTACGCACCACGCATCTTACAGACCTTGGTGAATGACGGAGGCATCATTGCCAATCTGCAGAAAAGCTCATGGAAGCCGTTGCTTCTGCCTACTTTTGCGATCTCGCAGTGGTGGTCGGTGTGGAGGCTGTTGCGAAGGAACAAGGTCGATGCAATTCATGCACACTGGCTGCTTCCACAGGGGTTGATTGCGGTGCTGGCGTGCAAGCTGACACACCGAGCACCTCCCGTGCTTGTGACTTCGCATGGCGCCGATTTGTTTGCACTTCGTGGATTCTTGCCGAGTTTGCTGAAACGCTTTGTCGCCCGGAACGTCGACATGTTCACTGTGGTCAGTGAAGCCATGCGTCCCGAGTTGGCGCGAATTGGCGCGCGTATGGAAAGGGTGCTCGTCAGGCCGATGGGGGTAGATCTTCTGCATGTCTTCAAGCCAGATTCATTAGTGGAGCGTGCTGACCAGGAGCTGTTGTTCGTCGGAAGGCTGGTGGAAAAGAAAGGTCTTCGTTATCTAATTGATGCCATGCCGGAAGTGCTGAAATCGATACCAGACGTGCGTCTTTTTGTCGTTGGCTTCGGCCCGGAGCGTACCAGGTTGGAAAACCAAGCAAGCAGTCTCGGGCTGAGCGACAAGATCCAGTTCGTTGGCCCATTGCCGCAGGCATCACTGCCGGCCTATTACCAGCGCGCAACTGTTTTCGTGGCACCCTTCATTGAAGCCGAGTCAGGGGACCAGGAGGGACTCGGGCTTGTCGCTGCGGAGGCTGCAGGCTGCGCTTGTCCTGTCATCATCGGCGATGTGCCCGGTGCACACGGACTTCTGAACCCGAGCTGCGCGAAATTCGTGCGGCCGAAGAATACGGGCGAGCTCGCAGCTGCAATCGTCGAAGTGCTCAAAGATCGGGCAGGGCGAGAACAACGAGCTTTGCGGGCGCGCGAACGCGTTTTGAAAACTATCGATTGGAATGTGGTATCCAATGGATATGCCGAGCTCATTGACGGCATCGTGAAATCTCGGCACTGACGCATGAGCGTGTTATTTATAGGTAAGCGTTTCTATACCAATCGTGACGCGTTGCGCGAAAAGTACGGCCGCATCTACCAGTTGCCAAGATATTGGGCGCGGTCCGGGATCAAAACGCAATTGTGGTTGGTCGACTATCACAGCCATGACACCGTCCGAGCGAGTGATGATTCGCTGGATGTGATATCGACTCCGGTTCGAAACCTGGCCTTGTTCAAGCACTGGTTTTTCGGTGGCTACGCGCAAGAGAAGGGGGTCGACACAGTCGTTGCCAGCGGCGATTGCTACATAGGCTGGATGGGCTGGCGAATAGCCCGAAAACTCGGTGCGCGATTCATGTTCGACGTTTACGACAAATATGATGAGTTCGCCGGGTATCGCAGCCTCCCTGGGTTTGATCTTTTCCGATATTTGATGAGAAAGGCCGATGCAAACCTGTTTGCAAGCCGGGCTTTAATGGACCACTACAGCGATGTAGCGAAATCGAGCCTTTTGGTCCCCAACGGAATCGATGAGGACTTGTTCAGACCCAGATCGTCCACCGAGAGTCGGGCAGCAATGGGGTTGACGCCGGAACAGAAAGTCATTGGCTACTTCGGCAGTTTGACGGAAGATCGCGGCATCTCCGATTTGATCCGAGCCATTGCCATACTTCGTGAGCGGGATGGCAGTGTTGTACTGCTGCTAGCAGGAAAGCGGGAAGGCACGCTCCAAGTTGTCGGAAATGGGGTCGTCTATCTCGGAAATCTTCCGTTCGAACGTGTTCCGACCGCGATGGCTTGCTGTGACGTTTTAGCTTTGCCTTACCGCAGATCGCCGTTCCTCGATATGGCCTCCTCATGCAAGATCGCTGAATACCTCGCGATGGAGCTTCCGATTGTTGCCACCAGCTCGCCAAACATCGTTACCAACTTTCCGGAGGAGGTGACGCGGCTGGGGGAATTTATCGCCAAGCCATCAGATGCCGCCGATCTTGCCAGGGCTCTTCGGGCGCAATTGCAAGCAAAGGTTGTGATTCGCCAGCGGAGGTCTACGACTTGGAAGGTGATTGCTGATGCACTCGCCCATGAATTGCCACTTTGAACCTAGTGCGAAATAGTGAGCTAGATGAAAGGCAATTTATCTCATGTGACCTGCATAGATACTCGCGAGTAGCTTGGAATAATCATCGATGTCCACGATTCCAGACATATCTGTCATTACTGCGACTTACAATGCCTGTGCATCCATAAAGAAATGTTTGCTCAGCGTGGCAAGCCAGACAGGTGTGTCTATTGAGCACATCGTGATCGATGGCGGATCGCAAGATGGCACGGTGGACATACTGCGTGAACATGATGCCGGACTAGCATATTGGTGTTCGGAGCCCGATGGTGGCATCGCGGATGCAATGAACAAGGGTGTGGCGCGCGCAACCGGAGAATGGGTGATATTCATTCATGCGGACGACTGTTTGGCGGACCCCGGGGTGCTGGCGCAAGCTTTAAACAAGATCACGCTTAATGCCGATGTTGCCGTGTTTCCGGTTTTCTTCGGAACGGAATCGAGCTACAGATTGGTGCGGCCCAAGCCGGTAAGCTACATGACCAACTTCAAAATGGGGATGTGTCATCAGGGTATGCTAGTGCGGAATGAGTTGTTTCGGCGCATTGGCAGTTTTGATACCAGCTTCAAGGTCTGTATGGACTACGAACACATCCTCAGAGCCTTGCGCAATGGCGCGCGCCTAATAACTTATGAGGCGCCCGTCTTGAGCTGTATGAGTGATGGAGGTATCAGTAGCCGCCTCGATTGGCCGGCAGTGCGCAGGCGCATGCAAGAGGAGAAGCGGGTCAATGAAAGGTATGCACAATCGCGCTTGCTGCGCGGCATCCTGCGCGTGTATTGGTCGCTGTATATACCCTATCGTCGATTGCGCGCATGGATTCACGAAGTTGGACTGACTTGAACGCTGGTACTCAGTGATTGATCGTTCCTGGTCTGTCGAGCTCTGCTTCCATCATCCTGTGGACAACATCAAGCATGGCACTCTTAGCGCGCCATCCGAGCAGCTTGTGCGCCATAGCCGGATTGGCCCTGCTTTCAGTCAAGTCGGTCGGGCGGAACAATTTTTCGTCTGTGACGACATGATCGCGCCAGCAAAGTCCCACCGATGCGAAGGCGGCACTGACGAACTCCTCCAGGGTGCAAGTATGGCCCGTGGCGATCACCAGATCTTGCGCGTCGTCCAACTGCATCATCATCCACATCGCCTCGACGTATTCGGGCGCCCAGCCCCAATCGCGCGATATCGAAAGATTGCCCAAATGCAATTTTTCCTCGCTTCCGGATGCAATTCTCGCCGCTGTCGAAATGATTTTTCGAGTGACGAAGCGTTCGGGGCGCAGCGGCGATTCGTGGTTGAACAAGATTCCAGTGCAGGCGTGCAGGCCATATGCTTCGCGATAATTGGCTACCGACCAGAAAGCAGCGGCTTTAGCGACGGCGTAAGGGCTCCGAGGGCGAAAGGGGGTGCCTTCATCACAAGGTTGAGCGGCGGCAGCCCCGAAACATTCGCTTGACCCGGCGTTGTAAAACTTCGTCTTGGCCCCGGTAAAGCGGATGGCTTCGAGAAAATTCAACGTTGATATGCCGATGCTTTCCATCGTTTGCAGCGGTTGTTCAAACGACATGGCAACGGAACTCTGCCCGGCCAAGTTGTAAATCTCATCTGGAGCCACTTGGGAAATAGCTTGCAGAACATTTCTGAAATCAGTGGTGGCGATCGATAAGAGGCTCATTTCATCTTTTATACCCAGCGCCCTTAGATTGTTGAAACCTTCCATCTGCGCGTCGCGCGAGCTCCCGAAGACTTCATAACCCTTCGAAATCAATAGTCTCGCCAGGTAACTTCCGTCCTGGCCACTTACTCCGCATATAAGAGCGCGCTTCATGGAGGTTCAAGCCTCAGCAAGTCGTTTGTATTGATTAAGCGTTTCGAGGGCGCACTTTTCCCAGGAAAATTGCTTGACTCTCTGATACCCCCGCGCGATCAGGATAGATGATCGCTGTTGGGACGAAACCACCCGCTCGATCGCCTCGCAAATATCGTTCGGATCGTGCGGATTGAAAAGTTCGGCCGCGTCACCAACAACTTCGGGAAGCGAGCTGGTGCCAGAGCATATTACTGGACAGCCAAGGGCCATGGCCTCAAGGGGCGGTATGCCAAACCCTTCATACAAGGATGGATAGATAAACGCGACAGCGCCGGAATAAAGGTTTGCAAGCACCTGATCGTTGCCTTCGACATGGTGGACATCCTCAGTCGATATTCCAAGCGACCGCATTGATCTCTGCTCTTCATCGGTAAATCCGCCGCCACCAAAGAAGACCATTGCGAAAGACTTTTCCAATTCCGGTGATTGGCTGTATGCGCGGATCAGATTTGCAAAATTTTTGTATCCATCGCGATTTCCGACGTATAGCAAATAGGGCTTGTTGCCCGGCAAATGGAACTTATCATCCACTGCTGTCTTTCCAATCAGCGAATGACCGAGGTAGACGACGGAAGTCCTATGCTCGGGCACCTGGAAAAGTTCAATCAAGTCGCGCCGCGTGTTCTCGGAAATGCAAATGACATGATCGGCGTTGCGCAGTGCGACCTGCTTCATCGCTGTAGTCCTTCCTTCATCACTGAATGACTCCGGAAAGCGTTCGTGGATCATATCGAAGGCAGTCAGTACGCGTTTTGATCGTTTTGGCGCATAGCTCGTCGAGGCATAATAAGTCTGGTGAACGATGTCTATGCCCTTACGGCGCTTGATCGAGGCGGTTCCGGCGATGATGTCGAAAAGATCAAGCGCGACAGTCGAGCCGCGGAATTTCGAGAGGCGAACTCCTCGACATAACGATTGAGGACCGTTTTCCAGATAAGCGTTGATATGCAGCGGCGCGAAAATATCGGTAGAGTTGCCTTGCGTCGATGAAATCCGGCTTGCCAGCTCAAAAAAATATCGAGAAATACCGCCATACTTCTGCCGAATAAAAATCTGATGGTCGTAGATTATCTTCATGATGATGAGGTTCTATTCATGCTGTGCCCTCAAGCGTGCCGCATTCGCGTCTTGATGCTGCGCTGGATTTCGGAGAACTTGAGTCTTGTTTCATGCAGGATTTGTTTTCTTGCGGCGCGAAAATTTAAACGACAAAGTCTCCACATAAGCAGGAGCTTCTGTCTCCTGTTCGCGGCCTGTGCCGATTTCATCGCGATGCGTGACAAGTCCAGAAACGGAACAAACCAGTGCACAAAGCCAGTGCGATATCTGGAAAAGATTTTCAGCTGATTGCTGGCGCCGTGTCGGCCAAGTTCCACATGACCGTAGTCTAGGCGGCAGAATTTACCGATCTTGAGCAGTTGCACGATCAATGCCCAATCGGCTCCGAGAAAATGTTTGGGCTGATGCAACCAGAAGCCAAGCTCCTTTCGACGAAACAATGAATAAAACCTGCCGTTGGCGTGCCAATCTTCAAAAAACGCGATTATGTTTTCATTTACATCGTCATCGCAAAGCGTTCTGTCCCCCATGCGAATCGGGTCGGGTTCCATTCCCTCGAATCGAGTCGGGCAAGTTGATCCGATATATCCGGAGTTGCTATCCAGATAGCTGACACACAGTGCCAGAAAATCGCGCGAGCGCACGTCATCCGCGGCGGCCCACATGAAATATTCGGAATCGGCTGCCTGTAGGACAAAGTCGAAGTTCGCCTCTGCGCCGATATTGATAGCCTGCCTGAAGTAGAAGATGCGAGAGTCTTCCCTAGCGAGTTCGTTGCATATCTCGGACGTGGCATCCGTGGATGCATTGTCTGAAACGATCAGTTGGAAGTCAGAAAATGATTGCTGTAAAAGCGATTCAATGGCGGCAGCCACGGTTTTTTCGCCATTGAATACAGGCATGCCGATCGCTACGCGATTTTTTCGATCTTTAGACATGCGGCACCGTTTCAATCATCTTTTAGCCATAAACTCGAAACCTGCTTCCAGCCTGCGTTCCAAATGCAGGCTGCGACTGATACGGCGAATGCAATCGCAGCGAGAAAAACTTGTTCAATGGTGGCGTTTAGCCGGATAGAGCATGCGAACAGTGGCACCACCACCACGCTTGCCAAGGTTATGGGCGCCAGTACGCACTTTAGATACCAGGGCCTCCTCGCCGGATCCAGAAGCTTTCCATAGGCTAGCGGGGCCGAAAACAGCATGTACCCCAAGTTCAATAACATCCACGGCCATGCCGCGCCCTGCAAGCCGTACTGCCTCGTCAAGGTTATGGTCAGGATCGGAAACAGCGCGGCAGCGATCAAATTCTGGATTAGTGTAAGTCGGGTCTTTTTGTGAGCGAGTTGCAATGCATAGGGTAGGTGCATGAATGCATTGCACATAGTTCCAATGGAAATCAGAGTCAAAGGCACACTCGCAGAACTGGCTGCGATCTGGTTGCCGGTCCATGCGAGCAGCAGTGCATGCCCGAAAAAGGCCAGTACGAGCGTTGTAGGCACTACAGCGACTGACAAAAGGCTCGCCGCCTGTAGATAGGTTTCTTGAAGGTCTGATTTGCTGCCATGCCCATCGGCGAGCTGTGCAATTCTCGGATAGTAGGTATTGAATACCGGTCCGGTCGCTCGCAACGTCAAGGTGCCAGCCGACCAAGCGATCATGTAATAGCCGAAAGATTCCAACGGCAATAAACGAGACAGTATGACCTTGTCGAGTTGAGTGAGGATCAGACCCAACACGTTGATGAGTCCGACACTTACGGTGAACCTGCCGGTGCTGTGGATTGACTGCAGCCGGAATCGCGCTTTGGGAGAGTCCAGAGACTTCCAAACCGTCACATGAAAACAAACCAAAGTCAGAGCACTAGCCACGCACTGCCAGGCAAAGAAGACCGTGACCGTTGGCGAATATAGCCAAAGCAATAATATTGCGCCGACGCCCCTACAAGTCGTCGACACCGAATTAATTATGTTTAAGCTGACTTGTCGCTGCAATCCTATCCAGCAGCCGATGTAGAAAGCCAATGGGAATTGCAACGCGATGGCGATGCCGGCAAGGATCAAGCCACGGCTGATATCGGCATATTTTTCCTTTGGCACGTGGAGCCATGAGTCGGCAAGTGTTGGCGCCAGTAAAACCAAGCCGACCCCGACCACAACCGCGATAAGCAGGAACAGCACTTCGACGGTGCGAAGCATGTCGGCTAAATTCTGGCGGTCTGCCCCTGTACTGGCCGGATAGGCAACGGCCTCGCGAGTGACGGTTGCCCCTAAGCCGCCGTCCATGATCACCAGCAAGGCGCTCAGGGTTATGAAGAATCCGATGAGACCGAATCCTGAGGCACCTATGAAATGGAGATAGAAGGGTACGAAGACCAGTGCCATCAGTGCCGACCAGCCCTGTCCGAACAGGTTGGCAAGCAGGTTGCTTCGGATATGCCGCGTCTGCACAGTTTAATTTTGCAAGAGTGTCAGACCGTCAACCGAGACGGCGTAAGAAGCCATCGGGAGCCACCGTAATCAACAACTTGCTTTCCAAAGTCGAATCAAGTTCGAAGTCGAGCCTCGCGCCATCAGCGGCGTGATGTCCCTCTTGTTTCAGTCGCCGCAAATATTCCCACACCGCAGTCTTGGGATTGTTCCCCTTTCCCCAGGGGCGATCGGGGTACATTGTGTCTGGAAGATCTTCAACCACGGTATCGAACACAACGCAGTAGCTATTGGGACTGACCAAGGGCGCGTAGGCCTCAAGTTCAGCCAAGACATGTTCATGGGTGTGGTTGGAGTCCAAGATCACCAGCACACGCTGGTGATCAGCAGTTGCGGCATAAACCTTCTCAATAGTTTCTGGAGCGATGGAGGATCCTTGGATCATGCTGATCCGATGTGCCATCGGGTGCGCCTCGATAGCCGCTCGATTGTGTGCGCGGATGTCGATGTCGATGCCGAGCACGCGACGCCGCGGCGATTTCGGATCGAGCACCTGACCCGTCTCGACCGCATCGCAATAGTCCAGCAACGCAAGCATCGAAGCACTCAGAATCAACGAGCCGCCGTGCGCAATGCCGGTTTCAATGACGAGGTCAGGTTTAACTCCCCAAATCAACTCCTGCAGAGCGACCATATCTTGCGGGTACTGGATTATCGGCCGACCTAACCAGCGAAAGTTATAAGAATAGTGATGCGGAAGTGTATTCAACAACCAGTCGTGCGATTTCTTTGCAAGATTGGTATCTCGACTGAGCGCCTCAATATTGCGCGAAACCGAGTTTTCGAACTCGAATACTGCGTCAGTGCCGAGGTTCTCATGGGTGGTCATTTTTGATCCTTGAAATACGGTCGCGCAGGGCAGCCTGTGACAGTTGTTCCAGCCACAACGTCCCGGGTTACTACGGCGCCTGCACCGATTATTGCATGCGCCCCAATTCGGATACGCGGGAGAATGACGGCTCCAGTTCCGATGAATGCGAATTTGTCTACCATTACCTCGCCGGCGAGCGTCGCGCCAGGGGCGATATGCACGCCATCGCCGATGACGCAATCATGATCAACGGAAGCGTTGGTGTTGACGATGACTGCTTCGCCAAGTTGTGCGCCCGCGCATACTGCACTCATCGCTAGAATCTGGCAGCCGTTTCCGACTTGCACATCACCTGCTACGAAGGCGCGAGCATGTACGATTGTGAGAGGGGCGTAGCCTCGGCCTCTGAGCCAATGCGTGCGTGATAGCCGATCCTCTCCCTGGGATCCACCGATTGCTACGCAAGCATGGATTTGGTGATGGCCGGGGCTAGTTTGCTCCCAATCGAGAAATCCTGGTTCGCCATGGAAAATGGGTACGTCTTCGAATGGTGATTGGATGTTTCGATTGTCAAACAGCGCTACGAGTCTCGCGCGGTCGGCGGGGAGCGCTTCTCGCAGTACCTTCGCCTGCCCAGTAGCTCCCCAGAAGATGACCGACATCATCGTGCTGCTCCGAGCACGTGAGTGACATGTGCGCAGACCCGCGCCAAGTCGGCGTCCGAAAGGTCGTGATAACTGGGCAGGTTCAGAGCTCGACGTGAAAGCGAGTAGCTGACATGGTGAGAAGGTTGAGCATCGAACAAACCCAGTGACGAAAGCGGCCAAAAAAATACACGACCGTCGATGTTGTCAGCTTTGAAGATGTCCAGCAGTGCACTACGGTCGAACGTTACACGTTCGTCTACGGCAATCGTGGGCATCCAATAGCCGTTGACGGTACCAAGAGGCTCAGGATTCATAGACAACGGTAGGTTGGCGAATGTGTCGCGGTAGTACTCGAATATTCTGCGTTTGGCAGCAATCAAGTCCTCGATACGCTCCATTTGTGCGCAACCGATTGCGGCTTGCAGATTTGACATCTTGAACTTAAATCCGATTCGCTCCGGCCAGAATTGCCGCTTGTCGCCGCGCGCACGGCCGTGATTTGACAGCGTCAGTACGCGCTCGTACAACGAGTCGTCATTGGTGACGAAGATCCCACCTTCACCAGTGGTGACGGTCTTGGTGCCGTGAAATGAGAATGCGCTAAAGGTGCCCATGGAGCCGGCGCGTTGACCATGCCACACAGAGCCGATCGCTTCGGCGGCGTCCTCGATAAGATACAAATTATGTTTGCGAGCAATGGTGGCCAACGAATCCATGTCGCAAAGATTGCCGTAGAGGTGAACGGCAAGAATCGCCTTTGTTTGCGGAGTGATCGCGGCCTCCACCGACGCAGGATCCAAGCACCATGTGTCCGGCAGCACATCAACCAAGACGGGTTTTGCGCCGAGGTGAGCGATAGGAGCGGCGGAAGCTATCCAATTGATATCACCGAGTATGATCTCGTCGCCAGCACCGATGCCAAGTCCTGCCATTCCCATGTGCAATGCACCAGTGCCACTCGACGTCGCAATGGCGTGGCGAACCCCCAGGTGTTGCCGGAAAAGGTCTTCGAAGCGCTCGATATATTCATAACAGCGTTCACCCCAGCCGTTTGTCGCAGCATCTGCTGCGTAACGACTCTCAAGTTCCGTGATAGACGGCTTGGTGTAGTAGATCCGGCTTTTGCGAAGATCATTCATGACACGACCAATTGCGGGATTGCTGTGATGAACCTTCCGCCCCAGTCGCGGATATAGTCAAGTTGTTCTGTGATTTCATCGCGCAGATTCCAAGGCAGAATGACCACGAAATCAGGTTGAGTATCTCGGATATGCGATTCCGCGACTACGGCAATGCGGGAACCGGGAAGATGGCGTCCCTGTTTGTGCGGGGAGGCATCTACGACGTAATTAAGCAGATCGGAACGAACACCGGCGTAGTTGAGCAAAGTATTGCCCTTCGCTGCGGCTCCATAGCCAACCACCTGTTTGCCGGAGCGCTTGCTTTCAAGCAGGAAGGCCAGAAATGAGTTCTTGATAGCGTCAGCCAGCGGCTGGAAGCCATGGTAATAGTCGATCTCCAACATACCGGCGAAGCGTTCCTTGGCCAGCAGAGTGGCGACGGCAGGCGTTTCGGTGCGTGAGGCATTGTCGTGGCAGGCCCACAGACGCAGCGAGCCGCCGTGCGTTGGTAGTTCCTCAACATCCCAGATGCGCAATCCGTGGCTGGAGAAAATCCGTTGCACGGTGTGGAACGAGAAATACGAAAAGTGTTCGTGATAGACGGTATCGAACTGTCGCTGCGCAACCAGTTGCAGCAGATGTGGAAATTCGACAGTGATCACGCCCTGTACCGAAAGCACGACGCCAAGTCCTGCGACGAAGTCATTGAGGTCTGGTACATGCGCCAGTACGTTGTTGGCGATCACAAGGTCGGCTTGGCCTCGCGTCGCCGTGTAATCCAGCGCGAAGCGTTTGCCGAAGAAGTGATCCAGCGTCTCGATACCGCGCTTGCGCGCAGCGGTCGCTGTGCTCGCAGTGGGTTCGATGCCGACACAAGGGATACCGAGCGCTTTGACGTACTGCAGCAGATAACCATCGTTCGATGCGATTTCCATGACCAGGCTTTTCGAACCTAGATTCAGCCGCTCCACAGCGCGATTGACATAGTTCTCGGCGTGCGCCAGCCAGGTACGGGAGTACGAAGAGAAGTAGACGTAGTCACTGGAGAACAATGCATCGTGTTTCTGCACTTCGTCCACTTGCACCAGATGGCACTCGGCGCATGTGAAAAGACGAAGAGGGAAGTGCAACTCCGGTGCATTCAGTTCATTGGCATTGAGAAAAGCGTTCGACGGCGGTGCGCTACCGAGATCGAGGAACGTATCGTGCAGCATGGTCTGGCAAAAGCGGCACTTCATAGGCTGATCCCGAAGAATGCTTCATCGAGCAACGCATAGCCCGAATCCCGTTCGGAGATGGCTGATACCCCCAGCGGCCATGTAATCGCAAGGCGCGGGTCGTCGTGACGCAGCCCGGCTTCGCAGGAGGGGGTCCAGGGCATAGTGTGCATGTAAAGGAGTTGTGCCCCGTCGGTCAGCGCTTGAAATCCGTGGGCAAAACCCTCTGGGATGAATACCGCGCGGTCATTGTCGGCTGCGAGTTCGAAGGCATGCCAGTGCAGGAAGGTGGGCGAGCTCTTGCGCAGGTCAACGGCAACATCGAAGACGCGTCCATGCAGGCAGCGAATGAGCTTCGCTTCCGCGGCAGGCGGAATCTGATAGTGCAGGCCGCGCAATGTCCCACGCGTGCGCGTGTCGGAAAGATTAATTTGCGTAAAATGCAGGCCCGGACGTATCGGCGCGAGCTCCTGTTCGCAGAACAGACGCGTGAAACGGCCGCGAGCATCGTCGACGGGCGTCGCGTGAATTTCGTACAAACCATCAAGCGGTGTGGGGTAAATCGTCACGCTGCCCACTCCAAATGGATGCGGCGAGCTTCCTCGACGTAGGTGGCCAGATCGCGTTCACTTTCGATGCGTCCGGCTTCGTAGTAGGCGCGATACCAGGTGGCCGTTTTGTCTAGCGCTCTACCAAGATTCCAGACAGGTCGCCACGCAAGTTGTTGTCGCGCCTTATCGCAATTGAGGCGCAAAACCTTTGCTTCATGCGGATGCCATGCTCGATCGGGTTCAGTACGCAATGCAGGCCAGTGCGTACCGAGTTGTGCAACGAGGGCGCCGACGCTGATCTCATCGGTAACATCAGGGCCAAAGTTCCATGGGCCCTCGAAGCCGGCATCGCTCCAGAGCAACTGTCCAAGGCGCAAGTAGCCTGAAAGTGGTTCTAACACATGCTGCCAAGGGCGAATCGCTGCAGGATTTCGAATCATAAGCGCGCTATTTGCGGCGGCGGCGCGAACGAGGTCCGGAACCAGCCGATCTTCGGCCCAATCGCCACCGCCGATCACGTTGCCGGCTCTTGCCGTAGCGACGCGGACGGGAAATTCTCCAGCGCCTTCCGCCGCGAAAAAGCTCTTGCGGTAGCAGTCCGAGACAAGCTCGGCGCATGCCTTGGAGGTGCTATACGGATCGTGTCCACCGAGCGGATCGTTTTCTCGATATCCGTCAGGATTCGCATGGTCGGCGTAGACCTTGTCGGTGGTCGCATTGACCAGCACGCGCACGGAATCGCAATGGCGAACGGCCTGAAATAGATTGACCAGACCCATCACGTTGGTATCGAACGTAGCGGTGGGGGCGCGGTAGCTGCGCCGAACCAAAGGTTGCGCGGCAAGATGGAACACAATTTCCGGGTGATGGGCGTCGAACACCCCGGCGAGGCCGTTGGCATCGCGCAGGTCCACCCGATGGTCGGCGACATCGTTCAAGCCAAGCAGGCGCCAATGCGATGGATCGGTGTCCGGATCCAATGCGAGCCCCGCGACGTGCGCACCCAGCGCACGCAACCACATCACCAACCATGAGCCCTTGAACCCGGTATGGCCGGTGACTAATACCCGACGCCCGGAATAGGTGCCATCGAATAGGTTCAAGGCCATACCTTCCAAGGCGCCTTGCCCGTTTCCCAGAGTTCTTCCAGCTTAATCTTGTCGCGCAGCGTATCCATTGGCTGCCAGAAGCCGTCGTGGATGTAGGCGGACAGCTGATGGTCATGGGCGAGCAATTCCAAGGGGTCTCGTTCCCACGTGGTGTCATCGCCAGCGATGTAGTTCAAAACTCCGGGTTCAAGCACGAAGAAACCGCCATTGATCCATGAGCCGTCGCCCAGTGGTTTTTCGCTGAATCGGGTAATGCGGTTACCGACAAGATCAAGAGCGCCGAATCGTCCCGGTGGCTGCACGGCGCATACCGTGGCTAGCGTTCCTTGCGAGCGATGGAAAGCGAGTTCGCTTTGAATGTCGATGTCCGATAGACCATCGCCGTAGGTGAAGCAGAATGTCTCGTCGTCGAGAAATTCGCTCACTCTCTTCAGTCGTCCCCCGGTCTGGGTCAGCTCGCCGGTATCGACCAGTGTGATGCGCCATGGTTCTGCATGGCGATGATGCACGTGCATTTGATTTTTTGACAGGTCGAACGTGATGTCGGATGTGTGCAGAAAGTAGTTGGAGAAATACTCCTTGATCATGTACCCCTTGTAGCCAAGGCAAACAATGAAGTCATTGATGCCATGATGGGAGTACATTTTTAAAATGTGCCACAGCACCGGCTTGCCGCCGATTTCGATCATGGGCTTGGGGCGGACCGTGGATTCTTCGCTAATCCTCGTGCCCAGACCGCCCGCGAGAATGACAGCTTTCATTTTTCGGCATCCTGCGCAAGGTCTGGGTGCATGTCACGTTGTGCGTTCAAGACGTTGTCGCGGAAATCGACGTACGTTTTCGTTAGGCCGTCTTCGAGAGCGGTCATGACGGTCGGTCCGAGCAATGCACGCATGCGGCTGCAATCCAGCAGTTTGCGTGGCGTTCCATCTGGCTTGCTGTGGTCGAACATGATTTTTCCTTCATATCCGACGACGTTAGAAATCGCATGCGCCAATGTCGCGATGCTGACTTCAATGCCAGATCCAACATTGACCATTTCTTCGCCGCTGTAATGCTCCATCAGAAGGACCAGCGCCCGGGCGAGATCGTCGACATACAGGAATTCACGCAATGGTTTGCCGCTTCCCCAGATATTGATATCGGATGCGTTCGACAGCTTTGACTCATGAAAGCGCCGGATCAATGCTGGGATGACATGCGCATTCTCTGGATGATAGTTGTCGCCGGGACCGTAAAGGTTGGTCGGCATGGTCACGATGGCGTCGAAACCATGCTCCCGACGATACGCCTGGCACATCCGCAGGCCCGCGATTTTCGCGATTGCATAGGGCTCGTTGGTGGACTCCAGTGGCCCGGTCAACAGGTACTCTTCTTTGATGGGCTGAGGGCAGTCACGCGGATAAATACACGAAGACCCGAGAAAGAGAAGTTTCTTCGCGCGATGTTTCCACGCCGAATGGATGACATTGGTCTGGATAGCTAGATTGTCGCGGATAAATTCGGCCGGGTAGGTGCTGTTGGCATGGATGCCGCCGACCTTCGCCGCGGCCAGGAAAACATAGTCCGGTCGCTTGGCAGCGAAAAATTCGTCAACGGCGGCCTGATTGGAAAGATCCAGTTCGCGGTGTGAGCGCAGGATCAGATTGCGCGCACCCAGAGATGTCAGGTGACGGACGATCGCACCGCCCACCAGACCGCGATGGCCGGCCACGTAGATTCGGCTTTGTTGCAGGTCCATGGCTTAGTCCTGTCCCGATGCAGCATGGAAGCCGGCGGTGCGCATAAGCGCGTCGCGACGGGCCAATGCCAGATCAGAGCGCATCATCTCGGAAACCATCTCGCGGAAACCGATGCGGGGCGACCAGCCGAGGCGCTCGCGCGCTTTGCTGGCATCGCCGAGCAGCGTATCGACTTCGGCGGGGCGATAGTAGCGCGGGTCAATCGCCACGATGCGCTGGCCTGGATGAACCGCGGATTCAGCCGGCGCGTCGACCACGATGGCCTCTTCTTCGGCATCCTTACCTTGCCAACGGAGCGAGATGCCAACTTCTTTAGCGGCGAGTTCCACGAATTCACGAACCGTGTGCTGGACTCCCGTTGCAATGACGAAGTCATCGGCTTTCGGTTGCTGCAACATGAGCCATTGCGCTTCGACGTAATCGCGCGCGTGGCCCCAATCGCGCCGGGCGTCGAGGTTGCCAAGATGAAGGCATTGCTGGAGCCCTTGGTGGAGACGCGCCAGTCCGCGGGTAATTTTGCGCGTTACAAACGTTTCACCGCGCGAGGGAGATTCGTGGTTGAAAAGGATGCCGTTGCAGGCATACATCCCATAGGACTCGCGATAGTTGACGGTAATCCAATAGGCGTAGAGCTTGGCTACACCATAGGGCGAGCGTGGGTGAAAAGGAGTGGTTTCCCGTTGTGGACTCTCTTGCACTAAGCCATACAGCTCCGAAGTCGAAGCTTGGTAGAAGCGGGTCTTGTCCTCAAGCCCGAGGATGCGAATAGCTTCCAGAAGGCGAAGAGATCCAAGAGCATCGGCATTTGCGGTGTACTCGGCCGTCTCGAACGACACTTGCACGTGGCTTTGCGCGCCGAGGTTGTAGATCTCGTCAGGTTGGACCTGCTGAACGATGCGGATCAGGTTGGTGGCATCGGTGAGGTCGCCGTAATGCAAAAAGAATCGGCGCTCCGGATCGTGCGGATCCTGATAGAGATGGTCGATGCGATCTGTGTTGAAGGACGAAGCACGGCGCTTGATGCCGTGCACCTCGTAGCCTTTTGCCAAGAGGAATTCGGCCAAGTAGGACCCGTCTTGGCCGGTGACGCCTGAAATCAGTGCACGCTTCATCGAGGAATTCTTTTGCCTTAGTGCAAGTCTAGGCGGTTGCTGAGCTCGTCCAATTGACCATCCAGCCTGCCGCCCGTATTGAACAAGCGTAGCCGATCCAGTGCCTTAATCGCCTCTTGACGTTGCCCCTGCGCCGTAAGCATGCGGATCATTGTGACCTGGTACGCGGGTTCACTGGGGGCCCCTTGAACGGCTGCTTCGATCATTTGTAAGCCCAGCGCATGGTCGTCAAGCACGTTCCACGCGTAGTCGCTGTATGTGGCTTCAAGGCGCGGGGTGGGGTGGGCTAGAGCAGTCTCGAAGGCCTTTACCATGCGGTCGCTAGGGAGGGAGCAGGCACCTTCCCTAGCGCATTCGACGAGTGCAACGAGCGAGCTTTCGTCCTGTACGCCCGGTGGTCTTGCCCCGAGCTTGGCAATCAGGCTGTCCCACCACTGGGCCTTGAGGGGCAGACCCATGCGCGAATTCATGAATATCAGCGCCTGCTGCGGAAGGATCGAAGACTGCGGTAGTGCAGCCGCCCGTTCCAGTGGCGCATAGGCCAGCTGCGTATAAGGCGAAGCGGGATCGTAGTGCGAGTAAATGATATAGGTACGACCCAACTCGTACTGAGCACGTGGGGAATCGGGGGCGCGCGATGCCAATTCTTGAGCGAGGCGCAGGGGATCCCCCCAAGCATACGCGGTGTTTGCTGTCGATGCGGCCCACCAAAACACCAAGCAAGCGAGCAAAGCCCGGAGTAACCAGGTTGGTAAGGGCGTTGCTGATTTGTGTGCCGATGCACGCATTTCAGTAGGCATGGCAGCGAGCAGGGGAACAACGGCCAGCAGCAGTCCGAAGCTGGCGAAATAGTTTCGATGCTCGTAAACCAGTTCCAGCGGCAGGATAGTGCCGGTCAGCAAGTGGCATCCCAGATACAAGGCGATGCCAAGGGCGAGCAGTGGTTGTTTGCGGCGCAGCGTGAACATGAGTGCGACCAGGACAGCTAGGCAGAGGATGCCTGCTAGGGTGGTCCACGGCGACAGCAAACCGGTCGAAGCCATGAACTCGTCGTGATAGAACGACAAGTTATGCGGCAGAGGGAACAATGTCCAAACGAGATAGTCGCAGAGAATGCGTGCTTCGCTCAGCAATCGAGTGCCTGGGTTGAAGCTGTGCGTGGCCCATCCGGCAGGGCTGAGCACTCTGGGTAGCAGCCATATCGAGCCGACGATGAGCGGCAGCAGGAGCATGAACACAAAGAGGGCGGCAATGCGCCGATCGGTCTTGGCTCTGTTCGTAAGCGACGTTTTCAGGCGGAAAACAATCCATTCGATCAGGAACGCATACAGCGGCAACATCACCGCTGTCTCCTTGAACATCAATCCCATTGATGTGCACAGAATCAAGCTTGCGCAGCACAGCCACAATCCGCCCAGTGCTGGGTCTTTGCGGCTGGCAGAAGTCTGCGCGGCTTCGGTCGAGCGTGATTCGTGCTCTTGTGTACTTACACTTTCGGAAAAATGACTTTCCGTAGCACCAATGTGTAGCATGCGCCTCCGGCCCGTCATGTAGCAGAGCAGGCCCAAAAGAACGAACACGTTCGCCAAACTCTCTTCGCGCTGTACGACGTACAGCACTGAGGTCAAGTTGATCGGCAATAGCATCCAACCGGCTGCAATGAGCACGGCAAGCCATCCCTCACGCGCGAGTTGCCAGTCTTTGCCAGCTTGCACAGCCCGAGCTGTACTTGTTGGGTGGGAGCGATCGGGGAGGTCAATGGCTTGTATTAACGCTCGCGCCAGCAGGAAAACCAGAACTCCGTTCAACAGGTGTGTGACGAGGTTGAATAACTTCCAGGTCCAGGGATCTAGTCCACCTATTAGGTAGTTCACTGCGAAACTCAGCGAAGCGAGCGGTCGCTTGAATTCGCTTGCGGGCGAGGAAAGCGCGGCGCGCCATATTGCGGGCACGCTTATCTCGTGCGGCTGCACCCCCGAGTTGTCGACGATATTGGGATAGTCGTCGAACAACCAGCCGCCAGAAAGACCTGGCCAGTAGACCGTCGCCGTGATCAGCAGCGCAAAGAGAAGCAGCCAGCATGTCGTGCACAATTTACGGAGGATGATCATGTCGTCCAGGCGCAAAGGGAGAGCTGCTATTCTGCCGCACGACGCCGTGTGATGCGGTTATTGAGCTTTGTTAGTCCCGGACGATGGCGTTTCGCGCATTTTTTCGATTTCGGCGATGTCGGCCGTATTGATCGCTCGATCATCCACTAGCAAGTGCCGTAAAAACGGTAGATGGCTGTAGTCCGCTCGGCGCAGCGTTTCCATCGCTTGGCCGTACAATCCTGCGCTCGCCAAGTACTTGGCCTGCAGGCGTGGAATTTCAGCATCGGGGTCGTTACGAAAGGTCTCGTCTAGTTCCTGGATGGTCATACCCAATTGGCCATGCGCCACCGCCCAGAAATGTTTTTGGTAATGCAGAAATCCAGCGGCCAGGCCATCATTTCGATAAGCTGGGTTGTCTAGCAAGATGTTGGCGCTTTGCAGCCATGCCTGATCGTCAAATGCCGGACAATGCCCGCCGGATGCAAGCTCGCGCAATGTCGACACATTTTCAAAACCGCTGCGATCGAATGGCGCCACGCGTAGGACGTCGTCCATTCGTTGCACGTCCGCGGTCGTCAGCTGACCTTCCATGCACAGCAAATAGACACGATTTTCCGCAAGACCCGCGTTGTTTTGATGGCGAGCGTCGATGGTTTCGATCACCTGTAGGGACTGGCTTACCATGCCGTGCTGCAACAGTTGCTGGGCCAGAAACGTTTGGGCGCGGATCGAGTCCGGCTGACTATGCGCCCACGTGGCAGCAAGACGGTCCGCGGAGGCATAGACACTGGCACTGAGGGCTGTCGTGAAACAGCAGGCCAGCAGCCACAAGCCGTAAACAAGTAGGAGAACGCGCCTGCGTTGTGGAACTTGCCGTGCAATCCCGATGGCGATCGCCGCCATGACACCCACCAACGGCATGTAATTGCGATGCTCGAAATACAACTCCAGCATCGTCGTGGAGCTTTCGAGCAACTGACCGCCGAGGTACCAGAGAATGGCCATTGACAGCAACGGCCAACGACGCATGCCACCCAGGCTCACCATCAGCGCGGCCAAAAGAGCGAGCAGGGACGGAGCTGTGGTCCACGGGCTGAACACATTCTGCGATACGGCAAAACTATCGTGGTATAGACCGTAAAGCCCGAATTGAGGCAGAAACGTTTTGCCGAGATAGCTGACTAGTGCACGCGGCTCGGTCAATAGACGCTCACCAAGGGTGAAATCACGGAATCCGTGAACACCCCACTGTTCAGGTATCTGCCACAGCAAGTAGCCGATCACGAACAACACTGGCGGCCAGATAAGCAAGCGGCGTAGCCATAAAAGCTTGCGGGGCAGTCGATGCACGGCTTGGCGCAACACCGTGGCATCGAGCACCAAGGCATACAGCGGCAACAGGATTCCATTCTCCTTGCTGAGAAAGGCCAGCCCCATGCATGCGCCAAGACCAAACATCAACCATGCGCCGCGGCGCCACAGTGGCTCGCTTGTCGCCAACAGGGCGCGCAGATAGGCCAGCAGACCAAGCAGCACAAAGAACGCCATCAGAAGAGTCATGCGTTGCACGACGAGCACAACGCCCGATATCTGGATCGGGTCGAGCAACCATGCCGCCGTTGCGAGACAGGCGGCCAGCCAGGCACGCTTGTCTTCGGCATGGTCCGCTAGGTAGTTGCGCGCGAGGCGCAGCACAAGCAGAAACACCAGCACGCCATTGAGCAAATGCAGGCCGACATTCACCAAGCGGAACGGCATCGGATGATCGGGCCATGCCGACTTCTGCAGCAAGAAACTAAGCATGGCCAATGGTCGGCCAGGGAAGCTACGGGGCTGAGACAGGTAGAGGCCCAAGTCGCGCCAGCTCGAAACATGATCGATGCTGGTCAATGCTGCGAGATTGGGAAAATCATCGAATAGAAATGGACCGTGCAGAGCAGGCCAATAAAGTGCGGTACAAACAATTAGCAGCAGAACCAGGAAAAACAAGGCACGTTGTTGCAGCGGCATGATGGGCCTTAGTGGCGTGGACTAGGTGGCCGATGCCGCAGCTACGGCGATGATCAAAGTCGATGATTAAACGTTCATTGGCAGGTCGTCGGCAGATAGACTATGTCCGCGTTGCTCGTGCACTGCCAGTTGGTTGTGCCGTTGTTGACGCTCATACTGAGTGTGACTGTTTTGCCTTGCAAACGAGGCGAGACGCTGGCATTGCGCATGGTGGCGGTCACCGCGCAGCCTCCGGCTGCGATCGGCGCCACGTTCACCTGCGCAACGTATCTGCCGCTGTAGCTTGTTGCCGCGCTGAGTCCGTTGCTGCCGGCTGTGGGGCAGACGCCAGCCTGGTTGTAGTAGTCGGCCACATCGGTCTTCAGGCCATCGGCTAAAGTAACGGCTTCACTCAATTGTGCCTTGCCGGTGGCGTTTTGATAAATAGCGATGGCGATGGCAGCAAGAATTGCCATGATTGCCACCACAATCATCAGTTCGATCAGCGTGAATCCTTTTTGGATCTTCATGGTTTGCAGAAACCCCCCGTTTCTATGTATCAAAGCAGAGCAACCGGCGTGCCATGAAGCCGTTCAAAACAGACTTAGGTACTAAAAGAAAGGGCTCCATGAATTTGGAGCCCCTTCGGATTAAAACAATTGCACAGAGGCAGTTACTGAGTGCTACCTATTAGTTACAAGCAGCAGGCTTGTACTTCTGATCAAGCGCTGCGTCTGCGCAAACCCACGAGAAGGTGCCGCCGTTGTTCGTGCCAGTGAAAGTTACGCTCTGACCTACCAGCGGTGAAGACACCGAACCCGAAGGCTTGAAGGTCATCGTGATCACGCACGGACCGCCACCACCGGAGGTGGTTGCGGTAGCAACGTACTTGCCGAAGTAGCTGGTGTCCAGCGAAATGCCGCCCTGGCCATTATTCGGGCACTGACCGGTCTGGTTGTAGTACTCCACGATCGGCGTTTTCAGGCCGTCAGCGATGGTTTGAGTTTCCGAAAACTGAGCCTTGGTGATGTAGTTCTGATACTGCGGAATAGCGATCGCAGCCAGGATCGCGATGATCGCAACCACGATCATCAGTTCGATCAGGGTAAAACCTTTTTGCATGGTCTTCATGGATGGTTCCTTTTACTTGGTTAGCTAACCGTAGATGCCCCCTGAGCCCTAAACCCGAAACCCCCTAGGCAGGCTCGGCCCCATTCATCATGGTCAGGAACGACCAGGAAGCTGATGAAGTCGAAGCACTATACATGCCACAAGATGCCCTGCAAAAAGGCCTGAACAAGGGCCTTGCTCGTAATGTGTTAAGCATCACGAAAGCGGTTGAGTCGCGGGGCAAAAGACTCGATCCCTGTCACAAAGGACATTCGCGTGGCAAGCGGGAAGTGGATGATTCTTTTGCGTCCATCTGTGACGTTTTTTGTCAGTCTTGCCGCTGGCAGACACACGCTTAGGTGACTAAGCAGGTAACACCGTGAAACCCGGCTTGCCGCCGGGAGCGTCGTTGGGGACTATGGTGCACTGGGCGTAGGGACCTGCGAATTCCGTGCGCATAGACAAGGTTGGCAGTGCTCCAATCGGGGCATCCGCCGAGCCAAAAAAACATTGAAGGGAGACGCTATGAAAGTAATGTTCGCTGCATTGCTGTTGGGGTTGCCAATGGCATCGGCAGCCACTAACGGCACGCCTCTGGAAGATCATTCGATCCACCCATTCAGTATCAATGATCTTGTCATGATGGATCGGGTCAGCGATCCGCAGCTTTCGGCGGATGCCCGCTATGCGGCGTTTAGCGTACGCAGCACCGATTACGCGGCGAACAAAGGTGTCAGCGCGTTGTATGTGCAGGACTTGGGCGAATCGGGAAAGCCGATCAAAGTCGTTGCGAAGGGATCGTCGCCGCGCTGGTCGCCGGATGGTCACAGCCTGTATTACGTAGCGGCTGCCAATGGTGTCGCTCAGTTGTGGCGGTTGGATTTCACCAGCGGCAAGCACGGTCTCGATTTACAAGCGGCGTCCTCGCCGACACAAGTAAGTCATGGTCCCTTGGATGTCGATGCCTACAAACTCTCGCCCGATGGCAAGAGCGTGTTGTTGTCGTATGCCGTATTCACCGATTGCAACGATTTGGCGTGCACTAAGGAACGGCTCGACGGCCGCGCCAAAGATAAAACCACCGGAACCGTGTACCAGAAACTTTTTGTTCGCCACTGGGATACGTGGTCGGATGGCCGCCGCAGCCAGTTGTACATCGCCCATTTCGGTGCGGATGGACAACTGCCGGTCGAGCCGACCTTGCTCAGCCATGGCATCGATGGCGACGTTCCCAGCAAACCGTTCGGCGACGAGAGCGAATTTGCTTTCTCACCGGATGGCAATACCGTCTATTTCGATGTGCGTATCGCGGGAAATAGCGAGCCGTGGTCGACCAACTTCGATGTCTACAAGGTTTCCGCCGACGGTTCTTCCGCGCCGCAGAATCTGACCGAAGCTAACAAGGCATGGGACGCGTCTCCCGTGCCGTCGCCGGATGGGAAAACGCTTTATTACCTTGCAATGAAAACACCGGGATTCGAAGCGGATCGCTTCGGCATCATGGCGTTGGATCTTGCGACGGGCGCGACACGTGAAGTCGATCCTTCGTGGGATCGTTCCGCGGGTGGCATGCAGGTAAGCGAGGATGGCAAAACCTTGTTTGTCACGGCCGATGACAACGGACAACATCCGCTGTTCGCCGTGGATGTCGCCAATGGAAAGGTAAACAAGCTGGTCGATAGCGGCAGCATAAGCAGCTATTCCCTTGCGGGTAAGCGCATCTTGTTGGCGAGGGACGACCTTAAGCGCCCGGCAGATCTCTACACCGCCACGACGCAAGGCAAAGACCTGAAGCAAGTGACGCACTTCAACGCCGAGCGCTTGAAGAATGTTCGGATGGGCGAGCCCGAGTTCTTCACCTTCAAAGGTTGGAATAACGAAACGGTGCAAGGTTATGTCGTGAAGCCGGTGGACTACAAAGCCGGTCATAAATATCCGGTGGCGTTCATTATCCACGGCGGTCCGCAGGGTGCGATGAGCAACGATTGGAGCTATCGCTGGAATCCGCAAACCTACGCCGGCCAGGGTTTCGCCGTCGTTACGATCAACTTCCACGGTTCGACGGGTTATGGCCAGGCGTTCACCGATTCCATTTCAGGCGATTGGGGTGGCAAGCCACTCGACGATCTCAAGCTTGGTTGGCAAGCGGCGCTGGACAAATATCACTTCCTGAATGGCGATCGCGCGTGCGCGCTTGGCGCCAGTTACGGCGGCTACATGACGTATTGGATCGCCGGTGTCTGGAATAAGCCTTGGAAATGCCTGGTCGATCACGACGGCGTATTCGATGCGCGAATGATGTATTACGCCACCGAAGAGCTGTGGTTCGAAGAGCGGGAGAACGGTGGTGCGCAATTCGACGTGCCGCAGAATTACGAGAAATTCAATCCGGTCAATCACGTGAAAGATTGGCGTGTGCCGATGCTCGTGGTGCACTCCGGTAACGACTTCCGTATTCCGATCACGCAAGGGCTGGGCGCATTTACGGCGCTACAGCGTCAAGGCATTCCAAGTGAGCTGCTCACCTTCCCCGATGAAAATCATTGGGTGATAAAACCGCAAAACAGCGTGTTGTGGCACGAGACGGTGAATGCGTGGTTGAAGAAATGGACGGCCGAGGACGCGCCTGCTAAATCGCCTTAATCGACAGTAGTGGGCGGAGCGATGGCGGCATGTGCGCCATCGCTTTGTTCCGTCGATAACAAATTCGCGAAAAGTCGCTCGGGTGTCAGAACCATTTTGCGCGTTTGAGCGAAAAATAGATCAGCCCGACTAAGCCCGCTACGACGACCATGATCGTCGGATAGGCCCAAGGCTTGGTGAGCTCCGGCATATGCGTGAAGTTCATGCCGTACCAACTCGTTACCAAGGTCGGCGCCGCCAACATGGCGGCCCAACCGGCGAGCTTCTTCATCACTTCGTTCTGGCCGAACGTGACCAGCGATAAATTGACGTTGATCGCGGCGGTGAGCATTTCCCGCATGGCGCTGATCGACTCATTGACGCGAAAAACGTGGTCGTATACGTCGCGGAAGTACACGCGGAGTTCGTCCGGGATCAACTCGGGGTGCATGCGTACGAGCTGGTTGATAACGTCCTGCATCGGCGCCGCCGCCAGGCGTAATGTCATCAAATCGCGCTGCATGTCGTAGAGGCGACGCACCGTATGACGGTTGAACGTGTCGGCAAAAATATCTTTTTCCAGCTCCTCCAGTTCCTGACGAAATTCGCGCACGATAGGGAGCAGATTGTCGACGATGTAATCGAGCACGCTGTACAAGCCGTAGCTCGGGCCCAGCGCTAGTAAGTCCGGCGTCTTTTCGCACGCTTGCCGCGCCGGTTTATAGGAAAGCGAGGCGCCATGCCGAACGGTGATGAGATAGCGCTTCCCAAGAAAAACGTGCGTTTCGCCAAAGGCGATATGTCCGTTTATCAATTGCGCGGTTTGCACCACGATAAAAAGCGAATCGCCATACGTCTCGATTTTGGTGCGCTGATGCGCCAGTTGCGCGTCTTCCACCGCGAGGTCGTGCAGATTGAATTCTTCCTGCAGCTTCAATAGCAGCGCGCTATCGGGTTCGTGCAGACCTACCCAGACGAAGGTGTCGTCCTCTTTCAGCGCTTCGCTGATGTCGTCGATGCTGATGTCGCGAAGGCGTGTTCCATCGGTTCGATAAGCCACGCAATTGACGACCATGGCGCTATCGGTGGAATTTTGAGCCGCTGCGACGGTGTTGGATTTGGGCATTGGGTGATGATCCTACGCGCACGTGTGCAGGCTGCGTCGAGGTCAAGCTCGCGTCGTTTGTCGAAGCGACCATGCCAACGCGAGCCAGATAGGTAATGCAAAGAGAATCCACGGTTGATTTTGCTGGACAACACCAGGCAGAAGATGCGCCAACAAAGCGACCAGCAATGCGATCAATTGCACCATGAGGGCGCCATTGGCGAGACGCGATGGCGTGATGTAGTGGTGTGCGCGCCATGTTGTGCGCACCAGCAAGAAAGCGAGTGGATTGAACAACAGCAAGTTTGCATTGGCCCAGGCGGAATGATGCGCGGTGAGCGTCCAGAGGATCAGCATCACGATGCCGACCAGGCCCGCGAGAATTAGATAGAGGCTTGATAGCAACGCGAATGCAAGCCGTGCGCGGCGCGACGCAATCGCAATCAGCGCTGCGAAAATCAAGCCTGCAATGCCTAGCGGGATGCGCAAATCTGGTGCAGCGACGGGTGGGACGTCGAGGCGGTTGGGCGACAGCCGCGCTTCGTTTTGCACGAGCGGCTGCGTGCCGCCGTGGCCGTCGGGAACGGCGACATTGCGGAGGCTTTTTTGCAGTTCTTCCGGCAGAAAACTTTCTTGCCAAGCATTGAGCGGTTGATCGGCATACGGGCCAAGGCCGAGATCGAGAATCAGCATCAGCCACGGTTGTGCGCTCATCAATCGATTGGTTTGCTGACGGTAGGTCATGCCGCCGGGCGATTGCGTCAAGCGTGCTTTGATGGCGCCGCCGAGTGCGCGATCCAGTGCGTCGCGGACGCGGGTGGTGCAGTTGTCGACGTAGTAGTCGTAGTTGTAGACGGCGTTTTCGGGACGGAGATTCCAGAACAGGAAGTCGCGCAATGCGGCCGCTTGTTGCGGCGTGAGCGCGAGCTTTTGCTTGGTGATGGAGCGTCCGGCTTGTTGGTAGAAACTTTCTTCGTCGGTGGTGACTTCGGCATCGATCAGGTAGTGCATGCGACCGCGTGCGAAGTTGAAGAAGAAGTTTTTCTCGTCGAAGTTGAAGACGCCGTAGTTGAAGTCGATCTCTTCGCCGCTAACCGTGTCGCGCAGTTCGATGGCGTCGTGGCCGAAGCGTTCCCAGTAGATGTCGCCGGGGCCGTAGGTGATCAGGGAGATGTCGAGGTTTTCGCCGGGAGCTTCGGCAACGCTGGCGCGCGCGGGGGCGATAGCGCTGCACAGGATGATCAGGGCGATGAGAGCGATGCGGCCGGCCAGTGTCATGGGATGGGCAAAGGTGGGGGACGCGTTAGGGTAGCGGATGTGTGCGAAGTGGGGAGCTTGTTCGCTAGGTTGGCCCCTCACCCCAACCCTCTTCCTCGCTCCTCAGAACGCGGCCATCCATGGCCGCTCCCCGCGTCCCGTAGGGGAGAGGGAGCAAGAGCGCGATTACCGACGGACCACGCGGAATTGCTGCACGCGGCGATCATCGGCTTGCGTGACCTGGAATTCGAAGTTGCCGATGCCGATCTGTTCGCCCACTTCCGGCAGGTGGCCGAATTCGGAGGTGACCATGCCGCCGATGGTGTCGAATTCTTCGTCAGAGAATGCGGCGCCGATTTCTTCGTTGAAGTCGGCAATCGGCGTGAGCGCATCGACGATCCATTCGCCGTCGGACTGCTCGCTCACCAGGTTGGGTTCTTCCTCGTCATCGTGCTCGTCGTCGATTTCGCCGACGATTTCTTCCAGCACGTCTTCGATGGTGACGAGGCCGGCGACGCCGCCGTATTCATCCACCACGAGCGCCATGTGATTGCGGCTGCGGCGAAATTCCGCCAGCAACACATTCAGACGCATCGATTCGGGAATCAGCACCGCCGGGCGCAGGATCGTGCGCAGATCGAAATCGTGGCCGTTGCCGAAATACTTGAGCAGGTCCTTGGCAAGCAGAATGCCCAGGATGTCGTCCTTGTCTTCGCCGTGCACAGGGAAACGCGAGTGGCCGGATTCCACCACGGCGGCAAGGATATCGGGAAGCGGCGAGTCCACGTCGATCATGACGATCTGTACGCGGGGCACCATCACGTCGTCGACATTGAGCTCGGTAACTCGCAGCGCGCCTTCCAGCATGGGAAGGGTGTCGGCTGTAAGCAGGCCGTTGGCCTGGGCGGTCCGCAACTCGTCGATCAGTTCTTCGCGGTTGCGCGGTTCGCCGGAAAACAGATGGCCCAGTCGATCCCACCATGTTCGGTGGACCGGGCCGCTGGTACTGCCAGGGTCCTCGTTCATTACTCTTAAAAAGACAGCCCATGCAGGGCGGAAAAGTGAGTCTAGCGGAAAAACCGTGACAATTCAGAGCTTAGGACACGTGGTCGGCTGCCAAAAAGGTTACGGGACAAGCTAGACATGGGGCGATTTCGCTCGCCATCAAGCCGAGCCCCACGCCAAATTGTCGTTGCCGGGCGGGCAGTTGCGAACGCTCACGCCTGGTAGGGATCGGCGATACCCAGGCCCTTGAGGATGCGGGTTTCCAGGGTCTCCATCCGTTCGGCATCCGTTTCGACGATATGGTCATAACCGAGCAGATGCAGCACGCCATGCACCGTGAGGTGAGCCCAGTGATGAGCCGCCAGCTTGCCTTGTTCGCGGGATTCGCGGTTGACCACCGGGGCGCAAATGGCGATGTCGCCGAGCAAGGGCAGACGAACGCCGGGCGGCAGGTCCACGGGAAACGAAAGCACGTTGGTCGCGTAATCCTTGCCGCGATACGAGCGGTTGAGCGTGCGGCCTTCGCGCGTGCCGACAATGCGTATCGCTAGCTCGGCCGGTTGGCGGCGACGAGCGCCAGCCAGAGCTGCGTCCACCCAACGACGAAAACTAGCGGGCGCAGGCACGCCGGCGCGCGGTACGCCGTAGCTCAAATGCACAGTGGCGAGGTTCGTCGTGGCGGGCATATAGGTGTCGATCAGTGCGCGGACTTGGGTTTGTCTTGGGGGTCGTTTTGTTCTTCAAACGCCTCGTATGCGCGCACGATCTTCGCTACCAATGGATGGCGCACGACGTCGCGCGACGTGAAGAAGGTAAAGCTGATGCCATCCACGCCGCGCAGCACTTCCACCGCGTGACGCAAACCCGAACGAACGTGGCGAGGCAAGTCGATCTGGCTGACGTCGCCGGTAATCACCGCCACCGAGCCGAAGCCAATGCGCGTGAGGAACATCTTCATCTGCTCGACCGTGGTGTTCTGCGCTTCGTCGAGAATTACGTACGAATCGTTGAGCGTGCGGCCGCGCATATACGCGAGCGGCGCGATCTCGATCACGTTGCGTTCGATCAGCTTGGCGACTTTCTCGAAGCCGACCATTTCGTACAGCGCGTCGTACAACGGGCGCAAATACGGATCGACTTTCTGCGACAGATCGCCCGGCAAAAAACCGAGTTTTTCGCCGGCTTCCACGGCCGGGCGCACCAGCAAAATGCGCTGCACGCGATTGGCTTCCAGCGCTTCGACCGCGCTGGCGACGGCGAGATACGTTTTGCCGGTGCCGGCCGGACCGACGCCAAAATTGATGTCGTGCGTGGTGATCGCGTGCAGATAGCGCGCCTGGTTCGGGCCACGGCCCTTGATCACGCCGCGCTTCACCTTGATCACGACTTCCTGCGCGCCTTCGGCCGCTTCTTCCGAAATCGCATCGATGCCGGATTCGGCCAGGTGCAGATTGATCTTCGCACCGTTGAGCGATTCGTTTTCCGTCGTGGCGTAAAGCGCGCGCAGCACTTTTTCGCCGGCGCGTGCGGCGGCTTCTTCGCCGATCACCTGGAACAGATTGCCGCGATGATCGATTTCCACGCCTAGGCGCAATTCCACCTGGCGCAGGTGCTCGTCGAACGGGCCGCATAAATTGGCGAGCCGGGCGTTGTCTTCCGGGTCGAGCGCGAAGTCGCGTTGGTTCAAACCGTTAGTCATAGGTAACGATGCATCACGTAGATGTCGGTGGGGCCGTGTTCTGCATGGCGAAATGCGCCCGGCACCTGTCCGACGATGTTGAATCCGTGCCGCTGCCATAGGCGCACGGCGGCGGTATTGGTGGAAACCACGAAATTGAATTGCATGGCGGTAAAGCCCGCCTCGCGCGCCTGCTGCATCGAATGCTCGCACATCTTTCCGGCAATGCCTTGTCCGCGCGCGCTGGGCGACACCATGTAACCGGCGTTGGCGACGTGATCTCCCAAACCTGGTTGATTGGGGCGAAGCAGGTAACAACCAAGTACTTCGTCGCCGCGCTCGGCTACGAAACAACGGGAAGGCGCGGTCGTCCACCACTCGCGCGCCTGTTCCATTTTAAGATCGGGTGGATAGCTGTAAGTGTCGCCCGCCGCGATCACGCTGTGAAAGATCGGCCACACGCGCGGGAACTCGTCCGCGCCGATTTGCCGAATCATCAGATCAGCGTCGACGGTCATGCGCGCGATTCAGGCGGCTTCTTCGCTGCCTACGCTGGCGACACGTCCGCGCAATGAATTGGTCATCGCTTCGGTGATCACCACATCGACGAACTGACCGATCAAGCGCGCAGGGCCGGGGAAGTTCACGTAGCGCATGTTTTCGGTGCGCCCGGTCAGTTCGTTCGGGTCTTTACGGCTGGGTTTTTCCACCAGCACGCGTTGCACGGTGCCGACCATCGCATCGTTGATCTGCTTAGCGTTTGCGTTGAGCACGGCTTGCAGGCGTGCGAGGCGCTCATGTTTCGCCTCGGACGGCGTGTCGTCGTCGAGGTTGGCCGCGGGCGTGCCGGGGCGCGAAGAGAAGATGAAGGAGAAACTCTGGTCGAAGCCGACGTCGTCGATCAGCTTCATGGTCTTCTCGAAGTCGTCGTCCGTTTCGCCGGGGAAGCCGACGATGAAGTCGGACGAAATGCAGATGTCCGGACGCACGGCGCGCAGTTTGCGAATCTTCTGCTTGAATTCCAGCGTGGTGTAACCGCGCTTCATCGCCGCGAGAATGCGGTCGGAACCGGCTTGCACGGGCAGGTGTAGGAAGTTCGCCAGCTTCGGCACGTTTGCGTACGCCTCGATCAGCGAATCGGAAAACTCCAGCGGATGCGAAGTGGTGAAGCGGATGCGGCCGACGCCGTCGAGCTGCGCGATGGCGTGGATCAGCACGGCCAGATCCGCGGTGCCGCCGTCGTGCGTCGGGCCGCGATAGGCGTTGACGTTCTGACCCAGCAGGATCACTTCGCGCACGCCTTGCTCGGCGAGCTGCGCCACTTCCACGATCACGTCGTCGAACGGGCGGCTGATTTCCTCGCCGCGCGTGTACGGCACCACGCAATAGCTGCAGTACTTGGAGCAGCCTTCCATGATCGATACGAAGGCGGTCGGGCCGTCGGCGCGCGGTTCGGGCAGGCGGTCGAACTTCTCGATTTCGGGGAAGCTGATGTCCACCTGCGGCTTGCCGGTGGCGCGCTTGGCTTCGATCAGTTCGGGTAAGCGATGCAGCGTTTGCGGGCCGAACACCAAGTCCACGTACGGCGCGCGCTTGATGATCGCCTCGCCTTCTTGGGAGGCCACGCAACCGCCCACGCCGATCAGCACGGGCTTGCCGCCCTGCTTGTATTCCTTCCAACGACCGAGCTGGCTGAAGACCTTTTCCTGTGCCTTTTCGCGGATGGAGCAGGTGTTGACCAGGATCACGTCCGCTTCCGACTCGTCCTGGGTCAATTCCAGGCCGTGCGATGCCTTCAGCACGTCGGCCATTTTGGCCGAGTCGTACTCGTTCATTTGGCAGCCGTGGGTCTTGATGAAAAGCTTGCCGCTCATGGCGATGGGTACCGTGGGTCTGAAGGCGTGGCGCGGATGGCGTCGAACCCGACATGATACTAGCCGTCCGACCGGCCTGCCACTGACGGATCAAGCACTTGCGGGCATGTCCTGGCTCACGAAACCCATGATTGAGGCTTGGCGTAAGCCAGACATGGGCGCAAACTGCCGCCATGTTTGCCGCCGTACGCCAAAGGGGAGGCCACGGCCGCCGGTCAGCGGATCTCCCTGCACATTTTTTGATCACATTGCTGGTCATGCTGGGGTGTGTCTTGGTGCTGGCGGCACGGCCGGCCAAGGCAGGCGTGCTTTATCGATGCGCCGGGTCCCAGGGCGAGACGGTGTTTACGACCACCAAAGCCGGTTACCGCGACTGCAAGGCGATGACATCGATCCAGACCGAGGTGGCTCACTCAGGGCCGCGTCGGGTGATGTCTCGGCAAGTCACCTCGTTGGCCTGGGTCACAGGCTGGGCCGAAACCACGGCCACGGCGGTCGCGCCGATCGTCGTTTCACTCGACCGGGTCGCGGGCAATGTCGAGACGACAGCGCGGGCGATCGCGACGGCGCCTTCGCCCACCGGAAAGCCGGGGCAATGGACATACGACGAATCGCGTACCGCATCGCCGGATGCCTTCGCGTCGGCAGGTTCGCAAGACTCGCAAGACAATCGCGTATTACGCGGCGCGGTCTATCGCGTGGTTCATCGCGACGGCAGCGTGGAATACACCAACATCGCGCCAGCCGGTGCGCAAGCTAACAACGTCACACGTCTTTTCAGCTACATCGCCACGTGCATGGCGTGCAATCTGCATTCGACGATCAACTGGGGCACGGTCGCGCTCAATCTCGACGCCTACAAAGAAGTGATTCGTCAGGCGAGTTTGGAATCGGGCGTGGATGAGGCGTTTTTGCGCGCGATCATCCAAGCCGAAAGTGCGTTCAATCCGCGCGCGATGTCGTTGAAAGGCGCGCAAGGGTTGATGCAGTTGATGCCCGGTACCGCGAACGATATGGGTGTGCTCGATGCGTTCGACCCGGTGCAGAACATTCGCGGCGGTGCGCGTTATCTCGGCGTGCTGATGCGCAACTTCAACGGTGACGTGCGCCTGACTGCCGCGGCGTACAACGCCGGTCCCGGCGCCGTGCAGCACTACAACGGCGTGCCGCCGTATGCGGAAACGCAGGTCTACGTGCAGCGCGTTGGCGAATTGCTGCAGCGCTATTCCAAAGCCTTGCATCCGCCGCTGTCGGCAAGTCTCTAGCGACCAAGCGAGCGATCGCCAATCAGGTGTCGCTGCCGCTGCTCGACGCCGAGGCCGCCGTCGGCGTTTGCGGTGGTCGCTGGATCACGCTCACCAGCACATGGAACGGCACGCCATTGCGCAGGCCGGATACTTCGACCTTTTTGCCGGGCTTCAACGCCGCTTCCTGCCGACTGAGATCGGCGGGGTCGCGAATGTCGTCGTCGCCCAGGCGCAGCAAAATATCGTGCGGCTGGATCCCTGCCAGCGCGGCGGGACTGCCAGGGGTGACGTCGGTCACCTGCGCGCCGCGTGCAGCGGCCGCCGGCAGGCCGCTGTCGGCGGCCACGGGAACGAAGCCGTAGTTGGCGCCCAGCCAGCCGCGTGTGACGCGGTGGGTTGCGATTAATTGTCGCAGTACGTTGGTGGCGGTATCGACCGGAATGGCAAAACCGATACCCTCGGCGTTGGCTGCCTTGCCGATCAGGAGGGTGTTGATACCGACCAAGTCACCGTTGCTGTTGACCAGTGCGCCGCCGGAGTTGCCGAGGTTGATCGCCGCATCGGTCTGGATGAAATCTTCCGGGCTGCTGTTGCTCAACTGACGGCCGAGGGCGCTGATGATGCCCATGGTTACGGTCTGATTGAGATTGAGCGGATTGCCGATGGCCAAAACCACATCGCCGACGCGCGACCTTCTCGGATCGGCCATGTGAATCACCGGCAAGTTTCCGGCGTCCGCGATCTTCAGCACGGCAAGATCCGTTTCTTCGTCCGCGCCGACCAGGGTAGCTTTGGCGACGCGTCCGTCGTAGAGCAAAACCTGGATGTTGTCGGAGTTGGCGATCACGTGGTTATTCGTAAGCACGTAACCGTCCGCGCTGACGATCACGCCGGAGCCGAGACTCTGTTCGCGACGCTTCACCGTACCGACGGGCGTGCCGCCGAACAGCTGCTGCATCAACGGATCGGTGAACATGCGCACGGCTTGTTCGGTCACGACTTTGTTGGCGTAGATGTTGACCACCGATGGCGCGGCTTTGGCGACGGCATCCGCGTAGGAGGCTGGCGCGCTCGCTTGAGGTGATTCGGTTTGTAACGCAACGGGCGATGTCGCGCTCGCTGCGGGGGTTGTCGACGATTGCAGTCCGAAGCGGGCGCGCAAGCGATCGCCGACACCCGGCCACACAAGACTGATTACGAACGCGATCGCCAACCCCAGTACGACGAATCGGGCAATAAAGGCGACGATGCCGGCGGCATGCTTCATGTCGTATGAGTCTGTGGAAGGTAAGCGCGTAAGTGTGGCAGAGCGACGTGACCGCCTGTGCGGTTTTATTGTAGGGTTCTTAGCCTGAGGCTAGACTAACGCGATTTTTTAAGTAGTTCGATTTTGGATTTTGCAGGGGCACGATCCTGGGGCGGTCGGCGAAGCGCAATCTTTTTCGTCCGCATCGGCAGTATCTGGTTTCTGCAGTGTCAATGGCATGCAATACCGGAGAGCCTGATGGCGAACGAAGTCGTCGATCAAGGCCGCCGCCGCTTTCTCACTACGACTACGGCCGTAGTGGGGGGAGTAGGCGTAGTGGCGGCAGTAGTGCCTTTCATCAAGTCGTGGGAACCCAGTGCAAGAGCTCGTGCCGCCGGCGCTCCGGTAACGCAGTCGCTCAAGAAGATCGAGCCCGGTCAGCAGTTGATCGTGGCGTGGCGCAGCCTTCCGGTTTTTATCGTCAATCGTTCGCAGACGCAGTTGGCGGCATTGCCCCAGCAAGACGCTCGCCTGGTCGATCCGGCGTCCACCGGCTCATCCGTCGATCAGCAGCCGAAGTACGCGCAGAACGCGACCCGTTCCATCAAGCCCGAGTGGCTGGTGATGATCGGTATCTGCACGCATTTGGGCTGCGTGCCCAACTACGTGGGCGAGATGAAGCCCGAACCCTTCGATCCGAATTGGCAAGGGGGTTATTACTGCCCGTGCCATCACTCGCGCTACGACATGGCCGGACGCGTGTATCAAGGGGTGCCGGCGCCGAAGAACATGGCGATTCCGCCTTATCAGTTTCTCGATGACACGACGGTGCAGATCGGCGTCGATAAGGAAGGGGCAGCGTAATGGCGAACGTCTTCTCGAATATCGGCGAATGGTTCAACGAGCGTGCGCCGGGCTTGATGCCCGTGTATCGCAAGCACATGACCGAATACTACGCGCCGAAGAATTTCAACATCTGGTATTACTTCGGTTCGCTGGCCTTACTGGTGTTGGTCAATCAGATCGTCACCGGCATCTTCCTCACCATGAATTACGACCCGAGCGCGACCGGTGCGTTCGACTCGGTGCAGTACATCATGCGTGACGTGGAGTGGGGCTGGCTGATCCGCTACATGCACTCCACGGGCGCGTCGCTGTTCTTCGTGGTGGTGTACCTGCATATGTTTCGCGGCATCATGTACGGCTCGTATCAGAAGCCGCGCGAGCTGGTGTGGTTGCTCGGCATGCTGATCTTCCTGGTGCTGATGGCCGAGGCGTTCATGGGCTACGTGTTGCCATGGGGCAATATGTCGTTCTGGGGCGCGAAGGTGATCGTTTCCTTGTTCGGGACGATTCCGGTGATCGGCAAGGATCTGGTCGAATGGATCATGGGCGATTACCTGCCTGCCGACGCGACGCTCAATCGCTTCTTCGCGTTGCACGTCATCGCGCTGCCGATCGTGCTGCTGTTGCTGGTGGTGCTGCACTTGGCGGCGCTGCATGAAGTGGGCTCGAACAATCCGGACGGCGTGGACGTCAAGCATGGCCCGAAGGGCAATCGCTGGGATCCGACCAAGCCGGCCGACGGCATTCCGTTCCATCCGTATTACACGCTGAAGGATCTGGTTGGCGTCGGTTTGTTCCTCGCCATTGCCGCGTTCATCATCTTCTTCCAGCCGACGCTGGGCGGTTGGTTCTTGGAACACGACAACTCAGTCGCTGCCAATAACCTGGTCACGCCGCTGCAGATCAAACCGGTGTGGTACTTCACCGCGTTCTACGCGATCGTGCGCATGATTCCTTCGGCGATGGGCACGGCGGTGTGGGGCGTGCTGGGCATGTTCGGCTCCATCGCGCTGCTCTTCGCGTTACCGTGGATCGATGCGGGCAAGGTCAAGTCGATCCGCTATCGCGGTACCGGCTACAAAGTCGCATTGACGCTCTTTATCCTGGCCTTCTTCGGCCTGGTGTTTATCGGCACCGACCTCACCGACGATTACTTCCCGAAATGGTTTGGCCAAGATATCGACATCACGGCATGGGACAACGTATTCGGTCGCGTGTTGGTGCTCATCTACTTCGGATTCTTCGTTTTCCTGTGGCTTTACACGCATCTTGGCTGGGAAAAAACCAAGCCGGTTCCGGAACGGGTGACCACGCATGACTAAGCGCTACATCTCCATTTTTGCGCTGGCGTTCGGCCTGTTGTTTGGCGCTACGTCGGTCATGGCCCAAGAAGGTCCGGAGCTGCCTTCGGCAGGGACCAATCTGCGCGATCAGGCATCGTTGCAGCGCGGCGCGCATCTGTTCTTCAACTACTGCGTGGGTTGTCACTCACTGAAGTACTTGCGCTACGAGCGCATGGCGGACGACCTGGGTCTGACCCAGGAAGACGTGATGAACAACTTGAACTTCACCGGCGGGAAATTCGGCGACACGGTGATCTCGCACATGCCGCCGGACGACGCGCAGAAGTTCTTCGGCAAGGCGCCGCCGGATCTCTCGTTGGAAGTCTCGGCGAAAGGTCCGGATTGGGTCTTCGCCTATCTCAATTCGTTCTATCTCGACCCCAAGAGTCCTATCGGTTGGAACAATACGGTGCTGCCTAACGCCGCCATGCCGTTCCCACTGTGGGAGTTGCAAGGTGAGCAAGTGCCGGTGATGAAACCCGCCAAGCCGGGCGACGATCCGGAAGTGGAAAAGCTGACCTTGCTGCATCAGGGCAAACTCACGCCGGAGCAATATCAGCAAGCCGCTCGCGACATCACCAATTTCCTTGAGTACGTGTCCGAGCCGGCTGCGTTGCAGCGTCATCGTTACGGCATCTGGGTCGTCTTGTTCCTGCTTGGGTTTACCTTCCTGGCGTACTTGCTCAAAAAAGAATATTGGAAGGACGTCCACTAAAAAGATACGTCCCTAAAAGGTATAAGGGACTTGTGGCCGCAGATGGCAAACGCCATTCTTGCGGCCACCTCACCTGGGGAGATGGTGCATGGTCCAGAACGCTCGTTCCCGGACAGTACTCGCCCTGTACTCCGCGGCCGATGACATCCAATGTCATCGCGTGCGGCTGGTGCTGGCAGCGAAAGGGGTCACCTACGATCTGATCCCGGTCGATACGGCCAAGCCGCCGCAGGATCTGCTCGATCTCAATCCCTATGCCACCCTGCCGACGCTGGTCGATCGCGAGCTAACGCTCTACGACACCGCGGTGATTTGCGAATACCTGGACGAGCGCTACCCCCATCCGCCGCTTATGCCGATCGATCCGCTTTCCCGCGCGCGGTTGAGGCTGGCCACGGTGCGCATCGAACGCGATTGGTTGCCGGAGGTGGAGCACATCAAGGCCGGCGGCAAGCCGGCGGACGTCGCACGCAAACGGTTGCGCGAACACTTGCTGGAAGCCCTGCCTTTGTTCAAGGCGTCCAAATTCTTTCTCAACCCCGAAATGAGCTTGGCCGATTGCCTGGTCACGCCCGTGGTGTGGCGTTTGCCTGCCTTGGGGGTGGACCTGGGGCGCGAAGGCAAGCCGATCATGGATTACGGCGAACGCCTCTTCCACAGCCAAGGGTATGCTCGTAGCCTGACCACGGAAGAACGAGCGTTGAGGGCGCCGTAGCGGCGGCGGCCTGGACATCACCCCGTCCTTTCACATTCAATACGTCGTTGCCCTGCGGTCTGCGACCAGACAGAACCGGTGACATCCACCCAACTTCAGTCAGAGCGCCCTTCAGGTGACCCAGCAAGACTCGCATCAAATGTCCTCCAATCGTCCGTATCTGCTGCGGGCGATCTATGACTGGATCAGCGACAACAACCTCACGCCGTACATGCTGGTCGACGCCACGCGCAACGGCGTGCGCGTGCCGCCGCATGTGATCAAGAACGGACAAGTGGTGCTCAACCTGGCCATGCGCGCGGTGGCCAACCTGGACTTGGGCAACGAGTGGATCAGTTTTCAGGCGCGTTTTTCCGGCGTCAGCCACAGCATCCAGATTCCCATTCCCGCGGTACTGGCCTTGTATGCGCAGGAAAACGGGCAGGGCATGATGTTTCCGGCCGACGAAGAAGACGGTGAGCCGCCGCACGATCCGCCGTCCCCGCCGCCTTCGTCCGAACCGCCTTCGACCGATGGCGACAAACCCAAGCGCGGCGCCGGTTCGCATTTGCGCGTGGTGAAGTGACGAGGCGCGACGCGTCTTTTAGTGGCGTACGTCTTTATCGCGATGGTGGCGCCGAAACGGCACGATGTTGCCGCTCGGTGGCACGGACGCTTCGTCCGCAGCGTGTTCCGGATATTCCGGCGTATACAGCTCGATCGTAGGAAGAATGAGCGCCGTGAGCATGTTGCCGATCATCCACAAATTCCCGGCTTCGCGGTCGTCGCCGTCGATGCTTACCTCGAAGCTGTAGCGGCGCTCCAGCATGCGTTGCCCCCGGAAGCGGCGAAAACGCACGCCGCTCAGGCCCACCGTTTCATCGAGCAACTGCAATCCATGCTGCTGACAACGCCACCGCGCTTCCTGGATGGCGCGGTCGCGGGCGCGGCTTAGCGCAAGCCAGGCGCCAACAATGGCCAATAACGCGATAAGCAATAAAAGGGTAGCGAGGTCGCCCATACCCGCAGTGTGTGGGCGACTGGCGGATGCCGCAAGTCAGTCGATCTGCAAACGCAGCGAAAGATCGACTGCTTTCACATGCTTGGTCAGTGCGCCGACTGAGATGTAATCCACGCCGGTGCTCGCGTACTCGCCAATGGTTTGCAGGTTGACGTTGCCGGAAATCTCCAGCGGCACGCGGCCGTCGGCTTGCGCGACCGCTTCACGCATTAGCGGCGGCGTGAAATTGTCCAGCATGACGCGATCCACGCCCGCATCCAGCGCCTGCTGCAGTTCGTCCAGGTTTTCCACTTCCACTTCCAGCAACAACGTTGGATGAAGTCGACGCGCCGCTTGCACTGCGGCGGCGATGCTGCCGGCGGCGATGATGTGGTTTTCCTTCACCAGAATTGCGTCGTAGAGCCCGATGCGATGGTTGTGGCCGCCGCCGCATCGCACGGCGTATTTCTGCGCCAGTCGCAAGCCCGGTATGGTTTTGCGGGTGTCGAGCACGCGCGTCTTGGTGCCGGCGACGGCGGCGACATACGACGCCGTGGTGGTGGCCGTTGCGGATAGCAGCTGCAGGAAATTCAAGGCGGAGCGTTCGGCGCTGACAAGCGCTCGCGCACGGCCCTGGATGTCGCAAAGGATCGTATTTGGCGTCACGCGATCACCGTCGCTGACGTGCCACGTGATGCGCGCATGCGGATCGAGCTTGTGCACGCAGGCGTCGAACCAGGGGATGCCGGCGACGACGGCATCTTCCCGGCAGACGAGTTGTGCGCTCGCCTGCGCACCTTCCGGAAGAAGGCTGGCCGTGGCGTCGCCATGCCCGATATCTTCCGCAAACGCGCGCTCCACATCGGCGTTGATGAGTGTCTGATCGGGTGGCGAGAATCGAAAGGCAGTTGTCATAGCGTGATCTGCATCGAAAGAGTTGTCCTCTCCGGGGTGGCAGAGGTTGGGCGAGGGACGATCCAGCGCGCATGCTACTTCACTGCGCGAAGAAATCGGCGCATCACACGAAGTGGGGTTCGCTTGCGCGAACCCCAGCCTGTTTATGCGATGTGTATGTGAATGGACCGAGAGAACGACGAATCAGGGCGATTCGTCGGTCCGGGTTTCTTCGTGACTCAACCGGTCGACGATGGCGTCCATCGCTCGATCGAACAAGGCGTTCGAGGCGAGGATGCGCGCACGGCCTTCGGTGATCACCACGGCCAGTTCGTACGGCGAGTAATCGGCGACCTTCAAGCCGCGACGATTCACGAACAAGTAGCGCCCGCTCATTGGGCTGATCCACGACAGCTTGGCGCGCTCGAAATGATCGCCTTCGCTATTGAATTCCAGCCACGTGCCAGGCTTGAGCGACTTGACGTGCTCCAACTCGTCACGCACTTCCGGCGCGATGGCTTCTTCTTCGGGTTCGGCATTGGCCGAATCGTCGTCCAGATCGGCGATGTTTTCGGCGATCGGCTGGATGCTTTCCGGAATCGGCAGCGGCGCGGGAGCCGCCTCGGCGGCCGGCGTTTCCGTCTGCGGTGCGGCCTCGCCCAGTTGCTGGCGATAGTAGGTGTGGAGCTGACCGAGCAGCTTCTCGATGTCGGCGTCCTGGAACGCGACGTTCGCCAACCCTTTGCGCAGCGCGCGTTCGATGCCGGGCAGCAGCTGGCGCAGATCGCGCTTGGCTTCCGGCGTGCGCACCGGCCTGGTGCTGGCGATAAACGCATCGACGAAACGTAGCGCTTCGCGGAATTCGGTCGATTCCTCGCCTTTGCGCAGAATCGTCAGCACGAGATAGTTGGCCCACGCGCGCGATAGCACGCCGTGGATCAGCGGCGGCAGCGTGTGATCGCCGATGCGGTTGAGAATTTCACGTGCGGCGCGACGGCGCGCCTGTTCCAGTTTCTCGCGACCGCGCGTAGATTCGGCGACGCGCTGTTCGGCCAGCTCTGCGCGACGGCGATTGGTTTCCTGAAACTGCTGCAGCTCGGCGGTCAGGCGATCGAAGATCGTCATGTCGTCGTCGAATTCCTGCAGCAGGCGCTCGACGATGGCCTTGACGGTATCGTGCAAACGACCGTCGCGATCCGATTCCTCCGACCAGCTCTTGGCGGCGTCCGCCAAGCCGTCCAGCAAGCGACGCGCCGGATGCTGACGATGGGCGAACAGCTTGCGATCGAGAATGGCGGCTTTGAGGTACGGGATCTGCAGTCGGGCCAGCAACACCTGCATCTGCGGCGGCAGGTTGCGGTCTTCGAGGATGAACTCGAACAGCATGCCGACCAGATCGATGGTGTCTTCATCGATCGTAGCGATCTGACCCGGACGCTGACCGCGCAGCGAACCGAGCTGCAGCATGAGCTGCTCTTTCAGATGCAACACCTGCTCGGCGATATCCAGCGTGCTCGCGCCGGTGACGATCGGCTGCATCGGCACCATGGCGGCTTGGCTTTGCAGCACGCTCAGCGCGCCGATCAATTCGTTGGCGGTCGGCAGCGGACCCGCCGTCATCGCAGAAAGCGGTACGTTCGGATGCGCACGGCGGGCGCTGAAAAGCGCGCGCAAGGTCTGCAGCAATTCGGCCGATGTTTCGCTGTCGTCCGCTTGCACCGGAGCCGGTACTTCGCCACCGGCGCCCGCCGCTGCAGTGCCGCTCGGAGCGTTGCGCGCACCTTCTTGACGGAGCTGCGGCAGCACGCCGGCGCGCATCAATTCGGTATTGACCTCTTGGTAGAGCTCATCCAAAGAAGCCAGCACGTAGCGGTCGAACAGCTTATAGATGATCAGCTTGACGCGCATGTCGGCATTGAGTTCGCGCATCGCCTGGCGGTATGCCTGGGTCAACAGCGCGGGGCCGATCGGATTGGTCGAGTCTTCGATACGCGCGCCGCCGCAGATCACCGACAGGCGCTGATTCACGGCGAACAGATCGCGCGCAAGACGCGCTTCGTTCTTGCCGATCATGCTGGTGATAGCCAGCGATTCTTCCAACTCGTTGTCCGCGACCAGCGACAGCTCGACGGAACCGGGGGCGGGCGATGGCGAGCCGGGCTGCGAGGGCGAACCCTGGCCGCCTGCGAAGTCGTTCAATTCGCGCGACACCAGCGCCAGAAAGCTGCGCTCGATCACCGGGCGGCGCTTGCGCACTTCGCGCATGCCGTCGAAGTAATGCATCTGCGCGGCGTTGTTTTCGGCTTTTTCGGCAAGGTCGAACAGCGCGTCGTCGACGTGCTCGAACATGTTGCCGATGTACTGCTGCAGGCGGCGGGCGGCGATCGTCCGAACAGCGTTCAACAAATCGCCTCCCCGACCGCTGGAGGGGTCCAGGCGCTGGCTGAGATTAACGATGTTCGACGACTCGTTGGCTTCTTTCATCGCCACACCCCTGTGGTTGGCTGGCTAGGCCGGTGCCGATTGCTGCCGTAAACGACAGTCTCACACCTTGAACAACCGAGGACGGTTGAGCCAGGAATGCCGCCGATCAGCGCAACATAAGCGAAATCGGCTTTCCTCGCCATGTCCGGCGTCATGGTTTTGTGGAGTGTTCGTTCAGACGACGTTTTGTCTCCGATTATAGGAGCAAAATCCTACGAAACGGCGGGGAAGTCGGTGAACTGGGTCGTGCCGATGCCTTCTTCGGGAAGCATGACGGGAATGCCGTCTTCGATCCGATAGATCACCTTGCGGTCGACGGTAATCAGGCCTTCGGCCAAGCGGTTGTGCACCGCAGCCCCCGCCACGTTGAGCGCCTGACCGCCCTCGATGGCTCGATTCACGGCATTGAGCTCGCCAGCGTTAAGCGGGCGCACCGGGGTTTTGCTGACCGGGCAGCAGAGGATGTCGAGGAGGCGCTTATCCATGAATAACGGCTGGATCTCGTTGCAATGCGGCGAAGTCCGTACAATAACCCCTTTTGGACGACCGGACCATGACGGGAACAGCTGCAGCGCCGCGAGTGGGTGTGGTGATGGGATCGCGTTCGGATTGGGAAACCATGACGCACGCGGCCGACGTACTTCAGGAGCTGGGCGTACCGCATGAGGTGCGCGTGGTGTCTGCGCACCGTACGCCGGACCTGCTGTTCCAGTACGCCGAAGAGGCGGTGCAGCGCGGTATTCAGGTCATCATCGCCGGCGCCGGCGGGGCCGCGCACTTGCCAGGCATGCTGGCGGCCAAGACCCGTTTGCCGGTCTTCGGCGTTCCCGTCCAGTCCAAGGCGCTGAACGGTATGGATTCCCTGCTTTCCATCGCGCAGATGCCGGCCGGTATTCCCGTCGGCACGTTGGCGATCGGGCGTGCAGGCGCCGTCAACGCTGGCCTGCTTGCCGCCTCTGTCTTGGCGCTGCATGACCCGGCGCTGGCCAAGGCGGTCGAGCAATACCGTGCGCGCCAAACGCAGACCGTGCTGGACAATCCGGACCCTCGCTCGTGACCGAACGCAAACAATCCGTGCTGGGCATTCTGGGCGGCGGACAACTCGCCCGCATGCTTGCGCTCGCTGCTGCGCCGCTCGGCGTGAAAACGCTGGTGGTCGATAGCGCGCCGGATGCGTGCGCCGGACAGGTATCTCCGCTGCTGCTCGCCGACTGGAGCGATTACGCCGCGCTCGAAAAATTTGCGGCTGAAGTCGATGTAGTCACCTTCGATTTCGAAAATGTGCCGGCCGATACCGCGCATTGGTTGGCGGAGCGTGTGGCAGTGTTTCCCAATCCGCGTGCGTTGGCCGTCGCGCAAGATCGTCTCGCCGAGAAGACGTTGTTTCGCGAATGCGGATTGCAAACGCCCGCCTTCGAAGCCGTGGATACGCGCGAAGATCTCGACCGCGCGCTAGCGATCATCGGTGCGCCATCTATTCTCAAGACACGTCGCTTGGGTTACGACGGCAAGGGACAATTCCGCATCAAGCAACTGTCGGATGCCGACGCCGCGTGGGAAGCGCTGGGCGCCAACGCGCATGGTTTAATTCTCGAAGCGTTCGTGCCGTTCGAGCGCGAGCTCTCGGTCGTTGCCGTGCGCACGCGCGACGGTGATTTTCATGTGTGGCCGCTCACGCAGAACTGGCATACCGATGGCGTGCTCAGTCTCAGTCTTGCGCCTGCGCCAAACGTCGGCGCATTGCAGGTGCGTGCGGAATCTTTGGCGCGTACGCTGGCCGAACGTCTGGATTACGTCGGTGTGTTCGCGTTGGAGCTGTTCGTCAAAGACGGCCAATTGCTCGGCAACGAAATGGCGCCGCGCGTGCACAACTCCGGTCACTGGACGATCGAAGGCGCGATCACCAGCCAATTCGAAAACCACGTGCGCGCCGTGCTTGGCTTGCCGTTGGGCGACACCTCGGCGCATGGTTTTTCTGCGATGTTCAATTGGATCGGCGATCTGCCCGATCCCACGCCTGTGCTGCAAACCGTCGACGGCCATTGGCACGATTACGGCAAACAACCGCGCGCGGGCCGCAAAGTGGGACACGCCACGGTGCGCGCCGAAGATGCCAAGACGCTTGCGGCGCGCATCGGCGAGATTGCGCGTGTGCTCAAGCGCGACGATCAAGTTGCGCCCGCACTGCGCGTGATTGGTTGATGTCCTTCTCCCCTGCGGGGAGAAGGTGCCCGAAGGGCGGATGAGGGGCCAATCTTGCTAGAAGGGTGATTCGAGCAGCGCTTCGCAAGCAAGATCATCGCGAGCGTGACCCCTCACCTCAATCCTCTCCCCGAAGGGGAGAGGAAGCGAACGCGAAAAGGCGGTTTAATTAGATTAAACCAGATTCTTCGCCGCAAAATCCCAGTTCACCAATTCCCAGAACGACTCGACATACTTCGGGCGCGCGTTGCGATAGTCGATGTAGTACGCGTGTTCCCATACGTCGATGGTGAACAGCGGCTTGTCGCTGCCGGTAATCGGTGTGGCGGCGTTGGACGTGTTGACGATGCCCAGCGCGCCATCGGGGCGCTGCACCAGCCAGGTCCAACCCGAACCGAAATTGCCGGTGGCCGACTTGGTGAATTCTTCTTTGAATTTGTCGAACGAGCCGAACGCCTTGTTGATGGCATCGCCCAGCTTGCCGGCGGGTGCGTTGTCCTTCTTCGGCGGGTGCATGGAATGCCAATAGAACGTGTGATTCCAAACCTGCGCTGCGTTGTTGAACACGCCGCCGGAGGACTTCTTGATGATGTCTTCGAGCGCGGCGCTTTCGAACTCGGTGCCCTTGATCAGGTTATTGAGGTTGGTCACATAGGCCTGGTGGTGCTTGCCATAGTGATACTCCAGCGTTTCGGCCGAAATGTTCGGCTCTAGCGCATTCTTTTCATAAGGCAACGGGGGAAGTTCGATCGCCATGGGTAACTCCTGGGCGTTGGCTGAGGATAAGGGGTAACGGGCGTGCGGGCCGGATGGGCCGCCCGGACGGCTGGTACACTACTAAGCTGCCTGCATTGTAGTGATGAATCTGAAGTTATGGACGTCAACGAGCGAATCAAGGCCGTGTTGGCCGAGCACCCCATCGTGCTTTTTATGAAGGGCACGCCGCAGTTTCCGATGTGCGGATTTTCCGCGCGCGCGGCGCAGGCGTTGAACGATGCGGGCGCGACGTTCCATCCGGTCAACGTGCTGGCCGATCCGGAAATCAGGGCCGCCTTGCCGCACTACGCCAACTGGCCGACGTTCCCTCAACTTTTCATCCAGGGCGAGCTGATCGGCGGCTGCGATATCGCGGAAGATCTGAAAGCTTCCGGCGAGCTCGCGCGCATGGCGTGCGACGTGGCGGGAGGAAGTCCCGCATGAGTCTGCCGTTGCATCGATTGCCGCAGTCCTGGTCGCCTGCCGGCAACGCGCTGGCCGGTCGTGTTGTGTTGGTTACCGGCGCGTATGGCGGACTGGGCAGCGCCGTCGTGCGCGCGGCCGCGCGCGCCGGCGCCACCGTAGTGATGACCGGAAAGCGCAAGCGGCAATTGGAGAAACTCTACGACGCGATGATCAGCGAAGGCCTACCCGAGCCGGTGATCCATCCGCTCGATATGGAAGCCGCCACGCCCAGCGATTACGAGGCGCTCGCCGAGGGCTTGCAGCGCGATCTCGGCCGGCTCGATGGCATCGTGCATGCTGCCGCAAGCTTCGCCGGCCTTATGCCGATGTCGATGCACAAACCGGACGCGTGGTTGCGCGCGCTGCATGTCAATGTGTCGGCGCCGTTCGCGCTGACGCAGGCGTGCCTACCGTTGTTGACGGCCGCGCCAGACAGCGCAGCGATTTTCGTGTTGGACAATCCCGATCTGGTGATGCGTGCTCATTGGGGTGCGTACGGCGTATCCAAGGCGGCGCTGGAGCGTTTCGTGGCGATCCTTCACGACGAGCACGACACCGGCGCGTTCCGCGTGCATGCCTTGCTGCCTGCGCCCATGCGCACGACGTTGCGACGTACCGCGTACTTCGGCGAAGACACGATGCAGCAGCCGTTGCCAGACGCCACCGCAGACGCCGCCGTGTATTTGCTTAGCGATGAGGCTGCCGCGATGCGCGGCGGCGTACTTGATCTGCGCGTGGCATGATCGCACTCGACGCTGTCGCACAAACCGCCGCATAAAAAGGGGACGGCATGCAAACGCAGATGACGACCATGTCGGCAGCGATCCTGCTGTTCCTGATCATGGATCCCCTGGGCAATATCCCCATCTTTCTGACCTTGCTCAAAGATGTGCCGCCCAAGCGCCGTCGCTTTGTGATGATTCGCGAATTGCTGATCGCGCTGGCGGTGTTGCTGGTGTTTCTGATGGGCGGGCAGCTGATTCTCAAGCTGCTGCAGTTGCGCGAAGAATCGATCAGCATCGCAGGCGGCATCGTGTTGTTCCTGATCGGCATCCGCATGGTGTTTCCGCCTGCGGAAGGCGGCATTTTCGGAAAATCCGGCGAGGGCGAACCTTTCATCGTGCCGATGGCGATTCCCGGTGTCGCCGGACCATCCGCGATGGCGGCGTTGCTGCTGCTCACCAATACGGAACCGGGACGCACCGCGGATTGGGCGATTGCGCTCTTATGTGCGTGGCTGGCGACGGCGCTGATTCTGCTCAGTTCCACGTATTTGTTCCGCTGGCTGGGCGAAAGCGTGCTCACCGCGCTGGAACGTGTGATGGGCATGCTGCTGATCGCGCTGTCGGTGCAGATGTTCCTCGGCGGTATTGCGGCGTATTTGCACCTGGCCGTGTGATGTGTCGAGCAAGGCAAAATCCACGCTAGGCCATAAGACTGGCCCGTCGTGAACGAGCTTTTAAGAAACGGTCCTGGACCCTTCGTGTATTCTTGCGCCACCACAAGTTTGATTGCGCGATTTCTCGCAGTTGTCACACTTGATCGGCAACATGGGCGCTAAACCCAGGGAGGCGGTCATGCTTCACGTCGAACAGGCCCTTACCGAACGTCTGCCATGGCTTGCGCAACATCCGATGATTCGCAAGCCCGTCGCGGGCGTATTGGGTCGACTTGCCGATGAGGCAGGTTTCAATCGGGTCCTGCATGCGCTGGCCGACACCAAGGGTTTCGACTTCGTCGAAAAGGTGCTCGAATTTCTCGGCTGCAGCTATCACGTTGTGCAGCGCGAACGCGAACATATTCCTGTCGAGGGCGCGGCGCTCATCGTTGCGAATCATCCGCTGGGCATGCTCGATGCGATGGCCTTGCTGCAGCTTGTTGGTTCGGTGCGCCAGGACGTGCGCATTCTCGGCAACGATTGGCTTGCGGCCGTTCCGCAGCTCGGTCCGTTGCTGTTGCCGGTGGATGTCTTCGGCGGTGGCACCGCGTCGCGTATGCGTAACCTCTATCGCGCGTTGGAGCGCGGCGAAGCGCTGATCGTTTTCCCCGCCGGCGAAGTGTCTCGCATGGGGCCGTCCGGTGTGCGCGATGGTCGTTGGTCGGACGGATTCGCGCGTCTTGCGATGCGCGGCAAAGTGCCGGTGCTGCCGATCCACGTGGCGGCGCGCAACTCCGCGATGTTCTATGGCTTGTCGATGCTGGCCAAGCCGCTCAGCACGGCGATGCTGCCGCGCGAGGCCGTGGCCACGCACGTCAGCCGCATCGGTTTCAATGTCGGCGCGCTGATCAGCGCGGAAGAAATATCCAAGCGCAGCGGCGACGATGCGCAGCGCGCGGCGAATCTGATGCGTCGCCATGTGTATCGCCTTGGCCGTCGTCGTGGTCTGATTTTCGGCGGACAGGTTCCGCTGGCGCATCCGGAGCCGGTCGATCGCGTGGCGATGGACCTGGCGCAGAGCGAAAAGCTCGCGGATCTCTCCGATGGCAAGCAGCTGTTCGTCTTGCGTGGGCAAACCGACGGCGCCGCCTTGCGCGAGATCGGCCGTTTGCGCGAACTGACGTTCCGTAAAGTCGGGGAGGGCACCAATACCCGGCGCGATCTGGACGCTTACGACGCCCATTACGAACATCTCGTGTTGTGGGACCCGAAGGCGTTGCGCATCGTCGGTTCGTATCGCCTCGGCCACGGCGGAAACCTGATCGCGAAAAGTGGCATGGCCGGTCTGTATACGGCCAGCCTGTTCAATTATTCGCCAGCGCTGGAATCGCGACTCGCGCAAGGCATGGAACTGGGGCGCAGTTTTATCGCGCCGGCCTACTGGCGTTCGCGCGCACTGGATCAACTCTGGCAGGGCATCGGTTTGTACCTGCAGCGCCATCCGGATCTGCATTACGTGTTCGGCCCCGTCAGCATGTCGGTGAATCTGCCGCGCCAGGCGCGCGAGTGGATCGCGGCGGCGCATCAGCATTATTTCGGCGCGCCGGGTCTTGCGTCGGCCCGTCAGCCGTTCAAGGTTTCGGCCGACGTCCTCGAAAGCGTGCGCCACGAACTGGAAGGCCTGGATCCGGTCAGCGGATTGGGCAAGCTGCGCAATCACCTCGATGCGCTCGGTGTGAGCCTGCCTGTGCTCTATCGCCAATATGTAGACTTGGTCGAGCCCGATGGCGTGCAGTTCCTGGACTTCGGCGAAGACCCGGGTTTCTCCGGCTGCGTCGATGGCTTGGTGATGCTCGATCTCTCCCGCCTCAAGCCCGCCAAGCGCGCGCGCTATCTCGGCAAAAGCGCCTAAGCGTTCATCGCCTTTTGCATGCGCCTGCTTTTGAGCGGGGGCAAGATTGTGCGCAAAAGACAGCACGTGGACGCAAATACTTCACAGATGAGATGCCTCTGTAAAATTAATGTAAAGCATATGTGGGATTGTGCTAAGGTATCGCTAAGGAAACGTGACCGCTTCCTCCCTGCTTGAGCGTCGTTAGAGCGCTTGGGTTAAGCGCACGGATCAGCTGTTTGCACGAAGTTGTCTAGGGTCATGTTCCAGGGTCGAACTCGTTTGGCGTCGACTCGCTAGAAACAAAAAAACCTAGGGAATCCAAGAAAGGCCGCTGCGGTTCATGAGACCCATGAGCCCGAGCTTTTTTTGTGTCGAAGGATCGCCGCGTAGCAATGGTCAGGAAGGCCGGCTGATGTCGTGTTATCGCAAAAATGGTTGAACGGTCATGACAAGCGGTACCTAGAAATCTCGAATTCAAAAACAGGACTACGGGGCTCTTCATGAAACGTACGCATCTTTCCGCAGCGATTGCGATGGCTTGTTGCATCACCACCAGCGTTGCCATGGCGCAAACCGCCAGCACCGATCAGGCGCAGGCAAACCAGAGCAACAACACCCAGCAGCGCGTCAACGCATCCAGCACGTCCAACACCACGACGTCCAACGCCACGCAGCGCGACGTGAAGCAAATGTCGGCCGTGACGGTGCAGGCGCAATCGCTGTCGCTCGGCGGCGGTTTGATGTCGGTGCAGATCGCTCCGAAAGCCGTGTCGACGATCACCCGCGACGCCATCGAAAAGGCGAGCCCGGGCAGCAACTTCACGCAGATGATCTCCAGCATTCCGGGCGTCAATGCAGCGACTGACGACGTGACCGGTCTGGCGAACGGCCACTACAGCATCCGCGGTTACGACTCTTCCGACATCGGTATGACCGTCAACGGCGCGCCGATCACCGACACCGGCAGCTACTCCGTGTACGCCACCGAGTACGGCGATTCGGAAAACATGGGCGACATCACCGTGCTGCAAGGCATTCCCGATGTCGACATGCCCGACTCCGGCGCCAGCGGCGGCCATATCGGCTGGGCCACCATCGATCCGCCGCATCAGGGCGGCGTGGACGTCACGCAGACCATCGGCGGCAACGACTATCGTCGCACCTTCGTGCGCTTGAACACGGGCGACATGGGTCCGGTGCGTTCCTGGTTGTCGTACTCCGACAACACCGCCGACAAGTGGCGCGGCAAGGGCACGATGGACGTGACCAAGGTCGACGGCAAGTCGGTGTGGACGATCGACAGCGACGACTCGGTCAGCGCCTCGCTGCAGTACAACCGCGAAAACAACTTCGCCTACGAGACTGTTTCCAAGACGCAGGTTGCGCAGAACGGCTACTTCACCGACTACAACACCACGTGGATTCCGCTCGCCGGCCTCACGGGCACCAAGCTCAAGAGCGCGCTCAGCAACGACTCCAATTACTACGGTCTGCGCACCAACCCGTTCCGCAGCTACCTCTTCAGCCTCGACGGCGAATTCAAGCTGGCCGACACGCTGCATTTGTCGGTGATTCCGTACTTCTGGTACGGCAACGGCGGCGGCGGCGGTTCGGCCACCGTAACCGAAAGCACGTTGACGACCAACCGTTTCGGCAACGCCGATATGGACGTCAACAACAGCGGTTCGGTCGTCAACGGCCAGCAGGGCGTGGTGTATTCGTACTCCGCCGCGCTGACGTATCGTCCGGGCGTGCTGGTGAAGTTCAACCAGGATTTTGGTCTGGACAACAGCCTGGAATATGGCTTCTGGTACGAAGATTCGCGCAAGACGCAGGACAACAGCTATTTCCAGGTGAGCGCCGAAGGTCAGCCGGCCAGCTTGTGGGGTAACTCGTATTTCATCACGTACCCGAACGGTGCGCCGATGACCTACTACCACGAGTACACCAACACCGAAATCGAGAAGGGCTTCGTTACCGACAACTGGACGCCGAGCGACCAGTGGACCTTCACCGGCGGCGCCGCGTTCCTGCGCGCCAACCGCAGCGGCTGGGGTTACGACTATCCGAACTCGTTCGCCGGTTCGGTCAGCAAGCAGCAAACCTACACCACGGTCGATCGCAGCTGGAACAAGTTGCTGCCGACCGCGGGCATCAAATTCCAGCTCGACGAGAAGAACCAGTTCTACCTCGGCAGCGGCAAGACCTTCCGCGTGCCGACCAACACGGTGGTGCTGCTCAACTCGTTCGCCGGCGCCGATTTGGCCAAGCCGGAAACGTCGTGGAACACCGATCTGGGCTGGCGCTACTACGGCGATTCGATCTCAGCCAACGCCGACTTGTACAACAGCAACTACAACAACAAGCAGGAAAGCTCGTACGACAACGCCACGGGCCAGACCTACTACACCGCGATCCATCGCATGCACATGCGCGGTTTCAACGGTGAGCTGAGCTACAAGTTCGCGCAGGATTGGACGGTGTACAGCTCCTACACCTACACCAAGGCTGAAATCGTCGGCAGCATCGATGGTGGCGGCGACGGCATCTATCCGACCGACGGCAAGATGATGCCCGATACGGCCAAGCACATCGGCAACCTCAGCCTGAGCTACGACGACACGCATCTGTGGGCGCAGTTGACTGGCCGCGTCACCAGCTCGCTGTACGGCGACTACATGAACACCGAACACGTCGGCGGATTCACCACGTTCACCTTCAACGCCGGCTATCGCTTCGGCGATTGGGATTGGTTGAAGAAGCCGTACGTCAAGGTGAACGTGTCCAACCTCACCGACAAGCGCGCTTTCTCCTACGTCGGTTCGGCGCAGTTCTTGGCCGCCGCGGCTGCGAAGCAGTTCCCGTCGCTGTACTCCACCACGCCGTACTACGGCTTGCTGCAGCCGCGCACGTACATGGTGACGGTGGGCGCTTCGTTTAACTGATAGGCGTCCATGCGATAACCCCTCTTCGTTTTTGGAGAGGGGTATCGAAAGTTACCTAGCTCCAAGCAAAACGCCCTGTCTCGAACGGGGCGTTTTTGTGTGGATCGACGTTGACCGCGCTGTGCCTCAGGCGAGATGCTAGACGGCCGCGAACGCCGAAGCATTCACGCGTCGTGGAGGATGCGACCCTGGAGAATGATGGAATGAACGATACGCAGATCGACAAGTCCGGCAAACCCGCCACCGTCAGCGCCCGCATTTCGCCGGCCGGCGGTCTGGATATTCTTTCTCGCAACGAAGTGATTCGTTTGCGCGACGCCAGCGGTTCGGGACTGCACGGTTTGCTGCGTCGTTGCGCGCTCGCGGTGTTGACGTCGGGCGATATCGGCGACGATCCGCGCGGCATGTTCGAGCAGTATCCGGATTTCGACATTCAAGTCTTGCAGCAAGATCGCGGCATCAAGATCGAGCTATCGCACGCGCCGGCCAAGGCGTTCGTCGACGGACATATCATTCGTGGTATCAACGAACTGCTGGTGGCGGTGGTACGCGACATCGTTTACGTATCCACGCAGCTGGAGCAGGGCGGTTTCGATCTCGACGATTCAGTAGGCATCACGCACGCCGTGTTCGAAATTCTGCGCAACGCGCGCATTCTCAAGCCGCAGATCGATCCCAATTTAGTGGTGTGCTGGGGCGGTCATTCGATCGCGCGCGACGAATACGAATACACCAAGTCGGTCGGTTATCAGCTCGGTTTGCGGGGCATGGATATCTGCACGGGTTGCGGTCCGGGCGCGATGAAAGGGCCGATGAAAGGCGCCACCATTGCGCACGCCAAACAGCGTCATCGCAACAATCGCTATATCGGCGTGACCGAGCCGGGCATCATCGCGGCCGAATCGCCGAATCCGATCGTGAATCAGCTGGTGATCATGCCGGATATCGAGAAACGACTTGAGGCGTTCGTGCGCATGGGACACTGCATCATCGTGTTCCCCGGCGGCGTCGGCACGGCGGAAGAAATTCTTTATCTGCTCGGCATTCTTCTGCATCCGGATAACGCGGGCATTCCGTTTCCGCTGATCTTTACCGGACCGAAGCAATCGGCGGCGTACTTCGAGCAGATCGATATGTTCCTGAAATTGGCGCTGGGCGACGACGTGGCGCAGCACTACAAGATCATCGTGGACGATCCGATCGCCGTCGCGCACGCCGCGACGCGTGGTGTCGACAAGGTTCGCAATCATCGCCTGGACAACAAGGATGCGTTCTTCTTCAACTGGTCGTTGAACATTCCGCTCACTTTCCAGCAACCCTTTATGCCGACGCACGAGGCGATGCGTGGGCTGGCGATTCATCGCAATCGTCCGCGTCACGAGCTCGCCGCCGATCTGCGTCGCGCCTTCTCGGGCATCGTCGCGGGCAATGTGAAGGACGAAGGGGTGCGCGCCATCGAACAATACGGCCCGTTCGAAATCGATGGCGAGCCGGAGATCATGCGCGCGCTCGACCGCCTGCTGCAGGCTTTTGTGCAGCAGCACCGCATGAAACTCCCGGGCAGCAGCGCCTATGTGCCGTGCTATCGCGTGCTAACGAACTGAATACCGGGCGGAAATCCACGCGCTGGCTTGACAGCCCAGCGGCCGTTCCGCACACTATGCAGCTCCCCGCCCGAATAGCTCAGCCGGTTAGAGCACTTGACTGTTAATCAGGGGGTCGTTGGTTCGAGTCCAACTTCGGGCGCCAAATTCAGAAAAGGGCCTACCTCGCGGTAGGCCCTTTTCTATTCACGGACATGCTCCGCTGCGGCGACAAAAAATATCGCGCTACGGATGCGGATCGGCGCACAAGTCGGTTTTTGCCGAATCGTTCGCCGCGTTCAGATGGCTATGCCGGCGCCCGTAGCCGAAGTACACGAACAGCCCTAGCAACAGCCACAGCGCAAACCGCCAATACGTGATCGTGGGCAATCCCCAGATCAGCCAGCACGAGAAGCCGACGCCGATCAGCGGCACCAGCGGCACCCACGGCGTGCGGAACGGTCGCTCCATCTCGGGATGACGCCAGCGCAATACGGCCACCGCGGTGCAGATCACGATAAACGCGCCAAGCACGCCGATATTGACCAGCTTGGCCAGCTCATCCAGGGGGAACAATCCGGATGCCGTGGCCGTCACCACGCCCAACAAGAAAGTAGTGCGATGAGGTGTATGCCAGCGCGGATGCACCTTGGAAAACCAGGCAGGCAGCAAACCGTCGCGCGACAACGCAAACCAGATGCGCGCACCGGCGAGCAAGTTGGCGAAGATCACACTGGTGATGCCGCAGATTGAGGCTAGCGAAATTGCCACCATCACCTGCGGCATGCCGATGGCGCTGAACGCGCTCGCAACCGGCGCGGGCGTATCCAGCGTCGTGTACGGCACGATGCCCGTCAGCACAAGGCAGATCGCGAAATACAGCACCATCGCGATGCCGAGCGATAACAGCACCGCGCGTGGCAGATCGCGTTGCGGATGGCGCGATTCTTCTGCTGCCGTCGTGAGCATGTCGTAACCGAATACCGCAAAGAACACCACAGCCGCGCCAGTCACGACGCCGTGCATGCCGAACGGCATAAACGGATGCCATCGTTCCGGTTTCACATAAGCGACGCCGGCAATCACGATGCCGGCTGCAGCGGCGATCTTGATCGCCACGATCGTGGTGTTGAATCGTGCGCCCCACTGCATGCGCATCGCGAGCAATACGGTGATGAGCAGCGAAATCGCGACGGCCGGTAGATTGAACCAACGCCCTGGCGCGCTGCCGTACGCCCCTTGCGCCCATGTCGGCAGATGCAGGCCCGCCGCGTCCAGCAGCGCTTGCACGTAACCGGACCATCCCACCGCAACGACGGCGGCAATCAATGCGTATTCAAGCAGCAGATCCCAGCCGATGATCCATCCGGCGAATTCGCCGAGCACGGCATAGCCATACGTGTACGCGCTGCCTGATACCGGAATCAGCCCGGAAAATTCGGCATAGCACAGCGCCGCCGCCGCGCTGGCGATACCGGCGAGCAGAAAAGACACCACGACGGCGGGCCCCGCCTGCGTCGCGGCGACGGTGCCTGTGAGCACAAAAATGCCGACGCCGATAATGCCGCCCAATCCGATCGCCGTGAGCTGCCACAAACCAAGCACGCGTCGCAGTCCGCTGCGTGCTCCGGCTTCTTGTTGCATGGCCGCGACGGATTTGCGTCGGGCCATGTCGGTGATCACGCTCATGCTGTTCCCCTGCCGTTGAATTCGCATCAGCCCACGACGTTTCGCTTAGGCAATATCGTTGTTCGTCCACGTCCCGTCGATCAGTCGTTGCACGCCACCGGGATTGCGATTGCGCAATTCGGTCGGCAGTAAATGTTCCGGCACATTGTCGTAGCTCTGCAGCATCGTGAAACGACGAATCGATGCGGGCATGCCCACCGACGTGAAACCCGAATGACTGGTGCTTGGGTAGGGGCCACCATGATTCATCGCCGCGCTTACGGCAACGCCCGTCGGCATTTTGTTGGCGATCAGTCGGCCGACCTTTGTGCGCAACGTCGGCGCAAGTGCATGCCATGCATCGTCGTCGCTACCATCGCTGGCGCGATAGATCGTGCCGGTGAGATTGCCTTCGAACGACGCGGCGATTTTTTGCATGGCCGATGTATTGGGCGCATGCACGATCAAACTGACTGGGCCGAATGCTTCCGTCTGCAGCGCTTGCGCCTGCGCCATAAAAGCGTCGCCGCTTACGCTGAGCAAGGTGGGTTGGAATCGGTAGCCCTCGCCAGCATCGCCACCCGTCAACCGCTGCGCGCCTGCGGTACGCAGATCGTTCACGGCATGCACAAGGTTCTGCTGCACGCCACGCGAGAACAACACCTTGGGTTCGGCCTCAGCAAACAATCGTGTCGCTGCCGCGAGGAACGCATCGCCATGTGCGCCGCTGGGCACGATCACAATGCCGGGATTGGTGCAGAACTGTCCGCTGCCCATCGTGCACGACGCAAAGAATTCCTGCGCCAACGCATCGCCGCGTTCAGCGAGTGCGCCTGGAAGCAGAAACACCGGATTGACGCTGGAAAGCTCCGCATAAATCGGCACACCCGCTTTATCCGCGGCGGCCTTGAGTGCGAGGCCGCCCGCGCGGCTGCCTGTAAAGCCGATGGCGCCCAATCGCACATCGCCAGCCCAAGCAAGGCCAAGCGCGTTGTCGAAGTGATAAAGCATTTGCACTGCCGCCGCGGGCAATCCCGTCTTGAGCAACGCGTCGTGCGCAAGCTGCGCTAGACGTTGGCTGGTCTCCGGATGCGACGGATGCGCTTTGGCGATCACCGGATTGCGCGCGGCTATGGCCGATGCGAAATCGCTGCCGGCGATGGCATTGAACGCGAACGGAAAATTATTGGGGCCGAACACGAGCACAGGTTTGTTGAGCGGCGCGCGATGCGCACGCAATCCACCTTGGGTGTCGATCACCGGATCCGTCCATGCATAGTCGCGCACGTCTTTGGCGGCAAGGCGAAGCTGATGGCTGGTGCGCGGCAACTCCACCGCGCGCAAGCGCGGCTCGGCGGGCAACGCGGTTTCCGCGTGCGCCAACGCCACCAGCCGATCGGCATCGGCATCGATGGCGGCAGCATAGGCGTCGAGAAAATCCGCGATGCGTTCCGGTGGGGTGGCGCTCAATGCATCGGCCGCGTCGATGGCGGCGCGCATCGACGCTTCGATATCGGCGATGCCGCTGATCGGGAAAGCTGGGCCGATGGCCTCAGCGCGGCTGGGATCTTCCGCGCGGAAGCTGCCGTGCGCATCCAGCGATGCGCACCAGCGACCTCCAATCAGCACTTGCTCGAACGTAGTCATCTTAGATACCCGGCTTGGTCGCAATCGCGTGATCGATAATCTTCAGCGCATGCTCGCGTTCGGCGCTGGCGACGGGCAAGCGTGGTGCGCGCACGCGCTCGCTGCCCGTGTTGGTTTTTTCCTGCACCAGCTTAATCAGTTGCACGAAGGTCGGCACGGTATCCAGGCGCAACAGCGGAAGAAACCAGCTATACAAACTTTCGGCCGCTTTCGGTCCGCCGTCGCGCGCGAGCTCGAACAGCTTTACCGATTCCTTCGGATACGCATTCACCAGACCGGCGATCCAGCCCACGGCGCCCATGCTGACACCTTCGACGATGGCATCGTCCATCCCCACCAGCAATTGCAGGCGATCGCCGAGCAACGCGCGAATGCCGGCGAAGCGACGTACGTCGCCGGAGGATTCCTTCACGGCTTGCAGATTCGGGTATTTCGCCGCGAGCTCCGCGATGTGCGCGGGCGTGAAGTCGGTTTTGTACGCAACGGGATTGTTGTAAAGCATGCAAGGCAAATCGGTGGCTTCGATTACGGCGCGCACATGCGCGCCCATTTCGCGCCAGTCAGTGGAATACACGTACGGCGGCAACACCATCAATCCGCCGCAACCGATGGCTTTCGCTTCCTTGGCCAAACGTACGGCTTCGCGCGTGGAGAGTGCGGCAATGCCGGGGATCACCGGTGCACGACCTTCCAGCGCGCTCACCAGTGTGCGCAATATCTCGAGCTTTTCCTCGAAGCTCAGCGTCGCCGCTTCGCCCAACGAACCCAGCGGCACGATGCCTCGGCAACCAGCATCGATCATCTGCTTTGCGTGTTTGGCGAGAAACGCGTGGTCGACCTGATCGTCGGCGGTAAAGGGCGTGGTGATGGCGGGCAGTACGCCGTGCCACATCGATGCGTTGCTCATGCGATGAATCCTTGATGTTCGGATGGAGTAGGGAGGTCGCCCAATGTCGCAAGTCGGGCTGGAAACAAGGGTGGACGATGGCCGCTGCGCGCAAAGCGACCGAGTTCGGCGAGCGCCGCGCCGCATACGCGTCCTTGGCAGGCGCCCATGCCGCAGCGCGTGGCGAGTTTGGCGCTGCGCGCGTCGGTGTAGTTGTTTAGTGTTTGCAGCGATACGTCTTCGCAGCGGCAGATCAAGGTGTCTGGCGTCGCCAGATTGCGGATGCGTGGATCGAGCGCGAAGTGCGTGCGCAGTGCGGTGGCGAAGGCGCGCGCGTGGCGGTGTTGCCGTTGCAACGATGCGTCGATCGTTGCGCCGGTTGCGGCCAAACCTGCGATACGGCCTTCCAACCATGCGGTGTCGCGTCCGCCGATGCCGCAAAGTTCGCCAGCCGCGTATACGTTGGCGATGCTGCTGCGTTGCATGGCGTCCACCGCGACATAGGGGTGCGCGCCTTCAAGCTTCAGCGCGCAACCGAGCATATGTGCGAGCTCCGTGTTTGGGATCAAGCCGTAGCCCACGGCGAGCTGATCGCACTCGATACGTTCAACGCCGTGCGGTCCGTCGACTTCAATCGTTTGCAGCGCGTCGTCGCCCATCGCGCGACGCACAGCGCATCCGTAGCGATACGGAACATCCGCCAATTGCGTGCGCAGAACGGCGGCTTGCACGGCTTTGCCAGGCCAGCGCCACAGCGTGCGCGCGAAATCGTGCACGGCTTTCGCGCCGGCTTGTTCGTAAATGCCCAGCACGCGCGCACCGTGTCGTTGCGCGGTTGCGGCGGCGGCCCAAAGCAGCGGACCGGCGCCGGCGATCACGACGCGACGTCCCGCAAGCGGCCAGCCTTGCTTCGCCAGCGCTTGCAAAGCGCCGGCGCCGGTGACGCCCGGCAACGTCCAGCCGGGGAATGGCAGTAGCAATTCGCGCGCGCCCGTCGCGAGGATCAATGCGTTATACGCGACGCGTCGCGCATTGTGCGTGTTCTGCAACAGGAGTTCGTCGCGCTCGGCGGCAATCACTTCAGTCTGCGGCATCCACGTCATGCTGGAATGCCGAAGCACGCGAGCAATGATGGATTGCGCGCGTCGAGGCCAGCCGTGTTCGCTGTCTTTGCGCCACACCTGACCGCCACCGTTTGCCTGCGCATCGATCCAGGCGACGCGTGCGCCGCGCGCCAGTGCTGCATCCGCTGCGGCTATGCCGGCCGGGCCGGCGCCGACGATGACAACGTCGTAGCGCTCAGTCATCTGTCATCACCTGCATCCCTTCTCGCACCGTCGCCATACACGCGCGTTGCTGAGCAATGCCGTCGATACGTACGCGGCATTCGAAACAAATACCCATGCCGCAAAACGGCGCACGCACTTGTCCGCTCACGGAACGTCGAAAAGGACGCTGCGCGCGGGCGATGGCCGCCGCCACGCTAATGCCGTTCGGAACGTCCAGCGCTTGTCCGTCGATCTCGATACGTATCAGCGCGGTATTCATGCGGCGACTCGTGCAGGATCGTAAGGTTTCGGATCGATCGCTGTCGCACGCCCGAGGAATTGATCGATCACTAATCGCGCGCTGCCCAACGAGGTGGTGATGCCAAGACCTTCGTGACCGGCGGCCACCCACACATGCGATTGATCCGGCACGCGCCCGAGATAAGGTAGACCGTCCGCGCTCACCGGTCGAAAGCCGGTCCAGATGCGGATCGCATCGAGTTGGCGCAGCGCAGGCAAATAGTGGAACGTGCGTTCCAGCATGCGTCGCACCATCGACATCGAAACATCAGGCGACTCGCTGCTGTATTCGCGCGACGAGCCGATAAGAATCTGCCCCGTCGGCCGTGGTTGCACGTTGAATGCGACACTGCTGTCCGCATCGCCGTGCGCGCTGTCCGCGTAACCGAGTTCCAAAAGTTGATGACGCACTACGTTTGGATAGCGATCGGTGATCACCAAATGACCTTTGCGTGCGCGCATCGGTAACTGAGGCAATAGCTGCGGCAGCGCACAGCCGGTCGCCACGATTACCGAACCGTGGAGTTGCGTTTGATCGGCCAATTGCACGCCCTGATTCGTGATGGCCGTGACGCGCGTGTCGTACAACTCGGCGCCGCGCGCGCGTGCACGCTGCAATAGATGCCGCGCCATGGCGGGCGGGTAAACGACGGCTTCGCGCGGCACACGCATGCCGCCGAATAGACCAGGGCATAGCGCAGGTTCGAGGCGATAGAGTTGCTTGCGGTCGATCAACTCGGCATGCACGCCGACCGCCGCGAGTCGCGCGATTTTCGCCGGAATATGCGCGAATTCGGCTTCGCTTCCGGCTACCCACAACGTTCCGCAGCGGCTGTATTCGAGTTGCTCGACGTCGGTAAACGCTTCCCACAAATTGAGCGAATAGTTCGCGAGCGCAAGTTCCGCCGGATCGTCGTCCATCGCCACCAAATGACCCATCGCCGCCGCCGTGGCGCCGCCGCCAATCGGACCGGGTTCGACAATCGCGACGCGCAGCCCTTGTTCGCTCGCGTAATCCGCGCACGCTGTGCCGACAATGCCGCCGCCGACAATGATGAGGTCGTAGCTTTTCACGCCGCGCCGATACCCCAAGCCAGCGGATCGTGCGCGTCGTCGATCAGCAGTTCGCCTTGCGCGGTGATATGTGCGCTGCCGGTGATGCGTGGCAGTACGCCGCGCGTGCCGGGCGTGTATTGCGCTTCGAACACGCTGTCGAGAATGCCGGCCTGACGCCACACCTGATGCGGCGCGAGTTTGCCGTCGGCGGCGAGGCAAGCCACCTTTGCGCTGGTGCCGGTGCCGCAGGGTGAGCGGTCGTAGGCCAACCCGGGACACAACACGAAGTTGCGCCCATCCGCGTCGGCTTGCGTAGAAGGCGCGTTGATTTCGATATGGTCGATCTCGCCGTCATCGGCGCCGCGAATATTGGCGGCTTCCAGTGCAACGCGAATCGCTTCGGTGTATTGCGTCAATGCGCGTTGGTTGGCGAGCGTGAGCGGGAGTGGTGTGTCGTTGGTGATAAAGAACCAATTGCCACCCCACGCGATATCGCCTTTTACTTTGCCGTAACCCGGGACATCCAGCGTCACATCTTTCGCGTGCCGGTAGCTTTCTACGTTGTCGATGGATACGTGGCCATCGGCATGCAATTCGATGCCCACCATACCGACGGGCGTTTCCAGACGATGCCGGCCCGGCGCGATACGACCCAGATGATGCAGGGTGCGGATCAAGCCGATGGTGCCGTGTCCGCACATGCCCAGGTAACTTACGTTGTTGAAGTAGATCACGCCGGCGCATGCCGACGGATCGGTGGGCGGCAACAACAGCGCGCCGACCATGGTGTCCGATCCGCGTGGTTCGCAGGCAATGGCTTGACGCCAGCGATCGTAGCGTTCGCGGAATACTTGGCGGCGTTCGGCCATCGTGCCGTTGCCAAGGTCGGGAAAGCCCGCGAGCACGACGCGTGTCGGTTCGCCGCCGGTATGGGAATCGATAAAGTCGATGGTATGCATCCGGCCATCTTCTTCCTTGCGGGCAGCGAGCGTCTAGAAAAGCTTCTGGACCTTGAATGCGGAATTCGGCATAGTCGAACGCGTGCGCATGTAAGAGTTTCATGCGCGCGCCATCGTGGCAAAAGAGGTTTTGTTGCAGTAAAAATGGCTTGGTTCGAAATTTCCGGGGGGGGGTTCGCCGCGTTGCGTTGCAGCATTTCATCCTATGAAGATTTCAGCCGATGAATTGGAACCCCTGTTCGATGCATTGCCGGACGTGGTGTTCTTCGTCAAAGACACGGCCGGCCGTTATACGCACGCCAATCTCACGCTGCTGCGTCGACTCGGGTTGAAGCAGCGCAGCGACATCATCGGCAAATCCGTCACCGAGCTTTTTCCAGCCACCATGGGCGGCTCCTACGCGGCGCAAGATGGGCGCGTGCTGATGGGCGAAACCATCGAAAACCAGCTTGAGGTACATATTTTCGCCAACCGCGTTCCCGGTTGGTGCCTCACCTGCAAACGACCATTGCGCTCGCGCGGAAAAATCCAGGGATTGATCGGCATCTCGCGCGATCTGGGTATTCCCGATGGTAAGCATCCGACGTACGACCGCTTGAAGCGCGTGCTGACGCATATGCAGGGGAATTACGCCGAAGGCATTCGCGTGCAGGCGCTGGCGGAATTGGCCGGTCTCTCGATTGCACAATTGGAAAGGCATTTTCGTCGCGTATTCCAGCTCACGCCGCAGCAAGTGCTAACCAAGCTGCGTATTGAAGCGGCGATGCGCTTGTTGCGTACGGACGAAACGGTTGCATCCATCGGCATGGCGTGTGGCTTTGGGGATCAAAGCGCTTTCGCGCGCCAGTTCAAGGCCACGGTGGGCATGTCGCCGCGCGTGTATCGAACCATGGTCAGCGCGAACGACGCGAATAGGCCATAGACGCTCGAAGGCTGTCGCAGGATTTCGCGACGGCCAATTTCCTCTGTCGTTACGGGGCCTCCCTCCAGCCATGAAAGGCGACGTTTCGTACCGCGAGGTCGATTTGGCTTGGCCTACGGCCCGATTTGTGCTTGTCTAGCAGACCCTGGCTGCTGCAGAACGGATGACGAGACGTGCTGTTCCTGAAACATTTCCAGCGCAGTAACCCGTTTTGGCGCGCGTGATGCGGGCGTGGGTGGCCGTGCGATGAGCCAGTCGACGGTGACGCAACGGGTCTATTTGTGTGCCCCGGCGGCATTTCGCGGTCGGCGAGAGGGTCGTGCGCCGACGCGCACTCACGAAAAGATTCTGATGGTCGATCCGCATGGGTGGGCCAAGCATCGTCGTATCTCGCAACGGTCTCGACCCGATGTCGGCATAGGCGACTTCGTCAATATCGGAGGCGCGCTGACCGTACTTCCGTCATGGCAAGCGAAGCTTCCTATCGATGCGGCTGGCGTGTTGCTCTCCATGAAAGAGCAGGCGCGGATGTATCGCACCCCGATCATCGGCGGTGTCGGCTTGGTTGCAGGAACTGCGGCCGTGATGATGAGCGTGCACATGTGGCACACGAATCAGAAGATTTCGGCTTCGACGCAAACGGTTGACGTTGCGACACGCGTTATCGCAAGTGCGCCCGTGCAACCCGTTACGGCAACGACGACAACGCATTCGACGATGCGTCAACAAGCGCCGGTCCTCGCGCACGTCGCAACCAAGCCATTACCTAAAACCACGTTGGGGCTAGCCGACGACGGAACCATTATTGTCGTCGCGCCGCCGCGCGCGAACTACGCGGCCGGATTTGATCTGGATATCACCTCGCGCTCTAGCCTATGGTCCAAAGCCGGTGCGCGTTATCGCATCGATCCGTTGCTGATCTATGCGGTGGCCTTGGTGGAAACGCGCGGCACGCAGCCCGACGGCTCTGTTGCTCCGAGTCCGTGGATCGTGCGCATCAACGGACGCTTGCATAGCGGCACGCGTGCGGAAACCGAACATGCGATCGAGTTGGCCCATTTGCTTGCGGCGCCGGTGCAGGACGTGGGCATCATGCAGGTGTATTACCCGATGCATCGCGACATCGAGCCCGATCCGATCGCATTGCTCAATCCGGCGCGCAATATCGAAATTGGTACGCAGCTCTTGCACAAGGCGATGCACGAAAGCACCGATCCAGTGCTGCGTATCGGCTACTACCACAGCCACGACGTGACGCTGGCGCGCGGTTATGGTCAGCAGGTGCTGGACGTGTATCGCGAATTGAAAACGGCGACGGGAAGGTCGTCGTCGAGCGCGGTGGCTTTCGCGTCGAAATCCGGTTCGTCGCACGTAGGCAGCTAAGACGCCGAGCCTTTCCCCTCCGCCCGGCGAGAGGAAAGGGCGCAGCCCGCGCCTGACGGGGCGGCGCAGGCCCGCTACACTGCCCACCTTTGATCTTTGCCGATTGAGCCATGTCGCAGCCCTTTGTCGTGCATTTCAACTCCGTGGCCATCCATCTGGGCCCGATCCAGGTCCACTGGTACGGGCTGATGTATCTGTTCGGGTTTATGGGTGGCTGGGCGCTGGGTGAATATCGCCGCCGGCGCGGGCGCCTGCCGGTGACCAGCGACGCGCTGGGCGATCTGGTGTTTTACGAAATGATGGGCGTGATTCTGGGCGGCCGCATTTGGTACATGCTGTTCTATTACGCCGGTGGCCCGCGCTGGATCTGGACCGAGCCGCTCGCGCTGTTTCGCGTGTGGGATGGCGGCATGAGTTTCCACGGTGGCTTGATCGGCGTGTTGGTGGCGGGCCTGTGGTGGTCGCGTCGGCACAAGCTGCATTTCTTCGACGTGGTGGATTTCGTTGCGCCGCTCGTGCCGGTCGGTTTGGGTTTAGGACGTCTGGGCAATTTCATCAACGGCGAACTGTGGGGAAAACCTGGCGACGTGCTGTGGGCGATGATTTTCCCCAACGCGCACGATGAAGATGCGGCGATGGCGGCGAACGATCCGCACCTCGCGCAGCTCATGCAGCAATTCAACGGTTTGCCGCGGCATCCGTCGCAGCTGTACGAACTGGCGCTGGAAGGCGTGGTGATGTTCACGGTGTTGTGGGTGGTGTCGTTGAAGCCGCGTCCGCGCTATTTGATTTCGGGATTGTTCGCGCTGATGTACGGCTGCTTCCGTTTTGCGGTGGAGTTTGTTCGCGTGCCGGACGCGCAGCTGGGCTATCTCGCGTGGGGCTGGTTGACCATGGGGCAGATTCAATCGGTGCCGCTGATCGTGGTGGGGTTGTGGCTGCTGTGGATGTCGCGCAACGCGCCGACCTTGCCGTTGGCTAGCCCCGCGCCTGTGCAGAAGGCGTAAACTTAAGCGCATGCACGCCTATCTCGACCTGCTTCGTCATGTGCTGGAACTCGGCACGGAAAAAACCGATCGCACCGGCACCGGCACGCGCAGCGTGTTCGGTTGGCAGATGCGTTTCGATCTCAACGAAGGCTTTCCGCTCGTCACCACCAAGAAGCTGCATTTGAAATCGATCGTGCATGAGCTGATCTGGTTTCTGCAGGGCGACACCAACATCGCGTATTTGAAAGAACACGGCGTCAGCATCTGGGACGAGTGGGCCGACGCGAACGGCGATCTTGGTCCGGTGTACGGCAAGCAATGGCGTGCATGGCCGACGGCGGACGGACACGTGGTGGATCAAATCCGCTGGGTGGTCGAGGAAATCAAACGCAATCCGGATTCGCGTCGGTTGATCGTCAGCGCGTGGAATGTCGGTGAATTGCCGAAGATGGCCTTGATGCCATGCCACGCGTTGTTCCAGTTTTACGTCGCCGACGGAAAGCTCAGTTGCCAGCTGTATCAGCGGTCTGGCGATATTTTTCTCGGCGTGCCGTTCAACATCGCCAGCTATGCGTTGTTGACGCATATGATCGCGCAGGTGTGCGGACTGGGTGTCGGCGATTTCGTGCATACGCTGGGCGATGCGCATCTGTACAACAATCACCTCGAGCAGGCCCGTCTGCAGCTGACGCGCGAGCCGCGCCCGCGACCGCGCCTTAAGCTGAATCCGCACGTCGACTCGGTTTTCGATTTCCGGTTCGAGGACGTAGTGATCGAGGATTACCACCCGCATCCCGCGATTAAGGCGCCCGTGGCCGTCTAGACGTTTGTGACAACGCCCTCCGCCGCAAAACGGGTGGTTACCATGCACTCGGTTGTCGTCGTGAGACGCTATAATGGCCGGTCGGATGGCGAAGCGCTCAGCCTGGCCACCCGTTCAACCTAACGTGATTCCTTGGAGCTTCCATGGCCATTTCGCTGATCGCCGCCCTCGACGAGAACTTCGCAATCGGTCGCAAGGGCCAGCTCCCCTGGCATCTGCCGGATGACTTGAAGTGGTTCAAGGAATTGACCGTCGGCAAGCACGTCTTGATGGGCTACAACACCGCGGTGTCGATCGGCCGCCCGCTGCCGGACCGCACGAACATGGTGCTGTCGCGTCGTCATGAGGCGCCGTTCCCCGGTCAGGTGACGGTCCGCTCGATCGAAGAAGCGCGTGCGCGCAGCGATGGCGCCGGCCTGATCGTGATCGGCGGTGGCAAGGTCTATCACGAAGCGCTGCCGATGGCTCAACGCCTCTACCTCACCTGGGTCAGCGCCGCGGTCGACGGGGCGGACACGTTCTTTCCGGGCATCCATTTCAGCGACTGGGTCGAAGTGAAGCGCACGCATCACAAGAAAGATGCGAACCATAGCTTCGATTTCGACATGGTCGAGTACATCCGCAACAGCTGATCGCCACCTGTGACGCACACCAACGGCGCTCCGATGCACGTCATGGCTGGCGTGCTGCGCGACGCGCAGGGCAGGGTGTTGCTGGCTCAGCGCCCGGAAGGCAAGAATTTTGCGGGGTTTTGGGAGTTTCCCGGCGGTAAGCTGGAGCTGAATGAAACCCCGCAGCACGCCCTGGTGCGCGAGCTCCACGAAGAGCTAGGCATTCGCGTCGAACCGCGCGACGGCACGCCGCTGATCCGCATTCCCTGGCGTCACGGCGAACGCGGTCTGTTGCTCGACGCCTGGCAGTTCGAGCGCTGGCACGGTACGCCTGCCTCGCTGGAAGATCAGGCATTGCAATGGGTCGCACCGTCCGAGGTCGATCTAGCGACGTTGACACCTGCCGATAGGCCCATTTTGCATGCGCTGCGTTTGCCTTCGATCTACGCCATTACGCCTGCGGATGTGTCGGCGATTCAGGCATCGGCGTGGCACGCGCGCGTGAAGGCCGCCATCGAACACGGTGTTCGACTTATCCAGTTGCGATTTCCGCTTTGGCCGGTTGAACAGGTACGCGATCTGGCCGCAGGCTTGCGAGCACACGCGTTACAGCATCGCGCGTGCCTCTTGCTCAATGGCGATATCGAAGGGGCGTCGCGTCTGGGCGAAGGCGTTGGCGTTCACTTAAAAACCGCGCAGGTGCGGTCTTTGGCGCAGCGTCCGCTGCCATGGTCGCAGCCCGTCGCCGCGAGCTGTCACGACCAAGCGCAGCTTACGAAAAGCGTGGATCTCGCCGATTTCGCCGTGCTCTCGCCGGTGGCGGCGACGGCGAGTCATCCGGATGCGGTTCCTTTGGGATGGTCGCGTTTTCAGGCCCTGACCGAAACCGCTTCACTGCCCGTCTACGCGCTCGGCGGCATGGCGCCCGAGAATGCCGACGAAGCGCGCGGATACGGCGCCCAAGGCGTCGCCGGCATCCGTGCATTTTGGTGAACGGCTTGCCCATCCGGGCATGCAGCAGTAGCGTGCGGCTATGCGTATCGTCTATCGCGCCCAAAATCTGATCGACGCGCATCTGGTGAAGGATGCGCTGGAAGGCGCCGACGTGCCTGCTTTTATCTCAGGCGAATACCTGACGGGCGGCGTCGGGCAACTTCCGGCGTTGGATTACGTGGCGGTCTTGGTGCCGGAATCCAGCGTGGATGTCGCCGAAAAGATCGTGCGCGAGATCGATCACGCCCTCGCCGAAGCCCGGGACGCGATCGCAGCGTTCGACGACGATAGCGACGGCCTCGTGCCGCAACCGCTTTAAGGGATTTCCATGGCCGACTCTTCCGCCGCGGCGCCCGCGAGCGCCGGCAGCGACACGCATCGGCGTGCGCACGTGGTCCAGATGGCGGTGGGCGCGGCGCTGTTGTCCAGCACAAGCTTGTTCGTCGTGTATGCGCATGCCGCACCGACCGTATCCGGCTTCTACCGCATGCTCTTCGGCGGCAGCATGTTACTGGCGTGGGTGATGATCAGCGGCGGCTGGCAACGCATTATTTGGCGCGACCTTTTATTGGCGATTTTGCCCGCCGTAGGATTTGCGGCGGACCTGATCCAATGGCATCGCAGCATCCTGTGGGTGGGGCCGGGTATTGCGACGCTGCTGACCAATTTTCAGGTATTCCTCATGGCGCTGACGGGATTCCTGTTTTACCGGGAGCGTCCGGCGCGCTGGTTCTTGCCCGGCATGCTCCTGGCCATGGTGGGTCTGTGGCTGCTGGTCGGCGCGCACTGGTCGGTCTTCGATGCGCAACATCGTTTGGGCGTGTGGCTGGGTTTGGGCAGCGGCGTCGCTTATACCGTTTACCTCGTCACGTTCAGGCATGCGTTGAAAACGCATACGCGATTGTCGCCGGCGCAGTTTCTCGGCGTGATGAGTCTGCTTAGCGCGCTGTTGCTTTGGGCGTGGGGGAAGGGCGAAGGCGACGCTTTTCTATTGACGGACACGCAAAGCTGGATCGTATTGCTATCCCTCGGCTTTTTCGGCCAGGTGATGGCGTGGTTGTTGATGGTGCGGGCGATGCCGCATTTGCCTGCCTCGCTCGTTGGCTTGCTGCTGTTGCTGCAGCCTGCGCTGGCCTTTGTGCTGGACGTAGTCCTGCTCGGCAGACCCACCGATATCGGCGATTGGGCCGGACTGACGCTTGCGCTCGCGGGTATCCTATTGGGCGCGTTGCGTCCACGCCGAAACGCATCACAAGCCTAAAGGGAGTGCTCATGTCCTCGTTCGAAAGTCTGATTCGCGCCGTGCCGGATTTCCCGAAGCCGGGCATCCTGTTTCGCGATATCACGCCATTGCTGGCCGACGGCGCCGCCTTCGCGCGCTGCGTCGATGCGATGGTGGAACCGTGGATGGACAGTGGTATTCAGGCGGTTTGCGGCGTGGAGTCGCGCGGCTTTATCTTTGCGGCAGCCATCGCGCAGAAACTGAAGGCGGGCTTCGTGCCGCTGCGCAAGCCAGGCAAACTGCCGCCGCCGGTGAAGCATGCGGATTATCAGCTCGAATACGGCACTGATCGGCTTGAGGCCGGCGTCGACATCTTGCGCCAGGGCGAGCGCGTCTTGCTGGTGGACGATGTGCTCGCGACCGGCGGTACGCTGGGCGCGGCCCGCAATCTGCTCGGGCAATTGGGCGCCGATATCGTGGGCGCATCCGTGGTGATTGAATTGCTGGCGTTGCAGGGCCGCAAGCTATGGCCGGGCAACATTCCCTTGCATACGGTGTTGCATTATTGAGTTTCCGGACATACCTCACGCCTAGTCACCCTTACTGGAGGTTGCCGTCATGCTTGGCATTGGCGCGTGGAAACAACGTATGCCGCGTTCGGAAGATGCATTGCCCGGACGCGATGTGCCCCTGGTGATCGCGCACGGCCACCACGTGCATGGGCGTCCTTTGCAAAAAGAAGCGTTCCCCGGCAGCGAGTCGGTGCTGTTTGGGATGGGTTGCTTTTGGGGCGCGGAGCGCAAGTTCTGGAGTCTGCCCGGCGTGCTGACCACCGCCGCGGGCTATGCGGGCGGCTATACGCCCAACCCTACGTATCGTGAAGTGTGCTCCGGCATGACCGGTCATGCCGAAGTGGTGCAAGTGGTGTACGACCCGTCTGTGATTTCGTTCGATACGTTATTGAAAGCGTTCTGGGAAAGTCACGACCCGACGCAAGGCATGCGCCAAGGCAACGATGCCGGCACGCAATACCGTTCGGCCATCTATACATCCAGCGACTCGCAGCGCGCGGCCGCAGAAGCATCCGCCAAACGTTTTCAGGCAGAGCTGGCGCCCGAGGGCTATGGCGACATCACGACTGAAATCGGTGCGTCGATGCCGTTCTACTTTGCCGAAGACGAACATCAGCAATACCTGTCCAAGCATCCGGATGGCTACTGCGGATTGGGCGGGACGGGAGTCGTTTGTCCGATCGGCCTGATGAATGCGTGAGCAAGCCGTGCGCGGGTCGGGCTATCCGATCTGCGCATGCGATTCGCCGTAAGCGGGCTTACTCGAAATCTTCCGCCAAGGTTTTGCGCAGCGACTCGGGCAGCGCCGCTTCTTCGCGCATGGCGGGAATCGTTGAAGCGAGCGTCACCGGCGCGCCCGCTTTCCAATCCTTGATCATCCCCTCATCCAGCTCAAAACGCAGGAAATGCACAGCGGCCGTTTTCTCTTCCGTGCTGCGATCCATATCTTCGTCCGCGATCGCGGTGATCGGTGCGTGTCCCGCGACGGTCATGGTGATGCCGTGTTCGATGCCGACCAGACGCGCGAGTTCGCGTTTGCGTTGTTCGACGTCGGGATATTCCACGAACAACGTGGCCTTGAGATTTTTCCCGTCAGGGATCAGCGGATTGTAGGCTTCCAATTCCTCGTTAATGCCTTTCGCTTCGAAGATGCGCTCGATGCGCAGCATTTCCTGTACCTGATATTGAATGGTGAGCCTGTCTTCGAAGCTGAGGTTGATATGTTCGCCAAGATGCACGCTGCGCGCTTTCTTGTGCGACATCACGCGAGCACGGAAGTCCTGGCGCTGTGCCGCGTACGATTCGAGCGAAAGCAGGTCGTGTCGCTGTAGTTTATTCATGGCCTGTATGTCGTGTTGCGAAGTTTGCATCGGTAACCTCACGGCATGCGGAAGCGCTCAAATGCCGTATGCCTTGCGTAAAAGCGTCAGCGGATGTTCCGCTGCAGGGCTGTCGCCCAGGCCGTGCGAAATATGGTTGCCGGCCATCGGGCAATCGCTGGTGAAGTGCGTTGCTTCGGTTTGCGCGACGCGGTTTTCCACCGGCTTGGCAAGTTTTCGCGACAGCGCGTAGGTGGTGTGTTTGACACCGTAGGTGCCGTCGTGGCCGGAGCAGCGCTCGATGGTCGTAATTTCTGTGTCGGGCACCGACTGCAAAATCTCAGCTGTTTTTGGGCCGATTTTTTGCACGCGTTGATGACACGGAACCTGCCACGCGACTTTGCCAAGCGATTGCTTGAAGTCGGTAAGCAGCAATCCGGCTTTATGGCGATCCGCTAGATATTCGAATGGATCGAAGAAGCGATCGCGCACCAACGCGACTTCTTCGTCGTCCGGAAACATCAGCGGCAATTCCTGTTTGAACATCAGCACACAGGATGGAATCGCTGCGGTGAAATCCCAGCCTTCGCGCGCCATCTTGGCGAGGATGGGAATATTGCGCTCTTTGTATTTACGCACCGTTTCCAAATCGCCAAGCTCGAATTTCGGCATGCCGCAACAACTCTCCTGTTCCACCATGCGAACGGGAATTTTGTTGTGCTGGAACACGGCCGCGAGATCTTCCACGACGCCCGGTTCGGCGTGATCGCAATAACATGTGGCGAAGAGGGCAACCTTGCCGCGCGTGCGTCCAGCGGGCTTGGCGTCGCCCGCACCGTCGAGTTTGCGCAGGCGCTTGCGTGCGGTGGGTATCTGATACGTGGGCACGCGCGCCTGGGTATCCACGCCCAGAGTTTTCTCGAGCAATTTACGCGCAGTCTTGTTTTTATTCGCCGCGTTCACGGTCTGCACGACGACCGGAATCGAGGCGATTTTGCCGACCGCGCGCGTATTGGAAAGAATGCGCGCAGATAGCGGCGCGCCGTGCTCGCGAAACTCTACGGCCTTGGCGCGCAGCATCAGGTGCGGAAAATCCACGTTCCACGGATGCGGCGGCACGTAAGGACATTTGGTGAGATAGCAGAGATCGCAGAGATAACACTGATCCACGACCTTTTTGTAATCGCTTTTCGCGACGCCGTCGATTTCCATCGATTCCGATGCGTCGATCAAATCAAACAATGTAGGGAAGGCGTGGCACAAGCTCACGCAGCGACGGCAGCCGTGACATATATTGAAGACGCGCTCCAGTTCCGTCTCAAGCGCCTGCGCATCCCAGAACTCGGGATTGTTCCAATCCAGAGGGTGACGGGTGGGCGCTTCCAGGCTGCCTTCGCGGGCAGTGCCAGTGGGTTCTGCCATTGCTACTGCCTCCGACGGATAGTCAGCACTCGTAACGCAGGTTTTCCTCGCTTACATCAAGCAAGTCGCGCAGCAAGGCAGGATGCTTGGCGCGCAACTTGTCCCCTCCATCCCTCCCCGACACGCGGGGAGGGTTTTGGACATGCGCGACAAGCTCATGCGAGCTTGTCGACGCGATCGATCAAAGTTCGTTGAGCGCTTTCTGGAAACGGTTGGCGTGCGAGCGTTCAGCCTTGGCGAGCGTTTCGAACCAGTCGGCCACTTCGTCGAAACCTTCGTCGCGCGCGGTTTTCGCCATGCCCGGGTACATATCGGTGTACTCGTGGGTTTCGCCGGCGATGGCGCTTTCGAGATTCAACTTGGTGCCGCCGAACGGTTTGCCGGTGGCGGGATCGCCGCATTGCTCAAGGTATTCCAGATGGCCGTGGGCATGACCGGTTTCACCCTCGGCCGTGGAGCGGAATACCGCGGATACGTCGTTATAGCCTTCGACATCGGCTTTCGATGCGAAGTAGAGATAGCGGCGGTTGGCCATCGACTCGCCGGCAAACGCATCTTTCAAACTTTGCTCCGTCTTGGAGCCTTTCAGCTTGCTCATGACATCACCTCGTGGCGTTGGGCTTGAGAGGGAATTCAGAGCGACCTCGTCGGTCGGACCCATCGAGGGTAGCGCCGCGCGAGGCGATTAAGAAATTGATTGTTCTTATGAGGACGATTGACTGCGACTATCGCTTGCCGCGTGACATCACGCGGTTCGGCGACGTTTCGCAGGCGGTGCATTCACGCTGTGCGGATCGAGTAGATCGTCCGGCAAATGCTTGAACACGTCGGCGAGTTGCTTGAGAAAACTGCCCATGGCCGAGCTCTTGCGCCACACCATCGCAATGCGACGACTGGGCGCCTGGCCGCTGAATTCGATGAGCTGCAAATTGGGCGCTTGCGCGATCGGCGGTTTCACCGCAAGCGTCGGCAACAACGTGATGCCGACGTTGGCCGCCACCATTTGGCGCAAGGTTTCGAGACTCGTTGCGCGAAAACCGCTCTTTTCGCCAGCGCCTGCCATATGGCAAACCTCCAGCGCCTGATCGCGCAAACAATGGCCGTCTTCCAGCAGCAGCAGGCTTTGATCGGAAAGATCGTTGAGCTTCAGCTGCGGACGTTTGGCGAGCGGATGCGATTGCGGTACTGCCAGCAGGAACGGTTCTTCGAACAGGAATTCGGTGTGCAGACTGTCGTCATGAATCGGCAGCGCAAGAATGCCCGCGTCGAGTTTTCCTTCGCGCAAACGATGCAACACGGTTTCGGTTTTTTCTTCCACTAGCAGTAATTCAAGGCGCGGAAAACGCTCGCGCACCATCGGCACCACATGCGGCAGCAGATACGGGCCGAGGGTAGGGAAGATGCCGAGCCGCACCGTTCCCGACTCGGGATCGACCGTGCGCCGCGCAATGCCTTTGATCTGCTCGATTTCGTTGAGCACCTCGCGCGCGCGATGTGCGATCTCGCGACCGACATCCGTCAGCAACACTTTGCGCGGTGTGCGCTCGACCAGCGCGACGCCCAGTTCGTCTTCCAACTTTTTGATCTGCGTGGACAACGTGGGCTGGCTAACAAAACACGCCTCCGCCGCACGCCCGAAATGTCGGTGTTCGGCCAGGGAAACCAGATAGTGGAGGTCGCGCAGGTTCATTTACCAGCCTAATAGAGGATATCTATGGATTCCTATAGTATGGATTGATGCTGACAATGCAAGTGGCGCACGACCTTTATGGGTCAAAAACGCATGGCTTCATGCAGAAACCTAATAAAAAGCCGGGGATTCCCCGGCTTTTGTCGATAACGAAGCCGCTGGCTTTCAGTTCGACTGGGTGAACTGGATGTACGGCGAAGCGCCGCCAAAGGCGCTGCAGGGACCCAAGTTCAAGTTGTTGCTCTCGCCCGTGGTGCCCGCATTGGCAATGCAGGACGGCTTGGCCGTGCCGCCATAGTTGGCCGCAACGTTTACCGTTATCGCAGAGCCGCTGTTAAACACCGCTTGCGATCCGCCAGCGTTACCGACCACGTTGAACTCCGATTGATTCCAGATCGTGGATAGATACACCACGCTGTCCTTCGCGCTGAAGCTGTAAGCATCCGTGCCGTAGGAGAAAGTAATCGTATCGTTGCCGGCTGCGGTCGCCGTTCCTGTCAACGCAAGGCTGCCAAGCTCGCTAATCGGTACGTCGGGTGCAGCAACGTAGTTGCTGTTACGAACGCAATCGCCGTATCCATCGCTGAACCAGCCGACCGGGCACGGGTTGTAACCGTAGCCGACCAACCAGTACTCCATAAACACAGCAGCTTCGCCTTGCACCATGTAATCGGGCGAATACACGAACTGTTGCCACACGGTGCATCCAGGTTGGTTCCTGCAAGCCGGCGTGGTCGACGTAAATTGCGAATTGATCTGCAGCGTGTATTCGTTCGGACCCAGAATGCCGCCGCCGCCATACGCCGGAACCCCGACACTCTCCACGGACGTTACGCCCGTCACCGACGGGAAGCTGCCCACCGTTTGCGAAATGAGCTTTGCACCAGGGGCTTGCAACACGTAGTCGTTACCATTGCCGGCGGTTTGGACTTGGAACGGTTGTTTCCTGAGACTGGCCGGCAACATGTGCATGTTTGACGCCAGTTGTTTGCACGCTACCTGCTCCCACAGGATGCTGGGATAAGTGGCATGAAAACAGCCTTCCGCGGGCGTTGCGATCTGCGCCATGTTCTCGCGCCATGCCTGCCGGGCAGCTGCTTCGATCGGGCCCACCTGTTGAGTCTCGCTCTGAACTAACGCAGTTGCTGCTTGCGCCGCAAAAGCAGTGGGAAAACTTGTTGCGCCGATAACGCCAGCCAAAAGTATGAACTTCAACATTCCTTGCATGATTGATTCTCCTTACAAACAAAGATGGCAATCACTGCCAATGCGACTTCGGACGGTCCGAGAGTCGTGGTTTCGCGAAGACAAACCCCAGCATTGGCCGGGGTTTGTCGATAGCGCTGTGGTTTCCCATCACGGGTTGTAATCGGCCAACACGGTGATGTTGGAGTAGCTGCCGCCCTGCGGTGCGGTCACTTCGATGTAATACGTGGCGGCTTTTGGCGACGCAATCACGACAGCTTGGCTGGTGCCTGGTTTTGCGGAAGCAAAATCCGCATTGCTGCCGTCGCTAGCAGGCGCGCTGCCGGCTTTTACATACATTGCCACGTTGCCCGAACCGCCCAGCGTGCGAATGTTCAACGTGGTGGCGCCTGCCGGCACGGCGATCGAATACAGCGTGCCGCCAGTGGCGGAGTTCTGGCCGGAAAGCAACACGCCCTTAGTAAGCGGAGTCGCTTGCTGACCGCCACCATCACCGCCGCCACCGTTGCCATTGCTTACAGCGAGGTTGACGGCTGCATAGGCGTCCACAATACCGGCGCCAATCGGGTGATCTTCCGTAACGGGAAACGCACGCGCCGACTTCACCAAGACATTGGTCATCGCGGCAGGGGAGAGCGCCGGTAAACCCGCTGATTTCAGAGCGCCTGCGATCAGTGCTGCAGTACCGGCGACGTGTGGCGTCGCTTGCGAGGTGCCCGCCATGCCGCCATAGGCCCCGTTGGGATCAGCCGGATAAATAGGCGTCGTGGTGCCTAGGTTGATGGCCTGCCAGACGAAACCGTTCGGGTTTGCAGGCTGACTGCACGACGACGCATCGTTCGGGCAAATGCCGCCGCCCGGCGCTGAGATCGTCACACCCTTGCCGTAGTTGGAGTAGAAGGCGCGCTTGCCGGTGATGCCATTGGATGCCACCGCGATGACACCAGGACAACTTGCCGGTGTGAAGTTGGAAACATCGGCCGAGCTGTTGCCTGCAGCGACTACCACCGTTGTGCCACGGCTGATCGCATGCTGGATTGCCGCATATTCCGGCACGCTGGCGTCGCACTGTCCATCACCGCCCAGGCTCATGTTGATGACTTGCACGGGTTGCGCCAAGTCGGGCACGCCAGCGACGTGGCCGCCGGAGGCCCATTCGATCGCATCGGAAATATCGGAGTCGTAGCCGCCGCAATGGCCCAATACGCGCACCGGCAACACTTTGGCGTTGTAGGCAATGCCAGCCATGCCCACACCATTGTTGGTAAGTTCGGCGATTTCGCCGGACACTACGGTGCCGTGCCAGCTGCTCGCCTCACCATCGGCAGGGTTGTTCGAATCGTAGCATTCCATCAAATACGGCTGCGTGTTATCCCAGTCGCCAAGATCCCATCCTCCAGGCACGCGATCATCCGTCGCACGGCCCGAGACGAACGAATCGGTGATGAAGTCATAGCCGACATTGTTGGTGGCTAGCGAGTAACCAATAGCTACTGATACATGTATCAGCCAACGCCGGCTGGTGCGTGAACCCGCGTCATAATCCATCGTGCTCATACGCTCCCCGCGTCAAGATGGAATGCCATGCCACGGACCTCCGGGCGGCACGGCATTTCGGTTCTAAGTTCTAACGCGAGCATGACGTCACACGTTTTGAGCATGTAAGTCTCGCAAGTCGTCTTGTCTTATCAGGCAACTCATATAGCAGTTGCAGGCGTGCACGACATTTAAGTCGTCAATGGCCTTCATTGGCACGTCCTGAGTCACAGTGCTTCGCATATAAGCAAATACCCTTTCCCCCGCACAGTTTTCAGCGGAAGTTCTTCGCCAGCTTGCTGCTGCACTTTTGCACGCAGACGATGGATAGCCATTTCGAGGCGGTGCGGATCGAGATCTTCCGCGTCTTGGGCGGCGGCTTCCATCAACGCTATTCGCAAGACAAGCTTTCCGTTTTCCTTTCCAAGCGTCTTGATGATGCGTTGCTCGGATGCCGTCATTACTACCACTTCTCCATTTGGCGCGGCCAACCGCCAGCCATCGTCTAGAATTTTCCAGCCAGGCGGGGAAGGTTGGTCGGCGACTGCGCTGAACGTTGCGCGACAATTCAAGCGACGGTTGAGGCTGTGCAGTGAGACGATCAGCAATTCCGTGTCGATGGGCTTGGCGAGGCAGAGATCGGCGCCGCTGCGCATCGCTTTGATAGAGTCCTGGTGTCCGTCCCAGCCCATCAGCATCACGATGCCCACGTCTGAGATTTCGCGCAGATATTGCGTTACTGCAAACGCGTCTTCATTGGCGTGGTGCGTATCGAGCACCACGATCGCGATGGATTGGGTTACGACGGCGCGATAGAGTTCGCCCGCCGAGACGATGCACTCCGCGTGAAAGCCGCCGCTGCGCAAGTTTGGCAACAAAATGTTTTGCTGCGTTCCGGTGCCGTTGTCGAGCACGGCGACTTGGATAGGGGCGGTTGCGCCATAGGTGAAAGACATCCGTTGATCTGTCATCGGCGCGGGACTCGTTCCTGGAGTGCGCTCCTAGCATAGGCAGCTCAGCAGAGGCTGATCATCAGACTATGCCGTCTGGCACTGTGGCAAATGGCCTACTTCACCTAGCGTGAATGGTTTTAGACACCGTAGGTGGGGATAGTCATGCATCGTCTTATTCGTCCGTTCGCCATGACAGCGTTGGCGCTTTGCTGCAGTGCGGCGTTCGCTGCCACGCCAGCCGACCAGGCTCCGCATGGGCAGTTGCCGCGTTGGGCGGTGCCCACGTCATATCGCTTGGCCTTCAAGGTCGATCCTGCGCAGCAGACGTATACCGGCACGACCACCATCAAGGTCGATCTGAAGCAGGCGTCGGATCATCTTTGGCTGGACGGTCGCGATCTCGATGTTTCCAAGGTGACGATCACCGACGCCGCCGGCAAAACGTACGACGGTAAATACGTCGCGGTTGCGCCGAAGGAAGGCGTGTCGCGCATCGATTTCGGCAGCACGATCAAGCCGCAGGCGTTGACGCTGACCATCGACTATACCGCGCCGCTCAATCAGCAGCTGCAGGGCTTGTACAAAGTGAGCCACGCCGGCGTGCCGTATGCGATGACGCAGATGGAACCGATCAGCGCGCGCTACGCGTTCCCGGGTTTTGATGAGCCGGGCTTCAAGACGCCATACAACATCACGCTGACGATTCCGTCGGATCTGGTTGCGGTGGCCAACACCAAGCAGATCAGCGACACCGCCGCCGGCGACAAATGGAAAACCTTGACGTTCGCGCAGACGCAGCCGCTGCCGACGTATCTCGTCGCGTTTGCGGTGGGTCCGTGGGATATCGTCAACGGTCCGGATATTGCACCGGACGATTACCGCACTGAAGTGCTTCCGCTGCGTGGCATCGCCGCGCACGGCGAAGGCCATCGCATGCAGCATGTGCTGAGCGAAACGCCGAGCATCATCCACACACTCGAAAACTACTACGGCTTCGGTTATCCGTTCGGCAAGCTCGATCTGCTCGCTGCGCCTGATTTCTCCGCCGGCGCGATGGAAAACCCGGGCCTCGTTACGTTCCGCGATTGGCTGCTGTTGCTCGATCCGGATTCTCCGGCGAAATACGTGCGCGGTTCGTTCAATGTGACGGCGCACGAACTCGCGCACCAATGGACCGGCGATACGCTCACGTTGGCGTGGTGGAACGACATTTGGCTCAACGAAGCCTTCGCGACGTGGATGCAGCAGAAAGTCACCATGAAGGTGCATCCGGAATACCGCGCCGATTTGGATCGCATCCTCGGTGCGCAGGGCGCGATGCATAACGACAGCCTGGTCAGCGCGCGCATGATCCGTCAGCCGATTACCGGCAATGGCGATATCGAAACCGCCTTTGACGGCATCACCTATCAGAAGGGTGCGGCCGTGATCGGCATGTTCGAAGGGTATGTTGGCGAAGACGTGTTCCAGAAAGGCATGCGCGCGTACGTTCAAGCGCATAAATTCGGCAACGTCGAGGCCAGCGATCTGGTCGGTTCCATTGCGACGGCCGCCAATCAGGGCGACGCGTTCAAGCACGCGTTCAACAGCTTCCTCAATCAGTCCGGCGTGCCTTACGTGCAGACGAAGATGGAAACCAAGAACGGCAAAACCGTTCTGCATCTGACGCAAAGCCGCTATCTGCCGGTCGGCAGCATGGGCGACGCCAAGCGCGTGTGGGGTATTCCGGTTTGTGTGCGCTACGGCACGGCCGACGGCAGTAAGGTTCAGTGCGAAATGTTGGATAAGGCCACCGGCAGCATGGAACTTGCCGACGCCAGCAACCCGACGTGGGTGATGCCCAACGCGAATGGTCGCGGCTATTACCGCTTCAGTCTGGCCAAGTCGGAGTGGGCCGATCTTACGCAGCACATCGGATCGTTGAGCGACACCGAACAGTTGGCGTATGCGGACGGTATCGGGGCAGGTTTCCAACACGGCGATCTGGATGCAAGCGATGCGCTCGCCGCACTCAAGCCGCTCGCCAGCGCCAAGACGCGCGAAGTGGTACTTACGCCGCTGGAAACCATCGGCTGGATCTATAGCAACGAAGCGATCACCGACGCGCAGCGCGCAAAAGTCGCAGCATGGGTGAAAGACGCCTATCTGCCGCGTATGGAGCAGCTGGGCTATCAGCGCAAGCAAGGCGAAGCCGATGGCGACAGCCTGCTGCGCACGGCGCTCGCGCACGAACTGGCGTTGGACTTCAAGGTTCCGGAAGTGCGCGCGGCATTGCTCAAGCAGGGCGATGCGGCCATGACGAAGAAAGCGGATGGCCATTTGAATCTCACCGCCGCCGATCCGGATTTGCTCGGCGAAGCGTTGTCCGTATCCGTGCAGGAACATGGCAAGCCGGCAGTTGATGCGTTGATCGCAGAAATTCCGCAAACCACGGACCCGGCGTTGCGCAATGCGATGCTGCAAGGTTTGAGCGCCGCCGAAACGCCTGAGCTGGCGGACGAAGCGCGCGATTTCGCGTTGACCAAGCAAGTGAAGGTCGGCGAGATGGCGGCGATTCTTCGTGGCAGCCGCGATACCGCTGCGCAGCGCGACGCGTTGTGGCATTGGTTTACCGGTCACTACGACCAAGTGCTGGGTCGCACCGGCAGCTTCGGCAGCGGCATGCTGCCGCGACTGGTGGGCGGTGGCGGCTGTTCCAAGGCCGAAGCCGATCGTTTGCAGACCTACTTCGAGCCGCGCTTGAAGGACATCACGGGTGCGGATCGCGGGCTGGCGCAAACGCGCGAACAGACCTTGCTGTGCGCCGCGTTGAAGGCCAAGCAGGATCCGTCGGCGATCATGCGCTGATCATCGGTTAATCGCAGTCGATGAACGCCGGACGGCCCGTGCCGTCCGGCTTTTTTTTGCCCACGCCGGGCGGCCGGCAATTCTCGGTACACTGAAAGGGACTCGACCAGGGGGACCTTATGCGCCAGTGGAAATGGATGCTTGGGCTGTTGTTCGTCGCCGTGTCGTTGCATGCGCAAGACATACCGACCGCATTGCGGGATTGGCAGGGTTGGGTATTGCACGATGTGCCCGCGCACGCATGCCCGTTCTTAGCCAATAGCAATCCGAATGCGGGTTCCTATCAATGCATCTGGCCCGGTCGATTGAGTGTCGAGGCGGCCAAGGACGGTGGGCGATTCATTCTCGATGTACAGATCGATGCGCCCAGCTGGGTCGAACTTCCCGGCGGAGATCACAGCTGGCCGCAGGGAGTATCGGTCAACAACAAGGTGTTGCCGGTGCTGAGTCGCGACGGTCATCCGGCGCTTTGGTTGGAGCCTGGCGATGACACCGTGCGCGGCAGCCTGCCATGGGATTCCCGCCCCGCGCGCTTGCGCGTACCGCCTGAGATCGGGTTGGTTTCCCTTGAAGTGGATGGTCATCCTGTAGAGCGCATCGAACGCAACGGCGATCAACTTACGCTGGGCGAAGCCGCTGCGGCGCAACGCCAGGCCGACGCGATTTCGGTGCGTGTATATCGGCATCTCTCCGATGGCATGCCGGCGTTGCTGGAAACGCAAGTCGAAGTCAACGTCACCGGCAGTGCGCGCGAGCAACTGTTGGGGCCGGCTTTGCCGAAAGGCTTCGTCGCGACGTCGCTGCAGAGCGAATTGCCGGTGCAGCTGGACAGCGACGGACGTCTGCGCATGCAACTGCGCCCAGGGGAGTGGACGGTGACGCTCGATGCGCGCGGCATCGAGACATTGCATGCAGTCAATTTGTCGCTCCCCGCTGCGCCTTGGCCGAAGCAGGAAATATGGAGCTATAGCGACGCACCGGCGTTGCGCACAACGCGTGTCGACGGCCGCCTCACCGACGCGGGGCAAGCGGATGTCCCTGGGGATTGGGATCAACTGCCAGCCTATGTGCTCGACAACAGCAATGGTCTCACCGTCGAGCAAGGCGTGCGCGGCGGCGAAGGCGGTCCTGGCGATCAAATTCATCTTCAGCGCGAGATGTGGCTGGACTTCAACGGTCGCGGCCTGAGCATCAGCGATCATCTCACCGGCAAATTGCAACGCGCGCAACGTCTTGATGTCGCCGAACCGTGGCGCTTGCAGCGCGCGGAACAAGACGACACGCCGATGCTCGTCACGCAACAAGGCGGCGGACATAGCGGCGTCGAATTGCGCGATGCGAATTTGGATATGCATGCGGGACTTCGCATCGACGATCGCCATGGTTCGCTGCCGAGCACAGGATGGCTCGCGCCGATGGAAGACATCGATGGCGTATTGCATCTTCCCTACGGTTATCGGCTGATTGGCGCAAGCGGCGTCGATCGCTCGCCGGATTCGTGGATCGCGCAATGGAGCTTGCTGGATCTGTTCGTCGTCGCACTGATCGCATTGCTTGCCGGGCGATTGCTCGGCTGGCGTTGGGCAGTGCTGGCGGCGTTGTTTTTGATTCTGTCGCAACACGAGGCGGGTGCGCCGCGCTGGGTACTCGCTCTCGCGTTGGCCTTTGCGTTGCTGATGCGCGCATTGCCGGTCGGCAGGTTGCGTCAGGTTTCGCAGATCATCGCGTCCTTGGCATTGGCGTTGACCGTGTTGTGGACGCTGCCGTTCGCCAAAACGCAATTGGAGTCTGCATTGCATCCGCAGCTTGAAAGCCAGGGCAGCGACGCGACGCTGAATGCCGTCGTGCAGATAGGCAACGCAAAGAAGCAGGAGGTGAGGCCTGCGATGTATCGCCAGGATGTATTGCCCCAAAAGGCTGTCAGCGAGGCTGCGCCCAAGGAACCGCCGCCGCCTGCGCCAGCCGCGGCTCCCGCGGTTGAAGAAGCGAGCGTTGCGCCGGTTCGGGCGAACCAAACGCTTGCCAGCGTCACCGTGACGGGCCAATCAATGGCCAGCATGGACTTCGTGGGTGAAGAGCGCGGCCACAACACCATCCAGGCGGGCGCTGGTCAGCCGAGCTGGGATCTGGATAACAACTATCGACTGGCTTGGTCGGGACCGGTGACGCCCGAGCAAACGATGCGCCTGATCATTGCGCCGGCTTGGCTGGTTCGCCTGCTGCGCGTCGCGATGCTGGCGTTGTTGATCGTGCTGCTTGGTCGGATGGCGCGCGATTTGATCAAGCCATCAAGTTCACCGCTTTCGGGCTGGCGTCCATGGCGTGCGGCGGCAGCGTGTCTAGCACTCGCCTGTGCGCCGCATTTCGTTCACGCACAAGCTACGCCGAATCCGAATGTGCTGAGCGAGTTGCGCAATCGTTTGCTGGAGGCGCCCAAATGCGCGCCGAATTGCGCGGTGGTCGCTGTCGCCAGTTTGCGCGTGGCGAACGATCAGGCGACGCTGGATATGGAAACGCACGTTGGCGCACCGGTGGCGGTGCCGCTGCCGCAGGCGGGAACGAGCATGCAGCTCGCCGATGTCACTGTCGACGGACGTGCCGATGCAACGTTGGTCAAACGCGACGATCAGTCGTTCGTGCGGTTGGAAGCGGGCGTGCATCACGTCGTGTTGAGTTATCGCCTTCAACCGGTCGATAGCGCAACGTTGAATTTCACACTGCGTCCGCAATGGCTTTCGTTCAATGGCCAAGGGTGGTCGCTGGATGGAGTGGAGGGTGGTCGTTTGCTGGGCGATAGCATGACACTCAATCGCGTGCGCACGTCCACCGACGGAGCACAGGCTCCGCTTTCGCAACAAACGTTTCCGCCTTATGTTCGTGTGACGCGTCGCATTCTGTTTGGCGTGGATTGGACCGTTAGCAATACTGTTGAACGCATGGCTCCCAGCGACGGGGGCTTTACCACCGATATTCCACTACTTGCCGGCGAACATCCTCTGGGCGAAGGCGACCACGTGCGCGACGGACGCATCAGTGTCACGTTCAATGCTGGCGTGAATCAGGTGAGCTGGAATAGTCGTCTTGATCACGCCGATACCATGCAGCTCAAGGCGCCTGCGTTGGGCGAGCGGACCGAAATTTGGCAGCTCGCTGTCGCACCGATCTGGCACGTCGAAACCAAGGGATTGCCGGTCAACGACAACAGCGACGGACTTAGTTTTGTTCCGTTGCCGAATGAGTCGCTCAATGTCGCCATCAGTCAGCCCAACACAGTAGGTGGCGACAGCCTGGCGTTCGATACGGTGACCGCGAGTAGCAATGTCGGCGATCGCGCCACCGAGACCACGCTCGATCTGGCGGCACGCAGCACGCGCGGCGGTGAGCACGAGATTGCGTTACCTTCCGGCGCGACGTTGCTGAGCGCGACGCGCGATGGCGAGTCGCTGAGCCTCGCGGTGCGCGATGGCAAGCTGAGCTTGCCGTTGCTGCCAGGTAAACATAACTATTCGCTGCAGTTGCGCGAACCGCAGGGCATCGGGTTACTCACCAGGACTTCCGCCATCGCGCTAGGCGCACCAACCGCGAATATTTCCCTGGGATTGCAACTGCCGCAGGATCGCTGGGTGTTGTGGACGTGGGGTCCTTCGGTCGGGCCTGCGGTGCTGTACTGGTCGCAAGTGGTGGTACTTTTGCTCGCGGCGTGGTTGCTCGCGCGCTATGCCCCTACGCCGCTAAAGTTCCATCACTGGCTATTGCTTGGTCTGGGTTTTTCGGCTTTTGCGTGGAGCGCGTTCGCATTTGTGGTGCTCTGGTTGATCGCGCTCGGGTTGCGTGCACGTCACGAGACGGCGGTTGCGGGACTTTCGACCAAGGCATTCAATTTGCTGCAAGCGGCGATGGCGGCAGTTACCGTGTTGGCCCTGATCGTATTGATTTCCGCGGTGCCGAAGGGATTGCTCGGATTGCCGGACATGCATGTCGCCGGCAACGATTCCTCCGCGTGGGAGTTGCACTGGTTCGCAGATCAAGCTGACAAGACGCTGCCGAGTGGCGGCGTGTTCAGCATATCGTTGTGGTTCTACAAGATCGCCATGCTCGCCTGGGCGTTATGGTTGGCCAACGCGTTGATTGGATGGCTGCGCTGGGCGTTCGACGCATGGACAAAGGGCGGTTATTGGCGCAAACGCGAGTCGAACGCGTCCGCGCCGCCATCGCCTGCGCAACCCGCCACCGATGGTTCGCACGATGCTTGATGTGCGAAGCGCATTGACCGAGGCATCGCGTCGACTCGATAGTCGAGTCGACGCCGAAGTGCTGCTTGCGTACGCCTTGAGCAAGCCGCGCAGTTGGCTCATTGCGCACGCAACCGATGCGCTGTCGACCGAACACATGTCGGCGTACGCACTTTTGATCGAGCAGCGCGAAGCCGGCGAGCCGGTTGCGTACATTACGGGTAGGCGCGGCTTTTGGTCGCTCGATCTGGAAGTGACGCCGGATACGCTGATACCGCGTCCAGAAACTGAGTTGCTGGTCGAGCTGGCGCTTGAGCGCGTGCCGATGGATGGTGCGTGCAACGTGCTAGATCTCGGTACGGGATCGGGTGCGATTGCGCTGGCGATTGCGCGCGAACGTCCCAATGCAGCGATTGTCGCCACCGACGTAAACGCAGAGACGCTTGCAGTCGCGCAACGCAATGCACGACGGCATCACTTTGGCAACGTCAGCTTCGTGCACGGCGATTGGTTTGCGCCGTTGAGCGATCGTCGCTTTGACGTGATCGTTTCCAATCCGCCGTATATCGAAAGCGCCGATCCGCATCTGGAGCAGGGCGATTTGCGATTCGAACCCATGGGCGCGTTGGCATCGGGTGCCGATGGCCTCGACGATATTCGCCGCATTATTCGTGGCGCGCATCTTCACCTTGTTCCAGGTGGCTGGTTGTTATTCGAGCATGGTTGGAATCAGGGCGATGCGGTACGCGCGTTGCTTGGCGGCGCAGGTTTCGTGGAGCTTTCGACTGCGCGTGATCTGGAGCAGCGAGACCGCGTCAGCCTCGGGCGTATGTTGTGAGTCAGCTTCGGTTGTCATTCTTCTTGAAGTTCGGCGTAGACTGCAGCCGTTATTAAGGGGCCCGGTCTATCGGCGCATCCGGGCACGAGAACGATAACGTTTGCTCCGGACACACCGCCATGAATACCTGTCGTCGTGTTGTCACCCGCCGTTTGCGCGTGCAGCGTTGTTTGCCGTACGCGATTCATTTGCTTGTGGCGAGTACGATTGCACCCGCTGCGATGGCGCAAACATCAACGCAGCCGGCATCGTCGAGTACGGCGCCTACACCACCTTCCAGCAGCAAGCAGGCTGTCACGCTAAGCGAAGTGATGGTGACGGCGAATCGTCGTCGCGAACCGGAACGCGAAGTTCCAATGCACGTGGATACGGTGCAAGCGGCGACGCTGCAGCAGCTGGGTGCGAAGAACCTCAACGATTACGTGTCGTATCAGCCCGGTGTGTTTTTCGCGAGTGCGGGCGGCACGGGGCAGGGCGAGTTGGTGATGCGCGGGGTGTCGACCGGCAACCAGACGAGTCCCACGGTGTCGCTCTATATTGACGATGTGCCGGTTGGCGGCAGTACCGTCTATGCCGCTGCAGCGACGTTCGTTTTCGATCCGGCCTTGCTCGATCTCGATCACATCGAATTTTTATATGGGCCACAAGGCACGTTGTACGGCGCCGGTTCGATGGGCGGATTAGTGAAGTATGTGACGGTCAAGCCAGATTTAAGTGGTTTCTCTGGGAATGTAGGCGGCGACGTTTCCAATACGAATCGTGGCGGCATAAGTTATTCCGAACACGCTTCGGTCAATCTTCCTTTAGTCAAAGACAAAGCATCGTTGCGCGCATCCGTGGTGGATCAGCACACCACCGGTGTCTATCAAGCAGTGGGCGAAACGCCGGCAGGCGGCGCCGATCGCGCGCATACGAAAGGCGCGCGCATACAGCTTGAAGTCGATCCCATCGACAAGCTGACGTTGAACGTTACCGCGATGGCGCAAAAAGCAATGGCCGATGGGTTGTCGATGGGTGATTTCAATCTGCAAGGCCAGCCGATATCTGGCGGTCCCTACAATCGCGCGCTCAATCATCGCGAGCCGTTTACGCAGACGCTGCAGCTCTATTCCTTCCACGCGGGCTACGATTTCGATTGGGTGACGGTGGACTGGATCAGTTCTTATCAGAAGTTCGTCAATCACAGCGTGCAGGATTATCCGGATTCGTTCCTGGGTCTACTAAACGAAATAGGTCCGTTGTTCGGTGTTTTTCAGCCGCTGAGTTCGCTGTATGTCGATTCGCAATACACCGTACACAAATCCTCGCAAGAAATTCGCTTCACCTCGCGCAAGAACGAGACCTTCGATTGGTTGTTTGGCATGTGGCTTAACCGCGAGGATGTCTGGGAGCAATACGTATTGGAAGGCGCGAATGCGCCACCGCCGGGTGTGACGCCGCTGATCGCGCAAGCCGTCAATGCCAGGTTTACCGAATTCGCCGGCTATGGCGATCTCACCTGGCATATCAATCCGACGCTCGACTTAACCGTGGGCGCGCGAGCCAGCGGCAACAGTCAGCATCTTTCCAATGTCGAGGAAGGTCCGTTCGCGGGAAGTCCTGGCGGTTTTCGCGAGCATGTGAACGACCAGGATGTCACCAAGATAGTTACGCTGAGTTGGCGGCCCACTGACAAGGACAATTATTATTTGCGCGCGTCCACCGGTTATAGACCCGGTGGATTGCAGGCTCCACTGCAAAGCACGTTACTGGTGCCTAATCCTACGGCAACAAATACGTTCGGCTCCGACAATCTGGAAAGCTACGAACTCGGTTACAAGGGCAGCTATCTCGACCGCCATTTGAATGTCGGCGTTAGCGGCTATGACATCGAATGGCATCACATGCAGCTGTACACGTACACGCTGGGCAATACCATTATTCAAAATGCCGGCGATGCGCGCATCAAGGGCCTCGAGATGCAGGCCAGCTATGCAAAGGGTCCGTGGCAGTTGGGCGCGTCCGGCAGTTATACGGATGCGTTTACCAATAACGGCGCACCGCAGCTGGGTATTCAGCCGAATGCGCCGTTGCCGTATTCGGCGCGATGGGCGGGTACCGTGAACGGCAAATACAACTTCACGATAGTCGGGACGGCGGCCTATGTCGGGGCGACGATGCGCGGCTCAAGTCATCGCAATGCTGGTTTCGACGGCGACGTGAGCGATCCGAATTTCAAGCTGCCGGGTTTTATGTTCCTGGATTTCAATGCGGGAGTGAATCTGCGCAACGGCACGAATATCGATTTTTATGTGCGCAATGCGTTCAATCGGCAAGTGCCGATTGGAACGCTTAACGACGAAGCGGTGAATTTTCTCGCTTCGGTCGGCGGCCCCATGCTGGTGCAGATGTCGACGCCGCGCACGATCGGCGTGGCGTTCAATGTTCCGTTCTGACGCGCGAACTGAAGTTGTCCGGCGCGATGTCGGACAACTTCAGTCATGGTTCGCTTGATTTAGATGCGCGCTTGAATCTCGCGCCGATTACCTGGACGGATCGACGATAACGCGGCCGATCTTGCCTAGGTCATGCCCCTTTTTATCCAGTCCAAACAGATCCATGCCGCCGACCGGGCAGTCGTTGGGAATGGTCGCCTCGAGCTTTTGATTGCCTGCGTTTTGAACCGCGGAGGCGTGGTGGTAATTGTTTTGCCTAAAGTCGATCTCGCTTACCTTGTTAATGGTGTCGTCACCTGTGAGCGTGATCTTTGCACCAGCCATAGCATGGCTTGGATTGACCGTAGCATTGGTTGCCATCGTGGTTTCCTCAGGTGGACGCTTGGCCAAAATGCCAAGCGTGAAAGCTTTACCACCCGAGTTATAAATCACGCGTCAACAATCGGTAACGCATCAGTTTCGCGTGTGATGCAGTGAGCAGAATGCAGCGTTAGTGTCCACTTCCGCTGATTTGCTTGGGCGGTTTGATCGCATACAACAGCGCTGGCAAAAAGATAAACGTGGCAAGTAATACCGCCACCAGACTCACCAACAGCATGCGGCCCATGCTTGCCATGCCCAAATCGTGCGATAGCGCGAGCGAACCGAACGCCGTGCCCGTAGTGAGCGCCGAAAACAGCACAGCGCGCGCCGATGCGGAGCTCACGAAGCGGCGCATGCCTGCGCGCCAGTTCATCACGAAATACACGTTGAACGACACGCCGACACCAAGAAGCAGCGGCAGCGCGATGATGTTCGCGTAATTCACCGCCATGCCGAGCATGCGCGCAAGCAAGGCCGTGAGCAGGGCGGACATCGCCAACGTCAGCAACACGATGCCGGCATCCTTCAAGCGGCGGATCACCAGCATCAACACGACGGCAATGGCGATGATCGCTAGCACAGCCGCCTGCTTGAACGCTTGCATGATGGTGTCGGCCGACGCGATGGTGGTGACGGCGGGACCGCCGGCATCGGGCGCGACGCGCTGCACGGCTTCCACGAACTTGCGCAAACCGGACGTGTCCTGCTCATTTACGGTTGGCGATACCTGGATGCGCACCTGTCCGTTCGGGCTGACCCAATCGCGCTTGATCGAATCGGGTAGCGACTGCAGCGTGACATTTTTCGCGTTCAATGCATCACGCAGGCTGTCCAATTGCTTGGGCAGGAAGCGGCTCACCGATGCGTTCATCATCATCAGGCGATCGTCCGGCGCCTTGGCGAGCTTTTGCAGTGCGGCTTCGATGCCGTGCAGCGGCGAATCGGCAGTCATTTCCGGTTTGGCGTCGTTGATCGCATCCAGCGTGTCGGCGATCGCCGAGCGCAGTGCTTGCGGCGTCACCGGCGGCGCCGAAGGATCCACATCCAGCGACGGCAACATCAACACCTGCGCCTGATTGAGCTGATCGAGCGACGCTTGCTGATTGACCGGCACGAAGGTGGCCGCGGAAATCACGCTGGACACTTCCGGCAGCTTCGACAATTTGTCCGACAACGTGCGCGCGGTGTCCAGGTTGGGCACCATGATGTTGATGTTGAAAGGGTTAGTGATCGGATTGTCGGCCAGGCTGCGCAGCGTGCGCATTGGTTCGGAATTCGGGTCCTGCGTGTTGAGCGGATTGGCGTCGAACGGCATGCGCGCGCCGGCGATCAAACCTGTGATGCCGAGTAGCGCGAACACGATCAGCACCGGCTTGAAGTGATGATGCAGGAACGAGTCGAGCTTGGGACCGAACGGCAGCGAGAGTTCTTTGCTCTGGCGCGTAGGCTTCATCAGGCTCAGCAACGCCGGTAACAGCGTGAGCGTACACACGAGCGCGATGCCCATGCCGACGCCCGCGATGGTGCCCAATTCCGCCACGCCGACGAAACTGGTGGGCGAGAACGCAAGAAAGCCGCACGCCGTTGCGGCGGCGGCCACGGCGATCTGATTGCCCGATACGCGCGCGCCTTCGGCGAGCGCGATATTGATGTCACCGTGCAGCATGCGCTGTTCGCGCAAGCGCACCGCGAACTGGATGCCGAAGTCCACCGCCAAACCGACGAACAACACGGCGAACGCCACCGAAATAACGTTCAAGGTGCCGACGGCGAGCGCGGCGAAACCGGTGGTCAACGCAAAGCCGACCAGCAGCGTGAGGAGGATCGGAATGATGCGGCGGAACGAATGCATCGCCAGGTACAACCACAGCGCCAGCAAAAACAAGCTGACGATTGTGCTGGCGACAATGCCCTTAGTCAGCGCGCCGAACTGCACGTCGGCCAGCGCGACGGAACCGGTGTAATCCACATGGACGCGACCGGCTTTCACATCCGGCAATGTGCTCGCAATGCTTTCCAGCGTCTGCGTGGCGGCAAGGCCGGGTTGCAGCGATCCGTCTTCGAGCACCGGATGCGTGAGCACAAAGCGCACGTTCTGCGGTTGTTGCGTGATATCCGAGCCGAGCAGGCTTTGCCACGACAGCGGCGTGGGATGGCCGTCCGCCGCGTTGTCGAGCACTTGGCGCAGTTGATCCAGCGCAGGCTTGTACGGCGACAGATCGGCATGTTGGATGCGCACGCCCGCCGCCATCAGCGACACGCCGTTCAACAAACCGCGCGCCGACGGATCGGCTGCCAACGGGCCGAGCAGCGGCTGCGCATTCATCAGCGAGCCGAGCATCTTGCCCAGATCGTCCGGGTCGAGCAGCAGCAAGCCTTCTTCGCGGAAGAACGGATCGGCGTCGGGCCTGCTCACGTCGATAAAGTGCTTCTTGTCCGCTTGCAGAGCCTTGGCGAGTTGCTCGGCCGTTTCGTCGGATTCCTCCGGGGTCGCGCCGCGAACCACGACGGCTAGCACGTTGTTGAATTGCGGAAACTCGCGATCGAACGCAGCCGCGTGCTGACGCCACGGCAGCGTGCTGGCGAAGAGGTTGTCGGTGTTGGTATCCACACTCAACCGGTGCGCGGCGATCCAGATGCCGACCCCCGCCAAAGCGAAGAAGAACAGCGCAACCAGAAGGGCGTAGCGACGGCAGAATTGGGCTAGTCGGACGATGAACTCAGTCACGGGCCAAACGGCTCCTCAATCCTTGGGAAAACGTTAAGGATATTGCATAACCCGCCATTCTCCCTTAGGCGGCGGTAACTAGGGCCTGTTCGCACTATTTGCGTGGCCCGCGCCGGGGGCTGTTTGCGCGCCAGCCAAGGAAGAGCGAGGGGAGTGTACGTCCGTACACGACTGAGCGATGACGCAGGATGGCGGGCAAACAGACCCGGCCCTTCGGGTTGTCGATGAGTGGCCGCCATGCGGCAGCGCGCGGCTTGGCTTGACAGCCAGTCAAGCCGGCGCCACGCACTACCACCTGACGGCCACTCATCGACAACGCGGGCTACGCAAATAGTGCGAACAGGCCCTAGGGGGGCCAAATTTCGCGTTTCCCGGCAGGAAAACACGACTGGGAGGCTCACGCGCTCGCCTGATTCGGCGAAATCGCCTGCGGAAAGCGCGCCCGGATGGCCTTGCGGATGCCGGGGAGGTCCAACCCGGCCTCGCTCAGCACTTCTTCGCGGCTGCCGTGTTCCAGGTACAGGTCGGGCAGGCCCAGGTGCAGGATGGGCAGGGTGACGCCATGCGCAGCAAGGCATTCGGCCACGCCCGCGCCCGCGCCGCCGGCCACGGCGTTGTCTTCGAGGGTGACGAAGGCCTCGTGATTCTTTGCCAATTCGATGATCAGCGCCTCGTCCAGCGGTTTGACGAAGCGCATATTGACCAGCGTCGCATCGATTTCGGCGGCAATTTCCGTCGCGGGGGCGAGCATTGCTCCGAAGCTGAGAATCGCCAGCCGCCGTCCGCGGCGGCGCACGTCCGCTTTGCCGATGGGTAGCGTTTCCAACGTATCGCGAACGGCCACGCCAGGACCGCCGCCGCGCGGATAGCGAATGGCGGCGGGGCCGCTGTGGCGAAAACCGGTAGTGAGCATGCTGCGGCATTCATCCTCGTCGGAGGGCGCCATGATCACCATGTTCGGTAGACAACGCAGAAAACTCAGATCGAAGCTGCCCGCATGCGTGGCGCCATCAGGGCCGACCACGCCCGCGCGATCGACCGCGAATGTCACGTCGAGATTCTGCAAGGCCACGTCGTGGATGGTTTGATCGTACGCGCGCTGCAGAAACGTAGAGTAGATCGCCACCACCGGCTTCGCGCCTTCGCAGGCCATGCCGGCAGCAAGCGTCACGGCGTGCGGTTCGGCAATGGCCACATCGAAGTAGCGCTCGGGATATTCCTGCGAAAAACGCACCAACCCTGAGCCTTCGCGCATCGCTGGCGTGATGCCAAACAAGCGCTCATCCGCAGCAGCCATGTCGCAAAGCCAATCGCTGAAAACGTCGCTGTACGTCGGTTTGGTCGGGCCGGTTTTCTTCACCACGCCAGCGCTGGGATCGAACGGGCTCACAGCGTGATATTCGATCTGCGCCTGTTCCGCCGGCGCGTAGCCTTTGCCTTTGGTCGTGATCACGTGCAACAGCTGCGGACCCGGCTGTTGTTTCAACGTGCGCAAAATTTCCAGCAGCTTGGGCACGTCATGTCCGTCGATCGGGCCGGTGTAATCGAAGCCCAGTTCTTCGAACATGGTGCTCGGCACCGACACGCTTTCGTCGCGTTTTTCCAGGCGCTTGGCGAGGCCGCCCACGTTTTCGCTGATCGACATGCCGTTGTCGTTGAGCACCACGAGCAAATTCGCGCCCAAGTCGCCGGCATGATCGAGTGCTTCGAACGCCATGCCGGCGGTCATCGCGCCATCGCCGATCACCGCCACGAACTTGCGCGTATCGCCGCGACGCTGCGCGGCGATCGCCATGCCCAGCGCCGCGGAAATCGAGGTTGAAGAGTGGCCGACGCCGAAGGTGTCGTACTCGCTCTCTTCGCGGCGCGGAAACGGCGCCAAACCGCCTTTCTTTTTGATGGTGGTGATGCGGTCGCGGCGTCCGGTAAGGATCTTGTGCGGATAGCACTGATGGCCGACGTCCCAGATCAACCGGTCGTGTGGCGTGTCGAACACATAGTGCAGCGCAACCGTTAGCTCCACCACGCCGAGACCCGCGCCGAAATGGCCGCCGGAGCTGGCGACCGCTTCAATCAGATAGCGGCGCAATTCGTCGGCGACGGCGGGGAGTTCTTCGTCCGGCACACGGCGCAGATCGGCCGGTGTCTGGATCGAAGACAAATGGGGATAACGGGACAGATCGATCATCGGCCTATTGTGCCCTCTCGCCGGAGGGGAGGGGCACAACAGTAGGAATTAGGCCTTAGACCAGGGCTTCGCGGCGATGCCTGGGCAGGTGGCTGACCAGGAATTCCATCTGATCGGCCAGGATGTTGCGGTTCGACAGAATCAGATGTTCCACCCAGCTCGGCCGATACGGGATCGCCAGCAGCGGCATATTGGCTTCTTGCGGGGTGCGGTTGCCTTTACGCAGATTGCAGGCGAGACAGGCGCTGACCACGTTTTCCCATTCGTCGCGACCGCGCTTGGACAGCGGCAGCACGTGGTCGCGGGTCAGCTCGCCGCGCGAGAAGCGCACGCCGCAATACATGCACAGATAGCGATCGCGGTTGAACAAGGCCACGTTCGTCAGCGCAGGCGCGGGGTCGAGGGCGTGATTGCTGCAATGGCCGCGGCTGGCCACGATGGGGTGCAGATCGATATGGCTTTGCGCGCCGAGCAGGCGATTATGGCCCCCGTGCACGGTCAGACAGGGGTCGCCGAGGGTCCAGGCCACGGCGTCGCGGACGTACAGGCAGACGGCATCCTGCCAGCTGATCCAGTCGAGGATTCGGCCAGCGGCGTCCAGCGACAGCACACGAGTCGAGTTGAGGTCGGCCCGATTTGGCACTTCCATAAGCATGCGTTGCGTCCTTCACCGTGAGCGAAAGAGCGTCCCATCAATGCAATGGTGCTCGATTTTTCCGCAGCATAGAACAAATTGATTGCAAAACGCATGCACAAAGGCCCCTGCGTGGCCCCCGCAAAGGCCGATACGGTCCCAAAAACAAGCAATCCTCGTCGATTCGCCCGGCGCGGTCGGCGCTGATATAGTGAGTGTTCATCTGTAGACCCGGCGCCGGGTTTGGGAGGGGGAGCCGAACGTGGCGACCCCGGCACGGCGGGGCAGAGGTAAGTAACGTGGCTGAAGTACTTTTCTACGAGCGTCCTGTTCCGCTCAACCGCACCGTCCACAAGGATCTGCGCATCAAGGGGCTGCAGAACCTGAAATTCGCGCACAGCGTGCACTCCGTGCCGCTCACCTGCACGGAATTTCCGATCGCCGCTCGCGACATTCCGATCCTTTTCGCCGGCCAGGACATCGACAACACCGGTCCGATGGCTCTCTTGGGTCTGCGCCAGAACGAAAACCTGTTTATCGACGCGCAAGGCGCGTGGGCAATGGGCGTCTACATTCCGGCGTTCGTGCGCCGCTATCCGTTCGTGCTGGCCGAAAAGCCGGTCGGTGCGGAAGGCGAAGATTTCACCGTATTCCTCGACGAAGGCTACGAAGGCTTCAACGATAAGGAAGGCGAACGTCTCTTCAAAGAAGACGGCACCGAAACGGACATGTTGAAGAACGCCGTGAACTTCCTCGGCGAATTCCAGCAGCACGTCGCGCGCACCAAGCAGTTCGTGGAAGACCTGCGCAAGCACGATCTTCTGGAGCCGCGCAATATTCGTATGGAACGCAACGGCAACGTCATCAATCTTAACGGCCTGTTCGTGGTCAGCGAGGAGAAGCTGCGCAAGCTCGATGCGGAAACCGCACATCGTTTCCTTCTCGACGGTACGCTGGGTTGGATCTACGCGCACTTGCTGTCGCTGCAGAACATCGACCGCGTCGGCCAGCGTCTGGCCGAGCGCGAGCAAGCCGAAACCGCGGAAGCGGCCAGCGCGACCAAGAACTGATCGTTCGAGGCAGCTGCAAAAACAAAACCCCGCTTCGTTCGAGCGGGGTTTTTTTGCGCCTTTTTCTTCAATAGATGTCGTGTAAGCGATGAATTAGACAGCTTTCGGTAGCAAATCCACGCGAGCGAACGTCATATTTTCGGCGTATATTTCTGCGAACTGCGTTCGCGAAACTGTCTGCACGCAGTATCAAAGTGGATGCCGTTGCATTGTTTCCCGGGGTGATCGTCGGCTGACAACTATAGGATGTGGGGCGGCGTACGCGTGCGCGTCCAGTGCGCACCGCGGTAGCGCCGATATCACGGAAGTGTCTGTGCAGCAGGATCCGTCCAGGCGGTATGCGTGCCACGGGGCCATATCCATGGAAACGCTGACTTGCGGGGTTGTGAAAGTTGGGGAGCACGAGGCATTGGCGCGCCATGCCTACGATGCGTTGCGCGCGCTGTCGCCGCTGGGTATAGATGTAGCGTGGCAACCGCAGCTTGCCGGACCGCTGCTGTGCGATCTCGTGGTGATGCCGGTCGAATCGGACGTGCTTGCGCTGGCGATCGCGACGATTGCGCAATGGCGTACCGCCATGCCGGCCTGCAACATCGTTGTCGTTTGCGCACACCTCGATTCGGAACAGATCGCCGCACTGCTGAGCGCCGGCGCATTCGACTTCATCTCCTCGCCCTATGCGGACGCCGAATTGCGCACGCGCGTGCAACGCGCCGCCGGCTTTTTGCTGGCGCATCCCAATTTGGACGAATCGGCCGTGATCAACATCGCGCGCGCGCATCAGTTGATCGGGTCCAGCGCCAGCTTCATGAAGCAACTGTCGGCATTGCCGATCATCGCCAACTGCGACGCCAGCGTATTGATTCTCGGCGAGACAGGTACTGGCAAGGAAGTGTTCGCGCGTGCCGTGCATTACCTCTCACCGCGCGCCTCGCGCCCGCTGGTGGCCGTCAACTGCGGCGCCATTCCCACCGAATTGATGGAAAGCGAACTGTTCGGCTGCGCGCGCGGCGCCTACACCTCCGCGCATGCGGCGCGCAGCGGCCTGGTGCGCGAAGCCGAAGGCGGTACGCTGTTCCTCGATGAAATCGATTCGCTGCCGCTTGGCGCGCAAACCAAATTGCTGCGCTTTTTGCAGGAAAAAGAATATCGCCCCGTTGGAAGCTGCGCCAATTGTCATGCCGACGTGCGTGTGATCGCAGCCAGCAATCATCAGCTTGCCGCGATGGTGGAGCAGGGCGCGTTTCGCAGCGATCTTTACTTCCGTCTGAACGTATTGAACTTTACGTTGCCTGCATTGCGCGAGCGGCGCGACGACATTCTCGAACTCGCGCGCCACTTCATCGACCATTGCTGTCACGAGCATCGCCGCACGGCCCCAAGCCTCACCGCGCAGGCGCTGCGCAAGCTCGCCAGTTACGACTGGCCCGGCAACGTGCGCGAGCTGCACAACGTGATCGAGCGGGCCGTGTTGTTCTGTCAGAGTTCCTTTATCGGCGCGGGAGACCTGCAGCTGCCATGCGACGTCACTTACGAAGAATGTGTCGAATCGTTTCGCGTCGCCAAGGCACGGACGGTCGAGGCATTCGAAAAGAGCTACATAGAACGTTTGCTTGCGCTGAATGCCGGAAACATCACTCGCGCGGCCATGGATGCCAAGAAAAATCGCCGGGCTTTTTTTGCGCTGATGCGCAAACACGATATTGCGCCGGAACGTTTTCGAGGCAGAGGAGCGGCGATCGGAAACGCCGATTCTCTTTCTTCCTAGGCGGAGATTAAATCGGCGTTTGTCTCAGCGGCGATCGATAGTCGGTGGACGTTACGGTGGTGACGTTGATCAGGCGTTCCATCACAACTTTGTAGAAGGCGCTCTTGAAATTGTGAATAGGGTCGCCGTACGCGAAGCTGGCGTCGGTAATGTGGATTTCGTTCTGGCTGAGCATCACTTCGACGATATCCGGCCGTTTCGACCCGACCTTGCCCAGGAAGAAACCGCACATATCGCCCTTCTTGGTCGAGTTTTTGAATTCCTGCCACCGTTTGACCACGTCGGGGTTGGTGTTGTGTTCGCATGCGTTGTACGCAGCGGTCAACGTAGGATCGCCTTGACGCAGCATTTCGTCGACGAAGTCCTTGACGTTCCACCCGAGCATGTCCTTATGCAGAGAATGCCCCGTCTTGCCCTTCGCGATGGCGGTATCGAGTTTCGCGGCGACGTCGTTGAAATTTTGCGTGGGATCGGTCAGCGCGAAATCGGTCGGCGTGCTGCGACCTAGCCAATCGCTGCGTGCCTGCGCCGTGACGATCGCTTCCAGCCATGCCGATTGATTGGGAAAGCGCTCCTTGATCTGCGCATCCGTGAGCGATGCAAGTTCGATTTTCTTGCCGCGACCCTCGCTTACGGTCTTGAAGCGGCTGCGGATGAACGCGACACCTTCGTCGGTAAGATCGCCGGTGCCCGATTGCATGGCACCGGTCGCCTGCTGGGCCGTCTTGCTCTTGGCGACGCTCTTATCGGTGGCGGCAGGCGCCGAGCCGGTGTCGCCGCTGGTGGTTTTTTCGTGCGGGCCGAACTCGGGCGGCTCGTTGCCGCGAATGGAGCGAATGTAAGACTCGATGTCGCGGATCATCGCGTCGTACACGGGCGAGCCTTCCGGCACGGCGACGGTGCGCTCGCCCCAATACGCCGAATAGTGGCCATCGTTGGCGAAGCGTATCGTGCGGGACGTACCATCGGGTTGGTTGATGCGCACGTAGTAGGGTTCGGCGACGCCCGGTTCGATACCGTATTCCGTACGGCCGCGGCCCACGCCCGGTATGGTGAATTCGATAAATTCCCTTACAGCGACGCCTTCGGCGAAGAAGCGGAACATCAATCCGCGGAAATCCTGCGGTGCAGGCAAGCGGAACGTCAGCGCATTGCCTTCGTTCGGATGGTAGTGAACCAGCGCGTTCCATCCCGCGGCTTCCGGCGCACGCACGCCCGTTTCGCTGCCGATCATGATGCGGTATTCGCCCGTGTCCGGGTTGTGGTAGATCGCCACCTCGCGTCCGGTCGATACGGCAAGAGCTTTGTTGTATGCCGCATACGCGGCGTCCGCGGTCATCAATCCGCGCTGATATTCACCGGACTTGGGCGGACTCTTCACAGCTGCGTCGGGAAGCGGAGGCGGACGCGAGCGATCCACACCTTGCTGCAATAGCTCGAACAGACGTTCGGGCGACGCTTTCGACTTCGCAGACGCGGGTTTTCCCGTTCCCGCAGGCGTTTTGGCGGGAGGCGGCTTGTCGCCGGGTGGACCGCCGCTGCCGGCCATGCTGCGATCGGATGCGCCCGAAGGCGGCGGACTTGCCTTCGCCTTTGCTTCGGCCGCCGCCAATTCTTCAGGTGAAGCGGGATGGAAGCCCGGCTCTTCGTTGGCGGTCAGATGTTCACCGGACTGACCGGCCGCTGCGCTGCGATGGGACTGATATCGCGCATGCATGACCGCACCGCCGACTTGGATGCCTAGTTGCATCATCCCCCCGCCGAGAATTTCCAACATGCGCGCCGCGCGTTCGTGCTCGGGCAACGATTGCAACGCATCGAGCTGCACCATGATGCCCGCACCCATCATCATGACGCCTGCGCCATCCATGCCGACGCCCATCACCGCTAGCACCTTGCCAAGACGCACGGCGCGCAGCGGTGTCGCCGCCTGCGCCAGCCCCAGTACGCCGCCAACGATGTTGACGACGTCCATGACCGCTGCGAAATCCAGGCGCAGCCGGTTTTCGTCGTAGCGCTGATAGAGGCGATACGCCGACGTAACGGCGCCCGCAGCGCCAATGGGCAACAGCAGAAAGAGACTTGCGCCGTCGGTAATGGGCGCGAGGGCGATCGCCGCCAGCGATGCGACCGTTGCCGCATTGTCGGCCGCTTCCGTCAACATGCGGCCGGTGCCCGCTTCGATGCGCTGGAAATAAGTGACGCCGTCGATACTGAAGGCGACGCGTCCACGGCCGTAATCGCTGCTTTCCTCGAGCAATTTCTTCAGGCCGTTGCGAATGGCTTGCACGCGCGGATTTTTGTCGGTAGCCGGCGCGGTTCCCAACGCTTTGCCGCTGTCGGGCGTGGTGAGGTCGGAGATGAAAACCTGATACTCGCCGTCGTGCTCGCCGCGATCGAACATTTCGACCGCAAGTTGCAGACTTTGACCCACATCGGAGACGAAGCTGACGACCGGCGAGAACCGAAAACCGGTTTCGTTCTTGGTCCGGTCCGCTTCCATGTCCTGCAGATTTTTGTTGACGTCTCGCTGACTGCGCAGCGACTCCAACTCGCGTTCTTCAAAGTACTTGCTGCCTGATTCGCCACCTGCTGCGACCAGTTGCCGTTGTAGCTCGGCGAGTCGAGCCGCATCGCGCTGTGTCTCCGGTAGGGCCTGAATATCTGCGATTTGCTTGCGCAGATCGAGACGCTTCTGCAGCGCCGCGATTTGTGCATCGAGTACATCGCCACGTTGATGCAGCGCTTCGGTGGGCGCGAGCAACATCGATTGCAAGTCCTTCATCTCCCGCTTCAGCGCTTCGGCATTTTCCGGCGGGAAAGGTGAAGCGAGCAGGCTCTGAATCTCCGCGATACGCAGGTTTGCCTGGAATTGGGATCGATTGGCCTCGTTGACTTCGGCGATCGCCATTTCGTCCGGGTCGCGCGCGACGACGGGCAAGTAGGCGACACTCGGCTGACGCTTGATTTCCTTATCGTCGTCCACGATGGGAATCGCGCGACAGCGCACGATATACAAGCCGGCGCCTGGAAATACATAGCGCGCGACGTAGGCGGGTTCGGTGAGTTTGTCCAAAATAAAGTGCACGACCGTGCCGACGTAACGAAGCGCGTTACCAATTTCGACCAAGTCTTCCGCGGCCTGGCCCCACGGCTTGTCGCCGAGATCGTGGTGAATGCGTTCGATATCGGCCGCGTTGTAGCGTCTGGCTCTTGCCCATCGCGTGCCGAACACTTTGCTTGCGCTCGGCCGTTCTCCCGCTGCCTGGGTCGCGTCGAAAGCGGGCGCGCCAAGCTTGGAATCCGGCACACGGATGAATTCCCACATATAGCTGTAGGTCACCATCGCATCAGTCCAATGTTGCCATTGCAATTGCATGGTGAAGGCGTGGTCGGTTTCCAGCGCAGCCTCGTAGAGCGGTGGCGACAGAGGCGGCGCGTCGCTCAGCACGGCATCCCACGGTGGCGCATTAGCGCGTGCCGGGTGCTTGAGTATTTGCTCGTCTCCTTCGTGACCGTAGGCGCGTAATACAAAGCGGCCATAGCGACCGAGCAATTGCGTGCGAGCGTCGTGGGCCTTCGAGTCGTCGCCTGCGGCGTTCGCTGCAACGGTTTCTTGCGTATGGAGGTAGCCGAGGAAATTGGCGACGACGTTTACGTTGACCGACTCGGGTGCCGCAGTGATCGGGTGGTCGGCAGAGAGCTGCACGTTGAACATCGCGGCGTACGTGGCCGCGGCGTGTTCGCGATCCCGCTTGACCAACAATTCGTTGGTTGGCTTGTTGGCTTCATTGGCAAGCGCTACGTCGGCACGGATGATATCGACGAGGTTGGCATGATCGATCAGCGCCGACTCGATGCTGTTCAGCGCATTGATGCGCTGCATGTCCCCGGCGCTGCTAGTGTCTTTGCGTGCGTTCTGCCATGTTTCGAGCAGTTCGCCCTGTTGGGACATTTCGCGCTTGAAGATCCATAGCGTGTACCACTTGGGGAAACCTTCTTTCAGTTTCTCCCACGCGTCGACGGCGGCGAGGCCTTTGGCAATTAGATCGGTCTGGGTGCTGGTAAGCGTGGTAGGAAGTTGGAGCGCCTTGAGAACGTTGAGCAGATCCGTCGTCGCGCCAAGATCGATGGCGATTTGCGTAACTTTCTTTCCAGGGGAAGAGGGTGCGTTGATGTTGAGCAGGCCGCTCGCTTCGATCGAGGGCATGTTGAGCTTGTCGGAAACGGTGTTCTCCAGACCGGTCTTGTATTGTTCGCCGACCAGGCGGCGGAGAATGAGCGCTAGCAACTGCAGGCGCGGCGATCCCTCCTTCAGTGTGACGTTGGTGAATTGAAAGCGCAGGCCATCCATGGTGACGCTCATGGATACGCCGCCTTCCAGCGTTGTGCCCTTGGTATCGCTTTGGTCGGAAGGCGTGTCGCGCATCAATATCCAGATGCTCGATGGCCCCGCTTGCAGCGCATGCGCCAATTCATGAGCGAGCAGCAGCATGCCGCCGGGCGTGCCGGGCGCGTAATGCGCGCCATCGATCACAATATGTTGGCCGTATGCAAACGCACGCGTGCCGAGCTCGCGTGTGGCGCGTGCGGCCTGCAGGTCGGTATGCAGCCGGATGCGGCTAAAGTCGGGGGCTTGATAAGTCGTCGGATTTCCGTATGCCGCTGGGTTGTGGTCGTTGCGTGCAAGCCGATCGGCTTCCTGTTCACTGCTATTGCCGGGTCGGCTCACCCAGATCGTTTCGGGCATGTCGGAAATGTCGGCGTCCCTTGCTTGCTTAAATGCGATCCTCTTGCGCGAAAAATGCGCTTCCATGGCTTGTCGTGTGACATGGTCGAGCGGTCGACCTGGGCTTGATAAGGCTTGCCGCACTGCAACCGGCAGAGCGATCGATGTGGCGTCCATGGAGGGTGTCGCCAGATTCCGCAATGGCGAACGTTGTTCTTGCGTTGTCGCATGCAGCGCGTTGCGCTTGACCGGATGCGGGCTGTTGTCGGGGAGACGTGCGGGATGCGGCGGAGTATCGGCATCTCCTGGCGTAAACGTCGGGATGCTTGTCAGCGAAGCGGGCGCAATAGGGTTTGTCGTTGTCGCGCATGCTTCATCGACGGAAGCACCCGGTGCGCGACGAGCGCGCCGGGATGGCAATGCAGCGCTTTTTGCAGCCGATGCGTTGCGTTTTGCCGGGGCGCGTGTTCGTTCGCCCATGGCTCACCCGACCGGAGCGTCCGAGAAAATCATGGTGCATTGCTCCCACCGGTTCCCTTCTCTTGGATTGCCGCTTCGGTGGCCTTCTCGATCGCGTCCAATCCCTTCGGGTCCTTCAGGCCGGCAGCTTCGGCTGCCGCGCGCGCGCTTTTGGCTATGCCCGATTTCACCGCGTCGCGTGCGGCTTGCTTGATTTTGTCGCGCATGTCTTTGGACAAACCGTGCGCAACGCCATCGACCACGGGATCGATGATCTTTTCGCCGATCACATCCAGAGGCGATTTCGGCCCGGTGCCTTTCGGCGCTGGCGGAATCGGTTTCCACATACCGGGCGGCGCGTCGTCGTGGCGGTACGGGCCAGGCGGATATTTGCTGTCGTCGTCCTTCGGATGAATACGCAAATCGATCATCGGCGGCGGAGGCGGTTGCGTAAAAATACTCGGCGTCTCCTGCTTCTTCGGTTCCAGCTTGGGCACGATGTTGGGTACGGGAGAAGCTTTCGGATCGAAGCGCACCTCCACGCGTCGATTTTGCGCGTTGGGTACTTCATCCTTGGTTTTCACCGCTTGCGGAGGGCCTTCGCCCGCGCTGACCGTGCTGACGATGGCGGCAGGCACGCCGAATTTTTCCAGCGCGTCGGCCGCCGCGCTGGCGCGGGCCTGGCCGAGTGCGAGGTTGCGCGCTTCGGTGCCCACCGTATCGGTATGGCCGATGATGGTGATGGTGGAATTCGGATATTGGCGCAGTAGCACGGCAATGGTTTGCGCTGTTTTTCGCAGCTCGGCGAGATGGTTGGGCTTGAGATCGGATTTGCCGGTGTCGAAGTTGTTCAACGTCGTCGAACCAGTCGACGCGGCGAGAAAGGGCGACGCCTTGTCCAACATGCGATCAAGCAGAGGTTCGTGCTTTGGGGCATCCGTGTCGTTCAGCGGCTGGCGCTGAACGGTGGTGGTTGCTTTGGCGCGCGGCGTTGCATGGTCTCCGCGCGTTACGGTGTCCGCTACACGATCCGCGTCGCGTTCGCTTTCATCCGTGGATTTGCTCACCGCCTGCGCGGCCGTGTCGCTTGCTTGCGCCGTGTGCGCCAATTCGTGCGCGAGAAGACGCTCGCCGCTGCGTGTTTCGGGTTGATAGCGTTGCGCGCCGAAGACGATGTCTTTGCCTACCGTATAGGCTTTTGCGCGCATGTCGGCCGCCAAGCGTGCAGCGGCTTCGTCGGTGTGGATGCGCACGTCGCTGAGGTCGGTGTGCATGCGCGTACCGAAATGCGATTGCAGTTCGGGGCTCAACGGGCGACCCGCGCCGCGTTCGTTGGGCGCCAATGAGGGAATATGCGTGGATGATGGCGGCGCGGCTTTGCTGCTTGCTTGCGGTCCCTTCGTGCGCGACGTCGAATTCGGCGCCGAGTTGCGCGCTGTGCTCGATGGTTTGCGCGCGCTTGCTGGGCGCACCACATCACCGACGGGTTTGGCAGGGCGCTTGTCCATGTCACGTGCCAGCCATGCGCTGCCCGAGCCACAGACAATGCCGATAGAATTCGCGGTCCTCGCTTTCCATGCGACGCTCCAAGCGTTGCATCACCGCGCCGTCCGCTTTGCTGTCGCCCAACAGGTGGGTGTATCCAACCTGCGCGATCTTTGCGGGATCGAACGCGTCGGCCCAATTGGGCAGCAGATATCTGACGCGTACGTCGCGATACGGCGACTGCGGATGGATGCGGTGGTAATCCAGGCAAGCCGACAGCATGAATTGTTCGATCATCATGTTGTAGCCATCTTTGTTGGACAGTTCCTGCCATGCGCGCGCGTGCGCCGGGTCGCGCACCATGCGCAAACCGAGTTGCGCGTAATAGCGCAGAAAATCGTGGCGCTGGCCGCCGAGAATGCCGCAGTTTTCTTCGCGGAACGACGATTCGCCGAGCGATCGCGACCACTCCCATTCCGGCGGCAGCGACAAGCCGTGGTGGGCGAACGCGGCTTCAATTTTTGCCGGCAGGCACTCCGCGCCAACACCGGAATGGAACTCCGGAGATTGTGCGAACACCGGCGACTGCGCCACGCTCAATGGCAACGGTTTCCATAGAAAGACATCGGTATCCAGATGGATAAACGGGCGATCCTGCAAGCTGTACGCGTACAGCTTGCCAAGCGCCCACCAGCCGATGTCCGCGTCGCGCAACGCTTCCAAATCCGTGCTGACGTGTTTGAAATCCAAGCCGAGTTTGTCGATCAGCAGCGCCTTGCCGGCCTTGTCGGTCACCAACATGGTGTCCGGATAGTGTTTGCTCGCTTGCCGCAACGACAAACCCCACGCGAGCAGATGATGATGCGGTTCGCGCCATGTTCGCCCCTTGCGGGCTTGATAAGGCTTGCTCCAGAACGACCACACGGCGCGCATGGCGGGCTCCCGATGACTACGTGTAGATGACCGTGCCAGTGACACTGAACGACGCGGTTTGCGATGTTGCGAAACCCAAGGCCGAAGGCAGCGACGCCGTGAGCGTGAACGACTCCGTACTCGCGTTGGGCGGAACGCCTTGCAGCGTGACATCCACGGTGACGCTGCTGTCGCCCGCTTGCACCGTTACCGATGCGGGGACGCTGGCAACGGTGGCATCGCCCGACATCGCCAGTTGCACGGTGGTCGCTTGCAGCGCTGGATAGTTCAAAGCGATCGTCGCCTGCTGCACCACCGGTTGGGTCGTAGCGGTGGGCGTGGTGCTGGTTACGACGACGGAACCGTTCGGATCGGCGACGGTGATCTGACTATAGGTAAAGCTCACGCTCTGTACGGACAGCGCGGGATAAAGATAAAACCAGCTTTCGAAATCGCTGGCGCGCACGTCGTTGCCGCTGGGGAACTGCAGATCGATGTACTGCGTGTTGACGGCAAGATTGCTGGAAGAGCCGACGGTGACGCCGAACACCTGTCCATCCAGGTAAAGCTGGTTGCCCGCCGACGTCGTCGCATAAAGCGCATGGCCGGGCAGCTTCACGCGAACGCGCGCGGGCAGGCCTTGTCGGGCGGATGCCGTCAACGCCGCATTGATCGCTTCCATTTCCGTGATCTGATTCTTGCTCACGTTACTGATGGGCAACGTCCACACCACGTCGTTGCCGCTGGTCGCCACGCTGGAATCGACAATGAAAGGTGAGCGTATCGTGGTTGGCGTCGGCAACACATGGAATTTAATGTCGGCGATCAAGTTCGTGTTGGCGCCCGACGCAGGTGAAGGCGACGAGGCCGCCGGTGTGGGCGCCGGTGTGGGCGATGTGGCGGGAGCCGGTGTCGCCACCTTCATCGCATCCAGTGCGAATGCCTGCTGCATCGTGCCGTACTCCGCCTGCGCCAGCATCGGCATTTCGAACGTGACGATGAAATTCGCCGGCGTAAGCGGACTATCGGGCGGCTGATCGAACGTCACCCTCAGGCCCTGCTGGATCAACGTATCGAAGGTCATGAAGCGATCGTTGTTCCAGTTGATGCCAGTGATATGTAGCGAGTTCGCATTGGCCAAATTACCAATGTCGGTGAGCGTAGGGAAGAGACGCCGGCAATCGTCCACCTTGAAGCGGCCGCCGTACGTGCCGACGCTCGCGTCGAGGTAGAGTGCGTCGCGGTTGAACGTATCGTTTAAATGAATGCATGCCAGCGGCGCACGGTACACTTGGGTGTAATGCGGCGGCTGAGAGCAATCGCCATTGCTGCCGCATGGCGGCCAATCGATATCGCCGGTAGCGCTGCGTGCCGGAACCACCCATGCGTCGCCCGCAAAATAGTCGCCTTTGCCGAAGCGCACGCGGATACCGTTTTCGATGTCGATCCAGTTGTCGGATAACGGCTGCCCGTCGGCGCCGGCGGTGGCGTCGTTTTGATCCCAGCGGCGCATACGCGCGTGGCGCGCGGTATCCACCGGTTGCACCGTCGTGGTCATCGTAAGCGTGAGCGACGGACGATCGATGCTCTGGATCTGATAAAGCTTGCCGGGTTGATTCGGTATTTCGCCAAAGAGATCGTTGTCGTCGCCGATCTCGACCCATTGGCCTTCCTGGAAACCAAGATTGGCATCCATGCCGAGGCTGCTCACCGTCACTTTGTTGCCGGTTACGCCAAGCACGGCGACGACGATGGATGCGTTTTCGCGCGACCATTTGAAGGTGGCGGTGCTTAATGAACCTGTTTGCTGGATCTCGAAGCGGTAAAGTTGATTTTCCTGGCCGGTGTAACCGGCAGCGGGAATCGGCTGGCAGCCGCAATCGCCGCCGTTGTCGGCGAGTCCGGCGCACAGTGTGCCGAAATGCGCGAGCGGCAATTCTTTGTACATTGCTGCGCAGCTGCAAGCAGTCGTCTGTTGCGTGGCGGAGATATCGCCGAGCGTGGGGTCGAACGGCACGGAGTTTTTCGCTGTAGCCGCAGGCGTCCCGGTATTGAGATAGACGGCATTCAAGTTTTCACGGGCTTGCAGCACCGCTTTGCGCAGCGTTAGCGAGGTGTTCGCTGCCGTGTTATCGCTTGTGCTATCTGTCGACTTGATTTTCGGTACGAGCAGCTTTGCCACTACGCGCCACACTGTTTGCATGCGCACCGTCGTATCCGCTTGGCCTAACGCCGGTTCGCCCAGACAATCGTCGTCCAGTGATGTGACCATGCGCTGCCACACTTCCAGATAAACGCGCAGGCAAGCGTTCTTCTGGCGCAATAGTTCTTCCAGCAAAAATGTCGGGTTGCCGGCGTCGCTGCTGTCGAGCAGGTATGGTTGCTGGTCGTAATCCAACGCTTCGGGGTTTTCGCACAGCAAACCCTGCACGTAGTAGCGACCGGGGCCGATCTGCAGATTTCCGCCCACGACGCTAATGGCGAAGCCCGCGTCCTGCATCGGCGCGCCATACGGACCGATCGTATCGATGGTTTGCGCCGTGCGACGATGGCCGTCGATAAAGCGCTGTTCGTTGTGGTCCGCATCGTAGGCCACACGGCCTTGTTGATCGAGCACGTCCGTGTAGTGCTTGTTCGGCTCGAAGCGAATCCGGCTGAAATCACCTTTCATGGCCTGTACCTCTTCGTCATGAACATGGGCCTATAGCAAGTTCGAACCAATACCGGGCAGATTCGCGGCGTCGTCATCGTCGTCGCCGCAGCAACTCGGTGCGCGGAAGTAGTAACCAAACGGCGGTGGAGCAGGGCGCAACACCGGCTGCGAGGGGTGCAGAAAAATACCCGCTTCAAGCATCACCGGCAGATATTCGGGCGTACGAATCTGCACGTTCGATACTGCTTCGGTTTCTTGAATCTGGTGATACGCACCGATCTGCGAGCCGTCGTCCGCGCCGCGCCAGACGGCGACCGGCGTATCGCCGCTCAGCAGCGCATAGGCAGGGTGGCCATAGCGCAACGCGACGAAACTGGGCGCGAACGTCGCCGTGCTATCCGCGTCGGGCGGCAGGCATTCGTAACGTCGCGGCGTAATCGCTTCGCGCGGCAGCGAGCAGAAACGCACGCAACCCGCTTGCCGACGACTGCACCACAGCGCAGCCGGCCAGGGATCGTGCCGGCCTAGTCGCGCGAAAAAGATCGTGTTGGAAGCAAGTTGCAGCGTGCGCGTGCGAACCTTGCCGATGATCGTGCTGTCTTCGACATGCAGATCGGCGCCCGCCGAATAGCCGTCTGAACCCGCATAAGCCACGCAGCACGGCGAGTTCGCATCGACGATGCTGTTGCACACGCGTACGCTTCCGGCGACATTCGCCGCGATGGGGCCGCTGATGCAGCGGGACATGCAGAGCGTGGTGTCGTTGTCGACCACGACGCTCGGTTCGCACTGCGACAAACCGGGATTGGCCGCACCCAATCCGGGCACCAGCGTGCAATCGGAAACTTGCATGGTCACAGCGTTGCCGCTCACGGCCAGCTGCCCCTCGATCCAAAAGCCATTGAGTATCAGTTGCCCCGGCAATGCCGTTTCGCCTTCGGGCATCACGGGCGGCGGCAACCCCTGGATGTCGATGTCGCCAAGCAAGGTGACGCACGCACGATTCCAGATCATGTCGCGCGCGCCGCCGGATGGCGCCGGCACCCCAGCGACGATGGCGAGCGTGCTGCCCGACGCAAGCGCAATCGCATTCGCGCCAGTGAGATCGATCGCATAGCGCTCGAACCCGGGCAACACGATGATGCCGATGGAACCCGCCGGTTGGAGATTCCACTGCGCAACCGCAGTCGCGAGATCGGGGAACGTCGCCGTACCCACCTGTGCGAAGAACTGCGCCTGCTCGGGATGCTGCGTCGGCATTTCCTGGCCGAGCGTGGCGGTGCGGTCGTAGGGGCCGCCGCCCATCGCTGCAGGGAAGCCATAGGTAAAACTCACGCGCAGCGATTGTGGCGGCGTGAGATCGGCGGCGTATTGGATGCGTCCAAGTTCCGGATCGATCGCGATCTTGCCGGCAGCGACCTTGCACCACGAACCGTTTGGGTGGTCGGCGAGGTTCGCGCTATAGATCTGCGAGGCGGGTATCGGTGTGCCGTCGGCATACAGCATCAAGCTGGGGCCATAGAATTCCGAGAGCTGGCGTTGGAACTCGCCGCGCCGAATCGGTTGCGGCACGTCCAGCCGCGTGTTGATGTGCGTAAACGCCGGATACGTTGGCGGCAGCGAAAACAGCGGCGCGTCCAGGCCCAATGCATTGAACTTGAAGCGGCGCGCATCGACGGTGAAAGCCGGAGCGTGATCGACATACCACGGCTGGCAGCGCCACAGATGCACCGCGATATCCGGCACGTTGAAGCGTCCGCCGCCGTGCAGGGCGATATCGAGCGGCGCCGGATCGGGAATGGCGACATCCCGCACGCGCGGCGCAATACGACGCACATTGAGCGTGCGGTTGCTGTGGTCGAACGCGGTGTCGCGTAGATTGTCGAGCACGTCGTTGCGGCGCAGGTCCAGGCACGCCACATGGTGCGGTCGCGGCAAGCGCATGCTTTGCGTGGTGATCACGCGGCGAAATTCTTCGACCACTACGGCCGGTCGACCGGATACGTTCGTCGCCACCTGTTGCAACGCGATGGGCGTGCCTTTGCGGCGGCGATAACCGATGGTATTGGCGACTTCTGCGCGACTGTCGATGCCCGCCGCAATCTGATAGATGCTGTTATAGCCGATCAAATCGCCGAGATAGGGAATGACCCACGGCATGCAGGTCTCGATGAACTGATCGTCGTAGAGTTGTTGGATGTTCTCCTCGACGATGCCCGCCTGCAGCGCCAGCACCTTGAACAATGCTTGCAGCGGTCCGCCATTCGCAGCGTCGCGCGTACGATAGACCGCAGGCATCAGTGCATACAGGCCGGCAGCGTCGAGGCTCATGTCCATGCTCCGAAAGCGTTCTGGCAAGCCGGATCGAGTTGCAGCATCTGCGCGCCCAGCGGCGGTTGCGCGCCGGCCGCGCACAGCTGCGCAGGCACGACGCCGGTTGGATCGGCGGAAACGAACAGCGCCGTGAGTTGCATGGCGATCACGCCGGGTGTTCGCTGCACGATCTCCATGATTTCGCTGGCTGCGACGTTCTGGCTGAGCTGTCGGTTATCGAAAGCGAAGGCGTTGCTGAGGTTCTGCCACACCTGCGCCAGCACGGCTTTGGCGTCGTAGTCGTTGGTGTCGATGCGTACGTTCGCCGCGATCTGGAACGGCACAGGTACATACGACACGACTTGCAACGGCACGTACGGATTGCCGTACATCTGCAGCGACTGAATGAGATGCAAGATGACCGGATCATCCGGTTGGAACGTCGCGCCTTCCGCGCCGGCGACGGTGAGAAATACGCCGCGTCTGCCGTTGAAGTACGTCCACGACGCGGTGGCCTTGGCGACACCGGCAAAGTTCAGCGCGTAGTTTTGATAATCCTCCAGCGACACCACACGGCCGAGCGTGAGCGTGGGCAACGGCGCACGCGCGCGCGCCTCGTCCGCGGTGGCCGGGTCGGCGCCGCCGGATGCGGCGCCGGGGTTAGTCGCCGTTTTCAAACCTTGCGGCCGATCCAGCGCTTGCGAAAGCTGGCCGACCATCACGTTGCCGGCACTGCCAATGCCTTTGCGATAGACCGCGCGGATATTCATCTGACCGGTCGGCGTGCGCGCACCGTTCGTGCCATCGCCGAATTGCACGACCGTTTGTCCGTTCGCATTCACGCGCGTTACAAAGACGCGATCGGCCGGGCCAGCGCTGAGTAGATTCGGCACCTCGTGCCATTGGAGATTGTTCACCCAGACCTGCAATGTCGACTGCGTGCCGTTGCTGCCGGTGGACGAGACATACGTAAGCGGGCTCTGTTTGAGCGTAAACGTAAGCGCGGGATTGGTAGCGTCGCCGGACCCCAACAGTTCTTGCACCGTTTCGCCATGCGTGGCGTCGACGGCATTGGCGTTTACGTTGACTGTTTTGGCGTCGTAAATGCGTTGCAGGGCGTCTTCTAAACCGATGGCGGTGAGATCGCCATTCACCTGCGTTGCCGTGACCTGCGCAGCTTCGCTCGTCACAGGATCGCTTTTGTCGGCGGACTGCAGTTGCACGTACGCATCGTCCACAAGCAGCGTGCCGGCGACGCCGCTCAGCGTGATGACCGACCATGTCGGCGTGCCGCCGTTGTTCGGTTGCGGCGGGTACGCATCGACAAGGAAAATCTGATTGTCCGCTACCGTCAGTGCCGCGCTGGATTGCTCTGGCGTGAAGCTGGCGCCTGCGCCAGGTTGCACTTGAATGCGCACGCGCTTGCCGGAAAGGCCGATCGGTTGGCCTGGCACGACCAACTGTCCACCGGTGACGGTGACCGAATTGCCGGAAACCGGCGCAAGCATTCCCGACGACAACGTATAGGCACCGCTCCATTGTGTCAGCGGCAAACCGGTCGGCGAAAGCGGCGCGTTTTGCACATAGGCTGTAGTGGCGCGCGTTTCTTCGGTGAAATACGACAGGATGTCGTCCAGCGCATAGGTGCCGGCCGGCGTAATCACCTGACCCAAGGTGAGCGTAAGCTGCGTGACTTTCGTGGTGAGGGTGTAGAGATTGGGATTGCCGTCGGCCGCATCCGTAATCTGCAGGAACACCACGACGTCGCTCGTTCGGGTCAGCACGATCCATTGCGGTGCGCCGGATGCAGGGGTCAGTCCCGCGTAGGATGCATCGAGGCTGAGCTGATTGCTGCCGTACTCGTATTGGTCGAAATCCCAGTCATAGCCCGCGGATCCCGGCGAGCCGCCCACGTATTCGACGGCCGAATAGGGCAGCGAAGCGGCGTTGGGCGCTTGCGCGCCATATAGGGAGACTTTCTTTCGGAAGATATAAATGCAAACGTCTTGTGCGACGAGTCCAGCCGGGAAATCGCTGTTCAATGGCGCATCCCACGACACCTGCGTGTTGCCGCCGGTGTTGTCGATGTTGACTGCAACGACGTAGTGCGCATCGCCAGGTCCGGTTCCGCTTGGCACGCCGTTCTGTGCGCGAACAAACAGCAGCATGTCGCCCACGTTGATGTTGTTGGCCGTTCCCTTGATCCAGGTAAACGTGTCGCTTCCCGCGAGCTGCCAGGGCACCGTGGTTTGCGCCGGCAACGCGTTGTAATCGATCAGCGCGGTGAAGTCCGTGCTGGTTTCGAAAACCTGAGGAGATTGTCCTGGCCCTGGCACGCTTTGCACGCGCGTGCCGGCGGGGATCGTCACGTTATCGGGCGAGCCGGGGGCATCTGATAGCGTAAACGCGAGCACGCTCGACGCGGCGACGCCCGGCGACGGCACGTAGCCGATCAATCGCGATAACTCCATCACCGAGCGTTGATCGATCGCTGTGCGCAAGTACGCTTCGTTGGCGAAGCGCTCCTGATAGAACGTAAGAATGTCCAGCACCACCGCCCAGCTGTCGAGCAAGGCGATCGTGTAATCGCTGCTCTCCCGCGTGCGCAACAAGCCCATGGGTTCGAAAGCAGCCGGCGACAAACACGCCAGCATGCTGGCGTCGAAGGTCGCGTATCGGCCCACGCGGTAGGCGATTGCAGGCAACGCGGGGCGATTGCCGATGAATTCCGGCGTTTCCAGCGAAATGCCCGTGCAGCAGCCGCACAGTTGTTCTGTCGTGGCAGGGCACACGCTCATTTGCCACCATCCAGTTGCAGCGCGAAGACGCCGCGGTCGAGGTGATTAGGGTCGTTGTCGCAGCAGGCGATTTCCAGACGGCCAAGGCTTAGGTAGCCCTGCGCGACGCCATCTACCCAGGGTTGGTCCAGACGGCCGAATGTCGCGAGCGTTGCCGATACCACGCCATCGATCGATTGCGCGGCGGAAATAAACGGACTGGCGTATACCGTTTCGCCGAACACGAAATTGTCGGCGTTGAGCAAGCCGGGTTGCCCGTTGCATTGATCGCCGGTGATGAACAGTTTTATCAATGCTGCATAGACATCGCCGCGGAAGTGATCGGGCGCGACGCAAATGCGCAACACTATATTCAGTCCGACGATCTTCGCCGCGTCTACGGCGACATCGACACCGAGCATGCGCAGCAGGTCGAGTCGGTGTCGGGTGTCGCGCATGAGTTGTTGCGTCAACGCGCCGACCGGTTCCACCGAAGCGAATGCGGTATACCAGCTGCCCGTCCAGCGCAGCGTGCCACGCGCCTGCCGAATACCTGGAAAGGTGGCGGCCATCGTGCCGTAGTCGTCTTCGGTGACGCAGCGTTCTTGCGTCTCGAATGCGAACGGCGCGTACTGCCGAATATGTTCCATGCTTTCCGGATCGACGCCGCCCGTCGCCGCAAGGGGATTGCGCACGCTGCGAATTTGCTTGGGATTGCCGATCATGTGCGCGATGGTGTCGTGCCCGACATTGCCGATACTGCCGTTGCCGATGCGGTAATCGGCCGTCAATTGCAGTCCCGGATCGGGCGCCTCGCCGTACTGACCATCGCCGAAGCGCAAAAACACCGATCCGTCGTATTCGATCTCTGGCACGAAGTTGTTGCTGTTCGAGCGGCTGGACAGGATGTCTTCCGTCGGGGTCCAGGTGCGTCCGTCGTCGCTGTAGACGGCAATCGCCGGTGTGGCCGTATCGGGACCTGCCGCGGCAAACGCGCTCGCCGGCGCCGTGGCGTCGTATGTATGCGAGAAGGTCAGCGGCAAGCTGGTCAGTTGCGGATAAAAACGCGCATGCGGCGGCAGCAACGCTGAAGCCGCGACGGTTTCGGTATCGCACGCGCAACTGGTTTCTACTTGCGGCGCGGGCGGAAGATCGGGGACCACGCCAAGCACGTCATTCTGTATCGGTATGCCGTGATCGGCAGGCACGATATTGCCGCGCGCGACGCTGACGTCGAATTGTTGTACGGGACCGTTGTCGCCCATGTAGGTCGACGAGAGGCAAAGCGGAAACGGCAACGCGTCATCGCCGGACCAGGTTACTTGCGTGATCAATGTGCCGTTGAGCGGATCGTACAAGGGTGCGCCGCTGTCGTTCGTGATGCGCACGCTCGTCAGGCGCACGGCCCAGCGATGCATGGGATCGGCGTCGTCGGGATCTCCCGTTTGTGGGCCGATCACTTCTTCGAACACCAGCACTGTGCCGACGGTGAGCGTCGCGAGGGTGTTCACTAAGGTCGCTTGTGTAGCGCCCGCGGGCAGGCAGCAATCGCTGTCGCCCCAGGTGTAGAAGTGAATCTCGTTTTGCTCTTGGCGAAGCGTCGCATCGCAAAGGCTGCTGAAGATCGGTTGCGTACTGTTTAGCAGCAAGTCGGCATGGCGCAGATCGAGCGGATCTACCACGGCTGCTTCGCCCGGCGTGCGTACGTAGAAGGCGGTGCCTTTCGGTACGGTCAATGGATCGATCAACGTTTCGAGACAAATCCACGTGCGCGCATTGCAACCTTCGCCGATGGCGTAATCGACCAGACGCGCATGCCGACGCAGCGAAATGCGGCTGCGCGCGGTGCCGATATAAGCTTCCGTGCTCACCGCGTCTTGCTGATAGCTCAGATGATCGGCAGCATAAGCCAGCGATTCGATGATCGCGATGCCGATATCTGCCGCATGCGTTTCGGTCCAGCCGGGCACCAGCACGGCCATCCGATCACGCATCACTTGCACGAAGCCTGCGTAGTCCTTCGCGAGGTAGTTGATGTCCGGTGGTGCGATCGTCGGCGTCGGACAGCACGGCTCCGTGCGGCAATCGACCGGCGACGGACAATCCGCCTTGAAAGAAAAAGTCAGCGTCGAAAGTTGCGGATCGAGCCCCGCAGGAGGATCGATGCCGTCCGGCATGTCCACCAGCGAGAACGTGTAAGGTGAGAAATCGCCCGTACGGTCGAGTTCGATCACAACAAGATATGGATCGTCGTCCGTAGCGGCGTCGACGGCCGTCACCCGCAGCACGGTGTCGCCAGTGATAACGACATTGCCAGGCGTGAGATGCAATCCGCGCGCATCCTTGAGGAAGGTTACCGCAAGCTGCTTGCCGCAGCCGGGATGATCGCTGATGACTTCCAGATAATCGATGCCGTTGAGCAGCGCGCTGCGCAGCACCAGATCGCGGCGATTTTTCTGCGAGCAGAAGTAGATCATGAGCTCGCTCCTGTACCGCTGCCGTAAACAAATTGCTGCGTCTGTTGCTGCTGCGTTTGCAACAGCGTGTAGACGACGGTGATCTGCAGCGTGGCGTCGTCGGCCACCGCAGTGACCGACTGCACGCGGATCAGGTCCGACAGCCACATCTGCAGGCTCGCTTGAATCACGTTCTGCTGCGCCGCGGCGAGCACATCGCTGTTCGGCGCAAACACCAATTGCGCGGTGCCGCTGCCGAACGTGGGTCGATTCACGCGCTCGCCGGGCGAGGTGAACAGGATCTGTTCGATCATGTCGGCGACGTGCTGCGCCACATCCACTTGTGCGGTGTGGCCGGTGGTGTCGAGCTGGTAGGGGAATGCGATGTTTGTCATAGTTGGCTCACATCGCGGTGACGCGCACTTGTGTGGCGGATGGTGGCAACAGCGGCGTGCCGGTCGGAATGCACTGAGCGATACCGCTTTGAACCACCAAGGGTTGACCGAACGAAGTCACGCGCACGGTGCCCACCGTCCACATCGCGGTGACGCACGGCGGGATCGGCACGGCCGGAACGCCAGGGCAAGCGATCACGCTCCACGGTTCCGGCACCAGGCAACTGGGCATGCCGCTCAACATCACGGCCGCATTCGGCACTGTCGGCATGGCTAGTCCGCCGTGCACACATTGCACCATTGCGCCCTGCTGGATAAGGAAGCCAGGCATGTCAGGTCACCACCAGCGCGCCTTCGTTGATGGTCACGCTAGGGCCCGCCATCATGATGGTGGCGCCCTGGCCGTTGCTGATCACGATGCCGACTTCGGAAATGGAAATCATCGCGCCGGCCGTGGTTTTCAACATGATGCCGCCGGTGGGGCCGGGCACGTCGCTGATCATCAGCGTGTTCTGCAACGTGGTCTGCATCACCATCGCTTGCAAACCGGGCGGACCGGCCAGTGCAAGCGCGGGCACTTCCGCCGCGGAACCCCAGTAGCAGCCGACCCACACGGGATAATCCGAATTGCCTTGCTCGAATTCGATCCACACACCGGAACCGATGGCGGGCGTGACGAACATGCCCGATTGAATGCCGCCGAACGGCAGACATGGCATCGCCCACGTGGAAGGCAGCACGTTGGAGACGTCGGCGATTTGCACGAGCAAGCGTCCCATCATCATCGGGTCGACGTTGTCCATCACGGTGCCGCGATATTTGCCCAGAAACTTGCCCGACTTCTTGCTCATACGTGCTCCACTCAAAACGGAAACGAAGGCACGACCGGCGTGTTCGCGATCAGCGCATTGCGCTTGAGCACGAAGTTCTGCTTGTACTCGCCGGGTTTGAGGTGATGCGTCACGCTATCCACGTAGTACATGCCGTCGAACGCGATGCCCGCGCCGCGCATGCCCACCAAACTGCGCGCGCGAAGAATGTCGCCGTAACGCAGGACATCCAGCGAGCCTTCGCTCGTTATCACGTCCGCGCTTTCCACCGCGCGCGCCATGCCTTGCATGATGGCCTGGCCGATCGGGAGCTTCGCGGTGTCGTCGAGCTGTTCCACTTTCTGTGGAATCGGCACTGCGATGCCGAGCGGCGGATTGAACGGCGTGATGGGCGGAATCGGAATCGGAAACACCAGCTTGGTGGTTTGATCCTGCGAAAACACGATCGGCAACACCGAATGCTGCGGTTCGTATTTGAAGTTGAGGCTTTCGACATTCGTCCAACAATCCAGATTTACATTGAGGCATTGCTGTGGCATGCCGATGCGAATCATCGGGCCCCAATACGCCTGGCTCATGCCGGGCAACGGGCCGGGCACCATGTAGAACACGTAACCGCAGTCTCTGGCCAACTGGTTGATGTATGCGAGGTCGGTGCTCTTCTGCGAAGGCGTGGAAATGATCGGCACTTCGATATCCGGAATCAGCATCGGAATCACTTCCGGCACCACGCCGAACGCCGCGTATTTGGCAAGAATGGTGAGCACGCGCAGATCCGGGCCCATGCCGGGATAGGGCAGGCCGCTGAAGTCGATCAGGTCCATCAGTGCGGAAAGGTCTTGGCCAGTGACTACCAATTTGGAGGACCCCTTCATCGCATCGGGCACGACTTCGTGATGCAACACGATGCCATCCACTACGATTTGCGGCAGGCCGCCGAAGTTCGCCATCAGCACGACGCGCAACAGCGGAATGGGCGACGACGCGGCAAGCAAAAAGAAAGTTTCGAGGATCGAATTGTCGGCCAGCGTAAACGTCAGCTGGAAACCGCTTTTGCCGGTGGCGGACTCGGTGACTTCCGCCGAGACCAAGGCGTCGATCAGCGGCTTGGGCACCGGCAACGCGACGCAGGGCCCGGCCATCAGCGTCAGATAGAGCGGGCTAGCCATAGCGCGCTCCTGGCGGAATGCTGGATGAAAGCGGAATCAGAATGCTGCGCCCGACTTGCGCGGTGAGTGCATCCGGATCGGTGCTGTTGTTCGCATCGCAAATCATCCAGAACAACAGCGGATCGCCGAGAAATTTCGCCGCGATGTTGTCGAGCCGGTCGCCTTCCACGACGACATAGCTCTGCAGCGCTTGATAGATATTCGCTTGCGGCAGAATGCGCCGCGCCAGGTACCTCACTTGCGTGCCATTGGGCAGCGTGTACGGCAACGTTGCCGAACCGTAATAGCGGCTCGACGTCAGCGTGGGTGCGCCGGTGCCGGCGGCGGAGGTGACGAGGGAAGCGAGTGCCTGATCCATATGCGTGCCCTTATCCCATCTGCGCCATGGCTTCTTTGCTGGTCTGGTAAACCAGATACAGCGCTCCGGCCGGCGTGAGGAAGCCGACATCGTTCACGCTCAATACGCGCAGGCCCAGCGACACCTTGGCCCGGATCGGATTGAGCTGCGGATCGAAGGCCTCCTCCGTAATCTCCATGTCGGTGATGCGCACGGGCGTCACGCGTTGATTGCTCCACGCGAAGACCGTGAGCGCGGATTCCATCGGCAGAATTTCGATGGTGCCGATCAGTGAAAGCACTTCGTTGGCGATCAGCGTGCCGCTGCTTGGATACACCAGCAATTCCAGCAGCGACAATTGCGGCTGGATACCCAGCGACATGGCCGTCGGATCGCTGGCGGCGAGTTGATCGGTCGCGTCGATTTCGATCTCGCACTTGATGGATTCGATCGGCGGCCCTTTGAGACGAAGAATCTCAGTGCGATCCGGTTCGTCGCCGACGCTCTGCGGTTTGAGCGAGCGCGTAAGGGTGTCGGGGTTGTACTGCAGCATGATCGAGCCGAGCGGAACGCCCAGCGTCGGATCGAGCGTGAGGATGGCCCCCTTGCGCAGCAGCGGCGACACGTTAGCCATGACGATCCTCCGTATCGCTTTGCGCGCAAAGTTCGAACACGCGTTGCGCGACTTGCCGCGCGGCGGATTCCGGTGAGCTACCGTTGCGCGGTTTTACGACCGCCAATTCCGCGATGTGTTGCGAAGCGAACATCGCCCACTGTCTGGGTTCGCCGGCCAGGTGAAGCAGATGCGTCTCAAGCGAGTGCAGGAAGCGACGCTGCTGCGCGTCGTTGTAGCCGTGTAGCCTGAGCGTGCCGATGTCGATATGCACGGCGGTATGCGACGGCGCGGGATTCGGCGTAACATGCGATTGTGCGACGGCCGTGCGGAATGATTTGTTCATGACCATCCCCTTGTCTCGGCCGCGGTCAAGGGCTTTTCCATCTTCGCGTACTCCTGGCGCGAGGCAGCCAGAATATGTTGCGTGCCGATCGACGTGCCCGCCTCCGCGGCGAGGAACGCTGCATGGGTCGCGATGTTTCGGATAACGCCGCCAGAAACGTTCAACTGCGAAAGCAGTTCAAAATCGAGCGGTTCGACGGGCGCGCTTCGCGGGAAGATGCCTTCCCAGATTCGCGCACGCGAAGGCGCGTCGGGGAAGGGGAATTGCACGATAAAACGGATGCGACGCACAAACGCGGAGTCCAGCGCGTGGCGCATGTTGGTGGTGAGAATCGCCACGCCGCGGTAACTGTCCATGCGCTGGAGCAGATAGGCGATCTCCATATTGGCGTAACGGTCGTGGCTGTCGCGCACTTCGCTGCGCTTGCCGAACAACGCGTCACATTCGTCGAACAGCAGCACGGCGCCGGTTTCCTCCGCCGCATCGAACACGCGGCGCAGATTTTTTTCCGTCTCGCCGATGTACTTGCTGACCATGGCCGCGAGATCGATTTGATACAGATCCAGATCCAGTTCGCGCGCGAGAATTTCAGCCGCCATGGTTTTTCCCGTACCGCTGCCGCCGGCGAACAACGCGCTGAGGCCGTGGCCTCGGCTATAGCGGTCGGCAAATCCCCAGTGCTGGTGAACCACGGCGCGCTGACGCATGTGAATGGCGATCTGCTGCAGCGTTTCGGTTTGCGTCGATGGCAGTACCAGATCGGACCATTCCGCGCACGGCTCGATGCGTCGCGCGAGATTGTCCAGCGAGCGGCGTCCTTGCTGTCGGCAAATGCGCCATGCCGCATGCCCTAAGGCTTCCTCATCGCCAAGCGGCGCTTCGCGCGCGATGGCGGCGGCAGATTGAATGGTCGACGTGTCGAAATGAAAATATTCGACGATGCGGTCCAGCGTTCCGTTCAGTTGCTGCGATACGTCGCCCAATTGTTCGATCCATGCGGATTTGCGTTCTTCCGCCGACAGCGATGGAACATCGAGACGAAGTCCGGGCAATTGTTCCGCAGGCGAGCCCGAGGGCGTGTCGACGGCGACCGGCGCCTGAATGCGTTCGAGCCACGCGGCAAGCGCAGGCATGTTGTCGCCGTCGCTGCAACGAACAAGCAGCGCGGCGTGCTGCAAGGCGGCTTCGCGCGTCCACAATCGGGCGAGCAGATCGCGATCTTCGGCTGTGACGGGGAGATCGGCCGCGTTCAAGCTATAGGGATTCAGTGCCGCTTCCCGGCATAGAGCACTGAAGGCTGCGTCGCGCGATGCGCCGCGCCCACCACATAGCAAAACAGCTTTTCCATATTCCGCATCACCCAGCCAGTGCCGCAGCCCATCTCGGATGACCGTCTGCCAACGCGGGTTATCGCTGTCGGTGTCGGCAACGGTGGAGAGCGGGCGCATCGACGCTTCCAATCGTTCGTCGATCGCCGGCACGCCTAACAAGTAATGCAGGATGCGTTCGTCGATTTGCAGCGGCGCGTGCAGCAGCGACGCATAGGCGCCGGATGGCCGAACGATGTCGATCAAGTTCCAGTAGCGCAGCGGATGAGCACGGCTGATCCCGCTCCAATGCGGATCGCCCAGCGTGGCCAGCGCCAATCCGAACGTCGGCCAATGGGTTTTGGTATCGCCATGTAGGGCCGCGCATGCGCTGAGGAATCGCGCTTCGATGCTTGCGCCCAGGCACAGCACTAGCAGATCGCGCTCGAACGCGCTGAGCGCGAACATAGTTTGCAAGGCATGTAGCCGGTTCTCGGGTGTCGCAAGATCGTTAGCGAGCGCCGACGCGGCCGGAATGGCTGGCGACGGTTCGCCGACACTCGCTACGAGCCGGCGATAAACCCGTTCCAACGCTTGCGGCAACGACTCGGGCGATGCGGCGGGCGCGCGCGTGTCGTTCATGGCGTCACCTGCAACTGCGGCACGTACTGCCCGAAGGTTGGACTGCCGGTGGTGGTGTCCAGCGTCAGCTTGCTTTGCGCGCCGTCGATCTCAATGCGCAACGGATAGTTGCCGACCGGCACGTTGTTGGTGAGCGGAAACACCAGCGTGGTGGACGTCGGCGGCGCACTGGTGGGGCGCTGATCGATGGGAATGGCGATATCGCCGATATACAGCGTCGCTTGCTGCATGCTGCCGACGGCGGGCGAAACGGTGACGGTGACCGATCCGGTTTGCGCCACGGGATTGGGCGCAGCGTTGGTGATGGTTGGTAGCAGTTGGAACGGCATGGGGCTGGAGCTGAAGCCCGAATGCGGTTTCGACGACGTCGGGAACGTGACGGTGCGTTGCACGCGCAACAACCGCGTACCGGCTTGCAACGTGGATGGCAACACCACGCGCAGTATCTTGCTCTGCAAGGTAGCGGGTGCAATCCCTTGCGCGCCATCGAACGACACCAGCGTGTTGCTGGTGGCGTCGCCGACGAAGTTGCTTCCTTGCACCGTCAATGTGCCGCCCGCCGCAACGCCGCTCGGCGTGATGCTGTCGATCACCGGCGACTGCAACGGAAGCACCAGCACCGAACGCTTTTGCACTGGCAGATTGGATGCATATGTGTTGGTGTCTTGAATCACCACCACCGATACTTGATAGGAGGTGGTCGGGCGATAGTTCGTCTGGAACGCCGTCCACAGACGGTAGATTTCTTCCGTCGTCAGTGTTTCCGGCGTAATGCGAATATGTTCGATCTGGTTGGCGAGCATGCTGCCGTCGATCAACGAACCCTCGTGCGTGCCGCCCGGCAGCAACGCGTCGAGCGCGTTTTGAATGGTTTGGCGCGGAACGACCGGCGTGTCGTGGAGCACTTTCATCGCCCAGCCCAAAAGAATTTCCGGATCGAATTGCTTGCTGCCGTAAGCGGTGACGAGGTAATGCAGATTGAGCGCAAGCGGTGGATTGCTGATCGCGTTGCCGTACGCATTGCGCGAAGGAAGGTCCACGTTGCGCATCGCGGGATTGAGGCTGGCGTAATACATAAAAATATTTACGCCAGGTTGTTCGTCTGCACCCACCGGCACGAGATCGGGCGATGTCGCGGTAATGCCCGCCGTGCTGCCACCCAGAATCACGCTCGGGCCGCCGCTGGTCAGCGCATCGGCAAGCAGCCAACGCAACACCGCACTCACACCGCCGACGGCGAGGTAATTGCTCATCGATCGCCGCTCCGGTCGCGACTCAGAAAGGCGTCGAGGCTCACGCCAGGGCGGAACGGCGGTTTGCGCGGCGCAGACGGCGCAGGCGCTGCGGCGTTGCGCACTTCGACGCGTCCGATCGAGATGGTGATCGTCTGCGAGTGTTCTTCGATGGCGGGCGTGTCGTGCATAAGCGCTCGCTCGATATGCGGCGTCTCCGCTACCGGTCGCGGCGAGCGTTGCTGCACCGGCGCGCGAGGGAGCGCGGTCGGTAGTAGGGGTTGAATGACGTTTTGTTTCGTCCCGGCGTCCGCTGTTTCTTCCGATGACACGTGTGATGGCGTGTCTCGCGCTGGCGATGCCGTAACAACGTTACGCTTCTGCACGGTTTCGCTCGCTGATAGCTCGATAGGCCGCGTCGGGCGCACACCGTTTTCAGCTTGGAAACGGGACGTTACTTCGGGCTGGATCGGCGTCAGTCTCGTATCGATATCCACCGCGTCGACGTTGCGATTCACGCGCGTCGGCGCGCTGGCTTCGATGGTCGTCGCGCGAAGCGCCTCCTCATGGCTGTTGGCTTGCGCATGGGCAAAGCGTGGAGACAGCAACGGCTTGATACGGTGCGCGGCGCCTGCAGAGGCGTCGCGGGCGCGAGAGATCAGGCGGCGCAATAGATCGCTCATGCGCTTAGCAACTCCAGATAAGCGTCGCGTCGTGCAGGGCTCATGCCGGCGATATCCGACTCGCGCCAGCCGTAATGCATGGCCAGCGTATGGATGTCGACGACCAGGCGACGTGCCGCGTGATGCGCTTTGCGCCATATGAAATCGCCGAGGTCGACGTCCCACATCGCCTCGTGCTGGCACTCGGGGCAAAGCAGGGCGCAGCGCAGTTCGCTGTCGGCGTGCAATCGGTCGAAAAACGCGCGTGCTCTCTGCCACGATTCGTCAGATAGCGCCTGATTCGACGACGAGTCCATGCCAAGGCAGCGTCGAAGCACATGTTCTTCGGCGAGCGCACCGTCTGCCAGATAAGTGGACGCGAGCAGATCGGCGGTCGTGACCTGACGCAAGGAGCGCGGTTGCGCCGCATCCATCCATTCGATCCACGTTGTCGTCGGATCGTCGCTCAAGCTTTCGAGAAGTTCGCCGATCGAAAGGCTCAATTCCATGCCGGCGCCGCATTGCGGGCAATCGGCATAGCCATCCAGCGTCGGACCGAAACTGATGCGATGAAGTTGCAGCAGCAAGCGATTGCGTTGCGACATCGGCAAGTTCAGCAAGCGATCGCGTTCGTATTCCGGCAAGGTCGCGGCCAGCAGCGCGATGGGCCGAAGCAGCGCGTGTTCGCACTGCGCCTGCTCACAGGCAGCCAGCAATCGTTCGCCAGAAAGAGTCAGCATGATGCGCCTCTTAGAGCCTGTTTAGTGTCTCGGCGTTGCCCGCGTTGCCGCGGTGCGTCCGCCAGGTGGTGGTGCGTGGCGCAGTGCTTGCCTGGCTGGCAAGCCAAGCCGCGCGCTGCCGCATGGCGGACGCACCGTGGCAACCCTTCGGGCCGGGTTTGTTTGCCCGCCGTGCCGCGTCCTCACTCAGTTGTGTATCGACATACACGCCTTCGTTCCTCCTTGCCCGTCAGGCAAACAAACCCGGCGCGGGCCACGCCGAGACACTAAACAGGCTCTTAAGCTGCAGTGGAGTTGTACGTGGGTTCGGTGGGCTCGGTGACCGAGGTATCGCGCTCCCAGCCCTCGTTTTCCAGCTTGATGTGCTGGATCGCCACGGCGTTGGCGTTGGCATCCAGATCCGGCAACGCTTGATACTCCGACACCCAAGCGCGGTAGATCTTGTAACTGATGGCGAGCTGGCCGGCTTCGTTATAGAAATCCAAGATCACATCTTTGCGAAAATCCGCCAGCGACACTTCGCTGCCCAGCGTGGCGCCCACTTGCCAAACCTTGGCGGCCCAGGCTTCGAAATCGGTGTCGTGCGTAACGCCGCGCTCGAGCGTGATCGCTTCGAACTCGCTACGCCCGGGCGACTTGCGACTCGTGCTTGGATCGCCGCCGTTGCGGTGTTTCACCACTTCCGTCGTGCGTTTGAGCGCCGATACTTTGCTGATGCCGGCGACGTAACGCCCATCCCACTTCAGCCGAAACTTAAAATTCTTGTACGGATCGAAACGCTGGGGATTCACAGTGAACTCGGTCATGACTCATCTCCGCAAAGACAGGTGTTCGATGACGACGATCAGGAGGATTGCCCGGCGATCTGCTCGATCTGGATCACCACGAATTCCGCCGGCTTGAGCGGCGCAAAGCCGACCAGGATGTTGACGATGCCGTTGTCGATGTCGGTTTGCGTGGTGGTTTCGCTGTCGCATTTGACGAAATACGCTTGCGCCGGCGTGCTGCCCTGAAACGCGCCTTTCAAAAACAGCGTTTGCATAAAGCCGCCGACGTTGAGCCGTATGGACGCCCATAACGGTTCGTCGTTGGGTTCGAATACGACCCATTGCGTACCTCGATAAAGGCTTTCCTCGATGAACAGCGCGGTGCGTCGCACGGGCACGTATTTCCATTGATTGGCCATCGCATCCGCGCCGACCAAGGTGCGCGCGCCCCACAACACCGAGCCGTACACGGGGAAATTGCGGAAGCAATTGAGGCCCAGCGGATTGAGCACGCCGTTTTCGGCGTCGGTGAGTTTGTAGACCATGCTTTGCACGCCATTGAGTACGGCGGCGGTGCCGGCCGGCGCTTTCCAAACGCCGCGACTGCCGTCGGTCGTCGCGTACACGCCCGCTACCACGCCGCTCGGCGCGAACGTACGCAATTGGTAGTTGTTCAACGGGTCGGGTAGGCGCAGACGCGGGAAGAACGCCGCGCCGTTCGGATCGACCACGCCCAACGTGCTGCTTTTCCAATCCACGGCGGCGGCCACGCTGACGACGTTCGGTGGCGGATCGATCAACAAAAATGCGCGCCGTTGATCGCACATGGCGATCGCCGCGCTGTAGATCGCGCTGGTGTTGATATTGGGATCCAGCGCCGAAGGATCGCCCTTGTTGGCGCGCGTTGCATCGGGAATGCACAACAAGTTGAAAAGATCGACCTTCTGCAACGCATAGATGCCGGTAAACAAAGCCTGATCGCCAATGATGTCCAAAGTCGCAGGCAAGCCCGTGCCGTCGGCGCCTTTGGTCGATGTGGTCTGCTGCGCCCAGGCGTTGTTGCCGGTTCCCAGCGCGTAGTGCGCCACGTTCGCGGTGCCGCCGCTAAGTCCGAGCAGGGCGGCGCAAGGTTTCAGCGGCGAAGCGCCGGAAGGATCGGCGATGCTGATCACCGCATCCGGATAGCCGGGCAGTGACGCATTGAAACGCAATGCTTGCGTCGACGGCGAAGCGGGCAATTGCGTCACGCTCACCTGCACGGAAGCGCCCGGCATTTGCACCGCCAGCGCGGCGTTGAAGGCTTGCTGTATCTGCGTCGCCAGGCCGCTCAACGTCATCGGAATCTGACTATTGCTGGGAATCACCTTCACCGTGATCGGCAAGCCGGCTGGAGCGGTAGCGGGATCGGTCGTGCCTAGCATCAGGCCGTAATCATTCGCCGGCACGGTGGAATTGGCGACGACAATCGTCGATGCGGCTTCATTGGCGCCGGTGTAGTTCCCCGCCAGCGTGAGGCTGGTGTCGTTGCTGATCGAAAGAATGCGATACGGCGTATTGGTGGCGTCGGAGCCGAACGTGATCCACTGACCGAACTTCAGATCGGTGGTGAAGTGCGTGCCGGTACCCACCACGCTGCTGCTGCCGGTCGTGATCGCGGCGGTGCCGGTCGCGTTCGTCGTGCCGCAAAGCGTGCTGGCGACCGAGTAGGGTGTGACCGCCGCGCCGACGAAGCCGGTTTGATACATGGACGCCAGCGCTTCGATCGCCGTGAGTTGCGCGGAAGTAGGTGTCGCCATGTTGATGAGTTGCGAGCCGTTGTCCGGATCGTTGACGACCGTCTGCACCCAGTTGCTTTGCGTGTTGTCATACGAGACGGACGGGAAATATTCCGTGGTGCCGCCCGCCAGATCGGTCACCGTAAGATTGAACGTTTTCTGGCCGCCCGATCCGGTATTCGGGTTGAGTCCGATGTAGTCGATGTCGATCAGCAAATTCCCGTTCGCCGCGGTGCCGCTGCTTAGCGCCTGGAACGTAAAGGACTGGAAGACGACGTTCGCCGCCGCAGCGCCCAGCGATGTCGCAGGCGTTCGCACGATGTACGCTTGCGCGCCGCCATTCTGAAAGAACTGTTGCACCGCGTAGCTGAGCTCGCTACCGGAAGCCAGGCCGCCGTACAAGCGTTCGTAATCGCCGAAGCTGAAAATCTCTTGCGCGCGATTGTCGATGCCGCTCTGCGTGTAGCCGACGAACGCCGTGATGGAAGTCGGTACGCCAGTAATCGGATGGGAGGCGCTTTGCAGTTCCTGCACGTACACGCCGGGATAGCTATAGGACGTCGCCATAGTGATTACCTTGCTGACGTTGAAACATCGAAGGGCCCGAGTCGGGAGAACACCCGGGCAGCGGTAAACAAGAGGGTCGCGGACATCGTCTCAGTGCTTGAGCCCGATGCCGGATTGCAACGCAATGAATTGATCCAGACACGCATCCCCCGCCGAATCGATAGACACTCTTCGGAAACGCACGCGACCATCGAGCGCGCGCACCGCCTCGATCGCACCGGCGTCTTGCAACAGCGCAAGCGCACGTTCCACAACGTCGGTCGATGCGGGAGCCAGCCCCAACCACCATTGCGCAATGCCCTCCTTGGTATCTCCTGCGAGCGGATTGGCTCGTAGATAGCGGGCAAGGCAACACGCCACGTCGGACACCGACGCCGGGTCGCTCGGCCTCACATCGCCATTCATGACGAGAAAGGGGCAAGGACGATGCCAGTTCGGCGCATCGCACAGGCGCTTGTTTTTAGGGGGAAAGCGTGAGGCGGTCTCGGCGCCGGGTGGACACTTTTGTCCTAGCTCAATACGTCGAAGAAGGGCGGCAGCGTTTGCTGGAACGCCGCTTGAACCGCACGGACAAATTTGTCCTATCGGATCGAGGCATTTGTCCTGTGCGTGAGTGCACGCCTGCGCGCCAGTGGCGCTGGTTTGAGCATCCATTCGTCGTCCCGGCGCTTGCGGGGACGACTGGCCATGCGCAAACACGCCACTGTCGAAGGGTTCAGTGCGACGTTGGCGTCGATGCGGTGGTTTGCGGGTGCATCGCAGCCACTTCCGCCGCGGTGATGCTGTTGGTGTAGTGATTGCCGAAATGCGTGCGCACGTAGTTGACGACGTCGGCGACTTGCTCGTCGGTCAGCATGGCGTCGCGGAAGAAATTTCCATGCGTCGCTGGCTTCGTCCCGAACGAAGGCATATCGTGTCGGCCGAACAACACCACGGCAGTCATGTATTGCGGCGAGGCGAGTTTGGGGTTGTTCGCTAACGCGGGATACGCCCCCGCGCCTATCGCGCCCTTCGCGTCGGGCATGTGGCAACCCTGGCAGATGGCATGAAAGATCTGCTCGCCGTTCGCGCTTTTAAGCGTGTCGTACGTGTAAAGCGTGGTGTCGGAACTCTGGGCGTGCAGGCAGCTCGCAAACGCTAGCAGCGTTGCCGCGATAAAGAATGCGCGCTTCATGCCGCACCTCCCGTCACGACACGCTGATGAAGTCGTGTGATGAGATCCAGCGCCGATGTCACCGCGCCTTCTTGCCACGCAGGCAAATACGACGCGTGTTCGCCTGCAAGCGCAATGCGGCCGTCGATCTGGCAAAGGTTCTCGTAATGCTTGGCGCGCAAATCGTCCGACCATGCGGCGAAGCAGCCCATGGTGAACGGCGAGCGATGCCATGCCACGGCCACGCCGTTTTCGAATTCGGTTTTGTATTGCGGGTGGATCTGCGCACCGTATTCCACCGCTCTGCGCACGCGTTCTTCGGGCGTCATCGCGGTGAATTCGTAAGCGGTCAAACCGTAGGCGTACATGCCGAGCAAGACGCCTTTTCCTTTGCTGTTGAAATCGTTGCTCGGGTAGCTAATCGTGTTGATCGGCAGATCCGTCGCGGTGACGCCGCCGTAGATATCGTCGTCTTCTTCCCAGAAGCGTCGCTTGAATTGCAAGCCCACTTTCACCGAGGCCGCGTAAGCTACCGCGCCGATTGCATCGGCCATCGGCGCGCTCACGTTCATCGGAATTTGGCTGAGAATCGAAAGCGGAATCGTGCAGATGCACCAGTCGGCTTGCGCCGTCGAGGTTTTGTCGGGATGGCGCGCATCGACATAGCTGACCGTTACGCCGTGATCGTCCTGATGGATGGCGGTGACTTTGGCGTTATAGCGAATCACGCCTTCCAATTGATGCCCGAACGCTTCGCCGATGCGCCCCATGCCACCAACCGGCTGCAGCAGCGTGGTTTGGAATTCGAAATTGTCGCCGTCGGTTAGACCTTCCCACAGATGCGAATTCAGTACGTCGTGCAGTTGCAGCGGTTGCGAATCCGTCGGCTTGGCCGAGAGACCGCCGCCGGGCGATTTGGCGTAGCCGCGTCGATTGCTGGCGCCGGGGCCTTGGATGTACGCATAATTTTTGTCGAGCGCGCCCCATTGGCGTAGCGATTCGAGCAGCAGTTCCTGATCTTCCTTGGTGATCTGCGCGTCGAGTTTGCTTTGTTGCGTCGCCTTGGCGAGCAGCTCGGCGATGTGACCGCGGTAATCGGCATTGATGGTGCGGAAACGTTGCGGCTTGCCGTCGAACGCTTTGGTGCTGTGCAGATACGCGTTGTGATTGACCTGCACGAACGGCTCCAACGGCACGTTCAGTTTTTTGCAGTAATCGAGCAAGCCGCGATGGTGATACGGAATGCGCCACGGGCCGGGATTGATGTAGAGCCCGCGATCGAATTGGCAATGTTGCGTGTAGCCGCCGAGTTCGGTGTACGTATCGCCGCCGCGCAACGTCCAGTTGCGGCCGCCGGGTCGATGGTTGTATTCGAGTATTTGGACCTTGTAGCCAGCCTGGCGCAATTCGTACGCCGCGACCATGCCGGCCAGCCCTGCGCCCAAGATCACCACGGACGTTCCGCGCGGCGCGCCATGCAGAAGCGGCGTGCCTTTGTACGGCGATTCCGCGGCGAAGCCGAGGCGGCTCATCGCCTGATACATCGCCGCGCCGCCGGCGCTGACACCGATCAGGCGCAGCAGTTCGCGGCGAGTCATGGAAAGTTGTGAAGCGTCCCCTTGCATCGTGAGCCCCATCGTCGACTGATCGCCAGCACAACGCATCTTACGCGCAGGTGACAGTGACATAAGGCATGCATCGACTTCTGATTCCTCTCCCCGTCGGGGAGAGGGAGAAAGGCTCAATGCACCGGCTTGGCCATCCGCAGCAGATCGAGGTTGTAGCCCGCCGCTTCGTACAACGCCCGTGCGCGCTCGTTGCCGGGAAACACGGCGAGCGTCACGAGCTGGCATTGGTGTTCGCGCGCCCACGCCTCGGCGTGTTCGATCAGCGCCTTGCCCACGCCCTGGCCCTCATGACGCGGCGCAACGGCCAGATCGGAAATATGGCAATTGGTGCGCCCGGTGAAGAAATCCTGCGTCTTTTGCAGATGCACGAAGCCGACCCGCTCGCCGTCGTCGTTTTCGGCGACAAAGACGAAGCTGTTGGTCGGTTGGTCATCCAGCTGGTGGCTGAGGTCCTTGCGGATGCCTTCGATGCATTCGTGTCGCTTGCGCCAGGAAGGCAGCGTGAAATCCACGAAGCGCGGAACGAGGCCGAGAATGAAGTCGTCGTCATCCTCGGCCAGACGAATAAGAAAGTTGCTGTCGCTCATTGCGTCGAGCCGGTCGATTTGAACGGGTAGGGTCGGTTCTACACCCAACAGGGTTGCGGGTGGAAGTCCCTTTGGCTGATGACGCGCGACGTATGTCCCTCTCCCCGTAGGGAGAGGGAGCCTTTGCGAGCTTAGCCGCCGATGACCGGCAGCGAGATGTAACTTGCCTGATCCGCCGAGCGATAGATGCGCTGCGTGGCCTTTTGATAGTCGCCGGGCTTGGCCCAGAAGATGTTCGGCACGAAGGTCTGCGGGTTGCGGTCGTACAGCGGGAACCAGCTCGATTGCACCTGCACCATCACGCGATGTCCGGGCAGGAATACGTGATTGGCGGCGGGCAGATCGAATTTATATGTCAGCGCCTGATTCGCGGCGAGCGGCTTGGGGTTGTCGAACCCTTCGCGATAGCGCCCGCGGAAAATATCCATCGATACGCCCAGTTGAAAGCCGCCCATCGCCGGCTGTTCGGCCACCTGATCGGGGTACACGTCGATCAATTTCACGACCCAGTCGCTGTCCGTTCCGCTGGTGGAAGCCACTAGATGCACCACGGGCGCGCCGGCGATCGTCAACGGCTGCGTGAGCACATCCGATACATAGGTGACGACGTCCGTGCGGCCGGAGGCTTCACGCTGATCGTCCACCAGCCATTCCGACCAGGTCAGGCCGTTGTCGTAACCCATTGGCTGGATCGGACGCGCGCGGAACGGCACGGGATGCGCCGGATCGGAGACGTATTCGTCGTACGCGCCGCTGCCGGTCGGCGCATTGAAGCCGAGTTTCTGGTCCGCCTGCAGATACAGCGGACGGCTCTTCGCCTTGCAACCTTCATCGCAGGCGAGCGGCCAGTGACTCAAGCGCTGCCACTGATTGCTGCCGGTTTGATACGCGGTGACCGCTGCGAGATCCGCCTTCGGCGCGCCATCTTTCAGATATTGCGCAAGATACGGACGCAGAATGTGTTCGCGGAAATATTTGCCGGTGTCGCTGCCGAAACGAATCGCGCCGAGTGAACTGGCTTCATCGATTTCCTGGCCGTGATGCCACGGACCCATCACCAGTTTCACCATGTCGCCGTTTTTGTCTTTCGGCTTGATCGCGCGATAGACAGCCAACGCGCCGTAGATGTCCTCCTGATCCCACAAACTGTGCACCAGCATCACCGGCACTTTCAGCGGCTGTCCGGCGAGCAGCTTGTCGACGGCCTGATCGCTCCAGAACGAATCGTACGCAGGGTGCGCGATCACTTTGTTCCAGAAGCCAATCTGCTCCATGCCGTATGCGCGACCGAGTTCGCCGGCCGAGACGTAATGCATAAAGAGGTCGTATTCGTCGTGATAGTTCGTCCACCACTTGAAGCTGTTGTCGCGACTGGCGGTCTGCTCGTAGATGTAAGACATATTCTGCTGGCGGAATGCGCCGTTGTGGAACCAGTCGTCGCCCATCCAGCCGTCCACCATCGGATTCATCGGCACCGCCACTTTCAGTGCCGGATGCGGATTGACGATCGACATCAGCGGTTCGAAACCGTCATAGGAAATGCCGATGGTGCCGACCTTGCCGTTCGACTCGGGCACGTTCTTCACCAGCCAGTCGATGGTGTCGTAGGTGTCGGTCGCATCGTCGACGGGCGTGGGATTGAGCGGGCCGTGCACGGGCCGGTTCATGACGTAATCGCCGTCGGAGCCGTATTTGCCGCGGATGTCTTGAATCACGCGAATATAGCCATCTTCCACGATCACGTCGGCGGCGTTGTCGTAGCCTTCCAGCATCGGTTCGAGATGACCGCTCATCACGTGATGCGTGAGTTCTTTCGCATCGTAAGGCGTGCGCGTCATAACGATGCCGGCGTGATGCGCGCCCTTCGGTATAAGAATCACGGTGTTGAGCTTGACGCCGTCGCGCATCGGAATTTTTACGTCGCGCTCGATGTAGTCCAAGCCATCGGTGGCCGGCTTGAAGTTGGCGGGCGTTTCGCTGGGATAGTTGGGGTATTGCTGCGCCGGCGTATCGTCCATGGCCAATGCGGCGCCGCTCAGACTAAGCAGCAAAGCAAGCAACGCGGGTTTTGCTCCGCGCAAAGCAATCGCGGTACGACTGGACTTCATGGTGGCTCCCCGTTGGATAAGCCTGGGTAGCCTAGCCTTAATCGACGCGGGTTGGCATGTGGCGCTGCCGTATGCCGTTAGCGAGAGCGGCGTCGGTGTCGTGGAGACAAAATAAAAACGCCCGGATGATCCGGGCGTTTTTGTATCGTCGATGAAGCTTTACACCAACGCGGGAAGACTATCGATGCCAGCCTCGATCGCTGCTTTGTGCATTTGCGTGCGTGGCAGGATGCGTGCGAAATAGAACGCAGCCGTGTCGCGTTTGGCCTGCTTGAACGATGCCTGCTGCGAACTCTTCGCACTCGCCGCTACGGCGCGCGCCCAGAAATAGGCAAGCGTGATGTAGCCGCTGTAGTAGAGGTAATCGTTGGCTGCGGCGCCCAGTTCTTCCGGATTGGTTTGAATGCGCTGCGCGAGTTTGAGCGTAAGCTCGCCCCATTCCTTCGCCATCACGCCGAGCGGGCCGATAAACGGACGCATGGCGTCGTCGGTCGCATGTTGCTTGCAGAACGCACCGATCTCGGCGAGGAAATGCTGCAGGCCCACGCCTTTGAGTTGCAGAATTTTGCGCCCGAGCAAATCGGCGGCCTGGATGCCAGTGGTGCCTTCGTACAGCGTGATGATGCGCGCGTCGCGCACGAATTGCTCCACACCGTTTTCCACGATAAAGCCGTGGCCGCCGTAAACCTGCAACGCTTCCTTGGTGCATTCCTGCGCGAGTTCGGTGACCACGCCCTTGGCGATCGGAATCAGGAAGGCGAGCAACTCGCTGGCCTTCTGACGCGACGCTTCATCGGCGCCGCGCGCTTCGATATCGGTTTGCAATGCGGCGTACAACAACAGCATGCGCGAGCCTTCCACCAACGCGCGTTGCGTCAGCAGCATGCGGCGTACGTCCGGCTGAACCAGCAGATTGTCGGCGGGTTTGTCGGGGAATTTTGCGCCGGACAGCGCGCGGGACTGCAAACGCTCGCGCGCGTAGTTGAGGCTGTTCTGCCACGCGCGCTCGGACAACGCCAAACCTTGCACGCCGACCGACAGGCGCGCCGCATTCATCATGGTGAACATCGCCGCCAAACCTTTGTTCGGTTGGCCGATCAAATAACCTTCGGCGTCGTCGAAATTCATCACGCAGGTGGCCGAGCCGCGGATGCCCATCTTGTGTTCGATGGCGCCGGCGTAGGCGTTATTGCGCTCGCCAGGCGTGCCGTCCGCCTTCACTTTGAATTTGGGGACGATAAACATCGAGATGCCGCGACTGCCGGCCGGCGCGTCGGGCAAGCGCGCCAACACGAGATGGATGATGTTTTCGGCGAGATCGTGCTCGCCCGCGCTGATAAAGATCTTGGTGCCGGTGATGTGGTAGCTGCCGTCCGCGCCCGGTTCGGCGCGCGTTTTGAGCAAGCCAAGATCTGAGCCGGCCTGCGGCTCGGTCAGGCACATGGTGCCGGTCCATTGGCCGGCGACGATGGGTTTGAGATAGGTGTGTTTCTGTTCGTCCGTGCCGTGCAGTTCCAGCGCGTGGCAGGCGCCTTCCGACAGCAGCGGGTACAGACTCCATGACAGATTGCCCGACTGGAACAGTTCGGTGGTGGCGATGCCCAACACCGACGGCAACGCCTGGCCGCCGAAATCTTCGGCCATGGTGAGGCCGGCCCAGCCGCCTTCCGCGAATTGCTTGAACGCTTCCTTGAAACCCTTCGGCGTAGTGACGGTGCGCGTGGCTTTGTCGAAATGACAGCCTTCTTCGTCGCCCGGCGCGTTGGTGGGTGCGAGCACCTGTTCGCTCAAGCGGCCGGCCTCTTCCAGCACAGCGTCGAGCAGGTCGCGGGTGTGACCGTCGCCGCTTTGCAGTTGGGTAAGAACCGCTTCGGCGCCCAATACGTCGAAGAGGGCGAAGCGCTGGTCGTCAAGCGGGGCCTTGTAGAGCGTCATGGCGGAATCCTTCGAAGTGCGGACTAGCGAAAAGTGTTGGGCACGCCGGGTACCGGCGAAAGAAAGGAATTGCTGGTGAACGGAAAATCGCGCGGGTTCTTGTTGTCCGGGTGGTCTTCCAGATTAGGCGCGCAATGCACCACGCCCCGGAGCGTGTAGGGCAGCTGCCCGGCGCTTCCTTTGCCGGCGATGGCTTGCAGCGCCTGGCTCATGGCGGGAGTCGGCAGCACCTCCACCTGCACCACATCGCCCGCGAACGACGGCACATCCAGGTCGAACGCGGCGTGCACGCGCACTGGAATCCCTTGCGCGATATCCATCTGGCCTTCGATCGATTGGTAATTCATGCCGGTGTAGCTGTTGTTCTGAAAGCGCACGGTGAGCTGCCAGGCGCCATCGGGCTGCACGCGCATTTGCTGGATGGTGATCGTGGGCGGAAACACGCTCTGCCGCTGCGGGCCGCAGGCGGAGAGCAGGGTAGCGAAGGCGACAAGGGCCAATCCGTGGAGCAGTCGTTTCATGGAAGTACCTCAAACGATTGTTTGAATATAGCAGGGAATCGGGCGGGTGAAATGGGTGTCCGCACTACGGGAAACGTTTGAAACGAAAAGAGTTGTACCAAACGATGGCGGCGAGATGACGGGGCGTCGTTTTGTTCGCGATGACGCGCACGGTGCGATTCTCGTCTCGAGTTGCTCCCTCCCCTGCGCGCAGGAGAGGGAGCACATCGCGCTTCGTTATTGGTGTTCGATAGCTATGGCGCGGTTCCCATCGTCACACAGAGCGGGCATCATTAGCGGTTGCACTCCTTGTCTTTCTCAAATTCCGGATATCCATGTCCCCTCGCATTGCAGCTCGCCGCTCACCTATCCACGGCAATGGCGTATTTGCCGTCGCGCCCATCAAGAAGGGCGAGGAAATCATCGAATACAAAGGCACGTTGATGACCCATGACGACGCCGACGCCATGTACGGCGACGGTGGCGAAACGGGACACACGTTCCTGTTCACGCTCAACGACGAATACATCATCGACGCCAACCGCAAGGGCAACAAGGCGCGCTGGATCAATCACAGCTGCACGCCCAATTGCCAAGCCTTCGTGCTGGAAGCCGAAAGCGGCGATCTGCGCAAAGACAGGGTCGTGATCGAAGCCAAGCGCAACATCAAGCCGGGCGAAGAATTGACCTACGACTACGGCATCGTGCTGGAAGTGCCGCACACCGCGCGCCTCAAAAAGAAATGGGTGTGCCTGTGCGGTTCGCCCAAGTGCACGGGCACTTTGCTCAAGCCCAAGCGCGGCAAAGCCTGAAAACAGAAGGCGACAGCGTAGTAACGCTGCCGCCTTTGTTTTTTCGGTCGCCGTGTTTACAAATACGCGATGGCGACCACTTCGATCGTGACATCGCCCGCAGGCCGCTGCCAGCGCACCTCGTCGCCCACGCGTGCGCCAAGCAGCGCGGTCGCCAACGGCGACACATAGCTCACCAAGCCGTGCTCGGCGTCGGATTCGTCTTCGCCGACGATCTGCCAACGTTGTTCGCCTTCGTCGGTATCCACGGTGACGGTGGCGCCGAACGCGACGCGATCGTGCGGTTGCTTGGCCAGATCCACTTCAATGGCGTTGGCGACGCGCGCGCTTAAATAGCGCAATTCGCGCTCGAGCGCCGCGCGTTCGCTTTGTTGCGACAACGCATCTTGTTCGCTGGTTTTCATGGCGTCCAGGCGCGCGGCGACGGCCGCCATTCGCCCGCGCAATGCGCCAAGGCCGCGCGGCGTCACATAGTTGGGATGCGTGCTTTGCGGCAGTTCGGGCAATACCTCGGGGGTATCGCCGTCGTCGTCTTTTACGAAGGCTCGGCTCATGCGGCCCTCCTTTCTGCGTGTATCGAAAAACCACTCGACGCTAGCGTGATGCGTACGCGGTGGATCGGTTAATTAAGCACATTGGGATCAGGCCGGGCGACTGCAACGTCGCCCAGCCATTCGGTTCATGAATGCGAGGGCGACGTCAGTCTTCGTCCAGTTTGGGTTTCCAGGCCTCGCTGAGCTGGCGCTGGACCGGTGGCGGCACCGGCTCGTAGTGGCTTAAGTCGAGGCTGTACCGACCTCGTCCGCCTGTCATGGCTTTTAATTCGGTGGGGTAATCGGTGAGTTCGGCCAGCGGCGCCTGTGCCTTGATCACGAGTTCGCCGCCGCGTTTGGCATCCGTGCCCATGATGCGCGCGCGCTTGCTGGCAAGTCCGCCAGTCACGTCGCCCACGTTGAGCTCGGGAATCGCCACTTCGACATCCACAATAGGTTCCAACACGATCGGTCGCGCTTTGCTCACGGCATCGAGAAACGCTTTCTTGCCCGCGCTGACGAAGGCGACTTCCTTGGAATCGACCGGGTGATATTTGCCGTCGAAGACGGTGACGCGCAGATCTTGCAGCGGAAATCCGGCGACTGCGCCGTTTTCCATCGCCTGGCGCACGCCTTTTTCGATGGCGGGGAGATACTGCCCGGGAATGACGCCACCTTTCACGGCGTCGACAAACTCGAATCCTGCGCCGCGTTCGAGGGGATCGACGCGGAGAAACACTTCGCCGAATTGTCCTGCGCCGCCCGTTTGCTTTTTGTGACGGTGATGTCCTTCGGCCGAACCGGCAATCGTTTCGCGATACGCAATGCGCGGCGGATGCGTGACGACTTCCACGCCGTACCGATCTTTCATGCGCTCCAGCGCAATCTTCAAATGCAAATCGGAAAGACCGCGAATCACCGTTTCGTTGAGTTCTTTGTGATGCTCCATGCGAAAGCACGGATCTTCTTCACTCAGTCGCGATAGCGCGAGAGAAAGTTTTTGCTCCTGGCCTTTGTGTTTCGGTTCCAGCGCCAAGCCGAACATCGGTTGAGGAAAGTGCAGCGGTTCGAGATGGATGCTGTCTTCGTCGTGCGAATCGTGCAGCACGGCGTCGAAGTGAATGTCGTCGACTTTGGCGATGGCGGCGATATCGCCCGGTATCGCTTGATCGATTTCCACATGCGTTTTTCCGTTCGGTCGGAACAAATGACCCACCTTGAACGCTTTGCGGCTGTCGTCGATGAAAAGCTGACTGTCGCGACGAATGGTGCCTTGCCATACGCGGAAAATGCCGAGCTTGCCGACGAACGGATCGTTCACCACTTTGAAGACATCCGCGATCACATGCGCGTTGGCGTTGGGGTCCACCGCAAGCTGTTTGTTCTGACCGTTGCGGAACGGCGGCGGGTTAGCTTCGGTGGGATTGGGCAGCAAGCGATCGAACACATCCAGCAATTCGCCGACACCCGCGCCCGAACGTGTGCTGACAAAGCAAATGGGAACCAGATGCCCTTCGCGCAAGCATTGCTCGAATGCGTCGTGCAATTGCTGCGGCGTCAAGGCTTCTTCGCCGGCGTCCAGATACGCACCCATCGTGGATTCGTTGATTTCCACCACTTGGTCGAGGATTTGTTGATGCGCTTCGGCGAGCGACGAAAAATCCGTGGCGCCGTCGCGATGGAAGAAACAATCCAGCACTTTGCTAGCTTGTTCGGCCGGTAAATTCACGGGCAGGCATTCGCTGCCGAACTCTTCGCGCAATGTCTCGACGAGCGCGGGAAGATCGACGCCTTCGGCATCGATTTTGTTGACGATCAGCACACGCGCAAGCCCACGCTCGCGCGCGTGCTCCATCATGCGGCGCGTGCCGTGCTCGACGCCGTTGGACGCATTGACGATCACGGCGACGGTCTCCACGCCGGCAAAGGCGGAGAGCGTGCCGCCGCGAAAATCCGGGTAGCCGGCCGTATCGATCAGGTTGATATGACACTCGTTGCGATCGATGCCGGCGATGCAACTGTCGATGGAATGTCCACGGGCTTTTTCTTGTGGATCGGTATCCGATTGCGTGCTGCCGCGTTCTACCGATCCCATGTTCTGAATGACGCCGCCGGCATGCAGCAAGGCTTCGAACAAGGTGGTTTTGCCGACGCCGGCGTGACCGGCGAGCGCGATGTTGCGGATATTTTCCGTGTTGTAGGACACGATGCGACCCTCCTCTACGTAAGGCTCGATGTCGTGCGTGACCTGCGGCACCGCACGACACCGCGCGTAGCGGCTGTGATGGCGGGCCGTCATGGTCGTCCTTTGCGTGCGGGACGCAGGGCGGTCATGGCGGGGAGGCGGCAAGGACGTTTCTCGGGGCGTCGCACTGCCGCGTTCGCTAGCGTTCTCCCATTGGCTCGGATGGTCAAGCTGCACTGCAGAGACAGCTTGACGACAAGCGTTAACGTTGCGTAATGGCGTGTGGAACCGCGAGGCCAATCAACGGTCTGTGAGAGGCACGCCAACACTGCACGACTGCCGCATGACGCGGCAGAGCGCGCCACGGAGGACGAATTATCGAACGCCCCGATCAGGTCGAGCATCACCGCTGGTTTTCGCCTCCCCCCGATTCCAACCGAGGACTGGCGCCGCTCGACGGACCCACCCGCGCCATGCTGCACGAGTTGCGCTGGCGCAAGCCGCCGCGCGATCTGCGCCGCCTGTGGGTGGCGTTGACGATCGCGCTGGTGCTGCACGTCTTTTTTGTGGCGGCGGTGTGGTACGAGATGAAACCGCGGTTACGCGAAGGGCGCGTTGCGCAGGTGCACGCCGATGAGGCGATTCAAATCCGTTTCATTACGCGCAGCACGAGCAAGCCGCTGGCCGCACCGCCACCGCCGGTGACGCCGCCGCTGCCGCATCCGTCGCGCGAACCGGTATCGAAGAATGCGTTGTCGGTGCATATCCCAACATCGACACCGCAACCTGCGCCTGCTACGTCGGCGCCGCTTCCCGTGTTGTTCGATCGCACGGGAAGCATCGTGCTGCCGGCCAATGCGTCCAGCGCGCCGACGGCGCCATCAGCCGATTACGTGCAGCATGCGCCGCAAGGCGATACCGAGATCATGGAGCATCGCGTCGGTTCGGCTTATCAGTCCGCGCCGAATACATTTAAAAAATATTTTCCGCCGCCGCACGAATCCTTCGTCGGCGGTTTGATGCGCAAATTGAACGGCAGCCAGAGCAATACGAAAGACGTCGATCTGCCGCACGGCATTCACTTGAAGTGCCAAAAGGTGTTGGGCGTTCCCATCCCCAACTGCGGCATTCCTCCCGCGCCGCCACCGCCCACCGACGGCGACGAACGTTTGAACATGGCGCCGGCGCCGCTGGTGAAAGGCACGCCCACGCCCAAACCGGATATCGCCACGTGCATTGCCGACTACCAAGCCGGCAGGCCGTTGCCGTATGGCTGTCCGGTCGACACGCCAATGCGCGCCGTTGATGCGCAGAAGCAACGTTCTGGGCCAAAGCCCTAAGAGCTCGGCGTTCCTATGGAGGCGGAATAGGGCGAGGACGATTCCGCGCATCAAGAAATGCCACGCCGCCCGCTACACTGGCGGCCTATGTCCACGCCGCCGCCCGATAAACCTGCTTCGCCCACGCCGGCCATTGTGATCAAGTCACCGCGCGACGCGGCGACGTGGGCGATCGTTTATCGGCGTCGCCTGCGCGACCGGCCGCGCGATCGGTTGCTGAAATTGGCCGGCGTCATCGGCGCGTTGCTGGTGCATGTGATCTTTCTGCTCGGCGCGATCCTCGGTTCGCCTTATGAGTTGCCGCCGCCACCGCCGGAGCCCAAGGGTAATCCGTTGCTCGTGCGCATCATCAACAACAAACCGCAGCCGCCTCCGCCGCCACCGGTGCGCGGCGTGCCGCCGAAAGAGCATGGGCCAACGCATCGCGGAAACACGTCGCAGGTGGTACACGCGACGCATGAAACATCGACCGCGGCGCCGGTCGCCGCCGTAACGCAGCCGCCCGAGCCCGCACCGAAACAAGAGCCGGTGGTGGCGAAGACGCAACCGCCCGCGGCTGAAAAGCCGCAAAAAGTCGCAGCGCCGTTGCCGCCGATCACCTTGCCGAAACCGTCGCCGCCGACGATCCAACAACCCACGCCGGCCGGATTGCCGCCACCGCCGCTGACCTTGCAGGCCGTGCAGGTGCCGCAGCCCACGCCGCCGCAATTTCAGCCCGAACCCGCGCGCAAGCCGCAAGCAGAAGGCACGCAGCCGCTGCCGCCGTTGCCATCGATCGCGCTGCCAACGCAGCCTGCGCAATCGGCATTAACGGCGACGCCGCCGCACGTGGCCGTCGAACAGCCGGCGCTCGCGCCTGTGCAGATGCCGAGCGTGGCCGCCGTGCAACCGAACCTGGTTGCGGCATCGCCGCCCGCACCGACGCTGCAACCCATTCCGATGCCGGCACAAGTCGCGCCGGCCGTCAATCTGCAACCGTCGGCTACGGCGTTGTCGACACCGAATGTGCCGCGCACGTCCCAAGAAGTGTTGGGGCCAGTCGTTCGTCCGCAGGAACAAGCGGAACTTGCGCCTGTTCCGATCACACCTACGGCGGCGCCGACGCCGAACGTAACGCCTGCCGCGCCGTCATTGAATATCGAAGCACCCAAGCTTGCGGTGCCGGAAGTTTCGCTACGTCCGCAATTGAGCCCGACGCCTGCCGTCACGCCGTCGACGCCGCAAACGGAGGCCAAACCTTCCGAGGCGCAAAGCAGCGAAAAAGCCGCGGCGGCGACCTCGTCGCCCGCACCAAGCACGGCGCCTTCCAGCGCGCAGGCGAATGAAGGCAACGCAAGCACCAGCACCGCACCCAATGCAACGCCGGAAGGCAGCGAGACGGCGAATCCCGGTCAGCCGAACGGCGTCGTTCAATCGCCATCGCAAAGCAGTGCGCAGGGAACGCAACCTTCACCATCCGTCGGCAACGGTAACAACACGACTGGCGAGCAAGGTGGCGGTACGCCGGGTTCACCCAACGGCACGTATATCCAGCTCAAACCGCGCGGCGACACGGAGATCATGTCGCACAACACGAACTTGCCGAAGTATCGCTCCACCGTGTTCGATAAATACTGGACGCCGGAAGGCGAGAGCACCGTCGACACCGCGTTGCGTCACGCTGCGGAAAAAACCACGATCAAGCACACCTTCAATTTGCCCAAGGGGGTGCGTATCGAATGCGCGGTGATGCCGTTGGTGCCGGTGGCGTTGTTCGGTTGTCACAACCCCGATCCGCCCGCCGTGCCTTTGCCGCAAAAGATGTACGACCGCCTGAATCTGCCCACGCAGAATGCGTCGATACCGAAAGTGGCCGCACCCGCCGCCAGCGCGCCAGCGCCGGCCACGCCGGTGGAATTGGATAACAGCGCCGAATGCGCCGCGGCGCGCGTCAGCGGCGGACCGTTGCCGCCTAATTGCGGTCCATCAGCGTTGACGCCGGTGAAGCCGTTGACGGCGCCTGCGCCTGCGTCGACACGTTCGTGGGTGCCAGCCAGCGATCAATTCCATTAAGCATTCGGAGGTACGTCCGATGTCCGACGATGCAACGTACTTTGAAGGCGGTTGCGATTGCCGACTCGTGCGTTATCGCATGACGGGCACGCCGCTCTTCGTGCATTGCTGTCATTGCCGATGGTGTCAGCGCGAGACGGGCAGTGCGTTTGTGCTCAATGCGATGATCGAGGCAGAGCGTGTCACGCTGCTTTCCGGCGAAGTCGAAGTGATACATACGCCGTCCTACAGTGGGCGAGGGCAGAACATTGCGCGATGTCCTCAATGCCGCATTGCGTTATGGAGCACGTATTCCGGAGCCGGCGAATCGATTCGATTTATTCGCGTCGGGACGCTGGACGATCCGGATCGTTTTCCGCCGGATATCCATATTTATACGCAGTCGAAGCAGCCGTGGGTGGTGATACCGCCAGGTGTTCCTGTGATGGAGGCGTATTACGACCGGGAGACGTATTGGCCGCCTGAGAGTTTGGAGCGAAGACGTGCGTTGTTGGCGCGTGCAAATAGTTAGCCGCTTGCCTCACGTCATTCCGGCCTTCGCCGGAATGACGAATTGAAAGTTTCTCGCTAGGTTGCCCCTCACCCCAGCCCTCTTCCTCGCTCCTCAAAGCGCGGCCATCCATGGCCGCTCCCCGCGTCCCGGAGGGGAGAGGGAGTGAAAGCGTTAGAGCAAGCGCAAAAGTTCTTTCATCAGCGGCAATCGACGCACGCGCACGGCGCTTACGCGAAACACCGCATTCGCTAGCGCAGGCGCGGTGGTCGGCATCGCAAGGAAACTCGCGCCGGCAGGATCGCCTTCGCCTGGCACGGTGATCACCTCAACCGAACGCGGCAATTGCGCCATGGTGGCGAGCGGATAGTCCTTCCACGAGGTCTGCTGCACCTTGCCGTCTTTAACGGTGATGGCGAGATTGAGTGCGCTCGATAGCGCATCCAACGTAGCGCCCGCCACTTGGCCTTCCAAGCCCATCGGATTGATGATGCGACCCACGTCGACGGCGCACACCACGCGCTCGATGGTGAGTTTCTCGCCTTGCATGGATACCTCGATGGCGTGCGCGACATACGCGCCATCGACATACCAGCACGCTAGGCCCAGGCCGTTCACGGTATGCAGCCAATCTTTCCAGCTGATGCGATCGGCCACGAGCTTCAAGACATTGGCCAGACGCGCCGTATCGATCGCACCGCCGCCTTGCAGCGGAATCAGTCGCGGTTCGCCGATCAAGCGCAATTGCGTGACCAGCGGATCTTCTTTTAGCGTGTGTGCGATTTCGTCGACGAAGCTGTTCACCGCAAACGCGTTGGTGATGTCCGGCATGCCGCGATGCGGGCCGCGCGGCAGCGACGAACTCAGCCCAAACCAATCGCTGCGATAATTCGGAACGAGGCCGGCCGGCAGTTGGTTCATGCCGACTTCGGACGTCCACAGGTGATCCGTCGGCACGCCGCGTCCGGTCAGCGCGGAGGCGCTTGCCAGTCGCTGGTTCCACGCGACGATGTGGCGCTTGTTGTCGACGACGGCGCTGAATTTGTGCACCGTGCCGGAGCGGTAGTAATCGTGCGCGAGATCTTCGTCGCGCGGCCAGAACAATTGAAGCGGTTTGTCGACTTCCTTGGCGAGCAATACGGCTTCGGCGACATAGTCGTGATCGAGGCGACGACCATAACCGCCGCCGATGCGCGACACGCGGATATCGATCTGGTCCGGCGCCAAGCCGGTGAGGCGTTGCACGACCGTCCACGCTTGTTGCGGCGATTGCGTGGGCACGTAGAGCACGGCGCTGGTTTTATCCAGGCGCACCAGGCAATTCATCGGCTCGCTGCACGTATGGGCGAGCCATGGTTGAACGTAGGTCGCTTCGATCCGACGCGCGGCTTTGCGCCCGGCTTTGTCGGCATCGCCGTCGTCGCGTACGCGTGTGGTGGGCGCGGCGTCGCTGTTGATCAGCGCGGTAGCTTCTTGTTCCAATGCGGCGGTGCTTTCTCGGCCGCTGGCGCCGGGCTTCCACGAAAGCTTCAGCGCGCGTCGGCCTTGCATGGCCGTCCACGTGCTATCCGCAATCACCGCCACGGCCGGTGCGATCACCGTTTCGCCGGGCGGCGAGGACGGATCGGGTTTGAGCTCGATGACTTTCAACACGCCTTTAATGGCGAGCGCGGCGCTGCTGTCGAGTCCGGCAAGTTGACCGTCGGGCCACGGACAATGCGACAGCACGGCGACGACCGCGTCGCCGAAATGCTGATCGAGCGAATACGGGGTCAGTCCCGTCACGATGTCGCGCGCATCGACATCGCCGGCCGGTTGACCGATCAATGTAAAACGATCGGGCGTCTTGAGCGCAACGGGCGTGGTCGGCGGCGTGAGTTTTGCGGCCGCAGCGGCCAGTTGGCCGTAACCGAGGCGGCGTCCATCCGGCGCAATCACGGTACTTTTTTCGGTACGCAAACGTTCGGCTGGAATGCCGAGTTGCTGCGCGGCAGCCTGCATCAGCAATCGACGCGCCAGCGCGCCGGCCGAACGCAGATCGCGCCATGCGCGCGGCATCGAATTGCCGGTGCCGCCCGCTTGCTGACCGTACAGCCAGCGCGGACGACCGTTGTCGTTGGCAACGCCCAAACCGAGCGGCACGACGCGCACATGCTGCCAATCGGCATCCATTTCGTCGGCGATGATGCGCGACAGCGACGTGGCGACGCCGGTGCCCGTTTCCGGATCGCGTGTGCCGATCAGCACCGTCCCGTCGGCATCGACGCGTATATAGAGACCAAAGTCGTACAGCGCATCGCCGAGCATATCCAACGGTGTCGGCACTTCAGCGTGCGCCGCGCGAATGCCGACGATCAACGCGCCGGCGGCGCCCGCGAACACTTGCAGAAAACGACGGCGGGAAATCTTCACCTCGCCGCTCATGCCTTGGCTCCTTGCTTAATCGCGGCGGCAGCGCGTTTGACGGCTTTGCGTACGCGCGTCTGGCAACCGCAACGGCAGAGGTTGGGCAAGGTATCGATGTCGTTATCGGAAGGGTCTTTGACGCGATTCAAGAGATCCATCGATGCGATCAGCCAACCTGCCGTGCAGTAACCGCAGCCGATCGCGTCTTCGTCGATAAAGGCTTGTTGAAGCGGATGCAATCCACCTTTGGCATCGGCCAGACCTTCGACCGTGACGACTTTTTTATCCTCAAGCTTGCTCATCGGCGTAGTGATGGCAGATGTCGCCTTGCCTTCCACCAGCACCAGGTCAGCGCCGCCTTCGCCGTGTTCGCCGCCGTATTTGGTGCCTGTAAGGCGCAGCACGTCGCGCAGATACCACAGCAAGGGCATCTGAGGATCGCCGGTATGGCGAAAGCGCTCGCCATTGATCTGCAGGTCGATGCCCGTGCGGACCGCCACCGATGTGATGTCCGCTTTGTTGGGCGACGCGGCGTGGTCTTGCGCCATCAGGTCGTGTCCTCTCAATGCCTATCAGCACATTGTGGCATTGGCGCAAGAATTTAGGGGCGAACAGGGCTGAACAAGCGTCTCCAGATCAGGTAGACGGGAATGCCGGCGGCCATGATGAGCAAGCCCATGCCCGTATTCACCAAGCTTGTACGCAGGCTTTGCACCACCACCAGTCCGATCGTGGCGATAAAAATCAGAGGCAGCAGCGGATAACCCGGCACGCGGAACGGGACATCGCCCTGCTGCCGACGGCGATACCAGAACAATGTGCCGACACCGACCGCACAGGCTAGCCAGTCGCCGAAGGTGGCGTAATCCAGCAGTTGGCCGTAGCTGCCTGACAGCACCAGCAGAATCGACCAACCGACCAGCAGCAAGAGCGCCAGATTGGGCGTGTGGTGCCGCGGGTGCAGCCGCCCCACGCTGGCGAAGAACAAGCCATCCGCGCCCATCACCTGCAAGACGCGCGCGCCGGACACCAAGGTGATGTTGCAAAAGCCGAACGTAGAAATCGCGATGCCGACAGCAATCAACTTGGCGCCGGCCGAACCGAACACCTTGTTCATGACATCAGCGGCGGGCGTGCGGCTGTGCGCCAGGCCGTCATGGCCGAGCACCGCCAGGTACGCCACGTTCACAAGCGCATAGGCGGTAATCACACCGAGCATGCCCAGCAGCAAAGCGCGGGGCAGTGTGCGTTGCGGTTCGCGCACTTCGCCGGCCAGATTATTGAGATACGTGAAGCCGGAGTAGGCGAACAACACCGGTAGCGCGGCGCTCATAAAGCCGACATCGCTGCGTGCGGGGTCCACCGCCAGCCATGGCGTGCCGCTGCCGACGCCAGCAAGAAACAACCCGCACACCACCAGTACGGCAACAGCCAGCAGCTTCAGCAGCGTGAACAGGTTTTGCATCTGCACGCCGAACTTCAATCCGAACACATTGATCACTGCGACCATCGCCAACGCACCCATCGCCAACGGCGTGGCCATGCCCGCCGGCAAGCCGAACACCGCGGCGGCGTAGCTGGCGAAAATCGTCGCTACCGCCGCGCTCGATCCGGAATAGATCACCAGCAACATGGTCCAGCCAAACAGGAATCCCGCCAGCGGACCGAAGGCTTCGCGCAAGTAGACGTAACTGCCGCCCGCATGCGGACGCCGCGCGCCCAGCTCGGCGTAACACAGCGCGCCGATCAAGGTCAGCACGCCGGCGCCCACCCACATCAAAAGCAGAGCCAGTCCCGATTCCGTGCGTTGCGCGGCAATGCCCGGGTTGAGAAAAATGCCGCCGCCGATGATGCCGCCGATCACCACCAACGCCGCGTCCCGCAGGCGGAGGCTGCGCTGATAACCCGTAACCGGTGACGTCATGGATAAGCCCCTACTGTGGAAACCCAGAGCATGGCAACGGCGGAGCGATCCGGCAAGCGCCGATTTATCCGATTTCGGTGTCAGCGGCGCGCCCACGCGTTCCCATTACGCTAGATCGAGTTCGCCTCGGATCACCGTCGCGCACTGACCGCCGATGGTTATCGTGCCGGTGGCGTCGTCGTGCTTGACGGTTACGTAACCGTCGCGCCCGATTTCGCGGCCCTGGCTGGCGACGTAGCGATGGCCGTAGCGCGTGTCGCGACCATCCAAGAGAAACGCCATGATCGCGGCATTCGCACTGCCGGTGACGGGGTCTTCCGGAATATTGTCCGCGGGACAGAAAGCACGCACGGCCATCTGCGCAGAACCGGTATTTTCCAGGCCGAACACGCTGACGCCAATAACAGCGTGCTGCTCACACAAACGTTGAATGCCTGCGAAGTCGGGTTCCAACGTTCGCACGCGCGAGGCGTCGAGCAAATCGCATACCCACCAATGCGGTCCAATGTTGATCAGCTTGATGTGTTCGTCATTCAGCGTCGCAGTCAATGCTTCGGCGATCGCGTTGCGCACGTTGACACTGACGTCGAGCGCCTGTGCGACTGGCGCTTGCACATGAATGATTCGTTCAACGCCGTGGCCTTCGATCGAAACTGGCAACAATCCTGCCGCGCACTGCTGGATCAGTTTCGTTTTGCCGGCGTCGACAAGTCCCGCTTCGATGGCTGCATACGCGCTGCCAACGCTTGGATGTCCCGCAAACGGCAGTTCCTGACGCGGCGTAAAAATCCGCACGCGATAGTCGGCTTCCGGATTCGTTGGCGGCAACAAGAACGCGGTCTCGGAAAGATTCGTCCAACGCGCGAAAGCGCGCATCGTCGCTTCATCCAAACCATCGCCATCGATCACGACAGCAAGCGGATTGCCTTTCATCGGTTGGCGCGAAAACACATCGAGTTGCATGAAGCGGCGTTTGAAGGACATGGGCTTCGGATGTGGCGAGATGAAGAGACATTCTAGCAATCGATATCGCAAGTTTCCTTCATTCGCGCGCCTCAAACGTTGTGAAGGCGTTGCCTACGCAAATCTGAACAACGGGCATAAAACCCCGATAAAACCGCGTTTTTAGGTTTAGTCCTATATCTCGCACATTCTTCGATCTCTAGCATTACTTTCGACACAGAACGCATCGCAGTACACCGCGACCTGCGTGCGCGTGAAATGAATAAAGCGCGCGCCGTCAACGGCATCGCTCAGTCGCAGCTTGCGACATGCGCCGGCGACACATCGAAAAGCACGACGCGACAACTCAACGCGGAAGGTCGATTCAAGGCTCTTTCTTAAGAAGCCAGGGTCGGTTTGTGCGCAAAACGTATCTCTACTGGAGCACTCCCATGAACAAGGTCTATCGAATCGTATGGAATGCAGCGACTCACTCGTGGGTCGCGGCTTCCGAATTGAGCCGCGCGCGCGGAAAATCCCACTCACGTCGCCGCACGGCGTTGGCGCTCGCGACGCTGTCTGCCCTGGCTGTTGCGCCGGTGTGGGCGCAGACGTCCACGCCGGAACTCATTGTTGTTGATAACGGCGCTGGGGCTGTGATCCAGAACAGCACCTACGGCGTCAGTTCGATTAATTCTTCGGGCGGCGCTTTGCTCCTGCAAGTCAATAACGCCGGCACCATTTTGGGAGGGGACGCAGGTGTCTACACCAGCGGATCAGGTTTGGGTGTGGTCAATACGGGTTTGATCAGTGGTGCCTTTGGCATCGTGGGTTCTTCAGGCTACGGCGTGACGAACACGATCTACAACGCAGGCACGATCACGGGTACTGCTCCCACGGGAATCGCTACGACGGCGATCGCGTTTAACGGCAATGGCGATCACAACATCGTCACGCTAGACACCGGTTCGGTGCTTAATGGTTTTGTGAATGGCGATTACGCCGGCTATGGCACCAACCAAAACGACCTTATCCTGCAAGGCACCAATTCCGACAGCTTCAACAAATTCCTCAAATTCCAGACACTGACGGTACAAAACGGCGGCATCGGTGCGACCGACTGGACGATGGATGGCGTAGGTAGCTTTAGTCAGGGCGTCACCGTCACTGAAGGCACGCTGCGTCTGGCTCATTCCTATACGTCGCTGTTCACGCCTGCCACGACGGTGGGAGTCGGCGGAATGTTGGCCGGCTACGGTACTGTGTTTGGCGATGTCACCAACAACTCCGGCGGAGCCATCGCACCGGGTAGCGCAGGCACACCGGGCGGCGCATTCGGTGCGCTCAGCATTCACGGCAACTATGTTGGCAACGGTGGTCACGTCGAACTGAACACTGTGCTCAATGAAGGTGGTACGTTGAACAATCAACAAACCGACCGATTGTTGATTACCGGTGCCCCTTCCTCTACAACACCGCCGCAGACTGGCGGTGGTGGCGCCGCTAGCATTGAAAGCATGGGGGTTATGGCTGACTCGGTGGGGTCCGCCAGCGTGGGTGGCATCCTGGCTAATACTGCCGGCTCCGCCAGCGGCACCACTTACCTCATAGTGCACGGCTCAGGCGCAGGTGCCACCACCGACCTCAACGGCAACGGCATCAACGACAACAACGAAGGCATTTCGCTCGTGCAGGTACACGGCACCTCGACACCAGATGCATTCAAGCTCGCCGGACCGGGTTATGTGGCAGTCGGCCCGTGGATGTATACGCTGCATCCGTTCGGCCCGGGTGACACTGATCAATCTCAAAGCGTGTTGCCGAGTGGCGATTCGCTGGACTGGGATTACCGCCTGGCGAACGCGCTGGAAACGGCGACGCCCACGCCCACGCCGACTCCTGCGCCGACGCCGACGCCAACTCCCGCGCCGACGCCAACTCCCGCGCCGACGCCGAGTCCTGATCCGACCGACGACATCGTCAGCCGCAAAGCTGTCGCCCCGCAGGTCGGCTCGTACGTGTCGTCAGGCGCCGCGTTGCTCGGCTACGGCGGCCAAATGATCGACACCCTGCACCAGCGCCTGGGCGAAATCCGCAACGTGCAAGCCAGCGACAACGGCGACCACGGCGGCGAGATGTTCGCGCGCTACATCGGTACGCACTACAACTACAACTCCGATCGCAACTTCCAGCAATACGGTTACGACTTCGACCAGCAAACCAACATGCTCCAGCTGGGCGGCAGCATTGTGGGTTGGACCGGCGACAAGAGCAGCCTGCGTTTTGGCGTGGCGGCCGACAAAGGCACCACCACGGTCACACCCAAAGCCACCAGCATCGGCGGCAGCAGCGCCAAATACGATGCTGGCGGCGTCTCGGCCTGGTTGACCTGGCAGCAAGACAACGGCTTCTACCTCGATACGGTGGTCGGTGGCGAAAGCTATCGCGGCAAGGTGAGCACGAATCTGCGTGGTTCGGATGTCGCCACGATTCGTGCGCACGGTTGGCACGCATCGATCGAAAGTGGTTATCCGTTTGCGCTGGGTCAAGGCTATGAACTAGAGCCGCAAGCGCAGATGACGTATCAGTCGCTGGTGTTCAACAGCGTCACCGACCCGGACGGTCTGAAGGTGAATTTGGGCGACACCGGTCAAGCGACGTATCGCCTGGGTGCACGCCTCACCAAGCACGACGATGAAAAGTTCTCGCCGTACCTGCGTGCCGACTACATCAACCGTGTCGGTGGTCGTCAGCGGGTGGATGTCACCAGCACCGATTGGCAAGACGTGCAAGCCACGTTCGCCGGTGGCCGCGCCGGTGCGAGTTATCGCCTGGGTGGCGGCGTCACCAGCCAGTTCACCAAGAACCTCGCGCTGTATGGCGAAGTGGATTACCAAGGTGCGTTGAACAACTACGGCACCAGCGGTTGGACGGCCAATGTGGGTTTGCGCTGGAATTTCTAATCCACGTCGGCACACACGGATGTGCATAGGGAAGTGAGCAAAGAGCCGGGCAATGCCCGGCTCTTTTTTTGCTCTGCTTTCTCTCCCAAGGCGGGAGAAGGCTTTAGATTGCTAGTGAATATTAAAAACCGCTACGGAAGAACGCATCCAGATTGGCGACATCCAGTGCACCAATACCCGCGCCTGGGTTGTAATGCGGTGAACCGTTGTAGAACCAGTTGTCGCCGGTACGAATGGCTTTGAACGGCGTGTACTTGCCGTAGCCGAAGATGTTCTGCAGCGCATACACCTGCGGATTCCACAAGCCGACGCGATGTCCCGAGCTTTGGATCAACAACGCGGTAATGCCGTTGAGCTGCGGCGCCACAAAACTCGTGCCGCCTTCGCCGGCGGCGAGACCGCCGTCCACCGTGGATACGAACAGATAGCCGGTTTCCGGGTCAGCGTTAAGCGAAATATCCGGCACATTGCGGCCCGCGAAATGGCCGGGTAATTTCAACAACGTGGTCGGGCCCGCGACGGGATCGTTGTAGACCAGCGACTGTTTCGATTCGCTGCGACGAATGCCTGGCGTGAAGTCCTGATAGAACGGCGTGCGCCAGTACACGCTCACGCCGCCGCCGCCGCCCGTGGAGAACAGGTTGTACACGCCCTTGCCGATGTACGTGTCCAGATAGTTCTGCAGGTAATCCCAACCCCACACGCTTTCCTGCGCCACCGATTCAGTCGGACCCATGCCGAACGCGTAGCTATACGGTGTTGTCGTACCGCCTGCGGCGGTGATGAAAGGGTCGGATGCGGGCGAGTCGACGGTGAGCGGCGCTGTGTATTGGCCAACACCGGTGCCGGCGCCAAGATCGCGTACTGTGTCGTACGCACCGGAATCGCCCGATGCGGCGAACAGCGATTGTCCTTGTATCGCGGCTTCTAGAAAGATTGCATGGAACGCGCGCAAATCGCCGGCATCGGTGGTGTCGGTGTTGCTCGCGCCGTTTACGTTCAGCGCCGCGAAGTTGAAGATTTCAGGCAAGCCCCAACTGGTGGAAATGCTGTCGGCAGTGTTGTCCGACACCGCTTGCGCAAACGCATCGACATATCCGGCGGTGGTATTGGGCGCGTCGTACACGACGATGTTGGCGAACGGCGCCACGCCGCCCGACTGTTCCACGTCGATCGACGTTTCGCCGCTGCCGCCGTCGATCGCGCCGCCGCCATCCACATGCACTTGCGTGATGCGGTTGGACTTGGTGGTCAAGCCGATGTCAGACCAATATGTCGTCGCATCGCTGGGATAAAAATCCGACAACGTGACGATACCGACGGTTGAGCCATTGCCAACCACGCCGCGTTGATACAGCGGGTTGATGTCATAGAAATTCGCGACATCGCCGACGGTGTATTCGCCCGGAATGCCGGATGCCGTGGGATTGCTGCTGGTTCCGCCGGACTTTTTGTTGCTGAACGCATTCGCTTGCAGTTTGGGTGCGCCGTTCGATGCGAAAGATGGCGACGACACGTGATGCGGACGATAAACTTTCTCATCGCTCAAGCCGGTCGCCACATCGATAATACCGGCGAGTTCGGAAGGAAGCTGCGGCGCGGAAGCGGGCTTGTGGTAGCGATGGCCGTTCTCGCGCGACACATAGTTGTGAATCGAGGTTTGGAACAGCGTGCTGAATTGGCCCAAGCTGCCGCTGGTGCGGATAGCCAAATGACTCGGCAATACCTCGCTGGTCAATCCCTGTTTCTGCAGATAGGCCTGCACGCGCGCAATCTCGTCGCTGGTGGCGCCGAATCGCTGCGCAAACTGGCTGGTGGTCAAAAATTGCTGATAGTGCTCGCTGCCGGGCGTGACGGTTTGCCGAATGTAATCTTCCAGCGCGGCTTGATTGTGCAGCTTCAAAATCAGGGTGACGTGCGCGGTTTGATTCGTCGGCGCCATGCCCGCATCGACAGCGGGTGTTGCTTTTGCGGCCCATGCGCCGGCGCTTGCGCCGGTCAACAGCACGCTAAGGGACAGCGAAAGCGACTTGCGATGCAGCTTGGAAAACATGTTGCTCCTCCCAGGTGAGCACAGTGGCGTGCGCCCATGCATGTTCACGTCATGCGAACGAAAGCCGTTGTGCATGTGGTTGATATTTCGTCTTCCCAGCGACTGTCGTCCGTCTCCCCTGACGATCAGCATCGAGCCGCTCAAGCGACCATATAGCGCTGCACACATACCTGGAAGTGCCTGAAATGCATGTCGTCGTGAACACAAGTTATGGGCCGATAACGGCGGTTAACGTGCTTCGACGCCATGAAAGTTCATCAGGCGGTTGTCGACCAGATGTGTGATGCGCGAATACGCTCGCTCTACAGAGCAAACGTTTTGCGTATGCGAATCCCTACCAGCACGAAAGTCATGTCATCGGATTCGTTGAAGTGATTCTGTAACCTTTGCAAAATTTTTATGGTTGCAGCGATGGCGTACTTCGGCTTGAGCCGTGACTTGGCAAGTCTTTGGATTTGGGCGGGAACAGCGCCGATGCCCTCAGGACCAAGCCCTATTTTTGAGGGCCGATTCGGCCGCGAGGAGGGTCGGATTTCTAACCCCAGGCCTGAATGCGGCACAATAGGGCGGTTATGCCCCGGAGACGCAAGGCTTTCGGGGCCGTTCTCCAGTCGAAGCAGCCGCCATGACCCTCATTAAGCAAGACGATCTGATCCAGTCCGTCGCCGACGCGCTCCAGTACATCAGCTACTACCACCCGGTCGACTACATCACCAACCTGGCCAAAGCCTACGAGCGTGAGGAGTCGCCTGCCGCGAAGGACGCGATGGCGCAGATCCTGATCAACTCGCGCATGGCCGCGGAAGGGCATCGCCCGCTGTGCCAGGACACCGGCATCGTCACCGTGTTCCTCAAGGTGGGCATGAATGTGCGTTGGGACGCCACCATGAGCCTGGAAGACATGGTGAACGAAGGCGTGCGCCGCGCGTACAACCACCCCGACAACAAATTGCGCGCGAGCGTGCTGGCCGATCCGGCCGGCAAGCGCAGCAATACCAAGGACAACACGCCCGCGGTGGTCAATGTCTCGATCGTGCCGGGCGACACCGTCGACGTGATCGTGGCGGCGAAGGGCGGCGGCTCGGAGGCCAAGTCCAAGTTCGTGATGCTTAACCCGTCCGACTCCATCGTCGACTGGGTGCTCAAGACCGTGCCGACCATGGGCGCGGGCTGGTGCCCGCCAGGCATGCTGGGCATCGGCATCGGCGGCACGGCCGAGAAGGCGATGCTGCTGGCGAAAGAGGCGTTGATGGAGCCGATCGATATTCAGGATCTGATCGCTCGCGGCCCGACGAATCGCGCTGAAGAACTGCGCCTGGAGCTCTATGAGAAGGTCAACGCGCTTGGTATCGGCGCGCAGGGCCTGGGCGGTTTGACCACCGTGCTCGATATCAAGGTGAAGGATTACCCCACGCACGCCGCGAATCTACCGGTGGCGTTGATTCCCAACTGCGCCGCCACGCGCCACGCACACTTCACTCTCGATGGCACTGGCCCGGTGATGCTCGATCCGCCGTCGCTGGAAGATTGGCCGAAGCTCACCTACGACTCCTCCAAGGGTCGTCGCGTGAATTTGGATACGGTCACGCGCGAAGAAGTCGCAAGCTGGAAACCCGGCGAAGTGCTGCTGCTCAACGGCAAGCTGCTCACCGGTCGCGACGCCGCGCACAAGCGCATGGTCGATATGTTGAACAAGGGCGAAAAGTTGCCCGTCGATTTCACCGGTCGCTTTATCTATTACGTCGGCCCGGTCGATCCCGTCCGAGACGAAGTGGTCGGCCCTGCTGGACCCACCACCGCCACGCGCATGGACAAATTCACGGAACAGGTGCTGGCGCAAACCGGCCTGCTGGGCATGGTCGGCAAGGCCGAGCGTGGCCCGGCCGCGATCGAGGCGATCAAGAAGCATCAGTCGATCTATTTGATGGCTGTGGGCGGCGCGGCGTACCTCGTGTCCAAAGCCATCAAGGCCAGCCGAGTGGTGGCTTTTGAAGATCTGGGCATGGAAGCGATCTACGAATTCGAGGTCAAAGATATGCCCGTGACCGTAGCGGTGGATTCGGCCGGTACGTCGGTGCATAAGACTGGGCCGCGCGAGTGGCAGGCGAAGATCGGCAAGATTCCAGTATTGGTGGAATAACAGAACCCAGCCAAATGCCTTGAAATACGACGCCCCGGCCAATGCTGGGGCGTTGGTTTCAGGCCCTCGGATGTTTCTGATTAGGCGCGTACTACCCGCATTTAGCCGTCCAAATCCATATTCCCAATCACCGGTTGCATTCCGGCTGATGCGGCGCAACACTGGCGGGAATAACTTTCCCGCAACCCTGACAGAGAAACCGTGACCTCGAATGCTTCCGCGCCGCTTTCTGCCGGCGCTCCCTGGATCGTGATGAAGTTTGGCGGCACCAGTGTCGCCACCTTGCCGCGCTGGCAAAACATCCGCGAACTCGTCGCCACCCGTCGTGCCGAAGGCGCGCGCGTGCTGGTGGTCGTGTCCGCGCTTACCGGCATCACCGACGCACTCAAACAACTGTGCGCGCAGGAAGACAAAGGCAAACGTATCGAGGCTGCCAAAGCGATCGCGCAACGTCATTACGATTTGCTCGATCACATGCAGCTGGCGGTTCCGGGCACCTTGGACGCGCGTTTGCGCGACCTGGCGAAGCTGGCCGAAGAAGGCCCGGTTGTGATGGGCGAGCTTGCATGGTCGGCATTGGTGCAAGCGCACGGCGAGCTGATGTCCAGCGCGCTCGGCGCCGCGTTCCTTACGCATAGCGGTTTGCCCACGCAATGGGTGGATGCGCGCGAATGTTTGGCCGCGATTGCGTTGCCAAATCAGAACGAACGCACCAAATTGCTTTCGGCGATGGTCGAAGCCAAACCCGATCCCGCGTTGAACGCACGCTTGGCGCAGCTCGGCGAGGTGTTCATTACGCAAGGCTTTATCGCGCGCGAATCGGAAGGCCGCACGGTGTTGCTCGGTCGCGGCGGTTCGGATACGTCGGCGTCGTATTTCGGCGCGTTGCTCAAAGCGCAGCGCGTGGAAATCTGGACCGACGTCGCCGGCATGTTCACCGCCAATCCGCGCCAAGTGTCGGGTGCGCGCCTGTTGCAAAAACTCGATTACGAAGAAGCCCAGGAAATCGCCTCGACCGGCGCGAAAGTGCTTCATCCGCGTTGCTTGTCGCCATTGCGCGAACCGCGCGTGCCGATGTTGATCAAAGACACCAATCGTCCCGAGCTGGAAGGCACGGTGATCGGTCCGGAAGTGCGCGAGCATGCGCCGAGCGTCAAAGCGATCAGCGCGCGCAAAGGCATCACGCTGATATCGATGGAATCGGTGGGCATGTGGCAGCAGGTCGGTTTTCTTGCCGACGTGTTTGCGCAGTTTAAGCAGCACGGCTTGTCGGTGGACTTGATCAGTTCGGCCGAAACCAACGTGACCGTGTCGCTCGATCCCACCGAAAATCTGCTCGACTCCGATGCCGTGGCGGCGTTGGCGAGCGATCTTGCCAAGGTCTGTCGCGTTAAAGTGATCGCGCCGTGTGCGGCCATTACCATGGTCGGTCGCGGCATGCGTTCGATGCTGCATACGTTGTCCGGCGTGCTGGCGGAATTTGGTCAATTGCGCGTGCATTTGATTTCGCAGTCGTCGAACAATCTCAACCTCACGTTCGTGGTAGACGAGAGCGTGGTTGACGAACTGATACCGCGCCTGCACGAAATGCTGATTGCTGCCGGTGCCTTGCGTACCGACGACAGTGCGTTGTTCGGTCCGAGTTGGCAGAATCTTTACGGCAGCGGCGAAACCGTTGCCGCGAGCGACGCATGGTGGCGCACGGAATCGCGCGGCCGGTTGCTCGCGCTCGGCGCCGAAGCGACGCCGCGCTACGTCTACCACTTGCCGACCGTACGCAAGCAGGCGCGCGAATTGAAAACGCTCACCTCGGTGGATCGCCTGCATTACGCGGTGAAAGCCAATACGCATCCGGCGTTGCTTCGCGCGCTTGCGGAAGAAGGCTACGGCTTCGAATGCGTTTCGCCGGGCGAGCTGAAAGCGGTGATGGCGGTGGTTCCCGAATCGGCGCCGTTATTGTTCACGCCTAACTTCGCGCCGCGCGAGGATTACGCCTGGGCGCTCACCACGCGCGCCACCGTGTCGCTGGATTCGCTGTATCCGCTAGAGCATTGGGGCGAGGTATTCCGCGGTCGCGAGATCGTGCTGCGTATCGATCTTGGTCGCGGATTGGGCCATCACGAAAAAGTGCGCACTGGCGGCAGCGGTAGCAAGTTCGGTTTGCCGGTGGATCAAATCGATCAGTTCTTGCGTCTTGCCGACACGCATGGCGTCACTGTGCGCGGTCTGCATGCGCATTTGGGCTCCGGCATTCTGGACGACAAACACTGGGGCGAGGTTTACAGCCAGCTTGCCAGCCTTGCCGAACGCATCGGCAGCGTCGCGTTCCTCGATATCGGCGGCGGCCTCGGCGTGCCGTCGCATCCGGGCGAGGCGCGGCTCGACATCTCGGCGCTGGAAGAAGTGCTGCGTAAAGTCAAAGCAGCCTATCCGCATTACAAACTGTGGATGGAGCCGGGCCGCTACCTGGTGGCCGATGCGGGCGTGCTGCTAACGCGCGTGACGCAGCAGAAGGGCAAGGGTTCGTGGCGTTACTTGGGCGTAGACACCGGTATGAACAGCCTGATTCGCCCCGCGCTGTATGACGCCTGGCACGAAATCGTGAACCTGACCCGCCTCGACGAGCAGGCCACAGCGCTTTATCAAGTCGTCGGCCCGATCTGCGAAAGCGGCGACGTGATCGGCTCCGACCGGCGCTTGCCCGAAGCGCGCGAAGGCGACGTGATTTTGATCGCTCAGGCGGGCGCCTACGGAAAAGTGATGTCTTCGCCTTACAATCTGCGGGATGAGGCGGAAGAGATCGTCATTGAGTGATCTCGCCGCCTTCTACTCCCTCTCCCCTTAGGGGAGGGGGAGTAGAGCACCGCATACCGGAGTGTTTGAGTGACCCAACCGATCCAACCTCGCCTGACCCAGGTCTTCCGCTTCGTACGCCGCAGTTACGCCAACGGCGTGGCGGAGCTGGTGTATGCCTTCGACCAGGGCGAAGAGTTGATCGAGCGCGTGCGTTTTCCTGCCGCGCCGGACGTGACGCCTGCACACAAACAAGCATTTGACGCCGCGCTCGCGCTGCTGCATTACATCGCGGGCGTCAGTTATTACAAAGCAGGCGTTCCACCGAAGATCGAGGTGACCGACGGTCCGCTCGACGACGCCACGGCAGACCTGCTCGATGCGTTGTATCTGCATGGCTTGGCGGAATTCGCCTATCGCAACGGCTTGGATTTGCGCGGGCGCATTGCGTTCCCGCGATCCGGCGAACCGTCCGGCAAAATCGAAGCGCCGACATTGCATCTTCCGCAACGCACGTTGGTGCCGATCGGCGGCGGCAAAGATTCTCTCGTCGCCGTGGAAGCTATCAAGCAGATCGGTGGCGAAGCGACGGCAGTGTGGGTCGGCAACTCGCCGCTTATCGCAGCGTGTGCGGAGCGCACCGGACTGCCCACGCTGAATATTCAACGCGAACTCGCGCCTGGCTTGTTCGAATTGAATCGACTCGGCGCTTGGAATGGCCATATTCCCGTCACGGCGGTGAATTCGGCGATTCTGGCTGTCGCGGCCGTTCTTTATGGCTACGACAGCATTGCGTTCGCAAACGAACGCTCCGCGTCGGCTGCAACGCTGGAATACGAAGGGCAACAGGTCAATCATCAGTGGAGCAAGGGCTACGCGTTCGAACGCCTGCTCAACGATTGGCTGCATACGCACGTCGCGGCGGACCTCGATTATTTTTCGCTGCTGCGTCCGTATTCCGAATTGGCGATCACGCGCGCGTTCTCGAAACTCACGCCGTATTTTGACGTGTTCTCCAGCTGCAACCGCAACTTCAAAATTCTGGGGCCGAAGCCGGCTGATCGTTGGTGCGGTCAGTGCCCGAAGTGTCACTTTGTGTTTCTCGCGTTGGCTCCGTTTCTACCGAAGCCTCGTCTGCTCGCTATCTTCGGTCGCAATTTGCTGGATGACGAATCGCAAGCGGCCGGTTTCGACGCATTGCTCGAATATCGCGATCACAAACCATTCGAATGCGTGGGCGAGGGCGCCGAAGCGCGCGCGGCGATGTATGTGCTGAGCCAACGGCCGGAGTGGCAGGAAGACGCGCTGGTGGCGCGCTTCCGCAGTGAAATTCTGCCGCAGCTCGATGTTGCCGAATTGGCGCTGGAGCCTTGGCTGCAACCTGCCGGCGAACATCGCGTGCCGACGCGCTTGCAAGCCGCACTGGCGGCGATCGGCTGATATGCGCATTGCCGAGCTTGCCGGAAAGCGCATCGCCATTTGGGGTTTCGGTCGCGAGGGGCGCGCCGCGATTCGCGCATTGCGCCAACGTCTTCCCGATGCTTCGCTGGCGTTGTATTGCAGTGAAGCGGAAGGCGCCGACGCGCGAGCGTTCGATACTGCACTGCGCGTCTACACGAACGACCCTGATGCGGTGGCGCTAAGCGCCTACGATGTGGTGGTGAAATCGCCGGGCATTTCAGCCTACAAGCCGGCGATTCTCACGGCGCAAGCACAAGGCACGCGCTTTACGTCCGGAACCGCGCTGTGGTTTGCGGAAAATCCGCAAGCGCGGGTGATTGCTGTCACTGGCACGAAGGGCAAAAGCACAACGACGGCATTGATCGCGCATTTGGCGCGCGCGCTGGGTGTTCGCACCGCGCTGGCTGGCAATATCGGCATGCCCTTGTTGGAGCTGCTCGATCAACAAGCCGATGTGTGGGCCATCGAACTATCCAGTTTCCAGACCGGCGAAGCCGGTGCGTTGGAATTGGGTGTCGTCACCAGCTTGTACGAAGAACATCTCGATTGGCATGGTTCGCGCGAACGCTACGTCGCCGACAAGCTTAAATTGGCCGATGCCGCGCGGCAGTTGTTGGTTAATGCCGAACAAGCGCCGTTGCTGGAGAAGACGGTGGCGCATCCGAATCGCAAGCTGTTCGGTAACGCCGAAGGATGGCATGTCGCCGAAGGATTTATTCGGCGTGGCGACGCATCGGTGATCGCGCTGGAGCAACTTTCCGTTCCAGGTCTGCATAACGCACTGAACGCCTGCGCAGCCTTCGCGGCATTGGAAATTACGGGTTTCGACGCGGTTGCTGCAGCACCCGCGCTTTCCAATTTCCAGGCGTTGCCGCATCGCTTGCAACCCTTGGGCGAGCGCGATGGGTTGGTGTGGATCAACGATTCGATCAGCACAACGCCGCTTGCAACCCTCGCCGCACTCGACAGCCTGCACGGTCGCGAAGTGACAGTGATCGTCGGCGGGCATGATCGCGGCCTGGATTGGTCTCCGTTCGTGCAAGCCGTTGCAACGCGCTCAGCGCTACGTATCGTGACGCAAGGCGCGAACGGTCCTCGCATTGCTGCGGCGCTGCGCTCCGCCAAATCGGAAATACCCCTGGGCGATGTCGACAAACTAGGTGACGCCGTCGAGATGGCGCAAGTCATCACGCCTGCGGGAGGCGTTGTGCTGCTTTCGCCCGGTGCGCCAAGCTTCGATCAATTCCACGATTACGTCGACCGTGGCAAGCGTTTTGCCGAACTTGCCGGCTTTGATGGACATGCGATGGCGGGCATCGGTGGACTCGGCGTCGACTGAGTCGTTCTGGACCGCGTCGCTTAGCGGCGCGTTGCAACGCAAATAAAAAGCCTCACCTGTAATGATGAGGCTTTTTTTACGAGGCAGAAAGCGATTACCAGATCTTCACGCGCTGATCCGGACTCAAGTACAGCTTTTCGCCCTGCTTCACATCAAACGCGTCATACCAACCGTCGATATTGCGCACGGTCTGCGCGCGGAATTCCGCCGGAGCATGCACATCGGTCGCGAGGCGCTGGCGTTGCGCGGCGTCGCGAATCTTGGAGCGCCAGGCTTGACCGAAGGCAAGGAAGAAGCGCTGATCGCCGGTCAATCCGTCGATCACGGGCGCAGGCTTGCCGCCCAGCGATTTGTGATACGCGGCGTAGGCGGCGGTGAGGCCGGAAACGTCGGCGATGTTTTCACCCAGCGTCTGCTGGCCGTTGACGTGCAGACCCGGCAGTGCTTCGTATTGATCGTATTGCTTCACCAGCTTCTGCGTAGCTTCTTCGAAGTGCGCGGCGTCCGCCGGCGTCCACCAGTTTTCCATCTTGCCCTGCGCGTCGAAATCGGCGCCGGTGTTGTCGAAGCTGTGGCTGATTTCGTGGCCGATCACTGCGCCGATAGCGCCGTAATTGGCAGCGGCGTCGGCCTTCGGATCGAAGAACGGCGGTTGCAGAATCGCGGCGGGGAAGTTGAGCGCATTCTGCAGCGGCAGATTCACGGCGTTGACCGTCTGCGGCGTCATCCACCATTCGGCGCGATCGACGGGCTGACTGAGTTTAGCGAGCTGATGGTGATATTCCAGTTCATCGGCGCGCTTATGGTTGCCGATGGGATCGGTCGCGCTGATATCCAGCTTGCTGTAATCGCGCCAGCTATCTGCGTAACCCACGCCAACGCGCAAGGTGGCGATCTTTTCTTTCGCTTTGGCGCGCGTCGCAGGCGTCATCCACGCCAGCGTGTCGAGGCGCTCGTCGAACGCAGCGACGATGTTCTTCACCATGTCTTCCGCTTTGGCCTTCGCCGATGCGGGGAAGTAGTGCTTCACATAAAGTTGGCCGACGGCATCGCCCAGATCGGTGTTAGTGGCGCTGACGCCGCGCTTCCAGCGATCTTGTTGCTTGGGCGTGCCTTGCAGCGTGGTGCCGTAGAAATCGAAGTGCAGATCGGCGTAGGCCTTGGGCAACAGCGGCGCTGCATCGTCCAGCGCGTGATAGCGCAGCAGCTGCTTCCAGGTTTCAAGCGGTTCGCTGCCAACCAGTGCGGCAATACCGGTGGTGGCGGAAGGCTGCCATACGTCGATTTGTTTCTGACCATCCAGGCCGGCGGCTTTGAAGTAGGCGTCCCAGTTCAGGCCCGGCGCCTTCTTCGAAAAATCGTTCATCGACCAGACGTTGTTGGCTTTGTGCACGTCCTGGCTATCCACCAGCGTTTCTTGTGCCTGTGCGATTTTAGTTTCCAACGCAATCACGGCTTTCGCTTGCGCGTCGGCATCGGCGGCGCCCGAGAGCTTCAGCAGCGACGTCACGTACGTCTGATATTTGGCGCGCGTGGCGACCATGTCCTTGTCTTGCGACAAGTAGTAGTCGCGGCTCGGCATCGCGATACCGCCCTGCAACAGGTACGCCATATTGTGCGAGGGATCTTCCAAACCTTGCGTTACGAACAGACCAAATAGATTTTCGGTGTGGAAGTTCGTCGCATTCACCGGATCGACATCGGCGCGCAATTCGCTGCCGAGTACGCCGGCAAGATCGTCGCGCGTCTTGATCGCGTCGATATGATCGAACGCGGATTTCAGCGGCGTAACGCCGAGCTTTTCGATGTTCGCCTCGTTCATGTAGGCCGCGTAGTAGTCGGCGATCTTGCGGTCGTTAGTGCCGGCCGCGGGATGGCTTTGCGCGACGTTGCGGATCAGTTGCGAGGTTTGCTTTTCCGCCAGCTGATATACCTGCAAGAAGGTGCCGGTGCTGGAGCGATCCGCCGGAATCTGTGTGTTCTTCACCCACGTGCCGTTGGCGTATCCGAAGAAATCGTCGCCGGGCTTAATGGCGTGATCCACGCCTTTCAGATCGATGCCGATATCCGCATGGCCGGTTTTAGCGGGCGCCGCGTTTTCCGGCGATGCCGCCATGGCCGCGGCGCTGCTGAGCATCGCGGCGGTAAGAATCCACTTCAATCGCTGCATGGCGATCACCTTGGGTGAGGAACGAGTTCCTCACCTTAGCCCGCTGGGTCGGGCTTTGTGAGTATGACTTTTGGGCTAGGCGTCGGCTTTTTCCCTCTCCCCTCTGGGGAGAGGGTCGGGTGAGGGGACAAGGCTTGCGGGGACGTGTAGAGGTACATTCAAGCTGCTTATTTGGTGCTTTACACACCAATAAGGAGTAAGGCGAGGCTGACCCCTCACCCCAACCCTCTCCCCGGAGGGGAGAGGGAGCAACGTCGCGTCAATGCCCAAGCAAGGCTATTTCGGACAAAGCTTCGAGTGCTTGGCTTTCGAACCGAATCCGATAATACGCATGAGACCCAGGCTGACGAATGACAAACGCACGCGTCTGCAGCGCCCACGGGAAGCGTTCGCTTTGCCGGATATCCAGCGCAATCCAATGCTTTCCATCGTCGGACGCTTCCAGCGCCCACGTTGATGGAGCAGGCGCTTGCTTGGCGGAGGTGAGCGTGTACATCGCCACCACGTGCGGTTGCGGGAAATGCCAGCTCACCGTGGACGAAGGTGCAGGCAGCTGCGTTTCGGTATCGCTGGTGTGATCGAACAGCGCATCGAGATTCTGGATCGCCGGTTCGCTGCTTGATTCGCTTTGTCCAGGACCGAGCAGATCGTGCATCGGCGCGGGCTTGCCGGCGTTCGTCAGCGACGGCGGCAGCGCTTGTGCGTCGCTACCCCACGTCGAAGGCTTGGGGCCCATCGTGAAGTCGAGCGTTGCGCCTTGCGCAAGCAGTGCATGCGGTAGCGTCAGTTTGTTCCAGGGCTGACCATTTACGAGCAAACTTTGCACGTAGCGATTGGTATCGCTGACGCCTGATGCGTTGATGACGATGTGCTTGCCGTTTTCCAGCGCGATATCCATATGCGGGAAATACGGCGCGCCGATCACGTATTCCGGCGTGCCCATACGCAGCGGATAGAAGCCGGCCGCGCTGAACAACCACCATCCGGACATTTCGCCGTTGTCTTCATCGCCAACGTAGCCCTGGCCGATTTCGCTCCCGAGATACAAGCGCGACAGCACATCGCGGACTTTGTCCTGTGTTTTCCACGGCTCGCCGGTGTAGTCGTACATGTAAATGATGTGATGCGAAGGCTGATTGCTGTGGCCGTATTGGCCCATGCGCACCGCTTGCGCTTCGAGCATTTCGTGGATCGGTTCGCCGTAGCCGCCGACGTGATAAATGCCCGACGCTGCAAAGAACGCATCGAGCTTCGCCGCAAGCGCCTTGCGGCCGCCGTAGAGCGCGGCAAGACCCGCGCCATCCTGCGGCGCATGGAAAGCCATGTTCCAGCCGTCCGTTTCGGTGTAGTCATCGCCCCAGCGATAGGGGTCGAAGTTCTGTTTCGTATAGCGCCAGTTGCCTTGCGCATCGCGACCGACGAAGAAGCCGATATCGGGATTGAACAGGTTTGCGTAGTCCAAGGCGCGATCGTGGAAATAGTCGGCGTCTTCCGCGTAGTGCGCGCGATACGAATCTCGCGCGTCGCTTTCCGTAGCCAGTGCGCTGGCCAAGTTGCCGATGGCGAAGTCCGCGATATAGCCGTCCATCGACCAGGAGAATCCTTCCTTGATATCGAAATCGGTGTAACCGTTGAAGATGGAGCGTTGCAGACCTTTGCGCCCGGTGCCGCGATTAGGGCTCACCACGGTGGCGTCTTTCAAGGCCGCTTGATAGAAGGAGCGCACATCGAAGTTGTGCACGCCTTTCAACCACGCATCCGAAAACGCGACATCGGCGCTGGTGCCGACCATCAAATCGGCGTAGCCCGGCGACGACCAGCGCGCGATCCATCCACTGTCGCGATATTCCTGTACAAAGCCGTCGATCATCGTGCCGGCCTGTTGCGGCATCATCAAAACGTACGCAGGCCAGGATGTGCGATACGTATCCCAGAAGCCGTTATTGACGAATATTTTGCCATCGACAATGCGCGCGCCGGTTTGCGTGGGCGTGTTTTCGCCGACGGCAGGCGAGAACGGGCTGGCATAACGATAAACGGGCTGGCTTGCCGTGCCCGTGTTTTCGTACGCCGAGTTCGGATACATGAAAAGGCGATAGAGATTGGAATACAGCGTGACGAGCTCGCCATGGCTGGCGCCTTGTACGTTCACGATGCCGAGTTGTTTGTCCCACGTGCGTTGGGCGCGCTCGCGCACGTCGTCGAAAATTTCTTGAGGCGCGATTTCGAGCGCAAGGTTGTGCTTGGCTTGTTCGAGGCTAATCAGTGACGTCGCGATGCGCACGTTCACCGTTTTGTTTTTCGCGGTATCAAATCCCAACCACGCCGTGACGTGATCTCGGTTTTCTCCGGTCAGACGTCCGCTACCTTGGACGGAATGGTCGACGGTGGCATAGAAGAACAGGCGCGTCGCGCCGGTGGAAAGCCGGCTTTTGACATCGGAATAGCCGCTAAAACTGCGATGCGCCGCGTCGAGCGTGATGCCACCTTGATCGGTGCGGTTGTCGAAAACCAGCTGTCCGCGACTGCCAGGAAAGGTGAAGCGAAGCATCGCAGCGTGATCGGTCGGCGTCATCTCGGCGGCGATGCCGTTGTCGAACGTAACCTTGTAATAGTGCGCATGCGCGATTTCGTGATCGTGACTGAAGCTCAACGCACGTTTCGCACGATTACCCGAGGGTGCGCCGCTGGCGACGGCCGCAGGCATGATCTGAAACGTTTGGCGATCGCCCATCCACGGGCTGGGTTCGTGCGACAGCGAGAACGCTTCGATGCGCGGTCGATTCCTGGCATCGTTGCGTTGCTGGTACTGATACATCCAATCCGAACTGGCGTCCGTCACCGGCACCCAAAAGTTGAAGCCGTGTGGCAACGTAACCGCCGGGATGTTGTTACCGCGCGAGAACGCGTCGCTGGAGTTCGTTCCGCGCAACGTGTAGACGTAGTCGCTGGGGTGTTCGTTCGCGAGGGGTGTCGATGCGGGGCCAATCCGCAGATCGTCGAGAAACCCCTCGAAGTCACCGGCCGGGCCTTCGTGCGAGAGCTCGATGCGACGAATATGTCGCCCTGCAGCCACATTGCCCACGTCGATCGTCAGCTTGTTCCACTGGTTGACGTAGACCGTCCGACTTTTGCCGAGCGCATGCGCGTTGGCGGGAATACGGTGTTGGTCTTGCGCGTTTGTTTGAGACAGGCGCGTGCCGTCGTCGAACACCAGATCGATGGCAACATAGGTGGCGGGGTCGGCAAGGTCGTTTTTCGTGATGCACGGAAACAACACATAGGAAAGCTGTGTGTTCGCCTGCACTGGAACATCCACGTCGAAGATCGCAGTTTCCTGCTTGCCGCCGTCGTGACCGCGGTAATGCAAGGAGTGCAAACCCGTGAAGCCGACGCCGGGCTTGGCGCTGTAAGCGTTGTCCGCTGATGGGCCGCTACCGGTGTCGACGCTGAAAATGGCTGCGGAGCTTGCCCGCGGTGCGGGTTCCCCGGGCTCGAAGGACGTATAGAACGTATCGTCCTGATGTGCGCTCGCGATGGTGGCGCCGAAAGCGAGCGCGAGAAGGAGGAGCTTTCGCTGCGAGGAACGTGCGATGAGGCCGGGCATCTGTCACCCCTGTGGGAGTTGTGCGAGCGCTGATGGGGAGCGCATATCGACTGGGATTTGATCGATCTAAATGAAGTGTGTCAAACCGCAGCGCAGCATGTCGACCCCCGTAAATCCCACCCGTCGCCCCGGCAAAAGCCGGGGCCCAGCGACTTGCGGATGATCAACGCCACTAGGCCCCGGCTTGACCAGCTTTGCTGTTGTAAGGCTCCTCGCCCCGGCGACGATCGTTGTGCGCAAAGGCCCGCGACGAATGTCGATTTGCACGCCACTCGTTCGACGTACTAAGAGAGTAGATTCTTACGATCATTTCCTCAGGACGGCTTATGACTCTGTCGCATTCCGAACGCCCCGCTCACGTTTCCATGCATCCGGATCGCCGATGGCTTGCGCTGGTGGTGCTGTGCCTGGGTGTGCTGATGATCGTGCTGGACACCACGATCGTGAATGTCGCGCTGCCGTCCATCAAGACCGACCTGAAATTCGGCGATACCGCGTTGGCCTGGGTAGTCAATGCGTACATGCTGACCTACGGCGGCTTTCTGTTGTTGGGTGGACGCCTGGGCGATCTGTATGGGCATCGCCGATTATTCTTGATCGGCATCGGCGTATTCACGCTGGCGTCGCTTGCCTGCGGACTGTCGACGACACAATTTGCTTTGGTCGTTGCGCGCAGTGTGCAAGGTCTCGGCGGTGCGGTGGTGACGGCGGTCGCGTTGTCGCTGATCATGGATTTATTTACCGAACCGCAAGATCGCGCCAAGGCGATGGGCGTGTACGGTTTTGTCTGCGCAGGTGGCGGGAGCTTGGGCGCGATGTTGGGTGGCGTGCTGACCAGTAGCCTGAGTTGGCACTGGGTGTTTTTGGTGAATCTGCCGATTGGTTTTGGCGTGGTGTTGGCGTCGTTGCGGTTGCTGCCCAATGCGCAGGGCACCGCGGCCTCGCGGCATCTGGATGTATGGGGCGCTGTCACCGTCACCGCGGCATTGATGTTGGCGGTGTATGCGATCGTCAACGGCAATCAAGTCGGCTGGCTAGCGCCGCGCACATTGACGCAATTGGCGATAGCCGCCGCGCTCCTGGCGACGTTTCTGTGGTTGGAAGCGCGCGTGCACGTGCCGTTGATGCCGTTGCGTCTGTTCCGTCTGCGCAATCTAGTGATCTCCAATATCGTCGGCGTGTTGTGGGCGGCGGCGATGTTCGCGTGGTTCTTTTTGTCCGCGTTGTATATGCAGCTTGTGCTCGGCTACGGGCCGATGGAAGTCGGGCTCGCATTTTTGCCGGCGAACTTGATCATGGCGATGTTTTCGCTGGGCATCTCCGCCAAGGTCGTGATGCGCTTTGGCATTCGCGGTCCACTTGCAGTAGGTCTCGGTTTCGCGGCCCTTGGATTGTTGCTGTTTGCGCATGCGTCTGTGGATGGTCACTTTGTGCGCGACATTCTTCCTGGCATGACCTTGCTCGGCATCGGCGCAGGCGTGGCGTTCAATCCCGTGTTATTGGCGGCGATGAGCGATGTAGGGCCATCGGAATCCGGTCTCGCTTCCGGTGTCGTCAACACCGCATTCATGATGGGCGGTTCGCTAGGTCTAGCGGTACTCGCCAGTCTCGCGTCTTGGCGCACGCAAGTGTTGACGGTCGCGGGCGCCGGCCAAAGCGTGGCGCTCACCGGTGGCTATCAATGGGCTTTTCTGGTCGGCGCATGTTTCGCAGCGTTAGGCGCGTTGCTGGGCGCGTTGTTTCTGCGTACCGCGCGGGCGCCGGCTGGCGAGCCGGCGGTGAGCGCGGACTAACCAAACGGAGCATGCAACGATGAAGCACGATGTCGTATCGCGGGAAGTGTGGCTGGAGGCTCGCCAAGCATTGATGGCGAAGGAAAGAGCGCATATGCGGGCCAACGATCAACTCAATGCGGAGCGTCGCGCACTGCCATGGGTCAAGGTGGAAAAGCACTACGAGTTCGAAGGCCCAGATGGAAAAGTAACGCTATCCGATCTCTTCGACGGACGAAGCCAGTTGTTCGTCAAGCACTACATGATGGGTCCGGGGCAGGAACATCATTGCGTGGGTTGCGCCTTCGAGGTCGATCATTTGCAAGGCACCCTGGTGCATTTGCAAAACCACGATGTATCTTACGTGGCGATCGCGCGCGCACCGATCGACGAGATCGAAGCCATGCGTCGGCGCATGGGCTGGCAGTTTCCGTTTGTTTCGTCCTATCGCAGCGATTTCAACTACGACTTCAACGTGTCGTTCACGCCGGAGCAGGTGGCGACGAAAACCGCGTTCTACAATTTCCGCGAAACCGATCCTGGCCTGGAAGATCTCTCAGGCGACAGCGTGTTTTACAAGGATGAGCACGGTGACATTTTTCACACGTACTCCGTGTTCGGACGCGGTTGCGAAATCTTTCTCGGCATCTATCCGTTTCTCGATGTGATGCCAAACGGAAGGGCGGAGCACGGCCCCCATCACAGCTTGGGCGATTGGGTGCGTCCTCACGATATGTACGGGCGTCAGGGAACGGTGGAGCCGACGGGGCGCTATCACCCGGAAGCGTGCGCGTGTTCGGCGCATAAGCGGTAACGTGCCGCGAGCGCTCGCCTATTTCTCGATGCGATAGTTGAGGCTTGCGCGATTGAAGTCGGTGGCGTTTTGGCCCTCGAAACTCCAGCGTCTGCTCAATCGATAACGCAAGGTGATGACCTGCCCCGGTTCGAACAGACCGACGCCGTAGCTTAAGTACAGTCGCGGCGAGAGGTATTTGCCGACGGTGAACGCGCTGCTGCCGTTCAAGGCGTCGCTGCTGGATACGCCGATATCGGAGATGCCGAGTTTGCTTCCGACGCTTTTGGCGAGCAGGTTGCCCGTGGCCGAGCCAAGCGCTTGCGCGGCGGCATTCACCTTGTTGGTGTCGCCACCGCTCACTTGTGACAAAGGCTTGCCGGTGACGAGGTAGGAAAGCGCGTCGGATTGATCCATCGTCGGGTTGGAGAACACGGTGAGCACCGGGCGTTTCGCGGTGCCGCTGATCTGCAATCCCACTTCTTGTCCTTGATCGATGGTTGCGTTGGGCGTCAGGCTGCGCACGGCTTTGATGCTGAGGCCGGGATTGTCGATCGGCGTGCTGGCGAACAGCAGCTGGCCTTGTTGAATCTGCAGATTCTGTCCGTACGCTTTGTACGTGCCGCTCACCGCAATTTGGCCTTGACCTGTGGTTTGACGACCAGGACGTTCGTCCACCGTGAGTACGCCGCTCAAATTGCCGTTGAGGCCCATGCCTGCGAGATGCGTGTGCTGACCAAGATCGACTTTGATCGATGCGTTGATCGGTGTCGGACCGCTGTTGGAGGCTGGCTGTGGCTGATCGACCACGACGATGTCGGACGATGCTTTGTTTACGCCGTTACCAGGCAGCTTGTCGAGATTGACGTTGGCCTTGTCCAGCACGACCGATCCAGTAGCTTGGATGCCTTGCGTGTCGCAGCGAACGAGCAGATCGGGCGAAATGACCACATTGGCGGCTGGAATATCGACGGCGGTAAACGCGCTGCCTTTCAGTGTGATGGCGGTGGGCGTCTGCGCGTTGAGTCCCGCCGTGCCGTCGATCGCCACCGCACCTTTTCCTGATGTCACTGTGCCGTTGATGCGTAACTGCTGCGCATCGACTGCGCTGACGACGATGCGGCCGTCGGTTAGTTTCAAGCCTGCATCGGGCACTTCCGCAGCGAATCCGTTAACGCTGGCTTGCCCGGTGATGGCAGGTTGAGGCACCGTGCCGCCGAGTCTGAAGTCGCCGTCGATACGGCCTTTGACGTTCGCGATGCTTTCCGTAAATAAGCTGACAAAGGCCAGGTTGTCCAAGTGCAGGCCGATCTGTCCCGTCAATGTCTGCTGGGGACCGGTGATGTTGACTTGGCCGTCCAAGCGACCCGAGCCGTTGATCGCGGCGTGCACCGTGGCTTGCTGATTGCCGGGCGCCAAGTTGGCATTCACCGCCAGCGCTTTGTACACGAGCAACGGCTGATCCGGTTGCTCGTTGTAAGTGACGCGACCTTGCGGCGAGGTAATGCTTGCGTTGCCCGAAAGCGCGCCCGCCACGCTGCGATGGAGTTTGCCGTTGCCTTCCAGCGTGCCTTCGACGGTAAACGGAATATCTTTGTTGCCGACTGCGTCGATAATCAAGGTCAGCGGTACCGCATGCAGACGATAGCCGGCGTCGAGATTACCGGCCTTGTCCATGGCGCCGTTGACGCAGAGCAGGGGATCACCTGCGGTCAAGCAAATGTCGCCGACGCTGGCGTTGCCGTTGTTCCAGCTCAAGCGCGAAGATTGCTGCTGACGCCAACGCGGTAAACCTTGCACGTCCAACACCAGCGACGACAGCACGCCGTTCCAGTTTTGTCCTTTCAGCGATCCGCTAAGCGCAAGCGATGCGGACAGCTGCGTGCCTTGCGCATCCAATGTGAGTTGATGCTGCGCCGACGTGCCGTGACCGTTCAATCGAAGTTGCCGGAATGTGAGACTACCGATCTCGGCGTTGCTCGCATCGAGTTCCAGCTTTCCGCCGATGGTGCTGATATCCGGCACGTCAGCTTGCAATTGCAGTTGCTGAATGCGTTGCGTTTGCCACGTCAGGGTTTGGCCTTGCAGCGTGCCGTTGACGGCGAGTTTGGGAATCTTGCCACGCACGCGGAATTGGCCGTCCAGATGACCGCCCGCTTGCGGCAGCCAATCGCCCAGCGAGGCGATCGCCAGGGTGACGTTCGCATCGTTGCTCTCGCCCGGTCGCGCTTGCAACTTGACGGTGCTGTTGCCGGAGGCGAGATCGAGCGTCCCGTCGACGACTTCGTTCGGCGATACATGCAAATGTCCGTTGCCGCGAAGATGGCGTTGGCGAAGTTGTCCTTCCAGCTTGCGCAAGTCCAGCGTGATGTCGGGGCTGTTTTTGGCGAGCTTTCCTTGCGTGCTGAAGTCGGCGTCCAGCGAGCCTTGCCAGCCGGCCAGCAATTGCCCGGGATCGAATTTGCTGGCCTTGGCTTGAAGCTGCCACGCGAGCTCCGGTTGCAGGGTCAGCGTGCCGTTCGTCGTGAAGTTGCCTTGCGGTTGCAGCAGGCTCAGCGTGTGCAGCGCAACTTGCTGTGGCGTGCCATCCAGATTCAACGCCAGCTTCGCCGGTTTGCCCGGCGGCCCGACGGTGACATCGCCCTCGGCGTGATACGCGTTTGCGCTGCCTTTCACGGCGAGGCGGCCTTGGCTGTCGAGCACTTGTCCAACCAGATCGGCAGGCAGTTCGAGGTTTTTCCAATCAAGCGTGAGGTCGGCGCTAACCGGATGCGCATCCAGTTGCACTGTGCCCGACGCATTGACGAGCCCTTTGATCTGCGGCGAAGCAAGCTGAAGCTGCTGCAGCGTAAGCGTCTTGAAATCCTTGTCGAAGCTCGCCTGCAAAGGCTGCAGCATCACGCGATACGCATTGAGATCGAGTTGCCCGTTCAACGTTCCGCTCTGCTTGTCGCCACTCCCTTGCAGATTCACGCCAAGGCGTGTGAGCGAGCTATTGCCCAGCAGCGGTTTCGGGTCGAACGCGGGCACGTCGAGCTTGGCCTTCCACGCATTGTTTTTGCGCTGGCTCATATCGAGTTGAAGCTGCGCAGCCATCGGTTGCGTCAATGCGACTTGCAGCTGCGCATTGCGACCGTCGCCTTGTGCGGTCAGTTCGCCGGCATAGTCGGTGTCATTGATTTTCCACGCTATCTGCGCATGACCTTTGCCGCGATAGCGACGGCCAATGCCGAGTTGTCCATCCAGGTCGATATGGCCGTCAGGCGCACGCAACATCAGTTTTTCGATATCGAGGCCGTCGTTGGTCCAGCGACCGGAAAGGTCGAGCTGATTGGACGCGAACAGTGGCTTGCCTTGTTGCGAAAGTGCGACGGGGCCGACGTGCACGCGATCCAGTACCAGCTCGATCGGCGGCTTCAACGTAAAGCCGCTTGACGATGACGATGCTTGCGGTGCCGGTAGCGAGGCATTCACGCGTTCGGCGCTCAGCGCGATAACGTGCAAACGTTTGTAGAGCAGGGCTGCGACATTCCATTCCAAATGGACGCCTGTGATAACGACATCGGTCCCTTCGCCATCGTTGTACCGAAGTTGCGCGATATCGATGGGTCCGATGATTCGCCCTTCCGCTTGCTGCACTTGGATGGCGCCGTTCGTAAGACGTTCCAGCTCAGTCAGCGCAAAACGCAGCCCCGATCCCGTGGCGATCAACCAGCCGACGCTACTCGCGATCGCGACAATAAACGCGATCACGACAATGCCGACGATGCGTAACCATCGGCGGCGAGGGCGGGGCGAGGGCGGTGTCGTAGTCATGCGCGATGTCACAAGTCCGGCCCGACGACCAAGTGCAATTCGATGCCGTGACGCTGCGCGTCGTTAATGGGCGTGCCGATGTCCACGCGAACCATGCCCACCGGCGAGCGCCAGCGCACGCCAACGCCTGTGCCTATTTTGGGATGCACGGCGGTGCCATTGAAAGCATTGCCGGCATCCACAAAGGTGGCGATACCCCAGCGCGGAGTGAAGTAGTGCTCGACGGTCGCGCTGGCGATAACCAGACTGTCACCGCCGATCACGCGGCCGTAACTGTTCTGCGGGCCTAGAGCCTGGAACGGAAATCCTCGAATCGACTGATCGCCGCCTGCAAAGAATCGCAATTGCGGTGGCAGCGCTTCGAAGTTGCTGGTCCACACATGACCGATATCGCCACGCAAGATCAGGCGGTTGTTGCGCCAGAACGCGCGAATCCATTTGGCGTCCGCAGAAAGTTCGCTGAAGCGCGCCGTGGAAAGAAAGTCGCTCGCGGTACTGCGCGCATCGAAGCTCAACGACCATCCGCGGCGTACAAAGTCGAGATTGTCCGCGACTTTGCGGCTTAACGAACCTTCCGCATAAATCAATGTGCTGTGACCATGTTCGACGCCCGGCGTGCTTTCTGGCTCGTTGGGCGTTTTGCCGACGCTGAAGGTGCCGGTGAGCGCGTGCAAGCCGACCGTGCGCACCCATTCGTGCCAAAGCTCGGTTTCGTTGGCGACCAGCTCCAGTGTGCGCGATTGCGAGGTAACGGTATTGGCGTCGCGATAGGTGATGCCGAAGTTGAGGCTACGCTGATTGTCGCCGGGCAGCGGGATGGAGTATTGGCTCGTTACGGTTTTCAACCGCTGCGCGAGCACAATGTCGTTTTTCCATTTGTGACCATATTTGTTGACCCAGCGCCGCTCCATGCCACCGCGAATGCCGAATCCGGTATCGGTGCCGACGAACAAACCGCTGGTGTAAATCGTGCGTTTGGCCGGCAGCAACTGCACTTTGACATCGACGACGCCGTCCTTCGCGGAATCGATCTCGGGCATGACGTTGACGGCCGAAAAATAGTCCGCGCCGTTCAAAGCTTGTTGCAAAGACAGCAACTGGTTCTGATCGAAGTAATCGCCGGATTTAAACGGGACGTACCGATCCAGAAAGCCAGGGTGGAATTGCGAGCCTTCGAAATCCACTTTGCCGTACCGATAACGCCGGCCCACTTCCCACGCCAAATGGATGGCCGCGGTGCGGTCGCCGCGATGCACTTCCACGCGATGCACGGTCAATTTTGCGTCGAGATAGCCGTTTGCGGTCAGAGCGTTGTTCAGGCCGTCGCGTGCGGATTCGTAGGCGGCATCGTCCAGTCGCTGGCCTTTGAGCTTCTCGACCGTGCGTCGCGCCGAACGAACGGGCTTCAATGCAGCCGCTACGGCATCCAACTGGATGTCGACGGACGTGACATTGACGGGTTCGCCCGGTACGACATGCAAGGTGACTTGCCAGTCCTTGCCCACGTGTTTGATGGTGCCGGTGCTGTGCGCCGCGTAGTAACCGTAAGGCTGCAGCGCGTTGGCCACTTCCGTGTTGTTGGCGCGGTCGAAGAGACGATGCACTTGCGCGTCGCTGACATCGCGCGTGGCGTATTGCGACAAGCTGACGCCGGCGACCACGGCGGCTTTGAGCGGATCGTCCACGCCATCCACCACGAGCTGCACCCCCGCATGGCTTAGCGCAGGAACCAACAACAGCGGTAGCAGGCTCAGACAGCGGATCCGGCGCATGCGTTAGGGTTCCATCCTCGTCTCGGCATCGCAAGTGACAGCTTAGCGAGGCGCGCGTGCATCCTGCATTAAGGCGGTTCTTATTTTTGCTGTCCGCCTTATCTTCCTCTCCCTTATGGGACGCGGAGAGCGGCCATGGATGGCCGCGCTTTGAGGAGCGAGGAAGAGGATCGAGGTGAGGGGACAACCTTGCGCAAGAATTCCGTCGAAGCGTGGTGTGCGCGATACGTTTCTCGCAAGATTGACCCCTCACCCAACCCTCTCCCCGAAGGGGAGAGGGCTTGCTAGCCCGCTTTATCGCCCGAACGGTGCGCGATCCAAGCGCCTACCAGTGCGGAAAAATACGGAATCGACTGCGCGGACAGGATGAATATCCACAACTGGCCTTCGATAAAGCGCGAGGCCGGGCTCATCGCCATGCCGACGACGCACAGCGCCAGCGCGAGGAACATCAGCATTTCTTCGCGCACCGGCGCAAATGCGGCGAAATTGCTGCCGCCGAGGCGCCGGCTCTTTGCCGTGACCACGAATGAGGTCTTCTCGCGCGTGAGACCGTGCAGAATGCCGCGCGCAATCGCGTGGCTCAAACTCATGCTGGCGAGCGAAGCCATGAGGGTGTCGTACCAGCCACAGGGAACGCGCGCGCGATAGAGCACGACGCCGAAAATCGCCTTGGCGAAGAAGAAGCCGATCACCGGTATCAAGAACAGCTGCATCGGCAGGCTGAAGATATGCGGCAATCCCACCATGCCGGCGGTCCAGAAGATCGCCATCAAGGTGAAGATCAGGTGCAGCGCATCAGCGAACCAACTGAACCATCCGGTGAGGAAGTGGAAGCGCTGGCCGCCGCTGAGCGGACCTTTCTTCGTCATCCAGTTCCAGCGGCCCTTCAAAATCTGCATGGCGCCGAAGGCCCAGCGATAACGCTGGCTCTTGTATGCCTTGAAGTCGGCGGGCGTCAGGCCCTTGCCCATCAGTTCGTCGACGTAGACGAGTTCGTAACCGGCGTGCATCAGGCGCAAACCGAGTTCGGCGTCTTCGCAAATCGTCCATTCCGACCAGCCGCCGGTGCCTTCCAGCGCGGAACGGCGAACCATCGTCATGGTGCCGTGTTGAATGATCGCGTTGCGCTCGTTGCGATGGTGCATGCCGATGCGGAAGAAGCCGTCGTATTCCCACGCAGTCATGCGGCGGAAACGGTTGTGCTCGAAGTCGCGATGCGCCTGCGGACACTGCACCACAGCTACTTTCGGATCGTGGAAATAACCGGTGAGGGCTTTCAGCCAATCGGCGCGCACTTCGTAATCGGCGTCGATCACCGCGACCACATCGGCGCGTTGATCGGTTTCCTTCAAGCCGAAGTTGAGCGCGCCAGCTTTGAAACCGGGCCACGGCTCGAGATGGAAGAAGCGGAAGCGCGAACCGAGTTTTTCGCAATATTCCTGCACCGGCTTCCACACCGCCGGATCTTTGGTGTTGTTGTCGATCACCAGCACTTCGTAGTTTTCGTACTCGAGCGCGGCGAGCGAATCGAGCGTGATGATCACCATCTCCGGCGGCTCGTTGTAGCACGCCAGATGGATGGAGACGAACGGCTGCTTGTCGACCGGATCGGGCTCAAGCAAGCCGGCATGGCGCACCCACTTGCGCCGCCACAGTACTTCGGTGAACTCGAAACCGTTGATCAAGAGGATCGCAAGAATCGCCACCTGCGCCGGGAACAAGAGCGCCAACATGCTCCAGTCCACCCAACTCAGGTAGAAGTTGAACGGTAGCGTGACCGACCAGACGATCAGGCCGCAGGCCAACTGGATCAGCACGTCGAAGAACAACCGCCCCGTCAGCTTGAAGCGCGCGTAGCGGATGCCGAACCATATCATCGGAATCAGCGCCAGCAAGCTGGCGGCCAGCGCTTTCCACGGCCAGCCGGTGTCTTCCGTCACCGGGCCGGTGAACGGGAACTTCGGCTGGCGATCGGCGTTGAAGATGCCCCAGTACGCGCCCGTGCGACCTTCGCCGAGATTTTCTTTCCACGGCTGATCGAAGGCTTCGAGCAAGTAGTAGTCGACGTTGTTCTGCTTCGCCCAGATCAGCCACTCACGAATAAAGATGGCTTCGTTGGAAATGGACGGATAGGCGCGCTCGTGATGGTCGCCGTTGGACGGCCAGCCGATTTCGCCCACCACGATGTGCTTGTTGGGGAAGCGTTGCTTGATGGACGTGTACGCGCCTTCGGCCGCGCCAAGCGCGCTATTGCGATCGATACCGTTCCAGAACGGGAACAAGTGGATGGTGATGAAGTCCACGTGATCGGCCAGTTCCGGATACTTCAACCAGATGTAGTCCGGTTCGGCGATCGATACGGGTTGGCGAATATGCGCGCGCGCCCGGTCGAGATACGTGATCATTTTGTCGACGGGCACGTTGTTACGGAACAACACTTCGTTGCCGATGATCACGCGATCGATGGTGTCCGGATAACGATGCGCCAGCGCGATCAGCGTATCGAGCTCTTTTTCGTTGTTGTCCAGGCGCGTGTCGATTTCCGCGCCGGCCATCACCTTCAGCCCGTCCTTCTGCGCCAGGCGAAAGATCTGCGGCGTCAACTGGGTGGAGTAGGTGCGGATGTGATCGGTGTACTTATGCAGCAACGTCAGATCGCCGTCGATCTCGTCGTCGCTGGGAAAACTTTGCGTGAAGGGATTTTGATAACGCTGAAACAGGGAGATCGAAAAACCGTTGATCTTGCCGTGCCAATCCTCGGGACCGTGCGGGCGGTTGCTCCACCACCACAGGCCGATGTTGAGCGCGGCGACCAAGAACGCCAGGAAGATGGCGGTAACGATCGATGGCCAGGTTTTGGGTTGAGAAGGTGCGGCGCTCAAGAAAATCCCCGTAAGTCACCTCTTTCTCGAGGCGCATGAACTTCGCGAGCTTAACCAATTCGCGGCAGTCGGCTCAATAAAATACGAGGGTGTGGGTCAGCGCAAGGTCAGGGGTACGGCTCCCTTACCGTGGCGGCGAGGGAGCGAAAGGGCGATTTCACTTCAGCAGCGAGCGCAGCATCCACGCGGTTTTCTCGTGCTCTTTCAGGCGTCCGGTGACCATATCCGCCGTGCCTTCGTCGCCGGAGGCGTCGGCCGCCTTGATCGTCGCGCGTGCCGTGGCGGCGGCGATTTCGTGTCCTGTTACGAGCTGGTTAACCATCTCTTTCCAATCCGGCACGCCCGATTCTTCCTTGATGGTGGTCAGCTTGCCGAACTGGCTGTAAGAGCCCGGTGCGAACACGTCCAGGGTACGGATGCGCTCGGCCACTTCGTCCGCCGCCAGCCACAGCGCGTTGTACTGGGTTTCGAACATGGTGTGCAGGCTGTTGAAATGCGGCCCCGTCACGTTCCAGTGGAAGCTGTGGGTTTTCAGATACAGCGAATACGTATCGGCCAGTAGCTTGGACAGCTGCTTGGCGATAGCTTCGCGATCTTTCTTGGCGATGCCGATGCTGGTGGCCATGATTTGCTCCTTTCTGTAAGCCCGAGCATTGAGCTTAGCCATGGCCGCCGGGGAGGGGAAATGAATAGTCCTGATGCCGACGATAGTCACCGGCTATCATGTACGACTGCATGAGTAACGTGACGCCCGATACCCCCTCCGCTTCGCCCGATGCCCGCCTGCGCGCTCTGCGCAAATCGCTGGACGCGGTAACCAGCCGCGACTTCGGCCGATTGCTTGGCCGCTGGCGCGGACTGTCGCGCCGGCCGGACGCGAAGAAGCTGGAGGCGCTAGCCGCCGATATCGCCGCCTCGGCCGCGCGGAGGCAGCTCCGTGCGCAAAGCAAGCCCGAGATCCGGTTGGACGAATCGCTGCCGATCACCGCGCGCGCCGACGAGATCGTCAAGCTCATACGCGAACATCAAATTGTCGTGATCGCCGGCGAAACGGGCTCCGGCAAAACCACGCAGTTGCCGAAGCTGTGCTTGGCGGCGGGGCGCGGCGAAGCCGGGATCATCGGTTGCACGCAGCCGCGTCGTCTGGCCGCGCGCTCGGTCGCGCGTCGCGTGGCGGAGGAGCTCGGAACACAGGTCGGCGACAAAGTCGGCTTCCAGGTGCGCTTCAACGATCAGGTATCCGAGCAAAGCCTGATCAAGTTTATGACCGACGGCATTCTGTTGGCGGAGACGCAGGGCGATCCGTGGTTATCGACCTACGACACGCTGATCATCGACGAGGCGCACGAACGCAGCCTCAATATCGATTTTCTGCTCGGCTATCTCAAACGCCTCGCGGCCAAGCGGCCGGAGCTGAAGATCATCGTCACCTCGGCCACCATCGATACAGCGCGTTTTGCCGAGCACTTCGGCGACGCGCCGGTCGTTTCGGTGGAAGGGCGCGCGTATCCGGTGGAGGTGCGGTGGCGTTCCGTCGACGAACTGGCCGCGCGCCGGCAGCAGCGCAATACCGATATGCAGCAGGGCAGCGCCGAGCATATCGCCGCGGTGCTGGATGAAATTACGCACGACGATCCGCGCGGCGACGTGCTGGTATTCATGCCCGGCGAGCGCGAGATTCGCGATACGCATTTATTGTTGTCGCGCCGGCAATATCGCGAAACGGAAATTCTGCCGCTGTATGCGCGTCTGTCGGCGACCGATCAGGATCGTGTGTTCAAGCCCGGGCCGAAGCGGCGCGTGGTGCTGGCCACCAACGTCGCCGAAACCTCGCTGACGGTGCCGCGCATTCGCTATGTGATCGATACCGGCACGGCGCGCGTGAAACGCTACAGCCAACGCAGTCAGCTCGAGCGCCTGCATGTGGAGTCGATCGCGCAAGCCGCCGCCGATCAGCGCAAGGGGCGATGCGGCCGTGTCGGACCCGGCATTTGCTATCGCCTTTACGACGAAGCCGATTACGCGTCGCGCGCGGCGTATACCGATCCGGAATTGCTGCGCTCTTCGCTTGCCAACGTCATCCTGCGCATGCTGTCGCTGCAATTGGGCGACGTCGACGCATTTCCATTCCTCGAATCGCCCGATCCGCGCGTCGTCGCGGATGGTTATCGTCGCCTGGCGGAAATCGGCGCGATCGACGAGAAACGCGAGCTCACGTCAATCGGTCGAACGCTCGCCCGTTTGCCGATCGACGTGCAGCTTGCGCGCATGCTGGTGCAGGCGCAGACGTTGGGCAGTCTGCGTGAGTTGTTGATCATCGTGGCGTTCCTCAGCATTCAAGATCCGCGCGAACGCCCGGCGGATGCGCGCCAGCAGGCGGATGCGGCGCATGCGGCGTTTGCCGATCCCAAATCCGACTTTGTGGGTGTTTTGAATCTGTGGCGCGAATACGACAGTGCGCACGAAGAATTCACGCAATCGAAATTGCGCGACTGGTGTTCGCGGCATTTTCTGAGTTTTTTGCGCATGCGCGAATGGCGCGAGTTGCACCGGCAGTTGTTGCTGGTGGTGCAGGAGCTTGGTTGGAAACTGGACGCCACCGCACATTCTCCCTCTCCCCTTCGGGGAGAGGGTCGGGGTGAGGGGGCAACCTCGCGAAATGTTTCAAAGACACAGGCAAAGATTTCGCAGAAGCACCGCAAGGGTGTGAGTTCTCGCGAGCCCCAGCCCCTCACCCCAGCCCTCTCCCCGGAGGGGAGAGGGAGTGAAAGTGAGGCCGAGCGACATTACGAATCGATCCATCGCAGCTTGTTGGCAGGACTGCCCACGCAAGCCGGCCACAAAGACGAAAAAGGAGTTTACCGCAGCACGCGCGAACGCCGTTTCCAAGTGTTTCCCGGTTCGGCGCTCGCCAAAACGCCGCCAAACTGGATCTTCGCCGCGCAAATTCTCGATATCGGCGGTCGCGTGTGGGGCATGATGTGCGCGCGCGTCGAGCCGTTGTGGATCGAACAGGAAGCCGCGCATCTGTTGCGCAGTACATGTCGCGACGCGCATTGGTCGCGCAAGCGCGGCACGGTGGTAGCGTACGAACAAGTGAGCCTGTTTGGACTCGTGCTGGTCGAGCGCCGGGCGGTGACATTCCAGCACCAAGACCCGGCGCTCGCGCACGAGATATTTTTGCGCGAGGCGCTCGCCCGTTGCGATATCGAAGCGCGCGCCGATTTCGTGCGTGCCAACCAGCGCGTGCTGGAAGACGCGCATGGCATCGAAGCGCGTCAGCGGCGCGAAGGGTTGATTCGTCACGAAGACGAACTCGTGGATTTCTTCCGCGGCAAGCTGCCGCAGGAGATCGCCAGCACTCGCGCGCTCGATGCGTGGTATCGCCATGCGCGACCTGCGGAACAGGCGGCGCTGCGTTGGTCGATCGACGATGTGATGGTGGGCGGCGCCGGGCTCGACCCGAAAGCGTTTCCCGCTGCGCTCGATATTCCACCGCAACGCTATCGCCTGGAATACCGCTTTGTGCCCGGCGACGAAGCCGACGGCGTGACCTTGCATTTGCCGTTGGCGATGCTCAATGCGCTGCCAGCAGCACGCTGCGAATGGCTCGTTCCCGGTCTTCTCGGCGAGAAAGTCGCCGAACTGATTCGCGGTCTGCCCAAAGCAATGCGGCGAAATTTTGTGCCTGCGCCGGATTTCGCGCGTGCCTTTGTCGAAGCGGAAGCGCCGCGCGATGAATCGCTAACCAAGGCGCTCGCTACTTTTCTACGTCGGACCACGGGCGTTGAGATCGATGCTGCCGATTTCGCGCACGTTGAATTGGCGGCGCACTTCGCCATGCGTTTCCGCTTGCACGATGAAAAAGGCCGCACGCTCGCGACCGGTCGCGATCTCGCGCTGCTGCGCGGACAGTGGGAAGGGCAGGCGCGCGAGGCGTTCTCGCGCAAGACCGATATCGAACTCACGCGCGAAGATGTCACTAGCTGGGATTTCGAGGAGATTCCCGAGCAAGTGCGTTCCGATGGTGGATTGCTGGCGTTTCCCGCGCTGGTCGATCTTGGCGAAGCGGTCGCGTTGCGCGTCTTCGAACGTCACGACGAAGCGCGCCTTGCGCATGTCAAAGGCGTGGAACGACTGCTGCGAAATGCACTTGGCAGCGACATCAAGCAGGCGCGTCGACGTCTGCCAATCTCCAATCCTGTTTCGTTGAAATATGCGCCGCTCGGCAGCGTCGACAGCTTGCGCGAGGATGTGGTGGAAGGCGGCTTCGACGACTTTCTGCAAACGCAGGACCTCAACGTGCGCAGCGCCGCGGCGTTCGAACGGCTCCACACGCACGCGTCGCGCGAACTGTTTGCATGTGCAGTGGAACGGCTGAAACTTGCCGAACCGATTATCGACGCACAGGCCGAGATGAAACCGTGGCTGCAACCGCCACTGATCGGCTTTGCCCGCGCCAGCTACGACGATCTGCGCGAACAGCTCGATGCGCTGCTTGCACCCGGATTTCTGCGCGAGCTGCCGACGGCCAGACTGGCGCATTTTCCTCGCTATCTGAAAGCGATGCGTCTGCGCGCGGAGCGCTTGCGCCAGGACCCGACCAAAGATCAGCAACGTATGCTGCAGGTGATGCCGTATTGGCGCGAATACCTCAATCATCGCGCTGCCGGCGACGAAGGCTTGGACGAGCTCCGTTGGCTGATCGAGGAATGGCGAGTATCGCTGTTCGCGCAGGAATTGAAGACCGCCGAACCGGTGTCGGCCAAACGATTGGCGAAGGCGCTCGAAGCGCTGCGCTAGTTCCGCAGGGCATATGGATAGGGCAAGCGCGTGCGATGCCCGCCTCGCACGGTTGAGCTATGCTCGATCTTCGCACCGAACGCACAGAAACCATGGTTCACGCCACTACCACCGTAGGACATCTGGCGGCGTGGCAGTCACGGGCTGGCAGCTTGCCCCCGGTACTGGCCGACGCGCTGTCGGTGTGCGCGCAAAACGGCGTCAACGAGCGCGAGTGCGGCGACGTGCTGGATCTGCTGGCCATGCTTGGGTGCGATGCGCAAACCCAGGCAGCCGGATTGTGGTTCGAAATCGCGCGCATACATCCGCTGGTTTGGGAACAGCGCGCGTCGTCCTTGCCCGAAGAGTTGCAGCGCCTGGTCGCCGGCCAGACGGCGGCGGAACGCGTATGGGCGTTGCATGCGCAGCGGCCGCCGGAAGGCGGGTCCGAAGGATTGCGCCGTTTGCTGCTGGCGATCATTCGCGATGTGCGCGTGGTGTTCGTGCTGCTGGCGCGTCAGTTGGCGCGCATGCGCGCCGCGAGCAGCTTGCCCGAAGCGGAGCGTCAGGAACTGGCGCGGCTCACGCGCGATATCCACGCGCCGCTCGCCAACCGACTCGGCATCTGGCAGTTGAAATGGGAGCTGGAAGATCTCGCCTTCCGTTATCTGCAGCCCGATACCTATCGACGCATCGCCGCCTTGCTCGACGAGCGTCGCGGCGATCGCGAGGAATTTATTCGCGAGGCGCTCGCCGAACTGGGCGAGGCCGTGCGCATGGCCGACATCAACGCGGATCTGGCGGGGCGTCCCAAACACATTTATTCGATCTGGAAAAAAATGCAGCGCAAAGCGCTGGAATTTTCCGATCTCTACGACATTCGCGCTGTGCGCGTGCTGGTCGATAGCGTCGGCGATTGTTACGCCGCGCTCGGTATCGTGCATGCGCTGTGGCCGCATTTGCCCGGCGAGTTCGACGATTACGTCGCGCGTCCCAAGAGCAACGGCTACCGTTCGCTGCATACCGCGGTCATCGGCCCGCACGGCAAAACGCTGGAAGTGCAGATACGCACGCACGAGATGCATCGCGCCAACGAGCTGGGCGTCGCCGCGCATTGGCGTTACAAGGAAGGCGGCAGCGGCGATGCGGACTTCGAAGCGAAAATCGCCTGGATGCGCAAGCTGCTCGAACCGCGCAACGACGACGGCGAGCTTGCCGCCGAATTGCAAACCGAGCTGCTCGAAGATCGCGTCTACGTGCTGACGCCGCGCGGCGAAGTGGTCGACATGCCGCACGGCGCCACCGTGCTCGATTTCGCGTATCACGTGCACACGGAAGTCGGTCATCGTTGCCGCGGCGCCAAGGTCAACGGACGCATCGTGCCGATGACGTTTCAACCGCACAGTGGTGATCGCGTGGAGATTCTCACCACCAAAATCGCCGAGCCGCGACGCGACTGGTTGTCGCCGCATCACGGCTATCTGCACACCAGCCGCGCGCGCGACAAAGTGCGGGCATGGTTTCGTCGCAGCGCGCACGAGGCCAATCTCGCGGCCGGTCGCACCATGCTGGAGCGCGAGTTGAAACGGCTGGCGCTACCGGATGTCGATATCGCCAAATTGCCGCCGTTGTTCCATCTGCAAACGCAGGACGAATTGCTGATCGGACTCGCCCTCGGCGAAATCAGCGGCGGGCAGGTGGCGCGCGTGTTGCAGGAGTCGCAGCAACCGGCCGAAACATTGCCCAGCGTGCCCGTGGCGCCGGTGCGACCGACCGTGTTCGATCACAGCGCCATCACAATCGAAGGCGTCGGCAATTTACTTACCGTGCTGGCGCATTGTTGCCAGCCGTTGCCGGGCGATCCGGTGCGGGGGTTCATCACCCGTACGCGCGGCATTTCGGTTCATCGCGCCAACTGCGCCAGCTTGGCGCGACTGGCGCGGCGCGATCCGGATCGAGTGATCGACGTCAGCTGGGGGCGCGCCTCTGCGCAGGCTTACGAGGTGACCATTCAGCTCAACGGCTACGACCGTAAAGGGCTGCAAAAGGATGTGGTGGGCGTGATCAGCAACGCCAACGTCGGCATCATTGCGTCCTCCAGCCGGCTGTTTGCGCGCACTGCCGAGGTGGAAATGCATTACACCCTGCGCGTGCGGGACTTCGAGCAACTTTCCACCTTGCTGGACCGCCTGTCGGCGCTGCCCAATGTGGTGGAGGCGCGAAGGGTGGGGGCGGGCTGACGCAGCATTTTTCGTGCCTTTACCGCGCGTGTGCGCGGAAAAATGACGTTCCTGAACGCAACTTTTCGCTGTCAATCCGTGTCCACACCGCAATGCTAAGCTGAACATATCGACTTGAGCTCGCGAGCATATGAGCGGAAACCGCACTCCTAACGACCCGCGCAATCCCGGGCGTACCGAACCGACGCTGGGCAATCTGGATCAACTGGATCGCCCGCTCCCGCGTGTCGATCTCGACGATGGACTGCCACAGATCAGAGTGGAGCCCATTTATCAGCGCAATCATCACAACCAGCCGCCGGAAGACGACTACGATCCGCGGCCGCCGCGCCGCTGGAAAATACCGCTGCTGATTGGCGTGGCGGTGGTGCTGGCGGTCGTCGCGGGTATGTGGATCAACGAAAGCCGTTTGCGCGGCATGGTGCCGCGCACCGATTTCGACAATGTGCTTCATCGTGCGCAAGTCGCCTTGCAGCAAGGACATCTGGACGGCACCGACGGCAGCAGCGCGCGCGAGTTGTTCGAAGCTGCGCGCGCGCTGGAGCCGGACAACGATTCGGCGCGCCAGGGTCTCAACGACGTAGGCCGTGCGGAAATCGCGCGCGCCGATGCCGCGTTGCAGGCAGGCAAAATCGGTGAAGCCAGCGACGCGTTGACCAATGCGCGCGAATTGCTTGGTGGCGGCAGCGATGTGGATCGTCTCTCCGAAGCTATCGCCAAAGCACAAGTGTCGACGGGTCACACGGATACGTTGATCACGCAAGCCCAGCAAGCGCTCAGTGACGACAAGCTCGATGGTCCCGACGGCGCCGCCGCGCTTTACCAGCGCGTGCTTTCGGCTGAACCGGATAACGCGGTGGCGCGACATGGCTTGGACCAAGTCGGCGATGCGATGGCCGCGCAAATTCAAAAAGCGCTGGCCGCCAACGATGTCGCCACGGCGGCATCTGAAGTCGATCGACTGGCTGCGATTTCGCCCAACAATTCGCAACTGCCGACGCTGCGCGCATCGCTTTCCGCACAGCAGGCGCAAGCGGGCAATGCGCTTACCGATGCCATCAACGAGGGTAACGATGCGTTGCGTGCAGGACGCATCAGCGGCGACGGCAACGACACCGCGTTGGCGCATTACAAAGCGGCGTTGGCGATCGATCCGAATAATGCGCAGGCAAAAGCCGGGCTGGGTCAGGTGGCCGAAGCGTTGATCGTGCAAGCGAATGCAGCGATCGACGCGGGCGACGCCGATCACGCGAAGCAGTTGCTCGATCAAGCCGAAGCGTTTGCGCCTCAATCGGCCGATCTGATCGCCGCGCGTGCGCGCTTGCAACGTCCTGCATCGCAGCCTGTGCAGCCCTCGCCGCAGCACATGCCCCCGACCAATACGATTGCGAAAGCCGATGTGGCGACGAAGTCGGATCAACGTTCGGACGACGAAGGCGACACGACGCCGCCCGTGGCGTTGACGGGACAGCAGCAAATCCAAGTGGCCGATATGGTGCAGCGTGCGCGACAAGCGGCGGCGCGCGGCGACATCATGTCGCCGCCGGGCAATTGCGCGTACGACCTTTATCGCGGCGCACTGTCGATCGACGGCAACAATCCTGAAGCCTTGTCCGGCCTGCAGGCATTGCCTGGTCTGGTGCAGCGTCAATTCAACGATGCGCTGCGCGGCGGCAATCTCGCCAAAGCCGGCAGTCTGCTCGATGCGCTGGACAATCTGTCACCCGGCGACACGGTATTGGCGATATCCAGTCAACGCTTGGCGTCGGCCTGGTTTGACCAAGCCGAACAACAGCTCGACAGCGGCGACCGGAATAACGCCGCGGGCTCGCTCGAACAAGGACGCCGGTTGTCGCCGAACGATCAGCGTGTGCAGCAGCTTCTCGCTCGCATGCAGGGCGGTCGATGACGGTATTGGTGTTTGGCGCGAGCAGCCAGATCGGGCAGTTTCTGCTGCCGCTGCTTGCTGCTCGCGGTGAGCCCGTCGTTGCGATAAGCCGTTCCGCTCGCGCGTCGACGCACGGGGAGACGTGGCTGACGGGACATCTGCCCGACGCGGTGCCGGCGGTCGACGATATCTCCGCCATTTTCAGCTTCGGCCCGTTGCATCCGTTCGCGCATTGGCTCGGCCGCGCGTCGCTGCCGCACGCGCCGCGCGTCGTCGTGACCAGTTCGATGAGCGCGGAAAGCAAGCGCGTTTCCGAAGTGCCTGCCGAACGCGAACTTTCGCAGCGGCTGCGCGACGGCGAAAACGCGGTCTCCGAAGCCTGTGCGAAACACGGCAGCGAATGGACGGTGCTGCGACCCACGCTGATCTACGGCGCCGGCTTGGATAAAAGCCTCACTCCGATTGCCCAGCGCGCGATGCGCACGCGGCTTTTTCCGTTGCCGGCAGGGCGCGGCATGCGTCAGCCGGTGCATGCGCAAGACCTTGCCTACGCGGCGCTAGCGGCGTTGGATATCGCGGCGTCGGCGGGAAAGATTCTTCCGATCGGCGGCGGCGAAAGGTTGCCGGTGAGCGAAATGTTCGCGCGTGTGCGCCGCAGTTTGCCGGTCGACACGCTTCTTTTGCCGGTGCCCGGATGGCTGCTGCACCTCGCGCGCCGCAGCGCCGGGCGTTTGCGTGGTCCGTTGAGCCGTCTTGAGAGCGATCTCATCGCCGACAATACGGAAGTGACGCGCATCCTCGGCGTTCAGCCGCGCCCCTTCCGGCCGGATGTCGATTGCTGGCATCCGTGAGGGTTCGCGTGAATTGCCCGTAGAAAAGCCCCTCCCGGGCCGTGCGGCGTCATTTGCAGCAAGGTTGCGTTCATCTGGCCGCTGGGTGACAGGCCCTAGCATTGCCGTACCGCCCCTCCACTCACTGGAACCCCCGCGTTGGACTTTCTGAGCCGAATTCGATCGATCGCAAGCGCTATCTGGCCGTGGGTGCGCATTCCGTTCTGGGTCTGCACGGGTTTGTTTTTCGGGTTTCTGCTCCCGTACTCGCTGATTCTCAATAAACGCGTGCAGGATCGTTTCAGCGATCTGGTCTTCGCCGTTCCGACACGCGTCTATTCGCAGCCTTTGCGGCTTGCGCCGGATGTGCCGATGACACCGGCCGCGCTGGAAGTCGACCTTACGTTCTCCGGCTACGTCGCCGACGGTCGTGGCGATGTGCCGGGCAGCTGGTCGAAGAAGGGCAACGTCTACTTCATTTCGTCGCGCGGCTACGCCGGCCCAGATGGCGGCGAATTGCCCAAGCATATTCGCGTGGTGCTCGGCAGTGGCATCGTGCAGTCGGTGACGGATCTAGGCGCCGGCAAATCCATCAACGAAACGCATCTGGATCCGGGCCGCATCGCCACAGTGTACGGCGCCAAGCAAGAAGATCGTCGCTTCGTGCAATTGAACGACGTGCCGCCCTTGCTGATCGGCGGTTTGCAGGCGGTTGAAGATCGCGATTTCAAGCATCACATCGGCGTGGATTTCACGGCGATTCTTCGCGCGGCGTTCGCCGACCTGCGCGCCGGGCACACGGTGCAAGGTGCGTCCACGCTCACGCAGCAATTGGTGCGCAATCTGTTCTTGAATCGCGAACAGACGATGGGGCGCAAGTTGAACGAAGCGCTGATGTCGATTCTGCTGGAGATGCACTACAGCAAATCGCGCATTCTCGAGGCGTATATCAACGAAGTGTTTCTCGGTCAGCAGGGCAGTCAAGCGGTGCATGGGTTCGCCGCCGCGTCCGAGTTTTATTTCGGTCGCCGACTGGAATATTTGCGTCCGCAGGAAATCGCCATGCTGGTCGGCTTGGTGAAAGGACCGAGCCAGCTCGATCCGCGTCGCTATCCGGATCGCGCGCTGGCGCGCCGCAATCTGGTGCTGGATCAATTTGTGACCACAGGATTGCTGACGCCGCAGCAAGCGCACGCCGCGCAAGCCACGCCGCTCGGTGTGATTGCCGACGGCCAGCTGCCGCACGATCGCTTCCCGGCGTTTATGGAGTTGGTGCGACAGCAGATCACCAACGATTTCGACGAAGACACGCTTAAACAAGGCAATTTGTCGATCTTCACCACGCTCGATCCGGCCACGCAGCTTTACACCGAGCAGGCGATCGATACGGCGATCAAGGGTCTGGGCAAACGCAGCGACGATACGCAGGCCGCCGCGGTGATTACCGATTCCAAAACCGGCAGCGTGCTCGCCGTGGTCGGCAGCAAGTTTGCGGACGAGCAAGGCTTCAATCGCGCCCTGGACGAACGCCGACCGATCGGTTCCACCATCAAGCCGTTCGTCTATCTGGTCGCGCTAACGCAGCCCGATCGATTCAATCTCGCCACACCATTGGACGACTCGCCGATCAGCATGCGCCAACCCGACGGCACGCCGTGGACGCCGCATAACGACGACAACCAAAGCCACGGCATGGTGCCGATGGTGGACGCGCTGGCGTATTCGTGGAATCTCGCCACCATCCATATGGGCCTGGAAGTAGGCGTACCGCGCATCAAGGCGTTTTTGGATTCGTTCGGATTGGAACCGATCCAACCCGGCCCGTCGCTCCTGATTGGCGCGATCGATCTGGCGCCGATCCAGGTAGCGCAGCTCTACCAGTATCTGGCGTCCGACGGACATGCGCTGCCGTTGCTTTCGGTCAGCGGCGTGGTCGACGGCAACGGCCACACGATCAAGCGCTACGAAGTGGAAAGCGGCAAGGGCGAATATCAGCCCGCCGTGCGCCTGGTGACCTGGGCGATGCAGCAAGTGGCGACGTATGGCACAGCGCACTCCTTGGCCGAATCCAGCCTGGCGTATCTGCATGCGGCGGGTAAGACGGGCACCAGCAACGAACTTCGCGACAGCTGGTTCGCGGGCTTTACCGGCGATCGCCTGGGCGTGTTCTGGATGGGACGCGACGACAACAAGCCCAGCCACTTGTTCGGCGCCACCGGCGCGCTGCGTGCGTGGCAGGAATTGTTCCGCAAGCTGCCCACCGTACCGCTGTCCGCAGCGCCCGGCGAAGGCTTGGAAATGGCGTGGATCAATCCTGCCGACGGCAAGCGCAGCGACCCGCAGTGCTCGGGCGCCAAGCAGGTGCCGGTGATTGCCGGTACGCTTTCCACCGATTCGGAAGGGTGTTTCTGGCAAAAAATCGGTAACCTCTTCGGCTCCGGCCAGAGTGCGCAAGCGCCCTCCGGCACCGCCCCCACTAATGTCAGTACCCAACAATGACCATGTCGCTCCGTCGTTCGCTACGCCTTATCGCACCGTTCGTTCCCGTTCTGCTGCTTGCGGCCTGCGCGCAAAATTCGCCGGAAGCGGACAAGCCGTCGCCGATCAAATCCAATGCGGCGATGGTGGCCGACATCCAGGCTGCCGGCGAACGCGATAAATCGGTGATCAATGTGCATCCGTTGAGCGATCCGGGAATCGCCGCGTTGCAAGACGGTGCGCATGCCGATATTCGTAACGGCCAATATCCCGCAGCGGCGACCAAGCTCGATATGGCGTTGAAGCGTGATCCCGAAGCGCCTGCGGTGCTGCAGGATCGTGCGGAAGTGGCGATTTACATGAACGACTATTCGTTGGCCGAGAAATTGGCGCGTCAGTCGTGGACGCTGGGTTCCAAGCAAGGCCCGCTGTGCGCGCGCAACTGGCAAACCGTGCTGGAAATCCGCACACGCGCGAACGATTCCGCCGGTGTCGCTGAAGCGAGCAAAGGTCTGGGCGAATGCCACGAAGCCGGCGTGCAGCGTCTCTGATGTAATCGATGAGTCACGAAAAACCACGGATTGGACTGGTCGGCAGTCAGGGTTCTTACGGACGCTGGCTCCGTCGATTTTTTGAAGATCGCATGGGTTTGCACGTCGTTGGGCGAGACCCAAGCGGCGATACGGTGCTGACCGAGCGCGCGTTGATCGAAGCGGTCGACGTGTTGATTTTCTGCGCGCCGATTCGTCAAACGCCCACCGTCATCCGCCACTACGCGAAACAGGCTGCGGGTATCGGTCGCGCGCAACTTTGGATGGATATCACGTCCATCAAAGTGGCGCCGGTCACTGCCATGCTGGCGTCGCACGCGGAAGTCGTCGGCTTGCATCCGATGAGCGCCGCGCCCAAGTCGCCCACGTTGCGCGGCCGAGCGATGGTAGTGTGCGAAGCGCGTCTGGATGCATGGCGGCCATGGCTGGAACGTTTTCTTGCCGCGACCGAAGCCGAATGCGTGCGCGCCGATGCGGATCGGCACGATCGCGTCATGGCGCTGGTACAAGGCATGGTGCACGCGACGCATATGGCGCAAGGCGCGGTGTTGCGCGATCTGGCGCCGGCAGTGGGCGGTCTCGACGGCATTCGTCCCTTCAGTTCGGTGGGCTACGAATTGGACAACGCGGTGACGCGCCGCATTCTTGCCAGCAATCCCACCATTTATCAGGACATCCAATTCGAGAACCCGTACGTCGAACCGATGCTGGAGCGATTGGCGACGCATATGGGAGCGTTGTGCCGTCTCGTAAGCAGGGGCGACGATGCGGCGCGAGAAGAATTGCGGAAAAAACTGCTCGATGAAAGCCGCGCCTATGTCGGTGATCAAGCGCTGGCCGAAGGCAGCTACGCGTTCGAACGTCTCGGCTATTTGCTGGCCGATTTGCACGAGCCGCGCTACATCAGCGTGTTTCTTCCGTTGGATAAGCCTGGTTCGTTGCGTGCGTTGTTGTCGGTGTTCGAAGAGCGCGACATAAATCTGGATTCGATCCATTCCTCGCGCAGCGCGGAAGGCGAATTGCTGTTTCGCATCGGCGTCGATCGGCACTGCGATATTGCGAAGCTAAGCGACGCGATGGTCGCGATAGAAAGCGAGCGTATCGGCCGCGTCGTCGACGCGGCCGATACGAACAGGCCCTAGAACAGCGGCGTCAGCAACATCACGATGCCGACGATGCTGACGGTCCAGATCGCCGTGCGCAGATACGGAATGCCCAACGCGTAGACCGGCACATAAACCAGGCGCGCCCAGAAATAAAGTTGTGCGCCGAGGACGGTCGCCGCGGTATGCCGTTGCAGTAAATACCCGGCCAGCACGACCGCAGCGAACAGCGCGAAGGTCTCCATAAAATTGGCGCGTGCGCGCTCCAGTCTCCCGGCTACGCCCACTAACGAGCCTCCGGCGTCGCGCGGACTGGCGGCGAAACCCAACCCCCGCTGCCCAAGCATGCCGGTGGCGGCGATCATGACTTGTACCAGGCCCAGCACGACACTCCAGGCAAGCATCTGCAATTCGACGTTCATGGCTTAGCTCCTTATGGCGGTGATGTGGCAACGCACTTCCGCAGCTATTCGCGTCTGCAGGCGGGAGGTTACACCGGTTCCCCGTACGTCGATGCTGCGCGATACTGACGGCATGACCGACCACGATGACATCGGCGCGTTGCTTGGCGCCGACGGCCCGTTCGCCCGCGAGTTGCCGAACTTCGCACCCCGTCCAGCGCAGCAGGCGATGGCGCGTGCGGTCCGGCACGCCATTGCCGAGTGCGAAACCCTGATCGCCGAAGCTGGCACAGGCACGGGCAAAACCTATGCGTACCTCGTGCCGGCCCTGTTGTCGGGCGAGCGCGTGATCGTTTCGACCGGAACCAAGGCGCTGCAGGATCAGTTGTTCTTCCGCGATCTGCCGAAAGTGCGTTCGGTGTTGGGTGCTCGACTGAAAACCGCGTTGCTGAAAGGCCGTGCCAATTACCTGTGTCTGTATCGACTCGATCAAACAGTGCGCGAAGGAGCGAGTTTCGATCGCACTCAGGCGCAGCATTTGGCGGCGATTCGTGCATGGTCGGCGCGCACGCGTCGCGGCGATCGCATGGAACTGGCCGAAGTGCCGGAAGATTCGTCGCTGTGGATACGCGTCACCTCCACGCCGGAAAATTGCCTGGGCGTGGAATGTCCGTTCTACGACGACTGCCACGTCGTGACTGCGCGGCGCGAAGCACAGGAAGCGGACCTGGTGGTGGTGAATCATCATCTGTTGTTCGCCGATCTTGCGTTGAAGCAGGAAGGTTTCGGCGAAATTCTTCCCGGTGCGCAGGCGTTTATTCTGGACGAAGCGCATCAGATTCCCGAATTGGCTGGGCAGTTCTTTTCGCAAAGTTTGAGCGCGCGCCAACTCACCGAGCTGGCGCAAGATGCGTTGGCGGAATGCGACGGCATCACCGGCGCTATCGGCTTGCTGCTCGAACCCGTTGAGGCGTTGCAGGAAACCGTGCGCAAACTGCGCTTGACGCTCGATGCATTGCCGACGCGCGGTTCGTTCCATGAACTTCTGCAGCGCGATGGCGTGCAATCGGGTCTGCGCGATCTGGCGGAATTGCTCGCCGCATTGACCGATGTGCTCGCGTCGCAGGCCGAACGTTCGCGCGGCTTTATGAATGTGCACGAGCGTGCAGCGAGTTTGACGGAACGTCTCGACCGCATCATCGAAGAACATTCCGAACAAGATGTGCGCTGGTACGAATTGTTTCCGCGCGGATTCGCGCTGCATGCCACGCCGCTCGATCTCGCCGGGCCGTTACGCGCAATGCGCGAGCGCACGCATGCGGCGTGGATACACACGTCGGCAACGTTGTCGGTTGCAGGACAGTTCGATCACTTCGCGCGGCAGCTTGGTCTGGACGATCCGCAGACATTGAGCCTCGAAAGTCCTTTCGACTATGCGCAGCAAGCGGTGTGCTACATGCCGGAAGGCTTGCCCGATCCGGCTGCGCGCGATTACACCGATCGCGTGATCGACGCGGTGATGCCGGTGTTGGAAGCATCCAACGGCCGGGCCTTCCTGTTGTTCACGTCGCATCGCGCCTTGCGTCGAGCCGCCGATTTGCTGGCTGATCGCGTGCCTTGGCCGTTGTTCGTGCAAGGCACCGCGCCGCGTCATCAGTTGTTGGAAGACTTCCGTGCCAGTGGCCACGGCGTACTGCTTGGCGCGGCCAGTTTTTGGGAAGGCGTCGACGTCGCCGGTGAAGCCTTGTCGGTAGTAATGATCGACAAGCTGCCGTTCGCCGCCCCGGACGATCCGGTGTTGCAGGCACGCCTGGAAGCATTGGAGCAGGCGGGCATCAACCCGTTTATGGGGTGGCAGGTTCCTTCGGCTGTCATTGCGCTCAAGCAGGGCGCGGGACGCCTGATCCGCGATGTCCATGATCGCGGCGTACTGGTGTTGTGCGATCCGCGTCTGACCACCAAGGGTTACGGCAAGTTGTTTCTCAATAGTTTGCCGCCGATGCCGCGAACGCGGGATGTCGGGGAGGTCCGACGCTTCTTCGACCACTTATCGCCCGAACCAGAAGCTACGGAGCGTGATAGTTTCACCGGCGCAGGAAGCTAGGGCCTGATCGCACTATTTGCGTGGCCCGCGCCGGGAGCTGTTTGCGCGCCAGCCAAGGAAGAGCGAGGGAGTGTACGTCCGTACACGACTGAGCGATGACGCCGGGTGGCGGGCAAACAGACCCGGCCCTACGGGTTGCCGTTGAGTGGCCGCCATGCGGCAGCGCGCGGCTTGGCTTGACAGCCAGTCACGCCAGCGCCGCACACTACCACCTGACGGCCACTCAACGGCAACGCGGGCTACGCAAATAGTGCGAACAGGCCCTAACGGGTTTTGCATACGTATTCAGGCGGACAAGGAGAGGGGACGGTACGCAGAATCGTCCACGACTTGAAACCATCATGCGGGGAGCATGATTCCGATGCATATAAACACCAATACAGAGAAAAGCGCGGGACAAGGGGAAGAAGCACGCACCACGGCGCGAGTCGTGTTGATTGCCGCTGCGGCGGCGATCGGCGGATTTTTGTTCGGCTTCGATACGGCCGTGATCAATGGCGCGGTTGATGCGGTGCGGCATGGATTTGGCCTGGGCGCCGGTCAAATCGGTTTTGCAGTGTCGTGCGCGTTGTTGGGCTCGGCGGTTGGCGCGTGGTACGCGGGTCCGCTGGCGGATCGATTGGGGCGCGTGCGCACCATGCAAGTTGCGGCGTTGTTTCTGGTGATGAGCGCGCTGGGTTCCGGCCTCGTGCACGGCGTGTGGGATTTGATGTTCTGGCGCGTGATCGGCGGTATCGGCGTCGGCATGGCGTCGGTGATCGCGCCGGCTTATATCGCCGAAGTGTCGCCGGCGAACGTGCGTGGTCGCTTGGGTTCGATGCAGCAGTTGGCGATCGTGCTCGGCATCTTCGTCGCGTTGTTGAGCGATGCATGGCTTGCCAGCACCGCAGGCGGCGCCGCGCAGAAACTTTGGTTCGGCTTGGAAGCGTGGCGCTGGATGTTCCTGGTCGCCACGGTGCCCGCGCTTATTTACGGTGTGATGGTGCTGGGCGTGCCGGAGTCGCCACGTTATCTGGTGGCGCGCGGACGTCCGGCCGAAGCGCGTGTGGTGCTTGCGAAGGTGTTGGATCTGCACAGCGATCACGCGCTGGATGCCAAGATCAACGACATCGCGCATAGCCTGAAAGTGGAATATCGGCCGAGCTTGCGCGACTTGCGCGGTCCTCGCGCCGGTTTGCTGCCAATTGTGTGGGTGGGCATTCTGCTTTCGGTGTTCCAGCAGTTTGTCGGCATCAATGTGATCTTCTATTACTCGTCCACGCTTTGGCATTCGGTGGGTTTCAGCGAGGCGGATTCGTTCTCGATCACGGTGGTCACCTCGATCGTCAACGTGCTGGTGACGCTGGTGGCGATTGCCTTGGTCGACAAGATCGGGCGTAAACCGCTGCTGCTGATCGGTTCGGGCGGCATGGCGATTACGCTGGCGATGATGGCCTGGTGTTTTTCGCAAGCGACCGGTAGCGGCGCGACGCTGAGTTTGCCGGCGCCTTGGAACATCGTTGCGCTGGTCGCCGCGAATGCCTATGTCGTGTGTTTCGGCCTCAGCTGGGGACCGATGGTGTGGGTGCTGCTGGGTGAAATGTTCCCGAACAGCATTCGCGCGATTGCGTTGGCGGTGGCGGCGGCCGCGCAGTGGATTGCGAACTTCGTCATTACCAGCACATTCCCGTGGCTGGCGGAACTGGGTCTTACGTTTGCGTATGGCTTGTACGCGCTGTTCGCGTTCCTGTCGCTGCTATTCGTGATGCGCTCCGTGCGCGAAACGCGCGGCATGGAATTGGAAGATATGCACGCGTAATTCGATATGTGCGTCCCTGTCGCCGCCGACAGGGACGCATGCGTTTTATGTCGCGCGAAGCAAACGGCTGAACGAGTGCACCTCGTCCACCAACACCTTGACGTGTTCGGGATCGACTTCGGGCGTCACGCCGTGCCCCAGATTGAACACGTGCCCCGGGTTGTTGCCGTAACTGTCGAGCACACGATGGACTTCGCGGCGAATCACATCGGGACTAGCGCGCAACACGGCGGGATCGAGATTGCCTTGCAGCGCGACTTTTCCATGGACTGCGCGGCGTGCGTCGCCAATGTCGATGGTCCAATCCACGCCGAGCGCGGCGCAGCCGGTATCGACCATCTCGACGAGATGCGCATTCGCGCCTTTCGAAAAAAGGATTACCGGTACATCGCGCGTATGGACGTTCGCCTTGAGCGCGGCCACGACTTGCGACAGATAGCGCAGCGAGAATTCGCGAAACGCCGTGGGACCCAGTAAACCGCCCCAGGTGTCGAATACCATCAACGCCTGCGCACCCGCAGCGGCTTGTGCAATGAGATAGGCGGAAACGGAGCGCGCCAAGGTATCCAGCAGCGTGTGCGCCAAAGCCGGATCGTTCCAACACATCGCTTTGGCGGTGGCGAAATCGCGCGAACCTTCGCCTTCCACCATATAACAGGCCAGTGTCCACGGGCTGCCGGAAAACCCGATCAGCGGCACGCGGCCGGCGAGTTCGCGGCGGATCACGCGCACGGCGTCCATCACGTAACGCAGCTCGGTTTCCATATCCGGCACGCCGAGCCGTTCCACGTCGGCGCGCGTGCGCACCGGTCGCGCAAACTGCGGACCTTCGCCTTGCGCGAACGATAGGCCCAGGCCCATCGCATCTGGAATGGTGAGAATGTCCGAGAACAGAATCGCCGCATCCAGGTCGAAGCGTTCCAGCGGTTGCAGCGTGACTTCGCACGCCAGCTCGGGATTTTGGGCCAGCGCCATAAAGCTGCCGGCCTTGGCGCGCGTGGCGCGGTACTCGGGCAGATAACGGCCCGCCTGGCGCATCACCCAAACCGGCGTGGCGTCGACGGGCTCGCGGCGCAGGGCGCGCAGCAAGCGATCATTCTTGAGGGGGGTATCCATGATTTATCGGCGTCCGTGAGGGCCATCGAGCCCCTGGGCAAACATCACGCGATAGCCGCGCTTGAGCTGGGCATCGCGCACTTTTTCGAAGGCGGCGATGGCTTCGTCGCGTTCCAGGTATTGGTCGCGCTTGAGCGTGGCGCGGCCGCCTTGCGTGCCGGACTCGCGATAAAGCGTCCAGCCGCCGAGCAGATCCTGCTCCAGCACGATCTGGACATAGCGCGGCGGTTCGGCCGAGGCTGGCATGGTTTGCAAATAGAGGCGCATGGCGTCCCTGGTTAACGATACGGCCACAACGCCGCAGATCGGTCATTTTAGATGGGAGGCGGCTTGCTAGCGAGGGCGACCGCACGAAGCCCTTATCGGCCGTTGAGGAAGGGTAGGGAAATGGCGTCGGCCGGTCGTCAGCGCCCGACGCACGCCTCGCGCAGCAGGGCAAGCACATCCGCTTCGTCGACACCCGAGACGATTTCCGCGCGCCCGATGCCGCGCCACAGAATCAGCCTCAACGTGCCGGCCGTGTTCTTCTTGTCCAACCGCATCAAAGCCAACAGATGATCGGCGTCGAAGCCGGCTGGAACGGTGGTCGGCAACCCGATCGCCGCCAACAGGCCCACAAGGCGCTGCGTGTCGTCAGTCGCGCTCATGCCGAGCCGTTCGGACAGCCGCGCTGCCAGCACCATGCCTACCGCGACACCTTCGCCATGCAGCAAGGTCGTGTATCGACCGGCCGTTTCCAGCGCATGCCCGAACGTATGCCCGAGGTTGAGCAGGGCGCGCTCGCCTTGTTCGGTTTCGTCGCGCGCCACGACGCCGGCTTTGTAGCGAACCTTGGTCGCAATCGCCTGGATAAGCGCTGTTTCTTCGCGTGCGGCCAAGGCGGCGGCGTTTTGCTCCAGCCATCCGAAGAACGGCGCATCACCGATCGCCGCGCCTTTGACGACTTCCGCCATGCCGGCGCGATATTCGCGTGCGGGCAGGCTATCCAGCGTACCGATATCGGCCACGACCGCGCGCGGCTGGTGAAACGCGCCGACGAGATTCTTGCCAGCAGGTAGATTGACGCCGGTTTTGCCGCCGACAGATGAATCGACCATCGACAGCAAGGTGGTTGGCATCTGAATGAAATCGATCCCTCGCATCCAGCATGCTGCCGTGAAGCCCGCAAGATCGCCCACAACGCCGCCGCCCAATGCGATCACGCAGGCATCGCGCGTTGCGCCGAGCTTGCTCAGCGCTTCCAGCGCCGAACCGACATTGGAGAAACTTTTGTGCGCTTCGCCGTCGTCGAGTAGGAACGAGGACCAGTGCAAACCATCCAGTCCACGCGCAACCCGCTCCAGATACAACGGCGCGACCGTGCTGTTGCTGATTACCATCGCATGTTTCCCGCGCAGCGCAGCGCGCCAGCGTGCGTGATCGTCCAACAAGCCGCGGCCGATCCAGACGGGATAACTGCGTTCGCCGAGCGTAACGGTGATGGTTTCTTGCGGCGTGGTCGTGCTCATCATGCGGTTGGGGTGCTCTGACTCATTTTGCGTAGGCGTCATGATGTCCAGAAGGCTCGCACGCAGTGTTGCGCGGCGTAGGGCAGACTGGCCGTCTGTTCAAGGCGCGCAACACTGCGTGCGAGCCTTCTGGGCATCACCCCACTTAGTATATCAATGCGATGGGGCCGGCCCTGTTTGTCCGCATACCTTCGGTCCGTTGGTTCAACAGACGGCCAGTCTGCCATCACCAACGGCCCTGTGGTCTGCGAACAAACAGGGCCGGTGACGCCTACGCAAAATGAGTCAGAGCACCCCTCGATTCCAGGTTTTATCGATCAATGTGAAACAACGCTCGCTCGCCAAGGCAACGCCTTCGTGCTCGTGGCCGGGCGGAATGATGAGATCGGCGATCTCCTCATAAAGCGACGTGCGTGCGGCGGCCATGGCTTCCAGTTTGCGATGGCGATCAGCGTCGGCGAGCAACGGGCGCGACGTATCGTGTGCAAGTCGATGCAATTGCAGCGACACGGTGGCCTGCAACCACACCACATAACCGCGCTCACGCAGGCTGCGGCGATTGTCCGGGTCGAGCACCGCGCCCGCGCCGCTCGCCAGCACCACGCCGCTGCGATCGCTACATTCGTCGAGCAACGCGCGCTCGCGACGGCGAAATCCGGCTTCGCCCTCGACGTCGAAGATGGTGTTGACCGAAACGCCGGTCACGCGTTCGATTTCCTGGTCGAGATCGAGAAACGGCATGTGGTAACGCGCGGCAAGCTGGCGGCCGATCGAGGTTTTGCCGGCGCCCGTCGGCCCGATCAGAAAGAGGTTGCGCGAAGGATTCATGTGAGGATAGTAGCAGGGGAACGAAATCGAGCCCCTACAGGTGAATGGATGTCCGAACGTGTTTTGATAGCCGGTTGCGGCGATCTGGGCGAGCGTGTGGCGCGTTCGCTGCTGGCGCGCGGCGATGAGGTTTATGCGATTCGCCGGCATCCGCCGGAAGATGGTGGAGCGATCCGTTGGCTGTCGGCGGACCTGACCCGGCCTGAGACTTTGATCGCGTTACCGAGGCACATCACCCAACTTGTCTTTGCGCCGGCGCCGGACGCGCGCCAACAGGAACGCTATCGCGCCGTATTTCTCGACGGATTGCGCAACGTGCTCAATGCGCTCGACGCATCTGAACTACGCAGGTCGTTGTTGGTTTCCTCCAGCGCCGTTTATGGCGAACACGGCGGCGATTGGGTGGATGAGTCCACGCCGCCCGCACCGTTGAGCTTCAACGGCGAGGTCTTGTGGGAGGCGGAGCGAATGCTGGCGGCGCGCGCGACGGAGTCGGTCGCGTTGCGGCTAGCGGGGCTTTACGGGCCAGGACGCACGCAGTTACTCGACCGATTGATGGCGGCCCAGGCGAGGGCGCCGCGCACGGCACCGCATTGGGCCAATCGCATCCATGTGGATGATGCGGCCGCGGCGATCGCGCATCTGTTGGCGTTGCCCCACGCGGAGCAGGTTTATGTCGGTGTTGATGACACGCCTTTGCCGCTGCACGTTTTCTACGACGATCTCGCCGCAAAAATCGGTGCGCCGCCCGTACCCGAAGGGCCGGCGCCCACCGCAGTGGGCAGCAAGCGGCTCAGCAATGCTCGGCTTCGAGCCTCCGGCTTTTCCATGATGTGGCCCGATGCGCGCGACGGTTACGCGCAGATGCTAAGAAGCATGCAATCGTCCATCTTGCCGGCGCGTCAGGATTGATTTCCGCCGGATAGCACCGACGCGATGCTTCGGGCGTGCGTCTCGGCTGTTTGCGACGTGAGATTTTCTTCGATGCCGTATTTGATCAGGTCGGCATCGCGGGTGATGCCGAGTTTGCGCATTGCGCTCATTTTTTGCGTGCTTACCGTTTGCTTGCTGCGGTTGAGATGTTCGGCGATTTCGCTGATGGTAAATCCGGATACGAAAAGCCGCACCACTTCCAATTCACGCGTCGACAAATGGCGTGTGCGCGATGCGGACGCACCACCGTGAATACTATGCCGGTGCACCACGGTTTCGATGCTGGGCGATAAATAGCGCTTGCCCGCAAGCGAGGCGTAGAGCGCGGTGGTGAGATATTCCAGCGAATCGGCTTTGCTTACGATGCAATTGATGTCTTGCGCAAGCAACGAACGGATCACATTGGCGTTGTTCATCACCGTTAGGGCGATAAGGCGAATTTGCGGGTAACGCTGCTTCAGCAGTCCGAACAAGGTAATGCCGTCGCCATGGCGGCCGCCCGGCATCGCGTAATCGGAAACGATCACGTCCACCGATTGATTCTCCAGCAGATCCATCAGGGACGTGGAATTGGCGGCCGAGCCGACGATGGTCAGATCAGGCTGATCTTGGAGTTCGTGGGTGAGGCCCGCCAACAACAGCGGATGGTCGTCTGCGATAACCACGCGGATGATGCGTTCGCTGGACGGTTTTTTTTCGTTGACCAATTTCGTGGACATGATGCTGCGCAGCTCAATGAATACGGTTCGTCGGCGCTGGTGGCGCTGCGAATAAGCGGCAGCGTTGCAGCGACCTACGCTCGTGCTAAGGGAAGAGTTTCGGCGTTTGGTGTAGTGACAAAATACGTGGCCGGCCGTGTGATTTCCGTACGGCGTCGTGCGGGACTTTGCTGTGGATCGATTATGGTCGGGCCGCCGATTCGGGCAATAGAACTTTTCCGAAAAGTATCGAGCCGATGCGGAAAGTGTCGTGTGTTGTTCGCGCGCAAGTTATGTTTGCGGCGCGCGTCGCCTAACAGATCAACTGTGGTTGAGACCCAATACGCGATGATGGGTGTCGTACTCCACACAGGTATCGGCGAGGACAGGCAACGTCGCTAGTGCATGCCGGCTGAGCCGTTCGAAGTGAGCGAGGAAGCGTTTCATGGCCTGCGCGTCCATCGCCAGCGGCGCCCCACGCGCCAGCAGCGCTTTTTCCGTTTCGCTGCGCCAGTCGCGCACGACTTCCCAATTCGGAGCTTGCAGCACGATCAGCGCATCCAGCTTGCGCCAAAGGGGTTGATAGGTGCGCAGTTGTTTGTTGACCCAGTGGCGCCAACTTCCATCCGAGTCTTCGGTGCGTTCCAATTCGTTGACCGGTTCTTCCAGTGCGCTTTCCAGTTGCGGGCGCAGTCCCAGCGCCCAGCCTTCCACCACGACCAGACGGGGCGGTCGGGTCACGCTCGGCCATTTGGACGGCGGCATGCGCGTGTCGCGTCCCTTGTCGAAGCGCGGCCAGGTTACGGGGAATTTTTCCGAGGCGTGGGGCAGGGCAAGCAAAACCGACAGCAGCAGTTCGATCTCATGCGTGCCAGGCACGCCGCGGGTACGCAGCAAGGGGTGAATTTGATGGGCCAGCGCCTCGCGTTCGCTGCGCGAGTAATAGAAGTCGTCCAGGGAAAGCACTTCGGTCGGCCAGTCGCGGTGCTCGGCTTGCGTTTTGATCACACGCGCCAAGGTACTCTTGCCGCTTCCTTGCAAACCTGAGAGTCCGAGCACATACGGCCGGTGCGTTCGCGCGATGCGCCCGGCGTAATGATCCAGCAGGTGCCCGGCTAGGGCCTGATTCTGCGTGCTAGCATCATCCTTCATCGCGACATCATGACGTGCACCTGCCACGATTCAAGCCCTGGGATGCTCTGATCCATTTTTCGCAGGCGTCATGATATCCAGAAGGCCCATTCGGCGTGTTGCGTGGTGCCGGGAAGACTGGCCGTCTTGCCAAGACGCGCGGCACGCCGAATGGGCCTTCTGGATATCACCCCGTCGTTTACAATCAATCTGTTGGGGCCGGCCCTGTCTGTCCGCATCCCTTCGGTCCGTCGGCTCGACAGACGGCCAGTCTGCCTTCACCGCCGTCCCTATGGGCTGCGAACAGACAGGGCCGGTGACGCCTGCGAAAAATGGATCAGATCATCCCATGCTCAAGCCCGAGATTCTTGACACTTTCAATACACTGCTCGACCAGGCCGTCGCCAGCGGCGACCCCGAGCCGACCGCCATGAACCTGTCCAGCGTCGATGCCGCAGGCCGTGTCAGCTCGCGCATCGTACTGCTGAAAGGGGTCGACCAGCGTGGGTTCCGCTTCTTCACCAACTACGAAAGCGACAAGGGCACGCAGCTGAACGCCCACTCGCAGGTGGCGCTGTGCTTCCACTGGAAGCGGTTGCGCGAAGGTGTGCAGGTGCGGGTGGAGGGTTTGGCGCGCAAAATGTCCGCCGAAGAATCCGATGCATACTTCGCCACCCGTCCGCGCGGCAGCCAGATCGGCGCGTGGGCATCGCTGCAATCGCAAACGCTGCCCGCCCGCGAGACGTTCGAGCAGCGCGTGGCGCACTTCGAGCAGCAGTATGCCGATCGCGACGTGCCGCGTCCGCCGCACTGGGGCGGTTACGTGGTGGAGCCGGATATGATCGAATTCTGGTACGGCGCCAATTTCCGGTTGCACGAGCGCATGCGCTGGGATCGTCACGGTCAAACCTGGACCAGTCGGCTGTTGTACCCCTAAGGAGCGCACCATGAGCCGAGCCACGCCTGCGGAACATGTTGCGCAAAACGCATTCACCGTCCACACGCGCGGCCGCGGTTTCAGCGAAATCACCGACAAAGTGATGCAACTGGTATCCGCCAGCGGCGTGCAGACCGGTATCGTGAACGTGTTTACGACGCATACGAGTTGCTCGCTTTTGATCAGCGAGAACGCCGATCCGGCGGTGCGCTCCGATCTGGAACGTTGGTTTACCCGCGCGGTGCCGGACGGCGATTCGATCTTTGAACACGACGCCGAAGGCCCCGACGATATGCCTGCGCATGTGCGCGCCATTCTTACCGGCGTGAGCCTGACCCTTCCTGTGCATGGCGGCAAACCGCATTTGGGTACGTGGCAGGGGATTTACCTTTGGGAACACCGGGTGGATCCGCATCAGCGCAAGGTAATGGTTACGGTGTTCGGGCATTAACGTATTGGTCGCATGGCACAGAACGATTCCTTTCCGCAACGCATTGTCTGCCTCACCGAAGAGCCCACCGAGGTTCTCTACGCGCTGGGCGAAGAAGACCGCATCGTCGGCATCTCCGGCTTCACCGTTCGTCCGCCGCGCGCGCGGAAGGAGAAGCCGAAGGTATCGGCTTTCACCAGCGCAAAGGTCGGAGAAATTCTCGCGCTCGAACCGGATCTGGTGATCGGTTTTTCCGATATCCAGGCGGATATTGCGCGCGAGTTGATTCACGCGGGCATCGAGGTGTGGATCAGCAATCATCGCAGCGTGGATGGCATTCTTGCGTACATTCGTCGACTCGGTGCGATGGTTGGCGCCTACGAAAAAGCCGAGCGTTACGCGCAGCGCGCCGAAGCGCATCTCGCCCAAGTGCGCGCGGCCGCGGCGGCGTGGCCGAAGCGGCCGAAGGTTTATTTTGAGGAGTGGGACGAGCCGATCATCACCGGCATTCGTTGGGTAGCTGAATTGATCGGCATCGCCGGCGGCGAAGATTTATTCCCCGAGCTTGCGCGCGAATCGCTGGCTAAGCACCGCATATTGGCGGACGGCAGCGAGGTGATAAAACGCGCGCCGGACATCATTCTCGGCTCCTGGTGCGGCAAGCGTTTTCGCCCCGAGCGCGTCGCGGAGCGACCGGGATGGAAGGCGATTCCCGCCGTGCTGCACGGCGATATGCATGAAATCAAATCGCCGATCATTCTGCAGCCAGGGCCTGCTGCGCTGTTCGACGGGTTGGACGCCCTTCATGCCGTGATGGCCGATTGGGTCGCCCGTCAGCGTTGAGGTTGCTTCGCGTTCGGCAGGCACGGCGCCGCCATGCGCATGAGCGCGCGGCTTTGCGTGGAATCCGGCTGGAAATGCGCCACTAACGGCGGGGTCTGGATGTTGTTGCTGTTCTGAATCCACGTAAACGTGACGCCCGGCTTGCTCAGCAACGCGGCCGCGCGCACCACGGAATTTCGTCGTTTCGACGTCGTGCTGGCGCCGAACACAAACACGCCGTGACCTTCAGCGCTGTACCAACCGGATACGGCGACAGGTGCGAAGGATTGTTGGCCTATGCGGAACTGCGCGCTCGGTTGGTGCGATGCCGGCGCGCCGGGACCCTCGAATGCATCGAAGGGAAATTCGGGGGCGTTGTCGCTGGTCAACGCCAGCATCAAAGAAAGTGCGCCGCCCGATCCTTGCGTGCACATCAACGTAAGCCACGCCGGATGTTCGCCGCTTGCGGTGGTGACAGTGCCATGCACGATCACCTGCGGCGGTTCAGACGGCGCCGCTCCGCATGCGCCGGATGCAAGGCCCAGGCATAGCAAGAGCGAGTGCTTGCGCATACGCGTTACCCCATTCGCGCCAATTCGTTACCGAAATCCAACAAGGGCGCCACCAACAGCATGCGCGCCAGCAGTAAGACGATCACCACGACCGTCGGCGAAAAGTCGATATTTCCCACCACCAGCTTGCCGCGCAGCGGACGCAGCACCGGTTGCACGATCGTTCCGGCGAGGCGGATCAAGGGATGGTACGGGTCGGCGGAAAACATGCTGAGCAGGGACCAGCCGAAAATCACCACGATGTAGAATAGCAGCACAAAGTCGATCACATCGGCGATGGAGAGCACCAGCACGCCCGACCACGACGGATCGAGACCGAACAAGGCGTAGATCAATACGCGCTCAAGCATCAAGGTGAACCACAACACCAGCAATGCAGCGAAATTGAAGCGCCGCCAATTCGGCAATACACGGCGCATGGGCGCCAGCACCGGATTGGTATAGCGGTAGACAAACTGGCTAAGCGGATTTTGAAAGTCGGCGCGATTGGCTTCGGCCAGCAAGCGAAATAGAAAGAGCGTTGCGACCGCGCCGAACACAACCTGGATCACCATCGCTAACGCTTTGAGCAGATATTCCATCGATTATTCCTTATCCAGAGCAGCGGCAAGCTCTTCGCCGCGACGTGTGGCGGCGGCCACCGCTCGCGCGACGACGCGCGGAAGCTGGTCGGCGCCGAAGCTTTCGAGCGCGGCCTGCGTGGTGCCGTTGGGTGAGGTGACGCGTTGGCGCAGCGTCGATGGCGCTTCGTTGCTTTCCACCAGCATGCGGCCAGCGCCCAGGCAGGTTTGGGCTGCGAGAATGCGTGCCGTCTCGCGCGGCAGCCCTTGCGCCACGGCGGCGTCTTCCAGCGCTTCGACCAGCGCGAAGAAATACGCGGGGCCGGAACCGGAGATCGCCGTGACGGTATCCATCTGCGCTTCGTCGTGAATCCAGCGCGTGGTGCCGACGGCGTCCAGAATATGTTGCGCTTGTTCGCGCTGCTGGGGCGTTACGCGAAGATTGGCGCACAAGCCGGTGGCGCCTGCGCCGATCAACGCCGGCGTGTTGGGCATGCAGCGGACGATCGGCAACAAATTGCCGAACCAGCGCTCCAGTTGATCAATGCGCACGCCGGCCGCGATGGAAATCATGAGCGGCCGGTTGCGCTGCAAGGTATCGCGAAGTTCTGCATGGATGGCCGGCATGATCTGCGGTTTCACCGCAAGCACCAGCACATCGGCGTCCGCCGCGGCTTGCCGGTTATCGGCAAAGGTAGCGACGCCAAAATCGCGCCCGAGGCTTTCGCGCGATTGCGCCTGCGGTTCGGCGACGCGCAGGTTGGCGGCGGGCACGCCGGTCTTGATCAGGCCGCCGATCAGGCTGCGCGCCATGTTGCCGCCGCCGATGAATGCGATACGTGTCATTGCAGTGAGCTAGTCCGGGTCATGCGGGGGTTTATACCTTACTGGACGTCGGGGAACGGGGAATAGGGATCGGGCGGTGTAAGGCAGCCGGTGGCGCAGCGCCAAGCATGGCGATCCGGAAAACGTGAAACAACGGCAGGCACATAACCCGCTGCAATCGCGATGTTTCCCGTTCCCTGTTCGCGTTTCCGGCTTTTTCTGTGCTTAGGCCCGCATTTAGGCAAGAGCAAGACTGGCTGGCCGCCCCGTGTCGCGAGTAGTATCGGAGTGGCTGCACGGGATCGGGGGAATGGTGGGCTGGCAAGCCGCGCCGGAACGTCTATCCGGATGACCTACCGTCGTCCAGTTTGTGGCATGCACTTCCATATAGACGATCGGTTGAGGGGAAACATCCGATGGACATCGCCGAACTGCTTGCCTTCTCGGTGAAGAACAAGGCGTCCGACTTGCATCTGTCTGCGGGCCTGCCGCCGATGATTCGCGTGGACGGCGACGTGCGCCGCATCAATATTCCGGCGCTGGATCACAAAGCAGTGCACTCGCTGATTTACGACATCATGTCGGACAAGCAGCGCCGCGACTATGAAGAATTCTTCGAGACCGACTTCTCCTTCGAGATTCCCGGTCTGGCGCGCTTCCGCGTCAACGCGTTCAATCAGAACCGCGGCGCGGGCGCGGTGTTCCGTACCATTCCTTCCGAGGTGCTGACGCTGGACGACTTGGGCTGCCCCAAGATCTTCCGCGAATTGATCGAGCAACCGCAGGGTTTGATTCTGGTGACGGGCCCGACCGGTTCGGGCAAGTCGACCACGCTCGCGGCGATGGTCGATCACATCAACAAGAACGAATACGGTCACATCCTCACCATCGAGGACCCGATCGAATTCGTGCACACCTCGCAAAAGTGCCTGGTCAACCAGCGCGAAGTGCACCGCGACACGCACGGCTTCAACGAGGCGCTGCGTTCGGCGCTGCGCGAAGACCCGGACTTCATCCTGGTGGGCGAGTTGCGCGACCTGGAAACCATCCGACTGGCGCTCACCGCTGCGGAAACGGGCCACTTGGTGTTCGGCACGCTGCACACCAGCTCGGCGGCTAAGACCATCGACCGCATCATCGACGTGTTCCCGGCTGGCGAAAAGCCGATGGTGCGCTCGATGTTGTCGGAATCGCTGCGCGCGGTGATTTCGCAGTCGCTGCTGAAGAAAGTGGGCGGCGGCCGTATGGCGGCGCACGAAATCATGGTGGGCATACCCGCCATCCGCAACCTGATCCGCGAGGACAAGGTTGCGCAGATGTATTCCTCGATCCAGACCGGCCAGCAGTACGGCATGCAGACCCTGGATCAAAACCTGCTCGATCTGGTGAAGCGCGGTTTGATCGCGCGTCAGCAGGCGATCGGTTATGCAAAGAACAAGGAAGTGTTCAAGTAACACGGAAAGGGGCAGACGTAGAGGTATCGAAGCGGCACACTTTTTGTTCGCTTTTACCGCTCTTTCGTTTCCCGTTTCCGTTCCCGGCAGTTCCCATGGGGGCACGTTATGAGCAGCGAATTCGACTTCACCTCGTTCCTGAAATTGATGGTCCACAAGAAAGCGTCGGACCTGTTCATCACGGCCGGTGTGGCGCCGTCGATGAAGGTGCAGGGACGCATCGTGCCCATCACGCAAAGCCCGTTGTCGGCGCAGCAGTCGCGCGACATGGTGATCAACGTAATGACGCCCTCGCAGCGCGAGGAGTTCGAAAAGACGCACGAATGCCAGTTCGCGATTTCCGCGCAGGGCGTGGGCCGCTTCCGCGTGTCGTGCTTCTACCAGCGCAACTGCGTAGGCATGGTGCTGCGCCGGATCGAGTCGAAGATTCCGACCATCGAAGAATTGAGCCTGCCGCCGGTCATCAAGCAATTGGCGATGACCAAGCGCGGCATCATCATCTTTGTGGGTGCGACCGGTACCGGTAAATCCACCTCGCTGGCGGCGATGGTCGGTTATCGCAATCAGAATTCGACCGGCCACATCATCACCATCGAAGACCCGATCGAATACGTGCACAAGCACGAAGGCTGCATCATCACGCAGCGCGAGCTGGGCATCGATACGGACAGTTGGGAAAACGCGCTGAAAAACACGCTGCGTCAGGCGCCCGACGTGATCCTGATCGGCGAAGTGCGTACGCGCGAGACCATGGAGTACGCGATCAACTTCGCCGAAACCGGTCACTTGTGCTTGTGCACCTTGCACGCCAACAACGCGAACCAGGCGATCGATCGCATCCTGCACTTCTTCCCGGAAGATCGTCGCCAGCAGTTGTTTATGGATTTGTCCTTGAACCTCAAGGGAATCGTGGCGCAGCAGCTTATTCCTACGCCCGACGGCAAGGCGCGTCGTGTCGCGATGGAAGTGATGCTGGGTACGCCGCTGGTGCAGGACTACATCCGCCAGGGCGAGATCCACAAGCTGAAGGAAGTGATGAAGGAATCCACCAACCTGGGCATGATGACCTTCGACCAGTCCCTGGTGCAGCTCTATCACGCTGGCGAAATCAGCTACGAAGACGCATTGCGCCACGCGGACAGCTCCAACGAAGTGCGCTTGCGCATCAAGCTGGCGCAGGGTGGCGATGCACATACCTTGTCGCAAGGTTTAGAAGGTGTGGAGCTCGAAGAGGATCGCTCCAACCAGAACGGCCTCGGCGGCGGATTCTTGCGGCGCTGAAACGCGTCGTTTCTGCAAGAAAAAAGGAGCCTTGCGGCTCCTTTTTTGTTGCTTCTCTGGTTACCGATTACTTCAGTTCGGTATGCGTGGTGATGACCAGGCCCTTGTCTTCCATCCGCACTCGCGAACCAATGGCCTTGATGTGCGCGGCTTCCGACTCCATCGCCGCAAATTGCGCCTTGGTGCTGGCGACGGCTGCGTCGGCGCTCTTCTGGTCGTTCTGCGGATCGGCGCCGCTGGGATTCATCGTGGCGCTCATCGCCGCGGCGTTTTCGGCGCGCTGTTCCAGCATATGGATCCAGTTGCCGTACATGTCGCCGTCCAGATGCAAGCGCAGCAGGTCGCCGGCGTCGCCGCCGGGTTGCGTCATGACGTCCGCCAATTTGCTGTCTTCATTGGCGCCGACGGCGATGCCGACGGATTTGGTGCCCAGCGCCGCCCAACCCGATTCGCCCAGTGCGTTGGTGAGCTGAGCGGGCAACGCCACCGGTTTGCCGTCGTTGCTGAGCTTGAGGCCGCTGAGCAACGGGCTGGTGACTTGCGCCATCGCCACGAGGCCCGCCGGATTGTTGGTGCCGACGACCACGCGACCAGCCACTTTCGGCATGCCGCCATTGGGATTGGCGGCGTAGCTATCGATGGCGATATGCAGGCCGAGCAAATCGCCGATCGGCGGCACGGCCGCTTTCTGCATGCTGTCGCCGAGGTTGCTGAAGGTCTCGTTGAGATTTTCCAGCAGGGGGCAGGTAAACGGCTTGGCGGCGACGGCGTCGGCCTGCGCGCTCCAGAATGCGCGCATCTGGACCATCGGCAGCGCCACGCTCATCTCGAACGGTGCGGTGTGATCGGCGCCCAGGCCCGGCAATTCGACTTTCAGTCCGCTGAAGGCGCTGACGATGTCGCTGGCCAGCGAGACGTCGAAACGCATGTCGCGATGCTTTTCATCCAGCGTGGTGTAACCCAAGCTCATGTTGGGCATGCGGGCGGCGATGCGGGACGCTTCGGCCTGGCAGCTCGCCGGAACCTGCAGCAGGTTGGTGACCGGTTCGCCCGTCTTGGCCGATTCGCTTTCGGCGCGCGTTTTCATCAGTGCTTGAGCGAGCGGATCCTGTCCGCCGAACGCAAGCGGCAGCAGGCGGGTGAAATCAACTTCGCCCACCGCCCATTTTGCGTAGTCCTTGGACTTGGCCAGATCGGTCAGGCGATCGGTGTCTTGCAAGCTCTTGCTCGGGCGATCAAGGCCCAAGGCCTGACGCAGAAGAGGCTGCGAAGCGTCTTCCGGCAACACCGCCAGCACGGCCTGCTTGCCGACGACCGCGATGATGAACTGCAGATGCGATGCCGGCGCCGCGTAACGCTGGTAACTCTGCGTGCCGATGGTTACGGCATCGAACTTCTTGCCGTAGTCGTTCTGGAGTTTCGCGACAAAGCTGTTGAACGCGTTGGCATCTGCCAGCTGCATGCGCAATACCGGCGACAGGCCGACGCCGTAGAGCGCCATGTAACCCTTGGGATCGACGCCGGTTTCCTGGAGCAACTGTTCGGTGGTCTTGCCGTCGAATTCGCTGGCAACTGTGCGCAGGTATTTCGCCATGTCCGGATCGTTGGCGGCGACCTGGTCGGCCTGTGCTTTCATCTGCGCCACTTGCGCAGGCATTTCCGCATCCACCTGCGCGAAGATCGCCTGGCGCGTGTCGCTGTCCAGCACATCGAGATTGGCCATGACATAGGGGGTGTCCGCCGGCACGAAAGCCAGAGGGGCATCCTTGTCCTTGTGCGAGCAGGCGGCCAGCATCAAGCCGGACATCGCCAGCGCAAGCACGCGCTTGGTCATACGCATATTCATCCCCAACAGTGTTGTTTTACCGCGACATTATGCCCGTTTTGACGCGTTGACGGGTTGTATGCGCGGTGTATGTCCCTTCGTTGCGGGGAAAAGGTAGCGATGTCGGATCAGCGCGCCAGCATTTCGTACAGCACGGCCATGCGCACGAACACGCCGTTGCCCACCTGTTCGAGGATGCGCGACTGCGGTCCGTCGGCCACTTCCGACGCGATTTCGATGCCACGGTTGATCGGTCCGGGATGCATGACCATGCAGCCGCGCGCCGCCGTCGCCAAGCGTCGGCTGTCCAAGCCGTATTCGCGAAAATAAGCTGCTTCGTCAGGTAGGTCGATGCTGGCCATGCGCTCTTTTTGCAGGCGAAGCATGATCGCGACGTCCGCGCCTTCGATCGCTTTGTCGAAGTTGTCATAAAACTTGCACGCCGGAAATTCTTCCTGGTCGGGCATTAGCGGAGCCGGGCCGCACAGGCGGACTTCCTTGGCGCCAAGCTTGGTGAAGGCGTGCACGTCCGAACGCGCGACGCGCGAATGTTTCACGTCGCCGCAGATCACCACCGTCAGCTGGCTGAAGTCCGGCCGATGCTGGCGAACGGTCAGCGCATCGAGCAAACCCTGTGTGGGATGCGCGCGATTGCCGTCGCCCGCGTTGACCACCGAGACGCCGCTCATCGCGTGACGCACGAGTTCGTCGGGCGTGCCGGAGACTTTGTGGCGCACCACGATGGCGTCCAGATGCATCGCTTCGAGCGTGTGCAAGGTGTCGAACAACTCTTCGCCTTTGGCGGTGGACGAGAAGCCGATATCGAAGTTGATCACGTCCGCGCCTAAGCGACGCGCGGCCAGTTCGAACGAGGTGCGCGTGCGCGTGGACGGTTCGAAAAACAGATTGAGAATCGTGCGCCCGTTGAGCAGATCCAGTTTGCGCGTGCCGTGCGCACACGCGTCGCGCATGATGATGGCGCGGTCGAGCAGCCGTTCGATGCAATCGCGCGAGAGGTTTTCCAGCGTGGTGAGGTGGCGCAGGCGTGGGATCATGGTGACCGTGTGAGTGTTTTTGTTGTTGGCGTAAAAGGCGGAATCATGCTGCGTTGGCTCCATCCTGCAGCCAACGTTCGAGAATCACGGCAGCAGCTTCGGCATCGATCTGCGCGGCGTCGCTGCGGCGTTTCAATCCTGCGGCGCGCGCTTCGGCAAAGCGCTGCGCGGCTTCGCGCGAACTGTGACGTTCGTCGACGAAGGTGACCGGAAGGCGATAGCGTTCGTGCAAGCGGTCGGCAAAGCGGCGCGCGCGTTGGCTGGCGGCTTGTTCTTCGCCTTCGAGCGTGAGCGGCAAACCGACGACGAGCGTATCCGGCAGCCATTCCCCGCGCAGCGTATCCAGCGCGGCCCAATCGGGCGCGTCGTTGCGCATGGGGATGGTGGTGATGGCGCGTGCGCTGCTAGTGACACGATTGCCGACCGCGACGCCGATAAGCTTGCTGCCGACGTCGAAGCCGAGCACGCAGCTCATGCGTGGCCCGCGTAGCCAGGAAGTTGCAACGGGTCGATGCCGACCAGGCCGGCCGCGGCGCTCCAGCGCTCCTCCAGCGGTGTGTGGAACACCACGCGCTCGCTGGCATCGGCGGTGAGCCAAGTGTTGTCTTTCAATTCCTGCTCGAGCTGGCCTGCGCTCCAGCCCGAATAACCCAGCGCCATCAGCGCCAGACGCGGGCCTTCGCCAGCGGCCATGGCGACCAGGATGTCGCGTGACGTGGTGACCGACCAGTCGCCGTTGATGCGATAGCTCGATTCCCAATGCCCGTGTTCGCGATGCAGAACGAAACCGCGTTCCTGCTGCACCGGACCGCCGATCAACACCGGCGCATCGGCCAGTTCGGGATCATTGCAGTTGAGTTTCATCTGCGCGAGCACGTCGCCGAAGCGATATTCGGAAAGCTGATTGACCAGCAGGCCGACCGCGCCGTCTTCGTCGTGCTGACAGACAAACGCCACGCCGCGCGAAAACGGGGGCTCGGCCAAGCTGGGCATGGCGATCAGGAATTGGCCGGCAAGGGACTGGGGCGTCTTCATCTGCATGGGGCCATTGTAAGCGCTGCGCGGTGTCGCGTCTGCGGCAAAAAACGGGCGTTCAGTATCGCGCGCGACGCTGTTACGACAGCGTTACGACTGCTGGTAATGCGCGCGCTGCTGCGCTTTCAGCGTGTTTTGAGCACGTCGCCCGGTTGGAACTGCCACGTGCGGGAGATGTACAGGATATCCACTTTTTCTTTGCTGTCCGGCGGCAGCGGCGGAAACGGCGCGCAAAGTTTCACGATGTTGATGGCGGCTTTGTCGAGCACGTCGTGCCCCGAACTTTGGGTAACGTCGATGCTGTAAACGCTGCCATCACGATTCAGACCGACGGTAAGAATCACGTCGCCATGCACCTGCTGTTCGCGCGCCTGTTCGGGGTAATTCAAGTTGCCGACGCGCTCGATGCGATTGACCCAGCCGTGCATGTAGGCGGCGTAGGCGTACTCCTTGGTGCTCGCCGAGATGAACTTCTTGTGCGGTCGTTTGGCGTAGGCTTGGCTTTGCTTGCTCACTTCGGCGGCGAGTTGCGCGGCTTGTTGTTCGATGCGCGCTTCGCTGTCGCTGGCGGTGTCCGGGGTGTCGCGCGCGTCTTTGGCGGTATCGCTGCGCACGGCGAAACTGGATTGCCCGGACGTGGTGAGCATGCGTTGGTCGGTCGCCTGTTGCGGCGTGGGCGTCGCAGCCGCGACCACTTGCGGCGCCGTACCCTGGGTTGGCAGAGGCAACAATCCCGAGAACGGCTGCGAGGGCCGACTGGCCTTGTCGCTGTCGCCACCGCCACGGTTGTTGGCTTGCCCCAAAAAGTCGGCCTTGTCCGGCGATTCGTTGTTGGCGACATTCACCAGGGTGACGTCGAGCGTCGGCAGCGCCGGACGCGTGGCCACATAGCCGATGCCGATGCCGAACAGCAGCAAGCCGTGGACCAGCAGCGAAAAAATAAAGGTAGCCCCGATCTTGTTGTCGCCGGGGCGTTGGGCAACGGCATTCACGCTTGGGATGGCCTGCTTTCGATGGCGTCAAACAACATGCCGGCGATATTAAGCCCGAACTGATGGTCCAGTTCGCGGGCGCAGGTCGGCGATGTGACGTTGATCTCGGTCAGGTAGTCGCCGATCACGTCCAACCCGACAAAGCGCAGGCCGCGACGGCGCAGCTCGGGGCCAATTTCGGCGGCGATCCAACGATCGCGGTCGCTCAACGGCACGCCTTCGCCGCGTCCGCCCGCCGCGAGATTGCCGCGAAATTCGTCGCCTTGGGGAATGCGCGCAAGCGCGTACGGTACCGGTTCGCCGTCGATCATCAGTATGCGTTTGTCGCCGGCGCTGATTTGCGGGATGAATTTCTGCGCCATGGCGAAGTGACGCCCTTCGCCGTGCGGACCGCCGGCGATCAGCGTTTCCAGCATCGAGTTGAGGTTCTTGTCGCCCGATTGGACGCGAAAGATGCCCCGGCCGCCCATGCCGTCCAGCGGTTTGAGCACCGCGTCGCCGTGCTCAGCCACGAATCGGCGCAGTTCCGCCGGATCGCGCGCCACCAGGGTGGGCGCCATGCACTGAGGGAAGTGCATGGCGAAGATCTTCTCGTTGCAGTCGCGCAGGGCTTGCGGGTCGTTGATGACCTGCACGCCGCCGTGCTGGGCGACGTCCAGCACCATCGTGTCGTAGAGGAATTGGGCATCGACCGGGGGATCTTTGCGCATCAGTACAACGTCCAGCTCGCGCAGGTCCGTCCAGCGTGCATCGCCCAGGGTGAACCAGCCGGACGGGTCATCCTTGACGGTCAGCGGACGCAGACGCGCCCACGGGGCGCCATCGCGCAGGGCTAGATCGCCCTGTTCCATGTAGTAGAGCCGGTAGTCGCGGCGGGCCGCTTCCAGCAACAGGGCGAAGGTGGTGTCCTTGGCGATCTTGATACTGCTGATGGGATCCATCAGCACGGCGACCGAACGGGGCATGGCGATTCTGACGACGGGGTGGGGTGTGCATGTTCGCCGAGGTCGTCCCCGCCTCACAAGGTAGGGAGGGTGGGACGGAAGAGACAAGCCCTTGTCCGATCGTGGGGCCGGGCGGGACGCCTCTTCACATTTGTTATCGCGATTTTCGCGTTAAGAGTTGTTGCTGTAACGTTTTTTCCTTGACGGAGGACTATGCTAGGCAGTAAACAGCAACGACGGATGTCCCGGCGAAGATCGGGCGCCATTGACGTGTTTACGCAGGATTTTTCATTCGCATTCGGTGCCGGCCGTTCCGCGCGCTGGGTGTTGTACCTGAGCCTGGGGCAGGCAGCAGGGGGGTTAAGTGAACTTGAACATAGGTACGAACGGCCTGGCCGGTCTGAAAGTCATGGTTATCGATGACTCCAAGACTATCCGCCGTACGGCGGAAACCTTGCTGAAAAAGGAAGGTTGCGAGGTACTGACCGCTGTCGACGGCTTTGAGGCGTTGGCTAAGATCTCCGACCAAAAGCCGGCGATCATTTTTGTGGACATCATGATGCCGCGGCTGGACGGCTATCAAACGTGCGCGCTGATCAAGAACAATCCGCAGTTCCGTTCGACGCCAGTGATCATGCTGAGCTCGAAGGACGGTTTGTTCGACAAAGCGCGTGGTCGCATCGTCGGTGCCGAACAATATCTCACCAAGCCATTCACGCGCGATGAATTGCTCGGTGCCATCCATCGACATGTCGCCAGCACGGTTTGAAGCACGTGAAGTACAGCTCTGAAGGGGGAGCCGTGGCCAATATTTTAATCATCGACGATTCACCGACCGACGTGCGCGTGTTCACCACGCTGCTGGAACGGGCCGGTCATCGCGTCGACGCCGTCAACAATGCAGAAGATGGCATCGAGCGGGTGCGCGTGACGCAGCCCGACCTTGTCATCATGGACGTCATCATGCCCGGCATGAACGGTTTTCAGGCGACGCGCACGCTGACGCGCGACCCTGCGACCGCGGGCGTTCCGATCGTGATCATCACCACCAAGTCGATGGAAACCGATCGTGTGTGGGGTATGCGTCAGGGCGCCAAGGCCTTCATCACCAAACCGGTGAACGAGAAGGAACTGCTGGCATGCATCGACGAGCTGCTGCCGAACGCGGCGTGAGGTGAGCATGAACGCTCCGGTCCTCGCCCAGTCGCCTTTCGAAATTCTGGCTCGCTACGAGCGGCTTTCGCTTGCGCATGCGTCCGGTACGCAAGAGCGCTTCGAAGCGCCGGGTTTGTGGCGCGGCATCGGTTACCGCGCGGGCAGTCGCCTGTTCGTCAGCGGGATCGAAGAGATCAACGAATTGCTGGCCGTTCCACCGCTGACCCCCGTGCCCGGCACCAAGCCGTGGCTGCTGGGCGTGGCGAACGTTCGCGGCAATTTGATGCCGGTTATCGATATGGCGCGTTTTCTGTTTAGCGAACGCACGCAGCACTCCGAGCGCACGCGTCTGCTGGTGGTGCGCCAAGGCAACGGCAACGTGGCGCTGCTGGTGGACGAAGTGTTCGGACAGCGCACCGTGGACGCCGAACAGCGTCGCGTCGCCGAGCAGGAAGACGATCCGCGCCTGACGCGCTTCGTCGACGATCGCGTGGATGTGGACGGGCAGCGCCTGGCGCTGTTCAGCATGGGTAAGTTGGTACGCGCACCTGATTTTCGTCAGGCGGCGGCATGAAGGTTGCAGCCGAGCCAAAGCGGGTGGTGGCCGGCGCAGGGGCGATGCTTCGAATTTTTGGCCTGCACGCGCGGCGTGTGGGTGCGGTAGACGGATGAGGTGAGATCATGAGCACTACAGGGGGCGTCGGCAAGGAACGGGGATACACCATCCTGATCGTCTTGCTGGTGGCATTTATCGGCTTTGCCGCGGTCGACTTCGTTTTACTGAACTTCAAGAACAGCGAAGACCGCCAGGCAATTGCGTTGACCACGCAGATCCAGGTGTTGTCGCAGCAGACGGCAAAGTACGCGCTGGAAGCTTCCGGCGGTAACTCCGACTCGTTCGCGGAGCTTGAGAACGCGCGCGACACCATCGATTCGGCGGTGCAACGACTGGTCAATGGCGACGCCAAGACCGGCATGAAGCCGTATTCCGACAAAAACGCCACCACCACCGGCCGCTCCGTCAGCAAGCTGGCCGATGCGTGGAAACAGCTCGACGGCGACATCGGCAAGATTCTGTCGAACAAGGCGGTCGTGCTCGATTCGTCGCAGCGCGCCGACGATCTTTCCAAGCAATTGCCGCTGCTCAACTCCAACATGGAGCAGGTGGTCAACATCCTGCAGCAGCGCAAAGGCAGCACCGCCGACGAAATGCTGGGCGCTTCGCGTCAGATGTTGACGGGAGACCGCATTATCCGCCGCGTGCAGGAAGTGTTGCAGGGCGGCGAATCGGCGCAAGCGTCTGCCGACGGCCTCTCCCGCGACGCGCAGAACTACGGCGAAGTGTTGAAGGGCCTGCTGCAGGGCAACCAGAGCATGGGCGTGCAGCAGTTGGGCGACGCCAATGCGCGCAAGATTCTGGCGCAGATGCAGGGGGACTGGGACAAGCTGAGCGATCCGGTCGCCAAGCTGGTCGCCGCCGCCAACAACCTGGCCGAAGTGAAGAACGCAGGCAACCAGGCTTCGCTGGACTCGCAGAACGTGCTGCTGCGCGCGAACGACCTCGCCGAGCAGATCGGCCAGTTGCCGCTGCGCCGCTTGTTCCCGAACGTGTGGTGGGGCGTGATCGGTGCGTTGGGCGCCGCGGCCTTCGCCTTCTTGCTGGTTATTCAGTTGATCACCGACCAGCGTCGCCGCTTCCGCGAGAGTACCGAGCTTAACCAGCGTAACCAGGAGGCCATCATGCGCCTGCTGGACGAAATGGGTTCGCTCGCCGAAGGTGACCTGACGGTAAAAACCACGGTGTCGGAAGACATCACGGGCGCGATCGCCGACTCGGTGAACTACGCTATCGACGAGTTGCGCACCCTGGTGACGACGATTAACGAAACCTCCGAGCAGGTGTCGTCCTCGGCGCAGGAAACGCAGACCACCGCACGCCATCTGGCGGACGCCGCTCAGAACCAGGCGCATCGCATCAGCAACGCGACCACCGCGATCAACCAGATTGCGAGTTCGATGGACGATGTGTCCAAGAACTCCGCCGAGTCCGCCGACGTGGCCGAACGCTCGGTGCAAATCGCCTCGCGCGGCGCCGAAGTGGTGCGCGAAACGATTTCGGGCATGGACTCGATCCGCGATCAGATCCAGGAAACCTCCAAGCGTATTAAGCGATTGGGTGAGTCCTCGCAAGAAATCGGCTCCATCGTGGAACTGATTAACGACATTGCCGAGCAGACGAACATCCTCGCTTTGAACGCAGCAATTCAGGCCGCATCCGCCGGTGAAGCAGGTCGAGGCTTCGCGGTGGTGGCGGACGAAGTGCAGCGACTCGCCGAACGCTCGGCGAGCGCTACGAAGCGAATCGAAACGCTGGTGCAGACGATTCAGTCCGACACCAACGAAGCGGTGAACTCGATGGAACAAACCACCGCCGAAGTGGTGGCCGGTGCGCGCAAAGCGGAGGACGCCGGTAGCGCGCTGGGCGACATCGAACGCGTTTCGCACGATTTGTCCGCTCTGATTCAAAACATCTCCGCCGCCGCGCGTCAGCAATCCATCGCGGCGACGGATATTTCGCAATCCATGAATGCAATTCAGGAAATCACGTCGCAAACGTCGCAGGGCGCAAGCCAGACGGCGGAATCGATTGGTTACCTGGCGCAGTTGGCAAGCGATTTGCGCCGTTCGGTGGCGCACTTTAAGTTGCCGGGTTGAGGCAGGTTGGCACTGGACCATTACAAGAGGGCAACCTCGACGGTTGTGATGCGAAAGGACACAGCCGCTGAGGGGGGCGCATGAGACTTCAAGACCACATCGATTTCACCACGCTGCAGTGGGTCAAGCCGGAGCTTGACGAGACGCTTGCGCTCGCGCGACAGGCGCTGGAGTCCTACGTGGACAATCCAGGCGACCGCGACGTTATGCGCCGCTGCGCAGATAACTTGCACCAAGTGCAGGGCACCTTGCGCATGGTCGAGCTGTACGGCGCGGCGATGGTCGCCGAAGAGATGGAAACGCTCTCCATCTCCTTGCTCGAAGACCACGTACACAACCGCGAAGACGCCTACGCCGCGCTGATGCGCGGCCTGATGCAACTGCCGGACTACCTCGAACGCCTCTCCAGCGGACACCGCGACGTGCCGGTGGTGCTGCTGCCGTTGCTCAACGAATTGCGCGCCAGTCGCGAACAAGATGCGTTGAGCGAATCGGCGCTGTTCACGCCCAACCTCAACGCGCAACTTCCGCCGCACGCACCCGTCGCCGCGGTCAGCAGCGATGCGCATCAGCGCAAGAGCGAAATCGCCGAATTGCGGTTGCGCTTCCAGCAACAATTGTTGGCGTGGTTCCGCGGCCAGGGCGGCTCGCAACAGCTCGCCGGCATGCGCAATACGCTCAATGCGATTGCCTCACGCTGCGTCACCATTCCCGGTCGCCGCTTGTGGTTGATCGCCGCAGGCGTGCTGGAAGGTCTCGACCAGGGCATGCTCAAGAATTACGCGGCCGACGTGCGCCAATTGATCGGTCGCGTCGATCGCAGCATCCGCCAGTTGCTTGAGCACGGCGAAGACAGCCTGCAGGGCGGCGACGCGGACGATCTCGCCCGCAAGCTGCTGTACATCGTTGCGCAATCCAAACAGCGCAGTCCGCAAATGGTGCAACTGGCGCAGACCTACAGTCTCGACAGCCTCATGCCCGATGCGACCGAACTGGAGCACGCACGCGGCTCCATGGCCGGTCACAACCGCGCATTGCTCGATTCGGTAGCGCGCGCGCTGAAGGACGATTTGCTGCGCGTGAAAGAAGCGCTCGATCTGTTCCTGCGCCAAAGCGATGCCGATCCGGCGCAGCTGGGCACGCAAGCCGAAGTGCTCGAGCGCGTCGGCGACACGCTTGGCATGCTTGCGCTCAACGTGCCGCGTCGCGTGATCAACGAACAGCGTCGCGTGCTGGAAGAAGTCGCCAATCGCATGCGCAGTCCCGACGAGGACTCGCTGCTCGACGTTGCCGGCGCGCTGCTCTATGTCGAAGCGTCGCTGGACGATCACATCGAAAGCCTCGGCGCGGAGAATACGGCGACCGACGAACAAGCCATGACCATGTTGCCGCGTAGCGAAGCGCGGCACATTCTGGCGACGCTGATGAGCGAGGCCGTCGCCAACACCGGCAAGGTAAAGAACGGCATCGTCGCCTTCGTCGAATCCGGTTGGCAGCACGATCAACTCGCCGGCATGCCCGAATGCATGGACGAAGTGGCCGGCGCGATGCGCATGCTTACGTCGCCGCGTTCCGCGCAGATTGCCGAAGGCGTCGGCCGGTTCATCGGCAACGAGCTGTGCATCGACAAGCGCATTCCGAGCACGGCGCAAATGGATCAGCTCGCCGACGCGATCGCCGCGTTGGAGTATTACCTCGAAGCCGCGCGCGAACATCGCGGCGGTCTCGATCACGTGCTGGATGTTGCCGAGCACAGCTTGGGTGGCCTGGGTTATTGGCCGCCTCCGCTGGCGAAAGTGGCGCCCGAGCGCGAGCACGACGAACACGTCGAAGCGCATGCGCCCGTACTCAACGAATCGGTCACCGTCGCGCATGGCGAAGACGCAACCGCGTTGTTTGTCGGCGGCAACGAATCGATCGCCCCGGCCGCGCACGATGTCACCGGCCTGCATCTGGTCGAAACCGAATCGCACGCTCACGCGTTCGACGTCGAGGAAACGCACGACGCCCACGATTGGGTGGAGATCGAAGAGGAAATCGAAGAACAGGTTTCCGGCATCGATCCGCTTGCCGCGACGGCCGGCTTCCAGGCCAGCACGGAAGGCATCGACGACGATATCCGCGAGATATTCCTGGAAGAAATGCAGGAAGAAATCGGCAATCTGCGTCACGGACAGCAAGCGTGGCTGGCCGATTCGACGCAGCTGGCCGAACTCACGCCTATCCGTCGTTCGTTCCATACGCTGAAGGGCTCGGGCCGACTCGTCGGCGCCAGCGTGCTGGGCGAATTCGCCTGGCGCGTGGAGAACATGCTCAACCGCGTGCTCGATGGCACCATCCAACCGCACGAAGGTGTGCAGGCGCTGATCGGTCACGCCATCGAAGCCTTGCCGCAGCTTCACGCCATGTTGCGCGACGGCACGCTGCCGACCGCGCCGCTCAGCGCCATCATGCAAGCCGCCGATCAGCTATCCGCCGGCGAGCAGGCGAGTGTGGAGCAGTTCGTTTCCGCCAGCGGCATGCAGACCATCCGTCATACGGTGCGCCGTCGCGTGCCGCGCACGTCGGCCGAGCTGATTCCGGTCGCGACGCATACCGATCACTCCGTGGCGGCCGCACAGCCCGCGCCGGAGCCGGTGCATATCGCCGAGACCATCGAAGCGCCGGTATTGCCGCCGGTCGATCTGGTGTTGCTGGAAATTCTGCGCAGCGAAGTCGCGCAGTATCTGCAGACGATCCGCAACGCCGTCATGTTCGCCGAAGGCGAGCTGCCGGTCGAAGACGGCTTGCTGCGTGCCGTGCACACCTTGCACGGCGCCATCGCGATGGTCGACATTCCGCTGCTGATTCAGCTGCTCTCGCCGCTGGAAAGTTTGCTCAAGCGTCTGCGCGCCGCCGCGCAGCCGCTCTCCATCGAAGGTGTGCGCTTGCTGCAGCAAAGCGCGGACGTGGTGGACGAAGTGATGGCGCAATTCGATGCGCCGCATCCGCAGTTGCCGGATGCGTCCGCACTGATCGCGCGCCTTACCGAATTGCGCGACCATCAGCCCGAACCGCAGATGGCGCACGTGGTGTTCGAACCGCACGCCGAAGAGCCCGCGTCGTTCGAGCCCCCGGCCGAGGTGCACAGCCACGAACCGTCCGAACCTGCGTTGCCGGAGGTTGAAGAATTCGCAGAAGCGCCGGCAACCGACGACTACACCGCCGAACTGCTCGATGCGCTGAAAGCCGAAGAGCAGGGCGAGGACGCGCCGGTCGAACAGCATCGTGCGCACGAACCCAGCGCCGAAGACGATGAGTTCGCCGCCCTGCTTGCCAGCCTTGAAGCGCTGGAGCCGGAACAGCACGCGAACGACGAGTCGGTCGAATCGGCCGAAACGCCTGCTCCGGTCGAGCATCTGTTGGATGTCGACCATGTAGCGGCCAACGAGTCGATCGAAGAACTGCACGAAGCGCCGGTGGAAGAACCCGCCGCGCACGAAGAAGCGCACGTCGAAGAAACGACTGCAGCGCCCGAGGCCGAAGAAGTCGCCGAAGCCCCTGCAGCCGAAGCCCCGCATCACGAAGAGCCGCATCAGGAAGAGGTCGTCGCCGAAGACGTTGTGCCGGAAGTAGCCGAATACGTCCCGGCCGGCGAACTAATGAGCTTCAGCCACATCGATCCGGACTTGCTGGAAATTTTCAGCGAAGAAGCGCGTGAAATTCTCGACGACGCCGACGGTGTGCTGGCGAAGTGGCACGCCGAACCGGCCGATGTTTCGCATATGGCGGGTCTGTTGCGTGCGTTGCACACACTCAAGGGTGGCGCGCGTATCGCAGGCGTCACGCCGGTGGGCGACCTCAGCCACGCCATCGAAAGTTTGCTTGAACGTTCGCAGGGCATCGATCCGCAGCGCACCGTTCCGCTGATCGGTACGCTCGAAGCGGCGTTCGACCAGATGCACGGTTTGGTTCAGCGCGTATCGCAAGGCAAGGCGATTGCGTATCCGCAGAACATGATCGATCGCTTGCAAAGCGACGAGCGCGCAGCGAGAACGCCTGCTGCCGAAGCGCCCGCCCCTGCGGCCGGCGCGGAACCGATCGCTCCGGTGGAATTGCCGTCGCTGCTGCCCGACGACGACGAACTGCAGCCGGAAGAAAACGCACGCACCGCGCAGGAACAGATCCGCGTACGCGCCGATCTGCTCGACAACCTCGTCAACAACGCGGGCGAGGTGGCGATTTATCGCTCGCGCCTGGAGCAGCAGGTTTCGGCCTATCGCTTCAACCTGGTCGAACTGGAACAAACGGTGTCGCGTCTGCGCAGTCAGCTGCGCATGCTCGAAATCGAAACCGAAGCGCAGATCATCGCGCGCTTCCAGCGCGAACACCGCGAGGCCGGCATCGGCGTGTTCGATCCGCTCGAACTCGACCGCTTCTCGCAATTGCAGCAGTACTCGCGCGCGCTGGCCGAGTCGGTATCCGACCTTGTGTCGATTCAAAGCATGCTCGACGAGCTCACCCGTCAGGCGGAAACGCTGCTGATTCAGCAGTCGCGCGTGAGTTCGGAACTGCAGGAAGGTTTGCTGCGCACACGCATGTTGCCGTTCGACACTATGGTGCCGAACCTGCGTCGTACGCTGCGTCAGGCCGCGCAGGAAGAAGGCAAGAGCGCGCAGTTGTACGTGGAAGGCGCGCACGGCGAAATGGATCGCAACCTGCTCGACCGCATCAAGGCGCCGTTCGAGCACATGCTGCGCAACGCCGTCGCGCACGGTATCGAAAAACCGAAGGATCGCCGTAAAGCCGGCAAATCCGAAGAAGGCGCCGTGCGCATTCGCGTTGCGCGCGAATCCACCGAGGTGGTGGTGCGCGTCAGCGACGACGGCCGCGGCCTCGACCGCGAGGCCATTCGCAATCGCGCCATCGAACGCGGCCTGCTGCGTCACGAAACGCGTCTGAGCGACGACCAGTTGCTCGCGCTGATCACGCAGACCGGTTTCTCCACCGCCAGCACCGTCACGCAGCTCGCCGGTCGCGGTGTGGGCATGGACGTGGTGGCCAACGAGATCAAGTCGCTCGGTGGCTCGCTCGCCATCGAATCGTTGCAAGGCGCAGGTACCACCTTCGTGTTGCGCTTGCCGTTCACCCTCGCGGTGACGCAGGCGATCCTGGTGCGTATCGGTGAGTCGTCGTTCGCGATTCCGATGACGTCGGTGCAAGGCGTCGCGCGCATCAGCCCCGACGAGCTGGCGCAGCGCATGAGCGAGGAAAACCCGCGCTTCGAATACAACGGCGAAGACTACGGCATCTACGATCTTTCCGAATTGCTGGGTCTGGCATCCGGCTTCGCGGGCGACGAAGAACAACTTCCTCTGCTCCTGACGCGATCAGGCGATCTGCGCGCCGCCATTCGCATCGACGCGGTGATCGGTTCGCGCGAAATCGTGGTGAAGTCCGTCGGTCCGCAGGTGAGTTCGGTGCCCGGCATTCTCGGCGCCACCATCATGGGCGACGGTTCGGTGCTGGTGATTCTGGATCTGGCGCCGCTGGTGCGTCACGGTCTGGCGCGTCGCGAAAAGCGTCTGGCGGAAGGTGTCGATCACGCCACGATCGCGCCGGCGTTCGAAGAAGAGCGCGTGCATCCGCTGGTCATGGTGGTCGACGATTCGATCACTATGCGCAAAGTCACCGGCCGCGTGCTCGAACGCCACGACTACGAAGTGGAAACCGCGAAGGACGGTCTGGACGCGTTGGAAAAACTGCACGAACGCGTACCAAATCTGATGCTGCTCGACATCGAAATGCCGCGTATGGACGGCTTCGAATTGGCCGAGCAGATGAAGGCCGATCCGCGTTGGCGTCATGTGCCGATCATCATGATCACCTCGCGTACCGGCGAAAAGCATCGCCAGCGCGCGTTCAACATCGGCGTGGATCGTTACCTCGGCAAACCGTATCAAGAGGCCGAACTGCTTGCTCAGATCAGCGAAGTATTGGAACAGCGTGCGCAGGAGCCGGTGAATGAGTGAGCAACTCATCGCGGTAGCGTTGCTGTTCGACGATGCTGAGCTGGGTAGTCATCTGCGCACCGCGCTGTCCGAGCATGGTGCCAAGATCGTGCATGAAGGTCCGGTCAGCAGTTTCGACGAAACCAGCCTGCGACAGGCTGGCCTCAACGTACTGGTGGTCAATCTAGACGACTCTGTGGACGACGCTGCACTCGACCGCATCTACGATTTGATCGGCGAGGGCGATATCTCGGTCGTGTTCAACGACGCGCAAGCGAGCCGCGCTCTGGATGGATGGGATCGTGCGCGCTGGGCGCGTCATTTGGCCGCCAAGGCGCTCAATCACAACAGTATCGATCCACCGCGTCCAGACAATGCGAAAGCGGTGGAAACGCCGGACGTACCGCTCGAAGACGAGCCGCATGCCGAGCCCATCATGGCGTCGGATCCGGCTGAAGAAGCGGCTGTTGCCAACGCTTCGGTGGAGGGCGTGGAAGATCAGCCTGCTGAAACATCAGAAACACTGGCCGCCGAATTGGAAGCGTTGCTGGCTTCGCAGGAAGCCACCGACCATGTCGAACACGAGTTTGGTTCCGGCCTGAAGTATCGCGCGGAAGACGAATTGGCGCCGCTGCACGATGGGCACTTCGGCGAAGAAGAACGCGTCGAAGCCGCGGCGGTCGAAGAGGCAGCGCCTGTTTCGCCCGTCGAGCCTGTTCGCGCTCAAACGCCTGAATACGACATCAATCTCGATCACCTCTCGCTCGCTTCGTGGGACGAGGACGTGACGCCACCGGCGATTGAAAAAGCATCGTTGGCGCAACAGACCCCGGGCCCTTCCGCACCGGAATGGGGTTTTGTCGAAGAAGAACATTTGACCAGCGCCCCTGCATCCACGGAAAAGAAGTCGTTCGGCGTCGAAAAAGTAAGCGCCGCCGACTATCTGGCGCCCAATATCGAACACGAGGAAGGCACGCCCCCGCCGATCGAACTCGGTATGAGCCTGGAGCTGGTATCGATCGAAGAAGCGATCGCGCCGAAGCAGGATTACGAAGCGTTCGAAACGCGCCTGCACGAATTGGATACGGCTTTCGCACGGCTGCTGGTGATCGGTGCCGCGCGCGATAGCGATGCGTCGCTGGCGTCGTTTCTCGCTGCGCTGCCCGGTGACTTCAAATTGCCAATTCTGCTGACGCAGCACCAAGGCTATGGCGCCGCCGAACAACTCGTCACGTCGTTGACCGCGAGTTGCCCGTTGCCGGTGAAGGTCGCTACGGCGGGCATGCGCGCGCGCGTCGGCGAAGTCGTGGTTGTGCCGCGCGGGCAGCAAGTGCGCATTACGCGCGACGGCCGTGTCGAACTCAACGCGGCCAACGACGATACGAACGAACATTCGCCCTCCATCGATACCAGCTTCACGATGGCGGCAAACATTTTTGGTCGCAACGCTTTGGCGATTGTTTTCGCGGGTCACGCGACGGACGCCGTCGCCGGCGCCCAGGCGATTCACGATCGCGGTGGACAGGTGTGGGTGGAGTCGTCGTCCAACGATCACTACGCAGACATGGTCCACGGCGTGATGGCCGAACGCCTGGCTAGTTTTTCCGGCTCGCCGCAGGAGCTCGCGGTACGCCTGATGGAGGATTTCCAATGAGCGAACAAGATCTGCCGCGCGAAATCCGCTGCGTGCTGGTGCCGGTCGGCGACCTGCGTCTGTTGCTGCCCAACGCCACCGTGGCCGAAGTGATTACGCTCGCCACGCCCGAGCCGGTCGAAGGTGCCCCTGAATGGTTGCTGGGACGCATCGCATGGCGCGGTTGGCGCGTGCCGTTGATTTCGTTTACCAAGCTTGCGGGTGCGCAGGAAGGCGACGCGGAACTCAGCGTGCGCGTGGCGGTGCTCAAGGCGCTGGGCGATAACGCCGATCTACCGTTCGTCGCGGTGTTGACGCAGGGCTTTCCGCGCCTGACGACGCTCAACTCCGAACTGATCATCCCCACCCACGACGGCAAGCCGTTGCCGCGCGGTGTGAAAGCGCAGGTGTTGGTGCGCGATGACATTGCCGTGATTCCGGATCTCGAAGGGATCGAAAACGAAGTCTTCGAATTGCTCGCACAAGCGAGCTGATCGATCGTCGCCTCGGCCGATTTGCCGAGGCGAACCTCAAGCGACTAGAAATCGCCGTGCAGCGCCTGCAACGCCGCGAGCGCAGCGAGCCCCGCTGTTTCCGTGCGCAGTATCCGTGGGCCAAGCCGCAAGCCTTTGAATCCCGCATCGCGCAGCGCGGAAACGTCGCGATCGCCAAGACCGCCTTCGGGTCCGACCACCAGCAATCCACCCGATACGCCGAACGGCACGTCGCGCGCACGGAGCGTGCCTTCTGGCAATAACGCCATGCGTTGCGCATCGTCGTTGGGCAGGTTTTCCAGCCACGACTGCAACGACTGCGCCGCCGTCACCTCCGGCACGTGAACACGGCCGCTTTGTTCGCAGGCGCTCGCGGCGACTGCACGCCAATGCAATAAGCGCTTTTCGGCGCGCGATGCATCGAGCTTCACCTCGGAGCGTTCCGTGAACAGCGGTACGATCCTGGCGACGCCGAGCTCGGTGGCCTTTTGCACGATGAGATCCATCTTTTCGCCGCGCGCAACACCTTGCGCCAACGTAAGTTTGAGCGGCGATTCGTTCGCAACTTCTTCGCGACTGTCGATGCGCACCGTCACATCGCGTTTGCCGACGCTGATCAGCGTGGCGGCGTAGTCGTAACCATCGCCGTTGAAAACGGTCAGCGTATCGCCGGCGTTCATGCGTAGCACGCGCGCGACGTGCTCGGCGGCCTGCGCAGGCAAAGGCAGCTCGGCGGTTTGCGCCAGCGGTTGATCGATATGGATACGGGTTGTACGCATAAGCTTTCGATTCGCAACGATTGTTCAGCATACCGCGTGTTGAGGCGGGTATTCAGCCATCTGAACGGCTAATTCACCGTTGGCGCTTGCAGTGAACCGAACCTGGTATCAGCATGGTCTAACCCTTGGAGGCTCGCTATTTTCCCCCAATCGCGAGCAAGGAGGTTGCCATGTCCAAGTCGATGTTAACGGCTGTCGCGCTGGCGTTTGGGTTGGCGACGGCGCTGTCGGTCAATGCTCAATCCGCGCCTGCGGCCGATCAACCTTCCAGCGACGCCTCGTCGCACGCGAAGGCTGCACCGCGTTCGCCGATCAAGCCAGGCGACCGCAACTGCATACGCGATACCGGCAGCTTGATTCCGCCGAAAAAGGACGGGTGTTTGCCCGTTACGGGCCGCTCATACGACAAGTCGGAAATCGATGCGACTGGCGAAACGAGGCTGGGGCCGGCGCTGGAAAAGCTGGATCCGGCCATTGCAGTGCGCGGAAACGGTTACTGATCGCAACGCTTGCGTCGCGTGAGTCGCTCCGGCAAAAGCCGGAGCGACTCATCGTCTTGCATGGCGGATCTACCCGCGAACGGCGTACTCAATACCCTCGATGGCCACATCGACAAGATGATCGATGTCAGCCTCGGTCACCACGTAAGGCGGCATAAAGTAGACGATGTTGCCTAGCGGCCGCAGCAACGCGCCGTTTTCCAAGCCATGAAGATAAACGCGCAAACCGCGTCGTTCTTCGGCGGGGAATGGACTTCGCGTCGCTTTGTCGGCCACTAATTCCACCGCAGCGATCATGCCTTGTTGCCTTACGTCGGCGACGTGCGGATGGTCGCGCAGCGGCGCCAAGCGACGTGCCAGATGCGCTGCAAGCGTGCGATTGCGTTCGAGCACGGGCTCGTCGCGAAAGATCGCAAGCGTTTCCAGCGCCGCGCGACACGCGAGCGGATTGCCGGTATAGCTGTGCGAATGCAGAAACGCCTTGCCGGCGCTGTATTCGGCATAGAACGCGTCGTATACACGCTGCGTCGTCATCACAACCGACAGCGGCAACGTGCCGCCCGTCAAGCCTTTTGACAGGCACATGAAATCCGGCGCGATGCGCGCTTGTTCGCACGCGAACATCGTGCCGGTACGGCCGAAGCCCACCGCGATTTCATCGGCGATCAAATGCACGTTGTAGCGATCGCACAGCGCGCGCAATCCGCTGAGATAACTGGGGTGATAGATGCGCATGCCGCCCGCGCATTGCACCAGCGGTTCGACGATCACCGCGCACGTCTCGTGCGCGTGACGTTCGAGCAGCTCGCGCATTTGCTCCAGACGGCGTGTCGCGATTTGCTCAGGGGATTCGCCGGGCTCGCCTTCGTACGTATCGGGCGAAGGCGCGAGAATCGGTGTGAGCAACAACGGCGCATACGTTTTGCGATACAGCGCCACGTCGCTCACCGAAAGCGCGCCGAGCGTTTCGCCGTGATAACTGCCGGTAAGCGCGATAAAGCGCGTCTTTTCGCCGTGACCTTGATTGAGCCAATAGTGAAAGCTCATCTTCAACGCCACTTCGATTGCGGCGGAGCCGTTGTCTGCGAAGAAAACTTTGTCCAAACCTTGCGGAGTGATGTCCACCAGCCGCTCGGCCAGCTCGATGGCGACGGGGTGCGTGAAACCGGCAAAAATCACGTGTTCCAGCGTTTTTGCCTGATCAGCCAGTGCCGCGGCGATACGCGGATTCGCATGGCCGAACAAGTTGGTCCACCAGGAACTGATGCCATCCAGATAGCGCCGTCCTTGCGCGTCGATCAGCCACGGGCCTTCGCCGCGGACGATGGGCACCATCGGCACGTGCTCGTGATCGTGCATCTGGGTGCAGGGGTGCCAGATATGGCGGAGGTCGCGTTGGGCGAGGGCGGCGTTGGCGTCGGGGTGATCGGTCATCCGGCTATGATCGGGGTAGCAGCGGTGCTGCTCAAGCATCGGAGGGTCTCGTATTGGATTTAGCGGTTAAATGAAGCGTTGGCTTGCGGTTCTGGTAGCTGGCGCGCTCGCCATGGGGTTGCTGGTGTGGTTTATGCCGGCGCGCCTGGCCTTGCCTCTGGTGGAATCCCAGTGGCGTGGAGTGCAGTTCGAGCAAGTCAGCGGAACGCTCTGGCAAGGGCATGCAGAGCGGGTTTCGGTGGCTGGCGGGACGAATCTCGACAGCGTCGCCTGGACACTTTCTCGACGCGCCCTGTTCGGAGATATCCGGCTTGATGTGGACGTGCATCAACCACCGTTGCACGTGAGTGGGCATATGCATCGCATTTCCGCCACGCGAACGGATTTCAGCCACGTCGACGTGCAAGTGGACATGGCGATGCTCGGCATGCAGCCCTGGTTGCGGGGACAGCCGCAAGGTCGGATGGATTTGCATCTATCCAAGGCGCAATTGCAGAGCGGCTGGCCCATGCAGATCGATGCCAGCGGTACGTGGTCCCAAGCGTCCCTGCACACCACGCATGGCGACGTGCCGCTAGGGACGATGTTGCTGGATATCCAAGGCCAATCAGGCGTCATCCAGGCATCGCTTCACGACGACAGCAGCGGTCCACTGCGGACGGCTGGACGGCTATCTTTGAGTCCTCTCGGCTGGGATATGGAAATAAACCTCAAGCCACGTAACCGCGATCCGGCCTTGCTGCGCTGGTTGCACAGCTTCGGCACGCCGAAAGCGGACGGCACGCTCGAACTCCGCTATCGTGGCGGTTTGGCCCAATTGAACGCTGCACCAGGGAAATCATGAACGATCAACGATGGGATGCGGCGCTAAAAGCCGCGCGCGACGCAGCGGAAGCGGCCGCCGACATCATTCGCCACTACTGGCATCGCGGCGTGGATGTGGAGATCAAATCCGACGCCACGCCGGTGACAATTGCCGATCGCGAAGCCGAGCAGGCGATTCGCGCGATCCTTGCTTCCGCGTTACCGGACGCTGCGATTTACGGCGAGGAGTTCGGTTTGGACGGCGATCGCGACGGTCTGCTGTGGCTGGTCGATCCGTTGGACGGCACCAAAAGTTTCGTGCGGCGCACGCCGTTTTTCTCCACGCAGATTGCGCTGATGCATCGCGGCGAATTGGTGCTGGGTGTATCGAGCGCGCCGATCTATGGCGAGATCATGTGGGCAAGTGCAGGTGGTGGCACGTGGTTCAACGGCGAACGCGTGAAGGTAGCGTCCACCACGGAGATGGCGCAGGCATCGATTTCGACTGGCAACATCAAAACGTTGACGTGCGACGCACGCTGGGAGGCGCTCGGGGCGATGATTCGCGACAGCAACCGCATCCGTGGCTACGGCGATTTCTGCCACTACCACCTGCTTGCGCGCGGCGGCCTAGATCTGGTGATCGAATCGGATGTGAACATTCTCGATATCGCCGCGCTTGCCGTGATCGTGCGCGAAGCCGGTGGCGTGTTCACCGATCTGGAAGGCAAGCCTCTGAATCTCGACACGCGCAGCGTGCTTGCCGGCACTGCGGCAATCCACGCGCAAGCCTTGCAGCGGCTAGGTTCGTCGGGCGGTCACTGACACAAGGTACAATCCCCAAGATGCCACGCTATCCCATCATCCATGCCACGCGCGATCTCGACACCAGCAGCTTTCTGCGCGTCGAGCAGTTGGATCTGGAGTTTTCCAACGGCGAGCACCGCACTTACGAACGCCTCAAAGCGCACGGTTTGGGCGCGGTGATCATCGTGCCGATGCAGGACGACGATACCGTATTGCTGATCCGCGAATACGGCGCCGGCGTGGGACGTTACGAACTCGGCTTGCCAAAAGGTCGTCTCGATCAAGACGAAACGGTCGAGCAGGGCGCCGACCGCGAGCTGAAAGAAGAAGTCGGCTACGGCGCGCGCAAGCTCACCATCCTGCATAACCTCTCGTTGTCGCCGTCGTATATGACGCATATGGCGCACGTGGTGCTGGCGCAGGATCTGTATCCCGAACGTCTGCCTGGCGACGAGCCTGAGCCGCTTGAAGTCGTTCCCTGGAAACTCTCCGAATTGCATACCTTGGTCTCGCGCGACGATGTCACCGAAGGCCGTTCCATCGCCGCGCTGTTTATGGCGCGCGAATACCTTGCCGGACGCTTGAAACGAACGTGAGCGATACACCCAACCACAGCTTGTTGCTCGATATTGGCTTGCTTGCGCGCCGCGCCGGCGACGCCATCATGGCGATCTATCGCGAAGATTTCGACGTCGAATTGAAAGACGACCGCTCGCCGCTCACCGCCGCGGACCTCGCCGCGCAAAGCGTCATCGCCGAAGGTTTGGCGAAGATCGATCCGCCGTTGCCGGTGGTGTCGGAGGAAGCGAGTCAGCTGCCGTGGGAGCAGCGTCGCGAATGGTCGCGTTATTGGCTCGTCGATCCGCTCGACGGCACGCGCGAATTCGTCAAGCGCAACGGCGAATTCACGGTCAATATTGCGTTGATCGACGACGGCAAGCCGGTGTTGGGCGTGGTGTTGGCGCCGGTGACGGAAGAATTGTTTGCCGCTGCGCGCGGGCACGGCGCATGGTGGCAAGTGCAGGAAGGCGGCGAGTGGGAGCGCATTTCCACGCGCGGTTTGGCTAACCCGCCGGTCGCTGCTGGAAGTCGCTCGCACGGCGGTTCGGCGGAAATCACGCTGCGCCGTTTGCTGGGTGATGAATATCAACTGCACGCACTCGGTTCGTCGCTCAAGTTCTGTCTGATCGCGCGCGGCGCGGCGGATGTCTATCTGCGTCGTGGCCCCACCAGCGAATGGGATACCGCAGCGGCGCAATGCGTACTGGAAGAAGCGGGCGGCGCCGTGCTCGATCTCACCGGCAAACCGCTGCATTACAACCGCGGCGAATCGCTGATCAATCCGGAATTCCTGGCTGTCGGCGACGTCGATATCGACTGGGCGGCGCGCTTGCGCGAAGCGGGCCTGCCGTGAGCACGGCCACGCGCCACAGTCTGGCGGACCTGCTCGCCATCATGGCGCGCCTGCGCGATCCGCAACGCGGTTGCCCGTGGGATGTGAAGCAGGATTTCAGCACCATCGCGCCTTACACCGTCGAGGAAGCCTACGAAGTCGCCGACGCGATCGATCGCCAGGATTGGCACGATCTGCGCGACGAACTAGGCGATCTTCTGTTGCAGGTGGTTTTTCACGCGCAGATGGCGCAAGAGCAGGGGCTGTTCGATTTCGACGACGTCGCGCACGCGATCAGCGAAAAAATGTTGCGCCGTCACCCGCATGTTTTTGGGGATGTCACCTACGCCGACCTGGACGAGCAAAAGCGCGCCTGGGACGAGATCAAAGCCAGCGAGCGCGCCGAGAAAGGCGCCGCTCACGACGAGAGCGTGCTGGCCGGCGTGTCGCGCGGGCAGCCGGAATGGCAGCGCGCCCAGAAGCTTCAGCAGCGCGCCGCCACCGTGGGTTTCGACTGGCCCGACCATCGGCCGGTGATCGCCAAGCTGCACGAAGAACTGGCCGAGGTGGATGCCGAATTCCAGGCCGGCGCCGACGCCTCCCGTTTGGAGGACGAGATCGGTGACGTGCTGTTCGTCGCCGTCAACCTGGCCCGTCACGCCAAGGTGGATTTCGCCCGCGCACTCAAGCACGCCAACGCCAAGTTCGAACGGCGGTTCCGGCGGATGGAGCAGCTGACCGCGCAGGACGGCAAGCCGCTGTCCGCGCTGAACCTGGCCGAGCAGGAAGCGCTCTGGCTGCGAGCGAAAGCCGAAGAGCCGTAGCGGTTTTACCCCCTCTCCCCTCCGGGGAGAGGGTTGGGGTGAGGGGCCAACCTCGCGACCAGCGGGGATTATTGCGTCAGGCCATTTCAACCAAATCGCCAGACCTCGCATCTAAGACTTTCGAACACTGCCCGGAGATCTTTCTATGCGTCACGCCCTCGTCTTGCTGGCCTTACTCACCCTGCCGCTGGCTGCCGCCGCGGGGGAATGTCGTTACAGCGCACCCCGAAACCTGCAAGACAACCTTGCTGGCGTACGCGGCGTGCAAATCGAATTGCACAGTCACGACCTGCATTTGGTTGGCGGCAACAACAGCGGCGGCCTGCAAATCACCGGTCGCGCCTGCGCCTCCTCGCAATCGGCGCTGGATAACCTGCAAGTCACCTCGCATCGCGAAGGCGACCAGCTCATCATCGAAGTCGGCAGCCATCATTCGTTCAATGTGGGCGTCTTTGGCGTCTCGTACGAATATCTGGATTTGCAGGCGCAGCTACCCGCGAACATGCCCGTCACGCTCAATACAGGCTCGGGCGACGCCTACGTCAGCGGCTTGGCGCAATTGAACGCGCAAACCGGCTCGGGCGATCTGCACGTCAATCACATCAGCGGCGACGTGTCGATTACGAGCGGCTCGGGCGATATCGAGTTGTCCGACGTCGGCAGCTTGCACGTCGGTTCGGTAGGATCCGGCGACGTGCGCGCACGCAGCATTCAACGGGACGCCACCATCGGTACCGTCGGCTCCGGCGATGTGACGCTGGAACATGTCGGCGGCAGCGTGAATGTCAGCACGATCGGTTCAGGCGACTTGGTCGTCAAAGATGTGCGAGGCAATTTCATCGTCGGCGCCAAGGGCAGCGGCGATGTCACGCATAGCGATATCGGCGGCAAGGTAAGCGTGCCGCACGACGAAGACGACTGATCGGCTCACGCCAACAGACGTACCGCCAGATACACGAACGGTGCGCAAACCAGCAGAAAAGGCACCGATACTTCGTGAAACAGCCGCATCGCATGCGGCTGTTTTGCTAGGCGCAGCGCGATCAGGTTCGCCAGCGAACCGATAACCAGGCCGAAACCGCCCACGTTCACAGCGACCGCAAGCGCCATCGCATCCGGTACGCGGTTGAGCAGCAACACGGTCGCCGGTACGTTGCTAATGAGCTGAGAGCTCACGATGCCGCTGAGATAAAGCGCCAGCGGCTGATTGAAATCGATCTTGCCGATCGCGCGATCGACGATCGCGAGATCGGCGAAATGTCCCAGGCCAAGAAAGATCGCGGCAAACGTCGCCATCAGAAACCAGTCGATGCGCACGAGACTGCGCCAGGAAAACAGCGCAAACGGAGCCACCAGCAACAACGCGCCCAGCGGTGCGTGGCCGTGCTCCATCATCAGCACCATCATCGCAAGGCTCACGAACGAAAGCAGCGCCAACGACGCCGATACCGGGTGACCATCGAGCCGGTCCGCATAGAGCTGCACGCGTTCTTTCGGCAGCCAAATCCAAGTCAGCGCCGCAACCAGCACAAACATCGCCAATGCGACAGGAAACATGCTGCCGACGAATTGCATGAAGGGAATCTGCGTGTGCTGCCAAATCAGCAGGTTTTGCGGATTGCCGATGGGGCTGAGCGTGGAACCCGCATTGACGGCGAGCGCTTCCAGAATCGCCATGCGAAGAATCGGCAGATTCGACATACCGCCAATCGCGACCGTCAACGGCACGATCAGAAAAAGGCTGACGTCGTTAGTAAGCACCATCGACAGCACGGCCGTCATGCTCACCAACAACAAGCCAACGCCGCGCAACGAGTGCAGGCGTGCGACCAATGCGCCAGCAAGACGTTGGATCAGGCCGCTATCGCGAATCCCTTGAATTGCGATCAGCAAGCCAAGCAACCCGCACAGCGTCGGCCATTGCAGCCAACGCTGGTAGCGTGTCCACGGTTGCGGATCGATCACGCCAAGCACCAACGCAAGCGCAGCGAACAACCACAGCAACCATTCGTGCTTGAGGCGGTTGAGCCAGCTGCTTGCGGCAGCGCTGGCGGTCATGCCCATTCGCTCAAACCTTCCAGCTCATACAATTTTTTCCAGCTCGGACGCGCGCGCACTAAGTCGGCCAATCGTTTGAGCGCGGGCCATTCTGTTGCTGGACGCGGCATATTGCGGGACCAGCGCATCAGCATCGTGAGCATCAAATCCACGCCAGAGAAATTCGCGCCAAGCAAATACGGGCCGTGCGCGGCAAGATGCGCTTCCAAATGATCCCAAACCTTGGCAATTTTGCGTTGCAGGGCGGCGCGAAGTTCGGGCGTGTGTTCGTCGTTGCCGAGCTCCTGCGGATAGAACCAGAGCCGATACGCCGGCATCAACGCGTTGCAAAGGAAAACCAACCATTGCAGCCACGCTTCGCGCTCGGGTGTTCCCGCAGGCGGGATCAGTTTCGCTTCGGGATGTCGCTCCGCCAGGATCGTTAGCAGCGCGCCCGACTCGTACACCGGCCGGCCGTCGATCAACAACGTCGGCACCTTGCCGCCGGGATTGAGCTTGAGATACGCCGCGCCGTGTTGTTCGTCCTGATCGAAGTCGACCAGTTCGAGGCGATAGTCCGCCCCGATTTCCAACAGGGCCTGATGTACAACCATGCTCGCAGTAGCGGGTGAGTAATAAAGGGTGTACATGGCTCGCCTTGGATGGGAAGGAAGTGGGCATCCTACCGCGTTGTCGTCGCATGGTTGGTGGCGTTACTCCGCGCGCAACAACCGCATGGGTGGCGTATGCGTCACTTTCCGCGTGCCGGCCAGTCCAAGCAACATCACGACAATCGCTGCGGCAAGGGCGGACAACGCAAGCGGCACCGGATGCGGCATGAAATCCTTCAGATGAAACACGCTGCGTCCCAGCCACCATCCGCCTACCATCGAGCCGAGTGCGGCGGTGACGCCGGCAATCAATCCGAGCAACGCAAATTCGCACGCGGCTGCAATGCGCAGCAGATTGCGTCGCGCGCCCAGCGTGCGCAAAAGAGCCGCTTCATGACGTCGTTCCTGTCCGCTCGTGGCCAACGCAGCGGCCAATACGAGCGCGCCGGCAAGCAGACTGAAACCCAGCACCCAACGCACCGCGCCGGTCACGCGTTGCACGATTTCGCGCACGCGGTCGAGCAACGCATCGACATCGACCAGGCTGAGATTGGAATAGTCGCGCGATAGCGTTGCCAGTTCCTCGGTGTGACCGCGCGGCAGATAGAAGCTGGCCAGCCACGTATGTGGCAAAGCCGTTGCGTGAGTGGGGTCCATCAGCAGGAAGAAGTTCACGCGAAACGACGTCCAATCCACATGGCGGAAACTGGCGATGCGTGCATCCACCTGGCCTTCGCCGACGTCGAAACGCATCGTGTCCCCCAGCTTGAGCGCATACATATCGCGCCACATCGTATCCACGGACACTTCTGGCTGCGAGGGATGCGGTTCAAACCAGGAGCCTGCGATCACGGTGTTGGACGGCGGCAAATCGTTCGACCAGGACAGGCGAAGCTGGCGATCGCTCCATTCTTTCGCGCGTTCGTCCTTGAACGTCATCGTGTCGATGGGATGGCCATTGATGGCGGTAAGTTTGCCCACCGCCAACGGCATCATGTTGAGTTGATTGGCGCCGATGCGTTGTAGCGCCTTGCTGAAATCGTCGCGTTGGTCGTCTTGCAGATTCAGCACGAACCAATTCGGCGTATCGCTCGGCAGTTCCTGGCGCCAACCATCCAACAAGGACGGCGCCACGACGGCCAACAGCAAGAGCGCGGTGAGCCCCATGCTGAGCGCAGTGGCTTGCACGATGCTCAGCCCGCGTCGCCGCGCCAACGCCGCCATGCCTAGACGCAACGCGGGGTGACCGCCCGGCGCGATGCGTCGCGCGAGCCACAGCAACAATGCGGCAAGCAATGCGGCGACCACTGCAACGCCCAGCAGACTGACGGCGAGAATGCCGGCAAGTGTGGCCGATCCGCTGAGATTCCAGATCAACGCGAGCGCCACGACGACGGGAATGAGGTAAAGCGCATCGAAGCGACGAATGCGACGCGCCATACTGGCGCGGAACACCGCGACCGGCGGTATATCGGCAAGCCGCACCAGCGGCGGCAGCGCAAAGCCGACCAGCACCGCAATGCCCATGCCGGCCGCCGCAAGCGAGGGCAGAATCGGCAACACCGTTGGCACGCCGACGAAAAGCTGGCTGGCGAACATCCATGCGCCTTGCGCAAGGGCGAGTGCCAGCACGACACCCAAAAACGCCGCAGGTATCGCCAAGCCGGCCATGGTGCCGATCAGTAATGTAAAGACGCGCGCGCGCGAGGTGCCAAGAGCGCGAAGCAGCGATACTTCGCTTGTCTTACGTCTTGCATAGCGTTGCGAGGCCAGCGCAATCGCTACACCTGACAGCAAGGCAGACAACAATGCAGTAAGTCGTAGAAATGCGCCCGCGCGATCGAACGCGCTGCGCATGCGTTCTTGCGTTTGCTCCGGCGTAATGAGCTCGCCGCCTTGCGGAAGCGCGGTCGATTGCGCCCATGTGCGCCAGCGCTGAACATCGGCGGGCTCGCCGGCGAGCAATAAGCTGTGACGAGCGCGACTGCCAACGCCGAGCAATCCGGCTTGTTCGGCATCATCCAGGCTCATCAAGGCGCGCGGAGCCATCGCTACCAATTCGCCGCCATCGGGCTCTTGCATCAGCTCGCCGGCAATGCGCAGATCGCGACCGCCGAGTTGGATGCTGTCGCCGACGCGCTTGTTCAACGCCACCAGCGCTCGATGATCGAGATACACGCTTCCAGCAGCCGGTGCGTGGCTGACGATTTGCCGGCCTGATGAATCGCTTATCAGCAGCGTGCCGCGCAACGGATACGCGTTATCGGCCGCCAACACATCCAGCAATTGGCTTTGTTGTTGCGCGAAGGCAACGCTCGGAAAACTTGCCGTTTGCGTGATCGACAAGCCGCGCTGGCGACCCGCAACGGCGAATTTGTCGGGAATGTTTTGCGGTGCGGATACACCCAGATCGCCGCCGATCAATTCGGCGGCGCTAGCCAGTACGCCGCGTTCCATGCGCGCGGTAAGCGTCGCCACCACGCCCAAGGCGACAACAGCAAGCACCAGCGATGCCGCCAGCGTGCGCAGCTCCGGCAAATGCCATTCGCGGCGCAGACTGCGCAATGCGAGGAGCAGAATCCTCATGTCAGCGGCTCCAGGCGGCCTTCCTGCAATTCCGCGCGCCGCATGCAACGCTCCGCCAGTTGTAGATCGTGCGTGACGAGTATCAGTGTAGTGTGGTGATCGCGATTGAGCGCAAACAGCAGGTCGCACACGTGGCGTCCCGTGCGTCGATCCAGATTGCCGGTGGGTTCGTCGGCGAACAGCACGCGCGGGCTATGCACGAAAGCGCGCGCAATGGCGACGCGTTGTTGTTCGCCGCCGGAAAGCTGCGCGGGATAGTGTTTGCGGCGCGAACCGAGTTCGACGGCTTCCAGCGCAGCGCGCGCTTTTTCGCGCGCATCCGGCTGGCCTTCCAGTTCCAGCGGCAACATCACGTTTTGCTCAGCGGTCAATGCCGGCAGCAAATGAAACGATTGGAAGACGAAGCCGACCAGGCGACGACGCAAATCGGCGCGCGCTTCTTCGTCGAGCTGTTCCAGCGCATGGCCGTCCAGATGAATGCTGCCGCGCGTCGGTGTGTCCAATCCGGCAAGCAAGCCGAGCAGGGTGGTTTTGCCCGAGCCCGATGCGCCGACGATTGCAAAACTTTCGCCCGCACTTACTTCCATGGCGACATTGCTGAGAATATCGAGCCGTCCCTCGGGACCGTTCACCGACTTGCTAACATCGCGCACTGCAAGCACATGTCTTTCATCTACAGGACGAGAACCACTCATGCGTCGTTTCCTATGTTCGCTTTTGCTGCTTTTGAGTTTCAGTGCGGTACAGGCGTCACCCACGGAAAACGCGCCTGCGAAATCGTTGGTCGTGCTGGGCGACTCCTTGTCCGCCGCGCACAACATTCCCGTAGAGGCCGGTTGGGTGCATCTGCTGGAAGTACGTCTCAAGCAGATGGAGCCGGGCTGGACGGTGATCAATGCCAGCATCAGCGGGGATACGTCGGTAAGCGGGCGCAATCGCCTGCCGGGGCTGCTGGCGCAGTACCACCCTCGCGTCGTGGTGATCGAACTGGGCGCCAACGATGGCTTGCGGGGCCTGCCGTTAAACGAGTTGCGGGCGAATCTCTCAAGCATGATCGACGCGGCCACGAAAAGCGGCGCCAAAGTGTTGCTGCTGGGTATCGAAATGCCGGTGAATTACGGGCCGCAGTATCGGGACGGTCTGCGCGCCGTTTACGCCGATCTGGCGCGCGAAAAGCACACGGCCTTGGTGCCTTTTATGCTGGACGGGGTGGCCTTGAACCCCGCGCTGATGCAGGAAGACGGCCTGCATCCCGTGGCCGCCGGCGAGCCGATCGTGCTGAACACAATCTGGCCGAAACTTAAACCTTTGTTGTGATGAAACGGCCAACACGGTTTCGTTCACTGAAATTCACATCCCTCTTACCACCCCAATTGTTAGCCTTCACAAATGTGAAGACACCTACAGCGGCGAGGCGAACATGAGTTCACGTGACGAACATGCGGGGCTGATCCTGTTGGTTGAAGACAACCGTCAGATCGCGGAAATGGTGGGCGAATTTCTTGAGCGACGCGGCTACTCCGTTGATTTTGCTCAAGATGGCGTCAGCGGACTGCATCTGGCGGTCTCCAACAGCTACGACGTGGTGGTGCTGGACCTGATGCTTCCGGGCATCGACGGCCTGGATGTCTGCCGCAAGCTGCGCGGCGACGCCAAGAAGTCGACCCCGGTACTGATGCTTACCGCGCGCGACACCCTGGAAGACAAGCTCGTGGGCCTGGAAGCCGGCGCCGACGACTACCTGGTGAAGCCCTTCGAAGTGCGCGAGCTGGAAGCCCGCCTGCGCGCCCTCATCCGTCGCGACCGTCGCCAGGTATCGAGCGAAGTGCTGACCGTGGGCGATATGACCCTGGATACCGCCACCCTGCGCCTGACCCGTTCGGGCCAGGAACTTACGGTGTCGCCGATCGGCCTGAAGCTGCTGGCGATCCTGATGCGCGAGTCGCCTCGCGTGGTCAGCCGTCGCGATATCGAGCGGGAAATCTGGGGAGATACCTTGCCCGATTCGGACACGTTACGTTCCCACCTTTACAATTTGCGCCGGGTGATCGACAAGCCATTCGATCGTCCGTTGCTTCACACCATTCATTCGGCGGGTTATCGCCTTGCCGATTTGGATGCAGAGTCGACTCCTATAAGCCACATTGCGTAATCGCCCGATACAACCATTCATGACCTCGACGGGGGCCACATCTACGCGCGCCGTTCGCGCGCGTGGGGGATTTCAACGCCGGTTGCTGCTGATTTTCGGCATGCAACTCGTGGCGGTGGCCGTGGTTTGCCTAATGGGGTATTACAACGTGGCGCCGGCCAGTGCCGTGCTGCTGCTGATTGTGATCGTAAGCATGTTGACCTGGCTCGCCATGGAACGCGCATGGCGGCAGGTCAGCACGCTTGCGCAATGGGTGGGAAATTGGAAAGAAGGGCAGGCGGATCTTACTGCGTTACAGCCGGATCGTTTGCGACGAGCGGACAGCGATATCGCCACGTTGGCGCGCGGGTTCCACAACTTCGCCAGTCGCATCGCCGGTTACAACGAACGCGAGCGCAACTTTACACGCGATGCGAGTCACGAGCTGCGCAGTCCGTTGACGGTGATCAAGATGTCGACGGACATGTTGGCCGACGAATCGGAGCTGAGCGAATTCGGTAAGCGTTCCGTGCAACGCATTCGCCGCGCCACGCGTGAGATGGAAGCCTTGGTCGAAGCCTTGTTGATTCTTGCGCGCGAAGCCGACAACGGTCAGGGCGAAGTGGATTTCGTGGTGAACGACGTCCTGCGCGAAGAACTCGCCAACGCGCGCGAAATGTTGCACGGCCATCCGATCGAATTGCGCCTGGAAGAACCGGCAACGTTCGCCTTGCACGGTTCGCCGCGCGTATTCGCGGTGTTGTGCTGGCAGTTGATTCGACACGCGAGTCAGTACACGGGGCAGGGCGTCGTGCAGGTGACGGTGATGCCTGGCATCGTCAACGTCAGCGCCACAGCTGGCGCGGAACAGCATCCGCCGGGGCCTGGGCAACAAGGTTTTGAATACGCTATTGCGCAACGTATCAGCGAACGTTTTTCGTGGCCGCTGAGTTTGCATGTGCAGGGCGGCAATCGATATGTCGCGGAAATTCGGTTTCCGCAGACGCAGCAGGTTTCGCGGTAAGCGTCGATTTCCCGCAATCTGTCCCCTCCCCTGCTTGCAGGGGAGGGTTAGGGTGGGGTTGCTCGTTCTTTAGCGCGCAACCAAATGCCGCCAAATTTCCTCCAGCACGGCATCCGTTCTGACCATCACGTCGTCATTCCAGAACCGCAATACACGATAGCCGCGTGCCTCCAAGACCTGCGTTCGCTTGCCGTCGTATTCGGCGGCATCCACATGCTGGCCGCCGTCGATTTCAATGATCAGCATGGCTGGCAAGCAAACGAAATCTACAATGTAGCCAGCTATAGGTTGCTGGCGACGAAATTTATGGGTTGCCAAGTTCTTTTGGCGGAGATGGCGCCATAAGCACCATTCCGCATCTGTGCTCGCAAGACGCAATTGGCGTGCGCGCATCCATTCGTTTCGCATGAAGCAAATCCGTTGCTTGGTCGCTAGATTGTGTAACCCCACCCCAGCCCTCCCCTGCAAGCAGGGGAGGGAGCAAAGAGCTTCAACGCAGCGAAGGATCGATGTCGAACGAGCAACCCGTTTTTGCCTTGACGTCATCCACCGTCACGCCTTGCTGCAGTTCGATCAGCGTAAGGCCTTTGCCTTTTTCGACTTGGAATACGCACAAGTCGGTGATGATTAAGTCGACCACTTGCTGGCCGGTCAACGGTAAATCGCACTGTGGCTTGATCTTCGGCGAGCCGTCTTTCGCGGTGTGTTCCATCAATACCACCACGCGCTTCACGCCACTCACCAAGTCCATCGCGCCGCCGGGGCCTTTGACCATCTTGCCGGGCACCATCCAGTTCGCGATGTCGCCGGTTGAAGATACTTCCAGTCCGCCGAGAATCGACAAGTCGATATGGCCGCCGCGAATCATCGCAAACGATTCCGCACTGGAGAAATACGATGAGCCCGGCAGTGCAGTGATCGTTTGCTTGCCCGCATTGATCAGATCGGGATCGATATGCGCTTCATCCGGGAACGGGCCGATGCCGAGCAAACCGTTTTCCGATTGCAGGGTGACATCCATACCGGCAGGAATAAAGTTGGCGACCAGCGTGGGAATGCCGATGCCGAGATTCACGTAGAAGCCGTCGCGCAGTTCCTTCGCCGCGCGCTGCGCCATCGCCATCCGAATGGGGCTTTCCTTGCCGGTATTTGCGCCGGCAACGGTGCGGAATTCGATGCGCTTTTCGTATTTTTCGCCCTGCACGATGCGATCAACGTAGATGCCCGGCACGTGGACCTGATCCGGTTCCAGCTCGCCCACTTCCACCAATTCTTCCACTTCGGCCACGCAGATTTTGCCGCATGTCGCGATCATCGGATTGAAATTGCGCGCGGTCTTGCGAAACACCAGGTTGCCGGATTTGTCGCCCTTCCACGCCTTCACGATCGACAGATCGGCGTGAATCGCCTCTTCCAGCACATATTCCTTCTCGCCAAAGCGCTTGGTTTCCTTGCCTTCCGCCAGCTTGGTGCCAAACGCGGTGCGCGTGTAGAACCCGGGAATGCCGGCGCCGCCGGCGCGCAGTTTTTCCGCCAGGGTGCCTTGCGGGACAAGGTGCAACTCCAGTTCGCCGGATAGCACCTGCCGTTCGAACTCTTTGTTCTCGCCGACATACGACGCATACACGCGCTTGACCTGGCGCGTCTTGAGCAACGGCCCCATGCCGAAATCGTCGACACCGGCGTTGTTGCCGACAATCGTCAGCCCCTTCGTGCCTGCCGCCAGCAGGGCACCGATGAGATTCTCGGGAATGCCGCAAAGACCGAAGCCGCCTGCGGCGATGGTCATGTCATCAAACAGCAAACCATCCAGAGCTTGTGTCGCGCTTGCGTAAACCTTGTCCATGGGATGCCTTCATACAGGGAGAGCCAGTTGCCTAGGATACGACGGATCGATGTCGTGCCACGCCATGTGAAGGCGTACGGGGCCATAAACCTAGACAGGTCATGCTTCGACGCGGATAGCGGTCGAAAGCCGCATTTTGGGTTGGAGCAGCTCGCTATACTGATCCCCCTGCAACACCGTTGGGGAGAATGATGGGATGTCCCGTCGCCTTTTTGTCGCATTGCTCAGTTTCGGAATGGCGTTGGTGAGCCACGCCACCACACCGGTTTTGGTAATCCATGGTGGCGCGGGCGTCATCAAGCGCGACATGACGCCGGCCAAGGAAAAAGCGGTGCGCGCGGCGATGACGAAGGCGTTGGAAGCGGGTTATGCACAACTTAAAGCAGGCAAGCCTGCGATCGATGCGGTGACAACCAGCATCGCCGTGCTGGAGGACGATTCCAACTTCAACGCCGGCAAAGGTTCGGTGTTCACCCACGACGGCAAGAACGAATTGGACGCCGCGGTCATGGACGGCGAGTCCTTACGGGCTGGGTCGGTCGCTGGCGTGCATCGGGTCAAAAATCCGATTCTGCTGGCGCGCGCCGTGATGGACCATTCGCCGCACGTCATGCTCGTCGGTGATGGCGCCGAAGCGTTTGCGAAAGAGCAAGGCATCGTGCTGGTCGACCCCTCGTACTTCCGCACGGAGGAGCGTTGGCAACAGTGGCAGAAAGTTTTGAAGGACGATGCGGAAAAGCACGCGCGCGCCGGTTCGGACCCGACCCATCACTTCGGTACGGTGGGCGCGGTCGCACTCGATAAGGAAGGGCATCTCGCGGCCGGAACATCCACCGGCGGCATGGTCGACAAGCGCTGGGGACGCGTTGGCGATTCGCCCATCATCGGTGCGGGTACTTACGCCAACGCGCAGTGCGCCGTTTCCGGCACGGGTTGGGGCGAGTTCTACATGCGCACCGTGGCCGCGCACGAAATCTGCATGCGCGTTTCCATGCTTGAGGAACCCGTGCAGCGCGCGGCGGCCGAAGTGATCAATCAGGAAATCCCATCGATGGGCGGTAGCGGCGGCGCAATTGCGCTGGATACGAACGGCAACATTGCCATACCGTTCAATACCGACGGCATGTATCGCGGCTGGATCGGCGCGGACGGTATCGCGCACGTGGCGCTCTACGATGACGAGCCGGATCCGTCGAACCATCCGCCGGCAAGCGCAACATCGTCGGCGGATGCTTCAACGAACAATTAGCGACAGCGTTTCAGTTGCTGCTTTGCGGACGCTCGCGCACCGGATGTTTGCTGAGTTTGCGCTGCAAGGTGCGGCGATGCATGCCGAGGCGTCGCGCGGTTTCGGAGATATTGCCGTCGCATTCGGTAAGCACGCGCTGGATGTGTTCCCACTCCAGGCGACGTAGCGCGAGAGGCGCTTCCGGCGCATCCAGCACTTCGTCTTCGCCCTGGTGAGGGCTGTCGCCTTCGAGCAGCGCGCGCACCACGGCATCCGCATCGACGGGCTTGGCCAGATAATCGTGCGCACCACGCTTGATGGCTTCGACGGCTGTGGCGATCGACGCGTAGCCGGTCAGCAGCAGGATGCGCATATCGGGCATGAGTTCGTGCAGCTCGGGAATCAGGCGCAAGCCGTTTTCTTCGCCGAGCTTCAAGTCGAGCACGCAATGTTTCGGCTGATGACGTCGGGTGAGGGCGCGCGCTTCGTCGGCGTTGACGGCGCTAATCACTTCGAAGCCGCGTGACGCGAGCGCTCGGCTGAGCACGCGCACGAAGGTGGCATCATCATCGACGACGAGCAGTGGGCGTGCCGCGCCGGTTGGATTTGGGGAACTCATGTGCTGCTTCCGAACTATCTGCCCGGCTAGTTTACCTTGCTAACGCAGCGAAACGGCGGAAAGCGGGAATCTCAGGCGCATTTCCGCACCGTATTCCGTATTCGTGGCGATCAATTCGCCAGCGAGCCGTTCGGCCGTGGCTTCGGCCAGCGCCAGGCCGATACCCAGGCCGCTCTGTTTGTCGCTTTCCCCGATGGCGGCGGCCGCGCCGGTTGGCGCAAACCCAGGACCGCGATCACGCACGATCCACTCCAGCCAATCGTCGACTCGGCGAACTTCGAGGGCGACATGGTTGGAGTTTCGCAGCGATGACGCATCGACGGCGTTGTTGAGCAAGTTGAGCAATGCATGGCGCAGGCCAGGCGGCGTGCGCAGCACGAGATTGTCCAGTTGCGGCGATACGTGCAGCTCCAGCTCCGCTTCGGGGCGCAATAGCTGAAAGCGTTCGAGGCAACCGTGGATAAAAGCGGAAAGCGCAATCTGCTCGGGCGCCTGCGACAACTGCGCTTTGCCGAAGGCGACCATCTCACGCAGGATGGTTCGGCAGCGTTCCACTTGGCCTTCCAGCAATTCCAGATCGTCGTCCAGCGCGGCGTCCGCCGTGTGTTCGCGGCGTAATTCGGGCAGCAGCGTGCGCATGGTCGACAGCGGCGTATTGAGTTCGTGCGCGGCGCCGGCCGCTTGCGTGGCGATCGCCATGATGCCTTCATCGCGCAACGCGCGTTCGCGGATGCGCTGCACTTCCTGTTGTTGCTGACGCACGGCGGTGGCGAGTCGATTGATAAAGAAACCGAGCAGCAACGCTGTGATCACGAAGTTCACGCCCATGCCTGCCACATGCAACGAGAAGCCGTGATCGCTACTCATCGAGTCGTTTATTGGTAACGGTACATACCAGCGCACCAAGACGAAGTACGCGGCGCCGGCAATCGCTGCAATGGCGAGCACCGCGCGTACCGACAACGCCGCCGCGCCCAGCGCGATGGGCACCAACAGCAAGGTGATAAAGGGATTTCTTGCGCCACCGGTGAAATAGAGCAGATAACTCAAAACGAGCGTGTCTGCGACGATGTGACACACCGTTTCCCACTCATGCACAGCCCAAGGCTGGCGGGTGCGCCATGCGGCGAACACGGCGAAGACGGCAAGCATATCGATGCCGAGCAACAGCGACAGCGTGGGGATATCGATATGCATCCACCACGAGCACACCATCACGGCCATGCTTTGGCCGGCAATCGCGCACAAACGCAGCCACGCGAGCGTGCGCGTCAGCGCAAACGGTCCAATCGGTTGCTTGAGTTGAAGTTGCGCCATGACCAGCCCGGAGAGATTGCGATCCGCCGCATGATACGGCGGATCGCAGGCAGATCATGGCGTATTGAATTCCTCGCTGCGCACGGCGGGCAGCGGGTGATAGTTGGTGGCCGGGTCCGAATGGCTGGCGGAGAGTTTGTTCATCAGCGGCAGAATGCCGACCGCAATGGCGGTGCAGCCGATGCCCACGAAGCCGAGAATGTTGAACAGGTGCGTGTAGATGCTCAGCGACTGCAACGGATCGGTAATGTTGTCCGGAATATGCGCGATATTCGCCACCACGCTGCCGAGATATTGCGAGATGCCGACCGCGACGTAATACGCGCCCATCATGAAGCCGCCCATGCGATCGGGAACATAGCGCGCAATCATCGCTAGGCCAAGGCCGCTGACCAGCAATTCGCCGAGCGAGTACAGGCCGTAACCCCAGACCATGATCCACGACGACACCTGACCGTTCACCGCCCAGCTCGCGCCGAATCCGTACATGAAAAAGCCCAGCGCGACCGCGGCGAAACCCCACGCGAATTTCGCGGCGATCGAAGGATCTTTGCCGAGCTTGCCGAGCGAGTTGTAGATAAAAACCAACACCGGACTAAGCAGCACGATCCAGATCGAGTTCAAGTTCTGGTATTGCTCGGGAATCCAGTTGAACAAATGAATCCCGAAGACGCTAAACGAAAGATCGACGTTGCGCTGAGCGAAAAGATTCAGCGACGTCGCCATCTGCGCGTAGAAGATAAAGAAGAAAATGGTCTGCACCGTAAGCACCAGCGCAGCGGTAAGGCCAGCGCGCTCGTTTGAACGACTGCCGCGAATCAGGTGCACGAAAATGCCTAAGATGACGACACCCGCCGTGTAGACGCACCATTCTGCAATGGTCTCGCTCTGCAAGATAAATGCCGCGATAAAAACCGTCGCCAGCGAAACAAGCGCAACAGCCGCAGCGCGCTTGAGGCTGACCGGCTGATCGTCGCTCGGCGAACCGATATGCGACAGCGTTCGCTTCATCAGCGAGAAATTGATCAGGCCGAGCACCAGGCCGATCGAGCAAACGCCGAACGCGGTGTGCCAGCCCAGATCGTCGCCGAATTGTTCGCCGATGTAATTGCGAATCCACGGCGTGGCGGTCATGGAAATCATCGAGCCGATGTTCACCGCCATGTAGTACATGGTGAAGGCGCTATCGATTTGCGTTTCGTCGCCTTCGTAAATCTTGCGGACCAGATTGCCGGCATTGGGTTTGAAGAAGCCGTTGCCGACCACGATCACGCCGAGCGAGAGATACGTTACGTAAGCGTTATTAGAAGGGATCCACAGCATTGCGTAACCGACCGCCAGCACGACCGCGCCGATCAGCATCGTGCGACGGGTTCCCAACAGTTTGTCGCCAACCCAACCGCCGATCGCCGGGGTCGCGTAAATAAGCGCCGCCGCCGCGCCCCACACCAGGTTGGCTTTTGTATCGATAAAACCCAGCTTCTTCATCATGAAGGTGACCATCAACACCTGCATGCCGTAGAAGCCGAAGCGCTCCCACATTTCGATCAAGAAAACGGTGGTGAACGACCGGGTTTGTGAAACGGGTTGGGTCTGCATAGGGTATTTCCGAAAAGGTGTACTACAAGGTCGAAATCGACCTATTTTTCCGCACCTTTAGCAAGGCACAGTCGCGGAAGGGTAACCGATTCGTCATTTGCTTGAAGTTGCATTGCGGCAAGCAAAGTCTTGCGGGGAAGCGGCGTATTCCCTGGCTTATGGCATCATGTCGCGCCTGTTGCCGCCTACCCGGAGTGGTGCTCTCCATGCCGAAAAATACCGTTATCTCCCCGCTGGTGAGTTCCCCGACCTATGCCTGGTAACGGATTTCGCGGCGATCCGCGCCAGTTGTGGCGCGCTTTTCGATGGTCGATGAACGGTCTGCGCGCCTGCTGGCGCTACGAGGCGTCGTTTCGGCTGGAGGCCATGCTGACTGTCATCCTGGTGCCCGTGGGTTTGTGGGCGGGCAACGGGGCGCTGGAGAAAATAGCCCTCGTCTCACCGGTGATTTTGGTGTTGTCGGTGGAGTTGCTGAATTCCGCGATCGAGGCGGTGGTGGACAAAGTCAGCCCCGAATTTCACGAGCTGGCGGGCCGCGCCAAAGACATGGGTTCGGCGGCGGTATTTCTGCTGTTGGTGCTGGTGGCCTTGTGCTGGGGGTTGATCCTTGGTCCACGGTTTTTTTGAGCTGCCGCGTTTCAGAAAGATCGACGATTGCATCGGCGTCATGCCGGTGCTGCAATGAAAGCTCACTGGAAGGAGCATTCCGATGAAAAGTCTACGCATGCTCGTGTTGCTGCTGCTTGCCGTGATGTTGAGCGGCTGCGGTTACAACTCGATCCAAAAGCAGGATGAGGCCGTCAAGGCGCAGTGGTCCGAAGTGCTCAACCAGTATCAGCGTCGCGCCGATCTGGTGCCCAATTTGGTGAACACCGTAAAGGGCTACGCGGCGCACGAGGAAAAGATTTTTACCCAAGTCGCTGACGCGCGTTCGCGTGTGGGCAGCATTCAAATCACGCCTGAGTTGGCGAACGATCCGGACGCGCTGGCCAAATTCCAGGCCGCGCAAGGTCAACTTACCGGCGCGTTATCCCGCTTGATGGCGGTCAGCGAGAACTATCCGAATCTGAAAGCGGACGGCGTGTTCCAGAATCTGCAAGCGCAGCTGGAAGGCACCGAGAACCGCATCACCGTGGCGCGCAATCGCTACATTCAGGCGGTGCAGCAATACAACTCGATGATCCGCACGTTCCCCAACAATCTCACCGCGAAGATGTTCGGCTACCAGGTGAAACCGAACTTCAGCGTGGAAAACGAGAAGGCGATTTCCACGGCGCCGACGGTGGATTTCGGCACGAGCACGCCGGCTCCCGCGACCTCGGCACACTGACATGATGCGGCGCTGGGTGCGCCTATGGATGGTACTGGCGATAGCGTTGCTATCGCCCTGGACCGCGCATGCCGACGATCAGCCGGCCGTTCCGACACTGACGCGTCACGTGACCGATCTCACCGGCACGTTGAACGCACAGCAGATCGATCAGCTCGATACGCAACTCACTGCGCTGGAAAAGCAGAAAGGCGCGCAGTTGGTGGTGCTGATGGTCGGCACCACGCAGCCGGATGATTTCGATGATTACTCCCTGCGCGTCGCCGAAGCGAACAAGCTGGGACGCAAAGGCGTCGACGACGGCGTGTTGCTGCTGATTGCGAAAAACGACCGTCGCGTTCGCATCGAAGTGGGTTACGGCCTCGAGGGCGCAATTCCTGACGCTGCGGCGGCGCGCATCATTCGCGAATACCTCGCGCCGAAATTTCGCAGCAACGATTATTTCGGCGGCATCGGCGATGCGATCGGTGCGTTGACGCAACTGATCAACGGCGAGCCCTTGCCGCCGCCCGTGCGTGGCAACGACGTTGAGCACGGCCGGAGTTATCAGGGAATTTTCTTCCTGGCGATCTTTGCGGTGATCTTCTTGCGCGGGATATTCGGCCGCGCGCCTGCGCTGGTTCGTGCGCCTTTGGGTGGACTTGTCGTTGGCGGTTTGTTGTGGATGCTCGCATCCGTCGGCATTGGCATTTTGGGCGGTGTGCTCGGCAGTCTGTTTATGCTGCTGCCGGCCGGCGCCGGCCGATCGATCGGCGGGGGTGGCTGGGGCGGTTTCGGCGGCGGTGGCTTTGGGGGCGGGGGATTCGGCGGAGGCGGTGGGTTTGGTGGCGGCGGTGGCTTTAGCGGTGGGGGCGGCAGTTTTGGTGGCGGCGGCGCCTCGGGGAGCTGGTGAGATGCCTTCACGTAATCAACGACTGTTGATGAATGCCTTTGAGGGCTGGTTTGCGATCCATCGGCGTTTTCCGCCTGATTTGCTCGACGATATGACCGAGGCAGTCGCGGACGGCGAGCGTACCCATCTTGGCGAAGTGCGATTCGCAGTCGAATCGCGCCTTCCATTGCCGCTGGTTTGGGAGGGTCTGGATGCAAGCACGCGTGCGCGCCAGATTTTCGGTCAACTCAACGTTTGGGATACCGAACACAACTGCGGCGTGTTGATCTATGTGCTGATGTCCGAGCATCGCATCGAAGTAGTGGCCGATCGCGGTATCGCGCGTCGCGTGAAACCCGAAGAGTGGGTGTCGATCTGCGCAGCGATGCAGGAAAGCTTCGCGGCAGGGCAATGGCGTGCGGGTGCATTGCGTGGCATTTCCGAGGTGCATGCGTTGCTTGCGAAGCATTTCCCCAGTCACGGGAAGGCGCGGCCGGATGAGTTGCCAGATAGGCCGGTGTTGCTATAACTCTCTTTAGTTGGTCGTCGGGCACTGAAACTTATTTGTGTCTTGCAGTGACTCGCCTCTGACGCGTCCAACCTTGCTGATGACTACCGACAAAATTCGCTGCGGATCGTCTTTTACGCAGAAAAAGAAACTCTGCTCAGTGCCCACTGAGCTGCCATCAGGGCCAAACCAGACGTAATTTCGCGACGAGTTGCTAGCGACCGTCAGCGCATCGCGATATCCGCGACCCGTATAACGTGGCGGCCCTGCCATCTGCGTCTTCTTCTTGGAGTCGACCAAGCCGATTAACCAGCCGTTGCCCCATGACTTGCTCCCGCTGCACGTAAGAGCATCCTGGCTGGGGCAGAAAATAACGCGCGTCTGCTCGTTCACCGCCAAATTGCGTGCATGCTGCAAGGCCACGATGTAATCGGTCTGGGCGACACGCAATTCGTGCCCCTCCAGCATCCGATGAAAAGCGGGCACGGCCATCGCGGCGAGTACCGCCAGTAGCACCAAGGTCATGATCTGTTCGATCAGTCCGAATCCATGTTGACCACTCATTGCAGGTTCGTTATCGCGTTTTGGCATCATCCGAACGATGCTAGGTCCAGTTTCGGCCGTGCCAACCGCGAAAGAGGAGGGCATGCGTACGACCCTGCTGACAACTTGTGTCAGCACGTACCGTTTAAAATCTGCTTCGGCGCCCGCAGAGTATCCGTATGACCGACCACGACCGCTTCCAACTCGTCTCCGATTACAAACCCTCCGGCGATCAGCCCAATGCCATCAAGCGCCTGGTCGATGGCTTCGAAGCCGGCATGGCGGGGCAGACGCTGCTAGGCGTCACTGGCTCCGGCAAAACCTTCACCATCGCGAACGTGATCGCGCAGGTGCAGCGCCCCACCATCGTGCTTGCGCCGAACAAAACGCTGGCGGCGCAGCTCTACGGAGAATTCAAGGAATTCTTTCCGCACAACGCGGTGGAATACTTCGTCAGCTATTACGACTACTACCAGCCGGAAGCGTACGTGGTCGCGTCCGATACCTATATCGAAAAGGACGCGTCGATCAACGATCACATCGAACAGATGCGATTGGCGGCGACCAAGGCGCTGTTGTCGCGGAAAGATTCGTTGATCGTCGCGACCGTCTCGGCCATTTATGGTCTGGGCGATCCGGAAGACTACCTTTCGCTGCGCCTGATTCTGGCGCGTAGCGAGCGCATCGATCAGCGTGCGCTGATTCGTCAATTGACCGAATTGCAGTACACGCGCAATGAAATGGAATTGCGCCGCGGTACCTATCGCGTGCGCGGCGAAATTATCGATGTGTTTCCCGCCGAATCCGAAACCGAAGCGTTGCGCATCGAATTGTTCGACGGCGAAGTGGAAAATCTTTCGCTGTTCGATCCGCTCACCGGCGAAACCATCCGCAAAGTGCCGCGCTATACGGTGTACCCGCGTACGCACTACGCCAGCACGCGCGAAAGCGTGTTGAACGCGATCGAGACGATCAAGGTCGAGCTGAAAGATCGGCTTGAGTTTCTCTACAAAGAAAATCGCCTGGTCGAAGCGCAGCGCTTGGATCAGCGCACGCGCTTCGATATCGAGATGATGGCCGAAGTGGGTTATTGCCAGGGCATCGAAAACTATTCGCGGCACCTTACGCGTCGCGCGCCGGGCGAGCCGCCGCCGACGTTGTTCGATTATCTGCCGCCGGATGCGTTGCTGGTGATCGACGAATCGCACGTCACCGTGCCGCAGCTTGGCGCGATGTACAAAGGCGACCGCTCGCGTAAGGAGACGTTGGTGGAATTCGGCTTCCGCCTGCCTTCGGCGATGGATAACCGTCCGCTGCGTTTCGAGGAATTCGAGCTGCGCGAGCCGCGCACGATTTTCGTGTCGGCGACACCGCGCCCCTACGAATTGGAAAAATCCGGCGATGCCATCGTGGAGTTGGTGGTGCGCCCCACGGGTCTGGTCGACCCCGAAGTGGAAGTGCGGCCGGTGCGCACGCAGGTCGACGATCTGCTCAGCGAGGCGAAGAAGCGCATTGCAATGGGCGATCGCGTGCTGGTGACGACGCTCACCAAACGCATGGCGGAAAACCTCACGGAATACCTGAGCGAGCACGATGTGAAGGTGCGCTATCTGCACTCGGATATCGAAACGGTGGAACGCGTCGAAATCATCCGCGATCTGCGCTTGGGCGAATTCGACGTGCTGGTTGGCATCAATCTGCTGCGTGAAGGTTTGGATATGCCGGAGGTGTCGCTCGTTGCGATTCTCGACGCCGACAAGGAAGGCTTCCTGCGTTCGACCGGTTCGCTGATTCAGACCATCGGCCGCGCGGCGCGTAACGTTCGCGGAAAAGCCATTCTTTACGCGGACGAGATCACGCGCTCGATGCAGGCGGCCATGGAAGAGACGAATCGCCGCCGCGAAAAGCAGGTGGCGTGGAACGAAGCGCACGGCATTACGCCGCAATCGGTCGTGCGTCGCATCTCCGACATCATGGAAGGCGCGCGCAGCGAAGTGCCGGGCAGGGGGCGCAGCAAGTCCTCGCGCGGCCGCGCCGCCGCCGTCGCCGAGCCCACAGCCGAGTACGCGAATCTGAATGCCGAACAGGCCAATGCGATGATCAAGCGCCTGGAGGCGGATATGCGCAAGCACGCGGAAAACCTGGAATTCGAAGAGGCGGCCCGGTTGCGCGACCGCATTCATCAGTTGCGCGAGCAGGCTTTGCGCTGATCAGGGTCTTCGGGTAGACTACGCGGCTCGCGCGGTCCATCGTGCGAGCACATGGGCGGTTAGCTCAGCGGTAGAGCACTTCCTTGACATGGAAGGGGTCACAAGTTCGATCCTTGTACCGCCCACCAATTCCCGATAAAACGGCGTGCTTTATGGCACGCCGTTTTTGTTTGCGATTCGGGAGTCGGAAATGATCTATCTGTGGGTCAAGACGTTTCACGTGTTGTTCGTCATCGCCTGGATGTCGGCCGTGTTTTATCTGCCGCGCATCCTGGTGAATATTGCCGAAGCGGGCGGCGACGCCGCGGTCAAAGCGCGGCTGCAGCTGATGGGGCGCCGCCTGTATCGCTTCGGCCACAACCTGTTCGGTATCGCGTTTCTGTTCGGATTGACGTTGTGGCAGGGATGGCGTGTGTTTCCGCAAACCTTGCCCGATATCACCAGCGGCGGCCACTGGATCGACGCCAAACTCGGCTTGGTCGTTTTGCTGCTGGCGCACTTCGTGTGGTCCGGGCGCATGCTCAAGCGCAGCGAACAAGGTGGCGCGTTGCCGTCCGCGCGCACCTTGCGGCTCATGAACGAGCTGCCCGTGCTGGTTTTGCTGGGCGTGCTCTTTCTGGTTTTGGCGAAGCCTTTCTAAGCGTAAGCGTCAGGCGACGTGGTGATAATCGCGATACCACTTCACGAACTTGGCGACGCCTTCTTCGATCGACGTATTCGGCGCGTAACCCACGTCGCGGTGTAGTGCCGATACGTCCGCCCAGGTATCCGGGACATCGCCCGGTTGCATAGGTAACAGACGCTTTTCCACCGTGCGGCCCAGGTTTTGCTCCATCAGCTCGATAAAGCGCATGAGTTGCACGGGTTGGTCGTTGCCGATGTTGTAGACGCGATACGGTGCGCCCGACGTACCTGGATTCGGTTGGGTCGCGTCGTACATCGGATCGGGTTCGGCCACGTGATCCAAGGTGCGGATCACGCCCTCGACGATGTCGTCCACGTACGTGAAGTCGCGACTGTGATTGCCGTAATTGAAGACGTCGATCGGCTCGCCACGCACGATGCGGTCGGCGAACAGGATCGGCGACATATCCGGGCGTCCCCATGGTCCGTACACCGTGAAAAAGCGCAATCCCGTGGTCGGCAGTCCGTACAGGTGGCTATAGGTGTGCGCCATCAATTCGTTCGCCTTCTTGCTGGCGGCGTACAAGCTCACCGGGTGATCGACGGGATCTTCCACCGCGAACGGCAGCTTGCGATTCGCGCCGTAGACCGAGCTGGACGAGGCGTAGACCAAATGCTCCACTTTGTTGTGGCGGCATGCTTCCAGCACGTTGACGAAACCGACCAAATTGCTTTGCACGTAAGCGTGCGGATTCTTCAGCGAATAACGCACGCCGGCCTGCGCCGCGAGATTCACGACGCGTTGTGGCTGGAACTCGTGAAACGCGCGATTCACGGCCTCAAGATCAGCCAAGTCGGCGCGCAGATGCGTGTAGTTGGGATGCGATGCGAAACGCGCCAGGCGGGCTTCTTTCAGCGTCGGATCGTAGTAATCGTTATGGTTGTCGATGCCATAAACCTGATCGCCCCGAGCCAACAGGCGTTCCGTGAGGGCGGCGCCGATAAAGCCGGCCGAGCCGGTGACGAGTACACGCATCGCAATATCCTTGAGGTGAGGTTCGTATTGTATAGCTGGCTCGTTGTGGCTAAATTGACACGACCGGATCGCTAAACTAGCGTTCACATCCCAATACGTGAGGACAAGGTGGCCCGCGCCAACGCGCCGGCCGAGCGTGCGACATGGCAACTACGAGCTTCCAGCACTGATACCTGCCACGCCTTGTGTTCGCAAAAAGGGCGCGCGTGGCGCCTTTATTTTTGCCCGTCGTCCAGACGGGCAAGGAAAAACCGGCCATCCATGGCCGGACTCTTCAAAAAAAGCGCGTCCACTGATGTGACGTCACAGGTCTGAAAACCATGATCGAAATTACGCTACCCGACGGCAGCAAACGTCCCTTTGACCATCCCGTCACGGTGCAAGATGTGGCTGCCTCCATTGGCGCCGGCCTCGCCAAGGCCACGCTCGCCGGCAAAGTGGATGGCAAGCTGGTGGATGCCAGTTTCGCCATCGACCATAACGCGAGTCTTGAAATCGTCACGGAAAAAAGCCCGGAGGCGCTGGAGATTCTTCGTCACTCCACGGCGCATTTGCTCGCGCAGGCCGTGCAGCGCCTTTTCCCCGGCGCGCAGGTCACCATCGGTCCGGTGATCGACAACGGCTTCTATTACGACTTCGCTTACGAGCGCCCGTTTACGCCCGACGATCTGGTGAAGATCGAGGCGGAGATGGAAAAGATCGTGAAAGAACAGCTACCGGTCACGCGCAGCGTGAAATCGCGTGATGACGCAGTGAAGTTTTTCCGCGGCATCGGCGAAGCGTACAAAGCCGAGATCATCGAAAGCATTCCCGCGAACGAAGAACTTTCGCTCTACTCGCAAGGCGAGTTCACGGATTTGTGCCGCGGCCCGCATGTGCCCAACACGGGCAAACTGCGCGCGTTCAAGCTGATGAAAGTGGCCGGCGCGTATTGGCGCGGCGATTCCAACAACGCCATGTTGACGCGTGTTTACGGCACGTCGTGGTTGAACGACAAAGATCTGAAGGCGTACCTGCATCAGCTCGAAGAAGCCGAGAAGCGCGATCACCGCAAAATCGGCAAGGCGCTGGATCTGTTCCATCAGCAGGAAGAAGCACCGGGCATGGTGTTCTGGCACCCCAACGGCTGGGCCATCTGGCAGGTAGTAGAGCAGTACGTGCGCGGCGTTTATCGCAGCAGCGGTTACCAGGAAGTGCGCGGCCCGCAGATCATGGACGTGAGCCTGTGGAAGAAGTCCGGTCACTGGGACAACTACCAGGAAAACATGTTCTTTACCGAATCGGAGAAGCGCACGTATGCGCTCAAGCCGATGAACTGTCCGGGCCACGTGCAGATCTACAACACGAACCTGCACAGTTATCGCGATCTGCCCATTCGCTACGGCGAGTTCGGCGGCTGCCATCGCAACGAACCGTCGGGCGCGTTGCACGGCATCATGCGCGTGCGCGCTTTCACGCAGGACGACGGTCACGTGTTCTGCACGGCAGAACAGATTGAATCCGAAGTCACGGCATTCCATCAGCAGGCCATGAAGGTGTACGCCGATTTCGGCTTCGACGACATCGCATTGAAAATTGCGTTGCGTCCCGACAAGCGCATTGGCAGCGACGACGTGTGGGATCGCGCCGAAGATGCGCTGCGCGCCGCCTTGCGTTCGGCGGGTGTGGAATGGCAAGAACTGCCGGGCGAGGGTGCGTTCTACGGCCCGAAGATCGAGTATCACATGAAGGATTCGATCGGCCGCGCCTGGCAGGTCGGCACCATGCAGGTCGATTTCATGATGCCCGAGCGTCTCGGCGCCGAGTACGTGGACGAACACAGCCAGCGCAAGCATCCGGTGATGCTGCACCGGGCGATCGTGGGCTCGATGGAGCGCTTCATCGGCATCCTGATCGAGCATCACGCCGGCAATTTGCCCGCCTGGCTGGCGCCAGTGCAGGCGCAGGTCTTCAGCATCACCGACGCCCAGTCCGACTATGTTCGCGAGGTGACGCAAGCCCTTGTCGAGAAAGGCTTCCGTGTACAGGCCGATTTGCGCAACGAAAAGGTCGGCTATAAAATCCGCGAACATACGCTTCAGAAAGTGCCCTACCTGCTTGTGGTCGGCGATCGCGAAAAGGCATCGGGTGCCGTTTCTGTGCGTACACGTTCGGGCGAAGATCTGGGCAGCATGCCGCTTGCCAGCTTCATCGAACGCCTGGAGACCGAGATGCGGCGCTGATGCCGCCCGGCCAATCTGAAACATCTTCTGGAGGATAGTGGTATCGCCACCACAGAAACTAAGGGCAACCGTCGCAACCATGAGATCCGCGTCCCGCGCGTACGTGTGATCGGGCCGGATTCCGAGCAGCTCGGCATCCTGACCCGCGACGAGGCACTCCGCGCTGCCGAGGAAGCGGGGCTCGACCTGGTCGAGATCCAGCCGAACGGCGATCCGCCGGTCTGCCGCATCATGGACTACGGCAAGTTCAAGTTCGAAGCCCAGAAGAAGGCTCAGGCTGCCAAGAAGAAGCAAAAGCAGGTCGAGATCAAGGAAGTGAAGTTCCGTCCGGTCACGGACGTGGGCGACTACCAGATCAAGCTGCGCAACATGCTTCGCTTCCTGGAAGAGGGCGATAAGGTCAAGGTCACCATCCGCTTCCGCGGCCGCGAGATGTCCCACCAGGACCTCGGCCAGGAACTCGCCAAGCGCATCCAAGAGGACGTGGGCGAGAACGGGGTGGTGGAGTCCTTCCCGCGTCTGGAAGGGCGCCAGATGGTTATGATGATCGGCCCGAAAAAGAAGTAAGGCCCAGGCCCGATGGGCCTCGTGGCTTGCGCGGACGGCGGCCTGCGGGTCGCCGTTTCGTTTGGGTTTTCGGTCGCCGGCCTCTGGTGTCGGGCCCTTGTTTCACGTAAACTTTCTCGTTCGACCCGCAAGGAAGGGTCGTGCACCGATCATGGCAGGACGGAAAGAGCAGCCCCCGAGGTTGCCGCCAGATCAGTCAGAAACCGGGGTTCAGCCCCATCAAGGAGCATTCCATGCCCAAGATCAAGACCAATCGCGCGGCGGCGAAGCGTTTTCGCAAGACCGCGTCCGGCAAGTTCAAGGCCGGCCATGCGTTCAAGTCGCACATTCTTACCAAGAAGTCGACCAAGCGTAAGCGCAACCTGCGCGCCACCAACCACGTCAAGGCATGCGACACCAAAGGTGTAGCACGCATGTTGCCGTATCTCTAAGGCGGAGGACTAAACCATGGCTCGTGTAAAGCGTGGCGTTACCGCCCGTCGTCGTCACAAGAAAATCATTGGCCGCGCGAAGGGTTACTACAACGCCCGTCGCAAGGTCTTCCGCGTCGCCAACCAGGCCGTCATCAAGGCTGGTCAGTACGCGTATATCGGCCGCAAGCAGAAGAAGCGTCAGTTCCGCGCCCTGTGGATCGTGCGTATCAATGCGGCTGCCCGTCAGTTCGGTTTGTCGTACAGCCGCCTGATCAACGGTCTTGCCAAGGCCGGTATCACGGTGGACCGCAAGGTGCTTGCCGACATCGCCGTGCACGACATCAAGGCGTTTGGGGCCATCGCGGAAAAGGCGAAGGCCAGTCTGGCCGCTTGATCGTCAGCCACTGACGAAATGATGTGAATCAAGCGGGGAGAAGGCCTTAAGCCTTCTCCCCGTTTTTGTTTGGGAAATGCTCTTTGCATGGGCCTCCTCTCCCCTCCGGGGAGAGGATTGAGGTGAGGGGCGAAGGCTTGCCTCAAGCTTCAATCGAAGCGTGCTTCGAATGGGAACCGACGCAAGAGTGTCCCCTCACCCCAGCCCTCTCCCCGAAGGGGAGAGGGGGCAGAAGCGAGATCGCATCGATGGAAGATCTGGACAGCCGCGCCACGCAGGCGCTGGCCGAAATCGACAAAACGGACACGCTGGAAGCGCTCGACGCGCTGCGCGTGAGTTTGCTCGGCAAAAGCGGCGTCGTCACGGCCGCGCTGAAAGCGCTCGGCACGTTGTCGCCCGACGAGCGCAAATCGCGCGGCGCGGAAGTGAATCGCGTGAAAGAGCGTCTCGCCGATGCGTTGACTGCGCGCAAGCAAACGCTGGAGCAGGCCGAACTCGATCATCGCCTCGCGTCCGAAAAGCTCGACATCACCATGCCGGGTCGCGATGGCGAGCGCGGCGGCATTCATCCGATTACGCGCGCGCTCGAGCGCATCGCGGCGATTTTTGCGCGCCTCGGCTATCAACGTGCTGATGGTCCGGAAATCGAGGACGACTGGCACAACTTCGAAGCGCTCAATTTCCCGCCGCACCATCCGGCGCGCGCGATGCACGACACGTTCTACTTCGGCGACGGTCGCCTGCTGCGCACGCATACGTCTCCGGTGCAGATTCGCTCGATGATCGGTCGGCAGCCGCCGATCCGCATCATTGCGCCCGGCAAGGTGTATCGCAGCGATTCGGATCAAACACATTCGCCGATGTTCCATCAGATCGAAGGTTTGCTGGTGGATGAAACCTCCAGCTTCGCCGATCTGAAGGGCACGCTCGCCGAATTTATTCGTGCGTTCTTCGAGCGCGATTTCGAAATGCGTTTCCGTCCCAGCTATTTCCCCTTCACCGAACCGTCGGCCGAAGTGGATATTCGCTGGGATGCCGAAGACGGCAGCACGCGTTGGCTGGAAGTGCTCGGCTGCGGCATGGTGCATCCGAATGTGCTCAAGAACTGCGGCATCGATCCGGAGCGTTACACCGGCTTCGCCTTCGGCCTCGGTGTCGAGCGCTTCGCCATGTTGCGTTATGGCGTTTCCGATCTGCGCGCGTTCTTCGAGAACGATCTGCGCTTCCTCAAGCAATTCGCGTAACCGCAGCAGGAATCGATACGCATGAAATTCTCGGAAAATTGGCTGCGTCATCACGTTCCCACGCGCGCCTCGCGCGATGAACTTGTCGCGACGCTGACCGCGATCGGTCTGGAAGTCGAAGACGTCGCGATCGTAGGCGAATCGCTCGACGGCGTTGTTGTTGCGCGCATCGTCAGCGCAAAGAAACATCCGGAAGCCGATCGCCTGCAGGTTTGCGACGTGGATGCCGGCAAAGGCACGGTGCAAATCGTTTGCGGCGCACCCAACGCGCGCGCGGGTTTGATTGCGCCGTTGGCTATGGTCGGTGCAAACCTGCCGGGCGGCATTGCCATCAAGGCGGCGAAGCTGCGCGGCGTGGAATCGTTCGGCATGCTTTGTTCGGCCAAAGAACTTGGCGTCGATCCCGATGCATCGGGTCTGCTCGAGCTCCCCGCCGATGCGCCGGTGGGCACGCCGCTCGCCGCGTATCTCGGGCTGCCTGATGCATCGATCGAGATCAAACTCACGCCCAATCGCGCCGATTGCTTCAGCGTGCGCGGTATTGCGTTCGACGTCGCCGCCGCGCTTGGCAGCGAAGTCGTTCCGCTCGACGCTTCGCCGGTGCCGCCGCAGAGCGACGCTGCCATGACCATCGCGTTGGAAGCCGGCGCGCGCGTGCCGCGCTTTGCGGGACGCGTCATCGACGGCGTGAACGCCAAAGTCCAGACGCCCGTGTGGATGGCCGAACGCTTGCGTCGTAGCGGTTTGCGTCCCATCAGTTTTCTGGTCGATGTCACGCAGTACGTGATGCTGGAACTCGGCCAGCCGATGCATGCGTTCGACAAAGATAAGCTGGAAGGCGACATCGTTGTGCGTGCGGCACAGCCAAAGGAATCGTTGGCGTTGCTCGATGGACGTACAGTGACGTTGGACGACGATTTCTTGGTCGTGGCCGACAGCCGCGGCGGTCGCGGCGCGCGCGCTGTCGCCTTGGGCGGCATCATGGGCGGCTCGGAAACGCGTGTCACCGACGAGACGCGCAACGTGTTTCTGGAAGCCGCACACTGGGTTCCATCGGCCATCATCGGGCGCAGCCGCAAGCTCGGCATGCACACGGACGCGGGGCATCGCTTCGAGCGCGGCGTCGATCCCGAACTGCCGGGCATTGCCATCGAATATGCGACGCGTTTGATCGTCGATATTGCCGGTGGTGTTCCGGGTCCGTTGCTGGACGTGACGCTGCCCGACGGTCTGGCCGCGCCAAAGCCGATCTTGCTCCGTCGCGCACGACTGGCGCGCGTACTCGGTTTGCACGTTCCCGATCAGGAAGTCGCGCGCATTTTTACGGCGCTCGGCATGCACGTCGAGGCGGTGGCCGATGGTTGGCGCGTCACGGCGCCGAGCCGACGCTTCGACATCGAGCGCGAAGAAGACCTTATCGAAGAAGTCGCGCGCATCCACGGTTACGAAAATATTCCGACGCATACGCCCGGCGGCGCGTTGACGCTGGCGATCGAGCCGGAAGGACGTCTGATGGAACTGGCCGTGCGCGAGCAGCTCGCTGCGCGCGGCTATTACGAAGCCGTGAACCTCGCCTTCATTGGCAACGACGTGTTGCAAAGCTGGGGCATGACCGACCAGCTGGTCCCGTTGGCCAATCCGCTTTCCGCCGATCTGGCGGTGATGCGTCCTTCCTTGCTGCCCGGTTTGATCGTCGCGCTATCGCACAATCGCGCCCGTCAGCAGGAACGGGTGCGTTTGTTTGAGCTAGGTCGGACCTTCCAGCTCGGCGGCGAGGCGGCTGCCCGCAAAGACGCGCCCACCGAAACGCCCAAGCTCGCCATCGTGGCCTGCGGAGCCGCCCACGCGGAGCAGTGGGGCGAAGCCGCGCGCCCGCTCGACTTCTTCGACCTGAAGGGCGATCTGGACGCCCTGATCGCCTGGGGCGGCGAGCCGCAGCGCTGGGCCGTCCATGCCGACGAGCTGCCGGGCTGGCTGCACCCCGGGCGCGCCGCGCGTGTCACGCGCGATGGCGAAACCGTTGGTTACCTGGGGGCCGTCCATCCGCAGCTGGCCAAAACGCTCGACCTCGGGTCGGACGTGCATGTCCTGGAATTGGCCCTGGAGCCGCTGCTGGCGCGTCGCCTGCCCAAGTCGCTACCAATCTCACGTTTCCCGGCCGTCCGCAGGGACATCGCCGTTGACGTTCCTGAACAGGTAAGCTGGTCACACATTGAGCAGACGGTCCGCGGCACCCTGGGTTCGACTTTGGCAGAGCTGCGCCTGTTTGATCGATACAGTGGCAAAGGGGTCGAAGTGGGCCGAAAGAGTCTCGCTATGGGCTTGATTTTGCAGGACGCTTCCCGCACGCTTACCGACGACGACGCCGACCGCTGTGTTCAAAATGCAGTGTCGGCGTTAGCGGCTGCGTGCGAGGCAAAATTGCGAGGGTAAGATGGCGGCGCTGACAAAGGCGGAGATGGCAGAGCGCCTCTTCCTCGAGGTGGGCCTTAACAAACGTGAAGCCAAAGAATTCGTGGACGCCTATTTCGAGGTCGTCCGCGAGGCATTGGAGCGGGGAGAGCAGGTCAAGCTGTCAGGATTTGGCAACTTCGATCTGCGAAAAAAGAACCAGCGACCGGGGCGTAATCCCAAGACGGGCGAAGAGATTCCCATCTCCGCCCGCCGGGTGGTGACGTTCCGGCCAGGACAAAAACTCAAGGTGAGAGTCGAGGGCTATGCTGGATCAGGGGAATAACACCGAGCTGCCCGCCATCCCGGCCAAGCGCTACTTCACCATCGGTGAAGTCAGCGACCTGTGCGGGGTGAAGCCTCACGTGCTCCGTTACTGGGAGCAGGAGTTTCCTGCGCTCAATCCGGTCAAGCGTCGCGGCAATCGCCGGTACTACCAGCGCCACGATGTGCTGATGATCCGTCAGATCCGCTCCTTGCTGTACGACGAAGGCTTCACCATCACCGGTGCGCGCGCGCGTCTGGAAGGTCCGCAGGCCCGCATGGAAGCCAGCATGTCGCACCAGATCGTGCGTCAGGTGCGCATGGAGCTGGAAGAAGTGCTCGCTCTGCTGCGGCGCTGAGCTATCTCTATCGGCCTAGCTGCCGGTACTGATACAATTTCTCTCTTTGCTGAGTCAGTCGGGGCGTAGCGCAGCCTGGTAGCGCATTTGCCTGGGGGGCAAAGGGTCGTCGGTTCGAATCCGGCCGCCCCGACCAATTCGCAGAACAGATCGACGGCGCCCTGGGCGCCGTTTTTCGTTTCGGCTTTCCGTCGCCATTTCGAACGATGACACGCTAGTCTCAGCGCCAGTGACCCCACTGCGCAGGAAGGAGCTCGCGTTATGCCGTCGAACACCTGTCACCCGAATGCCCCGCACGTCAAACTGAAGGCGCCCGATTGGTACATGTCGTCGCTGATGATGGATCGCGCGCTCGACGCCGTCTTGCGCCGAGTGAAAAAGCTCGACCGCAACCATGACATTCCTTATCTCGCCGGCTACAGCCAGGACGGCAAAACCATCTATATCGATCGCCATTTGCCGAAGTCGTTTACGTTTCGCGGTCGCTCGATCGACGTGGATCGGTTTTTGATTCTTCACGAAGAAGTGGAGAAAACGCTGATCGATCAACTCGGACTGCACTACTTGCACGCCCATCAGATCGCCACGCGCGCGGAAGAGGCAGCGGTACATGCGCAGCGCATCACCTGGAAGGCCTATGACCGCTTCATGCAGAAATACGTGAAGAAAATCGGCGACGAACGCTTGAGCAAAGTGCCGGTAGATTTGGACCTCAAACCGTATCGCGATTATCACGACTACGAGTTGCTGCAACGCATGGAGCAGCACCTCGATCAAAAAGCGGGCTATACCGCCAAGCAGAAAGCCGAGTTGAAATCCTACGCCGCGGCGTTTCGCGAGCAGATTCGCGTGCAGCGGCAGCATGAAGTGCAAGGCGACGCAGCGAAACCGGAGAAGTCCGCTAAAAAGACAAAGGCCGCTACGAAAGCCGCAAAATCAAGCAAGCCGTCAACTAAGCGGAGCGCGCCGGCCAAGCGCGCCAAGTAACCTTGAGCCGATAATGCGCCGTGGGAAGGTGCGCTTTCAGGCAGCTTGCAACTGCCCGAAGCGCACCGCCTCCTGGCGCGGTTGGCTGGAAACTTGTTCTGCCGGATCGGTAGCGGCTTCCTTCTCGGTGAGCTTGAAGAACGCCACGCTCTCCACCAAGGCGCGCGCACGAACCTGCACCGTATCGGCAGCGGCGGCAGCTTCTTCGACGAGCGCCGCGTTGTTCTGTGTCACTTCATCCATCTGACGCACGGCGCGGTTCACTTGTTGAATGCCGCTGGCTTGTTCCATGTTCTGCGTGGCGATGGATTCGACGGTGTGCGTGACGTTGTCTACGCTCTCAAGCAGTTTTCCGACCATGGATTCGGCCCGGGCGATAATCTGCGTGCCGTTGCCGATGATCGACACCGACTCTTCGATCAGCGCGCGAATTTCGCTCGATGCGGTGCGCGAGCTGCGCGCCAGCGATTGCACTTCGGCGGCCACGATATTGAAGCCTTTGCCCGCTTCGCCGGCGCGCGCCGCTTCCACCGCTGCGTTGAGCGCCAGGATGTGCGTCTGCGTGGCGATGCGGTCCATCGTTTCGGTGATTTCCGTGATGCGATTGGCGACGTCTTGAACTTGCGTCATCGCGCTCACCGCTTCGGACATCGCCGCACCGCTTTCGCGCGCGATACCCGATGCCGATTCGGCCAACTGGCTTGCTTCGTGCGTGCGCTTGGCGTTGCTGTTGACGCTGGAGGTGAGCGCCTGCATCGACGCGGTGGTTTCTTCGAGCGCAGCGGCCTGTTCGCTGGTACGTGCGGAGAGATCCTGGTTGCCCGTCGCAATTTGCCGCGTCGATGCGGATATCTCTGTCGACCCATCGCGAATAACGCTCACTACGTTGCGCAATTGATGGTTCATCACGCCAAGCGCGGACAGCAACTTGCCGGTTTCGTCGTGACTGTCGGCGACGACGTCGGTGGAAAGATCGCCTTTGGCGACGGCCTGCGCCACTTTTACGGCGCGTCCCAGCGGTGCGGTAATGCTGTAGGCGAGTAGCCAGATAAACGCCGCACCCGTCACCGTCGCGCACAGCGCAACCGACAACAATAAGGTGCTCGCTTGCTTGAACGCTTCGCTGGTTTCTTCGTCGATGCGCTTCGAAGCGGTTTCCGCATTTTTCTTCATGCCGGCCACGAGGTCATCGATAGCCGTTGTCGGTGCGCGATCGATACCGGCGACCAGGCCATCGACAACATGGACGCTCTTTTCGTCTTTTGCGTCGTAATGCTGGATGGCGGCGAGGTACTTCGTGCCAAGTTCTTCGTGCGTAGCAATTGCCGTGTCCACGCCGTGCGTGTCGAGACTTAGCTCGCTCATTTGTTGCTTGAGCAAAGCGAGGTCTTTATTGACCGCCTGCGCCTGTTCAGCGAACTGGTCGTGATATTTCTTGAATTTATCGGCGTCTGCGCCGCGCAAGAGCAAGTCCTTCCATTCCTGCACTTGCTTCTTGAAATCCACCTGCGCGACGCGCGCCGTATCGACAGCCGCGGCGAATTTGGCCGCCGTTTCGGTAGAACGAACCTGAAGATCGTGCGTGCGAACCAAACCGCGCCAGCCGCCGTAACCGACGATCACGGTGGCTGCCAACATAACGACGCCTAACAATGTCAGGCGTGCCGCGATACGTAGATCTTTAAATCGAAAGCTCATAGGGAAAAACCGCAATAAAAAGTGATGCCGAGTTATCAGAGGTATCGGCATCACTGCGGTTGAGCTTGAGTTGAGGTGTTCAGAACGGGGCCGGACAAGGTGCTGGCCCCCGTATGCCTAGATTAAAAAAGCACGCGGGTACGCAAGGTTCCGGGGATCGCGGCCAGTTTTTCCTTCAGCGAGGAGGCTTGTTCAGCTTCGGCGGAAATATCGATCACCACGTAGCCCACTTCCACATTGGTCTGCAGGAACTGCGCGTTGATGTTCATATTGCCGGCGGAGAACAGTTCGTTGATGCGGGAAAGCACGCCCGGCACGTTGCGATGAATATGCAGCAGGCGGCGGCTGTCCGGATGTTCGGGCAAGGTCACTTCGGGGAAGTTGACCGCAGACAATGTGGAACCGTTGTCGCTGTAGCGCACGAGCTTGCTTGCGACTTCGATACCGATGTTTTCCTGCGCTTCCAGCGTGCTACCGCCGATATGCGGCGTGAGAATCACGTTGTCCATGCCGAGCAGCGGCGAGACGAACGGATCGTCGTTGCCTTTGGGTTCGACCGGAAACACGTCGATGGCGCCGCCGCCGATATGTTCTTTGCGCAAGGCATCGGCCAATGCGTCGATGTTCACCACAGTGCCGCGCGAAGCATTGATCAACACCGCACCCTGGCGCATTTTCGCCAGCTCGTTTTTGCCGATCATCATCTTCGTGGTCGGCGTTTCGGGCACGTGCAGCGTCACCACATCGGAACGCTCCAGCAGATCGTCGAGACTGTCCGCCGCGCGCGCGTTGCCGAGCGAAAGCTTGGATTCGATATCGTGGAAGATCACGCGCATGCCAAGGCTTTCCGCCAGTACGCCAACCTGCGTGCCGATATGGCCGTAACCGACAATGCCGATCACTTTATCGCGCGCTTCGAAGCTGCCTGCGGCCGATTTTGTCCAACCGCCACGATGACAAAGTGCGTTTTTCTGCGGAATGCCACGCAGCAACATGATGGCTTCGGCAATCACCAGCTCCGCCACGCTGCGCGTGTTGGAATAGGGCGCGTTGAATACTGGAATGCCGAGTTTTTCCGCGGCGCTCAGATCCACTTGATTCGTGCCGATGCAATAGCAGCCCACCGCGATCAGCCGCTTCGCATGGTCCAACACCTCGGCGGTGAGATGCGTGCGCGATCGGATGCCGATGATGTGCGCGTCGGCGACGCGCGCTTTCAATTCGTCCTCAGGCAAAGACTTGGCGTGATATTCGATCTGGCTATAACCCGCACGCTGGAACGTTTCGACCGCCGTGCGGCTGACGCCTTCGAGCAACAGCACCTTGATGTCTTGCTTGGGGAACGAAGTCTTCATGATCGCACCGCGTTTGGATGTCCAAACACTATGCCAGATTTTGTCGCGTTGCAGCACTAGACGCCTGCGATAAGCGCTGGCACCCTGGAGGCTTCCTTCCGGAGTCGCCATGAACCAGGACGTCCTCGCCGATCTCTCCAGCCGCCTGCCCGGCCTGCGCCTGCTCACCGATCCGGGCGATCTGGAGCACTACGGCCGCGACTGGACCCGGCGCTGGGCCCCGGCGCCGCTGGCCATCGCCTTGCCGGTGTCCATCGAGGAAGTGCAGGGCATCGTGCACTGGGCCAACGAACGCAACGTGGCGCTGGTTCCGTCCGGTGGCCGCACGGGCCTTTCTGGCGGGGCTGTGGCGGCGCAGGGCGAGCTGGTGGTGAGCCTGGCGCGTATGAACCAGGTGCTGGATTTCAACGCCGTCGACCGCACGCTGACCGTGCAGCCTGGCATTGCGCTGGAAGCGGTCCATGGCGCAGCGCGCGAGCATGGCCTGATCTACCCCGTGGATTTCGCCGCTCGCGGCTCCTGCTCCATCGGCGGCAATATCGCGACCAACGCAGGCGGCATCCGGGTGATTCGCTACGGCAACACGCGCGAATGGATTGCCGGCCTAAAAGTGGTGGCCGGCAACGGCGAGTTGCTGGATCTCAATCGCGGCCTGATCAAGAACTCCAGCGGCTACGACCTGCGCCAATTGATGATCGGCTCGGAAGGCACGTTGGGCATCGTGGTGGAAGCGACGCTGCGGCTGACGGATCCGCCGCCGGCTTCGCAAGTCATGCTGCTCGCGCTGCCGGATATGGATGCGTTGATGCAGGTGTTCGCGTTATTTCGATCACGCCTGTCGTTGCAAGCTTTCGAATTCTTCACTGATATCGCGTTGAAGCATGTGCTTGCGCATGGCGCGCAGCGTGCGATCGATGGCGACCATCCGTATTACGTGGTCACCGAATTCGATGCGGTCGATGAGCGCGTGCAAGACATCGCGCTGGAAGTGTTCGAGCAAGGCGTCGAGCAAGGTTGGATCAGCGACGGCGTGATGGCGCAGAGCGAAGCGCAAGCCGCCGCGCTTTGGCGTTTGCGCGAAGGCATTACCGAAAGCCTTGCGTCGCATAAGCCGTATAAAAACGATATTTCCGTGCGTATCGGCGCAGTGCCCGATTTTCTGCAGGACATTCAATCGCTGCTCGCGCGCGAATATCCGCATATCGACGTGGTGTGGTTCGGCCATATCGGTGACGGCAATCTGCATATTAACGTGCTGAAACCGGCGTCGCTTTCCGACGCGGATTTCATCGCGCAGTGCGAGCACGTCACCAAGTTGCTCGCGCAAGCGTTGCAGCGTCATGGCGGCAGTATCTCTGCCGAACACGGTATCGGGCTGGTGAAGCGCGCGTATCTGGAAAGCACGCGGAGCGCGGCGGAGATTGCGCTGATGCGTGGCGTGAAGGCGACGTTTGATCCGAACGGGATACTCAATCCTGGGAAGGTGTTTGCGTAAACCTAGCTCCCTCCCCTACGTGTAGTAGGGGAGGGTTGGGGCGGGGTGAAGCGAACCTCGCGATGACCTCGTGCTTTGCGGCAAGCTCACGCAACCCCACGCCAGCCCTCCCCTGCAAGCAGGGGAGGGAGAGATTCGCGGCGGTTTGCGTTAACGAAACTTGGGTTGTCTGGCGCTCGCTCGTACCATGTACGTCCCCCATCGCCAGGCTGCCGAATCATGACCCACGACCGCCGCTCCTTGTATCCCGAAATCGAGCCGTACGATGTCGGGCAGCTCAAGGTTTCCGAGCTGCACACGCTCCATTACGAGCAGAGCGGCAACCCGCACGGCAAGCCAGTGGTTTTCCTGCATGGCGGCCCGGGCGGTGGCACTAACAGCAAGTGCCGGCGATTCTTCGATCCAGCCATTTACCGCATCGTGTTATTCGATCAACGCGGTTGCGGCAAATCCACGCCGCATGCGGAGTTGAAGGACAACACCACCTGGCATCTGGTCGCCGATATCGAACGACTGCGCGAGCATCTGGGCATCGATCGCTGGCAAGTGTTCGGTGGTTCGTGGGGTTCGACGCTGGCGCTCACGTATGCGCAAACGCATCCGGACAAGGTGAGCGAGCTGGTGTTGCGCGGCATCTTTATGCTGCGGCGCTGGGAGTTGGAGTGGTTCTATCAGAAAGGTTGCGATGCGTTGTATCCCGACGCATGGGAAACGTATCTGACGGCCATTCCCGAAGCCGAGCGCGGCGATCTGATGAGCGCCTATCATCGCCGATTGACCAGCAGCGATCCGCAAGTTCGATTGAATGCGGCGCGCGCCTGGTCCGTGTGGGAAGGCGCGACGAGTTTTCTATATCAAGACGACGCGTTTATCAGCAGCAGCGGCGAGGACGAATTTGCGCTGGCGTTTGCGCGTATCGAATGTCACTACTTCGTGCACGGCGGATTTTTCGAGCACGACGATCAACTGCTGCGCAATGTCGATCGCATCCGCCGCATTCCGGCCGTGATCGTGCAAGGTCGCTACGACGTGGTGTGCCCGATGCGCAGCGCCTGGGATCTGCATCGCGCATGGCCGGAGGCGGATTTGCGCATCGTGCAGGATGCCGGGCATTCGGCGTTCGAGCCGGGCATAGCGCATGAGTTGATTGAGGCGACGGATCGATTTGCGCGGCGCTGAAACCCTAACTGCGAGGGGAGTTCTTTAGCGCGATGTCATTCCGGCGAAGGCCGGAATCCAGTTTGAATATGCAGTGCGAAGCACACGAAACCTTTTTTAGGTTGTGTGCTTCGCACACCGTTATTTGACTGGATTCCGGCCTTCGCCGGAATGACGCTGAGGAGATAGCGGGTCTTTCTGAGGTGGATTGCTTCGGGCCTTCGTGAGGAAGAGCAATTACCCAGGTAATTGCTTGGTCCCAAAAATCTTATCTCCCGCATCGCCAAGCCCAGGCAAGATGTAGCCATGCTCGTTGAGCCGCTCATCGATCGATGCGGTATAGATTTCGATATCCGGATGCGCCGCTTCGATCCGCTTCAAACCTTCCGGCGCGGCGACCAAGAACAATCCCTTGATGCGCTTGCATCCGGCGGCTTTCAACATGTCCACGGTCGCAACAAGCGTTCCCGCCGTAGCGAGCATCGGATCGACGATGAGCGCAATGCGTTCATCCATCCGACCGGTGAGCTTTTCGTAATATGTCGTGGGCTGCAACGTGTGTTCATCGCGCTGCAAACCGACCACGCTGACTTTCGCGGCGGGAATCAATTCGAGTACGCCGGGCAACATACCCAAGCCTGCACGCAGTATCGGCACGATGGTGATCTTTTTGCCCTTGATCTGCTGCACGCGAACGGGACCTGCCCAGCCTTCGATCTGCGCGTCGACCGTTTCCAGATCCTTGGTCGCTTCGTACGTGAGCAGCGAGCCGACTTCGGAGGCCAGCTCGCGAAACTCCTTGGTGCTGATGCCGGCGCGGCGCATCAGGCCCAGCTTGTGCTGAATCAGCGGGTGGCGAACTTCGACGATCTTCATGCGGACATGTCATGGAAGCGGGAAGTGCGGCAAGCATAGCCGGAAACGAAAAAGGCGCCGCCATGCGGCGACGCCTTGAACATTCGATGAGCCTCGATGTTTTAGCGGATCAATGGGATTTCATGCAGGCGCTGACGGCACTCTTGTAATCGGCGCCTTTCTTGCCCGCGTTTTCCTTGGCGCATGCGGACATGCGTTGCTGCGAGGTCATCTTGGTGTCGGCGGCGGGTGCGGCTGCGGCGGTGTCGCCCTTCATGCAGGCGCTGACCGAACTCTTGTAGTCGGCGCCGGTCTTGCCTTTGGCGGCGTGGCTGCAATCGGCCATTTTCTGCTGGGACGACGACATCGTCTTGCCGGACGCGGCAGTGCTTTGCGGGGTGGTGGCGAACGAGGCAGTGGCGAAAACCAGCGCGGCGCTCGCGGCGAGCAGGCTGAAACGCATGGACATGATGCTTCCTCCTGGTGGTGGGGCCGGTGGTGGTCCCGGCGGAGGCAGTCTATGTCGTGTGAAGAGGCAGGGGAACGGGGATAGCAAAACGGGGAACATAGGCGTTTTGCAACGCTTTATGTTCCCCGTTCCGAAGGTCCGGTTTTTCGATCAGGCTGCCTGGGCTTCGCGCTTGCGCGGGCCTTCCAGCAAGGCGTGGCGAACATGAGCGATCACTAAATCCACTTCCGCGCCGGTGATGTTGAAATGCGGGGTGAAGCGCAGCGAATTGGCGCCGCCGTGGATCACGCCGATGCCGCGCTCGCGCATGTACTCCTCGGTGGAACCCTCGCCGTAGCATTTGAACTGCGGCGCCAGCTCGCACGAGAACAACAAACCTGTGCCTTGAACCTTGGTGATCAGGCCGCCCAATTCGTCCTTCAACGCATTGAGCTTGTCGACGAATTCCTTGCCCCGAGCACGAATGTTGGCGCGCACGTCGTCGGTCAGTTGATCCATCGTCGCCAGCGCAACATCCAGCGCACGCGGATTGGCGGTCATGGTGTTGCCGTAGATGCCCTTGCGGTACAAGTTGGCGACGCGATCGCCCACGGCCAGCACCGACATCGGATATTGACCGGCGTTGAGCGCCTTGGAGAAGGTTTCCATATCCGGCGGCGCCAGCTTTTCAAAGCCGGGATAATCGACGATCGACAACACGCCATGCGCGCGCAAGCCCGCCTGGATCGAGTCGATCAACAACAGCGAACCGTGCGATTCGGTCAACTCGCGCGCGGCTTGATAGAACGCCGGCGTCACCGAACGTCCCGGATCGCCTTCGCCCATCACGGGTTCGAGGAACATCGCCTCAATAAACCAGCCGTGCTTGTCCGCGTCGGCGAATGCAGCTTCCAATTGCGCCAGATCGTAAGGCGCCACGGTGATCACCGAATCTTCGTGGCGATAGCTCGCCAGGTGCTGCACATATGTGCGGCGCGACGAATCCGAATACAGCGCCGGTTTATCGGTGCGGCCGTGGAACGCGCCTTTCACCGCGATGCGTTTGATGGTGCGACCGGCGTAACGTCCGCCCGCGTCGGTCATCATCTTGGCATTCACGTCCGCGATGCGGCATGCAAGGCCGACCGCTTCCGAGCCGGAATTCAAGCAGAGATAACGCGTGTACGGATTGGTGCCGCGATGACGACCGAGTTCGCGATTCATCGCCTGCGTGAAACGCATCTGCGACACGCTCGGCGTCATCACGTTGGCCATCACTTGCGGACGCGCCAGCGCTTCGTCGATGGCGGCATTGTTGTGGCCGAAACCCAACATGCCGTAGCCGCCATTGTCGTGCACCACGGCGCCTTTCATCGTGATCACCCAGGGGCCGCGCGCGGCAGCCGGCAGATACGGATTGATCGCATCGTCCGGATAGAAATTGACGAAATCTTTTTGCGCCTGCGCCAGTTGCTCGGCTTCATCCAATTTCAGGAAATCGCCCAGCTCGGCGCGCAACGCGCGATGGCGCGCAACCGCTTCGGAAATCGCTTGCGCGAGTTGCGGATCCAGCGCGGCCATGCGCTCGATGGTGGCATCGTCCAGGCCTGTGGTCCGCGGCTTGCCGCCAAATTCGCGCAATTCGCGCAGCTGATCGGTGACACCCATGACTACTCTCCTCGAATCTGCCAGCGCCTCGCGCCCAACGCGAAGCAGGCCGGCAGGAAGTTTTGCGTGCGTGGAAGGGCTAGGCGCCCAAGGGGCGCGATGCGCCCGCTCGCACTGCGCCGCGTATGGGAAAACGCCGGCGCACGCCTATCAGGATACCCTGGGGGCAGGGGTGCCCGGTACCCCCTGGATGACGTCTGTCATGCCCGATCGCTGACGTGGGCTACTGCTGAAATCGGCTTGCCAAGCCTACGCTGCAGTGCAAGGAGGCCCACCATGCACACCCAATCTGATGTCGTAGCCCGTCTCAGCGGCGTTGTGAAACGTTATGGAAATGTCACCGCACTCGATGGTGTCGATCTTGTGTTGCAGCGCGGCGAACTGCTCGCGGTGCTGGGGCCCAACGGGGCCGGCAAAAGCACCAGCATCGGTTTGTTGCTCGGTCTGATTCGTCCCGATGGCGGCCGTGCGGAATTGTTCGGCATGGACCCGCAGGAGATCGATGCGCGCCGCCGCATCGGCGTGATGCTGCAAACGGCGATGTTGCCGCCCACATTACGCGTGGGCGAGTTGCTGCGCGTCGTGTCCAGTTACTACCCCAATCCTCGTTCGATCGACGAAAGCGCCGCGCTAGCGGGCATCGCCGATCTTTTGAAGCGGCCTTACGGCAAGCTGTCGGGCGGCCAGCAGCGTCGCGTGCAATTTGCGTTGGCATTGTGCGGACGCCCCGAGCTCGTGTTTTTGGATGAACCCACCGTCGGCATGGATATCGATGCGCGGCGCAAATTGTGGGCCGCGATGCGCGCGCTCGTCGCCGAAGGATGTTCGGTGGTGCTGACCACGCACTATCTGGAAGAAGCCGAAGCGCTCGCGCAGCGCGTCGTCGTGATGGGGAAAGGTCGCGTGCTCACGGAAGGCAGCGTCGACGCATTGCGCGCACATGTGCCGCTCACGCGTATTCGCTGCGTCACCGACCTCGATGTCGATGCCATTGCGCGTTGGCCGCAAGTGGCATCGGCGGAGCGCGACGGTACTCGCGTGCGCATCAGCACGAGCGCTGCAGAGCATGTGCTTCGTCGCATGCTCGATGCGGATGCCGCGCTAAGCGAACTGGAAGTGCAGCGCGCAGGTCTTGCGGAAGCATTCACCGAACTCACGCGCGACGAAAACGAACAACAGGAGGCCGCGTAATGAACACCGTATCGATTTCCGTCAATGCCGCGGCGCCGACCGCCGGCATGAGTTTCGGCCGCGTCGTAGGCGCATATCTCGCGGAAGCGCGCGCCGAATGCATTCGCTACATGCGCGCACCGGGCTTTATGTTGCCGATCACGCTGTTTCCTTCGATGTTCTATCTGTTGTTCGGCATCGTGATGCGCGGCTCCGAAGGCGCGGATGCGGCGCGCTATCTGCTGGTGAGCTACGGCGTGTTTGGCGTGATGAGTCCGGGCCTGTTCGGCTTCGGCGTGTCGCTCGCGATCGAGCGCGACGGCGGTCTGCTGACTTACAAGCGCGCCTTGCCCATGCCGCCCGGCGCGTACTTGCTCGGTAAAATGCTGATGGCGATGGCGGCGGCGACGGTGGTGATCGTGCTGTTGCTTGTGATGGGTGTAACGCTGGGGCACGTCACGTTGTCGTTGGCTCAGGTCGGCATGATGTTGTTGATGGGCGCGCTGGGCGTGCTGCCGTTCTGCGCACTCGGCATGCTGGTCGGCACGCTGATCAAAGGGCAGGGCGCACCGGGCATGCTCAATTTGATTTATCTGCCGATGTCTTTTCTGTCAGGTTTATGGGTTCCCATTACGATGTTGCCGCACGTGTTGCAGCAAATGGCGCCGATTTACCCGAGTTATCACCTGGATCAGCTGGGCCTGATCGCCCTGGGGCTGGCCGAAGGCAGCATCTGGAAACACATCGGCATGCTGATCGCCTTCGCCATCGTGTTCTTCGTTATCGCCGCTCGCCGGCTGAGGCGCTACGGTTGAAGTACGATGCATGTCATCGACGTTTCGGGGCGGGCCATGATCACACTGATTCGAAGTTGGTTTAAGCCAGCCCCCGACTCGTTCGCTGCGAACGGCATTCGCAAAGGCAGGTCGCCGTGGGTCGATGGCGTGCATCTGCTGTGGTCGGTGTGGATTTTTATCACGCCGATGTTCGATCGCTACACGTGGACTTGGGCGCTGTTTACGCTGGCGACCTATCCCGTGTTCCTGTTTCTGTACGCCAAGTGCATCGTATCGTCTCGGCGCGCCGTCAAGTTCTATGCGCTGAGCATGAATGCGCTATCCATGGCGCTCTTGGCTTGGTATCCCAGTGGGCTGACTTATTTTGTATTCGGTTGCATCTTGCTGCGTGGCTGCATGCTCAGCTTCCGCATGTACCTGTTGGCGATTACAGCGCTCAATGCCGCGTGTCTGGCCGAGGCGTGGCTTCTTCACTATCCGTGGCAGGCGGTCTTTTCGATCCCGCTAGTGTCTTTCATCGTTGGATTGGTCACGGCTGCAGAGCGCATCAGCGACGACAAGGATGCGGAGCTCAAGCTTTCGCACGACGAAGTGCGCCGGCTGGCGGCGACAGCCGAGCGCGAACGCATCGGCCGCGATTTGCACGACCTGCTGGGGCACACGCTGTCGTTGATTACGTTGAAGCTTGAGCTGTCGCGCAAACTCTTCGATCGCGACAGCGCCGGCGCACGGCGCGAACTGGAGGAGGCCGAGCGCGTGGCGCGCCATGCGTTGGCGGAAGTGCGCGCCGCGGTCACCGGCATTCGTTCCACCGATCTGGCCGCAGAACTTGCGTCGTCGCGTCTCTTGTTGGAATCGTCCGGCGTGCATCTGGACTATGGCAATTTGCCTGACGCGTTACCGCAGGATATCGAGCGCACGCTCGCATTGGTTATCCGCGAAGCCATGACCAATATTCATCGTCACGCTGGCGCCACCGAAGCCAGCATTCGTTTTACCCGGACTGCAGAAAAACTGGACATGCAGATCAGCGACAACGGCAAAGGCGGTCTCGCCGCGCACGGCAACGGCGTCAGCGGCATGTGCGAGCGCATACGCTCGATTGCCGGAACGTTGCAGATCGACTCGCCGCCGCATCGCGGCACGCGCTTGCTGATTAGCGTGCCGCTGCAAGGACAAAAAGCCGGAGAAGGTTCGGCAGGAACGTCACAGAAAGGTTATATGGGGACCGCTGCATGATCCGTGTGTTACTGGCCGAAGATCAGGCATTGGTGCGTGGCGCGCTATCGGCCTTGCTCAATCTCGAATCCGATATCGAAGTGCTCGGTTCCGTTCCGGACGGCGAGGCAGCCTGGCGCGAAGTGCAGCGGCTCAAGCCGGATGTTTTGGTGACGGATATCGAAATGCCGGGCATCACCGGCCTCGAACTGGCGCAACGCATTCACCGGCATGAGTTGCCGGTGAAATGCGTGATCGTTACCACTTTCGCTCGTCCCGGTTTTTTGCGCCGTGCGTTGGACGCAGGCGTCTCGGGCTATTTGCTGAAAGACGCGCCGGCGGAGAATCTTGCCGAAGCCTTGCGCATCGTGCATCGCGGCGGACGCTCGATCGATCCGCAGTTGGCGCTTGAAGCGTGGTCCGAAGCCGATCCTCTAAACGACCGCGAACGCCAGGTGTTGCGTCTGGCCGGTGAAGGTCAATCCGCCAGCGACATCGCGACGCAACTCAATCTGTCGCACGGCACGGTGCGCAATTATCTTTCTGAGGCGATCGGCAAATTGGGTGCGGCCAATCGCATCGAGGCGTATCGATTGGCGCGGCAAAAAGGTTGGTTGTGATGACGGTGCGTGCGTCGCGATAGCGCGACGCACGTTTGTACATTACTGCGCTGTCTTTTTCGGTGTGAGCGGTTCGAAACTGCCTGCCACACCGGGAAACTCCACGGGGCTTTCGTAACCATCGTTCGATACGGCCGATACGCCGAAGAACCAATCGTCGATCACGACGTCTTTGAGCACGGTTTGATCGACATCGCCAACGATTCGACTGTATTGCCATTGCGGCGCCGTGGTGTCGCGCCAGTGCACGCGATAACTCGCCGCGCCAGCTACTTTCTGCCACTTGAGCGTAGTGTCGGTAGCGACCGCACCACGGATGCCGACCTGCGTGGGTGGTGCGGGAGCGCGCGCCATCGCCGCCATCGTGATGGTGTTCAACGCCGTCACGCGTGCGAGATAGCGAAAGTCGATGCCGTTGATCGTGTCGCCGTACGTGATGCCATGATCGGTACGCAGCGTTTGATGTTGATGTGTGTAATCCTCATGGCTTTCGGTCACGCGCACGGCGGGATATCCCTCTTCGAGAAACGGCACTTGATCGCCGCCACGGCCGTAGCGGTCGGTGCGGTAGATCATGCGCACGTGAAAATCGGGCAGGTATTGATCGGCGAGCGATGCCATGTACCGGGCGACATTGCGAGACGGCGAATCGACTTCGCCGCCGGCGTAATTGCGTATTTTTGCTTCGTCGGGCGTTTCCGTGCTGCGCGTGCCTTCGCTGAATACGCGCACGCTCGTGCTGTCGCTGGCGCCATTTTCGCCGCGGCTGTTGCCGATGATGTCGTTGTTGAGGTCTGCCTCGACGCGCCAGCCGTGGGCCTTGGCGTAGTCGGCAAGCACCTTGCCGCCGTAAAGACCTTGTTCTTCGCCGGAAAGCGCCGCGAATACCAGGGTGGCGCGATTGTCCTGCTTCGACAGCAAGCGCGCCGCTTCCATCAGCGCGGCCACGCCGGAAGCATCGTCGTTCGCGCCAGGCGCGTCGCTGGTCGCATCCATCACGTCGCTGACGCGCGAATCCAAATGACCGGTCACCAGGATCACCCGCTGCGGATCGCTGCTGCCGCGTTTGATGGCGACGATGTCCATCACTTCGGTCGGTTTGGGTATGCGCTTGCCGGTGACGGTCTCGGAAGGCGTAACGACCTCCAGGCAGCCGCCGCACTCATGCGAAAGCGCCTCAAAGCGCGAGTGGACCCAACGCCGCGCCGCACCGATGCCCCGCGTCTTGGACATGGTGTCGGAAAGGGTGTGGCGCGTTCCAAACTCAACCAGAGTAGTGATGGTGTTCCGCAGTTGTGTCTCGTCCGGAGCGGCCGCCAAAGCGTGAAGATCGGGCTGTTCATGCGGATAGGCCGGGTTGGACTGCGCGAAAGCAGCGCTGACCTGCATAGCGACAAAAGCGGCTAAAGCATAGGAAACGGCGAGGCGTGGCATGGGCATCCTTGATGAGCGTTTTTCGGCCGGTTTCTAAGATGAAAGACACTGCGCGATAATTGTGCTCCATGTCCGGCCGCGCACAATCTTGAAAAAGTCCGATTTCCACTTCGATTTGCCGCCGGCATTGATCGCCCAGGCGCCACTTCCCCAGCGTAGCGCCAGCCGCCTGTTGGTGCTCAATGTGCCGACGCGGACGTGGCGGGACCGGATGTTTCGCGAGCTTCCTTCGCTGCTGCGTAAAGGCGACTTGCTGGTCTTCAACGATACACGCGTGTTGCCGGCGCGCTTGTACGGTAACAAGCCGAGCGGCGGCGCGGTGGAGATTTTGATCGAGCGCGTCATGGGCGCGCACGAAGCGATCGTGCAATTGGGCGTCAGCAAGAAACCGCGCGAAGGCACGGTGATCGTATTGGCCGATGGCAGTCATGCCACGGTGCTGGGGCGCGATGAAAGTTTTTTCCATCTGCGCTTCGAATCGCCGGAGCCGCTGGAGCGGCTGCTGCAGAAGCTAGGCGAGATGCCCTTGCCGCCGTATATCTCGCGGCACGCCGACACGAGCGATATGGAACGCTATCAGACGGTGTATGCGCGCGAGCCTGGGGCGGTCGCCGCGCCGACGGCGGGTCTGCATTTCGACGACGACATGCTTACGCAACTACGCACGCTTGGCGTCGATTTCGGATACGTGACCTTGCATGTGGGCGCGGGCACGTTTCAACCGGTGCGCGCGGACGATCTGTCGCATCACAAGATGCACCGCGAATGGCTCAATGTCGGTGCGAGTCTGGTTGAGCAGATTCATCGCACGCGCCGCGATGGCGGTCGTGTTATTGCAGTGGGAACAACCGTGGTGCGTGCGCTGGAAAGCGCAACGGTGGAAGGCGAATTGCGTCCGTTCGCCGGCGAAACGCAGATCTTCATTTTTCCCGGTTATCGCATCACCAGCATCGATGGGTTGATCACCAACTTCCATCTGCCGCAATCGACTTTGTTGATGTTGGTCTCGGCGCTGGCGGGCAGGGAGTTCATCCTCAGCGCTTATCGGCATGCGGTGGAGGAGGAATATCGGTTCTTCTCCTACGGGGACGCCATGCTGATCTTGCCGCAGGGCATGTGACCCTTTTCCCCTCCTGCCGGGGCGATGGGGGAGAGATGTCATAATGCACGGATGACTTCCATGCATTTCGACCTTCTCGCCACCGACGGCGCCGCGCGCCGCGGCCGCCTCACTTTCGACCGCGGTACGGTGGAAACACCTGCGTTCATGCCTGTGGGCACCTACGGCTCGGTCAAGGCCATGACGCCGCGCGATTTGGTCGAGATCGACGCGCAGATCATTCTCGGCAACACCTTCCATCTATTTCTGCGCCCGGGGCTGGACATCATCGGCGAGTTTGGCGGCTTGCATCGTTTTATCGGATGGAAGGCGCCGATCCTCACCGATTCCGGCGGATTCCAGGTGTTTTCGCTGGCGCACAAACGCAAGATCACCGAGCAGGGCGTGACCTTCGCTTCGCCGGTAGACGGCTCCAAGGTGTTTCTGTCGCCGGAAGAGTCGATGCGAATCCAGACGGTGCTGGATTCGGATATCGCGATGATCTTCGACGAATGCACGCCGTATCCGGCCACGGAGAAAGTGGCGGCCGAGTCGATGGAACTGAGCCTGCGCTGGGCCGAACGTTCGCGTCGCGGGTTCGACGATTTGAAAAATCCGAACGCGTTGTTCGGCATCGTGCAAGGCAGCGTTTACGAGAGCTTGCGCAGGCGCTCGGCCGAGGGCTTGATCAACATTGGCTTCGACGGCTATGCCATTGGCGGCCTGGCCGTGGGCGAGCCCGAGGCGGAACGCAATCACACCCTGGATTTCACGGTGCCGCTGTTGCCGCAGGATCGGCCGCGCTATCTGATGGGCGTCGGCCGCCCGGAAGACATTGTCGAGGCCGTACGGCGCGGTATCGATATGTTCGACTGCGTGATGCCGACCCGCAATGCGCGCAACGGCTTCTTGTTTACCTCGCACGGTACGCTGCGCATCCGCAACGCCAAATACGCCACCGACACCCGGGTGATCGAGGAAGGCTGCGAGTGCTACGCCTGCCGCGAGGGCTTCAGCCGCGCCTATTTGCGACATCTGGACCGCTGCAACGAAATCCTGGGCGCTCAGCTGGCCACCATCCATAACCTGCATCACTACCAGCGCCTGATGGCCGGACTGCGCGAGGCCATCGCGGCCGGTTCGCTGGAGGATTTCGTGGCCGAGTTCTACGCCCGGCGGCAGGGGGCGGGGGAGTAGCGAACCCCGGCTTGCAAAGCTTGTCTCAAGGCCACATGCCAAGGCCTCGGGAAGGGGTTTGCGTACCGTGCACGGCACTGGGGCGCATGGCATAATCCAATGTCTTTATTTAGGCGCGCGGCGAAAACTCCAGTCGCAGCCACAACTTGCGGGATTAACAGATGACTTTTCCGACGACTTTCGTGCTGGCGCAGGCAGCGCCTGGCGCAGCCAATGGCGGCTTTTCCATGCTGATCATGATGATCGTGCTGTTTGGCGCGATGTATTTCATGATGATCCGCCCGCAAATGAAGCGGCAGAAAGAACATCGCCAAATGGTGTCGAGCCTCGCCAAGGGCGACGAAGTGGTCAGCAACGGCGGCATCGCCGGTCGCGTCGAGGATGTGGGCGAAACCTTCATCACGGTCGAGATCGCGCCGAACGTCAAGATCAAGCTGCAGAAGAGCGCCGTGCAGCAAGTGTTGCCGAAGGGCACGTTGAAGTCGGCCTGATCGGCACGCTTTTTTTCAATTCCTAATTCTCGCTACTTCCGCAGCCGCGCGCCGCGGATCATTGGATGCAAGGCATGAGTGATTTTCCACGCTGGAAATACTTTCTAGTTGCCATCGTACTGGTGCTAGGCGTCCTGTACGCCGTGCCGAATATGTACGTGCCGTTGCAAGCCGTGCAGGTTTCGGCGAGCCAAGGTCAGACGCTCGATCCCACCGTGCAGGAGAAGATCACCTCTGCGCTGCAGGCGGCCAAGATTCCGTACGTCAACGAAACGCTCAAGCACGATGCGAGTCGCGGCGACTACGTGGTCGTGGGTTTTTCCAACGGCGATTTGCAGAAGAGCGCGGCCGACGCGCTGAAGGCATCGTTGGGCGACAACTTCACGGTCGCGTTCAATCTTGAATCGACGGTGCCGAAGTGGCTGGCCACGATCAATGGTCGCGCGATGCCGCTGGGTTTGGACTTGCAAGGCGGCGTGCGCTTCCTGATGGCGGTCGACCAGGACGACATCATCGATCGGCAGGAAACCCGGTATACGACGGATATTGCCGCGCTGCTCAAGGATAAGAAGATCTCCTTCATCTCCGTGACGCGCAACGCAACGCGCGGGCAAGGCGTCAACGTGGTGCTCAATTCGGCGGCCACGCGTTCGACCGCCTCCGATGCGATCGCTGTCGAATACCCGGATCTGGCGATCACCGATGGCGCGAACACCGGCGATCGTTTCGTTCTCAATGCGGTGATCAAGCCGGACAAGTTGCGCGATCTGCAAACGAATGCGATTCGCCAGAACCTTCAAACACTGACCAACCGCATCAATGCGCTGGGCGTGTCCGAGCCGGTGATTCAGGCGCAGGGAACGGATCACATCTCCGTGGAACTTGCGGGCGTGCAAGATCCTGCCGAGGCGAAGAAGGTGATTGGCGCCACGGCAACGCTGCAATACGTCGCCGGTCTGGGCGACGGGCGCGATCCTGCCGTGCAAGATGCGGCGAAGACCGGCAACGTTCCGCCGGATGCGCATTTGTACTATGGCCCGCGTGGCGAACCGTATCTCGTCAGCAAAACCATCATCGCCAGCGGCGACGAGCTGGTCGATGCCACGTCCGGCAACGATCAGCAGACCGGCTCGCCCGCCGTGAACGTGACGCTCAATTCGGCCGGTGCGGCCAAGATGCTGGACTTCACGCGCGACAACGTCGGCAAGCCGATGGCCGTGGTGTACGTGGAAAACACCACCGACGCCAAGGTTGTGGACGGCAAGGAAGTGCGCACGCCCAAGACCACCTATCAAGTGATCAACTACGCGACGATCAACGGCGTTTTCAGCAACAAGTTCCAAACCACCGGCTTGGCCAGCAATAAGGCTGCGTCGGACCTGGCGCTGATGCTTAAGGGCGGTTCGCTTGCGGCGCGCATGGACATCATTTCCGAAGGCGTGATCGGCCCGAGCCTCGGTCAGGACAACATCGAGAAGGGTCTCAAGGCCGTGTTGCTGGGTCTGGGCCTGGTGCTGCTGGCCGCTGCGATCTATTACAAGCTGTTCGGTCTGGTGGCCGATATCGCGCTTTTCTTCAACCTGGTTGTGTTGGTGGCGGTGATGTCGTTGATCGGCGTCACGCTGACCATGCCGGGCATCGCCGGTATCGTGCTGACACTGGGTATGGCGATCGACGCCAACGTGCTGATCTGCGAACGCGTGCGTGAGGAACTGCGTAACGGCTCCACGCCGCTGGCTTCGATCCGCGCCGGCTACGAAAAAGCATGGGCGACTATTCTCGACGCCAACGTGACCCACCTTATCGCTGCGCTGGCGCTGACCACGATGGGTTCCGGCCCGATCCGCGGTTTCGGCGTGACGCTGCTGATCGGTATTCTCACCTCGATGTTTACCTCGGTGACGGTTACCCACGCGATCACCGCGCTTATTCACGGCGGCCGCAAGCTCAAGACGCTGTCGGTGTAATCGGAGACTCTCATGGAAATCTTTAGTCACAACAGCAACGTCCACTTCCTGGGTCTCCGCAAGATCAGCATCGGCATCGCCGTGTTGCTGATGGTCGCGTCCATCGCGCTGCTCGCAACCCGCGGTCTGAACTACGGCCTGGACTTCCAGGGCGGTATCGAAGCCGAGCTGACGTACGACAACCCCGTGTCCGTGGAAGACGTACGCACGGCGCTGACCAACGGCGGCATCGAAAACCCGGTCGTGCAGAGCGTGGGCGGTACGCGCCAGATTTTGGCCCGCTTCCAAGTTAAAGACGACAAGCACTACGTAGAGCAGGCAGGCAAGGCACCTAACCTCGACCTGATCGCCGCTGACGTGGCCAAGGCGATCCAGGCCACGCGCCCGGACGCTAAAGTTGCGGGCCGCAGCTATGTGAGCCCGCAGGTGGGCGATCAGTTGCGTAGCGACGGTACGACGGCGGCGATCTTCGTGATGATCGGCATCGGCGTATATCTGTGGATTCGCTTCGAACGCCGCTTCGCCATCGCCGCGCTGCTGACCGAATTGCACGACACCCTGGTTACGCTGGGCGTGATCTCGCTGGTGCAGCGCGAGTTCGATCTCACCGTGCTGGCGTCGGTGCTGGCGGTGATCGGTTACTCGATCAACGACAAAGTGGTGGTGTTCGACCGTATCCGCGAGTTGTTCCGTTCGTCGCGCAAAGCCGATTCGGAAGAAGTGCTCAACCGCTCGATCAACAGCACGTTGTCGCGAACGATCATCACGTCGTTGTTCACCAGTATCGCGATGGCGGCGTTGTATTTCTTCGGCGGTCCGTCGGTGCACGGTTTCGCGATCACCATGCTGATCGGTATTTTGATCGGTACGTTGTCGTCGATCTTCGTCGCCAGCCCGATTCTGCTGTGGCTGGGCGTATCGAAGAAGGACCTGATGCCGGTGACGCGCGAGAATCCGGAGTTGGCGCGTCGTCCTTAAGGACAACGTTCCGTCCCGCTTCGAACAAACGGCCCGCAGATGCGGGCCGTTTTGTTTGTTGCGTCACATAAAGTGTGAAGAGAGGTGACGCGGTTTGTCACTTTCGTGACAGGAAATTGCGTGTGATGCGCATTGAAAGTGTTGAGATTTTTTTACCTTAACTTCGACTCGCAGTGGCCGATAAGAAGGACGGGACATGGTGTCCTGACGTGGTGGAGTCCACATGCTTGTCCTGATCGGTTCCTTTGTCGTGGTTGCCTGCGTGCTGGGCGGATACCTGCTTTCGCACGGGCAGATCCTCGCGCTTTGGCAACCGTATGAGTTGATGATCATTCTTGGCGGATCCGTCGGATCGTTTCTCTCCGCCAATTCGTCGAAGATCGTCAAGGAAGCGCTGCGCAACGTCTTGTCCCTTTTCAAAGGGGCTACGTATGGCAAGCAGGACTACATCGATTTGTTGTCGCTGCTGTACGACATCTTCGGCGTGATCCGCAAACAAGGTTTGCTTGGGTTGGAATCGCATATCGACGATCCGCATTCGAGCTCGATCTTCACCGCGTACCCGCGCTTGGTGAAAGAGCATCACCTGATCGAATTCATCACCGACTGCTTGCGTTTGATGGTAGGCGGCGATATGAACCCGCACGAGTTGGAGCAACTGCTAGACGTGGAGTTGGAAACGCATCACCACGACGCCGAAGCGCCCGCGCAAGCCGTGACGAAGATGGCCGATGCGCTGCCGGGGTTCGGTATTGTCGCGGCCGTGCTTGGTATCGTTACCACCATGTCGCAACTGGGCGGCGATACCTCGCAGATCGGCGAACACATCGCGGGCGCGCTAGTCGGCACCTTCCTCGGCATCTTGCTTTGCTACGGGTTTATCGGCCCGCTTGGCGCCGCGATGGAAGCTCGCGTCAATGAAGATGGCCGAGCATTCGAATGCGTGAAGGTTGCGCTGCTTGCCTCGCTGCGCGGCTATAACCCGAAGATCTCCGTGGAATTTGCGCGCAAGACACTGTCGCCGCAGATGCGCCCGAACTTCCAGGATTTCGAAGAGCACCTCAAAGGTGCACGCGCCGGAGCGCCGGCGTGACCAAGAAAGACAGCGAAATGATGATCGTGGTGCGCCGTGCGAAGCGCCAAAAGCACGGTCATCACGGTGGTGCGTGGAAGGTTGCTTACGCAGACTTCGTCACGGCCATGATGGCGTTCTTTCTCGTCATGTGGCTGATCGGCGTGGGAACGAAACAACAACGCGCCGCCATCTCCGAGTATTTCAAAAATCCCAGCATGGCGCCGGGCAACGCCACCATCGCGCCGCCCGGCAAGATGGGGCCCGGTGGCGCCAGCGACAGTGCGATCAAACTCGGCGGGGCCATGGATATTCCGCATGGCCCGGGCAAGGATCGTCGCGCGGCGATGCAATCTGCCGCCGCGGCTCCGCCGGATGTGGAAAAGCTGGCGCGAGAACGCGAAAAGGAGCGCCTGGAAAATCTGATGCAGCAGTTGCATGCGGCAATCGAGAAAAGTCAGGCGCTGGAGCCTTTCAAGGATCAGCTGCTGCTCGATATCACCCCCGAGGGACTGCGCATCCAAATCGTGGATAAACAGAATCGCCCGATGTTCGACACGGGCAGCGCGACGCTGAAGCCGTATACGGTCGCCATTCTTCATGAGTTGGCGGGCTTTATCGATCAGGCGCCGAACAAGGCGAGCATTTCCGGTCATACCGACGACGCGCCTTATAACGGCGCCGATCACTACAGCAACTGGGAGCTTTCTGCCGATCGCGCCAATGCCGCGCGACGCGCACTGCTCGATGGCGGTTTGGAAGACGGAAAGATCGCGCGTGTCGTGGGTCTTGCCGCGTCTGTGCCGTTCGACAAAGCAAATCCGAGCGACCCCATCAATCGACGCATCAGCATCATCATGATGACCAAGCAAGCGCAGGATGCGGCGCTTTCGCAGGAATCGGCCGATAGCGCGCAGATTCCCGCGCCGCCGGCACGCATTGTTCCTGCGCCAGCTATCGCATCATCCGCGCCAGACATTCACAACGATGCGGCGTTCAACGACGACAAGCGTTCCGGCGTGCCGACGTCGGCCCATACACCGTGATGGTGGCTTCCGCTCACCAAGCCTTGGTCCATCGCAACGCGTAGCAACGGCGCAAGTTTGAAGCGCGGCGGTTTCGTATTCGCCGCCGCGTCGCCGACGATCGCGGGCCAGTTGTCCAGCACCGCGCGGCGGTAGACGCCGATGCCGCTGTACGTCAATCGATGGTTGCCGTCGTTGTGCAGCTTGCCGTGTTCGTCCAGCGCGAAATCGCCTTGCGCGTGATGCGGCGGATTGTCCACCAGCAACAGATGCGCAACGCCCTTGGGTTCGGCGGGGAGTGCGCGGAAGTCGGCATCCGTCCATACATCGCCGTTGAGCACGATAAACGGCTCCGGGCCCAGGAATGGCAGCGCGTTGAGCATGCCGCCGCCAGTTTCCAGCGGCGTCGGGCCCTCGTAGACATAACGAATGCGCAAACCCCAGCGCGCGCCGTCGCCGAGCACTTCGGGAAATTGATCGGCCAGATGCGAGGTATTTATCGCTACGTAATGCACACCGATCGCGGCCAGCTTTTCCAAGTGCCAGACGATCAGCGGTTTGTCTTGCACGGTCAATAGCGGTTTGGGCGTGCGATCGGTCAGCGGACGCATGCGCTCGCCCAATCCTGCGGCGAAGATCAAGGCGTGTCTCATGCGCGGCGCACCTGAGTGAGGTCGCGACCTTCTGCATGGCATTCGATCAAATCCGCAAACGCGTGGAGTTCCGAATAGCTGCGCGCCACGGATATCACGTACTGATAAACGCGCGGCACATCCGTCAGATAACCCGGTTTCCCGTCGCGATACCAAAGACGATAGAACTGTCCCAACACGCGTACATGACGGTGCAGGCCGGTGAGATCGAACCAACGCAGGAACTGTTCGGCGCCGACATCGTCGCCTATCGCACCGACATCGCGCAGACGTAGCCGGTAAGACTCCACCCAGGATTCCACACGCGCACGCGGCCAGGCGATGTATGCATCGCGCAGCAGCGACGCGAGATCGTACGTGATGGGGCCGGCTAGCGCGCCCTGGAAATCGATCACGCCTGGGTTGTTGTCGTCGACAACCAGCAGATTACGGCTGTGGAAATCGCGATGCACGAAGCAGCGCGGTTGTACTTCGGCGTTTTGGATGACGACCTCGAACGCCGCTTCCAGCACTTGCTGTTCCGTGCCGTCGGGCGTGTGTTCGAGATGGCGTTTTAGAAACCACTCCGGCATCACTTCCAACCCGAGCGCTAAAACGCTGCGATCGAAGGGCGGCAAATCGCGGTATGCCATGCGTGTTTGCATCAAAAGCAACGCATTCATCGCATCGCGATACAGCGCGTCGGCATTTGTATCGTTGAGCTCGGATAAGTAGAGGCGATTGCCGAGATCTTCGATCAACAGAAAACCTTGTTCGAAATCGTGTGCATACACCGCCGGCACATGCAGGCCCGCATCAGCGAGCTGCGCGCCGATCTTCACCCACGGGCGCGGATCTTCCTTCGCGGGCGGCGAATCCATCACGATCCAGCTGCGACCGTCGTAATGCGTGCGCCAATAGCTGCGAAAACTCGCATCGGACGATGCGGGTTGCAGATCGAGCGAAGGGTCGCCAAGAGACGTGCGCGTCCAGGCCAGGCGGGCGGCGGTGCGATCGGTCATGCTTTCCATGTGGAGATTCGTTGCGGACACCAAGAGAGCTTAGAGCCTGCAAGCGGCGAACGCATGGTTACACGACGATTTGCTCCGTTCCCTACGTGCAGTGAGGGAGGGTTGGGGTGGGGTGAAGTCCATCAAGCGTGCGGCAAGCTCGTGCAACCCCACCCCAGCCCTCCCCCCGGACAAAATCATTCCGGGGCAGGCTCTGCAAGCAGGGGAGGGAGTCCTTTATCAGGAGAGGTTGTACGCGCGCTCTTCGTGCTCGGCGATATCCAGGCCCACTTGCTCCTGCTCGGGACCGACGCGCAAACCAATCGCCAGATCGACCAGCTTCAAGATCGCCCAACTCAACACGCCGCTCCACACGATGGTGAAGCCCACGCCTTTGGCTTGAATCCACAATTGCAGCATCGGCGAAGTGACCGTGCCGAAACCGCCGAGCTTGGCGGCGGCGAACGGGCCGGTCAGCAGCGCGCCGATGATGCCGGCGATGGCGTGCACGCCGAACACGTCGAGTGTGTCGTCGTAGCCGAGCTTGTGTTTGAGTTTGGTGGCGGTGAAAAAACACACGGCGCCGGCGGCGAAGCCGATGAGCAACGCGCCGCATGGGCCCGCCGTGCCCGCTGCGGGTGTGACGGCGACCAAGCCCGCGACGGCGCCGGATGCAGCGCCCAACACGCTGGCGCGCTTGTGCACGGCCCATTCCATCGCCACCCAGCCGATGGTCGCGGCGGCGGTGGCGATCTGCGTCACCAGCATGGCCATGCCCGCGCTTCCGTTCGCTGCCACGGCCGAGCCGGCGTTGAAACCGAACCATCCCATCCAGAGCAAGCTCGCGCCGATCACCGTGTAGCCGAGATTGTGCGGCGGCATATGCGTGTGCGGAAAGCCGCGACGCTTGCCGATCACCAGACACGCCACCAGACCGGCAATACCCGCGTTGATATGCACCACCGTGCCGCCCGCGAAATCGAGCACGCCCAGATCGCCCAGCAGCGAACCGGGACCGCTCCAGACCATGTGCGCAATCGGCAGATAGACGAACGTCACCCACAAACCGGTGAACCACAGCATGGCGCTGAACTTCATGCGTTCCGCGTAGGAGCCGATGATCAGCACGGGCGTAATGATGGCGAACGTAAGCTGGAACATCACGTACACGCTTTCAGGCACGGTCTGATACAGCGTCGACGGCGTAAGCCCCGCGAGCATCGCGCGATCCCAGCCGCCGATAAAGGAGTGCCAGTTGGTGACGCCGGCATGCATGCCTTCGGTGCTGAAGGCGAGGGAATAGCCGTAAACCATCCACAACACCGTCACCAGCGCAGTGATCGCCAGACACTGCATCATCACCGAAAGCAGGTTCTTGGCGCGCACCATGCCGCCGTAGAACAGCGCGGCGCCGGGTATCGTCATCATCAGCACGAAGGCGCTGGCGACGATCATCCATGCGGTGTCGCCGCTGTTGAGCGTGGGCGTTGTCGTTTGCGCAAGCGCCGGCAGCGCGGTGAACAAGCTCAAGCCCGCGACAAGCCACTTCGCATTGCGCCGACGCACAAGCATGTTCGGTTTCCCCTTGATGTCACGCACGTCAAAGCGCATCCGCGTCCACCTCTTGCGTGCGGATGCGGATGACCTGTTCCAGATCGCTCACGAAAATCTTGCCGTCGCCGACCTTGCCGGTGCGCGCGGCGCGGGTGATCGCTTCGATCGCCAGTTCGACCTGATCGTCGGCGACGGCGATTTCCACTTTCAGCTTGGGCAGAAAATCCACGACGTACTCCGCGCCGCGATACAGCTCGGTATGTCCGCGCTGCCGGCCGAAGCCCTTCACCTCCGTCACCGTCATGCCTTGCACGCCGGCCTCGCCCAGCGCCTCCCGCACATCGTCCAACGTGAAGGGTTTGATGATCGCGGTGACCCATTTCATGCGCTGCGGCTCCAGGGGCGTATTTGTTGCGGTACAGCAGATTGCGTGCCAAGTCCGCCAGGGTGCTGGGAGGCCGCATAGCGACGCCATGGGAGACGGATGGCCCAGCGCGGCGGAGGAGCAATTGGGCACATTCTGGTGCGTGGCTTGCGCCGCGATGGTGCAAAGACAAGGGCGGTAAATACCTCTTTGGTTTGACCGCCAAGCCCCTAATCTGTACCATTTTAGTCTGGATTAAAGACGCGGCTTCCCCTGCCCATGTTTCGTGTCAGCCGACTGACGGACTACGCCACCGTGGTGATGACGTGCATCGCCGCGCACCCGAGCGATGTCCTCAGCACGGCGCAGATCGCCGAGGAAACCCATCTTGAGCTGCCCACCGTCAGCAAATTGCTGAAGTCGCTAGGACACGCCGGCTTGGTGGATTCGTTTCGCGGCGTCAACGGCGGCTATCGCCTTGCGCGCCCCGCGCAGCAGATCAGCCTGGCCGAGATCGTGGAAGCGATGGAAGGGCCGCTCGGCATGACCGAATGCAGCATGGGCGACGGCCAGTGCGAACGCGAAGCGCAATGCGGCGTGCGCGGCAGCTGGCAACGCATCAATCACGTTTTGGATAACGCGCTGCGCACGATGAGTCTGGCCGACATGCTGCGCCCCGTGGCGCCGCCGGCGGTGACCACCGTTGCGCTTACCGAATTGAAAGGCAGGACAGCATCATGACCATCGAAAACGATAGCCCCGCCGTGCTGCGCGACAACGCTGAAGTCGCCGCCGCGCTCGGCCGTCGCTACGAAGCCGGGTTCGTTACCGACATCGAAATGCACAGTCTGCCGCCGGGTTTGTCGGAAGACATCGTGCGCCAGTTGTCGGCGTTGAAGGGCGAACCGGAGTGGATGACCGAGTGGCGCCTGAAGGCGTATCGCCATTGGCTGACCATGCCCACGCCGCACTGGGCCAAGCTCAAGATCGCGCCGATCGATTTTCAGGCGATCAGTTATTACGCCTCGCCGAAAAACAAACCGAAATCGCTCGACGAAGTCGATCCCAAGCTGCTCGAAACCTACGACAAGCTCGGCGTGCCGTTGCACGAGCGGGCGAAGCTGGCCGGCGTGGCGGTGGATGCGGTGTTCGACTCGGTTTCCGTCGGCACCACGTTCCGTAAAGAGCTGGCCGAAGCCGGTGTGATCTTCTGCTCGATGAGCGAAGCGATCCGCGAATACCCAGAACTGGTGCAGAAATATCTGGGCAGCGTCGTGCCGACGGGCGACAACTACTTCGCCGCATTGAATTCGGCGGTGTTTTCGGACGGCTCGTTCGTGTTTATTCCGAAGGGCGTGCGTTGCCCGATGGAATTGTCGACGTACTTCCGCATCAACGCTGGCCACACCGGTCAGTTCGAGCGCACGTTGATCATTGCCGAAGACGGCGCTTACGTGTCCTACCTGGAAGGCTGCACCGCGCCGATGCGCGACGAGAATCAGCTGCACGCCGCAGTGGTGGAGCTAGTCGCGTTGGAAAAAGCGCAGATCAAATACTCGACCGTGCAGAACTGGTATCCGGGCGACGAAGAAGGCCGCGGCGGCATCTACAACTTCGTCACCAAGCGCGGCGATTGCCGCGGCGACGATTCCAAGATTTCCTGGACGCAGGTTGAAACCGGTTCGGCGATCACCTGGAAATATCCGAGCTGCGTGTTGCGCGGCGATCGTTCGGTCGGCGAGTTCTATTCGGTGGCGTTGACGCATCATCGCCAGCAAGCCGATACCGGCACCAAGATGATCCATATCGGCAAGGGCACGAAATCCAAGATCGTGTCCAAGGGCATCAGCGCGGGCAAAAGTTCCAACAGCTATCGCGGCCTGGTGAAAGTGGAGAAGGGCGCCGACGGTGCGCGCAACTACACGCAGTGCGATTCGCTGCTGATCGGCAAGAAGTGCGGTGCGCACACCTTCCCGTATATGGAAGTGAAAAATCCCACGGCGGTGGTCGAGCACGAAGCGACCACGTCCAAGATTTCCGACGATCAGCTGTTCTATTGCCGCGCTCGCGGCATCGGCGAGGAAGACGCCGTGTCGATGATCGTCGACGGTTTCTGCAAGCAGGTGTTCCGCGAGCTGCCGATGGAGTTTGCGGTCGAGGCGAAGAAGCTGCTCGAAATCTCGCTGGAAGGTGCAGTCGGATAACGATGTGCGGAACGGCGACGCGTGCGCCGATTCGATTTCATCGATGTAACGAGAATTCAATCGCACGCTCGATAGCGATGCGACAACAGGAACAGAACATGCTGAAGATCGAAAACCTGCATGCCCGCGTCGAGGGCAAGGACATTCTCAAAGGTCTCACGCTCACCGTGAACCCGGGCGAGGTGCACGCCATCATGGGCCCGAACGGCGCCGGCAAGTCGACGCTGGGTAACGTGCTGTCCGGTCGCGACGGTTACGAAGTGACGGAAGGCTCCGTGATCTTCGAAGGGCGCGATCTGCTTGCGTTGGAGCCGGAAGAACGCGCGGCAGCTGGCGTGTTTCTGGCGTTCCAGTATCCGGTGGAAATTCCTGGCGTAAACAACACCTATTTCCTGCGCGCGGCGCTCAATGCGCAGCGCAAGCAGCGTGGCGAACCGGAACTGGATTCGATGCAGTTTCTCAAGCTGGTGCGCGAGAAGCTGAAGATCATGCAGATATCCGACGAATTGCTGCATCGCGCCGTCAACGAAGGTTTCTCGGGCGGCGAAAAGAAGCGCAACGAAATTTTCCAGATGGCCGTGTTGGAGCCGAAGCTGGCGATTCTCGACGAGACCGATTCCGGTCTCGACATCGACGCGCTTAAGCAGGTTGCGCAAGGTGTAAACGCATTGCGTTCACCGGATCGCGCCTTCCTTGTGATTACGCACTACCAGCGCCTGCTCGACTACATCGAGCCGGACTTCGTGCACGTGTTGGCCGACGGTCGCATTGTCGAAAGCGGCGACAAGACGCTGGCGCTGAAGTTGGAAGAACACGGTTACGCGTGGGTGGCCGATCGCGACCCGGCTCTGACGACCGAGGCGCGTGCATGAGTCAGTCGTCGGCATCCGTGCCTTTTATCGACGCCCTGCGCGACGCCGATAACCTGCGCCTGCCTGGTAGCGGGTTGGCGTGGCTGGACGCGGCGCGGCGCGAAAATCTCGCAGCCTTCGTGGCGGCCGGCATGCCGGATACGCGTGCGGAAGCGTGGAAATACACGGCGCTGCGTGCGCTGGGGCAGCGTCGTTTTGCATTGGGCGATGCGGCGGCGACGGCGCATAACGTCGATCCGCATGCTTTGGCGCTGCCGGGTATCGATGGCCCTCGCTTAGTGTTCGTCAACGGCGTTTTTCGCGCCGATTTGTCGCGCCTTGAAGCGCTGCCTTCGGGGCTGTCGTTGCAGCCGCTTTCGAAAGTGCTGGAAAAAGATCCCGAGCCGCTGCGTTTTGCGCTCAGCCGTCATTACCGCGAAGTGAGCGACGCGTTCGCGCAGCTCAATGCTGCGTTGTCGGGTGACGGTGTCGTGTTGCGTGTCGCACCGGGCGTGCGTGTCGGCAAACCTGTGCACATTTGTTTCGCGGGCACGCCTGCGCAAGGCGATCTTGCGTGGCATGTGCGCAATGTTATCGAGCTGGGCGAGGGTTCCGAGCTCGATCTGATCGAGCATCATCTGGCGACGGCGCCGCACAAGCATCTGGGTACGCTGGTCAGCGATATCGTGGTGCGCGACGGCGCGAAGCTTCAGCACGCGTTGCTGCAGCAGGCGGCCGAAGATAGCGTGTTGATTCGTCGCGGCAGCATGCATCTCGGTGCGAAGTCGCAGACTGTGCTGCATACGCTTGAACTCGGCGGCGGCCTGGTTCGTCATGATTTGCATGCGGAATTGCGCGGCGATCACGCGCGCCTGGATACGCGCGGCGTGTTTGTGCTGCGTGGTCGCCAGCATGTCGATACGCAACTGTCGATTCGTCATCAGGCGCTCAATACTGCGTCCGAGTCGATCTGGCGCGGCGTCGCCGACGAGCGTTCGCGCGGCGTGTTTCGTGGCGCCATTGTGGTGGCTGAAGGCGCCGATGGTAGCGACGCCAGCCTCAGCAATAAGAATCTTCTGCTTTCCGCGCAAGCGGAGATCGACACCAAGCCCGAGCTGGAAATTTACGCCGACGAAGTGAAGGCGGCGCACGGCGCAACGGTCGGTCAGCTGGATGAGCGCGCGTTGTTCTATCTGCGCTCGCGCGGTCTGCCCCTTGGTGAGGCGCGCGCATTGCTTACGGCGGCTTTCTGCCGCGCGGTGTTTACGGCGCTCCCCAACGACACGCTGCGCGATCACTTTTCCAACACGTTGCTCGCTCATCTGCCCTGATCGATCTTATGAACGCCAAGCCTAGTCATCCTCCCGTTGATTTCGATGTGCAGCGCATCCGCGCGGATTTCCCGCTGCTGTCGCGCACCGTGCACGGCAAACCGCTGGTGTATCTCGACAACGCCAATACCAGCCAGAAGCCGCGGCAGGTGATCGAGGCGGTGGATCGTCACTATCGCGAGCACAATGCGAACGTCGCGCGCGCGGTGCATCTGCTGGGTGAGGAGGCGACGGCCGCATACGAAAATGCGCGCCATAAGCTGGCCGCCTTTATCAATGCCAGCTCCAGCAGCGATCTGGTGCTGACGTCGGGCACCACGCAAGCGATGAACCTGGTGGCGTACAGCTACGCGCTGCCGCGTCTGAAACCCGGCGATGCGATTCTCACCACGGTGATGGAGCATCACGCCAACATCGTTCCGTGGCAATTGGTGGCGGCGCGCACGGGCGCAACGGTCAAGGCGGCGCCGATCGACGAGCGCGGCGAACTGATTTTGGAAAAGTTTTACGAGCTGCTCACGCCGGAAGTGAAGCTGGCTTGCGTGGGACATGTTTCTAACGTCTTGGGCACCGTGAACCCTGTGCGCGAGATTGCGCGCGAATGCCGCCGTCGCGGGATTCCCTTGGTGGTGGACGGTTCGCAAGCCTTGCCGCATCGTCCGGTCGACGTGCAAGCCATCGGCTGCGATTTTTATGCGCTGACCGGTCACAAAATGCTCGCGCCGACGGGCACCGGCGCGCTATGGGCGAAGCGCGAACATCTGCAAGCTATGCCGCCGTTTTTCGGCGGTGGCGAGATGATTCGCGAAGTGCGTTTCGACGGCACTACGTTTGCCGAGCCGCCGCATAAATTCGAAGCCGGTACGCCGAATATCGCCGGTTTTGCCGGCGTTGGCGCGGCCATCGACTATTACCAGGCCATCGGTTTCGACGCGATTCGCGCGTGGGAACACGAGTTGCTGACCTACGCCACCGAGCGTTTGCGCGAGATTCCGGGCGTGCGCATTGTCGGCGAAGCCAAAGAGAAAGAGCCGGTGATTTCGTTCCTGGTCGACGGCGCGCAGGCCACCGACATGGCGACGCTGCTCGATTTGGAAGGCGTCGCCGTGCGTTCGGGTCATCACTGCGCGCATCCCTTGATGCAGTTTTATGGCGTACCGGCGACGCTGCGTGCGTCGTTGGCGTTCTACAACACGCGCGAAGAAGTGGATGCGTTTATTACGGCGCTGCTTAAGGTCCGCAAATTGCTGCTGTAGTACCTTCGAGGACGCGTAGGCCGGGATTGGTATCCCAACCTACATACGGTCGGCGTCGGAATGGCGATGCGGAACGCTAAGCGCTCTGCTTGCAGCAAGCAACACGATAACGCCCAGGGCGGCGGCCAACCAAGGTTGAGAGAGCAGCGGCATCACCTGCTTCCAGCTGTTGGCATACCAAGCCACGACGCCCATCAGCACGCCCACCAGCACGCCGAGCAACACAAAGATTAGATACTGCTCCAATCGCGTATCGCCCACGGAGCGGCGACGCGCTTCCATGGCAACCTTGCTGGCAAAATCGGGCGGCAGGTTCTCATCAGGCGATTGCCGCAACGCGCGCGCGACGACGCGATAACGTCGCAACGCTTCGTCGTCGCTATCGTCCAGCCCGAGCCGTTCCGCTCGAACGGCGCGCTCCTGCAGCATCCATTCGCGTTCCATGCGGTCATCGTTGGTTGATGGTGGTTCGCGATTCATGATGAAACTCCGTACGCCGTTTCGAGTTGTTCGCGCAAACGCAGGCGTGTGCGAAACAGATGGCTTTTGATCGTGCCGGTAGCCAAGCCGGTGATATCGGCGATCTCGTCGATGGGTAGTTCGTCCAGATGATAGAGCGTAAGCACCGTGCGTTGCAGCGGTGGCAGCGTTTCGATGGCCGCGTGCAGGCGCGCCGCCATGTCGCTATCGGCGTAGGCGGCTTCCAGATCGAAACCGTCGCTGACTTTGTCCGTGAAATCCATGCCTTCGCTGTCTTCGCCGGGGTCGAACATCGGAATGCGCTTTCGTTCCAGATAACGCAGCGCCACGGTATAAGCCACGCGGCCGATCCAGGATTTGAGCGCGCTTTCGTAACGATACTGGCGCAGATTCTGGTGCACGCGCAGAAACGTATCCTGGCATAAGTCGCGCGCATCCTCCGGATGACGAACCATGCGGTAAATAATGTGCCAGCACAGACCCTGATACTCGCGCACAAGCTTCTCGAACGCGCCGGGCGCGTTCGAGAGTACGGCTTCCACGAGCTGGCGATCCTTGTGGGTCAATGCGTTCGATCGGAAAGAGTGATGACCATACTGGCGATTCCCTGCCTGCGCGCCGATCAACCGAAACGTCGCCCAAACCAGAAATACAGCAGGGAACCCAATCCAAAAGCGCCTAGCAGAATGGCAGGGACGCTGAAGTACGGGTACGTCCAGCCCATGAGCTGCACCAGTCCCAGACCGATCGCTTCCGTGATCGACAAAAGCCCCCAGCGCAGCGCCGTAAGTTGATCGCGGCGCGCATCGCTCATCACCAGCGATTCCACCAATTCCGTCGAATTGCAGGTTTGCAGCATCTTGATGCGCAAGCGCGATTGGACCAATTGTTTGACGACGTAGCAGATGCTCACGGCAATGCTAAGGAAGAGCACAACCGGGATGAGAGTGTTGCCGTCCATCGTTTACTCCAGGTAAGGGGCGCACCGAACAGGCGCCATTGAGTATAGAGATACGGGCGGCATCGAATCGGTTGCACGCCGCGCCTTGCAACCGTTTTGGCTCCACGCGCATCTCCCTTTCCGTAACTCCGCTCCCCATCGCAGCGATTCGCGCAGCCGCGTGCCCAGGCATGCCGGCCAAGGGGTTGCTGTGCCTATAGAAAAGGAGGTTGTCATGCGTTCCCGTTTGGCCATCCTATGCCTGACCCTTATACCCGCCGTCGCGCTGGCCGATTCAGTGCATACCATCGAGGTGCGCAACGATACGCACAGCCGTATCGACTCGTTTGCCATGGCTCCGGCCGGCAGCAATCGCTGGGTCGAAAAAGATTTCACCGCACCGATGGGGCAGTTCGAGTTTGATTACCAGCTTGCCGTCACGCTGCGGTTCTACGACAACGACGGCTGCCTGCGCGACTTGCGCACTGTGCTTTCCGATGGTCGCCGGATCGTGGCGCGTAATTTCGATGTATGCCAACTCCACGTTTATCGCCCGGGCAGGCGTTTTTACGATGGCCATGCCGGTTCGCCGATGCTTCCGTAAGCGCGGGAGCTTTGGTCGAATCGTCGTGCGGATTATCATGGCCCGATGAATGCCGTGATCACTCCTGTTTTCCGCAAGGCGGTTGAAGCCGATATCGACGCGATCGTCGCCTTGGTGCAATCCGCGTATCGCGGCGAATCCAGCCGTCAAGGCTGGACCACCGAAGCCGATCTGATCGACGGCCAACGCGTCGACGTGGCCAATGTGGCGGAGGTATTGGCCGCTCCGGACAGCGCCGTTCTGCTGGCGTCGATCGACAGCGAATTGCTGGCCTGCTGCCATATCGAGAAGCACGGCGACGCCGCGTATTTCGGTATGTTCGCGGTCCACCCGCCGCGTCAGGGCAGCGGGTTGGGGCGCTTGGTGCTGGCAGAAGCGGAGCGACACGCGCATCAGGCGTGGCAGTGCCGCGCCATGCATATGAAAGTGATTGATGCGCGCGTCGACCTAATGGCTTGGTACGAGCGGCGCGGTTATCGCCGCACCGGCGAATACTCGCCATTCCCTTATGGTGAAGAACGTTTCGGCATTCCACGTCGCGACGATCTGCGTTTCGAATTAATGATCAAGGAACTCGCGCCATGAGCGAAGCATGGGTGGAAGTGGGCACGCGCTCGGAATTGTTGCCCGGCGAATTTAAAGTGGTATGGGACGGCGACACCGCCATCGCGGTGTTCAATGTGGACGGCGATCTTTATGCGGTGGAAGACATCTGCACGCACGACGGCGGCGAATTGGCTGGCGGAGAAATCATCGGTCATGAAGTGGAATGCCCGCGTCATGGCGCGCGCTTCGATTTGCGCACCGGCGAGCCGACCTGTCCGCCCGCATACGAACCCATTCACCGCTTTCCGGTGCGTGAATCGGACGGCTTGATCTGGACGCGGGACGATCGCTGATCGTTTTTCCGCGCAGGATTATTTCGGCGCGAATTTCACCAGCACACGCTGGCCGATGCGCAGCGGCGTAGACGGTTGCTGATCCAGCGTCAGCACGCATTCCACCGAACGCGTGTTGGCGCGCACTTGCGGGTCGTCTTCCAGCGTGCTGGCGCCGAACACGTTGCCAATGCGCAGCACGTGTGCTTTCAACGGCGCCATGCCGCTGCCGCTGTCGTCATCCACTTCGGCGGCCATGCCGTCATGCACGACGCCGACAAAGGATTCGTTGAGTTCGGCGCGCACGATGCGCGGCGAATCCGGCAGGACCGAAAAGACAGGCCCGGAAGCGGGCGATACCGACGCGCCAAGTTGCACCGCGCGTTGCACGACTTCGCCATCGGATGGCGCGCGCAAGGTGCGCAGACTCAATTGGTAACGCGCACCGGATACTTTTTGTTCGGCTAGCGCGACTGTCGCGCGTGCATTGGTCAACGCCGCTTCGGCTTGGTTTGCGGCATCGCGCGCATCGTCGGCGCTCTGCATATCGCCGGCGCCGGCCTTGGCGGCTTGCTCAAGTCGAGATGCGCGCAGCGCGGCGGACTTGGCGCGAACGTCCAAAGAACCGATCTGCGCGGTGGCTTGTTGTTGTTCGGCCAGCGCCGAATCCAGCGCTAGCTTGGCGGGTTCCTGATCGAGTTGAACGAGCACTTGCCCTTTATGGACGTGATCGCCTTCGTGCGCGCCGATCTGCGCGACGACGCCTTCGCTCGGCATGGTGAGCTTGAGCAGTCCGCCTTCGATATCGATGCGGCCACGCGCCACGGCGGCGTAAGCGGACGGGGCGGCGTTGTTGGTCGCAGGCGCATCGCCTTGTGAGCAGCCTGCCAGAGCGGCTACAAGCAAGGTCAACGGCAGGCGAAGATCACGCAGAGTCATGCAGTGGGTTCCTTTGCTCCTGCCGTGATGGCTGACGCAGGCGGCACATGGTCGCTCAGAATGCGACCGTCTTCCATCGCCAGCACGCGGTCCGCATGGCCGACTAGGCGCGGGTCGTGGCTGACGCAAAGCACCGTGGTGCCGTGCGTACGGGCAATACGGTGCAGGATATCGATGATGATTTGACCGTTCGCCGCATCCAGCGCGCTGGTGGGTTCGTCGGCGAACAGTAATTCCGGTTGCTTGGCGAGCGCGCGGGCGATGGCGACGCGTTGCTTTTCGCCGCCGGAAAGTTCGGCGGGAAGCAAACGCATGCGCGGGCCAAGGCCCACTTCTTCCAGCGATTCGATCGCGCGGCGGCGTGCGGTCCCCGGGGGCAGTCCCATGTAGCTCAGTGGCAATTCGACTTGTTCCAACGCAGTGAGCGCCGGAAATAGATTGAAGCCCTGAAAAACGAAACCGGTGTGTTGCAGGCGGAAGTGTTCCAGCGCGCGCATGCTCAAGCCGTCGAGCACCTGACCCAGCGCGCGCACTTCGCCGGCATCGGCGGGCTGCAAGCCGCTCAAGATGGCGAGCAAGGTGCTTTTGCCGCAACCGGATGGGCCGGAGATCAAAGTCAGTTCGCCAGCGTGCACATCCAGCGTCAGATCGTGCAGCACGGTGCTGTGAATGCGCCCGGATACAAACGTTTTGCGCACGCCGCGCGCCTGCAGCGCAGGGGTGATGGCGGGAGATGTCTGCGTCATCGTCGACATGCTTATCTCAACAAGCTCGCAGGATCGGCGCGCCGCAAGCTGCGCACCGAAGCCAGGCCCGACACGATCGCCAGCGCCATGCTCAACGCCAGGCACGCCAGCGCGGTGAGCGGGCGCATTTCCATCGGTACGCTGCGCGCGCGTGCGATGACCAGCAGAATCGCGCCGATCACGATGCTGCAAATCAATCCCAAAGCGCCGACCCAGAATGCCTGCTCCATCACCACTTTGCGCAACGAGCCGCGCCCCACACCTAGCGCATTCAACGTGGCGTATTCGCGAATCGAGCCGATCACGGCGGCGATCAAGGTCTGGCTGGTGATCACCGCGCCGACCAAGAACACGATGCCCGCCAGAAACAACACGCCCGCGCCGGCGCCGGTGTCGAACATCCAATACAACTGCGATTCGCGCGCGAATTCTTTGGCCGTCCAAACGGTATACGGGCCAAACGAACTCGCGCCGTTCAAGCGATCCGCCGCCGCTTTCGGTTTTACGCCGTGGCGAAGCTTGGCGACGAAGTACGTCATCATGCCGGCATCGTCGGGCGCGATATCGAGTACTCGCGCAGTTTCCAGCGACGAAACGATGTTGACGCCGCCCAACGCGCGCAATCCGCTGCTTACGCCAACCACGCGCACGCGCTGGCCGTTGATCGCGGCGGTGTCGCCGATGTTCACGCCAAGGCTATCCAAGTCCGCTTTGTCGACGATTACCGCGCCCGGTTCGTTCAATCGGGCACGCAGCGCGGGCGGCAATGCGTGCGAAAACATCATGCCGTCAGGACGCGGATCGATCCCCGACACGAAAACGGACACGCCGCCCGTGTCGCGCGGACCGCGCCAATCGGCATCCACCCAACGAAACGGTTCCACGGCGGTGACGTCGGGATCCATGCGAAGACGCATCGCGATGTCTTCGCTGATCGGACGGCCGAGATTGACGCTTTGCGTACCCGGATAGCCCGCCCACAAATCGGCGGACGAGCCGGTGATATACACGCTGGCGCTGCCGAAGATGCCCAGCACCAACGCCGCCTGCAGCAATTGCAGCAAGCTGGCGAAGCCCACGGCGAGGATCGCCGGTAAAAAACGACGCCACTCATGCACCAGGGTTTTGCGCGCAAGGGCGACCATTACTGCGCCCCTTGTTTGTTTCCGAGCGCCTTGTAATCCGCAGCCACGTCGACCGGCGGAAGCGGTGCGCCACCCATTGCTTTGTAGAGCGATACGTACGCCAGATCGCGTTCGGCGCGCGCGGACACCAATTCGAGCTGCGCGTTTTGCTGGGCAAGGGTGGCTTCCTGGACTTCAAGCGTGCTGCTTAAACCGAGGTTGCGGCGTTTGCCGAGCGCGGTGACGTTACCGTCCAACGCTTGCGCGGCTTGTTCGGCCGCCGTCTCGCGCAACTGCGCCTGATGCAGATCGCCCATGGCGGTTTCCGATTCCGCGACGCCCTGCAGCACAGCTTGCCGATAGGCAAATACGGCTGCGCGCAGTTCGTGATCTTTGGCGTGCGCTTGCGCCAGGCGCATGCCCCAGTCGAACAGCGGCATGTCCACCACCGGGCCGGCAGAAAAAATACCTTCGCCGGAGCGAATCAGCCGATGGTGATGCAGCAGGTTCACCGACCAATCCAAGGAGCTGCCCAGGCCGATATGCGGATACACGTCCGCGTGGCTGACACCTGCGTCGCCGGCGGCGCGCAACACCTCCGCCTCGGCGGCGGCAATTTCAGGGCGCGTGCGCAACAAGTCAGTGGGCGTGACCGGGATGTGCCAGTCGCCGAGTTGAGGCTGTGTGCCGCCTTCGTCCAGCCAGTCCGGGTCCGGCTCGCTTTGGCCGAGCAGCACGGCAAGCTGTTGGGCGTTCGCATTGATGGCGCGCTGCGGTTCGGTCAGCGCCATCTCGGCACGGGCGAGCTCCGCTTGTGCCGTGGCTACGTCGGTCGGTGAGGCCAGCTTTAGTCCCTGACGCACCTGCACCAGGCGCAGTTTTTCCTGATCCGCATCGCGCTCGGACGTCAGCAGCCGCGCCTGTTCCTGCGCCGAGCGCAGCGAGATCCAGCAACGGGCGACTTCAGCGACCAGGGTGACATAGGTGCCTTGCAGCGCCGCCCGGGCCGCATCGAGATTGCCGGCGGCCTCGCGGTGTGTGCTCTTGAGCGCGCCGAACAGGGGCATTTCCCACAGCGCATCGAACCCGACGATGAAATACGAGGCACTGGCGTCGGGCTCGATCACCTGGTTGGTATCGAGCCGCAGGCTGGGCAAGTACTTGTCGTCCGCGTGGCGATAGAGCGTGCGGGTGGCAAGCAGGCGCTCGGACGCGGCCGCTACATCCAGATTCTTATCCAGGGCGCGTTTGATAAGCGCGTTTAATGCCGGATCGTTGAAGGCCGTCCACCAGTTTTGCAGGTCCGGCTTCGCCGGGGCCTCAGTGGCGGCTGTGGGTGCGTTGCGCCAGGTCTGCGGCACCGGCGGTTTCAAATCCGGCAAAGGCGCCGCCGTACAGCCGGCCAGAACGGTGAGCGCCAGTGCAGGAAGCAGGCGCAGCCCGGCGATCAACGGGCGGAGGGCAGGCGAAGCATCATGGCGCGGTGCGGAATCGTGCACGAGCTGTGGACCGTAGGTGAAGCACGCAAAGGGTAAGCATAACGGTTCGCCCCCCTAATTTGCCTTGCTGGCGGCAAGCTGTCTTTTCCAGAAAGGGGACCGAAAGGGGTCGATGGCCAAGATGCATGACACATTTATGTTGGAGTGGCCGCGTGACCGCCTGGAACATCCTCTGCGATTTTGACGGAACCATCTCCGTCGAAGACGTTATCGACTCGCTGCTGGATCGTTTCGGCCGTCCCGGTTGGGAAGCCCTGGAGCAGGATTGGCGCGCCGGCCGCATCGGTTCGCGCGATTGCATGAGCGGGCAGGTAGCCTTGCTCGATATGACGTCCGAGGAACTCGACGAGCACCTCGACGGCCTGTGGATCGACCACGCCTTCCCGGCCTTCGTGGCGCAAGCCACCCAACTGCAGACGCCGATCCGCGTCGTCAGCGACGGTCTGGACTACGCCATTCATCGCATTCTCGGTCGCTACGGGCTGGATCACCTGCCGCTGGCGGCCAACCATCTTGCGCCGGCCACGCCGCCGCGCGAGTGGCAACTCACTTCACCGTTCCAAGCCGCAGGCTGCCGCAGCGGTACGTGCAAATGCGCGTGCGTGGGTGAGGCGCGCAACACGGGTGGCAAAACGTTGTTGATCGGCGACGGCGCATCGGATTTCTGCGCTGCCGATCGCGTGGACTTTGTTTTCGCCAAGCATCGCCTGATCGAGCATTGCCGCGCCGCCGGCATTCCGTACGTGCCGATCACCGGCTTCGAGGATGCGCTGGAGCTGTTGCCGCGCTTGCTCGATGGCAGCTTGCTGGCCGAACACGAGCGTCGTGTACTGCCGGCTGTTTCAAATTTCTAAGTTGCGTCTTCCCCAAGCGCATCGATAGCAAAAGTCAGCGATTGCGCTTGCGCAAAAAAACATGCGCTCTTTGGTTAGCGCGAAAAATCAAAGCGCGGTCATCATCGGCCGCACGGTTTTATCTCTATCAGGTTTTCTTCCATGAATGTTTTCGACAAAAGCGCCCTTACCAGCGTGATTCCCGACGAACAGTTGCTGGCCGACGAAGCGCAATACAGCTCGTTTGGCGATACCGTGCACTACGTCGATCCGCCGAAGATCTTCCGTCACGGCGAAGGCAGCTTCATGTACGACACCGCCGGCGTGCCGTTCCTCGATCTGCAGATGTGGTACTCGGCCGTCAACTTCGGCTACGGCAACAAGCGCCTCAACGACACGCTCAAGCGTCAGATCGATGTGTTGCCGCAAGTGGCCAGCCAGTATCTGCACCAGACGCGTATCGAACTGGCCAAGACCATCGCGGTGGACGCACAGCAGAAGTTCGGCCTCAAGGGTCGTGTGCACTTCAACGTCGGCGGCGCGCAGGCAGTGGAAGATTCGCTCAAACTCGTGCGCAACTATAAAAACGGCAAGAGTCTGATGTTCGCCTTCGAAGGCGGTTATCACGGCCGTACGCTCGGTGCGTCGTCGATCACGTCGAGCTATCGCTATCGCCGCCGCTTCGGCCATTTCGGCGAGCGCGCGATGTTTATTCCGTTCCCGTATCCGTTCCGTCGCCCGAAGGGCATGACGCCGGAAGAGTATTCCGACGCGTGCGTGCGTCAGTTCGAGCGCTTGTTCGAAACCGAATACAACGGCGTGTGGGACCCCAAGGTCAATCAGGCCGAATACGCCGCGTTCTACGTGGAGCCGATCCAGGGCACCGGCGGTTACGTCGTGCCGCCGCGCAATTTCTTCAAAGACCTTAAGAAGGTGCTCGACAAGTACGGCATCCTGATGGTCGTCGACGAAATCCAGATGGGTTTCTGGCGCACCGGCAAGCTGTGGTCGATCGAGCACTTCGGCGTGACGCCGGACATTATCGTGTTCGGCAAAGCGCTGACCAACGGTCTCAATCCGCTGTCCGGTTTGTGGGCGCGCGAAGAGATGATTAATCCGACCATCTTCCCGCCGGGTTCCACGCACTCCACGTTCAACTCCAATCCGCTCGGCACGTCGCTCGGTTTGGAAGTGATCAAGATGGGTTACGAGCTGGACTACGAAAAGACCGTGCCGGAGAAGGGCGCTTACTTCCTCGAAGCGCTGAAAGATTTGCAGAAGCGTCACAAGGAAATCGGCGACGTCGACGGTCTGGGTTTGGCCATGCGCGCCGAGATTTGCACTGACGATGGATTCACGCCGAACAAAGCACTCTTGGACAAGATGGTCGACATCGGCCTCGCTGGGGATCTCGAACACAACGGCAAGAAGATCGGCCTCGTGCTCGATGTCGGCGGCTGGTACAAGAACGTGATCACGTTCGCGCCGTCGCTGGATATCAGCTACGAAGAAATCGATCTCGCCATCGTGCTGCTCGATCAGTGTCTGACCAAGGCAAAGAAAGCGATGTAACCCGCCTTTCTCCCTCTCCCCTCCGGGGAGAGGGTCGGGGTGAGGGGCCACCCTCGCGAAAACGTTTTGTTTCAACACTACAAAAGAAAGTTTTTGTCGATGTTCCCATGCAGGGGAAGCTGACAAACACGGCGGCGCTCAGCGCCGCCTTTTTTTATGCGTCGCGCAATGCGATGCATGTTGTCCGATATTTTTTCGTAGTAATCCTACAAACGGAAAGCCGAACAAGTTCGGCGTAGGCGTCGGTTTCCAGAACGGCCAGTCCGCGATCGCGGTGGGTTACAACCGCCAGATCAAGCCGAATTTGAACATCTCGTTCGGTGGATCGGCTTCGGGCAGCGACGTGTCGGTAGGCGCGGGTATGGCTTTCGGCTGGTAACAACAACGTATCGTTTCTTGATGGTTGAGCCGGCACCTTCGGGTGCCGGTTTTTTTATGCGCGATGCACAACACGCGGAAATTGGCTGGGAAGCCAATCCCAGCAACGTCACGTCATACAAAAAAACGAGATGCCGCGCCACAAATCGCAAGTGATCTGAGCGGTAGAAGCGAGATCAACGTGCAACCATTTGTCGGTAATGCCGACAGCAATTCGTCCGCATGCGCTGACAGATAACCACGCTACATGTGTGCGAAGGTTTGTAAGCCGGGCGTGTCCATCCGGTTTAAAGAAGCCGACACGCCCGACATGAGTGAAACAGCGCGGATCGCCTGGGCTGGAACCCAAACGATCCGCTGGCCACCACCAACTATCTGAGAGTTGATCATGGTTATTTCCGATCATACGGCACGCTCGCATTCGCGAGCCCCCGCCACGCCGCGTACTTCACTGTTTCACCGCCGCTCATACTGGACGGCGTCGGGCCTAAGTGGGCGTTTGTAGAGTTCTCAGTAAGAAAACCCCTCTACATAGGCAGGATTTTTCCTGTAGCCCTTCGCGCCACGCGCAATGTGTGGCGCGACCTACACGTTTGGACTAAAGCCGATGAAAAACTTCTTGATCGATCTTCCCTCCGAGGGAGGCTTTGTGATGTCCCAAGGCGATTACAACCAATTGCGCGAGGCGCGCGATCGGTTGTTTTTGTTGGCGCAGTTTTGCAACGTGGCGCCTATTGACCCGGATGACGATTCCTTGATGACGATTCGCCGCACGAGCCTGGGGAATTTGTTTGCGGATTTGAGTTGTCAGATTCGTGAGGTGCTGAATGTTGTGGAGCACATTGCGCCGCTTGGGAGTTCGTTGCAGGCGCATTGATTGTGTCGGCCGGCAATCACAGTAGGCCGGGATGAAAATTCCGCAGCCATGAATGTTCCGAAGCGTGGATTGTTGTCCTAGCCCGCGCATTAGCCGTTGGAGGTGCGCGGAATCACGCGACGCATGATGTCGTCGTGCGTGGGCAACGTTTTGAGGTCATAAGTGGCTTGCAGCGCCAGCCAACTTGCCGCATCGCCACCGAAGTAGCGGGCGAGCCGCTCGGCGGTGTCGGCGGTGACGGCGCGGCGTTCGTTGACGATTTCATGCATGCGGGTGGCAGGCACGCCCAGCGCCAGAGAAAGAGCGTTGACGCTCATGCCGACGGGCGCCAGGAAGTCTTCCCGAAGAATCTCGCCTGGGTGCACAGGGCGCATGCGGTTGATGGGTTTGGTCATGGCGATGCCTGCTTAGTGGTAGTCGACGATTTCAACGTGGGTAGGGCCTGCCTGTGTCCATGCGAAGCACAATCGAAATTGGCCGTTGATGCGTATGCTGTGCTGACCTTTGCGATCGCCCTTCAGGGCTTCGAGCATGTTGCCGGGCGGAGAGCGAAGAAAGTCTAGCGTCAACGCAACGTCCAATTGTGTGAGCTTTCGAATGGCAGCGCCTTCAAATGCCCGGAATTTGCGCGGGTGGCCACCTTCGAACAAGGTTTGCGTTTGTTTGCAGGCGAAGGATTGAATGGCCATTACGCGAATAGTATTACGTTATGCGTAATACGTCAAACGATTCGCGGACGCCTAGGCTGGGATGGGAAACCCAGCATTTGATGTTTGTCATTACTGGGAATGTTGTCCGGGCCTACATTCAGGCCAAACCTTTCTTTGCGGGGGGCGATGGGATTGCGTCGATCTGCGCGGTGGGAAAAACAATTTCCACCCGCAATCCGCGTTCTTGGCTGCCGGAGATGTATCGCACGCGCGCACTGTGCCATTCCGCAATGCGCTGCACGATGGCCAAGCCAAGTCCGCTGCCTTGTTCTTCGCTGCCGGGTACGCGAAAGAAGCGTTCGCCAAGACGCTCGATCCATGTCGGCGGCACGCCAGGACCGTTGTCTTCCACGGCAAGACAAATGGCATTGCCTTCGCGAACCAGTGAAACCGTCATCAGACTTCCGCGTCCGGCGTAGCGCAGGCCGTTGTCGATCAAGTTGTCCAGCATTTCCTGCAAGCGATGGCGATCACCGTCTATCCATAACGGACCCGCAGGGCCGTCATATCCCAGATCGATGTCGGCAGCGATCGCTTCGTGCACGCGTTGACCGACTAGTTCCGGAATCAGCAGCGCAAGATTCAAATTTTCAGAATCGCCCGCTTCGTGCCCTGCCGTTTGCGCGCGCGTAAGCGCTAGCAATTGGCTGGACGTGCGGTTGGCGCGCAGGATCAATCGTTGGATGTGATTGAGTGCATCGGTAATTGTTTCCGGATCGGATGTGGCCTGCGCGCGCTCGGCATGCACGCTCAAGCCAGCCAGCGGCGTGCGTAATTGATGCGCGGCGTCGGCGATAAAACGTTCGTGCAAGGCAAGCATGCTGCGCAGGCGCGCAAACAGTCCGTCGATGGTTCGCGTGAGTGGCAGAATTTCCGCCGGCACATCCGCCGCGCCGATCGGCGCCAGATCGTGTTCACGGTTCGCTAGCTGATTGGTGAGCGGTTCGAGTTGGCGTAAACCGGTGCGCACGCCCATCCATACCAAGAGAAACGCGGCGATGATCAGCAAGGCTTGTGCGGGAATACTGAGTAGCAGAATTTGCCGCGCTTCCAGATGCCGATCGCGCAGCGTTTCGGCAACGGTTACTTCCAGTTGGTCGTCCGGTTCGCGCGGATTGAGCATTTGAATGCTCGTCGCGCGCATGGAGTGTTTTTCGATTTGAATGTTGTAGAGCTGCGGTTTGACGCCGTCGATAAAAAGACCGCCCGCCGGTTTGAGCGCTGGATTGCCCGCAACCAAACCGTGTTTCGCGCTGAACACGCTGAAGTAGTTTCGGCCTTCCGGTTCGTATTCCAACAAGAACTGCGCTTGCGGCGTGACGCGACCGTCGGGGCTTTTGTTCGCCATCATTTGCACGAGCGTCAACGTATCGTTGACCAGGTTCACGTCATGCACGTGGTTGGCGTAAATCAGCGCGCCCACATACGTGATAAGGCTGTTCAACAGCAACAGCGCAGTGAGCGGCACCAGCAGCGTGGTCAACAGACGCCTGCGCAGGCTCTGGCGACCTTCGCGCCACAGCAGGCGCTGGCTCATGCGGTTTTCACTTCTTCGAGCAAATAGCCCAATCCGCGAATGGTGCGTACTTGCGTGCCCGAGTCGGTGAGTTTGCGGCGCAGACGATAAATGGCGATATCCAGGCCGTTATCGGTGAGCTCCTGATCCCAGCTGCACAGCGCTTCGATCAGTTGCGCGCGACTTGTGACGCGATCGGGACGCGCGGCGAGCGCTTCCAATAAGCCGAATTCGCGTGCGGTGAGTTCAAGCGGCTTGTCGTCGACCCAGGCGCGATGTCCGGGAAGATCGAGGCGCAGTCGACCCAACGTAATTTCCGGTGCCCCTTGCGTGGTGTAGCGTCGCAACAACGCACGAACACGCGCTTCGAATTCCGCCAGCGCGAACGGTTTGACCAGATAGTCGTCGGCGCCGAGATCCAACACGCGCACACGTTCGCGCAGACCCTCGCGTGCAGTGATCACCAGCACCGGCAATCCGCTGCCGCGACGGCGCACGCGTTGCAGCACTTCGCTGCCATCCAGTCCCGGTAGCCCGAGATCGAGCACCAGCAAATCGTACGGCGTGTCTTTAAGCGCCGCATCGGCGCGCATGCCGTCGGCGACATGATCGACGGCGTGACCACCCTGACGCAGGGCCGCGCTCACGCCTGCAGCAATGGAAGGATCGTCTTCGGCAATCAGAATGCGCATGATCGAATGACTCCCTCAGACCTGAGGCATTGCGGTATTTCTATGATTTTCAGCGGTTTCCACATCGATGAAGCTTAGCGCGTGCGGCGCAGTCCGCACAGCTTTGCCATGTCAGATCGGCGAAAGGGAGCTCGGTTGCCGATGGCAGCACATCATGACCTCTGGCGGATGTCAGCCCTGTATGCTTGGGTCAGGCTCGACGGATCATCGGAAGGGGAGACCATGATGAGGTTGTCAATCGGTAGAGGCGGGCCCTGGCTCGCAGCGTGCGTGGTGTTGTGGTCGTGTCAGGCGCTGGCGCAGACCACGCCAGCAGGAAAGGTGGAAACGGCCAATGCGGCCCCCGTTGTCCCAGCGGAGATTCCCTTCGCACCCGCGCACGACACCATGATCACCACGCAAAGCGCAGCGAATGCGTGGGGCGGCGAGCGCACGGGCAACGAAGCGACGCTGTCCGATCGCGTGGTGAGCTACACCATCGATGCGGATCTCGATGCCGACAAGCATGCCGTCGCCGGCAAAGAACATATGACCTGGCGCAATCGCAGTGATCGCGAAGTGCGCAGCGTCTATTTCCATCTTTATCTCAATGCGTTCCAGAACGAAGGCAGCACGTTCTTTACCGAGCGCAAAGTACAGACAGCGCATGGTCGTTCGCGCGGCAACGCGGTGCTTGAGAAGGGTCAGTGGGGTGGTATTCGCCTGCAGAACGTGCAGCAGAATGGCGCCGTGCTGAAGTGGAGCTTCGTACATCCCGACGGTGGTCCGGCAACCGACGAAACCGTGGTGCGCATCGATCTGGCGCAACCCGTGGCGCCCGGCGCTACGCTGGCGCTCGATATCGACTTTCTCAGTCAATTGCCGCGCGTGGTTGAGCGCACCGGTTGGTGGGGCGATTTCAATCTTGTCGGCCAGTGGTTTCCGAAGATCGGCGTGCTTGAGTTGCCCGGCGAGCGCGGCGCGACGCAAGTGCGTTGGAATGTCCACGAATTCCACTTCAGCAGCGAGTTTTACGCGGACTTCGGTTTGTACGACGTACATCTGACGGTTCCCAGTGATTACACCGTTGGCGCGGTCGGCAAGCTGGAAGGCGCGCCCGAGCAAAAGAACGGTAAAACGACGTATCACTTTGTGCAGGGCGATGTGCACGATTTCGCCTGGGTAGCCGCGAAAGGTTTCAAGACCATGGACGGTTCGTACGAAGGTCCAGGCAGTCCGAAAGTGGCGGTGCGTGTGATCTACCCGGCGGAGTACGAAGCCAGCGCCGCGCCGACATTAAAGTCGAGCATCGACGCGATCGGCTATTTCTCCAAAACGCTAGGCGCCTATCCGTACGAAACGCTGACGGCGGTGATTCCGCCTTACAACGCGCAAGAAGCGGGCGGCATGGAGTACCCCACGTTCTTTACCTCCGAAGGTTATAAAGAGGTCGAGCCCGATACGATGGCTCAAATGGCCAGCGACTTCGTGAACATCCACGAATTCGGCCACGGCTACTTCTACGGCATTCTTGCGTCCAACGAATTCGAAGAGCCTATGCTGGACGAAGGCCTCAACGAATATTGGGATAACCGCATGCTGCGCGAGCGCAAGCAGGATTTGGTGCTCGCCACGCCGTTCACCAAATGGCTGGGCATCACGCCGCATCTCACCGGATTCGCCTTCGAACGCGTCACGGCGATGTTGTTCCAACCGAACGATCCGCTGGCGCAAAACAGCTGGGATCGCCTATCGGGTACCAGCTACGGCACGGTCTATTCGCGCACGTCGACGGCGATGCACGATTTGGAAGAACGCCTCGGCAGGCCCGCACTCGAACGCGCTTTCCACCTCTACTACCAACGGTGGCATTTCCGTCATCCCTCCGTCGCCGATTTCCGCGCTGCGCTGATCGATAGTTCGGGCGACGCCAAGGATGTGGACGCCATATTCAGTCAGTACGTCTACGGCACCTCGTTCACCGACGACCAAGTGACCGATATCGATTCGTACGAGGTCACGCCGCAGTCGGGCGTCACCTGGAAGGATGGCAAACGCGAAGAAGTCGTAGCCGCCGACCTCGACAAACAGATCGACAAAACGCGCAGCGATTGGAAGAAAGCGCACCCCGATGCAAAGCCTGGTGCGCCCGGTCCTTTCCCCTGGCACAGCACCGTAACGGTTACGCGCGATGGCGTAGCTGCGCCGGAGTTGCTGCGCGTGACGTTCGAAGATGGCTCGCACGAAGATGTAACGTGGAACGACGACCGTCGCTGGGCGCGTTTTGTATTCGACAAGCCCAGCAAAGTCGTATCGGCGGAACTCGATCCGGATCAGCACAACTATCTGGATCGCAATCGGCTCAACAACAGCGTGACGACCGAACCGAACGGTGCGGCGTCGAAACGCTGGACCGCCGATGTGGCAGCGCTGCTGCAGACCTTCTACTCCCTGCTCGCGACCATGTGAGGGCCGATACCATGTCTCGTTCCGCAAGTTTTGGGTCTGTGTTTTCCAGCATGCGCGCCGCTATTCAATGGCGCCTGTTGCTGCTGTGGCTGTTGATCATGTTGATCCCGGCGACGATCGTGGCGCTGCCGTTTTGGCGCATGCTCGCCGGGCTGCTCGATACGTCGGTGCATGCCACCGAATGGGCGCAGCATTTCAACGATCTTATGTTCAGCGACGTCATCGACAGCTTCGCCGACCATCCGCAGTGGTTGGGGACGACCATGGCGATTGGGCAAGCGACGACCTTGCTGCTGTCGCCCTTTTTGGCCGGCATGATTGTCGGTAGCGGCCGGGCCGGGCGTGTGCTCGGGTTTGGTCCGCTGCTGCAAAACGGATTTGTCGAATACGGACGCATGTTTCGTTTGAAGCTGTGGGCGCTGCTGCCTTATGCACTGGTTCTGGTCGTCGCAATCGGCGGATCGCATATGGTCGACAAAAGCGCCGAGAAGGCGGTGCTGGAGTCGCAAGTCGATCACGCGATGAGCGTGGTGCATTGGGTGCTGCTGATCGTCTTTGTGCTGGTGCAGTCGATCGTCGAGTCGGCACGTGCCGCGTTTATCGCCGATACCTCGTTGCGCTCCGCAACGCGTGCATTGGGACGCGGCTTCAAGCAATTGTTCCGGCAGCCGGTGAAGACGCTGTTGTTCTATCTGATCGTGACGGTTGTGGGTCTCGCAGTCGCCTTTGTGTTTGGCTTCTGGCGCATTCGCGTCACGCCGGTAGGCGCGTTCGACTTCTTGCTTGCGCTGATATTGAGTCAGCTGATCGTGCTGGCGATCGGCTGGATGCGTACGGCGCGGTTGTTTGCGCTGGCGGAAGTTGCGCGTAGCGTAGTGTCGAAGTAAGCGTGCTAGAGGTTGGGGCTCATCGCGAGCCCCAACCTACTTTTCGATGGAATTCAGCGCGCGGCGAGTTGCACCAGAATCAACTCGCCGCCACCTTCGATACGCACGCGTTCGCCGGGTTGCGCATCGATCCACAGATTCGCGCCACTGCTCACTTCGATGCTTTCGTGGTCGGTTTTCACTTCCGCGCGACCGCTCAAAACATGCACGAACCAGCGCCACGATGCGCGCGCGGGCAACCACATGCTACCGTTCAATGGCCGCGCGATCAGTTCGCCTTGCGCGTCGCCACGCAGCATCAAGTTGAAGGCGCGCGTCGGGCCATCTGGAAGCGTGACGCGTGGCGCATCGGCGCCGTTGAAGCGCTCGATTTGCAGGCGTAGCAGCGACAGCTCTCGACCGTTCTCGAAATGCAACTGCACCGGTGCGTCGAGCGCGACGAACTGACGTTGCGTATCGGGATAAGCGGAGAAATCACACGCCTGCGCGATGTCGGCAATGCTCAATCGCCATGCCCAATCGGTGTCTGGGCCGCTCGCGATCACCGTCGTCGTGCCCGCGCCATTCGCCCATGCCTGCGATATCAAGGCATCGTCGGGCACCTGGCGCAGCGTGGTCATGCGATAGCGCGGCGAATTTCGCGATGCGGCGGGTAGTAGGCGAAGACGTGGTTGTCGCTGCCGAAGAAATCGATATCTTCGATGTGCTCACCGCCCAGACGTTCGGCGACGCGATCGGAGGCTTCATTGCCCACGCGAACCAGGCTGATCACGCGTTGCAGATGCAGATGGTTCCAGGCGAAATCCAAGACCGCTTGGCCTGCTTCGGTAGCGTAACCGTGATGGCGATAATCGGGCTTGAGCATCCAGCCCATTTCGATATCGGGCCACCCTTCGGGGTGAAGCAATCCCGCGCGGCCGATAAATTCACCGGTCGATTTCAGCTCCAGCGCCCACATGCCGTAACCGCGCAATTGCCAGTGGCCGATCAGCATGGCGAGCGAACGCCAGGCATTGGTGCGGTCGAGCGGTAAACCGTCGCCGATCCAGCGTGTGCTCTCCGGATCGGCGAGCATGGCGGCGTAGTCGTTGAAATGACGCTCGGTCAACGCCGTGAGGCGCAGACGTTCGGTTTGGAAGGTAGGAATATCGATCATCGCCGATCAGTTGCTTGCACTGTCCAACACTCTGGCCAGGGCGCGAGTCGTCGTCATCAGACTCTCGTCCCAGGACAGCCCCACGATTTTCTCACCAGTAGCCGTGTCGATAAAGTCCTCTTCCTGGCCCGGAGGCAGCAGGTGGCGGTAATCGACGGTGATTTCGGTGCCGACTGGCAGATCGTGCTGTGCGAAGACAAAGCCCAGGTGCCACAAACCGGTCGGCGCGAAGCTGTGGTTGATGTAGCACTCGTCCGGCCAGTCAGGCGAGAAGGTGTAGCGATCTTCGAACCAGCGGGCGCTGGCGTACATCTGGTCGGGCTTGGCGAGCAGGTCGTTCAAGCGGAAGGTCTGCTCGATGGCGTCCGGCGCCGTAATAATCCGGCCTGCTTCAACGGCTTCTTCCAGAAAAAGTCCCTTGCCGGCGCCACGAATCGTGGAAGCGTCGATACGGTAGCGCGGAAGAATCATGAAGAATGGCGACAGTGGTGGATTCGGATTAGCGCGCGGAGTGTAGCGCAAGCGGCGGGCGACGATACGGCCGTTGACGGCCGTATCGTGCGATTCGCCAGGTTACTCGGCAGCGGCCTGCGCTTTGGCGGCTTTTGCCTTTTTGGCGTGCTTGGGCTTGTCCGGCGCATCCGCGTTCGGTTTTGCGCCTTCGCCGGACAGCAGGATGGCGTCGTGATTGCGTTGCAGCGTGGCCTGACCGATGCCTTTGACCTGGGTCAGGTCGTCCACGCTCTTGAACGGGCCATGCTCTTCGCGAAACGCCACGATGGCTTTCGCCTTGGCGAGGCCGACGCCGTCCAGCGCTTTGGCGATGGTGTCGGCGTCGGCGGTGTTGACGTTGACGGGCGTGGCGGCGAATGCGGGCAAGGCGAAGGCGAGCATCAGGCCGGCCGTGGCGACGAGCTTTTTAAACATGAAGTTTCTCCATAGATGACGTAAGCGGCGCGTCCACGCCGCTTCGTCACTTTGCGCTGCCGCCGGCACGCCAGCCCAGTGGGCGGAGCGCGTGGTTAAGCGACTGGATTGCGCCAGCGTTGCGTCGGGGAGAAACCAGCGCGGCTGTGGGAACAGACCCTGAGGTCTGCCTTCCAAACACAGACTGTTAGAATCGTCTTCTCACCTTTTTCGATGGAGTCCGCATGGATACCGCACGCATCACCCGCTACGTCAGCGACCTTTGGGATGCCGAGATCGTCCCGCAGTTGATGGAGTACATCCGGATTCCTAACAAGTCGCCGATGTTCGATAAGGATTGGGTCACGCACGGTCACATGGATGCCGCCGTGAAGCTGATGGAAACCTGGGCGCGCAGCAAGCTTTCGTCGCTGCCCGGCGCCACGCTGGAAGTCGTGAGGTTGGAAGGCCGCACACCGCTGATCTACATCGAAGTGCCGGGACAGAACAGCGATACCGTCGTGCTCTACGGCCATCTCGACAAGCAACCGGAAATGACCGGCTGGTCGGAAGGCTTGGGACCTTGGACGCCGGTGCTCAAAGGCGACAAGCTTTACGGCCGCGGCGGCGCGGATGACGGCTACGCGATTTTCGGTTCGCTCGCCGCACTGCTTGCGCTGCAAGAGCAGGGCGTTCCGCACGCACGTTGCGTGATTCTGATCGAAGCCTGCGAAGAGTCCGGCAGCTACGACCTTCCGTATTACGTGGATCATCTCGCGCCGCGCATCGGCAACCCGTCGCTGGTGGTGTGCCTCGATTCGGGTTGCGGCAATTACGATCAGTTGTGGCTGACGACATCGCTGCGCGGCATGACCGGCGGCGAACTCACCGTGCAGGTGCTGGAAGAAGGCGTGCATTCGGGCGATGCGTCCGGCGTCGTGCCGTCCAGTTTCCGCATCCTGCGCGAACTGCTTTCGCGTCTGGAAGATCCACAAACCGGACGTATCAAGCCGAACGAGTTGTATGCGGAGATTCCGCAGCAGCGCATCGATCAAGCCAAGGCCGCGTCGGGCATTTTGGGGAAGGAAATCTACGCAAAATTCCCGTTTGTGGCGGGCATGCATCCGGTGACGGAAGATCTCACCGAGTTGGTGCTCAATCGCACGTGGCGTCCGCAATTGGCCGTGACGGGCGCAGACGGCATGCCGCCGCTGGAAAGCGCGGGTAATGTGTTGCGTCCGAAAACGTCCGTGAAACTCAGCCTGCGCGTTCCGCCCACGCTGGACGGGGCCAAGGCGGGCGATTTCGTCAAGCAGTTGCTGGAAAAAGATCCGCCGTATGGCGCGAAGGTCAGCTTTAAGCTGGAGAAGGACGGCAGCGGCTGGAATGCGCCGCAGCTTTCTCCGTGGTTGGAGCACGCCGTGGCCGAAGCGTCGCTGCACTACTTCGGCGCGCCCGCCGCGTATATGGGCGAGGGCGGTTCCATTCCGTTTATGGGCATGCTGGGCGCGAAGTTTCCGCAGGCGCAGTTCCTGATTACCGGCGTGCTGGGGCCGCATTCCAACGCGCATGGTCCCAACGAATTCATCCACATTCCGACTGGCAAAAAGGTGTCGATGGTGGTGGCCGAGGTGGTGGCGCGTCATTTCGAGCAGAGCAGCCGGAGCTGATTGGTGATCGATACTTCGTCCTTGGCGGCGAACTGGGCCGACGTTCGGCGCCGCGTGGATGACGCATGCCGCGCGGCCGGACGCGATCCGGCTGAGGTGTCGGTGTTGCCAGTCAGCAAAACGTTTGGTCCCGACGTGGTGCGCTCCGCGCTCTCCTTGGGGCTACATCGTTTCGGCGAGAACAAGGTGCAGGAGATCCGCGAAAAAGCGGCTGCGCTTGCGGGTGAGGCTATCGAATGGGTGGTCATCGGCCACCTGCAAACCAACAAAGCCAAAGACGTGGCGCGGCTGGCCAGCGAGGTGCAATCGCTGGATCGGCTGGAACTGGCCGAAGCGCTACATCACCGTCTCGATATAGAAGGGCGCCAGATCGACGTGTTGATCCAGGTGAAAACTGCCAGCGAGGAAACGAAACAAGGTTTGGCCGAGGAGGACTTGCCAGGTTTCCTTGAGCGCTTGCAGGCTTTCCCGTCGCTGCGCGTAAGGGGTTTGATGACGCTGGCCACCCTTTCAGATGATCCGGAGGAGGTGCGAGCCTGTTTTCGTCGGTTGCGCGAGCTGCGTGACCGTTGTGTTGCCGAAGGCCATGACATGCCACGGTTATCCATGGGCATGAGCGGCGATTTCCCGCTGGCCATCGCCGAAGGCGCCACCGAAGTTCGGATCGGCAGCGCGATTTTTGGTAGGCGTTCTTACCCTGGAGTGTGAGCGTTCGCCCAATTTCACGCATCAGGTTGTGAAGGAATGTCAGGCGTTAACCCGCCCAAATGCCTGGATCGCCAGATAATATTTAATTAATTCATGCGGTTATAAAAGTCTCGGGGCCAAAACGGACTTTCCGAACGACAGGGTTCAGTTAACCTCATCCGAACATGTCAGCGGCGTTGCTTTGTTACTTTCACTGCTTCGTCACGGTCGCCGCAGGGGGCGACGGCCGGATCGGTAACCGCCCGAGATCTACTAATGCCCAATACGCGACTTGTACTTGCCGCGCTTGCCACGGCGTTGTGCTTTTCAGGCTCTGCCTACGCCGCCACCACCGACAGTAACGTTCAGGCCCAGGTTTCCGCCAAGCTTTCCTCTGCGTTGTTGAGCCCTCTGGCCGCCTTTGCACCCGCGCCGTCCCTGGCTCAATCCGTGGTTCCCACTCAGTTGCCGATCGCTGCGCTGGCTCCCGCCAAGAGCGCATCGACCGATGCGTCCGACAACGCCGATGCCGCCCCGGACGCTGCTCAGTTCAGCGACGCCAAGACCAGCCAGGATTTGCGCGACATGCTGATCGGTCTGGCCATGCAGTTGCGCCACGTGCGCTACGTACGCGGCGGCCGCGATCCTTCCACAGGCTTCGATTGCAGCGGTTTCGTTCGCTATGTCTTCGAGCGTGCGCTGGGTCTGCAGCTGCCGAACAACTCGGCTTCGCAATATCTGATTGGTCACATCGTTCGTCGGGACGACATGCAGCCGGGCGATCTGGTGTTTTTCCGCACCGCGGGCCGTCATGGCCAGGGCCGCATTTCGCACGTCGGCATCTATCTCAACGACGGACGCTTCATCCATTCGCCGCGTCGTGGCGAGTCGGTGCGCGTGGACAACCTCAGCGACAGCTACTGGTCCAAGCATTTCGCGGGCGCTCGCCGCCCGGATGCGATGGCCCAAATCGATTCGACCACGCATAACGGTTGATTTTTTCAGCAATGACGACTTTAAAGGCCACCTTTGGTGGCCTTTTTTATTGGGCCGGGCGTAGCCGATACTAGGCGCGGTTTTCCCCGAGCGCTTTCATGCCCACCCGCCTTCCTCCCGTCACGCTCTATTTGCTTATCGCCAACATCGCCGTATTCGTGTTGCAGCGGATGGTGGGCGAAGTGATCGTGGCGCATTTCGCGCTTTGGCCATGGGGGCCGGACCGCTTGGAGCAATTGTCGGATGGCAGCGTCGTCGCGGTGGGTTTTCGAGTGTGGCAGCTTGTTACCTACGCCTTTATGCATGGCGGCTATCAGCACATTTTCTTCAACATGTTCGCGTTGTACATGTTCGGCGGTCAGATCGAAGACACGTTGGGCCCGCGCAACTTCACGCTTTACTACTTCGTGTGCCTTTTGACGGCTGCGCTGACGCAATTGTTGGTGGTGAATTACTTCACGCATGGCTTCGAGCCGACGCTCGGTGCATCCGGCGCCATCTTCGGCGTGCTGCTGGCGTTCGGTATGCTTTATCCGAACGAGAAACTGTTGCCGTTCTTTCTGCCGATTCCGATTCCGGCGTGGTTGTTCGTGATTGGCTACGGCGTGGTGGAATTGGTGTTGGGCGTCGGCGGATGGCAGGCGAACGTCGCGCATTTCGCCCATCTTGGCGGTATGCTCGGCGGCTTCCTGATGATCGAGTACTGGCGCGGCAAGTTTCCGATCAAACCCCGGCGCAGGTTGATGCGCTGAACCTTATCCACTGACGAGCCACCTTATGTCGCACCATTTGCAGCGCCGACTGACTTCGCGCCTTATCACCTTCATGGCGCTGGGCATGGCCATTGGCGCGGGCCTATTTCTCGGCTCGGCCAACTCGATCCAAATGGCGGGACCATCCGTGGTCTTCGCCTACCTGTTTGGCGGTTTGATGATTTTCATCATCATGCGCGCGCTGGGCGAAATGGCGGTGCATGACCCGGTCGCCGGCTCGTTCAGCAGTTACGCGCATCGCTACCTCGGGCCGTTCGCCGGTTACCTCACGGGCTGGAATTACTGGTTGCTGATGGTGGGCGTGGGCATGGCCGAGAGCACGGCGGTCGGCGTCTATATGAAGCAATGGTTGCTGGAGACATGGCACCTCGATTGGCCGCAATGGATCTGGGTGTTCGGCAGCGCGGCGATGATCGGCGCGCTCAACCTGATGGCGGTGCGCGTCTACGGTGAAATGGAATTCTGGTTCACCATGATCAAAGTGGTGACGGTGGTTCTAATGATCCTAGGTGGCGCAGCCATGATCTGGTTCGGTTGGGGCAACGGTGGTCATCCCGTTGGATTCAGCAATTTGTGGAGCCATGGCGGATGGTTCCCCAAGGGATTCGAGGGCATGGTGCTTGCGCTGCCAATTGTGGTGTTCGCGTTCGGCGGCATCGAGACCATCGGCATGGCGGCGGGCGAGGCGGCGAATCCGGAGCGCAATATTCCGCGCGCGGTCAATTCCGTGCTCTGGCGCATCATGATTTTCTACGTCGGCGCGCTGCTGGTGATCATGGCGATTTATCCGTGGGATCAGCTCGGTACGCAGGGTAGTCCGTTCGTCACCACGTTCGCCAAACTGGGTATTCACCAAGCGGCGGCGGTGATTAATTTCGTGGTGATCACGGCGGCGCTCTCAGGCTTCAACAGCACCATGTTCAGTGGCAGTCGCATGCTCTACAGCCTGTCGCACAAAGGGCAGGCGCCTGCGTTGCTGGGCAAAGTGAACGAGCATGGCGTGCCGACGCGCAGTGTGCTCGCGTGCCTGGCATGCATGATCATCGGCGTATTGCTCAATTATCTGGTGCCAGGACGCATCTTCGCGATGATGATGTCGATCCTCTCGTTCAACACGGTGTGGACGTGGAGCATGGTGTTGATCGCGCATTTCAGCTTCCGCCGACGCTTTGGCAAGACTAAGTTTCCGCTGCGCGTCTGGCCGCTCAGCAGCGCGGTGTGCTTGGCGTTTCTGATGTTTGTGCTGGTGATGCTCGGCTACAGCCCCGATACGCGTGTGGCACTGTATGTGGGCGCGGCGTGGGTGCTGCTGTTGAGTGTGGCGTATTGGGGGTTCGGCATCGGCAGGCGCATGTCGGTCGCCGCCGATGCCAGCATGGTGTGATGGCTCTAGCGTAAGGCGAGGAAGTCCGGGCTTACGACAAATCGAACAGCGTCCAGCCGCAGGCGCGCCTGCGGCAAGGTGTTGAGCAGGGCGGAACGCTCTTCTTCGACGCTAGCGATTTCCGATTCGCTGATCGATGGGTTGACTGCACGCAATGCATGCAGGCGGGCGATTTCGGCATCCAGTGTTTCTCGTGCATCCGTAATCGCGTCGGCGATGCTGCCCTGCGCGCGAAGCGCCGCAATTGCCTCGGCTTTTTCGAGCATCGGCGGAACGAGCTTGTTGAGAAATTTGCGATAACGCGGCACTTCGATATTGCGTTCGCCGGCTCGGCGTAGCGCAGGCTCGCTCGGTTGAAAGTTTTCGCGCTCCACAAGTTTGGTGTCGATGGTGGCGACGATCGGTTGCGTCGGCAGAAAACGCTCGGCATCCAGACTGCGGTCGGCTACGCATTCCAGTACGTACACGGCTTGCAGCAATGCGCTACGCGGCGGCAACCCATCGTCGACCATAAAGGCCGCATTGCCGCGTTCGCTGGAAAGCGTCAGATCAATGGCGCTGGCCATCATCGGATGATCCAGGCGCAACAACGGCAAATCTTCGCGGGCGAGCGCCGTGTCGCGGGAGAACGTCACAGATACGGGGCCTTCCGCAAAACCGGGCAGGGCGTCGGTGGAAAGGTATTGAGGATCGAGCAGCAAGACGTTGGCGCTGAGTTCTTCGGTGTGAATGCCGAACGATTCGAGCAATCGCTGCTGAAAAACATCGCGCGATGGATCGTTATCTTCGCGACGGAATGCTTGCGCGAGTTCGTCGGTATGCGGATCGCGGCTGGCGGCAAGCTCAAGCAGATGATCGCGGCCAGCGCGTATCAATTCGGCCATTTGCTCGTGAGCCGCGCGCGTTTCGGCAAGTAGCACTTCCAGTTCTTGATCGCGCTGATCGTCGCTGCGTGCGTGCTCTTCGGCCAGCTGCGCCAGCGTATCGCCAAAGCGCCGCAACAATTCGCGACCATCGGCGGGGCTGGTACGGAAAGCGTCTACGCCCTGGTCGTACCAGCGCGCAAGCACATGCTGTGCGCTATCGACGGCCGCGATGATGTGGATGCTGATGTCGCGCTTTTGACCAATGCGATCGAGGCGTCCGATGCGCTGTTCGAGCAGATCCGGGTCCAGCGGCAGATCCCAAAGCACCAATCGATGCGCGAATTGGAAGTTGCGACCTTCCGAACCGATCTCCGAGCAGATAAGCAAGCGCGCGCCATCCGGCTGGGCAAAGTAGGCTGCGTTGCGGTCGCGTTGCACGATGCCGAGGCCTTCATGAAAGCGTGCGATGCCGGCCCCTGTGCGTGTGCGCAGTGCTTCTTCCAACGCCAGAACTTTCGCCTGGCTGCGGCAGATCAGCAGGAATTTATCTTGCGGGTAACGATCGAGCAGGGCGACAAGCGTGTCGATGCGCGGATCGTTGGCGTAATCCATTTCCAGCACCGGCAAGGGTTGCTGAATATCGGCATGGAATTCCGCGAGCAATGCCTGGCGCGTGATTTCGTCCACGCGGTCCGTATCGATCAATTCCCATTCGGGAATACGCTTAGGAAAACCACCGATGCTCGCGCGACGATTGCGGAACATCGAGCGGCCGGTGCCGTGACGATCGATCAGCGCAGCAAGCAATTCGCGACTGTGTTCGGGTTTGGTCGTGTCGGCGAGGCACGCCTGCAACGAACTGTCGCCTTCGAACGCCTGCTGCAAGGACGCCAACTCAGAAGCGTCGAGCGGCGCGCGTTCCAGCAACTTGTCGGCGATGTGCGACAGCGCCTGGAAGCGTTCCGACTCGGCCAGATAGGTATTCAAATCGTGGTAGCGCTGCGGATCGAGCAAGCGCAAACGCGCGAAGTGACCACTGCGACCCAGCTGCTCTGGCGTGGCCGTAAGAAGAATGACGCCGGGCGTGGCGGCTGCCAGCGCTTCCACCAGGGCATAGCGCGGACTGGATGCTTCGGGCGTCCATGCCAAGTGATGGGCTTCGTCCACCACCAGCAAATCCCACGGAGCCTCCAGCAATTGCTCGGCGCGCTTGGGGTTGTGTTCCAGAAATCCGAAGTCGGCGATGACCAGTTGTTCGTCTTCGAACGGGTTGCTGGCGCCGCCGGATTGCTCCAGCGCCTCGCAACGCTCCTCGTCATAGATCGCAAAGCTGAGGTTGAAGCGGCGCAGCAGCTCCACGAACCATTGATACACCAACGTATCGGGCAGCAGCACAAGCACACGCGATGCACGACCCGTCGCGATCTGTCGCGCGATGATCATGCCCGCTTCGATGGTTTTGCCCAGACCCACTTCATCGGCAAGCAATACGCGCGGCGGATGCCGCGACGCGGCAATGCCCGCCACGCGCAACTGATGCGGCACCAGGCCGATACGCGAGGAGCTCAAGCCCCAGCTTGCGGAACGTCGTGCATCGGCGCGCCGCTTGAGACTCTCCAGGCGCAGTTCAAAGTGATGAACCGGATCGGTGCGGCCGCCGATCAACCGGTCGTCTGCCTGGCTGACGCTCTGCTCGTCGTCCAGCTGCCCCTCGTGCAGTTCACGGCCTTCGCCGCGATAGACAAAAAGCCCTTCGCGCTCCTCGACACGCTCAACCAGGAACGCGAGGCCTTTGCCGGCCACACGCTGCCCCGCCCGAAATTCGGCACGCACCAACGGCGCCGAATCCATCGCATAAGGGCGCAATACCCCAGACTTGGCGAACAGGACCTGCACCCCACGCCCTTCGACGCGCAGCACGGTGCCGAGGCCAAGCTCAGGCTCGGCGGTGGATATCCAACGTTGACCGGGTAGAAACATCAGTTCTTGAGCAACCGCATCGATACAAGGGGGTCGATTATCCGCTTCCCGCAAAGCGGAAGAAACCTTGACGGCTGCGTCGCCGCGCATTCGCAGCCGCCGCGTGTTGTTTGCCCGCCCACGTCGCTCACCTAGAACGCGTTTCGGGGCGACGAAATGCGTGCGAGGCAGGCCACCGACCACGTCCCTGCAAGGCACGCGTCAGTGTGATCGCTTTCACACTGCCTGGCCGTTTGTCAGAAAAAACGTACCATTTGTCGGAAATGCCTGGTTTTATTGACGTAATAGACTGGCACGGTGATAGGGCAAGAGTAGACTTGCCTCCAAGTGCAGGGGGAAATTTCATGCGAATGTCGCAACGACGCGGGCCGGCGAGGCCCGTCGACGGGTTTACGACTGTCGAGCTGATGATCACGGTGGCTGTGGCCGCGGTCCTGTTTGTGATCGCCATACCCAGCTTCAACAACATCATCAACACGAACCGGCTTACGACTGTCGCCAACGAATTGGTTGGTTCGCTGAATGCCGCGCGCATGGAAGCGATCAAGCGCAATGCCGATACCCAGTTTTGCAGCGATCTCGCTACCAACAACACTACTGGAACGACCGACGCGCTTGGCAACGCGTGCACCACGGCCAGCGGCGCTGTCTTTGTGCTGACCAATACGGTCACGGGGGCCACGTCGCAAGTGATGGCCACCCCGTCGGACCTGGCGACGCCCGTGGTATTGCACGGCGACATCGTCGCCGTCCGTTTCCACGGCGATGGACTGGCCTATCTGCCAAGCACGCCGACCACGATTTACGACAGCAGCACCGCCAACGTTCCGCTGGCAGACATTTGCGTTGCTGCGCTGAAAAGCAACAACCACGTTCAAATTTGGATGGCGACCGGTTCGATTATCACGACCACGTCCACCACCGGGACTTGCCCATGACGACCCACCGGAAGCAACGCTCGTCCGCACGCCACGGCCGTCGTTACGAGGCCGGCGTCGGCCTTATCGAAGTCATGATCGCCGTGCTGATTCTTTCCATCGGCTTTTTGGCGATCGCGGCCTTGCAGGCGCGCTCGTTGTCCACCAACAACAGCGCGATGGTGCGCAGCATGGCCACGGTAGCCAGCTACTCGATTCTCGACGCGATGCGCGCCGATATCGCCAACGCCGTTGCAGGCAACTACAACACAGGCACTGCCATCGCGGCGAACAACTGTCCGGCGGCGGGTTCCACGTTGGCGACCGCGCAGCTCAATACCTGGTGCAAAACCGAACTTGCGCCGATCGGCAGCATCGCCAGCACCACGGGCAAAATCTCGTGCACGGCCGCGCCGGGTACGTACACCGCGTACTGCACTGTCACGATCCAGTTCGATGACAGTCGTGGCGGCGACAGCGGCAGCAATACGCAGCAAGTTGTTACCCAGGCCATGCTATGAGCGAGCGCCCCATGATTGGCAAGCAACGAAAAAATCGCACGACGCGTTCTTCGGGACGTCCGCTCGGCTTTACGCTGATAGAACTGATGGTGGCGATGCTGCTGGGCTTGATCGTGATCGGTGGTGTGACCAGCGTGTTTCTCGCCGGACAACAAACCTACCGCACGAACGAATCGCTGGGCGAAGTGGGCGATGAATCGCGCACTGCGTTCGAAATGCTGGCGCGCGATATCCGCGATGCCGGCAATACCGGTTGCGATACCAGCAGCGGACGCGTCGCCAACGTCGTCAATCCGCCGGACCCTTGGTACGCCAATTGGAATGACGCGTTGCTGGGGTACGACGACGCCACCACCGATCCGGCGCTGACGGGTATTACCGGCGCCGGCGCGCCGACCAAAAACAGTTCGGTGCATGTGCTCAGCACCGCCAATACCGACATTGTCGTGTCGAAGGTGCCATCGGGCAGCGCCGCCAGTTTTGAAATCAATGCCGCAACCACCGAGTTGGCCACGGGCGATCTGATCATGGTCTGCGATTTCGATCACGCCACGATCATGCAGATCACCAAGTACAACTCCGACCAAAACGTGGTCCACGATTCCGGCGGTAACGCCACCCCCGGCAACTGTTCGAAGGGGTTGGGTTACCCGACCATTTGCACCGGTCCGGCAACCGGCAACCAATACACGTTTCCAGCCAATTCGCGCGTTGCCGTGCTCACGTCCGTGGTTTGGTACATCGGCAAGAATGGGGCCAACACCAATTCGCTCTATCGACTCGACACAACGGCTAGCGCCGGCGGCGTGACGGCGACGCCGCAGGAAATGGTGCGTAACGTCAACAGCATGAAGATTGCGTACTTGCAGCCCCCTGGCACGTCGTTCACCACGGCAACGAACGTGACCAATTGGGCCATCGTCAATTCGGCGCAAATCACGCTTCAAATGCTGAGCACCAACACGCGCGTCGACACCACTGGAACGAATGCGCTCAATCGGTCGTTCACATCCACCACCACGGTGCGCAATCGAGTGCAATGACATGAAAACGTCAATCACTTTTTATTCGTCGCCTATTCATTTCCGTTCGTCCGGTGCGCGCTCGCAACGTGGCATGGCGCTCGTGGTGGCATTGCTTCTGCTGATATTGATTTCTCTGGTCGGACTTGCCGCGATGCGAGGGACGATCATGCAGCAGAAAATGTCGTCCAATCTTTACGATCGCGAAGTGGCGTTCCAAAGCGCCGAAGCGGCGATTCGCGCGGCGAGCGCGGTGATTTCCACGACGCCGACGCTTATTTGGCACAACTGTCAGGCTGGTGGCGTTACGTGCCTGCCCAATCCGTTTACTGATTCGACGTTGCCCGCAACGGCCATTCACACCGTTACCACCGGTCAAACTGCCGGCAGTTACACCGCCAGCACGGTGTCCGCCAGCCAGCCTCAGTATGTGGTGGAGAACATGGGCAACTGGATCAACCAGAAAACCAGCACCGGCTTTGGCGACACCGCCAATTCGCGCAATTACGGTGTACAGGGCAATTCGGGCACGAATGTGTATTACCGCATTACCGCGCGCAGTGGCGACCCCGCTGTGGTGGGTGACCGTGCGGTCGTCACGCTCCAGGCCGTCATCAAGCAGTGATAGCACCACGCTCCATGCATGTCGCCGAACGGCGACGAGCTGTCCAATTTCAGGGTTAAACCGCGATGAACACGAATCGACAAACCGTTCGCCGTTGGAGTGCCGCAGCCCGCAAGTTGCTGGGCACGGTGTTGGTTGTATGGACGCTCGGCGTGGTTTACACGCCGGCAGCTTCCGCCACCACGCCCACGGTGACCGTAGATCAGCAGCCGGTGACTTTGCAGCCGGTGATTCCACCCAACGTGACGCTGATGCTCGACGACTCGGGTTCGATGAACTGGGACGTCATGCCGGATTATTCCTATCTCGGCGCGACACCGGGTTCGCCTACTGCCGCCGAATTGACCAGCTCCAGCGTCAACGGTGCTTACTACAACCCGACCATCACGTACTCGCCGCCGCCGCAGGTTAACGGAACCTTGTATCCCGCATCGAGCTTTAACGCCGCACCGATCGATGGTTTCCATACGAGCAACGGCACGGTGGATTTGTCTTCGTACACGGGTGCAAACGATTCAAGCAACAACAACACCTGCTACGCGGCGAACGCGTTTTGCGCGCCGAGCAACATCACCTATTCGCAATCGTTCAACGTACAGACGGCCGGCACCCCATATGCGCCGATCAATTGCCAGGCTGGATATACGCTGACCAATGGCACCTGTGTGGAGCAGCCGTATACGGCCAGTTGCCCCTTTAACTACACGCTGCAAACCAGCGGCAAGAACTCTGGCCTCTGTGTCTCCAACAAGAACAAGAATACGACCGCAACACCTACTTGTCAGGGTAAAGACACCTATAGCTCCACTACGTTTCTTTGCACGCCGAATCCGGTCCTGACCGCAGCGCCAACGTGCAACGGTTCGGACAAGCTCAATTCAAGCACCGGACTTTGCACGCCGCCGTCGACAACGACCACGTATTCCTTCTTTACCTATACGGTGAAAAACTCGGATGGCACTTTCACGAGTCACTATGTAGGCAACAGCGGCACCTGCCTGTTGGCGGCATCAGCCGGAATGACATCGAGCAACTGCGACGACAGTGCCACCACTGAGACGAACGTCGCCAATTGGTACTCGTACTATCACACCCGTATTCTGATGGCCAAGAGCGGCTTGATTACGGCCTTTAACACCGTAGGCACGACATTCCGCGTGGGCTTCGCCTCGATCAACGGCAACAACACCTCCGGCCTGCCATCGCTGCAATATGCGTTCAACGATTCTGGCGCTGGCGGTGGTAACAGCAAAAACGCCTTGGCCGAAGTGCAACCCTTTGGCGACGGCACCAGTGGCACCCAAAAGGCATCGTTTTGGACCTGGATCCTTGGCGAGAGCGCGGGCGGCGGTACGCCCTTGCGCACAGCCTTGGATCGCGTCGGCCAGTATTACCAGACATCGCAGCCTTGGACGGTGATGAAAAACGATCCCCTTTATGGGACGACCAACCAACCGAGCACGATCGCCTGTCGTCAGTCGTACACCATTTTGACCACCGATGGTTTCTGGAACGACAGCTACTCATCGTCATCCGAAGCGGGCGCCAGCAGCGCCGCGTGGCCGACGATAAACGGACCCAACGGTCTGACATGGCCCACGGTTGCCGGCAGCTCGCCCGCAGCGCCTTACTCTGGTGGCGCGACGAGCGATAGCAGTCCGTCGCTCGCCGACGTGGCGATGTACTACTGGGAAAACGACTTGCAAACCGGGACGGGCTATCCGAACGAAGTGCCGACCAATTCGGAAGATCCGGCGTTCTGGCAGCATATGACCACGTTCACCATGGGCTTGGGCTTTACTCCGCAGGGCATTTCCGGCAAGGCATCGAATAACGATTCGCCACCCACCGTCAGTGACGTCTTCAGTGCTGCCGACGGTGGCCTTACGCTCACCAACTTCAAGTGGCCGACACCTGCGGCGAATTCGATCTACAACATCGCCGATCTGGAACATGCGGGTGTCAACGGACACGGCGGTTTCTATTCCGCAACCAGCCCAGCGACGTTTATCAGCGGTCTGACCGATGCCTTGCAACGCGCTTCAGAGCGCGCCGGTACGGGCGCCAGCCTGGCGGCCAACTCCACCCAGCTCACCAGCGGTACGGTGGCGTATCAGGCGAATTACTTCACCGTCAAATGGACCGGCGATCTGAAGGCGCTTGCGATCAACTCGACTACCGGTGCGATTTCCACCACGCCAACATGGAGCGCGGCCGCTCAGTTGACCGACAGCAGCAACACCGTCAACACCTATTCGAGTCGTACGATCGAGACTTACGTGCCGTCGACGTCTGGCGCTGGTACGTTCGTGGCATTCCAGAACAACGGCACCACCGGCGCGCCCCCCGCGTTGTCGAGCGCGCAGCTTGCCTCGCTTGGCAGTTCGGCAGCGGCACAAGCAACGATGGTGAGTTATCTGCGTGGCGACAACACGCTTGAGCAGAAAAACAACGGCAACTACCGCGACCGCACCTCCGTGCTGGGCGATATCGTCGACTCGCAGCCCGTGTATGCCGGCGCACCCAATCCGAATGAGTTCGAGGGTCAGTCGTTTACCGGCATCAGCAGCACCGCGACGACTGGCGACAATTCGTTCGGAGCCTGGGCGCAAAGCACGGTCGACGCCAGCGGCAACGCCGTGACCAACTCACCTTCCGCGCGCGAGACTCTCGTGTTCGTGGCGGCCAACGACGGCATGTTGCACGCGTTCGACGCCACCACGGGCGCTGAGAAGTTTGCCTACTTGCCGGGTGCGGTGATCGCGGCGGGCGGCACGACCACGCCAGGAAACAATATTGCGAGCCTGGCTGATCCCAACTACGGAACCACCACCTTGCCGCACGTGTATTTCAATGACGGCGAATTGACGATCGCGGACGCCTATCTGCCTGGCCTTGCGACGATCAATGGTTATGCTTGGCACACCATCCTCGTCGGCACCACCGGCCGCGGCCCTGCCGAAGCCGTTTACGCGTTGGACATTACCGATCCGTCCAACATCACGCCTTTGTGGGAGCGTTCGGCCGGCGACGGGTTAGCCAACAGCAACTACATCGGCCAGATGGTCGGCAAGCCAACGATCGCCAAGGTGCAAGACGGCACCAATTCCGATTGGCAGGTGTTAATCGGCAACGGCTACAACAGCGCCGCCGGCTCGGCGGGATTGCTGGAGTTCGATCTGGCCACAGGCACGCTCAGCGTGCACTCGGCGAGCAGCCGTATCAGCACCGCGGCGAATGGCCTCGCCGCGCCGGTTGCTTGGATGGATTCCCCAAGCAATGGCATCAGCACCGAGGCTTATGCAGGCGATCTTCAGGGACAGGTGTGGCGGTTCCCGCTGGGCGCCACCAAGGGCAATAACTACAATCCCGACCCGTCTGTCCTCGGTACCGTGAGTACGACGGGCACCGTGGTGTTCGACACGCCCCTGGATTCCAGCGGCAACCCACAACCGATCACGGCCGGTATGTTGGCGGGCGAAGATCCCAACACCGCCAACGTGTGGGTGTTCTTCGGCACGGGTCAATACCTCAGCAGCAACGACCTTAGCAATCAGCAAATTGAAAGCTGGTATGGCGTGATTGCTCAGCCGGGTGGCTCTTCCTCGCCGACGAGCAATGCAACGGTGAGCAGCTTGGTGCAGCGTTCGATCATTTATCAGGTGAACGGCGATCCAACCGCGACCCCACCGACCTTGGGTCAGCGCGCCGTAACACCGATGCCGACACCGAGCGATATGAGCGGCAAGCTTGGCTGGTATATGAACCTGGAGGCGCCGACCGGAACGAATGGCGCATTGGTTGCGCAGGGCGAGCGCATGGTCACGCCCAACCAGTTCCAAGGCAATGTTCTGTTGGGCACCACGCGCATTCCAGTGGTAACCGATATCTGCAACCCGTCCGGTAGTGGTTGGGTGATGGCGGTCGATCCCTTCACTGGCACCGATCCAGCGAACCCATTCTTCCTGGGCGGCGGCGGCACCGTGACGTTCACTTATGGCGGCAAGACGGTAACCATGGCGTCAGCGGGCGTAGGCTTCAGCGCGCTGCCGAACAATCCGATCTTCGTCGGCGGTGACATGTTGATGAGCTTCGACAACGGCAGTACGTCCAGTCTGATGACGTCGGGTTCGACCGCCAACGGCACGCGTGTATCCTGGCAAGAAGTGGTGAACCAATGAGGGGCGGAGCGATGAATCCAAGTAACGGCGGCAAGGAATTGCGCGATCTGTCATTCGATTCGTTGCATCGGCGTGAGCGTATGCGCGGCGCTGATACGGAGATCGGTTTCAGTTTGATCGAGTTGATGATCGTGGTGGCGATCATCGCGATTCTCGCGGCGATCGCGTATCCGTCGTATATGCAGCACGTGATCAAAACCAATCGCGTTGCGGCTGAAGGGTGTTTGACGGAGCACTCCAATTACATGGAGCGCTTCTACACCACCAACTTGAGCTATAACCAAGTCCAACCTGCATCGGGATCTACGGCTGCGGCGACGGCGCTTACTGCGTTGCCGACGCTTGGCTGCGACTCAACCAGTGAAAGCGGCGCCAATTACACCATTCAATTTCAAGCGGCGCCCTCTGCGACTAGCTACGTCGTCGAGGCGATACCCCTCTCAACGTTGCAGAAGAAAGATACTTGCGGAACGGTCACGCTCGATCAGAAGGGGAATCGCAATCCCGCATCACCGTGCTGGTGAGAGAATCCGGAACGTGGCGGATAGTCAAACTTCCGACCACATCCTCAAAAGGTTGTGATACACGCCGGTAAGCTTTACGCGCGCAGCTTCGTCTGCGTTCGTTGCAGTAAGCCGCTGAATCGCGTTGTCGAGATCGAACAACATGGTGCGTTGCCCATCGTCGCGCACCATGCTTTGCACCCAGAAGAAACAGGCTAGACGCGCGCCGCGCGTCACCGGATTCACGCGATGCAGGCTGCTGGCGGGGTAGAGGATCATGTCGCCCGCCGCAAGTTTCACGGTTTGCGTACCGTACGTATCTTCGATCAGCAGTTCACCGCCGTCGTAGCTTTCCGGCGGGGCCAGAAAAAGCGTAGCGGAAAGGTCGGTGCGAATTTTGTCGCCGGTACCCGGCAACAATCGCACGGAACCATCGACGTGACTGCCGAAATGCATGCCGCCTTGATAGCGATTGAACATCGGCGGATACACGCGATGTGGCAGCGCCGCGCTGATAAACAACGGATGTCGTTCCAGCGCGGCTAGCACTGTGTTGCCAAGCTCGACCGCCAGCGGCGAGCCTTCGGCGATTTGCTGGTTTTGCTTGACGTGAATACCTTGGTGCCCCGCCGTCACGCGCCCGTCGACCCATGGTGCGTTGTCAGCATCGAGCTGTCGACGGAAGTGCGCCAGTTGCTCGGCATGGAGTAAACCGGGAATGTGAACCAGCATACGGAGTCCTCGCGTGATCCGATGTCAGAACTTATATGCGAATGTCGCCATCGCCGTTCGTCCAATACCCGGCACCGAACGGCCACCATCCGACTGAATAAGTGCGTCGAAATAATGCTTGTTGGTGAGGTTCAATACGTTCAGACGGATGTCGTAACGCGGTTGATGATAAGCCAGCGTCGCATCCCAACGCGTATAACCGCCGACGCTCACGGCGTTGGTATTGGCGGCGAAGCGCTGCGACATATAGGTCGGACCGCCGCCCACGTCCCAGTGTTCGGAGAACGTATACGTGCTCCACGTGGTGAACGTATTGCGCGGGGTATTGGCCGGCACGTTGCCTTGCGTGCCGTCCAGCGCTTTCACGATACGGCCGTCCATATAACCGTAACCGGAAAAGATCTGCCAGTTTTTGGTGAGATGCCCGACAACGCCCAGCTCGGCGCCGCGCACGCGGATATTGCCGTCCAACGTGTATTCGCCCGAAGATGTTTGCGTGCGTGCATTGGTCTGTTCGAGGTTGTAGAGCGCGGCATTGATGGCGAGCGTGTCTTCCAGCAGATTCCACTTGCCGCCGATTTCATAGGAGTAGTCTTTCGACGGCGCGAGGTTCTGCGTGCCGTTCGTCAGCGTGAGCTGTTCGAGCGAAGGATTGAACGACGTGCCGTACGACACGTAATACGACTGCTTTTCGCTCGGCTGATAGATCACGCCGCCACGTACGCTGGTGAACGACACTGTCTGCTGCGCATACGACGGCAGCGATACGGTGTTGCTGATATGCGCATCGAATCGATCGCGGCGGACGCCGGCAACCACCATCCACTGATCGTTGAGCTTGATGGTGTCGTTGGCATACACGCCGATGGTGTTGGCGGTGGACTGCGCATAATTGCCGCGCGTCGTCTTGACGTTGGCGGGCGTGCTTTCCTCGACGGGATCGAGCAGCGATAGCAACGGCAAGCCGGTGCGTGTGTAAGCCTGGTTGTTGTAGGTTTCGCGCGCAAGCTCAACGCCAGTGACCAGGGTGTGCTGCAGGTTTCCCGTGTCGAACTTGGAAACCAGATCGGTTTGACTGTCCAGCGTCGTGTCGTGAATCACGCGATCGTGGCTGGCGAGTTGCGCATACAAATCCTGCAGTGGCAGGTTGGTCGGATTGCCCAGCGTTTTATTGAGCGTGACGCCATTGGCCGTAACGACGCTGTTGGCAGCCGTCTCGCGCGCATCCGTGGTGTATTGGCTGTATTCGAGCCGTGTGCGCACACTCAAATGGTCCGAGAACACATGCTCCAGGCGCGCGTTGAATTCGTTCACGCTTTGATTGGTGCGATCGTCGGTCAAGCCGTACCAGTTCTTGGGATTCACGTCGGCGGGGTGACCGTTGACGGGCGGCAAACCGTAATCGGGCATGTCGTGATTGCGTTGAATCAACGCGGATAAGGTGATTTGCGTCGGCGTGCCGATGCCGAAGCGTATCGATGGCGCAATGCCGCCATCCTGATTCTTCAACACATCGCGCGTGGTTTGCATGCTTTGACCGTAGATGTTCACGCGCGCCGCGGCGGTATCCGAAATCGGCTGATTGATATCCGCGGTCATGCGATAGCGATCGCTGGTGCCCACGGTAGCGGTGATTTCGCCGAAGGGTTTCAGTTCCGGTTCCTTGGTTACCTGATTGATCACGCCGCCGGTGGAGCCGCGTCCGAACAACATGGAAGAGGGGCCTTTCAATACTTCGATCGCATCCAGATCGAACACGTCGCGATAGTACTGACCGGGATCACGAAAGCCGTCCAGATAAATATCCGTGCGCGCCGTAAAGCCGCGCAGATTGATGTTGTTGCCGATCTGTCCGCCTTCCGCGCCACCGATGGTGATGCCGGGGACGTTGCGCAACGCATCTTGCAAGGATGTCGCGCCTTGCGCGTCGAGCAGATCGCGATTCACCACGACTACGGTCTGCGGAATATCGCGTAGCGACGTGGGCACTTTGGCGCCCACGGAGGAGGTGTCGGTTTGGTAGTCGTTGCCGACAACGCTGCCGGTGACATGTACCGAGCTCAACGTGGTTGGGGTGGTTTGCGGCGGAGGCGTGTCGTCGGAGGATGCCCCTACCGACTGCGCCTGAGCGGCGGCGGGAAGCGCGAGAGCAAGAAGCAGGGCGGTTTGCAGGGGCGAGGCACGGAAGTTGGCGGGCATAGGTAGCGTGTCGGCAAGTGGGGAGGGACCAGAACGGGTTGTTGGCTGGCTCCTTGGGATGCGCGATGCGTCCCAATCCCGCTTGCCGCCTCAACTGGCGTGGTAGTAAATGCGAATCGTTGTCATTATCACACGCTATTGCGACAATGTGAAGCTCAATCCCGGGGCATAAAAAAAGCCCCGCACAGATGTGCGGGGCTTCGGGTTTTGCATCGCGGCCTGTCAGACCGCGACCGTGGGACTTACCAGATCTTCACCTGCTTATCGCCAGCGCGAACCATCGGATCGGTTGTCTTGCACTGGAACGCGTCGGCGAAGGCCGGCATGTTGGACGGCGCACCGATGGCGCGCAGCGATGCCGGTGCGTGCGGATCGATGTTGAGATAGAGCTCCGCCTGCTTCTCGCGGGTGCTGTTGCGCCATACGCGCGCCCAGCTCAGGAAGAAGCGCTGATCCTGCGTATAACCGTCGATCTTCTGCTGCGCTTCGGTCGCGTTCTTCTTCAGCGCGTCTTGCAGCGCGTCGTAAGCCACATTGAGGCCGCCCAGGTCGGCGATGTTCTCGCCCAAGGTCAGCTGACCATTGACGTGCAGATCGGGCTTGTCCTTCAGCGGCGCATAGCCGTTGAACTGATCCACCAGCTTGCCGGAGCGCGCCTTGAACTGCGACTTGTCCTGCGCCGTCCACCAGTCGGCCTTGTTGCCGTCGCCATCGAACTGCGCGCCCTGGTCGTCGAAGCCGTGGCTGGATTCGTGACCGATCACCGCGCCGATGCCGCCGTAGTTGATCGCGTCATCGCCGTTGGCATAGAAGAACGGCGGTTGCAGGATCGCGGCCGGGAAGTTGATGGTGTTGGTGCTGGGGTCGTAGTAGGCGTTAACCGTTTGCGGCGTCATGCCCCATTCGGTGCGGTCGGTTTTCTTGCCGATATGGCCGATATCCCACTGATAGTTGAACTTGGCGGCGGCCATCACGTCGCCGTAGTAATCGCCCTGCTTGATGGTGAGGTCGTCCCAGCTACGCCAGTGATCGGGATAGCCGATCTTGGGCAGGAACTTGTTCCACTTGTCGAGCGCCTTCTGCTTGGTGGCGTCGCTCATCCAATCCAGATGCTGGATGCGATCCTTCAACGCTTCGCGCACGTTGGTGACCAATTCCTGCGCACGCTGCTTGGCTTCCGGCGTGAATTCCTTGGCGACATAAAGCTGACCGAGCGCCTGACCCATCGACACGTTCACGGTGCCCAGCACGCGCTTCCACAGCGGCTTTTGCTCAGGCTGACCGGAAAGCGTCTTGCCGAAGAAATCGAAACGGTTGTCCTGGAACGCGGTGCTAAGGTACGGCGACGCGTCGTCGATCGTGTGGAAGCGCAGATACGCCTGCCATTGCGAAACCGGCGCCGACGCCAGCAGTTTGTCGAATCCGGTAAAGAACTTCGGCTGCGACAGCGAGAAGCCGTTGTCGATCGTTACGCCCTGCGCCTTGAAGAAATCTTCCCACTTGAAGTGCGGGGTGACTTTGTCCGCTTCGGCCACGGTGACGAAGTGATATTCGTTGTCCGTGTCGCGCAATTGCGTCGGCGAGAGCGACGAACCAGCGAGCTTGGTTTCAAACGCCAGCACGTCATCGGCCTGCTTCTTGGCGTCGGCATCCGACACGCCAGCGAGCGTCAGCGACTTGGCGATATACGCCTTGTACGCCGTGCGCAGATCGGCGTATTTCGCATCGGTGTAATAGTCGGGCGTGGGCAAGCCAAGGCCGGCCTGGTTGGCGAAGCCGATCTGATTGCTGGCGTCCTTGAAATCGGCGCCGGAGCCGAAGTTGAACACTTGCTGGTCGCCCTCGGCGAATGCGTCGGTAATGTACTTGGCGACATCCGACGACGACTTCAGCGCAGCGATCTTATCGAGCTTCGGCTTGATCGGGTCGTAGCCGAGCTTGTTGATGGCGTCCTGATCCATGCCGGCCTGATACAGGTAGCCGATCTTCTGCTCGATCGAGCCAGCCTTCGCCTGCGCGACGTTCTTGGACGCGTCGTCGACAATGTCATGCTGCGTGTTGAGGCTCTTCTCGGCCAACTGATGGAACGCGCCCCAGCTGGTGCGATCGTTCGGAATCGGGTTGGCGGCGACCCACTTCGCGTTCACGAAACCGTTGAAGTCCTGACAGGCATTGATGCCGCTATCGAGCTCGCTGGCGTCGAATACGCTGGTGGGCTTGGCAGCGCTGGCTGTGGTGGCAGCCGGAGCGGGTGCGGTGGATGCGGGGGCGGGCGCGGCGGCTTGTTCCTGCTTGCCGCAGGCGGCCAAGGCGAAGGTCACGCTCGCCGCCAGCAGCAGCGGCTTCAAATGCTTGTTGGTCATGTATTTCCCTCTGGATGAGTCATTGAATCGCCCGTAGGCGCCCCTTAGTCATGCTGGCCGTCGCGTGGATTGCCCCATAGCGGCCATGACCTCCCACGCTATGCCATTGGTCATGGAAGGACCCAGTGTCAAAGGTCAGGGGTGGGGTAGGCGGCGGGGAAGGCCGTCTGTGCGGCATTCCCGATATTTCTGACGGCTCGTCGCATGGCTGTTATGAGGGTGTCATCGCCAGTTCGTACCGTTCCGATGATCACGCTATCAGGGGAAGCGTGCCCATCGACTGTCCACCGGAGACTGCCATGCGCACCCGTCTTGCTGTTGGCCTTGCCGCTTGTCTGCTTACCCTGTCTGTCGCGTCTTCTGCTCAAGACCCTGCTTTTAACGACGCCCATAATCATGGGCACAACCACGATCGAACGGCGACGCCGATCAAGCATCTGGTGGTGATCTTCCAAGAGAATGTTTCGTTCGATCACTACTTCGGCACCTATCCTTATGCGGCGAACGCCTCGGGTGAACCGCCGTTCTACGCCTCGCCGTTTACGCCGAAGGTCAACGGCTTGAACCGCGAGTTGCTGACGAACAATCCCAATGCGGCCAATTCGGCGAACGGCACGGGCGCTATCAATCCGTTCCGTCTGTCGCGCGCGCAAGCGGCCACTGCCGATCAGGATCACGATTACCAGCCGGAGCAACAGGCGTTCGACAACGGCGCCATGGATCTGTTTCCGGCATTCACCGGTACGGGCGAAACGCTGCCGGGCGGCACCACTGCGCAAGACAGCAACGGTCAAGTGATGGGTTACTACGACGGCAACACCGTCACTGCGTTGTGGCACTACGCGCAGCATTTTGCGATGAGCGACAACAGCTACGGCACTACCTTCGGTCCGTCGACGCCGGGCGCGATCAATCTGATTTCGGGCCAGACCAACGGCATCACCGAATCGCTCGCTGCCGGTGGCGATGAAGTGGCTGACGGACAAGGCGGCTACACGCTAGTGAGCGATGCCGATCCGACCGACGACGTGTGCTCCACGTCGAGCGGTGCGCGCGTGCATCTGGGCGGCAAAAACGTGGGCGATCTGCTCAACGCCAAAGGCATCACCTGGGGTTTCTTTGAAGGCGGCTTCGATCTGAGCACCGTCAACGCCAACGGCACCACCGGCTGCAAACGCACCACGTTGTCGACGGTCACGCAGACGGTGAAGGCCGACTACATTCCGCACCATCAGCCGTTCCAGTACTACACAAGTACCGCCAACCCGACGCATGCGCGCCCCACGTCGGTGGCGATGATCGGTCACAACGGCGATGCGGCGAATCATCAATACGACCTTAGCGATTTCTACGCGGCGGTCGAGGCGGGCAATATGCCGGCGGTGAGCTTCCTCAAGGCGCCGGGTTATCAGGACGGTCACGCCGGCTACTCCGATCCGCTCGACGAACAGCAATTTATCGTGCACGTGATCAACTTCTTGCAGAAACAGCCGGAATGGCGCGACACGGCCGTTGTGATCGCCTATGACGACTCCGATGGCTGGTACGACCATCAGCAAGGTCCGCAGGCGAACGCATCGCAAACCGATCAGGATGCGCTCAACGCCACGGGCGTCTGCAACGGACGCGGCATGCTGCCTGGTGTGAATTCGAACGGTAAATCGGTGCAAGGTCGCTGCGGTTACGGTCCGCGTCTGCCGATGATGGTGGTGTCGCCGTGGGCGCGCCATAACTACGTCGATCACGGCGTGAGCGATCAGAGTTCCGTTACGCGCTTTATCGAAGACAACTGGTTGGACGGCCAGCGTCTGGGCGGCGGTTCCTTCGATGCCTTGGCGGGCACGTTGAATCGCATGTTCGACTTCGACGATCCGCACCCGGAAAACCGTCGCTTGTTCTTGGATGAAAGCACCGGCGAGCCCGTTGGCAAAAAGTGGTAATGCCACGTTGCGTCATCCGTTAGCCTTCGCGTACTGCGAAGCATCGCCCCATACCTTGGGGCGATGCTTTTTGCTGAGCCATGCTACGGCGATGTTTCTTTGCGAGAGAGCGTGACGTGCCTTCTTCCCGCCGCGATTTTCTGAAATGGTCCGCATTAGGTCTCGGCGCAGGCGTCACACGCTTGCGTGCGCACGATATGCAAGCCATGCCCAAGATGGGCGGTGGTGCGCTGTGCAAACACATGGTGGCCGATCAAGCGAAAGTGCCGCGCTTGCTCGATCCGAATCAACTTAAACTCTTCGTCGATCCGTTGCCGATACCGCCTGTGTTGCGCGCAGGTGGCGACGTGCTACGCGTCGACATGCGCGAAACCGAACAGCGCCTGCATCGCGAATTACCGCCGACGCGTGTCTGGACGTACGGCGGCTGCATGCCGGGGCCGACGATCGAAACGCAAAGCGGCAAGGCGTTTCGCGTCGACTGGCTCAATGCGCTGCCGACGAAACACTTTCTGCCGATCGATCACCGTATTCACGGTGCGGAGAAAGACAAGCCCGAGGTGCGCGCGATCGTGCATGTGCATGGTGCGTGCGTGCCGACCGCAAGCGATGGCTATCCTGAAGATTGGTATGTGCCCGGGAAATCGCGATTACACACCTATCCAAATAAGCAGGATGCCGCAGCGCTCTGGTATCACGATCATGCGATGGGCATCAATCGCCTGAATATTTATGCGGGCATGTTCGGAAATGTGGTCGTTCGCGACGAGCACGAACAATCGCTCGGCTTGCCGCGAGGCGAGCAAGAAATTCCGCTAACGTTGAGTGATCGTTTGCTGACGCCGGATGGGCAGCTTTATTACCCCGTTTCAGGCAATAGCGAAGCGCCGTGGGTCTCGGAAGTATTCGGCAACGCCATGCTGGTCAATGGCGCGCTGTCGCCGTATCTCGACGTACAACCGCGTCGTTATCGATTCCGCGTACTCAATGCCTCCAATGCGCGCTTCTTCAATTTGAAGTTGCGCAATGCGCAATCGTTTGTGCAAATTGGCAGCGATCAGGGATTGTTGGCAGCTCCAGTGACGCAGCGCAACGTGTTTATCGCGCCGGGTGAGCGTGCGGATATCGTTATCGATTTCGCCGCGCTGGCGGGGCAGCAGATCGAGTTGATGAACGACGCGCTTCCGATTCTGCAGTTTCGTATCGGCAATGGACGCGTCCAAGACACCAGCGTGGTGCCCGCGGTATTGCGCGACGTGCCGCGCACGGCCGAATCCTCGGCCACCAATCAACGCTTATTGACGCTGGATTCTTACGCCGATTGCGTCGCCGAGCCGATGCTGATGTTGCTCAACGGCAAGCGCTGGCACGAGCCGGTGACGGAAAAGCCGGTGCTTGGCAGTACGGAAATCTGGAGCCTGATCAATCTCACCGACGATTCGCATCCGATCCATTTGCATATGGTGCGGTTTCAGATTTTGGATCGTCAGCCGTTCGACCAGGGCGCTTGGCTGGATTCGCAAACCGTGCGTCACACGGGTCCGGCGCAACCGCCGACTGCGGGCGAGGCCGGATGGAAGGACGTGGTGCAGGCGTGGCCCGGGATGATCACGCGCATCATTGTGCGTTTCGACGGCTACGCTGGCCGCTACGCATGGCACTGCCACCTGCTCGAACACGAAGCGAACGAGATGATGCGTCCCTTTGAGGTAGTAACAGCCTAGCCAATTCTGGCTCCCTCCCCTGCTTGCAGGGGAGGGCTGGGGTGGGGTTGTCTGAGCTTGCCGCGAGGTTGACTTCACCCCACCCTGACCCTCCCCTTACTACACGTATGGGAGGGGACCCACGGTGTTACTTTTGCGAGGAGCTTTTACTTGGTCGCAATATTCGCCATCTGCGCGGCATCGACGCGCAGCACAGGATAAACGCCGATACGTTGCACCGTGTACCAAGGCGATCGGTCGTAAAAGAAACTCAAACGCGCACGGCTGTTGGCAGCGAAGCTCGGATCGTCATGCAGCTTCTTCTCGAACTCGGCTTTCAGCGCGGGATCCTTCGCCAGCATATCGCGCGCGAGTTTTTCCAAGACACGCTGCTCGCCGTATTCTTTTTGTTCGAAGATGGCGTTGAGATAGCCCCAGCGCAGCAATGAATCTGGCGCTTGTGGCTCCAATAATTCGATAGCGACATTCGCGGCGCGCTGATTCATCGGCACGATCACCGAACCAGGTGATAACGTAATCTCGACCGGCTGCGCATGCAGATTGAAGCTCTGCAGCATCAGGTGACTCTCAAACGGCTCGTTTGCCCACTTGGGTTGATCGAGCTGATAGGCCGTCGCGTCCACCTCTTTCATCGGGTGGCCAATGCGCCGATAGGCGATGCCATGCGCGTCTAACTTTTCGATGATCGTTTTCCATTCGCCAGGCACGACGTATGCGGCCGGCGGCGTGAACGAAATATCCGGCAGAAGACCGTTCCAGTTATCGATGCGATAGGTAACGGGTTTAGTCGGATCGTATTGAATCCAGGTGTCGTTGGAGACATCGCTATGCGTTTGCGCGAAGGCGTAACCCTTCAATTCGAACGGCGTGGCATGGGGATCGAGCTTGAAGGTAAGTGGTACTTGCGCCTGCGCATTTCCAGCGCGAGCCACGGTATTGGCGTCGGCTTGGCTCGTTGCGGCGAGCAACGATGCCGGCTCGCTGTCGATATCGCCGAGCACGACACGCAGCAGGTCGTAAACGGCATGCACGCGCACCGCGTACGATTTCAGCATATGCGTTTCGATCAGTAACCCCGGACGGTTTTGCAACGCGGCGTAGCCGGTGGAAAAACGCGGACCGGAGCCGAAATTCTCGATGCCTTTGCGCGGGTCTCGGCCGTCCTTGAACTCCAGATAGATCGAAGCGAGATGCCCGAGTTTTTCGTAAGTCGGTATCGCGCGATCCACCAGCAATGTGTGCTGCCAGTTGGCGATGACTGGATCGAGCTTATGCGGATCCTCGGTATACCAGGTCAGGTCGTATTGGTAATCCGCGCCATCGGTGGTGTGCACGTCGATCAGAAAATCCGGCAGCCATGTCTGCCAGAGCTTCAACCACGCAAGCATTTCCGGCGCATCGGCCTTGATGTAGTCGCGGTTGAGGTTGAGGTATTGCGCCTGGCCGCGAAAGCCCATGCTGTCTGGACCGTTTTGATTGATGCGGTTGTACGGCGATGTGTGTTCGTGTCCATCCACGCTGAAGACCGGAATGTAGACGAGCACGACATGATCGAGTAGATGCGGATATTTACCGGTGACGGCGATATCGCGCAGCAACATCAAACCCGCGTCTTTGCCTTCGATCTCGCCCGGATGAATGCCGGCTTGCACCAGTACGACCGGTTTGTGCGCTGCGCGCGCGGCATCGGGCGACAAGTCGCCATCGGTGCTCGCAATCACCACGGTCATCGGCAGGCCTTGCGGCGTGATGCCGAAGGTTTCCAGTTTGATCTTGTCGGGCGCGGCTTTCTGCAAACGCTGCAAATACGCGAGTGTATCGGCGTAACTTGGCGTCGTGCGGAAGTGGGACGATTCGGCCGGCGTGATCCAGTCGCTGTCGTGCAATCCGGCGGCGTGTACGTTGAGGGCGAAAAACCCTAGGCACATCGCGAACCATGCACGACGCGCGATCATGCGCCTTCCTCCGATGATGGTGACGACAGCGAAGCGGGCGACGCTGGCAGCGTATCGGGCGCAACCGCACCGCCGGAGATGATGAAGGCCATGGCCTGATCCATGGTCCAGTCGGTGGGCGTCACTTCATCGATGGGAACCACTTCCAGGTAGCCGCCGGTAGGGTTCGGCGTGGTGGGAATGTAGACCGCGGCCATCTCGCGGCCGGTGCTTTCTTCGGTCATCACGCGTGTAACGAAACCGACCACTTTCATGCCCTTGCGCGGAAAGTCCACCAGCACCACGCGCTGCACGCCGCTTGGTTTGTTTTGCAGCACGGTCGTCAGTTTCTTGGTGCCGCCGTAAATGGTCTGCACCAGTGGAATGCGCTGCAGAAGATTGTCGAACGCGTGCAGCAGTCGCTGGCCGATGACACGGGTGGCGAGAAATCCGAGCACATACAGCGCGATCAGCGTAAGCACCAGCGCAAGGACGTAAGTGATCCAGCCATGGCTCAGCTGCTCGGCCGCTTGTGGCGATACCCAGCCCACGGCGCCCATAAAGGCTGCCACGAGCGGGGCGCCCAGGTCGGCCAGAAAGCCGACAATAAACTTGAACACCAACCAGGTTACCCACAACGGCAGGAAGGTAAGCAAGCCGGTAATGAGATAGCGTTTAAGGCGCAGGGGAGCCATGGCAAAGCCGAACAGGGAAGGGTGCCCCTATTGTAGGGGAGCGGTTGAAGCCCGGCCTGTGATTTTTATTTGCGATCTGCGAATCATGGAATAACCACGGGGAACAGCCATGCGCGGACGGCAACAACAGCAAGCCTTCGAGATATTGCTGCGGGAACACCAGCGGATCGTGCTGAAGGTGGTGTCCATGTATGCCCGCCACCCGGACGACCGCAACGACCTCGCGCAGGAAATCTGCGTGCAGCTCTGGCGCTCGTTCGGCAGCTTCGACGAAACGCGCGCGCGGTTTTCGACCTGGATGTATCGCGTGGCGCTCAATGTCGCGATCTCGCATGTGCGGCGCACGCCGCGCCATGAAGAGCGCTTCGAGCCATTGGAGTCCAGTCACTTGGACACCATCGGCGGCAGCGAAGGCATTCCCGAGGCGGACGAGCGCCTGATCGCCTTGCACGGATTTATCGATCAACTCGATTCGCTCAATCGCGCGCTGATTCTTTTGTATTTGGAAGATCGCAGCTACAGCGATATCGCCGACATTCTCGGCATTAGCGAAACCAATGTGGCGACCAAGATCAGTCGCATCAAACAGAAATTACGCCAACAAATGACGGGCGTCGTGCCCGCAGGAGCATGACCATGGAACTCGACGACATGAAGCTTGCTTGGCAGACCATGCATCGCCAATTGGAACAGCAGCAGGCGTTGAATCTGCGGCTGCTGACGGAGAGTCGTTTGGATAAGGTGCGGCACGGACTGCAGTCGCTGTTTTGGGGGCAGGCGGTACAGATTCTTGCGGGCGCGATGTTGGCGTTTATCGCGGTGTCGTTCTGGATCCCGCGCGTGGCGGTGCCCCATTTCCTTATGTGGGGTTTGGCGGTGCATGCGTTTGGCATCCTGATGATCGTCACGGCCGCGCGAAATATGTATCTGATCAAGCGCATCGACTTCGCGGCGCCCGTGCTGGACATTCAGCAGCGCATCGCGAGCCTCCGCGACTGGCGCGTACGCGTCGAAGCGCCGCTCTACGCCGTGACGTGGTCGTTCGCGTGGATACCGATGGTGTTGATGGCGATCGCTTCGGCCGGCGTCGATCCCACTGTCGTCGCGCCCAATTTGACGGGCTATCTGCTGCTTTCCGGCGTCGCGTCGGTGGGCTTGGTCGCGCTCGCCGCATGGCTGATTCGCCGTACGCGATATCGGCGTTTTCTGGACAACAGTCTCGCCGGCGGCAGCGTGCAAAAAGCGGAATCGATGCTCGAACAGATTGCGCGCTTTCAGCAGGAGTGATCGTCAGCGATGCCGTGGTTTCAGTCGCACGTAGATCTGCTTGCGTACCACGGCAACGACTTCGCCTGCGGCCGTTTGGATCGATACATCGAACCAACGCAAAACTTTCTCGCCGTTGGCGGCGGCCGCGCGAAGTTCGTCCAGCATGCTTTGTTCGAGTTTGAAGTGTGCGTAGACGTCTTCGCGGCCGGGCGCCACGAAATCGATGCTACCGGCTTTGTCCCACACGAAATGGTCGCCGCCCAGATGGTGAAGAATCAGCAGCATCCAGAAAGGATCGGCCATCGCGAACAGACTGCCGCCGAATTGCGTGCGCACGTAGTTGCGGTTCCACGGGCGCAGTCGCAGCACCACGCGCGCTTCGGTGTAATCGTCGTCTAGGCAGAGCAGGCGAATCCCGCTGAACAAAAACGGCGGCCACAGATTGAGCAGTCGCCGGAAAGTGGATGCGCGCATGAAGGCCCCTCAGAAGGAGCCGGCAGGCTACCATACTTATGCGTATGGATGTGTTGGGCCTAAACGCCCGACGTCAGAACAGCAGCGACGTCATCCTCCGGCGATAGCGGCTGACCAATTCCGCGTCATCGAGCGTATTGAACGCAGCCAGCAGACGCTTCTTGGCCTGACCTTCGCGCCAATCGCGCGCTTTTTCGAGGATCAGCAACCAGTGTTCCAGGCCGGCGGACGGATCGTCGCCGAGCAACAAGCGCAAGCCGAGCAAATCGTGCGCTTCCCAATCCTGGGCGTTGGCGTGGATGCGCTGCTCCAGCACATCCGAAGAAGGCGTGCCTTCGAGCGAGCGCGCCAAGTCGAGCTGGCTGCGCAAACGCACGGCGCGCGTATCGGTAGCGAGGTTCGCCGGCAAGCTGTTGAGTTCGGTTTCCGCCGCGGCGACGTGACCGGCATGCGCGAGTGCGGTCGCCAGATCGAGTTTCAATTCGGCGCGGTCGGGCTGTGCGGCGATTTCCTGTTGCAGACGATTGATCGCCTGCTCCGGCGATTCGGATGGGAGATCTTCCGCGACGTCCTCTTCCTCGATCTCGCCTTCCTGCGGTTGCAGGTGACGTGAAAGAAATTCGCGCAATTGACCCTCCGGCAAGGCGCCGGCGAAACCATCGAGAATCTGGCCGTCTTTCACCAGCATCACGGTAGGAATGCTGCGGATGCCGAAGACGCCGGCCAATTCCTGGTTCTTGTCGACGTCGACCTTGCCCAGTCGGAACGCGCCGTTGTATTCGGTCGCCAGTTTTTCCAGCATCGGGCCCAGCGTCTTGCAGGGGCCGCACCAGGTGGCCCAGAAATCCACCAGCACCGGCGTCTTGAGCGAGGCCTGGAGCACTTCGGCTTCGAAGTTATCTTGATCGACGTCGAAAATGTGCGGGGAAACAGCTGCGTTCACAGTGGGCTCCGGAATATTTAACCCCTCAGAAATCGGGGCTGTACGGAGCATATCAAGTGCGCGCACGCCGCTTAAGGATTTGCGAGAATTGTTCGCATGAGCACGCCCCCCGCCAGCATGGATCACACGCACCAGGCACCCACGTCGACGTTGCTGATCTGTGAGCATTGCGACACGGTGTATCGCCGCCGGCGGCTGAGGCGCGGCGAGGCCGCGCGTTGCGCACGCTGCCAGGCGGTGCTGGAGCGCCATCAGCCGATCAGTCTCAACGCGATGCTTGCGTTGGTGGTGACGGTGATGGTGGTGTTCGTGCAGGCGAATGTGTGGCCAATCATCACCTTGGGGCTCAATGGCGAAGAAATTCACGCCACGCTCTGGGGCATCATCATCATGATGTGGCACGAGCACTCGCAGGTGGTCGCCGTGTTGGCGGCGGGTACGCTGTTCTTCTTTCCCTTGGTGAAAATGCTGGTGCTCGGCTGGCTGCTCGTTTATGGGCGCTTGGGCCGACGTGCGCCGGGGTTTCGTCGGTTGATGGTGCTGTTGCATTACATCGGCCCTTGGACGATGAGCGAAGTGTTTGTACTGGGGGTGCTGGTGTCGATCGTCAAAGCGCACCTGTATTTCGATGTGAACCCTGATGCAGGCGTATTCGCTTACGCGGTGCTGGCGATCTTGATCACCGTTTTTGCGGGCATCGACGTGCGCCAGCTGTGGGACAAGATTCCGGAGTCTTCGCCGTGAGTTCCTTACCGCGTGCGCACGAACTCGGCGTGATCGGCTGCCATGTGTGCGGCCTGGTGTGCCGCGACACGCACCTGGAGCATGCGGCGTGTCCACGTTGCGAAAGTCCGCTGCATCGGCGCAAACCCAACAGCTGTGTGAAGACGTGGGCGCTGTTGATCGCCGCGTTTATCTTCTACATTCCCGCCAACCTGCTGCCGATCATGCGCACCGTGAGCCTGGGCGATGTGGACGACAACACCATTCTCAGCGGTGTGATCGAGCTGTGGGTGAAGGGATCGCCGGATCTTGCGGTGATCGTCTTCACGGCCAGCATCGTGGTGCCCATGATGAAATTCCTGGTCTTGAGCACGCTGCTGCTGAGCGTCCATCGCGGCACCAATTGGGCGCGTCGACAACGGTCCATGCTATACCGGCTGGTGGAATTTATCGGCTATTGGTCCATGCTGGACGTGTTTGTGGTGTCGCTGCTTACCGCGTTGGTGCAGTTCGGTTTCTTCAGCCAGGTGGAGCCTCTGCCTGGGGTGGTGTATTTCGGTCTCACGGTGGTGCTGACGATGTTGGCCTCCATGAGTTTCGATCCGCGAATGATCTGGGATTGCAAGGACGAGGATGACTGATCAAAACCAACCCAACGTAGGTGGCGATCTACCCGAACCGGTGGTGCGGCGGCGTCGCGTCAGCGCGTCGTGGATCTGGCTGGTGCCGGTGATCGCGGCGCTGGTCGGGTTGTCGCTGGTCGTCAACGCCTGGATGGAAAAAGGGCCGACTATCAGCATCAGCTTCGAATCGGCACAAGGGTTGGAGCCGGGCAAGACGATCGTGAAATACAAGGATGTGGTGATCGGCAAGGTCACGCGCATTCATCTGAGTTCCGATCACAGCAAGGTGATCATCAAGGTCGAACTGGAAAAGAGCGCCGAAAACATCGCGGTATCCGACACGCGTTTCTGGGTGGTGCGCCCGCGCATCGGTCTGGGCGGCGTGTCAGGCATCGATACGTTGTTGTCGGGTTCGTTTATCGGCGTGGACGTGGGCAAGTCCAACCAGCCGCAAACCGATTTTGTCGGATTGGAAACGCCGCCGTCCGTCACGCACGACTCGCGCGGCAAAAGTTTTTACCTGCACTCGGCCGACTTGGGCTCGCTGGATATCGGATCGCCGGTCTACTTCCGCCGCATTCAAGTGGGGCGCGTGGCGTCGTACAAGCTCAATGACGACGGCAAGGCCGTGTCGGTGCAGATTTTTATCGAGAAGCCGTACGATAAATTTGTGACGACGGAATCGCGCTTCTGGAATGCCAGCGGCGTGGATGTGTCGCTGAGCGCCGACGGTTTGAAACTCAACACGCAATCGCTGGCGACGGTGCTTGCCGGCGGCGTGGCTTTTCTTGATGCGCCGGGTCCGCATCCGGATGAGAAGACCGCTGACGAGAATGCAGCCTTTACGCTGTTCGATACCCAGGGCGCCGCGATGGCGCCGCCGGATGGCGAGCCGCATTACATCCGCATGCGTTTCGATCAACCGCTGCGCGGCTTGTCGGTGAATGCGCCGGTGGAATTCCGCGGTATCAATTTCGGCAATGTCGTATCCATCCATATGGACTACGACGAAAAGACTGGCAAATTCCCGATCTACGTCGGCGCCGTGGTCTACCCGGACCGCCTCGGTCATGCGCACGTGAAGCTGGAGGCGCTCGCCAAAGCCAAGGGCGACAACGACGACATGTCGCACATGATCGGCGTGCTGGTCGCGCAAGGTCTGCGTGCGCAAGCTAAGGTCGGCAATCTGTTGACGGGGCAGCTCTATATTTCGATGGATATCGTGCCTAAGGCGCCGAAGGTCGAGTACAACCCGGATGCGCGCCCGCTCGAAATTCCCACCATGCCGGGCAGCTTCGACAAATTGCAGGAGCAGGTGGCGGAGATGGTCGACAAGCTCGACAAGATTCCGTTCGACGCCATCGGCAACAACCTCAATCACACGCTGGCCGACCTTGATGCGACGATCAAGCAGGTCAACGGCAATGTGTTGCCGGCCTTCCAGGAAACGCTGAAAGGCGCCAATCAAACCCTGGGTGTTGCGAACAACGCGCTGTCGGCCGATTCGCCGCTGCAGCAGAACCTGGCCGGTACGCTGGAGGAATTGCAGCGCATGGCGCGCTCGTTGCGCACGTTGACCGATTACCTCAATACCCATCCCAGTGCGCTGATCCGCGGACGCGGCAAAGATGCACCGCCGCCGAATGCCAGCCCCGCTACCAACCCGCCGCAGCAAGGGAGCCATCCATGATTCGTATGCGAACTCTGATGGCGACCTGCGCGGCGGCTGCGTTGGCGGCGTGCTCATCCGCGCCCGTGCATTACTACACGTTGATTCCGCCGCCCGATAATGTGCAAACGACGAACGTCGGGCCGGTCGCGAACTTTCAGTTCGAGTTGATGCCGGTGGGCGTTCCCGCGCAGGACGACGTGCCGCAGCTGGTGGTGCGCCAGGGCGGCCAGTCGGTCGCCATGCTGGATGGCGAGCGTTGGATCGCGCCGCTTGCCGATGAAGTGCGCGGCGCGCTGTCGGTCGACCTGTCGCGCCAGATGAATGCGCAAGACATCAGCAGCGGCATCGGCGTGGACGGCAAGCCAGTGCTGCGCATCAAGGTCGATCTGCGCCGATTCGATTCGTCGCCGGGCAATTACGCGCTGGTCGAGGCGACCTGGACCGTGCGTGCGCTGAAAGGGCAGACGGTGCTCACCTGCAACAGCCGCATCAATCAAAGCGTGGGGCAGGGCTACGAGGGCTTGGTGGCGGCTCACCAACACGCCTTGTCGACACTGGCGGGGCAAATCGCGACCGTCGCCCCGGCCATTGCGACTGGCAATGTACCGACAACTTGCCCTGCTCCGTAGCGACTCCCTCCCCTGCGAAGCAGGGGAGGGAGTCCTGCGTCCAAGCGTCGGCTCGTTTCTGCTAGTCTGGCGCGTTCAACGCGGCGTACGGCGATGGACGCCCTGCGCTGCCGAATACGTATCAACGGCGCCGGATCATGCAGGACAATCAAGACCAGGGTTCCAACCACGATTACAACCCGCAGGCGGTGGAATCCGCCGCGCAGCAGTATTGGAACGCGCAACACGCGTACGAGGTGAAGGAGGATCCCTCCCGCCCGAAGTTCTACTGCTTGGCGATGCTGCCGTATCCCTCCGGCGCGTTGCATATGGGCCACGTGCGCAACTACACCATCGCCGACGTCATCAGCCGCTATCAGCGCATGAACGGCAAAAACGTGCTGCAGCCGATGGGCTGGGATGCGTTCGGCCTGCCGGCGGAAAACGCAGCGATCAAGAACAAGACCGCGCCCGCCAAGTGGACGTACAAAAACATCGACCACATGCGCGACCAGCTCAAGTCGCTGGGTTACGCCATCGACTGGTCGCGCGAATTCGCTACTTGTAGGCCGGATTACTACCGCTGGGAACAGCTGATGTTCACGCGGTTGATGAAGAAGGGCCTGGCCTATCGCAAGAACGCGGTGGTGAACTGGGATCCGGTCGATCAGACCGTGCTCGCCAACGAGCAGGTGATCGACGGCCGCGGCTGGCGCTCCGGCGCGTTGGTGGAAAAGCGCGAAATTCCGCAGTGGTTTTTGAAAATTACCGACTACGCGCAAGAGTTGCTCGATGGTCTGGATACGCTGCCGGGCTGGCCCGATGCGGTGAAGACCATGCAGCGCAACTGGATCGGTCGTAGCGAAGGCGTGGAAATTCACTTCGCCGTTGAAGGTGAGGCGGAACCGCTCACGGTGTTCACCACGCGTCCCGATACGCTGATGGGCGTGACCTTCGTATCGATCGCCGGCGAACATCCGCTGGCGTTGAAGGCTGCGAAAAGCGATCCGAAGCTCGCGTCCTTTCTGGAAGAGCTGCGCCATGGCGGCGTGTCGGAAGCCGAACTGGAAACGCAGGAAAAGCGCGGCATGGCCACGGGCCTGTTCGCCATCCATCCGATCACCGGCGACAAAGTGCCGGTGTGGGTCGCCAACTTTGTGCTGATGGGTTACGGCACCGGCGCGGTCATGGCCGTGCCTGGTCACGACGGGCGCGATTTCGAATTCGCGCACAAGTACGACTTGCCCATCAAGCAAGTAATCGCTGTCAGCGGCGACGATGCAGCGTACGACTCGCAGCACTGGAAAGAGTGGTATTCGGACAAGACGCGCGCCGATATGCGCGTGATCAATTCCGGCGATCTCGATGGAAAAAACTATCGCGACGCCTTCGATTTCATCGCCAACAAACTCGAAGCCAACGGCCACGGTGTACGCCGCGTCAATTGGCGCTTGCGCGATTGGGGCGTGAGCCGCCAGCGTTATTGGGGTTGCCCGATTCCGGTGATCTATTGCGCCAAGTGCGACGCCGTGCCGGTGCCGGAAGATCAGCTGCCGGTGGTGTTGCCGGAAGACGTTGCGTTCTCCGGCGTGCAATCGCCGATCAAGGCCGATCCCGCATGGCGAAAGACCACCTGTCCGCAGTGCGGTGGTCCGGCCGAACGCGAAACCGACACGTTCGATACCTTTATGGAATCGAGCTGGTACTACGCGCGTTACACCAGCCCCGGCGCGAACGGCATGGTGGACGAGCGTGCGAATTATTGGCTGCCGGTAGATCAATACATCGGCGGCATCGAGCACGCGATTTTGCATCTGCTGTACTTCCGCTTCTATCACAAGCTGATGCGCGACGCGGGCATGGTGAAGTCGGACGAACCGGCCACCAATCTGCTGTGCCAGGGTATGGTGATCGCGGAAACGTTCTATCGCGAACATGCGGATGGTTCGAAGGATTGGATCAATCCCGCCGACGTGGAAATTCAGCGCGACGAAAAAGCGCGCGTGATCGGCGCGACCTTGAAGGCGGACGGCAAGCCGGTGCATATCGGCGGCATCGAAAAGATGTCCAAGTCCAAGAACAACGGCGTCGATCCGCAGGCGATGGTGGAGAAATTTGGCGCCGATACGGTGCGTCTGTTTTCCATGTTCGCCGCGCCGCCGGAGCAATCGCTGGAATGGAGCGAAGCGGGCGTCGAAGGCATGGCGCGTTTCCTGCGCCGTTTCTGGCGCGAGGTGATCACGCACGTCAATCAGCCCGATCACCCCGAAGTCGATCCGTCTGCGCTGGACGCCGGTCAGAAGGCGCTGCGTCGTCAATTGCACGAAACCATTCAGAAGGTGAGCGACGATTTCGGTCGGCGGCATGCGTTCAATACCGCCATCGCATCGTTGATGGAGCTGCTCAACGCGCTCGGCAAATTCACCGATCAAAGCGATCAGGGCCGCGCCGTGCGACACGAGGCGCTGGAATCCATGGTGCTGCTGCTCAACCCGGTCGTGCCGCACGTCAGTCATACGTTGTGGCAGGCGTTGGGCCATATCCAAGCCGTGCTGGACGACCAGTCGTGGCCGAAGGCGGACCCGGCGGCGCTGGTGCGCGATACGCTTACCCTGGCCGTTCAGGTCAACGGCAAACTGCGCGGCACCATCGATATTCCCGCCAATGCTTCCAAGGAAGAAGCGGAATCGCTGGCGCGCGCACAACCCAATGTGGCAGCCTTCCTGGAAGGGCAGACGGTGCGCAAGGTAATCGTGGTGCCCGGCAAGATCGTCAACATCGTCGCAGGATGATTTCATGAACCACCGCATGCTGAAACTGATCGCGCTGTTTCCCGTGCTTGCTCTGGCGGCCTGCGGTTTTCACCTGCGTGGGAGCGCCGCGTTGCCACAAGGCATGGACCGCGTGCATCTCACGGTAAGCGGCAACGGCGATTTCCAGCGCAAATTGGCGCGTGCACTGTTGGCATCCAACGTAACGCTGGAAGACAACAGCGGCCCCGGCATCGCCGAACTGCGCGTGCCGGCGCAAAACTTCAACGTGCAGATGTTGACCGTCAACGGCGTTGCTCAGGTGACCGAATTCGCCGTGCGCTTCCATGTGGTGTTTACGGCGTCGGATTCGGAGGGCAAGGTCATCATGCCGAATCAGTCCATCGATCTGCAGCGCGAATTCAGCTACGACGCCGGCCAGCCGATCGGTACGCAGTCGCAGATGGAACAGATCCAGACCAGCTTGATCGACGATGCCGTGCAGGCCGTGTTGTTCCGCCTGCAGGCCGTCAGAAAACATGGCGAAACGGCAGCGGCGAAGGCGGTTGGGCCGTTGCCGGCGAATGCGAGCACCACGCAACAGCCGACGCAGTACCCGTCGCCGATCGACTGATTTCACATGCCGCTTAACCAAGCACAGTGGCAGAAGGCGCTCGCCGCAGACAGCCTGCGCCCCGTCTACCTTCTGGCTGGCGAAGAACTGCTGGTGCTGGAAGCCGCCGATGCGCTGCGCGCGCAGGCGCGCAAACTCGGTTACGCCGAACGCCAGGTGCTCGACGTTGGCGCGCATTTCGATTGGGACGAACTGGCCCGCTCCGCGGCCGGCATGTCGCTGTTCGCCACGCGTCGCTTGCTTGATCTGCGCCTGCCGACCGGTCGCCCTGGCGTCGAAGGCGCAAAAGCGATCATCGAGTTCTGCGCCAATCCGCCTTCCGATGTGACCTTGCTCATCACCGCCGTGGAGTGGAGCAACAAGCACGAGGGTGCATGGACGAAGCACGTCGATAGCGCCGGATGCGTGGTGATTTTCAATGCGCCGCGACCGAACGAATGGGAAGCGTGGATCGGCGCGCGTCTGGCGTCCCGCGGACTTTCCGCAACACCCGATGCCCTGGGTTTGTTGGCCGAGCGTGTGGAAGGCAATCTGCTCGCCGCCGCGCAGGAAATCGACAAACTCGTCGTGTTGCATGGTCAGGGCAAAATCAGCGCGGACGAGATGGAACATCTGGTCGCCGACAGCGCCCGCTACGACGCTTTCAAACTCTCCGATGCCGCGTTGGGCGGCGACGGTGCGCGCGCGCTGCGTATTCTTGAAGGCTTGCGCGCGGAAGGCGACGAATTGATCGCGCTGATGGGTTGGCTGGTCAATCAATTGCAGCTCGCCATGCGTCTTGCCAACGCGCAGGACTTCGGCGCGCAAGCGCGTGCAGAGCGTTTGTGGCCCGCTCGCGAGCAACTGTTTCGCAAGGCCCTGCGTCGCGCGCCGCGCGAACATTGGATGCAATGCCTGGCGCGAGCCGGACGCATCGATCGCATCGCCAAAGGTCGTGAAACCGGCGATGCCTGGTTGGAGGCGCAGCGCTTGATCGCCGCGATGGCCGAACCGCGCGCCGCGCAGGCGCTGACATGAAACCGTTGGGCCTTTTTGGCGGAACCTTCGACCCGATTCATATCGGTCATTTGAGCGTGGCATGGGAAGCCGCCGAGCTGCTCGATGCCGAAGTGCGGTTGATGCCGGCGAATGTGCCGCCGCATCGCGCGGCGCCCACGGCCACGGCGACACAACGCGTCGACATGCTGCGCGCCGCATTGCGCGGACAATCGCGACTTGCGCTGGATACACGCGAACTGGATCGCAGCGGGCCGTCTTACACCATCGATACATTGGGCGAGTTTCGCCGCGAATTCGGCGAGCGGCCGCTGGTGCTGTTGCTCGGCGCGGATGCCTTTGCAGGACTGCGCAGTTGGCATCGCTGGCGCGATCTGTTCGATCTCACGCACATCGGCGTTATCAATCGCCCAGGCGTCGACGCGTGCATTCCTGTGGAACTCGAACGCGCAGTTGCCGCGCGTCGTACCGATGATCCCTCCGTGATCCGTGCGCAATCCGCCGGTCGCGTGATCGAGCTGGCGGTAACGCCATTGGAAGTATCTGCGACACGCATTCGCGAGTTGCTCGCCGAAGGGCGCGATCCGCGTTATCTGTTGCCGGGGGGATTGTTCGACGATCCGGCGTTATTGGCGCCGTATCGTGCAACGCCGTAGACGACAGAACGTTTTCAACTCACCCGAAACGCCACAAACCGCATCGCCACCGAATTCATGCAGTAACGCAAACCTGTCGGTTCCGGGCCGTCGTCGAAGACGTGACCAAGATGGCTATCGCAACCCGCGCACGTAACGGCGGTGCGTACCATGCCGAAGCTCGTATCGTGGCTCTCGATCACGTTTTCAGGTGCGATCGGCCGGAAAAAGCTCGGCCAGCCCGTGCCGGAATCAAACTGCGTCGACGATTTAAACAAAGCGGTATCGCACCCGGCGCAGCGGTACAAGCCTTTGCTCTGCGGCCTTTCGTGTGGGCCGCTGAAGGCGCGTTCGGTGCCTGCGCGACGCATCACGTTGAATGCCTCGTCGGAAAGGCGTTGGTGCCATTGCTCATCGGTGAGCACCAGCTTGCGCACATCGCACGTTCCAAGACGATGGCCGTCATCGTCCGCGAAACAAGCAAGCTGCACCATTTGAACGCGGTTGTCGGCAGCGGGTGTTGCGGCTGCCGCGGGGTCGCTTCCGTTGCGTCCCATTAGTCGCAAGGCCGACACGCTGCCGACGGCGATCGCCGCGCCGCCGCCCAAGGCGGTGATCAGAAATCGGCGACGATCCATGCTTTTGCTGTCGAATGCGGATGTCATGCTCATCTCCTGCGTATGCATCGTTGCGCTCAACCAAACGTAAACGCGTAAACGCGCGCGTTCGGATCGAGGAAGGTGATTTCGAAAGTGCGCTCGCCGGTTCCATGCGCTTGGCGCACGAGTTGATAGAGGCGTTGTCCATCGATCGTGCCGTTGCCGTCGGCATCGATATCGCTGCCGTGATCGTCGCCGGGCGCTTTGCCGTCGAGCGTGACGCGGAATCGCACGGGTTTGCCGTCTTCGCCAGGTCCAAGCACCAAATGCAAATCGCGGCCGCGGAAGCGATATACGACGCTGCCGTTCGATGCATCGAGCGTTGCGTAATGCGGCATCACTGTCCAACTACCGTCGAGCGACCACTGATTCGCTGCAAGCGTGCTGGGTGCTTTGTAGCGAAAGCTGTCGTCGTGCGCGATCTGCCCGCCTGCAAAGCCGTCGCTGCGCTCGTACCCGACATAGGTTTCCGGCGAGCGGCTCATATCGTTGGACCCCGCCGCTTCCGCGCCGGATGCGCCGGGCTGCACATGGCCGCCGGGTAGATCTTTGTAGCCCGCGTCGCTCAGTAAACGACGGATCACATCTTCGCTTTCGGCGTATTGGCCTTCGCCAAAATGATGCGCGCGGATTTGGCCATGCGCATCGATAAAGTAATGCGCCGGCCAATATTCATTGTTGAAACCTTTCCAGATGGCGTAGTCGTTATCCATCGCCACGGGATAAGTCAGTTTGAAATCCTTGATTGCCTTGGCGACGTTGGCGGGATCTTTTTCGAACGCGAATTCCGGCGCATGCACGCCGATGACCACAAGGCCGTGATCGCGATATTTCTGAGCCCACGCATTCACGTACGGCAGCGAGCGAATGCAATTGATGCAGGAATACGTCCAGAAATCGACCAGCACCACCTTGCCGCGTAGCGACTCCGGCGTTAGCGGTGCGCTGTTGAACCATTGCGTGGCGCCGGCGAGCGACGGAAGTTCGCCTTCCACCGGTAGCGGCGCATCCGTTTTTGGCGCGGGTTCCGCTTGCACGGGCGCAGGGCGCACCGCGTCGATCAGCTTTTGTTCGATGCCGCCGGTGCTCGCTAGCGATACGCGCGTCAGCAAGCCGGTGTCCACGCCCAACGCAATCGCCGCCACGCCGCACAACACAAGCACACCCAAGGCGCGACGTACCCATTCGCCTGCGCCCAACGAGCGCTTCATCGCGGCGAACACGCGACCGCCGATCACCAATGCCAGCGCGAGCGACACGGCCGCGCCGCTCGCATAGGTGAGCAGCAGCAAGGTTGTCTGCACGCTTGCGCCTTGTATCGCCGCGCCGGTCAGCAGCAAGCCGAGGATCGGCCCTGCGCACGGCGCCCAAAGCAAGCCAGTCGCCACGCCCAAACCTGCGGCGGACCATGGCGAATCCTGCTGTGCTTCGGCTCGCTCGCTCAGCCGATTTCCCAGTTTCACGAACGGGCGGCTGATCCATTCGGCGACATGCGCAGAGAGCAAAGTCAAACCCAACACCGCCAGTACGGCCAACGCGATGTAGCGTCCGAATTGGTTGGCACGCACCGCCCAGCCGCCGCCCACGGCCGCCAACGTCGCGACCAACGCAAACGTAAGCGCCATGCCGATCAACATCGGTAGCCCGTTGCGTGCAAAAGGCCGGTCGGCGCGCGCGAAAACGAAGGGCAGCACCGGCAGGATGCAGGGGCTGAGAATGGTGAGGACGCCACCGAGGAAAGCGAGGGTCAACAGGATCATAGGAGGTATCGAGTTCCGTGTTGGTGAGATATTCGCTGCGGCGCACGGGGCGGTTACAAGTAACCGGCGGCGCGGTTCGGGCGAATCGCCTTTTAGATAACTGACGCCGGCCATCATGCACCCAGTCTTGACCTTTGACGGCCCGTGGGTACTACTACGCCAGCTTCCGCCGAGGAGCGTAGGTAGCCGTAGGACCGTGTCGACCGAATCCATGAGTGCCAGCGATCAAGCTGACCGTCAGCGGGCAGCATGGATGGCCGCCGCGCAAGCGGGCGACCAGCGCGCCTACACGCGCGTGCTGAACGCTTCGGTGGCGCTGATCCGCGCCGTTGCGCGCCGGCAGGGCGTGGCGGTGGATACGCTGGACGATGTGGTGCAGGAAACTCTGCTCACCGTACACCGCGTGCGGCATACCTTCGATCCGTCGCGTTCGTATGACGCGTGGCTGTCCGCCATCGCGGCGCGTCGTGCGATCGACACCTTGCGCGGTTATGGACGGCGCGAGCGACGCGAGGTACATGACGAGTTCGCGCTCGACACACATGCCGAACGCGACGACGCCAGCGCCGGCGCGGAGCGCGAGCAGGAAGCACAGCGTCTGCGCAAAGCCATCGAGACGCTGCCGCCGGGGCAGCGCGAGGCCGTGGAGCAGCTTGGCCTGAAAGAACGCTCGCTGGCCGAAGCCGCCGAGCAAACCGGGCGCAATACCGGCGCGCTCAAAGTAAACCTGCATCGCGCGCTGAAAACGCTGCGCGATCGCCTGCATGGAGAATCCTGAACCGTCATGTCCGATGCTGCACGCCATGAATCCCTGATCGACGCGCTTGGCGCGGAGCTGACGCCCGTGCGGCGTCTGCTGCCGCCGTGGCGGCGTGCGATGGGCTGGCTGCTGGTGGTGGCGGTGGTGGCGGCGGTGTTGTTCATGCGCAACGGCGCCGCCACGATGTTGCATCGCTGGCACGCCGCGCCCGATCTGGGTGTGGCCGCATGCGCCGCCGTCGTCACGGCGATCACCGCGGCGCTGGCCTCGTTCGTGCTCGCCGTGCCGGGGCGTTCCATCGCCTGGGCTTGGGTGCCGGTGCCGAGCGCGTTGGTCTGGATCGGCGCCAGCGGTTTGGGTTGCCTCAGGGCGCATATTCCAGGCATGCCGGTGCTGAATCTGCACGAGGCCAACGACTGCCTGATTTTCATCATCAGCTTCTCGGTTCCGCTTTCCGGGCTGATGATCTGGCTGATCCGGCGCGCCTGTCCGCTGCGGCCCGTGCTTACCGCCGTGATGATCGGCCTCGCCAGCGCCGCCGCCTCGGCGAGCCTGCTGGAGATCATTCACAACTTCGACGCCGCCGCGTCCGACCTGCTGATGCACGCGCTCGCCGTGGCGATCGTAATCATCGCGAACATGGTGATGGGCGGGCGGCTGCTGTCCCGCACCTAACCTTTTTCCCTCTCCCCTCTGGGAGATGGCCAGGGTGAGGGATCAAGGCTTGCCCCAGACTCCAAAAAAATCGGCGCTTTGGATGCGGACCGAATGCAAGATTCATCCCTCACCCCAACCCTTTCCCCGGAGGGAGAGGGAGCAAACATCGCTTGACTTGTCGTCACAACAAGGCGGATATACTGCACTCGCGCACTCCTGCGCTGCAGATACGCCATGAGGCCCCAACTCTTGACCACCGTTCGACATTCCAAGGCCGTCAACACGGCCACCCTGCGCAAGACCGTCATCGCCGCCCTTGAAGACCTTAAGGCCAAGGACATCCGAGAAATCGATGTACGCGGCAAAACCTCTATCGCCGACCTGCTCGTGATTGCTTCCGGCACCTCGGCACGCCACGTGAAATCCATCGCCGACGAAGTCGTCAAGTTCGCCAAACAGGCGGGCGTGATGCCGCTGGGTGTCGAAGGCGAACAGGAAGCCGAGTGGGTGCTGGTGGATCTGGGCGATGTGATCGTGCACGTCATGCTGCCGCGCATTCGCGAGTTCTACGGGCTGGAACGCTTGTGGACCGTCGGCGATCGCGACGCTGCGGGCGAGGCCGCCCTGGCGACAGGTTAAAAAAATCGGCATGCGCGCCCGCCTGATCGCCATCGGCGAACGCATGCCCGCATGGGTTGCAGAGGGGTTTGCCGAATACCGTAAACGGCTCTCCCACGATTTGCCCCTCGAATTGATCGAACTGAAGCCCGGCCTACGCGGCAAAGGCCGCGACGATGCGCGCGCGATGCTCGACGAAGGCGCCGCCATCCTCGCCGCATTGCCGCGCGATATCCATGTGATTGCACTGGATGGTCGCGGCAAAACATGGTCCAGCGAAGAACTCGCCGAACAACTCGCAAAATGGCGCATGGCCGGACGCGATCTGGCTTTTCTGATTGGCGGTCCCGATGGCCACGCACCGGAAGTGTTAGCCCGGGCAGATCAAAAGTGGTCATTGGGCCCGCTTACGCTGCCGCATATGCTGGTGCGGCTGGTGCTTGTCGAACAACTTTATCGCGCTACCACGTTGCTGGCCGGTCATCCGTACCATCGCGCGTAGTGCGGTTGTTGACGCGTCGCTGGCGTTACGATCTGGTCACGGGAGTTGTCATGCGTTTTGAGGTTCGCCAGGCGAGCATTCGCGATCTGGATGCGTTGGTGCCGTTGTTCGACGGATACCGACAGTTCTACAAACAGCCGGAAGATTTAGCGCGCTCGCGTGCGTTTCTTGCGGAGCGGTTCGCGAACAACGAGTCGATCGTTCTTCTCGCATGCGACGACAAGGGTAACGGCCTGGGATTCACCCAGCTGTTTCCGATGTTTTCGTCGGTGCGCGCGGTGCGCATTTATCTGCTCAACGACTTGTTCGTGGCGTCCGAAGCGCGTCGATTCGGCGTCGCAAAAGCCTTGCTCGCTGCGGCAGCCGAGCATGCCCGCACGCTCGGCGCCGTGAGCTTGTGGTTGCAGACGGCGCAGAGCAATGCGCCTGCGCAAGCGCTGTATGAATCGCTCGGCTGGAAACGCGATCCGGAGTTTTGCGATTATTACCTGACGCTGTAGAAGCGAACACGCCGTGTCGCAGGCAGCGAAGGGCAAACACGATGCTTTATCTGGCCTCCCAATCGCCGCGACGGCGCGAGCTGCTAGGGCAACTCGGCGTGACGTTTTCCGTGCTCGATGTGGATGTGGAAGAGGTTCCGCTTCCGGACGAGGCGCCTGTCGATTACGTGCGACGTGTGGCGCGTGACAAAGCGCAGGCGGGATGGCAATCGTTTGCTTCCAAAGCAAGTGCCGATGCGTTGGTGATTGCCTCGGATACGGAGGTCGTTCTGGATCATCGCGTCTTCGGCAAACCCAGAGATGCCGACGATGCCGTCGAGATGCTGCAAACCCTTTCCGGCCGCACGCACGATGTGATGTCGTCGGTCTGGATGGTTTCCGCGAGGCAAGAGCAGGGCGACGTCTGTATTTCGCGTGTGCGTTTCGCTGCATTGAGCGAAGCGACGATCGCAGCCTATGTAGCCACCGGCGAACCCTTCGGCAAAGCTGGTGCCTATGCGATCCAGGGCAGGGGCGCTACCTTGATCGAACATTTGGAAGGCAGCTATTCCGGTGTGGTGGGCTTGCCGTTGTTCGAGACGGCTCGTTTGCTGCGAGCGTTCGGCGTTTCCGTTTAAACCTTACGTTGCGGTGGAAAACAACGCCACCAGCGCGAACAGGTTGTACATCCCGTGAGCCAGAATCGCCGGCCACAGCGAGCCGGATTTCAGCCGCAGCCAGCACAGCAGCGCGGCTAGCAGCGTCAAATTGGGCAAGGCGTACCACTGAAAATTTAATCCGCCCAAGTGCACGGCACTAAATAACAGGGCGCAGATGGCGATGGACGCCCACATCGAAAGACGGCGCATCAGCGCCGAAAGCAGCACGCCGCGAAACATCAGCTCCTCGATCATCGGACCGATCGTCACCGCAACCAGCGCAAGCGGCAAGCGCAATTGACTGGACGCATGGCGACTGAGTTCTTCGACGTTCTGCGAGACTTCGTGACCGTTCGCAAGCAGCTGCGTCATAAGCGCACCCAGCGGCGGCGTGACGAGCCCCACGATCAATGCGGTGATATACCAACGTGCAGATACAGGTGCGGTGAGTCCGAAGCCCGGTGGTGTCGCGCGCGACCACAATGTAGGCCACATACGACGCACCAACCAAAACATCGCGAGCGCAATCAGCGGCAATCCGATCACCACCAGCATGGCGTTGTTGTCGGGTTGTTGAAACGCATCCATCACATGCTTGCTGATGTCGGCGTGCGACAGGCCGGGGTTATGCAGTTTCTCCAGCAAGCCCGCGATAAAACCCACCAGCACGCCGGCCACGAGTTGCAGCAGAAAATAGAGCGCGACCAAACCCAGCGCTTGCAGCACGCCCGGCGCTTTGGGCAGCGGTGGCGGCGCGATCGGTTGATCCGGTGCGAGCGGTGACTCGGTCATCGAAGCCTTTGCGTCAACCGGCGATCAATGCGCGGCCAAAACCGAGCGCGCCCATGACCATCAATGCGGCCCAACCCACCATGCCGACCATATAACCTCCCCCTCGCTTGCTCGCGTCGCCGAGGTATGCGAACGCGTACCACACGCGCCCCGCAATCCAAACCAAACCGGCGACGCCCGCCCACAACACGTAGCCGTAATGCGTGGCCAGCCACAGTGCGGGTAGAAACATGACAGTGCTTTCCAGCGTATTGAGCTGCACGCGATAGGCGCGGTCGAAAGCCGGATGTCCGCTCGTCGCAGGCGCTTCGATACGGTATTTGCCGCGCGCGTGGCCGACCGCGTACATCGTTCCAAACTGCAGCAGGACGGTAAGTAGCACGACCAGGGCGGGCAGGTTCTGAATCATGTGTCTCTCGGGCGGAAAAGTGATGCCACTGTAGCGGTTTGGTGCGATGCTGTGGGGGTTGGTCGGCCCACACGGCGACGCCATGAGTCGGGGGATGTATGGACTGGCAGAAGGGTGAAGAAAGCCAAAATGTCGAAGTCGACAGCGGCGGTGGCGGCGGCCGCGGTTTTGGCGGCGGGCGCATGGGCATCGGCGGCATTTTGATCCTGGCGCTGCTGGGCTGGATCTTCTTCAAGAATCCACTGGCGTTGCTCGATCAATCGGGTGGCCAACCGGGTGCTAACGCGCCCACAAGTCAGCCGGTACAGGTCGATCCGCAGCAGAAAGAGTTTGTCAGTCGCGTGCTGGGCTCCACGGAAAAAACCTGGGGCGATATTTTTTCCGGCATGGGGCAAACCTATACCGATCCCAAGCTCGAACTTTTCAGCGGTGGCGTGAATACCGCGTGCGGCGCCGCGTCGACGGCGGTGGGACCGTTCTATTGCCCCGGCGATCAGAAGGTGTATCTGGATCTGGATTTCTTCCGCGAGCTAGGCACGCGTTTTCATTCCAGCGGCGATTTCGCGCGCGCGTATGTGATTGCGCATGAAGTGGGGCATCACGTGCAAAACCAGCTTGGTATTTTCGCCAAGGTGAGCCAGATGCAACGTCAAGGCGCTCCGATGGAAGGTGCGAACGGTTTGTCGGTGCGACAGGAGCTGCAAGCCGATTGCTTTGCCGGCGTGTGGGCGAATCGTACGCAACAACGTCTGCAGTGGTTGCAACCGGGTGATGTGGAATCGGCGCTCAATGCAGCCAGCCAGATCGGCGACGACACCTTGCAGCGCGAAGCGCGCGGAACCGTGGTGCCGGATTCGTTTACGCACGGCACGTCGGCACAGCGCGTCAAATGGTTCAAGACCGGCCTGCAAAGCGGCGACCTCAATCAGTGCGATACGTTTAGCGGCGACCTGTGAGGTTTGATTGCTTCGGCGTAAGCGGTAACCGCTAGCGTATCTGTGGCGACGCCGCATCGTTCTGGAATGCGAGGACGAACTGCTTCAGATCGTCCTCGCTTACATCGGAAACCGCGACAAAGCGCATGCGATCGCTCGTCCAACGGATGACGGTGTAACCGTGCCACTGCGTCGCTTCCTGCTCGGCGGCGGTAGTTGTGGGCCATTGGTAAAGATTGACTACATGCAGGCGACGCTTGTAGATCAACGCGGCGACGGTGTGGCCGTCCAATGCATCCAGCCGACCACCCACCAGCGGAAAACCTTCGCTCGCAAGGTCTTTTACGCGCGGTGAGAAATCGAGCTTGCCGGCAAACCATGGCTTGACGGTGTGCTGATCGGTCGACACCACGTCCATCAGATGCTGCGGCTGCATCGAACGGATATGGCTGGAAATGGCATCGTCCACCAGCGCTGTCGTGTCGTCGGAAGGATGTTGCTGGCTGTAGAACCAAAGCGGCGCGGCGAGCAGCAACGCCGCCGCAAATCCTGCGGCCATGGCGAGCGGAACGGATAGACGTCGTGCCTGAGTGGGTGGCTTTGCGACGACGGATGCGGGCGTCTCGCTGGACCATTGCTTGCGCAAGGCATCGGGCGCGCGCCGATAGAGCGAAGCTTGGGCGAGCCCTTTGCGAATTTGCGTGTAGTCGGCATAGCGCGCCGTGCACGCCGGGCAGTTTTGCATATGCCGGGTAATCGCCACGCTTTGCGCGGCATCCAGTTCGTCGTCGAGATAGGCGTGCAGAAGCAGCCTGGCGTCATTGCACATCATGACGGCGTGCCTCCGTGGAATGGCGGGTCAGTTCGACTTTCAGGCGTTCGCGGGCGCGCGCGAGCCGCGACATCACCGTGCCGATTTTCTGTCCGGTAATCGATGCGATTTCTTTGTACGAGCATTCTTCCAGTTCGCGCAGCACGATCGCTTCGCGCAGCGGATGCGGCAAATTTTCCAGCGCTGTCTGCAATGAGCTGACGTCGATCGAAAGGAGCGCGCGCGTTTCCGGCGAGGGTGTTTCGTCGATTAGCGCGTGAACATCGTCGTCGAACGCTTCGTGCAGGTCGTCAGGCCCTGCGTTCGTCCGCAGCGAATAGAACGTGTTGCGCACAATCGCGAGGAGCCACACGCGTGCGTCGCCGCCATGAAAGCTGTGGAAGTAGCGAAAGGCTCGCAGCATCGCCTCCTGTGCCACGTCTTGCGCATCCGCATCGTTGCGCGCCAACCAGTGCGCCAGGTTATAGGCGGCGTCCAGATGCGGTAGCACGCACGCTTCGAAGCGCGCGTTTTGGGTGCCTGGCAGGGTGGCGTGGGTTTCGGACGGCATAAGAAGTAGTACCGCGATGGCCGCGACTTTATTCCCAACGCGAAAAACACGGAATAGGCCGGTCGCCGTGCCGGTAATGCAGGTGAGGGCGGCCGTGGGCGGCCCCTACCACGTGGAGCGACCGATGACACACGAAACCGATGACAGCCACGCCGACGGCCGGCGCCAATTTCTTAAATGCATGGCTTGGGCCGGGGCAGGCACGTTGTGGCTGATGAAGAGCGGGGTGCTCCACGCGCATCCGCTGGGCGATGCCATGCCCAATGTAAAAGACGCTACTTTCAGCTTTGTGCAGATCAGCGATTCGCATATCGGTTTTCACAAAGCGCCCAATCCGGATGTCGCCGCAACGCTTCGCCGTTCGTTGGCGTTGATCAATACACAAAACGAGCGGCCCACCTTTTTGCTGCATACCGGCGACCTGACGCATCTTTCCAAGCCGGAGGAATTCGACACGCTGGCCGGCTTGATGCAGCAGGCGCGCGTCAGTCGCACGTTCTACGTACCCGGCGAACACGATGTGATCGGCGACAACGGCGCGGAGTTTTTCCGCCGCTTCGGCGAAAAGCAGCACGAGGGCGGCTGGTACAGCTTCGATCAGAACGGCGTGCACTTTGTCGCCTTGATCAACGTGCTCAATCTCAAAGCGGGAGGCTTGGGTTCGCTAGGTACCGACCAGTTGGCGTGGCTGAAGAGCGACCTCGCGGGCCTATCCGCCGAAACGCCTGTCGTGGTGTTTGCGCATATGCCGCTGTGGTCGCTTTATCCGCAGTGGGGATGGGGCACGGACGACAGTGCGGAAGCGATATCGTATTTGCGTCGGTTCGGTTCCGTCACGGTATTGAACGGACATATCCATCAGATCCAGCAGAAAGTGGAAGGCACGATTACCTTCTACACCGCGCGTTCGACCGCTTATCCGCAACCCGCACCCGGCGATGGGCCTGCGCCTGGACCGCTGCAAAGCGTGAAGCCGGATGCGCTGCATCGCTATCTGGGCATTCGCGATGTGCGGCATGTGCAGGCCAGCAGCGCGCTCGCCGTGACGGATGAGGCGCTGTCATGAGCGCGATACCTCGTTCCGGATTTACGCTGTCGATCGCGCTGATGCTGGGTTGTCTCACGCATTCCGGCGCCGCCGCGGACGCCACGCCGCCGAACGCCAAAGCATACGCAATCGCCATTCAAAATTTCGCGTTTGCGCCGAAGATGCTTACGATTCCCGTCGGCACGCGCGTGACGTGGACCAATCGCGACGAGGAGCCGCACGTGATCACCAGCGCTGGCGCGCAGTTCGTATCGTCCAAAGCGCTGGATACTGGCGACACTTATGGCGTGACTTTTTCAAAGCCCGGCACTTACGCTTACTACTGTTCGATCCACCCGATGATGGTGGGCACGATCACCGTGCAGTGACGGCGGCCTGCGTGGTATCGAAACGATAGATGTCCATGGCGAGAAAGCCGAGATCGATGCCGGCATCGATGCGTTGTCCTTCGGCATGTTCGCCGGCAGCGCCGAGCGCCACGTAAAGCGGCAGCAGATGCTCGTCGGTGGGATGCGCGCGTTCGGCGAACGGCGCTTGACGGCGATAGTCGAGCAGGGCGTCGATATCGCCGGCTTTGATCTGTTGTTCGATCCAGTCGATAAACGGGCGCACATACGGCGCTTCGTTCGCATCGCTGTAACCCGCGCGAAAATCGTGCAGGTTGTGCGTGATGCTGCCGGAACCGATTACCAGCACGCCTTGGTTGCGCAACGGCGCAAGCGCACGGCCGACCGCATACTGATGCGTCGGTCCAAGATGCGGTTGGATCGACAGCGGCACGACTGGGATGTCCGCGTGCGTATACAGCAGACGCAGCGGCACCCACGCGCCATGATCGAGACCATGCTGGTTGTCGAGCTGAGGCGAAAGACCCGCCTGGTCGAGCAGCCGCATCACCTGCGCCGCCACGTCGGGATCGCCGGGCGCTGGATACCGAATGTCGAACAATTCCTGCGGAAAACCGTAGAAGTCGTGCACGGTTTCCGGATGCGCCGCGCCACCTACATGGGGATGGCGCGCCAGCCAGTGCGCGCTGGCGATCACGATTGCTTTCGGTCGCGGTAGGTTGGCCGCGATCTCGGCTAAGCGGTCTCCCACTTGGCCCGGATGCAAGGCGGTCATCGGCGAGCCGTGGGAAATGTAGAGGCTGGGCAACGTGTTCATGGCTGTACAAGTATGGCCCGATAAATCAGTTTCTAACGGCGATGGCGGGAAACGGACTGTTGCGCATTGTGAAACGATTTATCGTTCGAGGCGAGTTAGCCAAACATTGCCGGCAGGTATGAACAAGGCTCACGTCATTCCGGCGAAGGCCGGAATCCAGTGCAAATTACGGAGTGCGAAGCACTCAACATAAAAGGTTTTGTGTGCTTCGCACGAGTATCCAAACTGGATTCCGGCCTTCGCCGGAATGACATTTGGGTAAGGTGAACGTGACGGCAAGTTCAACCTATCACTTACGACGCGGCGGCTTACCGCCGCCATGCCCGTGCGGACGCGGCTTGCCGCCGTGGCCACGCGCATGGGCCGGTTTGAACGAAGGCTTGCGCGGCGGTTGCGAACCGGCGTCGTCCTCGTTGCCGTCCCATTCGCTGATGTGCAGCATCTGCTGATTCACCCAGACTTTTTTCAGATGCTGAAACACTTCGCCCGGCATCCCGTCGGGCAGGTCGATCAGGCTGTAATTGCCGCGAATGCTCAGACGGCCGATGTACTGCGCGTCCAGTCCGGCTTCGTTGGCGATGGCGCCGATGATATTGCCGGGCTTCACGCCATGTTCGTGACCGACTTCGATGCGATAGGTGCGCTTGCCCGATTCGGTGGCGTGCGCGCGAACCTGGCGCGGACCGGCATGACGTTGATCGTCTTCATGACGACGTGGCTCGCGTTGCGGACGACGCGAATCGCCGTCGTGCGAACGCGGTGCGCGCGCTTCGCGCGGTTCGCGCTCTTTGCTGAATTCGCGTTTCGCCGGCGGCTCAAGCAGCAGCGGGCGATCGCCTTGCGCAATGCGCGCCAAAGCCGCAGCGATTTCAACGGCCGGAATATTGTGTTCCTGCTCGAACTGCTCGATCAGCTGCTGGAATTGCTCCAGACCGCCGATGGCGAGCGTGTCGCTGATGCTTTGCTTGAAGCGCGCGATGCGACGATCGTTAACCGCTTCCACGGTGGGCAGCTTCATTTCATCGATCGGCTGGCGCGTGGCGCGTTCGATCGCGCGCAGCATGCCTTTTTCGCGTGGCGTGACGAACAGAATCGCTTCGCCGCTACGACCCGCGCGGCCGGTGCGGCCGATGCGGTGCACGTAGCTTTCGGTGTCGTACGGGATGTCGTAGTTCAACACGTGGCTGATGCGTTCCACGTCCAGGCCGCGTGCGGCGACGTCGGTGGCGACGAGAATATCGAGCTTGCCGTCCTTAAGCTGTTGAATCACGCGTTCGCGTTGCGGCTGTGCGATATCGCCGTTAATCGCGGCGGCGGCAAGACCGCGCGCCTGCAGTTTTTCGGCCAATTCTTCGGTCGCCTGCTTGGTACGCGCGAAGATGATCATCGCGTCGAACGGCTCGGCTTCCAGAATGCGCGTCATCGCATCCAGCTTGTGCATGCCGCTCACCCACCAGTAACGCTGACGGATATTGGCGGCCGTCGTGGTGGCGGCTTTGATGGTGACTTCCACCGGTTCCTTCAGATGCTGCTGGGCGATCTTGCGGATCGGCGGCGGCATCGTGGCGGAGAACAACGCCACCTGGCGCTGCGGCGGTGTGGCTTGCAGCACTTTCTCGACATCGTCGATAAAGCCCATGCGCAGCATTTCATCGGCTTCGTCGAGCACGATGAAACGAAGTTCGGAAAGATCCAGCGTGCCGCGATCCAGATGATCGATCACGCGACCCGGCGTACCAACCACGAGATGCACGCCGCGACGCAACGCATGCAGCTGCGGACCGTAACCTTGGCCACCGTAAATCGGCAGCACCTGAAACCCCGGCATATGCGCGGCGTAGCGCTGAAACGCTTCGGCCACCTGGATGGCCAATTCGCGCGTCGGCGCCAATACCAAGGCTTGCGGCTTGCCGGGGCGCATTTCCATGCGCGAAAGGATCGGTAGCGCGAAGGCCGCGGTTTTGCCGGTGCCGGTTTGCGCTTGTCCCAGCACGTCGCGGCCTTCCAGCAACGGCGGAATGGTCGCCGCCTGGATCGGCGAAGGCGATTCGTAGCCCACATCGGTCAACGCACGCAGCACCTCCGGCGCGAGCGCAAGCGAAGAGAAGCCAGCAACGGCCGGAGCGGAGTCAGGAGACGGGGACGACATGGGGGAACCTCGAGGTGGCACGCGCGCGGGCATGCGTAGGAAGGCGCCTATTGTAACAGCCCGGAGCCGCCATACTGTTTATGGAATGGATAACCATCGGGAGCCCGCATGAAAAACCGTCTGAAAGATCGCATTGCGTTGGTTACGGGGGCGTCGTCGGGCATCGGCGAAGCGACCGCGCTGGCCCTCGCCGAACAAGGCGCCAAGGTGGCGATCGCGGCGCGGCGCAAGGATCGCCTTGATCAGCTCGCTACCAAGCTGGCTGGACTGGGTGCGGACCCTTTGGTGCTGGTGGCGGACCTTGCTTTGGAAGCCGAGGCCCAACGCATCGTGCGAGAAACGGAGACGCATTACGGCCGACTCGATATCCTCGTCAACAACGCCGGCGTGATGTATCTGGAGCCAGTCGCCGAGGCGGATCTAGGGCGCTGGCGCCGAATGTTGGAGTTGAATGTGCTCAGCCTTATCGCTTCCACGCAGGCCGCGCTCGCCGGCATGCGCGCGCGGCGCGAGGGGCATATCGTCAATATCTCTTCGGTGGCCGGGCGTGTCGCCAATCCCAATTCGGCGGCTTACGCGGCGACCAAGTTCGGCGTAGTGGGTTTTTCCGAATCGCTGCGACGCGAGGTTTATAAAGACAATATTCGTGTCAGCGTGATCGAGCCGGGTTTAGTGGATACAGAATTGCGCGATCACATCGGCCACGCGTCCGTGAAACAGGCACTCAACACCGTCGCGAGCGGCATGCGTCAATTGCAGTCTGAAGATATCGCCGACGTGATTTTGTTCTGCGTGACGCGACCGGACTATGTGTGCATCAACGAAGTACTGATGCGTCCCACCGATCAAGAGCGCTAAGGTGGAATCGTCGTGATCGAACCGCCGTATCTGGAAACACCACGTGCACGTATTCGTATCGCCGACGAAGCTGATGCGCCGAAACTGCTGCATTATCGCCTGGAAAATCGCGCTCATTTGTCCCCGTGGGAACCGTTGCGCGAAAACGAGTACTACACGCTGGAACATTGCGCGAGAACGATCGCGGACAGTCGCGAGCTCGCTCGGCAGGATCGCGGCTATCTGCTGATGGCGTTCGATCATGCCGAGCAATCGATCCTTGCAACGTGCAACTTCGCCCACCTCGTGCGCGGCGCGTTTCAGGCATGTCACGTCGGATACGGCGTGGCCGCGCGCATGCAAGGACAAGGTTTGATGCGGGAGATTCTGGAGCCGAGTACCGCCTGGGCGTTCGGCGCGTTGAATCTGCATCGCGTCATGGCGAACTATCTGCCGCGCAACGAACGCAGCGCAAGGTTACTGGCCTCGCTGGGATTCGAACGCGAAGGTTACGCCAAGCGTTATCTGCAGATCGCCGGCGTGTGGGAGGACCACATCCTCACCGCACGTATTCGACCGGATGCGTGACGCCTATCGTTCACGCGTCGACGCGAACGATAGGCGTAAGAACGCAATCGATTAGCGTTGCGTTCCCGTCGCAGGTTTGCCGCCGCGCGGGCGGCGGCGTTTGCGATTGCCCATCGCATGTTCGCCAGCGCCGTTGTTTTTGCCTTGCTGCGCATGGCCGTGCGGACGATGCCCGTTATTGCCTTGACGCGGCGAACGCGATTGCGGTTGACGCTGACCCGGTTTCGGGCGCGGTGCGTGTGCATCCAGCCGCAGCGGCGCGGACAGCTCGAAACCGGGCACTTCGTTGATCGCGATTTCCTGGTTCAACAGCTTGCGGATATCGCGTAGCAAGCCCGATTCTTCGTGGCTGACCAGCGAAAGCGCCAGGCCGTTGGCGCCTGCGCGACCGGTGCGGCCAATGCGATGCACGTAGTCTTCCGCCACCATCGGCAGATCGAAATTGATCACGATGGGAAGCTGATCGATATCGATGCCGCGTGCGGCGATGTCCGTTGCGACCAGCACGGTGATGCGGCCGCTCTTGAAATCGGCCAGCGCACGCGTGCGGGCGTTCTGACTCTTGTTGCCGTGAATCGCCGCGGCGCGCAGGCCGAATTGTTCCAGATGACGCACGAGCTTGTCGGCGCCGTGCTTGGTGCGGCTAAACACGAGCGATTGGCGGCGACTGTCCTGGCTAAGCACGTGCAGCAGCAGGTCGCGCTTGCGCGATGCGTCGACCGGATGCACCTGATGGCTCACCGTGCTTGCGACCGTGTTGGCCGGCGTGACCGATACTTCATGCGGCGATTGCATGAACTGCATGGCCAGCGATTTGATTTCCGGCGCGAAGGTGGCCGAAAACAGCAGCGTCTGACGTTTTTTCGGCAGCGCGCCGACGATGCGCTTGAGCGACGGCAGAAAGCCCATGTCGAGCATGCGGTCGGCTTCGTCCAGCACCAGTACGTCGATCTGGGAAAGATCGATCGTGCGCTGCTGCATGTGATCCACCAATCGACCCGGCGTGGCGATGACGATATCGGTGCCGCGACGCAGCGCCTGAATTTGCGGGCCCATGCCGACGCCGCCGAAGATCGTGGTGCTGCTCACGTGCAAGTGTTTGCCGTAGTCGCGCACGTTGTCGTTAATTTGCGCGGCGAGTTCGCGCGTGGGCGTGAGCACCAGCGCACGCGGCTTGCGCGGACCCTTGGTTTGCACACTCGACAAACGCTGCAGCAAGGGCAGCGAAAAGGCGGCCGTCTTGCCGGTGCCGGTTTGCGCGGCAGCCATAAGATCGTGGCCTTCCAGCACCACCGGAATGGCGCCGGCCTGGATCGGAGTGGGTTCGGCGTAGCCCTGTTCGGCAAGCGCGCGCAACAACGCAGGGGCTAAGCCCAGCGATTCGAAAGACATGAAATTGCTCCTGTGCAACCCGGAGCTTTCATGCAGAACCGCGTTGCTGTTGAGAAGTGAAAGTGCGCCATGTGGGCGCGGTCAACTTGCTAAGTATACATGAAGAAAGCGCTCGTCGCCTCGGTGTTTGCGGGTCGTATGCCGGGAATTCAGCCCTTTTTGGCCTACCGCCCCGTGTTAGCCTCCCGCAGTCGCCAACCGGGAGTGCTGCATGTCCGTTCTGTCCGCCTTGCGTGAGTTGAATCACGAGCAACGGCATACCGTGCTGGCGAGCTTCCTGGGATGGACGCTGGACGCGTTCGATTATTTCCTCTTTACCTTCGTCATCGTCGGCATTGCGAAGGAATTTCATGTCGACCGCACCGAAGTGACGCTAGGTGTGTTTCTCACCCTGGCGGCGCGCCCCGTAGGCGCTTTGCTGTTCGGTCGATTGGCAGATCGCTTCGGTCGTCGTCCAATCCTGATGATCGATGTGATTCTGTTTTCGCTGTTCGAATTGACCACGGCGTTTGCGCCCACGATTACGTTGTTGTTGGCGTCGCGCTTTTTGTTTGGCGTGGCGATGGGCGGCGAGTGGGGCATCGGCGCGTCGTTGGCGATGGAGTCGATTCCGCCGAAATCGCGCGGGCTGGTGTCGGGGTTATTGCAGAGCGGCTATCCCTGCGGGTTTTTCCTGGGCGCGCTGGTGAATTGGTTGCTGATCGATCACATCGGTTGGCGCGGTTTGTTCGTAGTGGGCGCGCTGCCGGCGTTGATGGTGTTGTACATCCGTCGCAACGTGCCCGAATCGCCGGCGTGGGAAGCCACGCAAGCCACGCATGGCAAACGCAGCCTCGGCGAGGCGATGCGCGGTCACTGGAAGCTCGCGATTTATCTGATGTGCCTGATGGCGGCATTCAATATGTTCAGCCACGGCTCGCAGGACATGTATCACACGTTCGAAGAAGTGAATCTGCATTTGCCGACCGGATCGGGCGCGGCGTTTGTGCTGGTGGCGATGCTCAATCTGGGCGCATTGGTGGGCGGGATCTATTTCGGTGCATGGTCGGAGCGTATCGGTCGTCGTCGCGCGATGATCATCGCCGCCTTGCTGGCCATTCCGGTGATTCCGCTATGGACGTATGGCGGCTCGTTGCTGTTGCTGGGCATCGGCGCGTTCTTGATCCAGGTGATGGTGCAGGGCGCCTGGGGCGTGGTGCCGACGCATCTGAACGAGCTTTCGCCGGACGCCGTGCGCGGCACCTTGCCCGGATTTGCCTATCAGATGGGCAATCTGCTCGCCGCCGGCACTGCCACCGCGCAATCCTGGCTGGCCTCGCAGGGCGCCGGCTTGCCGCTGGTGATGTCGCTGTGGATCGCCGGCGTAGCGATGTTGCTGGCGCTGCTCGTCTGGCTGGGGCCCGAGGCGCGTGGGGTGCGCTTCGGTAGCTGATAGAATGGCTTCTTTGACTTCGATCGAGAGACAGGCAATGAAGGCTGGGAAGGACAAGGTCATCGCGTTCCACTACACGCTTACCGTGGACGGCGAGAAGGTTGAAAGCTCGCACGAGAGCGGGCAGCCGTTGTGGATACTGCTTGGCCACGGCCAGCTCATCCCGGGCCTGGAAAAGGCGCTGGAAGAACACGGCGCCGGCGATACGCTGCAGGTGGAGATTCCGCCTTCCGAAGGCTATGGCGAGCGCCAGGACGGTCAGATCCAGCGCGTGCCGAAGAAGTATTTCCAACAGGGCAATCGCTTGAAGCCGGGCATGGTCACAGTGTTGTCGCTCAAGCAGGGCGGCCAGCGCGCGGTGACGGTGCACAAAGTTGGCATGAGCACGGTCGACGTGGATCTTAACCATCCGATGGCCGGCAAGACGCTGAGCTTCGACGTTGCAATTCAAGAAGTGCGCGACGCGACGGAAGAAGAAATTCAGCACGGTCATGCGCATCCGCCGGGTGCGGAAGCGCACTAAGCGCGAACGAATTGGCTTAAAACAACGGCGCCTTGTGGCGCCGTTGTCGTTTCAAGCCTCGATCAAACCAGGCTGATCTGCACATCCACATTGCCGCGCGTAGCGTGCGAATACGGGCAGATGTCGCGATGCGCGATATCGACCAGTTCTTGCGCCACGGCGTGATCGATGCCGGGCAAGCTCACTTCCAACTTCACTGCGATGGCGAAACCGGCGGGATCGCGCGGACCGATGCCGACGTGGCCGGTGACCGATGCATCCTTCAACGCAACCTTCTTTTCGCGTGCGACGTAACGCACCGCGCCTTCGAAGCAGGCTGCGTAGCCGGCCGCGAACAATTGCTCCGGATTGCTGCCGTGGCCGCCCGGGCCGCCGAGTTCCTTCGGCACTTTCAGATCGAAATCCAGCACGCCGTCGCTGCTGTGGATGTGGCCTTCGCGGCCGCCCTTGGCGGTGGCTGTGGCGGTATAGAGAACTTTGGTGGGGTTGCTCATGGCTTTTACTCTCGTGGGTCGTTGGGGGAGGCGAGTCGATTCGCCAGGGTTTTGAGTTCGTCGCGCAGACGCGTAAAGGCGTCGACGGACATGCAAAGTCGATCGGCGAGGCAGCGCGGCACTTCGGCGGCGCGCTCGCGCAGGTTATGGCCCGCTTGGGTCAGCGTGATTTCCACTTCGCGCTCGTCGCTTTGGCGACGACGGCGACCGACCAGGCCGGCTTGCTCAAGCCGCTTCAGCAGCGGCGTGAGCGTGCCCGAATCCAATTGCAGGCGGTCGCCGAGTTCGCGCACGGTTAGCGCGTCCCGTTCCCACAACACCAGCATCACCAGGTATTGCGGGTAGGTGAGCTCCAATGCGTCCAGCAACGGGCGATACACCGCGGTCATGCGGCGCGACGCGGCGTACAGCGCGAAGCAAAGCTGTTCGTCGAGGAGCAGGGACGGGTCGGTGGTTTTCTTCATGGCGAAAAAGATAGCATCAAATTTAATTGTGCACAATATAATTTCTGTGAAGATGGCCCGGAAAGATCGTTAAGAGGAGTCGCCCGCCGTATCGGGGGCTTTTCGCGGAGTGCTTTTAGTCCAGCAATCGCTTGCCGTAGGCGAAATGATCGCGCCAGTAGGGGCCGTCGATATCGTCCAGGCGCACCGTCCCGCCGCTGTTTGGCGCGTGCACGAAACGGCCCTTGCCGACGTAGACGCCGACGTGGCTGATGCCGCCATCGATGGAGAAGAACACCAGATCACCGCTGATCAGATCGTCCATGTGTCGGACTTTCTCGCCGCTGACCGAGGCCATCTCGCGCGAGCTGTGCGGCAGTTGGATATTGGCGGCATTTCGATAGATGTAGCCCACCAGGCCGCTGCAATCGAAGCCACCGCTCGGCGTATTACCGCCCCAGTGATACGGCGTGCCGACCAGCGCCATCGCGCGGAACAGCACGTCGTTGGCGGTGCCGATGGAGTTCTCGGGCGCGCGTGCTGGCTCGTTGGCGAGCGCCGATTCCGATGCTTTGTAAGTTGCCTCGCGCCGCGGCGCGGTGCCGCAAGCGGCCAAACTCAGCACAATAAACACCACGCTCAGCCGCAAAGCGTGAGCGAACAGACTGTGTTTATGCCAATCCCCTGTACTGGCCAGGCTCATAAAAAAACCTCGGCGATGTTTGCGCCGAGGTTATAGCAAATCAATAGCTTGCAGGGAAGTTTTTAGGAGTTGGAAGAACTTGGCCCTCCCGGCGGCGGGGGCGGCGGCGGAGGCAGCATGCCCGGCGGCGGAGGCGGTGGCGGCACGGTACCTGGACGCGGCGGCGGTCCGGGCGGATGCGGCGGCAACGGCGCAAGGCTGAACATCACGGGCACGGTGACCCAACTTTCCACCGCTTTGCCGCCTTCGATCTTCGGGTTGTAACGCCATTTCATAGCCGCGTCGCTAGCGGCTTTGGTCAGTTCGGGCGAGGCCTGGGTTTTGGGATCGACGTTGATTTGGCGCGCAACCCCGTCCGCGCCCACCAGCACTTTCAACAGCACCATGCCTTGCTCACGGTTTTTAATAGCGTCCTGCGGATACATCGGGCGTTGTGCTGCGTTGTAATCGATGTCCTGAGCAGCGGTGCGATCGACCGGTGGCGCGGTGCTGGTTTGGGCCAAGAGGGCGCTGCTGGCAAAAAGAGAAGCCAGCGTCACGTAGCCGATTCGGCGGCGCCAACTGCTGCGTGGAGGACGGCTGATCATGGTGAGGCGCTCCTTCAATTGTGACTCTGCGAGCCAAGGGATCATCGCGGGTTGCGCATCGACGCCGGTACTGCGCATCAGCGTTCGCGCGTAAGGTGCTTCGTAACGAGGCGAGGCGCGCAGCACGTTTTCGTCGCAGGCAAGCTCCTGGTCGAGTTGGAAACGTGGTAACGCAAACCAAGCCAGGGGATGGAACCAAAGCAGGATCAGCAAGCATTCGCTCAGCAGGCTCCACCACGCATCGCCGCGACGCAGATGCGTGCATTCGTGGCGCAACACCATCTCGCGCGCCTCGGCATCCTGACGTTCGAAGAAATCCGCAGGTAGCAGAAGACGTGCGCGCGGCGCCCACATCACTGCGGGACCCGCAACGTGCAGACACACGCGGCGCATCGGTAGCGATGGGTATTCGCGTGTGAGTCGGCGCTGCATGATTTCGGGCATCGGCCCGCATGCGCGCGCCAGGCGTACATATCGAAATGTCAGATTGACGATCCCGTATGCCACGCCGAGCAACCACACGGCAATCAGCCACGCATAGATTACGGAAGGCGCATCGTCCGGCGTGATGTAGGTCTGTGAAGGCAGTGCAGCGATGATGGGCTGCAGTGCGGGCGTTTCGAAGGACGCCGGGATCCATGGCATGGCAGCGAGGAGCAGCGGCAAGCACCACAACGTAAACGCCGGCCCTGCGCCAAAGATGCGGCGCATCGGCTTGCGCAACAGCAACGCGAGCGCCAAGCCGAACGAAGCGGTGAGCAGCATTCGCAGCAACATCATGTTCATGTCAGCGCTCCTTTCGCTCGATGGCGTCGAGCATCTTGCGCAGCTCGGCGACATCCTTGGCGGAAAGTTTTTCGTGCTGGCTGAAGTGCGCGAGCAACGGCGCGACGCGACCGCCAAACACGCGATCGAGCAGGCTATGGCTTTCTTGCGACTGCCATTGCGCGCGCGTCAGCAAGGGTTGGTAGAGATAACGCCGTCCGTCGCGCGTCGCTTCCACCGCGCCCTTGCCGAGCAGACGGTTGAGCAGGGTACGGATGGTTTTTTCGTGCCAGTCGCTGCTGGATTGGATGGCGGCGACGATTTGCTCGGACGTCAGCGGCGCCTGCTGCCACAGCGCTTCCATGACGCGGCTTTCGGCATCGCTGATGGCGATGATGGGGGGAGACATGGCGGCCTCGTTGGATTACACATGTAGTCTGAAACAGAAATTACACGTGTAATTTTAAATGCGCAAGAGCCGAAGCGGGCCAATCGGGCTCCATCAGCGTTTGGCGACGTCGATTTCCTGCTGAGACAAAGTCTTGCCGCTCGCATCCCAGGCGCGCAATCGATAGTGGCCTGGGTAGAGAAAGAGATCGTTGTGCTGGCCGTTCCTCAAAAAGGTGTATCGGTCGGCCGGCGTGGCGTCGTCGGGCTCGTTCGCATAGTGCGCCTCGATCGAGCAGGGAATATGGTCTTGGCAAGCGTCTGTGCTGATCCGGTAAGGGATGCGCTGACCTTCGAGAGTCAGCCATGACGGCCTTTGATCGATGTCGAACGGCGGACGCGGTAGCACAACGACATGATGCAACGCGTCGCTGGTCATCATGCCCACCTCGTCGAGATCGCGTTCGGCCGCTGGCGGAAGTATGACGGTGACATCCACGCGCTTCGGATCGGAACTCCAAACGACATTGTCGCTTCGATCGCGCAGCACATATGGTTTGTTCAGCCGAAAATGGCTTGCGACGGTGTTGTAGAAACCGTAGTCGATGCCGCCCACCGCAACATCGCGAAATTGCGTTTGATCCACGCAAAGCGGATCTTCGCCCGTCAAACGCGCTAGCTGCATCGCCATAGGCTGGATGCCGCTACCCAAGTTGCCCGGTGTCTTGTCGATGTGGGAATAACCGACGTGGACGAACAGTTTGGCGTGAGGATCTTTGGCGAATATCTTTTCGTAGAGTCCTTGCGCCTGTGCCGCATCGCGATCTGCGAAGGCTGTGTTGTCCGCGTCGTAGGGCACGACGGTGAAGCCAAGCCGTATCGCTTGACGGACGATTTCCCCATACAGCGGCTCGAGCAAATACTCGCTGCCCGACGTATCGGTCACATAACCTCGATGCATCAGCTCGGTGTCTTTCGGACTTAGCGCTTCCACAGCAAAGTATTGGAAGCCGAGCGCGCGCATCCGAGGCAGCAGCGCCAAGGTCAATTCACGAGTGTGCGCGTCATGATGTGCTTCGTTGATCATGACGATGTTGCGCTTGGCGGCAAGTTCCACGACCGCGTCGGCCGCGTCCGCTGCTTCCCATACGTCGGTGTGCGGAATTAGCGCGCCTTTTGGCGGGGCGATGCGATTGTCGAAGGGAAACGTCATCAAGGCTTCGTTGTACAAGCCAAGCTCGCTTTCGACGGTTGCGAGCAGCTGTTGAGCCAGCGTTTTGTCCTCGTTGCTGAGCGAGGGCATCACCGACACAAGATAGTTGTAGCGCGCCAGACCATTTGGCGCGGAGCCGAATTTAGTAACCACTTCCCGCGCAGTTGGCGCGGACGTTTGCCCGCGTGCGTCGGTGGAGGCCAACAGCACGATCGTGCAAAGCAGGCACATCACATTCATTGGGCGCATGGGCTTGGGCGGACGATGGGGGTCGCGGCATCAGCCTGCGACGAAGTTCGAACCCACGCAAGTACCAATTTGTGCCAGCTACAATGACCTGATGACGACCTCTCGTAGCGACGTATTGATTCTTGGCGGCGGCGTGATAGGCCTTTCCTGCGCATGGCATCTGCTCAAAGGCGGAGCCCGCGTGCGGGTACTGGAGCAGGGCACGCCCGGTTGCGGCAGCTCGCACGGCAACTGCGGCACCATCACCCCGAGCCACGCTGCGCCTCTGACCATGCCGGGCACGCTGGGCGTGGCCTTGCGTTCTGTGCTCCGCGCCGACGCGCCGCTGTACCTCAACCCCCGCTTCGACGGGCCGCGCTTTCGTTGGCTCATGGGGTTCGCCCGACATTGCAATTGGTCCGACTTCGAGCGCGCTACCCAGGCGAGGCTGGCGATTCTGCAGCGGTCGCGGCAGCTATTGACCGAGTTTGTAGGCAACGAAAAACTCGACTGCGAGTTTGAAGAAGCCGGTTTGTTGTACGTCTATCGCAGTGCGGCGCAAAGGGACGACGACGAGCAGCATCACGCGCAGGTGCTGGATCGTTTGGGCATTGCGGTGCAGCGATTGCGCGGCGACGAAGTCGAAGCGATGGAGCCGGCGCTCAAGCCAGGCGTGCTGGGTGGCTTGTTTCACCCGGACGATGCGCGTTTGCGCCCCGATCGCTACGTCGCGGAATTGGCGCGGCTGGTGCGCGAACAAGGCGGCATGATCGAGACCGGCGCAAAAATCGAACGCTTGGAAACCAACGGGCGACAGATCGTGGGCGTCAGTACGTCTCTGGGCGATTTTACCGGCGACCGCGTCGTGCTGGCGCTTGGCGCCTGGTCGCCGCTGCTCGGCAAACAACTGGGCCTGCGTATTCCGATGCAACCGGGCAAAGGCTATTCGCTGACGTATACGCGCCCGGCACGCGCGCCGCGCCATGCCATGGTGCTGCGCGAAGCGAAGGTCTGCGTCACCACTTGGGATAGTGGCTTTCGATTGGGCAGCACGATGGAGTTCTCCGGTTATTCGGAGGGACTCAATCGCGCGCGCGTCGACGCGTTGCGTCGTGGCGCGGCTCAGGGCTTGCACGATCCGGAAGGTCCGCAATTGCAGGAATCCTGGTGGGGATGGCGCCCAATGAGCGTCGACGAAGTGCCGATCATCGGGTCGAGCACGCGTTGGTCCAATCTGCATCTGGCCACGGGACACGGCATGCTCGGCGTCAGCATGTCGACAGCGACGGGCGAATTGGTCGCCGCACAAATCCAAGGCAACACGCCTGTTATCGATCCGACCCCTTACGCACCAGCGCGCTTTCATCTGTAGCGCGTCACATCAGGAGCACGCATGAGCGAACGTTTCGATCTGATCGTTCTGGGAGCAGGTTCTGGCGGATTGAGCGTCGCGCAGCATGCGGCGCGATTGGGCGCGAGCGTTGCGTTGTTCGATCCGGATGCACTCGGCGGCACCTGCGTGAATCGCGGTTGCGTGCCGAAGAAGGCGATGTGGTATGCGGCGCAAATCGCCGACATGCATCGCCTCGGTGCGGAAATCGGTTTCAGTGCAACGCCGATGCAGTTGGATTGGGCGCGCTTTCGCGCTTTGCGCGATCGGTATATCGCCGGCATTCGTTCGCGTTATGCGACGCGCCTGGATACGGCGGGTATTCATGTAGTGACGGAAGCAGCGCGTCTGACCTCCAACGACTCCGTTGTCACAGCCAACGGGTTTCAGGCCAGCGCTGCGCACATGGTGATAGCGACTGGTTCGCGTCCGCGCCGACTCGCTATTCCAGGCGTCGAACTGGGCATCGTGTCGGACGATATTTTTGCGCTCGATGCGCCGCCGCGACGCGTCGCGGTGGTTGGCGGCGGATACGTGGCGGTGGAATTCGCAGGCGTGTTGAACGGTCTGGGCTGCGAGGTCGATTTGCTGGTGCGCGGAAATCTATTGGCGGATTTCGATCGCGAACTCGTCGAAGCACTGGCGACGCACATGCATGCGCACGGCATTCGTATCGTACGCGACATTCATATCCGAGCAGCGCACGGCGAACCCGGACAGATCACACTGGAAACAACGGATGGTGCTCAGCACGGCCTTTACGACACCGTGTTGTGGGCGGTGGGGCGCGCGCCAAACAGCGAAGGTTTTGGCCTCGAAGTCCTCGGCGTGGAGCGCGACGAACAGGGACATGTGCGGGTGGATGCGTTTCAGAACACCAACGTGCCCGGCCTCTACGCCGTCGGCGATGTCACGGATCGGCGCGCACTGACGCCGGTGGCTGTTGCAGCCGGGCGTGCCTTGGTCGATCGGTTGATCGGCGGCCATGCCGATGCAAGATTCGACGATAGCGCCATACCCAGCGTGGTTTTTTCCGAACCGCCGTTGGGCACGGTGGGCCTTACCGAACAGCAAGCGCGGGCGCGTTACGGCAGCGCGGTGAGCGTGCACAGCGGTCGCTACACACCTTTGCTTTGGATGGTGGCAGGACGTTCGGAACAGAGCGTCGTGAAGCTGGTATGTGTGGGCGACGACCGCCGCGTCGTCGGCATCCACGTGCTGGGGCCGGGTAGCGACGAATTGCTGCAAGGTTTTGCGGTGGCGCTGCAAAAAGGACTTTATTGGCGCGATCTGAAAGCGGCTATCGCGATTCATCCCACGGCCGCCGAGGAATTGCTGTTGCTGCATTGAACGCGAACGGGTCAAACTCCGTGGATGGAGACCTTTACGCTTACCCGCGGCTACGCGCCGTTGCTGATCAGTTTGCCGCATGACGGCACCTACATCCCCGACGAATTGGCCGCGCGGCTGCATCCGCAAGCGCGCCGTGCGCCCGATACCGATTGGCACGTTGCGCGCCTGTACGAATCGTTGGCCGATGAACTGGGCGCCAGCGTGATCAAGCCGGTCGCATCGCGTTATGTCATCGACCTCAATCGTCCTGCCGACGGTCACGCCTTGTATCCGGGGCGACGCGAAACAGGGCTTGCACCTACCATCGGATTCGATGGCGAGCCGCTCTATTTGGAAGGACAAGAGCCAACGGCGGAGGAAATCCGTCAGCGCATCGAGACCTGGTGGCGGCCTTATCACCAGGCGCTGGCAGGGGAGTTAGCTCGCCTCAAGGATGAATTTGGATCCGTCGTGTTGTGGGATGGCCACTCGATCCGTAGTCGGGTGCCGATGCTTTTCGAAGGTCGGTTGCCGGATTTCAATCTGGGCACCGCCGATGGCGAGAGCTGCAGCGCGGACCTCCAATGGGACCTCACTAGCGTGATGGAAGCCCAGGAGCGTTACGATTTTGTCGTCAACGGACGTTTCAAGGGCGGCTACATCACCCGGCATTACGGACAGCCCGCGGAACGCATCCAGGCGGTACAGCTTGAGCTGGCGCAGTGTCAGTACATGGATGAAGAGAGCTTCGCGTGGGACGGCGACAAAGCGCAGATGGTGCAGCACACCATTCGTGAGTTATTGCGGCATTGTCTAGCCTGACTGTAGGGGAAGCCGACCCCAAGCGTCGGATGATGCCCTTATTTAATTCGCTACCGATTTTCTGAACCTCGTTCAGTTCCGGTATGCCGAGAAAGTTGCATTGTTAAGCCGTCACGCCGCCCGCGATTGCCGGGTTCCGGCCGGGTCCGTGGCGACCAAAATCTCGAGGCTCATGATCATGATGCGTAAACTTGCGATCGCTTCTCTGCTCGTGGCGGGTGTCGCCCTCTCCGGTTCCGTGCTGGCTCAAGACCAGTCGTCGGCTGCCCCGGCCGCAGCGTCGAGCTCCGCTTCGACCACCACCAAGCACGCCGCTCACCACAAGTCGAGCAGCAGCCACAAGTCGCACAAGTCGAAGAAGGCGAGCAGCGAATCGGGTTCCAGCGACAGCAGCGCTCCGGCCTCCAGCAGCACCGCTGGCAAGTAATCGTTACAGCTCCAATCAGTAGGCACGAAACCCGGTGGGCTCCGCCCTCCGGGTTTTTTTATGTCAGTTCGTCGCTGGTGGCAGGGCGGCGATGCATTTGAGCTCGATCGCGATGGGTGTCGGCAGCGATGTGATGCCGAGCGTGGTGCGGCATGCATCCACGCCTTTGAAGTAATCGGCGTAAAGGCGGTTGTAGGTCGGGAAGTCGTGCGACATGTCGGTCAGGAACACGGTGACATCGACCAGATCTTCCCAGCGCGCGCCACTCGCTTCGAGCACAGCGCGCACGTTGGCGAATACTTGTCGGCACTGTTGCTCGATGTCGTAGCTCATCAAGCGGCCTTCGACGTCGTAGACATTGCCGGGAATGCGATTCGTATGCGGTTCGCGCGGACCCACGCCGGACAGGAACAACAAGTTGCCGACCCGTCGTGCGTGCGGATACGCGCCGACCGGAGCCGGCGCCGTCTGCGTGCGAACCACGTCGCTCATCGCAATTCTCCCGCGCGGCGCATCAGCAACTGCAAGGCTCCCTCGTAGTTGGGGCGCAGCGATTCGCGGGAAGAAACATGCATGCCCAGATCGTGCATATGACCGTTGGAAAGGCTGTAACACCACGCATGCACGGAAAGACCCTGGCCGCGTTCCCACGCATCCATCACGACGGTGGTCTGGCAAACATTCATCACCTGCTCGATGGCGTTGAGTTCGCACAGGCGCGTGTTGCGAAGAGGCATCGAGCTCAGCGACGCGAGCGTGTCGTTATGCTTGTGCGCCACGTCGCCGACATGACGCAGCCAATTGTCGACCAGGCCCAGTCGGCGTTCGTCCAGCACAGCTTGCACGCCGCCGCAACCGTAGTGCCCGACCACGATGATGTGCTCGACCTTCAGCACGTCCACCGCGAACTGAATGGCGCTCAGGCAATTCAGGTCGGTATGCGACACCACATTGGCGACATTGCGTTGCACGAAGATTTCGCCCGGCGGCAAATCCACGATTTGCGTAGCGGGAACGCGCGAATCGGAACAACCGATCCACAAATACTTCGGCGATTGCTGCGTGGCGAGCCGCTCGAAAAATTTCGGATCGGCTTGCGTCATGCTGGCGGACCAGCGGCGGTTGCTGTCGATCAGGTCTTGCAGTGGGCTGCTCAAGGCACGTTCCTCAATAACGAATACAAATATTGCGTGGCTCGGTGAAGAAGCGCAGCGCTTCGCCGCCGCCCTCCCGGCCGATGCCGGATTGTTTGCTGCCGCCGAACGGCGTGCGCAGATCGCGCAGCAGCCAGCAGTTGATCCAGACGATGCCGAATTCCAAGTGCGCACCCATGCGATGCGCGCGCGATAGATCGCGCGTCCACAGCGATGCGGCGAGACCGTAGCCGGTACCGTTGGCCAGGGCGATCGCTTCCGCTTCGTCGTCGAACGGAATCAGCGTAACGACAGGGCCGAAAATTTCCTGCTGATTAGTTTGCGTGTCATTCGACAAGCTTTCGACGACCGTGGGCGCGATAAACCAGCCGTCCGTGCATCGTCCGTTGAGTTTCACGGCATCGCCGCCGCAAAGAATTTGTCCACCTTCTTCGCGTGCTTGTGCGATGCAGCGCATCACTTTGTCGAAATGTTCGCTCGACACCATCGCGCCGAGGTCGCTCGATGCGTCTTGCGGATCGCCAACGCGCAACGCTTTCACCTTTGCCAGATAGCGCTCGCGAAACTGGTCGTAGATGGATCGTTGTACCAGCAGACGCGATCCGCAAAGACAGATCTCGCCTTGATTGGCGAAGCCCGAGCGGACGATGGTGTCCAGATGTTCGTCGGTGAGTTCGGCATCGGCGAACACGATGGCGGGATTTTTACCGCCGAGTTCAAGCGACAGCTTTTTAAATTGCGGTGCAGCCGTCGCGGCGATGCTCGCGCCTGTACGTGTGCTGCCGGTAAAGGAGACGGCTTTGATGGCGGGGTGCTCGACGATCGCTTGACCGGTCCCGGCGCCACGCCCTTGCACGATATTCAACACGCCGGGTGGAAAGCCTGCCTCGATACTCAATGCACCGAGCAACGCAGCCGTACACGGTGTGACTTCAGATGGTTTGGCGATCACCGCATTGCCGCTGGCAAGCGCGGGCGCGATCTTCCATGTGAACAAATACAGCGGAAGATTCCACGGGCTGATGCAGCCGACAACGCCCAACGGCCGGCGCAGCGTGTAGTTGATCGCCCCGGTTTCCATCGCGTGCGATTCGCTTTCCCAACCGACCACCGCCGAAGCAAAAAAACGGAGATTGGAAACGGCGCGCGGAATATCCAGGCGCTTGGCGAGCGCAACCGGTTTGCCGCTGTCGCGCGATTCAAGCTCCGCGAATTCATCGAGTCGCGCTTCGATCAAATCGGCGAGACGATGCAGAAGTCGTGCGCGTTCTTCGACAGGCGTGGCAGCCCAGCCGGGTGCGGCTTTTTGCGCAGCATGGACGGCGGCATCGACATCCGCCGCGCTCGAATCAGGACACTGTGCGAAAACTGCGCCGGTTGCCGGCTCGTGGACGTCGAGCCAGCGATCGTCCAAAGGCGCCTGCAGGCGACCGTCAATCAGATTGGCGAGGCGTGTGCTTGGCATCCTTGCAAGCTTAGAACGTGAGCGCCCGAATTGCACCGGACGCTTCCGTATGCGCGCACCGCCGCGCATTGTCAGCTTAGTGCTTTGGTGCGTCCGCCATCCACGGCAATACTCACGCCATTGACGTACGCCGCTGCGGGCGTACAGAGAAAGGCGATGACCGAGGCGATTTCGCCGGGCTCGCCAAAGCGACGCGCAGGCACGGCCGCCGCCATTTCCTTGGCCAGTTCCTGTTCGCTACGTCCGCTTTTTTGCGCTTGCGCCGCGAGCAAGCCGTCCAGTCGGGCGGTGCGGGTATAGCCAGGCAACACGTTGTTGACGGTGATGCCGTCCGCGGCCAATTCGCCAGCCAGCGTCTTGGCCCAGGCGGCCATCGCGGCGCGCACAGTGTTGGACACGCCAAGGCCCGGGATGGGCTCTTTCACCGATGTCGAAATGACATTGACGATGCGGCCGTAACCGCTATCGCGCATGCCTGTTAGCACGATTTGCAGCAGCGTCTGACCCGCCAGTACGTGCTGGCGAAACGTGCTCTCGAACGCGCTCGGCTCGGCGGTATGAACGGGGCCGCCCGGCGGTCCGCCGGTGTTGTTGATCAGGATGTGCACGGGATTTTCTTCGACCACACTGGAAGCCGCATCACGCAGCGCATCCGAATCTTGCATATCGACACTGCGCCAACCATGGCGCTGCGCGGCGTGCGTGCGCGGCAGGCTGTCGGCGAGCGCGGCGAGGCGATCGGCGGAACGCGCCAACAAGGTCACGTCGGCGCCGAGTTCGGCCAGCTCGATGGCTGTTGCGCGACCGATGCCTTGCGACGCGCCACACACCAGCGCGTGACGTCCACTCAGATTCAAATCCATGTGATCTCCCGATTAAGGATGAACGCGGCTATGCCATTGCAAGGCGAGCGCGGCAATCCAGCATGCCCACGCCAGCCATTGACTGTATCGCCACGTGCGCCACAGACGCGTGATCGCCGCATCGTCAATCGCGGCAATCGCCGGCGAGCGCAGCACATGTTGCATGCGTAGCCACAATTGCGGGCCACGCGCGGCTTGCGCGCTGCCAGTGTCGACGATCACTTTCCAGTGTTGGGGGTAATCGTCGCGCAGATGCTTGGCGATACGAAACGGCAGCGCCGCATGCGTGATAAAGCAGACGAGACCCACTAACAGCAAACCGATGTAGGCCACGACGAGACTCAAGGACTGCTCCGACTGGCTTTAGTGAGGTCTGCGCGCAACGAGTTGAGCAGGCCGTCGCCTTGCGGAGCTTTGCCGCAAACGGCCTTGTTCACCGCCGCTGAATAGCTCTTGTCCATCAGCCCTACCCAGACTACGCCATCGGGGCCGTGCTGGATCTTATAGCTGCCGCCCACGGTCGTTGCTGCGGGGGTGGTGCTGCTGCTGGTTGAGAACGTGCTGGCAGATTGTTCCCAGTAGGTGTTGCTGTTTTGCTGCTTATCGGAGCTGTAGACCACCAGGTAACGCGCCCGCTTGTCGGTCACTTCCACGCTGCCGAACGCGCCACTGTCGCTATTGCTCCAGCCCATGTATTCGCACAGCTTGACGTCTTGCGAATCGATCGGCTGAAACGCTTCGTCCAACTGCACGATGGTTGGCGCGAACAAGTAGCTGGCGCCCGTGACCGAACGTCCAATGAGTTCGGATTTCACGCCGATTTTGTAAGGCAGTTTTACATCCGGCGGTAGTACGAAGGCCAGGAAATAACTGCGCGAACCGTTGATCGCCACGACCGGGCTGCCGACGCCAAGTGGGTATTGCTGCGGACGCCAGGGCAACTGATTCTGGTACGAGAAATCCGCAAACGTCGTACAGCACGGCGTTGCGCCTTGGAGCGCTTTCTTCGCATCGGCCAGCGTTTTGGGCGGCGGCCCTTGCGACAGCAAGTCGGTCGGCAGCGGAATCGTGGGCAGCTTGACGCTGTGACACGCCGCAAGCGGCAGAAGAAACAGGAATGTGAGTAGCAGTTTGAGACGCATAGGCAAAAAGTATTTAGAACTCGGCAGTCCCTGCCGCGCGTGGATAGGGGATGGCATCGCGGATATTGGCCAAACCGCATACGTACACCAGCAGGCGCTCGAAGCCGAGGCCGAAGCCTGCATGGGGGACGGTGCCGTAGCGGCGCAGGTCACGGTACCAGCCATAGGTGGCAGTATCGAGACCGAACTTGGCCATGCGGCGGTCCAGGTAGTCCAGGCGTTCCTCGCGCTGGCTGCCGCCGATGATCTCGCCGATGCCGGGGGCGAGTACGTCCATCGCGGCGACGGTTTTCTCGTCGTCGTTTAGACGCATGTAGAACGCTTTGATCTGCTCAGGGTAGTTCATCACCACCACCGGGCGGCCGACGTGTTTCTCGGCCAGATAGCGTTCGTGTTCGGTTTGCAGATCTACGCCCCAGGCGACTGGGAAGTCGAACTTCTGGCCGGATTTCTGCAGGATGTCGATCACATCGGTGTAGTCGATGCGTTCGAACGGTTGCGCAATGAACGTTTCCAGACGGCTGATTGCATCCGGCTGCACGCGTTCGGCGAAGAACGCCATATCGTCGGCGCGTTCGTCCAGCACGGCTTTGAAGATCGCCTTGAGAAACGCTTCCGCGCAATCCGCGTCAGCCGAGAGATCTGCAAACGCGATCTCCGGCTCCACCATCCAGAACTCGGCGAGATGGCGTGGCGTGTTGGAGTTTTCCGCGCGAAAGGTCGGGCCGAACGTATAAACCTTGCTCATCGCTAAGGCATACGCTTCGACGTTGAGCTGGCCGGACACGGTGAGAAACGCTTCGCGGCCGAAGAAATCCTTGCGGAAATCGATCTTGCCCTTGTCGTCGCGCGGCAGGTTGGCCAGATCGAGCGTGGACAAACGGAACATATCGCCGGCGCCCTCGGCGTCCGACGTGGTGATGATCGGCGTGTTGATCCAGAAGAAGCCTTGTTCGGTGAGATGGCGATGGATGGCCGTCATCATGGTGTGGCGCACGCGCGTCACCGCGCCGAACAAATTGGTGCGCGGGCGCAGGTGCGCCACTTCGCGCAGAAATTCCATCGAGTGCTGCTTGGGCTGGATGGGGTAGGTTTCCGGATCGTCGACGAACCCGGTAACGACCACGTCGTTCGCCTGCAGCTCGAACGTCTGACCTTTGCCCTGCGAAGGCACCAGGGTGCCGGTGACGATCACGCCGGCGCCGGCCGTGAGGTGTTTGACCTCGTTTTCGTAATTGCCGAGGGTGGCCGGCACGACAGCCTGAATGGGGTCGAAGCATGAACCGTCGCTGATATTCACAAACGACAGGCCCGCCTTGGAGTCGCGACGGGTACGCACCCATCCGCGCACGGTTACGGTGCTGCCGGCTTCGAGTTTGCCGGAAAGGGCCTGTTTGACGCTGACCACCGTCATGTATTGAAACTCCTGAGGAATGCGCCCATTTGTTAAGGCACGTGAGGGCAAGCGGGCATGATAATGTAGCCATTGCCTGCACTGCGACCTTCAAGCCGTGCATAAGTGCCCAAATAGAAACGCTGTCGATATGAGTATTTCGATTACCCCCGCCGCCAACCAACGCATGCGTCAGTTCCTGGCCCAATCGCCAGCCGCTGCGGGCGTGCGCTTTGGCGTGAAGCGCACTGGCTGCTCCGGCTTCGCCTACGTGGTGGATTTGGCCGAGACCGCCGACGCCGACGATCAGACCTTCCAGATCGATGGCGTGCCGGTGATCGTGGACACCAAAAGCCTGCCGATGGTCGACGGTACGGTGATCGATTTTCAGCGCCAGGGCCTCAACGCCAGCTTCGTGTTTCACAACCCCAACGCCACCGGCGAATGCGGGTGCGGCGAGAGCTTCACGGTCAGCTGAAGCCGGTCTTTCCGGCTCCCTAAACCAATGCTATTCAGATCAGCTAGTTGCGCTGACTGATTGATCCCGCTTACACTTCCGCTTCTGTCTTCGCCAAACAGGTGCGGACAGTCCCTTGCCTCACCGCATCGGCGGGAGGCTGCGATGGCCCGTAAGGGTCGCACCCATAAGGAGTTTCTCCAATGACCTTGCGTCATTACGAAGTTGTATTCCTGGTCCATCCGGATCAGAGCGAACAGGTTCCGGCGATGATCGAGCGTTACAAGGCGCTGATCACGGCCGACGGCGGCAAGATCCACCGCCTGGAAGACTGGGGCCGCCGTCAGTTGGCGTACCCGATCGTGAACCTGGCCAAGGCTCACTACGTCATGCTCAACATCGAAGTGAATCAGACCGCGTTGAACGAATTGGAGTCGGGCTTCCGCTTCAACGACGCCGTGCTGCGTCATCTCGTCATCAAGCGCGACGAGGCCGACACCGAGCAGTCCTTCATCCTTAAGAGCAAGGAAAAGGACGACGCGAAGTCTTCCCGCCGCCGTGACGACGACGATGGCGACGACCGCCGCGTAGGTCGCGCCGATAGCGACGACGTCGATAACGAAGACTGATCCAGGAGCCCAGACCCATGTCCAAGTTCTTCCGCCGCCGCAAGTTCTGCCGCTTTACGGCCGAAAACGTCAAAGAGATCGACTACAAGGATCTCAACACGCTGCGCCAGTACATCACTGAGAACGGCAAGATCGTTCCCAGCCGCATCACCGGCACCAAGGCTCGCTACCAGCGTCAGCTGGCCACGGCCATCAAGCGCGCCCGCTTCCTGGCGCTGCTGCCGTACACCGACAACCACGACGTCTAATCGCGTCGCGGGTTCTTCTCCAAAAAGGGAAGAACAAGCTTCAACCTTCTCTCCATCGCGAAATCGATTGGAGAGAAGGCGCAACACTTCGGACAACCGTCCACGGCTGCATCGGGCCACACCGGTGCTAACGAATTGAGGAACAACCCATGGAACTTATCCTTCTTGAGAAGGTGCGCAACCTCGGCAACCTCGGCGACAAGGTCAAGGTGAAGCCGGGCTACGGCCGCAACTACCTGCTGCCGCAGGGCAAGGCCGTGCGCGTGAACGCCGACAACCTCGCCGCGTTCGAAGCTCGCCGCGCCGAATACGAAGCCAAGGCCAACAAGCTGTTCTCCGACGCCGAAGCGCGCAAGAACAAGCTGACCGACGTGACGGTGACCATCGCCGCCAACGCCAGCCCCGAAGGCAAGCTGTATGGTTCGGTCGGTCCGCGCGAGATCGCCGACGCACTGCAGGCTGCCGGTCACGACATCCACAAGGGTGAAGTGATTCAGGGCGAAGGCCCGATCCGCCACATCGGCGAATTCGACGTCGTGATCAGCATGCACGCCGACGTGCAGGGCTCGGTCAAGGTGATCGTGGTCGGCGAAAAGTAAGCCGATCCGCCATCTGGCATCAGAAAACGGGCGCCGCAGGGCGCTCGTTTTTTTTGGGGACGAAGCGCTTTCGCTTATCCCCAATACATCACAGCTTATCCACAGACTTATTGTCTCGAACTGTGAGACGCCGCCGCGTATCCTCCTGGTTCGTGTCTGCCTGCGTGGCTTTGCGCGATTTCCTTGCTACAGGGAAGGTCCATGTCCTTCGTGCCCGATCGCAAACACAGCAATAACAACAGCGCTATCGAGGCACTGCGGGTACCACCGCATTCCATCGACGCGGAGCAGGCGGTGCTTGGCGGATTGATGCTGGCGGCCGACGCGCTCGATCGCGTCGCCGACAAACTCACCGAGCAGGATTTCTATCGCAAGGATCATCGTCTGATCTGGCGCGCCATCACGGAGCTTGCCAACAAAGGCATGCCTTGCGATGCGATCACGCTGGGCGATTGGTTCGAGGCCAACGGCCTGGCCGAAATGGTGGGCGGCGCCAGCTATCTGGTCGAACTGGCGAACGCCACGCCGAGCGCGGCGAACATCATTGCGTACGCGGACATCGTGCGTGAAAAATCGGTGTTGCGTCAGCTGATCGATGCGGGCACGGCGATTACTGAAGACGGTTATCGACCGGAAGGTCAGACCGTCCAAGAAGTTCTGGAAAACGCCGAACAGCGCGTGTTCCACATCGCCGAGTCTGGTGCGCGCGGCAAGAAAGACACCGTATCCATGCGCGAAGCGGTGAAGGATGCGTTCCGCCTGTTGCACGAGCGCTACCAGAATCGCGGCCAGCTCACCGGTATCTCCACGGGCTTTACCGATCTGGACAATCTCACGTCCGGTTTGCAGCCATCGGACTTGATCATCGTCGCGGCGCGTCCCTCGATGGGTAAGACGGCGTTTTCGCTGAATATCGCGGAAGCCGCCGCACTGCGCGCCAAGAAACCGGTCGCGGTGTTTTCGATGGAAATGTCGGCCTCGCAGCTGGCGTTTCGTTTGATTTCGTCGGTTGGGCGCATTCACCAGCAACATCTGCGCAACGGCGATCTGGCCGAGGAAGATTGGCCGCGCGTCACCAACGCCATCGCACTGCTGTCCGAAGCGAAAATCTTTATCGACGACACACCGGGTCTTTCGCCGGTGGAAATGCGTTCGCGCTCGCGACGCCTGGCGCGCGAACACGGCGGCCTCGGCTTGATCGTGATCGACTACTTGCAGCTGATGCAGGTGCCCGGCAACAAAGAAAACCGCGCGACGGAAATTTCGGAAATTTCGCGTTCGTTGAAAGGTCTTGCCAAAGAACTCAACGTGCCGGTGATTGCGCTGTCGCAGTTGAACCGCTCGCTCGAACAGCGCGCGGACAAGCGACCGATGATGTCGGACTTGCGCGAATCGGGCGCTATCGAGCAGGACGCGGACGTGATCATGTTTATTTACCGCGACGAGTACTACAACAAAGAATCGCCGGACAAAGGCCTCGCCGAGATCATTATCGGCAAGCAGCGTAACGGTCCTACCGATACGGTAAAGCTGACGTTCCTGGGGCATTACACCAAGTTCGAGAATTACAGCCCCGACAGCTACACCGGCCATTTCTAGGCCGGTGTTGCCCGCGCATTGCCATATTCTTGCCCCGATCCGGGGCGCGGCCATCGATAACCTAAGCGCTGTGCCCACGGGGCGAACGCGCTCTGGGCGCGCTTCCCTTTGCATGATTCGGCCAACTTCACTCTAATCGGGCTATGAGCAGAACGACGGTTGCCACCATCCATCTCGGCGCGCTGCGCCACAATCTTGCGCGCATCCGCGAGATGGCCGCTCCTGCGAAAGTCATGGCGGTGGTCAAAGCCGATGCCTACGGACACGGCCTGGAACGCGTCGCGCGTGCGATGGATGGCGCCGCCGATGCGTTTGCTGTGGCGTCGATGGGCGATGGTTTGCGCTTGCGCGCGGCGGGTCATCGTCAGCGCATCGTCGTGCTGTCCGGTCCCGATCAGGCCGGCGATATCTCCGAAATGCAGCGCCTTGGACTGGACGCAGCCATCCATCACGAAAGTCAGCTGCGATGGTTGTCCGAGGCGTCGCCAACACGCGGGCGCTTGCGTGTTTGGCTAAAAGTCGACAGCGGCATGCATCGACTTGGTTTTGCGCCTGAGCGTGCCGCGGCGGTACATGCGCAACTCGCGACGATGCCGGGTATCGATCCGGACATCGGCCTGATGACGCATTTCGCCGAATCGGAAGTTTTCGATGGCGATCGAACGCGTCTGCAAATCGAGCGTTTTCAAGCGGCGACACGCGATCTTTCTGGCCCGCGTTCGCTTTCCAATTCTGCCGCGGTGTTGGGTTGGCCCGATGCCCGCGGCGATTGGGTGCGTACCGGAGGTTTGCTGTATGGCCTCTCAGTGGTGGATGGCAAAAGCGGCGCCGACTTCGGTTTTCGTGCGGCGATGACGCTCTCCACACGCTTGATCGCCATCAATCACATCAAACGGGGTGAACGCATCGGCTACAACGGCTTGTGGGAATGCCCCGAAGACATGCCCGTCGGCGTGGCGGCGGTGGGTTACGGCGACGGTTATCCGCGCAGCGCGGCAGCCGGCACGCCGGTGCTGGTTGGCGATCGGCTCGTGCCGCTGGTTGGCCGCGTATCGATGGATCTGATTACCTTGGATCTGCGCGATGCGCCGAACGTCAAAGTGGGCGATCGCGTGACCTTGTGGGGAGCGGAGTTGCCCGTGGAGATCGTCGCGGCGCAATCGGGCACGATTAGCTACGACCTGACATGCGGCATGACGCGTCGCGTACTGTTCGTCGAGGATGATCAGTAACGTCACGTCTCGCGGCGTGCGACCGCTGCACGTTAAGCTCCGTCTATCGATTCCACGCGTGTAACTCTCATGGCCAAAGCCAAGACCGCCTACGTTTGCGCCGACTGCGGCGCCGAGCACAACAAGTGGCAGGGCCAGTGCGTGGAATGCGGGGCGTGGAACACGCTTTCGGAATTCGTGGTGCAACCGGCGCAAAAATCCATCGCCGCCGCAAGACAGAGCGGTTATGCGGGCGCAGCTAATAGCGTGCCGCGCGTCACGCCGCTTACGGAAGTTCTCGTTACAGCCGAATCGCGCACGCTGACGGGTATCGGCGAATTGGACCGCGTACTTGGCGGCGGTCTGGTCGACGGCTCGGTGGTCTTGATCGGCGGCGATCCCGGCATCGGCAAATCGACCTTGCTGCTGCAGATGCTGGGCAAGCTCGGCGAAAAACTTTCCAGTGTGTACGTCACCGGCGAAGAATCGTTGGCGCAAGTCGCGGCGCGAGCTCAGCGACTCGATCTCCCGCTGCAACCGCTGCATGCACTGGCCGAAACCGGTATCGAGCGCATTCTCGATCAAGTGGCTGCGACGCGGCCTCGCGTGCTGGTGATCGACTCCATTCAAACGATCTGGACCGAGCTGCTGACGGCGGCGCCCGGTTCGGTGAGCCAGGTGCGCGAATCGGCGGCCAAGTTGACGCGCTTCGCGAAGGAAAGCGGAACATCCGTTTTCCTCGTCGGTCACGTCACCAAAGAAGGCGGCATCGCGGGTCCGCGCGTGCTTGAACATATGGTCGACGCCGTGCTGTATTTCGAAGGCGAGTCCGGCAGCCGTTTTCGAGTGTTGCGCGCGTTCAAGAATCGCTTTGGCGCCGTCAATGAACTCGGTGTATTCGCTATGTCCGAAAAGGGCCTGCGCGAAGTGCCCAATCCTTCAGCGATTTTTCTTTCCGCGCACAGCGGTCCGACGTCGGGCAGCGCCGTGATGGTGACGCGCGAAGGTACGCGCCCGTTGCTCGTGGAAGTGCAGGCGCTGGTTGATCAATCATCGTTGGGAAATCCACGACGCGTTGCGCTGGGACTTGAGCAAAATCGTTTGGCCATGTTGCTGGCGGTGCTGCATCGACATGGTGGTGTCGCTGCGTACGATCAGGACGTTTTCGTGAACGTCGTCGGCGGCATTCGCGTGCAGGAAACCGCGGCAGATTTGCCGGTGCTGCTCGCGGTGCTTTCGTCTTTGCGCGATAGGCCGTTGCCGGAAAAAACCATCGCGTTCGGCGAAGTGGGGCTATCTGGCGAAATACGCCCCGTGCCCAATGGCGACGAGCGCATGAAAGAAGCTGCGCATCACGGGTTTCAACGCGCCATCGTGCCGAAAGCCAACGCGCCGAAGAAGGGAAAGGTGGGCGATATGGAAGTGATCGGCGTGGAGCGTTTGTCGCAAGCGATCGACGCCTGCCGCTAAAAGCTTTTCAATCCACCGCGCGGTGCAAGATCACTTCCAGCACAAACTTCGAACCGAAGAACGCCAGCACCAACACGCTCATGCCGATCAGCGTGAGATTGACCGCGCTGCGCCCGCGCCAGCCGTGGCGCCAGCGACCGTAGAGCAGGGCGCCGAATACCAGCCACGCGATAATCGACAGCACTGTTTTATGCACAAGATGCTGGCCGAACAGGTTGTCCACGAACAGAATGCCCGTAAGCAACGTCAACGTGAGCAGCGCGAAACCGGCGCCGATCAAACGGAAAAGCAAAGATTCGGTCAGCGTAAGCGGCGGCAGCGCGCTCAACCACGGACCCAATTGACGATGCCGCAATGCGCGCTCCTGGATAGCGAGCAGGATGGCCATCGCCGCTGCAATCGACAACACGCCGAACGCCAGTAGCGCCACGGTCACGTGCAGTTTGATGTGCCAATCCATCGTGATGGGCGCGGTGGGCGGCGCAAGAAAGCTATCGACAAACAACAGCAAGGCGCTAAGCGGAAAAACGATCACGCCAAGCGCTGCTACCGGGCGGGTGAGATTTACGGCCAACGTCAGCGCCGACACCATGCACGCCACCAACGACAGCGCCGCGAAGAAATGCAGATCCAGTGCGCCGCGATGCGTGGCCAGCAACCACGTCGCATGCGCGAGCACAGCAACCGTGGCGATCGCCAACGCCGGGCGCGCGTATTTGGCCGGCGCAATCGCATTGCCGCCAAACAGCGGACGCGTCACCAACCCGCTGGCGAGCAGGTAGCAAACGATGGCGAAGATGGACAGGGCGGGCAGCATGGCGTGCAAGTGTGGCACAGGCCGGGTAGGGGGTGAACGCGGCAAATCGACCGGCACTTGCAATATTTAGAAAAATATCTAAATATCTATCTATCCAAAGGAACTGACCCCGTGATGAAGCAGCAAGCCGTCTTTCGAGCACTCGCCGATCCAACGCGTCGCGCCATCCTCAAGCAATTGCAGAGCGGGCCGATGAGCGCGGGCGAAATTGGCGAGGCCTTCGACATCACCGGCGCTTCGCTGTCGCACCACTTCACCGTGCTTAAGCACGCCGATCTGGTTCGTACGGAGCGGCGCGGTCAATTCATTGTGTATTCGCTCAACAGCACCGTGATGGAAGACCTGACCCGCATGGTGCTCGATCTGTTTCCAGCCGCCGGGACGCGAGGAGGTAAACGATGACACCCGTACGCACGCTCTTGTTATCCACGCTTTTTCTAGTGGTTTTGCTCGCCGCATTCCTGTGGCTGTATCCGCATATGCCGGCGCGCGTTCCCACGCATTGGAACGCGCAAGGTCAGATCAACGGCTATATGTCGCCGCAATGGGCGGTCGGCACGCCGATGATCATCATCGCTCTGATTGCCGTGTTGGCCGTGTTGTTGCCAGTCATTTCGCCGCGCGGCTACGACATAAAACCGTTTGTCGCGGTGTACAGCACCATCATGTTGGCGACGCAAGTGGTCGTACTTGTCGCCGGATTGGGCGTCTTATTGAACGCGGCCGGTCATACGGTGCGGATGCCTTTGGTAGGCATGCTCGCGGCGGGCGCGTTGCTCATGGTGATGGGCAATTACATGGGAAAATTGCGCAAAAACTTCTTCATCGGCATCCGCACGCCGTGGACGCTCGCTAGCGACGCGGTGTGGGAGCGCACGCATCGCATGGGCGGATGGCTTTTCATGTTGGCCGGACTGGCGATGGTCGCCATGGCGTTCGCGGGCAGCTCACTCACGTTGCTGATTGTGGTGGTCGCATCGATCGTTCTTATCCCGCCCGCGTACTCGTATGTCGTGTACAGGCGTATCGAAAAGAAAAACCCATGACCAAGGAGCGAATCATGTCGAAGTTCAATTGGATGATGTGTGCGGTCGCAATCGGTGTGGCGAGTGTTTTCGCTACGTCTGCAACGGAGCTGAACATGGCAACGAATTCATCAGCAAGCTTCGCGTCGCGCGACATGGAAATCCCGTCGCCACTCGGCCCGTTGCCGGCGACATTGACCCTGCCTAAAGGCGCGGGGCCCTTTCCGGTGGTATTGCTGGTAGCCGGCTCCGGTCCCAATGACCGCGATGAGACCATCGGTCCGAACAAGCCGTTCCTTGATGTGGCGCAGGGATTGGCCGCCGAGGGCATCGCGTCGCTTCGCTACGACAAACGCACGCGTGTCTATGGCAAGGAAATCGTCGGCAAGTCGATCACGGTGGATGACGAAGTGACCGACGATGCGTTGACTGCGTTGCATGCGCTCGGCCAGCAACCTGCTATCGATTCGCATCGTGTGTTCGTCGTCGGCCACAGCTTGGGCGCGGTGATGGCGCCGCGCATCGGTCAGCGCGATCCGCAGTTGGCTGGAATCGTTTTGATGTCCGCTGCCGCAAAGTTCGACATGGATACGATCATTCGGCAGGCACGGTATATCGGTGCGCAGCAAGGAGCGTCGCCGGAATTGCTGAACGAAAAACTCGCGCCGCTCGTGCAGGCGCGCGACACGCTCGCGCACGCGGACGCCAAGCATCCGCCGTCCGGCGATTTCTTTCATGCGCCAGCCAGTTATTGGTTGAGCCTGCGCGACTACGATCCGGTTGCGACGGCGCAGGGATTGCATCAGCCGATGCTGATCATGCAAGGCACGAACGACTATCAAGTCACGCCGAAGGACGATTTCAGTCGTTGGCAAGCCGCCTTTGCGCACGATCCGCGCGTGAAGTTGGTCGAATACCCGGGGCTGGGCCATATCTACATGCAGGCGGGGAATCCGCCGTCGCCCGCCGACTACGCCAAGGCGGGACACGTCGATGAGCGGGTCATTCACGACATGGCGGCGTGGATCAAGGCACAACCGGCGTCCCGCTAAGCCAAGGGGCGGGTCTGGTATATTTGTCAGTCCAATTGCTTTATCCATGTCGCCGCCATGTTCGAATCGCTCAGCCAACGCCTTTCCACCACCGTCAACCGCTTGCGCGGCCGCGGTCGGTTGACCGAGGAAAACATTCGCGAATCGCTGCGCGAAGTGCGTATCGCCCTGCTAGAGGCCGACGTCGCTTTGCCGGTGGTGCAGGCGTTGATCGAACGCGTGAAGGTGCGCGCTGTCGGCCAGGAAGTGCTCAAGAGCCTTTCTCCGGGTCAGGCGCTGGTGAAGGTCGTCAGCGATGAGCTGACGGCCTTGATGGGCACCTCGAACACCGAATTGAATCTGGCGCAGCAGCCGCCTGCCGTGGTGCTGATGGCGGGTCTGCAGGGCGCGGGTAAAACCACCACCGTCGCCAAGCTGGCGCGCTTCCTCACCGAGCGCAAAAAGAAACGCGTGATGGTGGTGAGCTGCGACGTCTATCGTCCGGCCGCTATCGAACAGTTGCGCACGCTGGCCGAGCAGGTCGGCGTGTCGTTCTTCCCGTCGCAAGGCGGTCAGAATCCGGTCGACATCGCCAAGGCCGCGATCGCGGCGGCGCGCAAGGAAGTGATCGACGTGTTGCTGGTGGATACGGCCGGCCGCTTGCACGTCGACGAAGCGATGATGGCGGAAATCAAGGCGCTGCACGCTGCCGTAACGCCGATCGAAACGCTGTTCGTCGTCGACTCGATGACGGGCCAGGACGCCGCGAACACCGCGAAAGCTTTTTCCGAAGCGCTGCCGCTCACCGGCGTGGTGCTTACCAAAACCGATGGCGATGCGCGCGGCGGCGCGGCGTTGTCGGTGCGTTATGTCACCGGCCGGCCGATCAAGTTCCTTGGCGCGGGCGAGAAGACCGACGCGCTGGAACCGTTTCATCCGGACCGCGTGGCGCAGCGCATTCTCGGCATGGGCGACGTGCTGTCGCTGGTCGAAGAGGTGGAGCGCAAGGTCGACCAGGAAAAAGCGCAGAAGCTCGCGCAGAAGGTCATCAAGGGCAAGCGCTTCGACCTCAACGACATGCGCGACCAGCTCGAGCAGATGAACAATATGGGCGGCTTGGCCGGCCTGATGGACAAGCTGCCGGGCGTCGCCGGTTTGCCGGACAACGTCAAATCCAAGGTCAACGACGGCGAAATTAAGCGCATGATCGCCATCATCAGTTCGATGACCAAGAAAGAACGCCGCCATCCGGACCTGCTCAACGGCTCGCGTCGCGCCCGCGTGGCGCGTGGTTCGGGCACGCAGCCGGCGGACGTCAATCGCCTGCTGAAGCAGTACATGCAGATGGAAAAGATGATGTCCAAGCTCTCCAAGGGCGGCTCGAAGGGCTTGCTGCGGCAGATGCGCGGCGCCATGAAGGGCATGGGCGGCATGGGTGGTGGTTTACCGCCGATGCGCTGAGCCGGGGACATCGGTTCCTGAACCGCTAACCCCTTCCTTTTTCCACGAATTTCATTAAAATGTCGCGTTTACCGCGTCCAGCATAGGGCGTGCTTGCCGGACACGCCGGCAATTCTGGAGCTTTTTACTATGGTTAAGATTCGTCTTTCGCGCGGCGGCGCCAAGGGCCGTCCGTTCTACCACGTCGTCGTGACCGACTCGCGCAGCGCGCGTGACGGCCGCAATATCGAGAGCGTGGGCTTCTACAACCCCGTCGCTTCGGGCAAGGACAAGCGCCTTGAGCTGAACGTCGTGCGCGTGCAGGAGTGGGTGGCCAAGGGTGCTCAGCTGAGCGACAAGGTTGCTTCCCTGTTGAAGGAAGCCGCCAAGCAGGCTGCCTGAGCATGACGGCATCCGGCCGGCGCGTTCTGGTCGGACGCATCGTCGGGTTGTACGGCGTGCAAGGCTGGTTGAAGGTCGAATCCTGGACCGAGCCGCGCACGCAGATCTTCCAGTACCAGCCCTGGCTGCTTTCAACGGCGCCGGGTCAGGAAACGGAGATCGAAGGTGTCAAAGGTCGGCCTCAAGGCAAAGGGCTTATCGCCAAATTGCCGGAGGTGGACGATCGTGATGGCGCTGCAGCGCTGGTCGGGCAAGACATCTATGTCGCCCGCGAGCTGCTGCCGCCGCCCGGCAAGGATGAGTATTACTGGGTCGATCTCGAAGGCCTCGAGGTCGTCACCACGGAAGGCGTAGCGTTAGGACGCGTCAGTCACCTGTTCGCGACCGGCGCCAACGACGTAGTGGTGGTGAGGGACGGCGAGCGCGAGCGGCTGGTTCCTTTCGTCCAGGGTGTTTACGTGCGTTCGGTGGATATTTCCAGTGGACGCATGGTGGTGGACTGGGACCCTGAATTCTGATCAGTGGGATTTGAGGGTCCGATGCGCATCGATGTCGTCACGCTGTTTCCGGACTTCATGCGCCAGTGCGCCGCGGTGGGTGTCGTAGGACGCGCGCAGCAACGCGAGCTGCTGCAGGTGGAAGCCTGGAACCCGCGCGATTACGCCACCGACAATTACCGTACCGTGGATGGCCGCACCTGCGGCGGTGGTCCCGGCATGGTGATGCTGATCGAGCCTTTGCGCGCGGCCCTCAAGGCCATGCGCGAGGCGGCGCCGGAACCGGTGCATGTGATTTACCTCAGTCCGCAAGGAGCGCGGCTGACGCAGGGCCGGGTGGAAGCGCTGGCGAAGATGCCGCGCATCGCTTTGCTTTGTGGACGTTACGAAGGTGTGGACGAGCGTCTGCTGGCGCACGAGGTCGACGAGGAGCTTTCCATCGGCGATTATGTGCTGTCCGGCGGCGAGCTGGGCGCCGCGGTGATCATCGACGCGGTCGGCCGCTTGCAAGACGGCGCGTTGAACGACGCGCAATCGGCCGAGCAGGATTCGTTCTCGAACGGTTTGCTCGACTGTCCGCACTATGCAAAACCGGTGCACGACGCACTGGGCGATGTACCGGAAGTGCTGCTTTCCGGCGATCACGCGGCCATCCGCCGCTGGCGTCTGAAGCAGTCGCTGGGACGAACCTGGTTGAGGCGTCCCGATTTATTGGCGCAGCGCGCGCTGGATAAGGAATCCCGAGCGCTGTTGGATGAATTCCGCCGTGAGCATGCTCAAACGCAGCGACGGCAAAACGATGCGACCGATGACGGTCGCAATCATTGAGAAAAGACAGGTGTTGTCATGAACAAGATCATCGAACAGTTCGAAGCCGAGCAGATCACCCGCCAGCTGCCGGAGTTCGGCCCTGGCGACACCGTGGTGGTCAACGTCAAGGTGAAAGAAGGCAACCGCGAGCGCGTTCAGGCGTTCGAGGGCGTCGTCATCGCCAAGCGCAGCCGCGGCCTGCATTCGGCCTTCACCGTGCGCAAGATCTCGCACGGTACCGGCGTGGAGCGCGTGTTCCAGGCGCACAGCCCGACCATCGAGTCGGTGCAGGTGAAGCGCAAGGGTAAGGTTCGCGGCGCCAAGCTGTACTACCTGCGCAACTTGGAAGGCAAAGCAGCGCGCATCAAGGAAGACATCGGCGCTTCCGCTTCCAGCGCCGACTAATCCGGCGTATAGCGAGATGCAACAAAAAGCCCCGCGAATGCGGGGCTTTTTTGTTTCGCCGATGGCGCGAGCGTAGCGCTAAATATTCACCACCAGCGGCTGCGGTTCCTGCAAGAAATTGCCTTGCACGAAATCCACGCCGCACGCGAACAGCAGCGATGTGCTGGCGGCGTCTTCCACCCATTCGGCCACCGTCAGGCGCTTCATCTCGTGCGACTGCGAGCAGATCTCGGTGATCTTTTTCTGGTTTTCCGGATGCTGCGGAAGATCGGCCATAAAGCTGCGATCGATCTTCAAATAGTCCGCATGGATGTGATTGAGCAGCTGGAAGGAATTAAGGCCCGAGCCGAATTGCTCCAGCGCAAAGAAACCGCCGAGCTTTTTCCACGCCGTGATGAATTCCTGCGCGGGACGCAGCATGGTCACGACTTTGCTCTCGGTCATCTCCAACACCAGGCGACCGTGCTTGAGGTTGGCTTGCTTGAGCGTTTGATCCAGCCACGGCAACAGATTGGCCTGCTGCTGCATGGAGTCGGGCGTGAGCTTGACGAAGAACGTGGTGGGAATGTTCAACCGATCGCGCGCTTTCAGCGCATTGATCGCCTGGTTGAGCACCCAGCGATCGATCTCGGCGTTGAGGCCGTATTTTTCGGCGATCGGCATGAAGAAGCCGGGCGATACCTCGCCTTGCGGGCCGTTCATGCGCAGCAGGATTTCCGAATAGTCGCCCTCGGCGTCCTGCAGGCTGATGGTTTGTTGGTGATACAGCACGAATTCGTTTTGCGCGAGCGCCTGACGCAACAGGTTCAGCCAGTTGCGTTCGCGTTCGGCGTCGGCCTTTTCGCGCGCGGCCGGATCGTGCAGTTCGTTGCGGTTGCCGCCCTGGCTCTGCGCGCTGCGCAACGCCTGGCTCGCTTGGTTGAGCAGCATGTCGGTGTTGGCGTTCTTTTCGCCGAGCAGGCTGCCGCCGATGCTTGCGGACAACGTGATGGATTGCGTGCCGAGATCGAAAATCTCGCTTGATATCGCGCGGCGCAAGCCATCGATCCAGGTGCGGATTGCGTCGTCGTTTTCGGTGTGCAGAATCACGCCGATCGTATGTTCGGCCAACAGACCGGCGATATCTTCCGAACCCAGCTGCATGCTCACGCGGTGCGCGAATGCGGCCAGCAATTCATCCGCCTTGCCTAGGCCGATGCCGTTGACGATCGGCGCCCAGTTATCCGGCTCGACCAGCAACAAGGTCTGGCCTTTGCGGCCTTCGCTGGCGGCGGCTACCGCGTTGTCGATGCTCTCCAGCGTGCGCGCGCGATTGTACAATCCCGTGACGGCGTCGCGCTGCAACTGCTCCACCAGCGTCGGATCGATATGCTGGCGACGAAACACGATCTGCAGGCAAGGCTCGCTTTCGAACGTGGCGTGCGCAAATTCGGCTGTCGCCGGAAACGTGCTGCTGTCGGCGCGGCGTGCGTGCAATTCGAGTCGGTATTCGGCTTTCTCGCCGCGCGAAAGCGCCCGCAGCAAATTCTTGAAGGCTTCCGAGTCGGAAGGACCGATGAGATCGAGCACTGGCAAACCGAGCAGATCGTCGAAGTCGGCGTAGCCAAACGTATCCAGGTAGGAGCGATTGGCGCGCACGTGCATGCCTTCGTGCACGTATGCGATGGGATCGTTGGAGGAATCCAGTAGTGCGTCGCAGCGGCGCTCCGATTCGCGCAGCGCCGCTTCCAGTCGACGCACCTGGCGGCGGGTATTCAGCGCATCGAACTCGCGCTTGATCACGGTGATGAGTTGTTTGGGCTGACTGCGCGAGCCGACGCCCTGCACGCCGTCCTGGAACATCTCCGCCACGCTTTGATCGTCGATCTTGGGCACGCAGGCGACCAGCGCGATATCGCGGGAGCTGGCGTCGATCTGCTGGGCGACGCTGCGCAGGGCCAGGCCGTTGACGGTGGGGTTGTAAAGGACCACGTCGGGGCTGAGTTCTTCCAGCGCAGCGTGGATCTGTTCCAGCGTGGTGGCGCGAGCGGGCCGAACGGCGGTGCCCGCGTTGCGCAATAACGTGACGATGTGTTCCGCGTCCTCGACAGAATTTTCGATGAAGAGAATCTTGATAACGGAGTCTGTCTTCATGGGTGCGCGGTGCTTCCTTTTATTAGGCTGCTCGCACGGAAGGCGTCCGAGGGCAAGCCAGCACTATCGAACTGTTTTAACGGATTCCGTTCAGGCTCGCTAGCGGCAATTTGTGCATTGGTGACGAAGTGCATGGGTGGACAACGACTTAGGTTCGACCCAGGTGTTTGAAAGGCCTTTGTAGACAAGCAGCGTAGACCTTATCGCTTGGAAAGCCCAAGGCGCGCGTTTACACCGGGCGCTTGGAGGGATCGCCGCCGACCTCACGGACCAGCTTGGGCACAAGGTAACCGGGGAGGCGGCCGCGCATTGTCTCGATCAATGATTGCGCGCGGATGTCCGTTACCTCGAAATGCGCGGCTCCCTGCACGCGATCGAGCTGATGCAGGTAGTAGGGCAGTACGCCAGCGGCGAACATGCGCTCCGACAGGGCGGTCAACGCATCGGCGTCATCGTTGATCCCGCGCAGCAGCACGGATTGATTGAGCATCGTGGCGCCCGCGTCCCGCAGGCGCATGCAGGCGGCGTCGACCGTGCCGTCGAATTCGTTCGCATGATTGGCGTGCAGTACGACTACTTTTTGCAGAGGCAGCGCCTGCAGCCATTCGATAAAGGCTGCGTCGATGCGCTCGGGCAGCACCACGGGCAGGCGGGTGTGAATGCGCAGGCGGGTGATATGAGGGATATCCGCCAGGCCGCGCGTCAGTTCTTCCAGCTTGGCGGTCGCCAACGAAAGAGGGTCGCCGCCCGACAGGATAAGTTCGTTGATCGAGGCGTCGCGGCGAACGTGTTCCAGCGCCTCGCGCCATTGCCCCGCTGCCGCCATCTCGTCGCCGTAGGGAAAATGTCGACGGAAGCAATATCGGCAATTGACCGCGCAGCTTCCGCTCGCAATCAGCAAGGCGCGCCCTTCGTACTTGTGCAGTACGCCTTGGGCCTCACGAGCCGCCATGTCGCCGACCGCATCCTTCGCGAAACCCGCCACCTCATCCAACTCGGCGAGCTGAGGAAGCACCTGCAACAACAGCGGATCCCGGGCATTGCCCGGCTGCATGCGCGCAACGAAGCCCTTCGGCACGCGCAACGCAAAGCCGGCGTCCTCAGCAGGTAGCCGATCGGCCAAGTGGTTCAAGCCAAGTAGATCCAGCAGCTCGCGGCCGTCGGTGACGGCGTCGCGCCATAGCTGACGCCAATCGGCGTGGGCAGGCGATGTAATGCGGGCGCCAGGGCTTCCGGTTATCATAGGGGGCTCAATACGGGCCGATCGGCCTTGAAACGACTTATTTTAGCCGCTGATGGCAGCGGTTTCCTTATTTGGAGTGAAGTGCATGGCCAGTTATGGTCTTAACGACGTCAGAAACGGTTTGAAGATCATCGTCGACGGTGATCCTTGGATCATCACTGACGCCGAATTCGTCAAGCCGGGCAAGGGCCAGGCCTTCACCCGCATCAAGATCCGCAACCTGTTGAACGGCCGCACCACCGAAAAGACGCTCAAGTCCAGCGACTCGTACGAAGGCGCCGACGTGGTCGATACCGACATGCAGTTCCTCTACAACGACGGCGAGTTCTGGCACTTCATGCACCAGGAGTCGTTCGAGCAGCACCAGGCCGATGCGGCCGCGATGTCCGATGCGTCCAAGTGGCTGAAGGGCGAAGAAGAGTGCGTGGTGACGCTGTGGAACGGCCGTCCCATTTCCGTGCAGGCGCCGAACTTCGTCGAACTGAAGATCGTCGAGACCGACCCGGGTCTGCGTGGCGATACCTCCGGCGGCGGCGGTAAGCCGGCCAAGCTGGAAACGGGCGCCGTGGTTCGCGTCCCGTTGTTCGTCAATCAAGACGAAACCGTCAAGGTCGATACCCGCTCGGGCGAATACGTCAGCCGCGTGAAATAACGCGTCGGCTTTCGCCGCAGCGACGGGCGAGCACATCGGGGCGGGCATCGTAAGATGTGCCGCCCCGCTTCATATCCTCCTCCCACAGAACGCCATCATGACGAGCCAGAACGCGCCGCAGTCCGTCGATTTACTTATCGAAGCCCGCTGGGTCGTGCCGGTCGAGCCGCATGGGGTGGTGCTGGAGCATCATGCGGTGGCGGTCGATGCGCATCGCATCGTGGCCATCTTGCCGACCGAACAAGCCCGCAGCGCTTATGCGCCGCGCGAGCATGTGACGTTGGGCGAACACGTGCTGATTCCCGGCCTGATCAATACGCACACGCACAATCCCATGTCGTTGATGCGTGGCCTAGCGGACGATCTTCCGTTGATGGTCTGGCTGCAGCAACACATCTGGCCGGTCGAGGCGCAGGTGATCGGGCCCGAATTCGTGCGCGACGGCGTGGAGCTGGCGATTGCCGAGATGTTGCGCGGCGGCACCACCTGCACCAACGAAAATTATTTCTTTCCCGATGCGATGGGCGCCACCTATCGCAAGCATGGGTTTCGCGCGGTGGTGGGATTGCCGGTCATTCAATTCCCGACCGCCTGGGCGCGCACGCAAGACGAATATTTCGAACGCGCCGGCGAAACGCACGATTCCTTCCGCAACGACGCTTTGATTCGCACCGCGTTTGCGCCGCATGCGCCGTACACGGTGTCCGACGAATCGTTCGAGCGCATTCGTGTGCTGGCCGACCAGCTCGATATTCCCGTGCACCTGCATTTGCACGAGACCGCGCACGAGGTGGAAGACGAGCGCAAGAACACCGGCCTGCGTCCATTCCAACGTCTGCAAAAACTCGGCTTGATCAACGACCGTTTGATCGCCGTGCATATGACGCAGCTTACCGATGGCGAAATTGCCGCGTGCGCCGAAGCGGGCGTGTCGGTGGTGCATTGCCCCGAATCCAATTTGAAGCTCGCATCCGGTTTTTGTCCCACCGAAAAACTTCGCAAGGCCGGCGTAAACGTTGCGCTCGGCACGGATGGTTGCGCCTCCAACAACGATCTGGACATGTTCGGCGAAATGCGCACAGCAGCGCTGTTGGCCAAAGCGGTCGCTGAAGATGCCGCCGCGTTCGATGCGGGTTATGCGCTGCGCACGGCGACCATCCAAGCAGCGAAGGCCTTGGGTCTGGATGCGGATATCGGCTCGATCGAGGTCGGCAAGCAAGCCGACCTGACCGCCGTGCGGCTCAGCGATCTGGAAACTCAGCCGCTATTCCACGTGGTATCGCAATTGATCTACGCCACCGGCCGTCATCAAGTCACCGATGTGTGGGTGGCCGGCAAGCGCAAGCTGGCCGATCGCGAACTGGTGGATATGGATATGACCGGCATTTTGGCGCGTACCCACGCGTGGCGCGAACGCATCGCGGCGTTGGATCCGGCATGAATCGCTATCTCGTCATGATGATGCGCAGGCCACAATGCGATCCTGCGGTCGTTCCGCAACACCGCGAGTTTTTGCAGTCGCTACGAGACGACGGGAGCCTCGAAATGACCGGCGGCTTCAGCGATAAATCGGGCGGCGCTTATCTGTTGCGCGCCGAATCGATGGACGCGGCGCGGGAGATCGTACATCGCGATCCGGCGCATACTAGCGGCGGCTGGGACGTCACGGTTTACGAATGGAACACCTATTAAATTCGGCTGATTCCCCGGAGTTTTTCGCCATGCATGCCACTGAAAACGTCAGCCACAAAGAAATCGCGCGCTTCGACAAACTCGCTTCGCGCTGGTGGGATCCGGATGGCGAGTCGCGTCCGTTGCACGATCTCAATCCCGTGCGTGCGGAATATGTCGCAGCTCGTGTCACATTGCGCGGTGCGCGCGTGGCCGATGTGGGTTGCGGCGGCGGTCTGCTGAGCGAAGCCCTGGCGCGTGCCGGCGCCGATGTCGTCGGCATCGATCTTGGTTTGAAAGTGATCGAGATCGCGCGACTGCATTTGCATGAATCCAATCTTAAGGTCGATTACCGCAAGCAATCCTCCGCCGAACTTGCCGAAACGGAACCGGCCAGCTTCGATGCCGTGTGCTGTATGGAAATGATCGAGCACGTGCCCGATCCTGCGGCGTTGGTGCACGATCTCGCGGCGATGCTCAAGCCGGGTGCGCGTCTTTTCATGTCCACGCTCAACCGCACGCCCGCGGCATTCGGTGCGGCCATTCTCGGCGCCGAATACATCGCCGGATTGCTGCCACGCGGTACCCATCACTACGCGCAATTCCTCAAACCTTCCGAACTCGCGCGCTTGCTGCGCAACGAAGGTTTGGAGTTGGAAGACATCAGCGGCCTCGGCTACAACCCGCTCAACCGCAAAGCTTGGTTGAGCCGTATTACCGCCATCAATTACTTACTCTGCGCACGTAAACCTGCATGAAGCCGTTACCCGAATCGATTCAAGGTGTGTTGTTCGACTTGGACGGCACGTTGCTGGATAGCGCGCCGGATCTGCATGCGGCGCTTGCCGTTTACTGCGGCGAAGTCGGCGCAGCGGTACCTTCGTATGCTGCCGTGCGAACGGTCGTATCGCGCGGTTCGCGCGCTATCTTGCGCTGCGCATTCGATGAAACGGACGAGTCGCTGTTTGAGCGCATGCCGCGTTATCTCGAGCTTTATCACAGCATGATGTCGCGTCACACGCGTCCGTTCGAGGGCGTCGACGCGATGCTGGAGGCGCTCGAAAGCAACGGTATCGCCTGGGGCATCGTCACCAACAAGCCGGGCTATCTCACCGACGATCTGGTGAAGCAGATCGGCTGGGCCGATCGCGTTTGCGCTGTCGTGTCGGGCGATACGCTGCCGGTGCGCAAGCCTGATCCCGCGCCAGTTTTGCTGGCGTGCGAACGCGCCGGGCTCGATCCTGCGCGCTGTGTATTTGTGGGTGATGATCGACGCGACATTCAAGCCGGCGATGCCGCTGGGCTGTACACCGTCGCCGTGCAGTGGGGCTATCTCGATGGCGGCGATCCGCATGCATGGGACGCAGACATCGTTATTGCGCATCCGCGCGAATTGATCGACTTGCTGAAGTTGAAGGTTCCCGCGTGAGCGACGAAGTAACCGGCCACGGCGCGCTGCAAAGCTACATCGACAAATGGCTGGCCGTGCAACCGCAACAGCGCATGGCGCTGACGTTTGTCGAACCGAACAAATATCCCGGGCATGTCGCGCTCGCCGCGCTGGAGCAGGAGCTGCTTTCGGCGGCCTACGGCATTCGCGAGCCGCACGTCGCCGCCACGAAACTCAATTGGTGGGCGGAGGAACTGAACGGTGCGGCCGAGACCGGCGGTCGGCATCCGCTGACGCGCGTTCTGTTCGACGACGAACGTGCGCACGCGATTTCCAAGGTGCGCTGGCTGGCTCCCGTGCTGGCCGCCATGGCGCAGTTGGAAGAAGGCACCGCCGTCGATTTCAGCGCGCAGCTCAACGCCGCGTCGGTCCTGCATGGCGCGTTGGCGGTGCTGGAAACCGCATGGTGGTACGGGGAGGATGCGTCGCCGATGCGTGCCGAGCGTGTCGCCACGTTGAACCATCTCTTGTACGCATTGCGTCGCCTGGAAGACGACGCAGAACGGGATCGTTTGCCGCTGCCGATGTCGCGCCTGGCCCGATTCGGTCTCAGCCGCGCAAACCTGCGTGTGCCGAGCTCTGCCCGCGATCAAGCCATCAAGGCCCAGTTGGACGACTTGCAAACGGCCTGGGCCGAGGCGCCTCTGCTCGGCGGGCCGCTCAGCGTGTTCCGGTCGTTGGAGGCAGGACAGGGGCAGCGCCTGATGCGCAAAGCCGCACGCGCTGGCGCGCCATTGGGCGTCCTGCAACAGGGCGCATCGGGTACCGGCTTTTTTGCCACGCTTCGCGCCTGGCGGGCTGCCCAGCGTTGGCAGCAACAGATCGCCGCGTGACGGGCGATACACATTGTTTCTTGGATGGTACCTGTTGCGACGCGGCAAGCTGCCCCAACATAGGCGTTAATCTGGTCGCGGTATACCCGCACAACGCTTTGAGCCTTCCCTGACACTAAGGGGGAGGAGCGATCTAAGGAACACCCATGCATACCCACGAAAACACCGTTCGCCTGATGCCCGATGTCGCCACCCAGGCACAGCCGCATCTGGCCGGAGCCTTGGATTGGGTCGGCATGGACGGCATCGAAGTGCCGGTGCTGTTTGACGCGGGCGACGGCACCGTGCAACGCGCCAGCGCGCAGGTCGGCGCCTTTGTGAACCTCACTCGGCCCGATCGGCGTGGCATCCATATGTCGCGTCTGTATCTGCTGGTCGACGAATATCTCAGTTCGCGTCCGGTGGATGCGAACACGCTACAAGACTTGTTGCACGCCTTTCTCGATTCGCACAAAGAGCTGTCGGATCGCGCACGCCTCAGCATTCGTTTCGATCAACTGGTGCGTCGCGCGGCCTTACGCAGCGACAACAGCGGTTGGCGCGCGTACCCGGTCTCGCTCGAAGCGAGCCTGTGCGAAGACGGCTTCCGGCTCGAACTCGGCACCGAGGTGGTTTATTCCTCCACGTGTCCGGCGTCGGCGGCGTTGTCGCGCCAATTGATTCAAGAACAGTTCGCCAAAGATTTCGACGCCAAGCAGCCGTTGGATCATTCCGCCGTGCTGGCCTGGCTTGGCAGCGAGAAAGGCATCGTGGCCACTCCGCATGCGCAGCGCAGCGTGGCGCGTCTGCTGGTGCGGTTTGTCGACGGCGCGCCGCTCGATCTGATTCATGTGCTCAATCAAGTCGAGCAAGCGCTCGGCACGCCGGTGCAAACCGCGGTGAAGCGCGAAGACGAGCAGGCTTTTGCGTTGGCCAACGGCAGCAACTTGATGTTTTGCGAAGACGCCGCGCGACGCATTCAACGCGTGCTCGATGCGGACAATCGCATCGCCGATTTCCATGTGCGCCTGGAGCACCAGGAAAGTTTGCATCCGCACGACGCCGTGGCGTACGCCAGCAAAGGCGTGCCTGGCGGCTACGGTGACGGGCGCGCCTAATTCGACGCCGCTGCATCGTCGGTTGCTATGATCCGCACGATGGCAGAACAGGAGTACCCATGAAGATTCGCTACGGAGCGCTCATGCTGAGCGCGCTGCTGCTTGCCGGCTGCAGTTGGATGCCGCACTTTGGCAAACATGCGCCGGCGCAAGCGCAAACGCTGATGAAATCGCTGAGCGGAGAAGTGGACTTTCGTCTCGCGCAGGAACCGCCTTCCGATGCCTATCTGGAAGTCACCCTGTCCGACGTCAGCAAAAAGGATGCGCCGGCTCGCGTGATCGCGACCGATCGCATTTCGCCGGTCGGTGTGTCGCCCGTGCCGTTTGTGTTGAGTTACGAGCCGGCCGATCTGGCCGGCGGCGTGGATTTCGCCGTTTCGGCGCGCATCAAGCAGGGCGACCGCACGCTGGCCGCCAATGACACGCAAGTGATGGTGTTAGGACGCTCCGGCAACGACGGTCCCGTGCGCGTGGCCATTGCCGAATTGCACTGAGCGTTTCGCGCCGGCCGAATGCGGCCGGCGCGAACGTTGAACCCTAGCGATTGAACGCCAGGCGTTCGCCACGAACCGCATCGTTCACGTGTGAGCCATCCCACACGCGCTGTCCATTGACGAACGTAGCCGCGATGGAGCTGCTGAACGTATAACCTTCGAATGGCGACCAGCCGCATTTGGACAGCACTTCTTCGCGACGCACGGTATGCGGCTTGCGCGGATCGACCAGCACGAGATCCGCCGCATAACCCTCACGCAGAAAACCGCGGTCCTTGACGTCGAATAACGTGGCCGGCGCATGGCACACGGCTTCCACGACGCGCTCCAGCGTCAGCTTACCTTCGGTGACGCGTTGCAACGCCGCTTGCAGCGCAAACTGCACCAGCGGTAGGCCGGACGGCGCCTTGTCGTAGAGCTCGGCTTTTTCTTCCAGCAGATGCGGCGCGTGGTCGGTGGCCAGCACATCGATCCGGCTTTCCGCTACGGCCTTGATAATGGCTTCGCGATCGGCGGCCGTTTTGATCGCCGGGTTGCACTTGATCAGAAAGCCGAGGCGTTCGTAGTCCTCGTCGCTGAAGTGCAAAAAGTGCACGCAGGTTTCGGCGGTGATCTTTTTGCCTTTGAGCGGGCCGGGCTGGAACAGCGCGAGTTCGTCGGCGGTGGAAATATGCAGTACGTGCAAACGGGTGCCGTGTTTTTGCGCGAGCGAGATCGCCAGTCGCGTCGACTTAATGCACGCTTCGCGCGAACGGATCAGCGGATGTTCGCGCGCGGGAATGTTCTCGCCGTATTTTTCGCGCGCCTTGGCGTGTAGCGCGTCGATCATCGGCGTGTCTTCGCAGTGCGTGATGATCGGCGTGGGGCACTCGCGGAAAATGCCGTCCAAGGTTTCGGGATTGTCCACCAGCATATTGCCGGTCGACGCGCCCATAAAAACCTTTACGCCAGGTGCGCTTTTGGGGTCCAGCGCACGGATGGCGTCGAGGTTGTTGTTGCTGGCGCCCATATAGAAGGCGTAGTTCACGGCCGAGACTTCCGCCGCGCGCGCGTACTTGGCCTCCAGCGAATCCCGATCCAGCGCCGGCGGCTTAGTGTTGGGCATCTCCATAAAGCTGGTGATGCCGCCTGCCGCGCACGCGCGCGACTCGTGTGCGATGTCCGCCTTGTGGGTCAGGCCCGGTTCGCGGAAATGCACCTGGTCGTCGATCATGCCCGGCAACAACCACAGGCCGGTGGCGTCGACCACCTGCTCGCCCGGGCGGGCGTCCAGGCTGTCGGCGATGGTTTCGATGCGACCGTGCTTCACGCGCAGATCGGCGTGGAATCGACGCCCTTCGTTGACCAGTTCGGCGTTCTTGATCAGCCAATCGTTCGACATGTGAAGCTCCTGGTGGAATGGGGAAATAACATGGACAACAACGCGCTCATTCTTCCCTGTCTACAGTTTCCCTGGCGTGTGCGCGGCAGGAAGAAAAGTGGAAGTGCTCAGGGACCGGGTCGTTGCCGCCGGTACACAACGGTTGGCAGCGTAGTATCCGCCATCCGGCCAGCAGGCTGCCGCGCCAGGGACCGAAGCGAGTGACCGCAACGCGTGCATAATCGGAGCAACTGGGGTAAAAGCGACAACGCTGTCCTAATAGAGGGCTCACGAAGCGCTTGTACAGATTGAGCAAGGAAATAATCAATCGACTCACGGCATTCACGTCGCCGAAACCGCCTGTGGCAGCCAAAGCCATAAGTATTCCAGAAGGGCGGTTGCCGATGTGAAGGGTATTGGGCTATAACACCCGGCCGCCAAGGCCAAAATGGTGAAGGTAAATGGCGAAAACCACGCGTAATTCGTCCGCCGCCAAGAAAGCTGCACACGGAAAGGCTGCGGGTAAGGGTAGTGAAGCCAAGGCTGGCAAGGCCAAGGTTGTCGCCGCCAAGTCTGCAAAGAAGGCCCCGCCCGTCAAAAAGGCGGCGGTGAAGAAAGCGCCGGTCAAAGCGGTCGCCAAAAAGGCGCCTGCCAAGAAACCTGTCGCCAAGCCCGTCGCGAAGCCTGCGCCGAAGAAGGTCGAGCCGGTCAAGAAGGTTGCCAAGCCGGAGCCCAAGAAGCCTGAGCCCAAGCACGCCACTCCTGCCGCCAAACCCGCGCCGGTCAAAAAAGTTGCCGAGAAGAAATCTGCTGCCAAGCCCGCACTGCAACCGGCTCCCGCGCCGGCCAAGTCCGCGGCGTCAAACAAACAGCCCACGCCGGCTACACAAACTGCAACACCGAAACACGTATCATCACCCGCCTCCCGGCCCATTGTGGGCAAGGTAGCGAGCGCCGTCGGACCGACGGCACCGCGTGTTGCGAACGCCACCGCGCAACATTCCCCGACCAAGAAACAGAAAACCTCGCAGTCCTCAATGAATAGTTCCGTTACAACGCTCGACAATGGCATAACCCGCGAAGACGGCCGCTACGCGCTGCCGCTCACCACGAATATCGACCTGCCGCCCGGTTATCGTCCTGCAGCCGGCGAGGAGTACATGAATCCTCGTCACCTCGCGTACTTCCGCAACAAGCTGCGCATCTGGCGCGAGCAGTTGGTGGAGGAGTCGCGTCAGACCATGGAAAACCTGCGCGACGAAGTTCGCGACGTGGGCGACGAAGCCGAGCGCGCAACCCGCGAAACGGAAAATTCGCTGGAACTGCGTACCCGCGATCGTTACCGCAAGCTGATCTCCAAGATCGACAAAGCGCTGCGTCGTATCGAGGAAGGTCGCTACGGTTTCTGCGAAGAAACCGACGAGGAAATCGGTCTGGAGCGTCTGGACGCCCGCCCGATCGCCACCTTGTCGCTCGATGCGCAGGAGCGTCGCGAACATCTGCAGAAGCAGATGGGCGATTGATGCGCGTCTGGCGTTAGCCGGATAAAAAAAGCCCCGCCTGGTGCGGGGCTTTTTGTTGATGCGTTTTATTTCTGCTTTTCCAGTTCCGCTGCGGCGTATGCCTTCAATCTCGCCAACATCGCCGCCAAGCCGTTCGAACGCGTGGGCGACAAATGTTTGGCAAGGCCGATCTGCTGGATAAACGCAGGTTCCGTGGCGACGATCTCGGCGGCCGAGCGATCCGAATACACGCGCAATACCAGGGCGATCAAGCCGGAGACGATGGCCGAATCGCTGGTGGCGTCGAAGTGCATGTTCGATGCATCGCCGCTCGGTACCAGCCACACCATCGACTGGCAGCCGTGCACGCGATAATCCTCGGTCTTCCATTCGTCGCGAAACGGCGGCAACTGTTTGCCGAGATCGATCAGGTATTGGTAGCGCTCCGTCCAGTCACCGAAGAAAGCGAATTCGTCGGCAATTTCCTGCTGAGCCTGGGCGGCGCTGGCTTGGGTGGTCGTATTCATAGGTTCATTATCGCGCGTTCGGGCTTACTCGGCCCGAACCGCGCTATCAGTGCTTGGAAACGCTCCAGCGCGTGCCCTGGGCGCCATCTTCGATCACCACGCCCAAGGCGCTGAGTTCGTCGCGGATCGCGTCTGCGCGTGCGAAATCGCGCGAGGCGCGCGCAGCGCGGCGTTCTTCCAACAGAGCTTCGACATGCGCGGCATCCACCGTGCTGCCTCCGGCTTGCTTGAACCAGGTCTCCGGATCTTGCTGCAACAAGCCGAGCACGGCGCCGCCGCCAAGCAGGGCGGCTTTGGTGGAAGCATTTGGTGTCTGTCGCGCCGCATCGGCGAGTATCGCCAGTTCGGCCAGCGCTTGCGGCGTGTTGAGATCGTCGCTTAGCGCGGCTTCCACGCCTTCGGGCACCGCCAGAGGCTGGGTCGTATCGATCTCGATATCGCTCAGCTCGCGCAGCACGCGATACCAACCGTCGAGCGTGCTGATCGATTGCGTCAGCACGGCGTCCGACCAATCCAGGGGCTGACGGTAATGCCCGCGCATCAAGAGCAAACGCAACGCTTCGTGCGGGTGCTTCTTCAGCAGTTCATGCACATGCAGAACGTTGCCTAGCGACTTGGACATCTTGCGTCCGTCGAAAGTGAGCATGCCGTTATGTAGCCACCAGCGCGCGAACACTTTGCCGCCGTGCGCGCAGGTCGACTGCGCGATTTCGTTTTCGTGATGCGGGAACAACAAATCCACGCCACCGGCATGGATGTCGATGGTCGGGCCCAGATGCGCCTCGCTCATGGCTGAGCACTCGATATGCCAGCCGGGGCGACCGCGACCCCAGGGGCTGTCCCAGCCGGGAAGTTCCGGCGTCGACGGCTTCCACAGCACGAAGTCGGTGGGGTTTTTCTTGTAGGGCGCCACCTCCACGCGCGCACCGGCGATCAGCTCGTCGGTATCGCGACCGGACAATTCGCCATAAGCCGAGTAGGAACCTACGTCGAACAACACGTGGCCTTCCGCTTCGTACGCGTGGCCGTTGCGGATCAGCGTCTGGATCATCTCGATGATCTGACCGATATGCGCCGTGGCGTGGGGTTCGATGTCCGGCGGCGCAATCCCAAGCTCGCTCATATCTTGGCGATACGCCTCGGTGAAACGGTTGGTGATGGTGCCGATCGGCACGCCTTGTTCGATCGCGGCGGTGTTGATCTTGTCGTCCACGTCCGTGATGTTGCGGGCGTAGACCACGTTTGAGTAATGCCGGCGCAACAGTTTGACCAGTACATCGAACACCACCGGACCGCGCGCATTGCCGATATGCACATAGTTGTAGACCGTAGGCCCGCACAGATACACCGTCACCCGGTTCGGATCGAGCGGCGAAAAAGGCTCGATGCGGCGGCTGAGGCTGTTGTAGAGCGAGATCGGCATGGTGGGTGTTTCCGGGTGGTCGCAATCGGGTCAATAAGCCCCCCATCTTATCAAGGTCGAGGGCGCCCAGATTCGAGGGCGCCGACGTGATTGAATCGGATGTCCTGATGAACGGCCTGTAGACAATTCGACCCCAACCTAAAGGTTTCCCTAAGGGCCCTGATTCACGGCACTAAGTTACGGCGGTTCTAAGCGTGGATTCAGCGTGAATTTGTTGGAATTTCGCTATGCGCCCCAAAGCGCCCTCGTTCCTCGCTTGGAGGTTGTCCATGAACAAAAAAATGCTGTTGATCCCTATGTTGGCGCTGATCATGACGTCCACGGGCGCGATGGCGCAGCAAGGGGGTTATCCGCCTCCGGTGCCTCCGCCTGGCTCTGCCGGGCCGGACAATGCGCACTATGCGTGGGCCGACGTGTTGCGCGTGGATCCGGTTTACGGCGTCGCCCGCACGGCGACGCCGAGCCAGCAGTGCTACGACCAGCAGGTGGTGCAGCAGACGCCGAGCAACAAGGGCATCGGCACCGTGCTGGGCGCGGTGGTCGGCGGTGTGCTGGGTAGCACCATCGGTCACGGTCGCGGCAATACCGCGGCGACCGTGGGCGGTGCGGTGGTCGGCGGCGCGGTCGGCAATTCGGTCGCCAGCGGCGGCCAGACGTATACCAGCGACCAAACGGTGTGCCAGCCGGTCACCCAGGTTGCAGAACAGCGTCAGATCATCGGTTACGACGTGGAGTATCGCTATCACGGCGACGTCTATATGTCGCGCCTGAGCTACGACCCGGGCGAGCGCCTGCGGGTGCGGGTGAGCGTGTCGCCCGCCGACTAATCGGTCTGAGGTTGATCTCGAAGCGACCGTCGCTGCTGGCGCGGTCGCTTTTTCTTTTTTGTCAGATGCGTTCCTTTCCTGTTGCATAGCAGCGAAAATCCAGTCATGATGAACGTTCAACCGCCCGGAACCCTCATGTCTTCAGCCGTCTATACCGCCACTGTACTCACCAGCGCCCGCATGGCCGCTGGCATGACGTCGCGTGCGCGCCGACCGCTGGACCGACATCTGGCCGGGTAGGCTGTCGCCACGTTGCATGTGTAGTACGACGACAAAACCCGGCCTTTGCGCCGGGTTTTTTGCTTTTCTGACTGGAGTCAACGATGTCGCTTCGTCATTTTCTCACCACCCAGGATTACAGCCGCGCCGAAATCGACGCGCTGCTTGAACAAGCGGCCGCGTTCAAGCGTTCGCCGCGCGGTCAGCAGCTTGCTGGCAAATCGGTGGCGCTGCTGTTCTTCAATCCTTCGATGCGTACGCGTACGAGTTTCGAATTGGGCGCGTTCCATCTCGGCGGTCACGCGATCGTGCTGTCGCCAGGCAAAGATGCATGGCCGATCGAATTTCGCCCCGGCGTGGTGATGGACGGCGAAGCGGAAGAACACATCGCCGAAGTGGCGCGTGTGCTGAGCCGCTATGTCGATCTGATCGCCGTGCGCGCGTTTCCGAAATTCCAGGATTGGTCGGTCGATCGCGAAGACGCCGTTATCAAGGCATTCGCGCAATACGCCACCGTGCCGGTGATCAATATGGAAACGATCACGCATCCGTGTCAGGAACTTGCGCACGCGCTGGCGTTGAAAGAGCGCTTCGGCGATCTCACTGGTCGCAAATACGTGCTCACGTGGACCTATCATCCCAAGCCGCTGAACACCGCCGTCGCCAATTCGGCGCTGCTGATCGCCACGAAAATGGGCATGGATGTGACGCTGCTTTGCCCGACGCCGGATTACGTCTTGGACGAGCGCTATATGGCCTTCGGCGAGCAGAATGCGAAGGAAAACGGCGGCTCGCTCAAAGTCAGCCACAACATCGAAGAAGCGTATCGCGGCGCCGATGTGGTCTACGCCAAGAGCTGGGGCGCGCTGCCGTTCTTTGGTCGTTGGGAAGGCGAAAAGCCGATTCGCGATGCGCACAAGCATTTCATCGTCGACGAAGCGAAGATGGCGCTCACCAACAATGGCGTTTTCAGTCATTGCCTGCCGTTGCGCCGTAACATCAAAGCCACCGATGCCGTGATGGATTCGCCTGCATGCATCGCCATCGACGAAGCCGAAAACCGCCTGCACGTGCAGAAGGCGGTGATGGCGTCGTTGCTCGGTCAGCGCTGAGTCGGGGCGCGCGATGTATCTGCCCAAGTCTTTCCACGAAACGCGCGCCGACGTGTTGCACGCGCTAATGCGCGACTATCCGTTCGGAACCGTTGTTATGCACGGCGCAGACGGATTCGTTGCGAACCATCTGCCATTCGAATTGATCGGCGATGGTTCGTTGCACGGGCACGTCGCGCGCGGCAACGAATTGGCGAACGCCGATGGCGCGGAAGTATTGGTGATTTTTCAGGGCGCAGACGGTTACATCAGTCCCAACTGGTATCCCAGCAAACACGAAACCGGTCGCGAAGTGCCCACGTGGAATTACGCGGTGGTGCATGTGCATGGTCGTCTTCGCGTCGTGAACGACAAAGCGTGGTTGCGGCAGTTGCTGGAACGGCTGACCGATCGTCACGAAGCCTCGCAACCCAAGCCATGGCATGTCGGCGATGCGCCGGACGATCACATCGAAAAGATGCTGCAGATGATCGTGGGCATCGAGATCGACATCGAGCGCATCGTAGGGAAATTCAAGCTGAGCCAGAACCATCCCGACGCCAATCGCGCAGGCGTTCTGAAGGGATTGGCTGATCGCGGCGGCCGTCGCGACAAGGAATTGGCCGAACTGATGCAAGAAGCGGAGGAGCGTCGACATGGCGGGTAAGCAGCACCAGTATCCGGTCGAAGTGGTGTGGACCGGCAACCACGGCACGGGCACCAAAACCTATCAAGGCTATGGTCGCGAGCATGAGGTTCGCGTCGCGGGCAAGCCTGTGATCGCTGGTTCGTCCGATGCCGCGTTTCGCGGCGATGGCGCGAAACACAATCCGGAAGATTTTCTGGTTGCCGCGTTATCGAGCTGCCACATGCTCTGGTATCTGCATCTTGCAGCAGCGGCGGGCGTTGTCGTGACCGCTTATGTCGACGAGGCCGTCGGCAACTTGCTCGACGAAGGTCAGGTCGGGCGCTTTACCGAAGTGGTGCTTCGTCCGCGCGTCACTGTCAGCGCGGACAGCGATGCCGACGTCGCCAAGCGCGTGCACGACGATGCGCATCACGCCTGCTTTATTGCCAACTCCGTCAATTTCCCCGTGCGCTGCGAACCGCGCATTGTCATCGAATCCGTGTAAACAACCTTTCTTTTGGATCCAAGCATCATGAGCAAAGATATCGTTTTGGCTTTCTCCGGTGGTCTCGACACCAGCTTCTGCATCCCCTACCTGCAGGAGCGTGGCTGGGCCGTGCATACCGTGTTCGCCGATACCGGCGGTGTCGATGCCGAAGAGCGCGCTTTTATCGAAGCGCGCGCCAAAGAACTCAATGCGGCCAGCCATGTCACGGTGGACGGCGGTCCGGCGATCTGGAACGGCTTCGTCAAGCCGTTCGTGTGGGCGGGCGAGGGCTATCAGGGTCAGTATCCGCTGCTGGTTTCCGATCGCTACCTCATCGTGGATGCGGCGCTCAAGCGCTGCGCGCAGCTCGGCACCAAAGCGATTGCGCACGGTTGCACCGGCATGGGCAACGATCAGGTGCGTTTCGATCTGGCCGTGAAGGCCCAGGGCGATTACGAAATCGTGGCGCCGATCCGCGAGATCCAGAAAGAACACACCGAAGTGCGCGCGTACGAACAGAAATATTTGGAAGCCAAAGGCTTCGGCGTGCGCGCCAAGCAGAAGGCCTACACCATCAACGAAAACCTGCTGGGCGTCACCATGTCCGGCGGTGAAATCGATCGCTGGCAAGCGCCCGGCGAGGGCGCCGTGGCGTGGTGCAAACCGCGTTCCGAATGGCCGTCCAAATCGCTGCGCTTGAAGATCAGCTTCGTCAACGGCGAAGCGGTGGCGCTGGACGGCGAGAAGATGGATGGTCACAAGCTGCTCGCCAAACTCAACAGTCTGCTGGCGCAGTACGGCGTGGGTCGCGGCCTTTACACGGGCGACACCACTATCGGCTTGAAAGGCCGCATCATTTTTGAAGCGCCCGGTCTTACCGCATTGCTTGTCGCGCACCGCGCGCTGGAAGAAGCGGTGCTCACCAAGCAGCAAAATCGCTTCAAGCCCGACGTGGCGCGCAAGTGGGTGGAGTTGGTTTACGAAGGTTTCTTCCACGATCCGTTGAAGACCGATCTGGAAGCCTTCCTCGCATCCAGCCAATCGACCGTCAACGGCGACGTGACGCTGGAAACCAGCGGCGCGATCGTCTCCGCCGTGGCGATCGAATCCAAGCACATCCTCAACGCCAAGGGCGCCACCTATGCGCAGGCGGCCGACTGGGGCGTCGAGGAAGCGGAAGGTTTCATCAAGTTGTTTGGTATGAGCAGCACCTTGTGGGCCGAGGTCAACCGATGAGTAACCCTTTGGGAACTCAAAGTTCGGAGTTGAAAGGCTCGGCGTTGCTCGACGCAACGCTCGAGCATTTGCGCGCGCTTGTGTCGTTCGACACACGCAACCCGCCACGCGCGATCGACACGGGCGGCATCTTCGATTATCTGCGCGATCATCTGCACGGATTTTTCGTCAAGGTGACCGATCACGGCGCTGGCGCAGTCACGCTGTACGCCGTGCGCGGCAAGCCGAAGTATTTGTTCAACGTGCATCTGGATACCGTGCCGGATTCGCCGCATTGGACACGCAATCCGCACGTGCTTGAAGTGACGGAAGATCGCGCGATCGGCCTAGGCGCTTGCGATATCAAAGGCGCAGCGGCCGCGCTCGTTGCGGTGGCGAACGCGTGCGATGGCGATCTGGCGTTGCTGTTTTCGACCGACGAAGAAGCCAACGATCCGCGTTGCATCGCCGCGTTCCTGCATGAAGGCCACACGTACGAGGCGGTGATCGTTGCCGAGCCGACGCGCGGCGAAGCGGTGCTCGCGCATCGCGGCATCCATTCGGTGCAGATGAGTTTCGCGGGGCAGGCCGGTCATGCCTCGGGCGAGCAGCGTCCGAGCGACAGCGCCGTGCATCAAGCGATACGTTGGGGCGCTGCGGCGCTCGATTACGTCGATCGCCAGGCGCACGAGCGTTTCGGCGGACTCACCGGTTTGCGCTTCAATATCGGTCGCGTCGAAGGCGGCATCAAAGCCAACATGATTGCTCCCAGCGCCGATGTGAGATTCGGTTATCGTCCGTTGCCAAGCATGGATCCGGATACGTTGCTGGAAAATTTCCGCACGCTGGTCGAGCCGAAGCCTGTCACGTACACGGAACTGTTTCGCGGCGTTTCGCTGCCGGCTGGTGATACCGCCACGGCCGAAACGCGTCGCCTTGCGGCCCGCGATATCGCCGACGAGCTCGGCATTCCCGTCGGCAACGCCGTGAATTTCTGGACCGAAGCGGCGCTGTTTTCGCAGGGCGGATTTATTTCGTTCGTCTACGGCCCCGGCGATATCGCGCAGGCCCACACCGCCGACGAATGGGTCGCCCTGGATCAACTACAAAAGTACGCAGAAACCATCTACGAGATCGTGAACCGTGGAAGCGCATAAAACCACTCGTCAGACCATCGTGCGTCTGCTCTCCGCCATGGGCAGCGCCAAGGAAATCCAGCAGTACCTGAAGCGTTTTTCTCAACTTGACGCCAAACGCTTTGCGGTGGTGAAAGTGGGCGGCGCCGTGCTGCGCGACGAATTGGCGGATTTGACGTCGTCGCTGACGTTTTTGCAGCAGGTTGGCTTGACGCCCATCGTTCTGCACGGCGCAGGTCCGCAGCTCGATGTGGAACTGGAAGCCGCCGGCATCACCAAGCAGACCGTCAACGGTTTGCGCGTAACCTCGCCGCAGGCGCTCGGTATCGTGCGCCGCGTTTTTCAGCAGGAAAACCTTCGCCTGGTGGAAGCCTTGCAGGCGATGAATACGCGCGCCACGTCGGTTCCGTCCGGCGTATTTATGTCCGGCTATCTGGATAAAGACGTGTACGGCATGGTCGGCAAGGTTGACAGCATCAATCTGGCGCCGATCGACGCCAGCTTGCGCGCCGGCTCCATCCCCGTCATCGCCAGCCTCGGCGAAACGAACGAAGGTCAGTTCCTCAATATCAATGCCGACTTCGCCGCCAACGAACTGGTGCGTGTGTTGCAGCCGTACAAGATTATTTTCCTTACCGGCACGGGCGGCTTGCTCGACGACAAGGGCAATATCATCGACTCCATCAACCTGAGCACGGAGTACGAGCATCTGAAAGATCAGCCGTGGATCAACGGCGGCATGCGCGTCAAGATCGATCAGATTGCCGATCTGCTGCAGAGTTTGCCGTTGACGTCGTCGGTATCAATCACGCGCCCGTCGGAGCTGGCTAAAGAACTTTTCACGCACAAAGGCTCCGGAACGCTGGTGCGCCGAGGCGAGAAAGTGTTTCGCTTCGAGAGCTGGGACGGCGTGGATCAGGCGCGCATGCGCGAACTGATCGAATCGAGTTTTGGCCGCAAATTGGTGGACGATTATTTCTCGCGCACTATGCCGTACCGCATTTACGTGAGCGAAAACTATCGCGCCGCCATGATCCTCACCCAGGCGGAAGGCATGGTCTATCTCGATAAATTCGCCGTGCTCGACGATGCGCAAGGTGAAGGTCTCGGTCGCGCCGTTTGGTTGGTGATGCGCGAGGAAAATCCAAGCCTGTTCTGGCGCTCGAGGCACGGCAATCAGATCAACCAGTTCTACTACGCGGAATCGGACGGTTGTTACAAGCAGGAACGCTGGAAAGTGTTCTGGTACGGCCTGGACGGTTTCGACACGATCGCACGCTGCGTCGCGCATTGCGCCGTGCGTCAACCGACTTTGGTGGATTAGCAGCTATGTCGACATCGAAAAAACGCATCGGCATCGTCGGCGCTCGCGGTCATACCGGCGCCGAATTGATTCGCCTGGTGGTGGCGCATCCGGCGCTTGAGCTTGCTTATGTTTCGTCGCGCGAACTGGATGGACAGCGCGTCGATGCGCATGTCGACGGCTACCAGGGCGATCTGCGTTACAGTTCGCCCGCGCATGAAGATTTGCCGGCGCTGGATGCCGATATCGTCGTGCTGGCGTTGCCCAACGGCAAAGCATCGGTATGTGTGGAAGCGTTCGACGCCGCCGGCAAAGATCCGGTGATCGTGGATCTTTCCGCGGATTATCGGTTCAACGATGCGTGGTATTACGGGTTGCCGGAACTCACGCGCGGGAAATGGCGCGGCGAAAAGCGCATCAGCAATCCAGGCTGTTATGCCACCGCGATCCAGCTTTCCATTGCGCCGCTGAAAGATCTGCTGGCCGCACCGCCCGTTTGTTTCGGCGTTTCGGGTTATTCGGGCGCGGGCACTACGCCGTCCGACAAAAACAATCCAGAGAAGCTGCGCGACAACTTGATGCCGTATTCGCTCACTGGGCATATGCATGAAAAGGAAGCCAGCCGTCATCTCGGCATTCCTGTGGAATTTATGCCGCATGTCGCGCCGCACTTCCGCGGTTTGACGGTAACGACCAACCTCTATCTGTCGCGTGCGCTCAAGCGCGAGGAGGTCCTAGCGCGTTTCCACCATGCGTACGACAACGAAAAACTCGTGCGCGTACTCGACGAAGCGCCTTGGGTGAGCCAGATCGCTCGCAAGCATCACGCTGAAATCGGTGGCTTCGCCATGTCCGCCGACGGCAAGCGCGTCGTGGTCGTCGCGACGCTCGACAACCTTCTCAAGGGTGCGGCGACGCAGGCCATGCAAAACATCAATCGCGCTATCAGCGTGGACGAATACACCGCAATACCGACGTCGTAACTCCCTCTCCCCGCCGGGGAGAGGGCTGGGGTGAGGGGCTGAGCTTGCCTCGAATCTCCGGAATATCTCGAGGCAATCCTTTAGATCACTTCAGCTTTTTACCCAATAACGCGGCAAGATTGACCCCTCACCCCAACCCTCTCCCCGGAGGGGAGAGGGGGCTTAAAAAACGAGACTATTCACTATGAGCGACCTCCTTTGGCAAAAAGCCGGCGTCGAAACCAACGCGAAGATCATGAAGTTTCTCGCGGGCGACGACGTGCTGCTGGATCGGGAATTTTTCTTGCATGACATCTGCGCCAGCAAGGCGCACGTGGAAGGTCTCGCCAATATCGGCGTGGTCAGCGCGAAAGAGATGGACGATCTCAAGCGCGAATTGGATGCGCTTGCGGAGGATTTTCGCGCCGGCCGATTCGTGCTCGACGAACACTACGAAGACGGCCATTCCGCCATCGAAGCGCGACTCACCGAGCGTCTTGGCGACGCAGGTCGCCGCGTGCACACGGGGCGCAGCCGCAACGACCAGATTCTGGTGGCGACGCGCTTGTGGTTGAAGGAAAAGGTCGCGTTGCTGGAAGCTCATTGCCGCGCCGTCGCCGCGGTTTGTTTGCAGCGCGCTGCACAGCCGGCGCTGCCCATGCCAGGCTACACGCATTTGCAGCGCGCGGTGGTGTCGTCCACGGCGATGTGGTTTGCGGGTTTTGCGGAAGGTTTTATCGATAACGCCTGGCGCGCACGACAAACTGCCGCTTGGATCGACGCCAATCCGCTCGGCACGGCGGCGGGTTATGGCGTAAATCTACCGCTCGACCGCACGCATACCACGCAAGCGCTGGGTTTCGGTCGCATGCAGGTTTCGCCGATTTATGCGCAGCTATCGCGCGGAAAATTCGAAATGGCTGCGATGGAGGCATTGAGCAGCGCATTGCTCGATACGCGCCGCCTGGCTTGGGATCTTTCGTTGTTCACCACGGCTGAGTTCAATTTCGTCGCGCTGCCGTCGGAGTACACCACGGGCAGTTCGATCATGCCGAACAAGCGCAATCCGGATGTCGTGGAATTGCTGCGCGCTTCCTACGCCACTGTGGCGGCGGCGCGTTGCGAGATCGAGCAGTTACTGTCGCTGCCTTCCGGTTATCAGCGCGATCTGCAGTTTTCGAAAGGCTCGCTTTACCACGGCGTCACCCACGGTCTTGCAGCGCTGGAGTTGTTACCGGATCTGCTTGCGCGCATGCAGTGGAACGAACCGGTCATGCGCGCCGCGATTGAGCCGGCGATGTATGCCACCGATGTCGCCATCGAGCAGGCGGCGGCGGGTGTTCCGTTCCGCGACGCGTATCGTGCGGCCGCGCAAGCGGCCTCCGAAGCGGGGCACGGGCGCACGCCGGAATCGAGCCTGTCCGCGCGTACGTCGCCGGGCGCAGGCAACGATGTGCGGCTGGACGAATTGAAGCGTCGCCTGGATACCTTGTCGTCATAGCGGAGGACGGTGCGTCGGTATGACAACTCACGTGCTGCCCGAACATGCATTGCCAACTTGGCGACGCGCCGTATTGAAAGTCGGCAGCAATCTGCTTGCCGCCGACGGTGCCGGATTGACGCCGCGCTATGCCGAAGCGCTTGCCGCGTTCATAACAGCCAGTCATCAGATGGGGCGCGAAGTCGTATTGGTTTCGTCGGGCGCGGTGGCGGCGGGTCGTGCGCTATTGCGCGAGCGTGCGGCGTTGGGTCCCGATCTTGCCGCACGACAAGCCCTCGCTGCGCTTGGTCAGGCGCCGATGATCGCCTTATGGCAAAACCTGTCGGAACGCCCCGTGGCGCAGGTGTTGCTGACGCACGACGACTTGCGCAATCGACGTCGGTATCTCAATGCGCGCGCAACTTTGCGCGAGCTGTTGATGCTGGGCGTATTGCCTGTCGTTAACGAAAACGACACCGTGGCGGTGGACGAACTCAAGCTCGGTGATAACGACAACCTCGCCGCCATCGTCGCAGCGTTGGTCGATGCGGATCTGTTGTTGATCGCCTCGGATGTAGATGCACTCTACAACGCCGACCCGCGGCGTGATCCGACAGCTGAGCCCATCGGCCACGTACCGCAACTGACACCACAGATCGTCGCGATGGCGGGCGGCAGCGGAACCGGCGTGGGAACCGGCGGCATGCGCACCAAGTTGCAGGCGGCGGAGAAGGCGGCAGCAGCGGGTATTCCCACCGCGCTGTTCAGCGGTCGCGACGCTGTTACCGTCAAAGCGCTGGAAACCGGGCGATTGCGCGGCACCTTGATCGATGTCGCTGGCAATCGCATGCAGGCGCGCAAATACTGGCTGCGTCACGCGCCGGCTGGTGGCGGGCGCGTCAGCGTCGATGCCGGCGCGGTGCGCGCGCTGGCAGGTGGTCGCGCGTCGCTGCTGCCCGGGGGTATTCTCGATGTGGCAGGCGAATTCCATCGAGGCGATCTAATCGATATTGTCGATGCGAACGATCGGCCGGTTGCGCGAGGCTTGTGCCAATACGGTGCGGCCGAAGTACGCCGTTTGGTGGGACGACACAGCCGCGATATCGCATCGCTGCTCGGCTACAGCTACGGTGCGGAGGTCGTGCATCGCGACGACCTCGCCACACTTTCGACAGGAGAATCGGAAGCATGAGTGATATTCGTACCCAGGCCTTGGCCTGCAAGGATGCAGCGCAGGCGATGTTCGCGCTCGACAGCGATACCAAGCGCAAGCTATTGCACGACATGGCGTCAGCGCTGGAAACGCATCGCGACGAAATACTTGCGGCCAACGCGCGCGACTTGCAGCAAGCCGCTGCGAAAGGCGTGCAGGGCGCCATGTTGGATCGTCTTCGCCTGGATGAGTCGCGCGTGGCAGGCATTGCCAACGCGGTACGCGAGATCGCCGCGCTACCCGACCCGGTCGGGTTGGTGACGCGCCGTGAAACAAGACCCAATGGTTTGGAAGTGGAACGCGTGCGCATACCGCTCGGCGTGATCGCGATGATCTACGAAGCGCGCCCCAATGTAACGGCCGACGCTGCGGCCTTATGCTTGATGGCCGGAAATGCGGTGATTCTGCGTGGCGGCTCTGAAGCGCTGCATTCCAATATGGCCATTGCGTCCGCATTGCACAGCGCGTTGGAGAAGCACGATATTCCTGCCGCCGCGTTGACGTTGATCGAAGACCTTCGTCGCGAAACCATGGTGGAACTGCTGCAACTCAGCGACATCATCGATCTCGCCATTCCGCGCGGCGGCGAGGGCTTGATTCGCTTTGTCGCCGAGCACGCGCGCGTACCGGTAATCAAGCATTACAAAGGCGTCTGCCATTTGTATGTCGACGCATCGGCGGACGAGGCGCTCGCACTGAACCTGTTGATCGATGGAAAAACCTCGCGTCCCGGTGTTTGCAATGCATTGGAGACGTTGCTGGTGCATCGCGATGTTGCGACGTCGTTTCTCCCCAAAGCGGTGACCGCATTGCGGGATCGCGGGGTGGAAGTGCGCGGTTGCGAGCGATCGCGTGCGTTGATCGAAGGGATGCGCGCCGCGACCGATGAAGATTACGCCGCCGAATTTCTCGATTTGATTATCGCTGTACGCGTGGTCGACGATCTGGGCATGGCGATCGGCCATATTCAGCGATTCGGTTCCGATCACACGGAAGTCATCGCCACCCGCGACGATCATGCGGCGCGGCGCTTTATGCAAGCGATTCGTTCCGCTGTCGTGATGGTGAACGCATCGTCGCGTTTTTCCGACGGTGGCGAACTGGGGCTTGGCGCGGAGATCGGCATTTCCACCACGCGTCTCCACGCTTACGGGCCGATGGGCGCCGAGGCGCTGACGGTGGAGCGCTTTGTAGTGAAGGGCGACGGGCAGGTCAGGCACCCGCAAAGCCGGTTGTAAAAATACGTGCCGGCTTTCGTTTACGACCTCTGTTTTACGCCGTTTCGCGATGCCACGCGCGCACCGCCTCGGCAAACGCCAAACAATCCGCAAAGCGGTTATAGAGTGGCGCCGGCGAAATGCGAATGACGTCGGGTTCGCGCCAGTCGCCAATGATGCCGCGGTCGATCAGGTAGTCGAACAGCGCACGACCCTGTGTACGGCCGCCAAGCACGCGAATGGAAAGTTGCGATCCGCGACGGGAAGGGTCCTTCGGCGTCACGATGTCCAGCACATCGTGCAATTGGGTTTGCACCAGCCATTCCAGATAACCGGTTAGTTGCAGCGATTTTTCGCGCAGGCGTTGTATGCCGGCGCGATGGAAAATCTCCAGCGATACGCGCAGCGGCGCCAGCGCGAGAATCGGCGGGTTGGAAAGCTGCCAACCGTCCGCGCCCGACGTGGGCACGAATTCGGGGCCCATCTGGAAACGCGTGCTCTTATCGTGACCCCACCAGCCCGCGAAACGCGGCAGCGTGGCGCGTGCGTGGCGTGCGTGAACGAAGGCGCCGCCGACTGCGCCTGGGCCTGAATTGAGATATTTGTAGCTGCACCAGATCGCGAAATCCATGCCGCTGTCGTGCAGACGCAACGGCAGATTGCCGACGGCGTGCGCCAGATCGAAACCTACCGTGCAACCTTGCGCATGCGCGAGATCGGTAATCTTCTTCAGATCAAAGAATTGACCAGTGCGATATTGCACGCCCGGCAACAACACCAAGGCAATGCGCGAACCGTGCTCGGCGAGCGTGCGTTCGATCGCTTCCATCGAGATGGTGCCGTTGGGTTCGTCGCCGGCCAATTCGATCAGCGACAAGTTCGGACTGAACCCGTGATAGCGGATTTGCGATTCCACCGCATAACGGTCGGTGGGAAACGCGCCGGCTTCCATCAAGATCGCGTGGCGGTCGGGCGTGGGGCGATAGAAGCTCACCATCATCAGATGCAAGTTCACGCCCAGCGTGTTCATGGCGACTACTTCGTCGGGCTGCGCGCCGACGAGTTCGGCCAAATGATCGCGCACGAATTCGTGGTAATCCATCCACGGCAAGCGGCCTTTGAAATGGCCCTCTACGCCAAGTTCGCCCCAATAGTCGAGTTCCGCGTTGACGGCGTCGCGCGCGGCGCGCGGCTGCAGCCCCAATGAATTGCCGCAGAAATATTGACTGTCCCCATGTTCGTGCGGCGGTATCAGAAATTCATCGCGGAACGCGCGCAGCGGATCGGCAGCGTCGCGGGCCTGGGCCCATTCAATGGTGGCTTCGTAAGGTGTGGACATCGGAGCATTCCAACGTGATGCGTGTGTCGTCGTGCGAGTGTGGTGATGGCCGCGGACGGCACACGTCAATTTAGCTGTTCAAAGTAGAGGCGATCTGGCTGCAATTCTTGTCGAAGCTCGCCGCCCAGGTTTGCCCCGCCTGACTGGTAGTGGGGCGCGCGCAACGCAATTGAATAGCGCGACCGTCGCGGAACCAGTAGCGTTCGACATAGGTGTACGACGCACCGGTTTCGTCGGCCGTGTAAACAAAGCTGTTTTGATCGTCCTGCGACTTGGTGCTGGCCTGATAATTTTTAAGGCTCTTGGCCTTGGCGACCCCGTTGCTCACGTACTGATTGAAGTCTTCCATGTTCGCCACCTGTTTTACCGTCACGCTGACGCGCGCCAGCGTGGAGCTTGCGCTAGGGGACGGATCGGGTACCTGGAACACGCGCACTTCGGGATCGCCATCGACCTGCATGATCCCCACCCAATTGGATGGCGTGCTGAAGTGCACGCTGCCGGACGCCATGGTGACGTCGTCGGCGTGCGCCACGGCGATGCTGGCCACTGCGAGCAACGCGATTACCGACATGTTGCGCATGAATCTCATGCATGTTCCTCAGGATGAAGGTTTTGAACGAATCGATGCAGCGGCAGCCCCAGCCATTCCAAAGCGGTGCCGTGAAACAGACGGGCGCGGTCCGTATCGTCCAGTCGCAACGACTCGATACCGCTGCCCGGTTCCTGCTCGCCCAGCGGGAAAGGATAGTCGGTACCCAGCATCACGCGGTCGACGCCGGTCACATCCAGCAGATAGCGCAAGGCTTGCGGGTCGTGCACGCAGGAGTCGAAGAACAGACGCTTGAGGTATTCGCGCGGATTGCGCGGGTTGTCGGTGGCGACCAGATCCGGGCGCATGCGGAAGCCGTGCTCGATGCGGCCGATGGTCCACGGAAAGCTGCCGCCGCCATGAGCGAGCATCACGCGCAACTTGGGCAAGCGTTCCAACACGCCGCCAAAGGCGAGGCAACACGCGGCGCGCGATTGCTCGGCAGGCATGCCCACCAGCCACGGCATCCAATACTTGGGCATGGTGGCGGCGCCCATCATGTCCCACGGATGCACCATGATCGCCGCGCCCAGATCCGCCGCGGCTTCGAAGAACGGAAACAGTTCCGGCGCGTCGAGATTCCATTCATTGCAGTGCGATCCGATCTGCACGCCGCACAAACCGAGTTCGTCGATGCAGCGTTCCAATTCGCGTATCGCCAAATCCGGCGCTTGCAGCGGCACGGTACCGATGCCGGCATAGTGCTTGGGATAATCCTGGCAGATGCCGCCCATGTGGTCGTTGAGGTGCCGGTGCAATTCCAGCGCTTGATAGCCCGGCGCCCAATACGAGAACAGCACCGGTACGGTGGAGATCACCTGTACATTCACACCGAAACGCGCGTAGTCGTTGATGCGGTGTTGCGGATCGAACGACGAATCCCATACCTCGCGGAAGAACTTGCCATCCTTGTAGATGCGATGCCGGCCATCGGTGTGCGTCATCACCGGAAAGGCGTCGTTGCCGTACTTCGCGGCCAGGTTGGGCCAGTCCCGCGGCAGGATATGGGCGTGGGTATCGATCTTTAGCATGCCCCAAGTGTAACGCTTGCGGGCGATATCGACCGTAATCCTAGGGATGAACGCGCCGGTCGTCCGGGGTGGCGGTGGATTCCTGCGGGCCGCGTCGCACGACATAGGCCAGCGTATTGATGTTGTCGACCAGGCGGTCGCTGATGCGAACAAGCTGCTCCGCGCGGGGGCGGTCTTCGGCCATGGCCAATAGCGAGGAAAGGCTGCGCTGTAGGGGGCGAAGCTCTGGGGCTGGCGGCGGTACCTGATTGTTGCGCAGCGCAACGCTCAGTACGTGTAGATGGGATGCGGCGCGTTCCACGAAATGGGTCACCTCCGCCTGCTCGGGCAAAACGTCGCAGTCGTGCAACAGCGCTTCCAACGTCATGGCCGTGCGTGCCAAACGGTTCGCATTGAGGAAAAGTGCGTTGGCCAATTCCAGCAAATGCGGTGGCGTAGCCGGTTCGGCTTGCATGCGATCGAGCGATGCCTGCGCATTCGTGCGTACGGTGCGCACCGCAGTGCGCGCTTCGCGATGCGCGTGGCGCTGATCCGGGCGCGCCAATGCGACTAGGTATTGCGCATAGGCATCCAGCATGTCCGACAACGCAGCGCGCGCGCGTCCGCGCTCCCAAGTCGGCCATGCTACATATGCGAGCAGCGCCATGCCGCTGCCAAGCACGGTGTTGACGACGCGATCCATCACGGCCGTGCCGGAATTCACGCCTTCGAACGACAACAGAATCACGACCGTACCGGTAAGCGTCGCGACCGCGATGCCGTAATGCGCGGTGGCGAGATAGCGAAAGGACATGCAAAGCACGGCCATCAAGGCCAGATGCGCCCATACATCGTGCGGTGTGACGTGCAGCAACGCGGTGGTCAGCACCAGGCCGAGAATGGTGCCCACCACGCGCAACAAACCGAAGTTGAAGGTCGCGGCGAAATCCGGGCGCAGCACAATGGCGGCCGTCATCGGCAGCCAGTAGCCGTGCGGCAAGTGCCATACGCGCGACACCAGCAAGGCGATGCTCAAACAGATCGCGCAGCGCATCGCATGCCGAAACGCCACCGAGTGCACGGTGAGACTCGCACGCAACGTGCCGAGCGCCGAGTTGCCGCGCAGCGCGCGCGGCAAACGTGTTTCCGCCGTTTCCGCGCGCTGTTCGCCGCGCGAGCCGGCCCAGTTCGCATTGCGCACGGCGGCGGCGAGCTGGCCGGAAAGCGCATGGATATGCGCCGCAATGCTGTCATCGCGCGCATGGCTGTCCAGCAGCGCGGTCTCGCTGGCTTGCAAGGTTTGCAAGGCGCGCGCGGCCTGTTCCGGCGATTCGCCGTTTTCCAGCGCGTCGGCAATGGCCGTCAGTACGCGCGCGGCGTCGTTACGAAACATCGCCAGGATATTCGCGGCGCCGTGCAGTTCGTCCATGGCGACCAATTCCAGGCGCAAGCGCTCGGCCAATTCCAGCAACGCGGCGAAGGCTTCCATCGCGCGCCCTCGCGCGTGATGACGGCCGAGCAGCGTGCGTTGCAGCGCGGTCATCGCGTCGGTGAGCGCAGGGACATCTTCCTGGTTCGGCTTGTGTTCTTGCGCCAGCGCGGCCAGTCCGCGGTAAACGACGGCCAGCGCGTCACGTTCGGGGCGATAACGTTGCAGCGGCCACGCCGCGATGGAGAACAGCGCAAGCAGCAATCCGCCGGAGAAAATCAGCAGCGCGCCGTTCAACGCGTTGCCGAGCGTGGTAGGCGATGCGGCGGTGATGACAAGCAGAATCATGCTGGTCATGCCGACGCGCGCGATATCCGCACCGAACACCACCAGCAAGCCGCCGAAGAAACCGAACACCGCCGTGGCCAGCAGAATCAGCGCCAAATCTCCGCCGATCAGAAAACCGCAAAACGAAGCGAGTCCTGCGGCCAGCGAAGCCAAAAAAAGCTGCCAAAGCCGCTGGCGATAGGGGCCGGGCTGATCGGAAAACATCGTATCGAGCGCGCCGGCGCCGATCGCCAGTCCCGCTTCTTCGTGGCCGGTGAGAATGCCGACGATCAACGGAAGCACCACGGCGGCGGTGTTGCGTATCACCACCCAAGCCGGCACGTCCGGACGCTTGGTCGCAGTCAGGCTTTGCAGCACGCTGGCGCGTAGCGAGTAGGTTTGAGCGGACATGGTGGGAACGATGCCGGGATGCATCGATTCTGCCTGACCATTGTGCTGATGTCGCGTGCGTGCCGCACGAAAAAACGGCGCCGCGAGGGCGCCGTTCCGTGTTGGTTCAAACCGGCCGCAACGATGCAGCCGGTTGTCTCGACAACTTACGAAGCGCGTCCGGCGAATTCGCCCGTCACCGTATTGACCCAAACCTTCTCATCGTTGGTGATGTATTCCGGCACCTGGATTTCGATGCCGGTATTGAGCTTGGCCGGCTTGGTGCGCTTGGTGGCGCTGGCGCCTTTGAGTTCCGGCGCGGTATCGGTCACGGTAAGAATCACGCTGGTCGGCACTTGCAAACCCACCGGCGCGTCGTCGATGACTTGCACGTAATAACCTTCCACGCCTTCGACGATGTAACCGCCGTTGTCGCCGATCAAGTCCGCGTCGAGCGTGTACTGCGTGTAATCCTCGTTATCCATGAACACGTAGGTCTCGCCGTCCATGTACGAGAAATTCGCGGCGCGGCGAACCAGATCCATTTCTTTCAGATCGTCGTCGGCGCGCAGGCTCAGGTCGAATTTGCGACCGCCCGGAATGGAATACAGCGTGAAACGGAACGTAACGTTGCCGCCACGTGCTGTCGGCGAGCTGCGTTCGATATCGCGCACCTGATACACGGTGCCTTCGTGTTCGATTACGTTGCCTTTCTTGACGTCGGAAGCTTTCATGGGAAGTGTGCGATCAAAGGGTTTGGAGAAAAGGGTGTAACGCTGGCGCGAGCATGCGAAGGCGCGAATGGCCAACGTTGCTCGCGCTGCGTATTGGATTACTTCGGCTGCAACCGCACCGCGCCATCGAGGCGAATGGTTTCGCCGTTGATATAGCGATTGCCGAGAATAAACGCCACCGTCGACGCAAATTCGTCCGGCTTGCCCAGGCGCGAAGGGAAGGGGATGGAGGCGGACAGCGATTCCTGCACCTGCGGCGGCATGCCATCCACCATTGGCGTCCAGAAGATGCCCGGCGCGATGGTCGCCACGCGGATACCGAAACGCGACAATTCGCGCGCCATCGGCAAGGTCATGCCGACGACACCGCCTTTCGAGGCGGAATATGCGGCCTGGCCGATCTGGCCTTCATAGGCTGCAACGCTGGCAGTGTTGATGATCACGCCGCGCTCGCCGTCTTCGCCGGCGTCGTTGCTTTGCATCAGCGCTGCGCCGGCCTTGGCCACGTTGAAGCTGCCCACCAGGTTCACCATGACCGTGGTGGCAAAGGTGTTCAAGGGCATCGCGCCTTCTTTGCCAAGCACGCGGCCGGCGCCCAGGATGCCCGCGCAATTGATCACCACGTTCAACCCGCCCATCGCTTCGCGCGCGGCGGCGACATTGGCGACCACGCCTTCTTCCGACGTCACGTCGGTGCGGAAAAAGCGCGCGTTGTCGCCCAGCGCCTTGGCCGCTTCCTGACCCTTTTCTTCATTGACATCGAACAGGGCGACACGGCCGCCGTTCGCCACCAGATGCTGGGCGACCGCGTGACCGAGACCGGAAGCGCCGCCCGTGATGACGGCTTTGACTTGATTGAGCTGCATGGTGCGTCCCGTAAAACGAAAAGCGCAATGGTAGCGCACCGGCTCCCTGATCAGCCGGGCAGGCTGAACGGTGGCCGAGCCCCGAACGGAACATTCACGCAGCGTTCGTAAGGTTGACGCAATCTTTGTACATCGTATCGACAGCGCGGTTTCGTTCGATGCGATGTCAGTCAAATCAATGGATTGCGACATCGCCACCGGAGCGCGAACCCGTGCGATTCCCGTGCAGCGCCACGTTTACAAGGAGTACGCCATGAAGAAGCAGTTAGCAGCCATCGCCTTCTGCAGTGCGATGCTGATGTCGTCGCAATTTGCGATGGCGCAGGCTTATCGCCCCGGACCGCCGCCGCCGCAACAGCAACGCTATCGCGGCATGTACGACCAGGGTCGACACGAAGGTTGGTACAAGCGGGGCGGACGCATTCCGCCGTCGTATCGCGGCAGCAGGTACGTGGTGACCGACTACCGTCGCTATCGCCTGCGTCCGCCGCCGCGCGGATACCAGTACATCCGCAGCGACAACGGTGACTTCCTGTTGGCGGCTGTCGCCACTGGGGCGATCCTCAGCATCATTGCGGCCAGTCACTGAAAAGCCGGATCGAGAAAACCCCTCTCTCATGCGGAGAGGGGTTTTTCGTATTCGACATCGAGGGCGACGCGCCTTATGGCTTGGCCTGCATGATGCGCAACTGCGGCTTTCCCGCCAGATTCTTCAGCGGGAAATAGGCGTAGTGCGAAGCGGAGTCGACAGCCACCACATGCGCATTGGGGCCCAGCACGGCGGTGCCGAGCAAAGTTATGGCGTGGCCTTGCACTTTGAACATCGAAACCTGGTCGGATTCGCCCGCCACATAGAGCCAATCGAGCGCGGTGTCGAAGCCCAGAACATCCGGGTCTTTGGCGACATCGAAGGTCTGCACGACGCGTCGATTAACCAGGTCGAAGACGAGCAGTTTGTCGTTGTCTTCGCAGGCGATAAAAGCGAGATGCGTTTTCGGGTCGATATAGAGGCCGTGATTGCCTTTCGCACCCGGAAGATCCGTTCGGCTGATCACTTTGTCGGTGACCGGATCGATCTCCACCAGCTGCTTGCGCGTTTGCACGTTCGCAAAGATGTGTTTGGTGATCGGATCGTATTGCGTGTTGCCGACGTCGCCGCCTAACGGAATCGTGGCGATGCGCTTGTTGGTGCGCGTATCGATCACCGTATCGGTGCCGCCGTGTTCGTCGGAGACGTAGAGCTTGTGCACGTCCGGCGCATACGCCATGCCGTCGGGGTAATCGCCGGCCGGTACGCGCGCGGTGATCGTCAACGTCTTGGGATCGATGGCGACCACTTCGTCCGTACCCGTCGCGGATGCATAAACGCGATCGAGCTCTGGAACGAACAACACGCCATGCACGTGACTGACATTGTGGATATCTGTCACCACTTTTTGCGCTTGCGTATCGAACACTGTGACGATGCTATCGCCCAGATGCGCGAGATAGAGGCGATGCGAGGCGGGATCGAGACTGGCGTAATCCCAGCGTGTGGTGCGGCCGGTGAGCGGTGCATCGGTCACGGAGGCGAGCGGTAAATGTCCGGTGACGCCGGTGCTGCACGCGGTTGACGACCCGACAAGAAGCCATGTCGCGATAGCATGAAGTGCGAAGGCGTGGCGCCGACTGGATCGAATCGTCATACCCGTCTCCCGAGTGACTTGGTTCAATGCGCAACTATCGATCTTATGGCTGACGAATCGCTTAGCGATCGAGCAACGCCTGCAGTGCGTCGGATATGGCGAGCGACGAAAATGCTTGCACAGGTTTTGGCGGATTGGTGGTGCGCTGCAATGTCTTTTGCCACACACCGACATCCCACCATTGCCCCAGCTTGTAACCGGCTTCGCGCCAAACGCCCGCGGGTTCGAATCCCATGGACTCGTGCAACGCGACGCTCACCTCACCGGGCATGGTGATCACGCCGACGGCCTGATTGATACCTTGCAAGCGCATGACATCGAGCAGCACCGCGTAAAGCTTGCGCGCGATGCCGCGACGTCGCGCATCGGCGTGTACGTAGATCGATGTTTCCGCAATCCAATCGTAAGCGGCCCGCTCGCGAAAGCGCGTGGCATAGGCGTAAGCGAGCACGTTGCCGTTTTCTTCCCACACCAGCCACGGGTAGTGCTGCAGGCGAGTCAGAATGCGTTGGCGCATCGCGTCCGCGCCAGGGAGTTCCGTTTCGAACGTGATGGCGGTGTCGGTGATCGTGGGAGCGTAGATGGCGTGGGTGGCTTCGGCATCTTCGGCCCGGGCGATACGGATCATTTTTGATATTTCCAATTGCGATGTTTGCCTTCGGCCAGCCATTCCAGTGCGGTGGCGATGCGTTTCTGGCGCGTGGCGTCGGTCTTGGCTTCGGTGATCCATTCGACGTATTCGCGTTGCGCGCTGGGACTAAAGGCTTCGTAATGTTTACGCGCCGCCGCGTGCTTTTTAAGCAGCGCTGCGAAATCGGCAGGACATTCGAGCGGCGGTTTCTTCGATGGCGCGGACCGCTGCCTCGTCACACCGGCGTCTCGCAACGCCATGGCTTTGCGAACATAGGCGACCAGTTCTTTCTTGCTCGGCAATTCTTTCACCGACGTGATCTTGCCGAACTGGCCCATACCTTCATGATGCGTTTCGCCCACCACATCTTTGCCATGCCAGAAATGGAGGGCGCAATGTTGTTTGAACGCCGCCATGGAACACACCAGCTTGCCGTCGTACATAAAATGCGGGCAATTCCATTTGATGCCTTCCTCGATATCGGGATAGGCCGCATGCACCACGCCGCGCAAGTGTTCAAGAATGGGTTTGGCGAAGTCGGCCGACTTGGCGATGTAGGCGTCGATACGTGGATCGCGGTTGGCCATGGCGCCCCTCGTTTAGAGATCGCGAATGTAAAAACAATCGCAGCTGAAATGTCCGGTGCCGCCCAAGGGTTCGCGCAACGGCTCGAAGCCATGCTTGCGATACAGACTTTGCGCGGCGTCCATGCCAGTGAGCGTTTCGATATAACAGCGCTTGAAATCGAAACCGCGAGCGGCATCCAGGCAGCGGTGCATCATGTTTGCGCCAGCGCCGATGCCGCGCGCTTCGGGTAGGAAATACATTTTGCGCAGTTCGCAAATATCCGCATGGCCGCCGTCCAGCGGCGCGATGCCGCCGCCGCCGATCACGACGCCATCGCGCTCCACGACAAAATACGCGCTGCGCGGGCGCGCGTATGATGCGTGCATATCGTCGACTTCGGCATCGTGGATGGCGAAGCCGGGACCGTCGGCGCCGAATTCGGGCATGACGGTGCGAATGATGGCGGCGACCGCGGCGTTGTCGCGCGGCTCGACGGGGCGGATGGTGAAGTCGGGCATACGGCTAAAAGTAGCAGTTTGCTCGACGTTGCGGGGAGTGACGTAGGTTGGGGTGTGGGTTTTCGTTGTCGACGTCAAAAGCGCTTTGCGAAGTAGAGCGCTTTATCGCGAGGTTTTCCCCTCACCCCAGCCCTCTCCCCGAAGGGGAGAGGGAGCAAGGTCATGCGGCCGTTGTGCGTGCTTTGGTCACGCGGCTGGCAGTGGGTTTATTGAGTTGCGCGGAGAGCCACGCACCGGTCGCGACGAGCAGGTCCAGATCGATGCCGGTTTGCATGCCCATGCCGTGCAGCATGTAGACCACGTCTTCACTGGCGACGTTGCCCGTGGCGCCTTTCGCATACGGGCAGCCGCCCGTGCCGGAGACGGCGGTGTCGACCACGCGCACGCCTTCTTCCAGACACGCAAGGATGTTGGCCAGCGCCTGACCGTAGGTGTCGTGGAAATGCACCGCCAGCGCATGCATGGGAATTTCCTGCGACACCGCATGCAGCATTTCTCTCGCCTTGGCGGGCGTGCCCACGCCGATGGTGTCGGCGACGGAAATTTCGTAGCAACCCATCTCGTACAGTCGCTTGGAAACACGCACTACGTCGGCGATCGCCACTTCGCCCTGATACGGGCAACCCAGCGCGGTGGAAACATAGCCGCGCACTCGGACGCCTTCGGCTTTCGCTTCCTCCAATACCGGCTCGAAGCGTTCCAGCGATTCGGCGATGGTGGCGTTGATGTTGGCGCGATTGAACGCTTCGGACGCGGCAGTGAACACCGACACCTCGGTGGCGCCGACTTCGCGCGCGATCCGATAACCCTGCTCGTTGGGAACGAGCACGGGATAACACACGCCCGGCACCTTGCGGATATGCCGGAACACTTCCGTCGCATCGGCCAACTGCGGCACCCAGCGCGGGCTGACGAAGCTGGTGGTTTCGATGGTTTTCAAACCCGTCGACGACAAACGATCGATCAGCGCGATCTTGATGTCGGGCGGAAGCAATGTTTTCTCGTTCTGCAAACCATCGCGAGGGCTGACCTCGACCAGGCGAACATAAGAGTCTGCGTTCATATACGAAGCTCCTGCAACCGGGCGGTGGTTACGATGCGAAGCGAACAAGCACAGTATCGGCTTCCACAAACTCGCCTTGCGTTGCACTCACACTTTCAATGGTGCCTGCGCGCGGCGCCTTCAAGGCTAGTTCCATTTTCATCGCTTCCATCACCAGCAGCTCCTGACCTTCTTCGACGTTGTCGCCGGTTTTGGCTTTTACCAACACGATGCGTCCCGGCATGGGCGCGATAATCTGGTTGCCGCCGGTGCCCGCTTTGGATTCCCATGCAAACGCCGCGGCGCGGACAAACGCGTGTCGTCGCTGGCCGTTTGCATCGTGAAGCGACACGCGCTCTTTGTCGGCGTGCACGGCGAAGCGCATGCCTTGTCCGTCGAAGCGGGCGCTGAGTGCTTCACCATCGATGCGCGCGCCGCGCACGTCGCAGTGCGACGTTCCGTATTGCAATTGATAGTCGCCATCGTGACCATGCGCGTCGATTTCATAACGCTGATCGCGTAACGAAAGCGCGACGATCCGTTTGCCCGCATGCCCGATGCGCCACGCATCGGCGCGCGACCAGGGCGAATACGGATCGCTGCCGTGCGCCGCGCCGGCAAGTACGGCGCGTTCGTCGTGAAGCAAAGCGGCAGTCGCGGCAGCGAAAAGGACATGATGCGAGGGTGCCGTATCGCCAGTTAGAAATTCATCAAGGTGGCGATCCAGGTAACCGGTATCGATGCGGCCTTCGATCACCACCGGGTGACTGACCAGCCGTTCGAGAAACGCGATATTCGATTTCGGCCCGACGATGTCACATTCGGCTAACGCTTCGCGCAGTCGTTGCAGCGCTTGGGTGCGATCGGCGTCGTACACGATCAGTTTGGCGATCATGGGATCGTAAAAAATCGTTACGGTGTCGCCTTCGATGACGCCGCCGTCCAAACGCACGTGGCGCGACGGGGCAGGCAGGTGCAAGGTGCGCAACTTGCCCGAGCCGGGCAGGAAATTCTGATCCGGATCTTCCGCGTAGAGACGCACTTCGATCGCGTGGCCGCGCGCATGAACTTGCTCTTGCTGCAGCGGCAGCGGTTCGCCCGCGGCAATGCGCAGTTGCCATTCGACTAAATCGAGCCCCAGCGTTTCTTCGGTAACCGGATGCTCCACTTGGAGACGGGTGTTCATTTCCATGAAATAGAACGTGCCGTCCTGAGCGACGATAAATTCCACCGTGCCGGCGCCGACATAGCTCACCGCTTTGGCCGCCGCAACGGCTGCTTCGCCCATGGCTTGGCGACGTTCGGCGTTCAAGAAAGGCGATGGTGTTTCCTCCAACACTTTTTGATAGCGACGCTGCGCAGAACACTCGCGCTCGTTCAAATGGATAACGTTGCCCTGCGTGTCGCCGAACACCTGAAACTCGATGTGGCGCGGATGATCCACATAGCGCTCCAGAATCACGCGCGTATCGCCGAAAGAACTGGCGGCTTCGCGCTGCGCAGAGGCGAGCGCATCCGCAAATTCTTTCTCTGAGCGCACGATGCGCATACCTTTGCCGCCACCGCCCGCGGCGGCCTTGATCATCAGCGGAAAGCCGGTCTTGCGCGCGTGGTCGGCAAGTACATCCGTTTCCTGATTGTCGCCGTGATAGCCCGGCACCAGCGGCACGCGGTGTTGTTCCATCAACGCCTTGGCGGCCGCCTTGGAACCCATTGCGTCGATGCTTTCCGGGCGCGGGCCGATAAAGGCGATGCCGGCTTCCGTGCACGCGCGCGCAAAGGCGGTGTTCTCGGAAAGAAAACCGTAACCGGGATGAATCGCTTGCGCGCCGGATTTTTGGGCGACCTCCAGAATCGTGTCGCTGCGCAGATACGAATCGGCCGGTCGCGGACCGCCGATTGGCCACGCTTCATCGGCGAGGCGCACGTGTTGCGCGTCTTTGTCCGCGTCCGAATACACCGCAATGGTGTGAATACCCAGCCGCCGGCAGGTGCGGATGACGCGGCAGGCGATCTCGCCGCGGTTGGCAATCAATACGCGCTCGAACATGCGGGGGCCCTACCGGTTCGCAGAAGCTGCAAAGCTCATAAAACTAGCAGATTTGTCCGATTCAGCCGATGCGCAGCGCAGCACGACGCCGGCGAGGGGAGCGCTATTCGCCTTCCCAATAGTCGACCGACTCGCCTTGGCGCGTGATCAGGCGCAGCACTTGCGGCTTGCCGTCTTGGTCCACGCCGAAGTCGCCCAGGATGCCGTACTTGTTGGAATCCGGGTATTCGCAAATTTCCGGTGTGAGCTTGCTGCTCACCGCCAAGTAGCGCAGTTCGGCGGCGCCGGTATTGATGATTTGATGCGCGCTGTCCGGGCCGCCCGGCGGGCAGGCGATGATGTCGCCTTGGCGAATCGGATGACGCTCCGCGCCGACGCGAATTTCTCCTTCGCCTTCCAGCACGAAAAACATCTCTTCGTTCACACGATGATTGTGCAGCGGAAAGGCGCGCTTGCCCGGCGGCACGGCGGTGATGTTGTAGCCGAGATGTTTCGCGCCCATTTGCATGGACACGCGCCCAATGCGTGCTTCGAAGCGTTGCGCGGCGTCGCCGGTCGGGGCGTAGCCGGGCGGGAAGGGTTGCAGTTCGATATCGGCGATATTGACGATGCGTTTCATGGCGCAAACCCCATAGATGGCGGCGAGCAGAGATAGCGTAGCGCGGCGCTGCTGTCAGCGTGGTGTCAGCTGCTATGCGTCCAGCTTGCCGCGCGTTTGTCGAGGAAAGCGGCCAACCCTTCCTGACCTTCTTGCGAGACGCGCAAACGGGCAATCAATGCGGCGTTGTCGCGGTCGATCCGTTCGGCGGCGGCTTCAGTCAGCCCATGCATATTGAAGGCGAGTTGCTTGGCCTCGTGCTGCGCGATGGGCCCGGCCTTAGCCAGTTGCTTGAGCACGGTATGCACGGTGTCGTCCAGATAATCGGCGGCAACCACCTCGTGCAACAAGCCGATTTGCGCGGCGGTTTCCGCATCGAAAATCTCGCCGGTAAGGAATAAGCGGCGCGCCTGGCGCAAACCGACGGCGGCGATCACGTACGGGGAGATCACTGCGGGAACCAGCCCGAGTTTCACTTCGGTAAGCCCGAACTTTGCCGTGTTCACGCCGATGGCGATATCGCAGCAAGCCACAAGCCCCACGCCGCCGCCATACGCCGCGCCGTTGACGCGGGCGATGGTGGGCTTGGGCAGAAACTGTAGCGTGCGCATCAGGGCGGCAAGGCGCAGGGAATCCTCCCGGTTTTCTGCTTCGCTGGCCTTGGCCATGCCGCGCATCCAGTTGAGATCGGCGCCGGCGGAAAAGCTCGCGCCCACGCCCGTCAGCACCACCGCGCGCACGGCCGGATCGTTACCGGCATCGACCAGGGCCGCGGTGAGATCGGCGATCAGCCGGTCGTCAAAGGCGTTGTGCACGTCCGGTCGGTTCAGGCGGAGCTCGCGGATGCCCGCGTGGTCGGCGATCTGTACGGAGGAGGTCATGGGGATATCCAGGCAATGGCTGCCGGCATCCTAGGGCCTGTTCGCACTATTTGCGTAGCCCGCGTTGTCGATGAGTGGCCGCTAGGTGGTAGTGCGTGGTGCCGGCTTGACTGGCTGTCAAGCCAAGCCGCGCGCTGCCGCATGGCGGCCACTCATCGACAACCCGAAGGGCCGGGTCTGTTTGCACGCCATCCGGCGTCATCGCTCAGTCGTGTACGGACGTACACTCCCTCGCTCTTCCTTGGCTGGCGCGTAAACAGCTCCCGGCGCGGGCCACGCAAATAGTGCGAACAGGCCCCAATGATTTGGCCTGCGAACGGGCGGATTGGACGTTAGCCCCTTGCTTTGGGCACCCCGCTGCACCATATGCGAAAAGAGGTTACAATGCGAACCATTCTTATTTAGAAGCGTAACAACTGTGCGCCTGTCCGATTTGCCGAAAGGTGCGTCCGCTGTGGTTGAACGAGTCGAAGATGCCCATGCCAACGATCTGATCGCGCAACGCCTGCGCGACCTGGGTTTTGTCGCGGGCGAACGCGTGAAGCTGGTGGCGAGTGGTCCGGTGGGTGCGGACCCGTTGCTGATCCAGATCGGCTCGACGCGCTTTGCGTTGCGCCGCGCCGAAGCCGCGCGCGTCGCGGTGCAGGAGGTCGCATGAGCGCCGGTTCTTTGCGCATCGCCCTGGTCGGCAATCCCAATTGCGGCAAGACGGCGCTGTTCAATCAGCTGACGGGCGGCCGCCAGAAAGTGGCGAATTACGCCGGCGTGACCGTCGAACGCAAAGAAGGTCGATTCACCGCGCCGTCCGGCCGCGTGATGCAGATTTTGGATCTGCCCGGCACGTACAGTTTCGACGCCGCCAGCCCCGACGAGCAAATCACCCGCGACGTGCTGGAAGGCAACTATCCCGGCGAAGCGGCGCCCGATCTGATCATCTGCGTGGCCGATGCGACGAATTTGCGTTTGCATCTGCGCTTCGTACTGGAAGTGAAACGCCTCGGTCGTCCCGTGGTGCTTGCGTTGAACATGATGGACGCGGCGCGCCATCGCGGCATCGTTATCGATGTGCCGAAACTGCAGCGACGTCTCGGCATTCCGGTGGTGGAAACCATCGCGGTGAAACGCGGCGGCACGCGCGCCTTGGTCGAACGTGTCGACGGCGATTTGCCAGATGCGCCGGTCGCCTTGCCCGACGATCCCGAAAGCCGCGCCAGCTTGCACGATGAAGTGCGTCAGCTGCTGGCGGAAACGGTCGCCATGCCGCGCGCTACCGCGCGCATCGACGACGCGCTCGACCGCTGGGCGTTGCATCCGGTATTCGGCTTGCTGACCTTGGCCTTGGTGATGTTTCTCGTGTTCCAGGCGGTGTACGCCTCGGGCAAGCCGATGAGCGATCTGATCGGTCAAGGGTTCGCGTGGCTCGGCGCGCACGTGGCGACCGTGTTGCCGGAAGGTCCGCTGCAAGGTCTGGTGGTCAACGGTTTGTTCGGCGGCATCGGCACGGTGCTCGGATTTTTGCCCGTGATCCTGGTGTTGTTCTTCTTCATTCTGATGCTGGAAGAATCGGGTTACCTACCGCGCGCCGCGTTCCTGCTCGACCGATTGATGGTGTCGGTGGGATTGACCGGGCGTTCGTTTATTCCGTTGTTGTCGAGTTTCGCGTGCGCGATTCCCGGCATCATGGGTACGCGCAGCATCACCGATCCGCGCGATCGTCTCGCGACCATTCTCGTCGCGCCTTTGATGACGTGCTCGGCGCGCTTGCCGGTGTACGCATTGCTGATCGGCGCATTTATTCCGACGCGTCGCGTGTTGGGCATTTTCAATCTGCAAGGCGTGGTGTTGTTCGCCCTGTATGTGGCGGGCATCGCCGGCGCGATGGCGGTGGGCTGGGTCATCAAGCGCGTTCGCCGCGATAAGAGCGAACACGCGTTGCTAATGGAACTGCCTTCGTATCGCTTGCCCAGAGTGCGCGACGTCGCCATCGGTTTGTGGGAACGCGGCGCGATCTTTCTCAAGCGCCTCACGGGTGTGATTCTGGCGTTGACGGTGTTGATGTGGTTTATCTCCACCTTCCCGGCGCCGCCCGCAGGTGCGATCGGTCCGGCCATCAATTACAGCTTTGCCGGTTATCTCGGCAGATTCCTGCAGCACATCTTTGCGCCGTTGGGTTTTAACTGGCAGATCAGTTTGTCGCTGATTCCCGCGTTCGCCGCGCGCGAAACGGCGGTGGCGACGCTGGCGACCGTCTACGCGGTCAGTGGCGACGCGGCGCAGGGCGGTCTCGCGCATGCGCTGACCGGAAACTTCTCGCTGGCCACGGCGTTGTCGTTGCTGGTGTGGTTTGCGTTTGCGCCGCAATGCATGTCCACGCTGGCGGTGATTCGTCGCGAAACCAATTCGTGGCGCAATGTAGCGATCTCGTTCAGCTACATGTTTGTCGTGGCTTACGCGGCGTCGCTGATCACGTATCAAGTCGCGAGGTTGTTCGTGTGAGCACGAGTTTGCTGGTTCAATACGTGGTGATCGGGCTGGTCGTGTCGATCAGCGCGTTGGTCGCGTTTCGCAAGCTGGCGCCGCAACTCACCAATCGTTGGCTTGCCGCGGCGTCGATTCATTTCGCCCGACCTGGGCACGCGGCATGGGTTCGTTCGTTCGGTCGCCATTTGCAGCCGAAACAAGCCACCGGCAATTGCAGCGACGGTTGCAGCACCTGCGGTGCGTGCGGCCCGAAACCGCCGGCCAGCGCGCATCGCGACGCCGTGCCGTTGCATTTCCGTCCGCGACAACACTGAACCTCTGCAGTGCGCGCGAACTGCTCCCCCTCGGCGTCCCGAGAGGGAACAGATCATTAGCGAATAACCGCCGCATCGATTACCAGGGCGTACCGCCCGCGTAGTCGTTGCTGATGGTCGTTTCGAGCTGTTGCATGATGCTTGCGTTGGTTGTGGTCAAACCGAGTTCGCGATTCTCCGTCAATGATGCGCTGGAGAAATTTTCCGAACCTACGAACGCCACGGCTGACGTCTGGCCATAGTCGGCCAAGATCGCCTTAGCGTGAATATAGAAACCCGTGCTGGTGTCGGGATACGTGCTCACGTTGCAGCCAGCGTTGGTCAGCGTGTCGAATTCGCTGGCGTAATCGTTGTTGTCGTTGACCATGGCGATCTGCACGCTCACGCCGTTTGTGCAGGCGTTCGCCAAGGCATTGACGATGGCGCTGTCGCTCATCTCCTCGTTTTCCACCAACAGACTGTACTTAGCGTTGTTGATGATGTTGAGCAAGGACGTCTGCGCATTGGTAGGGCTCCACACCAGATCGTCACCGACCGGCGGAGTCACCGTGCTGTGTGCGTAATCCTTGGCGAACGTGCTTTCGATAGCGGTGATGTCGTTGGCATCGTTTTCGATCACCGCGTAGTCGCGGCTGGTGCTGTAGTAACGGCTCGTCAGGTTGAGGGTCATGATCGCGGTTTGCGCGTTCGACGTGCCCGCGTCGATGGTGATCGTTTTCTGATGCGTGGCGTGATACTTCGTGTACGCCCACACCACGCTCGCGCCGCAGCTATGGAGCTGGTTGTAAGCGGCCGTGTTGTTGCTCTTCTCCAGGTTCACGTCCAGGATCACGCGCACCTTCACGCCGCGAGCGACGGCACTGCACAGGTCGTTCTGCGCGGTAGTGTCCTGCAGCTCGTACATCGTCATATCGAGCGTCGACTTGGCGGCGTTGATCAGGCTGTAGATCGAGGTGAGTCCTTGATCGGGCTCGATCACCAGCGTCTGCGTGCCTTGCGCGCTTGCCGTCGAGGCGATACCGAACGCACAAGCGACTGCCAAGGCGGTAGACAGAGCGGTTTTCGCAACGTTAGAACGTTCACTATGGTTTTTCATGACTTGATCCTTGTGTCCAGTTGGATGGAGACGCATTCCCTGCGCTGATCCGCAGCCGCGCTCCCTACGCGGCTTCTTCGGCTGGCCGGCGATGCCGGTTTTCCCCTTTAAACGCGATGCGTTTGCAACGCAGCCGAAGGCGCGCATCTCAACGGGTGCGCATGACAAGAATCTTGCTGTCGCATGGCAGGCGGTACGCGTATTTAAGCTGCGTGCGCCTTCGTCACGAATGAGTGAACGCTAAGAAAAATAAGATCGATCAAAACGTGATGGGTGACTTGCGCGCATCTGACGAACGCTATGCTGCACGATCAACGACCGGCGAGTTTGGGGTGCACATAAGCGCGGTGCTGCCAGAAATCGACAAGCAAAATCGCGAATGTGACGATCGCCATAAAGGGAACAAACAAATCGGACATGCCTTGCATGCGCGACAAGGCGCTTGTAGTGGCGATGCCGATCCAGACGATGGCGCGCGTCGAAGCGGTTATGCGCATGAGAAAATGATCTTTGTCGTTCGTGCGGCGTCTGAATTTTCGTATGGCGAATAGAAAGCTCACCACAACGATGGCGCCAGATAAAATCGGTGCGCCCAATGCGGGCAAAATCAAACCAAACACGCACAACGCCGGAATGGCGAGGCGTTTGAGCCACGGACGGCGAGTGGGTGCGTACTCCGGCATGCCTTGCCAGCGATCGAACCACACGCTTCCGATGTAGAGCAGCCAAATGCCGAAGACGCAGGCCACTGTCGCCGCGAAAACTACCGTCACGCGCTCTGCCGAAACATCGATTTGGGATGTCGACTCGGGCGGAAACGCCTTCATCAGAAAATAAACGGTCGACACACCGGTAGCGATGAGCAACGCTTTGATGAGCATCCGAATCGAATCGACCGCAAATCGGGCCTGGGTCATCGGGCCGTTTTTTTCCGTCGCCTGATACCAGAATTGCGCGTGATGCCGATCGATCGAAGGTGGCAGTTCCTGGAAGCCGCCAGGGCCCAGCAACGCGCGGACCAGCTTGCCGATTTCATGTCGGCGGCCCCAAAGCAACGACGCGATCAGTGCGCGGGGCCACGCGAACGGGCGCTGCAAAAACGCGATATCTTTCGCAAGGTAGGCGACGTCCGGCTTGCTGCCGGATTGCTTGCCGATCCGTTGTGCAAGCGCGGGATAATTGGCGGGGACCAACTCCCATTGGATCATCTGCTTGATGCGCAGCTTTTGCAGCGCGATCGGGTCGATGCCCGAGAGCACGTGGTCCAGATCGAAAAAATCGAGCAACGTATCCAGGCGGTCGGGAGCCATCGCGCGCGGTTTCTGGAATAAACGCTGCAGCACCAGATGACCAACGTGTTGCTTAACCTGGATGGACCAGAACTCTTGGCGACTTTGCAACCACTGGCGCAAAGCGTCCGGGTTCTCCGCTTCCGCGGCGATTTGAATGACGTCGTTGGCCAGCGCGTTGAAGTCCACTCGGGGCGCCGTGACGGTCGCAGCAGGCGCCTGGGTGGATGGTGCTGGCGCGTGCGTCGAAACGGGTGCTTCGGCGGGCGACTGCGTAGTTTCTTGATGCGCGCGCGTCACGGTCGCAGTTTGTTCCGGCGCCGGGGAGGGACGTGCGTTCGCGTGCGCGAGCGCCGTTTTGTATGCGGCGTGCAGTTGCTGAAAGGCTTGCGGATCGTCGTCCGGGCGCGTCGTTTTCAGCAAGCGCGCATAAGCGCGTTTCACGGATGCGGCATCCGCATCCGGCCGGAGTCCGAGCAACTCGAACGCGCCCTTCAAAGCTGGGTCTCCAGCGAATCCAATGCGCCGCTGAAATTTTGGCGGTGCTCCTGGATCAGGCGATGGTCCTGCGTTTCCAGTATTTGCCGAAAATGCGTGATCCATTGCTGGAGCACATCCCGAGCCGAAAGATGCTCTTCGAACAAACGCTCGGCGCGGGCTAGCAGGGCGATGTTTTCCTGTTTCGAACGCGGATGGATTTTCAGTTCCGACAATGCAGCCAAGCGCGTGCGAATGTCATCGTCGCTAAGCATGCCGGGGTTCTGCTGCAATACGATCTCATGACGAAAGCCGCTGATCTTGGGTGTGGCCTCCACTTGCAGCACGCCATTGATGTCGTACGTGAAGCGAACCATGACTTCGTTTTGCTGGATGGACAATGTTGGATTCAACGGAATATCCAGCTCGCCGAGCTTGATATTGTTTTCCACCATCGGGTTTTCGCCCTGATAAATCTGCAACGTCAGTTTGGTTTGTCGTTCGCTTATCGGGTAATAGCTGCTTTCCCGACTGATCGGCACCACACTGTTGCGCTGAATGACCGGCGAAAAGATCCCGTGCTGTACATGCCCTTGCTCGCCGCGTTGGCTTACGTCGATGCCTAACGTGTAAGGGCAAACATCGGTAAGGATCACTTCGTCCAGCTTCGCATTGCGACTCTTCAAGCCGGCAGCAACGCAGGCGCCAAACGCGATGGCTTCGTCGGGATTGACATGGCGCAACGGCAACTTGCCGAACATGCGTGCGATCAATCTGGAAATCAGCGGCATGCGGCTCGCGCCGCCGACCAGTACGATTTCGTCGAGCTGCTCGGGCCGCAAATGCGCATCGCGAAGAGCCCGTTCCAGCGGCATGCGCATGCGTTGCAGCAGCGGATCGGCCAAGTGCGCAAAGCGTTCTTGATCGATGTGCCACGCAATATCGTGCTTGCCGATTAGACCTTCGATGCGGACTTCCAGCTGTTGGCTCAGCGTGCGCTTGGCAAGCTCCAGCTTGCGACGCAGCAAGCCTCGCTCGACGGGTGAAAAATCGTCGCCGCGCAATTTCAGATCGCCGAGGCAGGCCGTTTGCAAGGCGTCGAGAAAATCTTCGCCGCCGAGATAATTGTCGCCGGCACTGGCGTGCACTTCGACCACACCCTCGAACATTTCAAGCACCGACACGTCGAACGTGCCGCCGCCGAGATCGAAGATAAGAAAACGGCTGCCTTCCTTGCGTTCCTGCAATCCGTACGCGAGTGCCGCTGCCGTGGGTTCGTTGATCAGGCGCTCGACCCGGATGCCGGCCAGTTCGCCTGCCGCGCGCGTGGCTTTGCGTTGCGCGTCGGAGAAATAGGCGGGCACGCTGATCACCGCTTCCCGGACTTTCTCCCCCAATGCGGCTTCGGCGTCGGCCAGCAACGAACGCAATACGAGCGCGGAAAGCTCCTCCGGACGGAATACGCGCGGACCCAACTGCGTTTCGCGCGCCGTGCCCATCCACCGCTTGAACGCGGCGACGCTGGCTTGGGGGTGGCTGATCAACCGATCTTGCGCGGCGGCGCCGACTAGCATATGGCCGTCGTCAGCGACGCTGACGACGGACGGAGTCAAAGTGTCGCCCAGCGCATTGCGGAAAAGTTTCGGACCTTCTTCGCTGTAATAGCCGATTAGCGAATGCGTGGTACCGAGATCGATGCCAACGATCATGTGTTGCCCCCTGAAACGTCCTTGAGCCTCATGTCGCTCATCGTTGAGCGACAGAGAAATACTACATGCGGAATACGCCGTAACGCTGCGGTTCGATCGGCGCATTCAATGACGCGGAGATCGCGAGCCCCAACACGCGGCGCGTGTCGGCCGGATCGATAATGCCGTCGTCCCACAGGCGCGCGCTAGCGTAGTAGGGGTGGCCCTGGCGTTCGTATTGATCGCGAATCGGCGCCTTGAACGCTTCTTCGCTTTCCGCGCTCCAGCTTTGACCGGCCGCTTCCATGCCGTCGCGTTTCACCGTCGCCAGCACGCTTGCAGCTTGTTCGCCGCCCATGACGCTGATGCGCGCGTTGGGCCACATCCACAAGAAACGTGCGCCGTAAGCGCGGCCGCACATTGCATAGTTGCCGGCGCCGAAGCTACCGCCGATCACGACGGTGAATTTCGGTACGTGCGAACACGCGACGGCGGTCACCATCTTCGCGCCGTCTTTCGCAATGCCGGCGTTCTCGTATTTCTTGCCGACCATGAAGCCGGTGATGTTCTGCAGAAATACCAGCGGCACGTTGCGCTGATTGCAAAGCTCGATAAAGTGCGCGCCCTTGAGCGCGGACTCGGAAAACAGAATGCCATTGTTGGCGACGATGCCGACGGGGTAGCCGTGGATGTGCGCGAACCCGCACACCAGCGTTTTGCCGTAGCGCGCTTTGAATTCGTGGAATTCGGAGCCGTCGACGATACGCGCGATCACTTCGCGGATATCGAACGGACGGCGCGTGTCCTGCGGGATCACGCCATAGAGTTCTTCCGCCGCGTAACGCGGTTCCGCCGGCGGCTGCACGGCAAGCGGCATAGGTTTGGTGCGATTGAGGCTGGCAACGATATCGCGCGCGATCGACAGCGCATGGGTGTCGTTCTCGGCGAAATGATCGGCCACGCCCGAGGTGGAGGTGTGTACGTCCGCGCCGCCGAGCGCTTCGGCGTCTACCACTTCGCCGGTGGCCGCTTTCACCAGCGGCGGACCACCGAGGAAGATCGTGCCTTGTTCGCGCACGATGATGGTTTCGTCGCTCATTGCCGGCACATACGCGCCGCCGGCGGTGCACGAACCCATCACTACGGCGATCTGCGGAATGCCCAATCCCGACATGCGCGCCTGGTTGTAGAAGATGCGGCCGAAATGTTCCTTGTCCGGAAACACCTCGTCCTGCATGGGCAAGAAGGCGCCGCCGGAATCCACCAGATAGATGCAGGGCAGGCGGTTTTCCAACGCCACTTCCTGGGCGCGCAAATGCTTCTTCACCGTCATCGGGAAATAGGTGCCGCCCTTGACGGTCGCGTCGTTGGCGACCACCACCACTTCCTTGCCATGCACGCGGCCGATACCGGTGATGATGCCGGCGGCGGGCGCCGCATCGTCATACATGCCGTGCGCCGCAAGCGGCGAAAGCTCCAGAAACGGCGAGCCGGGATCGAGCAGTGCGCGAATACGTTCGCGCGGCAGCAGCTTGCCGCGCGCGGTGTGCTTTTCGCGCGCCTTGGCGCCGCCACCTTCCGCGGTGCGCGACAGTTGCTGATGCAGGTCGTCGACCAGGGTGCGCAGTTGCGTGCTGCTTGCCTGAAACTCGGGCGAGCGGGGATCGATTTGCGAGAGGAGAGCGCTCATGGTGTCGGATGCAACCATCGGGGCAAACCGTGGATGATAGCCGGCCGGGTTGCCGATCTGTACCGAAGCTCTCGAGCTGTGCCCATAAAAAAACCGGCCACCCGAAGGTGGCCGGTTTCATGCAGCTTCGTACGAAGGATTACTTGCCGCCCTTGGAGGCGTCCTTCGCAGCGGTCGCAGCGGACTTGGCTGCATCGGCAGCCTTGCCAGCAGCTTGCGACGCATCGGAAGCGGCAGCCTTCATCGCATCGCCAGCAGCCGGCGCGGCGGTGGAAGCCGGAGCAGCAGCAGCGGTCGAAGCCGGAGCCGCAGCCGGAGCAGCAGCGGTCGAAGCCGGTGCAGCAGCCGGGGTGGCAGCCGTGGAAGCAGCAGCGGCCTTCTGAGCCTGGTCAGCAGCCTGCGTAGCAGCTTGCTGGGCCTGATCAGCCGACTTCTGCGCGTCCTGTGCGCTGTCCTGCGCGCCGTTGCTGCAAGCCGCCAGCAGCGCGACGAGCGCAGAGGCGAGAAGGGTACGCGTTAACTTCATGGTGGATCTCCTTAGCCGTGGAATGCCAATTGGCAGATTATTAATAGCGCTTTCACGTTTTCTGCGCTACCGGTTTCAACAAACAACTTTTAAGCCGCATTAAACCTAGCCGGGGTCGATACGCCCCCGACCGGTCGTTTGATGCAATGCGAGACTTAGTCCAAACGCTCCACGGCGATGGCGGTCGCTTCGCCGCCGCCGATGCAAAGCGAGGCAACTCCGCGACGCAAACCGCGCGTTTTCAATGCGTTGAGCAAGGTCACCACCAAGCGTGCGCCGCTCGCGCCGATCGGATGGCCGAGTGCGCAGGCGCCGCCGTTGACGTTGAGCTTGTCGTGCGGAATGCCCAGTTCGCGCATCGGCGCCATGGCCACCACGGCGAAGGCTTCGTTGACTTCGAACAAGTCCACGTCGGCAACCTTCCAGCCGGCCTTGTCGAGCACCTTGCTGATCGCGCTAACCGGCGCGGTGGTGAACCATTCCGGTTCTTGCGAATGCGTGGCATGGGCCACGATGCGTGCGAGCGGTTTTACCCCACGCGCCTTGGCGTCGTCGGCCGACAGCAGGATGACTGCCGCCGCACCGTCGGAAATGCTCGACGAACTTGCCGCGGTGATGGTGCCGTTTTCCTTGCGGAAAGCCGGACGCAACGAGGGGATTTTGCCGATGTCGGAACGGCCGGGCTGCTCGTCGGTATCGACCTGCACGTCGCCCTTTTTGCCGGCGACGGTGACCGGCGCGATTTCGTCGGCGAACGCGCCCGACTGCTGCGCAGCTTGGGAACGCTTTACCGATTCGATGGCGAAAGCATCTTGTTCCTCGCGGGTGAAGTGGTACTTGTCGGCGCACAGTTCGCCGAACACGCCCATCGCCTTGCCGTCATACGGATTGGTAAGACCGTCCCACGCCATGTGATCGACAAGCTTGGCGTCGCCATAGCGAAGGCCGCCGCGCGCGTTGACCATGTGCGGAGCGTTGGTCATCGACTCCATGCCGCCCGCCACCACCACGGCGGCCGAACCGGCTTTGATCAAGTCGTGCCCAAGCATGATGGCTTTCATGCCCGAACCGCAGACCTTGTTGATGGTGGTGCAACCGGTGCCAGCGGGAAGCCCGGCCTGCAGCGTCGCCTGACGCGCAGGCGCCTGGCCGAGGTTGGCCGGCAGCACGCAGCCCATGATCACTTCGCCGACATCCTTGGCATCGAGGCCCGATTGCTCCAGCGCCGCACGGATAGCGGTCGCGCCGAGTGTAGGGGTTGGTACGCCGGTGAACTGGCCGAGAAAGGAACCGATGGCGGTGCGCTTGGCACCTGCAATAACAACGCTGACGTCCGACATGGGGGATCTCCGGGGGAGCTTTGAGGCGGTTGGCGCCGAGGAAATAACTTGCGAATTATCGCAGCCTACGATGCAAAGCAGCAAATCGGATTTTTCGTGAGAAATCACGCATTTGGCGGAACGAATTTTTCTCGCAATCCTACAAACCATCCGAATAAGCTATGAGCGAACGCCGTTATGGGAGTAATGGCGTTCCTACAAGGGTGAAGACATTACGCACGGCTCACTGGGTGAGGGATATGACAATAGGGACGCAGGCATGGCGCCGCCGAGACATGGCGCTTTTGATCAGTCTTGCTCTGGGATTGAGCGCATGCGGAGGAGGGGGCGGCAGCAGCAATGTCAGGTCGTCGTCGGCGACGCCTACGCCAACGCCGTCGCCGAGTTCGAATGTTCCCCAGCCGCCCATCAATGCACAGCTTGCGCTGACAAACACCTACGCCGCGCACAACCAGGGATACACCGGCGCCGGCGTCACTATCGGTGTGGTCGACAGCGGCATCATGCCAAACAATCCCGCGGTGGCGGGTCGAGTTCAACAAGAAATCATCGACGTCGACCCGTCGACCAACAACGTCAACATTCCCGATGTGGTCGGCCATGGCACCTGGGTGTCGCAGATTGCGGCCGGTCAGTCGTTCGGCAGTTTCGCTGGCGGTATTGCGCCTGGCGCAACGCTTGTTTCGGCACGCATCATCGACGACAACGCGCCCGACGATAACGGCTCTTCGCCGCCTGTGCAGGTCACCACGTCCGATGCGCAGTTTTTTCAGAGCGTCACCGGCCAGATGATCAATTCCGGCGTAAAGGTCATGAACAATTCCTGGGGCGGCATTACCTGGGACACGACCAACGCGCAGTTGAATCAAGCGTTCGATCAGGCGTATTCGTCCTTCGTCGAACAACACAACGGACTGGTTGTGTTTGCCGCGGGCAACGATTCGCAAAGCAATCCAAGCACGATCGCCATGTTGCCGACGGTGGTTCAAGGGTCCGACGCGAATCTGCAAAAGGGCTGGCTAGTGGCCGTGGCGCTCAATAGCAACAGTCCAACGCAATTGGACAGCTATTCGAACAAGTGCGGCAGCGCGATGAATTATTGTCTTGCGGCGCCGGGCGATGTGATCGTGCTCGACAAGGACACATTGGCGTCCACCACCAACCCCTCGTATTACATCGTCGAAGGAACATCGTTCGCCGCGCCTGAAGTGTCGGGTGCGGCGGCGCTGGTATGGCAGGCGTATCCGTATTTCAGCAACGGCCTTGTGCGGCAGACATTGCTGGGCACCGCGACGCCGCTCGGCGGTTCGCAGCCTAATCCCACATTCGGCTACGGCGTGTTGAATGTCGGCGCAGCGGTAAACGGTCCCCAGCAATTCAACTGGGGCAATGTCGAAGTCGGTTTCAACGGCACGTCGAGTTGGAACAATCCCATTTCGGGCGCGGGCGGTTTGATCTTGGATGGGCCGGGCACGCTGACTCTTAGTCAGCCTTCCACTTATACGGGCGGTACCACCGTTACCGGGGGCACCTTGAATGCCGTGTCGCTCAATTCGAGCGTCAACATCGGATCGGCCGGCACGCTGGCCATCACGGGAAATTCTGCGGGGGTCACGACGCCGTTGATATCCGGCAACGTGGTAAGCAACGGCACGTTGGTCGTCGGCAGTTCCAACCTGACCATGACGGGCAACTACACGCAAACGGGCGGACGACTGGCGGTACCGCTGGGATCGGCGTTGCAGGTGACCGGCAGCGCGACACTTGCAAGCGGTCCGCAGTTGTACGTTTACGGTGCCGATTCGGGATACATCATCAATTCGAGGACCATGGTTCTTACAGCCTCGCAGGGACTCACCGGTCGATTCTCGAACACGAGCCCATTGGCTGCGCCATCGGTCGTCTTGAACGCGACGCTCGTTTATGACCCGAATGATGCGTACCTCAACGTCACCAACGCGAACCTGACGACCATTACCGGCATTCAATATTCGATGGCGACACTCGCCGGCGCGGCGCGCACGCAAAGCGCGTTCAACACGATCAGCAGCGCTATCCAGAGCGGCTCGGCGGCGCAGGCATTGCCGAGCAGTTTCGTAAGCGGTGCGGCAAGCATTCAGCAGACGCAAACCACAGCAGCTTTGAAGCAATCGCTCGACAGCCTGTCCGGCCAAATGTATGCCGCCAGCGCCGCGATGACGTTCGAAGCCATCGACGCTGATACGCGTGCGCTGTCCGATCGCTTCGACAGTCTGCTCGACAATCCGCAAGCCTTCAGCCGCGCCAGCAAATTCCAAAGCTGGTCGCAGAATCTGGGTTATCAGGGCAGCTATTCGCGCAGCGGTTACGACAACCTGGGATTCCAGCTCAACGGGCAGATGGTAGGCGGCGACCAGATGTTCGGTAACGGCGGCATCGTCGGTTACGCGATCAGTCACAGCCAGGGTTTGGGCAACTTGCAGCAGACCGCCGACCAAGGTTTCAGCCGTGCGCTGGAAGGCATGATCTACGGCGGTTTCGTGCACGGTGATTGGTACACGATGGGTCGCTTCGGCGTTGGTAACGATTGGCAGAATACGCGTCGTGAACTGCTGCTCGGCGGCCAGACCGCCGGTGTCTCCAGTTTCAGTAACGGCCGTTACCAAGTCGCGTACAGCGAAAGCGGTTATCGCTTCAATGTCGGCAAATGGAAATTCACGCCGTACGCGAATCTGCAATACGCCAATGTCGAGCGCGACGGATTCAACGAACTCGGTGGCGACGGCTTTGGTTTGATGTCCGGCTCGCAATCGATTCAACGGTGGCAGGCGGGGCTTGGCTTCCGCGGTACGCGTCAATGGTTGATGGCCAACGGCACCAGTCTGAGCTTGCAAGCACGATTGCTATGGCAGGATGCATTCGCCATGCGCGGCGTATTGCCGAATGCCAGCTTCACTGCTTTGCAGCAGTTCTCGCCGATCGAAGGTATCGGCTTGTCGCGTTACGGCGGTGTCGCCGGCCTTGCGTTGAATTGGACGTTCTCGCCGCGCTCGAATCTATCGATGGGCGTGGACGAATACGATGCGCAACATGCGCGCGCCACGATGGGAACGGTTAACTACAGCTTGCGGTTCTGATTGCCTTTTACGCCCTCTCCCCTTTGGGGAGAGGGCCGGGGTGAGGGGCCAACCTTGCAGGAAAGTTGAAGTCTTAAAGCACCCTTCAAGCTCATTCAAAGCAGGCCTTACTGCCTGCCATGAAACAACTCCCGCCCAATCAACATCCGCCGAATTTCATTCGTTCCCGCGCCGATTTCATAAAGCTTCGCATCGCGCAGCAATCGCCCGGTGGGATATTCGTTGATATAACCGTTGCCGCCCAGCGTCTGAATCGCTTCCAGCGCCACCTGCACCGCATTCTCCGATGCATTGAGCAAGCACGCCGCCGGATCGATACGCGATTTGACGCCCGCATCGAATTCCTTGGCCACCATATACGCAAACCCGCGCGAACTCTGCAGCTTGGTATACATATCGGCAATCTTCGCCTGCATGATGCCAAACGTGCCGATGGGAGCATTGAACTGCTTGCGATCGCGCACATACGGCAACGCGATATCCATCGCCGCTTGCATCAAACCGATCGGGCCACCGGATAGAACAAGGCGTTCCGTATCCAGGCCGCTCATCAGTACGCGCACGCCTTCGTTCACTTCGCCCACGATGTTTTCGGACGGAATCTCGCAATTCTCGAACACCAGCTCGCAGGTGTTGGAGCCGCGCATGCCGAGCTTGTCCAGCTTCTGCGCCGTGCTGAAACCCTTCATGCCTTTTTCAACGATAAACGCCGTCATGCAGCGGCTACCGACATTGCGTGGCGCGGTGCGCATATACACCAGCAATACATCCGCATCGGGACCGTTGGTGATCCACATCTTCGAACCGTTGGCGATCCATACGTCGCCTTGCTGTTCGGCATGGCACGTCATCGAGCCGACGACATCCGATCCCGCGCCCGGCTCGCTCATCGCGAGCGCGCCGACGTATTCGCCGGAGCAAAGCTTGGGAATGTATTTGCGGCGCTGCGCTTCGTTGCCGTTATGGAAAATGTTCTGCACGCACAAGTTGGAATGCGCGCCATACGAAAGTCCGACCGAACCGGAAGCGCGCGAGATCTCCTCCATCGCCACCATATGCGCGAGGAAACCCATGCCGCTGCCGCCGTATTCCTCCGGCACGGTAATGCCGAGCAGTCCCATATTGCCCATCTTGCGCCACAAATCGTTCGGGAACAGGTTGTCGCGATCGATATGGTCGGCGCGCGGCGAAATCTCCTTTTCCGCGAAGGCGGAAACGCTTTCGCGTAGCAGATCGATCTCTTCACCGAGCGGAAACGGACGCATAAGAAACTCCGGGGAAAGGGGCTTTAGCCCGTCAATTGTAGCCCAGGCGGCTGTTAACACCCTGACGCGGCGCAGCGTAGGTCAGGGTATGCGTCCGCTCGCCCCGGTTTAAGGAAACAATTACGGCTGCACTTTCGCCAAATTGCCTTTCATGATGACCCCGGACATGAGAAAGCCGATATGACATTCGTATTTCTCGCCGTCGCGATATTCCTGATCGTAATCGCTGACGATGCCCACCACCGCGTTGGCGCCAGCTTCCTTTGCTTCTGCCTGCAGGCTGATCAACGCCGACTGCAGCGCCCAATCGCACGTCGGCTGATCTTTCTTGCCGAACGCGTTGGTCTTGCGGTTAACGCTCACATTCTCTTTGACGACGGTGACCTGTCCATTGGGCTGATTGCCAGCCAGATAAAATTTCACCGTGCCATCCAGCTTGCCCGACTGCGTGGCTTCGGCCACCGCGTTTGCAAACGGATAGTGTTCGATTTTGTCTTTGGCCGATGCCAGGCATGGAATCGCGAGCATCAACGCAATAAGAATCTGAGCCTTTGCTTTCATACCTTCTCTCCCTTTAATGGTTTCAGCAAAGAACGGCTTGCATTCCTTGCGGCGCATCTTTCATTCGATGTTCAACACAAACCGCCATTGACAGCGAGCACTTGGCGAGTGATGTAACTGGCTTCAGGGCTCATCAGAAATTGCACCGCCGCAGCGACTTCGTCCGCGTTGCCGGCACGCTGCATCGGAATCATTTTCAAGATTTCCTCCAGCGGCACGTCGTCGCTGGTCATGTCGGTATCGATCAGGCCGGGCGCGACGCAGTTCACCGTGATCTTGCGTTTGGCTAGTTCCACCGCCAGCGCTTTGGCTGCGCCGATAACGCCCGCTTTGGAGGCGCTGTAATTCACTTGACCGCGATTGCCGATCAAACCCGATACCGAGGTGATGCAAACGATACGCCCCGCCTGACGGCGACGAATCATGGGCATGATGATCGGATGCAGCACGTTGTAGAAACCGTCGAGGTTGGTGCGCAATACCAGATCCCAATCCTCGTCGCTAAGCGCGGGGAATGCGCCGTCGCGCGTCAGTCCCGCGTTGCATACCACGCCGTAATAAGCACCGTGCTTTTCGACATCCGCTTCGAGCGCGGCAACGCATGCGGCGCGTTCGGCGACATCGAATTGAAGAATGCGCGCCGATCTGCCGAGCGCTTGAATGTCTGCGCGAACCTGTTCGGCTTCGTCGCGGCGGCTGCGGCAATGAACAACGATGTCGTAGCCCGCTTGCGCCAGTCGCAGCGCAATGGCGCGGCCGATGCCGCGGCTGGAGCCGGTGACGAGAACGGTGTCAGTCATGCGATGTCTCCCCGGCAATCTGATTGAAATACGTATCGATATCGGCAGGGCTATAAACGTTCAGCCGAGCTTCGGCGTAACCATCGGGCGCTTCGATGCGGCAGTTGAAAACGGCCATGCCCTGTTCGTCGTGAAACGAGCGCTCCGCCTCGACGCGCAAGTGCGCTCCTTCCGCAAACGCATCGACGTTGCAAACATAGTGGCGTGTTCCCAGCAGAAAGCCCATTTGCACGGGTCGTTGCTCAGCGCGCGCCCGACAGCCGGCCCAAGCCGCGATAGCCTGCGCCATCAATTCCACACCCGCCCACGAGGGCAGGCAACCGTCGGCATCCACAAACATGTCGCCGGCGCGCACCATGCGCGTGCAGACGATACGTTCGTCTTTCACGTCTTCAATGCCGTCGAGCAAAATCATGTCGCCCGCGTGCGGCACGACGTCGGCAATCGGCCAAGACTTCATGCCGCATCCCCGAGCACGAGCGCCGCATTGTTGCCGCCGAAGGCGAAGGAATTGCTCATCAAATAACGCCGGCCATCTGCGGGAAGGTGGCTGCCCACATGCGTGAAGTTCAATGCGGGGAGCGACGGATCGGCCACGCCATCCCACCGATGCGGCGGCAAGCGACGTTCCGCGCGTTTGTCGGAAAGGCTCAACCAACAGAATGCCGCTTCCAACGCACCCGCCGCGGCCAGCGTGTGGCCGGTGAGCGATTTCGTAGAAGAGCAGGGCACGTCGTTGCTGAACATGCTCGCCACAGCGAGGCTTTCCATACTGTCGTTGTGCTCGGTGGCCGTGCCGTGAAGATTGATGTAGTCGATACGCGATGCATCCAAGCCTGCGTGATCAAGCGCATCGCGCATGGCCTTCAACGCGCCGGTACCTTGCGGGTCTGGCGAAGACATATGGTATGCATCGGAACTTGCGCCGCCGCCAAACAACTGCACATCCGCCGACTCGCGCGTCATCAGGAACAGCGCGGCGGCTTCACCGATATTGATGCCGCGACGATGTTTGGAGAACGGATCGCAACGCTGCATATCCACCGCTTCCAGCGCATGAAAACCATTGATCGCCAAGCGGCACAGCGTGTCGACGCCACCGCACAGCACGGCATCGCACAAGCCAAGGCGCAGCAAGCGTTGCGCGCTCAACAACGCACGAGCGCCCGACGTACATGCCGTGGAAATGCTGTAGCACGGACCTGCGAGCGACAACCACTCGGCGAGAAACTCCGCCGGCGCCGCAAGCTCTTGGTGTGCATAGCGATAATCGGCCGGCCACGTACCGTTGCGGCGAAACGCGTCGATGCCTTGCGTAGCTTCTTCGATGCCGGTCGTGCTGGTGCCCAGCACCACGCCGATGCGAGCGGAACCGTAACGCGCTATGGCTGCACGAATATCGGCTTCGATTTCCAGCGCCGCCATGAGTAGCAAACGATTATTACGATTGTCGCGTCGATCGATCAGCGGCTCGGGAATCGCGGGCAGCGCGACATCCACCGCGCCCAGCGGCGGAACATGTCCGGGAATCCATCCTTGCGCTGGGCGGATACAACGGTCGTCGCCTGCAAACAACGCCTCGGCGACAGCGGCTTTGCCGACGCCGAGATTGCAAGCGATGCCCAGAGAAGGAAGATACGTGTTCATGCCGGCTTGCATACCGCGGCGTTGACCAGCGTTTCCTCGCGTTGCCCGGGCGGCGGCGGCGCGCGCAAGCCCCAGCGCTCCATCAGGCCGAAATCCTTGGATCGACTCCACCAAAGATAAGGGAAGGAAACCTGTTTGGCGTCAAACGCAAAACCCTGTTGACGCAGCATCCCCAGATATTCGTCCGCGCTTTTCTGCACTTCCATGGGATGGCGAAAAAACCAGCGAATCACCCAGGTGTCGATATAAGCCTTGGTGGATTCGGCAAACAACAACCAGCCGCCGGGCTTCAATACGCGCCAGAACTCGGCGAGCGCGCGTTCCTGTTCCACCAAATGATGAAACGTCTGATGGCAGAACACGATATCGACGCTGGCATCCGACAGCGGAATCTTCGCGCAATCGGCGGTATGCAATTCGACTGGAATGCCTTCGAGATCGGCTTCGGCCTGCGCAAGCGACACGCTATGCGGATCGGCGTCCAAGCCAAGCAGATGCGTCGGCGCAAATGCATCGCGCAGCAGGCGAAACGATTTGCCTTGTCCGCATCCGACGTCGAGCAGAGCCCCGCCTTGCGGCAACGGCTCGCCGATCAGGCGCTTCAAATCGTTGATCGCCACGCGCAACACATGATGCTGCCACGTGTAGGTGCGCAAGAAATGGAAGCCGATACGGGTTTCTTCGACGTAAGTAGGGCTTGCGTAATTCATGGCGCGACGGATGGCGTGGAAGGTTGAGAGGCGCGGTGCAATCGCTGCTCGACCGCATCGATAAACACTTGTGGCGATAGCAGTTGCATATCGCCGCTGGCGAGGTGAACAGCCACCTGCACGGTGCTGGCGCGCGTGATGCGTTGGCCGGTCTCGGCGTCGCGCACCAGGTAGTGAATCAACAATCGATTCTGCCATTCGATCAAATCGGCGCGTACGCGCAGCCGTTGACCGAAACGCGCGGCCTGCACGTAGCGCAGTTGCATGTCGATCACCGGCCACGCGTAACCGGATTCTTTCATCTGCACATAGTTGTGGCCGACATCGTCGAGCAGGGCGCAGCGCGCGATTTCCAAGTACTTGACGTAATGGCCATGCCATACGACGTTGATCGAGTCGACGTCGAAGAACGGTACAAGCACGTCGACTTCCGTTTGCAGAACGCCGCTAGTGCGCATCGGCGGTCTCCTTGTTCGAGGCTGGCGAGGCCGGTTGCCAATAAGCGTAGAAGTTGAACCACTGCTGGGGCGCGATCAAGCACTGCGTCGCCAGATGATCCGCGTAGCGTTGCACCCAGTTCTGAATGGTCGCATCGCGCTGGCCGCGCGACCACTGCGCCTGATCGAGAAACGGGTCGAGATAGATGCGATAGCGGCCTTGCACCTTCAAGCAACACAGCAGATTGACAGGACAGCGCAGCAAGCCTGCCATCAGCCACGGCCCTTGCGGAAAGGCTGCGGCGTGGCCCAGAAAATCCACGCTGAGGCGTCGCCCGTCATGCAGCGGCACGCGGTCGCCGGCAATCGCCAGCCATTCGCCGCGGTCCAGACGCTGCGACAAATCCATCATCATCGCCGTGTCCAGTTCGGTGACTTGAATCAGCCGCATGCTGCGGTCGCCGGCTTCGCCCAACAGTCGATTGAACTGCGCGACGTGACGGTTATGCACCAGCACATTCAGCGGCACTTGCTCGCTCAATTCGGCCATCGCGCGGCACACATCCGGGTTGCCCAGATGGGTGACCACCAGCATTTCACCACGACCACCATGATGGCTACGCAGCAATCGTGCGCGTACGCCCGAAGGATCGACCAGTTGCACCTGCTCGAAACGCAATCGACCGCGCCACACATCGAGCCGGTCTAACAGATTGTCGGCAAACGCCATGAACTGACCGAACACGCGGCCCAAGGTCGGGCGCAACGATGCGTCGCCGCTCCATGCGGCCAGATATGTTTGGTATTGCCGAATATTGCGTCGCGCGCTGCGAGCAGATGCGAAAAAGTACAGCACGATCAAATAAAGCACGGGCGCGAGCAGGCGACGCCCGAACACACGCACGCTAAGTGCGGTCAGTCGCATCAAAAAAAGGCTACCGCGTTCCTTGTGCGCGGACCAGTGACGTTCCTGCACCACGTGTTCGTTCATGCTTTGGCGCTCCATGCCAACCGGCCCGACGAATAGGCGATATCGCCGTAGCGGTACGCGAAATGTACTTTGTGACGATCGACGTCATGACGAAGCGTCAGATCCACACGATCGTCCGGGCGCAGCAATCGTTGAAATTTCAGCGCTTCCATCGATGTGCAGCGCAGAGGCGTGCCGAAGCGCTGGGATGCGAAAGCGAGCGCCCAGGCAATCTGGACGACACCCGGCAGCACCGGCGCCTTCGGAAAATGTCCGCCGAAATAGACCAGATCCTTAGGCACGCGCAATCCCAACGTCCAGACGCCGTCGTGTTGACGTTCGCTCAGAAGAACGGGATCGCGAGCCGTACTCATGTCGCACCCCGAAGTCGCTTGCGCAGCAGCCACTCGCCGACAAACAGCACGCCCATGATGAAATACACCAGCAAGCCGTTGTAGAGCGTCCACCATTTCAGCGGCGCCCACACTGTCAGTGCGGCGGACATCAGGCCGTTGAACACAAAGAATCCCACCCACACCCAGGTGACTTTGCGCGTATACGGGATCGCCGCATCGGGCAGATCCGGTTCGCGCACGCGCGCAATGCGCTCCACCAGCGGTGGCCCAAACTTCAGGCTCAAGCCAAATGCGCACAAAAGCAGCGCGCTGATCAATGTCGGATACCAGCGCAGCAATGCAGCCTCGCCGCTCAGCGCAAGCAACGCGCAGTACACCAGCGCGGCCGTCAGCATCCAGCGTCCGCCCGGTTCTTTCAGCAAACTCGGGGCGCGGATCAGCCAGATCGCGCCCAACACCAGTGCGAACATCGGCGGCGGCACGCGGTCCATGCCGAAATACACCACGAAGGGGTAGAGCACCCCCACGACCGGCAATAGGATGGAGGTTAGTTTGCGCATGCGTCCCGCTGTGCCTGCACAAAGGCAGCAAGGCTGGCGACGGTGGTGAAATGCTGTCGCGCATCCTTCGAATCGGAAGCGATGCGGATGTCGTAGCGTTTCTGCAACGCCAGCGCCAATTCCAGCGCATCCACCGAATCGAGGCCGAGTCCTTCGCCGAACAAGGGCAGATCGGGCGGAATATCCTCTACCGTCACATCCTCCAGATTGAGCGTGTCGATGATCAATTGCGCGATGTCCTGCTGCAGGGCATTCATAGCGAAAGCTCCTTAAGAAAGAGGTTGTGCAGATGTTCGTTGAGCCGACGCGAAGCAATCGGCAGCGGCGCGGAAGCATTGAATGTGTCGGGCGCGATATCCGCCCCCACGCGCAGCGTCACGCGCACGCGCCGTTCCGGTATGCGATACCAGGGTTCGGCTTTCGTCAGCGTGGTGGGTTTTACCGAGATAAAAACCGGCGTGATCACCTGCGCACCGCGCAGCGCGATAGCCGCCGCACCGCGGTGAAAAACCGGAGGCTGATTCGGCCCGGTGCGTGTGCCTTCTGGAAACACAATCAAGGTTTGCCCTTCGCGCAGCGCATCGGCGGCCTGTTCGAGCATTTCCGGGCTGCCGTTGTTGCTGATGTATTGCGCGCGGCGCACGGGGCCGCGCGTAAACGGATTGCGCCACATGCTTTCTTTGACGATGCAATTGGCGTCGCGAATATGCGCGATCAGAAACACCACGTCGATCAACGACGGATGGTTGGCGATCACGATCTGTCCTGGGCGACCCAGGCGTTCAGCACCTTGAAAGTCGTACTCCAGCACGGCGCTGCGATACATAAATTGCACATGCAGATAAAACGCTTTGCTGATCGCCATGCGAACGCGGCGCCGGCGCGTCAATGCATCGCCAGGCAACAACCCGAGCAACGGAAGAATGATCATGCGCAGTACCAAGCCGCCCAGACCGAACCATACGAAGCTCGCTCCGGTGGCCATCAGCCGCCAGAGATAGTTGCTCCCGCTAGAGCGACTTACGGAATTCGCTGCCACATCCATTGACGCAATTTCCATGCATGGTCGAGTTTGCTTTCCCCGTTGCATAAGGCGCGCACGAAATCCAACGCGTGCGGCCACGTGCTAACGGTGGATTGCCCCTGATGCGATTCGAGATGCAGCTGCCAACGTTCGCCGTCGCGCGTGCCCGATGTCGAATCGATTCCCCCCAATCGCAGCGCCACAGCATACGAAAACGGCACGTCGTCGATCCACTCGTCGTACGCCGCGGGCGGCCGTTCTTCGGCGATCACCACCAACACCGAACGTGCGCCATCGCTCAGCAGCGTCGCGGCTTCCACCATCGCGTGTTCGAACGTATCGGCTTCGCCAGCAACCGCCACGGATTCGCCGTGTTGCCCGCGCAGAATCGACCATTGGCCGGCGATGGCGTTATGCACTGACAACCCGAATTGCGTGGGCGAGAGTGGTTGTTCCTGCGCCACGTCGCTCAACAACGCGTACGTGCGCGGTGTTTCGCCATGACGCGACGCGAATACAAACGGCAGTTGTTCGCCTTCCGCGCACAGCGGCCAAGCAACGTGCATGGTCATGCGCGCCAATCGGCTAAGCCTGCGCCGCTGCATGGCGGGCAGAAAATCGCACGACGGCTGCGCGTTGTCGTCATCGATTCGAACGGGTTGATGCGCCCACGCACGCCAGGCCTCGACGGTGTCGAGACCGGGTGCCCAGGCTTGCCATTGTTCGATGCGAAACTGCATCAAATCACCTTTAGCCTCAACAACGCCTGAGTGTCATTCCGGCGAAGGCCGGAATCCAGTTTCAATAGGTTGTGCGAAGCACACAAAATCTTTTTATGTCGTGTGCTTCGCACGTCAATCTTTACTGGATTCCGGCCTTCGCCGGAATGACGACTGGAAGGGATTGGCACATTCATGCGAATCAACCCAGCGCCTTAAAAATCAGCGACGTATTTATGCCGCCAAACGCGAAGTTGTTATTCATTACAAACTCCGTGCCCATCACGCGCCCCGAACCCACGATGTAATCCAGTTCCGCGCACGCGGCGTCAGGCTCGTGCAAATTGATGGTGGGCGCAAACCAGCCATCGCGCATCATCTGCACTGCCCACCACGATTCCAGCGCGCCACACGCGCCGAGCGTATGGCCCACGTAACTCTTCATCGAACTCACCGGCACGCGCTTGCCTAGCACCAGCGCAGTGGCGTGGCTTTCCGCCACATCGCCGCGATCGGTCGCCGTGCCGTGCGCGCTGACATAACCGATGGCTCCGGAAGAGAGCTGCGCATCCTTCAGCGCCAACTGCATCGCGGTCGACATGGTTTCGCTGGTCGGCTGCGTAATATGGTTGCCGTCGGAATTGCAGCCGAAGCCGACAATCTCCGCGTAGATACGCGCGCCGCGCGCACGAGCGTGTTCGTATTCTTCCAACACCAACGTCGCGGCGCCTTCACCCACCACCAAACCATCGCGCGCACGATCGAACGGGCGGGGCGTCAGATTCGCTTCATCGTTGCGCGTACTGGTGGCGAATAGCGTATCGAATACGGCGACGCCAGGGCCGGACAATTCCTCTGCGCCGCCGCATAACATCAAGGTCTGCTTACCCTGCTGGATCGTTTCGTAACCGAAACCGATCGCCTGACTGCCGGATGTGCAAGCGCTGGAAGTCGGCAGAATGCGACCTTTCAAACCGAAGAACACGCCGACATTGACCGCTGTCGTATGCGCCATCATCTGCACATAACTGGTCGCCGTCACACCCTGCATGGAACCGGTTTCCAGCATGCGACCCATCACGCGCACCGGGTCCACGCTACCGCCGGACGAACCATAGGCCACGCCCATACGACCGTCGGCAATGCTGGCATCGCCGTGCAAACCCGCGTCGCGCAGCGCGCGTTCGCTCGCGGCAACCGCCAATTGCGCCACGCGACCCATCGAGCGCAGATGTTTGCGCGGCCAATCGGGAATCTGAAAATCGTCGACGGGGCAACCAAGACGGCTGTTCAACGATTCAAAGAAATCCCACTCCGGCATGCGGCGCACCGCATTACCGCCTTGACGCAAGCGCGGTTCGATCTCGGACCAGTCGTGTCCAAGCGGCGTAATGCCGCCCATGCCGGTGATGACAACGCGTTTCATCGGCGGGTGCTCCGTGCAGAAGTAAGTCGCATAGACGTTTGTGATGCCACGCTGGCGGGAACCAGCAAAACGGTGAAGCCGATACCCAGCAGCAGGGTAAGTCCAAATTCGCGCAGCGCCGGCATCGAACTCCACGCCAGCAGTCCAAACGACAGCAATGCGGTAATCGCCGATAGCAGAACGCTGGCGTACATTGCGCCAGGACGATGCGTCACATGCGGCTCGCCCTCGCGCAGAAAAACGGCGTAATTGGCGCCCACGCCCAGCACCAGCATCAACGCCATCCAATGAAACAGCGTCAACGGATGATGCAGATAGCCGAGCACGGCGAGCGTAAACAACATGCCCAATACCGGCGGCGCCATGACGCGCGGCACGCTGCGCAAGCCATAACGCCAAGCGAATACCGGCGCGATCAGCATGATCGCCGCGAGCAGCCAAAGGCTGGCGTAGCGACGATAGCGACCAAAGAGATCCGAAACGCTAGACGCTTTATCCACCAACGTTACGCCGGGCAGATGGTCGGCAGCTTGCTTGAGCAACGCACTCGATACGTCGCCCTGCGGTAGAACTAGCGAAGCGGCGCCATGTTGCGCGCTGTCGCCCATCCACAAATAACCAAAAGGCGCGGCGAGTGGCGTTTTCAACCACACCTGCAACGTCAGCGGCGTCCCCGGCCACGCTTGCATAAAGCGTTCGATATCGGTGTCGCGAAAACCCGTAGCGTTCAACCATTGGCGCATGCGATCCGGTTGCGAAAACCAGGGCGCAAGCGATGCTTGATTGACGTGTTGACGTTGCAGCGATGGCACCATGCCGGCCAGACCAAGCCAGCCTTGCAGCTTTCCAGCGTCAACCAACCCTTGCAGTCGTTGCTCCAGCGCTTCTTCGCGTTGCAAGACTTGCTCGTCGTCCGCGCCTTGCATGAGATAAAACTGCGTCGCGTTGCCCAAGCCGGTGATATCGCGAATCTGCTTTTCTTGCGCCATCAACGTCGCGGGCGGGGAGATCAGCAAATGCACATCGTCGTCATGACCCAATTGCAGCCAGCCGGGTATCGACGCCACAAGCAGCAGCGCCGCGATGGCCACGCCGCGCCAACCCGATGCCAGCCGCGACGCGACGCCTTGCAACGCCAGCGCAATGCGGACCGAGGGCTCGGACAAGGGCTTGGCGAAACGTTGCAACAACGCAGGCAATAAAAAGAACACGCTAAGGCACGCGGCCGTCATGCCCGTCATCGCGAAACAGGCCATTTGCCGCAACGCCGAAAAAGGCACCAGTCCCAACAGCGCGTAGCCAAGCAACGACGTGCCCAGCGCCAACAGCAGGGCCATGCGCACCTGATGCAAGCCTTTTATCGGTTGCCATGCATCGCCAGCGTTCGCGCGCGCCGTCAGGTATTGAATGGAGTAATCCACCGCTTCGCCCAGCAAGGCGGCGCCAAACACCAGCGTCAGCAAATAGATATGGCCGAACATCAGCACGCTAACCGTTGTGGCGGCGACGATGCCGATAGCGGTGGAGAGAAACGCATACAGCAACGGCCCGGGCGAACGAAAAACCATTAGCAACAGAAGCGCAATGCCGACGGTGGAAATCAAACCCACCCGATGCACATCGCGTTCCGCATCCGCACGTGCCGATGCGGCGTAGAACAATGCACCCGTGCGCAGCACGCGCGTATCGGGTTGATCGTGTTCGATCGTGCGTTCGGCTTGATCCAACGCACTCAGTGCGCGTTGTTGAACGACATCGTCGTAGGAAGAGCCGCGCAACGTCGCCGTGATCAGCACATACGTGCCATCGTCGCGATGCGCCGTCAGTAAGTTATCTTCCGGCAGCAGCGGCGAACGACTCCACGGCTGCTGATCCAGCCAATGCTGCAACCAACCGAACGGATCGTCTTGAAGCCGCGTTCCAACGCCGGTGTCAAACGGCGCGTTGATGCGTTGCGCCAGCGCACGTGCAGGATCGTAACCGGGTTGAGAAAGCGCTTGGCGATCTGTGTCGGTCAGCAACGTAAAGCGGTGCGCCAAATATGGCGTAACCAGTTGCTGCAGATCGAACGGCGGCAATTCCGCCGTGACCGAGGCGAAAACATCGTCCTTGGCGAGCAGTTGCCCCAATTCCCGCGCCGCAGCTTTGGCGCGATCGTCGTCGGCGTTCGCGATCACCACAATCACGCGATCGCCATTGGCATGCGCCAATCGTTGCGCCGCTACTTCCGCTAGCGGATTGCGTTCGGTGGCCGGCAGCATCGCCAGCAAATCGGTTTCAATCGCGGAACCGCTACGCCCGAACAGCAGCCACGCGCCAAGCAATGCGACCAGCAACGTCGCCGCCACGAAACATCCAGCGCGCAGCCACAGGTTGCGCGACGTCATGGGGAACCGAGCGCGTGTTTTTCAAGCTCGCTGAGCGGGCCGGCGTCGCGGGTGTCGGTCATGTGAATAATCGTTTGACCGCCGTCCTGCATATCGACGCGGATGTCTTGCAGAAATGCTCCGCCATCGAGCTGGATGCTGCGAAGTACCTGCGCCACGCGCGCTTGTTTCGGTGTGAAGCTCAACGTCCAATTGCCCGTCGTACCGCTGGCGTTGACGTTGAATTGGCGCGTCACCGCTTCGATCTGCCCGGCAAGCATCGATTGCAACATCTGCGAGATCTGACTGACGCCGCGTTCGTTGCGCACTGTTTGCATGCGCCCATCCGCATCGATGCTGACCGTCTTGGCGCCGGTCAACGCCAGCGTTTGCTGATAGGGTTTCTGCGTTTGCCACAGCATGCCGTGGCCGGTGACGAACAGCAGTTGGCCGCTGCTGTTTTGTGGTTCGATCAACGCAGGATTCTTGCGCTGCTGCTCGAATGCCGCGCGCACGGCGCTGTGCTTGCTCAATTGGCCGAGCACGTCTTTCAGGACATCCGACGACGTTGTGTTTTGCGCCTGCGACGTAAAGCTGAAGCAACACAACACTATCAACAGCACCGCTAACCAACTCCCTCTCCCCTTTGGGGAGGGGGCTGAGGTGAGGGGGCGCCCTCGCGACAAACGCATATCAGGCAAAGCACCGAACGGATCGCAGCGCAACGATGAAGACGTGTCGCAAGATTCGCCCCTCACCCCAACCCTCTCCCCGGAGGGGAGAGGGAGCTGTTGCGTTAGGTCGCCCATGCCGCACTCCTTCGCCGCTTGCGCCACAACAACATCGGCACGCGAAGCACCATGCCAAAAAGCAAGCGCGTATGCATCGCCGAAATGCGCAGGTTGTCGTGCAGCATATGAAAGTGAGAGAGCCCGTTTTCCGGATAGATCACCCGGGTCGGCACGTTGCGCACCGGCACGCCGCACCACATCAGGCGTACCGCCACCTCGGTGTCGAAATCCATGCGCGCGGGCAGGGGCGCGCGATCGATTTCGGCACACGTTGCATCCAGCGGGTACAGACGGTAACCGCACATCGAATCACGCAGCGTGAACGATAAGGTTTCCATCCACACGCATACGTGTGTGACATAGCGTCCATACAGCCTGGCGCGCGGCACGCTTTCGTCGTAAATCGGCTGGCCGCAGATCAGCGCCTTGGGATGCGCGCAACCTTCGGCAAGAAAACGCGGCACATCACCGACATCGTGCTGGCCGTCCGCATCGATTTGCAGCGCATGCGAAAAACCCGCATCGCGCGCCGCAATCATGCCGCAAGAAAGCGCGCGACCCTTGCCGCCATTGCGCGGCAGGTGAATCACTTGAACTTCGGGCGAATCCAGCGCGTCGAGCACATCGCGCGTGGCGTCATCGCTGCCATCGTTCACGATCACCACAGGCAGCCCATGCGCGCGCAGTGCCTGCACCGTTGCCGCAATGGTGTCCTTGTGGTTGTAGATGGGAATCAGCGCGCAGGGATGAAAATCTCCCGCGGCGACTGGTGCATGCGGCATAAGGCACTCTGCCTGCAATCAACGAGTCAGCAGCATCCGCACGGTGGCGACGACATCGCCCACGGTGCGAACGTTTTTGAAATCCTCAGGCTTGATGCGCATGCCAGTCATGTCTTGAACCTGGATCGCCAGGTCCACGGCATCGATGCTGTCCAGCTCCAGGTCGGTGAACAGGTGCGCGTCAGGCGTTACTCGAACGGGATCGATCTCGAACGTTTCGTGCAGCACATCCTTGAGCCTGAGCAGGATGTCCTCGTCGCTGATCCCGGTTTTCATCATTGCGTTCATACACACCAGCCTGCGCTGCAGCCCTGCATAGCTTCCCCGTGCCTGTTTATCGGCTGCGCTTGTAACAGATAAAGCGCTGCAGCCGGATGACGCCAGGCCGTGAAAGCATCCCATTTTCCTAACCCGCGGAGCGGGCCCCCCTAAATCCGGCTTTGCCAATGCAAGCAATGCCTTACCGCGTATTTTCTTGCTGGAAAAGTCTAGCAGAAGTGCTGCGGATTGGTGTTTGGTGTTGGCGGGCAAAGCGAAAGAAATCGCAGACCGAAAGGCCGATATTTTTCAGTACTCAAAAGTACAGTTTTGATCCAGAACCACGCCGCGCTATCGCTTTCAGGGACTCTGGGCGGGCGCTGATCGATGGCTTGCCCTTTACCGTTAGCTATGTAAGTTTTCCCGTATCGACAGGGAATCCACGATATGACTACGCGTGTGCGCTGGCTTTTGCTGGTGGGAGTCGCTTTGGTCGGCATCGCCGGCCTATTTGCTTTATTACTGCCTCGAATCCTGCAGCCGCCGATGGCGGTGTTGCCTCATCCACTGCCGATCCACGCGATTACCCACTTTGAACCGCAGAAACCTCCCTTCACTGATGCGCAGTTTCAGCAGTTCATGGTGGACGCCAGAAAGGCGGAAACGATTGAGGATCCGTTGCAGCGGTGTTTGGCCTATCCCGATCCGCCGGGGCTGAACTGGTCCAAGGCTGCAACGGTCGCCTATTGCCACTATGTGCTCGATCCTCTGGTCAGCCGGGAAGAGGCGCGTGATTTCATACAATCCGGACGCACCGCGGAGCTTGATCGCCGCTACGCGAATATCTTGCACGCACAGCTCACCCAACCGAATTCGCAAGCCGTATTGGACCGGACCTTCAACGCCGATTTTTCCGGCAGTTCGGAAGCCAATCGCGCATTGATGGACGCATGGAAGCGTCAAGATCCAAAGAGTCCGTTTGCACTTGCTGCCAGCGGTATCTCGTATGTATCCATGGCTTGGGATGCGAGAGGCGGCGAGTACGCAGACAAAACTCCGCAATCCGCATTCGATGACATGAACCGTTTACTCCAGCAAGCGCGTACGGATCTAGATGCAGCAGTACAAATAGAGCCGAAACTGACTTCGGCGTATGCGACCATGATTTGGGCCGCTGGCCTTAGCGGCGATGTCGCTTATGGAGTGGAAGCTGCGAAGCATGGTCTCGCGGCCGATCCCGCCAATTTCTCGATCTATGGACGATTGGTTTGGATGGCGCAGCCCAAATGGGAAGGAGCGGCCTCTGAAACGGCACGTATCGTTGCGGGCGCCCAGCGACACGCGAAAGAGAACCCGCTATTGCTCTTGCTTTTATCGGAACGTACCGGCGGCGAATCCTATGTCGAGAATTGTCAATGCAATCCTCTTGAAGAGGAGAGGATGTACCAACAACTCTTTGCCGAGCCCGCACCAGAGCGGATGCTTGCGAGAGCGGGTTGGGCAGCAGAGAGTCGAGGCGCATCCAATTTTGGGGCGATTTATCGCTCGGAGGCGCTTCGCTTCGTATCCGATGACATTCAAGTTCGTCAAAGCCGTGCATTCGAATTGCCCGGCTTAGATCAGATGGATTGGGCGATATCGGAAGGAAATGCGCTGGTAGCGCTTACTCCGCAGGACGAGAATAGTTACGAAGCGCGCGGCCGCGCCTACGAAGTGTCCGGTCAAACCGATAGGGCCATACAAGACTACCAACAGGCGTTGCAATTGAATCCGGATGATGCCTGGGCCTTGGTGGCGCTGGCCGATATCTACGTGCACACAACCCACGATTGGGACAAGGGTTGGACGGTCACCAATCGCGTGCTCCAGCTTCACCCCGAAGATCAGCGCGCTTGGCTGCTTCGCGCAGACATTCAAAAAGGACAGCCGCGCGATGGACTGGATCAAACGATCGCCGATTTCAAAGCAAGATTTGGCGACGGTCCCGATCAGCAAGTGTGGATCGCGCAGATGAAATCGAAGCTACCGTCTGCCGTTCCCTCAACACAATGACCATCCCGCAACCATAAAAAAACCGCCGGCATCCCGGCGGTTTTTTTCATTCCAAGCAACGCAGCGATTACTGCCCGCGCATACGACCCGCAAAGCGCGGCGCACCGTTGCCCATATGCGGCAGCTTGATCTTGCCGATGGCTTCGATGCGCTCTTCGGCCAGACGGTCGGCGGCCTTGTAGGTCGGCACGCCCTGCGTCTTGCTGATTTCGAAGATGCGACCCAGGTTGTAGTAGATCGTGCGCATCATGCGCATGGCGCGTTCGCGGTTGTAGCCGTCGATTTCCAGCGACACGTTCATCACGCCGCCGGCGTTCACGGCGTAGTCCGGCGCGTAGAGCACGCCGCGACGCTGCAGTTCTTCGCCGATCGCGTCGTTGGCGAGCTGGTTGTTCGCCGCGCCGCAGATGATCTTCGCCTTGATGCGGTCGATGGTCTGCTCGTTCACCGTGCCGCCGAGTGCGCACGGCGAGTACACGTCCGCGTTCACGTCGTAGATTTCGTCCAGGCCCACGGCTTCGCAACCCAGTTCATCCACGCAGCGCTGCACGGCGTCTTTGTTGATGTCGGTCACGAACACTTTCGCGCCTTGCTCGCGCAGCAGCTTGATGAATTCGCTGCCCACGTGGCCCGCGCCCTGCACGGCGTAGCTGTACTTGCCCACGTCTTCGTTGCCGTACTTGAAGCTCAGCGCAGCCATCAGGCCTTGCAGCGTGCCGTACGCGGTAAACGGCGACGGATCGCCCGAACCGCCGTGCACTTGATGCACGCCCGTCACGTATTCCGTTTCGCGGAACACGTATTCCATATCGTTGACGTCGATGCCCACGTCTTCGGCCGTGATGTAACGACCGTTGAGCGAGTTGACGAAACGGCCGAACGCGCGGAACAGCGCTTCGGATTTGTCTTTCGACGGATCGCCGATGATCACGGCCTTGCCGCCGCCCAAGTTAAGGCCGGCTACGGCGTTCTTGTACGTCATGCCGCGCGACAGACGCAGCACGTCGTTCACGGCATCCTGCTCGGTCTTGTACGGCCACATGCGCAGGCCGCCCAGTGCCGGGCCCAGCACCGTGTTATGGATCGCAATGATGGCTTTCAGGCCAGCGTCTTTGTTATGGCAGAAGACGACTTCTTCATGGCCTGTTTTCGCAAGGGTTTCAAAAATCATTGGAACGTTGACTCCACGTATGACGGTGCCGGGGTTGGCAGCCTGGTATGGAAGCGTTTGGGCCCCGCCAAGGACCTGACGCCCGAAAACTCAAAACCCCAGCAAGAGGGCTGGGGTGATGAGTTAGCCCCATAAGTTTAGTACGACTCCCAAAACCGATGCTGACGCGCCGCAGCAAAGCCGCGAAAACACAGGCGTTTTTGCGTAATCCGGCCGGCCCAATCGCAAAAAACCTTTGCCGTTGACGTGTGCAGGACAAGTGATGACAACGTGCGGCCCGACCGTTATTCGCTTCGCCCTACAACGTCGGTTTGCAGCGTGCTCAGATAACCATTCAGTGCACGCAATGCGTACATCGGCAACGGCGCAAACGTTTGGTGATGTTGCGCAAACGCATGCGTGGATATGTCGATCCAAATCGTCATTTCGGTAACGGCCATGACGAATCCACGGCGCGTTAAACGAAACTTGCAATGCAAATTTCTTGCAAATTTTCGCCCACAAAAAAAGCCCCGCCGAAGCGGGGCGCTTTTCGATGCGAATGCGAGCGAACGCTTAGCCCTGCACCCACACACCTACATGGAAGTGCCAACCATCCTGGTGACGTTCCCAGTGCGGATGCTCGTAGTGATAACCCGGGCGCACCGGTTCCCAGTGACCGCGCATCGCTACATAGCGACCGCCATCCCAATGCCAGTAACCACGTGCCCACACATAACCCGGACGCGGCGGCGGCACTTCTTCCACCACTTCCACCGGCGGCGGCTGCGGCGCGATCACTTCCACCACCTGCGGCGGAGGCGGAGCAGGTTGCTCGACATACACCACGCGACGCGGACGCGGTGCGGGTTGTTCTTCCACGCAACCGGCGGTAATCGCCGTGATACCGACAAGCGCGAGCACAGCTGCAATACGCAATGACATAGGTACTTCCCCAGTAGATATGTGGTTCGAAAACCTGACGAGTTAAGCCAGATCGGTGGGTGAGTCTACACAGCAAGGGTTACGCGAACCTGCACTTAATCGCACGATAAAGCGCAGGTTTTTGCGTCATGCGTAATCAGCGACCCCAGTACCCGTCGCGCCAGTACCAACCCGGACCGCGTTGCGTCCAAGCGCCCGGATACCAGCGATAACCCGGTCGCGCATGCACCCACATGCCCGGCACCCAAACGTGACGATGGAAACGCGGTTGCCAACGCCAATAACCCGGCTCCCAAATCATGCCGCGACGCGGAGGCGGAACACGTTCGAAACGCGGAGGCGGCGGCGCAACGTTGATGCCGACGCCAACGCTTACCTGCGCAGAAGCCGGCGGCGTGTAGCTCACGCTGGCCAATGCAAGGGCAGCGCCTGCAACCAAAGCCAGTTTGCGAGTCATGCTGATCATGGTGTCCCTCTCTTGTTGAAAAGCAGCCACAGTCGTGGTGGCTGACAGTTGGAAAAACGCAGCCATGTTTCGATGTGTTGACGTGATTGCTTTCGCTTGTTCAGGAAACAGCAGAAATATTTGCGACGGCGTTGCTCCCACCCCTACGTCAGTAGGGGTGGGAGCAGATCTCCGTCTCCCTCCCCTACGAAAGTAGGGGAGGGCTGGGGTGGGGTCGCTTCGCACTCGCGAGAAACCTAAAAGAGCACGGCCAGCCCCACCAACCCCACCCCAACCCTCCCCTGCAAGCAGGGGAGGGAGCAGATCTTCAACTCCCTCCCCTACGAAAGCAGGGGAGGGAGGGTGCATCGGCCGGGTTAACACCCTCTACACGCCTTTCCCTCTAGAAATAAAACGAACGGTCGTGCTATTTTGCCTGCCATGAACGCAGCAACCACCCCCAGCAAAGGCGCCACCACCCGCGAGCTCATCCTGGACCACGCCTACGAATTGGCGCGCCAGGACGGCCTCGAAGGCCTCTCCATCGGCGCGCTGGCGCTCGGCGTGGGCATGTCCAAAAGCGGCGTATTCGCGCATTTCGGTTCGCGCGAAGAACTGCAACTCGCGCTGCTCGACGCCACCACCAAACGCTTTATCGATTTCGTCTTGCTCCCCGCCATCACCCAGCCACGTGGCCTCAAGCGATTGCGCGCGATTCTGGAGCGCTGGTGCGAATGGGGCCGCATCCATCAAAGCGGCTGCGTGTTGATCAGCGCGGTGATGGAATACGACGGCCGCGAAAACAGCGCGTTGCGCGCGCGCGTCAAGCAACAGCAATCCGGCTGGCGCGATGAGCTCATCAAATCCGTGCGCCAATCCATCGACGTCGGCGATCTGCGCACCGACACCCAAGCCGAACAGCTCGCATTCGAAATCTACGCGCTGCTGCTCGCCCTGCATCACGACGCCAGCCTGTTCGGTTTCGACGACGCGTACCGCCACACGTGGGCGGCGCTCGATCGTCTCTTCGCAAGTTATCAGCCCTGAACCCCCAGGAGCTCGCCATGACACGTCAAACCGTCTCCACGCATCGCCGTTCGTCGAACCACGCCTTCAAACTCGGCGCCGTACGCCTGGGTTTCGCCGTCGGCGGTCGCATCGCGCCCACGCGCACCGTCGATCGCGCCGCGCGTTTATTCGCCACGCCCTTCGCCAGCAGTCGCATTCGCGCAAACGCCGCCAAGCCCGATAGCGACATGCAACGCGGCGAACTGCGCATTCGCGGCGAAACCATCACCACGTACGTGTGGGGCGATCCAAAAACGCAACCTTATGTGTTGCTCGTACACGGCTGGTCCAGCTTCGGTCTTCGCTATTTGCCGTGGATCGAAAAACTCCGCGCGCTCGGTTTCGCCGTCGTCACGTTCGATCAACCCGGCCACGGCGCAAGCACTGGCAAGCTCTGCACGCTGCCCGATTTCATCGCCACCATCCGCGCCATCGGTAAGCATTTTGGCCACGCCGCGCTGGCCATCGGCCACTCCATGGGCGGTGCTGCCGTTGCCTTGGCGCAAGACGAAAACTGGAGCGCCGATCGCCTGGTGTTGATTGCCCCCGCCGCCGATATTGAAGCCGCCGCGAATCGCTTTATGCGCTTCGTACATCTCGGCCAGCATTTGAAAGAACCGTTCCTCACCTGGTACCACCAACGCACCGGCATCCATGCGCGCGAGCTGCAAGTGCATCACCATGTGCCGTCGCTTGGTCAACCCGGTTTGGTGGTGCACGATCTGGACGATCACGAAGTGCCGTGGGAAGAGGGCGAACGCTATGCGCGTTATTGGCCCGGCTCGCGTCTGCTGACCACGCAAGGCTTAGGTCATCACCGCATTTTGGATGCAGCGGAAGTTATCGACGCAACGCTTGCTTTTGTGCGCGGCGAAAACGTCGGCGATCGCATCGTCGCATCGCCCAACTTGCCGTTCGGGCTCGCCTAGAAATCTCCAACCACACATCGCAGCCCCAAAAAAACCTCACATCACCCCGGCCTTCGCCGGGGTGACGCGAGGTAAGAGGGTGCGCAGGAGAGGGAGGCAGCCACTTCAAGGCATCCACTACGCCCCGCTATACGTCTCCGAATCCCACACCTATTACAACGTCGTCACCATCCCGCCGCGCCGCCACGCCCACGCCGCAATCCCGCCACCACCCGCGCGCTTAACAGGCAACCCCACTAGAATGGTCGGCTCAGAACACCTGTTCTCGGAGTCCCCATGAGTTCCCCCGCCAAGCACGTCCCTGCCACCGCTGCGCAGGCCGAAACCACTCCGCTGCGTTTCGTCACCGCCGCCAGCCTGTTCGACGGCCACGATGCAGCCATCAACATCATGCGTCGCATCATTCAGTCGCAGGGTGCGGAAGTCATTCACCTGGGCCACAACCGCTCGGTGGAAGACGTGGTTCGTGCTGCACTGCAAGAAGACGCCGACGCCATCGCGCTGTCCTCCTACCAGGGCGGCCACGTCGAGTACTTCAAGTACATGGTGGACATGCTGAAAGAGAAGGGCGCCGCGCACGTTCGCGTGTTCGGCGGCGGCGGCGGCACCATCACGCCGGAAGAAATCCGCGAGCTGCAAGCCTACGGCGTGGAGCGCATCTACCACCCCAACGACGGCATGAAGCTCGGCCTCGCCGAGATGATCGAAGACGTCATGCACCGCGCCGGCAACGCCGCCGCCAAGCGTGAGCAGAACGACGACGTCGTCCCCGGCATCATCAGCATCGATGACGAAATCAGCATCGGCCACATGCTGTCCGCCATCGAAGAAGGCAAAGTCAGCGACACCGAACTCGCGCGCCTGCGCAAAGAGTGGTCGCTCGCCGGCAAACATACCCCCGTGCTCGGCATGACCGGCACCGGCGGCGCCGGCAAATCCTCCGTGGTGGATGAATTGCTGCTGCGCTTCCTGCACGCCTTCCCGCAGATGCGCATCGCCGTGCTCGCCGTCGATCCCACGCGTCGCCGCAGCGGCGGCGCCTTGCTCGGCGACCGCATTCGTATGAACGCGCTGCGCAGCCATCGCGTCTACATGCGCTCCATGGCCACGCGTCGTCAAAACGCCGCCACCAACGAAGTGCTGCACGACTGCATCAACTTCCTCAAAGCGCAGCCGTATGACTTGGTGATCGTAGAAACCGCCGGCATCGGCCAAAGCGATTCGGAAATCGTCGACCTCGTCGACTTCCCCGTCTACGTAATGACCAGCGACTACGGCGCCGCCAGCCAGCTCGAAAAAATCGACATGATCGATTTCGCCGAACTCGTGGTGCTCAACAAATTCGACAAACGTGGCGCAGAAGACGCGCTGCGCGACGTGCGCAAACAATGGAAGCGCAACCGCACCGCCTTCACCCTCAAAGACGAAGACGTGCCGGTGTATCCCACCATCGCCAGCCAGTTCAACGATCCAGGCGTCACTTGGATGTTCACCAACCTGTGCCGCCTGCTGCAAAACAAGCTGGCCGCCAAAGGCAGCGATCACACCGCCGAGTCGCCCAACTGCGATTTCAAGCCGAGCCTCGACACCTCCCTCAAAGAACCCCGCGCCACCGTGCTCATCCCCGGCGCGCGCGTGCGCTACCTCGCCGAAATCGCCGAACAAGGCCGCGGCATCAACAGCGAAATCGAACGCGAAGCCGAATTCGCCAGCAAAGCGCAGCACTACTACGAATCGCTGAAAGAACTCGGCGACGACAAACTCCCGCAAACGCTGGAGCGCTACGACCACGAAGCCACGCACGACGCCAACGCCGATCGCACGCTGCTCGTACTGCGCCAACGCTACAACGCAGCATTGCGCGAACTCAGCCACGAAGCCCTGCACCTGCTGCGCGACTGGCCCAAGCTGTACAAATCCGTCACCGAAGACGTCAACGAATACAAAGTGCGCGACAAAGTGATCCGCGTCGAGAACTACCGCGAATCGCTCAGCCACCAAAAAATTCCGAAAGTCGCGCCGCCCAAAACCAAAGACTGGGGCGACCAGCTGCGCTTCCTCATGCGCGAAAACCTACCAGGCCATTACCCGTACACCGGCGGCGTGTATCCCTATCGCCGCACCGGGGAAGATCCCACCCGCATGTTCGCGGGCGAGGGCACGCCCGAGCGCACCAACCGCCGCTTCCATTATCTAAGCCAGGGCGGCGCCGCCACGCGCCTCTCCACCGCGTTCGACTCCGTCACCCTGTACGGTGAAGACCCCGCGCCGCGCCCGGATATCTACGGCAAAATCGGCAACTCCGGCGTCAACGTCGCCACGCTCGACGATATGAAGAAGCTGTACTCCGGCTTCGATCTCAGCGCGCCCACCAGTTCCGTCTCCATGACCATCAACGGCCCCGCGCCGATCATCCTCGCGATGTTTATGAACACCGCGATCGATCAGAACGTGGAGAAATACCTCAAGGCCGACGACGCCCGCTGGGCCGCCGCGCAAAAGCGTATCGACGAACTCTTCGCCGGCAAAAAGCGCCCCACGTACTCCGGCGATCTGCCCAAAGGCAACGAAGGTCTTGGCCTAAGTTTGCTCGGCGTTTCCGGCGATCAACTCGTCGACGCGCAAACCTACGCACGCATTAAAGAAGAAACCCTGCAAACCGTGCGCGGCACCGTGCAGGCCGACATCCTGAAAGAAGACCAGGCGCAAAACACCTGCATCTTCAGCACCGAATTCGCGCTGCGCATGATGGGCGACATCCAGCAATACTTTGTCGACCACAAAGTGCGCAACTTCTATTCGGTATCCATTTCCGGTTATCACATCGCCGAAGCCGGCGCCAACCCGATCAGCCAGCTCGCCTTTACCCTCAGCAACGGTTTCACCATCGTTGAGTACTACCTCGCGCGCGGCATGAACATCGACGACTTCGCGCCGAATCTAAGCTTCTTCTTCTCCAACGGCATGGACCCGGAGTACACCGTTATCGGTCGCGTCGCCCGCCGCATCTGGGCGCGCGCCATGCGTGAGCGTTACGGCGCCAGCGCACGCAGTCAGATGATGAAGTACCACATCCAAACCTCAGGCCGTTCCCTGCACGCGCAAGAAATCCAGTTCAACGACATCCGCACCACGCTGCAAGCGTTGTATGCGCTGTTCGACAACTGCAACAGCCTGCACACCAACGCCTACGACGAAGCCATCACCACGCCCACCGAAGAAAGCGTGCGCCGCGCCGTAGCCATCCAGATGATCATCAACAAAGAACTCGGCCTCAACTTCAACGAAAACCCCTGGCAAGGCAGCCACATCGTCGATGCGCTAACGGATATCGTGGAAGAGGCCGTCTATAAAGAATTCGAGGCCATCAGCGAACGCGGCGGCGTGCTCGGCGCCATGGACACCATGTACCAGCGCGGCAAGATTCAAGAAGAATCCATGTACTACGAGCAAAAGAAACACGACGGCAGTTTGCCACTCATCGGCGTCAACACCTTCCTCCCCAAAGACCACGGCGGCGAAATCGCCACCGAAATCGAACTCATTCGTTCGACGGAAGAAGAGAAAGGTCAGCAGATCGACAACGTGCAGGCGTATGGTAAAGCACGTAACTCGCTGGCGCCGGAAAGCCTCAAAACGCTACAGAACACAGCGCGCGAGCGGAAGAACGTGTTTGAGCAGTTGATGGAGGCGGTGAAGTACAACTCGTTGGGGCAGATTTCCCATGCGCTTTATGATGTAGGTGGGGAATATCGTCGAAATATGTAACTGAGCGACAATTGATTATATTGTTGACAACAAAAAGCCCGCAGATCCGCGGGCTTTTTTTGCAGGTATTCAATCTCTTTTCGGATGCCGTTACTTTTGTGCATCTCTTTTTTGCATTTACACAATTAGATGCGATTTAGCAGCGCGAAAGCTCAAGCGATATTGTTAATTGTTGGTCTGCGGCATTTAAATTAAGGTGACCGCCGAGCTTCAAATGTTCGAAGTAGAACAGATGCAAATGAAAGATAATCCAGGCACAGATCAATAGAGTCCGTTCTTATGTCATGGCCCCGCGGGTTGCGTATTGCCGACATCGATCCAGCAAAGACGTACCTGAATCCCATTTGTTCGTCTTTGTCACTTGTTGTCAAAAGGTCATTCAATTTGATTTTCGGGTTGGCTTCATTGAATGCAGCCATCATGAGCTTATAGCCGCTGTCCTGTATGCCGGATACGTCTTTGACCTTGTTGTCCAAAAGCTTGAATGCTTCGAAAGTCGCCTGCGAATAATGGCCATCGTCAAATAGCTTGAGTGACACCGTCGCGATATCTGGATGGACATTGCGTTCATCGAATGGATGGGCATCGCGAGATGATTGCGGCGTGCGAAAGCCTATATGCCTTGCACTCCGCGCGATGCGTTCAAATGATGAGAATGGATTAGTCATTTAGTAAATTGGCTTTCATGCTTTTGAAGATGTTGTCGTATGTCTCTGCGCTGGCTTCCGCCGGTAGATTGATTTCAATACGTACCGTAAGCGCCATGTCTTTTTTGTTAGTATTTTCCTGCGTCGTGGTATTCACTACGGTAGGTTTGCTGGCCGATTTGGTTGTTTTTGCGTTTGACGATTTGGTAGGCGTCTTTGAAGTCTTGTTGTTTTTAGTACCTGGCGCATTGGCTTGTTCATAACCCGCAAGTCCGCGAAATGCTTGAAACACGCCTGCTTGACGAGTGCCGATCACGTCGCTGGTTTTATCCGTGCTTCGGAAATATCCGATGAGTTCATCCTTGGATATGGTCCATGCGTCGTTGCCACGTAAATCGAACAGATCTTTATATGCTTCTCGAACCAGGCCTTGAAACGCGCTTTTGAATGCTTCTTCATCATGTGTAGTCAATACACTATGACCCCGATCAGTCCTCTTGCTCTCTTCATCTATAATTCCAATGAATTGAAGAGCATTGATTACGTAGCTTTCATTTTGGGGTGCAATGCCTAGCTTTTTCACTGTGTCTGAGTTTACGACCGCAGGGAAATTTTTTCTGAGAAAGCCAATCATTTGTGTAATGTTGCCGGCGCCAGAGATATACGGATGCGTTGCCATAAATTCCTCGAAAATTATGAGCCTGAGATGATCTGTGCGATGCCGGCTATGGCTAATTTTTAAGTGACCGAAGGGTTAGCCATTGCCTGAACTACGCTTGCTATTTTCTTCGCTTCTGAGGCAGTCAGGTCGAATGGCAAGCCTTGGATGTAGATCGTAAGGTCCGCTCTTATCGGAATTGGCAGGATGCTACTAGCCATCGGGCCCGCAACTGCCGAAATCGACTGGCGAGGTGTGTCGGGGGTGAGGTCTTCTGAAATATTTTTCGGAGAGTTCGCAGTCGTTTTTGGAGATGCTGATGATTTCCGCTCACGTGACTGCACGTTTGGTTTGAACGCCAGTGGATTTTTTACGTAGCTCGCAAAGTCATCCAATGCGGATCTAACCCTACTTTTGTAGGTAACTAAGCTATCCGGCGTGTATCCCTTGCCTTGCAAATGTCCAAATCGTTGCATTACCGCGTCGAGGTCAATTGACGTTACGTCGCGAGATTCTCGCTCATCCAAAATTCCAAGGACTTTACCCACCGCTGCCTTGCGGGCGCGAGCAGTTGCTGGCGCCATAAGGCCTTTTTGCGCCACATATTGCAGAAAATCGAGCAGCGCCTCACGAGACTTTTGTCCGTCCATATGTATCTCAATATGTTAAGATGGACAAAAATATACGTGTCCAGTGTCTATCCTGCAAGTGACGACAGATTGAGCTGAAGGTTAGGTTGGGTGGAGGCGCGAAAAAAAGGGTGCAAAAAAAGGGCAAAAAAGCGGTGGGGGGAAAAAGACAGTACTCTTTCTCGCGCTTTTTTCGCGTCAAACGGCGATCTGGGGGAGGCGGGCGGAGGTAGTTGCAAAAAAAGGCGGGCGAAAAAAGGGGCAAGAGTGTTTTTAGAGTAGAGAAAGTGCTCTGAATTCCTATCGATTTAGTCGCCCCGGTCCGTGCAGACTTTGAGCGCGTCTATTACCAGTCAGAGAGAGCTGCCCGCAATGCGTAAGTGGAAAGCAATAGGGATCATTCTGACGATAAGCTTCGTGCACCTTTGTTGCGTGATTGCGGTGTTTGTCGATCGCGCTGGTCGGTACGAGTGCAACATGGATCTGCCGACCTGTATTACTCCTACTGGTCGTGTGATCGATGCAATCTTGGGTGTTCCGTTAAATCAAATTAGCTTCTTGCTTGGCTTGAATCGTGTGTTGCCCTATTTTTCCTTCGGGCTAGTTCTGCTTAATTCTCTTTCGGCGGGGGCATTCTTCTATTTTGTCGCTTGGCTATTCGTGCGAATCGCAAAAAGGGGGATGCAGTTGATTTTTGGAAAAGAGAAGCGCGGCAAAAATGTGTAAGAGAGGAGAGCGCTACGGTCCTCTTTGTTCTTTCTAGTTCACCTAATTCGCCCGAACCAAGCCCGAGATTTGCGTAACATGCGCAATGCTCTCCAACACATCATTAAGTTGGAAGCTCAAATCAGCAAACAGTTGCCCCACCAGTGATCGGTGAAGAGTAAAAAAGGGGTCAGAACACTTTTTCATCGACGAAAAATGCTCTGATCCTCTCTTTTCTGTCGCTCATCTATAGAGATAAGGATTTCTGTTCGTGACATCACTTCTGGCTTGGCTCTCGGTTGATAGCTCTGGTCCATCCGCTTTGTATTTCGCGAGCGATAGCCGTATTACCTGGGCTAACTCCGAGGTTTGGAACTCATGTAAAAAGGTGTTTGCTTCTCAGAAAGAACCTGAGATATTCGCATTCTATGGAGACGTTTTATTTCCATGCCTTGCCCTATCTCAAGTGGTTTCGCTAATTGATGCAGGCGTTTTGTATGCTGGTCATGAGCAGCCAGATGAAAGGTTCGCAAAAGTCGCTGACTTAGTCGAGCGTCTTTATGATGATTTTCCTGTGGCTCAGAAGTCTGCGTTTTCAATTGTTCATGGCATTAGATCTGGCTTGCGAAAAGCAAGCCATTTCCATGTCAGCCAGCTTGAGTGCTCTGATGGAGGTAAATTCGATCGGAAATCACTCGCGCTTCCAACGTCCTCTAGCGCAATAGCGGCGTTTGGTTCGGGAGCTGTCTACGTCCGGAAGGTCGCAGATCGTTGGAAGAAGTCGGACGTTGGCGGTACGAGTAGATCTATATTTTCCGGCTTCGTTGAAGCCGTTGTAGAAAGCGAGGACCCGTTTACTGGGGGTATGCCTCAATTTGCGGTCGTTGAACGAAGTTCATGCGGCCAATACATTGGATTTGTCTCTGGTGGGCATAGGTTTGTTTCTGGAGTTAAAACTCAGACAGAACTAAACCTTATGCAGATCAAGTGGCGCAACGAAGCTTTCGAAATGTGCGACCCACTTACAGGGAACTTATTACATGGCGCGCAACGGCAGCCGAGGCCAAAAAATGTTGGTTGATAGCTCACTAACTTGAACGGAATCGACTCGGTAAAGAACTCTGGAAAAAAGCTCTTTACCGAGTGGGTTTCGCTCCCACGCCTCCCGCTGATCTGGCGGGCGCTCTGCCTATCTGAGCTACCGGTCTAAAACGACTTATAGAAAAAAAAGGCAAGAAAAAAAAGGGGTCAGAACCCTTTCTCGCTTCAAGCGGCGGTCTGAGGAAGGGGCGGAGATAGTTGAGCGCAGCGGCAAAACAGGAGCAAAACAGGGGTCAGAGTGCACTTTCAAGAGTTAAGTGCACTCTGACCCCTGTTTAGTTCTTTTCGCGCGTCAAGCGGCGATCTGGGGGGAAGGGAGCGGAGGTGATTGAGCCTAGCTACGCAATAGACGTTTAGTTCACCGAATTGGCCTGCACCAAACCCGAAATTTGCGTGACATGCGCAATGCTCTCCAACACATCGTTAAGCTGAAAACCCAAATCAGCAAACATCTGTCCCACCAGTGATCGGCGAATATGCAATATGGCGGTGTCATCGCGAAGCGACGATGCGGTGCCTGCCAATTGCGCCATCAACATCACTTTGTCGCGCACTTCGCACAACTGATCGTAATAGTCCGCGGGCACCACATAGGACCCTGCGTAGGGGCCGTCTTCGAGCACATTTTTCATGGGCGTTTATCCATAACGTTAGGTCTCGCCATGCATTGCGCATGGCGAGAAGGGCTGCAGGAAAAATCCTGCCTAGGTAGAGGACTAATCCGACTACTTTCTCTACTAGTTCCCAGTCGGTCCCGACGCCGTCCAGTATGAGCGGCGGTGGAGTAGGGGTAAACGCGGCGTGGCGGGGGCGCGTAGGGACGCGCGTGCCGTATGATCGGGGATAACCATGATCAACTTCCTATCAGTTGGTTGTGGCCAGCGGATCGTTTGGGTTCCAGCCCAGGCGATCCGCGCTACTCCACCCATGTCGGGTGTGCCGGGGTCTTTAGCACAGAGGCACACCCGACTTACAAACCTTCGCACAAAGCGAATCGGTTATCTGTCAGCGGACGCGAACTTGCGTCGGCGAATTAGCTGACAGAGAGTGAAAGGGGATCAACATAGGTAGACTGGGATGGCAATCCCAGCATTCTGCATGGAACGTTGATGGGAAAAGGGGGGAGTTATGGCAGGGGAATCGCGTGACGTAACGGATGTTGCATCAGTCGCGGAAGCGGTAGGGGCTTCACCCGTGTCTGAGGCGTTTAGCTTTGCTTGGTTGGAGTCGCGTCTAGCACCGTATGTACAGGTCGATGATGACCCCGTAATCAACAAGCTAGTTCGATTTGCGCTCGCAGGAATGGTTCTATTCGGCGGTCTTGGCGTGATTGCCGGGTTGACGCTACGCAATCAGCTTGGACTGCACCTGCTATATGTTGGTCTTGCGCTGGAATTGCTGTGCGGAATGACAGCTTTACTCAACGCACTTCGACAAGCCTGGCGGGACTATCAGCAGCAACACACGGATTTTGCGCGCGGACTGGACGAGAAACTGGTGCCGTACAACGACGTCGTGGATGCCATACGCCATTACCCACTTTCCGTCATTGACACCCATCTACGCTATGTGCGCGACCGAAAAAGCAGATTGACCTTTCGTGCCGGCGTGCTTAGTGGTGGCTTGGAGAAATTTGGCGTCCTTCCGTTGTTGCTTGCTTTGTACTTGCAATTCAAAGATTGGTCATTCGGTGATTGGAAGGGAATTACCGATCATGTTCACTGGGTAGGTTATTGCCTTCTGTGTCTGCTTATACCTACTTACATCGTTTCATGGTGGGCGGTTCGAACCAAAAGTCGCCTCGAATTGTATGAGGTCGTGTTGACGGAGGCATCGGTCCGCGAAAGTGACGAGAAGTAACGCGTAGGTTGGGGTGAGCGAAAGCGAACCCCAACATTGACGTGTTATGACACAACCTGTTTCCTACGCAACCACTTTCGGTTTCATCAAAAAAAATCCATTCAATGGCAGGTATTTTTATTGTCGGATCGCTACGTATGCCATTAGTCATGATGCTTTGTATGTCGTTAGTCACGACGCCAATCGCATCGAGAAAATCGATACCAAAACTCCATTTTTTTTAATGAACTCTGTTCGTTTTATTTCTTCTTGCGAGCAGAGAATGACCTTGCGGTCACCTGCGTCCGCAAGGAGTCCCCCCAATGAAGCTCCTGCTTATCCCCACCACCATCGCAGTCTGTTTGGCGTGCGCTACAAGTATCAGCGCTCAAGACCAAAGCCACGCCACTAACCTTCAAACCTACACCGTTACGGCATCACCCGGCCAATACGAGACGTATTCCATCGACCTTTCCACGGGATACGGATTAAAGGCCTTAGTCGGCAACACGCACAGACAGTTCATGCAAGCGCAGCGTGCGGCCGAAAGTTCGGAAGCCTTGCGCAAGCAGGGTATGGCGCCACAACCGTTCGTCGCCATTGCCATCGATAACTCGATCGGCCCTGGCGTCGCGACACGAGTCCTGCTGATGGACCACGCCCAAAACACGGTTGCCTATGTAGACGTGTATTGCAAACGCGCCGCCATGGCCGACGGCAAACACTGCCAGTTGGTCCCCGGCGGAATCCGGTCAACGATTAGCCAGGGCCTGGCATCGACACATAATGTAAAGAAGGCTCACTCGTCGGCGTCGAGAACCTTGGCCATGCGACAAACGCCGAAGCATCACGCACGGAAACACTTAGTCGCGTAATCCGTGTCGTGAAAAAGGGGCCGGAAGCAGTTATTCCATACACTGCCTCCGGCCCCTTTTCTTTGTGCCGTTATCTGCGCGATCAACGAGCCATCGATGCCGTGCACTCGTCGCCGTTGCAAGCAAAGTCCACTTCGGATGCAACACCTACGTAAAGCGGTACACCGGATACGCTGGCAAGCGTTTTGCCGTTCCTTTCCAGAGACACCACGTAGGTTCCCGGTCGCAACCTGGCAAGGGTGTAGCGGCCTTTGCTGTTAGCGACGCTGTGATTGGTCATGCCGATATCGCTGTGCGCAACGATAGTGGCATCGGCGGGCGCTTTGCCGCCGATTCTGGAATCGGTGTCCTGTGCATGCGCAGCAGTAAATGTCATGACACCCATGGCAACCATGGCGATGGTCGACGTGAGTTTGGTCGCGAAGCTAAAGCCACGCTTCTGCGGGTGATTGATGTCGATGATTTGATTGATTTTCATACGGGGGGCTCTCACGTTTTCTCGGGGAAATTTCAGGCGCATAAACCCGCTCGTCCGCTTGCGCGGCGATGGTCTGCTTATCGATGTCAGGGCAGTGGGGACGCTGCCGATGTACTTGCCTTCCATGTAAACCGCGGCGCCTTTCCGGTAGCGCCTGGCTTCGTCGCTTGCACTCCAAATCGGGGCTACGTGCTTTGGATGGTCGAAGTCGACGATAGGTTTAAATTAGCATCGAGGCGTTATGCGACTCATGTGAAGGTAGTAAGGGGCGGACGGAAAAACGAAGCCAGGCTGGTAGGCTTCACCGAATTTCCTTATCACGCGCAGGTTGGACACGTGACACTTAAAAGAATGGACAACGTAGGCATCGTCGTCGACGACCTCGATACGACGATCGCATTCTTCCGCGAGCTCGGCCTGGACCTCGAAGGGCGTGCCACCATCGAAGGCGAATGGGCCGGACGCATTACGGGGCTAGGCAATCAGAGCGTCGAGATAGCCATGATGCGCACGCCGGACGGCCACAGCCGGCTAGAGCTCTCCCGGTTTCTCACGCCGCCCACCGTGGCCGATCACCGGAACGCACCCGTGAACGCGCTGGGCTACCTGCGCGTCATGTTCACCGTGGACGATATCGACGAGACGCTGCTGCGGCTTTTCAAACACGGCGCGCAGCTCGTGGGCGAGGTTGTTCAATACAAAGACGTGTATCGGCTCTGCTACATCCGCGGGCCGGAAGAGCTGCTTATCGGACTTGCTCAAGAACTTGGATAACAGCTAGCTGTGGCGGGACAGATTTCGTTATGGATGCATTCTGAATGCGCCGACATGACGAGCAAGAAATCGATAGCGCGTAGGTTGAGGTGAGCGCATGCGAATCCCAACACCGCCACGTACCAAGCGCCGTAACGGTCGATGAGTCAAACCAATCGCACGCCATGCGCCGGCAAAACCGTTTGCGTCACCATAAAAAGATGTTCCTTCACCGCATCGTGAAACTTGCGATAGTCCGAGCTTTCGAATTTCTCGGACCACGCCGGCTTAGTGGGGCCATCGTCTTTATCGCTGGTAATACCTGTTGCTTGATATTTCCACGAACCTACGCCCTTGGCGATGTATTCGGGAACGGGTTCGCGAAGCATCGGAATGGCGCCGCTCGCCACGGCGCTCATCACCGAATGAAGTCGATTGTTCGCGTTTTCATCCCGATTGCTTCCAAGAAGTTCTTCCAACGCATGCTTGATAGATTCAGGCAGACCTTCTTCCTCCATAAAGTTGGCGTTTCCGCGCAGAAAACCCCGCACGACACGGTGCGCCATATCGGCCGCTTCTATAAACTGGGGAAGATTATCCCGCTCGATCTTAAGGCCGTGACCATTGGTGTATTGCCAGTTGGCCCACGGCAGATCGGGGAGATGAAGCGCCGCGCCATGTCCGAGCCGCTCCAGATGGTCGATGGTCTCCGACTTGATTCGATTGGACACGTCTTCGGTAAACGATTCGAGTTGTGTTAGCCACGAATTCGTATCGATGTGATGGCTGGAAAGATTGTGCACTTGATTGTGCTTGCTGATCGTTCCGGAAAAACCCTGATGCGCCCACGTATCGATATAAACATGCAGGGTAACGCCTAAGCGATGGAGCGCGTTTTCGGCATGCGGATCGCGAATGCCTTCGCGCACCATGGCCTGAGCAATAAGGCTGTTAGGCCTGCAAACGGATTTGTCTTCGAGCGTCTCGCCTTCGCCGCCGGGAAGAAAATGAAACGGTACCCACACTAATTTGTCGCGCGCGGCGAAAACATTTTGGTAATCGAAAAGCGAGTGCGCGCTTGCAACGCGCGAATAGGATTCGCCGCCGGAAAAGTAAAGAACGCCGTCTACCGTGGAGTCGTCGATATATTGGCAGGCATGGGCTACGGTGGTCGCAGCGGGGACATCCAAGCCCGCGATGCGCGCAACGATGTAGATCACGCCGTAGTGAAAATCGATATTCATGGCAATCCGTGTCGGAGATTATTGGGGGGATTTCCTTCAGTCCGTATCGCGATTATCCGATATGACCAAGCCGGAATAACCGTATTGGTTACCGTTATCAAGACCCATTCGCCAGGGCGGGCGGGTCCCCCAACATCGACGCCCGATTTTTAGGTATTGTGTGTCTGGGGACTCACCGCATCGGGGGATGCACGATGAAACGTTTTTGGCTGGCGTGTTGGCTGGTTTCGGTGGCGTGCGCCTGTATGGCGGACGGGGCGCAGAAGCCCATTGAGTTGTTGCAAAGCGCGGAATACGAAAAGGTAGCGATTTCGCCGGATGGAACGATGTTGGCGATATCGCATCGGGAAGACGAAGGCACCACGGTCACGGTTTTGAAACGCTCGGATATGAGCGTGGTGGCGCAGATCGGTTCGAAAACGCGAGGGGAAATTGAAGCGTTGAGGTGGCTGGGGTCCGACCATTTGGTGATCGCGGCCAATCGCGACTCGGGGACCTATCACCAGCCGGTTTTTAACCCCTTTATTTATCTGGTAGATATTCATCAAAAACACCCGCAGACGTTAGGGTCGGATTTTGCCGGTTCGTTGCGTGGTGACGAACATCATATTCTGGTCGAGGAATGCAAAGACTTTTCCGACGACCACGAATGCCGCTATGCCATTCGGCGCCTGGACATCGACCATTTGGTGGATAAAGGCGAATTGATGGGCGAATCCCCGCTGGGTGATGCCCAGTTAATGGTCGATCACAGCGGCAAAGTGCGGTTCGCCTGGTCGTGGAGCAAAACCTCGCGGAGCCGGACCTCCGTACTAGGCGACGACGGGCAATGGAGTTCGCTCAACGATAGCGACACGACGCATATCGAAGAGATTCCGCTCGGTATTTCCGAAGACAACAAAACCGCTTTCCTGGATCGCGAGCGCACCGACGGCCCGGATGTCATCGAAAGCTACGATTTCGCCACCGGCAAGCGCACCGAGCTGCTGAGCGACAAAGTGTCGAACCCGCTCGTCACCATTCGTTCCATGGATGGCATGGAGCCCATTGGCGCCTGGTTTGGCCCTGGCATCCCGCAAGCGCGTTATTGGGCGCCCGATAGCGTGGACGCGAAGTGGCACCGCGCGCTGGTCAAGGCGTTTCCCGGCACCGTGGTCAGCGTGATGAGTAGCACCGCCGACGGTTCCACGATTATCGTGTTTACCTACAGCGATAAAGACGATGGCTCGTGGTATCTGATCGACCGCACGACGAGTAAAGCCACGCTGTTGTTCCATGCACGGCCTTGGTTGGACGCCGACCATATGGCCGCGATGGAACCGTTCGAGTTCAAAGCCCGCGACGGGCTGAGCTTGCATGGCTTCGTCACGCGCGCCCAAGGCGTCAACGGTCCGGCGCCTACGGTCGTGGTCGTGCATGGCGGCCCGTTCTTCGTCGCGGACGATTGGACATTCGACGAGGAAACCCAACTGCTGGCGTCGCACGGTTACAGCGTGGTGCACGTCAACTTTCGCGGCTCGTCGAATTTCGGTCGGCACTTTATGGAGCTTGGCTATCGCCAATGGGGGCTGGCCATGCAGGACGACGTCACCGACGCCACCAAATGGGCCATTGCACAAGGCATCGCGGATCCGAAACGCATCTGCATCTACGGCGCAAGCTACGGCGGCTATGCCGCGCTGATGGGCGCGGCACGGGAACCGGGACTCTATCGCTGCGCCATCGGCGTGTCCGGCCCCTACGACCTGTCCAAACTCTATCGCTGGGGCGACATCCATCGCAGCGATTACGGCACGTATTACTTGAACGTCGTGCTCGGCACAGACAAAGCCGCCTTGACCGCCAACTCACCGATCTCGCGCGCGTCCGACATCACCATTCCCGTATTCCTCGCGCACGGCGAATTGGACGGCCGTGTGCCGATCCAATACGCCACCGCCATGCGATCCGCGCTGAAAAAAGTCGGCCGCCCTCCCGAATTCGTGACGTACGAATGGGAAGGCCACGGCCTTGCCGACCCTGCGAACAAGCAGGATTTCTATACACACATGCTGACGTTCCTCGCCAACAACCTTGGCCCTGCGCCGGAGAGCGTGGCGGATGGGAAAGCGGGGAGTGGGGAGGGGAAGGGGATGAGTGGGAATTGATGGGGCGCACTTACCGCAAAGGATGTGGTGTCTCAGTTTTTTCTGCACCTTCTTTTTGATCGTCATTCCAGTGAAAGCTGGGATCCAGCGTCTTTCCGCGCTTGAGTCACTGGATCCCAGCTTTCGCTGGGATGACGGTGAGGCGGCGTGGAAGGTCGAGGTTGGAACGATGAGCTATACGGACTGACTCCGAGCATTTTGTCGAACGACGATTTGCTCTGTCATCAAGGCTCATAAAAAGGAAAGTGGAAGCGCGGCTATGAAGCGACCCATTGAATTAAAGATTTCCCTCGTCGTACTCACGTGCGAATGCATCGTTCTGATTGCCGATTATGTGCTTGGATTCAGATTGGAGCTCTCGTCTGGTCAGCCCCTTACGCTGCTGAGAATATGGCATTACGCGGCAATCATTGTTGTCAGGCCGCTGATTATTTATGGATTGTGGCGGGGAATTAGTTGGGTGCGGACGATTTTCCTTTGGTGGATGTCGTTGGCAATGGTTCTCCAGCTCATTGTGCACACAACCCGGCCAGAAGCACTTTCCGATGTGCATGCAATGAATCCGCTCGTGCTTGTTGCAATGCTGGCAGGGTTGCTCGCGATGTTGCTCTTATTCTCACCGCGAGTAGCCGCCTGGTTTCGTTCGGTTTCAGACGAGCGTCGCGCGTCGAAAATATCCATACAAGCCGATTAACGCGTTGCTCTAAAAAAGGTCGGAGCGAATTTTTATTGGGAATACTAGGGTGGCGCGCTTTTTTTCAATCGAGAAAGGCCGCCAGCCCCCTTTTATTCCAACTGCCATCGGAGTATTTCTCCGCCATCGCAGGGGATCAAGCAGTCGTTCGGAGTACGCGCCTATGAAGCTGCGGAAATGGGATTTCTTGGGCATCGCGAGCCTCGCCGTCGGAATCTTGGGTGTGATAGGTCCCGTTGTATGGGACCACATCAAGGCCAAAGACGAACTACGCGTTTCGCTGATCGATGCGTCGCAGGTGATCGGGCCAAGCCAAAAATTCGATGGCCTGCAAGTCAATTATCGCGGCAACGAAATAAGCGAGTTATCCAAGGGAACGCTCCTGATCGAGAACTCAGGCAGAACGCCGCTGTTGGAGCGCGAGGTCGTAGCCCCTTTGTTTATTCAGTTCGGAAAGGATTCGCCGCTTATCGACTTGAAAGTGAGTCGCGTGGAACCCTCGGACGTGACCGTGCAGCTGGATTATCAGAAATCGCTCAACGGTGCGTATGTCAAATTTCCGCTGTTGAATCCGGGCGACAGAGTTTGGCTGAGCGCGCTTTATCAGGCGGGCAAATTGAATTTCAGCGCGAGCGGAAGGATCGCCGGTTTGTCGAAGATCACGGTCGATACAAATCCACAATCGCTGAAAGACAAGGACAACTCTCAAACCAAGACGGCCATTGTCGTGGGATTTTTCGCGCTTTTGATGCTTATTCTGGGTTCCTTGGGCGCAAAGATGACGTTCGACGAATACCGCTTTAAGTCGAAAGTTAAAGCGGGCAAGTTCGTACTGCCAGCACTGAACTCGCGCATCGATGTCGTCAACTACGTCACGTCGAAGTTCGATTTCACAACGACCAGGGAGATGGTGCCCCTTATCGACAAGATCTACTCGTTCCCCGACGTGTCTAACTTTGGCGCAACGCACGAAAAAGACGTGAAAGACGGGATTGCCGATTTGCTTAAAAAAGCATCGACCAATGTGTACTACACCGTTGCGATTTTGATCATCGGTTTTTTTGGCGTTTGGTATGTCTTCCAATATCTAAGATAGCCGGCAGCAGGGTCGGAGTGCGCTATCTCGTTTGAGAAATGCACTCCGACGATGCTTTCGCGACGGCGTTAAATCTGGATATCGCTTACGCCATTTCCCCCAATCGTCACCGTCTGCTTATGTTTCCCTACAGTAAGTGTTCCTGTCGGGTGACCTTTGAGCGGTGTCGTCTTCAGGCGCGTGATCACAAACTTGCCGCGCGCAGACGTATACGTGTGAAACGTGTGACCGGCGAATTGCAGCGTCACGGCTTGACCGGCGACCGGCTTCTTGTTGTGCGTGACCATTCCTTGATGAATCAATTCCATGGTGGTGGGGTCGAAGGGCACAAACGCGAAGGTGCCATACAGCTGGTCGATATAGACCGTGAAATCCAGTGGTCCGTTGTAGTTGGCGGACGGGCACGCTGCTGTATATGACAACGATTGGGTGGTGTCCTTGGTGGTGCTGTCCGAGGTGCTGGTTGTCCACGTCATTGTGTTTTGTACCTTCAAAGAACTAAATACGGGTATGCCTCCTTGTAATGACCCAGAGACGGTGTAGTCCTCTTCATCCGTCTGCGTACCTTCGGTTTGGTAGTCGTTTTTTATCGTATAGATTTCATTCGGACACCCGGCATTCTGTGGCGGCGGGTCGTACGGAATGATCTCGGTGGTGGCGCGGTAGCGTCTTGTGTTGACGCCGACAGCGGTGGAGTTGTTTGAGTTCACCAACTCTTGGCAAGGATCCGGCACGGCGCCGCCAGGGCCGTTTCTGACCCCGGGACCGGCGAAGGGGTCCATGCATCGAATCGTTTTAAAGTCCTCGGCCGTAAAGCCGAGATCTTTCAAAAGTTTCGCCTTGTCGGGGTTCATCGTGGCAGGGTTGCGTAACTCGCTTACCCATATGTTCTGCGGCGCGGCGCCTTGCCCGGAGAATCCAGGCGACCAATTGATGCCGCCGCTGCTTTCCTGCTTCAGCGTTACCGTCGGGTTGATCAGGATAATAAACATGTCCTGGTCGTGATCGACGCCGTCTTCGTTGGGGCCGGGATCTTTCACCTCGTAGGTGGCCGATTTTGTAAGTGTGGTGGTTTGTGTTTCGTTCTCGGAGAACGTAAATCCAAAACTCAGCGATGCACCCTCAGCTTGCGTTCCGGCGTCGACAGTGACTTGTGTGCCGACCTTCATCGAGTTGGTTACGCCGAGCTTCGTCCCCATGGAGCTGCCTGAGGAATAGTCGACCAATCCGGTTTGGCCGCATTTCGCGCCAGGCGTCGCGCCCGCGCATCCCGGCGGCGCGTAGACCAGCGAAGCGATAATGTATTTAGGGTGCAATACGACCGGCGGCAAATTCCCCGCAAATTTGCAGGTGCATTCCCTCTCGCCTTTCGGAAGGTTGGCGGACGACGTGCAAATGCCATGTTGAACGCCGTTCGCGTTACACGTGGCGCCCGGAGAAAGGCATCCAACATCCAGGTTGCCTTTGCACTCTTGGGCCGAGACCGTGAACGTAAACAGAGACACTGCACTGAGAATCAAAAAGCACAAGCGAGCCGTGAAGTAGGAGTTTTGGTAAGTAGTCGTCGCCATACATCCTCCCAAGGTTATGTTGGCACTACGAGCTTTCCTCTCCATCGTTGGTGATGACCGCGTAGCCCGCGAATCTGCACGCAGGCCGCTCGCAACGATGGGCTACGCCACCGAAGCCTTTTCTTCAGCCGCCGACATCCTTGCACTACATGCTTAGATCATGCCGTCATGCGTGATGACGGACGTCTATATGACTTCCATGACAGCTAACAAGCGTTGTAGGCGGTTGGCCGACATGGGAAATCCCATTCCGATTTTCCCCATTGCTGCTTACTCAGCCACGCAGGACGCATTCAAGGCCTTCGCTGTAGGCAGCTGCACGACTATACGCCGCCAACGGCGGCATGAAATGTCGCCGGCACGGCAAAGTAGAAAAAAGGAAGGGGAAAATGAAGCGGGGTCAGAGCGTCATTTCAAAAACGAAAACGCGCTCTGACCCTGCATGTTCTACGCGACAACGGAGTCTGTCGCGCTATTTAAGCGGCTACCTGTTGGCTAGGTCCCCGTGTAGTGTCTTCGCAGCACACGTCACACCATATGTGATACATCACTCCATACATCGACGTGAATAAAATAATCAAGAACGCGATGTAAATCGGAACAATCAGCAACGCGATGAGCCACGCGCCAATGAGTTTGGCAAATACGGCGAATAGAAAGACAACGATGCCGACGCAGAAAATCGTGATGACCCAGCCAATTGCAAGCGCTAGCATAAACATGAACAGTGGCAGCAAGTTCTTGAGGGCGCCGATTGCGCCGTCGCCGATCGCACCAAACACGCTGCGTTTGCTTAGCGCCAACTGCCCGAGGCTGATCGCAAAGAACCCGAGCATAAAGAGGCCGAACACCATAAAGATCGGCATCATGATCAAGAAGCCGCTGGGCAGCATCATCGGGGGCGGTTGATGACCAAGTTGCGCCATCATCACTTGCGAACGCCAGGCTGTGAGGCTGCCGCCCATCGCCACGCCAACCAGTGCGAACAGCGCGAAATACAACGCCATGATTACCAGCCCATAGCCCATAAAGCGTAGCGCTTCGCCTTTTAGATAGGGCTTGAAGATGTCCAGGGCCCGCGCCGGCAAGTTGCATTCGGCGGCGTCGACCAAGCGCAAGTATCCCGCCTGCAGCGGCACCAGAAGCAGATTGATAAGCATGGGGAATATCGATACCCAAATCATCGTGCTCAAGGATGGTTGCGTACCGGGCACAACGAAATGTAATTGCAGAATGAGTGAGATGAGCAATGGAATTGCCGTTACCACCACCATCAGCGCGGCGCCACCGAACAGTGGACCAGGATGGCGAAAGCCCACGCTAAACCCGTCGCTGAGCCACTCAAAGCCAGTCGACGGACTCTTGGATTGCGTCGTCATGCCGTTTTTCCCCTTATGCGGCGCCCCCGCGCCGTGCACCGAGCATAGCAAGCAAATTGGATCGACATCTCATCCATTCGCGGCGGCAGAACGGGGTGAAATCGTAAGAACGTAGAGAGGAAGCGCGCGGCTCGTATGGATGCGGAAAGGGAGCAGTTTGATATGCTCTTCCGATCAGTAGCGATGGCACTTTCCGGGTTTGGAGACAGTCGGCATGACCAAGCGTACCTACGCTCTGCTAATGGCAACGACGCTGTTAGCCGGATGCGCCTCCGACCCATCCATCAACGTCACGCATCACGTTCCCCATGGATCGACGCTTGGCGTGGTGATGTTCGAGGATTGCCAAATCGCAAAGCAAACCGATTGCGACGGCTCCGGCGCCAATGCGAGCGCCATCTTTGTTCGCGTGCTTTCGGAAAGGCCCGGTCTGCATGCCGTGTCGGTGCCCAGGCCCGTTGGAGCCAAGGCTTCGTACAGTGACGACGCGGCGATCGCGTATGGCAAAGCCAAAGGCTATCGCTACATCGTCAATGGCGAAGTGCAGGATTATTCCCGCACGGGGCATATCGGATTGCGCGCGAATCGCGCGAGTGTTGCCGTACGGGTTCTGAATACCTCGAACGGGTTGACCATCGCTACGTACACATATCAGGAAGATTCGAAAACCCATCTCACATCGACCGATGCGATGTTGGAAGATATGGCCAAGCAATTGGCGGCTTCGATTATCGTTGTGCCGAAAAAAGATCGAGAGGGGAATTTTCTGTTTTATAAAGGAAAGAACTCGGGCTGATAGAATGGCCTAAACGCGATAGCCATTGCCGAAAATTTGGAAAATGCAGGACATAAGCATGAAAAACATCAACGACACGTATCCCATCGGCCACGCAGGGCAGGCCTGGGGTAAGGCAGAAAAAACCGAATGGCTTTCGCGGCAGATTCGTCATCGCAGCTACGAAGACGATGTAATCAGCGCCATTAATCGGCTCCGCGCCCGCTTCGACGTATCGGAATACGGTCGGCTGGATTACGCGCAGGGCAGCTTTCCGTTATTCGCCATTCGCACCAAAGATTGGCGGGACGATCTTCCTGTCATGCTGATCACCGGCGGCGTGCATGGTTATGAAACGAGTGGCGTGCACGGCGCGCTGCGTTTCGCCGAACAGCACGCCGCCGATTATGCCGGGCGCGCCAATGTGCTGATCGCGCCCTGCATCAGTCCGTGGGCCTACGAGCGCATTCAGCGTTGGAATCCTGACGCCATCGATCCGAACCGTTCGTTCGTTGCAAATAGCCCCGCTGGCGAATCGGCGGCGTTGATGCGACTGGTTGCGCCGTTACTCGGTCGTTTCATCATGCATATCGATTTGCACGAAACCACCGATAGCGACGAGTCCGAATTCCGCCCTGCGCTCGCTGCGCGCGATGGCAAGGTTTACGAGCCGGATATCGTGCCGGATGGTTTCTATCTGGTCGACGATTCCGAAAATCCGCAGCCGGCATTCCAGGAAGCTGTATTGACGGCGGTGGAGCAGGTGACGCATATCGCGCTCGCGGATGCGAAAGGCGAGATTATCGGCTCGCCGATGGTTGCCCCGGGCGTGATCGAGTACGCGCTGAAAAAGCTTGGCCTCTGCGCCAGTGTGACCGGTGCGCGATACACCACAACCACCGAGGTTTATCCCGATAGCCCGCGTGCAACGCCAGAGCAATGCATTCAAGCGCAGGTTGCGGCCGCGCGTGCGGCGGTGGATTTTGCGTTAGGTCATATCTAAGCGTCGGACGCCAACCTATATGCTCGTCATTCCAGCGAAAGCTGGAATCCAGCGACTTCAATGCACGAAAGGCACTGGATTCCAGCTTTCGCTGGAATGACGAACAAATCTGAGCAAGCCGTAGGCTTTTTCGCGGTCGCCCCCCAAATTGGCCGCACCAAAACCCCGCCATTTGGCCCCAATATTCCCCAGCAAACCCCATAAACTGAACCAAATCACCGGGGGATCAGCGCATGCGCATAGCAAGCCCAGGCCACGCCGTTTTCGCGGTCACCATGATCGCTCTAGGCATCCAATGCCTGATCACCGGCCACCACGCGGCACTCTGGCAACCGTTGGACCTCAACCCGCCCAGCAACACGTGGCTGCCATATCTGTGCGCGCTTATCACGCTCGGCTGCGGCATCGGTCTGCTTTGGAAGCGCGCCGAAGCGGCGTTAGTTCTGTTTATCTATTTTCTCGCCTGGCTATTGCTATTTCGGGTGCCCGATTTTTTCAACGGCTCGCAAGATCCCTGGTACGGCAGCACTGAATGCGCGGTTTACGTTGCAGCCGCTTGGATTTTGTTCGCATGGTTTTCGACAAGCTGGAAAATCCCGCAATCGCTTCATTTCGTCACCGGCGACACGGGCGAGCGCATTGCGAGAGTCCTCTACGCACTGGCAATGATCTACTTTGGTATCGGCCATTTCCGCTATTTTCAACAGACGGTCGTTTTGGTGCCTTCGTGGTTGCCGTGGCACACGATGTGGGCGGGCTTCACGGGTGCTGCTTATATCGCCGCGGGCATCGCCATGCTCATTGGCGTCTGCGCGCGAATAGCCGCAACGCTCTCCACCGTTCAGATGGCATCGTTCACGCTTTTCGTGTGGGTCCCCATTTTGATTGCCGGCGCCAACGCCTTCCAAAACAGCGAAAGCGTCTGCTCGTGGGTATTAACCGCGAGCGGATGGGTTGTCGCGGATTCGTATGGCGCCATGCCGTGGTTTGCGATAGGTAAGCGTTAATCCTGCTTTTGTGCGTTGCAGAAACTCGGCGCTTCAAAAATACGCTAAACGGTGGGGCGCTTAGCCGAAGAGGCAAAGTGTCGCTTCCCGTTTTTACGCGACTTCCGGCAGAATCCCCGTTACCTAGGGGGAGGGGCACATGGAAGCGTTTCAGGGGGAAGGGCAGACCCACGAGCTGCCGCAGCTGACGTTCGCCAGATTCTGGCCGCGCCTGGGCGCGATATTTGTCGACCTGTTAATCGTCGGCGCCATTGGCTATGTGCTTGGCCTATTTCTATTCGACGCGCTTGCCAGACTTGGCGCGTATGCACGCATTATCGGGTTCATTATCGCGATCTCGTATTTCGGCATACTCAATAGCCGCATCGGCAATGGCCAGACGTTGGCGAAGCGTTGGTTCGGGTTGCGCGTTGTCGATGGGCGCGGTGTATGTATTTCTCTACCGCGGTCATTATTGCGATATACCCTGCTTGGGTTGCCGTTCTTCTTAAATTTCCTGCCCATCGATTTTGAGACTGCGCCGACCTTTGTCGCGACCTTGATTTCGATCATTCTGTTCGGCGGCGTCGCGGGCAATATTTACCTGTTCCTATTCAATCGGCGAACGCGGCAGTGTTTGCATGATCTGTTGCTGGGAACCTATGTCGTCAACGTCAAGCCCGCTGGACTGTGCTTGCCGCCGGTTACGACGTGGCGCGGACATATTGCCGTCGTCTGGTTGATTGCCCTGTTTGCGCTTGTCTCACCAGCGCTAGCGGCGCTGATTGCGGGGCACACAACGTTCCAATCCATTGTGGACGTCGAGCACACGCTCCTTCAGCAGCCCCATGTGCAATATGCAGGATTTGTGGATGGCAAATCGTTCTTCTATTCAAGCCACGGAAGTGAAACCCACAGCTTCTTGCAGGCCGAACTGACGCTGGATGCGCCGATGACGTCGGATTCGGATGTTGCACAAGCAGCGGCCCGCGTCATTCAAACCGCCTATCCTGAAAAATCCAAACATTCCACCATCGTCGTTCGGCTCGTCTACGGCTACAACATGATCATCGCATCGCGCTGGAATTCTCAAACGTATAAGTACGAGCCGGGGGAATTGCCGTAGACATCGGTGAGGGGCTTTTTGCGATGCCAAACCTAGCAGGGCTTATCGCGCCACCATAGTCGTAAAGACAGAAGAAAAGGATTTAGTGCTGGTTTTATTGGAGGAGCAATGAGAGGCGCGCGCATATTTGCATCGACGTACTTGCTGCTGATAGCTCTTTGGTTGCCAAAGAGCATTGCAGCGTGGGCGGCGTACGGTCGAATTGACGCGGCGGAAATATTGACCTCCGACGCCACAATGCCGCACTTCTGGTACGGCTGGTTCGCGAGTTTGATCCTTATGGGGCTGGTCATTGCCTGGTTTCGGCGAGGGTCAGTAAAGTATCCCTTCTTGCAACTTGTTGTTTTGCTTGTGCTGACCGTGGCGTCGCAATTTGCCATCGCGTCCCAGCTGCACTTGCAGGACTCCGACCCCTTGGCATTTGACGCGATCACCATTGTGCTGACTGCGTTTCTCGTCAGTAGCGTAGTGGCGTCTCCTGGCGCTACTCGTAACGGTCGCCACGCGACTCCGGCAGGCGAGGGATTGGTGCAATGGGTCATATATCTGGCGCAAAACCTTTTAATGGGCTTTGGATTTGTCGTTGCGGCGAACTGTCTTACTGGCGTGACGGATGCAATCCATATCCCAGCAATATTCGCCTGGTTTGCGGCGTCCATCCTTTTTGCAATTTGCGTTTTGGTGCACGAAGGAGGCCATTTTCTCGGTGCAAAACTTTCAGGCATGAAAGTTTTACTGATGCGGGTATTGGCTATGGAATGCTATCCACGGCAAGGTCGGTGGCTGGTACGTTGGAAGCCAAACAATCGCAACAATTATTCGGGTCTTGTCTACGCTGCACCCGATCCAGCGCGCTCCTTACGTCGTCAAATGATAATCTTGGTCATCATGGGGCCGACAGCTAACGCAATCGCCTGCGTGTTCTCGTTGCTGATTGCGTTGGTTGTGCACGTGCAAGAACTCGAGGGCGCCGCATCCGCGTTCGCTACAATGAACGGCGTTATGGCGCTAGCCAATATGCTTCCCAGGTCGGGTAAGAGCAGATCCGACGGCGCTTTGCTCCTGCAATGGTGGCGACACAAAGACGATGGAGCCCCAGAGCTTGCGCATATTAGGCTCATTTCTCGCTCAGTCTTCGGCGCCACAGCAGACAAGCTGGAAGAGTCGGATATCGAGTACTTGGAAAGCAAGCCGATGCCGACGCCACTTATTGCGCTGTGGTATCGCTTAAAGGCTGCGCAGAATCGCGCCGATTGGTTTCACGCACAACAAATTGGGGAGAATTTCGAAGCGGCATTGAGCGCTTGGGAAAAGCCAATGCCCGAATTCAACACGCTCATTGCGCAAGTCCGGGCGGAAGTCGCTTTTTCCTCAGCCATGGTAACGAGAAAACACGATCCGTTGAACGAATGTCTATTGACCAACGATCTAAGGCAGTTGTGCCCCGCTTTGTCGCATCGATTTCTGGCGCTGAAAGCTTATCTGAGTGGGGCGGAGCAGGAGGCAAGGCGGTTGCTTCAAATTGCCGCGCATGAAGCAAATCGATCCATCGATCTTGCGCTTTCCAAGAGCGAAGCGATGCTTGGACGCTACGTAACCGAAGAGAGCAAAGAGCCGAGTTGAAGAGGGAGCGTCGAATATCGGTGATTGCCGAAATCCACTGTCGTTCTTGGTCTTTTATGTTGTCCATTAAGGAGGATGCATGCCTGATTACCAGAGAATAATGGTCCTGATTCTCCGTCTCTTGGGAGTCATCTGGTCCGGCGTCCTTGCCATCATGTGGATTCTCTATTGGATCGAGATGGCGGTTGGCTTAGAAGTGCAGCACTACCCGGCACATACTCTCATTGGCGGATTAGCCTATGTATTGCTTGGTTTTCTCGTTGTGTTAGTGGCGAAACCCATGGTGCGGCTGCTTGGCCGTGATCTGGAAAATCAATAGTTCGCTAGGAGAAATCATGTTTGACCACGTGGTATTCGGTGTCACTGACTATGCGGCGAGCAAGGAGTTCTTCCTTAAAGCTCTCGAACCGCTCGGCTTGGAAGTTGTTTCTGAAAAGGAAGGCGGTATCGAGCTCAGCTCGGATGGAAAGGTATCTCTTTGTTTATTGCAAACCAACGAAAAGCCGGCGCATCTCCATTTGGCGTTCGTCGCCGAGAATCGACAGCAAGTCGACGATTTTTATCACGCGGCGCTTAAGGCGGGTGGTCGTGATCACGGCGCGCCCGGGCTGCGTCCGAACTACCACGCCGATTACTACGCGGCGTTCGTTATCGGCCCCGATGGACATAACATCGAAGTGGTTTGCCACAAATCGGACGCTTGATCACCCTGGCGCGATGTAGCTCGCTTGGGGCATTTGAGATTGTGAGCGGTCGCCTAATTGTCAGGCATTTTTAGTAAGGAGATTCAAACAATGACGCCTCGGATGTGGTTTACGCTTGTGTTGCGCTACGCCGCCGTCTCGGAGATTTTTTACGGCCTGCGCGACTTCGTTACGGCTTATAACGTTCATAACGGCAGTTATCCCGTTGCCGCCACGGCCATGGCGTACGTCAATCACGGGGTTGGGAGTTGTGCGGTTGGCCTTGTCGTTCTTTTAGGCGCGGCGCAAATTTCCGCGTTGCTGGTGTCTCCGTTGGCTGCAAAACAGGCCGAACCCGACAATGCTGAGGCTTCAAACGTGTAATGAGCCGCACACGCGGTGAGCGATGGATTTCCGCTTTTTAACCTAACGTTGGTTTACAGGGGGGCGAGGAAATGGATTTAGTAGCGCTGCGAGTTGCCGTCGAATTAGAAATCGAAAACTTCGCCCATAGCACTCAACCTGACGCGTTTGGCGACCCCATGCCGCGTGAGTGGGTAGACGCCCAGCTTACGGAGATGCGCGCCGCATTAGTAACGCCGATCTGGCGCGATATTAGAGTCCAAGATGCGTATGACCAGGTGTACGGAGCTTCGGACCACGAGATTCGACGTTGCGTATTGGTCGCCGATGATGGGGACGGTTACGAGCTTTATTTTGACCCCTCGCAAGCAGGCTACCTGCTCGCCTATTCGGGAAGCCCGCCGGTGACATCGGGTGTAAGGGGGGATGCTGTTGGGTGCTTTATGGCGCGATAGTTTTATGGCGCGGTTTCGGCCCGGTGATTCCCATCGCGGACAACCGAACATGTCGGAAATCATTTTAAGAGTTACGGATAACCGACCGGCTGAGGGGAGCTATGGATAAAAAACAAAATTTGCGGGCGTTCAATCTTGCGCTTAAATGGCTAGCGATCCCCGTGCTTGTTTTCTTTGTGCTTCTTGCGATACCTATCGTTGGAAACCTGCTGGTCATTGAGGGCGCGCATTGGCTTGGTTGCAACACCGCAGAAAACGACATCCATCCATGCCAATTCTTGGAATGGGATATTGGCGAGCTTGTTTCCGGGTACACCGTTGATGCGTTTATCGGAGGCGCCGCCAATCCCCTCATCGCGGCATACGCGTTTTTGGCGTTTATACGAAGTTTTATCGGCGCGATATGGCTATTGCTGTTGGTTAGCGTATTCGCGGCGCGAGAACTTCGGCGCAAAAAATCAATGGCGAAAACGCCGTCGTGACATTGAAGTCTTGTTGAATCGCGAGTCTGACGGAAATCTCGGTTCGAGCGCTGGCGCGCATTGACTGAAGATCGTAGAAATCTAAGTTTGGGATTGACTTCCTGAGGTAATATAGGGAGTTGCAGTGTCAACAAAGGGAAGGAAGGCTAGTGGTGACGTCCAAGCTGAAATGGGTCGATAACGCGCGATTGCTGGCGGTGGTGGGCGTCTTGTCCTTCCATTTTTGGCTGCAGTTTGGCGAGCCGCGGCTGACGCTTTTGGAGATGCTTCGTTCCGCCCACGGCATTCTCTCGATTCCGTTTCAGCTCGGTTGGACGGCCGATTTTCTCTTCTTTGCGATCAGCGGTTTAGGCCTGGGATTGTCTGCGGCCCGCAATCGGAAAGGATGGGGGCGCTTCTTTGTCGATCGCGCCGCCCGGATTTACATCCCTTATTGGACGGCTGTCGTCTTTCTTTTTGCCTACCAGGGTGTGGTTTACTCGATTGGCACCTGGGATCGGCTATTCGTCATACCGACGACGTGGGCGGGGTGGCTGAAAGATATTCTTTTATTGCCCCAAGCCCAGGACACGATGCTGTCGACGCATTTTTGGTTTTTGCCGTCGCTGCTGGTGCTGTATTTGGTTTTTCCTTTTGTCTTCCGGATTATCGACAAATTCGGCGTCGCGGGTTTCATCGTATGTCTAGTCCTGGCGGTCGTGAGCCGCTATTTGAACCTGAATCTGGGTCCATTTCGAATGGCGTACACGTCGTTCGCGTGGAGCGCGTCGTTTGTGATTGGCGCTTACGTGGGCATCATGCTGGCGAAACATCCGGAGAAGACCGACCGTTGGTTGATTCGCACAATCCCACTGGGTGTTCTGTGTCTATTGATCGGAACGTTGCTCGTATCCAACGACAAATATGTCTGGTTGGTTCAACCCCTCATGGGATTTGGAACGCTTAGTGTGGCGGGAGCTCTCGGTCGGCTGCCCTGGCATTTGCCGCGACTTACAGCGATGAGCTTCGAGGTGTACCTGATTCACATGGGATTTGTTGGATGGTATCGCCACTTTTTTGGTTGGGCGATCGATCCAAAGAGTCTGCACTATGTCTTCTTCTTGGTTTCAGTTTTCATTATGGGAGCGGGAGTCCACTGGGTGGTGTCCGCTATCGACGCAAAAGTGAAAGGAAAAAAAGCTCCTGCGCCCGTACAGCCCCTTCCTTTGGCCGTGCAAACCTGAGTGCCTGGATAAGTGATACGAGCGCGGCCTAGGCGGTTCTAATATTCGCCTTGGCGTGTTAGCCGGAAAGCGCGTTTCCGGGCAAAGCGAGCATTTCTTATGTATCGACAGGTCGATTTTGCATGTCTGGGGAAAACAGGTGGACACAAACGATACGACCTATTCCCTTCGTTATAGCTCAAGCCGCATAGAAGTGTGGCGCTGGTACTGGCGCGCGTGGCGTTCCAAATATGGGTGGTGGCACCTGCTCATCGCTGCAGGCATCACATGGGATACGTTGGATTCCCAAGGCGGCGCGTTTCATCTGTCTACGTTTCTGCTTCGATACGTATGGATCTTGCCGACGGTCGTTGTCGTCATGGCAGCGTGGCCACAGATCGCTTTCAAAAGCCAAGAGCGGTTGCTGGATGTCGGGCCCGAGGGCTGGTCAACGCGTATCGGCAAAAAGAGCGGTTCCAGAACCTGGCGCATGGTCGGCTCTATTCGAAGCAACGACGAAGTCATCTGCATTGTCAGCACGACCGGCAACGCATTGCTTATTCCTAAGCGGGCGTTTCAGAGCGGGTTATCGAGGGAAGCGTTTCTCACCGACATACGGCGCTGGCATGGCTCGGCCGCGGGGTGACGAAACAATGTCCGCAAAAGGTGAAATGATTCATCGCGCACGTGTAATGACTAAAGGATTTATGAAGCGAGTATTCGTCGCAGCGTTATGTCTGCTTGCAATGAGCCAGCTCAGCTTTGCGCAGACACAAGCTGCCGCGACCGATCCGGCAGTGATTCACGCGCCTATTGAATATCCCCCGGCCGCCGTTAATGCCGGAGAGCAAGGTACGGTCCTCGTAAAAGTCGAAGTGAATACAGATGGTCGGGCCGTTGGCGCGACTATCGACAAATCCAGCGGGCACGCGGATTTGGACGAGGCGGCGTTGCGAAGCATTTCGCAGTGGTCGTTTTCGCCTGCGACGAAAAACGGCAAACCGGAAGCGCAGTGGATAATCATGCCGGTCGCGTTTCAATTGAAGGAAGATCCGTCCGACGGTCTCGATTTGTTTCAGAATCTGCTCGCTGCGCTTAGCGTCCTTTTGGGTGCTTTGGGCGCGCTGTTCTGGGTGGCGGGCTTCATCTGGTCGATTGTCTTGGCTAAGCGCAAATCCATAGTCTGGCTGTCCGGTATGGTCGCGTTGTGGGCGGTTGTGTATCCGCTGTTCGTAGCGACGAATTGGTCGCTGACCTGGCGAAATCTCATTTGCGTTGGACTCGGCATCGCTCTTATGGGATTGAGTCTCTATCTTTTGCCTTCGCAAATGGTGCCTATTTGATCTAAAGCGTGGCCAGGATTATGGATCGGCTCTTTAAACATGAGCCGCTTTCGTTGAAAGGCCGTTGCTGTCGTATTTGATGGGGTTACGCTGACATCGTTCGCTTGTACTTCGCCGTAGAACTTGGTTGCTTCGTTTGGCGAACTAATCCATTGGACAAGGAAAGGGGCACGTTATGGCGTCGGTCGTTTTACGTATGGGGTTGGTTATCTTGGCATCCGGATGGGTGTCGATGGCTTATGGGCAGGCGACAGCCAGCACATCGGCGACTAAAACACAGGCACATTCTCCGGTCGACGACGATGCACAGGAAAAGCTTTTGCAGCAAGCGATGGAGCAGATCCAAGCGGGCAAGAGTGCCGATGCCATCGACGGTCCGCTTGCACAGATTATTCAAACCTACGAAACGGCCTACGGGCATAGCAAGAAACGAATCTATTGTGCCGAAACGATGACTGAATCGCTGATCTACCTAGGATCCGCCTCAAAAGATCATCAGGAAGCGGAAGTTTTGGCTAAGCCCACGTGGGCGCTTGCTTACTTCCTTCGCGGCTATGCGTATGGCGAACTCGGCGACATGACAAAAGAACAAGCCAGCCTCAATCAAGCGCTCGCGCTCTCACCGTTCAATTCACATTTTCTGTCCGAGCTTGGCAATACCTACCAAACTCAGAAGAACTGGTCGGCCGCCATGGAGACCTATAAGAGCGCAGAAGGCGCCGCCGAGTTTGCGCCACCGGATCAACAAATTCCGCTCCGCTGCCGCTCCTTGCGTGGACAAGGCTTTGTGCTGGTGGAGCTACATAAGCTGGATGACGCGGCTCAAAAGTATCAGGACTGCCTCCGTATAAAGCCAGGAGATCAGACGTCCATTAATGAACTTGGTTATGTGAAAAAGCTGCAGGGCAAAGCAGCGAAGTGATGCTGATCTGATTTAGTTCTTTGATGCACATCACGTTGCAATAGAAAAGCGCCATTCGGCGCTTTTCTTTCTCAAGACAACGTCGCTGCGTTTGGTCGACCACTCAACGAAGTGGTCGACATTTATCGAACTATCTGCCGATAGATGACGCGGCCTCGTCAATCAATGCGGCCACCTTGCCAGGTTGCGACGCAAGGGATGCGTGGCTTGCGTCTAAATTGATGACTTTACGAGCCTTCATCCTTTCGGACATCTTTTTTTGATTTTCAGGATTGATCATCCTGTCGTGATTTGAGATCTGATACCACGACGGTTTGTGCTTCCATGCAGGGTCGGTGATGTTGTCGCCAAATGTGCTGGCGAGTGGAGCCTTTTGAGTGACTGCCATCACCAGGCCTTCATCGGCGGTCAGGTCCTGACAAAAGCTTTCGTGGAACTTCTCCACCTTCAGCCACAAATAGCCGTCGCTATCGGGGGCGAGATTTGGCGCGGCCTCCGGTAATTTCTCTTGCGTTATGCCGCCTGGGCTTTCACCGGTATCGGGAGCGAAAGCCGCGATATAAACCAGGGCGTGGACGTTAGGAAGGTTGCCTGCCTCGCTGATCACTGCGCCACCGTAAGAATGACCAACTAGCACTACCGGGCCGCTAATCTGGCCGATCATTTTGCGCGTACGTTCGGCATCTTCCGCGAGAGACGTGAGAGGTATCTCGGCAGCGTGGATGTCCTTATATCCAAGGCGATTCAATTCAAGGATGACTTTCGCCCAGTGAGCGGCTCCGCCCCAAAAGCCATGCACCAATACGATTGATGGCTTGTTGCTCATAATGTCCTCCAGTGCGCTTAATGCCTAATAACAAACAGCAATGCTGTACGTTTCCCCTGCATTCTTCGAGCGCGTTGCAAAAGCACTTGGGCGGACGGAAAACCTACGTTACATGGAGTAACAACTCTGTTAAAGCCAGCGCCGGTCAGGTGCAAATCGCCGCCGCGGGCGCAGGGCCTTGGGACGGATTTACCGAGATTCCGTATCTCGGCGGCGGTCGTCCGCGTTGGGGCAACTATATCCACCACGCTTTTTTTCAATGGCGCATGTATCGGCTGCGCCGCATGTCAGATGCAGATTATCCGCACGTGTTTTGGGGACAGCACTGGGATCGATAGCGCACAATACGGCTCTTCGTTTTTTTATCGATAGAGTTGATCCGCGCCATGTCGAAACCTACCACGCGTATTTGGCTGATTCGCCATGGCGAAACCGAATGGAGCAAATCCGGCCGACACACCGGAAGTACCGATATCGCGTTGACGGAGCAGGGGCGCAAGCAGGCATCCGCGCTGGCGCCGTTTCTGGCGACGCAGACGTTCGATGTGGTATTGACGAGTCCGATGCAACGCGCCATCGACACGTGCGAGCTCGCGGGCCTTGGCGATCAGGCCGTGATCGAACCCCAATTGCACGAATGGAACTACGGCATCTATGAAGGGCTAACTACGGCGGATATTCGCGCCGAAGCGCCCGATTGGTCGGTGTGGTCGTCGCCCGTTCCCGAAGGCGAGAACGCGGCGCAAATCGGTGCGCGCGCGCAGGCGCTTATCGATCGCTTGCTGAGTGGTGGAGCGAGCAACATCGCATTGTTTTCGCACGCGCATTTTCTGCGCACGCTGGCCGCGGTTTGGACGACGGGGAAACCGTCGCTGGGTGCGCATCTTATGCTCGATACGGCGACAGTCAGCGTGCTTGGCTTCGAGCGCGAAGTCAGGGCCATCGTCAAATGGAATATTCAGCAGTAGGACGTTCTGGCGCCCGGCTTGGCCAGGCGGCCCATGGCTGTTGACTTTGACATGATGTTATGTATAACTAACATCATGTCAGCAAAACATGACTAACTGGAGGGGTGGGCCATGTCACCGATCGAGAAGCGCGCCTGGTTGTCGTTGTGGAGCATGTGTCCGGTCTATTTGATTTATTTCGGTCTGCTGATCGCCGTACCCGATACGTTCGCCAGCATGACGCCGCTGCAACGCATCGGAAGCTTTGCGATTGTCGCCACGCTGCATGCGGTGGTTTATCTCGTCGGTTTCGCGATGTTCAAATACCAGGAGCGCGGTCAGGACTTATTTGCCGACGAACGCGATCACGCGATCGACGCACGCGCAAGCCGCGCCGCGTATTTTCTGATGCTTACTGGGCTGATTATCGTCGGTGTGGTGATGCCGTTCACCGATACCGGTTGGAAACTGGTGAATACGGCGCTTTTCTTTATTGTATGCAGCGAAACGATGCGCTATATCCTGATCGTTCTCGGTTATCGCCGGGCGCCGCAGCATGCCCACTGACACGATGACCAATGAAATACGTCTGCTGCGCTTTCTCGCGCAGGACATGACCCAGGCGGAACTCGGGCAACGTGTCGGTCTAACGCGCCAGACCATCGCGGCGATCGAGCAGGGCCGATATTCTCCGACGCTGGATGTCGCGTTTCGCATCGCGCATGTGTTCGGGAAAAAGATCGACGAAGTGTTTCACTGGACGCCGTCCGGTATGGAAAAGAATTCGGCGTCGTCGCGCTCCTGATCGTCGCTGGGCGGGCATGGCGCAATGTCACAGCGCCGTCCGCCTTCCATCGAAACGCTATAGGATGGGCGCGGACTCATTATTCCCCCTTTATGCGCTACCTTTCCCTGCTGCTTCTCGGCCCTTGGCTTCTGGTTTTGGCGTGGATTTATTGGTCCGTGCTGAAACGCCATCGCGTCGGCTGGCTTCTTAAGCTTTACGACGCCGCGGTTATATTTATTGCGCTCGGCCTCGCTTATGGTAGCGCCATCATCGCATTCGACGATATTGCTATTCAAAACGTCGGGGATTTTGGGCGGGAAAGCGGCGGTATCTGGAAGCAGGTGATGCCTGCGCTTTATGGCTACGGCGCTTTTGCTGCGGTGATGGCGGTGGGAATCGTCGTGCGATGGTTTCTTCGGCGACTCGAAAGCCGATTCATCGCAGCAAAGAAAGGTGGGGAAGGTTGACGCTGATCGCGTCGACATAGCGGTTAGAACCGCTATGAACGTCAAAAATAAAAAAGGCGCATTGCGCCTCCCGTTATCAATATATACAACAGGGTGGGGCTTGCGGAAAGTCCCATGGCATAGTTCAGCATTGCCGGCCTGTCGCGACGACAGAAAAACCGGAGCAGTGCAATGAGCGATTTGCGAACGTATTACCACGGCACAAAGGCTGATCTTCAACGGGGCGATATGATCGAGCCGGGGTTTGCTTCGAATTTTGGCAAACGAAAATTGGCTGCCTTCGTTTATCTGACAGAGACCTTGGACGCCGCGACGTGGGGCGCGGAGTTGGCGATAGGCGAGGGGCGCGGTCGGATATATATCGTAGAACCGACCGGTTTCTTCGAAGACGATCCCAACCTGACGGATAAGAAATATCCTGGAAATCCCACCCTATCGTACCGTTCGCGCAGTCCTCTTCGCATCATCGGTGAAGTCACCGACTGGCAAGGTCACTCGGCTGAACGGCTGAATGCGATGCGCGACGCCGTGGAAAACGCCCGGCGACAAGGTATCGAGGCCATTGAAGATTGATGCGCGTTTGCTCATCAATCATTCGTTCATGTCGAGCGAAACGTGCTCCATACACTTCGTGAAAATGCTGCAGAGCAGGAGTGAGCGAAGTCCATCAGGAAGCGTGGATAGCTGAAAAATGCCTGGATTTACGCCGCTAAGGCAAGTGGGAAATCGCGCGACGCCGCAAAGTCGATTTGAAAAAGCCAAACGCATCCGTCGTGTCCGTTAGACCGTTTTACGCGGTTTTTGTGTGTATCGGGTTCACACTATGGCAACACATAACGCTGCAAAGTCGAGCTCGCTAAGGCTCGCGCCATGGCGTTTGCTGGTGATGTGTTTGAGGTTCATATCGTTTGTTTCACTGCGTATCGATCGCGCGAAAGCGGTCATCGATCTGCGCAAGGCGGCTATAAGAAGACGGCAGATCCCGGATAACGGTCAGATGCTCTGCATGCAGTAGAAGAGAGTCGAATCGATGACATGGATCAATACACGGCAGAAGACCTTTATTCCACCAAGCCGCCGTTTTCATCCGCTTCATCGAGGAGGATTCTTTTCATGCATTCCTATCAACGTATTGCTTATGTGTCGCTGACCGCACTGGCTGTGGCACTGAGCGGATGTAATGGTTACGTCAAGAAGGCCGATTTCGACTCGGCGATTGGTCAGATTAAAGCCGACCAACAGAAGCAGCAGCAGGAAATCGACGGTCTGACGCAACAGATGCAGCAAAAATTCGCTCAGTACGATGCGAAGATTGCTGAGATGAATGGCCGCATTCGTGTCGACACGGTTTCCCACTTCGCCTTCAACGATTCCACGCTGCGCGATCAAGACAAACCCTTGCTGGATGATTTCGCCAAAATCATGTCGAAAAACTATCCGCAAGCCGTGGTAACCGTGGAGGGCTTTACCGATTCCGCGGGCGGTGCGGGTTACAACATGAAGCTCGGGCATAAACGCGCCGATGCCGTGCGCGATTACCTGGTTTCGGCCGGCATGTCGGCGGACCAGCTTCACACCGTGAGCTATGGCAAGGCGTCCAATCGCCAAGTGCTGAAAGGTAAGACGGGCGATGACGGCGAACCCAATCGTCGCGTAAGTCTGGTGGTGGATTTCGCTGGCGCTCAAAGCCAGGCAGCGCCCACGCAGACACCAGCGCAGCCCGATCAACCTGCGCAGCCTGCGGTTCCCAATCAGGGCAGCCAGATGCCTGCTGCGCCGCAGGGATAAGCTTGCATAACGCGTGCGGCATACGGGGCGCGATGATCTCGGCGCCGCATTGCGTGAAATATGCCGCGCCTTGAGTCCGGTTATTCGGTCATTCTATTTGCACGGCGGCACATCAGCTTCTGGCTGATGTGCCGCATGGCTGTGTCTCGCCGCGCCGATAGCCGCCCTGCGCTGCCCAAGCCATTGTCGCTGTCCGCTTAAGCTGGCGCATAATCGACGCCTTGGCGCCCACACGCCCATTAGGAAGCCCACGCGATGCTTGGTGTTGTTGGAGTAGGGGCGATCGGTGCTGCCATCGTTACGGGTTTGAGTGAAGGCAGCGATCCGCCGGAGATTTTGCTTTCGCCACGCAGCGCGCGTGTTGTTTCGAAACTTGCCGCTGCGTATCCGAATGTGCGCATCGCGGACAGTAATCAAGCCGTTGTCGACCGATCAGACGTCGTGCTCTTGTGTGTGCGACCGGCCGATGCGCGCGCGGTGATGTCGGCGCTCCAATTTAGAAATCAAAGCCTGATAAGTGTGATGGCAGGCATTCCGCTTTCATTGCTGCGTGAACTCGCGTCGCCTGCAAAAGATATTGCGCGCGCCATTCCGTTACCGTCCGTTGCGGTTCGCCGCGGTATCACGCCTCTGTTTCCCGCTACCGAATTCGCGCGCCGTCTGTTCGAACGTTTGGGTCCCGTAGTCGAGGCGAGGGATGAAACGACGTTCGATCATTTCTCCGCCGCGACAGCGACGATCGCCGCGCACTTCCTGTATTTGAATCAGATCAGCAATTGGCTCGCAGCGCACGGCGTCGCTCAATCGGAAGCCCAGCATTATGTGTCGGCGATGTTCGCGGAAATCGCTGTTTCGTTGCACGGACATAATTCCGATTTCGAAACGCTGATGCGGGAGCACGCCACGCCGGGCGGCATTAACGAACTTTTTTGCCGGGTTGTGGGCGAAGAGGGCGTTTGGACTGCTGTCGATACCGGCCTGGATCGTGTACGGCAGACGCTTGCGGATAGGCAGCGCGATTTGTAAGCCAAAAGAAGGGTTTTTATCGGCGCGCGTTTGGGCCAATGCGATTCATTTCGAATAGCGGAAATTCAGGACGCATCACGACCCTTCCAATCGAGGGTTAAGGTCTAAAAATCGCGGTAGAAAATACCAAGATGAAGCACGTGTCGACGCCGCGATTTTTTCCCCAGAGCTTCACACCTGTATTCCTAGCATCCCGAAACAGGGGATGTAGTTAGGGGATCACAGAGGTCATTCCGTATGAAAGTAATAAAGCTAGCGCGTCGCGTTAGAGCGACGTTCTCCTTGGTTGTTGCCGGCTTAAGCGTGGCGGCGTTCGCATCCAGCGTCCAAGCAGCCGGACAGGCGCCTGGCGGTTCAATTCTTTATACGCAGACGCACGTGGATACGTCGGACAGTCCCGACGGCACGGCGCTGTATCGCGCATCGACCGCCGGAGGCGCGGCGGCGACGCTGCTGCCGTTGACCGTGGGAACGCTCGATCTTGGCGCGCGCTGGTCTCCGCACGGCGGCGATGTGGTTTTTGAGCGCGTTGCGACGGCGGATTGGTTTACGGAGTCGCAGATCTACACCATGGATCGCAGCGGCGGAAAGCTGAAGCAAATTACGCTGGGCAAGAGCCGTCACCAGCTTCCCGTTTGGGGATCCAGCGGCTGGATTGCTTATATCGACGGCGGCGTTGACACCAACCAGTGCCTGGCGCTCGTAAGGCCCAGCGGCGGCGATCAGCACGTCGTGTTCTGCCCCGGACCGACCGACGCGGTATTCCAGGCGCCGCAGTGGTCGATCGACGGCAGAAAGCTTTTTGTGGAAGTTCATTATTACGGCGTCGTGAGCGTCAATCCGCCTGCGTATTCGGATGTCTACCGCGTCGACGTCGCAAGCGGTAAAGCAACGCGCGTTTCGCATTTGGAAATTGGCGATGTCGCGCATCTGTCGATCTCGCCGGATGGTACGCACGGCGTTTACGCGTGGGATTCCACCTCTGCGATGGAAGTGGTGGACTTCACCACCGGCAAAACCAAGGGTTCCGAATTCGGAAGCTTTTATGGCAGCTCCCCAGTCTGGTCGCGCGATAGCCGTTACGTGGCATTTTCCAACAACGTCAATGTGCCGGGTTCCAGCTACGGTACATTCGGCGCGGTGTTTGTAATGCCGGCCGACGGCAGCGCCGTTCGCCAGATCACCACGCATCCGGTGGCCTTCGAGTACTACTATCCGGTCGCCTGGTCCGACGACGAATCGCACATCCTGCTCGATCGCACGCGTTACATCATCCAGGGACCGCAGGAAGGCGAATATATGTCGGTGCATCTGCTGGATATCGCAACGCAAGGGATTTCCACCGTTACTGCGAACGGCACCGCCGATGAAGGCGCGTGGATGCAGTTGTAGTTCTTTCTATTGCGACAGAAGTATCCATCGGACTGACTGTCCGAGATAACGAAACGGCGCAGCTTGGATTATCCGAGTGCGCCGTTTTCCTTTTATTTTTCAGTGTTGGCGTCCGAGTTTCTGAGTAGAAAGATTCGCGACGCTGACAAATGCCTATCAATGCATTTGAACGCTAATCGTTTTAACTGACACGGCAGCCAATTCGCTTTAATCATGCGGCGCGCCACGCAGGTTGCGTGTTACTAAACCAGGTATGACATCTGGCACTGTATATAGCGTGCTTGCATCGCTACGTTACTAAGCGAGGCTCCGTTTTTTCCCCACGACAATCCATGTGCATTTTATGCGCCCGTCAAATAACGAAGGCGCCAGAGACGGTTATGCCTCAAAAAACGACTAGTCGTACCGCGCCGGTGTTTGCTGCAGGTCTGGTCCTTGTTTTATCGGCCGCTTGCGGAAGCGCGCGCGCCACCTTGTTATTGCCATCCGATTCGCTCGATGCGAATTTCAATTCCGATGTGCCTGCCTGCCATCGGTACGACACCTTGCAACCGCAAGGCACCACCAACCCGGCCATCAGCACCTGCGATACCGTGTCGCCCGAATTGGGTAAATTTCGCTCAGAACTGGCTGAAAACGGCTGGTTGATACAGGGCGGCGTTTTCGGCGGCGGCACATTCGATATGTTGAATCATGGGGCGCGCCCACAGCTCTATATTGGGCAAGACCCCACTTACCGGGCTAACACGTATATCAATGTCACCTACGATTTGTCCCGGATTGGATTTGCCGGGGCATCGCTATTCGTGTTCAACGCGAATGTGCAGGCGTTCTCCTATAAAGGAGAAAACCCGACCGGTTTCGCCATCAATAGTCTTTATATCAATCAGCGTTTCTACGACGGAAGGTTGCAGGTCCAATACGGATACGACGAGATTGGCAATCAGTTCTACGGGTTTTCCTTGGGCACCAGTTCCACCGCATCGCCCGCGGGTGTCGGTAGTTCCATCCCGTACGAAGTCGGCTTCATCTTCAATAAGACGGCCCCCGAGATCAACGTTCGTCTAGCTTCGCCCAGCAAACATTTTTACGAGCGTTTTGGCGTCACGCGCAGCGTCGATCCGGATGGACCGCAAGCGGATTGGGACGCGAACAATTTCTGGGGGCTGAAATGGCATATCCCCAACGCCAAGGCGCTGTATATCAATGAGCTTGGCTACACGAACGACGCCGCGCCCCAACAAAAAATGATGTGGATACGTCAGGGCGTGATCTACAACGAAAGCCGGTTCCCGGATTTCCACGGCGGTTATGCGAACAACAACTACGCCTATTATCTGGTCGGCGACTATCAACTGGTACAGACCGACAACGCGCAGCCGTTTCGCGGTTTTTATATCAACGCAAAAGCCGACTATGCGCCGCCCGATCGTAACGTTTATGCAGGGGATGTCGGCGCAACACTCTATGTATTAGGCCCGTTCGAGCGGCCGAATGACGCGTTCGCGTTAAGTTATACGTTCAACCGATTGAGCAAATCGTTTGAACACTTGCAACAGGCAAACGGTTTTAGCGCGGTGGATTTCAGCCGCAACTATGCGCTGTCGTATGTTTACCGCGTACGGCGCGGCGTCTATTTTTCCAATCAGCTCAGTTATACGGTCAATCCGATTCCGACGCCGAAACAGCCAGCGTCGCTAACCTGGATGACGTCGTTGTCGATGTCGTACTGATTGGATATTGTCGCCCCGACTGTTGTCGGGGCGACAAACCAACACCATTACGCAGCGCCAAACAACGCAATGGCCTGCTCGTTAAAACCGTTGACGAAGCCGTGCTCATCCGGGCCGACGTTGGCGCGGAACTGCTTGGCGCCTTCGACCAGGATCTCGTCTGCATCGGTGCCGAGAACTTGCATCGTTTCGGCGATAAATTGATCGAGCGGCATGGCTTGTTCCGCTTCCTGGCTGTTCAGGAGTTCGGTGCGTACCCACGGCGGAGCGATTTCAAGTACGCGAACGCCCGTATTGCGTAGCATGAAACGCTGCGACAACACATAAGAATGAACTGCCGCCTTAGTCGACGAGTAAATACCGGTGACGGCAAGCGGTACGAACGCAAGCACGGAACTTGTATAAGCCACTACGGCGTTGTTTTTGGTCTTAAGATGTTCGATCAGCGCCGACGTCATGCGAATCGGGCCAAGCAGATTCGTCGTAATGGTGGACGTCAGCAGCGCGTCGTCGATTTTTCCGTCGACTGAGTCGAATTGCATGATGCCCGCGTTGTTGATCAAGACATTGAGGTCGGGATATTCGGCGATCAAGGTTTTAGCGGCGCGCTCGATGCTGGCGATGTCGGCGACATCCAATTCGATCGCATGCATGCCCGGATTGGCGGCGATCACCGCGTTGAGATGGCTGCGCCGACGGCCGGCAATAATCACTTTGTTGCCCAGCTTGTGCAGCGCTTCGGCAAGCGCACGGCCGATGCCCGAGCCGCCGCCGGTAATAAAGATCGTGTTGCCATTGAGTTTCATGAGATGTCTCCGTGGAAGATTTCAGGCAGGGAAGCGATTGCCGAACATCGGCAATCCGCTCTTGGATTCGGCTTGCGTGGCTTCGTCTTGCAGTACGTCCCAGTGTTCGGCGAGCTTGCCGTTCTCGATGCGCACGACATCGGCGGCGATCCAGGCCGCGGGGCGGCCGTGGCCAGAGAAGCGACCGTGCACGATGACGTAATCGCCTTCGGCCAAGATCAGCCCATGCTCGTAACGCAGGCTGCTGGGAATGCTGCGAATCAGATTAAACAGGCCGTCGCGGCCCGGCTCGATATGCGCGCTGTGTTGGATATACGTGTCGGACCAAAAGCGTTCGGCCGCCGCGTAGTCGCGTTTGTTGAACAGCGTGTCGAAGGCTTCCAGCACCAGCGCTTTGTTTTGTTCGGGCGAACGCGTGGACATGGTCGTTTCCTCTTCAGGTCGCTGCCAGCGCCGGCTGCTCAGCGGTTTAAGGCAAGATAGCAATCACAATGGTGGTCACCATCGACATGAGCTATAGTGGACCCATCCCAAATCATTGTCAATGGTGATCACCATTGTGATTTGATAGAAATCCTGAAAGGTCGCTAGACAGGAGCAGGCAAATGGGCGTTTCCAAGCAGCAAGCTGTTGAAAATAAACAAGCTATCGTCGCCGCCGCAGAGAAACTCTTTCGCGAGCGCGGCGTGGCCGCCGTGGGTTTGACCGAGCTGACCAAAGCAGCGGGCTTCACGCAGGGCGGCTTCTATAACCACTTCAAATCGAAAGACGCGCTGGTCGAGGCGGTGATGGAAAAGGCGCTAGAGGGCGGCGCAGCGCAACTTATCGCCAACATCGACGTATCGAAGGGCGGGGCGGCCAAAGCGCTGAAGCGGCATATTGATTGGTACTTGTCGCCCGATCATTGCGCCGATATCGAGGCAGGTTGCCCGATGTCCGCGTTTGCCGGCGATGTGCGCCGACTCGGGGACGAAACGCAGCAATCGTATGCGCAAGGACTGTCCTGGAGTTTCGACCAGTTGGCGAGCGTGGTCGAGGGTAAGAATGCACGTGAAAAAAGAAAAAAGGCCATCGGGCTTTTCAGTCAAATGGTCGGCTTGCTCATGCTTTCGCGCGCTGTGGCCGACGCCGATCCGGCGCTAGCGGACGAGATTTTGAAAGACGGTCGGCAGCAACTGCTTCAGGCTATCGGCGCCTGAACTCGAAAGTAGAATTCGCCCATTGATCCATCGTTCGCGCGCGTTGGAACGCGACAATTTGTCTTGACCGCAAATGGGCGGCCTTTATCGGCTCCGCAAGGATTTGCGCGCCAAACCCAATCTTGACCGCGACCGCTTCGCGCCTCACGATGCTGTAGGGGCATCGACCGAATCAGGGGCGGTCATGAAAGGGAATTTCGGGGCGCATTGCGCCATCACTTTCTATATGTGACACATTCGCTCGATGAGGCGGTCTGCCTTTTCGGATCGAATGCGGCTGCCCGGCATTTGTGCGTAAGAGCGAATAGCGGCGGAAACATTTTTTCAGGGATAGTTATGAACGGTGAAAAGCGATTCGTTGCAGGTAGGTTGGCAATCGGCATCTTGCGTGTGTGTTGTCTGGGTATCGGCTTGCTGCTCGCAAGCCAGGCGCGCGCCGCTAAATGTCAGTTGATGCTTTACGGCACGTTGCCGGTGGACTTGGTCGGCGGGCGCGCCACCACAGTGGTGAAAATCAACGGAACCGATACGCACTTCATTATTGATACGGGTGCGTTTTTCAATAACATGTCGCGCGCCAATGCGTCATCGCTGGGGCTCAAGCTGCGCGACTTGCCCGACAATTTCCGCCTCATCGGCGTCGGCGGCTCCGCGAACGCGCAATACACGCACGTCAAGGAATTCGGCATACTCGGAACGACGCTCAAAAATATCGATTTCATCGTCGGTGGTTCGGACGCGGGTACAGGATTGCTTGGCGCGAATCTGTTCGATTTCGCCGACCTGGAAATCGATTTTGCGCATGGCAAGTTGAGTTTTTTTAAGGTTGATAATTGCGACAACAGTGCGCTGTCCTATTGGGCGACGGGTCGTGATTACTTCATGGTCAAGCTCGAACCGTCCGGCGATCGATTCGATCAACGCACGTTTGTCGACGTGATGATCAACGGCAAGAAAGTGCATGCCGTGCTCGATTCGGGCTCCATGGCCACTTTGATAAGCCGTCATGCCGCTGAGCGAGCCGGTCTGGACCTCAATGCGCCGAATGTGAAAAAAGGCTACGCGTCCGGTATCGGTCAGAAGACGGTCCAGACGTGGATAGTGCCTGTCGATTCGTTTTCCGTCGGCACGGAAACCATCCAGCATAGCGAGATGGAAGTCATCGATGGCACGTTTGGCGACATCAATACCGACATGCTGCTGGGCTTGGATTATCTCCTTGCCCATCACATGTTTATTTCCAATAGCCAGAAGATGGCCTATTTCACTTACAACGGTGGGCGCGTGTTCGCGTTTGCGGATGCGACGGGCGACGGCGACAAATCCAATGCCGGCACTGCCACGGACAATAACGGCGCGGCGTCTAAAAATGCGTCCGACTTTGCGTTGCGTGGCGAAGCCGATCTTTCTCGCGGCGAACCGCAGACGGCCATTACCGATTTGAATGAGGCGATTCGTTTGGCGCCCGATCAGGCCGATTATTACGTCGCTCGCGCACGAGCGTTTGGCGCGGCCAAACAATCCGATGCGGCGCTCACCGATTTGAACAAAGCCTTGAGCCTAGATCCCAAGAATCTCGATGGCTTGCTGCTGCGCGCAAGGGTTCACTTCATGCACAAAGACCGTGCAGGCGCGGCAGCCGACGTAGCGGCGGCAAGCGCCTTGGCCCCCGCAGGATCGTCGCGATCGCGTGCGGTGGCCGCCATGTACATCGAACTCGACCAACCCGCCTCGGCGCTGCCTTTGCTCGACGATTGGATTCGCCTGCACAGTAGCGACTCAGGTCTTGGCGTGGTGCTCAACGAACGCTGCTGGGCAAGGGCGCTGAGCAACCAAATGCTGGACGACGCACTGCACGATTGCCGCAAGGCGATCAAGCGCGATGGAGAAAATGCAGCCTATCTCGACAGCCTCGGCCTCGTTCAATTGCGGTTGGGTCATTATCCCGAATCGATCAAAGCCTACGAGCAAGCCACAGCGGGAAATCCACGCTCTGCATGGTCGCGCTATGGGCTCGGGTTGGCGAAAATCCGTAGCGGACAGGCTGAGGCTGGAAAAGCGGATCTGGTCGCTGCACAGGCGCTTGATCCGAATATCGAGACGCGCGCCGCGAAATATGGTCTGGCAGCCTCAGGGCCCTAGTATTTGAGGCCGGCTTTCAGCCGAAAGCCGGCCGATTCGCAACATCGGCGATTCTCGTGCCGGGTGATGGCGATATCACCCACCCGGCACGTTCGATAGAATGATTGTGACGATTCGTGAAACCGTCGGCGTAAACAAGACTGGCTCATGGCGCGTTTCCCATGTAGAAAAAGCATGTCGCCTTTTTCGCCGGAGCCAGAAAGCTGCATGTTCCAAATGAATCGCACCGACGGCCACGGATGACTCGGGCCCCATGAACGAGCGCAGGTCCGATTCCTACCGCACGACCATCGTCTTTGTCGCGTTGCTCGTCCTCGTTACGTTGGTCGCTCTCAACGCGCCGCTCTTTACGCTTCCCGCGGCGAAACCCCAAGTCGCCGCGTCGGCGCGCTCGATTCTGCCCACGGTTCAACTCTGGTTGAGCACGGCGAATCGTCGCCTGATGTTGCAGCAGCAACCGGATATCGACATGACTCCGCGCGGCGCGTCGACCCCCGATGTGGTGATCGATCTGCAGAAACGGTTTCAAACCATGGTCGGCTTTGGCGCGGCGATGACGGATTCGTCGGCGTGGTTGATCCAGAACAAGCTGAACTTTTTTCAGCGCCGGGCGTTTTTGCACGAGTTGTATGGGCCGCCGCCCAATCTCGGTTTGAACATGATGCGCCTGACGGTTGGCGCGTCGGATTTCTCGTTGAAGCCCTATACGTTGGACGATGTTCCGTTCGGCCAAGTCGATCCAGGACTGCAGCATTTCAACATCACGCCCACCGTGCACGATGTGATTCCGACCGTGCGTCAAGTGCTCGCCATCGATCCGGGACTGGTTATCGTGGCGTCGCCATGGAGCGCGCCGGCATGGATGAAAACCAGCGGAAATCTGATCGGCGGAGAATTATTGCCGCAGTACGAAAGTGCGTATGCGGATTATCTCGTCAAATATCTCGACGCGTATCTCGGTTATGGCATTCCGATTTTCGCCATTACCTTGCAGAACGAACCGGGCTTCGTGCCGGTGACGTATCCCGGCATGGAAATGCCCGAGGCCACGCGTGCGCGCGTCATCGGCCAGTATCTCGGTCCTAAACTGGCGAGCCGCAGTCCCAAGACACAAATCTGGGAATGGGACCACAACTGGAATCAGCCCGATCAACCGATGAGCATGTTGGCCGACCCTGACGCCTCGCGTTATATCGACGCCGTGGCATGGCATTGCTACGACGGCAGCCAATATGCGCAAGGTCGCATCCATCGCGCGTATCCACAAAAAGATACGTACATCACCGAGTGTTCCGGCGGCGATTGGGCGTCGGCCGTCAACGGCGAGCTATTGTGGTTTACGCGCGAATTGCTGGTCACCGGAACGCGGCAGTGGGCGCGTGGCGTGGTGTATTGGAATATCGTGCTCGACGAACAACACGGTCCGCATTTTGGCGGCTGCGCCTTGTGCAAGGGCGTGGTCACGATCGACTCGCACACCGGTGCGGTGACACGGAACGACGAATACTACGCGTTCGCGCACTTTAGTAAATTTGTATTGCCCGGCGCCGTGCGCGTGGAATCCACGATGCTCGACGACGAAGGCATCGCCAATGTGGCGTTTCAAAATGCATCGGACGGATCGATCGTGCTGGTGATGGTCAATAGCAATGAGAAAGCGCGGCTTGTTTCCGTCGCACAAGGTCAGACGCGTTTCGAATATTCGATGCCGGCGGAAAGCGTGGCGACGTTCGTGTGGAATCCCGATCAGGCAAACGCATGGATGCGACACGTTCTCGGCTGGTTCAATCTCGCGCGATAAGGCGTTGGTCGAGAGGGACGCCGAGGCGCGAGAGACTCACGCCGGCAGCGCGGAACCATGATAGAGTCGGCGAATTCCTAGGTTCAAGCACTGGTCATGGCCGCCCGCAGCGCTTGATTTGGCTCCACCCAGGGGAAATTCCCGCGAGGGAAAACGCGACACTCAAAAGGAGTGTTGTGCGCCATGACCCCCGTTTCCGCGACGCCGGCCGCTCGATATAGGGCCTTTATCAGCTACAGCCACCAGGACAAAGCCTGGGCGGGTTGGCTGCACAAGGCGCTGGAAACGTACGCGTTGCCGAAACAGCTGGTTGGCGCGACCACCGCGGCGGGCGTTATTCCAAAACGCCTCGCACCCATTTTTCGCGATCGCGACGAACTGGCCAGCGCCACCGATCTCGGCCGTAAGGTCAACGAAGCGCTGGCGCAATCGGAAAACCTGATCGTGATCTGCTCGCCGCGCTCGGCCGCTTCGCGCTGGGTCGATGAGGAGGTGCTCGCGTTCAAACGACTAGGCCGCAGCGAGCGCATTTTCTGCTTGATCGTCGAAGGCGAACCGAATGCAAGCGGTCTTCAAGGTCGCGAAGCCGACGAATGTTTTACGCATGCGCTGCGCTATCGAATGGGCAGCGACAGCCAATTGACCGACGAACGCACCGAGCCCATCGCCGCCGATGCGCGGTCTGGCAAAGATGGCAAAACCAACGCCAAATTGAAATTAATCGCCGGTCTGCTTGATCTCGATTTCGATGCGTTGAAACGACGCGAGCTGAAACGACGTTATCGACGCATGGCCGCGCTGGCTACGCTGGCGCTGATCGTGATGGCGATGACCACCACGTTAGCGATTATGGCCATGATTGCGCGGCATGCCGCCGTCGTCGCGAGCGAGGCGGCTGTGCGGCGTCAAAAGCAGGCGGAAGATCTGGTCGGTTTTATGCTCGGGGATCTCAACGACAAGCTGCAGCAAGTGTCGCGACTGGACATCATGGAAACGGTCAACGATCACGCTATGGCGTATTTCAAGTCGTTGCCGACCACGGACGTCACCGACGGCGCGCTGGCGCAACGCGCCAAGGCGCTCGAGGAGATCGGCAGCGTGCGACTGGACCAAGGTCAATTGGCCGCGGCGATGGAATCGTTTCAAGCCGCATCGAAACTCGCCGCCGGTTTGGCCGAAAAAGCGCCGGATGACGTCGAACGACAACTCGCTTACGCGCGCATCGTGGCCTATGTCGGTATGGTCCATTGGTACCAAGGACAGCTTGACGATGCGCAAAAATATTTCGAATCGGCGCAAACGGTTTTGCTGCGTGTCGAACCGAACCATGCCAGCGATCTCACGCTGCAATACGAATTGGCGATGATCGACAACGATATCGGGCATGTGCTCGAAGCGCGTGGTCGGCTCGACGAGGCGATTGCTCCGTACCGCAGCACGCTGGCGCTGTGCCAGAAACTGGTGGCGGCGAAACCCGATAAAACCGATTGGGCCGATCAATTGGGCGATGCGCACAATAATCTTGGAAAACTCGCGCTTATGGATGGCGATCTTGCATCGGCCGTTGCCCAGTACACAGCCGATGACGCGATCGAGAACGCGCTGGTTGCACGCGATCCGCGCAACAACGATCAGCGCGAGAACATGCTGAAGGTTCACGCCATTCTCGGCCGCACGCTGGCGCTCACGGGCGATATCGAGACAGGCATGCGCGACGTGCAGCAGTCGGTCGATATCGCCGCTCAACTGGCGGCGATCGATCCGAACAACGCCAGCTTTCAGGACGATCTTGCGCGGTATTCGTCGGAATCGGCGCGGCTCCATCGATTGAGCGGCGATCTGCCGACCGCTCAGAAACAGGTTGCGCAATCGCTGTCTATTTTGTCCGCCTTGACAAAAAAAGATCCGGCGAACGTCGGCGTACAACGCGAATTCGCGGAAGCTAAACTGGAGCAAGCCGCGCAATCGCGCGCCGCCGGCCAAAGCGACGCCGCGTTCGCGCAGGCACAGGCAGCGCTGGCGATGCTCGATCCACTGTTAATCAAACAACCCGACGACCGCGCCACCTTGCTGGCAAGCGTGAATGGGAAGTTGCTGCTCGCGGCCGTGACCGTCGATGCGCAAGCCGCACAACGCTTGCGCCATGACGCGTTGAACGCAATGCAAAGCGTCAAGAGCGGGCGCAACGATCCGCGCCTGCTGGCGCTGAAAGTGGAAGCGTTGTTGGCGTTGGACAGAAAGCCCGACGCACAGCGCCTGATCCAACAGTTGTGGGACAGCGGTTACCGCGATGTGGCGCTGGTGGACGCGCTACAGCATCAGCGTATCGCCTATCCCGTCAATCCGGCCTTCCAGCAGAAAGCGCTGGCGGCAACCGGCAAAGGCAAGTAAGCCAGGGCAATGCAGGCAGGGATGGCAGTGGGAAAGTCACGGTAAACCCATCTCTCATCGTTAGGAGATCATCATGGAACCCGGTCTTGACGTCATGCTGAGTGTCTATTTGGAACCACCAGGCGCACCGTGCTCTCTCGGTGTCAAATCGGTCGAAATCCTCCCAAATACGAAGCAGCCGCAGCGCATCGTTTGGACGTTGCAGGATGCCGCTGCAGCGGGATCGTTCATCCCACTCGATCAACCAGAGCCAGGCTTTGCGTGGCTTGGCAACGCGCCAAAAGTCGGGATCTTCACCGATCTCAGGATCGATCCACGCACTCCTAATCAAATGACCATTCTCGATAACCACCGTGGACTCGAGTCTGAGGGAAATTGGTCCTACGTTCTTCGAGCAACGATCGGCGGAAAAATCTATTCGACGATATTGATCGTTCCTTCGAGAGCCGGCTTGAGAATGGAAGAAGTCCAACCCGTTATGTTGATGGGCAACCCAACGATCAAAAATACGTAGCGGGCCGTCGCGTTTTAAAAAAAGAGAGTGCGGATAACTACGCCGAGGGTTATTGCCCTCGGCGTTCGCGCATTTTCGACTTCCAAAATTGCCAGATTGGTTATTCATGCCTTGCCGATACGGTCGATGGCGGCATGTATTCGGTCTCTTTTAAACGGCAAATACGTGAATAACGCGTGGGTATGGATATCGCAAACGATTAGCGCGCAGTGACGCGTTTTTTTTACACATCAAACTCACCGTTCTGATCCTAGCTTAGGTGGCAGGCACACGCTCGGTTGTATACGTCGCGTGATGTGCGACAGGGGTGCGCATTTACGGGGAGTTATTACGCAACATAGTTATCTAATATTGGGAGACTTGAAATGCTACGTTCGAGTAGTCTCGTTTCTACGCGTCTTCATCGTGCATTGACGGTTGCCGCTCTGGTTGGCGCTACCGTGCTGATGGTTCCGCACGGCGCCTATGCAAGCGACATTTGGGCTAATACGGCTACGCAGGCGACGCCGATTCCGTCGGGCATCGTGACGGTTCCGCTTAATATCAGTCAGTCGATGCATATCGTGGTCGGCCTGGCGCCACACAATAAAGCGCAACTCGATACCTTGGTTGCGGCGATTTCTACGCCCGGCAATGCACAGTTCGGTCAAGTCATTACGCCTCAACAATTTCTCGCCACCTATGCGCCGACTGCGACGGATGTAAGCGCCGTCGAAAATTATTTAAGCAGCCTTGGATTTACCAATATTACAGTGTCCGGCAATAACCTTGCCGTCAGCGCGGACGGTAGCGCGCAGGTTGTGGAATCCGCGTTCAATACCAAGCTCGTGTCGTTCAATCTGGGTGGTCGCCATGTATTCGCCAACACGCAACCCGCGCAGGTTCCTTTGTCGCTCGCCAGCATCGTCTCCGTGGTCGTCGGGTTGCAGAATGTCGGCGTGATGGGCACGCAGCTCGCGCTGCCGCAAAACCCGCTGACGACTCCGGCTTATTCCGGCCCGCAGTTCCAGACGGCCTATGACGCCGGCGGCACGCCTGCCGGCAGCAATACGACGATCGGCATTGTGACTGAAGGCGATATTACGCAGGTGCCGCTGGACCTTCGTCAGTACGAGCAGGAATTCAATCTGCCGCAGGTGCCATATCAAGTTGTGCCGGTCGGTTTGCAGACCACCGATACCTCGGGACTCGATGAGTGGGATCTGGATAGCCAGTCCTCGTCGGGCATGGCAGGCAATCTGCAAAAGATTGTTTTTTATAATGCCGGTTCGCTCGCGGACGCGGCGCTTATTCCGGCGTTCGAACGTATCGTCGGTGACAATCAGGTCAAGGCCGTGAATATGTCCTTCGGTGGCTGCGAATCGCTGGAGTATTTAAGCGGCGCGATGCTGATGGAGGATCTCGCGTTTGAACAAGGCGCGGCCGAAGGCATCACGTTCTTCGCCGCCTCCGGCGACGGTGGCGCATCCTGTCAGGTGCTGGCGAATGCGGGCGAGCCGGTGGTGTTGAGTGCGGTCGAATATCCGGCGGCGTCGGAATACGTGGTCGCCGTCGGCGGCACGTCGTTGCTGACCAATGCCGGCTATACGTACAACTCGGAGATCGCATGGATCTCGGGTGGCGGCGGCAACAGTTTGTGGGAATCGCCAGGCCCGTGGACCAATGGCGTGATTCCGCCCACCGGCAGCACATGCGGCTTGCGTGGCGTGCCGGATATCGCGATGGATGCCGACCCGAATATCGCGCCCGCCGACGTGGTGGTAAACGGCCAGGACATCGGCGTGGGCGGTACAAGTCTGGCGTCGCCGCTTGCCGTGGGCAGTTGGGCGCGTATGGAAACGGCACACAACAATTGCGAAGGTTTCGCCGCGCCGATTCTCTATACGACCTTTGGCCAGCCCTTCGGCACGGCTGCCGTGGATTTTCACGACATCGTGCTCGGCGATAACTTCCTGTATGCGGCGACGCCCGGCTGGGACTTCACCACGGGCCTTGGTAGCTTCGATATCAGCGCGATCAACGCCGCATTGCCGACGCCGGTTTGCGCCGCGACGACGACAAGCAAGAAGAAGTGATTCACCTCATCGGGATGCGCATCGTGCGCATCCCGATTTTCTCCACGCCAACGACGCCGTTTACAGAGACGTTTTGCGCGGAAGAAACGCCAGCACCAGGCATGCCGCCAACAGCGCGACGTCGAGCCATGCAAACCAGTCGCCCCATTGCGCATATAGCGTGTGCGTGTCGCGCAACGGAAGATCACCCAACAGCTCGGCATCGCGTCGCTCGCTGGACGCTTCCGCCACGACACGACCGCGGTCGTCGCTTAGCGTAAGTCGGCCCGCATGCGCGGCGCGCGCGACGGCGAAGCCGCTTTCCACGCCGCGCATGATCGCCATGCGACTGTGCAACCAGCCGTCCACGGTGAAGTCCGAAGCAGGCACCAGCAACAGTTGCGCGTGGCGCGTGGCGTAAGCGTCGCCAATGTCATGGAAATCCATGTCCTTGCAGATCGCCATGCCGATGCGCGGGTCGCCTTCAAGCATGGTGTAGTTGTCGCCCGGAATAAACGGGTCCATGCCGGGGAGCAAATGGTGTTTGATGTAGGTGGCCGGAGACGTGGCGCCAGGTCGAAACACCAACAGCATGTTGCGATGTCCTTGCGGATCGCCGGAAAAATCGATACCAGAACCGACCATCAGATTGCGCTGATTCGACAGTTGAGAAAATGCGGGAATGCTCGTATCCGCGGTGCCGAATGTCCCTTCCGGAGCCAGCACGATATGCGCGCCGGCGTTGGCAAGACGACCGAATGCTTCCAGGTAACGCGCTTCGAGCGCTTGCCCCTTGGGTTCGTTCAACGGAACCTGGGTCGGTTTTTGCAGCGATACCAAGCCAATGCGCATCGTTCCGGTCGCGGGCGCCTGAAGACGCCACATGCCGTACGACAACGTGCCGATCAGCAGCAACGCGGTCAACGCAGCCACCGATAGGCGACCGTACTTGGAAGCCTGCGACGTTGCCTGCAGCGCGATCGCGCCGGGCACGAGCATCACTAGAAAACCAACGCCCCAAAGACCGGTCACAGCGGCGATTTGAATGACCGCCAACGCGTCCATCTGCGTGTAGGCGATATTGCCAAATGTCGCGTGCGGCGAAAGCCGATTGATGGCGTATTCGATGGCGACCCACGTCGCAGGCACCGCCAATGCGGCGGCCAACGTATAACCCCGCATCAACAATCGACGGTAAAGCATCACGCAGCACATCAACATCACGCCGCCCATGCCGATGGCATAGATTTCGAAAGGCAACGGCATCCCAATGTAGGTGTGGACATAGGTCCAGGTGCTCAACGCGCCAGCGGCATACGCAACGAAACACGCCAACGCAGCCATTGATGCGCGAACGCGCGGCGCAAGCCACAACACAGGCAGGGGCGAGAGCCATGTCAGCCACCACACCGCATGGACGCCATTGCCGAACCACCAGAACAGCGCGGAGAGGGCGGTCGCTGCCAACCACGTCAGCAGCGCGGAATAACTATGCTTTGATGCCATCGAGCAACCTCCTCAAGGATTGCAAGTAGAAGGCGCGAAACTGCGCCTCGTCATAACTGAAACGTCCCGCGCGATAGAGCGCGATCAGGCCGTGCTGATGCGCCCACATCGTCATCGCGACGTCGTGCGGATCGTCCTGTTTCAACACGCCTTGGGCCATGCCTTCGATAACCGCGTCGAGCGCGACATTGAAGGTGGGCGAAAGGCGCGCGTGAAAATCTTCCGGATAGCGCCGCGCATCGTCGCGGCGTACGGAAAACGCGTGATCGAACAGATGCGGATGCGCCAGCGCGTAATCCAAATAAGGTTCCATCAACGCGGTCAGCCGCTTGAGCACGTCGCGGCTGCGCGAGCGCGATTTCCATTCGTGCGCAACGCTCTGAAAACTGTCGTCGGAGAGTTTTTTCAGCAGCGCACCCCGGTTGGGGAAATGGCGATAGATCGCCATGGGCGTAATGCCCACCGCATCGGCGACGCGACGCATGGTCACGGCATCGGCGCCCTCGCGTTCGAACAGGGCGTTGGCAGCTTTGAGAATCTTTTCGGTGGTCGTCAGGCGAGTCATGTATACACTGTATACATGACAACCCCGCCGCCGCAACGCTGACTAATGGGCTAGCCGGCGGGCGCCAAACCGTAAGGCCGGCGAAAAGCGGGTAGGGCGTGCCCGAAGCACTTGTTGGTCCGGCCGGCCGCAGGCAAGCTCTAGGGCCTGTTCGCACTATTTACGTAGCCCGCGTTGTCGATGAGTGGCCGACAGGAGGTAGTGTGCGGCGCCGGCTTGACTGGCTGTCAAGCCAAGCCGCGCGCTGCCGCATGGCGGCCACTCATCGACAACCCGAAGGGCCGGGTCTGTTTGCCCGCCATCCCGCGTCATCGCTTAGTCGTGTACGGACGTACACTCCCTCGCTCTTCCTTGGCTGGCGCGCAAACAGCTCCCGGCGCGGGCCACGCAAATAGTACGAACAGGCCCTAGCCTTCCGTTTCGGGCCCGGGTCGGGCCGTTTCTCGCCGACTGGCGCGGCGAGGTAATATGTCGAGCGCTCACCGTTCATAAAGGGCTTTGCCGGTTATGAGTTTGCCAAGCATCGTCAGCACTCAGTCGCCATCGGTGAGCGGCCTTTATGTAAACCGTTACGGTCATTACAAAAAGGAATCCAGCCTAGCCAAGCCGTCGACACCTGCCGCGTCGACGGATTCCGGCAGTGCAGAACCGCTCGCTTCGGCGATCGCCGCCGCTCTGACGCAACTTGGGCTGATCCCCAACGCCAACACGGCGGATTCGGAGAATGCCGCGACGACTGGCAACGAATCTATCGACGCGCTTTCGCTGTCGAAAAGCGCATCGCCGCACATTCAGCAATATCGAAGCATGGCGTCGGCGTCTTCCAGTTTGGCGCAGGCATTGAGCGCCAGCGCGAACAGCACGTCGCAAACATCGCGTGGCGACGGTCAGCTGACCTCGGTGTTTCAAAGCTTATGGACGTCGCTCGGTGCGTCGTCCGGCATGTCTGCCAGCGCGCCTTCGGATGGCACGATGCCAAGCCTGCAATCGTTTATGGAAACACTCGCGCGCCATTTCAGTCAGAGCGGCATCAGCGGCCTACGCGGCGTGTTTGTCGATACCGTGGCTTAGCCGCGTTTACGCAGCGGATCCAGCAGCGACTTCAATCCGTTGTGATCGAGCTCAAGCATCAACGCCAGTAAATTGCCCAGGTCGCCGGGCGGAAAACCCTTGCGCGCAAACCAGGCGAGATAGGCGCCGGGTAAATCGGCGATCAAGCGACCCTGGTATTTACCGTACGGCATCGTGACGGTCACCAATCGCTGCAGATCTTCCGGTTTCATGGTGCGCGGCTCGGTGTCGGTAAACGGGCTTGCGATTATGACAGCGCCGAAGCAGGAGAGTGTGCTGCTCGTTACGCCGGTTCGATATCGATCTGCTGTTCCAGCAACGTGGCGAATGCGCCGGCGGTCAGCGGCTTGCCGAGCAAATAACCCTGCATCTGATCGCAGGCCATCACTTGCAGTTCCGACAACTGCGACGGCGTTTCCACGCCTTCGGCCACCACTTCCATGTTGAGCGAATGCGCCAGCGCGATAATCGCCGAAACGATCGCGCGACCCTCGTGGCCTTGCGCGTCCAAACCGTTGGTAAAGAATCGGTCGATCTTCAACTGCTTGACGCGGAAGCGCTCTAGATACGCAAGGCTCGAATAACCGGTGCCGAAATCGTCGATGGCGATTTCGAATCCTGCGCCCTGAAATGCCTGGATCATATCGACCGTTTTCGGCGCATCGTGCATCGCCACGGCTTCGGTGATTTCGAAAATAATCTGATCGCAGCGCACGTGTTCGGCGTGCACGATCGAAACCATGGTGTCGATCAGATCGGGCTGAATCATCTGCCTCGGCGAAAGATTAACGGCCACTTTCATCTCCGGCAGTCCGGCCATTTGCCATTGCCGAATCTGGCGGCACGTTTCGCGAACTACCCATTCGCCAATTTGTACGATCAGGCCGGAACGTTCGGCGGTAGGAATAAACTCCGTCGGCATCAGCAATCCGAGCTCGGGGTGTTCCAGCCGAATCAGCGCTTCCGCGCCCACCAGCTCGTTGTTCAAACCGTCGTATTTAGGCTGGAAACGCAGCGAGAAATGGCCTTCGTCCAGCGCGACGCGTATCGCATTTTGAATCTGCAGCGTACGCATCGCTGCTACGTTCATGCTCGACTCGAAAAAGCGCCACGTCGCACGTCCGGCGCGCTTGGCTTCGTACATGGCTGCGTCGGCGTTTTTCAGCAAGGCGTCGGCGCTTTCGCCGTCGCGCGGAAACAAAGCGATACCCACGCTTGGTACGGCTTGCAGCGGCTGCTCGTCGCTCCAATGGCCGCGCCCCATGCGGTCGAGCACGCTCTGCGCGAGGTCTTGCGCTTCATCCGGCGATGCCAGATTTTCGATCAGCACCACAAACTCGTCACCGCCGAGTCGCGCGACCGTGTCGCCGTCGCGCACGCATTGTTGCAAGCGCCGCGCGAAGGCCTTCAACACTTCGTCGCCGGTCGAGTGGCCCAGCGAATCGTTGATGGTCTTGAAACCGTCGATGTCCATAAACAGCACGGCGAACATCGTATCGGCGCGCTTTGCGTTGTGGACCACCGTTTCGATGCGCTCCACCAGCGCTCGGCGATTGGGCAGGTCGGTCAGTGTATCGTGATTGACCATGCGCACGATCTGATCGTTGAGCTGTGTTACCGATCCGGCAAGCAATTCCGTGCGCACGTCGAAGCGGGACAAAATCAGCGTCACCGTTAAAATCGCAAACGTGAAAAGCGTAATGGTGGTGGCGAGCCAGCGCGTATCCACGCCATTAGCGGCGCCGCAAATCGAGCCGGGCATAAAATCGGCGGCGGCCATCGCGGTGTAATGCATGCCGGTAATGGCCACGCCCATCACCAGCGCCGCGCCGATGCGCTTGACGATAATGTGGCGCTGCCGAATATCGCTTAGCGTGCGGGCGATCCATAGCGCGGCCGTCGACGCCACAATGGCGATAGCGATCGACGCCATAAAAAGGGTCGGGTCGTAATCGATGCCCGGGCTCATACGCAGAGCAGCCATGCCGGTGTAATGCATGCCGGCGATGCCAAACCCCATCAGCACGCCGCCCACCGCGATATCGAGTACGCCAAAATGCGCGCGCGTCACGACGTAGAGCGCAAACCACGAAACAAGAATCGCGATCAGCAACGAATAACCGGAGATCGCCAAATCGTAGCCAAGCGGAATTGGCAGCGAAAACGCCAGCATCGCGACAAAGTGCATCGACCAGATTCCGACGCCCATCGCTGTCGCGCCGCCGGCCAACCATGCGTGACGAACAGCCGAATGCTTCAGCATGGAAATGCGGCTTGCCAAATCGAGCGCTGTGAAGGATGCAAGCGTGGCAACCATCAGCGATACCACGACGAGCAAAGAGTTATAGGTACTGGGCATAGCTTCCGCGCGCGATTTGAATACTGTTTTTCCAGCACAAATTATCGGCGGAATACGGTTAGTACTGAAGACGGCGTTTTTCGTCAGTTTGCTGTGGGTATAAGCGCGAAAGTGTCGTAAATGGGCAGGTGTTTAGCCCGAAACAGAACGGCAGTGGTCGAGGAGTAAAGAAATAATGCACTTTCATCGTGTTTTGGAAAGGCAGGCGACAGTTTGTCTCGGCTGGTTTCCTGAGAGCGGCGTAGGCCATCGATTCCTGCGATGGCCCACGTAAATTTATTCGCGTGTCGTAGCGCATTAATGGCTAATGCGAATGAAGCGTTGGCCTCGACGATTTATCGCCAAAGTGTTTTTGGTGCGTGAGAAACGGTATCAACATCGAAACGCGTTGCTGATATTGGCGATACCGTTCGCCGAAGGTTGCGACAAGGTCGCGCTCCTCATAATGCACGGCGATCAGGATGTATGTCGTCATCGCCAAGGTAAACAGCAAATGGCCCGTCGTCATCCGCGGCGTCGCCCAGAACGCGATCAGAAAACCGAGCAGTAGCGGATGCCGCACCACGCGATAAAACAGCGGAATACGGAAACCGATCTGCGTATAGGTTTTGTTTTTGAGATTCAAATAGACCTGGCGCAATCCAAACAGATCGAAATGATTGATAAGCACCGTACTGGCCAACACCAAAACCCATCCCAGCGCAAACAAAACCCACAGCACCTGCGCTGCAAACGATGGTGATACGCGCCATACCTCACGCGTCATCGGCATCCATAACGCGAACAACAAAATCAAAGTCAGGCTAGCCAGCAACACATAGGTGCTGCGTTCGATGGTGGGCGGTATCCAGCGTGTCCACCAGCTTTTGAAGCCCGGTCGGGCCATCACGCTGTGCTGAATGCCAAACAGCGCGACCAACGCCAGGTCGATTAAGATCGCCAAGGCCAAAGGCGTCGACGATCCCGTATCGATGGATTTGGGCACCGCCACATTGCCCACAAAACCGATCAAATAAAGAAAGGTGGCGAAGAACGCGAGATAGCAAACTAGGCCATAAATAAAGCTGAGCAAGCGAGTCATACACGAACCTCCCGCCGACCTTTGCGGCGCGCGCTGGCAAACCAGAAACCGGCCGTTCGCCTGGCAAAAAGCAGCTTCCCGGCGACTGACTGGGCGTGCAATTGGGTGTACTGTGGCGCCAGGCGGTCGGCAGCGTCCTATCCGCGCGTCGCTCCGACTTGCTCAACCGTCCGGATGTTTTATATGCCGGCGGTCGCCTCAGGGGATTAGGCCGAACGCGTTGACGCACGGGTTTGGTGGAGGGTCCCGCCATGGTGCAGGGCATTGCCGAGGCTATGCAGCGCGTCAGGGCCGTGCTGCAACGACAGCCTCACATCGGTCTTCAGAACGACACGCCGGCCACCGCGCATTGGCAGCAGGGTTTGCGCTTCGTGTGCAGCCATCCGCACGGCACGCAAGTGTTGACCGATATGCCGCCGGAGGTGGGCGGCAACGGTGATCAAGTGACGCCGGGCTGGCTATTTCGTGCGGGCTCGGCGTCTTGCCTTGGCACTAGCATCGCCATGAACGCGGCGGCGGAAGGCATTGCGCTGACGCGGCTGGATGTGTCGGTGCACAGTCGCACCGATACGCGCGGCATTCTCGGCATGGCCGACGTCAACGGCGAGCCCGTGTTCGCCGGTCCTTACGAAATGCATTGGCATATTCGCATCGACGCGCATGGCGCGACCGCCGAGCAGCTGTGCGATCTGGTGGACCGAAGCCGCCGCGGTTCGCCGATGGCCTGCGCCATAGAAAACGCATTGCCGATTCAGGTGCATATCGAAGCCAACGTTACGTGAGTGCTGCGAACATGGATGCACTATCGGAAATTCTGCGCGTCGTGCATCTGATCGGCGCGATTTTTATCCAGGCGCGATTCACCGCGCCGTGGTGCTATCAGTCCCCGCGCGCCGATACGGTTGCGCCAATGCTTGAGCCTGGCGCCGAGCGCGTGGTGATCTTTCACTTGATAACCGAAGGCATGTGCTACGTCGAAATGGACGATCAGCCACCGACGCATCTGATTGCGGGCGACGTGGTGGTTTTCCCGCGCGGCGACGCACACCGCATGAGTTCAGAACTCAACCTGCAACCAGCCCGGGGCTCGCCATTGCAAGAAGTGCTGTCGCGCCGCCCGCGCATGCTTGCTTACGGCGGCGGCGGACCGACCACGCGCATCGTCTGCGGATATTTGGCGTGCGATGCGCGACTTGCGCACATGTTGCTCGGCGGTCTTCCATCCTTGGTGCATGTCAATCTGCGCGGATCGAATGCCGGCGCCTGGCTGGAAACGTCCGTGCGCTATGCGTTGAACGAAGCGCGTTCGCCCCGGCCGGGCGGGGAAGGCGTATTAGCGAAGCTGGCCGAAGTGTTGTTTATCGAAGTGCTGCGTCTTTATATGAACGAGCGGAGCGACGATCGCACGGGATGGCTCGCAAGCTTGAGCGATCCCATCGTAGGCGCGGCGTTGAATGCTTTGCATAAACGCCCCGCATACCCATGGTCGCTGGATGAATTGGCCAATGCCGCATCGACATCGCGTTCCGTGCTCGCCGTGCGTTTTCATACGCTGGTCGGCAGCACGCCGATGCAATACCTCACGCAATGGCGCATGTTGCTCGCCGCCAATTTACTAAGTCGAAGTAATGCCACGCTGGCGCGCATTGCGGAGGATGTCGGTTATCAGACGGATACCGCGTTCAGCCGCGCATTTCATCGCGAATATGGCGTGCCGCCTGCGACGTGGCGGCGTCGGCAGACGGTGAGGGAGCATACCATTCGGTAGTTTAGTCAGCGCCGCGTCGCCAACACCCCATCCAATGCAAGCTGCGCCTTGAATCCCGCCTTCTCCAAACGCTTCGCCACTTCGCGCGGCACATCGCGATCGCTGGTGAGCTTGTTGGGGCTTCCCGTGTAATGGAACAAGCGCCCACCACGACGCAACACGCGCGCCAGTTGATCGTAGAACGCCTGCGAATAAAGTTCTCCAGCAATGCCAAAGCGCGGGGGATCGTGCAGCAACGCATCGACCGATGCATCGGGAACCTGCGAAATCACCTGCGACACATCGGCATTGGCAAGCTGCAAACGACCGCCGTATTCGGGCGCATCCGGGTCCGGCGACCACGGATTGAGCGTGCGCAACCACAACACATCGGGATTTTTTTCGAACGACTGGATACGCGCGACGCCTGCCTCCAGACAACATGCGGCGAAATAACCCAAGCCGCCGCAGGTATCCAAAACAACTTTGCCACGCGGTTCCACCAACGCTACTTTGCGACGCGCATCGTCGACCGGCGATTCTTTCGACGTCGGTAGCATCTTGATGCCGTCGATTTCGAACGTCGGCGCACCCCATTCGGTCGGCACCAATTTGATCAGCGAACCGGAAAACCGCGAGATCGGCGAAAACGCATCGCCATCCCAGTAATAAATCGTGCGGTCTTTCAATTTAGGCGGATACGGGTAGTGCTGGCCCTTCCATTGCCACGATTCCGCGTGCAGCGTGGCGGCGCCGTTCGAGCGTCCCAAATCCAGCGAACCATTCCATTCACCCGCGGCATCGCGTGCGGCAAGCAAGGTTTCGGCGACAGGGCGCGTGAGCAGGGGGCCGGAATAATGCGGCACGTCGGGACATCTCGTAGAAGAAGAGGGTGGCGTTATTTTCGGAATAACGCCGCCGCTCATCATACAGGCTGGCGAATGGCGCTTCGTCAATCGGTGGGAACCCACGCATCCCCGATCTGTTCGAAACGCACATGCGCCGCTTCCGTCGATCCCGCGCTCATCTCGATCAGCACTTCCACCGCCTGCAGCGCATGCGCGAGCGAGCGCATATTCATATAGGGCGAAAGCTGAGCCGCGTCGCGGATGATATTGACGATGCCGTGCGCGTGCTCCTGCAACATATAAGCATCGCTCAGCAGCGCAAGCGGGCTGCCGATGGGCGCGGGGTAATAACTGGTGCTAAGGGTGAGCCAGGCTCCCGGATCTTTTTCTTTCATCGAACGTTCCTTTGCGCGACGGAGACACCGCCGCCCGCCGAAGCGCGGGCGACGGACGTGCCGGGGTAGGAACCGATTCTCCAAGAGACCGGCCAGGCCAAAGCCTGCCCGGCACGCCCGCCATAAACGCGGGGGTGTTAGCGCATGAAGAGCGCGCCGTTTGGCGCGTGCGCCTTGGAGAATTTCGGGGTCCTACGCCCGGTCGCTGAATTGGCAGCGACATGACCAAGCTAAGGCTGACCCCCTTCGAGGTCAAGCCATCCGTTGACGGGTTTTGCCTTGCGGCGTGTGGGCCGAAGGCACTGCTAGCCCGTTTCCATTAACGTATGCCCGAATAGGGGCAGCTACGTCGGATAACGAGGGGCGCAGGCCACAGTGGCCTGCGGCGCGGGACGTGGTTGCCGATGCGGCGTCTTTAGTGACGCGCGTATCGATTAAAAGGGGACAGGAGTGCCATTTACGTACGACGCGCTTTTCTACGTATTGTTCGCCATGGCCATCACTTGGCTCGTGCTTGTGTGGTTTTTGTTTCGGCGGCTCGCAGCGAGTCACGCCATTAAATACGCGGAGATGGGCAAGCCATCGTTGTTCTTGAATAACAATATGAGAACCACGATTCGCACACTCAAATTCCTCTTCACCCGCGAACCGGAAAGCCTCGGCGATACAAGTCTTCTGCTTCAGGTCAACGTCATGCGCGTTTGGATTGTCGTCTACACCGCAGGTTTTATCGCGTTGGTTTTTATGGTGCAGCATGTTCCCGCCACACAATGATCAAATTCGCGTTAGTGGAATCAACGTCCGAATTATTTATTGTGTGGCCCGATTTATTGTGCGGCTGTGATGCAAAGTGATTGGCGAAACATAAAACCACCTGACGAATGGAACGCTTGATGATCGACAAAACGCTTCAACCCGTCGAGTGGGCCTCGTTCATGTATGAACTCGAAGACGCTCGGGAGCACCTTGAAAAACTGATCAAGGATGTCGAGAGCGCTCCGGAATACGGCGAGACAGAACTTCGCATGGATCTCGGCCACGTGTTCGCGCATCTGAACAGAGCTTGGTGGAGAAGCACTCGAGATTTGACAGATGCTGATTGGAAAGCGGCTTCTCAGTTTCCTGGCGATTTAACGCCTATCGGCTAAGGCCCGCTTTCGAGCCGAAGCAGACAGTTTGAAATGATATAGGGATAAATCAGTGAGTCTTTCGCCACAAGAAAAGGAGCTTCTGCGCCGGATCGACGAGATCCTTTTCTACGTATGGGATCCGATCGGGGTGGCTCGCGTACCTCAAGCACGCGATGAGTACGAAAACTATGTTCCTCAGATATTTCGTCGGCTTAAAGCAACCACCGGCGGACAGGATATTGCCGAATACCTCCATTGGTTAAGTACAGAACATATGGGTCTCGAGGCTAATCAGGTGCATGACGCCGAAGTAGTCAAGTTGCTTCTTCGATGGCGAAATCACCTTGTCCCCTAATTTTTCGAGATCCGCTTTCGACAAAAGGCGGACGCTAATGGCGTGCCAACGCGCTTAGTTGAAGTGAGGTTCTGTGGGAAATTTTCTCTTCTGTGCGTTGGTCGTGTTCGTGCAAATGTTTCTACGGATGCGATTATTGGAGAACATACATGGCATTGAAGCTGGCTTGGCGAAATTTAGAAAAAACACCAGTCGGTGCGCTGGGTGTGAGAAGTGCAAGCTTGCGTGGTATCTCCTAAGCGCCATTAATCTCGGTGATCCCTACAAAGTCGTAGAGATAAATAATCTGTTGACTAAGATGGATGTTAATCTTGCTTTGAGCGCGTACCTGAGTGTTTATGTCAGGGAATCAATGGCATGGATTGGGGGTGGCCATTGGAGGTTCGATGGTACTGATAATACGCGCGCGACCGATCTGATACGCAGATGGAAATTGCACCTATTGCAACCCTCCGATCTTGGCGCTTTGCGGACAACATCCGCAAAATTTCCGTGGATGATGGAAATCGTAAGGGCTTCAGTTTTTGAATTGAAAGGCGACTTTGACACTGCAGTGCAAGACTATCGGCGCGCATACAAACTTATGCCGAAATGGCTGCCAGAGGCAACGACTGTCTTTGAAAAGATGAACGAGCTTGGTCGAATTTCGGCCAGTTAACGTGATGGCGCCCAGAAGGTTCGTATGAGTAACGCGTTGGTCCAGTCAAAGAAGTACCTGCCGAAAAATAAGTGATCGCTCGTCGTGGGGCATGATGTCATGCAAATTGAATTCGAAAAGTTCTACGTGCCGGCTCTCTATGCGACGGTTGGAAGTCTTCTGGCGTTCAACATTTCGGTGATGGCGGGCGGCGCCTGGACCGCACTATTACCTATTACGATTCAGGCATTGATCATTGTATCCGTCATGACGCGAAGGTCCTGGGCATATATCGTCGTTCGAATCTGGTCGGCGATCTGCATCGTCGGGGGAGCCTCGATATGGCTTGCGGTGCTATTGCGTGGAGGCGAGTTCTCCCATTCCGCGTGGTATATGACTTACCAAACACTAGCGCTTTTGTTGGGCGTCATCTTCTTCAAGTACGCGAAGGCGGTGCTTTCTCAAGAAGTTCGTGTGGATGTATCACCTCAACAGATCGATCAACAAGAGGTCTAAAGTCTGCTTTCGACCAAAAGCGGACGCTACGTACCGAGCTTCAGTGCTTACGTTCCCAACTGTCGATCAAATCGTGGAAGGTAAAAGCCTACTTTAGAACGAACGCCACTGTCCGTTGCTACCTTCGATGCTGACAGCTGATTTCGTTGTCATCCACTCAAAAGTTGTCAAAGGCATCGACGGTTCCTTGAAATTTAGCGAATCATTCTTCTGAGCAATGAGAAATGAGGGTGACGTACGCATCAATTTCGAGAGTGACCTCTACCCACTTTCGCGGCGTGTCCGCTCAGACCGCCATCACCGGGTCATAGAGTCAGTTGCCGTGCGCCTATGCCAAATCGCCCTGAGATCGACACCCCTTTATGTGGCCACTTCGAACCGGTTGCGCCCCTTGCGTTTGGCGTCATAAAGGGCGTGATCGGCTGCTCTGATTAGTTCACTCGGTAGTGCGTCATTCGTGGGCAACATGCTGGCGATCCCGATGCTAATCGTGATGTGTTTGACGGGATTGTCTTCTTGGGGGAGATTTATGTAGTTGATTGATGCGCAAAGACTTTCAGCCACATCGATAGCACCGGCGGTCGGTGTGGATGGCAGGATGAGCACGAATTCTTCGCCACCATAGCGCGCAAGCAAATCGGTTGGGCGATGTATGGCTTGCGCCAACGTGTCAGCCACCTTGCGCAAGCAAACGTCACCTGCGATGTGCCCATATCGATCGTTATATTGTTTAAACATGTCCACATCGATCAAGAGCAGGGATATAACTTGCTGAGTGCGCAAGGCAAGGCGCCATTCGCGTTCGATAGCCTCTTCAAAGGCGCGCCGGTTCGGGATGCCTGTAAGGCTATCGATCAGCGCCATTTCGGCGAGCATGCTCTGATCGCTGCGAAGTTTGTCCGCCACTTCGATCTGTTGAACCTGGCTGAGGATGCTACGAAGGCCATACCCAACCACGGCGGTCACAATACCTACAACGCCGAGTACGAACCGCTGATGCAAGACCATGATCATCAGTGCAATCGTCAGGACCGACAGCGCCAGTAATAATGGACTGCCGATGCGAACAAAACGTACCAGGCTATCGGGCGGATTCGGCGCACTAGCGGCCTGCTGTCGTATCTGTAGAACGAAAAGAATAAAAACCAGAAATGGTACATCGATGATTACGTCGTAAACCGTGCCGAAGTCCGGCGCGATATCAAGCGCAATATGATGGTTGTAATACGCAGCGGTAATGCCATAGACGCACGTGAATGAAGCGAGCGCACCGAAAAGGCGGCGCTGGTTAGGCGCATTGGCTGCAAAAAACCTAGTTGCCGTCATGGCGGTGAGAAATGCGTTTTCCATGTCGAACATAAACGCAATCATCTCCGCAGATTGGTGGCTCGATACGCCCTGCAGGGTGGTCCATGAAAACATCAGGGCGAAATACAGATAACCGAGCAGCGCCGCAAGAATCGCGTCGATTCCGCGCTGAAGGTACGAGCTGCTTTCCACCCCGACAGTCGCTACTGCGTAGAAAATCGGCACGCCATACAGCGTGTAAAGCAACATCGTTGCGCCAGGGGCAATATTGAAATTGTGGAAAAAGAGGTCTTGGCAGAGGCTGCACAACATCCCCGCCGTCCACGACAACATGCTCAATGCGACCAGGCTCCAGCCTTGGGTGAGCCTTAGCCCAAACTTCAAACCACTTCTCAATGCACTGACGCTTGCTAACAGCGGCGCAGCCACCAGAAATGCATACGATGCAGCGACGGCGTGCCCAGGCAGCAGCAGAATTGATATGGTGTGCAAGACGATGAAACCGAGGGCAAGCAACGGAATCATGGAGGCGGCATTTAGTCCCTGAGTAGCCCTGGGCCACTTTATGACACATCTTCAAAGAATGTCTAATGACCTTTTCCGTAGGCGTCTGCGCCGGTCTCGCAGTAACTCGCGCCTCATTTGGAAGGTTATCGGCCTACAGATGCCGCAATCTTGGGCAACTCATAGATTTTTGATTTCTTACAGGGATGACGTCCGCTTTCGGCCTAAAACGGATGTTAGAGCAGGGCGATTAGAGATGGGTCATTATGGACAACTGATGCCGGGCACAGATACGACCAGCCCGGCTCGGCCTTGCCAGCAACTTCAATCTCCACTAGCTTGCGCCGACCAATGCCATGAGGTGATGCGCCTGAGGGTCTCTATCGGCAAACGCTTGTTCTTCGCGGTGCTGTTGTCGATCGTGGCGGTGGCAGCGATCGGCGTGGAACTGGTGCGCTGGAAGCTGTCCGACCACGCATTGCCGTCTGCCGCCCACGACGATATGGATCACTTGGACGAATTGGCGGGCGCGCTGTCCACGCAGTATCGGTATCACCACGACTGGTCGTTCTTACCAACATCATTGGAGCAGCGGAAGCGCTGGTTGCGCGATGCGCTGTTGGACGTGCAGGGCGATCAAAAAAACGGCGCCACGCTGCGGTCGCCAAGCCTGGTTTATCGCATCGGCTTGCTGGACGACAACGGACGTTACCTGGCCGGTGCGATCGCTAGCCGAGCCATGGTGGTCGTGGCGTCGATTGATCGGATCCAGCGGCCCATCATTGTTGACGGTAGGCTTGCCGGTTACCTCGTCGTCGCCAAGTCCCAGAATCCGGATGACGAGCTAGCTGTCGCCTTTCTGATTGAACAGCAGAGAAATCTATTGATCCTTGCTGGGGCGAGTGTGTTCTTCAGCGTGCTTGCAGCTGCTTTGCTGGCGGCGCATTTCCGCAGGCCCGTGAAGCGACTGGTCAACGGCACACGCTTGCTGGGGCAGGGACAATTCGCCACGCGGCTATCAATACGCCGCAGCGATGAACTGGGCGAACTCGCCGATACCTTCAATCAGGTCGCCATGCGGCTGCAGGATATGGAGCGTGATCGCCAGCAGTGGGTGGCAGATACATCGCATGAGCTACGCACGCCACTTTCCGTGTTACAAGCACAGATGGAGGCGCTGCAGGATGGCATCCGTACCGCCACGCCTGACACGTTTGCATTAATGCTTCGGCAGGTGCAGTCGCTGACCAAGCTGGTCGACGAACTTTACGTACTGGCACGTGCGGATCTGGGGTCGCGCCAATACAACAAAGTGTCGATGGATGCTTGGCTGCTGATGCAGGATGTGCTCGCGGACTATGCCGAGAAATTTCGCATCGCGGCACTGTCCGCCTCGATAAGCGCCGTACCGTCGCGCGGCATCGTACATGGCGATTCGGAACGGCTGCGACAGGTGATCGGCAACCTGCTGGAAAACAGCGCGCGCTATACCGATGCCGGTGGGCGCATCGAAATTAGTGGCGCGATATTCGGTCAAGAGCTCCACATCATGGTCGACGATTCGGCGCCAGCGGTACCCACGGAACTGCTCAATCGTGTGGGAGAGCGATTCTTCCGAGTCGAATCCTCGCGCAACCGCCAATTCGGCGGCGCAGGGCTCGGGCTGGCATTGAGTCGACAGATCATCGAGGCGCACGACGGCAGTTTGCTGTTCGCCGCATCGCCACTGGGTGGTCTGCGCGCCACGATCGTACTGCAGCTGGAAACGTGATGAGTGCAAGCATTCTCATCGTCGAAGACGAAAGCGACCTGTCCTCGGTGATGGCCGATTACGTTACCGTGGCGGGCTACACGGCGCGCGTGATTGCCGATGGTCTTGAAGCGCTCGTCAGCCTGCGGCTCAGCGTGCCCGATCTGATCGTGCTGGACATCATGCTGCCAAACCTTGATGGCCTTGCGTTGTGCAGAGCAGTGCGGGAATTTTCCGAGGTGCCGATCATCATGGTTACCGCCAGGGTGCAGGAAATCGACCGATTGTTGGGCCTCGAAATCGGCGCTGATGACTATCTTTGCAAGCCTTTCAGTCCGCGTGAACTTGTCGCACGCGTCAAGGCGGTTCTGCGGCGCTCGCGCAAGCAGGATGCGGAGGCGAGACTGATCGAGATCGACGAAGCGGCGCGCAGCGTGCGCATTGGCGCGCAGTCACTCGATCTGACGCCGACGGAATACAGCCTGTTTGTTGCGATGGCAATGCGGTCGGGCGTGATTTTTTCGCGCGCGCAATTGCTGGATCTGGCTAGCCGCGACAACCTGGATGTCGCCGACCGCGCCATCGACAGCCACATCAAGAATCTGCGCCGGAAACTTGCCGCAGTGCTGCCGGGCACCGAAGTGATCCACTCCGTGTATGGGCTCGGCTACCGATTCGAGCTTTAGGACACAGGCCCCCACAATGTCTCCACATTTCCTTGTGACGCTGGGTTCGTCGGCTACCGACGGGAATCCTAACGAGGAGTGCGCAGATGAAGGCAAAACGAAAAACCATGGCGGCACGCATTGCCGTGCTGGCTAGTGCCGGCCTGCTTGGCGCTACGGCGTTCGCGTTATTCGGCATGCAACGGCCATCCGATCCGCCACAGAAAGACATGGCCGTAGACAAAGCTACCCGCGAAACGGTGATCGACAGCGTGATCGCCAATCTCGATCGCGCGTATGTCTTTCCTGACAAGGCGGCGGTGATGGAAAAGAATTTGCGTGCCGAACTTCAACGCGGTGATTTCGACACAGTGACCAGTGCCGACCGGTTCGCAGACGCACTCACCAAGGCACTGCAACGCGATAGCCACGACAAGCACCTGGAGGTGCGCTACTTCGCTGATCCGATACCGTTGAAGTCGGCTCAGGATGGCTCACCGGTCGACAAAGCGGCGGAGATGGCCGAAGAAAGTCGCTTCAATTTCGGTTTCAGCCGCGTCGACCGTCTCCAAGGTGACATCGGCTACATCGACCTGCACCAGTTCGGGCGACTACAAGGGGTCGCGCCGCGGATCATCGCGACAATGGCTCTGCTTTCGGATACCAAAGCCTTGATCATCGACTTGCGCCACTGCGGGGGCGGTGACCCGGAATCCGTGATGTTGTTCGCCAGCTACTTGTATGACAAGCCCACTCATCTCAATGATGTCTACTGGCGCGACGAAAATCGCATCGAAAGACGCTGGACGCAGGCCAGCGTTCCAGGTGCGAAGTACGATGAGAAGCGCAAGATTTACCTGCTGACTAGCAACGATACGTTTTCTGGCTGTGAAGATTTCGCCTACGCGCTGAAGAACAATCATCGCGCCACCGTGGTTGGTGAAACCACTGGAGGCGGCGCCCATGCTGGCGGTCCGCACCGGCTGAATGCGCATTTCATGATGTTCGTTCCCTCCGGCCGGCCAATCAATCCCGTTACCCAAAGCGATTGGGAAGGCATTGGCGTGGCCCCTGATATCAAGACGTCGGCAAAGAATGCGCTCGATGTCGCGCAAATCGCCGCCCTGAAACAATTGCTTGCTGCCGAGAAGGATCCGGTGTGGCAGGGAAAGCTGCAGGGCCGCATTCACGAACTGGAGTGATCTATTGCATGGCGCGGCTCGCGTCGAAATTCGGTAATTCACTAACGTCCGCTTCCGACCCGAAGCGGACATCAAAAGCCAGAGAATCATTGGGGGAGATATGAGCATTGCGTGTCCATGCTGTGAACATCTAACAATGCCAGATGACGGTTCATTTCCTGGTTCATACGTCATCTGCCCAGTCTGTTTTTGGGAGGACGACTATGTGCAGCTGAACGACCCTAGTTATGCCGGGGGTGCTAATCGCGTAAGCCTCACTCTGGCACGGTTGAACTATCGCTCCTTCGGCGCATCAGACGAGCAATCGCGGCCTTATGTTCGCCCGCCCAACATCGGGGAAATGCCCGATAGCATTGGGCAGAAATGATCGATCAAATGTCAGCTTCCGACCTATTGCAGACAGTTCTGAACTTCTGAAGACCGTTGAGAAAAGCGGTTCTTGATTCACTCCGGTTCTTAGAGGCGGATCCTAAGTAGCTCCAAATTTCTAGGATCACGCGGCACGTTCAATGCCCTCAAATCTAAGCTTGACGGGCATCAGGCACCCCTCGAAACTACCGCAGGGATCCATGTGTTCGCTTAAAGGGAAACAGGGGATGAATCTGTTGCGTTTTTGCGCCGCAGGAGTCGGCGTGCTTCTGTTGTCGAGCCAAGCACTCGCTGCCGATTGTCACTTGAAAGATTTCGGTACGTTGCCGGTAGAAATGGTCGATGGACAACCCATTACCATGGTGAGCATAAATGGCGTAGATACCCATTTCATGATTGACACCGGCGCATCTTTGAACACGATGTCACGTGCCAATGCCCTCTCATTAGGGTTAAAGCCACAAGGGCTTGAAGGCGATGTTCGTATGACTGGCGTCGGTGGAGATGCCAGGGTGCAGCTCGCGCGCGTCAAAAAATTCGGCATTCTTGGCATGACGCTAAATAATGTCGATTTCATGGTTGGCGGTAGCGATACGGGTTATGGACTGATCGGCGCTAATTTGCTTTATGTCGCCGACCTGGAAATCGACCTGGGGCACGGAAAAGTAACGCTCTTCAGGCCAGATGGCTGCACCAAGGCACCGCTGGCTTACTGGTCCAAGGGTGGTAACTACAACGTCGTAGATTTAGAGCGGTCCTCGGACGAGTCGACTGACAATGAAGCGGTGCTATCGGTAACGATCAATGGCAAACAACTGCGCGCGCTGATCGATTCAGGCGCTTCCATGTCGCTTTTGAGTCGCGACGCCGCAAAAACCATCGGCGTCGACCTGCATGGTCCGGACGCAAAGCCTGGCGAGATCAGCTCAGGCATCGGCTCAAAAGCAGTCAAATCGTGGACTGTCGCCGTCGATTCCTTCTCGATGGGTGGTGAAACGATTCGACACGCTCAGTTGAACGTGATCGATGGAATGCTTGGAAGTCACGACATTAACATGCTGCTTGGCGCGGATTTCCTCCTCGCCCATCGCGTGTATATCGCAAGGAGTCAGCACAAGGTCTATTTCACTTATAGCGGCGGGCCCATTTTCGCGATGAGCACCGGTGGCAGCGATCAAGGGATGGCCGGTAGCGGTGCAGGAGCGCCATTGCAGAACGCGGCGGACTACGCATTACGCGGCGAAGCGTTTCTGTCCCGTGGCGATCCTGGCGGGGCTATAGCGGACTTGGATGAAGCAATTCGCTTGGTGCCCGATAGATCCGCTTACTTTCTCGCACGTGCGCGCGCCTATGTCGCCAAAAATGAGCTCGATGCCGCATCGGCCGATTTGGACAAATCTGTAGGCCTGGATTCGAACAGCGTCGATGCGCTGCTGTTGCGCGCGAGCGTTCGCCTTACACACAAAGATAAGGCTGGCGCGATGGCGGACGTCAATGCGGCGAATGCCCTGACACCTGCGGGATCGCCCAACGCGAACGACATCGCTAGTCTGTACCTCGCACTCGATCAACCCGACTCGGCCTTGCCATTACTGGACGCCTGGATTCGTGTACATAGCGACGACGTAATGCTTGGTAGCGCACTCAATGCGCGCTGTTGGGCGCGTAGCCTAAACAATCAGTCGCTTGATGATGCTTTGAGCGACTGTCGGAAAGCCATCAAACGCGACGGCGAAATTCCCGCCTACCTCGAGAGTTTGGGGATGGTGCAACTGCGCTTAGGCAAGTACTCCGAATCGATTAGCACTTACGAGACGGCGCTCGCGCAAGGCAGCCAATCCGCGTGGTCGCACTATGGGCTAGGCTTGGCAAAAATTCGCAATGGCCAAAAAGACGCGGGCACTGCCGATCTGGCGGCCGCCCGCGCGATCAATCCAAATATCGACGCGCAAGCCGCAAAGTTTGGTTTGACGGCCGCGGGGATGTGAATTTTTTCGCAGATGGGATTTACTCAGATTCGATTCCTGTTGACCAATACGTTCGGGATGTCTGCTTTCGACCCGAAGCGGACCATTGCGTTAGCGAATGGACCAACGCGTACATTGACTCTCTAGCGTTCGATTTAGGAAATTCCGCGACATGGAAAAGCTCTCAGTCTTGACAGGGGACATCACACGTATCGAGGTCGATGCAGTCGTTAACGCTGCGAATGAATGGATGCTTGGAGGTGGCGGTGTTGACGGCGCGATTCATGCAGCCGCGGGGCCGGAGCTTCTTGCAGCATGTCGCAACGTTCCAGAAATTCGGCCAGGCATTCGGTGCCCGGTTGGGGACGCGCGAATCACTCCTGGATTTCGACTGCCGTGCAAGTTCGTCATTCATACAGTCGGGCCCCGCTGGCGTGGGGGACTGAAAGGGGAGCCTGAGATGTTGGCGCAGTGCTATCGTTCTTGCCTAACCTTGGCGATTGAAAACAATGTTGGCTCTATTGCGTTTCCCGCGATAAGTACGGGCGCATTTGCTTATTCAATCGCCGATGCGTGCCGGGTTGCCATCCGTGAGTGCGTTGCGTTCTTAGAAAAATCGCCGTCTCTTGAGCGGATCATTTTGGTGGCATTCGATGGGGCGGATACGGTGGCGCTTAAAAAGGCACTCAAGGACGTAGCGCTGTAGGATGATCGCGTGATGTCCGCTTTCGACCCGGAGCAGACATGGCGGCCGGATGACGGGTAATTCGATGTCACCAACAAGACAACAAAAACGAGCCGCAGATCGGCGAGTACAAAAGCGGAAGATTTCCTCAGAGAAGGCGATGGTCCGTGCCAAGCGCCACGCAATTTGGAAAGAGGCGTGGGATAAACGGTTTGAGACTAATCAAACCCCTTGGCAAAGTTTTCTATTCTTCTTGACGAGCTTTTTTCACATCTTGGGTTGGCAATATCGCGTGTGGAGAAGAACGCTGTAGTCCAAGTTCGACCGTATGCGGATACATTGGAATCGATGGATATGCCGTGTGTCGCAACATGTATAACCGGGCGTCGGCGTCCGTATATTCAGTAGTTAGGCGGAAGAAAATTAAGGAGTCCCTGTATGCGTATTGGTCTTGCAACAACGCTGCTTGTTGCCCTGATAGAGTGCTGGATCCCGGCCACCCAGGCTACTGACAGCTTGCCCTGGGCATTCAATGCGCCTTCTGCAGATGGCTATTCCATACACCTCACCACAATAGACCCTGCACCTGGCACCCCTTTAGTTCGCGGAAATGTAGTGGTAATCACGGCGTCCGTTACCTATACGCTGAAAATTGCCAATCATGGCGTTGTAGTTCTCGTTCCGCAGGATGAGAAAAATAGGGCGGTGGCGAATGACGGAAAACAAGTAACTCAAGAGGTCTCCGCTCCGAGTGGGAGCTTAGTCCTGAAGCAAACCTTGACAGTTCCGCGTGATGCCAAGGAAATTCGTCTCTTTATCCCTTTAGTTCCTGATGGAATTGCAAATACGACTGGCGAAATCACCGTCCGCTACCCCGTGGTCAAGAAGTGAAGGGGTGCCGCCTAACTATGCGCCCAAGCGGACCTGCGCTCTGCTTAGGTCCGCTTTCGACCCGCAGCGGACATAGTCGCTATTTTTAAAGTAGCAAGGAGCACAGATGATTGAGACGGGCACGAGTCTTGGTATTGAGGCGTTGCGTACGTATTGGGCTTGCCAGTGCGCCCCGGGCTCTGCTGCTCCGCTACCGCAGGATGTCGTGAAGACATTGCTAGCCGGTCTGCGACTTAATGTGCTGGAAACCCTGCGTTATTTGCACCAGGAGCGGCCGAGTTACGCGCAATTCGAAGCCTGGGTATTAGAGCGCAATGGCGACGAATTTAAAGAAGTCTCGCTTAATCGCTTGCGGCGCGCACTCGCGGGCGAGACTGTCGGCTCCGAAGTTGGCAATCTCAGCTTTGTCGAAGGCCTGAGTGCGGACGACCTTGCACACTGGCATGAGCATGGCTACGTCATTCTGCGCAACGCGATCAGCGCGGAGGCGGCGGAAACGGCAGAGATGGCCGTCTACGATTTCTTAGAAATGGATCGCGATGACCCGAAGTCCTGGTATCGCGAATCGCTGGCCCATTCCATCTGGGTGCCGCTACTGCGGCATCCGGCGCTGGTAGCTAATCGTCGAGCGCCACGTATTCATAAAGCCCATGCCCAACTGTGGGGGCAAGAAGATCTTTGGGTAACCATCGACCAAGTCGGATTCAATCCGCCGGAACACGACCACTGGCAGTTTCCCGGACCCCATTTGCACTGGGACGCCACGCTCGCCGAGCCGCACTGTTTTGAAGTGCAGGGCATTCTGTATCTCGCCGATGTTGCTGAAGACCAGGGGGCCTTCAGCTGCGTACCTGGATTTCATCTCACGTTGAAAGAGTGGCTGAAAAGCGTTCCCGAAGGTGTGGACGTACACAGCTATGCGAGGCGTACCTTGACGATGAAACCCGTTGCAGCAAAGCGCGGCGACATGATTATTTGGCATCACCTACTGCCGCATGGAAGCAGTCCAAACCGCGCGCTACGACCACGCGTCGTGCAATATATGTCGCTGCGGCCCACGCGCTTTGCGTACACCGAGGAATGGAAATCTTGATGCCGCCATCCAAAAACGGGGCCAGCTTCACTTCTTTGATCCCAACTAAAAGCGCAAAGGGGAGTTTGTGAGAAACGGAATTCTTATCGTTGCATTGATTTTTCTGATCAGTCACCAGGCTGGAGCTACTTCAGGGGCCCCATCGCATGCGGACACATATCAAACGGTCGTTGCATCGGTTGCCGTTGCGCGCCCATGTGTCTCGGTCCGAGGATCGGGTGCGCGAATATTGCTTTCCGAGGACAACTTGATCGAGTTGAGTAGGCGCCATGGTCAGCCTTATCACACCGAGGCCGAAAGACTTGCTCTTATTGCCGGCGATCGAGCGGCTGTTCTTCTGGAAAGCAAATCGTCAGACCGGGATGCTTCAGGATGCTTTATCGCTTCCTTGAGCCGCGAACCAAACACTCGTCGCTTCGACGTCATGTACTTGGTCGGACAGCTGATCGAGAACGGTCAGGCGGTTATCCTCCGCGATGGTTCCCTGCAGCCGGAATCGAAGATCGTCATACACGACCATAACGATCTGATGAGCGGCTGGCGAAGTTACGAATATGTCGATGGCGGCAAGTTTCTCTCTGTTACGACCTGGATCACGTGATCGTAGGATCTGAGAGCGTCCTGAAGCGGCCATTGAGTGCGGTCGGACCCTGAAGGTGGGTCACTGAAGGGGGCGCACTGCATTTGCAGAAGCGGTTATGGAGCCCGATTCAAAAACTGCCGAGTAGTTCTTTGGGTGGTTTTTCGATCAATTAAGCGAATTCCGCTTTCGACCCAAAGCAGACATTGGTATGGCTCAGCGGCGGCGCTCCTGCTGCTCGTTCAAAACGGTGGCAAGAAGCGCGCCAATAATAGCGATGACTTGCTCCGAGTACTCGCTCGGGTACTCGTCCAACCAACAGGAAAGAAAATAGGCACGACTGTTAAACCGTCTGTCCACCTGATGCATCTATGTTCGCATTGCCCTTTATAGGTACTTTCGTGAGGTTAACCTCTCGAACGAATTTGACGTGTTGCTCCTGTCGACAAAGGATGCGTCCATGTTGGCGAAACGATTCATCCAAGCCACCCTTTTTTTGTCCTATTTGAGCGCGTCCTTCGCGATAGGCCAAACCATCGACACCAAGGTCGATGTAGGTGGAAATCAATTAAATTTCCACATCGTGAAAGGGCATGGCACGCCGATCCTGTTTGAAGCGGGTGGCGGCGACGATTCGACGGTTTGGAACGGAATCTTAGTGCCGTTGGCGGATGTCACAAACACCACGTTGATTGCCTATGACAGACCGGGGTTCGGAAAGAGCGGATTCGATAGAAACAGGCACGGCATCGTCAACGGTGTTAGCGATCTTGAAAAAGGGCTTAAGGCGCTTGGCTATGATGGAAACATCATATTAGTAGCGCATTCGTTAGGTGGGCTTTACGCCGAGTTGTATGCCGCGAGACACCCTGACAGGGTGAAATCGATCGTTTTGATCGATGCGACGGAGAGTTGCTTTTTGACGCCCGAACAGTTGGACATCACCGAGAAAACTTACAAAAACCGAATGGATGATTTCAAGGCCCATCGACCTGGCGTGTACTATTTGTTGAGCGACTACCGGTCCATGGCGGATGTAATGCGGAAAGTTACATTCCCACGTTCCATTCCGGTGATCGATATCGTTTCAGAGCATCCTCCTTTCCCGAGCGAGGCTGAAAGAACGCGTTGGGAGCGTTGTCACCAGCAATTCGCGAGCGCCGCCAAAAACCGTGAGGGTATTCTCGCGGTCGGAACGGGGCATTACATTTTTCATGACAATCCAGCTCTGGTTATCAATGCGATCGTCAAAGCTTATGCCGATACGTTGAACAGCGAGCAACGTTCATCACTGCTAGAGCGTAGCTTGTCTTTCAACATAAAAGAAACCAACCTGAAGACAAGGCCGTAAACAACCACCCGGTTTCGACTTGAGGCGGACATTTGCGAAGCGAGATTAGGGAAAGCTATCGTAGGCAGGAAGGGTGTCCGCTTTCGACCCGAAGCAGCCATTAACGCAGTCAAATTTACTTATAGGCGCATGGCATGGTGACGTCTGGCACTCGTAGGTGCTTGGGCTAGTGTTAGCGTTGCCTAGTCCAGTGCCTTTCAAGTTCGTGCACAGCGTCATTTAACCATCGATGCTACGTCACGCCCTGACGTAGTTTGGGGAGTGGCATGGCGAATTTTGCGATTGATCGATCTCAGCGCGTGGCCGCACGCGTGGCTGGTGCGCTGTATCTGCTGTTGATGGCATGTGGCGTATTTGGTGAATTCAGCGGTCGCGGCAGTCTGATCGTTGACAATGATCCAGCGAAGACTGCGTCATCGATCCTTAATCACCTGACGTTGTTTCGCATCGGAATCGTTAGCGATTTGACGGCATTTGCGGGCGATATCGGTATGGCGGTCGCGCTGTATGTCGTGCTTCGGCCGGTGGGTAGAAATCTTGCGTTGCTGGCTGCGTTCTGGCGTGTGGCGGAAGCTTCTGTGTTGGGCGTCATTACGCTCCATAGCCTGACCATGTTGCTGCTGCTGACCGATCCTCGATATGCGACGGTATTTTCAAGCCAGCAGATACAGAGTCTCGTTTGGCTATTCAACGATACACACGATGCCGGCTACAACCTTGGTGTGATCTTTTTATCGTTGGGTTGCATCGTTTTCAGTTGGCTGTTTCTGAAATCTCGTTACATCCCTCGGTTATTGGCTGGGTTCGGCCTATTGAGCTATGCGGTTATGTTTGTCGGAAGCATTGTGGCCATTGTTTGGCCCGATAATTCGATCGGTTCGAATTTTGATGATCTGGCAGGTATTTATGAAATCACTATCGGCTTGTGGTTGCTGATTCGTGGCATCAGAGAACCGCGGACTTCCTAACCCAATACAAAAACTGGAATGACTAGCCCGTGCCAGCGTAACGCCTAAAACTCACCAAGCACGACAACGGAAGGAACCGCATGAAGATCATCTTACGTCTCGCTCTTCCACTTCTTCTGCTAAGTACAAGCGCTTACGCAATCGTGATACGCCACGATCAGCCGGATGCACGCTACCGCATCAGCCCGCAAACCATCCCCTCGCTGGTCGATCTGCCCGACGAAGGTCATGGCACGTTGATTGCGCCACGCTGGGTGATCACTGCGGCCCATGCCGTGAATATGATGCAGATGATGCCGGAAGAGCACTTCGTGACCATCAACGGAAAACGGCGCGCGGTGAGCCGCATTATTGTTTACCCGGATTACCCCGCTGCGCGGGACGCTTGGCAGCAGATGTTCAAGCAGATAAAAACAACCAAGCCCGACGCCTTTATGCATCAATACATGGCCGCGATGGCCGCCATGCACGACATTGCACTGCTGGAACTCACCGAGCCCGTCACCGATGTTGCGCCGATGCCGATCGATCGCGGCAACGCCAAGCCCGGCATGTTGAGTACGGTTTACGGCGCAGGCGCCACGGGCACCGAACTCACGGGCGCTCCGGATAGTGAAAGTCATCGCACTCAACTACGGCGCGCCCAGAATCGCCTGACCCAGACCGATGGTTCATGGCTGCGTTACGTATTCGACTGCAGCACTGGCGCCCCGACCCTTAGCGGCGCCACAGCGGGTGGCGATAGCGGCGGTCCAGTCACCATCGATGTGGCCGGTCGAACCTATCTGGCTGGGGTCACTCACGGGTTGGATGGGACACCCAGCGAAGTGGAGCGTATCGTGCGACAAATGCAGGACGGTTCATTCCGCATGGGAGTATGCGGTCAGCGCTTTGCGGCAGCGCGCGTGAGTTTTTATGCGGCGTGGATTGATCAGACCGTTGCCGGACACTGAGCTCGGGGCGACTTGCCTGTGTTATCGCGTGTGGAGTGGATGTCGGCTTTCGAACCAAAAAGGGCATCCATAGCTGATTGAAAAGAATGGGATATCGACTCGTGCCTGACAAACCAACTTCCGAAGATGTCGCACTTTGGCAGAGGCGCTTGGCTTCCCAGGCCAACAATCGGGCATGGACACTTGCAGAAATCCTTCACCGTTCGCCTGAGGAAGATGAAGAAATGCTGCACGCGGCGCACGCAGCGATGTATTTCTGGAAAATGGTTGGTGAACCGAGCAATCACGCTCATGCGGCGCAGTTACTTGCACACGTCTATGCACTGCTCAAGCTCCCCGTGCCGGCAGCGCACTATTTGCGAAAATCATTGCCACATTTCGAACGAGCCGACTGCGCACCGTGGGAAAAGGCGTTTGCCCATGCCGTTGCGGCCAATGTCGCCTGTGCAGAAGGAGACGCTGCCGTACATGCCAAGCACTATGCGGAGGCACAGGCCGCCGCCGCGCATATCACCGACGAAGAAACGCGCGCCATGTTCGCTGCCACGTTACGCGTGGTGCCTGCGCCGAACCCCTAGGCCGGTAGTAAACGTTTATAGCGAGTGCCCGCTTTCGACCCCAAACAGACATAATCTCCGGTAGAACGAACCAGCAGCGACAGCCCGCGCGCGCAAACTCCGGATCAACGCAGTGAATCACCGTATCAATACCGTCATCTTCGATCTTGGCAATGTCCTGATCGGCTGGGATCCGCGTCGCCTCTATCGGACGTTGATCGACGATGAGCAACAGATGGAATGGTTCCTGCGAGAGGTATGCAACAGCGAGTGGAACGAACAGCAGGATGCGGGGCGCTCATGGGCCGAGGCGACCGCGTTGCTGCGGGGGCGCTTTCCCGAGCATGCCGAGTGGATCGATGCTTATCACCTTCAATGGAAGGAAACGCTGCTGGGTCCCATCGAAGAAAGTGTCGCGCTGTTGGCCGAGCTCAAAGCGCGCGGTGTGCGTTTGTTCGCGCTCACTAACTGGTCGCAGGAAACCTTTCCCATTGCGCAGCAGCTTTATCCGTTTCTGCAGTGGTTTGAGGGCATTGTGGTATCCGGCGAGGAGCGTTTGATAAAACCCGATCCGCGCATTTTTCTGCGGCTGTTGGAGCGTTACGCGGTCGACCCCTCGTCGGCGCTGTATATCGATGATTCGGCGCGCAATGTGGCGGCGGCCGAAGCGTTGGGCATGCGTGGATGGTGGTTCAAAGAGCCGCACGGATTGCGTCGCCACTTGATGGAATTGCAGTTGCTGTAGGCTGCGGCGCGATCTTGCAAAGCGACTTGGCTAATGCCGCAAATGGCTGCGATGTAACGCTGCGTTGAGATGTGCTAAATCTGTCTGCTTTGGACTGAGCGAAAAAGCAGTGCGAAAAAAGGGCGGGCGTAGTGATGTGCGTTTATGCACTGGCGTCTTTTTTTGCACTCTTTTTATTGAGTATCAGAGGTTTTTTTAGGGGGTCACGTTATGGCGCTTTTCGTTAAACCAAGCCGAATTGTGTTGGGCGTTTTGTGTCTGACCACTGCCACGGCATCGATCAGCCTTTGGGCCGCCGATACCGCTTCCGAGCCGATGGCGCCTCAGACAACGGTGACAACGCTTACCAAGCCGGGATTTTTTACGGAACCGGGGATTGCGATCAATCAGCTCGATCCCCGCAACGTCACGGCGATTTACCAGGACAATGTCCACATCGCTTTCAGCAATGACGCTGGCGCCAAATGGAGTGATGTGCCAAAGGTTGCGCCGCCGGAATGGCGAGTGTCGGGAGATGTCTCGGTTACCTACGACAACAACGGTCATGCCATCGCCAGTTTTATGGCGTTCAATCGATTGGGCACCGAAGGCTACTGGGCACACAATGCGCCTGCAGGCGGTCTCTATATCCGCCGCTCACTGGACGGCGGCAAAACCTGGGAGAGTCAGGCGCGCGCCGTCATTGAGCATGTCGGCGACCATCCGCCGCCGCTATGGGAAGACAAGCCTTACATCGTCGCCGACCAGAGTCGCGGTCCACACGCTGGGAATCTTTATATTGGCTGGACGCGCTGGACGTTGACCGGATCGGAAATTCTCTTGAGCCGTTCCACGGATGATGGTTTGAGCTGGTCGACACCGATGGAAATCGACGACCACCCCGGATTGCCGCGCGATGACACGGGCGCCAATGAGGGATTCTGGGGCGTGGTGGGTGCGGACAGCACGTTTTATGCGGTTTGGGCGGATACGAGCCATATCGCTTTTACGCTCTCCAAAGACGGCGGCCGCACTTTCTCCAAAGCGCGCGACGTCATTTCCACGGCGCCAATCATGTACGGCATCGCGGACCTGGATCGCGCCAATGGTTTCCCGCAGCTGGCGATCGATCCTCGCGCCACGCCCGACGCGCCGCACGGCCGCTTGTACGTGACATGGGCCGACTACCGAAATGGAGGCGTGGATGTTTTTCTCTCCACATCGGTCGACGAAGGCAATAATTGGACGCCGGCGATACGCGTCAACGACGATCCTATGCACAATGGCGCCGATCATTTCTTCCCTGCGCTGGCCGTCGATCCCATCAACGGCGATGTTTATGTGTCTTTCTATGATCGCCGCGCCGATCCCCACGAACGTGCCGTTACGGTGACGTTGGCGCGCTCGACAGACCACGGCAATACATTCGTCAACTACGCTTGGACCAAGCAGCCCTTCATCATGCGCAATGTCTTTATGGGCGACTACAGCGGCCTGGCGGCGCGCGACGGGCACGTCTACGGCATCTGGACAGAGCACGTCGAGACGCCACGCACGTCGGGCAAGCCGGAGGCGAGAGACCCGCATCACGACAACAACACCGTCGTTAATGTGGGTACTGCGATATTTCATTGACGTGCGGGAAGCGCCAAGCCAGGGAGTTAAATACCCGCGCACAAACCCCTAGATGATCAAGAACAAACGTTGAGAACGGCACGGGTAATAACGCCAAAATTACGTGGGGTTCTAATTGCTATTGGCTGGATCGCAGTAGGGGACGGGGACGCCTAAGTGGGTTTAGCTATCGCCGTCCCTTTCCTTTTAAGCAGCTACTGCTTATTTAAGGCCTTGATTATCCGCGTCAGTATGTTTCTGGCCCGGTATTCAATGCGGCGCTTCCTGCGGTTAAGCATGAAAATGGATGGCCAAAATGGAAAGGCGTATGTGTCCGCTTTCGGCCCAAAGAGCGCAGATTGCATGTTGCTTGACTAGGCAATTAACTCGGAGTAAGAAGCCGAAAGCCTACTGTCACAAGGAAATGGACATGCGAGCATTACGGCTTCCTACCCTGATCGTCGCGTTGCTAGGTACTTCGATTGCAGTTGCCGATGGCCCGCAAACGCCTGGAACGGCTTCAGGCAATCTCGAACCGGTGCTCGTGTACGTCAATGCGCAGGGCAAAATTACCGAAGTCATACCGGCCGATCGGCTTTCCCCCGATTTGACACGTCTGCTGCGTACCAATTTGGAAGAAATGATCCACACCCCTGCGTACGACAAACAGGGCAAGCCGGTGTCCAGCCAGTTCGTTATCAACGTGAGCTTGCAGTCCCAACCCAATGGTACTGGCGGCTTCGACACTCACTTTGCATATGTATCAGCCAATCCCGTGCCACCCGGTAGATGGTATTGGTCGCACGACGCCAACGGCCGACTGGGTCTGAGCAATCAGACTAATTTCGCTAGAAACGCGCCGCCAGACATGACGATTCGCGATCAATACGTTATGCCCGGCGGGCAGGGAGGTATGTCTGTTGGGACCCGTGGGCACTAAAGAGAGATGGACTGACTTGCCTTGGCGCCTACGCCAGAGTGCCCCGAAGGCATGTCGTTAGCTACGCGTCTTGCCATCAATGTGCACAGAGTTGGTTATATATCGCGATGGGCGCTTGGATGGATGCTGCTGATCGCCTGTTTCGGCGCAAGCTGTCATGGTGCGACGGTCGGACCACTGTCTCTCGGCAGCGATGTCCGTGTTGGCGAGGTAGCCAAGCATTTCCATAGCCAAAGCGATCACGTGGGGCAGGCATTCTGGTCAGATGTGCCCGTCGTTTATTTGGATAGCTCCGTCACGGCTCACGTTAGAGTGACGGAGCTCGCGTATATTCAAACCATCGAAATTCAAATGCCCCTCGCCAAGCTGGGCGACGTGAAGCGATATATCCAGGAACGCTTCGGCATCCAAAAATCCGACTCGACATCGTCGACGGCGCGCGGTTTGGCAGTATGGGACTGTCGAGACAAAGAAACTGCCATTGGGTTGTTCTCAAAACCAGAGCGCGGAGCGTTGCTACTGGTATTCACATGGGTGCCTTCGCTGAGTCGGAATTGATTTTTTTTGCACAATTCACATTGAAATGAGTAAGTGTCTGCGTTCGATCCCAAGCGAACTGTTGCATCACTTGCAATGTCTGCTTGCGAGTCGGCACCAACACTCACGTCGTGCCGCGCGCGTAAAGACCTTTAAGAAAGACAATTCAATCGATCAGGCGGTAGAGTTTCGCTGGGTATCGAATTAAAAATAGGGGAAACGAATGCTTGAATGGTTCAGGAGAATTTGGATTGGCTCTGACCCTGTCGAGTTCGAAAGCACATTCGGAATGACCGAATCGATTGAGCGATTGAAGGCCGCCACGCGCCGCTGGGGATTCTTCTCTGTGACGGAAGAAGTAGCGAGCGGAAGAGTGACCGAATCCCGTGTCTCTCTCCAGCGGGTAATCCCTATGGTGGGCAATTCTTTTAAGCCATTCTTCGTTGGACGCTTCGAGGTGATTAATGGCAACGTGGTGTTGAGAGGGAGGTACACGCTTCACTGGTTGGTGAGGATGTTCATGGGATTCTGGCTGAGCTTTTGTACGCTGTTCACAGCGCTGGCTTTGGTTGCTGCCATGCGTTCGCCCCAAGCAAAGGCAATGCCTTTTGCAAGTCTCGCCATGTTGGTGTTTGGGCTCGGATTGGTTTGGCTGGGAGGTTGGTTCTCCCGCAATGATCCAGCGTGGCTGTCTGCTGTCATTCGTAAGGCGATAGAGGCATCGACTACAGTTGCAACAACGGTTCAGGCGCAACCGCTGTTTTCCTTAACTCAAAAGCGTTCGCCACCCAAAGTCATTCTGGTCGTTTCTGGCGCGCTTTTTCTGCTGGGTTTCATGAGCCTCGCCTCGGCAATTACGGGTGTCCAGTCCTACCAAGGGTACCCTGGTGGATCCATTTCCACTTACTACCCAGAAATCTGGATGAGATACGCCGCAGCGGTGTACGGCGCAGTGATGTTGCCGCTAGCTATAGGTATCTACCGGCAGAAACTAACTGCTTGGCGAATGGGATTCGTAGTTCTCATTGGCGGGGCGGGCTTTCAAGTGTTCGCGCTTTTAACGCGGACTGACCTTGAGAACGCACGTATCCCCGCCATCGTTTTTTGTGTGTTGTTCGCCGTAGTCACCGCGGTCTGGGGAAGGTGGTGGTATGCGCAACGCGTTCACTTTCATGATTGAGAGAAGAGGGGTCGCTTTCGACCCAAAGTGGATGCGGAACAATAGTTCGAATGTTTGAGAGGGCAGTATGAGAGCAGCGCGGGCGTGGAACCTTAATTGGCCATTGCGGCTGATGATTGCCTGTTTTGCGGTGGGTTATGTGCTCTACGGAAAGCGGTGGGTGGAGCCTGATCAGTCAAAAGCCGTAGGTCTGTATACGTGTTCAATCGCGTTCCTTGTCTTGGCGCTTGTTCCAAAGGGAACGCGACTTTGGGTCGCTGTGTGTGCGGCTCTAGCCGTGCCGGTTTTAGTGGACATCTCAATCGACGTTTTTCAGTTGTTGCGATAGTCGGGACTAGGGCATAAACAGAGGGCAGGGTGCAGGTAGGGCGCGGGAAGTCTCTGTTGCTGATATTCGGCAGCTTGGACAGGCGCTCACATGTGGGCTCGGGTTAGTAGTGGTGTTTTGGCCTGAATGCCGGGCGCGCACATTAGGTTGTAAAAAGGCTCTGCTAGGTTATGCGTCGACAATTCCATATTTTGAGGAAAAGATGGATCTGGAGGCAGCGGTAGGGGCGGATGGCATCCAAACGGGGGCGGCGCGGCGGTCGTTACGGTGCGCGCCCATCGACATGCGCGCGAATTTGGCGCTGTTTGGAATTGTCGTGACGGCTGTGCTGGTGCAGTTTGTCGCGTGGCCATTGATGTTGCGGCAGTGGGGTGTGTCTGCACTTTGGATCGCGGCGCCACTGGTGGTGTTGACGCCGACGCACTGGGGGCTGATCCATGAATCGATTCATGGAAAGTTGTTGCCGCAGCGGTGGCTCAACGAATGGCTTGGGCGAGCGTTGGCTATCGCCTTTCTATTGCCGTTCGACGCTTTGCGCTTTGGTCACTTGATGCATCACCGCTATACGCGCGAACACTACGATCGACCGGACGTGCACGATGGCGCGACGCATCGCGTTCTGGCGCGCATCGGTTATTACGCGCATTTGTCGGGCGGTCTGTATCTGGCGGAACTTGCGATGCCTTTGCTCGCGTTTCTGCCGGTTAATTGGGTGCGTCGGCTCGTCGCGCATAGGCTTCGCAGCGAAGAGCCGATGGATCGAGAAATCCAGCGGTTGTTTGTCGGTTTTGCCGGCAATCAGGAGCGGCGCGTGCGTATGCGCCGCGACTGGATGCTCTCAATCGCGCTCTACGCCTTCGCCTTCTATCTTTACGGGGCATGGTGGCCGGTGTTTGCCGTAACGATGTTTTTGCGCGGACTTTGGCTCTCATTGGCGGATAACCTGCCGCATTACGACGTTACGCTTGACGAGCAGCAGCGAGCGCGCAATTTTCGTGCACCGGCGATCTGGCGGCCCGTGTTGATGAATCATCACCTGCACCGTTTGCACCACCAGCATCCAACTTTGCCTTGGACAGCGCTTCCGGCGCTCGCGCGTACTGACGCCGCAGCGACCGAAGCCGATGCGGGCTACTTCAGAGCGGCGCTCCGGCAGTTTCGCGGATTTGGAAAAATCCGTTAAAGGAGGCGCACGTAGCTTTCCATACGCACTTGTTGCCGATTTTGACGTGCGCTAGAGCGCGCGGTTTCGTTTGGTGCTTTAATTCGGAAAGCAACACACGACTTCTCAGGTAACTCGCCATGTCCAACGCAAGCAATGAATCGACGCATTTTGAAGTGACGCACACCGATGCCGAATGGCGCGCCTTGCTGACGCCGGAGCAATATGCCGTGATGCGCGGTCATGGTACGGAGCGACCGGGTAGCTGCGCGTTGCTGCACGAAACGCGCGCGGGCGGTTTCGCGTGTGCGGGATGCGGACAGATGTTGTTTGTGGGCCAGACCAAGTTCGAAAGCGGCACCGGATGGCCTAGTTTTAACGATCCCGTTTCCGGAAGCACGGGAACCACGGTCGATACCAGCTACGGCATGACGCGCACCGAGGTGCATTGCGCGCGTTGCGGCAGTCATTTAGGGCATGTATTTCCGGACGGTCCGCCGCCGACTGGGTTGCGTTACTGCATTAACGGGGTCGCGTTGAATTTTGTACCGGATTGATGGATTGGCCGGGCGCGCGGCTGCTTCGTCGCCGTGCCAAAACTTGCGTGGCGAAGTGCAGGCCCGGTATGGGATCGTCCAAACGGAACGAGTGGAAATACGCGCCGGCCCACTGGAATAGAATGTTCAGCAGCGGTCCGCGCGCTTGCGCGCTTTGCACCCGAACGGTGTTGATGTCTCGATAGAAGTCGACGCAGCCGGCGCCGACTTTGTAATCGAGCGTTGCATGATGCACCGGTAAGCCGAGCGCATCCTGATACGCCATTTCGCACACATTGACGCCGCAACGCGCCGCAAACTCCACATAGGTCCATGCGCGCGTATTGACTTCAAGGATGCGGTACACGCCATCGCGCTTATCGCGTTTGAATTCGGCGCTGAAAATACCGCGATACTTTAACTTCTTTAAAAGCCGCGTGACATCATCGATTGGCGTTTGCAGCTGTTCGAGTTCAATGCTGCGGCAATACGAACTGTTGCCGAAATCCGGCGGCGAGATGCGAATGCGTTGGCGCGCAAACAAACCGGTGACTTCGCCGCTTCCATCGATAAAGCCGTCGACAAAATAATGATCCGACGCCGCGCCGGGCACGTATTCCTGCGCCATCAGGCGGAAGCCCTGCGCGTGCAGAGGGCGCCAGGCATCGCGCAGTTCGTCTTTGCGCGTGACCCAAATGCCTTTGACGCCGGTGACGTCGCTGAATTTTTGCGAGTTCACCGGTTTGATGAAAACACGGTCGAGGTCGTCAAACGGTATCGCGTCGATATCGGCATCGCTTTCGATGTGATAAGTGCGCGGGTGCGGGACATTCACGGTTTTCAGAAACGCGGAAAAACGCGATTTGTCTTGGAGGATTTCCTGCGTTTCGCGCGTGCTTGTGCTGAGCACATAGCGCGACGCCAGATCGGTGCCAGGGAGATCCGAAAGCCACATGGCCGCATCGTCGGCGCCGGCAATCAATACGGCTTTTTCGAGCGGCATATCGCGCAATAGGTCGTATGCGTGCGGTCCTAGCGATCCATCCCACACACGCTGTCCTGGCGTGGGGCGATACCAACGCGAGTGCGTGACATGATCTGATGCCGGACACGCGACATAGGTCGGAATGCCCACCATCGTTAGGCAACGCAAAATGCCGAGCGCGGTCGGGCCACGGCCCAACACGATCGCCGGCACGCGCGAATCAGCCTTTCCCCCCATGACACGCTCCGGTATACGGTGTTACCAGATTGCCGTCACAACTGTGATCGACGACTCATGCTAGCACCGCGTATGCAGGCTTCTGCAACGAGTAAGAACTTGCGTGCGATGGGTGTTTGGGCCAGTGATTTTGCGCCGTCGCCGACTGATCGAAAGCTGTCATTAGGCTGACGAAATTATCGAAGTATACGACGACTTATCCAAAGTCTGGCCCGTGCTTCCAAAGCTCACTGGGCGGCCTACGCGTAGCACCGCACACAAAGATGTCGGGATGATCCCGGCTCTCCTCATTGACGACACCCCATGCATTGGTCGAATGACCGGCGAGACGGCAATCGAAGAAGAGTTCATCGGCGCGCTCCCGCGAATTTCCCAACACGATAAAGGTGGTGATCGGCGTGTTCGGATAGCCGCGCAGCCATCCCGAGTTGATGGTGGTGATCGGCATGGGTAAGTGATATTTCGGACCGAGCAGGGCGATGGAGCCGTATTCGCCGTAGTTCGCCACAACGATGCCAAGCTTTGCTTGTTGGTCGGCGGGCAACGCATCGCGAATGGCAGCGACGTGCGCGACGAGTTCGTTCCAACCGATTTCTTCGCGGAGATCGCCATTGTGTCGCAGCGCAAATTCGCGCATTGGGCCGCTTGATGCGATGGGTACGATATTGAGCGCCGCGTAGACGCCGATGGCGAAAACACCGGTAAACATCAGCGTGGCGATGCCGACCCGCCATGCGGGGCGCATGTTTCTCAACCAACGTTCTCCTACGACGGCGCCCATCGCCAACAGCATCGGATAAGCGCCGCAAACGTAATAAAAGCGTCCCTGCGCAAACAGGAATATCAACAGCGGCACCAGGTACATCCACGCAAGCATGCGATAGCGGCGCTCCTTGGCGTAGGCGATCAAACCTGCCAGCCATACCGGCGCGGCGAACAGGTTGGCATTCACCAGAAACTGATCGCGCACAAAGCCATCCGCGCGTCCCTCGCCGACATCGCGTGCGTGGATCGATTGCAGAAAATGATAGGAAATGAAGTCGTGCCTGACGAGCCAAACGAGATTGGGCGCAAACAGGAGCAGCGCGATAACACCGCCGATCCAAAACCAGCGATTTGCGACATATCGCCGTGCGTCGGTAAGCAGCACGCCCACCAACACGCCAGTGAGTTCGAACGCCATCGAATACTTGGTTTGCAAACCGAGACCCGCAAATATCCCAATCGCCACCCACCAGCGCGGCTCGTCGTCGCGCAGCAAACGAATCACGCACCAGGCGATCAACACCCACCACAAGAGATCGAACGAGGAATACTGAAATTCCGTCGCTTCAAACATCGGCACAGGCGACAGCGCGACCGCGATGGCCGTAAATATCTGCGCCAGTCGACCGCCTCCGAGATCGCGCACCATTAGGCCACTCACGATAATCACCAGCACCTGCGCCATCACGGAAAACAGGCGCAGCCCCACCAGCGACAGACCAAACATCGAGAGGCCCAGATGTTCCAGCGCGGCGGTCAATGGCGGGTAGGGCACAAATCCCCAATCCAGATGCTGCGCATCGCTAAGGAATTGCCATTCGTCCCGATGAAATCCGTATTGCCCGTTGGTGAGCATGTGGGCGACGCCGACGAGCAGGGCGATGGCGACGACCGGCAGGATGCTCGGTTGCGAGCGAGAAGCGGCCGTTGAAGCTGTGAGCGGATCGCGGCTGTGCACGATGACATTCCCTTGGGTGGTTGACCCGAATACTCCCTTATCAGGCGCTATGGAGCTAAGTGCATTGGGATGGATTGACGTGGCTCAGGGGCGAATGGCGGGGTGATAGGGACTAATGGTGGCTTCTTTACGGTTGATTTGGGTGACTTGTCACCGAGCGGACACCGATGAATTTCTCCCTCCTGCTCGGTCACACCTTATAGAAGGCCAACCCGAAGGAGAATCGTATGTCCACGTTGACAGGTAAGAACATCGTTGTGATTGGCGGCAGTCGTGGCGTAGGGCGGCGTGTCGTTCAGGCAGGCTTGGAGAGCGGCGCGCGCGTACTTGCCGTGGCGCGCAATGAAGGATCGCTTCGCCAATTGAGCGAGGCGTGCCCGGGCGTGGAAGTGCTGGCGCTGGATGCCTCGGATGAGCAGGCGCCGGCAAACGTGTTCGGCGTGGTCCGCCCGGACATCCTGGTGTTGTGCGCGGGCGCGTTTCCGCCGGTTGCTCCGCTGCACGAATTAGACTGGAAAACCTTTGCGGTGAATTGGGAAGCGGACGTGAAGATCGCCTTCCACTTCTGCAAGGCGGCACTATCCGGGCCGTTGTCCCCAGGCGCTACGGTGATCCTAATTTCCAGTGGCGCGGCGGTCGGCGGATCGCCCATTTCGGGTGGCTATGCCGGCGCCAAGCGTACGCAGATGTTTATCGCCAACTACAGCCAGAAAGAGTCCGATCGACGTGGTCTCGGCGTTCGATTTATTGCGCTCGCGCCGCGCATCATGCCGGACACCGAACTTGGAAAGCATGCCATTGCAGGTTATTCGCATTACCTTGGCATTCCCGAAGCGGACTTTATTCAGGGCATGGGACCCGCGCCCAGCGCCGCTGGCGTGGCGAGCGCGGTCATCGAGCTGTCGATGAATCAGGATCGCTCGAAAGGGAGCGCGTTTGTCGTTTCGGGCGCCGGGCTTGAAGTCATTCCTTGATACGTCAGACTGAAGTCCATGAACGCGACGTTCGAACAGCTCACCGAACCTTTCCGCCAAGAGCTTAAACGGCACTGTTACTGCATGCTGGGTTCGGTGCATGAGGCTGAAGATCTTGTGCAAGAAACCTATCTGCGCGCATGGCGTAGCTTTGGCCAATTCGAAGGGCGTGGATCGCTGCGCGCGTGGCTGTATCAAATTGCAACGAATGCGTGCCTCAATGCGCTCGCCAGCGACAAGAGCAAGCGGCGCTTGTTGCCCGATCAGCAGGCGCCTGCCGCTGTGGATATGCCTGATGGCACGGCGCGAACCGATATCGCCTGGCTTGAACCGTATCCGGACGCCTATCTCGACGGCATTGTCGATGAGTCGCCGGGACCGGAGGCGCGTTATGCCGGCGATGAAGTCGTGCAACTTGCCTTTGTCACAGTCATCCAGCAATTGCCGCCGCGCCAGCGCGCCGCACTGTTGTTGTGCGAAGTGCTTGGTTGGTCGACGCTGGAGGCGGCCGAACTGCTTGGCAGTTCGGCCGCTGCGATCAACAGCGCCAGACAGCGCGCGCGTGAGGCGCTCGCCAGACACTATCCGGACGGCCGTCCATCGAAGTCGCCTTCGCCGAGTCCTGCGCAACGAGAACTTCTCAGTCGCTATTTGAATGCCTGGGAAGCACGAAATCTCGATGGTTTCGTGGCGCTGCTTAAAGATGATGCGACTTACACCATGCCGCCTTTTTCGCAATGGTATGCGGGTCGCTCGGACATCCGCGCTTTCTTCGCATGGGCTTGGCAGTATTACGACGGCTTTCGCCTCGTTCCTACGGCGGCCAACCGACAGCCTGCCTTCGCCATGTATTTCCGCGCCCGAGCCGATGCGCCTTGGGTGGCGCATTCCATTCACGTGCTTACGCTCGACGGCGATGAGATTTCCAATATGACGCTGTTTATGAAGCCTGCCGCTTTGCGGCTGTTCGAGGCATTTGCGTTTCCACAAACGTTGACCTGAATCGCCGGCGGGTCCGGCATTCCCGCGTCGCTATAAAGACAGGGGCGCTATCGGATCGAGTTGCGTTTTCTTGATTCGCACCATGCACGCTTTCGTTAAAATGGTCGGGCTAATCGTTCAACAGGAAGCTTGCAGCATGTCTAGCCAGGGATCTTTGCCAGGATTCGAAACAAGCGAGCCCACTGACCGACTGTTTCTAGCCATCTTTCCCGATGGACGACACGCCGATCAGTTGGCTGCGGTAGCCGACACCTATCTTGCCGATCGTCGTCTCGGCGCGGGTGCAGTGGAGGCCGATCGCTTGCACGTCACAGCGTTTCATCTTGGCGATTACGTCGGCCTACCGCCTGGGTTGGTTGCCAATGCGACTGAAGCGCTCTCGCGTTTGGTCTGCGAGTCTTTTGCCGTTCGGTTTGATCAGATTGGCAGCTTCAGCCATCGCGCCGTCAGAGGTCCGCTGGTGTTAGCGGCGACCGAAGGCAACGATGCGTTGCACGCCATGCACAAACAGCTGGCTACGCACCTGCGCGCGTGCGGGTTGGGTCAACACACGCACGATTCGTTTACGCCGCATATGACCATGGCTTACGAAAAAGCGACGATGCCTTTCGAGAACATGGAACCTGTCGTTTGGCCGGCAGGCGAAGTACGGCTTGTGCACAGTCTGCTAGGTAAAACGCGGCATATCAGATTGGCGGAGAAGCGGCTTTCCTAGTCGCGTGCGCTTCGAAGAACCACCAAGCAGTCATATCATGTCTTTAAAGAGTGGCTATTTTTTTAAGCCACTTTTTGGCCTAGTTTCCCCTCCGAATGCGTTTTCATCTATTCAGGAGAAACCTTATGGCCAAAGCCGGAAAGCGTTGGATCGGGTGCGCGCTCGGTGCGTTGGTGTCGTCGGGTTGTCTCGGTTCGGTTGCCGCGCAATCGGCGAGTGGCGCGCCCAATAATGGGCATGAATTCGATTTCGAGTTCGGTACATGGAAAACCCATGTGTCGTTGCTTGCGCATCCGCTGACCGGTTCGAAAGCCTGGGCGCAATTCGACGGTATTACGGTCGTACGCAAAGTATGGGGCGGCGAGGCCAATCTGGTGGAACTGGATATGAGGAACGCGAGCCGTCGTGTGAAACTTGCGTCGTTCCGCTTGTATAACCCGACGACCCATCAATGGAGCCTCAACGTGGTGAACGCCAATAGCGGCGAGCTTGGCGTCCCCACTATCGGCGCCTTTGCCAATGGGCGCGGCGTGTTTTACGACAAAGAAGACTTGAACGGCAAACCGATTGTCGTGCGTTTCGTGATCGAGCCGCGCAGTGACGATAGCATTCATTTTGAACAAGCATTTTCGGCGGACAACGGCAAGACCTGGGAGACGAACTGGATTGCGGACGATACGCGTATCAAGGATCGTTCCAAGGCTTGATCATGCTTGCGGTCGTTGACGATTCTCACGTGGCGGTTTGAGTTCCTTCAGAGGAGCTCAAACCAACATCGCACCAAGCGTCGTGACGCAGATAACTACGCAGGTGGCGAACAGGCTGCTGAGCATCAGGGTTTCGAATTTCATGGCGGTTCTCCGTGAGTGAGGTTTTGAAGCTTTCGAGATAGATAGGGCAAACCTCGTGCCAAGCTTTGAAACCTCTGAAAAACCGCGCCGCTAAGCCATTTTTTGCAAGAACGCTGATCTCCATGAACTGTCCGCGGACGGTTGTCCGCGCTGTCCGGACAGCGCGCGGACAACGCGGCGAAGGCATGGCGCAATTAACGAGCAGGTTTGATCAGGATGGGCATCGTCGACAGCATGCGCACGGCAAGCAAAGTACTTACAAGTTCGCCGTAGTGATAAGCCAATTGCGCATACATCGCCGCGTACGCTTGCCGTGTCAGATCTGCAACGCCTTGATAAGCGTTTCGTCCGATCGTAATGAAATAATCCACGCTGACACGACGTCGTTCGATCTGTCCGGGAAACAGTCCGGCTACCAGCAAACATCGATCGCCCACATCGCGCAGCGCATCGGCGCGCGCACTCCCAGCCAGCGCTAGCGATTCCATCCAATCGATGCCTTGAGTGCGTGCGAGCAGCGTCGTATCGGCTTGATATCGCAGCAACACAAACACCAAGTAACTCTCGCTCGATTCGTCGAGCCGTACTCCCGTGCGTTCATAAGCTTGCTGGACCAGCGATTGCCAAACTTCCACCGGCGTGCCGGTTTTGAATGCTTCCAACATGTCGTCTTCCCCCCGGTTGTCCGACGCGACCAGCCTAGCGCGCTTGCACGGAAACTGCTCGGCAGCCGACGGGCGAGACTGCTAATGGAAGGATTTTTCCTGCGTTCGATGACGGTCGAAAACGCGAAGATCGTCGCAGTGTTTCATTTAAGTCGCTGGATATTTTCGCAATTACTTGCTGCGTTTTTCCTCACAAGCTTTAGACATGTTCATCCGCATTCTCACGTGAGCTGGCCGAGCAATTCGGAAGACAGCGGTCGCGGAGTCATCGACGAATTGGATTTTGGGAGTCGCATGGACAAACGGTTTTAGGGGACGGGGCATCGTTATCGCTCGGTTCTTATTCGGCTTTGCCTGTGACGGCAAAGCCGTGAGGCGTTGTTGCGCCAAAAAAATCGCTTGAGATCGCCGTGCTGCGATCCGAGCAAAAACAGAGGTAGGGAATCGGCGCAGCGATACGTCTTAGGTTGAAATGCGGTGGTTTTGGCGCGCCTACGTTGCGCTGCGAAAACAGGCAAGCGAACCGCAACGGTATGGGGGGGAGTGGTTTGCATGGATGCGAATTGTTTCTGGCGTGACCCGGCTTTTGGATGGTCCAAAGTCGATAACTCATAGCTCTTTGCATACTGGGGAGATTTGCAATGCAAGCAAAATTGAAGTTCGCTCTTTTGGCTGCGCTTGTCAGTGCTACGTGCGTGCCCGCCGCTTTTGCCGCACCGCCGACCGACTTCGGCTCGCAAGCCACCGATGAGCAGGTTGGTCCCATGGAATCGCTCGCGCGCGAAGCGTGGCGCGACAACATGGCGCAAATCGCGACGCCTACGGAAGGCTGCTATCACGCTACGTATCCGAGCATCATCTGGGAACAAGTGGCATGTACCAATCTGGTGCCGCGTGCGCATTCCCTGCCGCGCAAAGTCAAGATGGGCGACTCGGAAAACGCGGGCAACGGCAACGACTACGTGTTGTCGGCGCCGGCGCTGATCAAGCAGACGGTCGGCAGTTTCCCGACGGTGACCGGTGTGACCTCCGAGAAAGGCGTGGGTGTAGCCGCTTATGGCGGCGGCGGCATTCTCGGCCCGAACGAATATTCGCTGCAGATCAATTCGCAATTCACATCAACCACCACGGCTTGCCACAGCCATTCCGGTTGCACGGTTTGGCAGCAATTCGTGTATGCGCCCGATTACGAAGTGCAGGGCGAAGCCGCCGTATTTATGCAGTATTGGCTGATCGGCTATGGCGGCAGCAGCTGCCCCAGCGGTTGGGGTAGCGATGGTTCGGGCGACTGCTATCGCAATAGCTCCGCGGCGACGGCTCCCGATGTTCCGGCAACGTCCTTGGCCAGCATGAAGCTGACGGGTTCGGCGACCAGCGGCGGCAACGACACCGTGACGCTTACCTACGGCACGCAAGCGTACACCGCGAGCGGCAAAGACAGCGTGGTTTACCTTGCCAAGGTCTGGAAGCAGTCGGAGTTCAACGTCGTCGGTAATGCTGGCGGTTCGGAAGCGCAGTTCAACAGTGGTTCGTCGATCAAGGTGAAGATCGGCGCGAGCTACGGCTCCACCACCGCGCCGACGTGCGTGGCCAACGACGGCAGCACCGGCGAAAGCAACAACCTGAATCTCGGTTCGTGCACCGCCACGGGCGGCTCGTCGCCGTACGTGCAGTTCACCGAGTCGAACTGACCGCAAGACACTGTGTTGTGCAGTGAATGCCGAGGGGAGCAATCCCCTCGGCATTTTTTATGGCGGCGAAAATATGCGCGTTGCGTGCTGGCCACGTGTCGCTAAGAAAATTGTCGGCGATTAATAGGCGCCGAGATATTCCACGAGATATACGCATCGAATATCAGCATCGCGCTTTTAAGCGATGCCGCGCCTCGATTCATTCGCAGGGCGACGATTTGTCTCCGTTGTGAATTCTTCAGAACTCCATCGTTTACTAAATCGCCAAACCTGCGATCGCATGGAATGGATTTCCAGTTGATCCGCGTCGTCAGGCAGATGAAAGCCGGGGCCACATAGCGTTTTGTATCGATCCAAATTTAAGCGGCTTCCCATAAGTCCAAGAGGGACAAGGATTTATAGGAGGCGAAACTCGCTTTAATTCGATTTGCCAATGCGCCGTATTTTGATATTTGAACGCAAACAAACGTTCGAACTCATCTATTAAATGTGGCGGTTTGAGATCACATGGCGGAAATACATCCCGTGCAAAGTATTTTCAAAAGCACGGTAAGATCATCGTCATCACACTATGAAGTCAGGTCTCGACGCATTGATGCGGATTCGAAGAGAGCGATCTATTAATTCGTGGATGAGGCAACACCCGGTTTGTTCAAGGACGAGTTCCAATTCGGCAGTCCAACACGCATTAAAGAAATGCGCGCGGCTGCCGATCTCATGATCGATCCTAAATACTTCGCCAAAGTTCGATTTTCAGAACACGGTCGATGTATCGAGGCGATGCAAAACGGGCGTTGTGCTGTTGGGTTTCATGGATACGAGTAGGTTGGCGGTATCGATGAAACCAAGGCCGTTCATGGATAGATGAGGAGGTTGATCAACGTTTTCTTTCAGCTCATTGCGTCAAGAGAGTCGTGGTGGGTAATTCACAAACGTGGACCGGATGAATGTCGTTCAAAGAGCTCCCTGATCTGCTAGCTGTTGGGTTGCTGATTTATGCGTTTGTGACGGTGTCGCGACCGGCCGGCGGCATGATGACGCGCATGTGGCTGGCAGGCTGGATTTGCATCGAACTGCATTTCGCGGCGTATTCGTTTCTCGATGTGCCGGGCACCGCCGGCATCGTTGCCGACATTGTCGGAACCTCCGCGCTGGTGTGGTGCGCGGAACTCTTCAGTTGTTCGATGGATGCCCGGCTCGGGCAATGGGGATGTCGCGCGCTGTTCGCTGCGATGTCGACGATTTACACGTTATACATCGCGTTGGCGACGATACCTAACATACCGCAGCCGGTGATGATTGGCGCCGCCAGTCTTTTTGCCTGGGTGCCGTTACTGGTTGTGCTGGCGACGCCGCGCGAGAAGCGGCCGGCGAGCCGATGGATCACTGTCGGCATCAATATCGCGCTTTCCGTCGTGTTGCTCGGTTGGCAATTCTCCGCGCACGGCCCAGACCTGATGATTACGCTGCCGCTTTTCGTCGCTTATTTCATTTGCTGTCTGCAATTTGCATTTTCCAATCAGCGGAAAACCGGCGGCTTCGTGGTGACGGTGTTGGGCTTGCTGGCGTGGTCGATGGTGTTTCCGCTCGGCATGGTGTTCGGAATATTTTTCCCCAACGTCCAGGTCGGTGACGAGGTATGGAATCTGCCCAAGTATCTGGTGGCGGTGGGCATGATTCTGTTGTTGCTGGAGACACAGCTGAAACGCAACCAGCATCTTGCGCATCACGACGCTTTGACCGGTTTGCCGAATCGTCGCCTGTTTCAGGATCGCATCAGCGGCGCGATGGAGCGCGCGCGCCAACACGGTGTGCCAACTGCGATGCTGGCGATCGATCTGGACGGATTCAAGCAGGTGAACGATACGCTGGGCCATCACGCCGGCGATGAAGTGTTGAAGCAAGTGGCGTATCTGTTTACCGCGAGGCTTCGTCGTGTGGATACGTTGGCGCGCACAGGCGGCGACGAATTTTCCGTGGTATTGGAAGGCCCCATCACGCGCCGCGAAGCTTCCGAAGTCGCCCGTAATTTGAAGCAGTTGCTGGAAGCGCCGGTTCCGGTGGCGGGAAGCACCATCCAGATTGGCGCCAGCATCGGTTTGGCGATGTTTCCCGACGATGCGCAAACACCGGACAGCCTGTCCATTCTTGCCGACGAACGGATGTACGCGGCCAAGCGCGCCGGCGGTGGCGTGCAGTCCGCCTAAGACAGTTGCTCTTCCAGACTGCGGGTTTGCGGCGTTAACTCATCGCCGGTGTGCTTGGTCGATGCCGATTCGATCAAAACGATCCAGCATTCTTCGTCGGCGACCGGATTATGTCGGATGCCACGCGGCACCGTAAAAAAGTCGCCTTCGCGCAGTGGAACGACCTGGTCTTCCAATTCGATGCGCATCTCGCCTTTGACGACGTAGAAAAGCTCGTCCTCGTCCTGATGGGCGTGCCATACCAAGTGACCTTTCAACTTGGCGACCTTGAGTAATTGGTCGTTGACGCGGCCGATAACTTTGGGCGACCAATAATCGGTAACGCGTTCGAACGACTGCATCAAATTCTGGGGCTGGAGCATGGGGCCTGCCTCCTGAAAGGTTATCCGCATTATCTCGCAGGAAAGCCGAGCAGGTTCGGCAATTTCCGTTTTCCATTATTATGGGCCGGCTACCAATGCCCGGGGGGGCGGCATGAAACGATCCAGGACGGCATCGCTTTTTGTAATGGGTTTGACACCGCTGCTTATCAGCGCGTGCGATGAAACGCAAAAGAGCCAACAAGCCTTTACCACGCTCGACAATTGCGCCGAAGCAGGCGTGCCGAAACCGAGTTGCGAAACCGCCTATAACCAGGCGATGGCGGATGCGCCCAAAAGCGCACCGCGTTATTCGACGCGCGAGCAATGCGCCGAAAGCTACGACAACGATACCTGCCAGGAAGATGACACCGCGCCGAACGGACCCGTTTGGTATCCGGCGATGAATGGATTTTTGATCGGTCGTGTCGTCCGCAACGGTGTCGCATCGTTCTTCCCGGCCGGTCCGGTTTTTCGTCGACGCGACGACACCAATTATTCGCCGCATTATGGTTCGGTCTATGCCGGCGGTTCGGGCGGGTGGCGTTCCTCGCCGTCCGACACGACGGTCGGTGAGGGGGACACCGTCAGTCGCGGTGGTTTCGGCGGCGGCGAAGGTGAGGGCGGCGAAGGCGGCCATGGCGAATAGGGCGCGCGACGCGTGAAACGCATTGCCGTGGAGCCGCGCGCCGATTGGCAGGTGACCGCCGCGCGATACGGCTTTCGTTTTCATTCCATCAACGGCGAGCCGTATTGGGATGAGTCCGCGTATTACGCCTTCACGCTTGAACAGATCGAGCGTGATATCGAAACGCCGACGGACGAGCTTCATCACCTTGCCATGTCGTTGATCGACGACATCGTCGCCAGCGAAGCGTTGATGACGAAGCTGTCCATTCCGGTGCGTTATTGGGATTGGATCGCCGATTCTTGGCGAAATCGGCAGCCGCATTTATACGGACGTATGGACCTGGTCTACGACGGTCGCGGTCCGGCCAAACTCTACGAGCTCAATTACGACACGCCGACGTCCGTCTACGAGGCCGCGTTTTTTCAGTGGATATGGCTGGAAGAACAGCAGCAACGCGGCGTGCTTGCCAAGCATGCCGATCAATACAACCAGCTCCAGGAATTGCTGATCTTGGCGTTCGCGGCGCTGGGAAAGTCGTTGCGCAAGCCTTTCTATTTCGCGGCCGTCCGCAACAGCCTGGAAGATCAAGGCACGATCGAATATTTGCGCGATTGCGCCGTGCAAGCGGGCGTGCGAGGCGACATGGTCGCTATCGAAGATATCGGTTTGTCGACCAAGGGAACGTTCACCGCTCTCGACAACAAAGTGATCGGTTCGCTTTTTAAACTGTATCCGCTCGAACATTTGTTCTCTGACACGTACGGTCCGTATCTGCCGAGTTCCGGCTTGCAGTTGATCGAGCCGCCATGGAAAGCGATCTTGAGCAACAAAGGGATTCTGCCGTTGCTATGGCAGCGCTACCCCGATCATCCGAACCTCTTGCCCGCATTTTTCGATGCTGAGCCAGATACACCGTTGCCGCCCGGTTGGGTGCGCAAGCCACTGCTTTCGCGCGAAGGTGCGAACGTGCACATGACATTGCCTGATGGCGAATCCATCAGCTCGCCTGGGCGATACACGAAGTGCCCCGTGATTCGGCAGGCGTTTCATCCACTGCCACGTTTCGAAGGCGGATATCCGTTGATCGGAAGCTGGGTTGTCGGCGATACGCCGGCGGGGATGGGCATTCGCGAAGATGCCACGCTGATTACTCGGGATACGTCGCGGTTCGTGCCGCACGCGATTATTTGATCGCTTAATGCGCAATCGGCGCGAGGGGATTATCAGGCGCGCTTGCGGGTTTCTACGGCGCGCGGCGTAATGGACTGCGATTCGCGCACCATGGCCAACAAGGCGTGGCCGGAAATCAGTTCGATCGGTTTGCCGGATACGAAGCGTTGCGCGTCGTCTGTGTAATGGCCGATCGCGACAATCTTCAAGGCGTCTGCGCGGTGATGCACCAGCAAGCCGTACATTTCGCGCACCAGGCGCACGTCCACCCACTTGGTTCGCCATCGTTTGCATTGCACGAGGGTCGTGGCCCCGTCTTTCTGAAGAATCAGATCGATGCCGCCATCGGCGCCGCTGAAACCGACTTCCTTCACTTTGTAGCCCTGGCGACGGAACGCCTCGCCGACCAGCGTTTCGAATTGACGCCAGTCCATAGCGCTCAAGCTGCCAAGCCCGCTTTGCGACGCGAGCAAGCGACGACGGCGGCGACTGTCGAGATAGGAAATGAGCGCGGCGAGCCAGCAGGCGATCAGCAACAACCAGGCGATCGGCGCGTAGGCGCCGTTGGTTACGGTGGTTCCCAGCGACTGGCCGATCGGGCCGCCGAAAGTTTCCATGCACCAGCCAAGGCCGTAACGCATGGCGACGTAGCCTGCCGCGCCAAGAGCTATGCCTGCTTGCCATGGGAACTTGGATACCATTTCGATGCCGGTGTCTTCGCGACGTCCCACCGCCCCCTCCTGAGCGTTTGATTGCTATTCGAACGACCGGGCGAGCGCGCGAGTTAGTGCGGCCTGCATGGTCTTAAAGTGGTAAGCAGGAAGCGCGCCAACGAATGGCCATTAAACCTTGCGTCGCGTGAGGGGGCTTTAACCTAGAGTGCATAGCGATAACGCGCGGAAGTGCTTGTTTTGAATGAGGCGGCAAGGAGCGCTAGGGAGCAAGCGAGCGCAGCACGGCGAACCGTTGAAATGCACCGACGTGACTCGCTACGTCACCTGACGCATTACGCAATGTCGCTTACGGTTACAGCGATCGCCGGTAGCGAAGTTCGTCGACGCTGACACCCCAGATCGTTTCAGTGCGAACGATGCCATCGGGCGCCCATCCGTCCGCGCGATAAAACCGTGCGGCGCGCGCATTGCCGACTAGCAGCCATAAGCGCGCGTAATGGTAGTCCAGCTCGATCAGCCGGTTGCGCGCAGCTGAGATCAGCGCGATGCCGATGCCTTGTCCCCACCGGTCGGGATCGACATAAAGCGCGCAAAGCTCGCCATCGTCGGTGGTATCGCTATCATGTGCCGGAGCGATCGTGGCAAAACCGCGCACGGCGTCGTCGTCGATCGCCACGATGGTTTTGGGGCGACGAGGATCGTCGTTGGCGAAGTCGTACCGCTGCGCGCGTTCTTCCGGGTGAAGATTCGCGAGGTATTCGTGGGGAAGCAGTTCCCGATAACCGGTTTGCCATGCGCGCACATGCACACGGGCTACGCCCAATGCGTCTTCCGGAGTGGCGGCTCTTAGCAGCATGCGGGCAGTCTGGCATGCCCGATCGCGATGCGCGATGCGGCGATACAGGCGGGCGGCGCCACCGGCGTAAAATCTTCGCAAACAAAATGGGGTGACCGTTGAAGTCACTCGAAAACGGAACAACCTTGCGCGAATATGTCGCCCACGTCAGGGAAAGGGGTTTTCCATGCTTAATCTGCCGCCCAAAGATCCGCGCGATCTTTTCGGTCGTTTCCGTATTGGTGGTTTGGTTGCTGTCGTAATTCTCGTCGTGTTGTTTCTCAACAGCATGTTCGTCGTATCGCCCAGCGAAGAAGTGGGAACGCGATGGATGGGCGGCACGCCCATGACGTCGGCGCCGTTGTCAACCGGCGTTCATTTCAGAGTGCCGTTTTTCGAAACGGTGGACCGGTTGCAGACGAGTCGTTCGGTTTATACGTTGAATGGTTTGGACGTTTACACCAACGACAATCAAAAGGTCACCATCGACGTCAGCCTGATTTACCAGATACCGAGTTCCTCGGTGATGAATCTGCTCTATCACGTGGGGCGCGCCGGCGCGGTGGATATCGAGGCGACCATTTTGCCGGTGGTGCGTGATCGCGCGCTGGCGGCGTTTGCGCAATACAACACGCTGACTATTTCCGATCAGCGAGCGCAGATCACGGCGCAGATGCGCAAGGACATCAGCGAAGCGTTGCAGCGATTGTTCGGCGTCAATGTCATCGACGTGCAGCTCGTTGGCATTCATTACTCACCGGTGTTCGATCAGTCGATCGAAGAAGCCGTTCGCGCCAAGAACCTGGCGGTGCAGGCCGAAAACACCGTGGCGCAAAAGCGCTACGAAGGCGAGCAGAAGACAGTGACGGCCAATGCCGAAGCGACCGCCGCCGTGGAACGCGCCAACGGCGAAGCGCAGGCGACGGTGCTGCAGGCGCAAGCGCAAGCGAAAGCCATCGAAACCGTGGGCCAGGCGCTGAAGAACAATCCCGAGTACAGCCATTTCTATGGCTTGCAGCACTGGAACGGCATCCTTCCCCAAGTGGTGGGGGCGGGTTCTATTCCGATGATCGATCTAAGCAAAGGACAGGACGCGGGCAAATAGTTTGCGTTATCGAGCGTACTCGCCGTCGGTGAGTACGCTCGATGTCGAATAAAAAACTACTTGGTCGGATTTGCGTTAGGCGATGCACCCATGGCGCCTTGTTCACTCGCGTCGCGGCGCACAGATGTAGCGCGAGGGCATTCGTTTACGCTGACGACGACGCGGTTTCTGCCTTCGCGCTTGGCACGATAGAGCGCGCTATCCGCTGCGATAAGCAAGCCGCGCAGGTCGTACCCGTAATCGGCCGTGCAGGCAATGCCGAAACTGGCGGAGACGGGCACGCGCTCCGTTTCATGATATTCGCTCGCCTGAATGGCCAGGCGAATCCCTTCCGCGCGTTCCAGCGCCTGGACCAAGGTCGCTTCCGCAAGCAGCACGCCGAATTCCTCGCCGCCGAGGCGACCGAATACATCGAAAGAATGCAGATGCTTGTGGCAAATCGCTACCGCGCGCTTGAGCACGTTGTCGCCGGAGGCGTGACCATACGCATCGTTGATGTTTTTGAAATGATCCAGATCGAACAAGACCAGGCAGGCGACGCGCTGAGACTTGCGCGCATAGCGCAGCGATTGCTCCGCCTCGGAGACAAAATGCTGGCGATTGAATATGCCGGTAAGGCCGTCCCGTCGTGCGAGCTGCATAAAGCGCAATTGGGAGCGCTTGAGGCGGTAGAGCCAGAACGCGATCGAAGCCAGTACGGTTAGCAGCAATGCAATGTAGAGACGGCTCGTAACCATCGCCTTGCGATCCAGCGACTGCTGCAATTGCAGAATCTGGTTTCGCCTGTCGAGCGCATCCAGTTCCGCTTTCTTGGCTTCCACTTGCTGCTTGACGATTTGATACGCGTAGGCTTTCTCGCGCAGATCGTCCAAATGACTGTTGTCGGCGAGGATATATTTTTCGTGATAGGCGATCGCTTCGCGCATGTCGCCTTTCTGCCGCGCGATCTGATAAAGCAATTGATAGGCTTTGATCAGCGGTTCGGAGAAACCGCTTTTTCCCGCCGTATCCACGGTTATCTGGGCAAACTTCTCGGCTTGCCGTCCGTCTCCCTGTCTCCAGTAAGCCTCGGCGAGCAGCGCCTGGAATTGCGATATAAGGTTCACGTACCCGACGTGCTGTACTTCCGCATAGTGATCCTGCAGCAAGGCGATGGCGTCTTCGACGTTGCCTTGTTGAAGATCGATCTTCGCCCGGTAGAGTTGGATGGTGTCGGCCGACAGCAGATCATGATCCGCTTGGCATTGGCTAACACCGTCGTTGACCTGCGGTATGAGCGTGCTGGTTTGCTTTCCGCTGCCGAATTCGGCAGCGAGTTTTACTTCGATGCCCAAACAGCGGTAATACCCCGCGCCTTTGGTGGTCAGAATCTGGTCGGCGTAGTTGCTGGCGAGGTCGTATTGGGCCGCTTCGGTCAATAATTGCGAGGCATCAAAGAGAATGCGCAGCCGCGTGCGTAAAACCGTGACGCGCGGCAATGCGTCCAGCGCCTGGTCGAGATACCTGAAAGCTTCCTCGTAGTGATGACCAATGCCGAGGACGTTGATCAGCGTGCCTCTGGCCTGTTCCTTCAAGTCGATGTCGGGCGCTTGCGCGATCACCAATTCGAGCATCGGTTTGGCTTTGTCGATCTGTCCGAGATAGCCCGACTGCCAGGCTTCCAGGTAACGCAGGTGCCATCGTTGCGCGTCCGAAAGACTCGCCTCTCGGCTTTCAATTTGAATCAACAACTTCGCGAAGGCTGCGTTATCGACCACCTCGATATCGTCGGCGCGAACGAAAAGCTGCGCCGTCTCTTCTTGCGCAGGTGTGCCGGCGCTTGCAGCGCGCAAAGCAAATCCAAGGAGCATGACTCCATAAGCCAAGGTTTTCCGCAGCTTGTTGCCGGTGATGCGCATTATGGGTTCGGAAAGTCGGCGGGCCTGTGATGGAGAGTGCGCACGTCGCAGGTTAGCGTGCCTGGCATGATGGAAGTGCGTTACTCGGTCGAGTCGGCGTACAGGGACGTGCCGACCATGGTCTCGCCGGCTGGGTGGATGGTGGGAGAAGCGCCGGCGTGTTCGTTGATGCTGACGACGACACGATTGCGTCCCTCGTTCTTGGCGCGATAGAGCGCGCCGTCCGCAGCGATGAACAGACGACGCAAGTCGTATCCATGGTGCGTCGTTGAGGCGATGCCGAAACTTCCGGAAACCGGCACGTATTCCGATCCGTCATCGGGCTTTGCCGCAATAGCCTGGCGAATCTGTTCTGCGCGTTCGAGCGCTTGAATCAGGGCGCATTCGGGCAGAAGTATGCCGAATTCTTCGCCGCCAATTCGGCCGAATACATCGCACGAATGCAGATACTTTTGACAGGTCGCAACCGTGCGCTTGAGCACCTGGTCGCCGGTGATATGGCCGAAGGTGTCGTTGATGCTTTTGAAGTGGTCCAGATCGATCAGGATAAGGCAAGCCACGCGCCCGGATTTGGCGGCATAGCGCAGCGACTGCTCGGCTTCGTCCACAAAATGCTGGCGGTTGAAAATGCCAGTAAGACCATCGCGTCGCGCCAGTCGCATAAAGCGCAACTGCGAACGTTTTAGACGGAACAACCAGAACACGACCGATGCGACGACGGTCAGCAGCAACACGATGTACAGGCGGCTCGTCACGACGGCTTTGTGATCGAGCGCTTGCTGCAACTGCAGGATCTGGTTTTTCTTGCCCATCTCGTCGAGCTCGATTTTCTTGGCTTCGACTTGCTGCTTGACGAACTGGTATGCCAGCGCTTTTTCGCGAATTTCGTCGAGACGTTCCTTGTCCGCCGTCATGAATTTTTCGTGGTAGGCGAGCGCTTCGCGTAGATCGCCGCGCTGGCGAGCGATTTGATAGAGCAATTGGTAAGCGGTCGCCAACGGTTCGGCGAACTGGTCTTTGAGAGAGAGTTCGACCGTCCTTATTGCATAGTCTTCCGCTTGCGCGGTTTCGTTCTTTTGCCAATAGGCCTCGGCGAGCAGCGCGTCGTATTCGGCTGTCAATTCAGGGTAGCGATAGCCGACGACATGGGAGTAGCTTTGTTCGAGCAACGTAATAGCGTCCTCAATGCGCCCCTGTCGAATGGATAGGCTTGCGATATCGCGGCGCGCAGCATCGGCAAAAAGATTCTCATCGAATTGGACGCATGCGCGAATGGCGTCTTGGGCATGCGAGTTCCATCCTTGCAAGTGTCCGCCGAGGAAATTGGCGTGCGATTTCAAATACATGCCGACGCATTGATTTCTGCCGCCGGGATAGTCGCGAATGATTTGGTCGGCATAACTGGCGGCCAAGTCGTATTGCCCAGCGCCCGCCAGCAATTGCGACGCTTCGCCAAGCAGATGAAAACGTGCCTGAATATCGGAGACCTTCGGCAGCTGGTCCAACGCCTGGTCCACACGCGTGTACGCATCCTCGTAGTTGTGTCCGTATCCAAGAATGTTGACCAATGCCGCGGACGCGTGCATCCGGACAGCTTCGTCAGGCGTATCGCGAATGATCGTTTCCAACATCGTCCGGGCTTTCGCGAATTCGCCCGAGTAGCCGGTTTGCCAGGCTTCGAGGTAGCGAAGCTGCCATTTTTGAATTGGCGACAGCGTCGCCACATTGGTGTCCAGGCGCGCCAGCAGCTCGACGAATGCGGCGTTGTCCGACGTCTTAATCGCGTCGGCGTGAGCGAGTGCGTCGGCTGGATTGTTATAGGCAGGCGCAGTAGCGAGCGCTCTTCCTGTGCATAACGACAGGAAGAGCAAAAGAACTCGCCATTGCGGATTCCGGCGTTTTTGGCCGGGAGCGCACATGATTGCTTACGCGCGAGAAAGCGATGAAGAAGCCAACGAGTGACGAACGCCACTCGGTTTTTCGTTGGGTTCTTCCTCTTCGTCCTCTTCTTCCTCTTCGTCGGGCGCTCCCGGGATCATGGTGCTCATCAATGTGGACGAATGCAGTAAGGCATATAAAGCCTCCGCATCCCGATTGATGATGGCCGAACGCACCGACTCGTCGATATTCTCTGCTTCCAGCGCGAGCTGGACGTCTTCCTGAGATGCGTTGAGCCACTGGGCATCGCTGCCCATTTTTTCTAGAAATTCAATCACGCTCAACATTCGAGCTTCCCCCTATTGGTGTTCGTGCAAATAACATCGCAGCCTTTAGCACTGCGACGAGATCATATCCTGGCAACATGGCGCAATAGGACTGCTGGCCTGTTTCGGATTGAGCTTTGCCACGGCTTTTGCCGACATTCGTCATGGTGAGCGTATTTATGCTTGCCTGTATGCCCCCGGCGGATACGGCATTCGGCGGATATTACGAGGTTGGCTTGCCGCTGGCGTTAAGGGGTGGCCCGACGACCTTATGAGGGGGCAGATGCTCCGACCGAATGCGGTTCAGGCAGCCATTTAGGTGAGAATTCCCTCAATGTGACGCTCGCGAGGGACTTGCGCAGAGACAATGTGACGTCGTGACCGCTCGTATTGACTATCCACATGCCTGGAACCAAGGGATTCGCTTGCAAGAACATGACCAACACGAGTTCTTCGATATCGCGCGCCTGGCGCATCGGGGACGAACGTTCGTTTACGTGCTGCCATGTTTTGGCGAGGATCTGACCAAAGTCGGCTTCACCCACGATCCCGTTCAGCGCTTCCGCAGCTTTCATCCACGCTTTTTCGCGCTGTTCGATCTGGAGCGCGGCATGCTGGTCCAGACTGGACGTTTGCGCGATGCGAGGCGTCTTGAGCGGTTGCTGATCGAACGCTGGCCGGAGCATCGCGCCTCGGCGCCTTTGCTGGTGTCGGAGGCGGCCGGCGGCCATACCGAATGGTTTCGCGGCATTGCGGGCGAGGTGGACGGGTTCGTGCGGCGCACGGTGGAGCGTTATGGTTACTCGCTACATGCGCCGTTGCGCGTCTGGCTTCATCGCCACTTTGCCGAGCGCGCGGACCAGCTTTACGAGTGGTCCTCTCGCATGTTGGACATGATCGCGTGGCAAGAGGCCAATCTGCCGCCCGAGTCTTGCGACCCACGCTATGCCGCTTCGATGAAAGACACGTTCGATGCGTGCCAAGCGGTAGGGATGGATCTTGCGCGATGGCTGCCGCCGCGCGCGATCGCCTAGTATGCAGCGATTTCCTGCGATGGCGCAACGCAACTTTTTACGTAAGGCTAGCGCCGGCTGCTGACATGACGTTGTCAGTAGAGGGGCAACAGGCTACGCCTACCTCTCTGTGTGTGGATCTAGGGACATGCCCACGTCGAATATCACGCTGTACGCCAGCCGCCCTGGTTTTGGCCTGCCAGATACCAGCCCGTTCGTCATCAAAACCGAAGTGCAGTTGAAGATGGCGGGTTTGTCGTATGCGCGGGAATCCACCATTCCTCCACAGGCGCCCAAGGGCAAAGTGCCGTATATCGAGGACGAGGGCGTTGTGGTTCCCGATTCCACGTTTATTCGCGCACATATCGAACGCAAATACGGTGTCGATCTGGACGAAGGTTTGACGGCGCAGCAGCGCGCCGAATCGTGGACGATCGAGCGCTTGCTTGAAGACCACCTGTATTTCGCGATGGTGTGGTTTCGCTGGATCGTGCCGGAGAACTTCGCCAAAGGGCCGGCACGATTTGCCGATTTCGCCCCGCAAGCCGAGCGCGAGGCCTTGCGTCGCCAGATGCAGGCGCGCAAAGACGGCGAATTGCGCGGTCACGGCATCGGCCGGCACTCGGCCGCGGAAATCGCGGTGCTCGGCGTGCGTTCAATCGACGCCGTTAGCACGCTGCTCGGCGAAAAGCCGTATTTGATGGGCGATCGGCCGAGCGCCGTCGATGCGATGGCATTCGGTGTGCTTGCGGCGATCCTTACACCTTTCTTCGATACGCCGCTGCGCGATGCGGTGGTTGGGCGCGCCAACTTGGTCACGTATGTGGAACGAATGATGCAAAGGTTTTATCCCGAACATGCGTGGGAGCCGGTGCGGCAGCCCGAAGTCGCGTAAAAAACGACCGGTTGGCGAAACCCTATGCCGGAATTCCGTACGTTTGTACGTGCCGGATTCCGGCTTTCCGGGTTGAGTCATGCGCCGCGTGTCAAACTTCTTTCGCGCGGGGCACAAGGCGTTCACAAAATCCGCAAAAATCGTTTGCGGGGCGTAAACATTCCGAAGACAGAGCAGTACATACCTTGGTGCTAGGCTTTTAACCGTGCCCGCAAACCACCAAGGAGCCGTCTATGGAAGTCAGCTTCAACAATTGGGGTGAGGCCGTCGCGTTCCTTTCCGAGCGTACCGATATCGCGCTTGAAGGTTTGATGACATTGAGTGCGCAACAAATGGTGGACCAACAGGTTATCGCCGCGTTGCTGTCCTCCCATTCCCATTTGAGAACGGCAGCTGACATGTGGCGGCAGATGGCGTCTGCCACCTTACCGATGACGCACGTGCGCAGCTTGCAGAACGATCAACCGGAATCCGTGCGCGAGGCGTATTCGGAGCGCATGGCCTATTGGGAGGAAATATTCCGCCGGGCCATTCCCCAAGAGAGCGAATGAGGCAAAACGCGGGCAAATGATGGTCGGGTGATGCGAACGCGAAGATGGCGTGCAACCATATGCCGCCATCTTTCTCCCTATCGCCTAGCCCATGATGATGCGCCACGCCTACCGACGTTTTATCGCGGCCGCCGTTTTGGTTATCGCCGCGCAGACGGCATTTGCGCAAACGCCCCAAACGGCGCAATTGCAAAATTACACGTGGACGGAATTGCGCGATCAGATTCGCGCCGGCAAAACCACGGTGATCATTCCCATCGGCGGTACCGAGCAGAGCGGGCCTTACATCGCCGTGGGCAAGCACAATGTGCGCGCTGAAGTTCTCGCCGAAAAAATTGCGGAGAAACTTGGCAACGCATTGGTCGCGCCGGTCGTGTCGTATGTGCCCGAAGGCGGTTACGCGCCGCCGACCTCGCATATGCGCTTTCCCGGCACGATCACCATTCCCGACGACGTGTTCGAAAAACTGCTGGAGTCGGCGGCCAACAGTTTCGCCGTACACGGGTTTCGCAACATCGTGTTTCTGGGCGATCACGGCGGTTACCAGAAAGATTTGAAGCTGGTGGTGGCGCACCTCAACAAAACCTGGGCCGGCAAAAATGCCAAAGCGATTCTGCCGCCGGAGTACTACGGCACAGAATCGGATGGCTATGCGCAGATCCTGCGTCAGCATGGTATTCGCGATGACGAAATCGGCACGCATGCAGGCGTGGCCGATACATCGTTGCAACTGGCTGTTGCACCGCAGATGGTGCGCTTGAATCAGCTGCGCAATGCGGCCAAGCCCAGCGAGGCCGACGGCGTATACGGCGGCGATCCGCGGCGTTCATCGGCGGAGCTTGGGCAGATCGGCGTGGATGCTATAGTTTCGCGCACTGTCGACGCCATCCGGAAAGAAACTGCGGGGCGTTGATCGAACCGTTGGAACAGATCGTTTTTCTTTTAAACCTTCAACTATAAATACGGGAATTTGCCGTGAAATGTGATCGTTTTGGGCGTCTTGCCTTGCGTGCCGGCGTGGTGCTGGCCGGATTCTGCATTACCGCTGCCGCCGTCGCGCAAACGGTGCAGACCGTTCCCGGTATGCCGCCGGTATCCAACGCGAACGACATGTACAGCAATGCGGGTGCGAACATGTTCAGCCCGGCGGTGGCCGGTGCGTTGCAGCGCATCTACGTACCCAATCTTCGCTCCGACGATGTGTATGTGATCGATCCGACCACGTTCAAAGTGGTCGACAAATTTCCGGTCGGTCGTAGCCCGCAGCACGTGGTGCCGTCGTGGGATCTGAAAACGCTGTGGGTCACCAATAATGCCGAAGGTCGCAAAGATGGCAGCCTTACGCCGATCGATCCGATGACCGGCAAGCCGGGCAACGCCGATCCGGTCGACGATCCGTACAACATGTACTTCACGCCGGACGGTAAAGAAGCCATTGTGGTCGCCGAAGCGTTCGCGCGTTTGGACTTCCGCGATCCGCATACCATGGCGTTGAAGTCCCGTCTGTCGGCGCCGGAATGTAAAGGCATCAACCACGCGGATTTCTCGATCGACGGCAAGTACGCCATCTTTACCTGCGAGTTCACCGGCAAGCTGGTGAAGATCGATATGCTGAATCGCAAAGTGATGGGCTATTTGGCGCTGAGCAAGCGCGGCATGCCGCAAGACATTCGTGTGTCGCCGGATGGCAAGGTGTTTTACGTGGCCGACATGATGGCCGACGGCGTTTACTTGATCGACGGCGATAGCTTCAAGCAGATCGGCTTCCTTAAGACGGGCGTGGGTACGCACGGTTTGTATCCGAGCCGCGACGCCACCAAGTTGTATGTCGCCAATCGCGGTTCGAACAAAGTGCACGGCCCGCGTAATGGTCCGGGCAGCGTGTCGGTGATCGATTTCGCAACGCGCAAAGTGGTCGCCAATTGGCCGATTCCAGGCGGCGGCAGCCCCGATATGGGCAATGTCACAGCGGACGGTAAATGGTTGTGGCTGTCGGGTCGATTTGACGACGTGGTGTACGCGTTCGATACGGCGACCGGCAAGGTGAAGATCATCAAGGTCGGCATGGAGCCGCACGGTTTGGCCGTTTGGCCGCAGCCGGGGCGCTTCTCGCTCGGCCACACCGGCATCATGCGGTGATGCAAATAAAAACGGCGCCGCGAGGCGCCGTTTTTATTATCTGTTCGGTGCTGAGCGATCAGAGCTGCACGACGTCGAAACTCACATCCGGATTCACATCGGCGTTGTAGTCGACATCTTTGCGATCGAATCCGAACAAACGCAGAAACTCCTGCTTGTAGCCGGCGTAATCGGTCAGCTCCCACAGATTGTCCGTGGTGACTTGCGGCCACAGCGCCTTGCACGCCTGCTGCACGTCGTCGCGCAATTCCCAATCGTCGAGACGCAAACGGCCTTCCTCGTCGGTGGTCGGTGGCGTGCCGTCGTTGCGATAGAGGAAGTCGTGGAACAGACGATTGGCCTGTTCGATGGTGCCTTCGTGCAGGCCTTTTTCCTTCATGATGCGGAACGCCATGGAGACGTACAGCGGAATCACCGGAATGGCTGAGCTGGCTTGCGTCACCACGGATTTCATCACGCCCACGTACGCATGCAAACCTTGCGCGGCGTAATGCTGATTGAGTTCCTGCGCGGTGTTGTCCAGATGCTGTTTGGCTTGACCAATCGTGCCGTGCCAGTAGATCGGCCAGGTGATTTCCGTGCCCACGTAGCTGTACGCGACGGTGGCTGCATTTTGCGCCAGCACCCCGGCCTTGCTTAGCGCATCGATCCACAGCGCCCAGTCTTCGCCGCCCATGACAGCGACGGTGTCTTTGATTTCCTGATCGTTGGCCGGCTCAACAGTCACCTGCACCACGGAGTCTTTGTTGGTATCCACCGACGATGCGGTGAACGGCTGGCCGATGGTCTTCAACGTGGAACGCACCACTTCGCCAGTATCGGGCATCTTGCGCACGGGCGAGGCGAGCGAATAGATCACCAGATCGATCGGGCCGCCCATTTCGTTTTTGATGATGTCGATGGCGCGTGCGCGCGTTTCGTTGGAGAACGCGTCGCCATTGATCGAGCGCGAATACAGACCAGCCTGCTTGGCTAGCTTGTCGAACGCGGCGGAGTTGTACCAGCCGGCCGTGCCGGGCTTGGCTTCGCTGGAGGGCTTCTCGAAGAACACGCCCAGCGTCGCGGCGCCGTAGCCGAAGGCGGCCGTCACGCGCGTCGCCAGCCCGTAGCCCGTGGATGCGCCGATCACCAGCACGCGCTTGGGCCCAGACGCGGACGTGCCTTTGGCCTGGGTGACGCCGATCTGATCGATCACGTTTTTCTCGCAGCCGACCGGATGCGCCGTGATGCAGATAAAACCGCGAACCTTGGGATGGATGATCACGCAGAACCCTCACGTCGAAACAAAGACGCCATTCTAAACGGCTAGAGGGACCATGCGCTTCCGCAGGGAGCGAATCGCCAAGTTAGGTCCCGTCGGCGATAAACCCGACCTTGGCGTGGCTCCCGTCGCAAAACGGCTTGTTTTGGCTGTGCCCGCAGCGGCACAGGTAGGCGCTGGTAACCCGCGCCACCATGCGGCCGGTGCCGCTGATGATCTCCAGATTGCCGCGCACGCGCAGTGGCCCATTGAGCTGCGGGTCGACCTGTAGTGGGCCGTCGCGCACGGCCAGGGCATCGATGGCGGTTCCGGTCGGTGGCTCGCCGCTGGCGTCGAAGCCGATGTCGTGATGGGAGCTGTCGCAGAACGGCTTGTTCTTCGACGCGCCGCAGCGGCACAGCGTGGCGCGGAATCCGATGGGCTTGCCGTTGAGGCGCAGATCGCCGCGGAAGGCGTACGGGCCCGCTTCGCGCGTCGAGGCGAGATTGACCGGCGGCGTGGGCTCGTCAGCATGCCCGTCGCGACGCGCGTAGCGAATTGCGCCCGATGGGCAGGCGTGCGCGATCTCGACCAATCGATCGACCTCCATCGCGTCGGGAAATATCCACGCGCCTTGCACGTTGGCGAGGAAGACCTTCGGCGCGCCAGTCACGCAAAAGCGCGCGTGAATGCAGCGCTTGGTTTCGAACATCAACGTGAGCTTTTCGCCTTCGACGACTTCGACGCCGTCTTGCACGGAAGAGGGCGGCGCCGCTGCGGTTGCTGCGGCTGTCGTGGCGACAGGCGCGGCGGGCGCGGCGGCCCACGGTGCAGGCCGAGAGAGATCGAACTCTTGGTCCGCACGCTGTTGAAGACTGGAAAGTATCGACGCCGCAGCCTTCGTGCGCGGATCGCCCGATTCGCTCAAACGCACCGCCGCTTCCGCCAACTGCTGCAGACGTTCGCGGAAAAAGCGTCGCGCGCCAGGCCCGGGTGGAAGCGCCGCCGTGTCGCGCAAGGTGATAAACGAAACGCCGGCATGACAATCCGGATTCGACGGTCCGGCCGGCAATCGCGCGGCGCGCTCGGCCAAGGGCGATAGCGCATGCATCAAGCCAATCGCCAAATCGAGCGAAAGCATTTTGTCCGGATCCGATGTCGGCACCGCATACGTGTATGCGAGCAAGCGCTGCATCAAACCGTAAGCGCTGTTGGCCAGATCCACCGTCGCGATGGCGTCGGGATCTTCCAGCCACACGCGGCCTTCGGGACGTGGCGGTCGACGCAGCACCGGATTGGTTGCGGCGGGAAAAGCCGGCCTGAACGACGGATCGGCAGCAAGCAGCGCCTGGTATTCCGAACGTATTGCCGCGAAACGCTGGTAGTGCGAATTTTCTGTGTTTTCCTGCGCGCCTTCGCCCTGCGTGATGATGGATTCGAACGCGGCCAGCGCAGTCTTCAGGCAAATCACTTTGTGTGCGCCGGGCAGCGACACTTCCGCGCTCGACAACTGCAACGCCGCGTTGCCGCACATCGCGCCATCTTCGCCGTGCGCTTCGACCAGTAAGCGCAAACCATTGCCGAGCGTTTGATAGAACTCGCCGACGGTGTCGTAATTCAAGCCCATCGGCGTGAGACGTGGGCCACTCGCGCCGCGTACGAATTGACGCTCGGGTTCGAAGCCTGCGCCATCGGGTTCGGAGGAGTCGGCGGGGCGCTCCAAAAAAATGAAGTGCTGCAACGTCGCCATATTGAACGGCGCGAGTTTCACCACCACGCCCGCAGGCAAATAGCCAGGATCCAGCGGAAAATTGGAGCGTCCCACGCGTGGCGCGCCGCCTAATGCGACGGTGATGTTCCACACCGACATCAGGTGACCCATCTCTTCGATCGCCACCTGCAGAATGCTGCGCTTCCAACGCGTGATCGCTTCGAGCTGCTCCGCTGTGACGCCTTCTTCCACCGACGATTTCAACGAAAACGCCGCATAGAGATAGGTGCACATCAAGCAATGTTCGAGTTCCGCAGCCTCATACAGCGCATGCAGCGCTTGTTCGCGACTGGGAACGGGATGGTTGGGGCTATACCGGACCACGACTCTCTCCCTATTGTCGAAGAAGAGAAGGTACACCCATATGCACATGTCTTCCTCTCCCAGAAGTGAGAGGAAGATATGCTGGTTTGTTACGTTCAGATGAACATGCCGCCGGATGCTTCGATACGCTGCGCGTTGATCCAGCCGCTGTCTTTGGACAACAACATGGCGATGGCGCCTCCGACATCGTCCGGCAAACCCACGCGTCCCAGTGCGGTTTGCGAAGCGACGAAGGCATTCACATCCGCGTTGTCGCGCACCACGCCGCCGCCGAAATCGGTCTCGATGGCGCCCGGCGCAAGCGTGTTGACGGCAATGCGGCGCGGGCCGAGTTCCTTGGCGAGATAACGCGTCAGTACTTCAATCGCGCCCTTCATCGCTGCGTACGCTGCGTAGCCGGGCAGGGCGAAGCGCGCCAGGCCGCTGGAGATGTTCACGATGCGTCCGCCATCGGCGATCAACGGCAGCAAGGTTTGTGTGAGAAAGAACGCGCCCTTGAGATGGATGTTCACCAATTCGTCGAATTGCGCTTCGGTGGTCTCCGCAAAGTTGGCGTGCACGCCGATGCCCGCGTTGTTGACCAGATAGTCGAAGCGGTCGCGCTGCCAATGGTTCTTCAATACGGAACGCAACTGGTCGGCGAACGCGGCGAAGGTGGAAGCCTTGCCGACGTCGAGCTGCAAAGCGGCCGCGCGACGGCCCTGTTTCGTGATGGCTTCGACCACGGCCTCTGCTTCGGCCTTATTGGAGCGGTAGGTCAGCACCACGTCGTTGCCGTGTTCGGCCAGCTTCAGGGCCATGCTCCTGCCCAGACCGCGGCTGCCGCCGGTAATCAGGGCGATAGGGGTCGTCGTGCTCATGGGTGTCTCCTCAGTGCAGGGAATGGGAACCAACGGCGCTCAGGATATTGGTCTGTACTTGCCGCATAAATCGTCCGATCATGAGTTATGTGTTCATAAAATCCGAATAATCGAGGGCGGACGATGAATCAGATCGAAGCCATGCATACCTTCGTACGGGTTGCGGAACTGGCCAGCTTCACCAAGGCTGCCGACAGCCTGGGGCTGCCGAAGGCCAGCGCGTCCACGGCCGTCCAGCAGCTGGAGGCGCAGCTCGGCACACAGTTGCTGCATCGAACCACACGCAGCGTACAGATGACGCACGACGGCCAGCGTTTCTACGAACGCTGCAAAGACGTGCTGGCGGATCTGGATGAGTTGAACAGCATGTTCCAGCAAGCGCCGCAGGCGTTGAGCGGTCGTGTGCGCGTGGATATGAACACCGGCATGGCTCGGCATGTCGTGCCGCATTTGCCGCAGTTCTTGCGTGAGCATCCGCACATTCAAATCGAATTGAGCAGCTCGGATCGCCGCGTGGATGTCGTGGCGGAAGGTTTCGATTGCGTGGTGCGCGTCGGCACGCTAGCCGACTCCAGCTTGATCGTGCGTCCGCTTGGGCAGTTCCGCATCGTCAATTGCGCGAGCCCCGCGTATCTGCAGCAACACGGCATGCCGCAGACGTTGGAGGATCTCGCCGATCATCAGTTGATCCATTACGTATCGACGCTCGGGCAGCGTCCAGCGGGCTTCGAATATATGGAAGGTTCCGAATGCCGTTACGCGCCCATGCAAGGCGTGCTCACCGTCAATAGCGTGGAAGCGTACGAAGCGGGGTGCGTTGCGGGACTAGGCATCATCCAGGTGCCGCGTTCAGGCGTTTTGCATTTGATTCAAGCGGGACGCTTGGTGGAAGTGTTGCCGCAGTATCGTGCGGAACCCATGCCTGCTTCGCTGCTTTACGCGCGGCGACGCAATCTATCGGCACGCGTGCAGGTTTTCATGACGTGGCTGGCGAGTCATCTCGCGCCGTATTTGGATGCTCCCTGAACAACGCGACGCCATTGCGAAAAACTGTCATGAGGATTCCTTAAGGTAGAAATCGCCATTCGCGTGTAGACGAACACGTCAGCTGAATGTTCGATATGGCGCAATGGCGCATTCCTCCCTACTCGAGGCCGCCCGTTATGCCGACTTCCAGCAACTCGCTCTCTGCGATCAACCACATTGTCGTGTTGATGCTGGAGAACCGCTCCTTTGATCACATGCTGGGTTTTCTCTACACCGACGCAGGCAATGTGTCGCCCACGGGGCAGCCGTTCGAAGGGTTGACCGGCAAAGAATCGAACATGGGCACGAACAACGCGCCCGTGCCGGTTTATAAAATTCAAGCCGGCACCACTAGCACGTATTTCATGCCTGGCGCCGATCCCGGCGAAGGCTACACCGCGACCAATGCGCAATTGTTTGGCAGCAACACCGCGCCGACACCGCCCGTCGCCACCAATCAGGGTTTTATCAGCAATTTTGCGTACACCTTGAGTTGGGAATCGAAAGACAAGAGCTATTCGATTCTGCCGGGAACCGTCGCCAACGACATCATGGGCATGCATACGCCGGAAACGCTGCCCGTGCTCAGCGCGCTGGCGCGCGGTTTTGCGGTGTGCGATCACTGGTTCGGCTCGGCGCCTACTGAAACCTTGCCCAATCGCGCGTTCGTCAATGCAGGAACGTCGCAAGGTCATATGGACGACAAGACAAAAACGTTCACCGCGCCGAGTATTTATGGCGCGCTCGGCAAACAGAACGTCAGCTGGAAAATCTACGGTTACGACGTCGATCCGCTAACGCGTCATACGTTTACCGATATCACCAATTTGGCGGATACGTATTTCGGCGAGTTCAAAGATTTCCAGGCCGACGCCGCGAACGGTACGTTGCCGTCATTCTCATTTCTGGAGCCGAGCTGGGGTTCGAAAGGCAACAGCCAGCATCCCAACTACGACGTGTCGCTTGGCGAACAATTTATCCACGACGTCTACTACGCGTTACGCAACGGCCCGCAGTGGAATCAAACGTTATTGATCGTGACGTACGACGAGCATGGCGGTTGCTACGACCACGTTCCGCCGCCGACCAACGCCGTGCCGCCCGATAGCACCGCCGGGGAATTTGGATTCGATTTCACGCGCTTCGGACCGCGTGTGCCGACGTTGCTGATCTCTCCGCTGATTCCGGCGGGTTCGGTCGTACGCGCATCCGGATCTACGCCCTTCGATCACACCTCGATCTTGAAAACGGTGGAGTTGCGCTGGGGCATTCCGGCCTTGACCGCGCGCGATGCCGCGGCGCCCGATGTGGGTGCTGCGTTGAGTCTCACGACGCCTCGTACCGACGATCCGCTGTCAGGCGTGGTTGTGCCGCAATCGAAAGGCATCAATCCTTCCGCCAACAAGCCGTCGCATTTGCAAGAGGTTTATGCGGATCTGGTTTCGCGCTTGCCGGTGCCCGATGCCGCGGACGGTACGCATCGTCCGGAGCCGCAGCTCGTCACCGATTACGACTATGATCGGTACATCAAGGAGCGGTTGGCGGCGTGGAAGGCGAGTCGTAAATAACGGCGCGTTGCACGCTGGATTTACGGCTTCGCGCGAAACGTCACCACCAACACATCGCGATGTGCCGGCTCGGAAGGCGTCAACGGCGTCACGGCCGTGACGCCATGGAACACGCGCGGATCGTGGATCAACGCCGCGTCGAACGGATGGGTCAGCGTGAAATCGCCTAGCGGCTTTCCATCCGGCGTGTCGATGGTGGTGGTGCCGCTGGCGATGTTGTGACGGTCTATCAACAACACCAGCACGAAATCCACGCCATCGCGATGACTGCCTTCTGGCGTGGGTTCGCCTGCCGCGTCTATGCTTGCTTCGATGCGAAACTGATGCACTTCCACATGCCATTGAGCAACGCCGGGCGCCAACGTACTGAAAAAACCGTTGCAGAACAAAAGTATCGTTCGCAGGCTTTCGCCCGTTGCAATCGCCGGAACGATGGGTTCGAACCATCGCTCCATATCGCCTTGCAATGCGTTGTATTGCAACGATTGGTAATGCGGCTGATGCGGCGCTAACTCGATTTTGCTCGATGCCGTTGCAATGTAAGTCGCGTGGCGGCGACGGCGAAAACGTCCTTTCGCGGCCAGGTAAGGGTCCGGGCCTAGTTCATTCCAACTAGCTGTAAAAGCATGCCAGTCGGACAGTCCGCCCACGGATCGCAACAACGGCTGCATCACGTCCGCGGTGACAAACGAAAACCCATCGCGCCTCACTGCATCGAGCAATGAGGCGGCGTTCGAATCGGTGCGATTTTGCATGGTGAGATTATACAAGGCGGTCGCCCCTTCCATGGCGGGCAAAACAAGGGCGCCATAGCCGGCGCCCTTGCACGTCTAGCGCGTACCCAGCATATCGATACGAGTCAGGCCCTGGGCCTTGGCTTGAGCGAGTACTTTGGCTACAGCGTCGTAAGCCACGCCGTCGGCCGCATCGATCTCCAAAGCCGGCTGTGCAGACCGCGTCGCCAGGATGCTCAATTGCATCGTGAGCTGATCCCGGCTGACCGGAGCGTCATTCCAGTACATCGCGCCATCGGCGCGAATCGCCAGGTGGATCGGTATGGACGGGTCGGTGAATTTTGAGTCATTTTGCGGCAAATCCATCGTCGCCTTATGCATGACGACCGGCGAGGTGATCATGAAAATGATCAGCAAGACCAGCAGTACGTCGACCAACGGCGTGACATTGATTTGGGCGATCACGTCACGAGATACACGAGCAGAGAAAGCCATATCTTCCTCCTTAGCGAGCGTGCGATTGTCGATGTGCGCCCGGCAGAATGCGGGGAACCAGGCGATTTCAGCTTAATCCACCCGCCGGGCAACGGGTAGGGGGCGAAGCGGGCGCCTCAAACAGCGCACATAAAAAAGGCCGGGATGCGTGGACCGCATCGCCGGCCTTTGTGGATGTGCGTTGGACTCAGGTGCCCGATGCGCCGGCTGACGATGAGCCGGGCGCCGGTTTGCTGGATTTGGGCATGCTGTGTTTGCCATGCGGCTTCATCGCCTTTTGCTCGAACAGAGCGTCGGCATTCTCTTTCTGTTCCGGCGACAACTTCGCGTACAACGCACTCCATGCGTCCGATAGTTTTTGCATGTCTTCGGCATGCATCTGTGCGAGTTGCGCGTAGGATTTCATTACGTCATCGGCGTTCATCGATGACATTTTCTGCGCGCGTTGCTGGAACGCTTCGGAAGCCCTGCGCGCGTTGTTGCGCATCACGTCGGCGTACGCATTCCATTCGCTGGATTGCGCGTCGGTGATTTCCAGTTTGGTGTGCAGATCGGTGATCTGCTGTTCCACCATGTCGGCCTTGCGCTCCGCGCGCGTTTTGCTTGCGGCAGGTGCAGCGGACGACGATCCGGACGAAGCCGGTGCGGTGCTTTGCGCGACAGCGGCGCCGGCCAACAGGGCGAGCGACAGCACGAACGGTACGGCAGCGGTACGAATGGCGTTTTTCATGACGGGAAGCTCCAATTCATGAGGGCGGATCGACGACGGCCTGAAGCGGTCGCGCAGGCATCAATAGCCGGGCGGCGGTGGCGGCGGCGGATAACCGTTCTGGTAATAGACCACGCCCGGAGGTGGAGGCGGCGGTGGCGCTTGGGTGTAGACCACGCCCGGCGGCGGTGCGGCGGCGGAGGCGGACGAGTTGGCGATTGCCGCGCCCGCAATAACGCCAAGCAGTGCGCCGGCGATCAGTGCGCCGCCATCGTTGCCGCGACGCGGCTCGGGTCGATACGGCCGATGAGGAACCGGGCGTCCGCGGTAATAGTCGCGGCGGTATTGCGCTTGAGCGGACAGCGGCGCGGCGACGACCATGGCCGCGAAGGTGGTCATGATCAGTAGCCGATGTAACGGAATGCGAGAGGTGCGAGTCATCGATATACCCTCCTCACTATGCAGCGGTTGTCGCATGCATCGGGCCAGCTTCGAATGCTTGCGAAGATGGATGTGGCGAAAGCGACCGATCGCAAAGACTTGCTGTCTGGCACGTCATCGCGGAACGCCGGGTTTGGAGTGTATGACAAATACCGTGCAGGTTGATTCACGAGCTCATCGCGTTTCGGGAACGGTTCATGCGTTTTTGCCGAACGCGTCGCGAAAGCGACATACAGCGCCGTTAGCGTGTTTTAGTCCATCGCCGGCGAGCTATTGCTGCATCACGGAAACTGGACAAAGCGCTTGGCATCTTGCCACGCTGAGTACGACTGCCTTCGACGAATGGTCAGAAAGTCCACCCCATCCGACATGGAGAAGACCATGCATAAACTCGCCCGACCTGCCGTTGTTGCAATGGCCGCGTTTGTTGGGATTGCGCACGCGCAAGGCCCCCATGCAAATAGATCGGCCGGGATCGAGGCATTCGGTAAAGGGGTGCAGATTTACACCTGCCAACGCGCTCGCGGCAATTACGTGTGGACGCTAAAGGCGCCCGACGCGACGATCAGCGATGCACAGGGCCGCGTGCTTGGCCAACATTATGCCGGGCCGAGCTGGAAAGCGGTCGACGGTAGCGTTGTGGTGGGCGAGCCGCTGGAGGCATCTTCATCGCCCGATTCGGGGGCGATTCCGTGGCTCGTCCTTCGCGCCAAATCGCATTACGGCAACGGCATGATGGCGAATGTCCGCTACATCGTCCGCATGCGCACCGAGGGCGGCAGGGCGCCAACCAATGGCTGCGATGCCGGCCAAGTCGGCATGGAATTTCGTGTGCCGTATAGCGCCGTCTACGTGTTCTACCGCAATTGATCTCGCGTTCAAGGGCTGAATACAAGCACGACGAACACGACGAACAGCGACAGGTGCACAGCGCCTTCCAGCATCGTGGTGCGCGCGTTGGAGAACGTCATCGCGCTGAGCAGCAAGGTCGCCATCAGCATCACGATGCCTGACGGCGGTACGCCCAGCAACACGGGATGACCAGTGTAAAGACCGATCGCAAGCACGGCAGGTACGGTCAATCCGAGCGTGGATGTTACTGCGCCAAGACATAGATTGATCGCGCGCGTCAGACGGTCGGCGCGCGCCGCATTCAAGGCGGAAATGCCTTCCGGCGCGAACACCAGAATGGCGATGACGATACCGCCGAGCGCGGTCGGTGCGCCGGTGGCGGCGATGCCGTAGTCGAGAATCTTCGCCATGCTTTTTGAAAGAATCACGATCGGCAGAATGTTGACCAGCAGCAGTGCGAAATGCAGCAGCAGTTTTTTCTTGTCGATTCGCACGGCAGGGTGAAGCGTTGCGTCCGCGGGCTCGGCCGGCTGCGCATCGGTCGCCACGAAATAGCCGCGATGCCGCCCGGTTTGCAGCCATAGGAAAGCGCCGTACAGCGCGATGGTGAGTAGCGAGAATGCAATCGCCTGCGGCGGGGCCAGCGAGCCGTCATGCGTGGATGTGGTGAAGTCCGGCAACACCAGCGCGATGATCGTCAACGGAATGATCACCGACAGATACGCCGACGCGCCTTTCAAGTTGTACGCCTGCTCGTAGTGACGAATGCCACCCATCAACAAACCAAGTCCGACCACACCGTTGAGCACGATCATCAGCACCGCGTACATGGTGTCGCGCGCCAAGGTCGAGCTGCCCGGCGAACTCAGCATTACCGCTGAAATCAACACGACTTCGATCACCACGATGGACAGCGTTAGCACCAGGGTGCCGAGCGGCTCGCCCAGCATTTCCGCCAGCGTTTCCGCTTCGTGCACGACGCCGAAGGCGACCCATACGATCACGATGAACAACCACGCGAACAGGGCGGACGCCAGTAGTGGGCTGCTGAGACCGACCAACCATTGGGAGCCGAAGATCAGAAAAAGCGCTACCGTCAGCCAACCGACAAAAGGACGTGCCGTCGTGATCGCCTTGAGCATGAGGGTCTCGATCGAATCGCGTTTGCGTTGATCGGATAGTAGCGAGTGGACGTGCGTAAGCGCGATAACTTCATCAGCGAAGCAATCGATATGACACCGAAGCCCCGGCGAAGGCCGGGGCCCGGTGTCTTTCGTCTTTGGGGCCTAAAGTCGCTGGGCCCCGGCTTTCGCCGGGGCGACGGAACTATGCATGGCGGATCGCTGGATATCTTTTGCGGGTCCCAGCAGATCTTATTTTTCCAACGACGCTTTTAACCGCGAAAGCGCCTGATCCCACTGCTGCGCAATCGTGTCGAGCGAGCGGCGCGCTTCGTCCAGCCGCGACGGCTCGAACTCCCAAAGCCGTTCGCGTCCTTGCCGGATATCGCGCACCAACCCGGCATCCGCCAGCACTTGCAAATGCTTGGTGACCGCTTGACGCGTGATATCCGTATCGGCGGTCAATTGCGCAATGGACAATGCGCCGCCCGCGCAGAGCAGGGCGACGATCCGCAATCGCGTTTCGTCGCCAAGCGCCGCGAAAACCGGTACGGCTTTGCGCAGCCATGGATGTTTCGGATTTGCGTTTCGGGTCGTTGGATTAGTGCGCGGCGACATAGTTGTCGATATTCACCATCTGGGCATCCCAGCCTTTGCTGTTCATGCGAAACGCATCCATTCGTCGCTCGGGCGGAATTTTGTCGAAACCCGATTCCACCAAGCGCAGCAGCGTGCCGTCGCCGGTTTCTTCCAACTCGAATTGCACCAGCGTGAGTGGCTCTTTCGAATAGTCGTGCTCGGTGTCGATGGCGTACGGATGCCAGCGGAACGACAGCAGGCGTTCGGGCTCGACGCGTTCGACCACGACTTGCCACAGCAAATGTTCGTAGCCGGGGTAGGTGATGTTTCCTTCGCACGGTTCGCCGGCTACGAAACGTTTGCCCTTCAGGGCGACGCCGAACCAGTTGCCAAAGGACTCGGCGTCGGCCAGTACACGCCACACTTTCGAGCGCGGGGCTTTGATATGGATCTGTCGTTCGATGCGATCTGTCGATGTGTTCATGGGCAACCTCCAGGTTGCATATTAGGCATGCTTTGCGCATTGCGCAATCCCTTGGTTGCATGTTGCGCGCATGCTCCGGTAAAGCAGAGTGGCTATCCTCTCGATGGATGTCCGATTTGCGATGGTCCGCGCGTCACAGATATGGCGGCGCTTGGTTCCGCCTCCCACAACGGAGAATCCTTATGCAATACCTATTTATGCTTTACGCGGACGAAAGCGGCTGGGGCCGCATGTCGAGGGACGAGCAGGTGCGCGGCGTCGCCGCCTACAGCGCCTATACGGAAGCCTTGAAAGCCGCCGGCGTCTGGGTGGGTTCCAATCGTCTGCAAAACGTGGGTACCGCCACGACGGTGCACGTGGTCGAAGGCAAATCGCAGGTGCTGGATGGGCCTTATGTGGATTCCAAGGAACAGCTCGGCGGCTATTACTTGGTCGATGTGCCCGATCTGGATGCGGCGCTTAGTTGGGCCGCGCGTTGCCCCGGCGCCAGTCACGGCACGATCGAAGTGCGCCCCGTATGGCCGGTGACGGAGTACGAAACGGCGTGATCGATCACGCGCCCGCGCAAGCGACGGCGGGCGACGTCGCGCGCCGCAGTTACGGCAAGCTGCTGGCGTATCTCGCTGCCGACATGCACGACGTGTCGGCAGCCGAAGATGCGTTGTCGGAAGCCTTCGCCGCCGCGCTGGCGGATTGGTCGGTGCATGGATGCCCCGGCAATCCGGAAGCTTGGTTGATGACGGTCGCGCGCCGCAAAGGCATCGATGGCGCGCGCCGGCGTCGCTCCGGCGAAGCCGCTACGGTGCAGTTGCAGAACATGGCGGATGCGCATGCCGAATGCGTCGATGTCACGGACGACGATGTGCTTCCTGACCGCCGTCTCGCGCTGCTCTTTGCGTGCACGCATCCCGCCATCGACGTGAATATCCGCGCACCGTTGATGCTGCAAACGGTGCTTGGACTGGATGCGAAAACCGTCGCTTCGGCGTTTCTGGTGTCGCCCGATGCGATGTGCAAACGGCTCGGCCGCGCGAAACAGAAAATACGGCAGGCTGGCATTCCCTTCGCGATCCCCGAGCGCGAGGCGTGGAGCGAGCGATTGGACGCCGTGCTCGATGCGATCTACGCCACCTATGCGGAGGGCTGGGGCGACCCGGACGATGCGGATGTGATTCGCCGCGATCTGGTCGACGAAGCGATTTTTCTCGCACGCTTGTTGACGGAGTGGCTGCCGAAAGAGCCCGAGACATTCGGCTTGCTTGCCTGCATGCTTTACGCCGAAGCGCGACGTCGCGCGCGGCGCAATGCGCAGGGTGAATACGTGCCGTTGGCGGAGCAGGACACGTCGCAGTGGGACGTCGACATGATCGATGAAGCCGAAGCGTTGCTGCAGCGTGCAAGCGCGTGCGGGCGCATTGGCCGATATCAGTTGGAAGCGGCTTTGCAATCGGCGCACATCGAACGTTGTCGTTCGGGCCGTATCGATTGGACGCCGGAAGTCGAACTTTACGGCGCGTTGTATGCGCTAACCGGATCGCCGGTGGTGGCGCTCAATCGCGCTTTGGCGATCGCGGAGTTGGAGGGGCCGCGGGCGGCGCTGGATATCGTCGATGCGTTGTCCTCAGATAAACGTCTGGCCGATTATCAACCCTACTGGGCGGCACGCGCCGCCTTGCTTGCACGCATGGGGAAGTGCGACGACGCGCATCACGCGTATGAAATGGCGATCGGTCTCACCCGTGACGCCGCTGTGCGCCGTTTCCTGCAGGATCGTCAGGCATCCCTAGTAAGCGCCAAGCGCGAATAGATATCTGGCAGAATCGGGCTTCCTCCTGCGGGGAAAGCCCAACATGCGTGATGCTGTAACCACTCCGGCCAATACCCCCGGCCGAGTTTTGTTCGCAAGCCTGATCGGCACGACGATCGAGTTCTTCGATTTTTATATCTACGCCACCGCGGCGGTGCTGGTGTTTCCCAAGTTGTTCTTTCCGGCGAGCGACCCGGCGTCGGCGACGTTGCAATCGTTCGCCACCTTTGCGCTGGCGTTTATCGCGCGGCCGATCGGTTCGGCGATCTTCGGACACTTCGGCGATCGCATCGGGCGCAAGGCGACGCTAGTCGCGGCGTTGCTCACTATGGGTTTGTCCACGGTGGTGATCGGTTTGCTGCCTACGTACGCGCAGATCGGTTTAATGGCGCCGACGCTGTTGGCGCTGTGCCGGCTTGGTCAAGGGTTGGGTCTCGGCGGCGAATGGGGCGGCGCCGTGCTGTTGGCGACCGAAAACGCGCCGCCGGGCAAGCGCGCGTGGTACGGCATGTTTCCGCAGCTCGGCGCACCGCTTGGCTTCCTGCTCGCGACCAGTTTGTTTGTGGCGCTCGATCATGGCATGAGCGATACCGCCTTCTTTGCGTGGGGATGGCGCGTGCCCTTTGTCGCCAGTTCCGTGTTGGTGATCGTCGGCTTGTGGATGCGTCTTCGCCTAACCGAAACGCCGGCGTTTGCGCGCGCCATGGCGATGCATGAACGCGTCAAGGTGCCGATGCTCAGCGTGTTTGCGCATCACACGCGGATGCTGATTGCGGGAACGTTCGCTGCGTTGGCGACCTTCGTCATCTTTTATTTGATGACCGTGTTCGCGCTGAGTTGGGCGACGTCCAAATTGGGCTATGTGCGCGATTCGTTTTTGATCGTGCAGATGGTTGGCGTGCTGTTCTTCGCCGCACTGATTCCGGTCTCCGCATGGTTGGCGGATCGCCGCGGCGGTCACGCGGTGATGATGGTCGCCACCGTGCTGATTTTTGCGTTCGGCATTGCTTACGCGCCGTTGCTTGAACACAGCGGCATGCTGTTTATGGTGGTGGGCATGTGCGTGGTCGGGATCACCTACGGTCCGCTGGGTACGGTGTTGGCGCAAATGTTTCCGACCGCCGTGCGCTACACAGGCGCATCGCTGGCGTTCAACATGGCCGGTATTTTCGGCGCGTCGCTGGCGCCGTATCTCGCGACGTGGTTGGCCAAAACCTACGGCCTGGCGTACGTGGGTTATTATTTGTCGGCGGCGGCCGTGCTGACGATGCTGGCGTTGTTGGTGAAGCCGCGCGAGACGATGTAGCCGAGTTTCGCAAACACGATCGCGACCTCCCAATGCAAAACCCCGGCAGTTTGTACTGCCGGGGTTTTGTTTTACGCGGATTCCTCAACCGCCGGGAGGATGTTGCTCATCCTTCTTTTGCTCGTGTTGAGGCGGTGGCGGGCGTCGTTCTTGAGGATGCGCCGCGGGCGCCGGATGCGGTTGCTCCATCGGGCGAGGTTGTTCCGACGGACGCGGCTGCGGCATCGGATGGTATTGCTCCGCCGGACGCGGTTGTTCCGCTGGGCGAGGTTGTTCTTCCGGACGCGGCTGTTCCATTGGACGCGGTTGCTCCGACGGGCGCGGCTGTTCCATCGGGCGTGGTTGCTCGGACGGCGCATTGCGTTCGGCAGGCGTGGCTTCCGGACGCGATTCCGGACGAGGCGCATGCATCACGCCGTTGTTTTCAGGTGCTCCGCCATTGGTTGAGCGATTCGGTTCACGTCCAGGTTCCGCATTGGGGTGCGGCGCGAATCCCGAGGAGCGCAATCCTGGGTTTTGCGCAGGCTGTCCACCGTGCGGAGCAGGGCGCGCCGTCAGCTCGGCGGCCGACGCCGGAGCGTTATGCGCAGCCACCACGCCGGCGCCGGAGAACGAAGCGGGACGTGCGGTTGCCGCGATGGTCGGAACACCGTGATTCACCGATGCGCGCATCGCGGGATTCTGGCGAGCCATCTGCATGTGTTCTTGCTGCGAGGCCACAGGCGGCGTGTGCTGCTCGCGCGAATACGATGCTTCCTGCGGCGTCGGCTGCCTGCTGATGCCGCCGTTGCCGCCGTTGTAACTGGTGCGATTGATCGTGGTGTTGTTGATCACCGTCTGGTTGTACACGTTGGTGACATGCACATTGGTGATGTTGTTGACGGAGCGGTTGTAGTAGAAGCCGCCGTTGCCCCAATGGCCACCTTCGTAGCCTTCGCCGCCGTAGCCGTAACCGTAGTTGACGCCACCGTAGAAGCCGACGTGGTCGCCCCAGTAACCTTGATGGAAGACGTAAACGCCTTCATCGCTCCAGCCCCAGTAGCCCGGTGTCCACAACGCACCGGTGAACGGCGCGAGCACCCAGGTGCCGGGCACCCAATAATATTCTTCGCCATCCCACGCCCAATAACCCGGCGTCCAGATATAGCCGACGGCAGGAATCGGCGGTTGTTCGTACACGGGCAGCGGCGGTGGCGGCGAACCCACTGTGATGGAAACGCCGATCGAAACGTCGGCATGCGCGGGTGTCGTCATCAGCGCGAACGATCCGGCCGTGAGAACGAACGCGCCTAAAACCAGGGTGCCGCAGCGTGTCGCGGCTTTACGCATCAAAGCGTGGCGTTTCATGGAAGCTCCTCTTTGGGTGACGCTGTGAGAGGAACCTATCGCATGTCGCGCGACAAAAAGCTGAGCGGCGATGACGCGGTTTCACTGCCGTTGCAGAAATACATCGCAGTCCAACGGAATGTTTACACGCAAACCGTTGTGGCGCTTGTTCATTCCGCAAAGTAAATCATCTATGAAGGCGTGCGGCGTCATGTTTGCAGTTTCGCGAGCCTTACGCTTAGCGGGAATGATGCGTGAATTTCGACTTGTTGCTGTGTGCACGATGTGTCGTTGCGCAATATTCGGAGTGTGATGCGTCGATGCGATTTGTAGAGTGACGATGACGTTCAACGATTCGAAGGATGCCTGGATGAGTCACGCGATTGCCCTTGCCACAACGTCGTCCCTGCATGATCGGTGGGATGCGCTGGACGAGTCTCGCCTTGCTGCGGACCTCGATCGATTCGGCGCCGCCACAATTTCTGGCTTGCTGAGCGCCGACGAATGCGCAGCACTGGCGTCGATGTACGGCGACGACCGCCATTTCAGAAGTCGCGTCGTGATGGGCCGGCATGGATTCGGAAGCGGTGAATACAAATATTTCGCATACCCGCTGCCGAACATCATTCAGACGCTCCGAACGGCGATGTATCCACGGCTAGCCGGAATCGCCAATCGATGGAACGACGCCATGGGCATCGACGTGCGCTACCCGAAAACGCATCAGGAATACCTCGATCGCTGTCATGCCGCCGGTCAGTTGCGCGCAACACCGCTGCTGCTCAAATACGGTGTCGGCGACTACAACTGCCTGCATCAGGATTTGTATGGCGAGCACGTCTTTCCATTGCAAATGGCGATCTTGCTGTCGCAACCCGCCAAGGACTTCACCGGCGGCGAATTCGTGCTGACCGAACAACGCCCGCGCATGCAATCGCGGCCGGAGGTGGTGCCGCTGCGACAAGGCGATGCGGTGATCTTCGCCGTGCATCATCGACCCGTGCAGGGCTCGCGCGGCGTCTATCGCGTAACAATGCGGCACGGCGTCAGCCGCCTTCGCGCCGGACATCGATTTACCGTGGGGATTATTTTTCACGACGCCACCTGATCGTGCGCAAAAAAAAACCGCGCCGAGGCGCGGTTTTTGTCGGATCAGGTTCGTGCCGCGGTGCGCGGTCGGTGATGCAGAGGCGGCGGGGAGGAGGGCGCGCGGAAGGGCACCACGCCCGCGTCGATGGGCAACTGCGCATCGCTCAGCATGGCCAGCAAGGTTTCCCCGTAGATTAGCTCGAAGGGTTTGCCGACCACGAATTTCCACGCATCCTCGGTGTAATCGCCGCAGGCGACGATCTTCACGGCGGATGCACGGTGAAATTTCATCAGGTGATGCATCTCGCGCACGTCTTTGATCTCGACGTTGCGATTGCGCCAATGGCGGCACTGCACCAGGGTGGTCAGTCCGTGCTTGCGCAGGATCAGGTCCAGCCCGTTGTCCGCATCGGGTTGCCCGGCATGCTCGACCGTATAGCCCCGGAAACGAAACGCCTGCGCCAGACGATTTTCAAAGGCGCGCCAATGCATGGTGTGCAATTCCGACAGTTCGTCGCGCACGACCAGACGATGCATGCGTTTGCGATAGCCCAGGCATGAGGCGAACGCGCAACCCCAGATCGCGCTCAGCAACATCCAAAGCAATAACGAATACACCGCCGTGTGCGCGCCGCGCCCGTAGTGGATGCCCACGTACGCGCTCGCGCCGAGCAGGATGCCGGCTGGCCAGTGCACCGAAACGACATGTCCGATGCGAAGTGTTCTGTGCTTCGCCATCAACTCCCCCGAGCTGTGAACGCTGCTTACGAACTACAGCTCGACCTTAACGCGGTCGATTCTCAAGATCAGCGTGCAGTGCGGCATTCGGCCGCGGCGCTTTACAGGAGCGCTCTAAGCGCCTTGGTGTGGCGTGTTTTTGTGCGATGCGGCGATATTTCGAGCCAAAATGCGCTTTATGACGGTGGAAAATGTCAAAAAGATCGTGATCCGAACGCCACCCGTAAAAGCCCAAAAGGCCGGAGCAACAGCGGGGAAACAGCAAATCGACTGTTTCTTCACGCCACGCGTGCAAAACCATCACTGCGGCCACCGCCGCGAAGTTTTGGCTATGACAACGGGACGGCCTTTCCTATGAGTCGCAAGGCGCACACCAACGTATCCGGCACGCGCGTGAACTGGGACGATCCGCAGCTTGCCTCGCTACTGCAGCGTAGCGAAAGCTGGAGCATCGACAATCGAGGCGGTTTCTCCCCGCAAGACGTGGAAATCTACGTCGGCTGGAGCGGATCGATCGGCCGGCCGGCCGTATTGGTTTGGGAGCGCGGCAACGCAGTCGTGCTGGAAACGAAGTTCCCAATTGAGAAGGGCGAGCAGATCCGCGTGGACAAGCACCTCGGCGACCGCATCCGCACGCTGTGGGCCATGGTCGTCGATGGACGGGAAGGGACGCGCGACGAGGATCGCAAGAACGGCGTCCACATCTATTGGCTGCAGGTGCGCTAGCGCCTTCGCCGGGCCCGGCGGCCCAACTCTTGCTTTCAGTCACCTGACATTTAAAGCTGTCAGGAGACGGCGTTTGCACATGGGCCTGCGCTATGGTTTGCCTCGGACTCGCGTGCCGTGCGCGAGGACGCGGACGCATGGACGCTCGGGTGGTCCGTGCGGCACGAACACGGGGATCATGGTGCGGTGAAAGCAGAGGCGAACGGCCTGGCGGCCAGCTCCCTGCAGAGCTGGCGTCGCAGGTTTGCAGCAGATGTCGTTGTTATCGCTTGCATCGTTTTGCTGGCATGGGCGGGTCGTGCGCATGCGCAAGCGATCAGCCTCGCTTCGTTTACACAAGCCCAAGGGCTGGGCAGCCTGGAAGACAATTGCCTGGCGCAAGACCGACGCGGGTTTGTGTACGTCTGCACAGAAAACGGTCTATTCCGATTCGACGGCCACGTGTTCCAGCGTATCGGCGCAGCTAACGGGTTGCGCGCGAGCTTTATCGCGGCCATTCATCAGGACAGCGCAGAACGTCTGTGGGTAGGCACGCGCACGGGTCTTTTTGTGGGCGACGGTCAGCATTTCACACCGGCTAGTGAGCCGTCGAATGCGTTGTTGGTCGATCCCGGTCAGACCCTCGCGGATTTGCATGGCAGGCTTTACGCGGTAAGCCAGCACCAGTTGTGGGCGATCGACGCAGCGGGAACCGGTTGGCACGCCAGCCAACTGTTCGATGACGCCGCACGCCGCGCGACGCCCGCACTGGACGATGTCACCAGCGTCTTCGCCGATGGCCATGCGCTGTGGTTCGGTTGCGGCAAATCGCTGTGCCAATCGGTCGATGGCCACTTGCAGGTGTGGGGCGATTCGCAAGGTATTCCGGCAGATACCTGGACGTCTTACCTCCACACTCACGACGGCACGCTGTGGGTGCGCAGCCCGCTTTATATTCGCGCATTGTCGCCTGGCGGCAACACATTCGCGAATCATGACTTGCCGGGCGCGCACGTCGTCACGGCGTATTTGGACATGATCGAAGACGATCAGGCGCGCGTGCTGACACGCGCCGACGATGGCCTGGCGCGCTGGGACGGTCGTGCGTGGCGCGTGTTCAACGGCAGCAACGGTCTGCCCAACATCGGCATCGACGCGTTGTTGTACGACCGCAGCCACGTATTGTGGATCGGCACGTACGGGCACGGCGTCTTGCAATGGCGCGGCTACGATCAATTTCAAAGTTGGCAGGCGGCGCAAGGTTTGGACAGCAGTCCAAGCTGGGCCATAGCGCGCGCCGGCGACGGCACGCTGTGGGTAGGCGATGAATTGGGCGGCAGCGTGCTCAAGCCAGGCGCTACGCGCCTGACCCCGTGGCCACTGAAAGCGCCACCGCTGGCGCAGGAAACCACCGGACTTCATGCGCTACCCGATGGCGACATGCTGGCCGCTTATTACTCGGGCGAGGTGCTGCGCTATCACGCACGCCAAGGCACGACAGAAGAAATCCTGCATTCGCCGGCTTACATCCACAACATGTGGGGCGACAGCCGCGGATGGTTATGGCTGTGCACCGAGCGTGGCCTCTACCAATTCGACGGCCACACCTTGCAGCACGCTGGCGGCGACGTTGTTCCCGACAATGTATTCCATGATGCGAAAGAAGACGCCAAAGGCCGGATGTGGTTTGCCGGCGAAGCGGGGTTGTTTCGCTTTGATCATGGCGTGTGGACGCACGTTCGCGTTGTCGGCGCGCCTTCCGACAAGGCGTTTGCGCATCTGGATGTGCTCAGCGACGGCACGTTGTACCTAGCCGGCAATTTCGATGGTTTGTGGAAGGGCCAGTTGACCGACGGCGACACGATCGACGTGCAACATGTCGTCGACGATTTGCTCGACGACACGCGCATCTATTTTATCGAGCACGATCGCCGCGGCTGATTGTGGATTGGCGGCACGGACGGGGTGGAATTCTTTAACGGCCAGCACTGGCGTCGCTTGACCATGGACGACGGATTGATCTGGAACGACGTCGCCGAAAACGGATTCTTCGAAGACACCGACGGCTCGGTGTGGATCGGTACCAGCAACGGCATTTCCCATATTCTCGAGCCGGCGTCGCTGACCGCGCCAAATACCTTGGAAGTGGCCATCACCGCTGTCGCACGCGGCGCTGTCGCGCAGCCGCAGGCATCGTCTTACCGTTTCAACTACAAGAACAAACTTTCGCTGTCGCTGTATCTGGCGACGCTCAATGCGCCCACGCGCACCACTTTGCAATATCGCTACCGCTTGAAAGGCTTGGAACGCGATTGGGTGAGTTCGGATCGACCGCGCGTCGATTACCCGCCGCTGCCGCCCGGCAATTTCACCTTTGAAGCGATGGCCTACGATCCGGACAATCGGCAGTACTCGCCCGTCGTGCAATTGTCTGTGCGCATCGTGCCGCCGTGGTGGCAGCGGACGCCGGCGGTGCTTGGCATGTTGACGCTATTGGCGCTTGGCATCGTGCTGGCGTGGCACATGCGAACGCGACATTTGCGTGCGCGCGCGCGTTCGTTGGAAGCCTTGGTCGCGTCCCGTACACGCGAGTTGGAAGTGGATAAACAGGCGCTCGAAGTCGCGCGCGCGGCGTTGTGGCAACAAGCTACGCACGACGCATTAACGGGTTTGCCCAACCGCTCGCATGTGTTGGATATCCTGGCGCAGGCCATGCGCGATGCGCGCAAGCAAAACCAGCCCTTGGCTGTCGCGTTGATCGATCTCGATCATTTCAAACGTATCAACGACCACTACGGCCATCTCACCGGCGACGCCGTGTTGATCGAAGCTTCCGCGCGCCTGCGCGCCGCGCTGCCGCCGGGCGGCACGCTGGGGCGTTATGGCGGCGAAGAAATTCTGGCGGTGGTGCCCAACGTCCCGCGCCACGATCCCGCGCCCTTCGAGGCGTTGCGGCAGCACATTTCCAAAGGCGTTTTCGGCGCCGATGATGCACATGTCGAACTGACGTGTTCCATCGGGGTGTCGTGGTTGCAACCGCCAGACAAAGACGCTTTCGACCTGATTCGACGCGCCGACACCGCGCTGTATCTGGCTAAGACCGAAGGGCGCAACCGTGTCGTGGCGGAGGGCGAGCGCTGGGAGCCTTCGTGACCTGAAGCTGGATCGGTCTCGGGGGACGCGCATCCGCGGAACCAGGCAGTCACACGACAGAACGTCCGCTTTGGGTCTAAAGTGGACGCTATTCGTCGCCTGACGAATAAGCTGTCATGGTTTGGAAAGTGGGGGACCCTGGCTTTCCTGATACCGATTTACGCGTCCTTTTTTGAAAGGGCGCGATGGATATTGCAGGTCCTATTTTCAGTGCGAACCGGGCACGGAACTTGCCTTCTGGTCACCCAATGGATACGACAACGCTTCAGCACAACATTTCGCGCGGCAGCCTGGCCTGTGTAGGCATGGGCATGACCCTGGGCTCCCACCTGACGCCACTGGCGCGCAGCCATATCGAGCAGGCGGACGTGGTGTTCGCCGGGCTTTCCGACGGCATCGTGGAGCTATGGCTCAAGCGCATGAATGCGGATGTGCGCAGCCTTCAGCCTTACTACAAAGAAGGCAAGTCGCGATTGAAGACCTACAAGGAATGGGTCGAAGTGATGATGACCGAAGTGCGCGCCGGCAAGCGGGTTTGCGGCGTGTTTTACGGGCATCCGGGCATCTTTGCGTGGTCGCCGCACAAAGCCATCGCTGCTGCGCGCGCGGAAGGCTTCGAGGCGCACATGGAGCCCGGCATTTCCGCTGAAGACTGTCTTTATGCCGATCTGGGTATCGATCCCGGCAAGTTCGGTTGCCAGCATTACGAAGCTAGCCAACTGCTTTTCTACGAGCGACGCATCGATCTGGCGGCGTATTTGGTGCTGTGGCAAGTCGGCGTGGTCGGCGATCGTTCGCTGGGGCGCTTCAACACCGGGCCCGCGTACAAGCAGGTGCTGGTGGATATGCTGAGCAAGGACTATCCGCTCGACCACGAAGTGATCATTTATCGCGGGGCTACGCTGCCGATCGAAAAGCCGCGCATCCGTCGCGTGGCCTTGCGCGATTTGCCCTATACGCCGTTTACGGTCGAGGAAACCGTGGTGCTGCCGCCGGCCGAACCGCTCAAGCCGAATATCGCGATGCGGGAACGGCTTGAGGCCTTGGATAAGCAGGAAGAGGCAAATAGCGCGGCCTGAATGGCGCGCGCCGCAGCATCGGCCATTCAGGGTGACTAGGAAAAACAGGACCGAAGCGTGCGATGTCACCATTCGGTCTCATAATGCCCGGGCCAATTTGGGTTAGGCGAGATGGCTTTGGGGCGCAAACGGCATCGAGTTGTTGTTTCATGATTGCAGAAATAGGGGGAAAGACATGACAGATACGATCGAGTTGTTGGAAGCCATCGGCCAGAACGCGTCGCTGCGTTACGCCTCGACGGAAACACTGACCGAAGTGCTCGAACAGGCGCAGGCGTCTGAGGCATTGACTGCTGCCGTGATTACCGGTGACAGCAAGCAGTTGTTCGCAGAATTCGGGCGCATGGAACACGCACCGCCTCAGTCCACCCAGCAGACGCCCGGTCACGAAGAGGAAGAGGAAGAAATTCCGGCGCCTCCCGCACCCGCGCAACCGCCGACGCCGGGCAAGGCGTAACGCTTGCCTCGCGCCTAGACGACGTCGACATGCTCCGGCTACGCAGCCGCTTCACGCTATGGCCCATCATCGTGGCCATGGCTTGGAGCGCGCTCGTACAGGTCGGTTACGCGGCCATGTCGATTTCCAATCCAGCCGAATTTCTGGAACAGGCTGAAAGCGTGCATGCGGTCGATCATGCGCGATTCGTGCAGATGCTGGCGCAAATTCACCGCGAAGCGCCGCCATTGAAGCCCGCCGAGCAATGGCACCTGCGTTATCTCGATGCATGGGAAGCCATGTTCGAAGGCGACTATGCGAAGTCGGAGACTGAGCTTCGCGACGTTATCGATCACTCCGGTGATCCAACGCTCGCCGCCAAGGCATTGGCGCAATTAATGGACAACCTTGCGACGAACCGTCGTTACGAGGAGGCGTTCGCGATGGCGAATCGCCTGACGGCCGGCTTATCGCAAATCACGGATCGCAAAACGCGTTTCTGGCTGTTTTACGAGCTGTCGCAAATGTCCAACTATGCGGGCCAGATCGATCTGGCGATCCAATACGCGCATATGGCGGCCGATAGCGCGCCTCCCGGCAGCTCGCTGTGTTTTCCTTACTACTTGCAGGTTGCGGCGCTCTACAACGGCAAACGGCTGACGTCGGGCAGCCCTGAACTGCACGAGGCCATCGAGACGTGCGATGCCTCGAAGTACCCGGTAACCGCCAACGCGGCATGGCTGATTTTGGTCAGCCTTCATCTGGACGAAAACCAGCCCGCCAAAGCCATGGCCCTGCTGGATCACATCGAGCCGGCCATCCGCGCCAGCCACTACTACCCGCACATGCTTTCGTCGCAGGTGCAACGCGCGCAGGCGTACGCAGAGCTCGGAGATGACAACAGCGCGAAAACCGCAGCGCTCGCCGCCATCGGCATGAGTCATCCGAACGAAATCAGCGAGTGGCTGATGGTGGCGTACGACGTCCTTTACAAGGCTGAAAAAAAGCTCGGTCACAGCGCCGCTGCGCTTTCGTATTACGAACATTACGCCGCTCAGGACAAGGGTTATCTCGACGACATCAGCGCGCGTTCGTTAGCTTACGAAGTGGCTCAGCAGAATATGCTGATGCAAAAATTCGAGACCGAAAGACTGAGCAAGCAGAACAATATTCTGAGATTGCAGCAGCAACTCGCCACCAAGGCGGTCGAGACCAGCCGGCTGTATATCGTGCTGCTGATTATGGTGCTGGTGTTTATTGTTTTTTGGCTGTTCCGGCTTAAGCGCTCGCAACTTCGCTTCAAGATACTGGCTCGCCTCGACGGTCTTACTGGTGTTTTCAATCATCAGCACTTTATCGGCGAGGCCGAGCGTGCGCTTCGCGGGCTGGAGAAAAAGCACGGTGTCGCTTGCTTGATCTCCATCGATCTGGATCACTTCAAGCAAGTCAACGATACGCACGGCCATGCCATCGGCGACGCGGTGTTGAAGCACACGGTCGCTATCTGCAAACAACATCTGCGTCCCACCGATTTGTTCGGTCGCCTGGGCGGTGAGGAATTCGGTATTTTGCTAATGGGGTGTTCGCGCGATCAGGGCGCGGCCATTGCCGATCGTATCCGCATGGCGATCGAAGCCACGCCGATGGATAAAGACGAATGTGTCGTGGCGTTTTCCGCCAGTATCGGTCTTGTCTCCACCGAAACCTGCGGCTACGACCTGCATCAACTTTGGCGCGAAGCAGACTCGGCGCTCTATCGCGCCAAGCGCACGGGACGCAATCGACTTATCGTCGACACCGGCAGCGACGTTCTGCTTAGCGCGTAAAACATTGCGCCTACATGCTTGGCGCAGCCGTACCGTCCGACCATTTCCCCGCAGGAATCATCAGCACGTTGACCGGCTCGGGCGCGCCGTGGAATTGCGTATTCAACATGATGGGCGAATCCTCTTTGTCGGCGCCCCAGTCGACGTTGGTGGCGGTGTAGAACATCAGGTGCGGAATCCAGTGGCCGGCCTGGTCGTCGAGGTAGCCTTGCTTGGACATCATGTACGACATCGCGCCCGGCTCCAGCGGCGGAAGCTGCTTCGCGGCCACGGCGGCCTCCATAGCCTTTTTGATTTCTTCTCGGGACTTTCCAGCGACCACCAGCAAGGTGCGTTTGTACGTCATCGGCAGAATCGACTTGGCCGCTTCGGCATTGAAGCAAATCGGCCCCCGCAATTTCGGATTCCAGAAATTGGGCGCATCGAACGGGGACATCCAGCCACGTTCGACCGCGCAAACGAAGCCGTTTTTGCCTTCGACCGCCGTTACGTAACCGTGCGCTTCCAGGACAAGCACGGTGGCCTGCGCCGATATCGACGGGGGCGCAGCGCTTCGCGCCAACGCGATTTCTGTGGTGCGGTCGCTCATCAGGTATTGGGCAAGCGGCGCCATGTTGGGGTAGCTATGCGGCGACGGGGTCGAAGCGGCCGCGCCGGTCAGCGGCATGGCGGATATGCACGATGCAATCAAACAGCTGAAAAGATGGGTCTTTTTCATGTCATCGCTCCCTGGTTGCGTTCGTAGGCGTGGCTGCGGATGGCGCGGACAAACTGTCGGGTACGGCTCCACGCCATGCCCGGCACATCCATTGTCTTACTAACGACGAACAGAGGTTCGCTGGATCGACAGTCGTTTAAGCGCGTCATGCATCCGGGCTAAAGAAAAACGTCAATACGCCGATAAGAAGCCTAAAGCGCGCTTTCGATCTCAAAGGCGCTGAATTCTCCGCGTCCAGGTCCCCCGGCCTTGGCGTGGCGAGCAGGCCGGTTGAAGGCAGTTGTGGTTGTCGCGGTAGCAGGGATGGCACCGTGGTGTTATGTGCGGAGAAGAACGCGTAGGCGTCACCCCATGGAATGTCCATTTGCATGAGCCATATCAAGTCCAGCTCGAAGCTGTCCAACAACCAAGTGGATTGGAACGATCCGCGCTTGGAAGCGTTGCTGCGCAAAACGGACGGCTGGAAGCTCGATAACCGCGGCGCGTTTCAGGCTCAGGGCGTACATGTTCACGTCGGTTGGGGCGCCAATTCTGTGCGCGACGCCGTGTTGGTGTGGGAAAGCGATCGCGTGATGGTGGTCGAGACCCGTTTCGTGATTCAGCAGGGCGAACACGTGCGCGTGGACCGAGTTGTCGGGAACAGCCTTCGAACGGTCTGGGGTGTGGTGGCGGAAGGTCGCGAAGGCTTTCGCGAAGAAGACAAACTCAACGGCGTCTTCGTGCACTGGTTGCACATGTGCTGATGAATTCGAAGATCTTTCCTTAAGCCGTGCCGGCCTGCGCAGGCCACGGCGTTTCCCCAGAGAGCAAATAGAAACCCACCTGCGCGCGCTTGGCGTGCCTTTTCGCACGCGCGGCCAACGTAGCGAGCGTTTCCGGATGTCCGGGGAAGGGCGGCGCAACGCGCACCGCGCCGATCGCGACAGTGGTGATGGGAAAGAACTGCGTATTGCCGTGGCGGTCTTCGCCGACGATGCCGCGACGAGCGATATCCTCGTCGGTAAACAAGGCGTAAGCGCGCTGGTTGAACAATTCCACCATATGGCGGCAGCGGTCCTCCCAGTCGTGGCTCTGCAGCACCAATAGAAAATCGTCGCCGCCGATGTGGCCGACGAAATCGCAACGCGGATTCACGTGCGCCGTCAAAATGCCGGCCAGCAGTCGGATCATTTCGTCGCCGCGGAAATAACCGTATTGGTCGTTGAACGGCTTGAAGTGGTTGAGATCGACGTAGGCCACGGTGAAGGGGAGTTCGGCACGGAGCAGTCGCGCTACATGTTCGGTGACCGGAATATTGCCGGGCAGAAACGTAAGCGGGTTCGCATAGCGCGCCGCTTCGATGCGTAATTCTGTTACACGCCGCACCAACGATTCGCCCGTGCCAAGGCCCAGATACAAGCCTTCGCGCGTAATTACAAAACCGTCGCTGAGGTAGCGCTGATCCTGTCCCCGCAGAATATCCGCCATGCTCTCCAGCGATTGGCGCACGTCGCACATCAACGGCGCTTCGTGCATAAACGCAGCGCAGCTTTTGCGTCCGTAAAGTTCGCGCGTGTAAGGCTGCGCCATGCGCTCGCTGAAAACGCGTCGGTTGATCAGGCCGATCGGTCGTTCGTCCTCCACCACAGCCAGCGCGTGCAGTTCTGGAAACTGCGAGAAGATGGTGACGACATCGTTATTGGTGTGACGAACCGTCAACGACGGTGCATCGATCACCAGATGGCCCAGATGCATGGGACGCTGCGTCACCGGCCCGCGCGGGCGCGGCAGTACGGCAATGGTGGTGCGATCCAGCGCCTCGCGCACGGTGTTGTCGATCACATCGATCGTTTGCGGCGCGGGGCGACCGAGCAGAAATCCTTGCGCATACGAAATGCCGAGCTCGCGCAGCATGCGCAAATCGTCGACTTCTTCGACGCCTTCGCCAACCAGGTCGGCACCGAGCGTTTCGGCGACCTGGCATAGCGCGCGCACGATCGCGAGGCGTTCGGCGCTTTTGGCTAGGCCATGAATCAGATAACGATCGATCTTTACGACTTCGGGATGGATTTCGTTCCACATCTCGAAGTTGGAATGGCCGTTGCCGAAATCGTCCAACGCGAAGCGCACGCCGTGCGCGCGCAGATAACCCAGCGCGTTGGCGAGGCGTGCAGGTTCGTCGACGATATCGCGCTCGGTCAATTCGATGGTGATGCGGCTTAAATCCATGCCGCCGGAGCCAAGTGCGGCTAATAAATCGTCGGGCTTGATCGATTCCTGCATAAACGCTTGCGCGCTCAGATTCACGAGCAATCGACCGTGCGTTTTTTGCGCCGCGAATGCGCTGCACACGGTGCGCGCCGCGATCAGCTCGAATTCGCCAAGCCGGCCGCCGGAGCGCGCAAGGTTCAACAATTCCGGCGTACTGATATTGCCGAGCAGTTCGGTGGATCGGGCGAGGCCTTCATGCGCGATCACGTCCATGGTGTCTAACCGTATCAACGGCTGAAACACGGCTGTCAGACCGTGTGGCGCACGGTCTAGCAGCGAGGGAGAGCGTGTGTTGTCGCGAAGGAAAACCATGGCGAATGTCAGGCGGCCTTATCCAGAACGGGCTTGGCGTGATCGTTGAGTGAAATGACGTTGCCGCTTACGACGTGTTCGGGTTCCGCATCGCCTTCCTTGATGCGGAAGAAGCCCATCTGGTGCAAGAGCGCTTCGGCGCTGCTGTGCATGGCGTTGCTCATGCGAGCGGTGCGTTGCACGAGTGCGGCGTTTTCCTGGGTGACGGCGTCCATGCCGGCGATGGCTTGATTGACCTGCTCGATACCGGCTTTTTGTTCGCGACTGGCGTCTGCAGCGCCGGCTACTTTTTCTGAAACCTGCGTCGCGCTAGCCACGATATTCGTGAGTGCTTCGCCGGAACGTCGCGCGAATTGGCGGCCATCCTGCACGGCGTCACGGCTTTCTTCGATCGACTGCTTCACCTCGCGTGCGGCGGCCGAACAGCGTTGCGCAAGCTGCCGCACTTCGGCGGCGACTACTGCAAAGCCGCGGCCGTGTTCGCCGGCGCGCGCCGCTTCCACCGCGGCGTTCAAGGCGAGCAGGTTGGTTTGGAACGCCACATCGTTGATCAAGCCAACAAATTCGGCGATGCGCTGGCCGGAGCGGTCGATGGCGTCCATCGCAGCGACCGTCTGCCCGACGACGTCTTGCCCCTGTTCGGCGAGTTGGCGTGAGGCGATAGCCACGCGATGCGCCTGTTCGGCCATCGCCGAGGCTTCTGCGACGCTGGCCGCCATCTCTTCCATCGAGGCGGAACTTTCCTCCAGCGTGGCGGCTTGCGATTGCGTGCGACGGTTCAAGGCGCGGGTGTTGTCTTCCAGCAGTTGCGCATCTTCGCGCACGGTGGTGGCGCTCAAGCGAACTTTGTGCACCACATCCGCGAGCTGTCGGTCCATGGCGGCCAGCGCGCGCAGCAATTGGCCGATTTCGTCGTCGCGGCCGACGGTGATGGCTTCGCCCAGTTCGCCACGTGCAATGCGCGTAGCGACGCCAGATGCCATGCGCAAGCGTGCGCCAAGCGCGCGTATCAGCATGCCGTCGCTGAGTGCTGCCAGCAGCAGCGCACCGGCGAAGGCGATAAGCAGCGTGATCAATCCGCGGCGATTGGCGACATGCTGGCTTTGCGCCTCCGTCTTGCCGGACGTCAGCGCGCTTTCGAACAGATTGGTGAAGTCGCTTTGCAGCGGAACCAGGGCAGGTTGCACGTCGGTCGCAAGTTTCAGCTGCGCAATGTCGAATTGGCCGGCTTGCAGCAGGGTGAGCGTTTCGTCCATCGATTGCTCGGCATCCTTGCGGTGCTGGATGGCGAGCGCAAGCAAGGACTTCTGCTGGGCGCCGAGGCCGCTTTGCAACAGCGGGTTCCAATAGCGCTCGATATCCACGTGGTTGCTTTTGATTGCGGTGGCGGCATCGTCCACGGCGGACGGCAGACGCATCAACACGGCGTGCGACAGCGCCTGGAAATCGTTGTTGTAATCGCTCTGAATGCGGCCGACGTCGGAGATCGGCGCGAGCGTGTCGCCGACAACGGATTGAATGCGCTGATCGGCCTTGGTGAGCGCCATGGCGCACAACACGCCCACGACGATCAGGAGCGCGAGAATGCCGGCAAGGCGAAGCAACAACAGCCGGCGCAGCGTGACACGGAACAAGCGAAGCGGGAGGCGAGGCATGGCGCACCTGGGGAGGGGGATGCTCCCTAGTCGGCAAAAGTTGCTTCGACTTGAGCGCTGAAAATGCTAAAAAACCTTATGTTTCAGCTGTTTGACAGATGTGTTGCGATTTCGCATCGAAGCCTCTGCTACACGCTTTCCATGCTTGCGTGCGCCAATGCTTTTTCGCGCATCGATTGCGCTTGCAAGACCAACGCAAGCACCACCGACGACACGGCGGCGAGCGCGGCGAAGCCGTAGATCGCGTTGTAACCCATGCCACTGGCGATCCATCCGCCGAGCGGACCGGTGATCGCCATCGCGACATCCATAAACACGGAATACACGCCGAGCGCGGAACCGCTGCTATGCGCGGGAACGCGATGCACGGCTTCCACGCCGAGCGCGGGAAACACCAACGAGAAACCGATGCCCGCTACCGCCGCGCCGATGCCGGCCATGGTCGCGGTGTGAGCCAGGCACAATATGATCAACCCGATGGCTTCTACCGAGAGCGACACCATCGCGACCCGATAGCCGCCGAGCGTAGAAATCGTGCGCGCGAAGATAAAGCGAACGCTGACGAACACCACGCCGAATACGGTGAGCGCGAGCGCGGCATTGTCCCAACCGTGCGCGGCGTAAAAGAGCGTGATGAAGGTAGCGATGCAACCGAAGCCGACGGAGCCGAGCGCCAGGCCGATGCCATAAGGCACCACGCGCGCGGCCACGGTGCGAAACGGCGCGCGTTCTTCCGCTGCGACATGCGTCGCGCGTTTCATGCGCGCGAAAGGCAGTGCGGCCAGTGCGATCAACAACGATATTGCGCCCACCGCCGCAAAGCCGAAGCGATGATCGATTACTACACCCAGCGGCGCGCCGGCGGCGAGGGCGCCGTAGGTCGCCACACCGTTCCATGAAATGACGCGCGCGGTATGGCGATGTCCCACCTGACCCATGCCCCACGCGATGGCGCCGGTGCCGACGCAGCTTTCCGAACAACCCAGCGCAAGACGGGCGAGGAAGATCAATCCAAGACTGAGCCAAGGTAAGTGGCTGGCGAATGCGCCCATCAGCAACAACGCACCGCTGGCCGCGCACATCACAAGACCTGTGATTACCGTTCGCTTGGGACCTTTCGAATCGGCCATGCGTCCCGCATGTGGGCGACTGAGCAATGTCGCGACGTACTGCACGCTGATCGCCAAGCCGGCGAGCATGGCGCCGAAGCCGAGGTTCGTATCGACAAACCTTGGTAGCACGGCCAACGAAAGCCCGATCGTGAGATAGGCCATGAACGTAAACGCGACCGTGCTGAGGATCGACAGCAACACGCCGGACTGGCGACCTTCGACGGTCGCGACGGAACGGGAGGCATCAGCCATAAAGCAGGGGATCTGACGGGGAAGCAGAATGACGACGCATTATACGCCGTCATGGTGCGATGCGTCATTGATGTGCGACGACGCTGCAAATCCCGGGATTTTTTCGTCCGTGCCCCGAAATTTTCGACGCTAGGCCGCCGCTTTCTCCAGTACGGACAGGTCGATCTTTTTCATGCTCAATACGGCTTTCATGACGCGTTGCGCCTTGGTTGCGTCGCCAGCGGTTAGCAGTTCGATCAATTGCGCAGGCACGATTTGCCAACTGAGTCCGTAACGGTCTTGCAGCCAACCGCATTGTTGGAAAGACGGATCGCCGTCTTTCGATAGTGCGTTCCAGTAGTGATCGATCTCCGCTTGATCGCGACAATTCACCACCAGCGATACCGCAGGCGTGAAATGAAAAGCGGGGCCGCCATTGAGTGCGGTGAATGCGTGTCCATCCAATTCGAACGCGACGGTCATCACCGAGCCGGCCGGTCGATGCGCGGCGTTGGCCGATTCGTTGTCGTATCGCGTTGTGGCGAGGATACGCGCGTTTTCGAAGATCGACACATAGCGATGCGCCGCTTCTTCCGCCTCGTCGTTGAACCACAGAAACGGCGTAATGCGCTGGAATCGCGTGTTCATGGATACCTCCGGTTCGCCATGAGGGGAAGCCTTGCTGATACGACGAGCGAGGCGGTGCGAAATCGACATAGTGCAACGCGGCGCTCGACTCGGGTGTTGTCCGCGCTGGCTATCGTTGTCAGTCATGTCTGTAAGTTTTTGCGTCGCTGTGTCTGGCTTATCTGTGTCGCGTTTTATCCGCACGACGTGCTTCGGGGCATTCGAGTCCGTTGCATTTGACTGTGCGTGGGCGCGTTCCAAGTGTTGCGTTGCAACGGAAAAGGCCATGTTTTAAGCCGTTCTGTAGGGTTTTATGTGCATGCGATGTGAATGCATGTCGCGCAGACATGACAATTTTTCCTTTGCGATACGAATCACGTTCTGGCGTGGGCAAATCGGCCAAATCGACTGGACAACGTTGTCATAACAGGCCGATACTCGCGCCACTTTGCAACGCCATGACAGGCGATGTTCGCGAAGGAGTGCTCGAAAAACCTCGGCAAGCCATTTCAAGTCGAGGGAGCGGGGAAATGCTGTCGCGGGCCGAACGGGGTACGACGCGCGACAGATATGCAGGTGTGCTGCGCGTAGCGGTACATACGTGCGCGGCACAACTAAACGATGCAAACCATTACACGCAGTTTGGATGCATGGATGCGTAATGGCGTTCGTCCCGCCCGGCTGCCGGAATTGCAGCCTGACGAAAGCCGATGTTTCTCAACTGTTGCGGTTCAGTCCAACTCTGGAGACATTCCTATGCATGTGAAGTCACTGACCTTTAGTTCGTTGAGCACGGCGATTTTTGCTGCGCTTTCCACCACGGCGCTTACGGTAGCGCCCGTGCAAACCGTGCATGCGCAATCAAGCTGCGCGGCCGCGTGGGTATCGACGAACGTGTACACCGCCGGTAATGAAGTGAGCGAAAGCGGCGTCAATTACGTTGCGAATTTCTGGACGCAGGGCAACGATCCAGCCACCAGCAACGGCGGCGCCGGAAGCGGCCAACCCTGGACATCGCAAGGCGCTTGCGGCGGTTCGCCGACGCCGACACCCACACCAACGCCGACACCGTCCGGTTGCGATGCGGCTTGGAATTCGTCGACCGCATACAACGGCGGCGCGTTGGTGAGCGAAAACAGCATCAACTACAAAGCGAATTTCTGGACGGAAGGTAACGATCCTGCGACCAATAACGGTCCTGCCGGCAGTGGTGCGCCGTGGACATCATTGGGTTCGTGCAGTGGCTCGCCCACACCAACGCCCACGCCGACTCCAACCCCAACCCCGACGCCGACGCCGACACCCACCCCGACGCCGACACCCACTCCAACCCCGACACCCACTCCTACGGGCTTTATCTTCAGCCCGTACAAGGACATGAGCATCAACATGAACTGGAACACGTACGCCATGTCGACGGACGTGACGGGTACGCTGATTCCCGTGGCCGGCAGCGGCAGTCTTTATTCGACGCAAGAGCCGAATCTTCCCGCCATCACGCTGGCGTTCGCCACGGGCGAATGCGGAAGCGAAAGTTGGGCAGGCGTTACGCCGTCGGAATTCATCAGCGCCAATATCACGCCAGGCGCGGCGAATTCGCTTGCGAGTGCGGGTTTGAAATACATCGTGTCCACGGGCGGCGAGGCTGGCGTGTTCACGTGCGGATCGGCCTCCGCGTTCCAAAGCTTTATCGCGAAGTACTACACCGCGCAAATGGTGGGCGTCGACTTCGACATCGAAGGCGGGCAAACGCAAGCCGAAGTGCAGCAGCTCGTCGCCGACGTGGCTGCAGCGCAATCGCAGTATCCGAACCTGCGGTTCTCGTTCACGCTAGCGACCTTGGGTGCGTCGGACGGCAGCTACGGCGGCATCAATCAGTTGGGTCAATGGGTGGTGCAAGCGATTAAGTCGTCCAGCCCCGCGCTCAACAACTACACCATCAATCTGATGACGATGGACTTCGGCGGTACCAGTTCCGCCAATTGCGTAGTGGTGAACGGCGCCTGCGAGATGGGCCAGTCCGCGGTGCAAGCGGCGGTGAATCTGGAGCACAGCTACGGCATTCCCGCCAGCCACATCGAACTGACGCCGATGATTGGGCAAAACGACAGCGCCAGCGAAGTCACCACGCTGGCGGATATCGACACGATCACCAACTATGCCACGGCCAACGGGTTGGCTGGCGTGCACTTCTGGTCGTTGGATCGCGACACGCCGTGCGCCGCGGGCGGAGCGTCGGCGACCTGCAACTCGTATCCGAGTGCGGGCGTGTTGGCCTTTACCAACGAGATCTTAAAAGACATCGGCAAGTAGCAGCGTAGGAGCAGGGGATTCGCAGCGGATCGGGAGGCATGCCCGATCCGCTGCGGATGAGAGGGGCGGGCCACCGGCACGACGTGCCGGTGGCTTTTTCTTGGGTTGTGTTCAGCGCTTCAGTAGATGCTTTTCGCCGTGGCCCAAGCAGACAAACAGGGGTTTGCTCTCCTGGCGCGACGCTATAGAAGTCAGTCGCTTACAGACATAAAACTGAACAGTAGTGTCGCGACGGTATGCCATTGACGAAACTACTTTCGACTTAACACTTTGCAACGAAAGAACTTTTTGTGGACAGCGTGCGGACATCTGTGTAAGTTGCGTCAACTTACGACAGGCTGACGTCGATAATTTTCTACGTCGGCCTGGCGCGATGCACAGTCAGTGGTTAATAAGAAAGCAGGGGGCGCCGCCGCTCATGCAACGTACGTTTGTTATCGGGTGTCCGCGCTCCGGCACCACCCTCGTGCAGGCCATGCTGGCCCGGCATCCTCAAGTTTTCACTCTTCCCGAAACCGGTTTTTTTCCGCGCCTCCTCGGTGGCATCGACTACCGGTACGGTGACGAAGGCGCGTCGACGCGCCGTCACAATCTGGCCCGTCGTCTTGGGTTGGCGCGTCGTTACGGGCGCCGCGAATTCGTGGAACTGCAGCGTTCGTTGTCCGGCGCCAACGTCACGCGCGCACCTTGGTTTTTGGATACATGCATCAAGCGTTTCATTGGCATGCTGGATGATCTGACCGAGCGCGCCGGGCGCGACACGTGGATCGAAAAGACGCCGCATCATCTTCTTTATCTGCCTGAGATCGAGCGACATCTTCCCAATGCGCGCTTCATTCACGTGATTCGCCCGGGGATGGATGTGCTCGCTTCGATCATGGATGCGCATCTGCGTTACGACAACAACTCCTTCAACGGCGGATTGAAGTTGTGGGCGAGGCGCTGGAATCGTGCAGTGGAAATCCATCGTTCGCGCATTGGCGTGCGGCATCATCACTTCGTTTTTCTGGAAGATCTCGTCCGCGAACCGGTGGAAGAATGGCATCGGATATGCGCGTTTCTGTCTTTGCCTGCCGAAGTCGAAATGGATCGCGCGTGTCGCCAACACATCGCCGATCTCAAAGCGGAACCTTGGAAGCAAGGTGCGCTTAGCGGTTTGCCGCACCAGGCGGATAGCAAGGCGGAGGCGTTATTTGGCCCGCAGTTGCGTGAATGGCTGCGCGAGCAATTGAGCTCCTACGAGGAGCTCTACGCGGCGAGCAGCCTTGCCTATGATCGCGATGACGGCTTCGGCGCACCGACTTTTGCGCATCCCGCAAAGCGTGTGGAAGAGGGTGCCGCAACGTTTGGCGATGTCCGTGCGCAGGCCGGAAAAACGCGTTTTCGCGTTGCCTGAGCGCTTTCGAGCGATGTTGCATGGCGTGCCGAAGAGCGCGCGTCGTGGAGCAAATGTGAAGAAGCGCGGCGGAGTTTTCGAACGATTGGCTATCATGCCTGTCACAATGAGTACTACTTCGTTGGGAAACAGGCGGTATCGTGAGTCCATCAGTTCGTAATCCCGATCGGTCCTATGGTGGATGGCTCCTCGCCATCATCGTCGTACTGGGTGTTGTGGCAGCTGGCGTTTATTTGGTCGAAAAGGCGTTGCATCCGACGCCCGCGGCCAACGCGCCGGTGACCGCTGCCGCGCCTGCGCCATCGCCCGCGCCGGCAAGCGCCTCCACTGTTATTCAACATCCGATTGCTCAGGCTTCTGCCGGCCCTGCGCCCGCATCCACGGCTGCGCTGCCGTCATTGTTCGACAGCGACGACAGCGTGCGCGAAGCGTTGCGTGGCATGGTGAATGGCGGCGATCTGGAGTCGTTGCTGATGACGAGTCAAATTATTTCGCGCGTCGTCGCAACGGTGGACGTGCTTCCGCGTCAAGGTTTGGGAAACACCAACATTCTTCCGCTGCGTACGCCCAGAGGAGCGATGCAGACGCAACAGTCGAACGGAAATACCGTGATCGCTGCAGCCAATGCCGATCGCTACGCGCCGTATATGGCGGTGCTCGAAAAAGTCGATCCGCACACCCTGGTGGCTTGGTACAAGCACAATTACCCGTTGTTTCAGGAGGCGTATCGCCAGCTGGGTTATCCGCACGGCTACTTCAACGACCGCTTGATCGTCGCGATCGACGACATGCTTTCGGCGCCGGATAGTCACGATCCCGTCGCGGTGACGAAATCGAGTTCGCACTATGTGTTTGTCGATCCGCAACTGCAGTCGTTGTCGAACGGACAAAAGCTGATGGTGCGCCTTGGCGCTGCCAACGAGGCGCAAATGAAAGCGAAGTTGCGCATGATCCGCGAACTGGTGGTTGGCGGCCAAGTTGGACATTGAGTAAGCGTCGACATCGACGCGACAAGAAAAGGCCCGCTAAAAGCGGGCCTTTTCGTTGCTGCGCGTAGCGTGTCTGTCATCCGTGATGCGTATCGCGTCCACCGCTGCCACCGCCGCCGCCGTGCGGCTGACCACCACCACCGCGCGGTTGTCCACCACCGCCGCTCACAGGACGCGGAGCCGGTGCCGCATGATAGGCCTGATACTGCGGTTGCGGCGCCGCGTGGAATTGCGGCTGATATTGAGGTTGTTGACGGAACTGCGGCGTCGGTGCGGGTCGATACGCCGTTTGCTGCGGACGATACGCGTTCACCGGACGAGCTATGTTGTTGGTGGGGCGCGACACGGTGTTCGCCATGTTGTTCATCGGGCGTGCCGTGTTGTTTGTCGGACGCGCCATATTCGCCGCCGGAGCTGCACCTTGCGGACGATAGTTGTTGCCAAAGTTTGCCGCCGTATGCGACGCGTTGGCCGTGTTGGTCATATTTGCATGCGGCGCGAAACCGGCCGAACGCAAAGCAGTGTTGTTGGTCTGCTGCGGTGCATGGATTGTGTTTGCATTGATCCGCTGCGCATTGGCGGCGGCCGGGGAGAATTGGCTGCCGCGAGCCGCCGGGGCGCCTGCGCCTGCCAACGCACTGACGTGCGAGGCGGCCGCCATCGACGGATTGCCGTGATTGACCGACGCGCGCATCGCAGGATCGTGGCTGGCCGTCGTCATCTGCCGCTGCTGCGCCGCAACCGGTCCCATGCGCGACTGGCGTGCAAACGCCATTTGTTGCGGCGTCGCGCGCGCCATGGTGCCGCCGCGACCGCCGTTGTAACTGACGTGGTTGCCGTTGAAGTTATTGATGACGGTGCGGTTGTAGATGTTGGTTACATGTACGTTGTCGATGCGATTGACCGAACGGTTGTAGTAAAAGCCGCCATGGCCCCAATAACCGCCGGCGTAACCGATGCCGGTGTAGCCCCAGCCGTAGTTGATGCCGCCGTAGAAGCCGACGTGATCGCCCCAATAGCCAGCATGGAACAGGTACACCGTACCGTCCCAGCCCCAATAGCCAGGCGTCCACAGCGCACCGTAATACGGCGCGAGAATCCAAGCACCCGGTACCCAGTAATACTCGCCGCCATCCCATGCCCAATAGCCCGGCGTCCAGATATAACCAGGACCGGGAATCGGCGGCTGTTCGTAGACCGGCAGCGCGGGCGGCGGGAAGCCCACCGAAACACCGACGCCGATAAACACGCCGGCTTCCGCTTTTTGCGGGAGTGCGGCGAACGCAGCGATCGCGCCGAGCACGCCTGCCAAGGCACGCACGAGCAACGTGTGCTTCGCCGAAACGTGTTGCGTAACGCTGATGGCTTTCATGGCGTTTCCTCCTGGGATTGCACCCTACAAGAGAAAACGCGGGAAAGTCCGTCACGTTGCCATCATGAAGCGTGATAAGTTCATCGTCGTTCAGCAGGCAAGCGACCACATGGCGCTGCGTATGTCTTGCAACACATTGTGCTGTCTGGTTTTGGCGTTTTCCAAATAGCAGGTAAACGACTGGCTTAGTTTTACCTTAGAAAGTCACGAATTCCGATGTTTTAACGAGCGCGTTGGCCCTCCCCAAGGTTCGCGCATTCACCAAGGACATGGCATGTCGCAGCTTCAATCTCTCCGAACGTTTGCCCGCTATCGTGCTTGGGCGGACCGGCTGCTTTATCAGTCGCTGGCCGATGTGCCCGAGCATGCATTGACGGCGGCGCAGCCGATTATTTTTGGCAGCGTGTTGCGTACGCTGAATCATGTGTATTGCATGGACCAGGTGTGGAAGGCGCATCTGCAAGGTGTTCCACATGGGTTTACGTCGCGCAATCCAGAGGAATGTCCTGCGTTCGAAATACTTCGTTCCGGGCAAGCGGCTATCGGCGAGTGGTATATCGCGTACGCCGAATCGCTCGACGAGCAAGCCTGCGATGAAACGGTTCGATTCACGTTTATCGGCGGTGGAGAAGGTCAAATGCGTCGCGGCGATATGCTGCTGCATGTGGTCAATCACGGCACGTATCATCGCGGACATATCGCCACGATGATGTATGGCATGTCTGTGCCTCCACCGACCACCGATTTGCCCGTGTTTTTGCGCGAGGCGGGTTGAGGCTTTGGTCGGTCGCAATCCAGCGGAGTAGAAATGAGGTACGCTGCCGCCATGAGCATTGGCGGGTCAGGCGCGAGACAGGGCCAAATTTTAGGCCTGCCGCCTCCCACGCCAAAAGAAATTCATCGCCTATTTTTTGCCTTGATGCCCGACTTGGCGACGCGCATCGTTTTTCGCGATGTTTCGGTATTTATGCAACAGCAGCATCCGGAATTACGCGCGCGATGGGTGAAGCCTGAGCGGTTTCACGCCACATTGAATTTTCTGGGCGATTACCCGGTGTTTCCACAAGATGTGGTGGATAAAGCAAGCGATGCGGCGGCGAGGGTGCACGCGGAGTCGTTTGTCTGGACGCTCGACTATGTCGCCAGCTTTCGCGGTCGTGAGCCGCCGTGCGTTCTGCGCAGCACGCACGTTCCGGATTTGCTCCTTGCGTTGTGGCGCACGATGCATGAGGCGCTCGCCAAGGCGGATCTGCATCTGCGCGTAGAACGTCAGTTTACGCCACACGTAACGCTCGCCTATGCCCGGCGCGCGCTGCCCGATGCGACATCGTTAACGCCTATCGAATGGTCCGTGGATCGATTTGTGCTGATTCATAACATTGTGGGGAAGGGCAGTTACCGAATTCTTGGAAGCTGGCCGCTGTCCAAATCCAACGCCTGATCCAGCATGGGCCACAAGTCAGGTAGGCGCGCGTGCCGCCGGAGCGCACAATCCAGCGGCTCCCCACCTGTCAGGAGGTTGTCATGCGTTCGATATCCGTCGTTCTGCTTGCTGCGTTGACGCTTCCAGGGGCAACCCTGGTAGCACAAACTTCGCAGCCGAATCATCTGCACGCGCTGCAATACATACCGCCTTACGTTCGCACCGCTGTCGCCGACCCCATTCGCGCTCAAGACGCCAGTAACGATGCGCGCCGCAAAATTACCGACGTCATGGTTTTCAGCCAGGTGAAACCTGGTCAGAAGGTGCTCGAGCTGATTCCGGGTTCTGGCTATTTCACGCGCGTCTTCAGTGCAGTGGTCGGTGCGCAGGGCCACGTTTATGCACTATGGCCGAACGAATACGTGAAAGAAGATGCCGATGAAGTGACCGGGTTTGAGAAAATTTTGTCCGATTCGCACTACGCAAACGTATCGATGCTCAAGCAGCCTGCTGCGCAGCTGAGCGTACCGGAGCCGGTAGATATCGTATTTACGTCGCAGAATTATCACGATTATCCGGATGCCTTTATGGGCAAGGTCGATCCAGTGGCGTTCGATAAACAGGTTTTCGCGGCGTTGAAGCCGGGCGGATTGTTTATCGTGATCGATCACGTCGCGCCCGAGGGCTCGGGCATGGCCGATACGGATACCCTGCATCGCATCGATCCGGATATCGTCAAAAAACAAGTGGAATCGGCGGGCTTCGTGTTTGCCGGCGAGAGCGGTGTGTTGCACAACCCGAACGATCCGCATACCAACAAAGTATTCGACAAATCGATCCGCGGCCACACGGATCAATTTATGTTCCGGTTCCGCAAACCCAATTGATGCTTGCGACTTTCTCCCCTTCGAACATGTTTCGAAGGGGAGAAATCAGCGCAATGATTTTCGCGGTCAGTTGTTCAAGCCTTTCCACATATCGTTCAGCAATTCGTCGGCGGGATCGTTGGTTTGTTCCCAATACATGATTCCGCCCAGATGTTCGGCTTTGATGTAAGCCATCTTGGCCGCAATCGATTGCGGATCGTCGTACGTGATAAAGCGATGGGTGGTTGCGTTCCATAACCAGGGCGCTTGCGCGGCGTCGTCCCAATAACGCACGTAGCCCTGTTTATTGATGAAGTCCTGTTTCAGTTCCGGCCAATTGTGGCCGCTCTGAAAATGGCCGTAGGTTTGATACAGCCCGTTGTGATCGGGCTTTACATCGGCGAATTCGCGGCCGTAAAGCGCCGCGCCGATCACCAGCTTTTGCGGCGGAACGCCGGCGGCCAGAAACTCTTTTACGGCGCGATCGGTAGTGCGGCCGTCGCCCGCGATCAATGCCGAAGCATGTAGGCCTGTGTGATGTCCCGTGGTCGGCGTGTTCGCGTTGACGAAGTCGTACGTCATCAGATTGAACCAATCCAACGACGGATTGATGGCGGCGATATCGATATCGCTGACAAACGGACCGTCCGCAATCGCAATGCTCAGCGTGTAATGCTTGTGATCTTTCGCGCCGACGCGATCGAGGCTAGCGCGAACCGACTTCAATAGCAGGGTGAAATTGGCTTTGTCTTGCGGACTGGATTTAATGCCCGACTCGTGATGTCCGGGGTATTCCCAATCCACATCGAGGCCATCGGCGTGATGCGTGGAAATCATGCGTGCGGCGCTGTCGGCGAATTGCTGGCGACCCGCGGCCGTGCTGGCGGCTTCGGAAAATCCGCCGACGGTCCAGCCGCCGACCGATACTGCGACTTTCAGTTTCGGATTGACCGACTTCAGCGCAATCAGCGTCTGCAATCCTTTCGCGTGATCGTCGTCGAGGCCGACGTTACCGTTCTTGAGCTGTGCAAACGCGAAGATCAGCGTATCGATCTTGCCGACATCTTTGGTTTGCGACGGAATCCAGCCGGTGGCGTAACCGACGATGCGATACGGCGGCGACGATTGCGCAAAAGCAGCGCCGCTCATGGCGACGAGCAAAGGCAGGAACAATCCGGCCAGCATTCGGCCTGGACGAGAGAAAGCGTGACGCATCAATGCACTCCTTAGGAAATCTGCCGATCGTGGTGATCGTATCTCGCGAGACGTTGCGCTTGACGTCGACATGACGAATCACCATGTTGACGGCATTCGGACTTGCTATTTCTCATGAACGACGCATCGACCTCTAACGATACTGTTCTGCGCGACGATCCGCCGCCGCGTAAACCGGTCGAGCCCGATCCCGGCGACTGCTGCGGAAACGGTTGCGATCCGTGCATCTTCGATCTGTACGAAGAAGCGAGGCAGCATTATCGCGAGGCCCTTGCGGCATGGCGCGAGCGTCATCCGGGCGTGGACCCCGGTTCATAAGGCTACCCAAGCACGCTTCTCGTGCACCGTGCTCAAAGGCATGGATGGGAACCGCATCGCATCTCAAGCCACGAGGCATTGATGCTGATGTTGCGCTGCATTAAATTGGCAGCCTTGGATAGGGGGAATTCTCGATGAAACGTCTTTGGGTGATCAGCGCCACAGCGCTGCTTAGCGCGTGCGGTGGTCAAAAAGTGCATGCTCCCGCTTCGTTGGGCGATCTGGTGAAACCAGGCGCCGCGCCGTGGCTCACGGTGACGGGTGGTGGGGACACGCTCGATGTGCGCGGTCTCGATCATAAGCTCACGCTGGAGCCGTCGCCGGCGCTGGCGGCCGCCGTGCAATCGCAGCTCGGCGCCCAGCTTCAGTCCAGTTACGTGCCGGATTTGGTGGTCACTTGCTCGTCGCTCTCCACGGATTTACGCGTGAACGAGGACAAGTCCCCCGGCAACGTCGCCATGAACCTCGCCGTGCATTGCTCGATCTGGGCGCACGGTTTCGACGCCGGTCGCGACTACAAAACGCAAGTGTCCACCGCCGTGGGCAGTGGCGCGGTCGATCAGGCCTACGCACAGGCGCTCCCGAAGCTTCTTGCCGACGGCGCTGGCGATATCGCGAACCAAATGCGCGGCGATATCCGCAAAATCGCGCACTGATAGCGGTCCCCGCCGCTCGTTCGAGGGGCGGGCGCCACGTCGAGGGCCAACACTCACCTGACGATCCACGCTATCTTGTTAGCTGGACAGTTTGGGGAGACCGCCCGTGAATGCAGTATCTGGACCCGACGCGCCACGCGCCGAATTCACCTTACGTGGCCTGATCATAGGCATCGTGATCACGCTCGTGTTCACGGCGGCCAATGTGTTCTTCGGCCTGAAGGCCGGCCTGACCTTCGCCACGTCGATTCCGGCGGCGGTGATTTCGATGGCCATCCTGCGCGCCATGAAGAACGCGACGATCCAGGAAAACAACATCGTGCAGACGGTGGCGTCGGCCGCCGGCACGCTGTCGTCGATCATTTTCGTGTTGCCGGGTCTGATCATCATCGGGTGGTGGACGGGTTTCCCGTTCTGGATGTCGTTCGGCATCTGCGCGGCGGGCGGCATTCTCGGCGTCATGTACACCATCCCGCTGCGTCGCGCGCTGGTCACCGATTCCGATCTGCCGTATCCCGAAGGCGTCGCGTGCGCCGAAGTCCTGAAAGTGGGTTCGGGCGAAGTGGTGGAGGCATCGGATTCGGCGGCGGTGGAAGGCGGCACCAGCGGCCTGATGGCGGTGGTCGTTGGTTCCATCGTTTCGGCGGTGTTCTACATCGTGGTGCAGACCAAGATTTTCGCCAGCGATATGGCGCAGTACTTCCGCATCGGCGATCGCGGCGCGGCGAGCGGTTATGACTTCTCGCTTTCGTTCGCGCTGTTTGCCGTGGGGCATCTGGTCGGCCTGTGGGTCGGTCTCGCGATGTTGTTCGGCGCGATCATCGGTTGGGGCTGGGCGGTACCGCATTTCACCTTGCTGCATCCGGCCACCGGCGATGTCTCCGATGTGGCGCAAGCCGCGTGGAGTCATTACGTGCGCTTTGTCGGCGCGGGCGCCATCGGCGTGGCGGCGATCTGGACGCTGGCCAAGTTAGTGAAGCCCGTTGTGAGTGGCCTTTCCTCGGCGATGGCCGCGTCGCGCGTGCGCAAAGCGGGCAAGGGCGACACCTTGCCGCGCACCGAACAAGACATTCCGATCGGCATCGTGGGTTTGATCGTGCTGATCTGCATGTTGCCTATCGCCTACCTGCTGGGGCATTTCAGCGTCGTCAGCGGCCTGGCTTCGCACACCGCGTTGCTGGTGATCGGTGGCGTGATTTTCGTGCTGATTCTCAGCTTCCTGGTGTCGACGGTGTGCGGCTACATGGCGGGCTTGATCGGTTCGTCCAACAGTCCGTTGTCGGGTATCGGCATCCTGGTGGTGATCATCGCCGCGCTGCTGTTGGTGTTGGGCGTGAAATCCGATCTGCCGGCCGATTCGGGCAAGGCGCTAGTGGCGTTTGCGCTCTTCATTACATCGGTGGTGTTCGCCGTCGCTGCGATCGCCAACAACAATCTGCAGGATTTGAAAACGGGCCAGCTCGTCGATGCGACGCCGTGGCGACAGCAGGCGGCGCTGGTGATCGGCGTGATCGCCGGTGCGATTGTGATTCCACCGGTGCTGGATCTGCTCAACAAGGCGTACGGCTTTCTCGGCGCGCCGGGCGTCGATCCCGCGCATGCTTTGCCTGCGCCGCAGGCCGGGCTGATTTCGGCGCTCGCGCAGGGCGTGATTCAAAACAATATCGACTGGAGCCTGATCGGCATCGGTGCGCTCGTGGGCGTGGGCATCATCGTGCTCGACGCCATTTTGGCCAAGACCGCCAAGTCGGCACGTTTGCCGCCGCTCGCGGTGGGCCTGGGTATATACCTGCCGACCTCCACGACGTTGATGATCGTGGTAGGCGCGATCGTCGGTTGGTACTTCGACAAGCGTGCAGACCGCACCCCGAAAGCGGACGCGACCAAGCAACTTGGTGTGTTGCTGGCGTCGGGCATGATCGTGGGCGAAAGCATCATCGGCGTGATCGTGGCCGCCTGCGTGGTGTTTATGGGCAAGCCGGCGCCGTTCGCCCTGGTCGGCGACAGCTTCGAGAACGCCTCTGTGTGGGTCGGCAGCGTCGCGTTTATCGCGGTGACGTTTGCGATGTATCGCTGGATCAGCCGCCTGGGTCAGAAGAGCTGACGCCCTGTTGTAGGCACGCCCTCTCCTTTTCGGAGGAGAGGGAACGTGGAACGCGGGTAAAATAATCGCTCCCTTTCCACGGAACGCCATCGCTTGTCGCTCGCCGGTTTCCATGCATCCGCGTCCGAAGACGTGCTGGATGCCTTGTTTTTGCCCTTTACGGACGGCGTCTTACGATGGCCCGCCGATGGACGCGTGTTGTTTTTGCGAGCGCGCGACGGGTTTCGAATGCGTGAGGTCGCGCGTCAAGACTGGCTTTGCGAACAAAGTTTCAAGCCGTTTGCCGAAGCGCTGAAGCACAGCGGTTTGCCGGTAGGCGACGTCGCGCACGATGCGCGTTTCAAGGTGGTGCTGCTTCTGCCGCCGCGGCAACGCGACGAAGCGCGCGCGTTATTTGCCAAAGCGCTACATCATCTTGAAGACGGCGGCGTAGTGGTGGCGTGCGTGCCCAATGCCGAAGGCGCGAAGTCCGCGCAGGCCGATCTCGCTGCCTTGCTTGGATCGGTGAGTCATCTTTCCAAGCACAGGTGCCGGGTGTTTTGGGGAAGGTCATCGTCGTCGATCAATCATGCGACGTTCGAATCGTGGCTTGCGCTCGATGCACCGCAGACGAATGCAGCGGGTTATTGGAGTAGGCCCGGCTTGTTCGCGTGGGATCGCGTGGATACTGCATCGGCGCTGCTGGCGGCGCATTTGCCAGACGATTTGCACGGGCGCGTTGCGGATTTCGGCGCGAGCTACGGGTATCTTGCATCACGCATCATTGCGCGCTGTTCGCAGATTGCCGAGCTCGATTTGTACGAAGCCGAAGCGCGCGCGCTGGAACCGGCGCGCCTGAATATCGAACAAGCCATGCGCGATCATGCGCGTCAACTTGCGATCGGTTTTTACTGGCACGACGTCACAACCGGCGTCGAACGGCGATACGACGCCATCGTCAGCAATCCGCCGTTTCACCAGGGCAGGGCGGATCTGCCGGATCTAGGCCGCGCGTTTATCGCGCAAGCGGCGCGCGCTTTGCAGACACAGGGACGATTGTGGTTGGTGGCCAATCGTCATTTACCGTACGAAGCCACGCTTGCCGATCATTTCGAGCACGTGCGCACCGTGGTCGTGCAAGACGGTTTCAAAGTCATCGAAGGAAGAGGTGTACGCGGATGAGGTTGGTCAAGCTGATTGCAAACCTTGGCTACGGCAGCCGCAAAGAGGTGGCGTGGATGTTCCGTGAGGGGCGCATCACCGATCCCGACGGCGAAGTGCTTTATGCCGACGACAAAGTCGAACACGCGCACATCCGCATTGACGGCGAACCGCTCGACCCGCCCACGGGCATTGTGCTGATGATGAATAAACCGTTGGGCGTCACGTGCTCGCGCAAAGATCCCGGCCGCGTGGTGTACGACTTGCTACCGCTGCGCTATCGCCAGCGTAGCCCTGCGCTTTCCACGGTCGGAAGATTGGATCGCGACACGTCCGGTTTGTTGTTATTGACCGACGACGGTGCGATGTTGCATCGGATCATTTCGCCGCGTGCGAACGTCACCAAGGTTTACGAAGCGACGTTGGCTCAGGATCTGCGCGGCGACGAGCAAGCGTTGTTTGCTAGCGGAACGATGATGTTGGAATCGGAGACGACGCCGCTGCTTCCGGCCAAGCTGGATGTGTTCGCGCCGCGTCATGTTCGTTTGTCGATTACCGAAGGGCGCTATCACCAGGTGCGCCGAATGTTTGCGGCGACCGGCAACCACGTCGATACCTTGCAGCGCACGGCGCTGGGGCGTTTGTCGACGGATGGTTTGCAAGCCGGCGCGTGGCGTCAGCTTGAAACGAACGATATCGCGCAAATATTCGAATCGGCGGATAGTTAATCCGCCGACGCGTATGTCACGACTTGGCTTGCATCTGCTGAATCCGCGCCATTTCGTCTTCGCGGCGGGATCGAGCACTGGACGTCCATGAGACCAACTTGAGCTCCGAGAGCGTGTTGCTTTCTTTTACGGCGTCCTGCTTGATCGATACTGAGAGCATCCCTGCTACCAGCTGCATTCCGCGCACTAAGGCGGAACGAGCGAGAAGCATGTGCATGTTGTTTACTCCATCGACTACCCCTGCGTAGCCGCGAGCAAACTGTACCAAGCTTTAATCGTGAATGTATAGAGTGCGTGAATATGAGTTTTTCGTCGCAATTTTGCTGTCTTGCACCACGCTGACATTGCTTGAATATCCCTCGCCATGCCTTTGACGTCACTGACATTCGATAACGCATTCGTCCGCGATTTACCGGGCGACCTCGACCATGGCCGCGGTGCGCGGCAAGTTCAGGGCGCGCTGTATTCGCGCATCGATCCCAGTCCGGTTGCCGCGCCGCGCACTGTTGCATGGTCACGTGAGATGGCGGATGAGCTCGGACTCAGCGAGGACGACATCGCAAGTCCGTTTTTCGCGCAGGTGTTCGGCGGCAATGGCGTGCTGGAAGGCATGCAGCCGTGGGCGTCCAACTACGGTGGGCATCAATTCGGCGTATGGGCCGGTCAGCTTGGCGACGGACGGGCGATTTCGCTGGGTGAAGCCCTTACACAGCGCGGAAAGCGACTGGAATTGCAGCTAAAGGGCGCTGGCGCCACACCGTATTCGCGCGGTGCGGACGGCCGCGCGGTGTTGCGCTCGTCGATCCGTGAATTCCTTTGCAGCGAAGCGATGCACCATTTGGGCGTACCGACCACGCGTGCGCTGAGTCTGGTGGTTACCGGCGAAACGGTCGAGCGCGACATGTTCTACGACGGCCATCCGCAGGACGAAGCCGGAGCCATCGTGTGCCGCGTGGCGCCATCGTTCATTCGCTTCGGGCATTTCGAATTGCCCGCATCGCGCAACGACACCACGCTGTTGCGCCAGTTGGTCGATTTCACCATTCGTCGCGATTTTCCCGAGTTAAGCGGCAGCGACGAAAACCGCTACGGCGACTGGTTTTCGCAAGTCTGCGCGCGCACCGCCATCATGATCGCGCATTGGATGCGAGTGGGTTTCGTGCACGGCGTGATGAACACGGACAACATGTCGATACTCGGTCTCACGATCGATTACGGCCCATACGGCTGGGTCGACAACTTCGATCCCGATTGGACGCCCAACACGACCGACGCCATGCGTCGCCGCTACCGTTTTGGACAGCAGCCGAATGTGGCGTGGTGGAATCTCAGCCGGCTCGCGGCGGCGCTGGCGCCGTTGTTTGGAGACGTTGCGCCGTTGCAAGCAGGCTTGGATCGCTACGTAGCCGAATACATGTCGCAGACCCGCCGCGATGCGGCGGCCAAACTCGGTCTCTACGAGTGTCGCGACGACGACGTCGCGCGCATGGAATCGTTGCAGCGCCTGATGCATGAAGCCGACGTGGACATGACGCTGTTTTTCCGCGCGCTGAGCCAGATCGATATTCAAGCGCCGTCGTTGGGGCCGTTGCGTCACGCGTTTTACGACGATGCCAAGCGGCAAGCTGCAGAAGTCGATTTCCAGCATTGGCTCGACGATTACGCAGCCCGCGTGCGCGAGGATGCATGGACGTCGGAGCAGCGACAGCAGTGCATGCATACGGCCAATCCTTGCTACGTGCTGCGCAACTATCTCGCGCAAGAAGCCATCGACCGCGCGACGCAGGGCGATTACGAAGGCATCCATACCTTGCTCGATGTGATGCGACGTCCCTACGACGAACAACCCGGACGGGAGCACTTCGCGCAAAAGCGGCCCGAGTGGGCGAAGACGCGCGCAGGGTGCTCGATGCTTTCCTGTAGTTCATAAAACGAATCGGGGCGCGATGTCGCGCCCCGATCGTGTGATGGAAGAAACCACTTAGCCCCCGCTGTCATTTCCATTGTTGCCTGTTGCGGTGGCTGTTTAGGAGCCGGCCGCGCATTTTGCGGGGGACGATTTCCGCCGTTCTGTGGCGGCCGATTGTCGCCTGGAGGCGGTTGAGGCCGATTGCCCCCACCGGGTGGTTGCGGTCGATTTCCACCACCTGGCGGTTGGGGCCGATTGCCGCCGCCCGGCGGTTGCGGTCGATTTCCGTTCCCGGGTGGTTGCGGACGGTTACCGCCCGGAGGCTGTGGACGTTGTCCGCCAGGCGGACGATAGCCCGGTGGTCGATGGCCTCCTGGCGGTATCGGCCGAATGGGCGGCCTAGGTCCCGGGAAGGGTCGCACCGGAACAGGACGCCCATACCAGCGCGCACGATCGCGATAAAACGGCCGGTTGACGTAGTAACGCCCCCAATACGCACCGATGGTGAAGGTGACGATAGGAATGCCAATACGCGCGCCGTAGTCGGTGACGATCACCGGCTGACTGTTGTACAGATATTCGATATACGGCCCGGCGACCCAGCCGCGATTGCCCGCGGCGATCACGTCGCACCACTCCCAGCCTTCGGTGCAACCTTGCACATCGACCGGCATGCCCGGTCCCAAAGTGAGGACAACGGGATATTGCGGATCGGGTCCTGCGAGCATATTCACGGTGGCGACGGTATAGCCGTCCGCCGCGAAAGCGGCCGCAGGAGTCAACATCATAAGAGCGGTCGCAAGCGACCACAGCACGCGTTTCATCGATCGATCCTCCGGCATGGGTGGATGTACGACGTCAAGGGTGCTCTGACCAATTCTACGTAGGCGGCATGATGTCCAGAGGGCGCGCAGGGTGTGTTGCGTGGCGCAGGGCAGACTGGCTGTCTGTTCAAGCCATGCGGCGCAGCCTGCGCGCCCTCTGGACATCACCCTTCGGGCCGGCTTGTCCGTTTGCATGCCTTCGGCCCATCGTCTCGACAGACGGCCAGTCTGCCTTCGCCGATGGTCATGTGGCCTGCAAACGGACAAGCCGGTGATGCCTACGTAGAATTGGTCAGAGCACCCTTAATGCCAGGTCATCATGACCGTTTTTACGGCCAAATGCATCGCGGCTCGGCGGCTCAACGCACGTCGAGCAGCTCGATATCGAACACCAGGGCGCTATTGGGCGGAATTTCAGGACCGGCGCCTTTGTGGCCGTAGCCAAGGGTGGAGGGAATGATCACGGTGCGCTTGCCGCCGACGCGCATGCCGCGTACGCCGCTATCCATGCCCGAAATCACCTCGTCCGCGCCCACGGTGAAGCTGAGCGGGCGACCGCTGTCGTAGGAACTGTCGAACTTCGCGCCGTGGTGATCCGGCGCCTTGGCGTCGTACAACCAGCCGGTGTACTGGATCCGCACTTCGGCATCGTCCCGCGCCACGCTGCCGGTACCCACCACCACGTCCTTGATCACCAAGCCGACGACATCGTCAGCGAGAGCGGCCAGCGGGCTGAGTGCGCACAGCGCGAACAGGGCGGTAGCGAAAAGGGCGAGCGGACGCAGCATGAAACGAACTCCGAATAGGGGTGGCGGGACGTTAACGCATCGCCGCCAGCGGTCAAGCCGTATCGTGACGGTTTGCATATCCACCCCGATGTGGTATCACTAAACCCCTATGATCCTCGCCTCCCGCCGCTATTACTTTTGGTTTTATGGCTATCCGAAGCCGGCGGCGGAGCATGGTGCGCGATCGTAACTAGCAAGATCACCCACTTACCTCAAAAAGCCGCCAGCCACCCTGGCGGCTTTTTTTATGGGCTGCAGGGTACCCAACAAGGAGTTCTTAGTATGACCAGCCGTACCGACGACCTGCGCATCCGCGAAATCAAGGAGGTTCCCACCCCCGCCGAGATCATGCTGGATTGCCTGCCCACCGAAGATGCCCTCGCGACCGTGGCCGCTTCGCGCGGCGCCTTGCACCGGATTCTTCACGGCGAAGTCGACCGCCTCGCCGTGGTGATTGGTCCGTGCTCCATTCACGATCCCGATGCCGCCATGGAATACGCGCGACGGCTGGTCGCCGAGCGCGAACGTCATGCCGACACACTGGAGATCGTGATGCGCGTGTATTTCGAAAAACCGCGTACCACGGTGGGCTGGAAGGGATTGATCAACGACCCCGATTTGGACGAGAGCTATCACATCGACAAAGGTTTGCATCTCGCGCGTCGGCTTTTGTGCGATATCAATGCGCTCGGTCTGCCGGCAGGTTGCGAATTCCTCGATCTGATTACGCCGCAATACATCGCGGATCTGGTTGCATGGGGCGCTATCGGCGCGCGCACGACGGAAAGCCAGTCGCATCGCGAACTTGCTTCCGGTTTGTCGTGCCCCGTGGGTTTCAAGAACGGTACCGACGGTAATATCAAGATCGCTGTAGACGCGGTGCTCGCTGCGGCGCGGCCGCACCATTTCATGGCGGTCACCAAGCGCGGACGCAACGCGATTGCCGCGACGGCCGGCAACGAGGATTGCCACGTCATTCTGCGCGGCGGCAAGTTGCCCAACTACGATGCCGCGAGCGTGACGGCCGCATGCAGTGCGCTGGCCAAAGCGGGCGTGGCCGAGCGCCTGATGATCGACGCCAGCCACGCCAACAGCGGCAAGCAGCCGGAGAATCAGCCACGCGTGGTGGCCGATATCGCCGCGCAAATCGAAGCCGGCGAAACGCGTATTCAAGGCGTAATGGTGGAAAGCCATCTGGTCGCGGGCAGGCAGGATCTGGTGCCGGGTTGCGAACTCACCTACGGGCAAAGCATTACCGATGGCTGCATTGGCTGGGACACGACGGTCGACGTGCTGGAAAGGTTGGCAAAGGCCGTGCGCGTGCGTCGCGTGCGTCTGGCCGAACAAGCCGCTGCATAGCGTCTTCGCGCCGGAGCAGGCATGCTTACGTGGTTGATCGCTAACGGAACGACATCATGGCTTTGGATATTCGTCACAACACGTCGTCGCATCGTTTCGAAACCACGGTGGACGGTTTTGTTTGCGAGCTCGATTACAGCTTGCAAGGCAAGGTGATGAGCATCACGCACACCGGCGTGCCCGAGGAGGTCGGCGGTCGCGGCATCGCCGGCGAACTGGTGCGCACGGCGATGGAAACCGCGCGCAGCCATGGTTGGAAAGTGGTGCCGGCGTGCAGCTATGCGCAGGCGTGGATGGAGCGCCATCCAGAATTTGCCGATCTGCGCGCGTGAGTCCTTCCATGGATTCGCACGATGAGCAGCACGTAAATCCGGCGACGACCGGCCCGAAGCGCAGGCCTTGGGCGCCGATTCGTTATGTTCGCGCGCGACCGTTTCTGGCTGTGTCCGGCGTACTCTTTTTGGTCGCCTGCATTGCATTGTCGACATCGGGCGTCAAACCGGCCTCTGCGTTGCTGCTGAGTTTCGATCTCGGCGCGTTGCTGTATCTGTCGCTGCTCGCGCGCATGTTCACGCGTACAAACGCCGATCACATGGCGCGACTGGCGTGCACGCAAGACACCGGTCGACGCACCACGTTGTGGGTGGCGGTGGGGCTTTCTACCGTGGTGTTGGTGGCCTTATCCACGGAACTGCATGCCGCCAAGGGCGGCGGCGCCCAGGCGATGGGCATGGCGGCGCTCAGTATCGTGTTGTCGTGGCTGTTTATGAACACGATGTACGCGCTGCACTACGCGCACGGTTACTACGGCGACTTCGGCCAGCAGCATGCGGGCTTGGAATTTCCTGGTACCAAAAAGCCGGACTATTGGGATTTCGTGTATTTCGCCTTCGTCATCGGCATGTGCTTTCAGGTGTCCGATGTGCAGATCACCAGCCGCACCTTGCGCCGCACCGCGCTGCTGCACAGCGTGGTGGCGTTTTTCTTTAATGTTTTCATTATTGCGATCAGCGTGAATATTGCTGCCGGATTGGCTTAGCGCGCCTAAACGTCAATCGCGGAAGTTGTCGAATTGCAACGGAAGTTCGACGTCCGCTTTGCGCAATACCGCCATGGCGAGTTGCAGATCGTCGCGCTTCTTGCCGGTCACGCGCAGCTTGTCGCCATTGATCTGCGCTTCGACTTTCAGCTTGGCTTCCTTCAGTGTCGCCACCAATTTTTTGGCGACGGGCTGTTCGATGCCTTGCTTGACGGTGATCTTTTGCCGCGCGCCGGCCAGATTCACGTCGGGATCGGCAACGTCCAGTGCGCGAAGATCGATCTTTCGCGCTGCAAGCCGCCCGCGCAGGATGTCCAGCATCTGCTGCAGCTGAAAATCGCTGGGCGCGCTCTGCGTGATCACGAACTTGTCCAGTTCGTACTTGGCGTCGGTGCCTTTGAAGTCGAAGCGATTGGTCAGCTCGCGATTGGCCTGGTCGACCGCATTGGTCAATTCGTGCTTGTCGACTTCGGAAATAACGTCGAAGGAGGGCATGGGACGGTCCTGAGCAAGGTAGATGCCCAGTATAAGGATGTTCTGATCAATGCTACGCAGGCGTCACCGGCTTGTCCGTTTGCAGGCCACAGGACCATCGGCGCACGCGGGGAGCGGCCATGGATGGCCGCTGCTTTGAGGAGCGAGGAAGGCAGACTGGCTGTCTGTCGAGACGATGGGCCGAAGGCATGTAAACGGACAAGCCGGCCCGAAGGGTGATGTCCAGATGGCGCGCAGGCTGCGCCGCGTGGCTTGGCAAGACGGCCAGTCTTCCCGGCGCCACGCAACACAGCCTGCGCGCCATCTGGACATCATGCCGCCTACGTAGCATTGATCAGAGCATCCTTAGGGCATGCCTGTTGGATAATGCGTGGATGTGCAACGTGGTGCTCGCATGGCGGTGATGGCGTGAAAGTGGATGTCTTGGTCATCGGCGCGGGCGCCGCAGGGTTGATGTGCGCCATCACGGCGGGGCAGCGCGGGCGGCAGGTGCTGGTGCTCGATCACGCCAACAAGCCGGGCAAAAAGATTTTAATGTCCGGTGGTGGGCGGTGTAATTTCACCAATCTGGGCGTCACGCCCGCGCAGTTCCTTTCGGCCAATCCCCATTTCTGCAAATCGGCGCTTGCGCGCTATACGCCGTGGGACTTTATCGCGCTGGTTGAGAAGCATCGCATCGCCTATCACGAGAAAGAATTGGGGCAGCTGTTTTGCGATGAATCCTCCAAGCTGATCGTACGCATGCTGTTGGACGAATGTGCACAAGCAAACGTACGCGTCGAGACCAGTTGCGCCGTCAAGCGCGTGCGAAAAACCGAAGAAGGTTTTACGGTGCTCACTGCGCACGGCGAAGTGCACGCCGATTCGCTGGTGATTGCTTCCGGCGGTTTGTCGATTCCCACGATGGGTGCGACGGGATTCGGTTACGAATTAGCGAAACAGTTCGGACACAACGTGTTGCCGACGCGCGCCGGTTTGGTGCCGTTGACGTTGAGCGGCAAGCATATGGATCACTACCAGGATCTCGCGGGCGTCGCGTTGCCGATGGCGGCAACACGCGTAGGCAAGCGCAGTTTTCGCGCAGGATTGCTGTTCACGCACCGCGGCGTCAGCGGCCCATCGGTCTTGCAGATTTCGTCGTACTGGCAGCCCGGTGACGATCTGCGTATCGATCTATCGCCGGAGCAAGACATCGGCGAATGGCTCATAGAGCAGCGCATGGCGCGACCCGCGGCAGAACTGCGCAATGTGTTGGGCGATCTCTTGCCACGTCGATTGGCGCAGCGTTTGTGCGAGCTTTGGTTGCACAGCAAACCGATGCGCCAATACCGCGAGGCGGAGCTGAGCGATATCGGTGCGCAATTGCACGATTGGCCAATCGTCGCCAGCGGCACGGAGGGCTACCGCACGGCGGAAGTCACCTTGGGCGGCGTGGATACGGATGGGCTTTCGTCCAGCACCATGCAATCCAAACATGTGCCCGGCCTCTATTTCATCGGCGAAGTCGTCGACGTAACGGGTTGGTTAGGCGGCTACAACTTTCAATGGGCCTGGGCGTCGGGCCGCGCGGCCGGCGAGGTCGCCTAGGGTCTGCTCGCACTATTTGCGTAGCCCGTGTTGTCGATGAGTGGCCGTCAGGTGGTAGTGCGTGGCGCCGGCTTGACTGGCTGTCAAGCCAAGCCGCGCGCTGCCGCATGGCGGCCACTCAACGGCAACCCGAAGGGCCGGGTCTGTTTGCACGCCATCCTACGTCATCGCTCAGTCGTGTACGGACGTACACTCCCTCGCTCTTCCTTGGCTGGCGCGCAAACAGCTCCCGGCGCGGGCCACGCAAATAGTGCGAGCAGGCCCTAGCGTTTCGCCTGGGCTGAACATGCCGCATGGTTAACTGGGCGTCTGTTGCAGGAGATGCATTATGAAAGTCGGCTTTATTGGTCTCGGCGCGATGGGCGCTGCCATGGCGAGCAATCTCGTCGCTGCGGGTTATCACGTGACGGTGTGGAACCGCTCCGAAGCGGCCACGGAAAAGCTGGCGTCGCTGGGCGCCAAAGTGGCGAGCACGCCTGACCGTGCGGCGCAAGGCGATGTGTTGCACAGCATGCTGGCGAATGATCAGGCGGTGCGTGAGGTTTTTCTCGACGGCGGTCTGCTCGACGCGATGGACCCTGATACGGTGCATGTCAATCACGCAACGATTTCGGTCGCGTTGGCGCGCCAACTGGCGGAAGAACATGCCAAGCGTGGTTTGGCGTACGTGGCGGCGCCGGTATTTGGCCGTCCAGACGTTGCTGCAGCCGGAAAGCTCAATATGCTGCTCGCAGGTCCGCATGCCGCAATCGAAAAGGTAAAGCCGCTACTCGAAAAAATGGCGGGCAAACTGTGGCCCTTGGGCGATAACCCCGAGCGGGCCAATGTGGTGAAGCTGGCCGGCAACTTCTTGATCGTGTCGGCGATCGAGAGTTTGTCCGAAGCAACGGTGCTGACGCGCGCTTATGGCGTGAACGCTGCGGATTTCATCGAGTTGATGACCAGTACGCTGTTTGCGTCGCCGGTCTATCAGATTTACGGCAGAGCCATCGCGGAACAGCGTTTTACCCCGCCGGGTTTTGCGTTGCCGCTGGGATTGAAGGATGTGATGCTCGCTCAGGATGCTGCATTCTCTGAGCGTGTGCCGATGCCGTTGGCAGGCGTGCTGCGCGATAGTTTGCTGGAAGCGTTGGCCGACGGTGCCGAAGGTATGGATCTCTCAGCGCTCGCGCGCGCATCCGAACGCCGCGCGAATTTGAGCGGACGCGAAGAAACCAGTCGCTCAATAAAACGTTGACGTGGTGCGAGCGCTTCGCGCGCTCAGCCGCCGTTCCAGTGCAGGCTTCCATCGATCACGGTGTTCGTGCGCCCACCGATCCAGATGACGCCGTCGACGATATGCGCAATCAACAACGCGTCGTGCCCCATCTCGCGCCCTTGGCTTACGGAATAGCCGCGTGCGAGTGGGCCGTTGGGTTCGGCGTGTGCGATATAAGCGGCGATCAAGCCGTTCGCCGCGCCGGAAGCGGGGTCTTCCACAATACCCACGCCGGACGGAAATGCGCGCACGACCAACTGATAATCCGGATGTTGGCTGCGGGCAAACGCGCACAGCCCCATGCTGCCGCTGGCGACCGCAAGCGCGCCGATGGCGCTGTGATCGGGCTGCCATGCGCGCAGGCTGGCTTCGTCCGCGCATTCGGCCAACCACCAGCGACGGCCACCATCCACCAGAGCGGGCGGCAGTTTGCCCAGACCGATGCTGTCCAGCGTGGCGGCGAGCATGGGATGGGCATGCAAGCCTGTCTTGACGACGCGCGCTTCGGGCGACTGCAACATCAAAACACGCTGAGGTCCGCTGCCTTCCACGCGAATGGGCAGCACGCCCGCGCCACATTCTTGCCACAACACGCCGTCTTTGGGTTCCGCTAGTCCGCATTCGAGCACGGCGTGTGCGCTGCCGACGCTGGGATGTCCCGCAAACGCGATTTCCTTCTGCGGGGTAAAGATGCGGACGCGATAGCTGGCTTTGGGATCGGTGGGCGGCAACAAAAAGGTGGTTTCCACCAGATCGGTCCAGCGCGCGTAGCGCTGCATTTGCGCATCGGTCCAGCCGCTTGCGTCGGTCACCACGCCCAGGTGATTGCCGCCACAGGGGCTGGCGGCGAAAACGTCCAGGTGCATGTAGCGGATCGGGTTCATACGACTTGGGAGCGGCGCGAACGAGAAACTGTGCATTCTAGCGGTCGACAACCTGGCTCGCGAACGTCAAGATGCGCCCATTCCAGACATTGTCAGATTCGTCATATGCCAACTACGCTGCTGATCATCCTTGCCGCCACCTGCATCGTCTCGTTTATGGCGTTCAATAATCGGCGCCTTATCGACGACCTTATTCTGTGGCCGCCGGCCATCGAGCGTAAGCGCGAATACTACCGGCTGGTGACGTACGGGTTGATTCATGCCGACCCGATGCATTTGCTCTTCAACATGATCACGCTGTTTTTCTTCGGGCGGATCATGGAGCCGATTTACAACTCCATCTTGGGCGCGTTCGGTTTCGGTTTGTTTTATCTGGGCGGGCTGATCGTCTCGATTCTGCCGACGTATCTTAAGAATCGGCACAACACGAATTACCGCAGTCTCGGCGCATCGGGCGCGGTGTCCGCGGTGTTATTCGCCTTTATTTTGTACTCGCCATGGACGCGCATTTACGTGTTTTTTATCAAGGTGCCGGCGATTATTTACGCCGTGCTTTACGTCGGTTATTCGATCTACATGGATCGAAGCGGCCAAGATAACGTCAACCACAGCGCGCACCTTTGGGGCGCGGCCTATGGCGTGGTGTTTACGGTGCTGGCGCAGCCGGAGGTGGTGCCCCATTTCCTGGGCGCCATGTCGCAGCCAGGTATGTAGGGAGCGGGCCGACCGGCACTTGCCGAACACATTTAGTTCGCGATGATGTCATCACCGCCCACCGCTGGAGTAGGTACGCATGGCAACGACCCGCAAGTCTGCCGCGAAGAAATCCGCGGCTCGCAAGGCATCCAAACGCGCAAGCTCGACTAAAAAGAAGCCGGCAGGCAAATCGAAGCCGGTAGCAAAAAAAGCCGCTAAAAAGGCGGTTTCCACCAAGAAAGCGGTGAAGAAGGCCGCACCCAAGGCCGCGCCGAAAGCGGCCGCAAAGAAGGCGAAGGCCGCAGGCGCCGCCAAGAAAGCGGTAAAGAAGACGGTTGCACGCAAACCTGCGGCGAAACCCGCAGCAAAGAAGAGCTCGGCGGTTGGCAAGACATCCGCGGCGAAGACCAGCAAGGTCAAAAAGCCGGCTGCCCCGGCGGCAGCCAAGCCGTCTCCGTCCGCCAAGGCGAAGCCGTCGGTCGCCAAACCCAGCAAGCCCAAGGCGCCGAAGAAGGTTTCCCAACCGGTGGTGCCCACAATTCCTCCCTCTGAGGCGCCCCATATCAGCGCCGAGGAAGCGGTGGCACATATTCAAGCGTTGCTGCAGGAAAAACAGGAACGCAATAAACGCGGACCCACCTGGCCTGGCGCCGGGTCAAGCCCGAGCGGCAATAACAACGGCAATTCGCATGGTGGCGCGGCAACCGCAAACGCCCCGGCACATCACCTGACTCACGCGCGCGGCGATCAAACCAAGAACGGCAAAGGTTGATCGCGCGTTCGTAACGGTTTACTAAATTCACAAGGCCAGCTTGCGCTTAAACGCAGCTGGCCTTGTCTTTTTCCGCTCAGGGCGCATTTATCGGAACAGGATTAACGTAAACCCGTAGATCGCATGGAGTCCCCGCCATGAATATCTCCGTTAAACGTGTGCTCGCTGGCGTCGCGCTGGTCGGTACGATCGGCTTGTTATCCGGCTGCTATATCGCGCCGGATTACGGCTACGTGCGCGCCAATGGCTACGCAGGCGATGCCTATTACGGAACCGCGCCCGCCGTCGTATACGGTGGTTACTATCCTTACGGTTATCCCTATGGTTACTGGGGCGGCGGCTATTACGGCTGTTGCTATGGTGGCTACTACGGTCGCGGTCGCTATTGGGGGCACGGTGGCGGACACGACTGGCATGGTGGCGGCTACCATGGCGGTGGCTATAGCCATTCGGCAGGCCGTGGAAGCTATTCCGGTGGTCACTACAACGGACATTGATACATCCGTCAGAATGCGGGGATGTACCGTCCTCGCATTCACCTATTTTTCCGTCGGCTAATTTTCTGCATTGTGCTCGTCACCGTGCTCAATGCCTGCGCGCACCTCGGTTACTACGCACACGTTACGCATGGCGAGGGCGCGCTGCTATGGCAGCGACGTTCCGTGCATAAAGTCATCGCCGACCCTTCGACAGATCCAAAACTCGCTTCGCGGCTGCAGCTTTCTCAGCAGGCGCGGCAGTTTGCGTCGGATCGGCTCGATTTGCCGCGCAATCGCAGTTATACCTACTTCGTCCAGCTGCAGCGCCCTTACGTGGTGTGGAATGTTTTCACCACGAAGCGTTTTTCCGTGGATGCGGTGTTGCAATGTTTTCCATTCGCCGGTTGCGTGGCCTATCGCGGTTGGTTTGACGAGAAAAAGGCGAAGAAAAACGCGGAGCAACTGCGCGCGCAAGGCAACGATGTCTACGTCGGCGGCGTTTCCGCGTATTCCACGCTAGGTTGGTTCTCCGATCCCATTCTCAGCAGCATGATGCGTTGGGACGACGATGAATTGGCGGGCACTATTTTTCACGAACTTGCTCACCAGAAGATTTATGTGAAAGACGACTCGGCGTTCAATGAGAGCTATGCCACGTTTGTGGAAGAAGAAGGCCTTCGCCAGTGGCATCGCTCGCGTAACGAACCGGTTGGCGACGATCGCGACCAAGTGATGTCCGACGAATTTACGCGTCTGGTGCTCGATCTTCGTGAACGTTTGAAAAAGCTTTACGCCAGCGGCGCGGACGAGCAGTCCATGGCGGCCGGCAAGCAGCGCGAGATCGAAGGCTTCCGCGCACGCTATGCCGCGTGGCGCGATAAAAACTGGCCCAACGATCACCGTTACGACAAATGGGTGGCGCAACCGATCAACAACGCGACGTTGTTGCCGTTCGGCCTATACGATCAATGGGTGCCCGCCTTTGCGGCGATCTTCAAGCACGCCAACGGCCAATGGCCGGAATTCTTCGAGCGTGTGCGTGTGCTGGCGAAGAAACCGAAAGTCGAACGGGAACGCCAGCTGCACGATTTATTGACGAATGCAGCGGGCTAGTCGCAGCGCTACGGCCGTACTTTGTGCTTGGCCATATATTGCAGATAAGCCAACACCGCATCGAGATCTGTATCCGATAGTGACGCCTGCGTGGGAAATCCCGTCATTTTGCCTTGCGGCCAACGCCGCAGCGATTGTGGATTGCGAATGAAGGCGCGCAGCATGGCCGTACTCAGGTATTCCGTGGGGCTATACGGAATATTGAGGTCCGGCCCCATGCGCGCATCACCTTGGCCGTTGAGCGTGTGGCAGGCAAAGCACGTGCGCTGAAATACGGCGTAGCCGTGACGAACTGGGCTATTCGCCGGCACCGATGCGTCGGGTACCGTGGCGGGGAAGCGCGTAGCCGTGTCATGCGTGCGTTCGATGCGCGCGAGCTGATACGGCCATTGCTCACCGCCAATGTGTGCGGCGGCAGGATTGAGCCACACCACATAGAAAGGCCCTGCATCGCCCTTACCATGCGGAAGCGGCGGCCATGGCTGCTTTGGATCTTCCACGGCGAGCCAGGCTTGTGCGCCTGCTTGATTGAGTAAGGCGGCGGCATCGATATCGACAGAGAAGCCGTCGTTCGCGACGAACTTCAAGCGATCGCCGGGCGCCAAACCCGGCAGTAGGGCGCGCAACGGCACGGCGCGGTAGTCCATCGTTCGGCCGAACGCGACGTCGTCAGGGATGTTCACGGATTTGATGTCTGCACGCGCCAGCAGCTGCGTCGTTGTCCAGACGCGTACGCCACGACCCGTATCGATGCGAAGGTCGGCTGCATGCAGCGGCAGGATGAAGCACAGGGCAAAAAGAGCGAGACAGCGACGCATCACATCCATTCAATCCACTCCTGTCCTTGTGCTGACAAGTACTTAGCAATCGATGCAAATGAAACCATGCGGTGTTGAGGTTGTTAGCTATCGGAAAGCTGAACCGATTCGATCGTCGCCTTGAACTTCATCCGCACCAACCACACTAATCCTTCGTATCGCCGTGAGGCGACGACCGGATGCCGCAACACATCGTGGCATCTAGGGGTCGGTTCCTAGTTTACCCTCCCCCCGGAACGCGACCTAACAAGCCCCGGCAGTTATTCCCCTGGCTGCCGGGGTTTTATCTTTTCAGCGCACAGCGCTCACTTTTCAGAACGGCGACTTCGGCGGGATAATGTCGCACGTTGCGCTAGGGATGCTCTGATCCATTCTACGTAGGCGGCATGATGCCCAGAGGGCGCGCAGGGTGTGTTGCGTGGCGCAGGGCAGACTGGCCGTCTGTTCAAGCCATGCGGCGCAGCCTGCGCGCCCTCTGGACATCACCCTTCGGGCCGGCTTGTCCGTTTGTATGCCTTCGGCCCATCGTCTCGACAGACAGCCAGTCTGCCTTCGCCGATGGTCCTGTGGCCTGCAAACGGACAAGCCGGTGACGCCTGCGTAGAATGGATCAGAGCATCCCCAGTGCGCGATGTTCCTTATCCCTTCGACATGGACACTCCATGATCGTCAGCTCATTGCTCGATACCGATCTCTACAAATTTTCCATGATGCAAGTCGTACTGCATCAGTACCCAGCCGCGCACGTGGAATATCGCTTCAAGTGCCGAAACTCCGGCGTCGATCTGGTTCCGTATATCGATGAAATTCGCGACGAATTGCACGCGCTTTGCAGCTTGCGGTTCACCGAGCAGGAACTGGATTACCTGCGCAGCTGGCGCTTTATCAAAAGCGATTTCATCGACTTTCTCGGCCTGTTTCAGCTCAACGCCAAGTACGTGGAGATCGCGCCGTCGACGTTGAACAACGGCGAGATCGAGATACGCATTTGCGGTCCGTGGTTGCACACCATTTTGTTCGAAGTGCCGTTGTTGGCGATCGTCAACGAAGTGTATTTCCGCAACACGCATCCTGGTTTGGATCTGGCCGAAGGCCGTCGCCGACTCAAGGATAAGATCGCGTTGTTGCGCGATACGCCCGGTTACACGGAATGTCGAATTGCCGATTACGGCACGCGTCGCCGCTTTTCCCGCGAGTGGCACCGCGAAGTGGCCGCAACGCTTCACGACGGATTGGGTGCTCAGCTCGCCGGCACCAGCAATGTCTGGCTGGCGTGGCAACTGGGACTGCGTCCGCTCGGTACCTTGGCGCACGAATATCTGCAGGCGCATCAAGCCTTAGGTCCGCGCCTGCGCGATTCGCAGGTGGCAGCGTTGGAAGCCTGGGCGAAGGAGTATCGCGGCGACCTCGGCATCGCGCTTTCCGACGTCTACGGCTTGACCGCATTCCTGCGCGATTTCGATATGTATTTCTGCAAACTGTTCGACGGCACGCGGCACGATTCGGGCGATCCCTTCGCCTGGGGCGAGCGCGTGCTGGCGCATTACCAGGCCAATCGCGTTGATCCGCGCAGCAAGGTTCTGGTTTTCAGCGACAGCCTGGACATTCCCAAGGTGATGAAGCTATTTCATCACTTTCATGGTCGCTGCCAGTTGGCGTTCGGTGTCGGCACCAATCTCACCAACGATGTGGGTCCCGCGCCGCTCAATATCGTTATCAAGATGATTCGCTGCAATGGGCAGCCCGTTGCGAAACTCAGCGATTCGCCCGGGAAAAACATGTGCGAGGACGGGGCGTATATCGCTTATCTGCGACAGGTGTTCGATATTCCCGTGTTGGTCGAAGAGGAGTCCGTCGCTTAATGGCGGGTTGAAGCGAGACATTTTTCTAGGCATTAAAAAAGCCCGCATCAACGATGCGGGCTTTTTCGTACACAGGATTTGCTTAGAACGCGGGCAACACGGCCCCGTGGTACTTCTGTTCGATAAACGCTTTGATCTCGGGACTGGTCAGCGCCTTGGCGAGTTTCTGCACGCGCGGATCATTCTGATTGTCCTCACGGCCCACCAGGTAATTCACATATGGTGAGTCTTTGCTCTCAAGCAGCAGCGCATCCTTGGTCGGATTGAGGCCGGCGGCCAGCGCGTAGTTGGTGTTGATCAACGCCAAATCCACCTCGTCCAGCGTGCGCGGCAACATGGCGGCTTCCAACGGCTTGAAGACGAGGTTCTTCGGATTGACGGTTACGTCTTTCGGGGTCGCCAACTCGTTATTCGGGTCTTTCAACGTGATCACGCCGTTTCGCGCAAGCAACAGCAGGGCGCGCCCGCCGTTGGCCGGATCGTTCGGCAGGGTGACGGTGGCTCCGTTCGGAAGTTGGTCCATCGATTTGTACTTGTGCGAGTACGCACCGAACGGCTCGATGTGCACGCCGGTAATCGTCACCAGATGCGTGTTGTGTTCGCGATTGAACGTATCCAGATAAGGCTTGGTCTGGAAATAGTTCAAATCGATAGTTTTCTCCACCACCTGCGTATTGGGTTGCACGTAGTCGGCGAAAACCTTGATCTGAAGATCCACGCCTTCCTTCGCCAGAATAGGCTTCACTTCCTTGAGAATTTCCGCATGCGGAACGGCAGTGGCGGCCACGGTAAGCGTCTGGCCGTCCGAGTTGCCGGGGCTCGATGACGAGCAGCCGGCCACGAGCAGGGTGGCGGCCAGAAAAACCATCAGCTTGTTCATGGGGGAGGGCAATCCTGATGCGGTGCACCAGAATAGCCGTCCATACGGCCGGATGCAAAGAAGCCGGACTTATCCGATGGTTCGTTCGAGCCAATCAGCGGCGGCTGTAGTGCGCCACGATGCGGTCGCCCAGCATCTGCAGCAGTTGCACCAGCACGATCAGCAGCAGCACCGTGACGACCATGTAGTCGGATTTGTAACTGAGATAGCCGTAACGATAAGCCAGATCGCCCAGTCCGCCCGCGCCAATGGCGCCGCCCATCGCTGTGTAGCCAACCAGGGCGATGGCGGTCACCGTGATACCGGCCCATAGGCTGGCGCGCGCTTCGGGCAGCAGCACATGGCGGACGATCTGCCATGTGCTGGCGCCCATCGCCTGCGACGCTTCGATAACACCTTGCTCCACCTCTCGCAGCGCCGTTTCCACCAGCCGCGCGAAGAAGGGGGCCGCGCCGATAACGAGCGGCGGAATGGCGCCGCGAATACCGAGCTTGGTTCCTACAAGCACGTACGTGAGCGGCATCAATACGATCATCAGGATGATGAAAGGAATCGAGCGCAATACGTTGACCACCAGCGACAGCACGCCATAAAGCTTGGGCGTGGCATGCAGCTGACCCTTACCCGTAAGGAACAGCAGCACGCCCAGCGGCAAACCGATGATCACCGTAAGCAACAGCGAGCCGCCCAGCATCAGCAGCGTGTCGATGCACGCACGCCCCATTTCGCCCCAATCGTCGATATTGGGGAACAAGGTCTGCAGCAGCGGTTGGTGCGTGGCCATCATCGTGCAAGCTCCTCGACTTCGATGCCGGCGTCGCGCAAGGCATGCAGCGCGGCATCCACATTAGCGCCCTGCATGGCGAGCGTCAGCTGGCCGTAGGGAAGGTCTTTGATGCGGTCGATGCGACCGGCAAGAATATTGAAATCCACGCCCGTTTCGCGCGTAACGCGACCGAGCGTCGGCGACCACGTGGCTTCGCCGCGAAACGACAAACGCAAAATGCGCCCGGGAACGTTTTGATACGGCACGCGTTCGCCGGCCGCTTCCTCCGGCAGCGCTTCTTCGACGAAGCGACGCGTGGTGGCATGTTCGGGATGCAGAAACACATCGGCCACGGTGCCGTGTTCCACGATACGCCCCGAATCGAGCACGGCCACGCGATCGCACACGCGCCGCACGACGTCCATCTCGTGCGTGATCAGCACGATGGTCAGTTTCAACTCGCGATTGATTTCGGCGAGCAACTCCAGCACGGATGCGGTGGTTTGCGGATCGAGCGCGCTGGTGGCCTCATCGCACAACAAGATGGAAGGTCGGTTCGCCAACGCGCGCGCAATGCCCACGCGTTGTTTCTGGCCGCCGGAAAGCTGCGAGGGGTATTTGTCTGCGTGCGCGATCAACCCGACGCGTTGCAGCAGCTCATCGACGCGCGCGCGAATCGCCTTGTCGTCGTTATGGCCGGCCAGTCGCATCGGAAATGCGATGTTCTCCGCGACCGTTTGCGAAGACAGCAGATTGAAGTGCTGAAAGATCATGCCGATGCGTTGCCGCGCCGCGCGCAATTCGGCTTCGGGCAGGGCAGTCATATCCGTATCGCCGATCAGAATCCGGCCGCCACTGGGGCGCTCCAGCAGATTGATCAGGCGTATTAGCGTAGATTTGCCGGCGCCGGAGTGGCCGATAATGCCAAACACCTCGCCATCCGCAATCTCCAGGCCGAATGGCTCCAGGGCCGGAATATCCTTGCCGCCGACGCGGTAGGACTTGTGGACATCGATAAAGCGGATCACGACGAACCCTGGCTGATGGTCGAAACCGGCATTCTAAGTCACAACGTCGATGGCCGTCTGAAGTAGACTGCCATATCGATATAACGGAGCGACGACATGACCACGGCCTACGACTTTAGCGCACGCGATATTGACGGCACCGAGCGTTCGCTCGGGGAATGGCGCGGCAAGCAAATGTTGATCGTCAATGTGGCTTCCAAATGCGGCTTCACGCCGCAATACAAAGGTTTGGAAGAACTGTGGCGCACGCACCGCGACCAAGGTTTGATCGTGCTTGGCTTCCCGTGTGATCAATTCGGTCATCAGGAGCCGGGTGACGAGGCGGAGATCAAGCAGTTCTGTTCCACCTCTTACGACGTAACGTTTCCGATGTTCGCCAAAATCGAGGTGAATGGCGACGGCACGCATCCGCTTTACCAATGGATGAAAAAGCAGGCCAAAGGTCTGCTGGGAAGCGAGTCGATCAAATGGAATTTCACCAAGTTCCTGATCGATGCGCAAGGCAATGTCGTGAAGCGTTATGCGCCGAACGACACGCCGGAGAAAATCGGGAAGGATTTGGGCAAGCGATAAGCCGCGCGTTCGATCGTCATTCCGGGTTACGCCGGAATGACGAGGGCTCTGCCGTCAGCTGTGCCCCTGGAATGACGCGAGCAATTCCACGATAGCGTCCAGATTGCGGCTTGGGCTGGGATCGTCCGCATCGCGCACGTAGTTGTTGAGCATGATGGCGAACGCCAGTCGTTCGCCTGCTGCGGTCGTGACGTAACCGACGAGACAGCGCACATTGGTCATGCTGCCGGTTTTGGCGTGAACGTTGTCCGCGGCGGCCGTATCGCGCATGCGCCATTCAAGCGTGCCGTCGACACCGGCGGACGGCAAGGCATCGCGCAACTGCGCGCCATACGGTTGATTCGAGAGATAGGTCAGCAGTTGGACCATCGCCGTGGGCGTGGATAAATCCTGCCGCGACAAGCCGGCGCCATCTTCGATTTGCGCAGCGCCTGGAGCAACGCCGATCTGATCGAGCAACTCGCTTAGCGCACGGATGCCCCATGCTTCGCTGCTGAGAAAGCCTGGTGCCGGTTCATTGGTTTGCGTCGCGTTGGCCTGCGCTTTTACGCCAGCAATTTGCAGCAGATTTTGCAGATAGAGATTCTGCGAACGCTTCAACCCTCGCGTCAAAATTTCCATCACCGGTGGCGAAAGCACTTGCGCAAGTTCGACGGCTTTAGCGAGTTCGACGGTGTTTTGATTGGGCCAATGCTGCACGCGCAAGCTGCCGCGAACATGTATTCCGTGTCGCGTCAGCGCTTCGCGCAGTTGCATCCCGGCAAACCATGCAGGATCGACGATGGCGAGCTTGAACGTTTGCGGTTCACTATGCGCGGCGATGCTGCCGAATGCGTACAACGTGGGATCGCCAGGCGCGCGATAAAGATTGATATCGCCTCGCGTATTGCTGACGCCGGTAATCAGCGTGTTCGATACATGCGAAATGGCGCCGGATGGATCGAGCATCAGCGACGCGGGACGCCCGGGCGAGTTCGCGGGAGTTATGGTGAGACCGACGGTATTTTCCTGCACGCTCAGCGCAGAAGACGGTACGGCGAACCAGTTCTGCAGATCGCGGGCCTCCCAACCGGAGCCGACCGGCGAGCCGGTGAAGTAGCTATCGTCAGCGATTAGATCCCCTTGCACATCGTGGATGCCGCTGGCCGCCAATTGTTCGGCCAATTGATCGGCCCAATCCATGTTCGTATCAGGTGTGCCCAGCGTCGGGTCGCCCATGCCGCGCAGGATCAGCGGACCTTCCAGCCGGCCCTGCACGATCGGTCGCGTCGTCAGTAGCTGTGTAGGAATGCGGTAATCCGTGCCAATGGTGTTGAGCACCAACGCGGCGGTGTACAGCTTGGCAGTCGACGCCGGTTGTAAGAGACGATCGGCATCGTGCGCGTAGAGCGTGCGGCCCGTATCGAGCGACACCACGGAGATGCCCCAGCTTGCAGAAGCAAATCGAGGCTCTTCGATTTGCGTATCGATAGCCGCGGTAAGTTGCTGCGGCGTTGCCGTTGCGGAAATGCGGGAGTCGGCCGCGGCGACCGGTGTGGCAACGGCAGTCGCTACCAGCATGCACGCAGTGCATGTTCGCAACAAATAACGCGATAAGGCGGGTGTCATAGACCTATGAGTAGTTAGCATCGTGGTTCAAGCAATCCATGCGTGACGTCGGCGAATGCGCAATCCCAGCCAGGCCAAGCTTAATCCGCGTATCGCCATAAAGGCGAGGAACGTAAACCACAGTCCGTGGTTGCCAAGGCCGCGCGTCAACCAGGCCAGTAACGCAAAAAAGATGACGGACAGAAACATGCCGTTGCGCATTTCTCGTGCGCGCGTTGCGCCGATAAACAAGCCGTCGAGCAAATAACTCCATACCGCGACCACCGGCAAAGCCGTCAACCAGGGCAAGTCGCGATAGGCCGTGTCCCGTACCTCGGGCAAGTTGGTTTGCAGATTTACGAAAAGATGACCGGCGCCGCCGAAGAACAAGGCGTAACACACGCTGCCGATCAGCGACCAGCCGCCGGCCACCACCAGCGCGCGCCGCAACGCATGGTGGTCGCGAGCGCCAATGGCGTGGCCACATAGCGCCTCCACCGCGTTGGCGAGGCCGTCGAGGCCGAAGGCGGTCAGCATCAGACCATTGAGCAGCAAGGCGTTCGCGGCAACCGTGGCATCACCCAGTCGTGCCCCGAGCAGCGAAAGACTGAAAAACACGCCTTCGAGCGCCAAGGTGCGCAGAAAAATATCGCGATTCACCATCAGCAAAGGACGCCAATGCGGCCACTCGCGCATCGCTTGCCAATCGACAAAACCGTCGAGATCGCGAACCAGCTGGCGTGCTCGCCACATGCCATACAGCACACCGCACCATTCGCCAGCGACCGATGCCCATGCAATACCCGGAACGCCCCAACCAAACACCGGCACAAACAAAAGGTTCAACGCGATGTTTACCACGTTGGTGACCAGCAACAGACCCAGCGTCGTGCGCGCACGCTGCGCACCGATAAACCAACCTGCCAGCGCGTAATTGAGCAGCGCGGCGGGCAATCCGAAAAGTCGCACGTGCAGATAACCCAATGCGCGCCAGGTCATGGCCGGCGTCGAATGCATTTGGCCGACCAGCCAAGGCAGCAGCGGCACCATCAACAAACCCACCAGCACGCCGAACACCGTTGCAAGCAGCAGCGCCTGCGCCTGCACGGTGCGCAAAGCGGAAGCGTCGTTCGCGCCTTTGGCCTGCGCGGCAAAACCGGTCGTGCCCATGCGCAGAAAACCCAGACTCCAAACCGGTAGCGCGTACACCGCGCTGCCGACCGTCACTGCGCCAAGATCCTGCGTGCTCGGCAGGTGACCGGCCACGGTGCTGTCCACAAGTGCCACCAAGGGCACGGTGAGATTGGACAGGATCATGGGCGTGGCCAGCGCCCACACTTGCCGATGAGTCGGGCGGTGGCGCCAGGCTTCGATGAACGTCGTCATGAGGTTTCACGGGGCAGTTGCCGGCATTCTGGCACGTTTGCGGCGGTGGGCGAGGGCGAGGTGGTACCCTTGCATTCTTTACCGTCGGCGCAGGTCGGCGCTCTTTCACGTTAAGCGAGACCATCATGCAGATCGCCGAAAATTCAGTTGCCTCCTTTCACTACACGCTCACCGACGACAACGGTCAGGTGATCGACAGTTCCGAAGGTCGTGATCCGCTCACCTATCTGCATGGCAGCGGTCAGATCGTGCCGGGCTTGGAGAAGGCCATGACCGGCCGCGTGGCCGGCGATCAGTTCAAAGTGGACGTTGCCCCCGCCGAAGGTTACGGCGTGCATCATCCGGAGCTGGTGCAAGAGCTGCCCCGCGATGCGTTCCAGGGTGTGGAAGATATTCAGCCCGGCATGCAGTTCCAGGGCCAGGGTCCGCAGGGCGTGATCCACGTGACCGTCACCAAGGTGGACGGCCAGACCGTGCATATCGACGGCAATCACCCGCTCGCCGGCCAGACGCTGCATTTCGATATCCAGGTGACCGACGTGCGCGCCGCCAGCGAAGAAGAACTTGCGCACGGACACGTGCATGGCGCCGGTGGTCATCACCACTAATGCTGATCGAGCCCGTCGACATCGTCGGCGGGCTTTGCATCGCAAGTTACTCGATTGGCGCTCAGTACCAATCGACGAGCGAGATGCCCGCGCCTAGATACGTGGCATTGTGGTTGTAATCCAGAATATTCTCGCCGTAACCCTTGAACAGTTCCATATAGCCGCGAAGATTTCCCACCAGCGGGAAGCTCCAGGTAAAGCGACCGGCGCCGTGTTGCTGACTGCCGCCGCGTAGCGAGTCGCGCAACATCAGGCCGAATTCCTGACCGTGCCATTCGTGGATGATTTCCACATCGGCGCGGCCGATGTAATTGCTGATATCGGGATTATTGTCGTCTTTGGCAGGTTCGGGAATGCGCCACCAAGGGCGAAATAAAATCGTCCAGTTCTCGCGTTCGAAACCGACCTGCGCCATCACGCGATTCCAGCTGCGCGAAAGCGGATCGGATTGCCCGTTGGATTGGTGATCCACGCCGATACTCAGCAGCCGGCCATCCCAGCCGAACACGTGATAGTCGGTGTTGAAGACCAGCATCGCTTCGGGCTCGTAGTCGGTCTCGCGGAACGGGCGCGAGTTCTTGGCGTTGTAGACCTGCCAGTACGAATCCTGGGTATAGCCCACCCACAGATCGCCGGCATCGCCGAAGACACCTTGCCAGATCTTCGTTTTCAGGCTGATCTCGAATTTGCCTTCCACATCTTGCATGCCTTGCGGTGTGTGCACCGCATTGGTGGGGTTTGGACTGTAGGGAAGGTTGTTCTGATTGGTTGTCGCGAATACCGGCATCACGTAGATCGGCTTGTACCCGCGAATGTTGAAGGTGCCCAGCTTGCTTTCCGGCGAGAGTTCCCAGCGGCTTTCCAACAATGAAGACGGCGCGTTTTTCGCGCCTGCAGCAGCTGTTGCTTCTTGATCGTGCTTAAAAACCTTAGACGTAGGCGCTGCGCTTGATTCGGCGTGCTTCTGTGCGACTTCGGTTTGATCGCGTCCGGTTGCGCGGTCGTAGCAGGTCAAGCGCTGGGCATCGTTATTGATGCCGGCACACGCTTGAATCGTGGCGGGATCGATGTTCTGCGCATAAAGCGGCAATGCTATCAAGCCGGCGCTCGCGCCGATCAGCAGACTGCGGGGCAGAGGTTTCATGGATGCATCCTCGAACGCCGTGCTCGGCGCTGTTGTGGCAAGTCTAGCGATTTGCGCGAAGGATAAAAAAACCGGCCATCCTGACGATGGCCGGTGTGAGACATCCGTCACCAGACGTCTGACTGATCGCTCAATTCAAATTCTTCAGCCAATGCTCGTATTGAGCTTTGGTAATGCGCGAGCCGTTGGGGCCTGCGACGTACAGAAAATCGTTGGCCAACGGCGGGTAGGCATTCGCCTGGTCTTTGGTGATGAATTTCTTCCCACCGGAAAGTTGCTCGAACGACGGGGGCGATGCGGTGGACGGACCTTGCCCGACGGTCGAGTTGACCGTGACTTGGCCTTTAGCCGTGTTGTATGTCGCGCTCTTGCCGCCTTCGGATGACGAGGACATGCTTGATGTGGTTTGTGTCGAAGGCGCTGATTGCATCGACTGCGTCGGCTGTGCAGGCGCTGCGGGCTGTGCTGGCGCCGCCGGTTGTGCCGGTGCTGTGGACTGCGCAGGTGTTGCAGGCTGCGCTGGTGTCGCAGTTTGTGCAGGCATGGCCGATTGCGTGGGCATGGCAGGCTGCGCCGATGTTGCGGGCTGCGCAGGCGTGGCTTGTTGTGCAGGCGCAGCGGGTTGGGCAGGCGTCATCGGTTGGCTTTGCGTTTGCGCGAATCCGGAGCCCGCGACAAACAGGCCGATACCGAGAAGAGAGATAAGAGTAGGTGTGCGATAGATCATGATGGTCGCTCCATGCAAGTTAGCCTTGGATGCGGGCCGCGGTCGTACGGCTTGCGTCGTCGCCGACGAACGACCCATCGCGCTTGGCACGCTATCGATCAACCAAGCTTGATTGGCAAGTTAACAACACGCCCATAAATACCAGCACAATAATGGCGTATCCATTTTGTGAAGGCGTTGCGGCGTTGAGCAAACTTTCATCCGGCAATAAGGTTGTAACGCTTGCACAAGCACGTGCGCTCCAGCTGGCCGCACAAGGATTATTGCAAACGCCTAAACGACGCGCGCGCCGCGGCGATTTGCTCACAACGATTCAACGCATGCGCCTGTTGCAGATCGACAGCATCCACGTCGTTGCGCGCAGTCCTTACTTGGTGTTGCATGCGCGGCTTGGCGCCTACCCACAAGCATGGTTGGAGGAGGCGCTCGAGCTGGGGAATATTGCCGAATGCTGGGCGCACGAAGCTTGTTTCGTCGCTGCCACGGATATTGGCATGCATCGCGCGTGGCGTGCGCAGATCGAAAGCCGCCATTGGGCGGACCGACATGCTGCGCGTGCGCGGGATGCCAATCTCAAAGAAATGGATGCGCTGCTCGAACGCGTGCGAATCTCCGGCCCCGTACGCGCCTCCGATTTCGAACGCGCGGATCGCGGCGTTTCAGGATGGTGGGAATGGAAGCCGGAGAAGCGCTGGCTCGAAGCGTGGTTTGCATCCGGCGAACTAATGGTGACGCGACGCGAACGTTTTCAACGCGTGTACGACCTTGCCGAACGCGTGCTGGCTAAACTCGATCCGCCCTTCGATGCAGCGGCAGCCGCATTGTCTTCCGATGCGCTTCGACAGCGCTTTATTCTCGACAGCGTGCGTGCGCTCGGTATTGCGCAGTCGCGTTGGATCGCCGATTACTTTCGCTTGAAGCCATCTGTCGACGATCGCGAACTTGCGCCTTTGGTCGCCTCCGGAGCGTTGATCAGCGTGCAGGTGGCCGGCTGGGACAGCGTTGCCTACGTGCATCGCGACCATGCCGATCTGCTCGATAAAGCGCGCGAGGGACGCCTGCGCGCCACGCATACAGCGCTGCTTTCGCCGTTCGATCCAATCGTGTGGGACCGCGCACGCGTGCGCGCGATGTTCGATTTCGACTACACCATCGAATGCTATGTACCCGCCGCCAAGCGTCGTTACGGCTACTACGTACTGCCGATTCTGCATCGTGGAAAATTGATCGGGCGGCTTGACGCGAAAGCGCATCGTGCGGAAGGCGTATTCGAAATCAAGGCGCTGTATTTCGAAGAAGGCGTTTCACCCAATGAACGTACCATCGCCGAATTGGCGCAGGCCGTTGCGGCGACAGCCTCATGGCATGGAACGCCGAAGGTAAAACTTGGGCGATGCAAGCCGGCGCAGGTATCGGCCGCGTTGCGGGCTCACTGGCGCAGTCTCAGTGCTGCGTGACAGGTTTAACCGTGTTCTGCGGCGTGCAGGAACGGCCCTGCAACGCATCGTTCAGCTGCCGCGTAAGCCCAGCGCAGCGATCGGCAAGATACGGACGCACGCTTGGGTCGCTGGCTTCCTGGAGCAGCGTCTCCCGCATGGTTTGGTAGTGGGTTTGCAGCAAGCCGCGGTCGTAAATACCCGCGGCCTCATGGCACGCCAGATAGTTGTTCAGGTACGCATCGCAGCCCGGAATACCCGTTGAAGTCTGGCCTTTTGCCACGGCGGGCGGGAGAGATACGGGCTTTTGCGCCACGTGGCTGCAGGCGGTTAAGAGCGACAGGGCGGTGATAGCGATAACGGCCTTTACGTCAGTCATTCGAAGGAAACCTGTCGCGTTATCTAATTTCATAGGAAGCGTTGGCGGGTAACGGAGCCTAAGCATACTGCGTCGGCAAAAAGCCGCTTCCTGAACGCCTATTCGCTTTACGCCAGTATTTGCAGGTATGATGCGCGCACTGTGTTTGCCGGGGTCACCAGAGTCACGTGACCCGATGCAGCCGATTACGATCTGCCTCATCGCTCACCCCCTAGGGTTTTCCTTAGCACACCAGTAAGCCGGCCCCGCTTGCGTGCGGAGGTCGAGTCTCTTTTTTTGAAATACCTAGTTTGGAGTGAGTTACATGTCTGATCGTCAGATCGGTACCGTCAAGTGGTTCAACGATGCCAAAGGTTTCGGCTTCATCAGCCGCGACAATGGCCCGGATGTTTTCGTGCACTTCCGCGCGATCCAGGGCAATGGCTTCAAGAGCCTGCAGGAAGGCCAGAAAGTGAGCTTCAAGGTTGTGCAGGGCCAGAAGGGTCTGCAGGCTGACGAAGTGCTGCCGGCCTAATTACTGCCGTAAATCGATTTAATCGATTTAAAAAGCCGGGCTTAATGCCCGGCTTTTTTTATTTCCCGAACGAGGGACGTTGCGTCGAATGTGATATCGCGCGTGAATTTCCGATCACATATCGCTTCACCAAAATCACTATGCTTCGTCCACTGCGCCTGCTTGTGCAATTGCGTGTCACAAATGATTTTGTGCGTAACGCTAACTGGATATCGGCATGCTCAGTAACTGCCGACTCGGGTGAGTCGATGGTTTCCAAGTCAGCGTTAGAGGGGTGGGGTGCGTCATGGCGGAAGAGCGTGCAACAGGCACAGTCAAATGGTTCAACGACGCCAAAGGCTACGGATTTATCAGTAGCGATAAAGGCGGCGATTTGTTTGTGCATTTCAAATCCATCCAAGGCAACGGTTTCCGTTCGCTGAAGGAAGGCCAGAAAGTCACCTTTCTGGTGAAGCAAGGTCCAAAAGGCTTGCAGGCGGAAGAAGTGCTTCCAGCCTAATTCGAGTACTTGGATCGATTGAAAAAGCCAGGATTAATGCCTGGCTTTTTCTATTTCCGATCCCGGATCATTTGATTTTCGAGTGTGAATTTTTCATCACATTTCAATTCACGAAAGTCATTATCCTGTGTTTACTGTGTCTGCTTGGTTAGGCGCGCGGTCCGCCCTGCGGCCCCTGTCCGCAACGCTCCCCCCATCTTGGCAAACCCAGTAAGCCGTCGGCTCGGGTGGGTCGACTGGTCTCTAGAGACAACGCTTTGCAGATGGAGTGAGTTATGTCGGATGAACGTGTAACTGGCACAGTCAAATGGTTCAACGACGCCAAAGGGTTCGGTTTCATCAGTCGCACCGACGGCCCTGACGTGTTCGTGCACTTCCGCGCAATCACGGGGCAGGGTTTCAAGAGCCTCAAGGAAGGCGACAAGGTCACCTTCAAGGTCGTACAAGGCCAGAAAGGATTGCAGGCGGACGAAGTCGCCAAGGCTTGATGCTGCAAATATATCGAATGACAAAAAGGCCGGCGTAAGCCGGCCTTTTTGTTTTTGCGCGATTCGATAAGCTCTGTCGATGTCTGCATCCATTCAAGCTGTTTCAAACGTAATCGCTTCCACTCACGTCGTTTCCGTTGCGACGGCTGATGGTGCGCAAAGCGAATTGATCTGCACGCAACCGGCGGAGTATCCCAAACGGGTGATGTACTGGTTGCCCGCCATGGGTGTGCCGGCGAAGCACTATTTACCGTTGGCCGAGGCATTTGCAGCGCATGGCGTCGCGATGGCGTTGCACGAATGGCGTGGCATCGGTTCGAGCAATCGTCGCGCGGGAAGGCAAAGCAATTGGGGTTATCGCCAATTGTTGGAAACGGATATCGCCGCAGGTATGGCGGAAGCGAAAACGCGTTGGCCGCAAGCGGAGTTATGGATGGGCGGCCATAGCCTCGGCGGTCAGCTGTCTTGTCTTTATGCGAGTCGCCATCGCGGCGATGTGGCCGGGCTTGCGTTGGTGGCAAGCGGCTCGCCTTATTGGCGTCGGTTTAAGCGTGGTTCGCTGATTCTTGCTGCGTATGCGCTTGTTACGCCGATATCGCGCTTGATCGGTTATTTACCCGGACGACGAATCGGTTTTGGCGGCAACGAAGCGCGCGATGTGATTGCGGATTGGTCGCGCAGCGGGCGCACGGGGCGTTACGCCGCGAATGGAATCGTTGCAGACTTTGAACGTGAATTGGGTGCATTCCAGCGCCCCGTGTTGGCAATGCGCCTGCGCGACGATTGGCTGGCTCCGTTGTCATCATTGGAATGGTTGCTGGATAAAATGCCTAAAGCGCCGCGACGCGTGGATGTCGTGGCGCCCGAACAGTTGGCGGGGCAGTCGGCCGATCATTTCACGTGGATGAAAGTGCCCGATGCGATCGCCGCGCAACTGGCGGCATGGATGGATACAAACTTCGACCACGACACTTGATCGCGGCGCGATGACCGCCATCTGTCTGGTTTCGCCTTTCGCAAGACGGTGCTGCCCATGAAGCTGTTCGAGCCTTACGTTCAACGAAGTCAGACGCTGCGCAATCGCATTGTCGTATCGCCCATGTGCCAGTACTCCGCGCATGACGGCGTGCCCAATTTGTGGCACACCGTGCATCTGGGAAGCCGTGCCGTCGGTGGCGCGGGCGCGGTCGTTGCGGAAGCGACGGCCGTATCGCCGGAAGGGCGCATTTCCGCGCAGGACACGGGCATCTGGAACGATGCGCAGGTGGATGCATGGCGGCCCATCGCTGCCTTTATCGCCGAACATGGCGCCGTTCCCGGCGTGCAATTGGGGCATGCCGGACGCAAGGCCAGCGTGTGGCGCCCGTGGGAAGGCGGCGGTCCGCTGCCGGCCGACAAAGGTGCGTGGCAGACCGTCGCGCCGTCCGCGATCGCGTTCGATCACGATTGGCATGTGCCGCAGGCGTTGGATCTCGACGGCATTCGCAAGGTGGTAGCGGATTTTCATGCGGCGGCTGTTCGCGCAAAAGAAGCGGGCTTCAAGCTGATCGAACTGCACGGCGCGCATGGTTATCTGCTGCATCAGTTCATGTCGCCGTTGAGCAATCATCGCAACGACGAATACGGCGGCAGCTTCGAAAATCGTACGCGACTGGTGCGCGAAGTCATCACAGCGGTGCGCGACGTTTGGCCCGAAGACTTGCCTTTGTGGCTGCGCATCTCCGCAACGGATTGGGCGGAAAGCGGCTGGAACATCGACGAAAGCGTGCGCCTTGCCCGTCAACTCGGCGAACTGGGCGTGGATCTGGTGGACGTATCCAGCGGTGGCCTGGTGCCGCACGTAAAGATCCCGCTCGGTCCCGGTTATCAGGTGCCGTTTGCCGCGCGTATTCGACAAGAGGCGGGCATCGCGACAGGCGCTGTCGGCTTGATTACCGAGCCGGCACAGGCGGACGGCATCATTGCGGGCGGCGCCGCCGATCTGGTGCTGATTGCGCGCGCCAGTTTGCGCGATCCGTATTTTCCTCGTCGCGCCGCGCAAGAATTAGGTGCAACGATCGTCGCGCCGGAGCAATATCAACGGGCTTGGTGATAGGAATCCGAACGTGCCCTCCCAACCGACTCTGATAGAAGGCGGCCGTCTGCACGATCTTGGCGATGGCTTCGTCGTGCGGCGCATGCTGCCCGTGCTGATGGCGCGGCATATTGGGCCGTTTGTGTTCTACGACCATATGGGGCCGACCGAATTCGCGCCCGGAAAAGGCTTGGACGTGCGTCCGCATCCGCACATTGGTCTGGCGACGGTGACGTGGTTGTTCGAAGGCAGCATTCGTCATCGCGACACGGTCGGCAGCGTGGCAGACATCACACCGGGTGCGGTGAATTGGATGACCGCGGGGCGTGGCATCGCGCACTCGGAACGCGCGCCGCCGGATGCGCGTCGCAGCGGACAGCGCATGCATGGCATCCAGGTGTGGGTGGCGCTGCCCAAAAAAGACGAGGAAGTGGCGCCGGAATTCCATCATCACGAAGCCGCAAGTTTGCCGCGTATTCGCAAGCCTGGTGCAGAGCTGGTGCTTATCGCCGGCACGGCCTACGGCAGCGAATCGCCGGTCAAAGTTTTCGCGCCGATGTTCTTTGTCGAATCGCATCTGGACGCGGGCACCGAGGTGCCGTTGCCCGACGAACACACCGAACACGGCGTGCATGTCATCGAAGGCGAAGTCACCTGGGGCGATCTCAATTTGGCCGCCACGCAGATGGCTGTGCAGACGGGCGAGGGTGCGCCGACGGTGCGAGCGAAAACGGCCAGTCGCGTGATGCTTTTTGGTGGCGCCCCCTTGGATGGCGAGCGTCACCTTTGGTGGAATTTCGTGTCGAGTTCGCGCGAGCGCATCGAGCAGGCGAAGGCGGATTGGCAGGCTCAGCGTTTTGGCAAAGTCGCCGGCGACGAGGAAGAATTCATTCCGTTGCCGACGTGATGTTTTACAGCGTGCAGCGCAATCGCTGAAGCATTAGGCTGCGAACATCAGCGTCGGAGATGAGCCATGTCCGCATTCGCCAGTTTTCGCGATTTCTATCCGTATTATCTCGACGAGCATCGTGATCGACGCTGTCGCCGTCTTCATTTTGTCGGTAGTTCGCTGGTCCTTCTGATTGTCGTGTACGCGCTGGTATCGGGCAGGCTGGCGTGGTTGTGGCTTGCGCCCGTAGCGGGTTACGGGTTCGCCTGGGTCGGTCATTTCGCATTCGAAAAGAATCGGCCGGCAACCTTTCGCCATCCGCTTTACAGCCTGATGGGCGACTGGGTGATGTATTGGGACGTGCTGCGGGGCAGAGTAAAAATTTGACCACGTAGGGTTGGCGTAAGCCTTATCGATAACATCGATAAAACAAACGCGGCGCGATGCAGTCGCGTTTGTTTGTGCCATAAGTCACGCCGCAATGTTTTTCGGCTGAATTTGCCCCAACTTGTCATAAATACAAGACAACCAATCGATGGGGCACGCGTTACATTTTGTGCCCTCTGCCGAGATCGATTGCAGGATTGTCAGCGCATGAATGACTTCGTCACGCTTGCGATACGCACGGATGCATCGCGCCGCCGCCATGCGCTTGGCAGCACCGTTGCGCCGAACGCCGTGGACGACACGACGGCGCGCGTCAAGGAAGCGACATGGCGACGCGACGCAGCCTGGATACTCGCGATCGTCGTGCTCGGTCTTGTTACAAGATTGTTTCGCATCGATCATCAGCCGCTGTGGCTTGATGAAGCGCTGACGTTCCAGCGCGCGCATCTGGATTTGAACGGACTCATCGCCGACAGCTTTACCAATCGGCATATGCCTACATATTTCTTGCTGCTGCGGTTGCTGTCGCCGTTTTTCGGAGCAGGCGATGCATGGTTGAGGATTCCTTCGGCCCTGTTTGGCGCCATGACGGCGGGCATGGTGTTTGTCATCGCACGTCGCATGGCTAATCGCTACGCGGGCATCGTGGCCGGTTTGTTGATGGCGTTGTCGCCGTTGCAAGTGCAGTACGGGCAGGAGGCGCGGTCGTACACGCTTGTCACCTTGTTGATTACGGTCGCGTTGTGGGGATTGTTGCGACTTGCGCAGGAGCCTAATCGCGCGGCGGTCGACATACGCGGCGCCGACGCCGATCGATGGGGCTGGTGCGCTTATGTATTCGGCACCATCGCTGCGTTGGATGTGCTCAGTGATGCGCTGCCATGGTTGATCGCTTCCAACCTTTCCTTGTTTCTCATCGGGCGAGGGTTGGCTTCGTCGACGGAAGCACGCGCGACATTTCGTCGGAACTGGATCTGGAGCTTCGTCGCCATCGTGTTGTGCACGGTGCCGTTTTACGGCGCGATCGTCGCATTCAGCGATGGGCACATGCTGCAGAAATTCGATTGGATTCCCGAGCTGAGTTGGCAGCACATGTGGGTGGTGGCGGGCAGCGTCTATCTGATGCGCATGGTGGCGGTCGTCAAATTCGATTTGATGCACACGGCGGTGCCATTGTTGGGACTGCTGGTGGCGGCGGCCGGTATAGCGGGCTTGTTTCGTTTGCGCGGACGACTGGAAGGACGCGTGCTGTTGCTGAGCGTGTTGGTGTTGCCGCTGCTTATCCTGACGATTTCGCTGTTCAAGTCGATGCTCCTGCCGCGTTACGTGCTGTGGAGCGCCGCGCCGTTTTTCGTGCTGGTTGGCGTGGGGGCGAGTATGTTGCCGCGTCGCATTCTCGCGATGACGACCACGCTCTTGTTGTTGCTGGGCGTGGTGAACCTGGGCCCCGTTTATCGCATGGAAACCAAACCGCGTTGGGATATGGCGGCAGCAACGCTGGCTGCGAATGTGCGACCCGGCGACACCGTATTCACCGCCGATCCGAACGCGCCGACTATGCTTTCGGTATTGCAGCCCAAAGGCGAGCTACCTATCCAATCCACCGCATTGGTAACTTCGCAACTCGACGAGGCGTTGGCTCGATGGAAGCAAGGCGGCCGCGTGTGGGCGGTGAATGGTCGCTCGGCGTTGGGGCAGCGCGAGAATCTGACGGATTTCAAAAACCGCATCGCCGCGCTCGGGACCCCTGTCGTAGAGATCCCGCAAGGCAAGGAAATCACCATACTGATGTTCCAGGCGCCCGACGAAGCCGAGCCGAACTAACGATCAGGAATCAGCGATATTGCTGATGGCACTGACTGCAGTCGTGATCCACCTGCTTAAGCGTTGCGACCAGAGCCGGGCAATCGGCGGGGGATGATTGCGAGGCCGTCTGCAGCGTCGTATGCAGTTGTTTGGCGAAATCGCTGAACTGCGCCGGCGCGTCGGGGAAGGCGCCGGGGATGTCGGTCGAGATCATCTCCATATGCTGCAGCTGATTGACCGACGCGGAGGCGTCGCAATGCTGCCCTTTGACGATCTGCTGCAGCTGATGGCGGTGATACCCCATCGTCACCATCACCGCATGCGGCAGCGGGTTGCGTTCGGCCAGCGCGCGCATGGCGAACACGGTGCCGACGATGCCGATAACCAAGCCCAACACGATCATAAGCGCTGCACGCATTGCGATACCTATTCCCGAGGCGAAGAACGTCGAGCATACCCCAAGGCGTATGCCGTCCATGCATCGCGGCTAAAATGGCTCGATCCTTTTGAGTCGGGTGACGGCGTGAATTTTTGCGAGCTCCACGGAGCGACCGGTGGTCGCCCATGATCGGTGCGAACTATCCCTCCGAGCGTTTCGACGGTGTCGAGCGGCTGTACGGCGTCGGCAGCGTGGCGCATCTGGCGCAAAAACACGTGTGCGTGATCGGTGTCGGTGGAGTCGGTTCATGGGCCGCGGAAGCGTTGGCGCGCAGTGGCGTGGGCCGGCTCACGCTGATCGATGCGGATGAAGTTTGTGTTTCGAATACGAATCGCCAGTTACACGCGCTCGATGGCGAATTCGGCAAGCCAAAGGTTGGCGTGATCGCCGCGCGTGCGCATGCGATCAATCCGGCGATCCGTCTGGAAGCGATCGAGCGTTTTCTCACCCCAGCCACGCTGGATGAGTTGCTCGATCGCGGCTACGACGTGGTGCTCGATGCCTGCGATGCCTTCCGCGTAAAACTCGAGGCCATCGCCTGGTGCCGGCGACGTAAGTTGCCGATGGTGACGGTGGGTTCGGCAGGCGGTCGTACCGATCCCACGCAGATTCGCGTGCGCGATCTTTCACGCACCGAGCACGATGCGATGTTCAGCCTGATTCGCAAGAAGCTCCGCCAGGATTTTGGTTTTCCTCGCAACCCCGATCGCTATTTCGGCGTGTCGGCGGTTTATTCGTTGCAGAACGTGCAATACCCGCAACCGGATGGAACGGTATGCGGAACGCGCCCGCCGGGCGGCGATTCATTGAATCTGGCTTGCGGTGGCGGCCTTGGCGCGGCGACGCACGTGACGGGTGCGTTCGCCTTCGCCGCGGTGGGCAAGGTGATGGAGAAGTTGCTGGAGCGCTGACGACACGCGCTTCCTCTCCCCCAAGGGAGAGGAAGCGCAAGGGTATTACCAACCCATGTAATGCCCACCGTTGATGGCGAGATTAGCGCCGGTAATCCAGCTCGCCTCATTGGTGGTGAAGAACGCCACGGCGTGCGCAATTTCCTCAGGCTTACCGAGGCGGCCCACCGGGATCTGCGCCACGATCTTCTCGCGCACTTCTTCCGGCACGGCCATCACCATATCGGTGGCGACATAACCGGGCGACACCGTGTTCACGGTAATGCCGAAGCGCGCGTTTTCCTGAGCCAGCGAAATGGTGAAGCCGTGCATGCCGGCCTTCGCCGCGGCGTAGTTGGCTTGTCCGTACTGGCCCTTTTGGCCGTTGATCGAGCTGATCTGCACGATGCGGCCCCATTTTCGCGTACGCATGTCTTCGATCACCGGACGGGTGACGTTGAAGCAGGCGTTGAGGTTGGTGTTCACCACGTCCATCCACTGCTGATAGGTCATCTTGTGGAAGGTGGTGTCGCGGGTAATGCCCGCGTTGTTGACCAGAATATCCACCGGGCCCAACTTGTGGTGGACCGCGCTGATCATGTTTTCGCACGACGTCGGATCGGAGACGTCACCCGACACCAGAACCACCTCGATACCGTCTTTGACCATGGCTTGGCGCCAGGCCTCAGCCTTGGCCTCGTCGCGATAGTTGGTGGCGACGCGATGTCCCTGTTTGGCCAGATAGCGCACGATCGCAGTACCAATGCCGCCGGTGCCGCCCGTTACCAATGCCGTACGCTGAGTCATGCCTTGATCTCCTTATGGTGTGCGTGATGCGTTCCGCGCGACGTGCGCGAATCTACGTGAGCTTATACGCAGACAACATGAAGGAATATCGGTTCTTTGTATTGCAACATGCTGAGCGGCGTCCGTTCGTTATACCGGGTTAAGCTGCGTGATGGTCGCTGCAACGCGTCAATTGGTTCGGATCGAAATGATCTAGGGCGCGACGCAGCAATTCGGATGGATGGACGGCCGATTCGTCCGGCATCACGCCTAAAAACGATAGGGCACGCCGCAAACTCGCCATGGGCGAGGAAGGATCGACCTCCTGCGAGCGCTCGGATTTCGACAATTTTCGGCCCTCACTGTCGAGTACGAGCGGTAGATGCAGATATCGCGGCGTCGGCAAATTCAGGCAATGCTGCAGCCAGATCTGCCGTGGGGTGGAATCGAGCAGATCGTTGCCGCGCACCACCTGGGTGATGCCTTGCCAGGCATCGTCCACCACGCAGGCCAGCTGGTAGGAATAAAAGCCTTCGACCCGGCGGATCACAAAATCGCCCACGACCTCGCGCAACGGCTGGGATTGCGGCCCCTGCAACTCATCAACAAAGGTGACGGTTTTATCCGGTACGCGCATACGCCAAGCAGGTGCGCGATGCGGATCCGGAGGCGCGATGCAGCGGCCATCCCGGTGAATGCCGCCCGCGATGGTCAATTCGCTACGACTGCACCAACACGGAAATATCAGATCGGCCTTGCGAAGCTGCTCGAAAGCCGCGTCGTAGGCGGCGATGCGAGATGACTGATAGATGACAAGCTCGTCCGCTACCAAACCGAACGCCGGCAGCGCGGCGAGGATGGCTTGGGCCGAACCGGGCGCTTCGCGTGGCGGGTCGATGTCTTCCATGCGCACCAGCCATCGACCGCCGGCGTGGCGCGCGCACAGCCAGCTACCCACCGCAGCGGCCAGCGATCCCGCGTGCAGAAGTCCAGTGGGGGAGGGGGCGAAACGGCCGCGGTAGGTCATCGAGATATTTTACGTAAGCTGACCGTAATGCGGGCGCTGAAGCAGGTATCTATCCTTAACGCTTGAATCGTCGATGGTTCGCCGGAATCTATGGCACGGATTACCATTGTTTTCTTCGGCCTGACCGAACATAAGGACCACTATGCGCCGCATCGCGCTTTTTCTGCTGACCAACATCGCCGTCTTGCTTTTGCTGAGCATCGTCTGCCGCATCTTCGGCATCGATCAGTGGGCGGCCATGCACGGGTACGGCGGCATGACCGGGTTACTGCTCTATGCGGCGGTCTTCGGCATGGGCGGCGCTTTCATTTCCTTGGCGATGTCCAAGTGGATGGCGAAGATGTCCACCGGCGCGCGCGTGATCGAACAGCCGCAAAGCGAAACCGAGCGCTGGCTGCTGGATACCGTGCGCCACCATGCGCAGACCGCGGGCATCGGCATGCCCGAGGTCGCGATCTACGACGCGCCCGAAATGAATGCCTTCGCCACCGGCATGACCAAAAACAGTTCGCTGGTGGCGGTAAGCACCGGCTTGTTGTTGCAGATGGATCGCGAGCAGGTCGCGGCGGTGCTTGGTCATGAAATCGGCCACGTCGCCAACGGCGATATGGTGACGCTCACGCTTATCCAGGGCGTGCTCAATACGCTGGTGATACTTGCCGCGCGCGTCGTCGGACGATTGGTGGATAGCTGGATTTCCGGCGGCCGCGACAATCGCGGCGGCGGCATCGGTTACTTCGTGTGCGTGATGGTGCTGCAGTTGGTATTTGGCCTGTTCGCCTCGATGATTGTGATGGCGTTTTCGCGCTGGCGCGAATTCCGCGCCGATGCGGCGGGCGCGTTGCTGGCCGGTCAAGGCTCGATGATCTCCGCTTTGCAACGGTTACAGCTCAATCACGGCGAAAGCACCTTGCCCAAGACGATGGCTGCCTTCGGTATTTCCGGTCCGCTGGCGACTGGCCTGCAGCGCTTGCTGATGAGCCATCCGCCGCTGGAAGAACGCATTGCCGCCTTGCAGCGTGGCGGAGTCTAAACCGATATAACGCCGTCTTGTTGTCCCCTTCGCATCGGCGGGAGCCGGTGCGTTGAGGCGTCGTCGATCACGATCACTCATCTTTTGGAACGTTTTACGTTATGAGCGCAGCCGCTGAAACCCGCAAATTCGAAGCCGAAGTCGCCCAGGTCCTGCATCTGGTCACACACTCGCTGTATTCGCACAAGGAAATTTTCCTGCGCGAATTGATCTCTAACGCATCGGATGCCTGCGACAAGCTTCGTTTCGAATCCATCGCCAAGCCTGAGCTATTGGCCGGCGATGCCGAGTTGCGGATCGACGTGAGCTGGAACCCCGAGCAGCGCACCATCACCGTGCGCGATAACGGCGTGGGCATGAGTCGCGATGAGATCGTCGCCAATCTCGGCACCATCGCCAGCTCCGGCACGCGCCGTTTTCTTGAGGCGATGAGTAGCGAGCAGAAGAACGATGCTCGCCTGATCGGCCAGTTCGGCGTGGGTTTCTATTCAGCCTTCGTGGTCGCCGATAAAGTAACGGTCTACAGCCGCCGCGCGGGTTTGCCGGTGAGCGAAGGCGTGAAATGGGAGAGCGATGGCAAGGGCGAATATTCGCTGGCGCAGATCGAATTGCCCGAGCGCGGCACAGCGGTGGTCTTGCACCTGAAAGCCGACGAGGACGACTTTCTCAAGCGCTGGGAATTGCGTTCGCTGATCACGCGTTACTCCGATCACGTCGCGTTTCCCATTCGCATGCCGGTGGAAAAAGACGACAAAATCACCAACGAATGGGAAACGGTCAACGCGGCTTCCGCGCTTTGGACCAAGCCCAAGAACGAAATCAGCGACGAGGATTACCAGAGCTTCTATAAGTCGCTGGGCCACGATTTCAACGATGCGCTTGCCTGGACGCACAATCGCGTCGAAGGCAATCAAAGCTACACGACCTTGCTGTATCTCCCGTCGCAGCCGCCGTTCGAACAGATGATGGGCGGGCGCGACGAACGCAAAGGTCTGAAGCTCTACATCAAGCGCGTTTTCATCATGGATGCGGCGGAAGAGCTGCTTCCCAACTATCTGCGCTTTGTGCGCGGCGTGGTCGATGCGGACGATCTGCCGTTGAACGTGAGCCGCGAAATACTGCAACACAACCGGCAGCTCGAACGCATCAAAGCGGCGTGCGTGAAGCGCGTGCTGGATCTGATCGAAAAGCTCGCCAAAGACGAGCCGGAGAAATTCAATACGTTCTACAAATCGTTCGGCAACACGCTCAAGGAAGGCATCGTCGAAGACCACGCCAACCGCGAACGCATCGCCAAGTTGCTGCGCTTTGCGTCCACCAAGGGCGAAGGCGGCACGCAAAACGTTTCGCTGGACGACTACATCGGCCGCATGCCGGTCGATCAGGACACGATTTGGTATATCACTGCCGATAGCCATGCGGCGGCAGCGGGCAGTCCGCAGTTGGAGGCGTTTAAAGCCAAGGGCATCGAAGTGTTGCTGATGTCCGACCGCATCGACGAATGGATGCTGGGCAGTCTCAACGAATACAGCGGCAAAAAGCTGCGCAACGTCGCCAAGGGCGAATTCCCCTTGGACGAGGCGGGTAAGCAGCAGCAGGAAGAAGCGAACAAAGCCGCCGAACCGCTGCTGAAAAAGCTGAAAGACTTGCTCGGCGAGCGCGTAGCGGATGTCAAAGTCTCTGCGCGCCTCACCGATTCGCCGTCGTGTCTTGCGCTTTCCGATTTCGAGATGGCGCCGCATCTGGCGCGCTTGCTGCGCGAAGCAGGGCACGATATGCCAGAAAGCAAGCCAACGCTCGAGATCAATCCGCAGCACGCGTTGTTGAAGCGCGTGGAAGCAGAAAGCGATCAGATCAAAGCGAGCGACCTTGCCAATCTTCTGCTCGAACAGGCAGAGATCGCGGCCGGTGCGCCATTGCTCGATCCTGCCGCCTTCGTGCAACGTATGAATCGCGTGTTGTTGGGCTGAGCGTTCGCGCTTTGGTCGAAATGTACGGCCGCTATACTGCGGCCGTACTTGTTTATATGGGAACTCCATGAGCGCCTTGGTGTTGCTATTCGCTTGCCTGGTGTTGGGCATCGTGGTGGCGCGCCGCGTAAATACGCCGGCCGGCATGGTGCAGGGGATCAATTGGTGGGTCATCAACGTGGCGTTGCCGGCGTTGGTGCTCGATCTCATTCCGCGCGTAAAGGTTGATGCGCAATTGTGGTTTCCTGTCACCGCGATGCTTATCGTGTTTGGCGGCGCGTGGCTGTTGTTCGCTTGGCTGGGCAAGCGTCTTGGTTGGTCGCGTGGTCGCGTCGGCGCTTTGATTCTTGTATGCGGATTGGGGAATACATCGTTCATGGGCTATCCCATGATGCAAGCCTTGCACGGCCAGGCGGGGCTTTCATTGGCAGTCGTCGCGGATCAACTCGGAACGTTTCCACTGCTGTCTTCCGCTGGCGTGATCGTCGGCTCCATCTACGCGGGGCGCGACTCGAATGCCGGATCGATCCTGCGTCGCATCCTTACTTTCCCGTCCTTTGTCGCATTGATTCTCGGCATCGTCGTGGGGGCGCTTGGTGGTTGGCCCCAAACGGTGAGTGATGTGTTGGCGCCGATTGGCGCAACGCTGACGCCGCTCGCGCTGTTTTCGGTAGGCATGCAAATTCGATTCAAGCGCGAAGAAGGCCAATCGTCAGCGCTGGCGTGGGGTCTGGGCTGGAAGCTACTGCTGGCGCCGCTGGTGTGTTGGATGTTGGCGAGCGTCACCCATGTGAGCGGTTTGGTGCTGACCGTCGGCGTTTTGCAGGCTGCCATGGCGCCGATGATTTCCGCCGCGATTCTTGCGGATGAATACGGACTCGATCCGCCGCTTGCCAACGCGCTGTTGGGTGCAGGCATTGTGTTGTCGCTTTTGACGGTTCCGCTGGGCAATCTTTTGCTACCAGCCGGTTGATGGCGAATCGACTCAGGTTATCGCGTGCAATCTGGGTAAATGCGCGCCCCACACGACCGCCAGCAAGCGCATCAGAAGGATAACCGCGACGCCGGTAACAACCGCCAAGCTGCGCGGCGCACCAAGCTTTTGCAAAACCAGATACGCCACGATACCCGCAATCGCAGCCGTCGCATAGAGATCCTGCTGAAAGATCAACGGCACGCGTGCGCTCATCACATCGCGCAGCATGCCGCCTGCCGTGCCGGTCATCGTGCCCATCATAATCACGACCAACGACGGGAACCCTTCTGCTTCGGCAATCTGTGCGCCGCTGATCGCAAACAACGCCAAACCCAAGGCATCGGCGATCAGAAATCCATAGCCCGGCGGTGGAAGAAATGCGACATAGACCATCGCCAGCGCGGCGGCCACCAAAATCACCAACAGGTAACGCGCATCGCGCACCCAGAAGATGGGGTGACGATTGAGCAGCACGTCGCGCAAGGTGCCGCCACCGATAGCTGTGAGCGCGGCGAGCGCCAAGCCGCCGAGCAGATCCAGGTTCGAATGCGCGGCGACAAACACGCCGCTGATCGCAAAGACGGCAACCCCGATCAAATCCAGCCAATAAAGCAACATGCGGATTCCCCATGCATCCCCGTCGCGAAGCGCCGATAATGCCACGATGAAACAAGCAAGCCACGAAGCCGCACTGGAAGTACGCGCCGATATTTGGCTGTGGGCGGCGCGTATGTATAAAACGCGCAGTCTGTGCAAGCAGGCCATCGACGGCGGTAAGGTCGATGTGAATGGCGCAGGGTGCAAGCCATCCAAGGCTTTGCACGTGGGCGATCGGGTGCGATTGACCCGCGGCGAGGAGCGGCTGGAGCTGGAAATTCTCGCCCTTTCCGAGCTACGAGGGCCGGCTAGCGTCGCGCAAATGCTCTATCGGGAAACCGAGGAAAGCCGTCTTGCGCGCGAGCAGATACGCGAGGAGCGCCGCCTCAGCGGGGCAGGGCTAAACCGTCCGCCGACACGTCCAAACAAGCAGGAACGTCGAGAACTGCGACGGCTTAAAGATTTTCCATGAGTAGCACATCTCAGAAATCCGTCTAGATCTGCGTGATTATCTCCACAAAAGCAGGCAGCACACGAAGTTGCCTGCCCATGACGGATCACTGGGGACTACCATGACTGGGATCGGATTCTTCAAACGGCTGCTGAGCAACCACGCCGCGACGGGCGAACCGCAAGGGACCCTGGCGCAGGCAGCCTTGGGCATGCGGACGCTCGTGGTAGACGATTCGCCGACCATTCGCGCGGTGCTCGGCAAGATGCTCGGGCAAGAAGGCTACGCGGTGCAGAAAGCCGTCGATGGCGAGACCGCGATCGAGCTGGCCAAGGCCGAGCAGCCGGAGCTGATTTTTCTCGATATCGTGCTGCCGGGCGTCAACGGTTTTTCGGTGCTGCGCACCTTGCGCCACGATCCGCTGACGCAGCACATTCCGATTGTGATGATCAGCGGCAATCAACAGGCCACCGAGCAGTTTTACGTGCAACGCTTCGGCGCAGACGACTTTATCAAGAAGCCCTTCGGGCAGCGCGAAGTGCAGCTGGCCATCGATCAATTGGTGCGTGCAGGGCGCTTGACTGCGCGCGTCGCGACGCCGGTTGTCACCGCGACTGTGGTGACGCCGGAGTCACCCTACGAGGAAATTCGAAGCACGCTCTCTGGCATGGCCGCCTAAACACCCGCAGCAAGCCGTTTGATTTCAGACGGAAACGCCGCAGCGTGGGGACACTGCGGCGCTTTTTTTCTGCGTTTCGTTAATGACAATCACGCGAGATCGAAGCGATCCAGATTCATCACCTTGTTCCACGCGGCGACAAAATCGTTGACGAACTTCTTCTGCGCATCCGAGCTTCCATAGACTTCCGCCAGCGCGCGAAGCTGGGAGTTTGAACCGAAGAGCAGATCGACACGCGCGCCGATCCACTTCAGGTCTCCGGATTTGCGATCGCGGCCTTCAAAGGTGTCTTCGGCTTTGGATGTCGCTTTCCACGCGGTGCCCATATCGAGCAGGTTCACGAAGAAGTCGTTGGTCAGTGCTTGCGGGCGCTGGGTGAAGACGCCGTGCCGGGTGTGTCCAACATTGGTGTCCAGCACGCGCAGGCCACCGATCAGCACGGTCATTTCCGGCGCGGTCAGCGTGAGTAGTTGCGCTTTGTCGACCAGCAGCACTTCGGCGGGGACGGTGTAACGGCCCTTGAGGAAGTTGCGGAAACCATCGGCGACGGGCTCGAGCACGGCGAAGGATTCGACATCAGTTTGCTCGGAAGATGCATCCGTTCGTCCCGGCGCAAAGGGAACAGTCACATCGACGCCCGCGTTCTTTGCGGCTTGCTCGATACCTGCGCAACCGCCCAAGACGATCAGATCGGCGAGCGAAACTTTCTTGCCGCCGCTTTGCGCGCTATTGAACGATTGCTGGATGCCTTCGAGCGTCTTCAATACTTTCGCCAGCTGCTCGGGTTGATTGGCTTCCCAGTCCTTTTGCGGCGCGAGTCGAATGCGCGCACCGTTAGCGCCGCCGCGCTTGTCGGAGCCGCGGAAGCTGGATGCGGAGGCCCAGGCAGTCGATACGAGTTCGGAGACAGTCAAACCCGATACCAGGATCTTGCTTTTAAGCGCTGCGATGTCTTGCGCATCAATCAGCTTGTGGTCGGCGGCGGGAATCGGGTCTTGCCAGATCAGCGCTTCGGCTGGAACTTCCGGGCCGAGATAGCGTGCACGCGGCCCCATGTCGCGATGGGTGAGCTTGAACCAGGCACGTGCGAAGGCGTCAGCGAAATCATCTGGATTTTCCAGGAAGCGCCTAGAAATTTTTTCGTATGCAGGGTCGATGCGCAGAGCGAGGTCGGTAGTAAGCATCGAGGGCGCATGGCGCTTCGAGCGGTCATGTGCATCCGGCACCGTGTTCGCGCCAGCGCCGCCTTTCGGCGTCCATTGATGCGCACCGGCTGGACTCGTGGTCAGTTCCCACTCGTACCCGAATAGATTCCAGAAGAAGTTGTTGCTCCATTTGGTCGGCGTGCTGGTCCAGGTCACTTCCAAACCGCTGCCGATTGCATCGCTGCCTTTGCCGCTACCGAAGCTGCTCTTCCAACCTAGGCCTTGTTCTTCCATGCCGGCCCCTTCCGGTTCGGGGCCGACGTGGGTCGCGGGACCGGCGCCGTGAGTTTTGCCGAAGGTGTGGCCGCCTGCGATCAAGGCGACAGTTTCTTCGTCATTCATGGCCATGCGCGCGAATGTTTCGCGAATGTCCTTCGCTGCTGCGAGCGGATCAGGCTTACCTTCTGGGCCTTCGGGGTTCACATAGATCAAGCCCATTTGCACAGCAGCAAGCGGATTTTCGAGGTCGCGCTCGCCGGAGTAACGTTTGTCGCCGCCCAGCCAGGTGGCTTCGGAGCCCCAATACACATCTTCTTCCGGCTCCCAGACATCTTCACGTCCGCCGCCGAAGCCGAAGGTTTTGAAGCCCATTGATTCGAGCGCGACGTTGCCGGTAAGCACCATCAAGTCGGCCCAGGAAATCTTGTTGCCGTATTTCTGCTTGATCGGCCACAGCAAGCGGCGCGCTTTATCCAGATTGACGTTGTCCGGCCAACTGTTGAGCGGCGCAAAACGCTGCTGCCCGGCACCAGCGCCTCCGCGGCCATCGCCTGTGCGATACGTACCGGCGCTATGCCAGGCCATGCGAATGAACAAGGGTCCGTAGTGGCCGAAGTCTGCGGGCCACCAGTCCTGCGAATCGGTCATCAACGCGTGCAGATCTTTCTTCAACGCCGCCAAGTCGAGACTCTTGAATGCCTCGGCGTAATTGAATGGCTTATCCATCGGATCGGATAGCGGGGAATGCTGATTCAGAATCTTCAAGTTCAGCTGATTCGGCCACCAATCGCGGTTGGTAGGGCCACTCGTGGAATGCTTGAAAGGACACTTCGACTCGCTCGGCTTGTCGGCGGCGGTATCGGAAGTGGGCGTCACAGTGTTGAGATCGGAGCTCATGGCGAATTCCCTGCGGCGGAGGATGGGTGGCTGGCGTCGGCTAGCTACATAGGGAATCTACGCGCGCGTGTGTGGCAGGTGAATTGAATTGTTCCAATCGATTCCATAGGCAAGAGCTATTGAGACGACCATCATTTCATTCGATCAGATCCAGCGCGGTTCGACGCGCCGCTTCGCGGACCTCATTGCGCAAACGGTCATCGTCGAATGAGCGCGCCAACACCATGCCGCCGACGCAAAGCGCCGCGAGCGCCAAGCCGCGTTCGCGTTTGTCGGGGGTCGAAACGCTGTCCGAAAACATGGCGACCATGTGCTCGAGCAACTCGCAGTAGGCATCTTTAACGCGTTTGCTGGCGCGCGATACGTCGGATGGCAGCGCGATCATTGGGCATTGTCCTGCGACATCGTCCAGATGCGTGCGAGACAGATACGTATCGATCATTTGCCGTGCGCGCTCTTTGCCGCAACGCGAGGGGTCGAATTCGATGTCAGGCCAGCGCTCGGCAGGATTGAAGGTCAGGCGGGACCTGATCGCCTCGGTAAAAAGTTCTTCCTTGCTAGTGAAATGATTGTAGAAACCGCCGCGCGTGAGGCCGGCGCGCGTCATGATTTCATCGATGGAAACTTCGACAAAGCCGCGCTGATTGAAGAGCTCGCGGGCGCATTGAACGATGTGCTCGCGGGTGCGTTGCTTGTGTTCGTGGGTGTACGGCATGGCGCGATCTCCAAGGAACGCGGAGAGCCTGCCATAGTTTCAAAATATGTTCTTGAACATATTAAATTTCAGTCCAAACTCGCCTCGTTCCGCCCCCCACAAGGAGTCATGTGACATGAAGTTGTATTACGCAGAAACGATGAATCCGCGCAAAGCCTGCGCCGTGGCGAAGTACCTGAACCTGCCCATGGAATACGTCCGCGTCGACCTTCGCAAAGGCGAGCACCTTAAACCCGAATTCCTGAGTTTGAACCCGAACGGCAAGGTGCCGTTGCTGGTGGATGGCGATCTGCTGCTATGGGAAAGCGCCGCGATCATGGTGCATTTGGCCGTCAAAGCCGGGTCCGATTTGTGGCCGAGCGAACCGACCCAGCAGGTGGAAGTGTTGCGTTGGTTGTCGTGGGATTTGACGCATTTTTCCCGTCATGGCGGCACGTTGTATTTCGAAAATCTGATCAAGCAGGCGGTCGGTATGGGTGAGCCGAGTGCCGCCGCGGTGGAAGAGGCGACCAAGTTCTACAAGCGTTTCGCTGGTGTGCTCGATGCGCATCTTGCCGGACGCAAATATCTTCTGGGCGATCGGCTGACCATTGCAGATTTCGGTGCGGGCACGTTGCTGCCCTGGACGAAAGAAGCGAAGTTGCCGTTGGAAGAGTTCGCCAATATTGCGCGTTGGCATGAACGGTTGATGGAAATTCCCGCGTGGCGGGAGCCGTTCCCGGCGCCGATGTCGGAAGCTGCGTGAAACTTGTCCGTTTTCGAAATGTATGAAAGTTCGTCGTCCCGGCGAAGGCCGGGACCCAGCGACTTTGGTTGCGAACGTCACTGGGCCCCGGCCTTCGCCGGGGCGACGAGCTCTAGCGATATCGCGCGACGCGGAATTTTTCAGAGCAACGCTTTAAGCCGATAAAGCACTTCAAGCGCCTCGCGCGGCGCCAACGAATCTGGATCGACATCCAGCAACGCACGCTCAGCCGCCGACGGCTGAGCAGCGAACAATCCCATTTGCGGCGACGACTCGTGTTGTGGCGAGGGTTGCGCAGCGTGCGCATGCATGCCGCGTTCCAACTCGGCCAACGTTTTGCGTGCATCGGCAATCACCGATTTCGGCAAACCGGCCAACGCGGCAACTTGCAAACCGAAGCTGCGATTGGCGGGGCCTTCTTTCACCGAATGCATGAAGACGAGTTGGTCGCCATATTCGACAGCGTCCAGATGCACGTTGGCGATGCTCGGATATTCGGATGCCAATTCCGTGAGTTCGAAATAGTGCGTGGCGAACAGCGTATACGCCTTGCTGCTTGCCGCCAGATGCACCGCTGCCGCGCGGGCGAGGGCGAGTCCGTCGTAGGTGCTGGTGCCGCGGCCTACTTCGTCCATCAACACCAGACTTTGCGGGGTGGCGTTATGCAGGATATTGGCCGTTTCGCTCATTTCCACCATAAAGGTGGATTGGCCGCGCGATAGATCGTCGCCCGCGCCGATGCGCGTAAAAATGCGATCGATCGGCCCGACCGCTGCGCGCGATGCCGGCACATAGCTGCCGATATGCGCCAACAAAACGATCAGCGCGTTCTGGCGCATATACGTGGATTTACCGCCCATATTGGGACCGGTGATCACCAGCATGCGGCGGTTGTCGTCGAGTGCAAGATCGTTCGGCTCGAAGGGTTCTTCGCGCACTTTTTCGACGACCGGATGACGGCCGCGTTCGATCAGAATGCCAGGAACATCGGTGAGTTCCGGTGCGTTCCAGTCCAGCGCTTCGGCGCGTTCGGCCAGCGTGGAAAGCACATCGAGTTCCGCCATGGATGCGGCGGCGTGTTTCAGTGGTTCCAGCTGTTCGATCAGCGTGTCGAGCAAGGCTTCGTACAAGGCGCGCTCGCGCATCAGCGAACGCTCCTTGGCGGAGAGCACTTTGTCTTCGAAGGTTTTCAGTTCTTCGGTGATGTAGCGTTCGGCGTTCTTGGTGGTTTGGCGGCGCGTGTAATGCGTGGGGGCCTTGTCCGCCTGCGACTTGGTGATCTCGATGTAATAACCGTGTACGCGGTTGTAGCCGACCTTGAGCGTGGGAATGCCGCTGGCGGCTTTTTCACGCTCTTCGAGTTCGACCAAGTATTGATCCGCGTGCGTGGCGAGGCGGCGCAATTCGTCGAGTTCGGCGTCGTAACCATCGGCGATGATGCCGCCGTCGCGCAGCAGCACAGGCGGTTGTTCGATGATGCAGCGCTTCAGCAATTGGGCCATCGTGGCGTGATCGCCGATTCCTTCGACTAGCGCGTGCAAAAGCGGGCTGTCGAGCGCGGCGATGGTTTCGCGCAAAGCGGGTGCAGCGGCGAGTCCATCGCGTAAGGTGGACAGGTCGCGCGGACGCGCCGAACGCAATGCAACGCGCGCAAGAATGCGTTCCAGATCGCCGATGCCGCGCAGTTGTTCGCGCAAGGTTTCGTAACGACGCGTTTCGATCATCGCGCCGATGGCCTGATGCCGATGCCGCAACGTGTCGCGCGAACGCAACGGACGATTCAACCAGCGGCGCATCAGACGAGCGCCCATCGGCGTCACGGTTTCATCGAGCACGCCAAGCAAGGTGTGCTCGACGCGTCCGCTCGGGTGCGTATCCAATTCGAGATTGCGGCGCGTTGCGGAATCTAGCGCAATGGTTTCGCTCGCACTTTCCACGGACATGCCTGAAAGATGCGGCAATGCGCTTTTCTGCGTTTCTTCCACATAGCCGAGCAAGCACCCTGCGGCGGCGATGGCGAGCGGCAGGTTATCGACGCCGAACCCGGAAAGATCGCGCGTACCAAAAAAGCGGTTGAGCTCACGTCGCGCCGCATCGCCGTCGAAATGCCACGGCGGCCGCTTGCGCAGACCGGGCAGGGCGCTTACCAATTTCGGCCACGCCACATCTTCGCCGACCAACGTTTCCGCCGGCTGTAAGCGCGCCAATTCCGCAGCGAGCGATTCCGCATTCGACACTTCGCTCAGCAGAAAGCGGCCGCTAGAAAGATCGACCCACGCCAATCCGTAACTGCCGTGCGCGCCGGCCGCAATGGCCAGCAGCAGATTGTCGCGACGTTCTTCCAGCAAGGCTGCGTCGGTCACCGTGCCCGGCGTGACGATGCGCACTACTTTGCGTTCCACCGGCCCCTTCGCCAACGCCGGATCGCCGATCTGTTCGCAAATCGCAACCGATTCGCCCAGGCGCACCAGCTTGGCCAGATAATTTTCCACCGCGTGATACGGCACGCCCGCCATTGGAATCGGTTGTCCCGCCGACTGCCCGCGCTGCGTCAGCGTGATGTCGAGCAAACGCGCCGCCTTGCGTGCGTCGTCGTAGAACAACTCGTAGAAATCGCCCATCCGGAAGAACAACAGCACGTCCGGATGCGCGGCCTTCGCCGCGAGGTATTGACGCATCAAAGGGGTGTGCAGCGAGAGGTCGTCCTGATTCATGCGGTCTTGTCTTGGCGTCGTAGGGCTGAGCGAGTACAACGGAAAATTCGCAAGTCGCGGAGTGTCGCATGGAGAAGTCGTTCGTTCCTACTGATGCCGAGCTGGCGGCGTTGGCGGTGTGCACCGCCGCGGCGATGCAGCGGCATTCGTCGATGCTGGCATCGGCCGAATCGTGCACCGGCGGGTGGATCGCCAAGACGCTGACCGATCTGTCCGGCAGTTCCGCCTGGTTCGAAGCGGGCGTCGTCAGCTACAGCAACGCCGCCAAGATGTCGCTGCTCGGCGTGCGACGGGAGACGTTGGAGCGTTTCGGCGCCGTGAGCAAAGAAACGGCTTTGGAAATGGCCTCCGGCGCGGTGGATCGCCTGAATGCGGATGTGGCCGTGGCCGTCACGGGGATTGCCGGGCCGACGGGCGGCACGCCGGATAAGCCGGTCGGCACGGTGTGGATCGGCTGGGCGCGTCGCAGCGGCGCAGCGCACGCCAGGCTTTTTCATTTCGAGGGCGACCGTGAAGCCGTACGACGCCAGACCGTGGCCGAGGCCCTCGAGGGCGTGCTGGCAATCCTGACGAATTGAACAGAAATTGACCAGCGGCTCGGCTTGACCGTTGTGGGATACTCAGGGTTGGTCTAATCCATTTTGCGTAGGCGTCACCGTTCCTGTCTGTCTGCAGACCGCAGGACCATCGGCGAGGACAGACGGCCAGTCTGCCCTACGCCACGCAACACACTCTGCGGGCCTTCTGGACATCATGCCACCCACGCAAAATGGATTAGACCAACCCCGCCAGCATCCCAGTCCGTGAGACGAACACGCGGCATGATGCTCGCCACGACCACAACGAACAGCGGAATCACGACGATGGAAGACAACAAGCGCAAAGCGCTCGCTTCGGCCCTCGGCCAGATCGAGAAGCAATTTGGCAAGGGCGCGGTGATGCGCCTGGGCGATCGTACCAACGACAACATCGAAACCGTCTCCACCGGTTCGTTGGGCCTGGACATCGCGCTGGGCGTCGGCGGTTTGCCGCGCGGACGCGTGGTGGAGATCTACGGTCCGGAATCCTCGGGTAAAACCACGCTCACTCTGCAAGTGATCGCCAATTGCCAGAAGAACGGCGGCACCGCGGCCTTCGTCGACGCCGAGCACGCGCTCGATCCGATCTACGCGCAGAAGCTGGGCGTGAATATCGACGATCTGCTGGTTTCGCAGCCCGACACCGGCGAGCAAGCGCTGGAAATCGCCGACATGCTGGTGCGCTCCGGTGCGGTGGACGTGGTGGTGGTCGACTCCGTCGCCGCACTCACGCCCAAGGCTGAAATCGAAGGCGAAATGGGCGATTCCCACGTGGGTCTGCATGCCCGTCTGATGAGCCAGGCGCTGCGCAAGCTCACCGCCAACATCAAGAAATCCAACTGCCTGGTGATCTTCATCAACCAGATCCGTATGAAGATCGGCGTGATGTTCGGCAACCCCGAAACCACCACCGGCGGTAACGCGCTGAAGTTCTACGCGTCCGTGCGTCTGGACATCCGTCGTATCGGCGCGGTGAAGAAGGGCGAAGAAGTCATCGGTTCGGAAACGCGCGTGAAAGTGGTGAAGAACAAGGTTGCGCCGCCGTTCCGTCAGGCCGAATTCGAGATTCTGTACGGTGAAGGTTCCTCGCGCGAAGGCGAAATCATCGAACTGGGTGTGGCGCAGAACCTCGTCGAAAAATCCGGCGCGTGGTACAGCTACAAGGGCGATCGCATCGGTCAGGGCAAGGAAAACGTGCGCCAGTTCCTGCGCGATAACCCCGCCATCGCCAACGAGATCGACCGCGAACTGCGCGCGCGCCTGCTGGTTAGCAGCGGCGGCGCCACGGCATCCTCCGAAGAAGCGTTGGAAGAAGCCTGACGATGAGCGAGCGACGCCTGCGGATTCTTCTTGTCGGCGCGTCCGGCACCTTGGGGCGCGCAGTACAAGCCGAGCTCGCTCAGCGCCATGACGTGATCGCTGCCGGACGCAATTCCGGCAGCATTCGCATGGATCTCACCGATGTCCAAAGCATTCGCGACGGCTTGAAACAAGTGGGCGAACTGGATGCTGTGGTGAGCGCAGCGGGCAAGGTCACATTTGCGCCGCTGTCGGATTTCAAAGCGGCTCCGTTCGGCGAATCGCTGCATACGTTGGGCATCAGCGACAAACTGCTCGGGCAGGTGAATCTCGCGCTGGCCGCACGGGATTGTCTGCGCGATGGCGGTTCGATCACGCTCACCACCGGCATTCTTTCCGAGCAGCCGATCGTTGCCGGTACGTCCGCGAGTCTGGTCAATGGCGCGGTGGAAGCCTTTGTGCGTGCGGCGGCGATCGAATTGCCGCGCGGGCTGCGTATCAACGTGGTCAGCCCCAACGTATTGACGGAAGCCATGCCCGCTTACGCGCCGTTCTTTCGAGGCTTCGAACCCGTCAGCGCGGCACGCGCCGCCATGGCGTTCAGTCGCAGCGTGGAAGGCGCGCAGACGGGGCAGATCTACAAAGTGTTCTGATCGTTTCTTCGTCGATGAAACGCAAGCCAGGCGACAAAACCACTGAAAAACCCAAACCCAGCGCCTATAGCAAGGCGCTGGGTCTGCTTGCGCGCCGCGAACATTCACGTCGTGAATTGCGCCAGAAGCTGGATCGCAGCGGCTATGCCAAAGACGAAGCCGGCGAGGCCTTGGATCGCCTTGGCGAGCAGCAGTATCAGGATGACGACCGTTTCGCCGAAGCCCTGATCCGCAACCGTTCTGCCCAAGGGTACGGCCCCATGCGCCTGCGAGCCGAGCTGAAAAGCCACGGTTTGGCCGACGCGCGCATCCGCACTCTGCTCGACGCCGCCGATATCGATTGGGCCGAATCCGCCGCCGCGCAACTGCGTCGCCGATACGGCGCCAAAGGCTCCGCAGACCCGGCCGAACGCGCGCGCCGGGCGCAATTCCTCTTGCGTCGCGGCTTTCCCGCCGCCACAGTACGGGATGTAACCCACGCCGACGTGGACGATGCGACCGACGAAACCCTTTGAGACCCCCGCGCGGGCCTGACGAAGGGCGTTGGCGTCGCCGCGTCGCGCCCTTTTTGTCTTAAGCCCCGATCTCAATGAAAACTGCCGACATCCGCTCCGCTTTTCTGGACTACTTCCGCTCGAAGGATCACGCCATTGTGCCGTCCAGTTCGTTGGTCCCCGCCAATGACCCGACGTTGTTGTTCACCAACTCCGGCATGGTGCAATTCAAGAACGTGTTTCTCGGCAGCGAGAAATTGCCCTATACGCGTGTAGCCGACGTGCAGCGTTGCTTGCGCGCCGGCGGCAAGCACAACGATCTGGATTCGGTGGGCTACACCGCGCGCCATCACACCTTCTTCGAGATGTTGGGCAACTGGTCGTTCGGCGACTATTTCAAGCGCGATGCAATCCGCTATGCGTGGGAATTGCTGACCGGCGTGTTCAAACTGCCAGCCGAAAAGCTGTGGGTCACCGTCTATCACACGGACGACGAAGCCTACGACATCTGGCACAAAGAAATGGGCGTGCCGACCGAGCGTATCGTGCGCATCGGTGACAACAAAGGCGCGCCGTTCGCGTCCGACAACTTTTGGCAGATGGCCGATACCGGTCCGTGCGGACCGTGTTCGGAAATTTTCTACGATCACGGCCCCGACGTTGCCGGCGGTCCGCCGGGCTCGCCGGATGAAGACGGCGATCGCTACATCGAAATCTGGAATTTGGTATTCATGCAATTCGATCGCGCGCCCGACGGCACGCTGTCGCCGTTGCCCGCGCCGTGCGTCGACACGGGCATGGGCCTGGAACGTCTCGCGGCCGTGCTGCAGCACGTGCATTCCAATTACGAGATCGACTTGTTCGAGCATCTGATCAAGGTCGCTTCGGAACTCACCAAAACACAGGACCTCGGCAACAAATCGTTGCGTGTGATCGCCGATCATATTCGCGCGTGTTCGTTCCTGATCGTCGATGGCGTGTTGCCGTCGAACGAAGGGCGTGGTTATGTGTTGCGTCGAATCATCCGTCGTGCGTTGCGTCACGGCTGGATGCTGGGCGTGCGCGGCGATTTCTTCTGGAAGATGGTGAAGCCGCTGGTCGAAGAAATGGGCGCGGCGTATCCGGAGCTTGCTGCGAAGCAATCATTCGTGGAAGAAGCGCTGCGCATGGAAGAACAGCGCTTCGGCGAAACGCTCGAACACGGTATGCGCGTGTTCGATGAAGTTGCCGCCAAGTCGGGCACGACAATTCCCGGCGAAGACGCTTTCCGTCTCTACGACACGTACGGCTTTCCGGTGGACCTTACCGCCGATATCGCACGCGAGCGTGGCCTGAGTGTCGACATGGCGGGCTTCGAGCAATCGATGGAGCAGCAGCGCGAGCGTGCGCGTGCAGCGAGTCGCTTCGAAGCGAAGGGCCAGATGCCGGCGGAGCTTGCCAGTCAGCTCGCACCGACGGTGTTTTTAGGTTACGAAGCGTTGACCTATGGAGCGTGCAAGGTCGTCGGCATCGTGCGCGCCGGTAAACAAGTGGGCCAACTTGCGGAAGGCGAAGATGGTCTGGTGATTCTGGATCAAACGCCGTTCTACGCAGAATCCGGCGGACAGGTGGGCGATACCGGCACGTTGTCGAATGGCGCGGGTCGTTTCGATGTCGCCGACACGATCAAGATGGGCGGCGTGTTCTTCGGCCACGCCGGACGCTGGCATGGTGCGCAGCCGTTGCGTTCGGGCGATGTCGTCGACGCGGATGTCGATATGTCGCGTCGTCAGGCTACGGTGCTCAATCACTCGGCGACGCACTTGCTGCACGCCGCGTTGCGCGAATTGTTGGGCGAACATGTCACGCAGAAGGGTTCGCTCGTTGCGCCGGATCGTCTGCGCTTCGACTTCTCGCATTTCAAGCCTGTGTCTCGCGAAGAATTGGCGAAGATCGAAGCCGCCGTAAACGCCGAAGTGCGTCGTAACGTGGAAGCGGAAGTGCGCCACATGGCGTATGACGATGCCATTGCATTCGGCGCGATGGCGTTGTTCGGCGAGAAATACGGCGACGAAGTGCGCGTGCTGAAAATGGGCGATTTCTCGACCGAGCTGTGCGGCGGTACGCATGTCGGCCGCACGGGCGATATCGGTTTGTTCAAGATCGTAAGCGAATCCGGCGTTGCATCTGGCGTGCGGCGTATCGAAGCGGTAACCGGTGTCGGCGCGCTCGCTTATGTTGCGGATGAAGAGCGTCGCTTGGGCGAGCTGTCCCAACTGTTGTCAACGAGCGGTGATGAAGTCGCCGACAAGCTGCGTCAATTGCTGGACCGTCAGAAAAAACTCGAACGGGAATTGGAATCGCTGCGCGCCAAAGCAGCCGGTTCGATGACCGGAGATCTTGCGCAATCGGCGCGCGATATTGCTGGCATTAAGGTTGTTGCAGCTCGCGTAGAGGGTTTGGATGCAAAGGCGTTGCGCGACGGCGTAGACCAGCTTAAACAGCAACTTTCCGACTGCGTTGTCGTGCTTGCAGGCGCCATGGAAGGGCGTGTTTCGCTGGTTGCAGGCGTGCACGGAAAAGCCGCAGGTCGCATCAAAGCCGGCGACGTTGTCGCGCACGTTGCAGGGCAGATCGACGGAAAAGGCGGCGGACGCCCGGATATGGCGCAAGGCGGCGGCATGGACAAACCACAATTACCTGACGTTTTGACAGGTACAGTGGAGTGGATCGGTAAGCAGTTGGCGGGTTGACGCGCTGCGTATGGACCACGTGTAAAAATTGTGTGTAGATTGCACCTGGCGCTTATGCTCGGCTAGTATCGATCAGATGTTCGGTGTCGCTGGTTGCGGTGGCGCTGTGAATGGCAAGCGGTCTTTCGGGACAGCTCGCCGGGTTGAGAGCCGGGAAGGCGGTAAGGCCTTTGACGGACGTAAACGTCAGAACTTTGCATGATGATTGTGCTCAGGGGTGAGGCAGCAACATGCAAAGGGCCTGTGACCATAAGCATTAAATGGAGTAGCAGCTATGTTGATTCTGACCCGCAGGGTCGGTGAAACCCTGATGATCGGCGACGAGGTGACCGTCACCGTTCTCGGCGTGAAAGGCAACCAGGTTCGCATTGGCATTAATGCGCCCAAGAACGTGGCTGTGCACCGCGAAGAAATTTACCAACGCATCAAAGGCGAGAACGAGAATGAGGGCGGCGGTGGCGCGACCGGCGAGTCCGGCGGTCATTAACTGCCTCTTTACCTTCCGACCATCGGCCGGTATCCTTGCCGGCTCCTCGTGATGCCACGGGAACAAAACACGGAGAGATGCCCGAGAGGCCGAAGGGGCTCCCCTGCTAAGGGAGTATAGGGTCAAAAGCCTTATCGAGGGTTCGAATCCCTCTCTCTCCGCCAGATAAAGAACGCCCCTTGTGGGCGTTTTTTATTTGGCGGAGAGAGAAGCTCGATGAGAACCCTAACGGTTCGACAAATTCGTCCGGAACGAATTTGGACAGCCGAAGGCTGGCCCCGCAGCGCGTAGCGCGAAGGGGTGAGGCCCACGGACTGGCCGAACAATCCCTCGCAGTGCCAGATAGAAAGAACGCCCCTTGTGGGCGTTTTTTATTTGGCGGAGAGAGAAGCTTGGTGAGAACCCTAACGCTTCGACACAAATTTGCCTGGAGCAAATTTGGACAGCCGGAGGCTGGCCTCGGAGCGCGAAGCGCACAGGGGTGAGGCCCACGGACTGGCCGAACAATCCCTCCCTGCGCCAGATAACGAACGCCCCTAGTGGGCGATTTTTTTTTGCGCTATTAGTTTTCCCAATTGCGGAGTTCGCTCGTACCAATGCATTGTGAGAACGCGCCGACGAGAACTTTTGTTGTTTACTCCTCGCGCGTCGGCATACGTCCCACATAATTCGCGCGCGGCCGAATCAAGCTTCCGCTCTCTTGCTGTTCAAGAGCATGCGCCAACCATCCTGCCGTGCGGCCGGCAGCGAACATCGCCAATGCGGTGTCTGCGCTCAAATCATACGACGAAGCAATGGCTGCCAAAGCAAAATCCAAATTCGGTTTGCGGCCGCATTGCGCTTGTACTGTTTCGATCAATTGTTGAATGCGAGAAAGTTTCGACGGCTCGGGTCGCGTTGTATGCAATGCATGCAATAGGACGGTGGCGCGTGGATCGCCGTCGGCGTAGAGGGGATGACCGAATCCCGGCAATGCATCGCCACGACGTAGGCGCTCGCGCACACGGTCGTCGGCTCTGCGTTCTCGCAGCATGTCGTGAATGAACGCGTGCGCTCGCGCCGCAGCGCCACCATGATGCGGGCCGGATAATGTATTCAGTCCCGCGCAGATGGCGGCGTGCAAGCTGGCGCCGGTCGATGCGGCGACGCGCGTGGCGAACGACGACGCGTTGAGTTCGTGATCCGCACACAGCACGAGCGCGCAGCGCACGACATCGAATAAGCCACTTTCGTTCTTGCCCCAACTTGTCACCATGACACGATCGATCGGTTGCGCACTCGGCTGCGCGGCGCATAGCAGTGCGGCCGTTTCGCGAAGCAGTCGCGCTGCGTCGCTGCGTCGATGAAGCGGATCGGTGCTGTGCGCGCGCATAGCGTCGAGCGCGAGCAAAGGCAACGCTGCGGCGGTTCGTTCGAGTGGCGGAAGATGCGGTTGCCGAAGCAGCATCGCTACAGACTCAGGCCACGGAGCGGGTGCTTCGCTTGCAAACGGATCGCGTTCGCCGCAATCCCAAAGCAATCGTGCGGTCTCTTCCAGCGTCGCGCCGCTTTGCGCGAGCGCGATGGCGGATTCGCCGCGGTAGTAATGACCGTGCGGACGAATCAGCGAAATGCGCGTTTCCATCACCGGCAAACCCCAGGCGAGACTATGCGCGGCTCCTTGCGCTGCGCCGCGCCCGGCTTGTTTACGTTCGATCAGCTGCTCGATGTCGCTGGCGCTGTATTCCCGGCTGCGACCGTCGAGACCGGGACGCGAATCGATGCGGCCGCGGCTCACATACGCGTAGAGCGTGGCAAGGCTGATACCGAGTCGTGTCGCGGCGTCCTGGGCGGAAAGGTAGTCGGTGCGCATGAGGATATATTGATCCTTTTAATCAAGATTGATCAATATGTTGCGGCGTGACAGAGTGCAGCCCGATCTGAGCGAAGGCGCTCATCACTTACAATGGATGGTTTCGGAGAACCGCAATGACTCAGCTTGATTCTGCCGGCAGCCGTTTCCGCGCCGCACTCGCCGCCGAAAAACCGTTGCAGGTCATCGGCGCGATCAACGCCAATCATGCGCTGCTGGCCAAGCGCGCCGGCTACCGCGCGATTTATCTGTCCGGCGGCGGCGTGGCGGCAGGATCGTTGGGTTTGCCGGATCTGGGCATCAATACGCTCGACGACGTATTGACGGACGTGCGCCGCATTACCGATGTGTGCGATCTGCCGCTGATGGTGGATATCGATACCGGTTTTGGTCCTAGCGCATTCAATATCGCGCGTACGGTGAAAAGCCTGATCAAATTCGGTGCCGCCGCATGCCATATCGAAGACCAAGTCGGCGCCAAGCGCTGCGGTCATCGTCCCGGCAAGGAAATCGTATCGGCGGGCGAAATGGCCGATCGCGTCAAAGCCGCAGCGGACGCCAAGACCGATTCGAATTTCTTTCTGATTGCGCGCACGGATGCGATCGCCGTCGAAGGCGTTGATGCCGCGATCGAGCGCGCGCTTGCATGCGTCGAAGCTGGCGCGGATGGCATTTTCGCCGAGGCCGCTTACGACTTGCCCACGTATCGGCGTTTTGTCGACGCGGTGAAAGTGCCGGTGCTCGCCAACATCACCGAGTTCGGCCAAACGCCGCTGTTCAGTGTCGACGAATTACGTACGGCAGGCGTCGGCATCGTGTTGTATCCGTTGTCGGCGTTTCGCGCCATGAACAAGGCAGCGGAAACCGTGTACGAGTCCATTCGTCGCGACGGTCATCAGCGCAATGTGGTCGACATCATGCAAACGCGCGAAGAACTCTACGACCGCATTGGCTATCACGATTTCGAAAAGAAGCTCGACACGCTTTTCGCCGGCAAGAAGTAATTCAACTGTTTATGAAGGTCGCATGTTCCCCAGCGACCATGATCGATGTTTCGCACCTGGAGCACTATCGATGAGCGAGCAACCCGCAACTGCCCCCAAGCCGAAAAAATCCGTTGCCCTTTCGGGCGTCACGGCGGGCAACACCGCGCTGTGCACGGTCGGCCGCAGCGGCAACGACCTGCATTACCGCGGCTACGACATCCACGACTTGGCGGCCAAAGGCTGCTTTGAAGAAGTGGCGTATTTGCTCGTGCACGGCGTGCTGCCGAACTGGGCGGAATTGAATGCCTACCGCGCCAAGCTCAAGCGCCTGCGCGGGCTGCCTGCTCCGGTGAAGAGCGCGTTGGAATTGCTGCCGGCGTCGACGCATCCGATGGACGTCATGCGCACCGGTTGTTCCGTGCTTGGCACCGTGCTGCCGGAAAAAGAAGATCACAACGCGACCGGCGCGCGCGACATCGCCGATCGGTTGATGGCCAGCTTCGGTTCCATGTTGTTGTACTGGTACCACTTCAGCCACAACGGCAAGCGCATCGAAACGGAAACGGAAGACGAATCTGTCGCCGGACATTTCCTTCATCTTTTGCACGGCAAGAAGCCGAGCGATTTGCACGCGCAATCGCTGGATCGCTCGCTCGTGCTGTATGCCGAGCACGAATTCAACGCATCCACCTTTACGGCGCGCGTGATCGCCGGCACGGGTTCGGATATGTATTCGTCGATCACGGGCGCCATCGGCGCGCTGCGCGGTCCGAAGCATGGCGGCGCGAATGAAGTTGCCATGGACATTATCGCGCGCTATCGCAGTGCGGCCGATGCCGAAGCGGATATTCGCGCACGCGTGGAGCGCAAGGAAATCATCATCGGCTTCGGTCATCCGGTGTATACGGTGTCCGATCCGCGTAACGTGATCATCAAGGAAATTTCACGCAAGCTTTGCGCGGAAGGCGGCAATCCCACATTGTTCGACGTCTCCGAGCGCATCGAAAAGCTGATGGGGGATCTGAAGAAGATGTTCCCGAACCTCGATTGGTACTCGGCCAGCGCGTATCACATGATGGGCGTGCCGACCGCCATGTTCACGCCGTTGTTCGTGATCGCGCGTACATCCGGTTGGAGCGCGCATGTGATCGAGCAGCGTGAAGACGGCAAGATCATTCGCCCCAGCGCCAATTACATCGGGCCGGAAGATCGCACCTATACGCCGATCGAAAAGCGCTGATTGCTTTACTGTCGCGAAAAAAAAAAGGGGCCTACGGCCCCTTTTTTTATTACTTGCCTGAGGCTTGCACAAAAAGTTCGCTAAACGAGTCAACTTTGTTGCATTGACGATACATTCCATGTCTTTGATGTCGATGCTGTCTAACGCACTGTTTTTTTTGCGCATATGCGTGTTGCGCGTGCTCGTCGACGAATGCGTTGATCAAGACTGTTGCATGCGTGTTGCACTTCCTGACTAAACGTTGTGCGCGCGATGCCGGCGCGACGAACGCAATGTGTTGATTTTTATAGCGGTAGAAGGTGCTGCCTTGCATGTCCGCGAGTGGCATGCGGTTTGCCATATTCAAAAGCTGCACAAGCAAAAAGCAGGGGGGCAAACCGCATCCGTTCCGGGAGGAATACATATGCGCAAGACTCTTCTTTTCACGGCATTGACGCTAGGCTTGGGACTTGCTCTCCCGGCTATGGGTCAGAGTTACCACAACTCATTCAACGACAACTCCAATCAGGGTAACGACAACAGCACGCACAGCAATTCCAGTTCCCACACCAAGACGGTCACCACCAGTGGTGACGACCGCAACAACAGCGGCGACGTGTACAGCGACGGCATGGGTACTTCGGCCGCCAACAACGGCGCAACGGCAGTGTCCTCGGTCAGCGACGCGTTCAACGTAAGCAAGGCGGTCGCCAAGACCACGCTCGACGGTTCGGTGTCCGATGTTTCGGTATGGGGCCTCGGCAACAAAGCAACCGATAACGGCGATGCCAACGGCGGACGCGGCGGCAAAGGCGGACGCGGTGGATCGGGCGGCGACGCCTATGCGCATAGCGGTCACGCAGGTGGATCGGGCGCAAGCAGTGGTGATGCCGGCTCGTTCAGTGGCGCAGGCGGTGCAGGTGCGCACGCCAACGGCGGCGATGCCTCGGCAAGCGCGGGCAATCACAATCCTGACGCAACGGCGACGGGTGGCGGCGGTGGAACGGCCACGGGCGGCACCAACACGGCCGGCGCTCCGACATCGACTTCGGGTGCAGCATCGTCGATGGGCGGCACCAGCGGAAGCGTAGCCAATGCTGGTGGAAACGGTGGCATGGGTGGCGCAGCCGGTAACGGTGGCAACGGTGGAAGCACCATGGCCGACGCTGGCAGCTTCGATATGTCCAATTCGATGGACAGCACCGCAGCAGCAGCGGCTGGTATCACGACGATTGCGCAGAACAGCGGCGCAGCGGCGTTGATTCAGCAGGGTGTGACGGTCCAAGCAAACCTGAACGTGGGCGGTCATTGATGTGCGACTGATCGACATGGCGGAGCACGCATCGCTCCGCCATGCCGTACGCGCCGGTCGGCAGCGAACGCTGCTGACCGGCACTGGGTCGTATGCGATGCGCCAAACACGATTGGAGTAGTGCCATGGCTCGTTCAAGACCCGCGGTTGGGTTGATGTTGCTATGCGTAACAGGAGTCGCGTTTTCGGCAAGCCCTCAGGCCAGCGCGCCGAGCGCTCAGGTCAAAAGCAGTCCGCCGCCGACCCAGTCGGCAAGCGTGGATGGATTCGGTCAGGCGGTAAGCCCCGGCACATTGCAGCACTTCAGCGGCGGCGGTCTGGTGCAGAACATTCAATCGCTCACGGGCACGGTAACTGGCAACACGGCGACGCAAGTGTCCACCGGCACCAACTCCATTTCCAGCGATGCGTTTTCTGGATCGACCGGCATGCCGACCGTCGTGCAAAACACCGGCAACAATGTGCTCATTCAGACCGGTGTGATCGTCAATGTGCAGATGAAGCCATGAAGCTTGCACTGCCAGCGCTTGCCGTTTTGATGATGTCGCTGCTGTCGGCGCCGTCATTGCGCGCCGCCACGATGGCGCTCAACGACAACGCGGGGCAAACCTACATCCTTCACATTTCCACGATGAAGGAGGTCAAGTATCGCAACACGATTCATCAGAAATACGACTTCAGCTGCGGCTCGGCCGCGGTCGCAACGTTGCTGACGTATCAATACAACTATCCGGTCAACGAGCAAGTCGTATTCGAGCAGATGTACATCCACGGCGATCGCCAGAAGATCAACAAAGAAGGTTTTTCGTTGCTGGATATCAAACAGTACTTGCACAGCATCGGCTTTGACGCCGATGGTTTTCAGGCCACGCTCGGTCAATTGGAGAAAGCGAATTTACCGGCGATCGTTTTGATTGAGGATCGCGGCTATCACCATTTTGTGGTGATCAAAGGGGTGCGCTACGGGCGGGTGCTGGTTGGCGATCCCGCGCGCGGCACTCGGGCGATTCCGCAAGATCGTTTCGATCAGTTGTGGAAGAACGGACTGGTGTTCGTCATCCATAACAAACGCGAACTCGCGCATTTCAATACGGACAGCGATTGGCGCAACGCGCCGCTCGCACCTTTGGGCGTAGGGGTCGACCGGCGCGGGCTGGACACGCTCACGATGCCCAAATATGGACCCGGCGATATATGAGGCGACTTATGAACCGCTCTCGTCTTCCCTTGCAAATGATGGGACTCCTCGGCCTTTTGGGATCCGCCGCAGCAGTACGTGCAAACGAAAGTACGGAACCGCCGCAATCGGTCGATGGACTTGGCACACCTGTTTCTTCGGAGCGTCTCGACGATGTGCGTGGTGGCTTCGATTTAGGCGATGGCCTGGACGTTTCGTTTGGCATTGAGCGTGCGGTTTATGTCGACGGAAATCTGGTGACATATACCAACCTCAATATTCCCGATATTGCGCATATCACAGCGCAGCAGGCGCTGGCATTGGCTGGCGCGCTTAGTACGGTCGATGTGCAAGTGGGGCCGGGCAATACCGTCAATCCGTCATCGACGACACAAAACAGCGCGACATCGGGCTCCAAGCAGAACGGGCTCGGTAACGTAGTGCCCAATCTTTCGAATTTGTCGTCCGGGACGAAGGGCAATTCGGTCATTCCGAGTTCCGTCGGCACATCGGCGTCCAATTCGCAACCGGTCGCAGTGCTAGTCAGCAGCGCATTTAACGCGTCCCCGATGCTGCAGCCGACGGCGGCGACGGTCATTCAGAACACGGTGGATAACCAAGTCATCACCAGCCTCACCACGCTCAATGTCGCCGTCAACACACTCAATGCGATGCGCACTGCCGGAATACAACAAACCTTGGAAGCCGCTCAGATACAAGCCTTGGCGCATTGACGTGCACGTTTGACGAAAGCCCGCTCAAGCGAGGAGAACAACATGAACAAGATGGATCGTTGTACCCATCGTGCAGGCCGAATCCGGCCATGGGTTTATGCGACCAGCTGCGCCGGACTTATGGCGTTTTGTGGCGTCGTTACCGCACAAGATGCATCGCCCAGCAAGGACGACGCATCGTCGCCCGCTATTCGTCAGCGGCTCGCGGAACAGGGCGAGCGCATCGAAGCGATGCGTAATCAGATCGAAGCACTGCAACGCCAGCTTGCGCAGCAGGCAGCGGATTATCGAGCGCTGCGTCATGCCGTTGGCATGGATGTGTTGGATCGCCAGCGCGGCGGAAATATCCCGGCGGGTGGCGCCAATGCGGCGACATTGCCGATGCCGGCGCCCGATGGTTATGCGGACGTGCAGGCAACACCGCAGCAAGGAACGACAACGCCAACGACACCTGTCGGCCAGGCGCCATCGGAAAATTCGCGGCCGCCCGAGGTCGCTCCGATCTTCCAGCAGCCGGGCGTGTTGACGCCGAAAAACAAAGTCATTATCGAGCCGACGTATCAGTTCGGCTATTCGACCGCCGATCGCGTGGCATTGGTTGGTTACACCATCATTCCCGCCATTCTGATTGGCTTGATCGATGTGCGTCAGGTGCGAAGCACCACGCAAACGGCGATTCTCACGGCGCGCTATGGCATTACCAATCGCATGGAGTTGGAAGTGCGCGTGCCGTATGTGGATTCGCATACGGATACGGTGAGCCGCGAAGTGCTGACGGGTTCTGCCGAAGACAACGTCTTCAGTTCGAGTGGTAAAGGGCTTGGCGATATCGAGGCAACGCTCCGTTACCAGATCAACAACGGTGGCGCGGACAAACCGTATTACATCGGATGGTTGCGATTCAAATCGCGCACCGGCACCGATCCTTTTGAAGTGGTGACCGACTGCGTGACACGCTGCGTGCAAAATCTCACCGGTACCGGGTTGCCACTTCGTCAACCGACGGGCTCGGGCTTCTACACCATCCAGCCTGGCGTTACGTGGTTGCTACCGTCAGATCCCGTCGTGCTATTCGGCAATCTCAGCTATCTCTACAACGTCGAGCGACATAATGTGTATGAAAATATTCTGCTGGGCGGCAGGCAGTTTCTCGGTAACGTAAAGTTTGGCAACGAAGCCGATATCAGCGTCGGCATGGGCATGGCGTTGAACGACAAGACATCGCTCAGTATCGGCTACGACCAGACCTTTGTCGGAGAGACGCGCGAGTCGGGTATCAAGATCCCCGGATCGACGAAGGTGTGGCTCGGTTCGTTGTTGATCGGCGGCTCGTATCGCTTTAGCGAAAAGCGAACCTTAAACTTTACGCTCGGCGTCGGTGTCACGCGCGATACGCCGGATGCGACGGTGATCGTTCGTGTGCCCATGATGTTCTGATCGTTGCGTTCGCTGAAATTGTTTGTAGCGCGGCGCTCAGTTCTTTCGGCGTTGATTGAGCAGATAGCGCCCGCCGCAAACGATCAGCACAAGGCCCAGCTCCAGCGTGTGCTTCATCCAGCCGTGCGCATCGAACCATGCGCGCCATAGGATTTCGTGGCTGATCATGCGGCCTGCGGTCCACGCAACTGCCGCGGCGCCGGCATAAACGATGATGGGAAAGCGATCGATCAATTTCAAAATCAACGTCGATCCCCACACAACAAGCGGAATGCTGATCAACAAGCCGATCACAACCAGACCCATGTGACCCTTCGCTGCGCCGGCGATGGCGAGCACGTTGTCCAATCCCATGAGTACGTCGGCGATGACAATCGTGCGTAGCGCCATCCAGAAATTGGCTGCGTTCGCGACGGGTCGATCTTGCGCGTGCTCGGGCGCGAGCAATTTCCAGGCGATGGGCACCAGCAGCAATCCGCCGACCAGCATCAGACCCGGTAGCGCAAGCAGATACACAACCAGCACCGTCAGCGCGATGCGCACGCCAATGGCGCCGACAGTGCCCCATAGCACCGCGCGCTTCTGCACATCTCGGGGCAGATTGCGCGCGGCGAGCGCGATCACGATGGCGTTGTCGCCAGCAAGGACCAGATCCATCAGGACAATGGTCAGCAAGTCGGAAAGCAGGTGCGTGGGGAAGATCATGTGGATGCCTTGCGCGCCGGACTCAAGCGATGACAACGGACGCGCGCGGGTCCGCTATCACCGCAAAAGTCTCGTTCTTGGCCAGGACCACCGCGGCAACCGGAGCGATGCTTCGCCCGTGATGACGACTGCCGCGCGGATGCGGTATGCCGCACCCGGAACTACTCCCCTTTGGGATGAACCCTGATTCTCGGCAATGAACGGCGATGGGGTCAAGTTTTGGCTGGAAAAGGCCACGTGGGGTAGGGCAGTCATCGGTCGCCACCTCTTCAACACGGCGGCCGGCTACAATATCCGTTTCCCTTAACCGCGAGACCTCCCCATGAGTGCGCACGATATCCGTTCGGCCAAGCGTCCCGATCCCGATCAACCCATGGTCGACATCGCCAAATACGTTGCCGACTACAACATCGACTCGACCGAGGCCTACGACACCGCGCGCTACATGCTGCTCGACTCGCTGGCGACGGCGATGATGGCGATGAAGTTTCCGGAATGCGTCAAGCACCTCGGCCCCCTCGTTCCTGGCGCCACGTTGCCGGGCGGTGCGCGTGTACCGGGTACGAGTCACGAGCTGGATCCGGTGCAGGCGGCTTTCGCGATCGGCACGCAGATTCGCTGGCTCGATTTCAACGATACGTGGCTGGCGGCCGAATGGGGTCATCCGTCCGACAATCTGGGTGCGATTCTCGCCGTCGCCGATTACCTCAGCCGTAAAGCGGAGCGCGAGGGCGGCAAAGCGCTGACGGTGCGAGATGTGCTCGGTTATGCGATTAAAGCGCATGAAATCCAGGGTTGCTACGCGCTGCTCAACAGCTTCAACCGCGTCGGTCAGGATCACGTGATTCTCGTGCGTCTGGCCTCGACCGCCGTCGCCACCGCGATGCTCGGCGGCAGCAAAGAGCAAATCATCACCGCGGTTTCGCACAGCTGGATCGATAACGGCGCGCTGCGCACCTATCGCCACGCGCCGAACACCGGACCGCGCAAGAGCTGGGCAGCCGGCGATGCATGCCGTCGCGCCGTGACGCATGCCATCAACGCGGTGTATCGCGGCGTGGTGGATTATCCGTCGGCGCTGTCGGCTAAAACCTGGGGCTATTACGACGTCGCCTTCAAGGGCAAGGCGTTCGAATTCGAGCGTCCGTTCGGCAGCTACGTGATGGAAAATGTGCTGTTCAAGATCAGCTTCCCGGCAGAATTCCACGCGCAGACCGCCGTGGAATGCGCGATGAAATTGCATGCGCAAGTCGCGGGTAAAATCGATCAAATCGACAATGTGGTGATCGAAACGCAGGAAGCCGGTTGCCGCATCATCGACAAGACTGGCCCGCTGGCGAACTACGCCGATCGCGATCACTGCATTCAGTACATGGTCGCCGTGCCGCTGATCTTCGGTCGCTTGACCGCCGACGATTACAACGACGACGTGGCCGCCGACCCACGCATCGATGCGTTGCGCGACAAAATGGTGGTGACTGAGAACCCGCAATATACGAAGGACTATTTCGATCCCGAGAAGCGCTACATCGGCAACTCGGTGCAGGTGTTCTTCAAAGACGGTTCGAGCACGGAAAAGGTTTCGATCGATTATCCAATCGGCCATCGCAAGCGTCGCGCGGAAGGTATTCCGGTGCTGCTCAAGAAATTCGAGGCAGCGATGCGCAGCTATCTGCCGTCGCATAAAGTGAAAGCCATCCTGGACGCTACGGCGACGCCGGCGAAGCTGGACGCCATGCCGATTCAGACTTTCCTTGGTCTCTTCACGTTGTAACGACGCAGAAGGCAGAAAATCTTAAGACAATGAGCAGGATGCCGGTTTGGTGGATTTCAAACCGGCGTCCGGTGCAGTGGCTTAATTGGGGTAACCAGGCCGCTTCCTGACAGGCCTGTCAGCGTTTGTTTTGCAACTCGTTCAAAATTTGTTAAACTCGCCCGCGCCGGGTGCTAGTCGTCGCAGGAAGTTCGTTTATCGCAACTCAAGATTGCGTGGCGGAAGCGATTTTTATTCTTGGCGGGATGAATGCCCTACTCATTAAGAGAAGAGGAGAGACCTGATGAAACGTAAGGGCTTATATTTTTTGATCGCGCTTGCTCTGGGTGGCGTAAGCGCCATTCACGCGCAGGACACCACGCCGGCTGCCAGCAGCAGCGCGCCCGCAGCCAGCAGCAGCATGGCTAGCAGCACGGCGCCGGCATGGCCGAACGGTTTTGACGATCGCTGGTACGTGGCGCCGACCGTCGGCGGCTACTACAACGATACCGACCGCGACACGCGCAGCCGCCAGATCTACTACGGCTTGTCGGTGGGTAAATTCATCGCCCCGAACGTTTCGGTCGAGTTGTTCGTGGACCGCACCAAGCGTCGCGCCGATTCGGCCGTGTTCGGTCAGGGCAACACCTGGTCGAACAACAACTACGGTGTCTCGGCCCGTTACTTCTTCGGTGATGCCAACGCATGGCGTCCGTACCTGTTGGGCGGCGTGATGGGCAGCTACCACCACAACCCGTTCAGCCGCGACTGGGCGCCGGCCGCCGAAGCAGGCGTGGGCGTTTCCAAGTCGATCACCGACAGTGCTGACTTCCGCGTGGAAGCCGGCTACCGCTACGACTGGGACGACAAGACCCTGCCGCAGCACAACGGTTACGGCGACTGGTTCCTGGGCTTCAGCATCGTGGCGAAGATCGGTGCGGTGCCGGCAGCGGCCGCCCCGGCCACGCCGCCCCCGCCGGCGCAGCCGGACTGCTCCAAGCAGTTCCGCAACGGCGTGAACCTGTGCGACAACAAGTGCCCGGATCTGCCGGAAGGCACGATCGTGGGACCGGATGGTTGCCCGCAGAAAGTCGTGATCGACCTGAAGGGCGTGAACTTCAAGTTCGACCGTCCGAAGAAGGGCGAGACCAACATCGAGCCGGCTTTGGCCGTGCCGAGCAGCGACTCGCTGGCGATTCTGGACCAGGCCGTGGATACGCTGAAGCGCTATCCGCAGGTGAAGGTGATGGTCGCCGGTTACACCGACAGCGTGGGCAAGGCCGAGTACAACCAGGGCCTGTCCGAGCGTCGTGCGAAGATCGTGTATGACTACCTGACCGGTCACGGCATCGACCCGAGCCGTCTGGAAGGTCCGATCGGTCATGGCATGAACGACCCGATCGACAGCAACAAGACGACCGAAGGTCGCGCACGCAACCGTCGTACGGAACTGCAGGTTCAGCAGTAATCCGCACGCTAAGCTGTCATGGAAAAGCCCGACCTCTGTCGGGCTTTTCTTATATGGGCGTCGAAAAAGTAAAGAACTGTATCTATACGGTAACTAACGTGCGCTATTTACCTGAACAAAGCTTCACCGATGCTACACATCGCGCGAAAGACTGGCGTGCGGATCACTTAACGGTTTTGCTACACTCTGCCGCGCTTGCTGTTAGGGACACCAAGCAAGGTGGCGAATAAGTCCCCGCATACCTATAAGTTCTGCCGCGCGATTTCCGTCTGGGGTGGAATGGACGCGAACACCAATAATCGAGGAGACACCTGATGAAACGTAAGGGCCTGTATTTTCTGATCGCTCTTGCCCTGGGCGGCGTAGGTGCCGTTCACGCGCAGGACACCACGCCGGCTGCCAGCAGCAGCGCGCCCGCAGCCAGCAGCAGCATGGCTAGCAGCACGGCGCCGGCATGGCCGAACGGTTTTGACGATCGCTGGTACGTGGCGCCGACCGTCGGCGGCTACTACAACGATACCGACCGCGACACGCGCAGCCGCCAGATCTACTACGGCTTGTCGGTGGGTAAATTCATCGCCCCGAACGTTTCGGTCGAGTTGTTCGTGGACCGCACCAAGCGTCGCGCCGATTCGGCCGTGTTCGGTCAGGGCAACACCTGGTCGAACAACAACTACGGTGTCTCGGCCCGTTACTTCTTCGGTGATGCCAACGCATGGCGTCCGTACCTGTTGGGCGGCGTGATGGGCAGCTACCACCACAACCCGTTCAGCCGCGACTGGGCGCCGGCCGCCGAAGCAGGCGTGGGCGTTTCCAAGTCGATCACCGACAGTGCTGACTTCCGCGTGGAAGCCGGCTACCGCTACGACTGGGACGACAAGACCCTGCCGCAGCACAACGGTTACGGCGACTGGTTCCTGGGCTTCAGCATCGTGGCGAAGATCGGTGCGGTGCCGGCAGCGGCCGCCCCGGCCACGCCGCCCCCGCCGGCGCAGCCGGACTGCTCCAAGCAGTTCCGCAACGGCGTGAACCTGTGCGACAACAAGTGCCCGGATCTGCCGGAAGGCACGATCGTGGGACCGGATGGTTGCCCGCAGAAAGTCGTGATCGACCTGAAGGGCGTGAACTTCAAGTTCGACCGTCCGAAGAAGGGCGAGACCAACATCGAGCCGGCTTTGGCCGTGCCGAGCAGCGACTCGCTGGCGATTCTGGACCAGGCCGTGGATACGCTGAAGCGCTATCCGCAGGTGAAGGTGATGGTCGCCGGTTACACCGACAGCGTGGGCAAGGCCGAGTACAACCAGGGCCTGTCCGAGCGTCGTGCGAAGATCGTGTATGACTACCTGACCGGTCACGGCATCGACCCGAGCCGTCTGGAAGGTCCGATCGGTCATGGCATGAACGACCCGATCGACAGCAACAAGACGACCGAAGGTCGCGCACGCAACCGTCGTACGGAACTGCAGGTTCAGCAGTAATCCGCACGCTAAGCTGTCATGGAAAAGCCCGGCTTCTGCCGGGCTTTTCTTTTGTCGGCCGCTCGGCTTTCCTAACGACATGACTGATTTCCGAAAACGACCATCCGCTCCACCATCAGTGAGCCCGCGATTCGGCCTTGCGCGCGTCCTCAGCAAGTGGGGTGTGTGTTCGCGCAGCCAGGCGGAAAAAGCCGTGCGCGAGGGCAGGGTGAGCGTGGACGGCCGCGTCGTGCGCGATCCGGAGCGCGCAACCGATCCCGAGCGTCAGCAAATTTTCCTCGACGGCGAAAAAGTCGCTGCTGCAAAACGCGTCTATATCGCGCTCAACAAGCCGCGCGGCATTGTGGTGAGCGCCGCCGATGAGCGCGGGCGCGATACCGTGTACGAATTATTGTCCGGCTCCGGTCTGCCGTGGTTAGGACCGGTAGGACGGCTCGATAAGGCTAGCGAAGGTCTGCTGTTGCTGAGCAACGACAGTGCGTGGGCGGCGCGGCTTACCGATCCGCGCCATCACGTGGATAAAACCTACCACGTGCAAATCGATGCGATTCCGGAGCAACGCATCCTCGATCAAATGATTCACGGCATCGAGGATAACGGTGAGCAACTTGCCGCAAAACGCGTTTCGCTATTGCGCACGGGCGAGAAACACGCGTGGTTGGAAGTCGTGCTCGACGAAGGCCGCAACCGGCACATCCGTCGCCTGCTGGCAGCGCAAGGCATCAACGTTTTACGTTTGATTCGCGTCGCGATTGGCGATCTTGCGCTTGGCGAATTGACGAAAGGTCATTGGCGACACCTGAGCGCAGACGAGGTGGTACGTCTGGCCGGCGCCGGCGCCGGCGAACGCGCACGCACTGTCACTAAAATGCCGCGTGTTCCCGCACCGCCTGCAAAGTCTGCTCGATCGCGGCGTGGCGAACCGCCGGGTCCACGACGGCGTAAATAGTGTTACGACAAAGCGCTTCGGGTTTGCGCAATACAACGATGTCGCCTTGTGCTTCGTGATCCGTCACGCACGCGGCGGGAACAATGGATATGCCGCGGCCCGCGGCAACCCAGTCCAAGACTTCTTCCAATTCTTCGAAATGCGCGATCACGTGGGGCGGCGCTACATTCGTGCCGACAACCTGGCTAAACCACGTTGCGAAGACGTAATCGCTTTCATCGTAAGTAACGTATTGCGCATGAAGCAGCGATTTGATTTCCAGCGAGAGCGCCGGCTGCGACAAACGCGCGGACGCGATCAACACGATTTCTTCCGCTCCGATCGGTATCAGACTCAGCCGAGCATGCGTGTCCAAACGATGGATGAAACCAAGATCGCTGGTGCCCGATTCCACGTGGCGCATGACATCGTCAGCCGTGGGATAGCGCATGCGAATGGGAATATCGGCTAATGGTCCGTCGCGAAACAGCGGCAGTAGCTGATAACGACCAAACCCGCTTACGGCGGAAATCCGCAATGGCATGCGGAGCGATGCAGCCTGGTTAAGTTCCTCGTGCAACTTTTCCCAGTCGCGCCCCATCTCGCGACAAAACGCGAGCAGGCGCTCTCCTGCTGCATTTGGCGTCAAGCGACCGATTCCGCGATGAAATACCGGCATGCCGAGCGCTTCTTCCAATTTGCGAAGCTGATAGCTCACGGCCTGTTCGGTGCGATGCAGGATGCCCGATGCCGCACGCAAACTGCCTGCGTCGCATACAACGCGAAAGGTATGGAGGTAGCGCATTTCCACATTCATCGTTGCGCTCGTGCCTTCTTGGCCTAAAAAAATTTAGGGGTCCGCCAAAAAGATTCGCATGGTTAGGCGAACGCCGGCAAGTCTAGTATGTCGCCGCTTCAACAAGCGATGCTCATACGAGGACTTTCATGATCTACCGTTTACTTGCTGTCACAGTAACGCTTTTGCTGGCGTTCCCGGTGCAGGCGCAGCAAGGACTGGCCGCGCACTTCTTCGTCTATCGCGTGAACGACGGCGCACAAGACAAGTTTGAAGATGGCTATCGTCGTCATCTTGGTTGGCATCGCAGTCACCATGATCCCTTGGTCTGGTATGGCTGGACTGTCTCCGACGGCGAGCGCAACGGCTATTTCATCGACGCCAATGTCGGCGAGCCGTTTGCAGCATTCGACCATCGCGTGGATATCTCCGGCGACGGCGCGGATTTTCGAATCAATGTGACGCCCTACGTAACGCCACAAGCGCAGCTCGCCTATGAACTTCTGCCCGAACTCAGTACGGGCACGCCGTTGGAGAGCCGCAAGCCGACCGACACCATTCAAGTGACGTATTTCGATTTGCGGCCGGGTACCGAAGCTCGCTTCGAACGAGCACTAGAAACGGCGCATCATGTACTCGCGACAACGCGCAATGCGCCGGCGCACACGTGGTATCGCCTGATATCGGGAGGCGAGAAGCCGCAGTACATGCTGATGGTGGCGCGTACGAATTGGTCGAGCTACGACGTTTTTCGCAAGGATACCGCCGAGCTGTTGGCGGGCGATCAAAACGCTTTGCGCGATTTCACCGATGCGGTGCGTGGGAGCCGCACGGAAAGTTGGCAATACCACGCAGATTTAAGCAATCTGCCGTAATCATTCAGGCCGGGGTGACGATGTAGTCACCCCGGCCCGTGAAACCATCGAATCAACCGATCACGCCAAGCGAACGCGCAACCTTGGTGAACGCGGCGATCGCGCGATCCAAATGTTCGCGCGTGTGCGCCGCGCTCATCTGGGTACGGATGCGTGCCTGGCCTTGTGGAACAACCGGATAGAAGAAGCCGGTCACGTAGATGCCTTCTTCAAGCAAGCCAGCCGCCATCGCCTGCGCTTTCTTCGCGTCGTACACCATTACCGGCACGATCGGATGCACGCCCGGCTTGATATCGAAACCGGCTTTGGTCATCTGCTCGCGGAAGTAACGCGTGTTTTCCTGCACGCGTTCGCGCAGTTCGCCGGCCGAGGCGAGCATGTCGAATACTTTGATCGCGGCGGCGACCACGTGCGGCGGCAACGAATTGGAAAAGAGGTACGGACGCGAACGCTGGCGCAGCATTTCGATCACTTCGGTGCGGCCCGTGGTGAATCCACCTAAGGCGCCGCCAAGTGCTTTGCCCAGCGTGCCGGTGAAGATGTCGATCTTGTCCATCACGCCGTGCACTTCCGCCGAACCGCGACCGTGCGCGCCGAGGAAACCGGTGCAGTGGCATTCGTCGATATGAACGAGCGCGTTGTACTTGGCGGCGAGCTCGGTGATCTTATCCAGCGGCGCGATAAAGCCGTCCATGGAGAACGCGCCGTCACTGGTGATCAGCTTGGTGCGCACGCCGGCTGCGTCGGCCGCTTTCAGTTGCGCTTCCAGATCGGCGATATCGCAATTGGCGTAGCGAAAGCGCTTCGCTTTGCAGAGGCGAATGCCGTCGATGATGGATGCATGATTGAGCGCGTCGGAAATGATCGCGTCTTCTTCGCCCAGCAGCGGTTCGTACAAGCCGCCGTTCGCGTCGAAGCAAGCGGCGTAGAGAATGGTGTCTTCTGTGCCGAAGAAATCGGCGATCTTCTTTTCGAGCTGCTTGTGCAGATCCTGCGTGCCGCAGATGAAACGCACCGACGCCATGCCGAAGCCGTGCGTGTCCAGCGCTTCTTTAGCCGCTTTGATCACTTCGGGGTGATCGGCCAGGCCGAGGTAATTGTTGGCGCAGAAGTTCAAAACTTTTCTGCCGCCCTCCAACTCGATTTCGGCCGATTGCGGCGAGGTGATGATGCGCTCGGCCTTGAACAGGCCTTGTTCGCGGATGGATTGGAGTTCTTGCGCTAAACGTGCCTGGCCGGGGTAGGTCATTGGGACATGCCGAGATGGGGAAAGTCCCTATTTTCGGCTTTTCCGGCGCCGGGGGGAACCGTCTGGATGTGAAGCCGGCTCGTCGGGGCCGGCTTCGCCTCTGGCGACGTCGTTATTGGTGCAGGCCGAAATCGTCGCGCGTGGTCTTGCCCTTGTCGTCGATGCCCGTGGGATCCAGTTTCGGCGCGAGCACAAACACGCGGCTGTCGTCGATCTTGCCGTGGAGGTAATTGCGCACCGCGCCAGCGCGGCGTTCCGCCAAATGGCGCAAAGCGTCCTGATCCACGGTGACGTTGGCCTCCATCATCTTGGTCATCTCTTCGGGCGGTTGCGATTTGGTCAGCCCGATCACATCGCGCGGCTTTTTGAACTTGGCGTGCTTGTACGCCTTGGTCAGATACTTGTTGTAGTCGTCGGTGCCGGGCTTCACGGGCGCGGCCTTGGCCGCGTCGGTGCCGATGTCGTCGGCTTCCTCTTTTTGAACCATGTCGTCGACGGTGACCTTGCGTAGGCCGTCTTCATCGAACTTGGGATCGATGCGGCCGGTAATGTCGAGCTTCAGCGACGGCTTCTTGTTGAGAATGTCCACGACTTGCGTAAGGCGCGATGTCGCATCCGCATCGAGCACCGCGGACCCCGGCTTGAATTCCACGTAGCCCAGGTCTTGATTGCTGCCGCCGCCGGACGCTAGCAGCCGGAACGGCGCGGTTACCGCGCGCTTGACCAAATTCAAGAACGCTTGCCAGATCACGCCGCCCAAGCTGAATTTGGGATCGTTGAGTGAGCCGGATACCGGCACGTGGATATCGATATTGCCGTTGGAATCCTTCAACAACGCCACGGCCAACTTCACCGGCAAGTGACTGATGCCCGGGCCTTCCATGCGATCACCAAAGGTTAGTTGATTGAGCACGATATGGTTGTCGGCATTCAACTTGCCTTGGTCGAGCTGATAGTGCACATCCATCGTCAAGCGGCCTTTGACGATGGGATAGCCCGCGTATTTGCCGGAGTAGGGCGTGAGATGCGTCAGCTCCACATCGTTCGCCTTGGCTTTGATATCCAAAAACGCCACGGGCGTCAGCGGATTGATCGAGCCGTCGATATTTACCGGCGAGTTGTCGTCCAGCTCACCTTGCAAGGTGACGTCCGCAGGCGCGCCGCCAGCCGCCGTGCCGAACGCGCCGATTTTGCCGGCGAGTTGCGTGATGTTGGCGGTGTAGTTCGGCTTGATGAAATTATCGGTGTAGTTGAGATTGCCGTTGGCCAACACGATTTGACCGATGTGGATCTCGGCGGGCGGCGTGGCGGCGGTGCTCGCCGTTGCGAGCGCCGGTCCAGTGGAAGTTGCGACGGCAGGCACCGTTGCAGCAGGCGGGGGCACGCTTGCGGCAGGTGCCGGACCGTTCTGCGCACGCGTAACGGAAACAGGCGCCTGCGCAGGATTGGACACCACGTCCTGCAGATTGATGCGGCCATTGGCGTTGACGATCACGCGCGCATAGAAATCGTTGAGCGCCAAACCGCCGATATCGACTTTCGGCGCGCCATCGCCCATCTGCACATTCATGCCGTTCGCGGCTAACGCGTTCCAACGCAGGAAGTCGTCGCCGGTGACTTTATCCAGCACATGCACGCGCCCCACCACCATGCGGCCGCGCCAGTTTATCGACGGCGCCGGCTTGCGATCACGGTAGCGCACGCGTCCGGTCGCGCTGAGTTGTGCGCTATCGATGTTGACGTTCAACGGTACCTGCACCAGCGATTCGAACGGCGCGACATCCAGTTTGGTGGCGTCGATCCGCAAATCCGCATCCATCGGTTGCGGTTTGACATTGCCGTCGATGCGAAACTTTCCGTGGCCGATGCCGCCGTTCAAATCCATTTTGATCGGCTTGTGCATGTCGTCGGAAAGATTGTCGAAGCCGAATTTATCGGCGCGAATTTCCACGTGACCGCCTTTGCCCGGCACGTTTGGATTGGTGAGCGCGAACGTGCTGCCATCGACAGCCAGATGCGCAATGCTCCAATGCCACGATGGCGAAGCGGCTTGCTTACCTTTCGCCGGCGGCGATGGCTTCATGAGCTTGGTGAGATCGATATCGCCGTTTTTCAGTCGCCGCGCATCGATTTTCAAGCCTTGCATGCTCACGTCGCCCAGCTGCGCCATGCTGCTGCCGAGGTCGAGATGGTTGATGCCGACCGTCAAGGACTTCCACGACACAGGCTTTTGGTCGCGATGCGCCAGCGCAAAATCGTTGACCGCGAACTTGCTCTTGTCCATCGTCAATGCGAGCGTTTTACTCCAGTCCACTTGTTGATGCGTATCGCCATCCAGCGTGCCGCTTGCGATATCGGCGTTGAGCATCGGCGGCGCCATCGCAGCCAACGGCTGTAGCGCCACGTGGGTCATGCTGACCTGGCCGTCGAAGCGGCTCGTCTTCATGAACAGGTTGCCTGCGGCGTGCAAGTTGCCGCCGGCCAGGTTGGAGGTCAGATCGATAACGCCCGGTTGTGCGGATACCGTGGAAAATTGGCGAATCGTGCCGTGCACGTTATCCAGTTGCAGATGCGCAGGTTTGGGGCCGGTGAGATCGGCGTAGTCGAGCGCGCTGTTTTGCAACGTCAACGTCGCGATTTGCGCATCGTTAGGAGGTGTGCCTGGTTTCGGCGGCGGCTCGTTCTTGCCGAGCAGGGTGTCGAAGTTCGTTTTATCGCCAGCCAGCTTGGCATAGTGAAGCGTCGCGTGGTCGAGCTGGATCGCGCTGAAGTGATAGCGCGAAACCAGCGGTTGCACATCTTGCAACATGGCGGCGCCATGTCCGAGCTCCAGCATCGGGGCGTGGTCGTGCGTGGTCATCGCAAAGTTGTCGATTTGCAACGCGCCCTGTACCAGCAGTTGCGTGGTGGGCTGCGTTTGCACGAAATGCACATCGAGATTGCCGGATAGCTGACCGCTCGGGATCGCCGCAGGCAGCGGCGTGGGCGAATAACTCAGATATTTGGCGAGATCCAGGTGATCCAAGTTGAAGCTGATCACCGATTCGTGCGTCGTCGCGAACGGTTTGGTCTGGCCTTGAATGCGCAACGGGCTACCATCTACGCGCATGGCGAGCAGGGGCTGCACGAATACATCCGTGTCGTGCGGCAAATTGGCGAGAAACGGAATGCCTAGCTCGATCTGATCCACGCGATGCGTGGCGTTTTGGACTTTGTCATCGAACGAGATATCGCCGTTGTGCACGCTGATGTTCGACATCGCGAAGCGTGTCGGCGACGCATTCGGATCCGCCGGCTTCGAGGCGAAGCGTTGCACGATGTCGGTGAAATTGAATTCCTGCTCGCTGATGCGCGTGAGATGGATCTGAGGATGTTGCAGCGTGAGCTCATCGAGCACCGGTGCGAGGTGGAAGATGGAGCTCCATGATCCATTGACGACTAGGTTGTCGATATCGACAAACGGCGATACGCCGTCGCGATCTGCAATGTGCAGCTTTTCGACCGTCAGTCGTACGGTGTAAGGATTCAAATGAATCGCGCCAATCGTCACCTGGCGATTGAGTTGCGCGGCGAGTTGCTTCTGCAGCTGAGATTTGATCAGTCCGGGCGCGATGAAGAAGCCGAACAGCCCGAACAGAACTAGAAAGATCGCAACGACTAGCGCCGTAATGCGCGTGCGACGGGAACGATACACGCCGATCGCACGTTCACCGCCGGCCTTCATCAGGGCATTAGGTGACAGATTCCGGTTTGTCATGCCGTCGATGCTCCTCCCGTGAGATCGCGGACCGACCGTGCCGGCAGCAGCAGCCGTGCACATCCCCAGCTAGAAACTTATGTCGGCACGCCTGTCGGGGAGTGTAGCGTGCGGTTTGCGTGTTTCGTAGACACCCTGTCGGTTAAATCCGTGACAGGGTGTCGTTCGATTCAGCTCAATGCCAGGAGCAGACGACTTTGCCGCACGTGCCGGCGTCCATCAGGTCGAAACCTTTCTGGAAGTCGTCGATATGAATTTGATGCGTGAGCACCTTCTGGAGCGGAAAACCGGTGAGCACCATTTGCGTCATCTTGTACCAGGTCTCGTACATGCGACGACCGTAAATGCCTTGCAGCGTGAGGCCCTTGAAGATCACGCGGTCCCAATCGATGCCCGCGCCCTTGGGCAGAATGCCGAGCAACGCGACTTTGCCGCCGTGATACATGCAATCGAGCATATCGTTGAAGGCGCGTTGATTGCCGCTCATTTCCAGGCCCACGTCGAAGCCTTCCATGTGCAGATCTTTCATCACGTCTTTCAGCGATTGATTGGCGACGTTCACCACGCGCGTCGCGCCCATATCGGCGGCGAGCTTCAGGCGATAGTCGTTCACATCGGTGACGACCACATTACGCGCGCCCACATGCTTAGCGATGCCCGCGGCGATGATGCCGATCGGGCCGGCGCCGGTGATCAGCACGTCTTCGCCCACCATGTCGAATTCCAGCGCGCAGTGCGCGGCATTGCCGTAGGGGTCGAAGAAGGCGGCGAGCTCGGAGGGAATCTGATCTGGAATCGGCCACAAGTTGGCGGCCGGCATGGTCATGTACTCGGCGAACGCGCCGTTGCGGTTCACGCCGATACCGATGGTGTTCGGGCACAAATGTTGACGGCCGGCGCGGCAGTTGCGGCAGTGGCCGCAGACGATGTGGCCTTCGGCGGAAACGCGGTCGCCGATTTTGTATCCGGTCACGCCCGGGCCGATTTCAACGACGCGGCCAACGAATTCGTGACCGATGGTGAGGCCGGGCTTGATAGTGCGCTGGGACCACTCGTCCCATTTATAGATATGCAAATCGGTGCCGCAAATCGCGGTTTTTTCCAATTTGATCAGCACCTCGTTCGGGCCGACCTCCGGCACCGGCACTTCTTCCATCCAAATGCCTTTTTCGGGCAGGCGCTTGACCAGGGCTTTCATCGTTTGCGGCATGGGGACATCCAAAGCGGGCGGGGAGGGGAACGAAGGCCGCAATTATATCGGTGCATGTAGTCCAAGACTTACTGCGCTGCGGCATCCATGCCGAGTGCGCTCACAGATCGAGCCGGTCGTAGCTGCGTCTGAAGACGATCGGCGCCTTGGCCGCGTTTGTCGTCCACGTTTCTGTCACCGTCAGGTGATGACCGTCCGGCGAGCGTTCCCACGATTGATCCAGTTCCGTGCCGTCGTCGAAGGTCATAGCAATCTGCATGCCGGTTGGCGTCAGCTGCGTCTGCACATGTGCGCTGCCGTTGAGCGAGGGGCGACCCACGCCGTCGAACCGCGTGTCGAGCCGGTCGGTGTTGTTGAAGTCTACCTGCAGGCCTGCGCTGGTTTGCTGCACGTTCAACAGGGCGTCGTTGGCAAGCAGGGGTGGCGTCGGATCTTTGCGCGGCGCGCTGCTGTCGCTGGATTGATCCTGCGTGTCGCGATTGCCGTGTCGGCCACCGCCGCCCATGCCGCGTCCTCCTCCCATGCCGCCACCCATGCCGTGGTGGCCACCGCCAAAGCCATTGTTCGACGACGAAGGCGGTGTGCCGCTCGATGCCGCCGAGGCCGGGCGAGACGACGGCGCCTGCTCGCGTTTTTGTTGGGCATGCAAGCGTTGCGCAATCACGGCCGCACCGTCGCTCGCTTTATCATTGATTTGCCAGATGCCCGTGAAATCGGGCTGCGAGGTTGCGGTTTGCGCCGAAGCAACACCGGTGAAGAGGAGTCCTGCGGCCATCCACAGGAACGTTGGGCGAAGAAAAACGGAAGGCGACATAAGCGAAGATCATTGTGGCGACTGCGATATCAACGCGCGTTCGGCGCTGCAGTGGACACACGGAAACAAATCGGCCACTGCTGATCGCCAAGCCGAACCGCTAAAATCCGTCGATGCCTGTCGATCGCCGCCCGCTCGCCATATTCCTGATGGGCCCGACCGCGTCGGGCAAGACGGCGCTCGCGTGCGCGCTGAGCGAGCAATTTCCGCTCGACTTGATCAGCGTGGACTCGGCGCTGGTCTATCGCGGACTCGATATCGGCGCCGCCAAGCCCGATGCCGCGACGCGCGCGCGCTACCCGCATGCGCTGATCGATATCCGCGATCCGGCCCAGCCGTATTCGGCCGCCGATTTCAGCGCGGATGCGCAGGCTGCGATGCGCCGATCCAGCGACGCCGGTCGCATCCCCTTGCTGGTGGGTGGCACCGGCTTGTACTTCCGCGCGCTACAGCGCGGGCTGTCCAGTCTGCCGGAGGCGGATGCCGAGGTGCGTGCGCAGCTGGCGGAGGAAGCGTCTGTCATTGGTTGGGACGGCATGCATCGTCGGCTGGCGGAATTGGACCCGGCCGCGGCCACACGCATCAAGTCGGCCGATACCCAGCGCATTCAACGCGCCCTGGAAGTGATCGCGCTGACCGGGCTGCCGCTGAGCGCCCAGCAGCAAGGCGGCCGCGGGCAGCCCTTTCCCTGGCGCGTCTTGAAGCTGGCCCTGCTGCCGGAAGACCGCGCTCCGCTGCATGCCCGTATCGCCCAGCGCTTCGACGACATGCTGCGACATGGTTTGCTCGACGAAGTGCGGGCCTTGCGCCAACGCGGCGACCTTGCCGCCGATTTGCCGGCCATCCGCGCCGTGGGCTATCGCCAGGCCTGGGAGCATTTGGACGGCCTCTACGACGCGGCCGAGCTGCGGGACCGGGGCATTTTCGCCACTCGCCAGCTCGCAAAACGACAGATCACCTGGCTGCGCAGTGAGCTGGATGCGCGTGTCCTGGACCCCGAGCGGGGCGGCCTCCAGCAACGCGCGACCGAAGCCCTGCGACTCTTCCTGGGATCAAACTGAGCACTGTTCGTAAAAACGGTGACGCAGTTTCGTTATGTCTTTGTCATCACTTACAAAACTCTTTCATCCACGATTTAAAAGCGGTTAACATTCAAAGACTCGGGTCGGGGCGTCGTTGGCGCCACTTTTTTTCGGCCTATCCGTGGATGAGGGGGAGAACAAAAATGTCAAAAGGGCAATCCTTGCAAGATCCGTTTCTAAATGCATTGCGCCGTGAGCGCATTCCGGTCGCCATCTATCTGGTCAATGGCATTAAGCTGCAGGGCACGATCGAATCGTTCGATCAGTTCGTGGTGCTGCTGCGTAACCAGGTCAGTCAGATGGTCTACAAGCACGCCATCTCCACCGTTGTGCCGAGCCGCAACGTGCGCGTGGGCAATGGCCACGAAAGTCACGAAGGCCACGAAAGCCATCTCGAGCACGCGTCGGCCGAAAGCGAAGGTTGATTCACTCTGTTCGATAGACAAAAGAAAGGCGAGCGCGCTGTATTGGTTCTCCCGCATTCGCGGGGAGGAGACGACGCAGCCGAGCGCGCGGAAGAGTTCGTCGAACTGGTGAAGTCCGCCGGCGCGGAAGTGCTGGCGAGCATTCCCGCGCGCGTCGAAGCACCCAATCCGCGCTATTACATCGGTACCGGCAAAGCCGACGAAGTGGCCGAGGCGGTGCGCGCCCTGGAGGCGGACGTGGTGCTGGTCGACCACCTGCTTTCGCCCGTGCAAGAGCGCAACCTCGAAAAGCTGCTCAACGTGCGCGTGGTCGACCGCGCCGGTTTGATTCTGGACATCTTTGCGCAGCGCGCCCGATCGCATGAAGGCAAGCTGGAAGTGGAGCTCGCCCAACTCAAACATCTGGCTACCCGCCTGGTGCGCGGTTGGACCCACTTGGAACGCCAGCGCGGCGGCGCCATCGGCTTGCGCGGTCCTGGTGAAACGCAGCTGGAAACCGACCGCCGCCTGCTCGGTGAGCGCGTGAAAATGCTCACCAAGCGCCTGGAAAAAGTGCAAACCCAGCGCACGCAGCAGCGCCGGGCGCGCTTGCGCAATACCGTGCCGCGCGTCGCGCTGGTGGGCTACACCAACGCCGGCAAATCCACCTTGTTCAATGTGCTGACACAAGGCGATGTGTATGCGGCGGACCAACTGTTCGCCACGCTCGATCCGACCGTGCGAAAACTCGACGATTTGACCTGCGGCCCGGCCGTGCTGGCCGATACGGTGGGATTCATCCGCGAGCTGCCGCACGATCTCGTCGCCGCCTTCCGCGGCACCTTGGCAGAAGCGCGCGACGCCGATCTGCTGCTGCACGTCAGCGACGCGGCCGATGAAGAGCGCGAGCGGCTCCATCACGTCGTCGATCAGGTGCTGGAGGAAATCGGCGCCGGCGACGTGCCGCAGTTGCGAGTGATGAACAAGATCGATCTGGTCGATGCCGAACCGCGCATCGTGCGCGACGCGCAAGGCGTTCCCCAGCAAGTGTGGGTGTCGGCCGCGACCGGGCAGGGGTTGGACCTGCTTCGCCAAGCCTTGGGCGAATGCCTGGGCGGCGATCGGGTGCAATCGGAGCTGCGTTTACCGCTTTCCGCCGGGCGCCTGCACGCCCGATTGCGCGCGGCCGGAGCCATTGCCGAAGAGGCCGTGGACGAAGAGGGCTGGCGCCTGCGTATCGATGCGCCACGTAGCGTGCTGGCGCCGCTGACCGGCGGCCGAGGCACGGATGTGGAGTTGTTGCGGGGTTTGCTCGGCGACCCCGACCTCGATGCCGCCATGTAGGCGGAGCCTTCCGTAGGTTCCGTGAGGCTGTAACCGTACTGTCTCTGATAGAATGCGACCGTTTGTGCATGGCCTCGACGTGAGAGCTTGCACGCCCACTATCCGACACCATGTCCCATCCAGCACCCAGCGCTTTCCGGCCACTGTTGCCGGCCTCCCAGCGGCCTCAAGGAGACTGACCATGGCCTGGAACGAACCCGGCAACAACGGGCAACGCGATCCGTGGAATAAGAACAAGCGCAATGCCGGCGGTAAACCGCCTGGCGTTGAGGGCGCGGTCAAGGACGTGTTCAAGCGCATCGGCAAGATGGGTGGCCCCGGCGGCATACTCACCATTGTCGTGGCCATGCTGCTGGCTTGGCTGTTGCTCACCAGCTATGCCGTGATCGACGCGGGACAGGTTGGCGTGGTCGAGCGCTTCGGCGCGTATGCGCGCACCCTCGGCCCCGGATTCCATGTGAAGCTTCCGCTGCCCATCGAGACCGTGCAGCCGGTCGCAACGTCGCGCGTACGCGCCATGTCCGACCAAATTCGCATGCTGACGCGCGACCAGGACATCGTCGCGGTCGATTTCAACGTGCAGTATCAAGTGACCGATCCACAGAAATACCTGTTCAACACGCGCGATCCGGACGGCACGCTCAACGAAGCCGTGCAGGCCGTGGTGCGTGCGGTGATCGGTGCGCAAACGATGGAAGACGTGCTCACCGGACAAAGCGACAGCAACGCGCCGAGCTCGCATGTGAGCGCACTGCAACAGCAAGTGCGCAGTCAACTGCAGCACGCGCTGGACACCTATGACTGCGGTCTGCAAGTCACCGACGTGAGTTTTCAGTCGATCACGCCGCCGCCGGAAGTCAAAGACGCATTCGACGATGTCATCGCCGCGCGCCAAGATCGACAAGGTTTGATCGATCAGGCGCACGCCGGCACGAGCCAGGAAATTCCCACCGCGAAGGGCGACGCCAAGCGCTTGTCGGCCGAAGCGGAAGCCTACAAGGCCGAACGCGTCGCGCAGGCGCAAGGCGACGCTGAGCGCTTCAACGCGATCCTCAAAGAATACAAGGCCGCGCCGGATGTCACCCGTCGTCGCCTGTGGCTGGAAACCATGGAAGACATTCTTCGTGTCAGCAACAAAGTGATCGACGGTTCCGACGGCCGTAGCGTCATCAACATCGCCAACGATCGTTCGGACGCGCAACCGGCGACCAATCTGCCGGGGGTAGGCGCGGTGGCACCGTCCAACAGCGGTGTCGGCGAGGAAGCGGACAAGGGGAAGCAGCCATGAAAACCACTGCTGCGATCGTTATCGTTCTGCTGATCCTGCTCGGCTTCAACAGTCTCTATACGGTTGGCGAAGGCCAGAATGTGCTCGTGCTGCAATTCGGAAAGATTATGCGCACCGATCGGCAACCGGGCTTGCACGCCAAAGTGCCGCTGCTGCAACAGGTGCTTACCTTGGACGAGCGTGTGCTGTCTTTCGACGGCGCGCCGCAGCGTTTTGCGTCGGCCGACAAGCAAAGCGTCAATGTCGAGTACTACGTGAAGTGGCGCATCAACAACACGGCCGATTATTACCGCGCAACAGGCGGCGACGAGTTGCAAGCCGGCCAGCGGCTCAGCCCAATCGTGAGCAATGCGCTGCGCAGCATTCTGAGCGGCTACAAGCTCGAAGACCTGATCGCCGCGAACCAGGCCGACATCGCCGCCAATGCGCTGAAGCAAGCCAACGAACAAACGCAGGCAAAGCTTGGCATTTCGGTGGTGGATGTCCGCGTTACCGGCATCGACTTCCCCGACGACATCAAGTCCGCGGTCTTCAAGCGCATGCAGACCGAGCGTCAGCAGGAGGCTGCCGCGATTCGCGCCGACGGCAAGCAACAAGCCGAAACCATCAAGGCCGACGCCGATAGCCAGGCGCAAGTGATTCGCGCCAACGCCGAAAGCGACGCGGAAAAAGTGAAGGGCGAGGGCGACGCGCAGGCTGCGCAGATCTTCGCGCAGGCCTATGCGCAGGATCCAGACTTCTTTGCGTTCTATCGCAGCTTGCAGGCCTACAAGAAATCCTTCGGCGACGGCAAAGGCACCATCATCCTGAAGCCCGATTCCGAATTCCTGCGCTATTTCGGCAACCCGGCGTCCGCGCCGGTCCGGCACTGAGGTTAAGGCGATGCCGCGCGAGTTCTACGCCGCACTATGTCTGGTACTGGTCATCGAGGGCCTGGTGCTGTTCGCCGCCCCCAACGGTTGGCAGGCGGTGATGCGCGAGGCCTTGAAGCTGCATCCGCGTACCTTGCGCGTGTTCGGCGCGGTCGCGATTGGCATCGGCCTGATCACGCTGCATTGGGTGCATTGAAAAACGTTCACCACGCGGTCATGGCCGCGCGTTAGTTTTCCCGTTCCGCCGATCGGAACGTCCTTTTAGAGCGAGACATATCATGGGTAAGTCAGTCGTAATTCTTGGCGCACAGTGGGGCGACGAAGGTAAAGGCAAGATCGTCGACCTGTTGACCGAGCGCGTTGGCGCCGTCGCGCGCTTCCAGGGTGGTCACAACGCCGGCCACACCCTTGTCATCAAGGGCAAGAAGACCGTGCTGCATCTGATCCCGTCCGGCATCTTGCGCGACGACGCGCTTTGCCTGATCGGCAACGGCGTGGTGCTGTCGCCCGCCGCGCTCAAGCAGGAAATCGAGGAACTCGAAGCGCAAGGCGTCAAGGTGCGCGACCGCTTGAAGATCAGCCCGGCCACGCCGCTGATCATGCCGTACCACATTGCCGTGGATAAGGCGCGCGAAGCCGCCGCCGGCGGCAAGGCGATCGGCACCACCGGCCGCGGCATCGGTCCGGCGTACGAAGACAAAGTCGCCCGCCGCAGCGTGCGCGTGGCGGATCTGATGTATCCGCACGAGCTGCCGGATCTCATCAAGTGCGCCGTCGACTATCACAACTTCATCCTCACGCAGTGGCTGAAGGCCGAGCCGGTCGACTACAAGCAAGTGCTCGACGACGCCATCACCTACGGCGAATTCATTCGCCCGATGGTCGACGACGTCGCCACCATCCTGCACGACGTGCGCAAGGAAGGCGGCAACATTCTGTATGAAGGTGCGCAGGGCGCGTTGCTTGATATCGATCACGGCACGTATCCGTACGTCACCTCCAGCAACACCACCGTCGGCGGCGCGCTGGCCGGTACCGGCGTGGGTGCGTGCGATATCGACTACGTGCTCGGCATCTGCAAAGCCTATGCGACGCGCGTCGGCGGCGGCCCGTTCCCCACCGAACTCAACGATGAGATGGGCGAGCGCCTGCGCAAAGTCGGCAACGAATTCGGCGCCAGTACCGGCCGTCCGCGTCGCTGCGGCTGGATCGACCTCGTCGCGCTCAAGCGCGCCGTGCAGATCAACGGCATCAACGGCCTGGCCATCACCAAGCTCGACGTGCTCGACGGCCTGGAAACCATCAAGGTCTGTATCGCGTACGAATACCGCGGCAAGCGTCGCGACCTCGCGCCGCTCGACGCCGACGGTTGGGCCGAATGCAAACCCGTGTACTTGGAATTCCCGGGTTGGGAAGAATCCACCGCCGGCATCCGCGATTGGAACAAGCTGCCGCCCGCAGCGCGCGCATACCTGCGCGCGGTGGAAGAGCTCTCCGGCTGCAGCCTCGCCATCGTGGCGACCGGTGCGGACCGCGACGACACCATCGTGCTGGACGATCCGTTCGCGTAATCCGGTGGCTCAGTGAAATATATAAAAATCAATGATTTAGATTGATTTTTAGAGCATCGAGAGTCGAATTCAACCTATAGGTTGATTTTGCATAATTAAACCTGTAGGTTGATAACGCCGTTATCAACCTACAGGTTGAATCCTATGGATGCGATCCGTACTCCCGATCAACTCGGCACGCTGCTGCGTGCCGCTCGAATCAGGCAAGGCCTGACCCAGGCTCAAGTCGCCAGCCAGCTTGGCGTTTCCACGCAAGCGGTTTCAAAACTCGAAAGCCAAGCCGGCCGTGCATCGTTCGAGCGCATTCATCGGTTGTGCCTGTTGCTTGGTCTGGAGATCGTGCTGCAACCCAAGGGCACCCGAACCGACAAATTGGCATCGAAACCATCCGAGACTGAGTGGTAACCATGGCTCCACGCGTGCCAGCACTCGATATATGGATGAACGGCGTATCCGTCGGTCGATGGGAGCGTTCGCGCGCGGGCGTCGATCGCCTGATTTACGAACGAACTTGGATGGAAGCGCCGGAAGGCCGACCTTTATCACTTTCGTTGCCGTGGACCGATGTCGACGCCAAAGGACATGTCATTCCGTTAGCCACACCTGCGGTCGGCGCTTATTTTGAAAACCTTCTGCCGGATAACGATCGCATCCTTCGTCGATTGCGCGAGCGATATGGAGCGAAATCGACCTCGGCGTTCGATATGTTGGCAACCATCGGTCGCGATTGTGCCGGCGCCGTACAACTCGTGCCTGCAGGGCAAGCGCCAGGCGACGTACGGCGAATCGAAGCCGAGCCGATCGATGATGCAGCTGTAGCGCAACTGTTGCACGACACCACAGTAACCGGGCCATTGGGGCGACGGGAAGACGATGCGTTTCGTCTATCCATTGCTGGCGCGCAAGAGAAAGCGGCGCTGCTTAAACATGATGGGCGCTGGTGCGTTCCACACGGCGCTACGCCGAGTACGCATATTTTCAAATTGCCATTGGGCTTGGTTGGCAACATGCGTGCCGACATGCGCGACTCCGTTGAAAACGAATGGCTCTGCATGGAAATCGTGCGCGAGTTCGGCCTATCCGTCGCCGCGGTCGAAATCGGTCAGTTCGAAGACGAAAAGGCACTAATCGTGGAGCGCTTTGACCGCACTCTGGCCAAAGATGGCCGATGGTGGATGCGCAATCCGCAAGAAGACTTTTGTCAGGCATTGGGAGTGTCGCCCGTACGCAAATACGAAGCAGACGGCGGCCCCGGCATTCAGCCCATCATGGAGCGGCTTCGCGGTTCTGAAAATGCGGCGGAGGACCGCACCGCATTCTTCAAGAGCCAATTGCTCTTTTGGCTGATGGCTGCGACCGACGGCCATGCAAAAAATTTCAGTTTGCATTTGCTGTCCCGCGGTAGGTACTGCATGACACCGCTCTACGACATCCTTTCTGCTTATCCCATCATGGGAAATAAAGCGACACATCTCGATTCACGCAAAGCGAAACTCGCCATGGCCGTGGTGGATCGCAATCGCCATTACGATCTCTATGGCATTCACCGCTGGCATTGGGTCGCCATGGGCGAAAAACTCGGCTTGCCCGAAATGCCCGCGCTGATCGATGACATTGTTCAGCAGGTGCCCACTGTTTTAGATCGCGTCGTGAAGCGGTTGCCCAAAGAATTTCCTGAGCTAGTCTTCAAATCGGTAAATGATGGCATGCTTAGTGCGACCAAACGGTTGAGTTCGGAACCGAATCGTCGTTGACCGACCGCAGGGAAATACACCGTTTACGCCAGATCGAGCAGCGCGATCATGCAATCCATTTTGGTTAGTCGTTGACGACGGTATTTCTTCCGCGTTGCTTGGCCTGATACATCCGTCGATCGGTTTGTTCGATAAATCGCAGCGATACGTCGCCGCAGTTTGGTGTGACCGTGCTTAGGCCGATGCTGGCCGTGAGGTATTTGCTGACGTCCGAACCGTTATGCGGAATATGTTCGCTGGCGATCAATTCGCGGCAGCGCGAAGCGATTTTGTACGCTTCCGTTTCGTTGGTATCCGGCATCACGATAATGAATTCCTCGCCGCCGAAACGAGCGACAAAATCGCGCGGGCGTGAGGCGGCGACGGTCAAAAGTTTGGCGACGCGCTTAAGGCATTGATCGCCTTCCAAGTGACCGTAGTGATCGTTGTATTGCTTGAAGCAGTCGATATCCAGCATCAGCACGGATATGGATTGCTTGTTGCGGCACGCATGATCCCACTCGGTTTCCATCACCACGTCGAACCGCCGGCGATTGGCGACGCCGGTCAAACCGTCTTTGAACGACAGTTCTTCCAGTTCGCGGCGTAACGCAGCGAGTTGTTCTTCGGTACGTTTGCGTTCGCTGATATCGAACATAAAGCCGATCAGCGAATCGACGTCGCCGTTTTCTTTGCGCACGACATGCACCACGTCGCGAATCCATACGTAATCGCCGTTTTTCTTGAGCGCGCGATAATCGGCTTCGTGATCCACGCCTGCCTTGGATTGCGCGACGCAGAAATTCACAGCCCAATCGCGATCTTCCGGATGCATGCGGTCGGCCCAATCCTGCACGCTGACCCAGCTCGACGGTTCCCAGCCCAGCAGTTCTTCGATCTGCGGGCCGATATAAGCGAACTGCATCGTGCTCCAATCGATTTTCCAAGGAATGGCCCGGGTCGATTCCAACAGCGTTTTATAGGTGTCGTTGTCCAGTTCCAACTTGGCGTCTAGCGTGGCGTTCATGGAGCGGCTCCGGGTTGAGCGTTGCGAGATGATCGGTCGAAGTCTTCATCGATCGTCCCGCATCCGGATCGATCTTTGTCACCTTCAAACCACTAACGGCAAGCAATGGTCATGCCCATGGAGGCGTGCCATCCCTCTGGGCCAGGGCCACGGGTGTCGCCGAGGAAACCCGCCTTGTAACGTGCTTGGCGTATATAAGGTTTTTCGGTAATAGTTCTGAAAACGGCGGTAGGCTGGGCACTTGATCCGGGCGGCGGTTGTGGAGGTGGCGCTTGGATCGTATGGCTGGATGATTTAGGAAAGTGGCGTTTTTTCTTCGATGTGACGCGTTTTGTCCGCACACGCCGCACCTCTCTGCGCATCGATTCTGGGGGTCGCTCGCGTGCGTTTCGCATGGGCACTGGCGGTATTGCTGATCGTTCATCTGGCTCTTGCAAGCTGGAGCGGTCATGCGCAAGACCCGTTGCCGCAATTGGCGATGGTCGCCGTGCAGTGCGCCGCGGTATGGATGGTCTTCCTGCGCTTTCGGCGCAGTCCGCCGCTGATCAAAATGCCATGGTTGCTGCTGGCGCTGGCGGCGTTGATGCAGGTGTTGTGGGCGATCACCAATCTGCTCACCACGATAGTGGGCGATAAGGGCGGTTATCTCACCGCCATCGGCGTGGTGATTTCAGGCCTGTATATGATCCCGGCGATGTTTATGCTGGCGCGCTCGTTCGCGCAGCATGAGCCACGCGCCGTGATCGTGCTGGATCTGATTCTTTCGTGTCTGGTTGCGGTGTTGCTGTACCAGCTGGTGACGCAGTTGCTGAGCGGTCCCTTGGCGTCGGATCCGAATAGCGTCTTGGTGGTGATCTATCACGCAGATGCGGTCGATTTTTCCTTGGCGGCCATGGCGATTTTGCGCATGTTGGGCGCGCGCAGTTTTCGGTGGCGATATTTTTATTACGCGGCCAGCACTTATCTTTTGGTCAATGCGATCGTGGCGTACGTCTACAACCGTATCGAATTGCGCGGCTTGCCTTGGTGGGCGGGCTCGATGGTCGATATCCCCTACGTCATGTTGATCATGGTGCTTATGCGTCAGCCGCCGCGGCTGTTGCGCGCCTATCATCCGCCGCTGGGCGTATCGCAAACGATTGCGTCGTTTGCGCCGATCATGATGTCGCTGATGATTTTGATGCTTGGGATCAGCGTGTCGCGCATCAGCTTTATTCCCGGCGTGATGGCAGCCGGCGTTTCGGTAGTTTTCTACGGGTTGCGCGTCGCGATTATTCAAAGCCGTCATCTGGACATGCAGCGAGCCGTCGATCTCAGTACGTGGCGTCTTGAGCAGCAAGTGGGGCGCGATCCGTTGACCGGCATCGCCAATCGCGCCATGTTGGATACGCGTTTGCGCGAAGCCTTGGAATCGGGGCGAAAAACCGGCCACTACTGCTCGGTATTGATGATCGATATCGACTTCTTCAAGCAATACAACGACACCCTTGGACACATCGCCGGCGACGCCTGCCTGGTTCGGGTGGCCGGCGCGCTCAGCAGCATCCAGGTGCGTGCGAACGATCTGGTGGCGCGTTACGGCGGCGAAGAATTCGCGATCGTGCTCGATAACACACCTGCGGACGCCGCGCAGGACGTGGCGCATCGACTGATCACGTCCATCGAGCGGCTGGAAATCGCACACCCCAACTGTCCGTTGGGTCACGTAACGGTAAGCATTGGCATCGCAACGCAGACGCAAGAAACCTCAATGGACCCCACGATCATTCTGGACGAAGCCGATCGTGCGCTTTACCGCGCCAAGAGCAAGGGGAGAAATCGGTTGGAGACGGCCGATGCGGCGGCGCCATGCCCGTCTTCCGCGCAAGCTCGATTTGATACGCAAGGCGACGCTATCCCGTAAAGCGCGCGTTATCCGCAGGCCAATAGCTTGATGGCGATCCTTTCAAACGGTGCCCAAGCAGCAAGCCGTGACTTCCGGCCGTATCTCGCAGCCTCCCAGTCGCCGCACTATTCGGTAGCTCTACGCGAGCCGGCCGGAACGTTCAGGGGACATCCGCGGTCTGCTTCGCTTCAAAAGCGAGACATGCTTACCCGCCGACTAGGCCGGTCACCCACCGACAAAGAGGACGTTATGCGCAAGATACTTTTTTCCGCCATCGTCGTGGCGCTTGCTGGCGCCGCCACAGTCAGCCCCGTCATGGCGCAAACCGCCGCTTCGGCGGAGGTGATCGGCACCACGCAGCTGCCGCGCACCGTGCGCCCCACGCATTACGACGTTGCTGTAACGCCTCATATCGATGGATTGAAGTTCGACGGCAAGGTGACGGTGACTATCGACGTCATCAAGCCCACAGCGAGCATCACACTCAATGCGTTGGAAATGAAGTTTTTTTCGGTGACCCTGTCGTCAGATTCGGGCAAGGCGACGTTTGCCGCACCGAAAATCGCCATCGACGACAAGGCGCAAACCGCGACTTTCACGTTCGCCAAACCGATTCCGGCGGGCAGCTATCGCCTGACGATGGACTACGTCGGCACGATCGACACGCAGCCCAACGGTCTGTTCGTGATCCATTACGACACCAAGGACGGCCGCAAACAGGCGCTGTATACGCAGTTCGAGAATTCCGATGCGCGCCGCTTTATTCCGTCGTGGGATGAACCTGCGTACAAGGCGACATTCGATCTGACGGCCACGATTCCCACGGGCCAGATGGCCGTGAGCAATATGCCCGCCGAAGAAAAGAAAGATCTCGGCAACGGCCTGACGCAGGTTCGCTTCAAGCAGTCGCCGAAGATGTCCACGTATCTGCTGTTCTTCGGTGCCGGCGATTTCGACCGCACGACGACCAGCGCCGACGGCACCGAGATCGGCGTGGTCACGCAAAAGGGACTTTCCTCGCAAGCCGGCTTCGCGCTCGATTCGGCCAAGGCGGTTCTGCACGAATACAACGATTACTTCGGCACACCGTATCCGCTGCCCAAGCTGGACAATGTCGCGTCGCCGGGTAGCAGTCAGTTCTTCGGCGCGATGGAAAACTGGGGCGCGATCTTCACCTTCGAATACGCCATGCTGCTCGATCCGTCGATCTCCACGCAGGCGGACAAGGAAGGCGTGTTCGGTACCGAAGCGCACGAGATGGCGCATCAATGGTTCGGCGATTTGGTGACGATGCGCTGGTGGGACGATTTGTGGCTCAACGAAGGCTTCGCCTCGTGGATGGCGACGCGCACTACGGAAAAGTTGCATCCGGAATGGAACGCGCAACTCGACACGGTTGCTATCCGCGAAGGGGCGATGAGTTTCGACGCCGCCTCCACCACGCATCCGATCGTGCAGCATATTGAAACGGTGGAGCAGGCCAATCAGGCCTTCGACGTGATCACGTATTCGAAAGGCGAATCCGTTATCCGCATGCTGGAAAATTACGTGGGCGCCGATGCGTGGCGCGATGGCGTGCGCCGTTACATGAAGGATCACGCCTACGGCAATACGGTTTCCGACGATTTGTGGCACGCGATGGAAACGGTCACCAACAAACCGGTGGCGACCGTTGCGCACGATTTCACTTTGCAGCCTGGCGTACCGCTGATTCGCGTGGCCTCGGAAACGTGCAAGAACGGCAGTACCACGTTGCAACTCACACAAGGACAATTCACCAAGGGCGCCGCCAACAAAATGATGCGTCATTGGCATGTGCCGGTGACCGCGCAGACGGTGGGTGGCGAAGCGGCAAGCACGCTGGTGAACGGACAAGCCTCGCTCGTCGTGCCTGGCTGCGGTCCGGTCGTCGTCAACGCAGGGCAGACCGGTTATTTCCGCACGCTGTACACGCCACAAGACTTCGCCGCGCTTAGCGCCGATTACGCCAAGCTTGCGCCGATCGATCAGCTGGGTCTGATGGACGACACGTCCGCATTGGGCTTGGCGGGACTGCAGCCTGCGTCGGGTGTATTGGATTTGATCAAGGCCACGCCGGTCGACGCCAATCCGGTGCTGTGGGGCAATATCACGCAGGAATTGGCGGGCTTGAATCGGTATTACCGCGACGGCGATCCAGGGCAGGCTGCGTTCCGCACGTTCGCTATCTCCAAACTCGAACCTGTGTTTCAGCAGGTCGGTTGGACTTCCAAGGCGGGCGAGCAGGCGCCGGTTGCGATCCTGCGTGAGCAGCTGATCTACACGCTAAGTACGCTTGGCGACCAGAACGTGATCAAGGAGGCGCAGCGTCGTTTCGCCGCGCAGTCCAGCGATCCGTCGGCGATGCCGGCGGCGCTGCGCAAGACCATCACGGCGGTGGTTGCGTATAACGCCGACGAAGCCACCTGGAACCAGTTGCACACGCGCGCGCAGTCTGAAAAAACGCCGTTGATCAAAGACAACTTGTACGCATTGCTGGCCAACGCCAAAGACAAGAGTCTTGCCCAGCGCGCACTCGATCTTGCGTTGACGAACGAACCGGGCGCCACCAACAGCGCCAACATGGTGTCGGTGGCGTCGCGTCAACATCCTGAGATGGCCTTCGATTTTGCGGTGGCGCACCGGGAACAGATGGATAAGCTGGTCGACGCCCCCTCGCGCAGCGAGTACTACCCGCGCCTGATCGGTTCGTCGCTGGACCCTCAGACGATCGACAAGATGCGCGCATTCGAACAGGCGCATATCGCACCGACGTCGCGCCGCGTGGCGGATACGGCGATCGCGAATATTCAGTACCGCATCGGCGTGCACAAGGATCGTATGCCCGCCATCGATACGTGGCTGAATAAGAACGGCTGATGCACTCGGTTTGGCCCCCTCTCTGAACGGGAGGGGGCTTTCGGCCCCGAAAATCCGCAAGGAACTGCGTGGTATGCTGGCCGGGAAAGGCCCGGAACGCCTACAGGGGGAGTGCAATGGGTTTGTTTATTTTTCTCGCCATCATCGTGGTGGCCGTCGTCTACGTGGTTGGTCTTTACAACGGACTGGTGACCGCACGTAACAGTTACAAAAATGCATTTGCGCAAATCGACGTGCAGCTCACGCGTCGCCACGATCTGATTCCCAATCTCGTGGAAACCGCCAAGGCGTATCTCGCGCACGAACACAGCACGCTCGAAGCCGTGATCCAGGCGCGCAATACGGCGGTCAACGGTTTGGCGCAAGCCAAGCGCAATCCGGGCGATCCGCAAGCGATGCAGCAATTGTCGGATTCCGAAGACGGCCTCACGCAGAGCCTCGGTCGACTGTTCGCGGTGAGCGAGTCCTATCCGGACCTCAAGGCCAACGAAACGATCAAGCAATTGTCCGAAGAACTCACCTCCACCGAAAACCGCGTAGCGTTTGCGCGTCAGGCGTATAACGATTCGGTGATGACGTACAACAACCGTTGCGGTGTCTTCCCGGGTTCGTTTATCGCCAGCAGCTTCAGTTTTACCGAGGCGCATCCGTTGGATATCGAAGACAAGACGGTACGCGAAGTGCCCAAGGTCTCTTTCAGCTAATCAGCTCGACGCAAAACGTCGGATCGCGTCGATTCGCTGGGGGAATACGCCGTGGATTTCTTTGCCAGACAAGCAAAGGTGCGCAGCAGCACACGCGTACTCGTGGTGCTGTTCGCGTTGGCCGTTATCGCGATTGTTTTCGCCGTGGATTTTTTTGTGTTCACGGTGTTCGGTCACCCCTGGATCAGAGGGGATCATCTTGGTGTGTATCAGCGCCGGCTGATCACGTTCACCACGCTTGGCGTGTTGGCGGTGATTTTCGGCTGCGCGTTGTATCGCATTCGAAGTCTTTCGCAAGGTGGCTCGGCGGTCGCCGAGGACGTCGACGGCGTGTTGGTGCCGCCGGACGTCGCCGATCCGAAGCTCAAGCAATTGCGCAATGTGATCGAAGAAGTGGCGATCGCCTCCGGCACGCCGGTGCCGGATATTTATGTAATGCCGCAGGAACGAGGCATCAATGCGTTCGCCGCCGGCTATTCGGCGTCCGATGCTGCGATCTGCGTGACGCAAGGCTGTTTGGATCACCTTACACGCGATGAGCTGCAAGGCGTGATCGCGCACGAATTCAGTCATGTGCTCAATGGCGACATGCGACTGAACATTCGGCTGATGGGATTGTTGTACGGCATCATGGCGCTATCGGTGATCGGCCGGCAGTTCGGCTGGAGTGGCAGCAGCCGCTTCGACGACTCCGAGCGCGACGCTGATCGCAAAGTCATGGGTTACGTGCTGGGCCTGGGTTTTATCGTTATCGGATCGATCGGCTATTTCTTCGGGCGCTTGATCCAAGCCGCGGTGGCGCGCGAGCGTGAAGCCTTGGCCGACGCATCGGCGGTGCAATTCACGCGGCAGACAGCGGGTATCGCCGGTGCGCTGAAGAAAATCGCGGTGGTTCCCGAAGGTTCTTTGCTGGACGTGGATAACCGGCACGAAGTCGCGCACATGATGTTCGGCGATGTCGATCCGTTCAATTCGTGGTTCGCCACGCATCCGCCGCTTATGCAGCGCATTCGCGTGCTTGAACCTTGGTTTCGCGAAGAGCAACTGTTGTCGCTGGAGCAATCGCTGCGCGGCGGTCTCAACGGTTATCACGGTCTTGCGACGAGCGACGACGATGCCACGCCGGCGAAGAAAGAGTTGCCACCGCTGGAGTGGCCGGGCGGCGCCGACGTGGCGACGGCGGTGGTGCCGGCGGTCGCAGTCGTTGCAGCCGCTTCCGCGCCTTCGAATGTTGCCCCGGCTGCAAATTTCCAACAGGCGCGTGCCGTTCGCCAAAGCATGCCGTCGAGTCTGATCGCAGCGGCGCGAAAGCCCGAATCGGCGCTCGCTTTGGCGTTGGCGTTGGCCATGTCCGAACACGAAGAACTGCGCCCACGGCAACGGCGTTTCATTGCCAATGCATTCGGCGACGATGTGTTGTGCGCCACGGATGCGCTTGTCACCGATGAAATGACATTGCCGGCGGCGCAACGTATGCCGCTTATCGCCTTGGCGTTTCCTGCATTGAAGCAACTGCCTGAAGGTCGTCTGGAAACCTTGAGTACGACACTCGAAGCGATCGTCGGCATCGATCCGCAAGTCGAGCTCGACGACTATTGCCTTGTGCGACTGTTGCGCATGTATCTTCGCGAGGCCGCCAAGCCGCGCAGCGCGCCGGTGGAAGGCAAGAAAAAAATACCGGCGTGTCGCGAAAGCCTGTCTCTGGTGTGCGCGGTGGTGGCCGTTTATGGCGGCAGCGATGACGCATCGGCGCGGCGCGCATGGCTTGCCGCGATGAACCAGGCGTTCCCGGGCGAAACCTTCCAGTGGCAGACGCTACCCATGGAATGGCAGCCGAAGTTGGATCGTGCGTTGGACGATCTGGATGGCTTGCTTCCCGTGGCCAAAGAGATCGTGATCCAGAGTCTCCAAAGTGCAATTCAAGCCGATGGAGTAGTGACATCGACCGAGAAGGAACTACTGCGCGTGGTATGCGCGAGCTTGCATTGTCCGGTGCCGCAACTATCCGAAGCGGCGTGAGCGCGCGTTAGGATTCGCGTTGTCGCAAATAAAAAGACCCCGCTTTAGGCGGGGTCTTTTTTTCGTCGCCGATAAGATCAAGCCTCGGCTTCTTCCTTGTAGTCGTCGATCGGGATGCACGCGCACATCACGTTCTTGTCGCCGTAGACGTTGTCCACGCGCGCAACCGGGGACCAATACTTCTGCAGCTTCAGGCTGGGCAGCGGGAACGCAGCCAGCTCGCGCGGGTAAGCGTGCGTCCACTCGGTGCCGGTAACCATGGTGGCGGTGTGCGGCGCGTTCTTGAGCGGGTTGTCTTCGCGATCCAGGCGACCGTCTTCGATGGCGCGGATTTCGTCGCGGATCTGGATCATCGCGTCGATAAAGCGATCCAGCTCGTGCATCGATTCGCTTTCGGTCGGTTCCACCATCAACGTGCCTGCGACCGGGAAGCTCAGCGTCGGCGCATGGAAGCCGAAATCGATCAGGCGCTTCGCCACGTCTTCCGCGCTGATGCCGGTGCTGTCCTTGAGCGGACGCAGATCGAGAATGCACTCATGCGCCACCAGGCCGTTGCGGCCGGTGTAGAGCGTCTCGTAATGCGCTTCAAGGCGCTTGGCGATGTAGTTGGCATTGAGCAATGCCACCTGCGTGGCTTTGCGCAGACCTTGCTGACCCATCAGCGTGATGTACATCCAGCTGATCGGCAGGATGCTGGCGCTGCCGAAGCTGGCCGCGCTGACCATGCCTACCTTGCCTTCGCCGTTGAGCGTGCGCGGCAAGAATGGGGCGAGATGCGATTTCACCGCGCACGGGCCGACGCCAGGACCGCCGCCGCCGTGCGGAATGCAGAAGGTTTTGTGCAGGTTGAGGTGCGAGACGTCCGAACCCCATTTGCCGGGCTTGGCGAGGCCGACCAGCGCATTCATGTTCGCACCGTCGGTGTATACCTGGCCGCCATGTTGATGCACGATCTCGCAGATGCGCACCACGTCTTCTTCGAACACGCCGTGCGTGGACGGGTAGGTGATCATCAACGCGGCGAGGCGATCCGAATACTTCTCCGCCTTGGCGCGAATGTCTTCGACATCGACGTTGCCGTTGCTGTCGCACTTGGTCACCACCACTGTCATGCCGCACATCTGCGCGGATGCCGGGTTGGTGCCGTGCGCGGATTCGGGAATCAGGCAGATATCGCGTTTATCGTCGCCGCGCGAACGGTGATACGCGCGAATCGCGAGCAGGCCGGCGTATTCGCCTTGCGCGCCGGAGTTCGGCTGCAGGCTCACCGCGTCGTAGCCGGTGCACTCCACCAGCATCGCTTCGAGTTCGTCGATCAGCTGCTTGTAGCCCTGCGTCTGATCGGCCGGCGCGAGCGGATGGATTTGACCGAATTCCGGCCACGTCACCGGAATCATTTCCGCGGTGGCGTTGAGCTTCATGGTGCAGCTGCCCAGCGGGATCATGGTGCGATCCATCGCCAGATCCTTGTCGGCGAGTGAACGCATGTAGCGCAGCAGCTCGTGCTCGCTGTGATGCGTGTTGAACACCGGATGCTGCAGGAACGATTCCTTGCGCACCAGATTGGCGGGCAGGGCGTTCGGCGTGCTGGCGTCCAGTTCGTCGATGTCGCCAAGGTCGGCGCCAAACAAATCGGCCAGCGCTTTCACATCGGCGCGCGTGGTGGTTTCGTCCAGACTGATGCCGACGCTCTGGCCGTGGATCTGGCGCAGATTGATGCCCTTGCTCACCGCCTTCGCGTGAATCGCGTCGGCGTCGACGTTGGTGATGTGCAAGGTATCGAAGAAATCGCCGCTCACCGTCATGCCGGCGCTACGCAATGCGGCGGCAAGAATCGCCGTAAGACGATGCGTGCGGCGCGCAATACGCTGCAATCCTTCCGGACCGTGATACACGGCGTACATGCTCGCCATCACGGCCAGCAGCACCTGCGCGGTACAAATGTTGGACGTCGCTTTCTCGCGACGGATGTGCTGCTCGCGGGTCTGCAACGTAAGGCGATACGCGTGCTTGCCTTCCGCATCGACCGACACGCCGATCAGGCGGCCCGGCATCGAGCGCTTGTACGCATCGCGACACGCCAGATACGCCGCGTGCGGACCGCCGAAACCGAACGGCACACCAAAGCGCTGGCTGTTGCCGATCACGATATCCGCGCCCCACGACCCGGGCGAGGCGATCAACGTCAATGCGAGCAGATCGGTGGCGACGGCGACGATGCCGCCGCGCGCATGCACCGCGTCGGCGAGCGCGCGATAGTCCTGAATCTCGCCGTAGGTGTTCGGGTATTGCAGCAACACGCCGAAGCAATCAGCACTGGATGCTTCCGACACATGACCGACGCGTACCTCGATGCCCACGCCATCTGCGCGCGTATGCAGCACTTCCAGCGTTTGCGGATTCACATCGTCGGCGACAAAGAAGACATTGGATTTCGACTTGGCCGAACGCTTGGCCAGCGTCATCGCTTCGCCCGCCGCCGTGGCTTCGTCCAACAGCGACGCGTTGGAAATATCCATGCCGGTGAGGTCGGCCACCATGGTCTGGAAGTTGATCAGCGCTTCCATGCGGCCTTGCGAAATTTCCGCCTGATACGGCGTATAGGCCGTGTACCACGCGGGATTCTCAAGAATGTTGCGCAGGATGACGTTCGGCGTCAGCGTGCCGTAGTAACCCTGGCCGATGAAATTCTTGAAGACTTTGTTCTTGTCCGCGATGGTGCGGATCTTCGCCAGCGCTTCCTCTTCCGTGATGCTCGGGGGCAATGCGAGCGGCTGCTGCGATTTGATCTGACCGGGCACGATGGCGTCGGTCATCGCTTCCAACGAGCCGTGGCCGATCACATGCAGCATCTGCGCGATCTCGGCGTCGTTCGGGCCGATGTGGCGCTCGATAAAAGCGTGATGGTGCTCGAGTTCGCGCAGCGAAGGGGAAGTGTTTTGACTCATGGCATGGGGCGTCCGAAAAACGCGTGCAGGCCGCACGCGGGGCGCCCCTCTGTCCTTTTGCCTGAGAGTTTGGAAGCGGAAAGGCTTGCGCCTGTGCTTCGTGCCCCTTCGGCGCCGGATTCAACCGGTCTCTCCAGAGTCTTGGGTATACGGCGGTATGGAGCCTGAGCGATTACGGGCGTTGCGCCTTCGGCAGCGGGTGTTTGCCCGCTTCTCCCACCATGTACATCAAGGGAGAAATTATACCTCGTGCCGCAGCTCGTTGCTCCCTCTCCCCCCCAGGGAGAGGGAGGGGGTGAGGGGCCAATCTCGCCTTGAAATTTCATCGACGCACGCAACAGTAAAGGCGGTGATTTATCGTGCTCGCCGGCATCGTCGCGAGCGTGGCCCCTCACCCCGACCCTCTCCCCGGAGGGGAGAGGGAGCAGTTTTCGGCGAGTAGCAAACATGAACAAACCACCTTTCCACCTCGAACAACTCGATCACATCGTGCTGCGCGCCTACGACGTTCCCACCCTGCAGGCGTTCTATTGCGACGTGCTGGGTTGCACCGTCGAACGCCGCCAGGAAGACATCGGCCTGGTGCAGCTACGCGCAGGGCAATCGCTGATCGATCTGGTCAGCGTAGACAGTAAACTCGGTCGCCACGGCGGCGCAGGCCCGGGCACGGAAGGGCACAACATGGATCACCTGTGCCTGAGCGTGGACGGTTACGACGAAGCCGCCATCGTGGCGCACCTAAAGGCGCACGGCGTGCATGTGGGCGAGATCGGCAACCGCTACGGCGCGAAAGGCGAAGGTCCGTCGATTTATCTCTTTGATCCGCAAGGAAACATGGTGGAATTGAAAGGCCCGCCCGCGAAATAAGCGATCGATGCGCCGGGCTTTTGCATACGTATTCCATGAAAAGCATGGGCCATAGGTCACGAATTTAACGTTTGTGAACTAGTACTCGTTATAATGACCGCTTCCCAGGTCGCTCACGGTTCGTTTGGCGGTACCGCAAACGAGATACATGAGCGCGTGCAGTCCCACGAAGCGATTCCCCCTCGGCTTTCGTCTCGGATTGCACGGCGGCTAACAGGCTCCAAAGGATCCCGCGTGGCGCGTTCGCGTGCCATGGAGATGGGATTCGGGCTGTTCCTGAGGCATGGAGTTTGAGGTATCCGCCGATTTCCCCGTCGGCCGATCCGTTCACGGCGAAGGTATTCGCAAAGCTGTCCGCAGCGTGTTGGAGCAGTGTGCTCCGGCGCGCGCGGCCGTGTACGGCCATGCGATTCAGTTAAGCAACACCGCGCTGCCGAGGCGCGCAACGAATGTTCTGGCAGTTCTTCAACGCGTCACATAGCGGCGAGTGTCGCCGCGCGCTTGCAGTGCGAGGGTGTCGGTGTGTGTGAATCGGATTATTCAAAACGGTCTTTCGATAACGGTGCGGTAAATACCGCCGCCGTATCCGACCGGGAAGTAGGCAAATTGCTGAGCGATCTTCCTACCGCGCATGGTGCTCAAGCCGTGTCGGGAAATCATGTGTGGAAACGCCGTCTGCACGATCCCGCCAAGCGGGCGCGTCGCGCTGCGCGCGTGGTGCGGCACATTCGTTTCGTCTATTTCGGCAATGTCGACGACGACAGCTTGTTCGGCGAATACCACCACGATCTGGTTACCGCCGAAGTGCTGATGGATCGCGTATTGTCCGCGCGCGCTGCGGGCGTCAAAGCCGTGCAACTGCATTTGCATGGCGACGTGGAAGATCGCATCTTCAACCGTCCGCCGCGCGGCAGTTTTTATCAGGTCACCCCCGAATACATTCGCTGGTATGGACGCGATGGCGCGCGTCGCGCCGAGCCGATGGTGCGCGAAGAGCTCGCTATCGAATTGATGGACGAGTACGGCTACGGCTACAACACCGCGCTGGACATCGCCACTACCAACTCCGGTGCGTTGACGCGCGCGGATCAAACGTGGCTGCTTGCGCGCGCCAAGTCGCCGATTTATCTGCGCCCGCTGCACGCCACGGAATTCCATCAGCTCATTCGCGCCATCGAGGCGGCTTATGACGCCGGCTTCGGCGATTCCCAGGTGGTGCGCGCCAATCGGGATATCGCACGACGTGCGGCCGCGATTCTCGGTACGGCGATGGACGAATACGTGGAAGCCCCTTTCCACACGCCTGAACTTGCGGAAGCGTTCGCCGAATTTCATGGCGCGCATCTGCTGCGCGTGGCGCATGCGCGTCTGGCCGGCTTGCAACCGATGCCGGTGACCGGCGTGCTTGGCTGGTTTTCCGCCAAGCGTGCGCGTATCTATGCAGAAGTGCAGGCGCGTCTGGCGGCGCGCTGAGCGCCGCCAGACCGAAACGTTACAGCGCGATCGGTTTGTTTCCGGCGGCTTTGAGCTTGTCGTTGAGCGCCGCCAAATCGTGCTGCTTCAACTGCTGCCACGCATCGAGCGTAGTGTCCAAGGTGTGCGACAACGTCGTGTAGGACGTCTGCGCATCGGCGCTGGGATCGGCATCTGCGCCATCCACGGCGCTGAGCAGCTTTTCCAGATCCATCGACAGCGCACGCAGGCTATCCGTGCGACGCGGTTCCGCGCCGATGGTGTTGCGCGGATCGGCGTGCAACGGCAAGCCGGAGAGATCGGAAACCTGTCCGATCAACGTCGCGATTTGATCATGCAGCGCGCCGGTCGCATGCGCTTGTTGCGCGTCGAGGGCTTGCATCAATGTCTTCGCTTCGTCGCCTGCCTTGGATGCCTTGGTCGACGTGTCTTCCACTTTTTGCGCCAGCTCGAATTCACGCTGCATCGCCGCCACGGAAACGTTGACGCGCGGATCCGGTTTGATGACGAGCGGCTGGCGATAGTGCTTGCCGTCCACCGTCAGTTCCACGGTATACGAACCCGGCGGCGCCCACACGCCATCGCTGCCGCGACGACCTTGCTTGCCGGTCTTGCTGGCGTAACGCAGATTCCATACGAAACGATGCATGCCCGGCGTGGTGTGTACAGGCGTAGGAATGTGCACCCATTCCGGCGCGATTTCGAGTTTGGCCGGATCGAGCGACGGCGCTTTGGCATCGCTGCTGAAGCTGTGCACGAGGTTGTTCTGAGCATCCAGAATCGCCAACGTCACCGGGCCTTTGACGTGCGCCGGAAGCGCGTAGTCGATCATCGCGCCATCGGGCGGATTCTCAGCCATCGGTTCGTCTTTCGGGAACGGCGTGCCGGTAAACAAGGCGTGGCGCACGCGATAGGCATCGGTCGGTTTGAACAGCGTGACGGCCGTCGTCTTCGCGTTGCTCATTTGGCGCAGCGCGGTCATGTCGTCCATGATCCAGAAACCGCGGCCGTGCGTGGCGATCACCAAGTCGTCCTGATGCACGTCGATATCGCGCACGGACGTCGACGGCAGGTTCTGCTCCAACGATTGCCAGTGACCGCCATCGTCGAACGACACGTAGACGCCTTTCTCCGTACCCGCGTAGAGCAATCCCTTTTGCACGGGATCTTCGCGCACGACATTCACGAAGCTGTTGGCGGGAATACCGGCGTCGATACGCGTCCAGTTCTTGCCGCCGTCCGCGGTGCGATAGATGTACGGCGCATCGTCATCGAGGCGATGGCGATCGATCGCCAGATACGCCACGTCGCCGCTGAAATGCGATGGTTCGATGCCGCCGACTTTCGACCACGGCGTCAGTGCCGTCGGCGTCACGTTGTTCCAATGCGCGCCTTCGTCATCCGTACGCCACACCAGGCCATCGTCAGTACCCACCCACAACGTTTGCGCAGTAAGCGGCGAGGGCGCGATCGTGTAGATCACGCCGCGGCGCTTGTCGACATGATTGTCGTCGGAGGCCGTGGTGGCATCGAGATTGGCGGGCACGCCCGCGTCCTCACGCGTCAAGTCAGGACTGATCGGCGCCCAGTGATCGCCACCGTCGGCTGTCCGGAATAGACGCTGGTTCGCAAAGTACAGAACTTTGTGGTCGCGCTTGGAGAAGGTAAGCGGCAGCGTCCACGCCGCGCGGTAATGCGCAGCCGGGTAGGCGAGGGTTGGATCGACGTTGCGCACCTGATCCGTGCGCATATCGAGCTTGTCCACGCGACCGCCGTAAACGACGTCGTGATCGTCCGGATCGGGCGCAATCATGTCGCTTTCGCCACCGGGCGTGACTTCGTGGAAGTGTTGCATCGTGATGCCGTTGCCGCTGCTGGAACGGCTAGGCAGCGCCACCGCGCCGGAGTCCTGCTGTGCGCCGTACACCCAATACGGAAAGCGATTGTCGGTGGCGACGTGATAGATCTGCGCGGTGGGCTGGTTGTACCAACTGCTCCACGTGGCGCCGCCGTTGAGCGTGATCAACGTGCCTTGATCCACGCCGAGAATCTGGCGATTCGGATTGGTCGGGTCGATCCACATTTCATGAAAATCGTCGCCGGTGGGATCGCCTTTCAAGGCGATGAACTGTTTGCCGCCATCATCCGAGCGCAACACGATGGTGTTCATCACGTACACGCGATCTGCGTTCTTGGGATCGACGGCCATGCGATTGAAATACCAGCCGCGCTGCCAGATGCGTTGATCGTCGGTGATGTGTTTCCAGTGCGCGCCGCCATCGTCGGAGCGGTAAAGACCGCCTTCGCCATCTGGCGCATCGATCAATGCATAAACGCGATCGGGCTGACTCGGCGCTGTGGCCAGGCCGATGCGACCTGGGTGCGCAGGGAAGCCGTTGCCTTGAATCTGCGTCCAGTTTGCACCGCCATCGTGCGAGACATAGAGACCGCTGCCCGGCCCGTTCGACGGCGGATACACGCTCCACGGCGGACGACGCGTTTGCCACAGCGAGGCATAGACCGTCTTCGAATCGCCGGGCTTGAACGCCATATCGATGGCGCCGGTGTCGTTGTCTTTGAACAACACCTTGTCCCAATGCTGGCCGCCATCGGTCGAACGGAACACGCCACGCTCGGCATTCGGGCCATACGCGTGACCAAGCGCCGCGACAAACACCACGTCGGGATTATTCGGATCGATCAGGATGCGGCCGATCTGTCGGCTGTCTTCCAGGCCGATATGACTCCAATGCTTGCCGGCGTCGGTCGACTTGTACATGCCGTCGCCGTGCGCGATATCCGAGCGCATATCCGCTTCGCCGCTACCGACATACACGGTGTCGGTACGCGACGGCGCGACAGCGAGCGCGCCGATCGAGCCCACGCGTTCGTCGTCGAAGATTGGTTGCCAAGTGCGGCCGGCGTCGTCGGTCTTCCACACACCACCGTCCACCGCGCCGAAATAGAAATGCCGGTCGTCGCCGGGAACGCCGCTTACCGCCAGCACGCGGCCGCCGCGGAACGGACCGACCAGGCGCCAGTGCAAGTCTTGAAATTGAGACGGATCGACGGCCGCTTGCGCGGCCAATGCGGAGGATATGCCCAACGTAAACAGGGCGATACGACCCAAGTGCATGATTGGAATTCCCTGGGGAGTGAACGGAATAGCGCTGATTCGCGGCGAGCGCCGCATAAAGTCAGACCATAACGCATGCTGCTGCGGCCGACGCGGATAGGTCGCTCGTCGCCGGGTAAACGGATGGCATATGGTCATGGAACTGTCATTGCGCGATAAGAGGCGGCTACCCCGCCGTTACCTGGATGCCGCATGTTGCTTCTGCGCCGCGCCGTGTTGCCGTTTGCTTTGTCGATGTCGTTGATTTCCTTGTCTGTTGCAGCGCAATCGACAACGTCTGCCCAAGACGACGATGCCACCCAGGGCCAGTCCAGCCATAAAGCCACCAATCTCCCCGCCGTGAACGTGCGGGCGAACGACTGGCGCAAGTATCAAAAAGCCAAGCTGATGTATCAGATGCCGGAAGTGGACGGCCCGAAGATCACCGTCACCAAGAAAACCACGGTGACGCATCTGGAAAACCAGCCCACCGTCATCGGCAATAACCTCAATCAGACGCTCGCGCGCACGCCCGGCGTGTTGGTTTCCGAGCAGCCGACGCCGACGCAGTTCAATCTCAGCTATCGCGGCGTGGGCAATCCGCAGGAATCGGAATTCGTGCTGGTGATGCAGGATGGCATTCCGATGGAAGGCGACTGGATCGGCTTTCCGACGCTGTACGCGTTTCCGATGACGCAAAGTCTTTCGGAAGTGCAGCTGATTCGCGGCGGCTCCAGTTTGCTCTACGGACCTGAGCCGGCGCCGGTAATCAATCTGGTGTCCAAGCGTCCCGCGCCCGGTACGCCGCTCACGGTCAGCACGGAGAACGTCGTCGGCGAGCACGGTTTGTTTTCCAGCTACAACGTGATCGAGCGCAATCAAGGTCAGTGGGCGTTTCGCGCCGATGCCGGTTATGTACATAGCGATGGCACGCGCGCGAACGACGGTTCGCAGAATCGCCAGGCCGATTTGTACGTCGGCTATCGTCCCGACGAACATCAGCTCTGGTACATGGATTTCCACGCGATCAGCGCGGTCTCCGGCGATCCGGGACGGTTGAGTTACACGCTGTGGCGAGAAGATCCGCGCACGGTCACCACGCCTTACAACCGCGACTGGGTTAATCGCGATCAACTCGTGCTTGGTCATACGCACGATTTCGGCAATGACTGGTCGCTGGACGCCAAGCTCTGGTTTACGTATCAGGACCTGGTTAGTCGCGCAGCAAAGGCGCAGTTGCCTGGACAAGCGGCGCCGAGCACAACGACGCTGCAGGACGAAGCCTTCCGCACCATGGGCGCGGACGTTCGCTTGCGCAAGCATTGGGGGCAGGGGAACGCTTTCACGATTGGCGCCGTGGTGTTCCATGGAAGCGATCCTTTCCGTCAGTGGAGCAGCACGGATTTACTCGTTGCACCCGACGATCACAGCGGCAAGCCGGTGTTGAGTCAACGTCGAAGCTCGCAATACGAATCGTTGTTCGCAGAAAACGTGTTCCGCTTGCCATATCGCATTCATTTTGTGCCTTCCGTGCGTTTGGAGCACGAACGCATTGCAGTGGACGAGAGCGTGCGTCCGCCGTTCCTGTCGCGGCCTTACATCCACGAAGCTGACACACGCCACTTGCCGTTGTTCGGCCTAGGACTGGGCAACGATTTCGGTCACGGCAACGAGACGTATTTCAACGTATCGCAAGGCTGGCGTCCGCTGCGCTTTTTCGATATCGCATCGCCTTTCAGCAATCTGGTGCCGGGGCACGCCGCGAAGCTTTCCAAATCGGTGTCGTGGGAAGCGGGCGTGCATGGCGCGCCGGTCACCGGTTTGTATTACGACGTCAGTCTGTTCTGGATCAATTTCCGGAATCGACTGGAAACGCGTTATATCAATGCGATCGACACCATCGACGTCAATACCGGCAACACGCGCAGTCGCGGATTGGAAGCGCAGCTCGATTACGATTTCTTCGCACCGACGCAATGGGCCAGCGAAGGGCAACACCTCGAAGCCTTCGTCAACGGCAGTTTGCTCAATGCGCGATTCGTCGCCAGCGCCATTCCGGGGCAAGTGGGCAAGACGCCGGCGTTCTCGCCTTCGTATCTCGTCAAGACTGGCGTAACCTGGCGCAATGAGCGCGTCAAGCTCAGCCTGACGGCCGTGTCTTCGGCGGCGCAATATTGGCAGGATTCCGATCAGGCTTACGGCAGCGGCCAAACGTATATGCCGGCGCGCATTCCCGCGTATACCGTGGTGGACGTCGCGTCGGATTGGCAGTTGAACCGTTCGTTGCGCTTGCTTGCGGGCATCAGCAATCTGGGTAATCGTCGTTACTTCGATCGTGTTTGGCAAAACGGTTTGGAACCGGCTTTTGGCAGAACCTGGTACACCGGCTTCGCGCTGAGCTATTAGCGCGCTAATCCATTTATTGCAGCGGGAGCACATCATGTCGACACGCGTTCTTCTTCGGCCTCTTTCGGCGATAGCCTGCGCATGGCTGCTCGCCAGCGCCGCTCCCTTGCATGCGGCTGCTGCGCCGACGTCGAACGACGCAAGCGCTGCGCTGCAGTGGCGATTGGTCGGACCGTTCCGCGGCGGTTGGGCGACGATGGCGGCGGGCGATCCCGGCAATCCCGATACGTTCTATATTGGAACGGCGGGTGGTGGCGTGTGGAAGTCAACCGATGCGGGTCGCACCTGGTCGCCGACGTTCGATAACGTGGGCGCGGCGCCTATCGGCGCGGTTGCGGTTGCGCCGTCCAACACCAACGTTATTTATGCGGGCTCGGGACAAGTCGCCGCGCGCTATGACGTTGCCGCCGGCAACGGCATGTATCGCTCGGACAACGGCGGTAAAACGTGGCAGCACATTGGTCTGGAAAACACCAAACATATCGGCGCGATCGTGGTGAATCCGCACGATGCGAACACGCTGCTCGTTGGTGCGCTCGGTCATTATTTCGGGCCGAATAAAGAGCGCGGCGTTTATCGCTCGACCGATGGCGGCAAGACTTGGACGCAAACCTTGTTCGTCGACGCCGACACCGGCGTGGTGGATATCAAGGCCGATCCGTCCGATCCGAACATCGTGTACGCCGCGACATGGCAGGTGCGCAATTATCCCTGGCTGTCGTACTTTCAGCCGAACGCTGGGCCGGGCAGCGGTTTGTACAAATCGACCGATGGCGGCGTGACGTGGAAGCGCATCACCGGCAACGGCTTTCCGAGCGGTTCGCTTGGGCGTATCGGTCTAGCCACGACGAGCGGCCATCGCATCTATGCTGTGGTGCACAGCGCAAGTTCGCACAAGGATAGCGGTCTATATCGCTCCGACGATGGCGGCACGAACTGGCAAGCGGTGAGTCATGAATCGTGGTTGCCGAACGATTACTTCAGTCGCCTGACCGTAGATCCGCAAAATTCCAACGTCGTTTATTCAGCCGGACAATCGATTCGTCGCTCCGACGATGGCGGTAAGCATTGGGATATTTTCAAAGGCGCGCCCGGTGGCGACGATTACCACTTCCTGTGGATCGATCCGCGCAATTCGCAACGCATGATCGCAGCGAGTGACCAAGGTGCGGTCGTCACCGTCAACGGCGGCAAAAGCTGGAGCAGCTGGTACAACCAGCCGACTGCGCAGTTCTATCACATCGCAACCGATAATCAGTTTCCCTACTGGATTTATTCCGGACAGCAGGATTCGGGCACGGTAGGCATCGCCAGCCGCAGCGACTACGGTTCGATTTCCTATCGCGATTGGCGCCCCGTCGGCGGCGACGAACGCGATTACGACGTGCCGTATCCAGACAACGCCAACATTGTGTTCGGTTCCGGGCTCGGCGGCCGCGTCTCGCGCTGGGATCGCGATACAGGCGTGGTGCAGAACGTCACGCCGTGGCCGGTCAACAGCTATGGCCAACGTCCCACGAATTTTAAATACCACTACACGTGGATCACGCCAATCGCGTTTTCCGCCAAAGCGCCTTACGCGCTGTATCTCGGCGCGCAGGTGCTGTTCCGTACCACCGACCAAGGTCAGCATTGGGATGTGATCAGTCCCGATCTCAGCGCGAAGAAGCAAGGCGCAACCGAAGGCTGTAACGGCAACCCAACTGCGCAACAAGCGCGCGATTGCGGCTACGGCGTGATTTACAGCATCGCGCCCTCGCCATTCACCAACGACGAAATCTGGATCGGCACTGACGACGGATCGATCCAGTACACGCGCGACGGCGGCAAGAACTGGCAGAACGTTACGCCGAAGGATCTGCCGAGTTGGGGCATTGTCAGTTCGCTCGATCTTTCCGCCGTGAAGCAGGGCACGGCGTATGCGGCGGTCGACAATCATCGTCAGGACGATTTCCGTCCGCACGTGTACCGCACGCACGACTACGGCAAGACGTGGACCGATATTGCCGCCGGTTTGCCGAATGATGACTTTGTCAGCGTGGTGCGCGCCGATACGCAACGCGAAGGTTTGTTGTTTGCGGGCACGGATCGTGGCGTGTTCGTATCGATTGACGATGGCGATCATTGGCAATCGTTGCAGCGCAATCTGCCTACGGCGTGGGTGCGCGATCTGCAAGTACACGGCGACGATTTGATTGTCGGTACGCAGGGTCGCGCGATCTGGGTTCTCGACGACATTACGCCGCTGCGCCAAGCCAACAACGACGCACGTAAGACTGTGCTTTACACGCCTGCCACGGCCGTACGCGTGCGAGCCAACGAAAATCGCGACACACCGCTGCCGCCGGACGAGCCGCTCGGCAAAAATCCGCCTGCCGGCGCGATCATCGACTATCGCCTAGCCAGCGCGACGAAAGGCGCCGTGACGCTCGATATTCTGGATAGCGACGGCAAAGTGGTGCGTCACTATTCCAGCGCGGATAAACCGGATCATTTGCCGGCTGAACGCTACTTCCAGAAAGGCTGGCTGGGTTCGCCCGAAACCTTGGGCACCAGCGCCGGTGCGCATCGCTTCGTGTGGGATCTGCGTTATCCGCGCCCGGATGCATTGCTCTACGGCTACAGCATCGCGGCGACGTGGGATTCGGATACGCCGCTCACGCCCGAAGGTCCGCTGGTGTCGCCAGGCAAATACGAAGTGGTGCTCAAAGTCGACGGTCATGCGTATCGCGCGCCGTTGAATGTCACGATGGATCCGCGCGTCACGCTCGATCAGAACGCGCTCGCGCAAGGTCTGGCGTTCTCGCGTGAAGTCGGCGACTCGCTGCAGAAGATTTGGCAAGCTCACGGCGAAATCGACGCGGTGCGCGATCAGCTCGATCAAGCGGAGAAAAAACTCGGCGACGATGCAGCACACAAAGCGTTGCACGACGAGATCGACGCATTCCGCAAAAAGACCGATCCGCTGGTGTCGGGCGACGCGGAAACGTCCACCAACCTCGAAGCGATGAACGACGCGCTTACCGGCATCGCCACCGATGTGGAAGGTGCGGATCGTGCGCCGACGGATGGTCAGCGCGATGCGTACGCGCAGTACAAGGCGAGCCTGGATAAGGCCACCACGCAATGGCAGTCCATTCGTGGCACGGATCTGCCGACGCTCAACACGCACCTGAAAGCGGCAGGCATTAAGCCACTTACGGTGCCAGCGGCAAATCAGATTCATGCCGAAGCGTCGGGCGACTCGGATGACATTCCCTGATAGCCGCACTTTGCGTACTGCTTTATCGCCTAAGTTTGATATTGCACTGCACGACCGTTTTTACGGTCGTGCATGCGTTTCGGTGACATAAAAAAGACTAATAAACGCGTGCTTGGCGCGATTCCATCTGCAGGATGGGCGACGACATGTTGCGCAGCGGTAAGTTGTCATAATCGTCAACGTTTGTTTTTCCGCATTTAAGCTACAGTCGAGCTAGTCGCAATCGCGGCGGGCCGGTCGTTTGAAGCTAACGTGAGGGAGACAAGTATGACTGTCGTACCTGAAGCAGTAGCGGCGTCCAGGGGGACTGCGCCGGGTTGGCTCGCGAGGGAGCGCACCATCGCAGGTCCACGTTTTAACCGCTGGCTGGTGCCGCCGGCGGCTTTGGCGATCCATTTGTGCATCGGCATGGCGTACGGTTTTTCGGTGTTCTGGTTGCCGATGAGCAAACTGGTGCCGGGGGCGGCCAGTTGCGAAAGCCTCGGATTTTTCGCGCAGTTATTTGCCGGATCGTGCAATTGGACCGTGCCTGCGGTCACGCATATTTTCGAAACCTTTATCGCCATGCTCGGTATTTCCGCGGCGATTTGGGGCGGCTGGCTGGAACATGCCGGACCGCGCAAGGCTGGCTTTTACGCGGCGCTGTGCTGGGGCGGCGGTTTGGTCGTCGGCGGCATCGGCGTGTCGATGCATCAGTTGTGGCTGGTGTTTCTCGGCTGCGGAATATTGGGAGGCATCGGACTTGGCATTGGCTACATCACGCCAGTTTCCACCTTGATCAAATGGTTTCCGGATCGCCGTGGTTTGGCGACCGGCTTCGCGATCATGGGTTTCGGCGGCGGCGCGATGATCGGTGCGCCGATTGCGGTGGCGCTGATGGCGCGTTTCGCGCACGGCGAAATCGCCGGTGTCGCCAGCACGCTGATGGTGATGGGCGTCATCTACATCCTCGCCATGTCGGCCGGCGCGTTCGGATTCCGCGTGCCGCCCAGCGGCTGGAAACCGACTGGTTGGACGGGGGACAAAACAACCGGCAACAAGTTGATCACCACCAAGCACGTGCATTTGAATCGCGCCTGGAAAACGCCGCAATTCTGGATGCTGTGGATCGTGTTGTGCATGAATGTGACCGCCGGCATCGGCGTGCTGGCCATGGCCAGCCCGATGTTCCAGGAAGTATTCGGTGCGCGTTTGCTCGGCCTCGATACGGCAACCACGCTGACGGCAGCGCAGAAAGCATCGATCGTTGCGTCGGCGGCGGGACTGGTGGGTCTGCTCAGTTTGTTCAACAGCCTTGGCCGCATCTTCTGGGCGTCGACGTCGGATTTTATCGGACGCAAAACGACGTATGTCGTCTTCTTCCTGCTGGGCATCGTGCTGTATTGCAGTCTGCCCACGCTCGGTCATATGGGCTTGGCGGGCGTTTTCGTGATTGCCGTGTGCGTGATTATTTCGATGTACGGCGGCGGATTCGCGACGGTGCCGGCTTATCTGGCGGATATTTTCGGCACGCAAATGGTTGGCGCCATTCATGGTCGTCTGTTGACGGCATGGTCCGTTGCGGGTGTGGTGGGGCCTTTCTTGATCGCGGCGGTGCGTCAGGCGCAGTTGGACGCGGGCGTCGCCAAGAATCTGGTGTACGACCGCACGCTCTACATTTTGGCCGCTTTGCTGCTGATTGGCCTTATCGCCAATTTAATGGTCAGGCCGGTCAAGGAAGAGCACCATATGACCGACGAGGAACTCGCGCACGAGCGTTCGCTGCAGCACGAGGCGCCTACGGTCGCGGCCAACGCCGATCAGGCGGCTCGCGGCGGATTCGGTATCGTGGGCGTGATCGCCTGGGCATTGGTAGGCGTTCCGTTCCTGATTGGCGTATGGATCGCGCTCAGCAAAGCGGCCGCGCTGTTCTAAGGATGATGTGCGCCGATTGCGCCGAGGTTGGAAAGAGACACACGCTATGAAACCTGCCAAGAACGTCGCCGCATTACCGCCGATCGATGAAGCGGTTCGCGATGCGGTACTTGATGTCACGGGTCGACTCAAGGATGAGCCCGGCGCATTGCTTCCGGTTCTGCATGGCATCCAGGCATCCTTGGGCTACGTGCCCGAGGATGCCATTGCACTGATCGCACGCGAGATGAACCTCTCGCGTGCGGATGTGCATGGTGTGGTGTCGTTCTATCACTTTTTCCGCACGCGTCCGGCCGGCAAGCGCGTTATCTATCTCTGCCGCGCGGAGTCGTGCCAATCGATGGGTGCGGTGAAACTCGCGCAGCATGTGAAAGAACGCTTGGGCGTGGATTTCCATGAAACCACTGCAGACGGCAACTGGACGCTGGAACCTGTCTATTGCCTTGGCAACTGCGCATGCTCGCCTGCCATCATGGTCGACGATGAATTGAAAGGCCGCGTGACGCCCGACAGTTTCGACGCATGGTTGCAGTCGCAGTCGGAGGCGACATGAGTATCACCGTTTACGTACCGCGCGACGCCAGCGCGCTGTCGTTGGGCGCCGACGAAGTGGCCAAAGCGATTGAATCCACGGCGTCGGTGCGCAACGAGGATGTGCGGATCGTGCGCAACGGTTCGCGTGGGTTGTATTGGCTTGAACCGATGGTGGAAGTGGAAACATCGAATGGGCGTGTCGCTTACGGCCCCGTGCAAGCCGGCGATGTCGGCGCCTTGTTCGACGCCGACTTTCTGCACGGTGGCGACGATGTGCTGGCGTTGGGGCCGGTCGACGAGATTCCCTGGCTGAAGAGCCAGCAACGCCTCACTTTCGCGCGCATGGGCGTCGTCGATCCACGCAGCTTGGATGATTACCTGGCGCACGAAGGTTATCGCGGCCTCGCGGCAGCCTTGACGATGACGCCTTCGGCCATCGTGCAAGCCGTCACCGATTCGGGTTTGCGAGGCCGCGGCGGCGCAGCGTTTCCTGCAGGTATCAAGTGGAAAACCTGCCTCGATGCGAACGCCGATCAAAAATACATCGTATGCAACGCCGACGAAGGCGACTCCGGCACCTTCTCCGATCGCATGATCATGGAAGGCGATCCGTTCGTGCTGATCGAAGGCATGACAATCGCCGGGCTCGCGGTGGGCGCCACGCGCGGTTACATCTATCTGCGCGTCGAATATCCGCATGCGCAGCGCGCTTTGGAAGCTGCCATCGACACCGCCAAGGCGCGCGGGTATCTGGGCGACAACATTTGCGGCAGCGGCAAGGTGTTTCATCTCGAAGTACGTATGGCCGCCGGCGCCTATATTTGCGGGGAAGAAACCTCGTTGCTGGAAAGTCTGGAAGGCAAACGCGGACAAGTGCGTTTCAAGCCGCCGCTTCCTGCGATCCAGGGTTTGTTCGGCAAACCGACGGTAATCAACAACGTGATCACGCTGGCGACGGTGCCCATCATTCTGGATCGCGGCGCCGCGTTTTATCGCGACTTCGGCATGGGCAAATCGCGCGGCACGCTGCCGCTGCAGCTGGCCGGCAATATCAAGCGTCCGGGTTTGGTGGAACGCGCCTTCGGCCTGACATTGCGCGAATTGATCGAAGATTACGGCGGAGGCACAGCGAGCGGTCGACCCGTGCGAGCGATACAGGTCGGCGGCCCGTTGGGCGCTTACATTCCGGTGTCGCAACTCGATACGCCCATCGATTACGAAGCGTTTGCAGCCATCGGCGGCATGGTCGGCCACGGTGGCGTGGTGGTGTTCGACGATACCGTCGATATGGCGGCGCAAGCGCGCTTCGCCATGGAATTCTGCGCCATCGAATCCTGCGGCAAATGCACGCCGTGCCGTATCGGTTCCACACGCGGCGTTGAGGTAATCGACCGCATCGTTCAAGGTGACATGGCCGAACGCGAACGCAACGAAGAATTGCTGCGCGATCTCTGTCAAACGATGGTGGCCGGTTCGCTCTGCGCGCTTGGCGGCATGGCGCCATTCCCGGTGCTCAGCGCACTCGACCATTTTCATGAAGATTTCGCAAATGGTTTGAACCCTCTCCCCTCCGGGGAGAGGGCAGGGTGAGGGGCCAGTCTTGCCGCAAGTTTGCAGGTGAAAAGCATGGTTTCGTTGATGTTCCCTGCAAGCCTTGGCCCCTCACCCCAACCCCTCTCCCCGAAGGGGAGAGGGGCTACGTCATGTTGAGGAGGTAACGCATTATGCTTTCCATCGTCGAAATCGATCTCGGCACACCTGCCGTCAAATCGGAGAAACAGGTCGCGCTGACGATCGACGGCCGCAGCATCAGCGTGCCGGAAGGCACCTCGGTGATGCGCGCGGCCGCGCAGGCGGGCATCGCCATTCCCAAGCTGTGCGCGACCGACATGTTGGAAGCCTTCGGTTCCTGCCGATTGTGCCTGGTGGAAATCGAAGGGCGCAAAGGGTATCCGGCGTCGTGCACCACGCCTGTCACCGAAGGTATGAAAGTCAGTACGCAGACGTCGAAGCTTGCTGATATTCGTCGTGGCGTGATGGAGCTTTATATCTCCGATCACCCGTTGGATTGCCTGACGTGTCCCGCCAATGGTCACTGTGAATTGCAAGATATGGCCGGTGTCGTGGGCTTGCGCGAAGTGCGCTACGGCTACGACGGCGCGAATCATGTTTATGCGCGCATCCCTGCGCGCGAAGATCAAAAAGCGGCCATCCATGGTCGCACTTCTCAAAGGGTCGACAATCCTCTGTTCTCACCGAAGGACGAATCCAACCCGTATTTCACGTTCGATCCGTCCAAGTGCATCGTTTGCTCGCGTTGCGTGCGCGCCTGCGAAGAAGTGCAAGGTACGTTCGCGTTGACCATACAAGGCCGCGGCTTCGAATCGAAGGTGGCGGCCAGCCAGAACGAACGCTTCCTCGATTCCGAATGCGTGTCCTGCGGCGCCTGCGTGCAGGCATGCCCAACCGCCACACTGTCTGAGAAATCGCTGATCGATCGCGGACAAGCGGAACACAGCGTCATTACGACCTGCGCTTACTGTGGCGTCGGCTGCAGCTTCCGCGCCGAAATGAAGGGCGAAGAGATCGTGCGCATGGTGCCCAACAAGGACGGGCACGCCAATCACGGACACTCCTGCGTCAAGGGACGTTTTGCGATCGGTTACGCCACGCATCCCGACCGCATCAAAACGCCGATGATTCGCCACAAAATCAGCGATCCGTGGCGCATCGTCAGTTGGGAGGAAGCCATTGCGCACGTCGCCAGCGAGTTCAAGCGATTGCAGGCGAAGTACGGCAAGTTTTCCATCGGCGGCATTACATCGTCGCGTTGTACCAACGAAGAAACATATCTGGTGCAGAAACTAGTGCGCGCCGGTTTCGGCAACAACAACGTCGATACCTGCGCGCGCGTTTGTCATTCACCCACCGGGTACGGTCTCAAATCCACCATGGGCGAGTCGGCGGGAACGCAGGACTTCGATTCGGTGGAAAAGACCGACGTGATTCTGGTTATCGGCGCCAATCCGACGGACGCGCATCCTGTGTTCGGCTCGCAAATGAAACGTCGCCTGCGTGCTGGCGCAAAGCTGATTGTGATTGATCCGCGCCGCATCGATCTGGTGCGCACGCCGCACGTAAAGGCCGATTTTCACCTCAAGCTCAAACCAGGCACCAATGTGGCGATGCTCGACACCTTGGCGCATGTCATCGTGACCGAAGGCTTGACCGACGAAGCGTTTATCGCAGCGCGATGCGAGCCTGACGCATACAAGAAATGGCACGATTTTGTCGCGCAAGACAAATACAGCCCGGAGGCGATGGAAGCCGAAACGGGCGTTCCCGCCGCTTTGGTTCGTGGCGCAGCACGCTTGTATGCCAAGGGCGGCAACGCAGCCATCTATTACGGCTTGGGCGTAACGGAACACTCGCAGGGGTCTACGGCTGTGATGGGTATTGCCAATCTCGCCATGGCGACCGGCAACATCGGTCGTGAAGGCGTGGGCGTCAATCCGCTGCGCGGTCAGAACAACGTGCAGGGTTCGTGCGATATGGGCTCGTTCCCGCACGAATTTACCGCCTACCGCCACGTCAGCGATCCAGTGGTGCGTGGCTCGTTCGAAGCGGCGTGGGGCGTGCATCTGCATGACGAGCCCGGCTTGCGCATTCCGAATATGTTCGAGGCCGCCATCGACGGTAATTTCAAAGGGCTTTATATCGAAGGCGAGGACATCGCCCAATCCGATCCGAATACGCAACACGTCACTTCGGCCTTGGAGTCGATGGAATGTGTCGTGGTGCAGGATTTGTTCTTGAACGAAACCGCCAAGTTCGCGCATGTGTTCTTGCCAGGCTGTTCGTTCCTGGAGAAGGATGGCACCTTCGTCAATGCCGAACGTCGCGTGTCGCGCGTGCGCAAGGTGATGGAACCGAAGAATGGCTACGCCGATTGGGAAGTGACCCAATTGCTGTCCAACGCCATGGGTTATCCGATGCACTACCAGCACCCGTCGGAGATCATGGATGAAATCGCACAGCTGACACCCACCTTCAACGGCATCAGTTTCGAGAAAATCGATCGTCTCGGTTCGGTGCAATGGCCTTGCAACGACCAGCATCCGGAAGGCACGCCGGTCATGCATGTTGGCGAATTCGTACGCGGCAAGGGCCGCTTCATGCTTACCGAATATGTGCCGACGACGGAGAAGGTCAACGCGAAGCATCCGTTGATTCTCACTACCGGCCGCATCCTTAGTCAGTACAACGTTGGCGCGCAGACGCGTCGCACCGCCAATGTGATGTGGCATGACGAGGACCGCTTGGAAATCCATCCCAACGACGCGGAAGAACGCGGCATCAACGAAAACGATTGGGTCGGCATCGAAAGCCGCGCGGGCCAAACGGTGCTACGCGCACGCATTTCTGAGCGCATGCAGCCGGGCGTCGTCTACACCACATTCCATTTCCCCGGCACCGGCGCGAACGTCATCACGACTGAGAATTCGGATTGGGCCACAAACTGCCCCGAATACAAAGTTACGGCAGTACAGGTGACGCGCGTGAATCAGCCGTCGGAATGGCAAAAACGCTACCAGACGTTTTCCAACGAACAGCAGGCCTTGTTGGATGCAGCCGAATCGCCTTGATAAGCCGGTCGTCGGCAGCGGTTATGTCACTCGCCGCGTGGATCGTTATCGCCGTGGCGAACACGAATCGACGAGTGACACCATCACCGAAGAAGTGCCGGTGGCTATGATCTACAACGACGTACCATTCGCGGTGATGATGGTGACGCCGCTGGATCTGGAGGATTTCGCGCTCGGTTTTTCGTTGAGTGAAGGTCTGATCGCGAAGCCGGAAGAACTCGTTTCCCTGGAAGTGCGCGCGCAACTGGAAGGCATCGAACTGGCGATGCAGGTTTCGTCAAACGCCGTCGAACAACGCGCGGGCGTCGGCGGCGAGCGTTTGTTGCCGGGACGAAGCGGCTGCGGATTATGCGGTGCGCGCATGCTGGAAGATGCCGTACGTCACCCTGCGCCGGTGGGCGAAGGGCCAAAGATTGAGGCTGCAGCGTTGGAACGTGCGCTAGAAACGCTACACGAAGCGCAGCCGGTGAATCGCGCCACAGGTTCCGTGCACGCTGCGGCGTGGGTGGATCGCGACGGCCTCATTGTTTTGGTGCGCGAAGATGTGGGTCGTCACAACGCACTCGATAAGTTGATCGGCGCCATGTCCAAGGACCACATCGATCCAGAGCGTGGTTTTTTGCTCGTCACCAGTCGTGCAAGCTATGAAATGGTGACCAAGGCGGCAAGCGCCGGCATCACCGTTATGGCGGCGATCTCCGCGCCCACCGCCCTGGCGATTCATCTGGCCGAAAGTACGCGCCTCACGCTGATCGGGTTTGCGCGCCCAGGCAGCTATGTTGTTTATAGTCATCCGCAGCGACTGGTTCACGCCGCTAGAGCACCCTTCATATGAACATCGAACGACTCGTCGCCATGGTGAACGACATCAGCCACTATTTTGCGGCAGAACCGGATGGGGCGGCCGGCGTGGAAGGCGTCGCCACGCATCTGAAACGCTATTGGGAGCCGGGCATGCGCAAGCAAATCGTGGCGCATCTTGCAGCGGGCGGCGAAGGTCTGGACCCGCTCGCGAGAAAAGGCGTGGAGAAACTTGCGGAATTGGATCGCAAGCCGCTCGGCGCGTAACGCCGTTCCGATACTAAGAACGTTCGAGGAAAACTCCCGCTTGGACAGCGCGCGACTAGAAAAGGGAATAGCAATAAAACATGTGTGAAGTAGTCTAATTTTTTGTAGATCGCAGCGCACCGAGCCTCACGGCTGGGAAGGGGAGCGAGGCGCATTCAGCGGCCAAGCGGGAGTGCTACGCATATTGAAGTTTCTCCTCCGCAAATAAAATCAGCTTAAAACCTGCAAGTCGTGTGAGGTTTTGCTGATAGGTCCAAACGCCATATCCGTGTTACCACTGAACATCGTCGCCCCACCGCTGGGGCGTCATCAGTGAATGGAACGCCATACAGGCCGGGGAAACGCCTGATATGGCTTTAACGGAGGGCGAGGGAGACATGCTCAGACTTTGGATCGAGAAGCAGTGGCGCGCGCATCGTTGGATGGCGCATGTTGCGGTGGCGCTGGGGTACGCATTGGTGTACATCGCGATAAGGCCGCTTTCCGTCACGTTTTGGCCATTCGCTGCAGGGCTGCGCGTGGCATTTCTGATGCTCACGCCGCGTCGCCACTGGCCAGCGATGGTGGTGGGCGAAGTGTTTCCGCTCACGTATTTCAGTATTCAATGCCTGAGTGACTTGGGGCTCACTTGGGTCATCCTCGATTCCATTCCGCTCATCATTTTTGCTATGCCGGTTATTAGCTGGTTCCGCAATCGTGCTGGATTGTTTCCTACGCCAGGAATGGTCAATCTGACGCGGTTGCTGGCTTGCATGCTAGTGCTTTCAGCGATGTGGGCATCGATCAACTACACCATTCTCTCGACAGTGCGCCTCCCATCCGGTTCTTACGCGATCCCTCCGGGAACGTGGATGAAATATTTCATTGGTACCTATGCTGTTCTGTTATTGGTTGTGCCGTGGATCATCATGATTCGCATTCGAGGGCGAAGATACATCTTGCCACTACTGCCACTGCGTACGCCTATCACGCATCCGCTGGTACGGGATGTCGGGATTGCAGTACTGATCCTGGCGGGGTTGATTGGTTGGTATCGTGTCGCCGACGCGAGCACGCAAGCCACGCCATTAATGGCTCTTTTCCTGCCTGCCGTATGGTTGACGCTAAAGCACGGATGGCGCGCTTCGGTAGTAGGCGGAACGCTTTCTTTGGCCTGTATATGTGCGTTACTTGCTTGGGGCACCGAGCCCTTCAACCAGCAGGCCCAAACGCTGATGGCAATGGCGGTTACCAGCCTGTATTTCTTTGGCGCACGTATTTCCGAGCAAGGGCGCGATTACGGTAGAGCCCAGCAGAATGCACACCAAGACAAAGATGTAGCGCAAAACGCTCTGGCCCTGGGCGAAGAACGCTTGCAGCGAACTGCGCACGCACTGGAGTGTGTAGGCATGCTACTGCGCATGGATTACACCGAAGCGCTGAAATGTTGTGTTGCGCGCGAGGAATGGGAGTACTTCAATAGTCAGGCCGAACGACTGCATCGGCACTTGCAGCACCTTGCTGAAAGCCTGTATCCCAGTGCCTGGCGTGAACGGGGCCTTGGTGCGGCATTGCATGAAACCATCGGCAAGGCACTGCGTGAAGCGGGCATCATTTACGACTGCGATATGGTGGGGCGCGAGTTGCGTTTTCTCAGCCCGGCATTGCAGGCCGCACTCTACCGCGTTGCCTGCGACGCTGTGACGGCGCTCAGTAGCTCACCAGCCTGTACCGCCATTCGGATGGCAATACGTACCGGACGGCGGCAGGGGCGACGCTGGGTGGTTTTGCGCATCCATAGTGTGGAAGACAACCGGCAAGTGGCTTACGCCGTCGCCAATAGTAAACGCGAAGGCGTGGCCGACGTATTAGGTGCCGGCCTTCGCACTGTCGAGGAAGCTCGCAAACTGGTGCTTGTGTTCGACGGACTGTTGGATCTGCGCTCCGTGCCTGACGGCAAGCGTATTTCCATGCTTCTTTGTGATCAGGTGCCAAGCGCGATTATGCCTGCATCGCCGATTCGGCTATGGGTCGAGTGAATCGGTTTGGAACGTTGGGGGCTACTGAATTAGCGAAGCGATATGACCACCTGAGCAGTTAGAAGGCTCGCAGGCCACCATCTGTATTGCAATTTGGATTGTGCCATCACTTTGCGACTCCACCGCTACCATAAGACTTTCGTCCTGATAAGCCACTTCTGTTAAATCAGTTGGCACACTGTCGTTGATGAACGCGACATTCTGCGCATCGACACCAACTGGCAATGCAAACGCAACGCCTTGCGTCTCCGCCACGGCGGCACGCACCGTGCCCTGCAAATCATTCACCTGAATATATCGAATGCCATCCCGTTCAAACCGGTATACGTGCCAACGTGTGCTGGTGCTGACGTCGGGCGCATTCGGCCACGATTGACCGAGCCCGGAGGCGGGTGAGGCATGGTGTGCGGCGACGACTGTCGTCATGCTCAAAGCCATGACAGCGGGAAGAATCATTTTTCGAACAGGGTGGCTAATAGGAGCAAACATGACGTGTCCTCTACGGTGTGGAAGAATTCTTCAACGTCAGAATGAAGCAATCCACGAGGACAACAAAAGACGATTTCTCCGCAAGATTTTGTCCGATTTCATTGTCAGTTTTTGCCCTATTGGGGCTCGCCAATTAGTAGGCGAGCTTCGTTTATCGGCTTGCCGCCTATTGTTGAGTCGGGGAGTTGGAAGCGATTGAACAAGGTGGGTTCGGCGCAAATCCGCGCTGTTCTACAGTTACGATCGCGCTATTCGATAGATGGCGATGTACGTGGTCCGTTCGATGTTGGCACTGTTCAATTTGACAGTGGTGGCAATCCGACTGTTGCGTCTCTCCGGGCGATAAATGCAATAATTTCGAAGGAATTCGGCAGGGATAAAACTGTGAGCTCGATTTATTCGAAGGATGCGGATGCCAGCGAGATCATCGCATTTGCTTTGGACACGTAGAAGAACGTCTCCAAATATCCTTACAGTATTAATCCATTCGGTAAGCACAAATTTAACGTGTGCGACACCTTTGCTCACGACGCTTTCGGGGCTTGTTTAATAAAATGAGTAAATACCTGTTCCACTTCTATAGGGTTGTCTCGCTCTGTCTAACATTTTTTTTGATCTTCCTTGTTATAGATAGATCCCTAGAGGTCGATGACCTTAAGTCGCAGGTTCATCTACAAAAAAATGCCCTAAGTTTTATGCAGGACATAATCAATACTTCACTACCACGGTGCTCCGTGCCGGTCGAGGTGTATGAAAGTGTAATGAAGGAGGATGGCTATGGTGTTCCGAATTGGCGCAGCCAAAGAGCGCTTATTGGGCCTTTTCAGATTGAAAAGGAAAATGATTGTTTGACGCAGATCAAATTAGTCGGATTGAGCAGCTAAGCAAAATAAGGGGCGCAGCGCACTTACATTCCGCATTTCGAGTTACAGATAGTGGACTCTTACCCCTGTTTCATTCGACAACTACAGGGCACGAACTGAAGGAGTACATCGCCATGGATCAAGGGCACTTCGCAATGCATGTCTGCGCTGTTATGAATGAGCGCGCCGCTCCACAACAAAACGAGCTGTTGCAACCAGAAAAGAATAATGCGTACGTCGGGAAAGCATGGATAAGCCTTGTTGTTGGCCTGACGATGATCGTGAGTGCATCGCCCGTGTTCGCTCAAACGGCCAACACCAAGACTACGTATACCTACGATGCGTTGGATCGCCTCACCCAGGTGACCGATCCCAGTGGTCTCGCCACCACCTATCAATACGATGGGTTGTCTGATCCGACCACCCTCACCAGTCCCGACACCGGCGTCACCGCGCGCACCTTTGACGCCGCCGGCAACGTCCTCACCGGCACCGATGCCAACCAGAACACCGTCACCTACACCTACGACGCGCAAAACCGCCGTCTAAGTGCCAGCTACACCGACAGCACCCAAAACATCACCTACACCTACGACGAACCCAACACCGCGACGGGCTGCAGCACGTCCTACCCGATCGGTCATTTAACCCACATCGTCGAGAACGCCGTCACCACCGCGTATTGCTACGACACGCAAGGTCGCGTCACCCGCAAGAGCCAATCCATCACGAGCCCAATCGGTGCCGAAGCGCCTAATTTCGGCAACTGCCCTACAGGCATGGAGTGCGCTAATGATTTCGGCACCACGGCAACGGTTGATATCACCAGTTACGATTACACCGCCGCCGGGCGCCTGAAGAGCATCACTTATCCAAGCGGCGCTCAAGTCACCTACACCCGCGATAGCAATGGCAGAATCCAAAGCGTCAGCATCACGCCCCCAGGCGGTACCGCCACCACGGTGGCGAGTAATGTAACGTATCAACCATTCGGCCCCATCAGCGGTTACACCCTGGGTAACGGCCAAGCGATCACCCGCACCTACGATGCCAACTACCGCCTCACCGACCTGGTCAGCCCGGCCTTCACGCTGCACGTCGCCCGCGATGCGATGGGCGATATCACCGCCATCGGCAACAGCGCCGGCGCCAATCCGGCGACCGAAACCTACAGCTACGATCCGCTGTATCGACTAACCCAGATCACCGAAGCCGATGGCAGCACGCTGGAGAGCGTCACCTATAACCCCACCGGTGATCGCCTCAGCAAGACCGGCAGCGGCCTGGCGACGGGCGCCTACAGCTACAACCCGAACACGCATCAGCTCGTGGCGACGGGTAATGCGGCAAGAACAGTGGATGCCGATGGCAACACCACGGCGATCTCGCAAGCGGGCAGCACGTACGGCTTTGGGTACAACGCGCGCAACCGTATGACGCTCGCGCAGCTCAACCAGAGCACGGTCGCTAACTACACCTACAACGCCGAGGGCGAACGCGTTGCCAAAACTGCCAATGGCACCACGGAGCGCTACAACTACGGACCGAGCAGTCAGCTGCTCAGCGAATACGGAGCGACGAACCGAGAGTACGTGTATCTCGACGGCATCCCGGTCGCAAATCTCGACACGCAAGGGACGACGAGCTCCATTGCGTATGTCACCGCAGACGAACTCGGAACACCACGAGCGATTGCTGACAGCAGCGGTAATACGGAGTGGAGTTGGGCATATCAAGGCAACGCATGGGGTGAGCAGTCACCTACGAGCAATGGATACACCTACAACCCGAGATTCCAGGGGCAATACGCAGATGCGGAAACAGGCCTGAATTACAACGTCAATCGTGACTACGACCCCAATCTAGGTAGATACATCGAAAGCGACACACTCGGTATGTTTGGTGGTCAAAGCAGCACATATGCGTACGTCGATGACAACCCGTTAGACCTTTTCGACCCTCTTGGGTTTGGAGCTTGTACTGTGCTGTACCCTGATTACCCAATAGATACCGGATTCGGCTTTAGGTCTAGCCACCTTGGGGGGCATGGGGCAATTCTGAGTTTCGATTCATCTGGTGAGACGCAATACTATGAATATGGGCGCTATTCGCCGGCAGACCCTGGCGTCATTGGAGCAAAGCTTTCTCAAGAAGATGGAAATGTGAGACGGGGGCCTGTTCCAGATGTAGATGTGGATCCAAAAACTGAGTTACCAACGCAAAAATCAATGGATGCTTTGAGTAAATATCTTTCCAAAAGGTATGGAGAAGGTAGCAAGGCAATGCTGGTCTGCAGCGCAGAACCAGACGCAAAGAAAGTCAATAAATATGCCCAAGATTATGCTAAGGACAAAAACAGACCGAAATATAGTTGGAAACCGTGGTCATCAAATCAATGCCGCGATTTTTCAAACCGAGCTTTTGGAGCAGGGCAATGAGTACGAAAGTGTGGAAAGTGACCACGATATTGCTTGCTTTAGCTTGTGCCGTTTTGACGTATCGTGTGTTTGACCAAGGCGTGACTCGCACATACCTTGACGCCAGTACGGAGCAATGTGCTAAGCACAGCGCGTTACTTGCGAGCATAGTCGAGCACGAATGGTCGGGTTTAACTGAAGAGCAACTAATGCCAAAACTAAAAGCTTATGTTGTATCGCGAACGGATGAGCCGCTTGTTTTAAAGCGGGACCCAGAGACAAACACCATATATCTGGACGGGGTTCGCTTCGAATTTAAAGATGGCAAGCTCGTAAAAGTCCTGTAGAGAACAGAAATGGCGACCCCGTTCTTCGATAAGGAGTGAAACAGGGGGCACCATTTCGCCGCTTGCGTCAAGCGGATAACCGAACGCTCTCCACCATACGGCAATACCAGGCGTAATCGCTCACCGAATCGAGGCGCTCGATGGTTCCGCTTTCGAGCAGAATCGTCATACCTAAAATGGAGCCGATGCCGGGCACGCTTTGTAACCGCCGCAGCTGATCGGGATGCGCAAGGTCTTTGCGCACCCAGTGTTCCAGAACGGCAATGTGATCCTGCAACGTCAGCCACAATTTGAACTGGATCAGCACGCCATAGCGTGTAGCCAGATCCGGAAACAGCACTTCCAATTGCGCCGGCGGCAACCGGCGCAAGGTATTGCTCGACAGTTGTTTGGCGGTGTTACGACTGAAGCTGGATTGGATCGAGAGCATCATGCGAACAGCCTGCCGTACCAACGCAAAGCGGCGTCGCAGCAGATCGCGCGTGGCGCGTTGTTCACGCGGATAGATGTAGCCCTCCGGTAAGAGGCCTAGCCGCATCAGTTGGGCCAGGTGCATGGCATCGGTGTGATCATCGCCGTGTTTGAGACCGTCGTATTGCGGGATCGCGGCGGCATTCACCAGATGCGCGACGTAGCCGCGGTCCATCAGCCCATCAACGAGCCAATACCAGTTATAGGTGGACTCCACCGCCACCCCGACGATTTGGCTTTGGTACGGGGCCAGATCGGCCAAGATGCAGGGTAAATCATTCGTGCGCCGGCTTTGGAACACGGCCTTCCCGCATCATCCATGATCGCCAGCACACTGTTGCTGGAATGAAGGTCGATAGCTGCGTAAAGTGACATCGCTGCCTCCTGTCGCTGAGCGATCGTCGAAACTGTGGTGGTCTCGAACGTACCTCTTCGCGAGGGAGGCGGCGACATGAGTTTTCAGAGTGCGCTTTCATCGTGTGATTTGGCGTTTTTGGTCCGGCCGATCCTGGCTGGTGGCATCTAACCGTTGGGGGCTCTCGCACTTTATCGCTGCGTCTTGTCGGTCACACGCTCATCGCTTTTTCGCTCCCAGCACCGAATAGCGTCAGCAGGAAGATGCAGGGCAGGCGATTCGGGGATGGAGTTTTGGCCGGAGGTAGATACCCATAGGCGTCCCTGGCCGCAGCGAAATCCTAGATGGGTGATGCGTCCTATCACGTGCTTGACTTCTATTGATGCAGGAATCGCATCGATCGACGTATCTCGCGCATCGACGAGGCGAATGGCTTCCGGGTCGATGGTCCAATCGACGTCGCCATTCGCACTGTGCTGGCCGTCGAGCGGAAAAGCGACGGCACCTTCTTGCCATATCAGCCGGCGTGCGCCCGGGGCGCCTTCGATTCTTCCGCGATGCACATTGCGATGCCCTAGCAGTCGAGCGGCTGCTCCGTTGACGGGGTTTGCGTAAACAAGGTCTGGTGGACCGATTTGAATGATGCGTCGGTGGTGCATCAACACTAGCCGATCCGCCACGGCGGCGAGTTGCGGATCGTGGCTTACGGCCAGCGTGGGAATGCCGAACTCGTGGACTTCGCCAATCAGTTCCGCGATGACATCGTCGCGCGTTACCGGGTCCAGCGCGGACGTGGGTTCGTCCAGTAGCAGCAATTGCGGCCTTCGCGCCATGGCGCGTGCCAACGCGACGCGTTGCTGCTGTCCGCCGGACAAGGTCGCCGGGTAGCGTTCGGCAAATTCCGCCATATGCACGCGTTCGAGTAGCGCCATCGCTTGAGCGCGTCGCTGTGCGCCACGTAATGCGAAGGCGACGTTCTGCCACGCATTGAGGTGCGGAAACAGCGCGTACCCCTGTGGCAGATAACCTACCGCGCGATGTTGCGCAGCCATGGCGGAAAATGGCTCGCCTTGCGCTGGCGTCAAACCGGCAATCGCCCGAAGCAAAAGTGATTTGCCTTCGCCGCTTGCGCCCAACAACACGGTAAAACCTTCGACGTCGAAGGCCGCGCTTAACGCGATGGGGTGTTCGATACGGTACTCGATGCGCATCAGAACAAATGCCTGCGGCGCGCGGCCAAGCCAACCAGCAAAGGTAAGGGCATGGCGACAATAAAGAAGACCCACAGCAGCGGATACACCGCGCTTAATCCGATGTTCTGCAAATTCACCCACAGCTTTACCGGGATGCCTTGCGGGTAATACGCCACGATCAGCACGGCGCCGAATTCGCCCAGTGCGCGCACCCAAGCCAGCGCAATTGCCGCCGCCAATCCCAGTCGTGCGAGGGGCAGACTGACGTGAAGAAAACTACGCCACGGCGAATGCCCCAGCGTCAATGCGATCTGTTCCAATTCGCGCGGCACGCTTTCGAATGCGGCTCGTGCGGCGATTACGTAATAGGGGAGCGCGCTATAAAACTGCGCCATGACAAATGCGGGCGCGGAGTTGGTTAGCACCAGCCCCGCGCGTTCGAGCAGACTGCCCGCCGGGCCGTAAGGTCCATACATGGACGCCAACAACAAACCCATCGCGAGCGGCGGCGTCAGCAGCGCGAGAAGCAGCAGCGCATCGATCAACCATCGGCCGTGAATGGGGTAACGCGCAAGCCACCATGCCAGTGGCGTACCGAGCGCGATTATCAAGACGAGGGCGACGATGCTGTAAATAAGCGAAACGCCAATGGCGCTACCGTCCCCATCGGCAAAGCCGAATTGATGCCACGGCGTACCCAGCGCAAGCCCGACAAAGGGCGCGATCAAAAGCAGCAGTGTTACGCCGCTCACCCATACTGGAAGTTGCGCTTTAGCGTTGCTCATCCGCACGACTCTTGGACGCGCCGATTACAGTGTAAAGCGAATTCATAGACTGTTTCCGCGCGGCGCGCTGTAACCGTGCTCGCGCAACAAAGCTTGTCCCTGAGAGCTTTGCAAGTAGTCGACGAACGCACGTGCCAAGTCAGACTGTTGCGCATTGGTCAACGCGCCGGCGTAGAAAACCAATGGCTGCACATGCAACGTCTTGCCATTTGGCAGCGCGACGGATGCGCGGTCGTACCACGGGGCTTGCATATCCGGATTGCCAAGGTTGATTTCATCGGGCAGGGCGATCGTTGGGAGATGATGCGACTGCGCCGCGCTCAGGTAACCGATAGCGACATCGATTTGTCCGGCTTCCAGTCGCGACATGAGCGATGGCTCGGTAAAGATCTGCGCGGGGTTCTGCGGCGATCCGGTGATGGCTTTTAGTAAATCGGGCTTGTGGTAGTAATTCGAGGCGAGCTGCAAGGCCAGCAGCACGTTTGCGCCTTGCGGATCGACTGCGGGATCGGTGCGTCCCAAACGAATGCCGGATTCGCTCAATACGTCGTACCATTTTTTCTGGCCATGCGACGCGGCATCCAAATCGTGAGCAAATCGGCTGTGAGGACTGTAGATCACCACCATCTGCGTGCTGGCTACGGGCGTGCCGGCCGTTACCAGTCCGGCTTGCTTAAGCACCTGCATGGGGCCTGGCGTGATGGTGACGAAAACATCTGCTTGCAATTGATGCGCAGCCAGCAGGCGCGCTAAAGCATATGAACCTTGGCCGATACCTTGATACGTGGCCTGATGCGCTTTGGCGAAATCGGGGCCGACAGCGTTGTCCATGACCACGCCCATGGAGCCGGCGTAGGCGACGCGCAACACGGGAGCAGTCTGTGCGTAGGCGCATACGCCGATCAGACTCAGAAAGGCAGCAAGCAGCGACCACTTCTTCAAGAGCGTTCTCCTTCTGACGATTTGTGCAGTCGTTTGCGCGTGCTGTCGCGAACATCGATGTCGAACAGTATTTCTAATGCGTCGTCGTGCGGGGTTGGAAGCGAGAACTGCAGTCCATCGCGTGAGGGAAGGCGTTCGCTTAGCGCGCGCACCTCGGCACTGGGCAGATCGATCAGCCACGTCGCGTCGTCACGGCGCCATGCGATTTTCGAGGTGAGGCGGAGTCCCTGCGTTTCGATACGTCCATCGGGAAGCGTGGTGCGATTCTGTACGGTGTCGCCGGACAAAAGCCGAGCCAGTTCGGCTTCGTCGATGCGAAGTCGCAAGCTTTGGCCCTCCAGTTGCACCCTCATGCAATTACCTCCTGCCAGGTTTCTTCCGTGTTGCAGTCGATCAACTGCTTCGCCTCGTCGTCGGAAAGAGCGATTTCAACCATGCCGATCCGTTCTTGCAGCGCTCGCAGCGATCGGTCGCGCTTGTCGGTTGCAACGATCAACGCATTCAATGCGCCTCGACTACTCGCATTCAGCCGAAGACGCATGGGCAGAACACGATTAACGAACCGCGCACACGCGGCATTGCGCTCGGCATCGAGCAAGCGTTGCAGCAACGATGCCTGCAGCCGCGGCATATCGACTGGAACGATGAGCAGATCGCCGTCGTCGCATGCCGCCGCGATGCTAGCGATACCGCCGATGGGGCCGGCGAGAGGAACGAGATCGGCGACGCCGTGATAGTCGGGACGACTGCCGCTGACTTTCACCTCGTTCGCGCCCGCCGCTTTCAGCAGCGCGATTTGATGTTCGATCAACGGCCGCCCATGCCATGGAAGCAATGCTTTGTCGCGCCCCATGCGCGAGGAAAGCCCGCCAGCGAGCACTACGCCGATACAGCGCGCTGGCTCAATGGCTGTGGTCATGCACGTCTCCGCGCAGGGTGGCGGCGTGTTCGGCCTCGCGTTGTTCATCGCATAACGAGCAACCTTCGCTCCAGGCGCTGTCGCCGTCGATGTAGTGTTCCTGTTTCCAGATCGGCGCTTCGTGCTTTACCGCTTCGATGGCAAGACGACAGGCGCGGAACGCTTCGTCGCGATGCGGTGTGCCGGCTGCGACGATCACGGCTACATCGCCGATGCGCAGATCGCCTTTGGCGTGCGCGATGTACAGTTTCATAGGTCCGCCGATTTCCGCGCGGGCGCGCGCATCGATCGCTTCGAAGGTGCGCAGCGCCAACGGCTCGAACAGGTCGTAGCTGATGCCGGTCACGATACGGCCGAGATTGTGCTCGCGCACTTTGCCGATAAAGATATCGATGCCGCCGAAGCGTGGATCGGAAACAAAATCCAGGGCTGTCGCAGGGTCCAGCGCCGCTTCACTTATATCGACAACCGCTGTGTAGAGATCTGTCATGCGCGTATCTCTCAGCCTCCACTCACTGGCGGCAATATCGCCAGCTTTCCGTTGTCGGGAAGCGTGCGGTGGTTGTGCAGAATTTCATCGTCGCTGGCGAACGCGGAGCGTTGCACGAGGTTTGCGCTGATATGCGGAGCATGTTCTCGAAGATGCTCGCGCAACAGATCGCGCAGAGTCGCAATCGTGCACACGTCGGGTGCATCCAGTTCAATGAAACCGCGTGCGTCCGCATCGCGTAAGGCGCCGAACAAGGCGATGCGCACTTTCATGGCGTGGCCTCGTACGGCAATGGAAATTCGAAATGACCGACGCCGTAAACATCCACCAACGCGCCGGCGAGTAGGGCATCGACGTCGGCCGGCACAACTGCCCAAGCATTGGCGTCAGCCAGCGGACGGATGCGGTAAGACTCTTGGCCGTCGAGCACCTCCACCGCAAGACGGCCTTCCGCGTCGATGTGCATGCGGCTCTTGAGGTGAAAACGCAGACGCGGTTTCTTGCTGTATGCCTTGCTCAAGGGGATGCGTCGCGGCGTTTCCGATGGAATGCCAAGCATGACTCGCAATGCCGGCTCGACAAAGAATCGCAGGCCGACCGCCACCGCAATCGGATTGCCGGGCAATCCAAAGAGCAATACGTTGTTGGGAAGCTGGGCAAACAGCAGCGGTTTACCGGGGCGTATCGCCACTTTATGAAAGAGCGTTTTCGCACCGAGACGTTCCAGCGCTTGCGGTACGAAATCGTAGCGGCCCATCGACACAGCGCCGCTGGTGACGATGATCTTGGCGCCCGCATTCAACGCGCGATGCAAAGCCGATTCGAACGCGACGGCATCGTCGCCCACCGTTTCGACATGCACGACTTCGGCGCCTGCCAAGGGCAGGCGCGCAGCGAGAAAGGGGCCGTTGGAATTGCGGATTTGGCCGGACGCCAAGGTTTGCGAAGGATCGTCGACCAACTCGCGCCCCGTGCAGAGCACGGCGACGCGCGGGCGCTCTGCGACCGGTACCTTCGCCACGCCAAGCGCGGCAAGCAACATGACATGTTGCGGCTGCAGAACGGTGCCGGCATCGAGCACGTTTTCGCCGCGAGCGACATCGGAACCCGCCGTGCGCACGTTTTGTCCGGATGCGACATCCGCCAATAGTCGAACGCGTGCGCCAGACGCCAATCGTTCTGTCTGCTCGACCGGAATAACGCGGTCCAGACCGTCGGGCATGCGTGCGCCAGTCATGATTTCCCACGCGCCATACTGGGCATGGCGAATGCCATCGCCGGCGGCTTGTTCACCCTCAACATCCAGTTCCGTACCGGCATGAAGCGTGGATGCACCGCGCAACGCAAAACCATCCATGGCGGAATTGTCGAACGGCGGCAAGTCGACCGCGCTGACGATAGGGGTGGCCAATACGCGACCGAGGCATGTCGCGATCGAACACTCTTCCGTGCCGCGCCTTGCGCTTGCATCGAGCACGATGCGCAACGCCTGTTCGTAAGCGAGCGTGTCCTGACTCATCCGTGACCTCCGCCCTCGGCCATGCTCAATGCATGCGCGAGGATCGGCGCAAGGATATCCATGCCTTGCGCCACCGCTTTGGCGCTACCGGGTAGCGCGATGATCAGCGTGGTGCCGACCAGCACGGCGCTTGCGCGGCTAAGCCAGGCCATCGTGGTGTGCTGGCTGCTTTCGCTGCGGAAAAGCTCGCCGATACCGTCGATGTGTCGATCCGCGATCATTTCCAACGCTTCGGGCGTGCGGTCGCGCGGACCAAGGCCGGTGCCACCCGTGCAGAGAATCAAGCGCATGCCGACGGAAGAAAGTTGCAGCAGGCGCGCGGCGAGCGGTTCCGGATCGTCGGGACGCAATTCCGCATCGTCCACGACCGCGCCGAGTTCGCGCAGGCGTTCCACCAACAGTGGACCTGCGGTGTCCGTGTAATCGCCGCGGCTGGCGCGATCGCTGAGCGTGATGACAGCCGCGGTGATGGTATCCAGCTTGGCCATCGCGCGCGGTTTGTAGTGATCGCGCTCCGCTTCGCTCATGCCTTCCGGATGCATCCACAAGCCTTTTTTGCCGCCTTCTTTGAAAAGCAAACGCACGCCGCCATAAGACAGTGCAGGTTCCACCGGCTTAGTCAGATCGTAAAGCGTAAGTAACGCCGCACTGACGCCCGCGAGCGCTTCCATCTCGACGCCGGTGCGCGCAAATGTCGCGACTTCACAATACACGCGAATCGCATGGCGCTCGTCGATCGGCTCGCAACGCAGATTGATGTATTCCAACGGCAGCGGATGGCAAAGCGGCATCAGTTGTGATGCGTTCTTTGCGCCTTGCAGCCCAGCGATTTCCGCCATGGTGATGGCGTCGCCTTTGGGTAGGCGGCGTTCGACGATTTGCGCAAAGGCTGATGCACCTGCGCTCAATTCTCCGACTGCCACAGCGCGACGTGCAGTTACGCGTTTATGGCGCACATCCGCCATATGAAAGTGGGCGCGTTCCTCGCGCTCGTGCATGGATCAGCCTCCGGTAGACGCAAGATGAGGAGTAATGCCGGTGCGGCCTTCGTGCAGGAAATGTCCTTGCTCTTTGCGGCCGATCTGACCGCCGATGGCGCGCACCAGGTCGTCGATCTGATCGTCCGACTGGAGCAGCGGGCGCAGCGGGATGCCGAATTCGCCGAACAGGCACAAACGCAAGTCACCTGTTGCGGTGACGCGCAGGCGATTGCAACCTGCACAGAAATCTTTGGAGTAGGGCGCAATGATGCCGATGCGGCCGGCGTAATCCGGGTGACGGTATTCGCGTGCGGGACCGGCGTCGACGGCGCGTGGAAGTGCTTGCCAACCCGATTCGAGCAATTGCGTTTCCAGCGTTTCGGCGCGCACGTGGTGATCGCGGAAGAACGGCAGGTTGTCGCCGGTTTGCATCAGTTCGATAAAGCGCACGCCGACGCGCCGATCGCGCAAATAATCCAGCCATTCCGGCAATGCGTTGTCGTTCACATCGCGCAACAGCACTGCATTGAGCTTGACCGATGATAAGCCGGCCTCCAGCGCCATATCGACGCCGTGCAAGATATCGTCGAGCCGATCATGACCGGTAATGCGCGCAAACGTGGCGCGATCGAGACTGTCGACGCTGACGTTGATGGTGTTGAGGCCAGCATCCATCCACTCGTGCAGTCGGCGGGTGAGCAGGCTGCCGTTGGTGGTCATGGCGAGTTTGGTGATGCCGGGTACCGCAGCGGCAGTGCGTAGAATCTCGGTGAGATCGTGACGCACGCTGGGTTCGCCGCCGGTGATGCGCAGCTTGTGCATGCCCATTTCGGTGAAGCCACGGAGCAGGCGCGTTATTTCCGGCAGGGAAAGCGCGGACGGCGCTTTCGTATCCGCGTGATAGCCGTGCGGCAAGCAGTACGTGCAACGGAAATTGCACGCAGGGATCACCGACAAGCGTAAATACGGAAACCGGCGGCCATAGCGGTCTGCCAGCGGGGACATGTTTTTGCTCCTTTCCAAGCCGGGAGGCAAACGCGTTTCCGCGCTTACCCTGGTGATCTTCGATCACGGACGCCAAGCCGTAGTCCCTTGCGGGAACCGTAGGCCGGACGCCTCGGAGTTGTGGTTACAACGCATTGTAACTATCCCCGGATTAGGGGGATACGTCCATGAGATTTTGAACAGATTGAACGCTTTAACGCCATCAGATCGGGCTTATCTTCTCCGTACTGCCTAAAACGCCGAATTTGACGTTCGCTCAGTTGTTTCGGATATCCCGCGCCACGCTGGCCAGCCGATCCCGATGGGCCTGGATCAAGCTAAGCTGACCGAGCACCAAACGCGCCGTTTCGTCGTTTATGCCGTTTGCGTGCGGCGTCATGCTTTTTTCGGCCTCGTCGTCCGGTGACGAGACGGGTGTCGTGGCTAGCAGGGTATCGGCCAGGTACTCCAACTGGGTCACGATCAGGTTGCCGGCCAGCGTCACGGTGTCGCGTGCTTGCGCGCTTTCAATCTCTTGCCGATGCGCGCCCAGTGCGGAAATATGCCCCAGCATGGTGTGGGCGATGGTCAGAAAGCGCAGCAGATCCTCATGGTTTCGACGTTGTCTGCCCGGCTCGCGCAGCATATTGGCGAGCATTCCGCTGAGCGTGGCATCGGCGTTGTGCGCTTCGCGTCGTGCGATGCGATAAGCAAGATCGTCGCGCTTACCGTGCACGTATTGGGCGATGATTTGTTGCAGATAGCGGGCATCATTGCGCAGCGTGTTGGCGAGCACCTGATCGAGTTGGCGACCCTGCCAGTCCGGCAACACAAGATAGATCGCCAACGCCGAGATGGCGGCGCCGATCAGGGTGTCGAGCAGTCGCGGCCACATCACTTCGTAACCGTTGCCCGCTTCGTTGAAGCAAAGCACGACGAACACGGTGATGGACACGGTGGCAAGTGTGTAACGCCGCAATCGCGCTGCGAAAAAGATCACGGCCGAAAGCACGATCAGCAACCATTGCCAGGGCGTTGCGGGCAGCAGATGCAAAACGGCCCAACCAAGAACCACGCCCATCACGGTGCCCGATATGCGTTGCAGCATGCGTGCGAGCGTGGCGCCGTAACTTGGCTGGCAAATTAGCAGCGTAGTTAGAAGAATCCAGTAACCGTGACGCATATGTCCGATATGCAAGACGGCATAGCCGGCCATCAATGCCACGGCAAGGCGAACCGCATGCCGGAATCGCGACGACCGTGTCGTAAGCTGGATGGTGACGCGATCCCATGCTTCGCGCAGCGATTGCGGTCCTGGGTTTTGCAATGCGCTTTCGTTGTTGTCCAGCGGGGCGGTCGGGGCGCCTTCATTGTCCAGTAGCGTTTGAATGGCCCCGATGTTACGCAGCAGTGCGTCGAGCGAACGGAGAAGTTGTTCGGAGGTTTGCGACGCGCCGCGCACGGCATAAATAGCCGCGCGTAAATCGTTCTGCGCGGCGTGCAAATCGGTGGCGTTTGGCAGTGACGTGCGCAACCGCAGCGCGTGGGCTTGTTCGCGACACTGTTGGGCTTGCAGGCGCAACATGTGCTCGCAGCGAAACAGCACATCGCTGTGATAGAACGCGTCGGCCAGCTCCGGGTACGGATAATGCGAGGAACTGATGCGTTCGTGGATGTCTTGCGCTTTGAAATAGAGCTGTAGACGCGCCGCGGTAGCGCCGCGAGGGCGGCGCATGCCGATGCGATCGATCAGCACGATGCGCGTATCGTTCAGCGCATCGACCACTTGCTCGTTCTGCATCGCCAGCGTCAGCAGCAGCGCATCGCGGTCGATCCCCTGTACCGGGGTAAAGAGCGCCGATTTGGTTTCCAAATAGTCGCCCAAGGCGTCGAAGACGCGGGCGAGCGCGTGTCGCACGGCGAGTTGCGGCGACAGCACGCTCCACAGCAGCGAAAGTGCGCCATACCAGGCGGCGCCGGCGAGCAATTGCATGGGTTCGCTAAGCGGGTTTGTCAGTGGCGCCGGCTGGTCCGCGCCGAGCATGGTGTAGATGGCAAGGATCAGCGTGCCGCCTGCGATCGTGGCGTATCGCGGGCTCACCGAACCCAGCATCACCAACACGAACGTGATGACCGGCATCGCGACGGCAAAGGCCAGCGGGTGAGGCTGTAGCCATTCGACGGCGAACGCGACGCCGGCAAAGCAAAACAAGGTGATAAGCAGGGCGCCGAAGCGGCTGCGCCAATGATCCTCGGTCTCGGCGAGCGCACAGGCGATGACGCCCAGCATCGCAGGAACCGTGGCCGCCACATGATCGCGCCAGAGGCAAAACACGATGACCCCGCCCAGCGCGAGCAACACGCGCTGGCATTCGGCAAGCCGATCCGAGCCGCGTAAACGGCGCCAATAGTGGAGTAGGGAGATGCTGGAGGGCATGGGGCAAGCTTACATGCTGCTTCGCACCATTTTAGCCCTGCGCGAGGTGAATGGGGTCACATGATGCGCATTGCTCTGCGGGCATGGGTTAGATTGATGCTTCCTCATCGTCATCAATCCCCATGCCGACCACCAACAACGCCTCCTCCGAAGCGTTCGAGCTATGTGGCGTCAGCAAGCGCTATGGCACGTTTACGGCGCTGGACAACGTCTCGCTGCGCTTTCCCACTGGCCATACGGTGGCGCTGATCGGTAGTAGTGGTTCCGGCAAATCGACCCTGCTGCGCATGCTGCTCGGTCTGGAATGGCCGGATAGCGGCGAGGTTCGCGTGGATGGACAGGTACTTGAGCCCGCGCAGGTGCTGTCGCTGCGCCGGCGGGTCGGTTACGTGATTCAGGAAGGCGGTTTGTTTCCGCATCTGACGGCGCTGGGTAACTTGGCGTTATTGCCGCATCACCTGGGGTGGAGCAAGGGCCGCATTCGTCAGCGTGCGGAAGAATTGTCTGCGCTGACCCACCTGCCATCAAGCGTATTGGAGCGTTATCCGGTGGAGTTGTCAGGCGGCCAGCGCCAGCGCGTCGCGTTGATGCGCGGACTGATGCTCAACCCCGATGCGTTGCTGCTGGACGAGCCGCTGGGCGCGCTCGATCCGATAGTCCGGCACGAATTGCAGGATGAGTTGAAAGCCATCTTCGAGCAGTTGGGGAAAACCGTCGTCGTGGTTACGCACGATATTGCCGAAGCGGCGTGGTTCGCCGATCGCATCGTGCTGATGCGTCACGGCAAGGTCGTGCAGGACGGCCGATTGAAAGATCTTTGCGAGCATCCTGCTGATCCGTTCGTTACACGTTTCGTGGAAGCGCCTCGCACCTTGCGAGGGTTATCGCCATGAAGCATGCGTGGCTGCTCGCGGTGCTGCTGCTATGCCTGCCTGTATGGGTGTGCGCGGCACCGATACGCATCGGCTCCAAGCAATTTACCGAATCCGTGATTCTGGGAGAAATCGCACGACTTTCGGCGCGGCAAAACGGCGTAACGGCGCTGCACCAGCGTGAACTTGGCGGCACGGCGATTCTTTGGAGCGCACTCCAACACGGCGATATCGACGCCTATCCCGAATACACCGGCACGATTACGCACGAGCTGCTGAAACACGTCGCGCCAGACGCCGATATCCCAACGCTGCGCGCGGCGCTCAAGCCGCTCGGCATCGGCATCACCGATTCGCTCGGATTCAACGACACCTACGCCATCGGCATGCGCGAGGATCGTGCGGCGCAACTGGGCATTCGGCGTTTGTCGGATCTCGTCGCGCATCCGGAATTGCGGTTCGGCTTTTCGAACGAATTTATGGATCGCAGCGATGGCTGGCCGGGTCTTCGCCAGCGTTACGGGCTTGCGCAGACGCAGGTGCGCGGCCTGGATCACGCGCTGTCGTATCGCGCGCTGGCAAGCAATGCGGTGGACGCCATCGATCTCTACAGCACCGATGCGGAAATCCCTTATTACCACCTTCGTACGCTCGATGACGACAAGCATTATTTCCCGCGCTATGACGCGGTGTATCTGTATCGACTCGATTTGACGCAACGCTCGCCAGCTTTTGTCGAGGTGTTGGACAAACTGGCCGGTCGGATCGATGTAGACGCCATTCGGCAAATGAACGCCATGGTGAAATTGCACGGCGTAAAAGAAACCGTCGTCGCCGCCGACTTTCTGGGCGTGCAGCCCGATAGCGATGGCAGCGGCATGGTAGGGCGGCTGTGGCAACGCACCCTCGAACATTTGCGTTTGGTGTTGGTATCGCTGATCGCCGCCATGTTGATCGCCGTGCCGCTCGGTGTGTTTTCCGCGCGTTCCAAACGGCTTGGTCACCTGATCATGGCTGCCAGCGGCGTGTTGCAAACGGTTCCGTCGTTGGCGATGTTCGTTTTCATGATTCCCGTGTTCGGCATTGGCACGTGGCCAGCGGTCGCGGCGCTGTTTCTGTATAGCTTGCTGCCGATCGTGCGCAATACGTATACGGGGCTTGCCGGCATTCAGCCAGATCTGCGCGAATCCGCGGCTGCGCTGGGTTTGCCGCGCGGCGTGCGGTTGCGCCGCGTAGAGCTGCCGATGGCGATGCGCTCCATTCTTGCCGGTATCAAAACCGCTGCCGTGATCAACGTCGGCACCGCGACGCTGGGCGCGTTGATTGGCGCCGGTGGCTACGGACAACCGATCGTCACTGGTATTCGGCTGGACGATATTGGGCTGATTTTGGAGGGGGCGATACCCGCCGCGTGCATGGCCTTGCTTGTGCAAGGTTTGTTCGAAGGTGTGGAGCGGTGGCTAACGCCGCGCGGTATGCGACTTGAGGCGCGACAATAATTCGTGGTTAGTTAATTGCGATAGTTGATGCTAACGCGGGCGGCGAGACCTCAGGTTTGCTCCGCGTTTCGCTGCATCGATGCTGCGCTGGACATCTTCGCGCGACGCATTTCCAACTGAAGGCCACATCGACGCGTTTTCGGTGCGCGACTCTTGGTGCTCTTCCGAATTGACGGAGCTTGCTCCGGCATCGTCCAACAGCGCGCAGACTTCGTCCATTGACATTTCGCCATGCAGCGCGATGACCAGCGTGGTGTGACCGATCAGAGTGGGATCGGGCGCTTCATGCCTTTCCGGCGAAGAATGGCCGCTTTGCTCTTTTTTCTGTCCGGCGCTCGTATCGAACGAGCCGGTATGGCTCACGTCGGATATCACGGTTGTCGGTGCGCTGGAGCTGGAAGGAACGCTTTGGATGCTTTCGTCGAACGTCAATACGATTTGGTCGCGCTGAAGTCCTCGCGATAACAACTTCTCGGCGGCCGAGTTGGCTTCGAATTGCGTATCAAAGCATGCAACGACAAGCTCGGTCATGATCGTGCTCCCGAATTGCTTTGCACAATCACTCTAGTCCTTCGAGCTTAACTCGAAGGTGACCGAGTTCGGGATGTATGACGTGGATGCTGCGCAGAACGGATGCAGGCGCCGAGCTGGAGCGCTGCGCACGAACATGCGTTTGTCGTCACTTCAGAGTCAGAGAGTTCAGCGTGATGTGCGCAAATGAAGAGCGATGGGTCACGAAGAATGAGGCGCGGATCTGGAGAGTCGCGCAGTCCCCGCCATGGCGGGGACGACGGGGGGCATCGATGCGTTCCGTTTATCGAATGTTGAGATGGGCTTTAGCCATTTCCATCGTGCGCGTTTGACATCGGCGGTGCAAAGGACGTTGCTGTCGATTCTTCGTCATCGCCAATAAGGTCGTTCCATTTGTGCTCGGTTCCTTTGCGGTGCGATTTTCGCGTGATCTTGATGCCTTTGGCATCAAGCACCACGGTGTAAGCCTGTCCTTCGATGTCGATTTCGCGTCGTAGCGGTTTATCCAACGTTGTCGTCATGAACGGGTCTCCCGGTCGTTAAGCTTGATTTGTAGGCGTCTGCGATCGGCATGGGGTAACGATGCCAAGCGATCTCTCGGCGGCGCGGACTGCTGACCTTGATTCCTTGCGTCATCGCACGGGAAATTGGCTGAAGCCTATGCATGCCGTTGACGATAACTTGCAACGAGATATGTCAACGATAGGGCAACCGAATGTAACCACATTGTTTTTCGGTGCAAATCAGTTTGGGTTTTGAGATCGGTATGCATGCAACATGGGAGTCTATTCAGGCTCATGCAGAATCGTATGAACGAGAGTTGTCGACACGCCTGTCTCATGTGTCGGGTGGCCAGAAACTAAACCGTCGCCCGGTTTCATGCGCAAAGTTTTACGCGCGACGCCGTACTTGTTCGGTGTAATCCATACGATCTATGCAGCGATCGACCGCGCGAAGAAGGTCGTTTTTCCCGTAGGGCTTGCGCAATACGATGGTGTCTCTTTGGCAGAACGGCTCGATCGCATCCCAATCGCCGGATGCCAGGACGTACTTGCCATGGCGTAGCGAACGGCGCATTTGCTGCGCAATCTGCACAACAGAGTTCTGATGCGTGGAGTTTATGTCGACAACGACAATGTCGATGTCGGGGTGCATGTCCGAAAGGCGCAGGGCGTCAGTGACACCTCGGGCCTGGGAAACCTCATGACCTTCGTTGGTGAGCGCTTGGTGGAGCAGATCCCTGGTGTCCGGATTGTCTTCGACGACGAGCACGTGCATTCGCATTCTCCATCGTGCACGGCATCCTGTATCCCCGTCTACGCATCATTCACTATCGCTGTGACTCAAGCATGAATGACATGTGTCTGATGAATGTCATGGCGATTCGATGAATGAATTTCGTCATTCCTTCGAGCGATATTGCGGATGATGCATGTGCTGCATTTGTTTTGCTTTCGCCTTAAATGACGCGATATGCAGTGCTTGCAAGATGTTTTTCATTGTGCGACATGCGCATGAAAATGGATGAACGACATCGTGAATGCAATGAATACCGTGCACGGATGACGAATGCGATTTCACTCTATCGAAACTACTTGTGCTGCATCGTGCATAGGAAATCGATGTCGACTTCGATTTGGTTTGCAGTCGCTACGGGTCGAAGGCGCAAGATAAAGACGAGCGTCAATGCGTGCGCAGTGGGGTATTTTGGGTTCGTGCACAATGACGAGGAAGGGTTGCCTGTCGGACTGCCAAACATGCTTTGGCTTGCGAGCGACTTACGCTAATTTGCCGGGTGCGAGGAGCGTGGGCGCTAAATCTGATTTGCGCGGGTTATGGATTTAGCTGCATTTCAATTGAGAACGAGTGGGTGAATAAAGTACATGCGATAGGAGTTTGTTCAGCTAAAACCCCGTCTTACAGGGCTTGGCGAGTTCTTTGTTGGCATTTATTCCATTTTCTAAACAATTTGTTGACAAATGCTCCACAAAGTCTTGCATACAAGGGGATCACTGTTGGGGCTTGCAATCGTTCGCTGAAAATTTAGCGCTCTCGCTGAGGGCTACTTGCAGTCGGTTGCAATCTATTCGTCACGACGCGAAAAAACATGTCACGTCAGGAGAAAACCATGAATCGCACGGCACTTGGTATCGCAGTAGCCTGTATCGGCTTGGCTATTGGCGGATGCAGCAACCCCAGCGGCGGCAACGACGGAACGCAGGGCGGAAGCACCCCGCCGCCGGCCGCAGCGCCTGCAGCACCGGCTTCGGCTAACAAGACTCCCGCGCCGGCTTCGACCGCGGCGTCGCCTGCGATGCCGCCTGCATCGAGCGGCACCAGTTCCTCGCCGTCGACCCCGGCATCGCCATCGACAGCTGGACATTAACGGTCAGAACCGTCTCTTGGCGATCGCATAGCCTCCTCTGAGGAGGTGCGCGTCGGTCTGCGCGCTTCGATCGTTTAAACGAGTAAAAGCACAAGGCAGCGTGAACATTCATGTTCCCGCTGCCTTCGTTTGTATAAATGCCTATCGCCGTGCAATGCGGCGGCTAATCGACGCGGTATTCCAACTAACCGTTCGCAAGGCGCACGTGAGTCGCGATGGACGACGCTCAAACGGTCGATGCGTCGCGCATGCGCTTATGGTCAATCGCTGCCGACTGGCACTATCTGTTGATGAACGCATGATTTAGCCTTGACTTCGTATTCACATCGTCGACTTTTGTTTTCGTTATCGTTCACGGGCTAGATACATATTCATTGTCCATTGTGTGGCGCGCGAATACCGTTCGATGGATCGTTCATACCAATAATGCTCGGGTGGAGATAGGCATGAAGACTGTTCTGCTCGTTGACGACAATCGCGACGTGCTCGAAGTGACCGCGTTCATGCTTGAGGATGCTGGCTACGAAGTCGTAGCGGCCAACAGTTCCGAGCAAGCCCTGCAAGTCGCCTCCCTGCGACCGGACATCGGCGTAGTGCTTACCGATCTCAATTTGAACAAAGGCATGAGCGGTATTGAAATGGGCATGGCAATGTACGAGGACGGATTGAAATGCCCTCTGATCCTCATGTCGGGCGCCAGCGAGCCACCCGAGAAAGAGATGCAATCGTGGATGAAGTATCTCGCTAAGCCCTTCGACCGTAAGACGCTGTTGGATGTCATCACGGCGTACGCGTAACCCTAACCGGTGATGGATGCTCAACGGATTGATTCCATGCATTGCCGTCACGATTTGGGGTAGCGCTTGTGAGTGTGAAAGCTCTTGCCGTTGCTCCGAATCCGACCAAGGACTCGTTGGATGGAGCACGAATCAGCGCAGGCACGCATTCGCTTGGGACTCATCGGTGGATTCGCGTTGTTGCTCTGCGTATGCACGTTAGTTATCGTCGCCGCGTTTGCAAGCATGAGTGCAGACCGTCTGGTCGAACACTCCATGACGGTGCGACAAACCGTTGAGCAACTTCTCAATACGCTGCAAGAGGCGGAAACGGGAGAGCGCGGGTTTGTCTTAACGGGCGATGCGAGTTATCTCGAACCGTTCAATCGAGCCAAGGCGCAACTGCCGATTTTGGAAGGTCAGCTGCGGCAGCTGACCGATGGCGGCATCACCCATCAAAAACAGCTGGACGAACTGTATCCGTTGATCGCCGACAAGATGGATGAGTTGTCCACGACGGTGCGCCAGCGCCAGGTCGGGCATGTCGGTGCATCCATGTGGCTGATGAAAACCAATCTTGGCCGCGACATGATGCAGCGCATTCGTTATCTGGTTAATGATTTCGACCGCGCGGAATTGGATATGCTGCACGATCGTAATGCGGCGGCCGCTTTGCATCGAACGTTACTGACGACCGCGACGGTGGTGGTCATTCTGCTCGCGGGTGCGCTCGGCTTTATTGTGGTGCTGAAGGCGCGGCGCGATGCGAACGCGGTGCACGATAGAAACACGGCTCTGCAAGAAGAAATCGTGCAGCGCGAGGCTGCCGAACTTCAGTTGAGGCAGGCGCAGAAGATGGAGGCGCTGGGTCAGCTGACCGGCGGCGTGGCGCACGATTTCAACAACATGCTCGCGATTATCGTGGGCAACCTTGAGATGTTGATCAAGCGACTTCCCGAGCACGAGAACCTGCAACGCACTCTCGCCAGCAATGCTTTGAACGGCGCTCACCGCGCGGCGGAGTTGACCAAGCGCTTGCTCGCGTTTTCTCGCCAGCAACCTTTGCAACCGAAGGGCACGGACGTCAATCAATGCGTGCACGATGTCGCCGTGATGCTTCGCCGTTCCTTGGGTGAAAACATTCAGATCGAGATTGTGCAGGGCGGCGGATTGTGGCGCGCGTTTATCGACAAGCCGCAGCTGGAAAGCGCGATTCTGAATCTGGCGGTCAACGCGCGTGACGCGATGAATGGCAAGGGCAAGCTGACGATCGAAAGCGCCAATGTCTTTTTGGATCGCACCTACGCCGACATGCACAATGACGTGACGCCTGGCGAGTACGTGATGGTGGCGGTGACGGACACCGGTTGCGGCATGCCGCCCGAAGTCATGAACAAAGTGTTCGATCCGTTCTTCACCACCAAGGAAGTCGGGCAGGGCACTGGCTTGGGACTCAGTCAGGTGCACGGGTTCGCCAAGCAATCCGATGGTCACGTAAAGATCTACAGCGAGCCTGGCTTGGGCACGACGGTAAAACTTTATCTGCCGCGGGACATGTCGAAAGTTGACGAAAAGCCCAAGCATGTGCCGGTCAAGGCGCCGTCGTTTGTACCGAATCGAAAAGTGCTGGTCGTCGAAGACGATGCCGACGTACGGAATTTCGTGGTTTCCGTATTGAAGGATCTGGGCTACGACGCGATTGCCGCGGACAACGCCGATACGGCGCGCGTGCTGTTGGCGAAGGATCGAAAGATCAATGTGATGTTGACCGACGTTGTGATGCCCGGAACCAACGGCAAACAACTGGCCGACGATATCCGCGGCAGCCGGCCGGACATGACGGTGTTATTTATGACGGGTTATCCGCGCAACACCATCGTGCACAACGGCGTGTTGGATCCCACCGTGCGGCTTATCACCAAGCCATTTACGGTGGACGATCTGTCGCGGGAATTGCGCTCGGCGATCGTGGCGAATTCGCCGCATGAATGGCCGCATCATCACGCGCAGCAGGGTCCCAACGAAGACGCAGCCTGAACGTTGTCACGCAGCGATGACTCGCCCCTCACAGTTGCAGAAAAATAATGCAACTCTCGACGATCGACAGGTGAGCCTATGAATAGGCGAGTGAACGTAAAGATTGGTTTGATGGGTTTGCTGATGCTCTCGAGCGTCGGTATCGCCGCCGCGCAAAGTATGCAGGGCACAGGCGTAGGTGGCACGCACGAAGTCTGCCGTCGCGTGAAAGTGCCGAATCCCTCCACGGTCAGCCATCAAACGGTGGACCCATCGTCCGGCGCGGCAACCAGCGCTCAACTCGGCGCGGCCCAGGCGGGCGGAAGGGACCTGGATGCCGCAACAAGCGGTGCCACATCCGGTAGCGGTTATGGAAGCGAAAGCGTGGGGCAAAACCGCATGACCCCGCCCACGACCTATCACTACGAAGAGCGTTGCCGCGACACGCAACAACAGCAGCAATAGCGGGTCGATGAATGGCGAATCGACGCCGCGCCGGGCAACAAAAAGGCCACCCGTAGGTGGCCTTTTTTTAAATCGAGATGGTGGGCGGTACAAGGATCGAACTTGTGACACCTGCCGTGTGAAGGCAGTGCTCTACCGCTGAGCTAACCGCCCGCCGAGAACGCGCAACTATACGGATCATGGGGTAAAACGTCAACCGTTGGGCAGCGGATGCGTTGCCTTTCGGGGGTTTTTGTAGCCGTCAGGCGGCTAGAATGCCCCGTTCCCCTTCGCCAGACGGCTGCCCCATGCATTTCGACCTCTCGCACATCCTGCAGTCGCTGCAGCATTTCCACCTGACCACGTGGAAGGCCATCGGTTTTCTGGGCACGCTGATGTTTACCGGGCGCTGGTTTGTGCAGTTGTATTACACGCGCAAGTACAAGCGCGTGGTGATGCCGCTGTCGTTCTGGTGGATGTCGGTAACGGGCAGCGCCTTGTTGCTCGCGTATTTCGTGTTCGGCAAGAACGACTCGGTAGGCATTCTTTCCAATTTCTTCCCGGTGTTCGTATCGGTCTACAACCTCGTCGTGCATATGCGTCATCAGAAGGACTCTGCAACGGGCGACGAGGTGTAGTCGGTTTTCTACTCGGGATCGTAGTCGAGGTTCGGCGCCAGCCAACGCTCCGCTTCCTCGCGTGTCCAGCCTTTGCGCTTGGCGTAGTCTTCGACTTGTTCGCGCGTGATGCGCCCGACCACAAAGTACTGACTGTCCGGATGCGAGAAATACCAGCCGGAAACCGCCGCCGCCGGATACATCGCAAAGCCTTCCGTCAGTTCGATGCCGGCGTTGTCGGTGGCTTTTAGCAAATCGAACAGCGCGGCTTTCTCGGTGTGATCGGGGCAGGCGGGATAGCCGGGAGCCGGGCGGATGCCGCGGTACTTCTCGTCGATAAGTGCTTCGTTATCTAAGGTTTCGTTGGGCTCGTAACCCCAGAATTCGCGACGCACGCGCTCGTGCATGCGCTCAGCGAACGCTTCGGCGAATCGATCCGCCAACGCCTTGAGCAAAATGGACGAGTAATCGTCGTGATCGGCTTGGAAGCGCGCGATATGTTCCTCGATGCCGATGCCGGCGGTCACAGCGAAGGCGCCGATCCAATCGGGCTTGTTCGCTTCTTTCGCTGCGACGAAATCGGCGAGACAGAAATCCGGGCGCTCGACGGGTTTTTCGGCTTGCTGGCGCAAATGGTGAAGACGTTGCGTACCAGTTGGCGTCTGGATCTCAATATCGTCGCCGACTCGGCTGGCCGGCCAAAAGCCGATCACTGCGCGCGCGGTAAGCCAACGTTCGGCGATGATCTTGTCGAGCATGGCCTGCGCGTCGGCGAACAGTTCGGTGGCCTGCTTGCCGACGACTTCGTCCTCAAGAATGGCCGGATAGCGTCCGGCCAATTCCCATGTCTGGAAGAACGGTGTCCAGTCGATATAGGGGCGCAATTCGGTGAGATCGTAATGGTCGAACGTGGTAAGCCCCGGCTTGTTCGGCTGCGGTGGCGTGTACTGAGCCCAGTCACACGAAAATCGTTGTTGACGCGCGTGCTCCAAAGGCACCAAAGGCTTGGCGGAACCGCGCTGTTTATGGCGCTGACGGATATCGGCATATTCGGCGCGAATCTTCGCCATAAAGCCGTCGATCAAATCTTTGCTCACCAGCGATTGCGCCACGCCTACGGCGCGCGAAGCGTCTTTCACCCAAACCGTAGGCGATTTGTAGTGCGGCTCGATTTTCAACGCGGTGTGAGCGCGCGACGTGGTAGCGCCGCCGATTAGCAACGGAATCTGGAAATCCTGTCGCTGCATTTCGCGCGCGACTTGGCTCATCTCTTCCAGTGAAGGTGTAATCAGGCCAGAGAGGCCGATCAGATCGGCGTTGTGCTCGCGCGCCGTTTCCAGAATCTTTTGCGCCGGCACCATCACGCCGAGATCGATCACTTCGAAGTTGTTGCAGCGGAGCACCACGCCCACGATGTTTTTACCAATATCGTGCACGTCGCCTTTGACCGTCGCCATCACGATGGTGCCGTTGTTTTTGCCGACGTCGCCCGTGCGCAGTTTTTCTTCTTCGATGTAAGGCAGTAGATAAGCCACGGCCTTTTTCATCACGCGCGCCGATTTCACCACCTGCGGCAAGAACATTTTGCCAGCGCCGAACAAGTCGCCAACGATGTTCATGCCATCCATCAGCGGCCCTTCGATCACGTCGAGCGGGCGCTTGGCTTGCTGGCGCGCTTCTTCGGTATCTTCGTCCACGAACTGATCGATGCCGTGCACGAGTGCGTGCGCAAGGCGCTCGCGTACCGGCTTGTCGCGCCAAGCTAGGTTTTCGACGACGGCCTCGCCTTTTTTGGCTTTGTAGCGATCGGCGATTTCAAGCAGGCGTTCGGTGGCGTCAGGGCGGCGGTTGAGCACCACGTCTTCCACGCGTTCGCGCAATTCTTCGGGCACGTCGTCGTAGATCGTCAGCGCGCCGGCGTTGACGATGCCCATATCCATACCCGCCTTGATGGCGTGATAGAGAAATACGGAGTGGATCGCTTCGCGCACGGTGTTGTTGCCGCGGAACGAGAACGACACGTTGGAAACGCCGCCCGATATGTGACTTAGCGGGAAGCGCTTCTTCAGCTCGCGCGCGGCCTCGATGAAATCCACCGCATAGTTGTTGTGTTCTTCGATGCCTGTGGCGATGGCGAAGATATTCGGATCGAAAATGATGTCTTCCGGCGGGAAGTCCAGTTTTTCTGTAAGCAGCTTGTACGCGCGCGAACAGATTTCCACCTTGCGCTCGCACGTATCGGCCTGGCCTTGTTCGTCGAACGCCATCACTACGACTGCGGCGCCGTATTCGAGCACTTTTCGCGCGTGTTCCAGAAAGAGCTCTTCGCCTTCCTTCATGGAGATCGAATTGACCACGCCCTTGCCTTGCAGGCAGCGCAGGCCGGCTTCGATCACCGTCCACTTGGACGAGTCGACCATCACCGGCACGCGCGCGATGTCGGGTTCGGCGGCGATCAGATTGAGGAAGCGCGTCATTGCGGCTTCGGAATCGATCAGACCTTCGTCCATATTCACGTCGATAATCTGCGCGCCGTTCGCCACCTGCTGGCGCGCGACGTCGACGGCTTCTTCGTAACGATCTTCCTTGATTAGTTTCTTGAACTGCGCGGAGCCGGTGACGTTGGTGCGTTCACCAACGTTGACGAACAACAAGTCCGGCGTGATGACCAGAGGTTCGAGGCCGGAGAGTCGGGTATAGCGGGTTGCGCTCATGCGTGGTCGACGTCGATGTGTTTCACCGCGCCCTGTTGGCGGGGCGCGGTGGGGTGTGGATGGAGAACGGAGAAGCGAAGCGCATCATGCCGCTTCGCTGATCTCTGCATTGAGGCGGCGGGGCGCGTGGCGGCTTACCGCTTCGGCAATCGCCTTGATATGCGCGGGCGTTGTGCCGCAGCAGCCGCCAACCATATTCAGCAAACCGTCGCGCGCAAAACCTTCGATCACGGCCGCCATTTGCGCCGGCGTTTCGTCGTATTCGCCGAACGCATTGGGCAAACCCGCGTTCGGATGGGTGCTGACGAAGCTTTCGGAGATGTTGGACAACGTTTGGATATGCGGGCGCAGATCGGCCGCACCTAGTGCGCAATTCAAGCCGACGGAAAGCGGGCGGATATGTTTGACCGAGTAGTAGAACGCTTCCGCGGTTTGTCCTGAAAGCGTGCGACCGGAGCGATCGGTGATGGTTCCGGAAATCATCACAGGCACGCGACTGCCGCGTGCGCGGAACACTTCGCTCAGCGCAAACAACGCCGCTTTGGCGTTGAGCGTGTCGAAGATGGTTTCCACCATGATCAAGTCAGCGCCGCCATCGATCAGGCCGTTGGTCGATTCGGTGTAATTGTCGACCAGTTCTTCGAAGGTGACGTTGCGAAAACCCGGGTCGTTCACGTCCGGCGACAGCGATGCCGTGCGACTGGTCGGTCCGAGAATACCGATCGCGAAACGCGGTTTGGCCGGATTTTTCGCGGTGTACGCATCGCACGCGGCGCGCGCGAGCTTGGCGCCTTCGCGATTGAGTTCGTACGCCAGATGTTCCAGGTGGTAATCGGCTTGGCTGATGCGCGTGGAATTGAAGGTGTTGGTTTCAACCAGATCCGCGCCGGCTTCAAGATACGCCTCGTGCACGCCGCGGATGATCTCCGGCTTGGTGATCGACAGCAGGTCGTTGTTGCCTTTCAGATCGCAGCTGCCGGGATGATCGTGCGTATGCGTATGCGCGCTATCGCGTCCGTCCACGAAGCGGTCGCCGCGAAAGCCGGCTTCGTCCAATTGATGCCCTTGCAGCATGGTGCCCATGCCGCCATCGAGAATCAGAATGCGTTCGCGCAACGCTGCATCCAACGCAGCGACGCGATCGGGGTTGTGCCAGGGAAGTTGGCTCATGGGGAACTCCTTACGGCTTGCGGGCGAGCAGGCTGATCACTTCGAAATGCGGGGCTTTGCGTTCGCGGCTCAGGCGGTTGCAACTGATGACGTCCAAGTTGGCTTGCGTGGCGAGCTTGGTGAGATCGTTTTGCGTAAAGCCGAGATTGCGATGATCGAACGGCTCCACCACGGGGCGATGGTCGTGCTTGCCTAACGTGACGGCGAGCAATCGGCCACCCGGACGCAGCACGCGCGCCGCTTCGGCGACGGCTTTGGCCGGCTGTTCGGAATAGGTGAGGGCGTGCAGCATCAACACCAAGTCGAAACTGCCGTCGTCCATCGCCAAGGCATGCATGTCGCCACGGCGCACTTGGACATTGCCGAACGCTTCGAGTCGCTTGGCAGCGGCTTCCACGACGCGTTCGCCGGCATCTACGCAGATGATCGAGCGCGCGTGCGGAGCGAGCAATTCGGCGGTGACGCCATCGCCGGAGGCGATATCGAGCACATCGCCGGTTTCGAGCAATTGAAGCAGCGAGCGTGTGAGCGTTTCCCACGTGCGGCCGGGCGAGTAGTGGCGCTCCATATCGCCGGCGACCGTATCGGCCCAGCCTTCCTCGCGTGCGCGTTGCGCCAGCACGCCGGGCAGACGTGCGGCGTCCTCGCGCAGCAGCGCATCGTCGATGCTTTCGCGCAGCGAGCGGATCAGGGCGTGCTCGCGTTCGTTGCCTTCGCTGTTGGCGCGGTAGTACGCGGAGACGCCGGCGCGGCGATCGCGCACCAGCTCGGCTTCTTTCAATTTGGCCAGATGCGTGGAGACGCGCGGTTGCGCCAGATGCAGCACCGCAGCCAGTTCGGCGACGGTCAATTCCTCTCGCTCAAGCAAGGCAAGCAGCCGCACGCGCGTGGGATCGGCCAACAGGCGCAACACGCTGGAGGCGGTGGCCAGATCCATCGTGCATCCTTATATCGCGATAGAGAGATGTTAAGGGTAGGGACGGATGCCGTTGGCGTCAAGGGGAGCGCTGTAATGGCTTGTTTGTTTGAGGGTTCCCTGGTTTCTGCTGCAACCGCACAGGGGCTTTCCCCGAGCCCCGCTAAAATGGGGGGCTTCCCCATCCTTTTTTGTAGTCCGGAGCCCCTATGGATTTCCGTTTCACCGAAGACCAGTTGTCCATCCAAGCCATCGCTCGCGATTTCGCGCAGAAGCGCATCGTGCCGGTGGCCGCCGAACTCGATGCCAAAGGCGAGTTTCCGTTGGACAACATCCGCGAGATGGGACAGCTCGGGCTGATGGGCATCGAGGTGCCGCACGAATACGGCGGCGCCGGCATGGACCCGATCGGTTATGTGCTGGCGATGATCGAAATCGCCGCGGCCGATGCGGCCACGTCGACGATCATGTCGGTCAACAATTCGCTGTTCTGCAACGGCATCCTCAAGCACGGCACCGAAGAGCAGAAGCAGAAATACGTGCGCGCCATCGCGCAGGGCGAAGGCATCGGCGCTTACGCGCTGACGGAGCCGCAGTCGGGTTCGGATGCGTCGGCCATGCATACGCGCGCTTCCAAGAATGCGGACGGCGACTGGGTGATCAACGGTAAGAAGAGTTGGATCACGTCCGGTCCGGTCGCGCGTTATATCGTGCTGTTCGCGATCACCACGCCGGGTATCGGCGCGAAAGGCGTGTCGGCTTTCGTCATCGATACGCAGCGTCCCGGGTTCCATGCCGGCAAGACGGAGCCCAAGCTCGGCATTCGCGCATCGGCCACCTGCGAAATCGAATTCAACGATTACGTCTGCCCGAAGGAAGATTTGCTGGGTGTGGAAGGCAAGGGTTTTTCGATCGCCATGGGCGTGCTCGATGCTGGCCGTATCGGCATCGCCTCGCAGGCGGTGGGCATTGCGCGCGCAGCGTACGAAGCCACTTTGCAGTGGTCGCGTGATCGCAAGGCGTTCGGTCAGCCGATCGGCACGTTCCAGATGACGCAGGCCAAGATCGCCGATATGAAGTGCAAGCTCGACGCGGCCACGCTGTTGACGCTGCGTGCGGCGTGGGCGAAAGGCGAGGCGGAAAAGAACGGCGGACGTTTCGGTACCGAGGCATCGGTGGCGAAGCTGGTCGCGTCCGAGGCGGCGATGTGGATTTCGCACCAGGCGGTGCAGATCCACGGCGGTATGGGTTATTCGAAGGAAATGCCGCTGGAGCGTTACTTCCGCGACGCCAAGATCACCGAGATCTACGAAGGCACCAGCGAAATCCAGCGCATGGTGATCGCACGTTCGGAAACTGGCTTACGTTGATCGGTGGGAAACGACGAGGCGAACGCTTCGTCGGCAGAGCACATAAAAAAAGCCCCGGTGAAAACCGGGGCTTTTTCGTTTGCGGCGAACCTCAATGTCCGTGTTCGGTACGCGCCAGCTTGTGCGTGGCTTCGTCCATCTTGTCGCCGAGCATGCGTCGCACGCTGACGTAGAACACCGGAATCAACAGCAGGCCTAGGAAGGTGGCGAACACCATGCCGCCGATCACGCCGGTACCGATTTCGTGACGCGAGTTTGCGCCCGCGCCCGTGGACAACACCAGCGGCAACACGCCGAGGATAAAGGCCATCGAGGTCATCAGAATCGGGCGCAGTCGCAGTCGGGCCGCGGTGAGCACGGCGTCGAACAGCGTCTTGCCGTCGGCTTGCTGTTCCACCGCGAATTCCACGATCAGAATTGCGTTCTTCGCGGCCAGACCGATCACCGTCACCAAGCCGATCTTGAAGTACATGTCGTTCGGGAACCCGCGCAACATGGACGCCGTAACCATGCCCAGCAGACCCAGCGGCACCACCAGCAACACGGCCACCGGAATCGACCAGCTTTCGTACAGTGCGGACAAGCACAGGAACACGATCAGGATCGACAGCAACATCAGCAGCGTGGCCGAGTTACCGGCGAGCACTTCCTGATACGACTGACCCGTCCAGTCCGCGCCGAAGCCCTTCGGCAGATCGGTATCGACGATGTTTTGCAATGTCGTCATCGCCTGACCGGTGGAGTAGCCCTTGTTCGCATCGCCCACGATTTCGATGGCGGGATAACCGTTGTAACGCGTGAGCGACGGCGCCGCCATGCTCCAAGTGGTGTGCACCACGCTGGACAGCGGAATCATGTTGTACGGGCCGTAAGGCGAGTTGGTCGACGTGCTGCTCGACGAACTGCTCGACGTCGTGCCGCTCGTGGAAGCGGTGCTCAACGAGCTTGGCGTGTAAATGTGGCCCAGTGCATCCGTGCCCATGCGGTACGACGCATCGGCTTGCACCATCACGCGCTTGACGCGGTCTTCGTAGATGAAGTTGTTGATATACACCGGCGCAAGCATCAACTGCACGGCCGTGTACACATCGCTTACCGATAGACCCAGCGCAGAAGCCTGCACGCGATCGACGGCGAGGTTGTACTGCGGCGCATCGGGCAGGATGTTCGGGCGCGTGCCGAAGAGCGTCGGGCTTTGCGCGGCCTTGCCGAGCAAAATACCCAGCGATTGACCTAGTTCGCCGCGCGTTTGGCCGCTGCGCGCCTGCAAATACATGTCGAGGCCGCCGAACTGGCTAAGGCCGCGGATGGTTGGCAGGTTCACCACGAAAATCTGCGCGTCGCGAATGCTGTGCAGCACGCCGTTCGCTTTGAGGATGAAATCGTCCGCCGTGATCGATCGTTCGCTCCAGTCCTTGAGCTTGATAAACACCATGCCCGCGCTTTCGCTGCGACCCACGAAGCTGAAGCCGGCGATTTGATACATGCCGACAAAGTCGTCTTTCAGTGGGCTCTTGTGCAACGTATCGCGGATTTCTTTCATCACGCCGTTCGTACGCTCCACCGTTGCACCGGGCGGCAGGCTGACGATCGCCAGCGCGAAGCCCTGGTCTTCGCTCGGTACAAAGCTGGTGGGCAGCTTGGTGTAGAGGAAGCCGGCCAGCATCGCGACCAACGCGAACACGATCATCCAGCGCGGCGCGTGACGAACGGCGCCGCCGACATGGCCGTGATAGGTGTGCGTCACCCAATCGAAGGTGTTGTTGAACCAGCGATAGAAGAAGTTCTTCTTCTCTTCGTGCGTGGGCTTGAGGATGGTGGCGCACAGCGCCGGCGTGAACGACAGCGCGAGGAACGCGGAGAAACCCATCGACACGGCGATGGTGAGCGCAAACTGCTTGTAGATCACGCCGGTGGCGCCGGGCTGCAGCGCGGACGGCACGAACACCGCCGCCAACACCACCGTAATGGCGACGATGGCGCCGGTGATCTGGCTCATGGCTTTGCGCGTGGCCTCCTTCGGCGGAAGGTTTTCCTCCGTCATGATGCGTTCGACGTTTTCGATCACCACGATCGCGTCGTCCACCACGATACCGATCGCTAGCACCATGCCGAACAAGGTCAGCTGGTTGATGGTGAAGCCCATCGGCGCCAAGCCGATAAACGTGCCGAGCAGCGCGACCGGGATCACTAACGTGGGAATGATTGTGGCGCGGAAGTTTTGCAGGAAGACCAGCATCACCAAGAAGACGAGGGCGATGGCTTCGATCAGCGTGTGCACCACTTCCTGGATCGACACGCGCACGAACGGCGTGCTGTCGTACGGTGCAAACCAGGTGACGCCTTGCGGAAAGTCCTTCTGCAATTCGTCCATCTTCGCGCGCACGGCCTCGGCCACGTTCAGCGCGTTCGCACCCGGCAGCAACTGCACACCGAAGCCGCCGACCGGTTGGCCGGTCCAGGTCGAGGTGAAGCCGTAGGTTTGCGGGCCGAATTCGATGCGCGCGACATCCTTCATGCGCACCACGGTGCCGTCGGGATTGGCGCGCAGAATGATGTTGGCGAACTGGTCGGGCGAGGAGAACAAGCCTTCACCCGATACCGTGGCGGTGAAACCTTGACCGCCAGTCGCAGGATCGGCGCCCAGCGAACCTGCCGCGAACTGCACGTTCTGCGCGGAGATCGCGTTTTCGATCTGTGTCGCCGACAGGCCGTAACCCTGCATCTTGTCCGGGTTCAACCACACGCGCATCGAGTACTCGGAACCCACCTGGAAGGTGCTGCCCACACCGGGAATACGCGCGATGGTGTTGATCACGCGCGCACCGACGATGTCGTTCAGGCGGTTGGTATCGATCTCCGGATTGCTGGAGATCAAGGCGACGAACATCAGGAAGTCCGGGTTGGCTTTCGCCACCACGACACCTTGCTGCGTCACCGCGGCGGGCAACTGCGGCTGCGCCAGCGACACCTTGTTCTGCACCTGCACCTGCGCGATGTCAGGATCGGTGCCCGTGGCGAAGCTCAGCGTGATCGTTGCCGTGCCGTTCGAGTTCGAGGCCGAACTGAAATACAGCAGGTTGTCGATACCGGTCAGCTGCTGCTCGATCACCTTGGTGACCGTGTCTTCCATGGTCTGCGCGCTGGCGCCCGGGAAGGTGGCCGTGACCGTGACCTGCGGCGGCGCGATGTTGGGATAGGACTCGACACCCATGCCCAGCACCGAGATGGTGCCGACCAGGGTGATCAGAATGGCTACCACCCACGCAAAAATGGGGCGGTCGATAAAGAAACTCGGCATCAGCGGTCTCCTTACTGCTTGCCGGCGGCAGGGCCTTGGGCGGCCTGTGCATCAGGCTTCCAAGGCGTCGCGTTGGCGGGCGCGCCGGGTTTGACCGTCTGGGTGCCCGACACGATCACTTGATCGCCGGCGTCCAGGCCACTGGTGACGACCCAGTCGTTGCCGCGCATGACGTCGGCAGTAACGCGCTTCTGGGCCACCTTGCCGTCCTTGCCCACAGTCAGGGCATACGCGCCAGTGGTATCGCGCTGAATGCCGGCCGGGGGAATCAGGAAGACCTTGTTCAAGTCGCCCATGGTGGCGGTCAGAGTTACGTACATGCCCGGCAGCAAGCGGCGTTCGGGGTTCGGCACCTGGGCGCGCAGATTCACTGCGCCCGTGGTCGGGTTAACGCTGGTGTCGGAGAAATCCAGCGTGCCCACGTGGTTGTACTTCGCGCCGCTGGGCATGGCGATCTGGACGGTGGTCTTGTCCTGCGCAGCAAGCTGCACGTTGCCGTTGCTTTGCGCGTGACGCAAGGCATCGAGATCGGCGGCGGCGAGGGTGAAGTTCACATACAGCGGGTCGAGCTGGTCCACCGTGGTGAGCAGGGTGGCGTTGGCGCCCGCGTCCGAGGTGCCGTTGCCGACGATCGCGCCTTCGGTTACCTGCTGCTCGCCAGCGCGGCCGTCGATCGGTGCGGTGACATTGGTGTAACCCAGATTGACGCGCGCTGTCTGCACGTTCGCCTCGGCCTGCCGGACAGCAGCCTGGGCGGAGCGTTCGTTGGCCTCGTCCGTATCGAGCTGCTGGCGCGAGATATAGCCCTGCGGCACCAGCTGGCGATCGCGGTTGGCGATTACGTGGGCATTGGTGTAGCTGGCTTGCGACGAAGCGAGCGCCGCCTCGGCGTTGGCGAGGGCGGCCTTATAGGGAACCGGATCGATCTGGAACAGCGCCTGACCCTGCTTGACGTCGGTGCCTTCCGTATAGACGCGCTTGACCAGCACGCCGGATACGCGGGCGCGTACGTCGGCGCTGCGGAAGGCCGAAAGGCGGCCCACCAGGTCTTTGGTCAGCGGCACGCTTACGGGTTGGGCTTCTACCACCCCGACCGTCGGCGTAGGCATTTTGGGCGGGCCTTGGTCCTTGCTGCTGCAGGCGGCAAGAGCCAGCAAGCTCAGGCACAGCACCGGTGTGCGCATTGGCGTCGACTTCATGAGAACTCCATGACTTGCGTAATCGGGGTGGGGTGGGCAACGGCATAAGGATTGCCCGGCTGTACTTGCCGGAAAATCCTACGTTTATCGGATCGAAGCCGTCTTGTCTTGTGTCGTTGGTCCCTGGATGACAGGGGCGCCAGCAAGACTATACCGACCAGTTTACAATTTATCGGCCGCATGAATCCAGCCCCCGGCGGTCGTGACTGACGGCACAGGGCGGCGGGCCCGGCATGTGTACAAGCGTCCTGTCATGTGGCTCACGCAAGATTAGATGATGCGTGTTGCAGGGGATCGCGTAAACGTGTTCACAGCGAAGGCTTGTCGGACACGTTGCATGACTGTTCGCTGATTGCATTGTTTACAAGCGCCTGAGTTGTTGCGCTGCCGATAGATTCAATGCAAGCCGAAGCGTATCCTTTTAAAGCTTTCTGCTCCACATCACCCGTCTCCACTCCTTTAAGTAGAAGCCATGAATGCGATCCGTGCGGCCAACGACATCCCCCTTGCGTCTGTCGTGCTCGAAGAGTTGAAAAAAAGCAGTTTTCCGACGAAGCGCCTTGATGAGGCGCAATTTTTTATCAGCGCCTTTTTTTCGCGCATCGCCAGCACCGATGTCGACCTGCATACGCCCGCGGAATGGGCGGCGGTGGTCGCCGGTCTGTTCGATTTCATGCAGCAGCGCCAGCCCGGCCGCGCGTCGGTACGCGTTACGGACGCGGGCCACGCGGCGCGCAGCGCGGTGGAAATCGTTACCGACGATATGCCGTTCCTGGTCGACACCGTCACCATGGTGTTGTCCGACTATTCGGCGATCCACGCCGTGCTTCACCCGGTGGTGAAGATCACGCGCGACGCCAACGGTCAATTGCAGCGCATCGGCGACGAACACGGCACGCCCGAATCGGTGATGCATTTCGAAGTGGACAACATCGCGGACGAAGCCACCCGCGCCCAGGTGACGTCGCGCATTGCCGACGCGCTGGAAGACGTGCGCGCTGCCGTGCGCGATTGGAGCACGATGCGCGACAAGGCGTTGGCGATCGCTACCGATCTGCCGAATCGCAAGCTACAACTCGATGCGTCGTCGATCAACGAAGCTAGCGAATTTCTGCGTTGGCTGGCGGACAACAACTTCACCTTCCTCGGCTATCGCGAATACGAAGTCGCCAAGTCCGATGGCGACGAAGTGCTGCGCCCTATCGAAGAGTCGGGCCTGGGCATTCTTCACAAGAGCGAACGCTCGGTCGCACCGCGTTCGTTGCGCACGCTGGCCGCGCACGAGTTGCCGCAGTCGGGCTCTTACGACGCCATCATTCTTACCAAGACGAATGCGCGCTCGCACGTGCATCGTCCCGGCAATATGGATTACGTCGGCGTGCTGAAGTTCGACGCAAATGGCATGCCGATATCCGAACAACGCTTCCTCGGCTTGTTCACCTCCAACGCTTATATGACGCGCCCGCAGGAAGTGCCGCTGGTGCGTCAGCGCGTGGAAGCGGTGATGGCGCGCTCTGGCCTCAAGCGCGATGCGTATTCCGGCAAGGCGCTGCGCCATATCCTCGAAACGCTGCCGCAGGAAGAACTGTTCCAGAGCACCGAAGACGAATTGTTCGCCACCGCCACGGGCATTCTGGAATTGCAGCAACGCGCCCGCACGCGCATGTTTGTGCGTCGCGACCGCTACGGCCGTTTCTTCACGTGCCTGGTTTTCGTGCCGCGCGAGCGTTTCAACACCACAGTGCGCGAACGCATCGAGGCGATGTTGCGCGAGGTGTTCCACGGCGAGAGCCTGGATTCCAATGTGTTGATGGGCGAATCCGCGCTGGCGCGTCTGCACGTCACGGTGCGTCCGCGTCCGGGCGATCATCCCAAGTTCAACGTGCAGGATCTCGAAGCGCGCTTGTTGCACATCGTGCGCAATTGGCATGACGGTTTGCGCGACAGTCTGATTTCGCAAGTCGGCGCAGCGCAAGGCGTGGCGCTGTTCAATCGTTTTGGCAAGCAATTGCCAGCCGGCTACGTCGAAGACGTGTCGCCGGAAGTCGCCGCGAATGACGTCGTCGCCCTGACAACGCTTAAAAACAACGACTCCATCCACCTTAATCTCTACGAAGACCCGCGCGATCAAAGCCTGCGTTTCAAGGTGATCCATGTCGGCGCGCCGATCTCGCTGTCCGACGCGCTGCCGATGTTGGAAAACATGGGCGTACGCATGCTCGCCGAGCATGTCTACACGTTGGAAAGCGAAGGTCGCACGCTGACCATTCACGACTTCGAGTTGAAGACCAAGTCGCAACTGGTGTTCGATCTGGCGCATCTGCGCGAGCGTTTCGAACGTGGCTTCGAAGCGCTTTGGCGCGGTCAAGCGGAGAGCGATGGCTTCAACAACCTCGTGTTGCTGGCGCAGGCCGATTGGCGCCAGGTGGCGATGCTGCGTGGCTACTGCAAATACCTGCAGCAGGTCGGTATCGCGTTCTCGCAAAGCTATATGGAAGAGACGCTCAATCGCTATCCGGCTATTGCCGGTTTGCTGATTGAGCTGTTCAACGCCAAGTTCGATACGCGGCGCGAATTGCTTTCCGCGTCGGAGCTGGAAGGCGCTCAAGCGGATCTCCGTCGCGAGATGGCGGCGCTGATTCCTGCGGAAACGCAAAAAGCCAAACCCGAGCTGATCGACAGCATCGTGGGCGCGCTATCGCAAAAGCGCGATCAGCAAGTGCACATTCTGTGGGAGGCGTTGAAGTCGCTGCTCGACGACGTGGCGAGCCTGGACGACGAGCGAATCTTGCTGAGTTTCATGAACACCATCAAGGCTACGTTGCGCACCAGCTTCTTCCAGACCTGGGACGGTGCGCATCGTCACTACATCAGCTTCAAGTTCGATTCCAAGCTGGTGCCAGATGCGCCCAAGCCCGTGCCGTATCGCGAAATCTTCGTGTATTCGCCGCGCGTGGAAGGTATTCACTTGCGCTTCGGACCGGTCGCGCGCGGCGGCCTGCGCTGGTCAGATCGTCGTGAAGACTTCCGCACTGAAGTGCTCGGGTTGGTGAAAGCGCAGATGGTGAAGAACACCGTGATCGTGCCGGTGGGCTCGAAGGGCGGCTTCTTCGTCAAGCATCCGCCGGTGGGCGGCGACCGCGACGCGCAGCTTGCCGAAGGCATCGCGTGCTATCGCCTGTTTATCAACGGCCTGCTCGACATCACCGACAACCTGATTGAAGGCAAAGTAGTGCCGCCGCACGATGTGGTGCGTCACGATCAAGACGATCCGTATCTCGTCGTCGCGGCCGACAAGGGCACCGCCACGTTCTCCGATATCGCCAACGCGATTTCGATCGAACACGGCTTCTGGTTGGGCGATGCGTTCGCGTCGGGCGGTTCCAACGGCTACGACCACAAAGGCATGGGCATTACCGCCAAGGGCGCATGGGAGTCGGTGAAGCGCCACTTCCGCGCGCTGGGCCGCGATTCTCAGAGCGAAGATTTCACCTGCGTAGGCATCGGCGACATGTCGGGCGACGTGTTTGGCAACGGTATGTTGTTGTCCCAACATATTCGCCTGTTCGCGGCGTTCGATCATCGCCACATCTTCCTGGACCCGAATCCGGATACGGCCAAATCGTTCGCCGAGCGCGATCGCATGTTCAAGCTGCCGCGTTCGAGCTGGGAGGACTACGACAAGTCGCTGATCTCCGCGGGCGGCGGCGTGTGGCCGCGCAGCGTGAAGTCGATTCCGATTTCGCCGGAGGTGCGCGCGGTGCTCGGTTTGAAGGCCGACGTGCAGCAGATGGCGCCGTCGGATCTGATGAGCGCAATTCTCAAAGCGCCGGTGGATTTGCTGTGGAACGGCGGCATCGGCACGTACGTGAAAGCGTCGAGTGAAACGCATGGCGACGTCGGTGACCGCGCCAACAACGCGTTGCGCATCAACGGTACGGATCTGCGCTGCAAAGTGGTGGGCGAGGGCGGCAATCTTGGCTTCACGCAGAAGGGGCGCATTGAAGCGGCTCAACATGGCGTGCTGCTCAACACCGACTTCATCGACAACTCCGCCGGCGTGGACACCTCCGATCACGAGGTGAACATCAAGATTCTGCTCGGCGACGCCGTGCAGCGCGGCGAGATGACGGTGGACGATCGCAATCGTCAGCTCGCGTCGATGACGGACGAAGTCGGACAGCTTGTGCTGTGGGACAACTACCGTCAGAACGAAGCCATCACGTTGATGGAGCGTCAGTCGGTGAAGCGCATCGGTTCGATGGCGCACTTTATCCGCACGCTGGAAGGCGAAGGCTTGCTCGATCGTCAGGTGGAAAACCTCCCCAGCGAAGCCGAGCTCACCGATCGCAAAACGCGCGGCCATGGTCTGACGCGTCCTGAGCTCTCGGTGCTGCTGTCGTACGACAAGATCCGTCTTTATCAGCAGTTGCTGGAGTCGGATGTGCCGGAAGATCCGTACCTCTCCAAGGAGCTGGTGCGTTACTTCCCGCGGCCGTTGCACGAGAAGTACGCCACGCATATGCAGCGCCATCGTCTGAAGCGTGAAATCATCGCCACGGCGGTCACCAACTCGACGCTCAACCGCATGGGCGCCACCTTTATGATGCGCATGCAGGAGGATACGGGGCAGGGTCCGGCCGCGATCGCCAAGGCTTACACGGCCGCACGCGAAATCCTCGGCGCACGCGATATGTGGGCGCAGATCGAAGCGCAGGACAGCAAGGTCGCCGAGAGCACGCAGGTCGACGCGATCATGCAGATCTGGTCGTTGCTGCGTCACCTCACGCGCTGGTTGCTCAACCGTCCAGGCGGTACGTTGGAAATCGCCGCGAACGTGGAGCGTTATCAGGCGGCCGTGGCTGAACTCAGCACCCACGTTCCCGATGTGCTCACGCCGGCCGGCAAGGCCGACTTCGCGACGAGCCAGGAAAAATGGGAAGGTCTGGGATTCCCCAACGATCTCGCCCTGCACCTGGCCAAGCTGCCGGAATTGCGCGCCATGCTCGATATCGTGGAAGTGGCGCAACAAACCGGTCAGCCGATCGCCAAGGTCGCCGAAGCGTTCTACGAACTGGGTCAGGTGCTCGATCTGGAGTGGTTGCGCGGGCAGATCGAAGCGCTGCCGGTGGATGGGCATTGGCACGCACAGGCACGCGGTTCGTTGCTGGATGAGCTCAACCATCAGCATCGCGCGCTGGTAGTGCAAATCCTCGCTTTGACGGGTGCGAGCAAGGACGTGTCGCCAGTGCAGGCATGGCTCAACCGCGACGACGCCACGCTGAAGTACACCCGCGATATGCTGGCGGAAATCCTTACGCAAAACGCGGATTATCCGATCGCCTCGGTGGCCGTGCGTCGCCTGGCGCAGTTGGCGCAGGTGCCGGTGGCGTAATAGCCGGGAATCGGGAATCGTCAATGGGGAATGGTGAAGGGCGGCTCCTCACGTGTTTACAAGAGGCAGCTCTTACTTCTCCCGATTGACGATTTACGATTCCCGTCTCAGGATGCCCGACAAATCATAGATGGACCTCACGACATGCGCCTCGCGTTCGTCGCCAGCGAAACCAACGTTGCACAACAAGCGCGCCGCAAACTTGTCGAGCGCTACGGCGACGTGCCGGCTACCGATGCGGAAGTGATTGTTGCGTTAGGCGGCGATGGCTTTATGTTGCGCACGTTGCATACGCATCGCGCGATGGCCGTTCCCGTGTACGGCATGAAGCTTGGGCGCGTCGGCTTTCTGATGAACAAGCATCATCTCGATGAATTGCCCGAGCGCATTGCGCGCGCGCACGCGGCCGAATTGTTTCCTCTGGAGATGAACGTGGTCGATAGCGACGGTCAGTCGCGCACAGCGCTCGCGTTCAATGAAGTGTCGTTGTTGCGACAGACCAACCAAGCTGCGCATGTCGAGGTGAAACTCAACGACGTGGTGAAGCTGGCGAATCTCGTCTGCGACGGCATTCTGGTTTCTACGCCTGCGGGATCGACGGCTTATAACCTTTCCGCGCACGGCCCCATTCTTCCGCTGGATGCGAACGTGCTGGCGCTTACGCCGATCAGTCCGTTTCGTCCGCGTCGTTGGCGCGGCGCGATCCTGCCGCATCGCACGGTGGTGAGCCTGCGTGTGCTCGATCCTGGCAAGCGGCCGGTAAGTGCGACGGCGGATTTTCTCGAAGTGCGCAACGTGCGCACGGTGGAAATTCACCAATCGCGGGAGCAGGGCGTGCAGTTGTTGTTCGATCCCGAACACAATCTTGAGCAGCGCATCTTGGACGAGCAATTCGCGGCGGATTGAACGAGTCATTTTTTTAGAACGCTCCTAAATCTATCGCGCATAAAAAAGAGCCGGGCATTGCCCGGCTCTTTGCTCACTTCCCTATGCACATCCGTGTGTGCCGACGTGGATTAGAAATTCCAGCGCAAACCCACATTGGCCGTCCAACCGCTGGTACCGTAGTTGTGTAACGCACCTTGGTAATCCACTTCGCCATACAGCGCGAGGTTCTTGGTGAACTGGCTGGTGACGCCGCCACCCAGGCGATAACTCGCACCGGCGCGGCCATCGGCGAACGTGGCTTGCACGTCTTGCCAATCGGTGCTGGTTACATCCACCTGCTGACGGCCACCGACACGGTTGATGTAGTCGGCGCGCAGGTATGGCGAGAATTTCTCGTCGTCGTGCTTGGTGAGGCGTGCACCCAGGCGATACGTGGCTTGTCCGGTGTCACCCAGATTCACCTTCAGACCGTCCTGGTCGGTGACGCTGTTGAACACCAAGGACTGATACGTCACCTGTGCTTGCGGTTCCAGCTCATAGCCTTGACCCAAGGCGAACGGATAACCACTTTCGATCGATGCGTGCCAACCGTGCGCACGAATCGTGGCGACATCCGAACCACGCAGATTCGTGCTCACCTTGCCGCGATAGCTCTCGCCACCGACCACCGTATCGAGGTAGAAGCCGTTGTCTTGCTGCCAGGTCAACCAGGCCGACACGCCGCCGGCATCGTATTTGGTCGTGCTGCCGCCGATGCTGGTGGCCTTGGGCGTCACGGTGGTAGTGCCTTTGTCGGCGGCCACGCCAAAGCGCACGCTGCTCTTGTCGTTCGTCCAGCCCAGGATGCTGCCACCCAACTGCAGCATGTTGACCTGCTGGTCGAAGTCGTAACCGTATTGCTGGAAGTTGCGATCGGAGTTGTAGCGATACTGCGTGCCGATATAGCGCGCGAACATCTCGCCACCGTGGTCGCCGTTGTCGTTGGCTTGCACATTGCGAATCTCGCCCAAGCGCTGATGCAGGGTGTCGATCATCTGACCGCCGTAGCCAAGCAGTGCGGCGCCGGACGACACGTACGAACCCACCTGCGGAGCCACGGCTTTGCGCACCGGTACTGGCGGATCGGTGATCACCGGGTCCGGACCTGTCGGTGTCGGTGCAGGCGTGGGAGTTGGCGCAGGCGTGGGAGTCGGCGCAGGAGTAGGAGTCGGCGCGGGTGTAGGAGTCGGCGTAGGTGTAGGAGTCGGCGTAGGTGTAGGAGTCGGCGTAGGTGTAGGTGTAGGTGTAGGTGTAGGTGTAGGTGTAGGTGTAGGTGTAGGTGTAGGTGTAGGTGTAGGTGTCGGAGTTGGTGCGGGCACCGGAGTTTCGAAGGCATTGGCTAGACGATAGTCCCAATCCAAAGAATTGCCACCCGATAGCACGCTTTGCGATTGATCCGTAGCGCCAGGTCCGAATGCATACAAGTCATACATCCACGGGCCCACCGCGACATAGCCGCCTTTCAGCTGGAATGCATTCGCGCTCGAATCGCCATGCACTTGCACCACTGAAATTCCCTCGTTGGGTTGCACGTAACCGTCACCGTTTAGGTCAGTGTCTGCACCCAAGCCCCGGCCACGCACGTCAAGAAGCGTGGTGCCGGTAACATTTCCTTGAATCAACAAACGATCGGTTTGCTGATTGCTCAGTGCACCACCCTCGTTGAGCACAGTGTTGATCTGCACAGTGCCGTTGTTGCCAACGTAGTTACCAAGAATGGTGAGTGCACCAAACGGACCGCCCGGCATACCGGCACTGCCCGGCAGGATCGTGCCGCTGTTGGTAACACTTCCGGCGAGCGTTCCATAGCCAGCTAGCGTGCCCGCCAACTGAACGTCGACGGCACTGCCCGACAACGAAGCGCTCGTGTGCGCATCATCGCCAATCACGAGCGTGCCGCCGGATATCGTCGTGGCGCCTGTGTAGGTATCGTTGCTATTGAACACTGTGGTGCCGCTGTATACGTTGACGCTTCCCGGACCACCCGTGATGGTTGGTGCAAAAACGTAACTGCCGCTGGTGTCGGTATGGTTGAAGTTGATCACGCCCGTGCCGCTGCCAAAACTCAGGCTCGTTGCATTCAATGTGCCAGGGGCGATAGCGGCATCGCCCGCAGCGGCACCGATATTCAACGTGCCCGAAGAGCCTGCACGCTGAGCGATCACAACGTTGTTGGATCGAACAAGCGCGCCATCGGAGATTGTCAGAGCGCCTTGACCGCTATTGCCTACTGCAATGCCCGTCACATTGGTCCAGGACGAATTCGCACCATCGATGGTTACCGTGCCTACACCGGTTTTGCTATTCCCGAAGAGTGCACTGTCGCTAGTGACGTTCGCACCATTCGTTACAGTGAGCGAGCCAACGTTGGCGGTTCCCACCGACAGATAATCGCTCGTGGAGAGACTGGAACCTATGCCGTCGACAGCTACGGTGCCTATTGCGTTGGAATCCGTCGCAATGTCCGTGGTCGTTGATGTCACCGTGCCACCATTGGAAACAGTAAGTGAACCCGACGCTGTATTGGTGTAGCCGACGTAGAGACCGCCTGTCGTCGCCAAGGTGGAACCGACACCATCAACGAAGGCAGTTCCCTTCGCGCCGTTAAAGGCGCCAACAAGCGTCTGTGCTGTCGAATTGACGGTGCCCCCGTTGGTGATTTCCAGCAGGCCGACACCTCGGTAGCCGACACTCACGCCACCGGAGGTTGTGATATTTGAACCGTTCCCATTCACGTAGATGGCGCCTTGCGATCCCGCGTAAACGCCTGCGGATACATTGCCAACGCCGTTAGGGTTGCCTGCAGCTACTGCAGAACCGCCATTTGTGACGGATAGCGTGCCTTGACCAGAGTTACCGATATTGAACCCGTAACCAGACGTCCAATTCGACCCGGCACCATCGATGCTAATGATGCCCACGGACTCTTGATTCGACGATGTCGCAGTGAATACGGTTCCTGCGGTACTGATCGTGCCGCCATTCGTAACATTGACGATACCCTGGCCGGAATTTCCGCCTGCATTGCCGCCGACCATTGCAGTCCAGCCAGTCGTCAAATGCGAACCAGCGCCATCAACGTTGATCGTGCCTACGCCACCCGGATTGGTGCCAAGAAACGTGTAACCGCCTGAATAATTATTTCCCGAAAGATCGACCATAGCGCCGTCGGCGACGTTTAGTGTCGCGCCACTGGTGACGCGACCAATCGTTACGCCGACGCCGCCCGTGACCACAAGGCTAGAGCCAGGTCCCTGGACATTAGTTACGCCATCGCCATAGATCTTAAAACCTCCTGTCGTTACCGAAGCACCATTGGTGATGGTCAGCGATCCGTCTCCGCCTGGCCCAAAGAAGTTCGACCCTACATAAGTGTCGCCAACATTCAGCGTCGATCCCGTTCCGTCGACCCGAACCGAGCCCGAACTGCCAGAATTTTGAGCAATGTATAGGGTTGAGCCTGCGCTGACGGCGCCTCCATTGGTGACATCGAGTGTGCCCGCGCCGTTGTAACCGACATTGAGCGAGCTGCCTTCCGTCCAAACTGAGCCAACCCCATCGACGGTCACAGCACCGTTGGAGCCTGCATTCAATCCGATGTAACTGCCGCCTGTACTGTTGACCACGCCGCCCGCGACGACATTCAACGTACCTTGGCCAACATTGCCAACGTACAGCATGTACGGTGCCCGCGGAGCTTGTGTGCCATCAATCGTCAGCGTTGCGCCGTCAATGGATGTCTGCGCCCACACCGGTGAAACCGCTAACGCGGAGATCGTCGCAAGCGCCAACGCCGTGCGCCGACGCGAATTGGATTTGCTGCGCGCGTGAGCCAATTCAGAGGCTGCCACCCACGAGTGAGTCGCTGCATTCCAGACGAATCGATAAACCTTATTCATGCGAGTGCTCCTGGTGAGATGGATTTTGGGGCGCAAACGGACCCTGGACTCTCAGAAAGAGCCTTGAATCGATGTTTCGTGTTGGGATTTCCTCGACGTACTTGTCGAGTTGTCGCGGGCGCGTTTCGCTACTGCGAAACGGTGTGGTGCCGTTGACCGCATGTGCGGATACGCCTTGCACATGCATGCCGCCAGGTGTCGCGAAGGTGTCCTGTTCTGTGGGAAATCGTAGGTATTCAGACGGCGAGGTGATATGGGACTCGTCTGAAAACTGCGCCCTCGCAACGCCGAATCACCGGTAAATCAGGGCTTTGTTCAGCAAGGCGAATATCGTAATGTTTGGACATGTGGCGCGTATGTCGTCGTCCAGATTCTGAGTGTGACGATTTGCCTGAATGTCGGCTCAGATAAAACCGAATGCTCATCAGAATGTTTGAAGGCGACTTGCCCGGCCGTCATGTGTTGAGCTGATCCGGGAGTGAGCTGCTTCTGCGGCTAGGTATGTCAGCAAGTTCTCGCGAGGGGCGCTAAACTCAGGGCGTTCGCGTCCTCAGGTTGCTTCAACGCTTACATTCCGGTGCTTCGCTATGAGTCGTCCAACCAAAACCGCACACGATCCGAGCGCCTTGAGCGACAACAAACTGGTTGTCGCGATTTCGTCGCGTGCGCTATTCGATCTGGGCGACAGTCATATGTTGTTTGAAAAGGAAGGCTTGGATGCTTACCGCGCGTATCAGATCGATCACGAGAACGAGATACTCCAGCCTGGCGTCGCGTTTCCTTTGGTGCAGAAGCTGTTAAGCCTCAACAAGCTCGCCGGGGACGTGCCGCCGGTGGAAGTGATTTTGCTGTCGCGCAATTCCGGCGACACGGGATTGCGTATTTTCAATGCGATTCAGCATTACGGCCTGGAAATCAGCCGCGCTGCGTTTACTAGTGGCGCGCCTACGTCCGATTACATCGCACCTTTCAAGACTGATTTGTTTTTATCAGCCAATGCCGAAGACGTTGGTCGCGCGCTGAAGGCGGGTGTGGCCGCGGCGACCATCTTGCCATCCACAGCGCCGCCGCGCGCAAGCGAGCAATTGCGTATTGCGTTCGACGGCGATGCGGTGATTTTTGGCGACGAGGGTGAGCGCGTATCGCGCGAAGAAGGTTTGGAAGCGTTTCATCGCACCGAAACCGAGCGTGCGGAGGAGCCGCTGTCCGTCGGGCCGTTCCGTGGGTTCCTTACGGCGGTTCATCGTTTGCAGGCTGCATTCCCTGCTGAGAATTCACCGATTCGCACTGCATTGGTGACGGCGCGTTCTGCACCGGCGCATAAGCGCGTGATTCTTACATTGCGGCGCTGGGGTGTTCGTATCGATGAAGCGCTGTTTCTTGGCGGCCGCGATAAGGGGCCGTTTCTCGATGCGTTTGGCGCGGATATCTTTTTTGACGATTCGCCGGCTAATGTGGAGTCGGCGCGGAAGCATGTGGCTACGGGGCATGTGCCGCATGGGGTGAGTAACGGTTAGCTCGTTACTCACCATAAGCGCTCGCTTAGACAGTTGTGTCGACTGCGTTGTGCTCAGGGTACCCCATGCCCTTTGCAGGCGGTCCAAATGGCATACCAATCTTCGGGATCGAGCCGCACGTTCAATGCAGCGACGGCATCGCGCAAGCCTTCGATACGACGCGTCCCCGTAATGGGATACGGCCGCGAGGGATGACGCAGCACCCACGCAAAGGCGAGCGTGGTAAGGGAAATGCCAAGGCGCGCTGCGATAGCGGACATTTCGGCGCGAACGCGCGCTGCTTGCTCATCCTCGCCATTGAATAGCCGCCCACCACCCAGTGGCGACCAAATCATTGGGCGCAAGCCGAGTTGCTGTGCCTGATCGAGCGAACCGTCGTCCAAGGTATCCATCTGCAGCGGAGACAGTTCCAGCTGATTGGTGACCAGCGGATGGTGCTGATGCAACAGCGCGAACTGACTCGTGCTGTGATTGGAAACGCCCCAGTTCACCACCTTGCCTTCGCGTGTGAGCGTAGCGAAGGTCTCTGCCAGCGCGGCCGCGTCCATCAAATAGTCGGGACGATGGATCAACACAAGATCCAGCTGCTCGGTGTGCAGGTTGCGAAGCGATTGCTCTACCTCGGCGCGTACGTATGCGGTGTCCGTGTCGTAAAAATTGATGCGGTAGGGGCGTTTGGAGGACTTCAAGCGCACGCCGCACTTCGTCACTAACTGCATGCGTTGGCGTAGATTCGGCGAGGTATTCAGCGCTTCGCCGAACAGCGATTCGGCGCGATAGTCGCCGTAAATATCCGCATGATCGAACGAGGTAATACCCATTTCCATCGCTTGCTCGATCCAACGCAAGCGCTCCTGCACGCTAAGCTGCCAGTCGGTGATGCGCCAGAGACCGGCAACGATAGGGGAGAGTTCGAAAGTGCGTGCGGCGGCTTCGATGGGCATAAGGGTGATGAATTAGCGGCTGGCAGTGGATTTTTGTGGCGCGTTGAGTTCGTCGGCTGACCAACCGCCGCCGATATCGCCGATCAACGATATCGTATCGAGCAGTCGCTGTTGCGTGATGCTCAACGCGCTTTGCTGGGCGCTGAACTGCGCGGCGCGCGCCGTGGCGGCGGTGGTGTAATCCACGGTGCCGGCCTGGTATTCGTTGAAGGCCATTTGCGCGCTTTGTGTGGCGTCGTTGACGACAGTGTCTTGCATCTGCGCTTGCTGAGCGAGAATACGCAAATTCGACAGGTCGTTTTCGACGTCTTCCAGCGCGGTCAGCACGGTGCCGCGATAGTTGGCTACCGCCGCTTCATACGACGCTTTGGCGGCCGCCACTTGGCCGTGACGCGCGCCGAAATCGAAGACGGTTTCGTCAACGTTCGCGCCCAGCGACCATACATGATTGGCAAGGTGCAGCAATCCCGCCAACGGAGACTGCGAAAAACCGTCCGCCGCCGATAGCGTTACATTGGGATAGTAAGCGGCGACTGCCACACCGACCGCCGCATTCTCTTCCGCCATCTGGCGCTCGGCCACCGCAATGTCGGGCCGACGTTGCAGCAGCGTCGAGGGCATGCCGACGGGAATGGTCGGTAACCCCGGAATGCTCGTGCTATGCGGAATATCGAGTTCTTCCGGATTCTTGCCGACCAGCACCGCGATCGCGTGTGCGTATTGCGCACGCGCGATGCCAAGTGCGATCAAGCTGGACTTGGCGCTTTCCAACTGCGTACGAGCGGTCAGCACGTCGGACGGCGCAACCGTACCCGCCGTGCCTTGATTGGCGACGACGCGCAGATATTCGGTGTAGGCGTCGACGGTTTTCTGCAATAAATCGGTATCGGCGTCCGTGATGCGCAATTCGGTTACGGCGTCGGCCAGCGCAATCTGCTCGGAAAGCGTGGCGTTTGCCAGCGTTGCTTGACTCGCTTGCGCTTTGGCTTTGCTTTCTTCGATCGAACGGCGCACCTGACCCCACAGATCCGGCGCCCAACTCGCGTTGCCTTCCAACGAACCGGATGTAGTGACGGTATGGCGCGAGCTTGAGCCGGACGCGCTGCTCGTCGAGCCAGTCAAAGAACTGCTCTTTGCGCCGCCTTGTTTATCCGCAGAGCCGGTAATGCCGATGGTGGGGAACAACGACGCGCGCGCCACTTGTACTTCGGCTTCGGCCTGCTGGTAATTGAAGTACGCCTGCCGCACGGTCTGGTTCGACACCGACACCATCGGTTCGAGTTCATTGATGAGCGGATCGTTGAATACCGTCCACCAGTCGCCTTTCGGCGCTTCGCCGGCTTCGGGCGTCGCGGTGCTCCAGCCGGGCAGTTCTTTGTACTGCGTAGGCATCGGCACCTGCGGACGATGATAGTCCGGGCCAACCATGCAGCCGCCCAGCATCAAGGCCAGCGACGCGGCAAGCGCTGTGTGTAGAGTTTTCATGTTGAGGTACTCGCGTCGGATCTGTTCCACGGCAAGGTGGCGGACCACCTGGCGAGTTTTGCGCGCAGCCGGTCGAGGAAGAGGTAAATCACCGGTGTCGTGTACAGCGTAAAGACCTGACTGAGAATCAAGCCGCCCATCACCGTAATACCCAGCGGCTGGCGCAGCGATCCGCCTTGGCCGATGCCGACGGCCAAGGGCACCGCGCCCAGCACGGCGGCGGCGGTGGTCATCATGATGGGGCGCAAACGCATCACGGCGGCGTCGTGAATGGCTTTGGTCGGCTCATAGCCTTCGTCGCGCTGCAGATGGATGGCGACGTCGATCATCATGATCGCGTTCTTCTTAACAATACCCACCAGCAGAATCATGCCGATCATCGCGATCACGGAGAACGGTGTGCCAAAAATCAATAGAGCAAGCGTTGCACCGATGCCGGCGGAAGGCAGGGTTGAAAGAATGGTGATCGGATGCACGGTGTTTTCGTAAAGCATACCGAGCACGATATAGACCGCACCCAGCGCCGCAAGAATCAATAGCGGCATAGTCGACATCGACTGCGAATACACTTGCGCCGCACCGGCTGACTCGCCGTGAATCGAAGCCGGCATACGCAAATCCTGCATCGCCTGATTGATGGCGACCAGCGCCTTGCTCAACGAACCACCGGGCGGAAGATTGAACGAGATGGTGCCGGCGACCAATCCATCCTGGTGATTCACTTCGGTCGGCGTGTGATTGTTCGTATAGCTGAGCATGGCCGGGAAGGGCACCATCGTTTCCGCCGCCGTACTGTCCGCGCTGCCGCTGGACGAGCCGCCCTTGGAATTGGAAATCGCGTTCGTGAGCTGGTTGGCTTCTGCATTCGCGTTAAGCGAGTTGGTGCTAGAACCGGCCGTTTTCGCCGACGTAACGGCCGCGTACGCTTGCACGCCCTGAACGGTGCTGCCCGGCATTTGCGTTTGTTGCGTACCGCTAGCATTGCCCGCCGCCTTGCTGAAATACATGCGGTTGAGCATTTGCGGGTACTGCCAATATTTCGGCGCGACTTCCATCACGACGTAATACTGATTGAGCTCGTTGTAGACGGTGGATACCGTGCGCTGGCCGAACGCGTCGTACAACACGCTGTCGATCTGATTCGGCGCAAATCCGTAGCGCGCCATGGTCAAGCGATCGAAATTGATATAGGTCTGCAGGCCGTTCTGCTGCAAATCCGAATTCACGTCCGTCAACGTACTTCGGTATTTACCCAGGTCGGTCACCAGTTGTGGAATCCACTTATACAGCGCGTCGGGATCGTCGCTGGTGAGCGTGTATTGATATTCGGAGGCCGATTGCCTGCCGCCGATATGTAAGTCTTGCGACGCCTGCAAAAACAACTTGGCGCCGGAGATAGCGCCGAGTTTAGGGCGCAGACGATCAACCACTTGCGCCGCAGTCATCTTGCGCTCGGCGAGCGGTTTCAACTCGACGTACAAACTCGCCTGATTCAGCGCACGACCGCCGGCAAAACCCGCCACGGAGGCGACGGCAGGGTCCTTCTGCACGATGGCCTGCATTTGCGCGAGCTTCTTTTCCATTGCCTGAAAGGAAATGCTCTGGTCGGCGATGATCTGCCCCATCAGGATGCCGTTGTCTTGTTCGGGGAAGAATGTCGACGGCAGCAATTTGAAAAGAAATACGTTGAGTACGACCAAGCCGATGAGCGTCAGCCCGATCATCAAGGCGTTATCGAGCACCGCGCTGAGCGAGCGTGAATACGCGTTCTTGAAGCGCTCGAACTGCTTTTCGTACCACACCGCCCAACGCGCGCGGGAATGCATCGCGGCGCCGGGGCGAAGCACAGCCGCCGCCATCGCCGGCGTCACCGTAAGCGATATCACCATCGAAAGCAGAATCGCGACCGACAACGTGACGGCGAATTCGTGAAACAGCAAACCGATAATGCCGGGCATCAGCAGGATCGGCATAAACACCGCGATCAGCGATACGCTCATCGAAATAACGGTAAAGCCGACCTCGCCACTGCCCTTGATCGCCGCCTCGCGCACATCCATGCCGGCTTCGACATGCCGGACGATGTTCTCCAGCACGACCACCGCATCGTCCACCACGAAGCCGGTGCCGATGGTCAACGCCATCAGCGAGAGGTTGTCGAGGCTGTAGCCCATCAGATACATCGGCCCAAAGGTGCCGATGATCGACAGCGGCAGCGCCACCGACGGAATCAGAATCGCTCGCGGCGATTGCAGAAACACGTACACCACGCCGATCACCAGGATCACGGCGATAAACAGCGACCGCTCCGTATCGCCAACCGCTCCGTTCACCGATACAGATCGGTCGATCGCCACGCCTACGTGAATGCTGCTCGGCAAGGTGGCTTCGATTGACGGCAACACTTTGCGAATCTGCGAGACCGTTTTGACGATATTGCTGCCGGGCAGCGGAAACACAATCACCAGAACGGCGGGCTTGCCGTTGTACAAACCCATATTGCGCAAGTTTTCGGCCGAATCTTGCACGTCAGCGATATCGCGCAGCTGGACGGCCGAACCGTTGCGATAGGCCACGACGAGATCTCGATACGGCGCCGCTTTGCGAATCTGATCGTTGGATGTGACTTCATAGCGCAAGCCATTCTGATCGATATGGCCTTTCGCGCTATTGGCATTGGCCGCGCTGATGGCAGCGCGCACATCTTCCAGGCCGATGCCGTAACTATTCAATTTGTCCGGTTCCAGCTCCACGCGCACAGAGGGCAGGGCGCTGCCGCCCAGCGTGATCTGGCCCACGCCATCCACTTGCGAAAGCTGCTGCTGGATCACCGAATCGGCGGAGTCGTAAAGCTGCGCGCGCGTCAACGTGTCGGACGTCAGCGCGAGCACCATGATCGGTGAATCGGCCGGATTGTATTCGCGGTACGTGGGATTGCTGCGCAATGTCGTGGGCAAGTCGGCGCGCGCGGCCTGAATCGCCGCCTGCACGTCGCGCGCGGCGCCGTTGATGTCGCGGCTGAGACCGAATTGCACCACGATGCGCGACGAGCCGACGTCGCTCGACGACGTCATCTCGGTCACATCGGCGATGGCGCCAAGGCGTTTCTCCAGCGGTTCGGCCACCGTGGACGCCATGATCTCCGGGCTTGCACCGGCCATGCTGGCCTGCACGACGACCACTGGATACGTCACGTTCGGCAGCGGCGCGACGGGCAAACGGAAATATGCCAGCACACCGGAAAGCAGGATGGCCATCGCGAGCAATGTCGTCGCGACGGGACGCCTGATAAAGAGCGCCGGAATGTTCACGGCGTTCTATCTCCCGCAGCGAGCGACGGTTTGCGGTTGAAGCGCTGCGCCAACCGATCGAAGAACAGATAGATCACCGGCGTGGTGAACAACGTCAGCAACTGGCTGAGCATCAAGCCGCCGATGATCGCCAAGCCAAGCGGACGACGCAGCTCCGAACCGGTACCAGTGCCGACCAGCATCGGCAACGCGCCGAGCATGGCGGCCAATGTTGTCATCAGGATCGGACGGAAACGCAGCAACGATGCCTCGAAAATCGCCTCGGCCGGTGGCTTGCCGTGATCGCGTTCGGCTTCGAGCGCGAAGTCCACAATCATGATCGCGTTCTTCTTTACGATGCCGATCAGCAACACGATGCCGATAATGCCGATCACATCAAGATCGGAGCCGGCAACCATCAACGCCAAGAGTGCGCCGATACCGGCCGAGGGTAACGTGGACAAAATCGTGACCGGATGAATAAAGCTCTCGTACAACACGCCCAGCACGATATACACCGCCACAAGCGCGGCAATCAGCAAATAGACTTCGCTGGACAGCGAATCCTGGAACGCCTGCGCCGCGCCTTGGAACGACGACGTAATCGACGCCGGCAACTGTACCGCCTGCTCAGCCTGATTGATTTCGGCCACGGCTTTGCTCAACGAGGCGTCCTTCGCGAGGTTGAACGAGATGGTGATCGCCGGGAATTGCGAGAGATGGCTGATCACCAACGGCGATTTATTGACTTCGATCTTTGCGATCGCACTTAGCGGCACTTGGCCGTTCGTGGCCGTTTGGCTGGGCAGGTAGAGTTCACCCAGCGATTGCAGCGTCGGGAGCTTTTCAGGCTTGGCGACCAAGATGACGCGGTATTGGCTGGACTGGTTGAAGATCGTCGATACGATGCGCTGGCCGAGTGCATCGTAAAGCGCGTTGTCGATAGTCGCAGGCGTAATGCCGAAACGCGCCGCCAATTGACGGTTTACCTCGATATTGACGCTCAACCCTTCGTTGTTCAGATCGCTCGTCACATCGGTGATCGATTTGATCTGCTTCATCTTCGCCACAAGCGCCGGCACATACTGCTGAAACGCTTGCTGGCTCGGTCCGCGCAACACGAATTGATATTGGTTTGGGGATACCGTGGTGTCGAGCGTGAGATCCTGTTCTGGCTGCAAGAACAGCCGGATGCCAGAGACATCCGCCACTTCCTGTTGAATGCGTCGCGCAATCTCGGCGGCGCTATCCGAGCGATCGTCGCGCGCCTTGAGGTCGATCAGGAAGCGGCCGTTGTTGAGCGTGGTATTGGTGCCGTCGATGCCGACGTAGGACGTGAGGCTGGTGACGTCCTGATCCTTGAGAATCGCTTGGGCCAACTGCGCCTGGCGATTCACCATCGTGTCGTAGGAAACGGAGTTGTCGGCGATGCTGATGCCCTGAAGCACGCCGGTGTCTTGGACGGGGAACAAACCCTTTGGAATGGCGATGTACAGGATCACCGTGATGATCAGCGTGACGACGAAGGTCACCAGCGTCGCGGTTTGGTGATCCATCACAAAACGCAATCCGCGCTCGTAAGCGTTCAGCGTTTTGTTGAACAAACCTTCGCTGATCTGCTCGAACCGGCTTGGATGGCGTTCCGCCTGCGCTCGCAGAATGCGCGCGCACAACATCGGCACCAATGTCAGCGACACCACGCCGGAGATCACGATCGTCACCGCAAGGGTGACCGCGAACTCGCTAAACAATCGGCCGATGACGCCGCCCATGAAAAGCAGCGGAATCAACACGGCGATCAACGAAACCGTCAACGACAAAATGGTGAAGCCGATTTGTCCGGCGCCGATCAGCGCGGCATTAAGCGGTGTTTCGCCTTCTTCCAGATAACGCACGATGTTCTCGATCATCACGATCGAGTCGTCCACCACGAAGCCAGTGGCGATGATCAACGCCATCAACGACAGGTTGTCGATGGAGTAGTTAAGCTCGTACATCATCGCCAAGGTGCCGATCAGCGAGACCGGCACGGAGATGCTGGGAATGATGGTGGCGGGCAGGTTGCGCAGGAATACGAAGATCACCAGCACCACCAGCACCACCGCCAGAATCAGCTCGAAGGCGGCGTCGGATACGGAAGCGCGAATCTCGCCTGTGCTGTCGGAAACGATCTGCACCTGCATGCCGGCCGGCAGCGTGGATTCGAGCTGCGGTAACTCGGCCTTGATCTGGTCGACCGTTTTGATCACGTTTGCGCCGGGCTGGCGCTGCACGTTGAGAATGATGGCAGGCGTGTTGTTGAACCACGCGCCGAGTTCGGTGTTCTGCGCCGATTGCGTCACACGCGCGACGTCTTTCAAGTACACCGGTGCGCCGTTTTGGTAGGCAACCACCGTGTTGAGGTAGTCCTGTGGATCTTGAATCTGATCGTTGCCGTTGATGGTGTAGTCGAGTTCCGGGCCGTCGAAATTGCCCTTCGGCTGGCTCACGTTGACGTTGGAAATCAGCGAGCGCAGGTCGTCGATATTGAGACCATAAGCGGCGAGTTTCTGCGGATCAGCTTCGACACGTACGGCGGGGACATTACCGCCAGACGGCGTAACGAGACCAACGCCCGGCACTTCGGCGATCTTGGTGCCCAGGCGATTGTTCGCGACATCCTGCAACTGCGTCAGCGACATCGATTTGGATGTCACGGCAAGCGTGAGAATCGGTTGATCGGCCGGATTCACTTTCGCGTACGTCGGCGGCGCGGGCAGGCCGCTCGGCAACAGACTGTTGGACGCGTTGATTGCTTCCTGCACGTTCTGTTCGGCGACGTCCAGATTAAGCGAGAGATCGAATTGCAGCGTAATCACCGACGCGCCGGCCGAACTGCTGGACGTCATCTGCTGCAAGCCGGGAATTTCGCCGAGCTGCACTTCCAGCGGCGCGGTTACGGTAGTGGCCATCACCGACGGGCTCGCGCCGGGGTAGAACGTCTGCACCTGGATCGTCGGGTAATCGACGCTGGGAAGCGACGATACCGGCAGGAAGCGCATCGCCACCAGGCCTATCAACACCAGCGCGATCATCAGCAGCGACGTCGCCACCGGCCTGAGTACAAACAGGCGGGAAATATTCATCGAGTCACACGCTCACCGATCAGGACGCGGACGCCGCAGCGCCGGCGCCGTGCTTGCGTCGTCCGCTCGCGGGCGACGTTTGCGTCGACGATGATGCGGGCGTGGCTGCACTGCCGGCTTGGGCCGGTCCGGCCTTGGCGATGCGGATCTTCGCGCCGTCGCTCAGGCGATCCGTGCCATCCGTGACCACACGTTGCCCGGCGGAGAGACCGGAAAGGATCGCGGTGAATTGGCCGTCGCTGGGACCAGGTGTGATCTTTTGTACGGACACCGAGTCGTCCGCGTTGACCAGAAATACGTAATTGCCCGGCGCGCCGGTTTGCACCGCGGGCGTAGGCACCAGCACGGTGTTGCTGAGCGTGTCGACGAGCATTTTGACGTTGACGAATTCGTTCGGATAAAGCGCTTCGTCGTCGTTGGGAATGGTGGCGCGCAGCGAGACGGTGCCGGTGCTGGTCGCCATCTGATTGTTAATCGCATACAACGAACCGGTCGCGATTTGCTTCGTGTTGTCGCTGCTATAAATCGTCACCGGCAGTTTCGCACCGGTGTGGTAGCGATCGAGCACTTTGCTAAGCGTGTTCTGCGGCACGGTGAATTGCACCGTGGTGGGTTTCATCGTGGTGATGACGACGATACCGGTCGTGCTCGAAGGCGTGACGTAGTTGCCTGGATCGACCAAACGCAAACCCACACGTCCATCGACGGGCGCCGTAATGCGGCAATAGGTGAGATCGAGTTCGAATTGCGCGATGTTGGCTTTGTCCGCCTTCACCGCCGCTTCGTCTTGCTCGACGGTGAATTTCTGATCGATGTAGGTTTGTTCGGCGATCGATTTCTGTTCGTGCAATTGCGTGTAACGAGCGAGGTCGGCGCGCGCGAGATCGAGGTTGGCCTGATCTTTGGCGAGCTGCGCTTCGGCCTGCTGCTTGCTGATTTCGTATTGGCGCGGATCGATCTGCGCGAGGAACTGGCCCTTCTTGACGTCCTGGCCTTCCTGATAACCCACTTCAGTGAGGTAGCCGCTCAATTGTGGCAGCACTGTGACTGTCGCGACGGGTGTAACGGTGCCCAGTTCGCTCAACTCTTCCGGCATGTTGCCGTTGGTTGCGACGGCGACGCTGACGATCTGCGGAGGCGCGACGTTTTTTTCTTGTTTGCGATTGAATAGATGGAAAACAACCAGCGCAACGACCACGACGGCGGTCGCAATCGCGATCCACCTGCCACGCTTCCTGCCAGAAGTTCCGGCTGCTCGCGGGGTATCCGCACTCATAACCATCTCCAAATACCCGCCCCTGAGTTTACAAGAGCGCTTTCAGTTGTCGAAACGTGAGCCGCCTGGGGTGTTGGCAGCGAGGCGGCCGTCAGCTCGACGGTCGGAACATTCTTAAACGGCTTGCCGTTCACAAGGTTGACATGCCGGTTGAACAAACCCCAGCACACTCAGTGAATTAACCCGTTAATACAAAATGCCTTTCGGGCCTTTTTATTCAATTCGATAGTGTGTTAGGGACGTCTGGACGTCCGCGATCGCGAACGATTTTCACTAAATGTACGCACGACGCCTTAGACGCGCCTTAGACAATTTTCTGACGCCGCCACCACGGTGTGACTTTCTCTTCGCGCACCAAGGTGAACAGGCCCGCGCCCAGAATCATCACGATGCCGATCAGCATCGGCCAGTCGAGCGTGTCGCCGAACAGCCAGTAGCCGAAACCGATGGCCCATAGCATTTGGCTGTATTGCGTGGGCGCCACGCGGTTGGCCGGGGCGATCAAGGTGGCGTACATCAGCAGTACGCCCGCTAGCGCGGCGAGAAGTCCGTAGCCGGCGAGCAAGCCCCACTCGTGGAGATTGGGCCAGCGGAAGTGCGGAATCATCATCAGCCCGCCGATAATCAACGGACCCAATACGCCGGCGCCGTAAAGACTGGTGCGTTTTTCATGCGGACCGGCCATGCGCAACGCAACCACCGACGCCGCAGCGAACAAGCCGCACACCAAGGCCGCGATATCGCCCACGCCCAGCGCGCGAAAACCCGGGCGCAACACGACCAGCACGCCCGCAAAGCCGACGACCACCGCCGACCAGCGGCGCCAGCCGACGTGCTCTTTCAAAAAAATCACCGAGAGAATCGTCACGAAGATCGGCATCAGAAAAATCATCGTGAATACTTCGGCCATCGGCAGCAACGTGAAGGCTGTGACCGAAGCGATATTGCCGAACGCGCCCGCTGCCGCACGCAGCCACCACAGCGAAGGCCGTTGCGCCGTCACCGCGTCGCGCCAGCGATCGCCTTTGCGCATGATGAAGGGAAGGGCGAACAGCCCGAACACCGCGCCGAAAAACACCGATTCGTAAGGCGGCACCGAACCGTACAACGACTTCACGAATGCGTCGCTGATCGCGTAGGCCGCGAAGCTGGCGAAGCCGAGAAGGATGCCTTTGATCATGCGGATTCCGACGAACAGGTGGGAGTGATTCTCGGTGCGCCATCCAACTGGTACGGAATGGCGTTTTACCGCGTACGTTGGGTTAGGAGACTCTTACAAAGCATACCGGCGAAAGGGCGGATGACAAGACGAAATCTCGTTGAGTAAAAGCGTTATGACAATCGTTCGAAACGACGCGTTGCATGGCGATGATCTACCGGAGGATTGGGCAAACGAACGAACGCAAGCGACATTTAGACGATGCGAAATTCTGCGCGTCGCGCGATGCATTCGTATGCATGGCTGGATGTGCGTCGATCATGTGCAAAGACATCCAACGTGCGTACTCATCGCCGCTTCGGCAAAAACGATTCCAGCATGGATGTCGATCGGTGCGTCCGCGATGGATAACGTCGGTCGCATACCGCTGCGGTTCGGATCGATGGAAAGGCGCGACGTATCTTCAGAAATAACGACGCGAGAAATCCGATCGCCCTATGGGTGGGCACAGCGATTCAGTCTCGGCGCCATGTGCCTCCTGCAGATGGGTCGGAACGTCGGCGGAACCCCATACGCCGGCAAAAGTAGTGTGTTTTGGCGAACCTGAATGACCCAAAGCTAGCGCTAACCTGACGGCTGCTGCACCCCCACATGACCGGCTAGAGCCCGCCCAGCTAGAATGTAGGGCTTCCCCGACCCAAACCGGAGCCCCTATGGCAGCCCGACTGAACCCCCTCGACCTGTATGACGTCCGTTCCATGCTCACCGACGAAGAGCGCATGGTGCAGGACACGGTGGGGCGTTTCGTCGACGAAAAGGTGCTGCCGATCATTGGCGATTGCTTCGACAAGGGGCGCTTTCCTGACGAACTGATCCCGGAAATCGCCAACCTCGGCCTGTTGGGCGCCACCATTCCCGAAAAATACGGTTGCGCCGGCATGAACGGCGTCAGCTACGGCCTGATCTGCCAGGAGCTTGAGCGCGGCGATTCCGGCCTGCGCAGCTTCGCGTCCGTGCAGAGCTCGCTGTGCATGTATCCCATTTACGCGTACGGCAACGAAGAGCAGAAGATGCATTACCTGCCCAAGATGGCGGCGGGCGAAATCATCGGCTGTTTCGGCCTGACCGAACCGCACGGCGGTTCCGATCCGGCCAATATGAAGACCAACGCCAAGAAAGACGGCGGCGACTGGGTCATCAACGGCGCCAAGATGTGGATCACCAACGGCAACCTCGCGCATATCGCCATTGTGTGGGCGCAGACCGACGACGGCATCCAGGGTTTTATCGTTCCTACCGACACCAAGGGTTTTACCGCGCAGGAAGTGCACAAGAAGATGAGCCTGCGCGCGTCGGTGACGTCCGCGCTGTTCTTCGACAATGTGCGCGTGCCGGATGCGAACCGCTTACCGAACGTGAAAGGCCTGAAAGGTCCGCTCGGCTGCCTGACGCAAGCGCGTTATGGCATCACCTGGGGCCCGATCGGCGCCGCGCAGGCATGCCTGCAGGAAGTGCTCGATTACACGCAGGAGCGCGTGCTGTTCAATCGCCCGCTCGCGGCGAACCAGGCCATTCAATTGAAGATGGCCGACATGGCGCGCCGCATTACCTTGGCGCAGCTGTTGTCGCTGCAGCTCGGCCGTTTGAAAGACGCGGGCAAGATGGAGCCCACGCAGGTGTCGCTGGCGAAATGGAACAACGTGCGCATGGCCATCGATATCGCGCGCGAATGCCGCGACATTCTCGGCGGCGCCGGCATTACCGTCGAACATTCCGCGATTCGCCACGCGTTGAATCTGGAATCCGTGATCACCTACGAAGGCACGGAGACCGTGCATCAGTTGGTGGTGGGCCGCGAGCTGACGGGCATCAACGCGTTCTGATCGAGTGCACGCGCGCTCCTTCTTTGTCGAAGGAGCGCAGCGCGATAACCGAGGCTCTCACGTGTCGATCAACGATATTCGCATCGAAACCGAACGCCTGATTCTGCGTCCGCCGGCCGCCGATGACTTCGGCGCTTACGCGGCGAACATGGCCGATCACGAAGCCGCGCGATTTATCGGCGGCCAGCAGACGCGCCCGGTCGCGTGGCGCGGATTTCTGTCGCTTTCGGGCGCTTGGCTGATCCAGGGTTTTTCGATGTTTTCGGTCATCGAGAAAGCCACCGGCCGCTGGATCGGTCGTCTCGGTCCCTGGCATCCCGAAGGATGGCCCGGCACCGAAGTGGGCTGGGCGCTGTCGCGCGAAGCATGGGGCAAAGGTTACGCCTACGAAGGCACCGTCGCTGCAATCGATTGGGCGTTCGAGCACCTCGCATGGAACGACATCATTCATTCCATCAATACCGACAACCTGCCGTCGAAAGCCCTAGCTAAACGACTGGGATCGACGTTTCTGCGCCACTCCCCGTTACCTGAGCCTTATCAGGATGTAACGGTCGAAATTTGGGGGCAGACGCGGGAACAGTGGTTGCAACGCAAATGAAGTCGCTCGGCCAGGAATGCAGCGCGCCATGAGCGACGTGATTTTGCAGTCGGTGATCACATGTCCTCATTGCGGGTTCTCCCGCGAGGAAACCATGCCGGTCGACGCCTGCCTGTTTTTCTACGACTGCACGCATTGCAACGCGCTGCTTCGCCCCAAGTCCGGCGATTGCTGCGTGTTTTGTTCGTACGGCTCGGTCAAGTGTCCACCGATCCAACAGCATTCCAGCGACGCGACGCATCAAGACGGCGAAAGCGCGTCCCCGTGTTGCGGTCGTCATCATTAAGCATTGGAACAAGGTACGTCATGTCTTCCACACCTATCGCTGCTCGTCACAAAGGCTTCAATCGCGCCGAGATCGTCGATCAGAATTTCAAGGAATTCGTGCAGCACTGGCAGGGCGACGTGCACGCTAAGCCGCGTGATCACGAGCCGGTGTTGCCGGGTAGTGCGCTCGATGCCCAAGGGTTTCGCGAGTTGTTCGAATCGCAATTGATCTCGCGTCATCTCGATCTGATGGCGCGCGTATTACGCGTGCAGAACAAGGTGTTCTACACCATCGGCAGTTCCGGTCACGAAGGCAATGCGATGGTGGCGCGCCTCACGCGTCACACCGATCCGGCGTTTCTGCATTACCGTTCTGGCGGTTTTATGGCCGAGCGTTTCCGCAAGTTGCCTGGCATGGATCCGGTGATGGATTCGGCGTTGTCGTTTGCGGCAAGCAAGGAAGATCCCGCGTCCGGCGGTCGTCACAAAGTGTGGGGCAGCAAGCCGTTATGGGTGTTGCCGCAAACCTCCACCATCGCCTCGCACTTGCCGAAGGCGTTCGGTACGGCGGTCGCCATCGAGCAGGCGCGCCGAATCGGGCACGAGTTGCCGATTCCCAACGATTCCATCTCCATTTGTTCGTTCGGCGATGCATCCAGCAACCATGCGACGGCGCAAACGGCTTTCAACGCCGCGGCGTGGACGGCGTATCAGAAGCTGCCGGCGCCGGTGTTGTTCGTGTGCGAAGACAACGGCATCGGTATTTCGGTGAAAACCCCCAGCGGCTGGGTTGCGAACAATTTTCAGCATCGCCCGGATCTCGATTATTTCTTTGCAGACGGCCTGAATCTCGCGACGGGCTACGAGCAAGTGCAGCGTGCTGTCGATCATTGCCGCGAAACGCGTCGTCCCACGTTCCTGCATTTGAAGACCACTCGCATCATGGGGCACGCTGGCACCGATTTCGAAATCGAATGGCGCAGCATCGACGAACTGGTTTCGATCGAAGCCTCCGATCCGTTGCTGCGTTCCGCCGCCATTGCGTTGTCGTCGGGCTTGTATACCAAGGACGAGCTCATCGCGTTGAACGAAACGACGCGCAAGCGCTGCTTCGAAGCGGCGGAAGACGCCGATCGTCGGCCCAGGTTGCAAAGCCTGGACGAAGTCATGGCGCCGCTTGCGCCGTATACGCCGGAGAAAGTGAAGGCAGAAGCGGAACGCAACGATTATCACGACCGACGCGTTGCGGTGTTCGGTAGCGAAGAGAAGCTGCCCGAGAAACAACCGCCGCGCCATTTGGCCATCCAAATCAATCAAGCCTTGCATGACGTGATGGCGAAGTATTCCGAATCGCTGCTGTTCGGCGAGGACGTTGCGCAGAAGGGCGGCGTCTACACGGTCACCAAGGGTTTGCATAAGGTGTTCAAGGGCAATCGTGTGTTCAACACGTTGCTCGACGAAACGGTCATCTTGGGTCTTGCCCAAGGCTATGCCAATGTGGGCATGTTGCCGATTCCGGAAATTCAGTATCTGGCGTATTTCCACAACGCCTGCGATCAGATTCGCGGCGAAGCGTCTTCGCTGCAATTCTTCTCCAACGGCCAATATCGCAATCCGCTGGTGATGCGCGTGGCGTCGCTGGGTTATCAGCGTGGCTTTGGTGGCCATTTCCACAACGACAATTCGATTGCCGCGTTGCGCGATATTCCCGGTCTCGTCGTTGGCTGCCCCAGCCGCGGCGACGACGCGGCCACCATGTTGCGCACGATGATGGCGCTGGCCAAAGTCGACGGTCGCGTGTGCGCCTATTTGGAACCGATCGCGCTGTATATGGCGAAAGACCTCTACGAAGCCGGCGATGGTCAGTGGCAGTTCTCCTATCCGGCGCCCGACGAAGCGATGCCGCTGGGCGAAGGCCGCGTCTATCACGACGCCGCCGACGATCTGGTCATCTTCACCTTCGGCAACGGCGTGCCGATGGCGTTGCGTTCGGCACGTACGATCGAGAAGGAGCAGGGCTGGAAAGTCCGCGTGGTCGATCTGCGTTGGTTGGCGCCGCTCAACGATGGGTTCATTGGGGCACAGGCCAAGAACGCCAAACGCATTATCGTGCTCGATGAAGGTCGCAAGAGCGCGGGCGTGGGCGAGGGCGTGATCACCGCCATCGCGGAAGCCGGTTTTGGCAGTACGCCGATGGAACGCGTGGTGGGCGCCGATACCTTTACGCCACTGGCCGGCGCTGCGTTCCTGGTGCTGCCCGACGATGCGGCGGTGATTGCGGCGGCGAAAAAGTTGTCGCAGCGCAAGTAATACGTCGTAGCGATTCGACGCGCGCCTGCTCGGATCGAGCGGACGCGCGTCGGCTACTTGTCTGGGTTGTGTTTGTGATGCCCATTGCGCTGCAATGCGCAGAGTATTTCCGCGCGACGTTCGTAAGCATGCACGTGATTGCGCCCATGCAACTTCACGTAATACATCGCCTGATCGGCACGTTCGATCAGGCTTTCCAGGGTATCGCCCATGCTGCGCATCGCCAGGCCGATGCTCACGCTAAGCAACAGTTCCGCCCGGTCGACCGGAATCTCCAGGCGATGCACGCGCCGGCATAGTCGCGTAGCCACTTGCATGGCGTGTTCCTGATTGACGTCGTGCAGCATGGCGACAAATTCTTCGCCGCCGTATCGGCCGAGCAAATCGGTTGGGCGCAATTCGTTGGTCAATACATCGGCCACGGCCACCAGCGCACGGTCGCCAGCGGAGTGCCCTTGCAAGTCGTTGAGCACTTTGAAGTGATCGAGATCCAAAAACAGCAGGGCGATGGGGCGACCAGTGTTCGCCGTATCGCTCAACAGCCGATTGGCCGCTTCGGTCCATGCGCGTCGATTGAAGGTGTTGGTTAGCGCATCGCGATCGGCGAGCACGCGGACGCTGTCGCGGTCGTGGCGCATCGTAAGCGCGCGATCGGCGAGGCCCAGCGACAATACAACGGCTTCAAACGCGCCAGTGGCGATGCTCGCGTCGTTGAGCCAGTCCAAGCTCGGTAGCGCACCGGTGGCTTGCGCGCTGGTCATGGCCGTCAGCACCAGCAACGGCGTCCATCCCACTAGAAAGAACCATGCTTGACGCGAGCCTCGGACGCCGGCAACGAGCGCAACCAGCAGCAGCAACAGTGCGCCGAGTATCAATACCGGATTAATCAACGTCTGCGCCATCACCACCAGCTCGTGCACGCCGGTACAGCGCAACAGCACAATCAGCGGCATGGCGAAGCCTAGCGCCACGATCGGAACGCGCAACGCGGGCGCGTAGCGTTGAATATCGCAAAAGCGATTGACGAACAGCGCCGCGAACGACACCGACAATGCCACCGCGGAACTGCCGAACAGCACTTCGGAACCGGCGAGCCACGTCATGCCCAGCGGTTGGAACAGGTAGCCGGTTTGAATGCCTTGCACAATGACGTAGCAAAGCATGTAGCCCGTGTACCAGGCGAAGGTCACGTCGCGCAGCATGATAGCGAAACAGAACGCCATCAGCGCCATCGCCACCATGATCGCGAAGCAGGCGGTCGCAAACGTCAGCCAATTGGAATCGGCCTGAAGAAACGCATCCATGCTTTGCAAGGTGAAACGTTCGGGCGCGGCGAGGCTGTTGCTCGGCTCGAACTTCAGCAGAATCGGATCGGCGCGATCGCCGTTGACAGGAACGTGAAACGCCAAGCTGCCATGGCCATGCAGCGAAGCGTCTTGGTCATTGACCGCATACGAACGAGGAGGGGCGTCTTCACTATAAAGGGTGACCGAGCCCAGCGGTGCGGGGTAAATCGACAGCACCGGGTCTTCGATTCGACCGTTCGGCAGCGGCTGCAATACGACCCAGCTCCCTCGATCGTCGCGTGGAAACCGTTGCAGCATCGAAGGCACGAACGCTCTAAGGTCGCCCTGCCGGAACGCGGCGATGACTGACGCGGGTGTGTCCCCCTGTGTCACCTCGCGCCAGGCCCCACGTAGCGGCAGATCGGTGCCGGCCAGGACCAGGGAAAACCAAAGCAAACAAATCGCCGGCAGGGCGGCCAAGAACCACCGGAAAAAACGGCTTCCTTTGACTTGAAACTCCCCTGTCACCCCAGCCCCCAAGCTTCTGAAGTGGTCTCGCCAATCCGTCTGCAAAATGCCGAACTAAGCCCTGGTCGCCTCCGCGTCAGACCCGTCGATGTTCGGTTTTCCGACCACGGTAACGCCAATATGGACATCCTGTCGCGTAGTAAAACGTCAGTTACCTGTCATGAAGCAGGAGGCGTGCCAGCGGGCGGGTGCATGCCTGGTTTATTTCACATCGACTTACGTGCTGTAAGTGCATCTTTTTCTGCACGAAACGCCCCATTTGAAGGAGTCGCGCATGTCTGCAATCAAAGTAGCCGTCTTGGTCGGCAGCTTGCGCAAGGAATCCTTCAATCGCAAATTGGCCAATGCGGTAGAGCGGCTTGCACCGCCTGAGCTGTCGTTCGAGCACGTGCGCATCGACAACCTGCCGCTCTACGACCAGGATTTCGATAGCGACTATCCGCCGGTCTGCAAGCAGCTGAAGGAGCACATCAAGTCGGCTGACGCCGTGTTGTTCGTAACGCCCGAATACAATCGTTCGATTCCCGGCGTGCTCAAGAACGCGATTGACATCGCCTCACGCCCTTACGGCACGAATGCGTTCGCAGGCAAACCTGGCGCCATGATCGGCGTGTCGGTGGGCGCCACCGGCACCGCGCTGGCGCAACAACATCTACGCAATGTGTTGGCCTATTTGGATGTGGCCGTGATGGGACAGCCCGAAGTCTTTATCAAATATTCGGACGGGCTGATCGATAACGACGGCAATATCGGTGTCGAAAGCACTAAAAAATTCTTGGAAGGTTTCGTCGACCGCTACGTCGCTTGGATTCACCGGCAGTTAGGCCACTGACTTACGGCGCTGGCGGAGCGCCGACGCCGCAGTACTTCTCCAGCAATTGCTGCTGCACATCGTGCGGCGCCTCGCCTTCGGCAGGATGAAGGCGTGAGTACGTGGCGTCGGTATGTAATTGCCATGCGGTGGTGTTGTCGGTCATATACAGATCCAGCTCCTTGCGGATCCGCTGGCGCAGCTTGCGATCTTCGATCGGAAAACCGGTCTCGACGCGGCGATCCAGATTGCGTTCCATCAAATCGGCGCTCGCCAAGTACATATGTTCGTCGCCGTCGTTGTTGAACCAGTACACGCGGCTATGTTCCAGAAAGCGCCCGACGATCGAACGCACGCGGATATTTTGCGACACACCGGGAATGCCCGGGCGCAAGCAGCACATGCCGCGCACGAGCAAATCCACTTTCACGCCGGCGATGCTGGCTTTGTACAGCGCGCGGATCATTTTCGCGTCGGTCAGCGCATTGATCTTGAAGATCAGGTGCGCAGGTTTGCCGGCTTCGGCAAGCGCGGTTTCGCGCGCAATCATGTCGAGCAGCGATTTTTTCAGCGTGAACGGCGCATGCAGCAGCTTTTTCATCTTCAAAAGCTTACCCATGCCGGTGAGCTGACTGAAGAGTTTATGCACGTCTTCGCATAGCGCGGCGTCGGACGTGAGCAAGCTGTAATCGGTATACAGACGCGCGTTGCCGCTGTGGTAATTGCCGGTGCCAAGATGCGCATAGCGCTGAAGCTTCTGGCCTTCGCGGCGCTGGATCAGCATCATTTTTGCGTGCGTCTTCACGTCGACCACGCCGTAGATCACCACGGCGCCGGCCTGTTGCAAACGCGTCGCCAGGCTAAGGTTGGATTCCTCGTCGAAGCGCGCACGCAGTTCCACCACGGCGATCACTTCTTTGCCGGCGCGAGCCGCTTCGACCAGCGCGTCCACGATTTCGGAGTTGGCGCCGGTGCGATAGAGCGTCTGCTCGATGGTGAGTACGGCTGGGTCCTTAGCCGCCTGACGCACCAGATCCACCACGGGCGCGAACGATTCATAAGGATGCAGCAGCAACACGTCTTGCTTGTTGATGACTTGAAAGAGGTCTTCCGCCTTTTTCAGCGATTTGGGAATAGCCGGCACAAACGGCGGATATTGCAGTTGCGGATTTTCCATCCGGCTGACGATGCCGAACATGCGCGTGAGGTTGACCGGGCCGTTGACTTCATACAGCTCCGCTTCGGTCAAGCCGAACTGCTTGAGCAGGTAATCGGTGAGTTTTTTCGGGCAGTTGTCCGCCACTTCCAGGCGCACCGCGTCGCCGAAACGACGCGACGACAGCTCGCCGCGCAGCGCGCGCGCGAGGTCGTCCATTTCTTCCGGATCGATGGTCAGGTCGGCGTTGCGTGTCAGGCGGAATTGATAGCAGCCGCGAACTTCCATGCCCGGGAACAATTCATCCGCGTGCGCATGAATGATCGAGGAAAGCAGCACGTAATTTTCGCCGCCGTCGCAGATATCGTCGGGCAGACGCATGATGCGCGGAAGCACGCGCGGCGCAGGCAAAATGGCCAGACCCGAATCGCGGCCGAAGGCGTCCACGCCTTCCAGCTCGACGATAAAGTTCAGGCTTTTGTTGACCAGCAACGGAAACGGATGCGTGGGGTCCAATCCGATGGGCGTCATCATCGGCGCCACTTCCTGGCGGAAGTAGCGTTGCACCCAGCGCTTCTGTGCGGCGGACCAGGTTTCGCGGCGCACGATGCGAATGCCGTGCTGATCCAGTTCCGGCAACAGGCGTTCGTTGAGGATCGCGTATTGGCGCGCGATCTGGCGGTGCGCGATTTCGCTGATTTCCGCCAACGCTTGTTTAGGCGGAATGCCGTCTGGCCCCACGATTTCATGACCGAACGCGAGCTGGCTCTTGAGGCCTGCCGCACGGATCTCGAAAAATTCGTCCATGTTGCTGGAGAAGATCAGCAGAAACTTCAACCGCTCCATCAGCGGCGTGCGCTCGTCGAGCGCTTGTTCCAGTACGCGATTGTTGAATTGCAGTTGCGACAACTCGCGGTGAATGTAATGCGCCTTGTCGGTGAGATCGACGGCGGGTGTGGGGGCTGCCTCTACGGTCGGCGCGACGGCGCTCGCGGCGGACATGGTGTCTTGATCGTTAAGTCTGCTCATCGATCCATCAATCCGGTGACTATCGTTGTGCGAACCCGCGAGGATGCGGGAGTGCCACGGTGTTGACATGGTGCGGTAACGCGTTGACATAGATATGACATCGGCCGCGTGAGGCCATTAGTCACGATACATCCTCGGCGGCCAAATAGTGGCTGGGTGGAGCGCCCAGCGTACGCCGAAACGCAGCGGTAAAGGCGCTAGTGCTGCCGTAACCCAGTTCCATGGCGACCCGCGTCACGGATTGCCCGTGTCCCAGCCGTGCCAACGCAGCCAGCAAGCACGCTTGTTGGCGCCAATGGCTGAAACTCATGCCGGTTTGCTCGCGAAACAAACGCGTAAAGCTGCGACGGCTCATATCGGCCTTGTGGGCCATCGTATCGATATCCACGTCCACCGAGGGTGATTTCATCAATGCTTGGCACAGGCGCGCCAAACGCGGATCTTGCGGTAACGGTGTGCTGAGGGGCAGGGACGGCATGCGCGCAATTTCTTCCACCAGCAATCGCATCAGGTAATCGTCGCGATCGCCGAGCGTGTATTCGGCAGGGAGATCCACCGCTTCCGACAACAATGCATGCAGCAACGGCGACACGCTGATCACCGTGCAACGCGCCGGCAAATTCGCCTTTGCCGCCGCATCGGGAAGCACGTACGCGCTGCGCGTACTGGTGGGGCCGCCCATATGCACCAAATGCGCGACGCCGGTAGGAATCCACAACGCGCGGCGCGGCGGCACCACCCAACTTCCTTCGGCGGTTGTCACCGTCAGCACGCCGGTGATGGCGTAAAGGCATTGGCCGCGTTTGTGCGTATGGCTGGGTAGGATCGTTCCAGAGGGATAATCGCTGCCGGTGGCCACGACATCGCGCGGCGTGTCTTCGTAGGCGATGACTCGGGTATTTCGCATGAACCTTAAGTTTGGCCCGAATTCGACAGAAGTTGACCCGTTAGTGCATGCAGGCCGCCCGTCGCTACTTTAAGGTGCAACGCGTCATCACGCAATTTCGCTGCCCCAACCCCCAAAGAGACTATGCAGAACTCCGCCGAATCGGTTTCCCTGCCTTCGACCGCGCCACGCACGGATTACACCATCCTCGGCGCGATCAGTTTTTCGCATTTGCTCAACGACATGATTCAGTCGTTGATTCTTGCGATCTATCCCATCTTGAAGAGCGGTTTTCATTTGAGCTTCGGGCAGGTGGGTTTGATTACGCTTACCTATCAAGTTACCGCATCGTTGCTGCAGCCTTTGGTTGGCATGGTGACGGATCGCAAGCCGATGCCTTACTCGTTGCCGGTCGGCATGAGCTTTACGCTTTGCGGATTGCTGTTGCTTGCAACGGCGCCGACCTTTTCGGTGTTGTTGATTGCGGCCGCGCTGGTGGGCACAGGTTCTTCGGTGTTCCATCCCGAATCCTCGCGTGTGGCGCGTTTGGCATCAGGTGGGCAGCATGGATTGGCGCAATCGCTGTTCCAGGTAGGTGGCAATACAGGTTCGTCGCTTGGTCCGTTGCTCGCAGCGTGGATCATCGTGCCGCACGGTCGCGGCAGCGTTGCGTGGTTTTCGCTGGCGGCGCTGCTTGCCATCGTGGTGTTGCTGCAGGTGGGGCGTTGGTACGGTTTGCATCACGTCAGCCGCAGCGCAGCGGTGCGGCATGTTGCCGGCGAATCGCTGAGCCGCTCCAAAGTCTTTATGTGTTTGCTGATTCTTGGGCTGCTGATTTTTTCCAAATATTTTTATCTGGCGAGCATCAGCAGCTATTTCACGTTTTACCTGATGCACACCTTTAGCGTGTCGGTGCAGGCGGCGCAGGTGTATCTGTTTGTATTCCTGTTTGCCGTGGCAGCCGGCTCGCTGATTGGCGGTCCTGTAGGCGACCGGATCGGGCGCAAATGGGTGATCTGGGTGTCGATCCTTGGCGTCGCGCCGTTTACCTTGGCGTTGCCGCACGCGAATCTGTTTTGGACGGGCGTGCTGTCGGTGGTGATCGGCTTGATTCTGTCGTCGGCGTTTTCGGCGATTCTGGTTTACGCGCAGGAATTGATTCCGGGGCGTGTGGGCATGATTTCCGGTTTGTTCTTCGGCTTCGCCTTCGGCATGGGCGGTATCGGCGCGGCCGTGCTCGGGCACGTGGCCGATGTGCACGGCATCGATTATGTGTATTCGCTGTGCGCGTACTTGCCGTTGATCGGCGTGCTGGCTGTGTTCCTGCCGAATCTGGATAAACCGCGGCGCGCGTGAAGCTTTCGCCCTCTCCCCACATGGAGAGGGCGATATAAAGCGGAGATCAATGTTTCTCAGGCTTCGGCCCTTGCACCACCTGCATCAGGTTGGCGGGCTTCAGGTATTTCTTGAAAGCCGCTTGCACCTGCGTCGGCGTCAAGGTCAGGTAGTGCTTGGCGGCGACCATCGGCTGATCGAGCGGTTCGTCGTGCCATGCCCATTCCAGCAACGAACGCGCGATGCTGCTGATGCTGGAAACGCTCACGGGGATAGAGCGGATTTCGTACTGACGCGCGTTGTCCAGCTCGCTCTGCTTGATCGGCGTGGTCTGCATATCGATCAGGTTTTGGCGAACCAGCGCATCGACCGGCGCCACCTTGTCCGGATCGCTGCCGTACTGCACGAAGAAGATCGAGCGCGAGCGATCGAAGTGAATGCCGGAACCCGCGCCGTAGGCAAAGCCGTGCTTCACGCGGATATCGGTCATCAGCCGCGAGGCGAATCCGTTTCCGCCTAGCACGTTGTTACCCAGTTGCAGCGCGAAACGATCGGGGTTGTGCATATTGAGTTCGAGCATCTGGCCCATCAGCACCTGGTCTTGCGATGCGTACGGATTCTCCACCACCACATAGCCCGCCGGATTCGTGCCCACCGGTTTGGAAATCACGTCGGGCTTCGGGCCCTGCGCTTTCCACTGGCCGAAGTACCGTTGCACCGTCGTCTTGGCTTGTTCGGGCGTAACGTTGCCGACGATGACGATGGTGGTGAGATCGGGGCGATAGGTTTTCGCGAAGTAATCCTTGACGTTCTGCAAGGTCACGGATGCGACGGATTTCGGCGTTGCAAACCGCAAATCGGGATCGCCGGCGGGCAACAAGCCCATGCGCAGCGCTTTCATCATCTTGTATTGCGGCGACTGCATTTCGCCGGCGAGCGCACGCGCCAGCGTTTCCTGCTGCACCACGAAACCTTGTTGCGGCAGCGCTGGATGAAGTTCGTTGTCGGCCAGCAATTGCGTGGCGCGGTCGAATTGATCGCTGAGCGCCGCCACGCCGAAATCGGTGCCGCCGGATTCGGTGGCGGAAATATCGTCGAGCGCCTTATGGAACGCATCGCGATCCAACGTGGCGGAGCCGTAGTCAAACAGTGCGCCGAGCAGACGCGCGGCGCCTTCCTGTCCAGCGGGCTCCTGCAGCTTCGGATTGTTGTCGATATGGCCCATCACGGTGACCGTCTTGCTGATGGTCTCCGGTTGCACGATCAGACGAATGCCGTTGTCGAGTTTCATTTCCACGGGCGACAACGTCCACTTCGGCATGTCCAGCTTGCTCAGTTTTTCCGACGCCCAGGCAGGCAGCGGCGCATCGAGCTTGTCGTTGCCGGCAAACGATTCGGAGCCGCCGAAGCCGGCGCTGTCCGGCGGACGTTTGCCGTTGTTGTCGGGCGTAAGCACCACCGTTACGCGCTCGCTGGGCTTCAGGTATTGGCGCGCGATGCGGTTTACGTCGTCGACAGTGACGGTGCGGAATTGATCTTCGGCTTCTTCCGGCGAGCTCAATCCCATCCAGGCGATGGATTGCGACCACGCGCTGGCGAGCGTGACCGCGCTGTTCTTGTTGAATTCGGCTTGTGAAATTTCCGAGCGAATGGAGGCGTCGACCAGATCTTTGGGGACGCCGTTTTTCAGCACATCGTCGATAACACCCTGAAGATCCGCTTCGGCTTTTTTCGCATCGCCGTCTTTGGGGAATCCCACTTGGATCATACCGATGCCGCCATAACTGAACGGCTGCAGCTGCGCGCTCGTATCGAGCACTTTGCCTTCAACGGCCAGCGCGGAGAGCGAGCTGCGCGCGTTGCTAAGTACGTCGAGCAGCACCTGCGCGGCAGCGTTGTCTTTATCCATCATGCCGGGCATGCGAAAGAGAAATTGCACCGAGCCCGTGCCGCGTGGCGTGGTCGAGGCGATCGATTGCGGCTTCATCGGCTGCAACGTAAGCGGCGCATGCGCCGGCAGCGTACGCTTAGGAATGGCGCCGAACAGCTCTTGCACCTTCGCCAAGGTCTGCTGCGGATTCACATCGCCCACAATCACCAGCAACGCGTTGTTGGGCGCGTACCAGTTCTTGTAGAACGATTGCAGATCGGTCGACGTGGTTTTGCCAAACGAGGACCGCGTGCCGAGCGGGTCTTCGGCATAACCGGTGCCGGCGTAAAGCATGCCTTCGGCTTTCTGGAAGGCGAGATACTCCGGTTCGGAAATATCGCGCGAGACTTCCTGCTCGATCGCGCCGCGCTCGCGTTCCCAATCCGTTTGCGTGAGCAACGCGCCTTCCATGCGCTCCGATTCGATATGCAGCAGGATATCCAGATAATTCGACGGCGCAACGAAGTAATACTGTGTGGCGTCGTTGGTGGTGAAGGCGTTGTTGTCCGCGCCCATCTTGCCGGTCATTTCGTTGAGCTGTGCGCCGGTCATGCCCTTGCTGTCGCGGAACATCATATGTTCCAGCGCATGTGCAGTACCGGGAAATCCGTCGGGTGTCTGATAGCCGCCGGCAAGATAGGTGATTTGCGTGGTGACCATCGGCGAGAGCGTTTCCCGAACGATGACGACGCGCAGGCCGTTGTCGAGCGTGGTTCGCAAAACATTGCTGTCGTTGGCGACCGCCTTGGACGCCGCGGGGGTATCGGCGCGGGCAGGACTGCCGGCAGTCATCAACCCCAGGCCTAGCAACACGCTCCAGGCCAATGTTTTGAACGGGCTCGACGTCATGGTGGGGTTCCTCGGTTCGGACAGCGATAGACCGACCGATGGTGCCATAGCGCCGCGATTTCGCCTAAGTGCCAGAGGTGGCACGAGCGCGGCCCGTAAAGACGGGGTATCGTGCCTTAACGCAAGGTTCCCTCGAAAAGGAGTGAGGCTATGTTGGTGGTGACGACCGAGAACGTTCCGGGCCATCAGGTGGTCCAGGTGAAGGGGCAGGTGTTCGGCGTGGTCGTGCGCAGCCGCGGTATCGGCGGCAACGTGATGGCCGGTCTGCGCTCGCTGGTGGGCGGCGAGATCCACGAATACACCCAAATGCTGGAAGAGGCGCGCAGGCACGCATTGGATCGATTGGTGTCGAACGCCAAGGCGATGGGCGCGAACGCGGTCGTGATGATGCGCTTCGATTCGGCCGAAATCGGCCAGACCATGAGCGAAATCGTCGCCTACGGCACCGCCGTGGTGCTCGATCCGCCGACCTGACGAACGCCATGTTGTCGATCGTTCTCTACGTATTGGGCGGGATCATGCTGGTTGGGGCGGCGATTGCCGCGCTGACCGGCATTATGGTGATGCTGTTGCCGCAATTGATTTTCGGCGGGCTGCTGCTGGTGGTCGGGTTGGCGATTGAGCGTTGGCGCTATAAGCCGTTGTTGCGGACTCGACCGGACCCGCAGTGGAAGGACACGGGTGAACGTTTCGTCGATCCTGGGAGTGGGGAACTTACGGCGGTCTACTTCGATCCGCAGCGCGGCGAGCGCCACTACATCGTGGTCGAAGATCAGGCGCCATCGCACTGAATCCGAATCAGCCCTCCGTTTGAGGTAAGGCCAGGGCGAGTAGCCAATCTTGCGGCATGGGCAAATGATTACCTCACCGTCATTCCGGCGAAGGCCGGAATCCAGTACGAATATGTTGTGCGTAGCACTCAACTCAATGATTAAGTGTGCTTCGCACGGGTTATTCAAACTGGATTCCGGCCTTCGCCGGAATGACGGTGAGGTAATAGGGGCCATAACAGCGCAAACGGGAGAACCACGCCTGCAGATGTTACGCTTGTCGCTTTTCCAACAACCCAAATTGCTATGACGAAAGACGCGGGCCGTGGACACGCTCTGCTGGTCGGGGCAGGCATCCTTTGCAGCCGCCTGTTTGGCTTGGTGCGGCAGCGCGTTTTTTCGCATTATTTCGGACTCTCCGACGCGGCGGATATTTTCAGCGCGGCATTGCGCGTTCCCAATTTTCTGCAAAATCTGTTCGGGGAAGGCGTGCTTTCCGCATCCTTTATTCCGGTTTATGCGCGACTGTTGGCGCAGCATAAGCAGGAGGATGCGGATCGTCTCGCGGGTGCGATCTTCGCCATTCTGGCGGTGATCATTTCCATCATCGTCGCCCTGGGTGTGCTGACGGCGCCTTATCTCATTTGGCTAATCGCACCGGGCTACACCGGCGAAAAACGCGAACTCACCATTTTGATCGTGCGGATTCTTTTTCCAGGTACCGGCATTCTGGTGTGGTCGGCGTGGTGTTTGGGCATTCTCAACAGTCACCACAAATTTTTCCTTTCGTATGCGGCGCCCGTGATCTGGAATCTTTCCATGATCGTGACGTTGCTGGCGTTCCGCCATTTGGATGTGAATCGCCTTATCGTGTACCTGGCATGGGGCACGGTGCTGGGTTGCGTGCTGCAGTTTTTGGTGCAGCTGGGTCCGGTGTTGAAACTGGTTCCGGGCCTGCGCTTGCGGCTGGATCTGCGCAATCTGCACGTCAAACAGGTGGGTGGGAGTTTTCTTGGCGTCGCGGTCGGGCGCGGTGTCGTGCAGATCAGCGCATTTGTGGATCAGGCCATTTCCACCTTGTTAGGTAGCGGCGCAATTGCGGGCATGACCACCGCATCGTCGATCAATTTGCTGCCGGTGAGTTTGTTCGGCATGGCGGTTTCCGCATCGGAATTGCCGACGCTTTCTCGCATGGCGGGTGATCATGTCGATGACGAAGTCGCGGCAAAGCTGTCCACGCGACTGAACAACGGATTGGAGCGCATCGCGTTTTTTATCGTGCCTTCCGCGATGGCGTTTTTTGCGTTGGGGAATGTGATCGTTGCGGCGCTTTATCAATCTGGCGCATTCACCAGCAAGGATTCGCATTACGTGTGGGCGATTCTCGCCGGCTCCGGCGTGGGGTTGCTTGCGTCCACCTTTGGGCGGCTCTATTCGTCTACTTATTACGCCATGCGCGATACGCGTACGCCGCTGCGATTTGCGATGGTACGGCTTGCGTTCACGGCTGTGTTGGGATTGGCTAGCGCGTTGCTCGGTCCGAAATTGCTGGGCATTCCAATGCAGTGGGGAGCGGTCGGACTGACTGCTTCGGCGGGTGTGGCCGGTTGGATCGAGTTCCATCTGCTGCGCAGGAAGATGAACAAGAGACTCGGCGCGACGGGCGTCACCGCATCGATGATGGTCAAGCTGTGGAGCGCGGCCATCGTGGCGGCCCTCGCGGCGTGTGCGGTCGAGCGTTATATGCCCGAACAGCGGCCGATTATCACTGCGTTTTTCGTGCTATCGACCTACGGCGTTGCGTATTTCGTGGTGACGTTTCTGCTGCGCGTTGCCGTATGCAGGGAAGTCATCAGCAAGGTAATGCGGCGCGCGGGCATCGGGTAAAAACGGCTCAGGTCATCCCGATGACCATCGGCTCCGGTTCCAATCGCACACCGAATCGCGATTGCACGCCATCGATCACCTGTTGTGCGAATCGCCAAAGCTCCTGCCCACTGGCTTTGCCGTGATTGACCAGCACCAGCGCGTGCCGATTGGAGATGCCAGCGTCGCCGTCGCGCGCGCCTTTGAACCCGGCGGATTCGATCAGCCACGCGGCGGAGAGTTTCCAGCGGCCGTCTTTGCCAGGCCACGCGACGAGTTCTGGATGATCGTGTTTCAACGCCTCGCCTTGCGCGGCGTCGACGATGGGGTTTTTGAAAAAGCTGCCCGCATTGCCGATTACGGCAGGATCGGGAAGTTTGCGCGTGCGCAGGTGCACGACCGCTTCGGCAACGTGAAACGGAGCGGGTTTGTCCACGCCCATGCGCTCCAATTCTTCGCGAATGCCGGCGTAGTCCAGGCGCAATGCGTGTTGGCGAGGCAGGGCGAATCGCACGGCCGTCACGATGAAACGATCAGGCTCATGCTTGAAGATCGAGTCGCGGTAGGCGAATGCGCAGGCACGTCGATCCAGCGTGACCACACGGCGCTCGATGCGGTCCCACGCTTCGACGCTCTCGATAAATTCGGCCACTTCCGTGCCGTAGGCGCCGATGTTTTGAATCGGTGCGGCGCCGACGGTGCCGGGGATAAGGATCAGGTTTTCCAAACCTGCAAGGCCTTGGCCCAGCGTCCAGCGCACGAAATCGTCCCAGCGTTCGCCGGCGGCGACGGCGATATGCGCGATATCGCCGTCTTGCTCCATATGCACGCCGCGCGTTTCCATCGCCAGTACGGTGCCGTCGATATCGACCGTCAACAGAATGTTGCTACCTTCGCCGAGCACCAGCATGCGACTGCTACGAATAGCGGGGAAATCCAGCAACTCCGGCAGTTTTGCGGCATCGCGAATTTCCGCGAGCAGCTTCACCTTCACCGGGACGCGCAAGGTGTTGCGCGAGACCAGCGGCGCGTTTTCAATCAAGGTGTAGCCGCCCATATCGATGCGTTCAACGGCCATCGCGGGCTTCCTGCTGGCGGCGGATTTCGTTCACGCATTCGGCGATCAGTTGCGGGCCGCGATAGATAAGCCCGGAATAGATCTGCACCAGTTTCGCGCCGGCATCGATTTTTTCCGCGGCATCGGTGCCGTCGATAATGCCGCCCACGCCGATAATGCCGATGCGATCACCAAGTCGCTCGCGCATGCCGCGCACCACCGACGTGGCGCGCGCGCGCAAAGGCGTGCCGGAAAGACCGCCGGTTTCGTTGCCGTGTGGATCGCTGGCGACGGCAGAGTGGTCGATGGTGGTGTTGGTGCAGATCACGCCATCCACGCCGGCAGCGAGCAGTACTTCGGCAACGCTATCCAGTTCGGCGTCGGTGAGGTCGGGGGCGATCTTCAGCAACATCGGTTTGCGCTTGCCTTGCTGCGCGCCGAGTCGTTCCTGTGCTTCGCGCAAGGTCTCAATAAATCGGCGCAGCGTGGCTTCTTCTTGAAGGTCGCGCAAACCTTTGGTGTTCGGCGAGGAAATATTGACGGTGATATAGCTCGCATGCGCATACACGCGTTCCAGGCAAAACAAATAATCGTCGACCGCCTTGTCGTTGGGCGTATCTTTGTTTTTGCCGATATTGATGCCCAGCACGCCGCCATAGTTGGATGCCTGCACGTTGCGCACCAGTGCATCGACGCCGTCGTTATTGAAGCCCATGCGATTGATGATCGCTTCGTGACGCGGCAGGCGGAACAGGCGAGGGCGGTCGTTGCCGACTTGTGGTCGCGGCGTCACGGTGCCTACTTCGATAAAGCCGAAGCCTAGCGCGCCCAGTGCATCGAGATGCGCTGCGTTCTTATCCAAGCCAGCCGCAAGGCCTACGGGATTGGGGAAGTGCAGGCCGAACGCGTCGACAGGCATCTCGTCAGTCGTTGATGCGACAAACCGCGCCAATTCGCTGCGATGCGCGACATCCAGGCCATAAAGCGTCAGGCCGTGCGCCGTTTCGGCGTCAAGCTTGAAGAGCAAAGGGCGAAGCCAGTGATACATCAAAGCACCTCACCGACGTAAACGCGGGTGTCGTAGTCAAAGCTTATCTGGTCATTCACCGCACAGGTATCGAATAGCTTGCGCAGCGCGTCGATCATGGGTTCATGGTTGGGATGCCCGGCTTGCGGTGCGTAGGAAGATGACATCAAGCGACCGCGCAGCGCATCGAAATCGAGCAGTTGGCGGTGATCGAAGCTGGCCGTGCCTCGCCAGCCTTGGCCGAACCATTCGCGCATTTGCGGCTCGTCGGCGTAACGCTCGGCGACGCTGGTGTAGTCGGTGCCATAGGTTTTCAGCAAGGCCTCATAGCCCTCCAGAAACGGTGTGCCGACCAGACGGCGCGAGTTCCAATAGATGGCGGCCAATCCACCCGGGCGAAGAATGCGATGGAATTCGCGACGCGTGCTTTCGGGATCGAACCAATGAAAAGCTTGCGCAACTGAAACGAGTGCGACGCTGCCATCGTCCAGCGTGGTGGCGTCCGCACGACCGTCGACCGCACTGAATGTCCGATAGCTCGACAACCATTCGACAGCGGCGCCGCGCATCGCTGCATTCGGTTCCACGGCGACAACCGTGTGGCCGGCATCGAGAAACAATTTGCTGGAGATGCCCGTGCCGGCGCCGACGTCGGCGATGCGCCAATCCGTGGTGACACCCTGCGCCTTGTGCAGCCAATCGAGCAAGGCGGCGGGATAGGTCGGGCGATAGCGTACGTAGTCGGCGACGCGATCGCTAAAACGTTCGGTGCTGCGAAGTGTGTTCATCGTCGTCATCCGTTCAATTGCTGGCCGCCATCGACGCACAGCGTTTGGCCTGTGATCCAACTGGCCCAGGGCGAAGCGAGAAACAGCGCCGCGTGCGCCACTTCTTCCGGCGTGCCATAACGGCCAAACGGAATGCGCGCTTGTACGGCGGCGTAGCGCGTCGGATCGTCGCGCTTACAGCGATCCCACAAGCCGCCTTCGAATTCGATAGAACCCGGCGCAATCGCGTTGACGCGAATGCGTTGCGCGGCAAGAGACAGCGCTTGCGAGGTGGTGTAGTGACAAAGCGCCGCTTTCATCGCGCCATACGCGGGCGTGGTGGGGCGCGGGTTCAATCCTGCGATGGAGCTGGTGTGCAGAATGCTGGCGTGCGGCGAAGCGGATAAGTGCGGCAGCGCTGCACGCGATGCGCGTACGGCGGCCATCAGGTCTACCTGAAAGTCGGTCAACCATCCTTCGTCGGTATCGCCAAAGCCGTAGCCGGTGGCGTTGTTGATCAACACATCGATGCCGCCCATCGATTGAGCGGCATCCGCGATATACGCATCGATAGCAGCCGCTTCGCTCAAATCGCATGAGCGATAGTGCGTGAGCACCCCATGGGCTTCGATGGCGCGAGCCGTTTCCTTCAATGCATCAATACCGCGCGCGCATACCGATACGGCCGCGCCCGACGCGGCAAAGGCAAGCGCCATGCTGCGGCCGATGCCTTTGCTGCCGCCGGCGACGACAACGCGATAACCGCGAAAATCGAATGGAGAGAGAGATGTCCGTGACGTCACGTCGCGATCCTTCGTTGCGAAGGTGCTCCCTCCCCGGCGACCCGGGAGGGATACCTCTCAGAGTTGTGTTGCAGGCGGTGTTACAGATCGAACTTGATGCCCTGCGCCAGCGGCAACGAATCCGAATAATTGATGGTGTTGGTCTGGCGACGCATGTAGACCTTCCATGCATCCGAACCGGATTCGCGACCGCCGCCGGTTTCCTTCTCGCCACCGAACGCGCCGCCGATCTCGGCGCCGGAAGTGCCGATATTGACGTTGGCGATACCGCAATCCGAACCGGCTGCCGACAAATACTGTTCGGCCGCTTTCAGATTCTGCGTGAAGATGGACGACGACAGGCCTTGCGGCACGCTGTTCTGCAGTTCGATCGCATCATCGATCGTCTTGAACGGCATGACGTAAAGAATCGGCGCGAAGGTTTCGGTTTGCACGACCTCGTCGCTGTTCTTCAAGCCAGTGACGATGGCAGGCAGTACGAAGTTGCCTTTGCGATCCGTCAACGCCGTGCCGCCGGTGCGCACCGTGCCGCCGCTGGCTTTAGCTTTTTCGATGGCGGCGAGATATGCACCCACGGCTTCCTTGCTGTTGAGCGGTCCCATCAGCGTGGTGGCGAGCGTAGGATCGCCGATCTTGCCTTCCACCTGCTTGTACGCGGCGACCAGCTTGTCGGTGACGTCGCCGATGATGGATTCGTGCACGAACAAACGGCGCGTGGTGGTGCAACGCTGACCGGCGGTGCCCACGGCGCCAAACACGATGGCGGGAATGGCGAGCTTAAGATCCGCGCTTTCGTCCACGATGATGGCGTTGTTGCCGCCCAGTTCCAGCAGCGAACGACCCATGCGTTTGGCGACGCGTTCACCGACGTGGCGACCCACCTTGGTGGAACCGGTGAAGCTGATCAGCGGAATGCGATGGTCGTCGACGAAGGCTTGCGAGAGTTCCGTGCCCGCGTCGTTGAAAAGGAAGAACAGATTCGGGAAGCCGCCGGCTTTCAGCGCTTCGTTGCAGATCTTCATCGTCGCGATGGCTGACAGCGGTGTTTTCGGCGACGGCTTCCAAATGCAGATATCGCCGCAGATCGCCGCGAGCATCGCGTTCCATGCCCACACGGCTACCGGGAAGTTGAACGCGCTGATGATGCCGACCAGGCCGAGCGGCTGATACTGCTCGTACATGCGATGGCCGGGACGTTCCGAGTGCATGGTGTAGCCGTAGAGCATGCGGCTCTGGCCCACGGCGAAGTCGGCGATGTCGATCATTTCTTGCACTTCACCGTCGCCCTCGGGCTTGATCTTGCCCATTTCGAGCGCGACCAGCGAACCCAGCGCGTCTTTATGTTTGCGCAGCGCTTCGCCGCACAGACGCACGGCTTCGCCGCGCTGCGGCGCCGGCGTCTTGCGCCAAACTTTGAACGCCTCCTGGGCACGCTTGACGATGATGTCGTAGTCGGCGGCGCTCGACGCGTGAACCGTACCGATCACCTCGTGGGTAGCCGGATTGATCGGTTGCAGCGTGCCGGCGTTCGTCGTCTTGGACCATTCACCGTTGCCGAGATACGTACCCGACTGCTCGCCGGTAAGGCCGAGCGCCTTGAGGATTTCGTGGGACATGCGTACTCCTGAGACGTGGCGTCTAGGCGCCTTGGATGGGGAAACGCCTATTCTATCAGGCCTGCCTACGGGCCCGTTTTGGGCGGATCGCTCTCGTCACCGATTCCATGCCAAAATTGCGGCACATCAGGCACTTCGCTTAGCCCCCGTAGCTCAGTTGGATAGAGCGTCCCCCTCCTAAGGGGAAGGTCGTACGTTCGAATCGTATCGGGGGCACCATTTTTCTCGCTGGCCGATTCCCGCCGCGGCATCCGTTTCGATAAGCGCCGACCGCGCGATATTCGTGTCGAGTCGCTGCGCGTTTTTGACGTTGCGATAGAGCTGCATGTAAACCATGACAATGCGATGGCGCATTGCACAAATGATATGCGCTTGGAACGCGATGTCGGCTGCGCGTCAGGCGGATGAAAGGCAGCGATGCGTCAAGCTATGCGCCAGCTGAATCGATCCGGTGGAACAACAGTTCGATGTCAACGCGCTACAGCACCGCTCGTTTATGGCCACAGCGAGGGTGAGGGGCACACGATGGAGCAGGATGCTAGAGGAGACACCATCGGCATGTTCAAAAACAGATGACCCCACTCGACGCGTTCATACCGCCTTGCTTGGAAACGGCAGCGCGGTACGTTTTCTAAAACGTCCGCTAATAAACCCAAGGAACTTGCCATGAATGCAAAGTCGAAGCTTGTTGTTGTCGGTCTGGTCATCGGTGCAGCGATGGCGTCCGGCGCCGCGATGGCGCAAACCGATGTCCCCAACCATCCGCGCGTCAACGAAGTCAACAACCGTTTGGAAAACCAGCAGGACCGTATCGACAACGGCCTGAAGAACGGCACCATGACGCAGAAGCAGGCCGCCCGCGACGAAACGCACGATGCCAACATCGCCCGTCGCGAATCGGTGGACGAGGCCAAGCACGATGGTCATCTGACCAAGAAAGAACAGCGCAACCTCAATCGCTCCGAAAACAAAAACAGCCGTCACATCTATAAGCAGAAGCACTGATCCCGAGCAGTTAGCGCGTCGCAAAAAGCCTCCCGTCGTCGCACGGGAGGTTTTTTTATGGGGCAGGGTCAATCGACGATTTTCATAGGCGCGACGGACAACAAAAAAGCGTGGCGGTCATTCGACCGCCACGCTTTGGCGAACATCAAAAAGCCGATGGCTACTTAGCGCGCATCGCTGACGGACGTAACGCCTTCCTGCACCTGCACGCGATTGCCCGGATCGTGATCCATGCGCGTGGTGCGGGTTACGCCGTTGTACACGTACTGCACGTCGTAACCGATGATGCGGTCGGTGGTGTCGTTGACCGTCTTGCACTGGTGCTCGGTGGTCGAAGTGACGGTGTCGTGCTGGTGCGCGGCTTCGATGCGGTTACCCGCGTAGCCGCCACCCACGGCGCCCGCCACCGTGGCCAGGGTATTGCCCTTGCCGCTACCGACCATATGGCCCAGCAAACCACCCGCCACGGCGCCGATCGCGGTACCTGCGATGTGATGCTGATCCTTCGGCGGCTCGGTGTGATTGACCACCACATCCTGGCAAACCTGATGCGGGTTATTGGTGCTGCCGTGCACCGGCGTCACGCTGACGACCTGCGCGTATTGCGGGCCGGCGTTCTGCGCGGCTTGCTGTGCTTGCGCCGAAGCGGCCGAGGCGGCATCGGTGCCCGGATCGGTGGCGCTGGCTTGATGGCCGCAAGCGGTCAGCCCGGCGACGGCCGTCGTCATGATTGCCAGACAAAGCGTTTTCATTGCCAATTTGCTCATGCTTGAATCCCCCATGCGGTCACTAAAAAACAAACGGTGCATATTCACCCCTGCATTCCACGTTATTCATTGAATGGCGACGCGCCTGAACGCCACCTACACAATGCATAAGCGATGGCTAAACGGGGCGATTTTAACGCCAATGTAGCGATGCGGCGTCGCCAAGCTACACATAATGCCGTGTGACGCAGTTCTACTGTTCGAACCAAGTCGCAGAGTGGAGCAAAAATCTTCAGTGCGGATTAAGCGCAACAAACAGAGCATTCACACCGAACCAACGGAGGTGTGTATGACCAAGCGCGCAGTAGGCAAACGTATGTTGTTTGGATTGGCCATGGCAGCCGTGGCGGCTGCGCCGCTGGCGGCATCGGCACACGACGGATGGGATCATCACGGCGGTGGTTGGGACCGCGGCGGCTGGCATCATGAGGGCTGGCATCGCGGCGGCTACTGGAGTGGCGGTCGCTGGATCGCGGGCGCGGTCGTAGCGGGCGCTGTGGCGGGTCTGGTTGAAGGCGCGGTCGCGCCGCCTCCGCCGCCGGTCTACTACGCGCCGCCCCCCACGGTCGTTTATCAGCAGGCTGCGCCGGTTTATTACGCGCCCGCGCCGGTAGTGACGCGCACGGTGGTCTACACCACGGCGTATTGAGCGAGTTACCGCACTGCGGACTGGCGACAAAGCGGTCCACGTCTAAAAAAGCCCGGCAAGCGCCGGGCTTTTTTTATTCCATCAAGTCAACTCGCGGCATCGATGCGCGTACCGCACAAAAAACCCGCCAAGCGGCGGGTTTCAGTAGTTCCTGCTCATCGACGATGCGACAGGGAACGAATTTTGGTGCCGGAAATAGGAACCACACTGGCTGTCCAAGTGCATCCAATGTCGTCCAGTGCAGTGCAAGAAATGTGGGGTTTTCTGCGGGTTTTTTTGAGTTTTTCGTCCAGCGTCGTCCAAGTTGGTTTTGTTGCATCCGACACTAACTGTGGGTAGATTGTGGGTAGAATGTGGGTAGGCCACAGTAGGATTCCCATGCTTACGCTGCCGCAAATCAGGAACTCCAAACCGCAGTCCAAGCCGTATAAGAAAGCGGATGGACTTGGGCTCACTCTGCTAGTTCAACCCGATGGCTCGAAGCTTTGGCGCTTCCGCTATCGGTTCGCGGGCAAGGAACAAATGCTCAGCTTGGGGCAATGGCCGGAGGTGTCGCTCGCAGAGGCGCGTGAGGCGCGCGACGATGCGCGTATGCAACTACGTGGTGGTTTGAACCCCGGCGCCGTACGAAAACAAACGAAGGCACAGGCGAAGGTCGCGGCCGCCAATTCGTTTCGCGCTGTCGCCGAGGAGTGGATCGAGCTCAATCGGGGCAAGTGGCGTGCAACGCATGTCGTACGTGTGCAATCACAACTCGACCGCGACATTCTCCCGTCGCTTGGCGATCGACCGATAAGCAACATCTCGCCTGCCGAAGTGCTGGCGGTCGCAAAGCGCGTGGAGGGCAGGGACGCGCTCGATCAGGCGAAACGTTGTCTGCAGCGGGTAGCGTCCATCTTTGCGCTTGGCGTGCGCACGTTGCGGTGCGAGACGAATCCGGCACGAGAACTTGTCGGCGTGATTAGGACACGCAAAGTGCAGCATCGCGCAGCACTCACCTTTGATCAGTTGCCCGATTACCTTGAGCGCTTGGAGAACGTCGGTGCCGGTGCCGAAACAAAAGGTGCCCTCGAATTCCTTCTCCTCACCGCGACACGCTCTGGCGAGACTCGCGGCATGCGCTGGTCTGAGGTCGACATGGTTAAAGACCTTTGGCGCATCCCTGGCGATCGCACGAAGACCGGGATGGAGCACCTCGTCCCGTTGAGCCGCCAAGCGAAAGCCATCCTGGAACGCATGCAGCCGCTCACTGGCGACGGGGAGCTGGTCTTTCCAAGTCCGGTGAAGAAGAACGAACCCCTGCACGCTAACGCGCTCCTGGCAGCTCTACGTCGGATGGGGTACGAAACAGGCGACATCACCGCGCACGGTTTCCGCGCCACATTCAGCACCACCCTAAACGAACTGGGGCATAACCCAGACGTGATCGAGCGCGCGCTGGCACATGTTCCGAAAGACAAGATCCGCGCGGCTTACCATCGCTCCCAATATCTTGAGGAGCGGCGAGTGCTCCTGCAGGCATGGGCGGACATGATCGATGCAAAGCGCACCGGTGCCAATGTGGTGCCGATCCGCCGGGTGGTTTGAATTGCGTTAATGGCAGTTTGCGGGCGTCCATAGATCACCCACGGTGCGGGGTGGGAGCGGCTGTCTCCTTGATTTGATGGGAAATGTCCGCAATTATCGGGCTCTTGGGGGAAATCCTTCACGACTATGAACGGCGTTCTTCTGCGCCCTTTAGTTCGTGCCAATTGCACCGATATATCTAGGTAGATATAGTGGCGACGTTTCTCATAAAGCCGGGAGTTGCGCTCGACCTTAAGGGACTTAAGGAATCGGGCGAAATATCGGCGCGTACCGCGGCTATAAAAATTGCCGCACTATTGAGGGCAGCATGTGATGACCCTGACTTGGCGGACGAGTTTCTGGAGCTCGGAGACCATGCACATGGGGGTACGGATATTGATTTTAACGTCGACGATTTCGTCGCATTGCAGCAGCAAGGCATCGACATGTACCGCTTCAAGATCTGGGATCTTGAACGCGTTGGATTAGCGTATCGAGTGTTGTACTGCTATTTCCCCAACAGACACACGATCGTCGCCCTTGCAGTAGCCCATCGGAGCTTTAACTATGACCTTTCGCATCCAATCACAATTCGATGCATACAGTCTTACCGGGACTTACTGGCCGACGGGTGGGACTGAAAGCGGCTCGATCGGTTCAAGTGAAATTGAGCCAGTGGCCGTTGCTGTGCCGCCGGCTATCGAGTCACGTTCAATCGTTCCGCAATCAGTCGAGTCGCTCAGAGACAGTGACGGATTCATAAGCGGCGATGACCTGATGGCGTCCCTTGAGCTGATGCCGGAAGAAGAAGCAGACGCGAATCGTTGGGTTGGCGAAGCTTTCTATGGAGATAAGCTAGTGACCATCAAGTCATTGCGTCTGAGCGCAGGTTTGTCGCAAAGCCAGTTGGCAGAAAAAATGTTTACAAGCCAGTCCCATATTTCTCGAATTGAAAGTGGGACAGAAAACATTTCTTGGGATGTTGCGATCAAGCTTAAGAATGGCCTTTCCGTGGACATGAATCTTCTGGAAGTGGCGCTCGAAAATCAGCGAGCGAGATAATCGGATGTCAGTTGATACCCGCTATGCCCACATGCTTGTGTCTGATGACATACGCGCTGAGGTGGGAAACAAATTTTCCTTAATGGGAATTTACGACAGCGCTTTGTTGGTCCAGAGTTTTCCAGCCACAATTGGAAAGCTTGTCGTTTACCTAGTCGTTAGTTGCCCATTGAATCAGCTTTTTAGGGGCCTTCGGATCGAATTGAGATTGAACAATGAGGCCATTGGGATTGAAGAATTCTCTGAGGATGACATCCCTGCTGTAGGGCCTAGTCACGATAAGGATGGACACCCATATCGCTGTTTCTCAAAAAAGAGCGTATTCATCCTAAGTCCGCTATCCGTAGACCGTGCATGTTTGCTTAGGGCTCATGTTTTTAGCGGTGAAGACGAATTGATGTCCAATGCTCTCGCAATTACTACAGCCGGTGAAATTCAAGCGGCAGAGTGATTCTGTTTTTGGATGGCGCTTGAAGAAAACCCCGCAACTTTGCGGGGTTTTTGCTTCTTGACGGTGAGAAAACATGGGAGCATTATCGACCCGTCCCCGCCCAATCGGGGACCAGGTTTGGCGACCTGAACACTGAAGGCGCAACGGCGCCTATGGCGCTTTTTTTATGCGCGCTCGTTGCGTCATGTCCGCTTCACGGCGGGCCTGCGGGCAGCCTTCGGGCTGGCCGGTTTCCTTTGGTGCCGGTTCGCCAACCCGCAGGTCTGCCACCTTGCCGCAATGGCAAGGTGGTCCATCAACCGTGGAGGGAAAACAAATGAACGCACGCGCAAACACCACCATCGCCAGAGAGTTCTTGTCGCTCAATGCGCGGTATTGCATAGATCCGTCTTCGGAAGCCGGCGAGCTGGCATGTGATGCCGGCTGTCTGTTGGAAGGTGTGATCCACACTATTCAAGCGGTTATCGACGGAATGTCGGACAAGACCAGCGATATGGCTGCAAATGCCGAAAGGCAAGTGCCCTGCATGTTGTTTGGAATTAAGTACCAGCTGGAAATGGTGAAAAACATTGCAGAGACGCTCGAACATTCGACGTTCATCGACACTCCATAACGAGCTGGTTTTCAATACATCCAATCAATATCAGAGGTGGACAATGACTATGAAGCCAGACAACGTCGCTTTCCTTCGCAAGCTCAGTCAGGTGATGCTTGACCAAAAACATTTTGGAGACGGCGTCTACCTGACCGGGCTCAATTCAAAATGGCGTCCAGCCGAAATGAGCGTTGAAGATGCGCTCGAAGATTCAATGGCACTTTTAAATCAAGCGATCGGCGTGTTCGATAAGCAGGAAGAATTTCCGCTTGATCAGTGGGGCGCAATGCAACAACTGTATATGGTGCGTGCGCTTCTAGTCGCTTCCTACGAATCTCTTCATCACATGGCCTTGGTCGAGCGCGACTGTGGTGCCGTATGACCGCGAACATCATTCCCTTTCCGTCGCATGCGCGCGTTCGCATGGTTCCAATTGACGCCGAACAAGAGTATTTGCCGCCGGCAGTGCGCCAGCTGCTCGCGGTCATGGAGGCAACGGAGCGCGCCTTTGGGTCAGATATGCCGCCGAAGGGGATGAGCGATGATGATTACCACCGGGCGATCGCACCGTACTTGAAGTGATGTAGCCTGAAGCGAGCCACGGCAATCGCCCGTGCCGTGGCTTTCATCGAAGGGCGCAGAGGTGTGCGCATGTCCGTAAAGCGAACCCCGGATCCACTGGGACTTCTGCCTGATCACATCGACGTCGAGTTCGATGGAGCAGACCCTGTCGCCGAGATGAAAGCGCTTGAAGAACTATTCAATCGAGAAAACATCATGGCGCGAATTGATCGGCTCCGCCGTCATACACAACTGGCCCCGATCGCTGACGAACTTCAAGAGCTGGCCGTAACGAAGTATGGAAATGCAATCCCTTTGAATGGGGACTGGGAGCTCAGGGCGAGAGTTGCGGAGGCTGAACTCGCCGCCGTGTATTTTGCCGCTGAGGCGTTGCCGGCGCGCTCGCGTCAAGAGACGAGCAAAAAAGCGCTCAACGTGCGCCAAGCTGACAACCGTAGGGCTCGAGATGATGCAAAGAGCCTCTACGACACTTGGCTCGAATATCGCGGCCTTTATAGGAACAAGACGGAGTTTGACAAAGAAGTAGGAGAGAAGGTCGGAGTTGCTCAAAACACCGTCAGGGGGTGGCGGGAGGCATGGCAGAAGGATGCCAAATAGCCGCTGGCTGTTAGTAGCCAGCGCTGGCTGTTAGTAGCCAGCAGATGACAAGGCCAAGATAGTGTAAAGAATACAAAGCCATGTTCAACGACGTCCGATATTGGACGAAGGGAAATGACATGGCGCTGCAACTCCCGGAAACAGGCTATCTTCGCTTGCCGCAAATTGTAGGCAAGCCCGCCAGCGAATCTTCTCCGGCCATTCCGGCCATCATCCCGGTCAGCAAGTCCACCTGGTGGGCTGGCATTCGCTCTGGCCGCTATCCCAAACCCGTCAAACTGGGCGAACGCATCACCGCGTGGCGCATCGAAGACATCCGCGCATTGATTGAGCAGGCCGCGGCATGAGTTCCCCGGCACTTATTCGCGACTTTCAGCACGAACAGCGCATCAAGCGTATCGGACGCGCGTGTTCCAGCGCTCATGCTGCAGGCGATCACGACGCAGCGGTCATCCACTGGGACCAATTACGCCAAGCGATCGCCGAACGCTCCCCCGAGCAAATCCAGCGCATGGAAGCCAAGCTGGGACTTCGCGTCCGTCGTCAGATCAAGTCGGCACTGATGGTGGCGTTCTGCCACGGCTGGATCCCCGCTGCCGCGGTAACCACAGCATTCCAGCTGTTTCAGCTGCACGGGGTGTGACATGGCTCGCGCCCGCAACATCAAACCTGGCTTCTTCAAAAACGACCGCCTCGCTGAGTGCCAGCCGCTCGCTCGCATCCTGTTTGCGGGTTTGTGGTGCGAGGCAGATCGTGAGGGGCGCATGGAAGATCGCCCAAAGCGCCTCAAGGTTGAGTACCTGGCTTACGACAACTGCGATGTCGACGAACTGTTGGCCGAACTCGAGCAACGCGGCTTCATCGTTCGCTATGTCGTTGACGATACGGCCTATATCGCCATTCCGAACTTCGGAAAGCACCAAAACCCGCACATAAGAGAACCGGCCAGTTCCATACCAGCACCAGACATGCACAGTGCTCGCACTGGTTCTGACACGGTGCAAGCACAGTGCTCGCACAGTTCTGGCCCGGCTGATTCCCCTTTCCTGATTCCTGATTCCCCTATCTATAAAAAACCTCTTGCTCAGCCAGCTGAGCGACGTGTCGAAAATCCGCCCGCTGGTTTTGATCAATTCTGGACCGCTTACCCCAGGCATCAGGGCAAACAGGACGCCGTGAAAGCCTTCGCGAAGATCAAACCCGATGAACGCCTGTTGGCAGAGATGCTCGCCGCGGTGAGGCGCCAGCGACTGACGTCGGATTGGCAACGCGATGGCGGTCAGTTCATTCCGCATGCCGCGACATGGCTCAACAAACGGCGGTGGGAAGACGAGATAGCGCTGGCACCCGGTGAGAGCGGCGGGCCCGGACGTGACGAAAACGAACTGCTGAAGAGGGCGATCTGATGCGTGCGACGGAAATTGCACAGCGACTATCTGCACAGGTCGACGGCGTGGTTCGTCTCCTGCTCCCAAACGGCAAACGTGTCGGTCAAGAATGGCGCGTAGGCTCCGCAGACGGCGAAGCTGGCGGTTCGCTCGGTGTGCACCTCACTGGCGACAAGGCAGGGGTATGGAGTGATTTCAGCACAGGGGAGGGTGGCGACTTAATCGGTTTGTGGATGGCCTGTAAGAAGCTCACGCTCCGAGACGCCTGCAAGGAAGCGCTGGATTACCTCGGTATCCGCGAGGACCGCATCGACCCGCCAGTCAAACGCTATAGCCGCCCCGTACGCGATGGCGTGAAGCGGTTGGCGCCCGAACACATGACCTGGCTGGCCGACGAGCGGAAAATTGCTACGGAGACGATTGACGCCTATCGACTCGCCACCCGCGACGGATGGCTGATGTTCCCGTACCTGCGTGACGGAGATCTGATCGCTGCCAAGTACCGCAAGCTTCCGAAATCATTCCGTCAGGACGCCGACTGCGAACCGTGCCTGTTCGGTTGGCAAGCCATCGCCGATGACGCACGCAGTGTGATCATCACGGAAGGTGAGTTGGATGCGATGGCCTGGCACACGTACGGCTTCCCGGCATTGTCCGTGCCGATGGGCGGTGGCGGTGGCGCGAAGCAGGGATGGATTGCAACCGAGTTCGATCGGCTGGCGATATACGACACGATTTATCTCTCCCTGGATGGTGACGGTCCCGGCCAGCAGGCGGAGCGAGAGATTGCCGAACGACTCGGACGCGAACGTTGCCGGATCGTGCGACTGCCGCACAAGGACGCCAACGACTGTCTGATACGTAACGTGCCGGTCGGGGACATGGCTGCTGCGCTCCGCGATGCCCGCACCCTGGATCCGTCCGAACTGAAGCCCGCGGCGGATTTCGAGGATGCCGTTTGGAGCGAATTCACCCGCGTGGACGATGGATTGCGCTTACCGTGGAAAAAGACTCACGAGCTGTTGCTGCTTCGCGCAGGGGAAACCTCAATCTGGGCCGGCATGAATGGACACGGCAAAAGTGCCGTCATCTCTCAAATAGTCGGCGACCTGACCACTCATGACGTCCGGTGTTGCGTCGCCTCGATGGAGTTCCGTACACCGGTCTGGCTGATGCGCATGGCGCGGCAGATCGCCGGTACGCCGCATCCGACCGAGGCTTATATCCGAGCGATCGTACGCGCACTCAAGGGGCAGCTCTGGGCTTTCGATGTCGCCGGGTCTGCCAAATCCCAACGCATCCTAGAGGTGTTCAGGTATGCCCGCCGGCGCTACGACATCGAGCTGTTTGTCATCGACAACCTGACCAAGTGCGGTTTCGATGATGACGACTACGCAGGGCAAAAGCGTTTCGTCGAGGAACTATCAGACTTCGCTCGATTGGAATCCACACACGTCGCGATCGTTGCTCATATGCGCAAGGGCGAAGGTGAGGATCATCCTGCCGGCAAAATGGCAGTGAAGGGATCCGGCGGCATCACCGACATGGCGGACACCGTCATCGAGGTCTGGCGCAACAAGCCACTTGAGCGCGCACTGGAGCGGTTTGAACGTGACAACACACCAGTACCCGATCGCATAGGTAACGCCAGCACTTATCTCAACGTGCTGAAACAGCGTGCCACCGGAAACGAACCCTCGATCGCATTGTGGTTCGACAAAGGCACGACCCAATTTCTCGCGGCATCCGATCACACGCCTCGGTCGATGTTGCCGTTTTCGGCGGTGCCTGCGGTAACGCCGGTCGGAGGCACCACATGAAATCGATAAATGCGAGGCACACCCAGAAAGTGACGTCGTTTCGAACTGCGGTGGGGAGAGTCTCCAAAGGTTACGAGCGGGCACACAAGAATGATCAGGCCGCCAAAAATGCCAGTGTAAGCGGCCCAATCCCCCCACTTCGCGCACGTAGCGCGCACGCGAATGAGTTTGCGCATGCACTCAAAATGTCATGCCAGAAAAACGCGCACGCGCGTGAATGACTTTGGAGTACTCGAGCCAGTTGACCTTCCAACCACGCAACCACATCCGACGCTGCAAACCACTTGTAGCAACGGCATCCCGCCGGGATCGCGACTGGATACCCACATTCGTACCCACGCGAAGCCATACCCCTATCGACCCCTAACGTTTAGGAGCCAGTGAAAATGCTCACAGTCCGCAGCAAAAGCGTTGTCGTAAGACCCCTCACGGCACCACAGATCGGGGAGGTCCTCGATAGTGTTCGCGAACTCGGGAAATGCTCCCCGACAATTCGCGTGCTTGAGCCAGGCATGCGACCGCATTTGCTTCGAGTAATTGCCGTATCAATTCGCCATGAGTTTCCCGGTGCCACTGTCGATGAGCTCGCTGTCGAGCTCGCCGAGGCAGTGCCATGCGAACTCGAAATCCTGATGCCGATTTTGCAGGCGCTTTCTGCCACCAAGGATCCGTCTGCGGGGCACGTCGTCGTGAATGGAGACCGCCATGAGTGTTAGTCCTGATGAAATAAAAGTTCTGTTGACCGCCGACGCTTCGCAGCTGCAGGCGGGCATGGCGGAGGCTACGGCTGCCACGACGAGCGCCGTACAAGCGCAGATGTCGGCATTCGGAGAGTTGGATGCGTTGCTGGGAGGCCATACCGAAACGCTGGAACAGCTTGCCGCTCAAGAACAGGCGCTCGATACATTGCAGCAAGCCGGACTGGTCTCTGCCGAAGAGCTGACCACCGCATTCTCAGCGCTCAATGCTGCCGAGTTGCAACTGACTGCCACAACCGAAACGGCAGCCGCCGCACAAGCAGTCCAAAACGACGCAATGAACCTCTCGGGCGGCGCGGCTCGCGAGCTTGGTGTGATGATCGGTGAGCTTGCACGGGGCAATTACACCCGATTGGAAGGGTCCACGATCACCCTCGCGAATCGCACTGGTTTGCTAGGGGCGGCGCTGAATGCGTTGACCAGTCCTATCGGCATTGCCATTGCCGCCGCAGCAGCGCTCGGCTACGAGGTCTACGAGACAGAGCAACACTTCGAGGACATGGACCGCGCCGTGCTCGCGACCGGCGGCAGCGTTGGGGTGACCGCCGGCCAGATGGTGGCACTCTCCGATCAGATCGCGGTGTCGACACACAACTACACGGAAGCGCGCGAAGCGGTGCAACAGCTGGCGGAGTCCGGGCGATTCGCTGGCCAGAACTTCGAACTGGTCGCGACGGCTGCCGCAGAAATGGCAAACCTGACCGGGGAGAGCATCCGTCGCTGTGTGACCGAGATGGAGAAGCTTCAGGAGGATCCGCTCAAAGCCGCCGCCGCGCTCAACGACCAGTATCACTTCTTGACGGCATCGACGTACGCGCAGATGGAAGCAGCCGTAAAGCAGGGCGACACCATGGGCGCCGCGGCGATCGCGTTCGAAGCCTTCGCGACCACGATGCAGCAGCGCACCGACACGCTGACACAACACGCGAACATCCTCGCGCGGGCTTGGCAGGACGTGAAGCAGCAGTTCTCGCAGAGCATGGAGTTTCTCAACGTCCAGCTTGGCGGCGGTGACGCGGCAGCACAGCTCACCGTGCGATTGCGCGAACTCAACGACATGATCAAGACCTACAGCGCGGAGTCCAGTCATGGCTTCGGGTCATCGGTGACGACGGACCAGCTGCAGCGCCAGACACAAGTTGTGCAGCAATTGACTGCCGAGGTGAACAAACAAAAGGCTACTGCCGCTGCGGTTGGTGACTCCGCGCAGAAGTCAGCCGCGCAAATCGATCAGATGGAGAAAGCGTTCAAACGGGCAGGCGGCGACCGCTCCGCAGCCGAGCAGGACAAACAAGACCTGGAGGAAATGCAGGTCGCACGCACCGTGTCCCTTGGCGAGGAGAAGGCCTACTGGGAGATGATCGAGTCGACGGCGCAGGAAGGGTCGGCTGAATATCGGCAGGCGATTCAGCAGTTGATCGAGATCAAGCGGAAGCAGGCGGAAGCCGACAAGGAAGCTGCACGGCAAGCGACCGAGGCGCAGAAGCAGCGTGACGCAGCCATCATGGACGGTCTGGAAGAGGAGCGGGCAGCGACGCAGGAAAACACCGCAGCGCGCATCCAGGCGGACAACAAGGTCCTGCAGAGCGCTATCCAGATGTACGGGATACGAACTTCGCAGGCGCGATCCGCGCTGAATCAAATGCTCGCGGACGAGCGATCGTACGAGAAAGCGGGCGCCCAGGCAGCGCAGCAAGCCCGCGACCAACAAGCTGCGATTCTCAAAACCAACGTCGCGGATCAGATGGCGGCGGACCAGCAAAAGCTCCAGTCGATCCAGGAGATGTTTCGCACCGGTGAGATCAGTGCCCAGCAATACCTGGCCGCTTCCAGGACGATAAATCAGGAGGAACTTAGCGCGTTTGCGCAATACATCGCGCAAAAAACCGCCCTGGACCAAGGCAGTGTCAAGGCGTTGGAGAAGGATGCGCAGGACTGGGTAACGGGATCGAATGCAATCCTGAAACAGTATGAGCGGAGCAACGCCGACGTAGGGAAGGCAGTCGAACAGGATTGGGAACGCACATCGAAGAGCATTGCCAATTCAGTTGGCCGCGGCTTCACGCAAATCCTTTTCAGCAATCAGAGTATGAACCAGAAGCTGGCGCAGGAAGCACAGCAACTATCCGAAACGCTCGTTCAGAACGTCGTCACTAAGGTGGTACAGAAGTTCATCGAGGGCGAAGTTCAGAAAACGGCCGCCGCCGCTGCCGGCGCCGCACAACGCGATGCGGTTCAATCGACTTCGGCGCTGGCGGGTTTGGCGCAGCTGGCGGATGCGGACGAAACGCAAATCCTCAACGCGGCGAAAACAGCGGCGGCAAATACCTATGCCGCGACATCGTCGATTCCAATTGTCGGTCCAATCCTGGCACCCCTTGCGGCCGGTGCCGCATTCGTCGCGGTCGAAGCGTACGCAAATCTTTCCTCTGCCGCTGGTGGTTGGGATGACATTCCTGCCGACCAACTCGCGATGGTTCATAAAAACGAGATGATCTTGCCGGCGCATATCGCAGACTACGTGCGCACCGCCGCACAGGGGCCTCAATTTTCTGCTGGCCCTGCGGCAAGTAGCGACTTTGGCATGCAAGCCGCCGTTTCACACCAACAAAGGCAGTCGGAAGCACTCGCAGCTCAGTATGGATCGCACGCCGCCGCTGGAAATTCAGGTGCCGCAGGCTCATCCGGGGCGACATCACAAACGATCCACGTCCACGCGAACGACCCGAAGAGTTTCGGGCAAATGTTGCAGCGTGATCCAAACGCCTTCGCCAAAGCCGCGCGACGAGCAATGAATCCCGGTGGTCGCAGGCGCTGATCACTGATTTAAGCATTGGAGATATCAGATGACGGAGCAGAAGAAAAAACGTGCACCAAAGTGGCAAAAGGGGCAGTCGGGTAATCCTGCCGGACGCCCCAAGGGCATCCCGAACCCCCAAGCCAGGTTGCGCAAATTAATCGACGTAGAAGCAATCATCGCGAAGCTGCAGGAGAACGCTATCAAGGGCAACACAAGGGCCGCTGAGCTCTTGTTGGAGAGAGCACTTCCACCGCTGCGGTCGGTCGCGGAGCCGGTCGAGCTCCCCGGCCTCAGTGATGCAGCGACGCTAACAGCAAAGGCGGAGTGCATTGTGTCCCTGACTGCAGAAGGAAAGTTGTCCCCAGACGTTGCCACAGCGATGCTTAGTGCCATTGGCCAACTCGCCAAAGCAACGGAGATCGATGAACTGACGCGTCGCTTGGAAGCACTGGAGAAGGCACATGGGCAAGATAACTAATCGCATCCAGCGCCTTGAGGAGCGCCTTACGGAAGCCGCGATCGATGAGGTCGGTGAAGACCACGCTCGGCTCCAAGGCTGGCCGAAGATCGTGCTGCAGCGGTACTGCGAGGGGCGACTGGATGAGCTGGCGGCGACTTATGCTCCTGTTCGCAAACTGCTCTGCTATCTGGCAGAACATGGCTACGCAGTGCAGTGCTCGGACATTTGGCACCCGCTATACGCATTGGAAGACGAAAAACTTAATCAGGCGGTCGTAGATCGGTTGAACGCCCAGCACGTAGAGGCCCAGGTATGACCCTCAGAAACAGATTGCTGATGCTGGAAAGGGTTCTAGGCCGCATGGACGCATTCCGCGTGATCTTCGTTTCTGACGGCACGGACAAGGAGGCGGAGCGCGAACGATATCTCGATGAGACTGGCTATAGGGGCGCGGTTGTGGTGATGGATGAAACCGATAGAGCTTTGTAGTTGTCAGAATGCTTCCCGTACAGATACACGGCGACAGACGGTACCTCCGCTGATACGCTAATTAACGAGGGGAAGCCCTTACGGGGCGATGGCCCAAGGCGACACACTGACTGAAATGTCGATGCCATCCCAGCAAAGAACGAACTACTTGCAGGAGCGGATGCGTGTACGTGTATCGATTGAACGAAATCGAAAGTAACGATGGTACGAAGATTGAGCTCGGAGATCTGACTGTCATCATTGGTCCGAACAATGCCGGCAAAAGCCGTGCATTACAAGATATTGCTGAACTCACCACCCAGAGCTTCAGTACGCCGAATGTCAAAGTTGTTGCGAAGGTCTCGACGGCACTTCCGAGTGACACGACGACCCTGTTTAGGGCTTACCCCAAGCTTCGAGGTATCACTACGACCAACGGGGTCTCGCTGATCTCGCTCAATCACACGCTAATTAAATCTAGAAGCGTTAGTTGGGGCGGCATTCGTGAAAATGTTGAAGCGCAGTGGAACAGCGGCATTGAGAGGCGCGACCAATACACGGTAGCTCACTTGATTGGTCAAGCGTTAACAACCCATTTGCTTACTGAAACGCGCCTTACGTTGCTCAACGCCGGACCCAATGCACCCGAAGACACTGCTGAGACCCTTCTTCAACAGCTGTATCTCGAATCCAAACACAAGGAGATCGAGCTGCGCGAAACCGTCAAGGCCGTTTTTAGTGTTGAATTGGCCCTGGACTTTTCAATTCCATCCCAATTGTGTCTCAGAATCGCCGAAAAACTTGGTGATGTGCCACCTGATCCTCGAGACGCCAGGCCCATTCTCAGTCAGCTCGAAAAACTTGATCAGCAAGGTGATGGTCTTCGCAGCTATGTTGGCATCGTCGCATCGCTTTTAGTGATGAATCGACCTGTGTGTCTTATAGATGAGCCCGAGGCGTTTCTTCACCCACCGCAAGCGTACGCATTGGGAAGATTCATCGCGCAACAAAGCGGAAATGGGGAGCAAATAATCATCGCTACACACAGCGCGGACATTCTGCGTGGTGCGCTATCCCTAAAGGATGACGTTGCGGTTGTCAGAATAGACAGAAAATCAGAAACGAATTCCTTAAGGAAATTGGCGCCATCTCGCCTGAAAGAAATCATTAAGGATCCGCTCCTGGCTTCTCACAGAGTCATTGAGGGGCTGTTTTCCGCGGCCGCTATCGTTGTTGAGGCCGACGCTGACGCGCGGTTTTACCAAACCATTCTCAATAAAGTTCATCCGAATGCGGACGTCCACTTTGTCACTGCAGACAACAAGCAAACCGTTCCGAAAATCGCCTCGCTCTATCGGGAACTTGGCGTGCGAACTGTTGGTGTTGTAGATATTGACGTTCTCAATGACACAAAAGAGTTTAAGAAGCAGCTGGAGGCTGTGGGATTTGATGCTGTCACCATTGACGCGCTCATTGATAAGCAGAAGGTGATTGACAAGTCCGTTACTGGTAAGACCATCGAGGAAAGAGCACAGGCCTTGCTAGAAAGTCTCAACACCGCCAACAGCGACATTTCAAGTGCAATTTCGCAGTCGAATCAAGACAACATCGACAAAGCGATCAAAAGGGCTGATTCAACAATTCGCAAAACTTTGGAAAGTGGAAAGCCCTGGGCCGAAGTCAAAGAAAAGGGAAAAGAGGCATTCAATATCGATGCGCAGACGGCTTTTGAGCACATTTATAAGGTATGTGCATCGGTCGGGCTGTTCATTAATCCCTACGGCGAACTGGAATCCATGCTAACCGACGCGGGCTTGCCATATACGTCGGACAAGAGTGCGTGGATTAGATCCGCGATTCCTCTGGCCGCCAAGTTGGATCGTGCGGCCGGTGGTCATGCGTTTTTGTTTGTTGAATCTATCAATCAGCATCTGTTTAGGAGTTGAATCGACTGGCGGCACTGAGTTTGCATGAACCATCTGGTAGTGAACGTCCCAACCTTGTTGGCGCGTTCCATTCGAACCGAAATTACCGTAAGTTTTCAATTCAACGCGTTGCTTGAAGGATCGAACATGTCCTTTGTCCGAACAATTTGCAGGTATCTGGCGCTTCGGCCAAGGTAGTGCAGATGGTCGGGCAAGATGTTGACGCGGTCCAGAACGGCTGGAGACAAGGTTAAAGTAGCGATGAACTTGCATGCAAATGAGCTACGTAGGCAATCCGTGGCTGGCTAGAATGGCTTTCGTGACGGCGCCTGCAAGTGATTTGACAACTTCGAAGGTTAGCGAAAGGCCCTTCTCAGCTGCTTGGCTCTTTACCTTGCCCCAAACATTTTGGCTGCGGATCTGGTCGAGAAATTCGTGGCCTGTCCATGTCATTCGCAACGCAACCGCGCTGACCTCGCCGCCTAAGTAGTCGCGTACGTTGCCCTCGATCAACCCAGCTTCAATCATGATGCGAATGTGATAGGCAACGTTCGAGTCGTCACGCCCTTCGATATGCGATATCCCGCGCGACGAGTTTTCATTTTGTTGTTCGAGTGCGAGCAGTATTTCTCGGACGACGTCCCAGTCACGTTTCATTTTTCACCCTCTAAGCGCTTTATTCGTGTTGTGACGGATATGGGCGAGGTTCTCAATGATGTTGCTGAAGCCCCACAGGAAGATCCCCTGGCTGAGTGCGGCGCAACCAACAAAGAACAGTACCCAAGACGATTCACCCGCTGCAGCGAACCAAAGAATGGGCCAGCTTATTAGCGTGATCACGGCCAGCAATTGAAGGAGGCCGGCGCTTTGCGTGTCTACTTTCGCGCTGCGTTCGGGAGAGGAGACTGCTTCCGTACCGAGTTGGTCCGAGTTGTTGCCGGCGACGTTTGGGACAATCATGTCGCTCGGTTCCTTCCGCATGACCAGCAACCACCAAAGGCCTACGGCTACGATGAGGCCCACCACAATCCATACGGCGTTCGCTGCATTCATTGCGCTCTCCCTGTTCCTCGATCCATGCGATCGGTGCCGCTACGGTAGTACCGAAGTTCGCCACAAAACAGAGCGCACTGATGGCGCTGGGTAGTTTGATTCCTGTATCAGGACCTTAGGGCGACCTGGAAAGCAGCTCCTGCACTTGCGTTGCTAAGTGGGGTGTTTTGGTTTACCCACATTCCTACCCGCAAACAATACGGCTTGTTTGCAAGTAGTGATCGAAATTTTTGATTTGAAATGCAAATTCAATAGGTGCAGATAAAAGGGGCCGACTCCATCTGCACGAAAACTGGAAAAAATAGCGAGTCAAGATTGGCGATCATTTCCGCTTTAGGTCAGCCACGTCCATCTCCGCAATATCTCGAAATTCTGCTAAGAATTCGGGTTGATGTGCAGCTAGCCACTCCGAAATTCTTATATTCCTCAGAAGCTTCGTGATGTAGCTCTTTGCAATGGTCAATTGAAGGTTGTCTTCGCTGTATGCCTCTTCGACATATCTCGTTCTTCCTTGAGTGGCTCTGAGTTCTCTTTCCAGTCGCGCAATTTGCTCATGGGAGACGTCAGGTGAGTTTGGCTTCGAGCGGGGTCTTACCAGTTGGTCGTCCGGCGTCGCTGCCCAAATCGCGGTAATGAACGGGGTGGAATAGTCCCTTTGGCCGATCATGAGTTCTGCGGCTTCCATTTGACGTATCGGTTTCATACGGCGAAGCATCGTGAACACGGCTTTAGGGCATGGTTTATCGGCCAGCTGTTCCACGACCTCGGGGCAGATACCCGTGAGCAGTCGAAAGCGACGACGGAGGCTATCTAGTTCAATATTCATAGCTTGTGCAATTCGCTCTTCCGGTACACCTCGTTCAACGGCGCGTACGATCATGCGATGCTCCTGCACAGCGGCTAATCGATTGACACGCTTGTTATAATTGTAAGATTCGTCATCGGTGGCAATGAGGCATTCGACCTCGGTCCAGCCCAAGTCTTTGATGATATCTAGCCGCGTAGCTCCATCAAGTAATAGGTATCGACCCTGGTCTTTGACATTTGGTGCCACGACCAAATGCTCTACAAGCCCAACAGCATGAATTGAAGCCGCAATTTGTTGATACTTTTGGCTAAGCTTTGTGGCAGCCTGAAGTATCTTTAGCGGCTGAATTGCCGTGACGGAAATGACCCGTGTTTCCGATTCAAATTTCAAAGGCACCGAATTTTTAGAGGGTATCGATGCATTCATGGCGTTTGACCTCCCATCATGCGCTTTTCAAGCGGTGCCGGAATCGTGTGTATGCCTTCTTCTTGAAGCATTGCAATGAAGTCGTCCTGTTGTAGAAGCGTTTTGAGAGAGTGAACGATAAAGAGCAGGCGTTTCTGGGTGATATCTGCCTTTCGCATCAGTAACTGTTGCTTGTCCACTTCCTTTTGGTAGATTTTCATGAGCTGTTGTGCATCAAATTTGTGAGTGCCCGGCTTACCGCTGTGGCTAAAGTGCGCGCGTTTACCGCGTGCGGCGCGTTGGTTGAGCATTCTACGAACTAGCGTCAGCTTTTTGCCTTTAAGAATGCCCCTCGTATAAGCGTCGGCCAGGGCCTCTTGCACCCCCGCATCGTCACTGCGCGAAATGGTGACGGCTAGTGAAATGGGAATTAAGCCTTTTTCTACTGCTGCAATAAGGCGCTCTTCGCCGCGTTCCATGAGCCCAACGAGTATGCCGACCCACGCCGGGGAGACGCCTAGTTTTTGTGCAATCTCCGTCTCGCCATAGCCGCGTAGTTGAAGAGATTCAATTTCCTGCATGACTTCAATAGCGGGATGCTGGCCCCGCGCGATGTTCTCTATGAGGCTCATTACGAGACAGTCTTCTTCATTGGCTTCGACGACGATGGCGGGTATTTCAGTCGCCCCAAGGCGCTGATACGCCTCAAGCCGTCCCTGTCCACATACCAATTTGTACTCGGGGGAGCCCTCGGAATCGTTGCCTCGGCTCACCGTGATAGGGCGTTTAAGACCTACAACGTCGATGTTTTCGACTATCTCTTCGAAGATATGTTGATTTCTCACGCGAGGGTTGAGAACTTGAATTCGTTCAATCGGAATCATGTTGACGGTGTGCATGATGCTTCTCCATCAAGGAATTTTGTGGAGCGGGCGGCGTTCCGCAAGCGCGTAGAGCAGATCAAGATTGTCGATGCGATAACACCGAAATGCAGTGGAGTTGACGCTTTTATCGACAAAGGCGCATCTAACGGAAAGGCCGGAACGGGGAATTACGAAATAATCGAGTGGCGTCGTTTGGTCCTCCGACATGCGTATTACGACCGTAAAGTCAGGGAAGCGGAGTGAGTCAAATCGCAAGCGCCATCGCGCCTCCCCGCTTGGCATCCTTAAACAACGGGTAAGGGCAACGGTAAGCGTAAATTCGTCGTTGATGCGCAGAAAGCCGTGGGATTTGACGATCCGAACTTCCGCATGCACTTTCTGAAGTTCGGTGATGATTTCAGCAATGACGCTTTTCACCACTTCACGTAGCATTCGCCTCTTGGTTAGGTGCCGATAGTCACGTTGAGGGCGATAGCCCGCTAACGCGTAGGCGCCTAAGAGACTTCCAAATCGGGCGATGTAGGCGCCACTGCGTGGCATGTCTTCCTGCTTATCGATCAATGCTGCTGACAATGAGCCGGTTCGATCGAGGAGACTCTTTAATTTGGCCAGCATTTCCTCATCGGTGATGATCGGATTTCGTTTCGCAAAGATGGCCTGGGCGCGTGTGAACCATTCTGTCGGTACGATAGGTTGAAATGCGCCGTCTTTTCGCACCCAGGTGTCGGGACTGTTCTGAACATGCTGCCGCTTCAACTTAAATGATGTTCGGTTGAAGACATTGTTGCCGATGTATTTCTCACTGGTTAGCACCCTGTGCACCGCCTCGCGGTTCCAAGGACGGCCATATGTCATCCGAATGCCGTTCTCGTTTAGGGTATTGGCGATCGCTTGCTCTGATTTGCCTTCCTTTAGAAATGCTTGGTAGATAGATCGTACGGTTGCCACTTCGTGGTCGGGACCAGGCACAAGGATGACGCGATCGGTCTGGACGCTTTTGCGCTCGCCGCGTTTCAGCAGACCTTTGGGAACGCGCTGTTCATCCAGCAGCATGCGACGTAACCCAAAACCCGACGAGCCACCTTGATGGAAGCCCAGCTCAATGAGCCGGCATTGCCCCTGAAAGACCTTGCACGACAGCTCTCGACTATATTCTCCAGCCATCGCACGCTTCACGCTCTTCATGATGGTTGCCATCGGGCTTCCATCGTTCTCAAAAGGCTCTGCGCAGTAAAAGACTTCTATGCCTGCGCGCCTGCACAAGTATTCGTAATAGGCACTCTCATCAGCGTCCTGAAAGCGCCCCCAACGACTGATGTCGTAGACGAGAATGCCGTTGAAATTCAGGTGCCCATATTGAACGTCTTGAATGAGACGCTGAAGGGCGTCACGCCCTTCAAAATTTAAGCCGCTCTTGCCTTCATCAGCGTATGTATGAACGATGGTCATCCCGTGCTGGGATGCGTACTTGTCCAGAGCGTCGCGCTGATTCTCAGTGGAATAGCGCTGAAAATCCGTGGACATGCGGATGTACTGCGCAACCCGTGTAGGCTGCCGAGTCTCCCCCTGGTGTGATGGCAACGCCCATCCACCCATGGCTGCGCCTAGGGATGCCCCATCGCAGTGACAGATTTTGATCTTTAGTCCTAATGCTTGGAGCGTGTCAAGCACTTCGAGCAAACTTGAAAGCTCGCTTATTTCAACTTAACACTTTTGCACCGTTTCGATCATGCTATGCAAGCATGAGGCGGGCAGTGCGGTGAATTTTCACGTCGGCCAAGAAAAGAAATGGTTGGTGAGGAATGCTACAAGGGTAGAGCTAGCGAAAAATTTATTGGCTGGCTGCCAGCTCTATCTGCCGAGTTAATACTCCAAGCATGGCGCTCAAGCTTGCATTGAACATCTTGGGATTTGGTGCGCCATTATTCTCGTGAATATCTGGCATCTCAGAAATGATATCCTGCCACGTATGGTTTAGAAGCTGCGGGTCGGGATGCACTGCGATCAATGTTCGGACACCATATTCGAGCGCCTTCATCGCGCCAACCATTGCCGAACAAATGTCTTCATTGCGCTGGATGATTTCGCGCATCTCTTCTTCGGACATGTTTGGAATCTCCCTGTTCTTCTGAATCCCGTTCGCGACATTCTCTCGCTAATCGCTGTTGCAGGCGTCTAGTCCGTCGCTCGTCAGGCAGAACTTTAACGCGTCACAGCGCTTTACTAAGCCATGGTCCGTCAATGATTGAAGGGACTCAATCAATTGGGAAATGGTTCCTTCCTGCCAGGACGATAGCAATATGCAGAAAGGTATACAGCGCGACGTTTGACGCGCCTCAAATAACTTTGAGAGTACCAACCTATCGAAGTAGGTCTGCTGTGTTTGAACGTCCATATGAGCCCCGCATCTGTGATCGACGTCGGTGCAAAGCGTGGGCAGTTCATGAAATACCTGACGATGTTACGCCCGGGAAAAACAAGTTTGAGCTCTATGTCACGTTAAATTCTTGGTGCATTTCTCTTGCCTTCATGTCTGACACGAGGATTGCAGGCGGGATTCGGGGAGTTCACTATGGAGTTGGGTGAACAGGGCGAGGAATCCACCCATGAGCAGTGAATCCGTTGAAGGTTTTGCTGAACTCCAATTCGTTCCCAAACGCACCGATGAACCACCGCGATATCACGGTGGCTGTCGTGTTATGTACTTAGGTCAAGTGCAAACAGGTCGAACTGAGGCGACCTTTGCGTGCGAGAGCGAGGCGCAGCTAGCAGGCTTTCGATTGGGGCACGAGATGCTGGCGGAGCTGAAGGGGCACGCAATGCGGCCGCGATGAAGCTGCGTTCCGTAAACTGGATTGAAATTTGAGTGCTGGCAGCCAGCGTTCGATTTGCCTTGCGACATTCTGACGGGTGTGCAAGGTAGTCGATGCCTTGACCAAAACTCGCAGGAATTTGCACCGTATTGACAGCGATTCGTGGAAGAGGGCACATTTGAGCGAACGCCCGATCAAACTTTTGGCGTTCATTGTCATCGCAAAAGATGGCCCAGGGGAAAACATGGAAAGTAGGTTTGCACCGCCACTGCGGATTGGCTCTCTATTTCATCGCGCTATAGCTCTTGATACCGGCTGAACTACGCCAGGATTAGGGCATAACACACCTGGTTTTTCGTCGGAGTCTTCGGCTCCGATAAGTCGTTGCGCGCGGAAATCCTGCAAAGCTGGAGAGCCCCTATGAAAAAGATCATATCGCCATTGGAAATCGTCCTCCCTAGGCGCAACTGCGAGAGAGTGAGTGAGCAATCATTTGCAGCCCAGTCTAAAAAAGCTAGGGGCATCACCAAAAGGTTCAATGGAAAGCTGATCATTGGATTGGTAGCCCTTGTAATGATCGCTGGAATAAATAACCAGCTCGTAAGCGTCGCACATGCAGATGACAAGGCCCCGACTGGCGATGACAGCGGGAATGGCAGCGGTGGCGGAGGGGGCGGTGGTGGTGGCGGCGGTGCTGATCCAAGTCAGGCTGCTCAAGGGCAGGCGGTGCAGGTTACAGCGAATAGAGCGCCAGACATTGTCATTGACTTTGGAGCCACCGACGTCACTGGTATGGCCCCGCAAACACCACAATCAGCGATTGGTCCTTCGATACAGCTAAGTAAATCACCTGGGTCAGTAACTACGCTCAGCGCAGTAAACGTCAATGCGAAAATCAGCAAGACAACTACCGACTGCACTGAGGGTGACCCGATTGACCTAGGTACGCAGGCGAAAGTCGCTTCTGCAGTTGATTTCCAAATGCCCGGCGAAATGGGCTTGAAATTCGTTCGCTATTACAACTCCAACGCACAAAATACAACTCTGTGGGGAACGAGTACTCGCGTAGGTGCGTGGTCAACTAGCTACGACTACGTCTTAACAGGCGACTTGCGGCAATCATCAAATTGCAATTTCTCCGCCGTAAACAGCGTTTGTCCGATGGTGCTAGTCCATCCTGATGGAAGGATAGTTGAGTTTGCGCCGGGGACAGAAAATGCGGACGGTTCCGCTTCCTTTGTGCAGTTGAATAACGGCGTATCGACAATGACTCGCAATAGCGATGGGTCATATGTCATCCACGATGAGAATTCCAACATCCTGACGTTCAGTTCCGCGCAATTCCACAATAGCTTCACCATCACATCGATTAAAGATCTTGCCGGCATCGGTTGGTCGTTTTCGTACCCGGATGCTAATGACATGATCGTCACTCATACCTCCGGGCAGACGGTAAAACTCAATTGGACCGACACATATATTGGGTACAGCGATCTTGTTCAACCAATGGTGCGGTCACTTACCGTCACCGATCCGAGCGGAAAAATGTACAGCTACAACACCAGTATTCCTGCTGGGACGATCGGTGCAGTGATTTCCAATAGGTATTTGGTAGGCGAATTAGATTCTGTGACCTATCCATACTATTCAGGAACACAAGCTTCCGTTGTTTCGTATAAGTACATAGACGATACGTCAGGGGTGTATGGGAAATATCAGTACGCGCTGACTGAGGTTGACTATAACGGGGTCGCGCACGACACGACGTCATACAACTCGTTGGGACAGACTACTCAAACCCAAAACTCGGACGGGACAAATAAAGTAACAGTCACTTACGCGAGCAATAGCACGGGTGTTGCCGCTACGGTGACCAACCCGTTAGGTCACGTCAGTGTTTATCAGTTTGATGGCAATTCGAATATCGTCTCGATAACAGGCCAAGCCGCGGCTCAGTGTCAAGCTTCCTTTAGCTCGCAAACGTACGACGGCAATGGAAACGTCAAGTCACAAACGGACGCAAACGGAAATGTGACGAACTTTACCTACGCTGCAAATGGTGAGCTATCACAAAAGGTAGAGGGGGCGAATTCAAGCTACGCACGGACCACAAATTTTGCATGGGATCCTACGCCAGGTACGGACCGTCTCGCGTCGGTGACAGTAGTGGGTGTCCTTCAGACGAAATTTTTCTATACACCGCAGGGTCGAATTGCCTCGGTAACGCAGACCAATTTGACTTCTGCGGGTGTGAGCAATCAATCCAGGACGACGTCATACGGTTACACACTTTATCCGAATGGCATGGTCCAAAGCGTCAAAGTGACTCCGCCAAGCGCATCAGATACCGCGATCTACAATTACGATACGTTGGGGAACGTAGTTTCTATCGTTAATGGCTTGGGACAGTCAGTCACGTATAACACCCACGACGGTTTAGGTCGTGTCACGCGAATGACCGACGCAAATGGAGTTATTTCGGATTTCACCTATAACTCCCTTGAATGGCCGCTCACGCACACGGTGCGGGCGAGTTCCAATGGCAGCCCATCTTCAGGAGATGCGGTGACTACGCTCGCCTATAGTGACTTTCCTTTCAGCGTAGTGACCTCTGTGACCGACCCGGATGGGGTTGCGACACAATATTCCTATGACGCGTCACAGAGAATGGACCAAGTAACCGATGCGCTCGGGAACTATATAAAATATACGTTGAATGCCGCCGGAGATCGGACTGAGCGCACGATATACAACTCCAGCAATCAGGCGTCGAGCTATGCGTTTGCGCAATATAATGTCTTAAGCGAACAAACTAACCGCTCCAATGCAAGTGGTCTTCAGATTGCAGGTTATTCATACGATCCAGAAGGAAATTTGACCGACGCGTACGACGCAAATGGCGTCGACACTCATTTTACTTATGATGTTTTAAATCGACTGCATTCTACGATTCGATACTACGGCGGTAGCGACCCTGCAACTGCAAATGCGACGACGACGTACAGTTACGACGCGCTTGATCATCTCGTCAGTGTGGTCGATCCCGGCGGGCTAGCCACTACTTATACAACTGACGGGTTTGGCCAAACCTGGGCGGTAAATAGTCCAGATAGCGGGCAAACAAACTACGCTTTTGACAGTGCTGGTCGCCTAACTGGAAAGACTGATGCGCGTGGTTATGTAACAAACTATTCATATGACAGCATCGATCGATTGACGGGAATTCAATACCCGGCGCATCCTGCGCTAAACGTGACTTACACTTATGACCAGTCGGCTCCGATTGGAATTTGCCCGACAAATTTCAATGTTGGACACTTGACGGGCATGACGGATGCTTCCGGGAGTTCTGCTTGGTGCTACACGAACCAAGGGTATATTCGTGTGGAGCAGAAAGTTATAAACGGCACTACCTATATCTCCGGGTTTGTCAAAACTCTTGGTGGCCGAATGAAGTACGTTCAATATCCGTCGGCCCTTGAGCTAACTTATGGCTTTGACGCGGACGGTCGCGTCAACAGCATCAACTATCAGCAAAACACACCTTCTGGGAACGGCTACGCCATTGTGGGCTCCGTTATGCCGCTAATCAGCGGCGTGAATTACTTGCCGTTTGGCCCAATGGAGAACTACACCTGGGCGCAGACAGGAAGTCCAACGGAGTATCTTGGCTACGATGGGAACTACATCCTCACTGACATCGTAAGTACTCCGCTGAATCTGCATTACGGTCGTGATGGCAATGGCAATGTGACTGGCGAGCTGCCTTCTCACGGTGCGAATCCGCCGAATGAGACGTATCACTATGACGCACTTCATCGCCTCTATGAGGTGGACGGTGCTGGCGGTGCGTTGGAAGAGAGCTTTACCTATAACGTTTCCGGTGACAGGTTATCGAAGACTGTCGGTAGTTCACCAGCAGCGGTGTATGGATATAACGCGAACTCGCATTACTTGACATCGGTTGGAGGAGCTTTGCGCACGGTTGATTCTGCAGGCAATACAACTACGATGACTGATCCAAACGGGGACATTATCGGCCTCGACTATGACGATCGTAATGTAGTCGATGCCGTTACGACTTCAGCAGGCACTATTGCCAATTATCAGTACAACGGGTTTGGGCAGCGCGTATGGCGCACAATTACTTCACCTAGCGCTGGGCAGGCCGCTTATGTTTTCGACCCTGAGGGTACAGGTGAAATTTTCGGTGAATATTTTGCCAGCGATCACCGCGAATTCGTTTACTTAAACGGTATGCCGGTTGTCGCGGCCGTTGACGCTAGTCCCACAACTACGGCAACCATCCGTGATCTCTATACGGATCAAAACGGAACCATTCGCGCCGTAACAGATACGCAGGGAAATCAGATCTACGCTTGGCCGTGGCTTAACAACGCTTTTGGTGAAGCCCCAGCTACTGGTAGCTCCCCGTTCTACAACCGCTTCCCGGGACAAAATTATGACGTCGAAACCGGGCTCTTCTATAACGGTGCGCGCTATTACGATCCAAGCACAGGCCGATACATTCAAAGTGATCCACTAGGGTTGTCTGGTGGGCAAAGCAGTACTTACGCCTACGTAGATGGCAATTCTTTGAACTACATTGACATGCTAGGCCTCTGCCAAAACTCGAAATGTACGGCAGCGCGTGCTTTTGTCGCCGCGCTTGGTCAGCAACTGTCTTCAGCAGGTAAAAAGACCACTTGGGCCGGCGTTGGTATTGTCGCTGGGGCAGGTGTCGCAGGACTTCTGGCTCCGGAAGGGGCTCCGGCTGAAATTAGCGCCGCTGAGGTTGGAGCGGGATTTATTAGGGTGGGTGGGTATGTTTCCTTAGCGGGCGCCGCGCTGACAGGGTATGCAAAAGGAGGCTTTACGAGCGCCGGACGTGCAGCATTTATGAGCAAGTCACCTGATGTCTTAGGAAGCTTTCTCTTAAAGCATGCGTTCGGTGGCGCTCCATCTTCTACGATAGACGCTGCTAACAGCATCCTGGGGGAAATCCCGGATGCACTTGAGCAAGAGGAAGAAGCCTGTGGTGTTAATTGAATGGCTAAAATACAACGGGTGGGTTCTTTTGGGAGATTTGGCTTTTCTCTACAACGTCATATATGGACTGAAGACGGGTGAGGTTTGTGAGCTGATAGGGTTCGTCAAGCGGTCCGATGATGCGCCTCGCTATTGGGTTGCCATTGTTATAAGTGCCTCGCTATTCATCATTGGTTTTTTGTTGCTCGTGACGAATGCGAATAAATAGACTGAAGGGAAAACTTGATGCGTGCATGTTGGCAAAGGAGCTGCCTGTGGATGGCGGCGTTGTTTGCGCTGGCTGGTTGGTGCCATGCTCAATCGGTCACTCCCGAAGATGACTATAAGCAACTGATCCAGGTCGATCAGAACATCCATCCCTTGGGTGAGCATCCCTTCGGTGAAAACATTAGCCTGTACGATGGCACGGTTTCGTTCGAAGAAACCGACGTCGTTCTCAAAGGTAACGGGCCGACGATCCAGCTTGGACGCGTACTAGCACCAGGGGCCGATGTGCCCACTGTCTCGCTTGCTTTCGCAGATTGGGATTTGGACATTCCACGCATCGAGACGATCTCAGCCAACCAAGCTAACGTTACCGGCTGGGACGTGCCGGGCAATAGCCCGCTTCAGCGTTGCACCTACTTCGGAGTTCCTCCTGAGGTAGGGCCGGCGCAACCTGGTGGTGATCCATGGTCCGCGGATCAATGGTGGTACGGCTATCACTTGATGATGCCTGGACAAGGTAGTCAGACTTTGTTGCAGCGCGCTACCGGGTCCACGCCTGCACCCACGGGTGGGTTTAACGCCACTATCGGCACCACGCAAAATTGGATGCTTGGTTGCGGTGTGACAGCTAGCGACGGAGGCGAGGGTTTCCAGATGCTCGCACCGGACGGCACGCTTTACACGTTTGCCCATCTGGCCTACCACCCGATCATCGATATTTCCAAGCCCGCCGGCACCGCACCGGATGCGGCGACTGTGGGTGCGCAGTCGCTAGCGGCGACTACGGATCTTTTGTATCGCCGCGACGCTTTGATGTACGTCACGCAAATTAAGGATCGCTTCGGCAACACGCTGACGTACAACTACGACTCCAGTACGGGCTATCTAACAAGCATCACGGCCAGCGATGGGCGTGAAGTGGATATCAGCTACCAATCGGGATCTCCGCTGATCAGCTCGATCACCGCGACGGCCACGAATGTTTCGCCGCGTAAGTGGTATTACAGCTACAACACGCCAGCGAATACTCCGTTGCCAACCCTGACAGGCGTGCAACTACCGGATGGAAGTACCTGGTCGTATCAGTTGAGCAACTTTAGGAGTGCACAGCTCGCAACGGCGGGTGGTGACTGTGAGCAAAATACGCTTCCTGTCCTGTATTCCTCTCCCGCCACCGGCAGTATTACGCATCCCTCGGGTTTGACCGCGACGTTCACGCTGGCGCCCGTTTTGCACGGACGCTCGTATGTACCTAAAGAGTGTATGGCCGTAAGTGATACGACCACTCAGGAGACTTACGCTGTTATTCCTAACTATTACTACCAGTATTCGGTAACAAGCGAAGTGGTATCGGGTGCGGGCGTACCCACAGAAACGTGGAATTACAGTTACTCCGCCATAAATCGGAGTTGGACTAGCGATAGTTGCGCGAGCAACAGTAGTTGTCCGTCGTCAGTCTACGTCGACGTCACCGATCCAGGAGGTAACGATACCCGTTACACCTTCAGCAATCGCTTTAATGCGACAGAAGGGCAATTGCTGCGCACAGATCGCTACAGTGGATCTTCCAGCGGTACATTGATTCGCTCGGAAGTTAATACTTACGCTAACCCGACGGGTGGCCCATGGCCGTCTAATTACGGTAATGATTTGCAGGATCGCGATAACAATGCGCGGACTACGGAAATCTCACCGTTAAGCCAGCGCACAATCACCCAAGATAGTCAAAACTACACTTGGCAAGCGACCGCGTTCAACGCCTATGCGCAGCCTACCGATGTGAAGCGTTACAACGACGTCCCCGGGCAGTCCTCGATCGAAGAGACCACGACTTACCTCAACGATACGAATACTTGGGTGCTGGGTTTGCCGCAAACCGTGACGAATGTCGGCACAGGTGAGGTGGAGATTAGTAACGCCTATAACACCCTGGATGAACTGACTGCACGCGCTCGTTTTGGCCAGACATTGATGAACTACGGATGGAACAGTGCAGGGCAGTTGGCGAATTTCAAGGACGGTAATAACAACACGACCCTATTGGGCAACTACTACCGAGGCATCCCGCAGCAGATCAATTATCCCGATGGTGGTGTAGAGAGTTTGACGGTGGATGATCTCGGTGACATTACGTCGACCACTGATCAGAACAACTACACGACGCAATACAGTTACGATGCGATCGGACGGATTCATCAAATCATCTATCCGTACAACAGCAATACCGATAGTGCGCAGTGGTTCAACAAGACCTTCACGTATACGCTGACGAGTGCTAGTGAACGTGGCATTTCTGGACCGCATTGGGATCGCACGGCTACCGTCGGCAATGCGATCACCACCACCTATTTCGATGCCGACCTACGACCGATCCTGACCGACACTTCCAATGGTAGCCAGGACATCACAACCGTCACGAACTACGACTGGACCGGCGCCACCACGTTGGCGTCGTATCCGGTGTACGGCACGCCCGATTTCACCGCTGTCACTACCGGCACCCATCACCAGTACGACGCGCTTGAGCGAGAAGATCTGACCACCGAAGATAGTGAGCTTGGTGCACTAAATACGATCACCAACTATGTGTCAGGCGCGGGCATCCAAGTCACGGATCCGAAAGGTAACGTGACGACCACGTATTACCAGGTGTTTGACACGCCTAGCTACAACGCGCCGATTCAGGTCAATGCTCCGCTAAGCGTTGTTCAGTCGATCGCGCGAGACATCTACGGTAACCCGACATCGATCACCCAATCCGGTCCGTATGGCGGTGTACAGAGCAGCCTTACCCGAACGCTGATGTATGACGGTTTTCACCGCTTGTGCCGTACGACAGAGCCAGAAAGCGGCAGCACGGTGATGTTTTACGACGGTGCTAACAATCTAAAGTGGAACGCGTCGGGTCAGGTCATCACCGATGGCACCTGCGGTACGAGCGATGTTCCCGCAGCCGTGCAAACGGTGCGCACCTACGATCCGATGAACCGCGTGCTGACTGTTACGCCGCCAACAGGCACCCAGAGCACCTCATACACCTACGACTACGTGGGCAATCTCAAAACGTCGGCTTCCGGCATCACTAGTCAGGCCTTTTATTACAACACGCGCAATCTTCTGACCAGCGAGACATTGTCGGTGCCGGGTTACTCATGGGGGATGGCGTATGTCTACGACGGCTACCCTCATGTCAGCGCGATTGGATATCCCTCCTTCAACGGCACCAATGAAGGCGTGTCGTACAACCCAGACGCTCTGGGCCGCGTAACGCAAGTAGGTAGCTACGTAAGTGGAATCACTTATTTTCCAGACAGCCAAGTGTCAGGCTTTAACTATGGCAGTGGTGCCAGTTATGTGGCGGGGCAAAACACCCGCCAGTTGCTAAGTAACTTCAGTTACGGCGTTGGTAGTGCGTCCGCGGTCAGTGAAGGTCTTGCTTATGACAGCAACGGCAATATCACCAATATTAGTGATCAGGTTAATGGCGTGCGCACCAAGTCATTCCAATACGACGCGCTCAACCGCCTGACCAACGCGGCGGCGCCAAACCTCTATGGGACGGAGGTGTACCAATATGATGCCCTCAACAATCTGCGCACGCGTCTGACTGGCGGCAACACGCTCACCTTTACCTTAGAGCCGACGAATCAAGTCGCCAGTGTATCGATGGGGTCGAACATCATTACGACCTACGGCTACGACAATCAGGGTAACCGGAACAGCGTGAGTAGTGGCGGTACGAACACCAACTACAACTTCGATGCGGAGAACCAGTTGCTGCAGGTGTCAGGGGTAGAAGGTTACGACTACGATGCGGCCGGCCGACGTGTCGCCAAGACCGCTCTCAATGGCGCCGTGAGCGACTACTACTTCTACGACCAGGCTGGTCAACTGATGTATGACTACAATCCTACGACAGCCATCGGGACGAATTACTTCTACGTGGGCACGAAGCTGGTTGCCAAGCACGCGACGGTGCAATTGACCGCACCCACCAATCTCACCGCCAATCCCAATCCGAACACGGGCAATTTCACCGTAAGTTGGGGTGCCAGCAACACCGCCACCATCTATACGTTGCAAGAAAGCATCAACGGCGGTGCGTGGAACACGATTTACAGCGGTAGCGGCACCAGTGCCGCGCTGACTGGTCGTGCGGGCGGGAGCTATGCCTATCGAGTTCAGGCAAGTAACAGCAGTGCTCACAGTACCTGGGCCTCGTTGTCTTCAGTAGGAGTCTGGCCCGCTATTCCTACGGTGACCGTACCCTCAGGCTCGGTGAATAGTTCTTACACCGTAAGCTGGACCGCCTCACCGGGGGCCACCGGCTACAACGTGCAGATGTCGGCTGGCGGCGGCTGGATCACGATTGCTTCCAACACCGCCGCCACCTCGATCAGCCAACCCGGCAATGCCTACGGCACCTACACCTATCAGGTGGAAGCGATCAATCAATACGGTTCGGCAGGCTGGAGCGCTCCAGCCTCGGTAGTCGTCAATAACGCCGGTGTTATGCCTTCGCCCGCGCCAACCTTGACGGTATCGTCGCCCCTTGGTGGTAAGCAGACGATCACTTGGACGATCGCTTCACCAGTTACCGGCTACACGCTGCAACAGAGCTTCAACAAGGGTGCCTGGACGACGGTCTACAGCGGTACAAACACTCAAGTCACCCTGACGGGCTTGTCTTCATTTGGTAGCTACACCTACCAACTCCAGGCCTGCAACAACTCAGGCGGCCAATCAGCCTGTACGGGATGGGTGAGTCCTTCAGGATCGGGAGGAGTGGGGCCATGACCAACCTGGACATATTTAGCTTGAGCCATCACGAAGGCTTGTTCGCCACTAAGCGGGACTGTCGGAAAGAGGAGCGCCTACGGATGGCCAGTACGAACCAGTTGCACAGAAAGGGATGGAAGACTGCGCTGAGATGGATGGCGTCACTGATGCTGTTAGTGAGCTTCCATGCGTTCGGGCAAAGCGCAGGCACGATTACCTACGTTTACACCGATCAGCAAGGTACGCCACTGGCCGAGACCGACGCGAGTGGCAATATCACGGCGACATTTGAGTACACGCCTTATGGAACATTCGCACCGAATGGGACGAGTTCGCCAGGAGCGGATCCGAATGGGCCTGGCTATACGGGGCATGTGAATGATCCGGAGACGAATCTTGTTTACATGCAGGCGAGATACTACGACCCGGCTACTGGGCGTTTTTTGAGTGTCGATCCTATAGGTCTTAGCTCTCAAACGTCGTTTGAAATCGCTCGTTACACCTATGCAGGCAATAATCCAATTGGAAATTCGGACCCGACTGGCGCATTCACAGAAGGTATGACTGGAGGTCAGATCGAATGCGAAGTTTACAGTTGTCAAATAACAGGCTCCGACTCAGCGCAGGTGCAACGTGCGCAGACCGCAATGAACGAGGCGAATGATGCCCTCAAGGATCAAGGAGTTCTTGGTCACCCTTATGACGCTGAAAACAATCTGGTCACCGCATGGGCCAATGCCGTAGTGCCTGTTACGAAGAGAATGCGTGTGGAGCTTCAATCGGACATTATGTATTTGCAAAATAGCGGATTTTTCAGCTCCGCAGCGTACAGTACAGGAAATCAAACCAATGTAGATGTTGCGAATTTTCAGGTTAAAGTGCAGGCGGCAGGGAAAAAGGTCGCTGAGATTCATACGCACCCTTTTAACAATGAATTCTCAGGTATGACGGCGTATGTAATGCCATTCGATCCGAATGCGCATGCTGCAGGACAAAATTATTGTTGTGATTTAAATAGGTATTATGGAAACGGTATCGATGGGTATGTGGCGATGCCAAATGGATCGATATATGGCTGGAACTACAGGTCGTTCAAACAAAGAGCAGACGAACATGGGCCGACAACGTTGGGCAGCGGAGTTTTTACTGTAAGGGTAGGGCATTGACATGAAAAAAAGTTTGACTCTTCTTGCGCTAGTGATGCTCTGCATCTTTACACCCATGGTTAACGCCGGTGATATCGATCGATTCTGTTTCGATCGGGGCGACACCAACGAGAAGGTTTGTGCGGTTCCTTTGACGGTGTTGATCGCACGAGGTGAAGACTTCAATGGCAAGCTTGTGCTCTTGCATGGGTATTTTGCAAATGGAGCGGTGCCGGTGCTCTTTGCCAGTAACGAAGACTTTCTTACATCAAACGTCGAAAATGGCGTGGTTGTACGCGTTCAAAAAGATAGCCCGATAGCGGCAAGGCTGTTCGAATTAAATCATAGATCAGTGGACATATTGGGTAGATATGATGCTAGTCCCGTCGATCTGACCAGTTATCATGCTGGCAGAGCAAGCGGAAGTATTTCGAGCATTCGGCTGGTTGGCGATGCTTACGCACCTTGGGGCTTCAACGAATACGGCCCCATGTTGATAACTCCAAAACAGTAGACTGAACAACACGGCCTCGTCGTATTGACGTTAACCTAATCGAATCGCTGGGTTAGGTGTCCGATACACGCATAGTTCGTGCCGAAGTGACCGTCAAACGAAGTCAAATAAATTGAGTGACGTTGAGTGACTACCAGTCGAGCTGTTCTTGTCGCTCACGGTTGCTGATGGCGAGCTCGTGCGCAGCTTCGGCAACGGGGCACTGCGCACTGCGATGAGTGCCGTGGAGATGTCTGCGCAGGCCCTCAGGGTAGGTAAACCCGGGCCCGTGTTTGTAGAAGTTTTGCGCCTCAGCGCGACACAGCGGACATATCGCTCGCTCTTCGCTGTACTTTTCATTGCCGACCGTAATGACGTCCGCGAGCTCTAGCACTTTCTCGACGGCATCGCGAAACCAGGTGTACACGGCGCCCGGCTCGCAGAAGTCGGATCGTGGATATAACACCTTTTCGAATTTGGGTCCGGTCAATTCGATGATTGCCACGCGCGCCATAAAAAGATCGCTCTCCAGCTTACGGATTCGCGCCTCGAGCTCTGATTTGGCTCTCATGTGTGCGCCTCGGGCAGAGTGATAACGACTGACAAGAATTTTTATCGATCGTTATCGTAGACCCGTTGGGCGGTATATTGACCCTTGGCTACGGGTTACCCACAGTGGTGTCATCGCCCCCGCACTGGAGGTTTCATGAGCGATCAAAATTCGAACGGCGCACAGCCGACTGGGCCTTTAGCAGCGATGGCAGCACAGTTATTGGATGTCACACAGCATGCGTATGCACTGGAAGCGGTGCTCATGACCTTGACCCTTACTGTCATTCGCAGTCATCCAGATCCAGATCGATTTCGTGAGGAATGGGATCAGAACATTGCGGCAATGTGGTCGACGGCCGCTGTGATGAGCGGAACAGGAAATCCGGTGCTGCCGATAATCCAGCGCATAAAAGAGCAGATTGAATCAGGATTTCCAGAACGCCGTACGTCGGAAGAATAATTCGAAGCCAATTACTTGGCTGTGCGAAGATCTGTGGGTAGATATGTGGGTACTACAAACGCGAAACGCAAAAAAACCAAGGCCTGTCAAGACCTTGGCTTCGTAGTTTGGTGCCGGAAATAGGAATCGAACCTACGACCTACGCATTACGAATGCGCCGCTCTACCAACTGAGCTATTCCGGCGGAGCCGCCTAGTTTACGGGGGAGGCCCACGGCCTGCAAGGGTTGATGGCGCGGCTGAATCGGACCGCGCGATGGGGCGGCGGCCGACTGACGCGGATGCTCCGGCGCGGCGACAGTGGGGATCGGTTCAACAGGGATCGCGTCCATGTCGCGTTCGAGGCATCAGCAAGGCGTCACGCTGATCGAAGTTCTCACGGCCATGCTTGTCTTCAGCGTGGGTTTGATCGGCGCGGCCGAGTTGATGCTGGTGGCGTCGCACGTCAACCATACCGCCTATTTGCGCACGCAAGTCGCGTTTGTCGCGCAAAACATGGTTGAGCGCATGCAAGCCAATCTCACGGGCGTGTGGCGCGGCGACTACAACGGCACGTATCCCGATAGCAGCGCGCAAGATTGCTCCGCTGGCTGCACGCCGCAGAGATTGGCGCTGCATGATCGGCAACTTTTTGGCGATCAGCTCAAAACGTTTCTACCGCCGAATGCGCAGGCGCGCGTTCTTTGCAGCAACGGTGGACTCGCCTATGTGCCGACGCCGGAACAATGGGCGTGGCGACCTCCGTACGGCGGCAACTGCGCGATGACCGTTACGTGGATCGAGCGACGGTTAGGGAGTGCAATTCCCTCGGCGGAAACGCTCGCCTGGGAATTCCAACCATGAAGCGATGCTGTCACGGGCTATCGCTAGTGGAGTTGATGATCGCGATGGCGCTCGGATTGTTGCTAAGCGCAGGCATCGTTGCAGTATTTACCGCGACGTCCGCCCAACGCAAGGTGCAGGAGCAACTGGCGCTACTGCAAGAAGAAGGGCGCTTTGCCATCACGCAAATCAAGAACGATCTCGCCATGGCCGGCGCGCAATACTGCGCCGGAACGGGAGGCGATGCGCACGCCAGCGGAGCAGGTCCCTACCTGGATCAACTGCGAGCTCCCACTGTTTATGCAAGCGATCCCAGCGTGCTTATGAGGGCCTTGAATGATGTCACCACACCTTGGGGCGGCGCGTATCCATCGGCGCCGAGCGAGCCGTATTCCTTTCCTTCGTTTCTCGCCATGCGCGGTTATGACTGCACTTCGACTGCTTGCACGCCGATGGACCCAAGCAATAAGCGCAATCCAAGTGGGTTCAGCATTGCCGCTATGGGTAAGGCGATCGATAGTCGAGTTATCGGTACATCAGTCATTACTGTGCGCTACATCAATCCTTCAGGCGGTTGGAAAGTCGCTTCGAACGATAGTGCTGGAGGAAGCAAAATCGATAGTCATGCCGATGGATCGATCGGTATCAGCTTGCATCCCGGCGCCGGTGAATTGGCTGTCGACAAGGTCAAGGCAGAAGAGCCATTGATGTTGCTGGCTGATTGCTCCAGTGCGCAGATCTTCGATGCATCAGGGCAGGGTGGCTCGCAACTCTTCTCTACGGGTAACAATTTTGTCCAGCCGCGCGTGATGCAAAACATGGTTGCGCCAAAGTTATTCGACCTCAGTCGCGATCTTCGAACCGTTACTTACTTCTTGAGGGTGGTAGATACCGGGGACGGCGCGGGGCATAAGACGGGTGCGCTGGTTCGTCGCCTCAATGGAGGCAACACGGCTTTTCGTGACGGACTATCAGAAGAAATTGCGCGTGGCGTCGAGCGCCTCGATTTCAAATACGGCGTGCAACACGCCGATGGCACCGTCCGCTACTACACAGCAGCTCAAGTCGATAACAGTACGAGCGCCGATTGCCCCAGGGTCCCGCTGCCGATTCCGGGCAGCAACGATCATGGTTGTCTCTGGCGTGCCGTAAGTTTGATCGAGATCGATCTGTTGATGGACGGTCAAAAGCCTTTGTATTCGCTCACTCCAGACGAATTGGCGTACAGCTATGCCGCGGACGGCATTCACAGTCCGGAATCTCCTTCTTCTTCAAGGCGAAAGGTAACGCCGGAACAACAGGGATTTCCGTTGCCGATGTTGCGTCGCGAGTTTACGGCTGTCGTGGCCGTGCGTAACGCCAATCCATGATTCCAATCGTTGCAAGGATGCAAGCATGCGCGTTTTACGTAATGACCGACGATTTTTCCGTGACGGCACTTGCAACGGGTTCGCGTTGTTAATGGCTTTAATCTTTTTGTTGTTGATCAGCATGTTTGCCGTGGGAGCATCCGAGTACGCGTTGTTGCAGCAACGTATGGCCGGCAATCTGCGGAATGCGCAGCAGGCACGAATGAGTGCGGAATCGGCGCTACGAGGTGCGGAATACAAATTGTGGTCGACAGCGAATCAGCCAGCCACACGTTTGCATTGTCTGGACGCCGCCGTGTCGCCCGACGATGGCTGCGTCGTCTACCGCGGCGATGGCGCGCTTTACGCGACGAACGGTGCAGTGACTCGTTTTCAATCGGCGGCAGGTTGGATAGCCGGTATCGGTGTGTCGTATCCGCTTTCATCGAATACGCAGGAGCCGACAGAAGCGTTGGCGAAAGATCCCGTCTATCTCATTGAAGATTTAGGCGCAGAACATCCGCCTGGGACAACGGGCTTGCATGAATCCGGCAACACCGGGCCGAACAATGCTGCCCAGGCGCAGGTTGCCATTCACATGTATCGCATTACGGCGCGTGGCGTTGGTGGCAATTCGAATACGGTTAGCGTCGTGCAGAGTACATTCGATGCGCCAGTCAATCCTTAATTCCTTCCGTCCGCTGGTGTCGCTTTCGTTGGCGGCAACGATAGGTCTGACGTCGTTTGCAAAAGCGCAAAACACCGTAGAGCTGAGTCCGCTGCCATTGGACCGTTCACAAGAAGCGCCGTCTCTCGCGATTCTGGGGCTGAATAGCAATGTGCTTGGAGAGGGCTCGCTCGCTTTTGAAGGCGGCTACAACTCTGCCGACTGGTCAGGTGTACTCAAAGCGGTGACTGTGAATGGTGGCGGCGTCGCAGGCGAGACGATGTGGGATGCGGGCGCGTTGCTTACCGATCCAGACATATCCTCTCCCGAAGGGCGGACGGTGCTCACGGCAAGACGTGGCGATGGCGGCGCGATTACTGGCATGGGTTTCGAGCCGCAAGCCGACTTTGATGACGTCGAAATGCATGGCTTGATGTCGCCCGCGTCGGAACACGCTGCAGACACGATGATGGCGCGTGTGAACTATCTGCGTGGCGACCGGATATCCGAAACGGATGGCGGGATGCGCAAACGTATCAGCCTACTGGGCGCGATACTGCATTCGCAGGCAATCTATGTAGGCTATCCGTCTAGCAACTATATCGACACGTGGCCGAAACAAATCGGTGGCGTGATCGTGTCCGCGCCCGAAGCCCAACCCGGCGCGCAGCGTTACGCAGATTTCGTCTCGAAGCACGCAAATCGTCCACCGGCTTTGTACGTCGGCGCCAATGACGGCATGTTGCATGTGTTTCACGCGCCGATTCCAGCGTGCAAAACGCGAGATTCGAATAATCGCTGCACTGCGTACAACGCCGTCACAAATGCGGGCAGGGAGTGGTGGGCCTACGTGCCGCGCGCGGTGTATGGCAATCTCGGCAATCTGACATCGGCGAATCATTTCCACTTTCAACCAACAGTGGATGCTACACCGGTGGTGCGAGATGTCTTTTTCAGCGAACGTGGGCATCACGAATGGCACACCTTGCTGGTGGGCGGTCTTCGGCTCGGTGGGCGCGGCGTCTATGCGTTGGATATTACCGACCCTGATGCAGCAAGCGAAGCATTTCCAAGGCGCACGGTGTTGTGGGAGTTTGATGCCGATTCGGCGCCCGGCACAACGCCGTCGAACGTCGCGTACAACCCGGTGGATCTCGACTATACCTATGGGCAGCCGGCGATTGCGCGTCTTGCGAATGGTCGATGGACGGTATTGATTCCCAGCGGATATTTCGCCGACTGCAGCGCCAAGGACAAACCGATTCATTGCGAAGAATCGAGCGGGACGCCACCTGCCGCTTACAGCGCTTTGTTCGTATTGGATGCGCAAACGGGCGAAGTTATCGCCGAACTGAAAACGCCGACGTCGATCGACGGTGTTAGGAGTTATGGGCTCACGACGCCGGTACTTGGCGACTACAACAACGATCAAGTCGACAATGTGGCTTTCGCAGGCGACCTTGCCGGGAATTTGTGGCGCTTCGATCTATCTTCGCCCAATCCATCGAAGTGGATGGTTGCGCTGGCTTATCGGGCCGCCGCGCAAGGCGCTCAACCCATCACGAGCATGCCGCGCCTTTTTCCCGATCCGGCGACAAATCGATTTATCGTCGTGTTCGGCACGGGTAAATACCTTGGCGATGACGACAAGGCCAACGAGGACGTCGCAACGCAGTCGATCTACGGCATTCGAGATAAGCTCGATGCGGAAGAGCAACCGATAACATCCACGCGGCAAGACTTGCAGTCCCAAATGCTTACTGAAAGTGTGGCGGCGGATCAAAACGGGCAGGGCGCAAGTGCGACTGTACGCAGTCTCACGTCAAATCCCATCCTCGCCAAAGCGGGCGGTTGGTTTATCGACCTGAACGTTATTGCGGGCGAGCGCGTTGTCGCGACGCCTGGCGCCGTCTTCAACACCAACGTTGCATTGGTCAGTACGCTGATCCCTCATGCCGACAAACCAGGCGGCGCGATCATGGCGATCGACGCCGCGACAGGTCGCTCGGCATCGATCGTTTCGTTCGGTGGGACATCGTATGCAGGCGCTCTCGTCGAAACCCCGCTCACGACCGGTACATTGCCCGCCGCGGCGCGAATGGGTGGCGGGAAGCTGATCTTGCCAGACCTCAAATTGAGAGGCGTCAAGAACGGCTTGGACACACCTGTATCACTCGACAGCTCGTTATGGCGTCGTCGTTCGTGGCAGGTACTGACGCCGGATTCTTGAAAGGAGAAACGCGATGGATCGCACCCGCGGATTTACATTGTTCGAATTGATCGCCGCTGTGGCGATCGCTGCGATATTGGCCGCTGTGGCTACCCAATCCTATGTGCGATATGCGAGCCGCTCCCGTCGTACGGACGCACATCATATGCTTATGACAATTGCCAGCAGCGAAGAACGTTGGTACGCCACTTACAACCGTTATACGGATGATCCAGGAAAGTTGGGCTACGCAACCCCGACCTTGTCGCCGCATGGTTATTACGAAGCGACAGTGACGGTCACTGACGATGACGGTCAGGCGTTTATTGCGACGGCCATACCGATCAAACAACAGGCCGGCGATGCATGCGGTACGCTTTCTATAGACAACGCCGGCCACAAAACGCCGGCCAAGTCGGATGCAGCGGCCAATGCAAACGGGAACTGCTGGTAGCTTGTTGGCTGAGCGTATTGTTCGGCTGGATTCAACCCAATGCGGTCGAGTCGCATAGCCGCTACATGGGGGGCAATCGCTCCGCCAACCCGGAGTAGCGCCGCGTGCGCTGCGCCAACGCCTGTTCGATCGAAGCACGGCTTGCGATGAGCGTGAGCCAGCGTCGCGCACGGGTAACTCCGGTGTACAACAACTCGCGCGTAAGCATGGCTGGTGCGTCGTCCGGCAATATTAGGGCTGTGTGTTCGAATTCGGATCCTTGGGATTTATGCACCGTCATCGCATAAACCGTTTCCACCTCGCCAAGGCGCGAAGGCAGCACACAACGCACCTGTGCGTCATCGTCGAGCGGTGCGGTCGACGCCGCGCCCCGCGTGACGGGAAATGCTACATACAGCCGAAGTTCCCCGTCGACGCCCCGCATTCGCAACGCGATGCCGATATCCCCGTTCATAAGGCCGAGGCTGTAATCGTTGCGCGTCATCATGACGGGGCGGCCTTCGTACCAGCCGCGATCCGTATCGATAAGACCGGCCGCAACCAGCGCCGCCGCAACGTCACGGTTCAAACGCTCAGTACCAAATGGACCCTGGCGCACCGCGCACAGCAATTGAAAGCGATTGAAGGCTTCCAGTACGTCGTGCGCCCATCGACGGTAATGCGCGCTATCCGCATCGAGAGGTGGGCGTTGCTGCTTTAGGCGCTCGAGATAGTAGCGAAAACTTTGCGGTGCATGATCTGTTGCTCGCGACGAAAACCAATCGGCATGACCGTCTACCATCGATGGCGCGATCATGAGGGCGTTGGTGCTGGAAGAAATCCAGGCGATATCGCCGGGCGGGGCGTCGAGCAACTGATCGACCGCATTCGCATCGCCATGGTTCACGGCGGCAGCAAGTCGACCGATGCCGCTTTCCGCGCCGAAACGATGACTGCTACGCAACATGGCGACATGTTGATCGAGCGGTTGTGCGTCTTCCCGAACAAACGACGTGATGTCGTCGCCGCTCACGAGGCGCAACCACGCTGCGGTTGCAGCGTCGTAGTGGCCATCCTCGGCGCGCTGCCCCAAATCGCCGAGCACGGCGCCGGCTTCCACCGATGAAAGCTGATCCTTGTCGCCGATAAGAATCAAGCGTGCATGAATGGGGAGCGCATCGAGCACCGCGGCCATCATTTCTAGGTCGATCATCGACGCCTCGTCGATCACCAACACATCCACATGCAGAGGATGTTGCGCATCGTGCGTATAGCGGCGGCTGTCGGGGCGTGCGCCAAGCAGACGGTGCAAGGTTTCCACTTCAAGCGGTATCGCCTCGCGCACGTGTTCATCGACGTCGAGCGCGGCGATTTGTCGAGCGATGGAGGCGTTCAGTCGTGCGGCAGCCTTGCCTGTGGGCGCGGCCAGGCGAATACGTAGAGGCGTAGCCTGCTGGCGTAATTGCAACGTTTGCAGCAAGCCGAGCAAGCGTACGACGGCGGTGGTTTTTCCGGTTCCGGGTCCGCCTGTGACGACACTGAAAAGCCCATGTGCCGCAAGGGCGCACGCGACGCGAGGCCAGTGGACGGGGTTGTCTTGCTGAACGGGGAAAAAGCGCTGCAATTCGACGCGCAGGGCGTCGTCTGGCGTTTCGACAGGGCGAAGTCGCGTTGAAATGCCAGTTGCCACGCGACATTCGTACTGCCAGTAGCGACGCAAGTACAAACGATGGCGATCCAGTACAAGGGGCGCATCCAGCGGTAGACCTTGAGAATCGGCAACTAAGGGCGATGCGGGAGCTGATTCGGCGGCAAGCATGCCTACCCATGAGGCGGGCCATTCCTGCGCTGTCGCCAACGCATCCAGCGCTTGCAGATCGAGACAAGGGTGACCGTCGCCAAGCTGTCGGCTCGCCAGCGCAGCCATCAATAACAGCGGCGGTTCGGCGTTCGGATCGCATTCGGCGATAAAGCGTGCAAACGCGAAATCCAACGCACGCAGCACGCGTCGTGACACGGCGTCGGCGATCATGGCGAGCATGGTGTCACGCGACATTCGCGGATGCTCCCTGCGCAAACAGTCGGTCCATGGCGTCGATCAATGCAAACGGCAAGCGCTCCGCATGAACGCCGTGGCCGGACGAATCGATGCCGCGCAAATACAAGTAAAGAACGCCGCCCATATGGCGCTCGTAGTCGTATCCCGGAAGTCGCGCGCGAAGTTGGCGATGTAGCGCAAGCGTATAGATCGCGTACTGAACGTCGTAGCGTGCTTGCAGCGTCGCCTCGCGCATGGCTTTAGGCGTGTAGGCCTCTGCGCTGTCGCCCAGCCAATTGGATTTGTAGTCGATCACGTAGTAGCAACCGTCGTGTTCTACGATTAAATCGATAAATCCTTTGAGCATGCCGTTCAGGCGATTCGGGGGCAGCGAAGGGCGTTTCGCGCCGGCGAGCGTGTGCCGGGTGATCAAGCGGTCGAGTTGCGACGTATCCACGTGGTTCGCTTCGAACCAGAATTCGAGTTCGGCCTGGAAGTGCTTGCGCTCGGCGATATCGGCAAGCGCAAACGAATGGCCACCATTCCATACGAGTGGTGTGCGCAGCAGGGAAGGCAGCCATTGGCTAAGCGGTGTTATCCATGCCTGCCAGTCGCGACGTTGGCAACGGCGGGCTATCTCTTGCGTCAAACCGTTGGTGTTTTCCACGACGGATGAAAAGCCCGCGTCGGCCACCCACTCCAGTAAATCGTGCAGAAACGTGCCCGGTTCCGCGCCACGGGGAAAGGCATGCATGCCGTAGTTATTGTCTGCGGCGATTCGGTCCATAGACTCGCGACCGGTCTCCGCGAGCACGTCTTGCGTCGCGGTGTCCGGTGCGGTTTGTCGCGCCGAATCGGTTTCGCCATGCGTCAGCGCGCTGTAGCTCGCGATCCACCAAGGTTCCGGAGCCGACAACGTATAACGTCGCGCTTGCCATGCGCCGGATGCGTGGCGTTGCGGGTGATAGACGCGTACGCCGGCGGACTCCTCGGCGACATGCAGAAGTATCTCGCTCGGATCTCCGCCCAGTGTCGCGAGTCGTGGCATAAGATCTTTTGGCTCGACTTGTTTTCCGCCTGATAGCAAATAGCCGAATGCCGTGCGATGGAATACCGGTGTTCGGCTGCGACCGTCTACAACGCATGCCACGCCGAGCCAGCATGCATGCTCAGCGCGCGTAAGCGCGACGTAGAGCAATCGCAAATCTTCCTGCAAGCGTTCGCGTTCCACACGTCGTTGCGCGTCGTCGTCTGGCAACAGGTCGATCCAGGTGCGGCCCTGATCGTCATGCCACGGTTGGACGCTACCCTTGGGCGCGTCTTGAAAACGGCTGACGAAGGGCAGGATGACGACCGGATATTGCAAGCCTTTTGATTTGTGGATGGTGATGACTTTGACCAAGTCGGCTTCGCTTTCCAGACGTACAACCTGTTCTTCGGCGGTGTCCGTATCGCGTTCTTGCGCGCGCGTTATTTGCGAGGTCAGAAAGTGGATCAGCGCATGCTCGCCGTCCAAATCGGTCGCTGCGTGTTGCAGCAGCTCCGCCAGATGTTGCACGTTGGTGAGCACGCGCTCGCCATGCGATTTAGTCAGCAAGCGCGCGGGCAATTCGAAGGTGTGAATCAAATTGTGCAGCATGGCGAGCACGCCATGCCGCTGCCACTGCGCTTGCAGAGAACGAAGCTGATTTCCGCACCATTCCCAATAACCTTCGTCGTGATTGAGTCGGTCGAGCTCCGCCAGACTTCGTTCCATGGTCGCGCTGGCGAGTGCCGCGCGCATGGCGCGGTCGGAGGTGGGCGCGGCGCATGCTTGCAGCCATAACAATACGTCCGGCGCTTCATCCGATGCGTAAACCGAATCGTTTTCCGAAAGGTACACGCTCGCCACGCCGCGCTGCCGTAGCGCTGCGCGGATGCAAGCGGCTTCCCGCCGGTTGCGCACCAACACGGCGATTTCGCGTGGGCGCAGCGCCGTTTGCGCACCTTGCGCTTCAACGAAACCGCAGCGTCCGGCCTGCGCCGATTCCAGCAAGTCAACGATGCGCGCGGCCGCGTGAGCGCCAGCGGCATCCAGGTACGTGCCGGTGCTCAGCGGCTTGTCTCCCTGGAACACTTCCATATGCAAGGCTGTGATGGGTTTGCCGTTGTAGTGCAACGTGCGTGACGTGCCTGCGGCGAGAATGGGCTGGAAAGGTACGCTATGTGCGCCGTGACCAAACGCGAACGCGCCTAACGGCCATTGATCGGCGTGTTGGAAGAGTCGATTCACGGCGCCGACGAGCGGTGCGGTGGATCGATAGTTGGTGGTCAGCGTCCAGGTCGGGAATAGCGCTTGATCGCGCGCCTCCAGATACGTGTGAATGTCCGCGCCGCGAAATCCATAGATCGCTTGTTTGGGATCGCCGATCAACAACAGATTGGTTTCTGAGCGGTCGGCATAGATATGGTGGAAGATGCGCCACTGCAGCGGATCGGTGTCCTGAAACTCGTCGATCAATGCAACGGGATACTGGTCGGCGATCGTGTCGGCGAGTTGCGCCCCGTGTGCGCTTTGCAATGACGCGTCGAGCTGGCGCAGCATATCGTCGAAACCGGGTTTTGCCTGGCGTTCGCGAATCTGATCGACGCGATCGGCGATCCACGGAATGGCATGCGCAAGCAGCAGTGGAGCAAGTGGCGGCTCAATGTTCCATGCGTCGAGTAGCGTTTGAACGGCTTCGAATGCTGGATGCTTGAGTGGTGCATTGCCTTTGCTTATCGCACTGTCCAGCTTCGCCTGCGTATAACGTTCGAGCAATGCTTGGTCGGCATCCAGTCCGCTGGCCCATTCGCGTAGTGAATGTAATTCCCGCACGACGGTATCGGGTTTGAAGATGGATTGTTTGAGAACTTTGGTTTGTACGGCGGTGTCGAGCATCGACGCGATCGCGTCCGCATCCGCTCGCCAAATGGCGCGAGCTGCGTCTTCCGCCTGACGGCGTGGCCCATGATGGCTACGCAATGTTTCGGTGAGATCGTCGACGGTCGGCAGCGGATGTCCCTGAATTCGAATGTGGCGTACAGGCTGACGCAGCAAAGGGCGCAGAGCGCTTTGCAAAGCCTGCGGACTGCGCCAAAGCGCCGCAACGCACGCGGCATCCGTTTCGTCGAGCGGTGCGTAGAAGCAACGCCAATAGTCGCGCACGGCTTCGGCAAGGCGAGCATTTTCATCGGCGATGTCGTCGACCGAATCGCTGCCTTCGAAAGCATGCTGGGCCAGCATGCGCTGACTCCAGCCATGGATGGTGTAGATGGCCGCTTCATCCATCCACTGCGCCGCCAGTTCCAGTTGACGCGCAGCCGCCGCGCGTTCGTCTGCGCTCGGGTACTCGCCGATCAGTCGCTGCAGGAATTCATCGGCGTCACGGGGATCTCGAAACGCGGCGGCTGCGGTGGCGAGACGTTCGCGAATGCGTTCGCGCAGCTCCGCCGTGGCGGCGCGGGTAAACGTCACCACAAGTATTTGTGCCGGCAAACGCGGAGGCTGTCCGCCATGGCCGAGCACCAGGCGCAAATACAACGCGGCTAGCGTCCAGGTTTTACCCGTGCCGGCGCTGGCTTCAATCAGGCGAATGCCCTGAAGAGGTACGCACAAAGGGTCGAGCGGCGTCATTGCACTCATGCGTCGCCTTCCAGTGCCGCGGCATCAAGAAGCGGACGATAGAGCGGAAGCCAACGCTCGAAGCCATCGGCATAGAGCGCAGCGAAGTTTCGCCAACTGCGCGCGAGATAAGGGTCGCGTGTCATTTCGCCGGGGGGCGCTTGCGGTATGTCGCTTCCTTCGTAGCCGCTTTGCGCTGCCTCGTAGGGTGGCTTTCCGTTTCGTTCGGCCAACAGCCATGCGTAAGCGGTGCGGCGAGAGATCGGCAAGGGCGCTTGCATACCTTGCTTCCACGCATCGATGAGTTGGCCAAGCAGCATCGCAGCTTCGTCGCTTGCAATAGGTTTCAGCACAACGGTGCCGTCGGATGCAAGGAAACGAGTGCTTAGAGCGATGTCGTCGGCGTTCGCGAGAAGCTGAAGCACCCAGGCTGGAAGAAGTTTGTCGTAGCGAATGGCTTTGCCGTGGCAGATGCGACCAGCCAACGGCAACAACCGCACGTATTCCGCTCTGGCATCGGTGCGCAGATCGTCGCACCAACCTTCTACGGTTAAATCGTCATGCGTGTGACTGAATTCCTGCGCGGACATTGTCTGCGGCCACCGCGTGATAGCGGTGAGCCATCGCTGCAGAACGCGCTGCACGTCGGCGCTGATATCCTCCATGAGGAGCGCACCGAACCCTCCGGACGGCAGAGCGCCTTGTTGCCGTAGATGTTGTGCGGCATCGGCGAGTGCGGGTTTGGTTTGCGCATGGTCCGAAGCGAGGGCGTTTTCCAATAGCGCTTGCGTTGCGGCGTAATTTTCCAGCCCGTCCAAGGAAAATGGCTCGTCATCTTCAAGACCGGTGTCGAAATCTTCGAATCGCACCTTCAGGCGTTCGTTATAAAAGCAAGCGGCGGGTTTCGTAAGAAAACGTTGCAGTGCGCTAACAGGCAATTTGGATTCGAATTGCCAAGGACTGAGTGGAGCCGTCTCAACCTCAGCGGTGGCCTTGCGGGCGCGCGCCCATTCCGATGCATAACTAAACCAAGGCGTAGCCGGATCGCTGTTGAAGTAGCGTTCGCTGAACGCTTGCAGGGGATGTGTGGTGGTGATGGTGTCGAGCGTACGTTGGCGCGATGCTTTGTCGTCGGCGTCATGAGAAGCGCACCATCCGGCGGCAAGGTAATCGCGCAACTGACCGACCAATACGGAAGGCGGCAGTTCGCTATTGTCGCGCACGCTATGACCGACCCAGCTGATGTGAAGTACATCGCGCGCCGAAAGCATCGCTTCCAGAAACATGTAGCGATCGTCTTCGCGTCGAGAACGATCGCCGGGACGATATTGCCCTGCATAAGCCATCAAATCGAAATCCGGCGGCGACATGCGGCGCGGGTAATCGCCGTCGTTCATGCCTAACAAGCACACCACGCGAAATGGTATGGCGCGCATTGGCAGCAGCGTGCCGAAATTCACCGCGCCACCCATAAAGCGTTGCGACAGATGATTCTGATCGATGGCCTGCAACCAGTCTTCGCTCACGATGGAGAGCGGAATGGCTTGAGCGAAGCCCGCTTCGTGGCAGGCGTCGAGCCAGGTGTCGAGCGCGTCTTCCAAGCGGTCGATGCGTAGTGTGTCTGCATCGTCGCCGCGCGTATCGAAGCAATCGCGCAGCAGATGGCGCAGGCGTTCGCTCCATTGCGCGGGCGTGGCTGGAGAAGCGAACAACTGCCAGTAGTGTGCCAAGGTATCGAGTAGCTGACTCAGTGGACCAATCAGCACGGCGTCCAGGCCGCCCAGATCGGCGTAGGGCGCGATGCCGTTGAGCGAAGGGCCGTCGCCGGTGGCGTAGCCGAGCAGCATGCGCCGCACACCGAAGCGCCAGCTGTTTTGTTCGTCGGGCGGAAGACCGAACCGCTGTTTTTGCTTGCCGTCCAATCCCCAGCGTATGCCGGATTCCACAATCCATCGACGCAACGTAGGGAGGTCGTCTTCGGCCACGCCGAATCGGCGGCGCAGCGATGGCACATCCAGCAAGTCCAGCACGTCGCTGGCGGTGAAGCGCGATTCGGCGATACCGAGCAGACGCTCCAGCGCGGTCAGCAGCGGCGAGGCGCCGCGTCCCGGTTGATCGGCCACGCTATAGGGCAGGTAACGCGGATCGTCGGGGGCGATGCGTCCGAAGACCGCTTGCACGTGCGGCGCGTAAGTTTGGATATCCGGCACCATCACCATGATGTCGCGCGGCGATAACGGCCGACCTTCGCGGGAAGCCTGTTCGAACTGCGCAAGCAGCTGGTCGTGCAGAATTTCCACTTCGCGTTGCGGACTGTGCGCGATATGAAAGTGCAGCGATCGCGTCTCGGGCAACACTTTTCGTTGCACTGGATCGGTGGGTACGGGCTGCAGATCCAACACGGCCTGTTGCACCTGATGCAGCAGGGTATCCGTGCCTACGTTTTCAAACAAATCGATGCTGCGCTTGATGGACGCGAAATGGTGACGGTAGCGCTCCGGTTGATCGAACGCGTCGAGCTGACGAATAAAATCGCGGCCTTGCTTGCCCCACGCGGCCAGCAATGGATTGGCATGCAGATGCAGATCTTCGTAGCGCGGTTCGGGCGGCAACCCGGGTTTGTTGGCGTGTCGCCGGTGTTCGGCGAGCAACAGCTCGCGATCTTCGATGATATCGGCCCAGTAATGTCGACACGGGTTGGTGACCAACAGCAAGACCTGGCTGTATCGCGCCAGCGCCGTGAGCGCCTCCAACACCTGCTGCGGCAATGAGGTGATGCCGAAGACCACGATGCGCCGCGGCAGGGTCGTTGCCGTCAATTGGGAGGACGCCATGTGTTGCATAAAGCGTTGGTGCACGCCTGCACGATGGCTGTTCCGTTGTGCCGAAGGAACATCGTCAAGCAGCCGCCGCCAGAGTTTGGGCTGCCAGCGTTGCGCGTCGGGCAGGTCGCTCACGCGATTGCGCAGGCTGTCGCGCAGCACATCGTTGCGGTGCTCCCAATCGTGCAGCCAGTCCGCGCGAAACACCTGGTATTGGTCGAATAGATCGGCCACCTGCATTGCGAGTCGGTATTGCCGTCGCCAGTCGCTGGCGTCGCCGAGCAAAGCCCGCAGCGATGCAAAAAGGGGTTCGTCCAGATGCTGCGGGAGCAATCGCAGCAATCGCCAGACCAGCCGGGACTTGTCGAACGGCGAGGTGGCCGGCACGCCGGTTTCGCCGAGGACGGCGCGGTAGGCGTTCCATAGAAATCGGCCGGGCAACTGCATGTCGACCGCGGCGCTGATGCCCATGCCGCCGGCTTCGATGGGGCGCGCCAGCGCCAGCTTCAGCCATTGGGCGATGCCGTTGCTCTGCACCAGCATCACCTCGTTCTCCAGCGGAAGCAGCGGGGTGCGCTGCAGCCAGGCGACGAGCAAGTCGCGTAGATCCTCCTGGCGATTGCCGTGAATCACCATCAGGCCAGGTTCGATCGCGTGAAGGTGAGGCTGTTGCTTGGATGCACTCACGGTGGGCTGCGCTTCCTTGTTGTTCTACTAATTGCTTCGGATGGGGTATGGCCACTTTGCCTTATCCCAGTCGCGCGGCCTGCGACAACCGTGCACGGGTGATGCGACGAGCGCCGGGAATTTTAGCCAGAATCAGGCGCGGCCGGTCCGAAGGTTCGGGCAGCTCGAAAATGCCTGCCGTCATCGACCTCATAAGGTCGTACTTTCGTAGTCGCGCCGATCCCTGTGATATGCATCGCAAAACGGAAACAAGCTGGAAACAAGATGAGACGCAATCCCCGCCAGAACCCTTGTGCGGCCTCGCGTTTCACCACAGTTTCACACCCCGCATCGAATCATCCCGCCGGTTGCAAGATCAAGCCGACATGTGGGGGTATGGGGCGGTCGTCGGTCAAAAATATATGGGGTGATCGATGGGGAAAGTACTTTGGGCGAACGTTTGGTTTCGTCATATCGCCATAGCCGTGACCTACGGGATCGCGGTGGTGCTGTTTCGAGAACTTTCGGTCTCGTACTGGATGATTCTCGCTGGGTTGCGCCTTAGTGTTTTCCTGTTGACGCCCTACCGTTACTGGCCTGCATTGATGGTCGGCGAATCGGGCTACTTTGTTTGGTTGAGCTACGAGTGCGCCGGCGTGTGGGGATCGACCTGGGCGGTCGCCAATCTCGCCCCACCCGCAGTGGTGCTTGCGCCGTTGATCTACGGCGTGCGGGAGCGCTGGCAGCCCATCAAAAAGAACGCCATCAACATGGGCGCCGTACTGACGTGCGCCCTGATGGTGTCGCTGGTGTCGATGCTGAAAGACCTGCTGATGGTTCGCCTGATGGTGCTGCCGACGGGTTACGAGCTCCACTTCGGCGAAACGGCGGCCCGTTATTTTATCGGCAGCTATTTGGGCATTCTGACCGTCACGCCTTTGGTATTGGCCGCTTATCAAGTCACCGTGCGCGGGGGCTGGCGTCAGTTGTACGCCAAGGTGGCTGCCAGCCGTCTCGTGTACGAAAGCACGTGTCTTGGGTTGCCGCTGCTGGCGTTTCTGTTGTGGATCGGCGCGTCCGCGCCTGCGCTTAGCGAAACGCGCCAGATGGTGCAGGTCGCGATGTTCTTGCCGGTGGTCTGGCTTGCGTTGCGTCATGGATGGCAGGGCGCCGCCATCGGCGGAGCCGTCGCCAGCTGCGCCGTCAAGGCCTTGATGCCCGCGCTTTACGATCACACCACCATCCAATCCGAAATTCTGGTGGCGTTTGCCATCTCGACCATGCTGTTGGCCGGAGCGCGAATCGCCGCGCTCGACCGGAGAGCGGAACAGGAGAGCGCCGATGTGCGCTCCGCGCTCGCGCTCGCGCAGCGTAATGTCTATCTCGGCGAAATGCAGATGCGCATGGCGTCGCAGACACTGGAGCAAGTGCGCGAAACGGTGCAAGTCGGTTTCACCATGGTGCTAGGACGGCTGCGCCATTTGCAGCCGGCACTGGACGACCGCGGCTATCAACGTCATGCGCTAGTCGCCCAAGAACAATTGCATCGGCTGGCCGACAGCTTGTATCCCACCACCATGCGGGAACGCGGGCTGCCTACTGTGCTGCGCGAAGGTGCGATGGCGCGGCTGCTCGACGAAGCCGGTGTCGCCTATTCGTGCGACGTGCGCGGTTCGCTCAGTCCGTTGTCGCACGCGGTGCGTATGACGATCTACCGCATCGTGAGCGATGTGATCGCCGATGCATGCTCGCGGCGAGACGTCAGCGATATTCGCGTGCGCATCCACGGCAAGGAAAAGGATGGGCGTCGTGGCGCGATGATCAGCGTGCATCTACGCACGGACCCTGTCGGCATTTCATTGGTGCACTGGGACGATCTGCTGGCCTACATCGCACGGACGACTAGCGGCTTGGGCTTGCGCTCGATTCAAGATCGCGCGGGCATTTTCGAAGGAAGCGTAAAAACGCGCACGTCCCCGGAGGGACGTTGCATTAGCGTATTTCTGCTCGATCCCATTTCCGGCGGCGGCTAGCGCCGCCGGTAGGTTTGTTCGCAGGATTCACGGCGAACCGGCGCCGCACTGCTCGGGATCCTGGCAAGTTGCCGCAGTATTCGCCGACGCGGCATTCAGTGTGGTGATTCCGCTGGTTTGCGGCGTTGCAGTCAGAACCATCGAGCTGTCGCGATAGACCGTGGTCGCTGCGCTCGTTGCGGAAACCGACGGCGCGTGCGCGGCACTTTGCTGTGGCGTGGCCACATATTGCGAAGCGTTGCCGATGGGCAACGTAATGAATTGGCCGCCCGCCGTACCCACGGCGCCAATCACGTTGCCATTGAGGTCGTTGACCTGCACGTATTCGATACCGTTCAACACAAACACATAAACGTGCCAATGCGGACTCGCGCTAACGTCCACGGCATTCGGCCAAGCCTGGCCCAAACCCGTGGTGGGCGGCGCCGCAGCAGCGGCCACTCCGGACAATCCCATTGCCAGAAACAGGCCGAGCGTGGCACGAGTTATTTTTTGCATGATGTTTTCCCCTTGCGATGGTGAACGTTGAGTTGCCGCAATCTAGCTCCGTTTCGGCATGGAAACGGTGATGAATAAACCGCCCAAAAGGGAGGGGCGTTCAGCAGGCCACAGAGATATGTGACGGGGTTGTGAAAATGCCTGCGGCGATTTAACTGGCGGAGGGGAACTCATCCAATACGTTGGAGTATTGGTGCGATTTGAAGGATGTAACCCATTGGTTTGGACGTGCTCGTTTGCAGGGTTTCGGTCCCCATGGGGTCAAGCGAATTTCGGCTGATTATCTGGAACGATTCGCAGCGACAATATGTCTGTGCAATGTCGCGCGATATTTAAAATCGTTCGTTATTGCAAGAGGTTCGATATAGCTTGGATGATGCGGAGCGCAAATGAATCATTATTTTCTATTAGTGTCGCGGCGCATATCGGCATTTGATTTTTAGGTCGCCGGCATAGCTAGTGGAACGCGCGTATACCTGTGCACACGCATTCCCTGTCAGGCACGTGAAATGCTAAGTTGAGCGACTGACCACTCGATTGCCGGAGCCCTTCATGTCTCGTGTCACCCCCGTCGCTGCCGCCGTTGCCATGCATCGCAGGTTTTCGCGCCTTGCTTTGGCCGTAGCGATAGCGCTCTCTGCCGGAGGGGCTGCTGCGCAACAGACGCACGCAGACAACGTGCCGCCGCCGCAAGACACGCCATATCCCGGCACCGTGACGCTGCATGTCGACGCCAATGACACCGCGCAAGGCATCTTTCGCGTCAAGGAAACGATTCCGGTGAAGGCGGGCGCGTTGACGCTGCTGTATCCGCAGTGGATTCCCGGCGACCACTCGCCGACCGGTCCGATCAACATGCTTGCCGGCCTCACGCTCAGCGCCAACGGTAAACCGCTGGCGTGGAAGCGCGACGAGTACAACGTGTATGCGTTCCATATCGACGTGCCTGCAGATGTTTCCAGCATCGATGCGTCGTTCCAATACGTGTCCGGTCGTAGCGATAGCGAAGGCTTCGAGATGACCGATCGCATGATGGACATGGAATGGAGCAAGGTGGCGCTCTATCCGGCAGGCTATTTTTCGCGCGGCATCACGTTCGCGCCGAGCGTCACATTGCCTCATGGCTGGCAGCTCGGCACGGCGTTGGAAACGTCCTCGCAATCGGGCGATACCACCACCTTCAAGCCCGTGACGTTCAACAACCTGGTCGATTCGCCGATTTACGCAGGCGAATACTTCAAGCGTGTCGACCTCAATCCCGGCGGCGATGCGCCGGTGCATCTGGATATTGTTGCGGACGCGCCGAAATATCTGGAGATGACGCCCGAGCAGCTTAAGGTGCACCGCGGTCTGGTCACGCAGGCCGTGAAACTGTTCGGCTCGCATCATTACGATCATTACGACTTTTTGTTTTCGCTCTCGGATCAGTTGAGCGGCAACGGTACGGAACATCATCAATCCAGCGAAAACGGTCTGGGCGCCGACTACTTCACTGCGTGGAACGAAGGTGCGCCCGACCGCGACTTGCTACCGCACGAATACACGCATTCGTGGAACGGCAAGTTCCGTCGCCCCGCCGATTTGTGGACGCCCAATTTCAACGTGCCGATGGGCGACTCATTGTTATGGGTCTACGAAGGGCAGACGCAATACTGGGGCTTTATTTTGACCGCGCGTTCCGGCATGTGGTCGGCGCAGCAATTCCGGGATGCGTTGGCGATGGTGGCGGCCAACTACGACCGCAATCGCGAAGGTTTCCAGTGGCGCACGCTGGAAGACACGACCAACGATCCGACCGCCGCACGTCGTTCGAGTTTGCCGTACCGCAGCTGGCAGATGAGCGAGGAGTACTACAGCGGCGGACAGATGATGTGGCTCGAGGTGGACGCCAAGCTACGCGCGCTGACGCACGACCGCAAATCGCTGGACGATTTTGCGCATGCGTTCTTTGGTGTCGACAATGGCAGCTACGTCACGAAGACCTATAACTTCGATGAGGTGGTGTCGACGCTCAACGGTGTGGCTCCCTACGACTGGGCGAGTTTCTTGCGCGCACGCGTCCAAACGCTCAACCCGCCGCTACTGAACGGTATCTCCGGCACCGGCTGGAAGCTTGTCTATACCGATAAGGAAAGCGACTACGAGAAGGATTACAACAGCCGCCCGCAATCGTCGCGGCATTTGTATAACTTCGCCTGGTCGATCGGCTTGACGATGACCGACAAAGGACAAGTCAACGACGTGCGCTGGAATGGTCCGGCATTCAAGGCCGGCGTCAGCACCGGCGCGACGCTGATGGCGGTGAATGGCAAGGATTATTCAAGCGATGCGCTCAAAGCTGCGATTACCGCCGCGAAGGGTGGCAAGGAGCCGATCCAATTGCTGTTGAAATATCAGGGCGGCTATCGCACGGTATCGGTCGACTATCACGACGGCCTGCAATACCCGCACTTGGTGCGCGTGGAAGGGACGCCCGATTACTTGAGCGAAATCATCGCGCCGCGCAAGTAGTTCGATGCGCGTTCGTAAATGTGCTAGACGATGAAAACAAAATCGGCGCGCCATGTGACATGGTGCGCCGATATGTCGAATGAGTGGTGGAGCGGAGGAGGATCGAACTCCCGACCTCTGCATTGCGAAGGAGGTGACAGGCGAGCAAAATAGCGGCCTGCCGGCCCTTGTGGGCCAAATTTGGGCCAAGGCCCGAAGGGAAACGCATGGCACGCAAGTCCGAATTGCCCCCCGGCCTGGAAGACCGCAAGCCCTCCAACGTGATCCGGGCTCGCCTGCGACAGCAGGACGCCAAGGGGGAAGTGCAGAACCTCAGGGCCTCTTTTCCCTACAACGAGGACGTGGCGGCCAGTCACCCCCAGTCTCGCACCAGCGCGATCGTTGCGGCGAAGGCGTGGCTAGAAGAACAGCGCCGCGCCCTCCGCTTCGATGGCACCCCCGTGGGCTCCCGTCTGCAAGACCAGACCCTGGGCGGGTGGGTGCAGCGCTACATCGATGAAGCCGAGGAAGCGATGGTGGAACTGGCCGCGATGGCCCAAGCCAAAGCCGACGGCCAGCCTCGCGCCGCGAAGCGGCCCATTCCGGCCCACGCTCGAAAGAAAGGAATCGCCCAGGAATGCACCGTGCTGCGTTCTTACCTGCGCGAGTTCCCCAAGCTGATGGCCCGGGCGCCCGATCAGGTGACCCGTGAGCACCTGGATCAGGTCCGGGACTGGCTGCGCTATGAGCGCACCTACCGCGATGGCACGCCGGCCACCGTGAAGCCCGCCTCGATCAATCGCAACATGGACATCTTGTCAGCGGTCTACAACACCGCGCGCAAGGATCGAAACTGGAACTTCGACGTGGCCAACCCGATTAAGGGCCTGCCGAAGCTCAAAGCCGAGACCGCAAAGGAGCAGCCCCGCAAGGGTGAGCTAGTGACCAACGCCGAACTCACTCAGATCTTGGCCAAGATCCCCGAGGCCAGCCTGGAAACCCGGTGCTGTATTTGCTTTCTCCGATGGAGTGGAGGTCGTCGCAGTGAGGCCCTGCGTCTCGACTGGTCCGACGTGGATTTCGACAAGGAGATTCCAGAGGTCACCTTCCGCGACACGAAGGATCCGCTGGGCCGTCAACGCCAACGCACCATCCCTCTCAACAGGCATGCGGTCCAGGCGCTCTACGAACTCCTGGCCGGCAAACCCAAGCCGGCGAAGGGGCGGGTGTTCCCGCTCGCCAAGGACACCCCAACGCAGGCTTTCATCCGCGGCCGCGATCGCGCTGGCATCCACAAGCGCCTCCACGACATGCGCCACACGCGCACCACCGAAGTCACCAGTGACTTGCCTGTGCACGAGGCCCAGCAGATCACGGGCCACCTCGATGCGCGCATGCTGATGCACTACTACCACCCCGACGCCCAGCACCTGGGCGCCAAGCTCGAAAAGGCCGACGCCGAACGCGCCGCGGCGGCTGTCAACAAGCAGGTGGGCGACAAGGGCCTGCTGACCCTCACCCCCGAGCAGCTCACGGCGATGATCACCAAGGCTGTCGCCGACGCGCTGAAAGGATAAACGGCGAGTAAATCCTCGCCGTTTTCGCGCACCGTCGCACCCGTCGGCGCCCGTGGGCTGGGCGTCGGAACAGCGCCCGCTGCAGTCGGAAATAGTCGGAAGTCGCTTCGCGGAATCGGCGCTACGGCGCCGTTTTGCATTTGGGCCTGGCGCTGTCGGAAGTTCCGGCTCCAAGGACCCCACGTGACTCACCGCATGCCGCGGTGGGCGCGAAGGGGCCAGGAGACCCACATGAGCACGGAAATCCAACCCTTCCTCCGCGTCATGCTCGATGCCAACTTCGCTCACGTGCCCCAGCACGAAATCGAAGCCCTGAAAGCCATGGCTTGGGACTCGGACGTCCGCATTGGCAACTTCCATGGGCAAGTCACCTGGGGTGAGTTCAACGCGCTGGTGCACCTCAGCGTCGGCTTGGAACTGGATGCCACGCAAGAAGAGATCGACGCGGCATGGGACCAGGAGCTGGAAGGCGTCAGCGAGGGCTTGGCAGGCCTGATCCGCATGGCGATCGCCCATGGCGCCGAGTGGCTCAACCTCGACCAGGACGGGCAGCGCTACGACCTGCCGATCTATGACAGGTGACCTGTTGAAAGAAATGCAGCAAGTGAAGCTTCCTTAGTTAGTAGCGACGTCCACCTCTGCATCTCTCAACGCGCCCAGGGCGTTGAGCCTCTAAACCCTCCCAGAAACCGATCCCCCAACACTGCCGCGCGCGGTGACGGGGAAGTCATGCCCAAACACAAGGAAATCCCATGAACATCACCCCTCGCATCGCCCTCCGCCGGTTCGCCGCTGACGTCTGGAACGAAATCCTGACGCACGCCCCGCGCCTCGAACTGGAAGTGGACAACCCCGGTTGCCTCAGCACGGTCCTGGGCTTCCTGCGCCGGTATCAAAACCAGCTTCCCGGTGCGTGGTTCGTCGTCACCATCGTCACGCCGACGCTGCTGATGATCGAGCAGCCGAAGGAACAGCCCACCAATCCCATGACGGGCAAGCCCTGCGCGATCCGCGTGAACGCGGCCACGACCGTCAATGAAACCGGCGTCGTGGAAGAGCTGGCCCAGGTGGCCACGACGTTTCCCGAACACCTGACCCGGGCGGCCTTCCGCGCGTTCCTGCGCGAGCAGTTCGGCGCACATGTGTTGAAGCACCGCCGCAAGCTCCGCGCCCTGGGCCTCGATTACGAAGCCATGCGCAACCTGGCCTTGGGCCTGTTCGACAAGAGTGCCGCGAGCTTGGAACAGCAGGCGCTGCGCGTGCTGACGGGAGAAGTGGCATGAAGCGGTCCGCTATTTACGGCTACATCGTCGAAAGTAAGGAAGAGATTTTCTGGATGGAGCGCGATGCCAAGACAGCTCTGAAAATCATGCAAGCCCTGGAGTGTTTCACAGGCGATTTCTTCGGGGTCTGCCCGGCTGAACGCCGCTTGTGCGTGGACTGGCGGACCCTGGGGGGTGTGGGCGGCTGGAAAGTCGAAGAGCGCCTAGTCAAGGGCAAGGTGATGGAAATCGCCGTGGTGGACGAGGACGGCAACAAGGATGCGGATGACCAGTGATGGTTCGGTCACAGTAAAAAATCCCCGGCCGGTTGCACCCAGCCGGGGCTCTGTCCAAACCACGATGGTGAGGTTGATGAGGCCTCACACCTTCACCTTACCGTTCATTCGCCCGTTCGCAATCGAACTGGACGTCCGATTTTCTAGGTTTCTGCATCCCTCGAAAAACGTTGCACGACAACGCTTTTGAAGGGATTTCGGGCGACGAAGGAACACATGGGGAAGGGAAGTGGGGTTGCGCGATCGAGGGGCAGGACTAGAACAAATAACACGCAGATAAATCAACGCCGGAGAAAGAAATGACCCTCACCGCCAAGACCCCACGACGTCCCCGCGGTCGCCCGGTTGTGGGCACGCGCAAGGACTTTCCGATCCACGGATTGATTGATGAAGACACCCGAAAGGGTGTTGAGGCGCTGATTGCGCGGCGCCAGGAAACCCAGTCCGGGTTCGTGCGTCGCGCGGTGCGGGAGTTGCTCGAACGCGAAATGCAAGCCGCTTAAAAGAAGAAAGCCAGCCCTGGCAGGCCGGCTTTCGGATGTCCCCACTTCGAAAGGAACACAAGATGTCTACCCAAGATCATATCCAGGATGCGCCTGGAGTCAACACCATCGCTGACGATGTGCCATTCATCGTCGGCAGGGGTGGAAAAGTCACATCCATGGACGAGCACCGCGCCGCGCGCGAGCAGGCCAAGGCGGAACCGGCCTTGGATCCGGCTGAGATCACCTCGGATCCTGCGCTGCAAGAAATCATCCGCCTGGGCATGAAATCCTGGGATCGCCAGGAGCGCCGCAAAGCCAAGAAGGAAGGCGGTGGCGAGGGCGGTGGCCAATCCGCCACCAGCAACGACGACTCGTTGCAGTTGCGCTACGCCCGCCACTTCTTTGTGAACGAAGACATCCGCATTGGCGGCAGCCTCGACGGTGGGCGCAGCGTCTATGTGTGGGACGGGCGCGAGGATCGGTGGGTCGTGCAGAACGACGACCAGGCCCGTTCCCACGCGACGCGGTGGTTGTCGAACAACGCGGGGCAGAAGACAGACGCCGATTTGGCAAAGAAGTGCTTGAAGACAGCGCTCGACCTGTATGCCGATGACACCGCCAAGCGGATGCCTGAGCGTGACTCCCGCCACCCCATCCTGCCTGTGATCGGGGCTTACTTGCGCATCGGCGACGATGGCCTGATCCGAGCCAGTCGCCCGAGCATGCAGGCCGGCGTGACTCATCGCGTGCCAGCGAAGCTGGACTGGTCACGGGTGGATCCCGAAACGGGGATCTACACGCCGCGACCGCTGCCGGCGGACAGTCGCATGGCTGAGTATCTGAACCTGTTTGTGCCCAACAAAGATGTGCAAAACCTGCTGCAGGAGGCGGTGGGCAGCAGCCTGATGCCTGGCGCGGGCTGGCACAAAGCCTTCGGCCTGATCGGGGGCAGCCAGTCTCAGTTCGAGGACGGCAGCAATGGCAAGAGCACGTTGCTGAAATTCCTGAAAGCGTTGCACCCGGCGAACATTTCCTTGGACCTTGAAATCCTGCACAAGGCCGCGGATCAAATCGCGGACCTGGAAGGGAAGACGCTGGCCCTTTCCACGGAGACGCCCGATCACCTGGGCAAACAATCGGAGCAGCGTTTCAAGGCGATTTCCGCGGGCGATTGCATCCGGGGGCGTGGCCTGTATCAGAGCGCCCGCTACTTTGAGCCTGAATGCCAGATCTGGTTTGCCAAAAACGGCGGCGCGCTCAAGCTGCACGACCGCAGCCCAGCGATGCAAGAGCGCATCATCTACTTCCCTTTCAACGTCCGCATTCCGCGCAACAGCGACAAGGAGATCAAGAACTTCTCAAGCCTGGTCACTGATGATCCGGTCCAGCTTTCTTTCTTGCTGGATTGGGCACTGGCTGGGGTGGCCCGGCTGTGCCGCAACGGCAAGCGGTTCTCCGTAAAGCCGGCCTGCATGCAAGCGGCCGATGAAGTGCAGCGAATGGAGACGGATCCGACCTACGCCTGGCTGGTGGACAGTGGCATTGCCGCGTCGCCCAGTCGGGAAACGGCGAAATCCTCGCTCTACCAGGCCTACAAGCGAGCCCTGCTGGACGGGGAGTATTACCCCCTCAGTGAAGCCGCTTTCTGGCGCACGGCCCGCGGCTTTGTCGAGTCCCGTGGCGGCAAGTTCCAGGAACGGCAACCCTCCGCCCCGCGCCACCTGCCGCGTCCGGGTCGCACATGCAACCTGGTGATCCAGGGGGTGCCGGATCAGGATTACCGGTGGAACGTCCAGCCGGCGGATGCCATGCCCCAGGATGTGGCGGATCAGGTGGCCGAACCCCTGTTCTGATCCCTCAGCAGTCAGCATCCAAAGAAGCGCCCGGCTCAGGCCGGGTTTCTTTTTGCCCGTTGCACAAGTGGAACCCCCGTTGCACAAGTGGTTGCACAACCGGTTTTGAGGGCACCTGTGCAACCGAAACCCTTGTGGCACAAGGCCTAGCGGGGGTGTTGCACAGGAGAACAGGTGAAACAGACCACAAACATTTTTGCAGGAGATTGTTCTCTTCCACCGGTCAAGAACGACCCTCTCTTAGGTGAATATTTTCCAGAATAGTTTTTTGACCTGTTCTACTTGTTCTCTTGTGCAACGGCCTTGAAACCCTTGTGGGACAAGGGTTCCGGTTGCACAAGTGGTTGCACAAGTGGAAGGGTTTGCTTGTGCAACGAGGTTAGGGAGGAGCTGAGGAACCGCTTCGCGGTGAAGCCAAGAGCGCCGAGGGGAAGGCAGGATGAAAACCCGTCGCGGCGCGACCAGTGGTTTTGTCCAAGCCGTGTCCAGGCCCTTGGACAAACGCTGCGGCTTGAAACCATCCCCAAGGGTCGACGGATCCCTCGCTGGGTTTAGACTTCACCCGGCAAGCAACGGGGGATGCCAGGTGAACAAGACCAGCAAGATCCAGGTGATCGGCGGCATCGTTTGCCTCGCCATGGCGCTTTACTTTGGCCTCAACGCCACGCGCCGGGTGCCCAGCGACGTCTACGGCAACGAACGGGCGGCGGTCACTGACTGGGGCCGGGTCGCCCTGACGCTGGTTTTCGGTTTCGCAGGCGTGGGCGCACTCTGGGCCGGCATGCGCAAAAGCTAGGACCGCACACCCAACACCGGAACAGGGGATAGATCCATGAAGATCCGCGCACTGATCGCCGCGGCGCTGATGCTGCCAGGTCTGGCGAGCGCACAGCAAAGTCCAGCCCCGCCTTCCGTCACCGCCCAGGTGGCCAGGTGCGAGGAAGTGGGCAAGATGATCGCCACCATCGTCCGGGCGCGGGACCAGGGTGTCCCGATGAGTGGGGTTTTACAGAGCCTGCAGCAGGCATCCGGCCACGCACCGGACATGAACGATCCGGCTGATCGTGCCGTCGTGCAGTATGTGGCCGCCCTCTACACCGAACACGACACACCGGAAGCTTCCCAGCAGCGTTACACCAACGGCTGCATCCAGGGCGTCACCAAGGGCTGAGGCCGATTTCGCTTCAAAATCGTGTCGCCCGCTTGAATCGTCCTGAGCCCAGGCGCATCTTCACCTTGCAGGTGCAAGGGGAATCCGTTGGGGAAATCGAGTATGAAATCGCAAGACGAACGAGCGTTGGGCACGGCGGGTGCCCTCCATCAAATGTCCTATCGGGACGATCTGGTCCACGAGCTGGACGAGCACAGCGCCAATACCTTGATGGCTCGGGCCTTCGAGGAAGGCGGTGTGAACTATCCGCGCTGGAAAGTCGAAATCCTGGTCGAGGGCTTCAATCACCTCCTTCAGGGGCGTTGCGACCTGGAAGGCACGCACAAGCGCGCCATGGCCAAGGCTCGCGCCGCATCCGCCGAGATGCTGCGGCAGGTTCTGGCCGGCGAAACCCAGGGGGCACCCGAACACGCATGAGCGCCGTGGGGTCAGTGCAATGAAGCCGGGGCGACCCGGCTTTTTTGTGGGCGTTTGCCGTCCTGGCCGCTTCGCGGCATGTCGGCAGAGGCGCAGAGGGGAAGAGCAGGGCTGGGGGCGATGCTCGGCAGGGCCTCGCCTGGCGCGCCCCTGGTGAATTACTGTCCGGTACCGTTTCGACCCGTTTAGAAATTAGCCAGGGGAGGGCAGGAGTAAACGGCCTCACCCAACGACCGTCGATGCCTAGATCAGGAATTGGGCGCGAGCAAATAGGTCGCCAGTAGGGTGGCCAGGGCGATAGCCAAAGTGAGCCACATCACGCGAAGGGACCTTTTACCAACCGTCAGCGACTGGTTGGCGACGGTGAGCGATTGGTTGGCCACCCGCAGCGATTCACTGGCAGCCTTCGCGGCTTCCGCCTCCCGCGAAACCCGGATGCCTTCGAGCCATTCCATGGCCTTTTCGACCTGGTGGGGCGTCCAGCCATTTGAAGGCAGCGCAAGAAGGGTCTTGACCCTCACCTCACCGAGCCCGTCGAAGTCCACGGGCACACTCTTTCCTTCGTCATCCCGATTTGTCATTCCATTTCCCCTTGTCCGAGCTCCGCATCCTGCCCGGTGGCCCTGGGCCGATCAAGTTTGAAACCGGTGGGGTGTAGGAAAACGACCACGCCAAACGGGTGTCGATGCCTTCACCGGGCACTCTTGCGCATCTCGAAGATCGGCCTAAGTTGGACTCAAGACGTGATCGAAAGATCACATGAAATCCAGCCGATGGAGAAGAAGCATGATCAGTGACCGACTTGCCGCAGAAATTGCCACCGACATCTCAGCTATCAATAGCGGTGCCCTGACACGCCGAGATTTAACCGAAGCGTTGACCGATCGTGGGCTGCTCCATGATCAAGATGCACGCGCATCCGTTAAACGCATCCATGCGCTGAAAACGGCCCGGTGGGCGCACCGAACCTTGGATCCGTTGTTGCTGGCCGCCTCCTATCGCCAGACGAAAGCCCAACGTTTGCGTGAAGAGCGGCGGCGCCAAGCCGACACCGATGCCTATCTGGCCCTGCCCATCGCCGCACACTGGCGCTCAGATCGGCGGGCGGCCGTGGCCAAGGCCACCTTCGATCAGGATTGGGCCCTGGATGAGGCCATCGCCGCCACCTTGGAGGCTGTGACGCGACTGGCACGGAAGTGGGGGTTTGAGCGTCGGCATACCTCACGGAGTTCGGGCCAGGCGGACAGCCGCTACCTGGTGCTGCCAGGCGTGGGGGAGGTTCGCATCAGTGACCATGAGATCCCGGTCTACGGTGAGCGTGCTTTTCGTTATGAGCAAAACGGTGGCCCAGGGTGGGGTGAAGTGATCATCCAGCGCAAGGAGCTCGCTTGGAGCCCAGTCCGTTGGCGGCGCGAACTCATCCTGCGTGCAGCAGGGCGGCGGTGAGGATGAACACCACGAAGCGCCGTCAACGGTGGCACCTGTGGACGATCCGCGGCGTCCCCTACTACTTGAACACCCAGCGCCACCGACGCGCGATGAAATGGGGGTGGGAGGACTACGTCTTTTCAGGCCAATCCGTGCTGGCATCGGAGCGGCCAGTTGCCACCAGAGCATCCATGGGTGGGATGTAGGAAAACTCGCACGCAAAGTGTGGTCGATGTCAGCGGTTTTAGGTCTTGCGCAACTCGAAAATCGGCCTACGTTGAACTTATACCGTGATCGAACGATCACGCCTAACCCCGCCAGGAGAATGACCATGTCTACCGATTCCCGCTTTGAAGTCTATGTTGACGGATACGAGTTCAACGATGTTGACCTGTCCGAAGCGAACAGCGCTTATGAGGCCTGGGATCAGGTGACAGACTGGCTCCTGGAAAACTCAGAGGAGCAGCTTGACGAAGTGCAAACCAAGACCATCGGTTTTGATGTGTCAGTGACCGACTTGGATGACGACAGCGAGTTCAATCAGGACATTTACGTCCATCCCGATGAACCGTCGGATGCCGATGGCGATTGGGAATACCTCGGCCGTCTCAACAACATTGAATATCGCGTGTGCGATTCGTCGAACGGTGAGGACCGCTGGTATTGGATTGAAGACGAGAACAACCCGGCAGACTTCGGCGGCCAGGCCAACCGGACTTACACCCAGGACACTTCCATGATCCCGGACGAGTTCGTGGTGGAAGACGAGGCCCGTTTCACGATCGAAATCGACGGTGAGGAAGTGGACGAGCGTGAAGTGTGCCGCTGGGAAGGCATCGCCGACCTGGACGATATCGAAGACGCCGACGCGATGCTGGATGCCGTCTTTGAATACCTCTCGCAGGGGCATCGCGGCAACGAAGACGGGACCCGTGTCGAAATCACCGTGGAATCCAACGAGGAGGACGAGGACACGGCTGAGGGATCGTTTGAGTTTTGAACCACAATGACCGTAAGGGGTGGCGACACCCCACCCACCACTTCCAGGAGCCCCGCCATGTCCACGATCACCTTTGAATACCTTGCCGACCTGACCCAACGTGCCTGGCGCTTTGCTCAGCACGAATGGCCCTTGCTCCCCGGTGGGCCCATGCCCGTGTTCGAGTTGAAGACGAAGGCCGACAGCAAGAACCAGGGCATCGGCTACTCGATGTCCGAGATGCAGGACCTGGACCATGACGACGTGATGTTCCGCGTCCTCCACGAAGTGAGTGTTTTTGCCACCCTCTTGCGCGGGGCGGATCCGAAGCAGGTGGAGGCGACCTTTGACACCCTGGTGGCCCGCATCAATGAAGCCACGGAGGCGGAAGCTGGCCAGGCCACGAAGCACTGAACACCCGAGAGACCCAGAGCAAACGCCAGGATGGGAAGAGCAGGGATGGGCAGGGCTCGGCAACGCCTCGCTTGTCGTGCCCTCACACCCTGAAAAGGATCGACGTCGTCACACCTCACACGTAGGAAAAGGATGACGTCACGTGTCTTGAAAGTCAGCGGGTTGTAGGTCTTGCGGGTCTCGAAAATCGGCCTACGTTGGAATCATGAAGTGATCGAACGATCACGCCGAACCCCGCCAGGAGAATGACCATGCAAGGCACCTACACCAAACTCAAAGATGGAAGCTGGGGCGTCTGGATCAACCAGGCCGCCACCGACATTCAGCCAGGCGACGTGGTTTTTGTCCTGCCCAAGAACGGCGGCGTCAAGCACGAAATCGTCCGCCATGTGCTGTGGTCCGGCGAGGATCGGACCCTGTGTGCAATCGAGACCGGCAACCGCAAGCGCCTCATGACCGTGCTGCGTAACGGCTGCTCCTACGGTCACATCTGAGGGAGAACCCGCCATGAACACCTCGATCAACAACCTGGAAAACTACTGTGCTGCGGCCAAATCGGGCCGATGCACCAGTGGTCAAGAGCGAGGTCAAGGGTCAGTGCTGCATGCGGTTCCTCGCGGCACGATCTTGACCACCACCCAATCTGACGCCAAAGCATTGTGTGGCGCGAAGCCGGGCGCGCGAAGTGCCGGGTGGTCTTCCACGCCGCGGCCGATCGACCAAGTGACCTGCCCGCGGTGTCTAAATGCGATCGCAAAACTGGCCTTGGAGGGCTGAATCATGGACCGCACTTACATCACCACCGCCGACGGTCACGAGCTCCCCATGGGCTCGGACCGCAACCCCGCCGCCGCCCTCCATTTCGCCCAGGTGCGCACCACCAGCACCGGTGCCCAAGTGTGGGAGTGCCGCACGATCCAGGGCCGCCACCTCGCCTTGCGCCTGACCTTCACCAGCCGGTTCACCGATGAGCACGTGCGCCGCACGGGGTGCCCGATGGGTGAGCTGCTCTACAAGCAGATGTGCAAGCAGGAAGAGGTGGCCGCCTGGGAAGAAGAATTGGCCACCATTGGCTGGCACTCGCACGCCGCCGTGGCCTAACCCCAAAGCCCGATCGATATGCCCTTGCGCATCACGAAAATCGGCTTAGCGTAAATCTAGGTGTGATCTAACGATCACGAACAACAACCCATAAGGAACCCCGACATGTCCATCCGCACTTCCATCACCGCCTTAGCTCTCACCTTGGTTTCCCTGTCCGTGTGTGCGACCCCGAGCAGGGAGGGCGTTTCCAATCAAGCCAGCGACACCCTGGCGTTGATCCAGCAGGTTCGCGCGTCCCATCCCAAGGGCAATTTCACCGACATCGATCACCCCGTGAGCAAGTCCTACGCATGGGGGCAAGTGAATTTTGTAGGCCTGAAGAGAATGGGAAACACTCAAAGCCTCGCCGTCCAGACTGCCTACCTCCCCGCGGGCGCCGCTTGCATTCACTACGTGCAGGCCATCTCTGCTGCCGCGCCCGTGACGGATGCTTTCGTGACCGACCCCACCTCCCGCTTCGGCACGGGCGTTCGCGTTTTCTCGAACGGGCACCTCGATCCCGTGCTCCTGGACCGGGCGTGTCGCAAGCCTTCATCCCCCGTCTTCATCGACTTTGACATTTCCTGAAACCGGAGCCCGCCATGTATCACGCCTTCAACCCCCGCCCGATCCCCGCCGGCCTGCAGAACATGCCCAGCCAAGTGGCCCTCGAAGCCTACGCCATGCTCACGCGTGAAGAGCGCGCCCTGGAATACGTGGACCGGGACGCATGGTGGGCCGCCTTTCACGCCCACGCGCTGACCCTGATGGCCCGCTACGGCCTGAACTAACCCCTCCCGGAGAACCCCCATGAACCCCGCCACCGAACACCTCTTCGACGCCATCACCGACGCCAACCCAGCCGGCGTCCGCCTCGCCCTGGCCGAAGGCGCCGACGTCAACGCGCGCCATCCCCTGGGCCAGCTCACGCCGCTGCATCTCGTGTGTTGGATGCACGGGAAGCGCACCTATCGATCCTTCCACCGCTCGCCCGAGACCGAGCTGATCACCGAACTCCTGCTGGCCGCCGGTGCGGATCCCACCGCCCGCGATGGCATGGGCGCCCTGGCCAAGCGCGCTGGGATGAATTCGAGCTGCCACATGCCGGCGGCCTGGTGCGAAGGCGGTGACGTGCCCCGGTGCCTGGTGCAGCGCATGGCCGAGCTCACCGCCGCGCAACGGTGGCCTGAGCCGGAAACGGATGGCACAGCCAATCCGGCAAACAACGGAAAAGTGGGCTCTTACGTGGGCCGCAACATCTACCGCAAGGATCGCTACCGGGTCGCCGCTTGACTCCAGGCGGAAAGGGAATAGTGTCCAGCGTGCAGCAGTGATCTAACGACCACGGCAAACACAGTGACCTAACCACCCCTACAGCGAAGGAGCAACCTGTGACGCACACGATCCATGTGCACGGCCGCAAAGGCGGATCCACCAAAACCCTCACCACCCTCACGCTCGCCGGTGCCCTTGCCTCCCTGGGCGCCGACGTGCTGGTGGTGGACCTCGACCCGAACGGTGCCGACGGCGGAAGTTTGCGCTGGGCCTCTCTGGCGCACGCCAATGGTCGGCAGCCCGCGTTCACCGTGTGCCCGGCCCTCCCGCGCAGGGTAGAGGCGGACGTGGTGATCTTCGACCATCCGCCGGGGCAGCCCAGCCGGTTGCCGGAGGGCTTGATCGTGATTCCTACATCCTTGGATCCAGGCAATGTCATTTCGGCGATGAGGCTTCAGGCGCAGTTGGCTAAGCGGAAGCCTGCGCCCATCGTGGTGGCCAGCCGCGTGCGCCTCGATCGTGCGGAGCCCCGGAAGATGCTGGCGCAGCTCGAAGGCGTCCACGCCGTCCGGGATCGGGCGATCTACCCGACGAGCTACGGCGCGGGACAGACGATCTACGACATGTCCGGGCCGCATGCCGAAGCCGCACGCCAGGAGCATTTGCCGGTGGTGCAGCAGGTGTTGGCCGCCCTGGGGAACCCGACCTTTGCGCCGGTCCAGGCAGGAGGGGTATCGTGAACCAGAGGTCAGAAGGTATCTTGTCGCCATCCCAACCCGCTTGGATGGCCGAAGCTGTGAAGATCAATCGTGACGAAAATGGACGCCGGAAGCCACGAAAGGCGAACCAGGAGGCGCGGCAGAGTGTTCAGGGCCAAACCTTCAAGTTCGAGGAAATCACTGGCAACGGCAGCGTGTTCATGGGTGCCGAAATCCGCGCGGATGCCCGAGGCACCCAGGTGGCCTTCCACCCCGAGCTGGCGAAGCGGCTCAAGGACGTCACGCACAACGTCAACTGGTCCACGGCGCCGATGGCCTTGGCGGATTACGCGATGGACCAGTTGAAAGGCAAGCGCGTCACGTTTGTCGCCCGGGACGCAGACAAGGGCACGGGGCCGCTGGTCACTTATACGCTCGCAGACACCCGGGGCACGCGCATTGTGATGGAAGGCAAGATGCCCGTGTGTGGCAATGAAGGCCGGCGCCGTGTGGCGGTTCCCCTCGACGTTCGCCGTCGCATCGAAGCGGCCATCGATGACACTTTGCCATTCAGTCATGCCGTGATGGCGTTGACGTGCTGGGCGCTGGATGACTTGAAACGGCGCAAGAAGACGCTGGTGGTGCCCAAGCGTGAAGGTGAAGAGGAAGCGTGAACAAAGAGCCGGGGCAACCCGGCTTTTTTGTGCGCGATTGAAAACCAGGTCGCTGCGCGGCTGATCCCAAGAGCAAAGGCGCAGACGGGAAGAGCAGGGCGCATGGCTCGGCAAGGCCTCGCCTGGGGCGCGCCAGTTGAAAAACATCGATAGAACGAAGGGGCCGGGTTGTAGGAAAACACCCACGCAACGCGTTGTCGATTTCAGTAGTTGTAGGTCTTGCGCATCTCGAAAATCGGCCTACGTTGGAATCATGAAGTGATCGTTCGATCACGCCTAATCCAACCGAGGAGATACCCATGAGCAACTATTTTTCCAGCGCCTCCGACGCCGCTTCTTTCATGAGCAAGCTGTTGCGCAACGACTATTTCCAGGACTTCTCGGCCCAAGACCGCGTCGAGGATCCGGATGGGATCTATGCGATTGAAGCAGAGATGCCGCACTGGGGCGAAATGGAGCGCGAGGCATTCGGGTTGTTTGCTGAAGCCACCCCTGCCGAGCGCGCCGAGCTTTTCGAGACCTGGGGTAACTGAGCAACAAGGGCGCCAGAACCCCCTGGCGCCTTCCCCCTCGCACCACCCGCAAGACCCCCCACACCCAGCACCAAGAGGACCCCGCCATGACCACCTCGACCTACACCACCCCCATCTACGACACCGCCCCTGGCGGCCACTCCCTCTTCGAGACTTTCCTTGTCATCGTGCTGCTGGCCATGCTCAGCGCCGGGGCTTGGTATGTCTTTGGCCAGATGCCGGCTTACGGTGGCCAGCCGACGCCACCGCCGGTGAACACGCTAGTCATGGCCCCCGCACCTGCGCCGCTGTGCTTCGACCGCACGCGTGAGCAAGTCATCGCCCAAGGTGCCGAGGCGGGTTGCCCGACGGACCCGATGGCCTATCACCCGGCCACCCTGCGCGCCAACCAGGGTTGAGGAGGGTGGCATGCACAAGACCCAAACCTACTTGGAAGCCCTCACGGCCTGGGAGCACGGCGAACGCGCCTACCCACCGGTCTATCCAGACCTCAACGCTTTGCCCGTGGACTACCTGGCGCCCCGATTGATCGGTGCCTTGCGCAAACGCCAGGTGCGGTTTCTCCGCGAAAATGGCATGCCGTCCAAAGAGGCCTTTGACCTGGCCGGCGAACTCTACCCGGACAACCCGGTGTTGTTGGCCATGGCTGCCCGCGACCAGGCGGACCGCTACCGCATCGTCCGGGAGCATGTGCACCAGACCGACGCCAGCGCATACGACCTGGAACAGATCGACAAGCTCAACAAGTGGCCCGTCAGCTTCGGCCTGGGCGTCTACGTCGGGGGTGTCCAATGATCGCCGGACATCCGGTTCGGCTGCCGGACGGAACCTGGGGCGCCTGCATCAACGGAGTCGATGACGTGCAACCCAATGATCGCGTGGCCATGACCTCTGCACGAGGGGAGACCTGGACCGCCGCGGTCACGGACGTCATCGAGAGCTACCGCGGCACCTTCCTGGTGAAAGTGCGACGGTTGGCCCCTTGACGATTGTGAACTTCGGCCTAGCTTGAAAATAACTGTGATCGAACGACCCCTGTAAGGAGCCCCGCCATGCACCTGCAACCCATCGACCCGCATTCCATGCTTAAACCCATCCTGGTGATGGCTCTGATGTGCTGGGGGCTTCTGACCGTCGCGCTCACCGATCACCCGCACCCCCATCCAATCCCCGTGGCTCAGGAGGCCCAGTGAAAACCCAGAAGCTCAACCCATCCCAAGTGCGCGCCGCCCTCCTGGCTGGTGAACACGACGTCACCATTGCTCGCGCCCAAGGGGTGACCCGACAGCGCATCAGCCAACTTCGGCACGAATGGGGCATCCCATCCCACCGGGCCCCGATCGACGTAAAGGTTGTGCGCCCGCTGGTCATGAAGGGCCTGGGAGATTGCGAAATCGGGCGACGGTTGGGTGTCACGGATAACCGAGTGCGCCACCTCCGGCACACCCACGGCTGGCCCACGGCCATCCGGATCCGGGAGCAGCAGGTCCGTGCCGCCTCACAGCATCACGTCACCCAGCGAGAGATTGCGGAACGCGTGGGCCTGTCGGAAGCCACCGTGGGCGACATCCGGCGACGGTTGGGGTTGAGCGACGTTTAAAAAGTGGGACAGCGGTCATCTTGACGACCTCGAAGATCGGCCTAGCGTTTCAGTAAGACTGTGATCTAACGATCACGTAAATCGAAAAATCCACATCGGAGACCCGCCGTGACAAACAAGATCGTCGTTCTGAAAGACCAACGCACTCCCGTTGAAGGGACCCCTTATGTCATAGACGAATTTCAGGCTTTGGTTGCCCAGGACGGCATGGGCACCCTGGCCGCTGATTTCCAGCCCATGAAAGCTCACCTGACCAGCAAGACCGCACCACTGTTTCCGATGCCGGACTCGATCCCGGAGCGCAAAGTCATCATCGACCAAGCCCTGAGCATCCTGCGCGGACTGCGCGCCCGCGATGCCGAGAGTGCGGCGACGCTGGCCAACGAAGTCTTGGGCTACTGATCCCGCACAACCCTCACCCTCGGTGGGCATCGATTTCATCGCCCACTGATCCCTCAAACACAACCAAGGAGCAACCCCATGAATATCTATGCAGAAGCGGGCATCTATCTGTCCGTCGTCATGATCGGAATGCCAGCCTACTTTTATTCAATGAATGTTCTGCTCAACTCCCTGGACGACCGCCGGCAGGCAAAACGCCAAGCCAAGCTCAATGCCCAAATGGCCCGTGTGGCAGCTCGTATCAAGACACATGTGGTGGCCATCCCTCACACCCCCATCGAGCCGCCCCACAGCATCTGGGATGAGTGGTCGGAAATCGTGATCGCCTTGGCCAAGCGTGAAGGGTTGCCCCTGAACACGTTTGAGGAGTGCCGAGAAGCCGTGGCCCTCTGGCAACCGCACCTGGATGAAGGCCTGGGCCAGTCGGTGGCGGCCACCATGGCTTACCGGTTGAAACACTTGCGACTGGTCGCCTGACCCCGCTGTAACTCGCCGGAGGCGGATCCAACCCGCCAATGATCCGCTCCGGCGCCCCACAAACGAATCCAAAGACCCCGCCATGCGTCTTTTCCTCATCGTCCTCATCTATCTGTTGCCAACACTGGCCAGCGCCGGCAGCGTCACCGCAACCCTCGAAATCCGAGCCACGGTGGTCGCAAGTTGCAACGTCTCCACTCAGCCGCTCACCCTCACCCCGCACTCCACCGGTTCCGCATCCCCAACCGGCACCGTCACCGCCGGGAGCATCGACCTGCGTTGCACACGCGGCACCCCCGTCACCGTTTCCCTGGAACAGGGGCCGCTTACCGGACCGGGCGGGGCAACGCTGGCCTACACGCTCAGCGCGCCGAGCTCGGCGATCGGGCAGGGAGCGCGTGTGGTGTCCCTGCCGGTGACCGGGAACGTGCAGGGTGGGCAGGAGGTGCCGGTGGGGGACTACGCGGGAACGGCGGTTGTGCGGGTGACCTACTGACCCATCCCGTCATTGCTGTCGTGGGTTTCCTGAAACGCCAGCTCCTCTGCCAGTGGGATAGGATCGTCAGCCGGCTGGATGAGGGTGCGCGACTTGAGGATGCTGTGTTTGAAGAAACGCTGGCAATCCATGACCCCATCGACCGGAAGCCAGTGGTCGGCTTCGGGAAAGAGCGCTGGATTGATGGGGTGTTTGGCGTTGGGATTGTGGAAAACCTCCAACTCGGCCGTCCAGGGCTCGTAGGGATAGGGAGTCCAGAGCGCACGGTATTCATCCGTGTTCACGTCCATGCTGAAAGGGATGCCCCGCAAGGCCCCTGGGGTGAAATCAGCGAACTCCCCAATCCGCACATAGCGAAAATCCCCGGTGGGACCCCCGAAGGACATCGGCACGCGGCTGAGCTTGGCGAGCGTTGCCCCGTTAGAGAAGATCACGGCCGACAGGTCTACCCCTTCCGGTCTGAGGAAGAGCCCAGCGGGAATGTGCTGATCTCCCAGCAGCGTTTCGACGTCCTCATGCACCGCCACCGTTTTTCCATCTACATCCACTTCGCGGGCGTAGATCCCGTAGAGATACCCCATTAACGCGGAGCGGCTCCACACCATCGAACCCGGTGCGTGGAAATCGGCGACCGCGAGCGCAAAGGGCCGTCCCGCAACATGGGGCATCTGCGCGTAGCCCTTTTCCATCTTGCTCTTGATCGTTTTTGCAAATCGAACCGCCGCCGTGCCCAGCATCAGCTCCCGGCGCTCGGTGGGCATCGGGGTTTCCTTGGCTTTGGCGTGGTCGTAACGCACCGCAGGATTGGCGGTCACGGCCTCGACCCATGCCTCACCTCCCTTGCGATTGGACACATGAAAATCAGGTGAGGGATGGTCCTGAGTCACCAGGAGCCCCTGCTCGCGGAAGCTGGCCAGCAACAGTGCTTCCCACAGTCGGGTGTGGAAATTCTCCGTGCGGCAGTCGCTGGCCCAGTTGTCGTCGGGGTTCGGTAGGGCCAGATACAACTGATTGAGCATCCACGCGCCGCGCTCACGAAAGGGGTGAGCCAGAAGCTTGAAGATGCCGCTGGGCTCTTTGCCTCTGAAATCGGGGAGTGCAGGGCGCCTTTTCACGCCAGGTGGAACGGGGACCCGGTCTGCGTTTTCGTCGCACGCCTGGCGAAGGATCTCCATGGCCTCCTCTTCGGTGAAAGCATCGTCCTCCCGACGAAGCACGGCCCAGACGTCGTCGACCCGCCGCCGCATGATCAGGACGCCATGCCGCTGCGAGGTTGCATTCCGGGTCAGCGCGCCAACGGTGATCCCATCCGCACCCGCCCAGGCGTTGACCGGAGGGTTCTCGCCGAAGCCCAGGCCGCGCGGCAGCGAGAGGGCGAACACATCGAAAATGCTGCGGGGAAGCGGATCCATGGCAACCATCCCTGTGGTGTTGTGCCGAACATACCGAACGCATGGGGGCGGGTCACCTGTCCGGCCGCTCCGCGGCTGATCCCAAGAGCAAAGGCGCTGGTGGGGAAGAGCAGGGCGCAAGGCTCGGCATGGCCTCGCCGGGGCACCACTTGAAAAACATCGATGGTGAACGTGGGTGGAGTGTAGGAAAAGACCCACGCAATGCGTTGTCGATGGCGCACAAAAAGATTGAAATTATTTTCCTGAAAAGGCTTGACAGATTTTCAGGCGAGCCTAGGTTGGAGTCATGAGGTGTGATCTATGAATCACACAACGACTTAGCCACCGCACGGGTGGCACACACAACCCAATCGAGGAAATCACTATGAAAATCCACGCTGAAATCATCACCTCCGAAGCCCGCTACATCGTGGTCGAGACTGGCACGAGTAGCGGCGGCAAGTGGGGCTTCCCGGTCAAATTGAGCACCGTAAAGCTGCCCGTGGGTGTCGAGTATGTGCATGCCCGCCAGGCGACTGCTGAAGTCATCGAGAGCTGGAAGGTGGACTCGCGCAACCAGGGCCCGAAGTCGAATTACGGCCGCACGCTGCAAGCGCTGATCCAGGAGCTGCCCGGTCACGCGTTTCCAAAGGCCGCCTGATCCCACCCATCCACAAACGAGGGCCGGCATGGAGGCTGGCCCGAAGGAGACTGACATGAAGCCCAGTTTGGACCCGCTTCACTGGTCGCGTTTGAAGTTCTATCCCCGCCTGTTGCGGATCGGGTGGGAGCGCTACAAGGAGCTCGACCCCGCCACGCAACGCCAGGTAAAGGGCATCGTGAAGGGCCGGATTCGCGGCGATCACTACAAGGCCATCTCGGAAGCTGTGGGCCTGAACACGTATTACGTGGAGCATTACACGAAGATCCTTGGCCTCCCTTCGACCCGCGCGTTCCGGATGCGCAAGGTGGCCAAGCTCCGTTACCACGGGCTCTCTGCGCCCGAGGTCGCCGCGCGCATGGGCTTGACGGTTCGTGCGGTGAACATCCTGCGCGCTCACATGCGCCTCCCGCCTTTCGCGCGCGAAAAGCGACCGCCACGGCACCGCTCCCCGTTGCGCGGCCACATCGCCACGCTTCACGCGCAAGGGCTCCCGGCCGCCGAGATAGCGGAACGTCTGGGCGTGTCTCGGCAAACCGTGCACATCTGGATCAAGCGGATCACGCGCGCCGCTTGAAAAACATCGACAGCAAATGAAAAAGGGCCCTGGGGCCCTTTTCATTGCGGACCGCTGCGATTTACGGCTGAGGCTTGCAGGACATCACGATGGCGTTGTGCACGTTCAGCGCCATCGCGCTGCCCATGGCCGCCTGACCTTCCATGTAGCGATCGACCTTGGCGGTCAAATCAGCCACGTCCGCCCCCTTCACGCACGACTGGATGGCAGCGAAACCCTGGGGGACGAGAACGCTTTCAGCGTCGAGGATGCCCGCCACGTATTTCTCGCGCGCGTCCTGGCTCAGGGCCTTGTAATGCGTCGGGGTGATGAACTGAATCACCGAGACCTGGGCAAACAGGGCAGGGGTGGCCAGCGCCAGGGCGGCGCCGAAAACGATTTTCTTGATCAAGACGAGCTCCATGTTGCCGGCGTCCTGCCGGTTTCACCCTGTATCGGCCAGCAGCGCGAAAGATGAAGTCACGAGCCGGTGCACGATGCCCGCTGGGCACCGCGTGGACAGCCGGATGGACGACACGTGGACAAGCCTTCGGCTTCCCCACCTGATCGCCCACGCGCCTGCCCACCCTTCGCGCACCGAAAGTCCAAAACACCATCTGCAACCACGCCTGGGGCTCGCGGGGCCCCTGGCTCACAAGAGCAATCGATCAAAGGCAAAAGCAGCCCTCACGCTCGGCTTCCCCGGTCAAGAGACGCTCGGGGGTCCGTGTCAGTCGGCCGCCCGTGTCACTTCGTTCCCGCGCCATGCGGCCTCCATCCCGCTCCAACCCCCTCTCTTCTGCTCTTGACCGCGCCTCTCTCCGGGCGGGGCGGCTGCCATCGGCAGCGTGTTCGCACCCGCTGCCCTTACAGGGCCAGCAATGACAAAGGAGAGGAAGCATGTTCCACACACTCGGCTATCGCGGCCATCACATCCAGCTCAGCACCCCCGATCGGCACTCGAAGGAAGAGATCCGCGTGCGCATCGGTCACACGGACGGCGGTTTCCACCTGGTGCAAGTCCGCACATTGATCGGTGCCATGCGCGCCATCACCCGCCACGTTCGCCAGGAGAAGCAGGCATGAGCGACAACGCCGGCAATCCGTTTGAAGGGGCTCCGATCATCTTTGCTTACACCCGAAAGATGGCGCTGGCCGATGGTGTGCTCGTTGAGCTGAAGGAAGCTCCGCACCAGGGTTTCAAGATCCACACCGCTTGCACCGAGCGCGTGTGGGCCTCCCTGATCGCCTGGCCGTTCGCCAGCAACAAGGAGGGCATGCAGCGGATCCGGGAAGAAGCCCTGTTGCGCGCCGCGTTCCTGTCTGTTCGGACGAAGATCCAGATGGAGCGGGCAGGGGTGCCGGATGCCCAGCCCGACCGTTGCGATTTTCACGTGCAAGCCGTGATCTACGACGAAGGTGAACCGGTCACGCGGGACGTGCAGCTCTACATGATGATCGGACCTGGTGACACACCGCAGCCGGTGTCCACGATCATGTTCGTGGACGAGGACTGACTCATGGCCGACGTCTACTCATGGCACGAGGGCACCCTTTGGGGTGTCCTCGATGATGACCTGAGGGTGCGCCTGGGCGTGTGCGAGCAGGCCGGGGGAATCTGGATTGGGGTCGATGCGCGCTTGTGGGATGACCGCCCCGACCAAGCCAGCTACACGCACGACGACTTCAACCGCTACCAACCGGACGAAATCACCGTGGGGGACGACGGGCTGCTCACGGCCTTGCATCGGCACGCCACCGCCCAGCCCGTCGAGTTTCGATCGGGGTTCACGGTGCGGATGCCCGTGGCCTTCGTTGAGCCATTGCGCGCCGCGTTGGCTGCCGTGACCGCCCAACTCAAGGGGTAAAGAGCACCCCGGCGATCAAACGGGGTGGCGCAGGATCAGCACAACACTGGCCAGCGCCGCTCCCTGCCAGGCTGCCCATTGCAGCCACCAAGGGATGCTCCATCCGTTGCGCCGGTGTGCGCGCGGCCACTTGCACGTGGCGGCGAGCCGGTAGCGATCGGGTGTCATCCGGTTAGTGGCGTTGACGGTGAATGTGTTGTTCTGGCGGTCGCGGGCGACGATGGTCCAGCCGGCTGACTGCCCGACATAGCGCCAGGCGTATTCGTGTTCCTCTGCATCCGCGAGGGTGCCCTGGCAATCCCCGAGGTGCACCATCTTGAAGGGTTCGCCCCAAGCCTTGCTGTGCTGACTCTGGCGACGACGCAGGTCTACGGATTGCCCAATGTAGGCTCTTCCAGATCGCCAGAGGAGCGCGTAGAGGTGGCGCGTGCGCGTGCGGTAGGCTTGATCACTCACGGTTGCGCCTCCGGTATGGCTTCCACTTGGGCTTGTTGCGCTTGGGGCGATCCTTCGCCAATTCGCGTTTCACGAGGTCGCGGAAATTGGGCGACCACATCCGCCAGTCCGAGGCACCCTGGGGCGCGAGGTGCGGGAAGCCGTCGAGTTCCAGGGACAGGACCCACGCATTGATGTCGATGAGGGACCAGATGGCTTCGAGGGCGGCCGTTGGCTTGTCGAACGTGAAGCCGATGACCCCAGATCCATCATTGAGCGGTTCCCCCTTCAATCCCTTGAGGATGAACAGGGCAGCCTGTGGCACATGCCAGCCCAGCTTCCAGCCGATGAACGTGCCAGCCGTCGTCATCGAGGCATAGACCTTAAAGCGAGGGTGTTGCCATCGGGCTTCCAGCATCCGGCCAATCATTCGATCCGTCCTCACCTTCACCGGATCGCGGCTGAAGTGATTGAAGGCACGGCGATGCTCGGCCATGCGCAGCGCGAGCAGCCGCTTGCGCACATTTGGGGACCGGGCCTTGCCCCATTCCAACCAATCGAGACTGCCCTTGAGCGTGTTGCAGGAGTAGCAGGCCAACACCGTTGCACCGTTGAGCATTCCCCCCGAGGCATGCGGGAGCAGGTGATCCGCACACGGGCGCAAGCGACGTTCCGTGGGGGTGGCCTCATCCGGGTGCAAGAGCTTGACGCCGCAATAGGCGCACTTGCCGCCCCACTCTTTGAAGAGCTTTCGGTGACTCCAAGCCTGCCCGCCGTGGCTCCATGGCTTCATCCGCGCGATCTTGCCCGTGAACGCCGCGAGGGCCTCCGGGTTCACCGGCACGGTCCACTCAGGGGTCCATGGGCGGGGCGGTGGGTTGGCCGCCAGCTCACGGATGCTGGGCAACGAGCGCAGGTGGTCAATGATGTCCTGAGCCTGCTCACGCGTGATGGAGAAGAGCGGGTGGGCCATCACTCACCCCCAGAAAGTTTTTCAAGCGGCGCACGGACACCACGGGGGCCACGATCCTTGGAGCGCGGATGCACCTGCAGCAGATAGCGCATGCGGGCCTCATGGATGTGTGCCGACATTTCCCCGTGATGACGTTGAGCCAGAAGGATGGCCGCCGTCAGATAAGTGGAGTCGCTCACATCAAGGGCGGAAGCGTCCTGCTCCAGAATGGCTGAGGCACCCGTGGGCAGGTGGAACGTGCGAATGCCACGGTCGTCCTTGTGCTTCTCCTTCCAACGGCGCTTTCGTTCGGAAGGAGAGAGTGGACGACCATCAGGGCGAACGAGTGGCGTGGACATGAGGGAACCGAGTGAAGGGGAGGGATACCTTCAAGCTCCCAAAAATCCGCTCCTTGGCAACCCCCAAAACCGAAGCAAGAGCCGACCCCAGAGCAAAAGCAAAATGCCGCCACTGAAAAGCTGTGGCGGGAAAAGCATGAAGCCAAGAACGTCCTCGATGTTCCATATCACTTAGTTGTATGTAGAACATCTGAGGACACACGCTGCGCTCCTTCGGAGGGGTGACAGAACGTAATACGCAAAAGCAGGAAAACCCAATCCCCACAAGCGCCAAGCCGCACTGCACGCCGGCATGCGCTGCGCGCCCCCTGCTGACTGACACGCGCCCCCAAAAGCACGGAAAACCCCTTGTTTTGCAGGCCCGAGCGCGAGATACGCCCCGGGGGCTTGCCAAGCGGCGATTTTCTGCAAGGTTGGATCTACAGAGGTCGAGCGACCTCTCCACTTTCGCCGAGCCCCGCCGCCTCATGTCCACGTCCGTTTCCCTTCGCTTGTCCCCCGGCCAGCTCGCCGCCCTGGATGCATTGGTGCGTCAAGAGGGCGGCACGGTCACCGGCCACATCCGCACGGGTCTGACCTTCCGCCTCGACCTGGGTGAGCACCGCAAGGCCATTCGACAGATCGTCAACGAGGAGCTGAAAGCCGCACTCGCCGAACAGCAAGCCGAGTGGGCCGGTGTGCGCGAGCAGATGGTCGAGGCCAACGCCATCACCGTTGAAAGCTTCGGCCAGCTCCTCGCCAGTTTCTTGAACAAGCTCGGCGACCTCGCCCCGCACGTGCCGGCTCCGGCGCCTTCCGACACCTCCACCACTTCCACGGGCGGCAGCGACATGCCGCGCCGCTCCCGCTGATCCCCTACGAGGCCTGCCCATGTTTGCCCACGATCCCGACAAAGACCTCCCGACCGAACGTGAACTGGCTGTTGCCGAAGAGGTGCGCTTGTTCGCCACCATCCAACGCGCCTGGCTCTTCCCGCGCATCGGGGCGACGTTCAACGCGCACGCCACCGAGAAGCTGGTGCACGTGTGGAGCACGCTGATTGATGGCATCGAGCAAAGCACCCGGCGCATCACGGGCGCCCGCCTGTCGCTGCCCACCCGACACATCGATGCGCTGCTGAAGGACAACGCCGACCCGCAGGCCATCCGCGTGCTGCCGCTCATTCGTGTGCTCCCAGTGATCGGCGCTTCGGTGCAGACGGGCCCCGTGGGCGCCCTGGAACTGATCACGCGCCTGGTGGACGCCGGCTACCGGGTGAGCGGCGAAGAAGTGGACGCCATCACCGCAGCGTTCGGCCATTCCATCAACCAGGCGCTGTCCGGCGCGGAGTGGCTGGCCGCCGGCTGTCCCTCGGTCGTCCTGCACAACGTGGATGCCGAACAGCACACGGTCACCCCGACTGTCGCCGCCGGTGCGACCGAAGCATCCCGTTCCTGCTGACCCCGTTTCGCTGCCATCCCTCTCAACCCGCCAAGGAGCCCTTTATGAAAACCCCCTCACTCCCCGCCATCGCCAGGATCGCCATTGCCTTCGCTGCTGTCGTGGCCCTCGCTGTTAGCTCCGTCCATTTCTTCCAAATCCCGGCCACGGTCTTCATGGCCGCCGGTTGGTGGTGGATGGACATCGCCGGGTTGCTGATCAGCACGACGGTGTGGATCCACCGCGCGACCCGCACCGCGCCGGTTCCCCTTCCGGCCTGAGTCGTTCGGACCGATCCCCACGGTCTGCCCCGCAACACCCACTTCCCACATCGAAAGAGGTAACACCCATGAACCACAAGATCACTCGGGCCACCTTGGCCCTCACCATCAGCGTCGCCCTGGCTGTGACCAGCGGTTGCGCGACGATCGATAGCACCACGCAGTCGCTGGGGCATGCGGTCGGGATCAAGAACGACAACACCGCCTCGGCCGTCTCCGGCGGCGTCATCGGTTGCGGCGCTGGCGCCCTGATCGGCCATTTCCTCGGGAAGAGCGCGCTGGCCGGTTGCGCTGTGGGCGCAGCCACGGGTGCCATTGCGTCGGTGCAGATCCACAAGCATGAACTGGAGAAGGCCCGTGCCCTGGCCGCCGAAGCCGAAGCCACCAAGGGTGTGACCGCCACGGTCGCCACCAAGACCGTCGATGCGAAGGACGACAACGGCCAGCCGACGAAGACCGAAGCGCTCGACAAGCTGACCATCACGCTGCCGGGCAAGGACGTCCAGACGCATGCGCCGGCCGTGCAGCGCATCCTGGAGAAGGCCGCGACTGTGGCCGACAGCTCGGCTGAGCAGACGACCATTGAGGTCAAGGGCACGTTGTCCGAGCGCACGTGGATGACGTCGCAGCTTCGCGGGGCGTTCAAGGTGGACAGCACGGTCAAGCTGATCCAGACCGATGCCCAGGTGCCCAGCCTGGTGATCAGCCCGATCCCGACCCCGGCGCAGCACTGATGGTCACCTTTGACCCCGCCCTGCGTGCCGAGCTGGCCTGGTTGCCGGTGTTCCTCGCCAGCGAGGCGCACCAGCACCCGGTCCTCTCGGCCTGCATCGTCGTGGTGGAGCAGGGGCGCTTCGTGCGTCCCCTGGCCTCGGCCGACGAGTGCCCTGTAGATAAGGAGTAAGTCATGTCCAGACTTTTGAAGCAGTTCAACGGAGGCAGCACGACCGCTGCCCCACCGACCCAGGCTCCCGCGACGGCCTCTACCGATTTCTTCTCAACGGACACGAAAGCCCGCGCTCATGAAGCGGCCAAGGTCGCGCGCGAGACCTTCGCTCAGGGCAAGGAACGCCTGGCCAACCTGACGTTGCCCAAAGTCTCGATGCCGAAGATTCCCGCCAAGGTCCTGGGTGCTGGGATCGCCGTGCTGGCACTCGCGGCGGGAGCAGGGTGGTGGTTCACCCGTGCACCAGCGCCGAAGCCGGCGCCGATCGCGGTGGCACCTTCCACGCTGGCACCGGCTCTCGTTGTCGTGGCGCCTTCGACGCCGAAGCCTGCACCGGCCGTCAGCGCGCCGACGCCTGCAGTGGCGATCGCGCCGCAACCCGTGACTCCCGCTCCCGCACCGGTGACCCCGGTTGCCCCCGTGGCACAGGTGACCCCATCGCCCATTTCCGCGCCGACTCCAGAGGTTGAAGGATCACAGAAAGCCGCGCCGGTGCCGGTCAAGAGTCCGACGCCGGAGGAGATCCGCGCACGGTGGGCCCAGAACGTCCACGTGGTGAAACCGACGCCGAAGCCCGCGGCCAAACCTAAATACGAGCAGGACGCAGACGCGGCGTTGAACGCCTGGAAAAAAAGTCACTGAGCAGGGATTGCCAAGCAGCTTTTTTCTGCAAAAACATTTGAGAGGGCTCCGGCTCTCTCTTCTCCCCGCCTCAAGAGAGCCCCATGGAAACGATCTCCCTTACCTCAAAAGTCCTGCACCGCCTCGGTTCGATCTTTGTCGGAACGCCCGAGTCCTTGGGCATGGACGCGGATTTCTATTTCGACATGGGCGACCGCGTGCAGCCCTTGCCCCAGGACATCCGCAAGCGCGACGTGCTCGCGGACAAGCTCATGACGAACGTCTACCGCCTCAGCCTGACCAACCGCCTTGGGCTGGTCCTGAGCGGCCTGTGCTTCGCCGTCGTCCTGGGTCTGAGTCTGGTGAGTGTGCAACTCACCAAGTGGGGGATGGACATCAAGACCAAATACGAGGCGCATGAGGTGAAGGTGGAGGCCCAGCACAAGGCGGATGCGATCAAGGCCCTCGGCGACATCACTCAAGCCAACTGCGCGTCGCATCTCAGCGACATCAATGACCTGTCGAGCAACCAGAAGCCGATCAAGGACTGGTCCGACGACGACCACGCGCTCATGAATTTCACTCAGAACTGCGTGGCCCAGGAATTCGTCGCGGCCTCGACCACCCTGCCGGTGCAATACCACGTCCGGAAGTTCTCCCAGACCTCCCTCGGTGTCGTGGGCCCGCAAACCTGCCAGGCGCACGTGGCCGACTTCAATGCGCTCACGGCCAAGGATCACTGGCGCTACAGCATCGACCCGGACGACATCGCCTTGGGCAGTTTCCTGTCGAGCTGTCAGCTTCGCGGCTTCATCCGCACCGCGGACATGAACGCTCCCCACCCCGTTTATCAATGAGGACCCCGCCATGCTGGATTTCTTAAAACTGGGCCGCTGGCTCGATCACGGACAAATGGGTGAGCGGGCCGTGCAGACCGCACAGAGTGTCGCCACGCGCTGGGACGTGATCCAGGGTGAGCGCAAGCCAGGTCAGCCCGACGATGACGACACCCCTTACATCAAGATCGGCAAGGAGTGGTTTCCGATTCCTCCGGACCTCCGCGACACGCGCCCGCGCCTCTACCGCACCGCGCCCGATCCCGTCACGGGGCGCCAGGGTCGCGTGGCTGGCCGCATCCTGCCCGATGACCTGGTGAGTGGCTCCCCGTCCAGCGCGGTGCCCATCCTCTTCGCGGCGGTGCCCTTCGTTGGTTTCTTGATCTACTGTGCCAGTGCCCTGGACTCAATCGGAGTCATTGCCCCTGTGCTGGGGGTGCTGGGCCTGCTCCTGGCCTTTATCTCAAACGCCACGCAATCCGTGGGCAAGGGCTGGGTGCTCTTGTCCGCCCTGGCTGCGCTGCTGCCCCTGAAAACATTGACCGACCACGCCCTGAGCATGACGGGTGATTGGGACTCAGTGGGGTTTGCGGTCAAGGCCGGGGTGATCGTCGGCCTTGCTCTCCTCTTCGGTGGCCTGCGCAACGCCCGCACGGCCGTCGGCGGCTTGCTCTTGCTCACCATCGTCCTGCTGCTGTCCTCCGTGGCGCCCGATGCCCTCAAACCCGCCGTGCTGCTGATCCCCGCCTGCGCGTTGCCTTGGGCATGGGCGTTCTTCCTCCGCCGTGCCCGCGGCATCGAGCTCGCCGTCTACGGCACCACCTGCAACTGGGAAGACAGCGCCAATGGTCTCGGCCACGTGGACGCCCGTCGTGCTCAAACCCTCCGCGCCGCTAAGGAGTATGCGTCATGCAAGTGAACCCCCTGCCTTACACCGTCAAAAATCTTCCGTATGCCGGCATGCTGCATTTCGGCACCGCCACGGGGTTCCTCAGTTTGAACCGCTGGGATGGCTTCGCACCTGATCCGGGTCTTCCCGTCTTGATGGAGCCCAGTGCTCTCGCGCAACACATGATCATTTTGGGCGCGAATGGTGTGGGCAAAACTGTCCTTCTTAAACAGCTTATTCAGGACTACATCCGCGCAAACATCGGCGGACTCGTGATCATGGACGGCAAAGGGGCGTTGCCCGCCGAGTTCCGGCACCTGAAAAACTACATCTTCATCGATCCTCGCGTGTGCGTCATCTCGCTCTACGAAGGCTTGGAACCCGAGGGCGTCACGACGGCTTATGCGCAAATCAATATGCGCCCGGACGCCAAGGATCCCATTTGGCAGAACAGCACCAGTGACGTGATCTACAACACCGCCGTGATCCTCTGGTGGCTCGTGAAGTATGCCGATGCCATGAACACGCCCGAAGAAGACCGGGTGTGGAACTGGTGCATGTATGACCACGATCGACTGGCCCAGTTGGCGCTTTCCGATAAGGACGCCGACCGAGTCGAGGTGGGCAAATACCTGGAATTCTTGAAGGCGCAATACCCCGGTGAAATGTCGGGTCTGCTGGGCGGTGCCATCAACTATGTTGAGAACACCATGGGCGGATGGGCTGACACGGTCCGCGGCTCGGTGCTGGCGACCTACGGTGCTTGGACGACGCCGTTGTTGTCGCAGAAGGACATTCAGCGCTGGGCGCGCGCGGTGCACTCTGAGAAAGATCCAGAGGCCTGTTTGTTCGGGGGGATTATTGGAATCAATTTGGGGGAGGTCCAGTTTGGACGCGCGGGAATTTTGGCCTCGAGTTTCCTGAAGAACCGAATTTACACAAAGGGTAAGAAGCGCGCCGACTTCGGCAACGACTGGGCCGCGGCAATTCCTGGCTCGACGCCGGTGTGGGTGGTGCAAGACGAGTATCCGGCCATTGCCACCGAGGCGGAGGTCACCATCGCGCTGCAGGGCCGTTCGCTCGGTTTGTGGCTGTGCTGCCTGGCCCAGAACATCGAGGCGATTTACGCCACAAATCACAACAAATCGAGCCTGGATGCCTTCTTGGGTAACCTGCTCAGCCGCATTGTGATGCAGACCACCCCGATCACGGCCAAGTGGTTGCAGGACACCGTGGGCCCCGTGTGGATCCCGGGCTGGATGAAGAACACGCAGGGCATCGATTACATCAGCTCCGCGTCGAACGCCCTGGGCAGCGTGCTCTACGACACCAGCCATCCCGACCGCGCGTTCCTTAAGTCCTTGTTGCGTCGTGGCTTCGGCACGTTCCAGAAAGTCCATTTCAAGCCCGGCACGGTGCAGCGGGTGACGGAGGACGACCACGCCGAAAGGGCCTCTCGGCACGCCGTGGTCACGGGCGGGCAGTGGGTGGAAGAGCCGCTGATCAGTTTGGCTGATTTCCTCAGCAAGACCCAAAAGATCACCAAGGGCGGCAACGGACTCGAACCCGAAGGCGGCGTGGCCTTCGTGCAGGTGATGCGTGCCGGCGCTATCCGCCGCGACTTCGTGCAACTCCTGCCCCCGGGCCCGATCGCCGCTGACCTCTTGGATCCGACAGTCACCGAGGAACAGCGGAAGAAGCACGAAGCGGACATGCAAAAGATCAAGGAGCAAGTGGCCGCATTCAACGCGCAAGAGGCGGCGGACAAGGCCAACGCTGAGGCGGAAGCCGAGGCCGCCGCGGAGGTGACCGCATGAACCGCAACCTCTTCATCCATCGCGTCCAACTCCCGCAACGGGAGCGTCAGGAGGTGTCCAACGATCACACACCGATCCCCGGGATGAACCTGTTTGGACCCACCTCGGCGCCGACCCTCGAACCGAACACTCAACAGCAGGGGGAGGTCCCCATGAAAATCGAACACGAAGACCAGCGTCTGGAAGAAGCCCGGGCGCGTTTCGGCCAGGCCTTCGACCAGGCCCGTGACCGCGTCGCGGAATTGCGCGAACTTAATCTCGTTCAGCCGTCGCAAACGAATGAAGACCTGTTGCAGCAATCGAGCATCGAACTGCCCGGCGGATCCAAAGTGTCCCTCATCGACTTCAAGGATCCGATGGCGCCCGCGATCGACAAGGCATTGGCCCACCAGGCCAGCAATGTGGACTTCGATCACGCCACAGACGAAACCACGCCCCTGCACTCCGCGGTGGCGGACAACAAGTTGGGCCTGGTGCAACGCCTCTTGGACCACGGGGCGGATCCGAACTTCCAAATCTCGGAGTATGCCGCGAATGCAGACGCGCCTCTTGTTCCGCTCATGCGCGCCAAGTCCCCCGAGATGGTGGATCTGCTCTGCAACAACGGGGCCGATGTTCAGAAGTGCCTTTGGCATCAAGACATGCTCGCCAACCCGCAGGTGACCCAAGCTTTCCTGGATCGGGGCCTCCATCCGAATGCTCGCACCCAAGAACAACACATGGATGCGGACGAAAGCACTCAGGGCGAAAGCGCGTTGCATCTGGCCCAGGATCCCGAAGTGGCTCGGCGCCTGGTGCTCGCCGGGGCTGACATCCAGGCCAACGCGGGCACGCGCGAGAAACCCTTGTCCGTCACTCAGAAATGGGCCGAGGACCCTGAGAGTTTCGGCCTGATCCCCGTGAGCAAGGGCCCCGCATTCGAGCAAGCGGTTCGGGACGCCTCGGCGGAGCGACAGCACCTTCAACATCAGCAACAGGAGAATCCCGTGGAAAAGAACATGAAACCCGACGAACAGATGCAGCGCGTCCCGCCAACTTTGGCCACCGCCGTGGCCAATGGCATGGTCATGCCCAAGCGTCACGCCAGCTTGGGTGAAGCGGCCGCCGCAGCCACTGGGCAGGGCAAGAGTGAAGGGGAAGGGCAGGGCGGTCGCCAGGGTGGCCAGGAACGTCCGAGCCACAGCTCTTACTACAACCCCGTGCCCGTGGGTGGGATGGCGATGCCGCAGCGGAGCAACACGATCGGGGACGCCGTGGTGCAGCGTGAAGCCGCCCAGAAGCGTCGGCGCACGCAGAGCATCTGACCCAACCCTCCACCCATCACCCGGGGCCGCGCAAGCGGCCCTTGGTGTTTGTGCGCCTTTTCTGACATCGACCGACGATCGATCCTGCATTGACAGCGACCCCCTTTCCCTTAGCCTGGAGATAGAGACAGTGATCTAACGATCACGGCAAAAGTTTAACAAGTGAGACCCCGCCTATGTTCGATCTACCGCCACCCCAAGTCTTGGACCACGCCCTCAGTTCCGCCGTGTGCGCCGCGGGCCACATGCCCGAACGGCTCTTGATTGCCGACATGCACGAGCGCAACTCCAAACCCCGGCTGTGGGCACTGGACCTCTCGGATCCCCAGCATCCCCAGGTGGTGTTGCAGACCTGGGTGGAGCACGGCAGCGGCTCCGATCCCAAGCACACCGGCTACGCCAGCGTGTTTGGCAACCAGCCCGACAGCCAGATGACGAGCCTGGGCCTCTACGCGGTGGGCGAGCGCTACCGCAGCATCCAATACGATCGGTGGAGCTATCAGCTCCTGGGGCTCGACAAGACCAACTCCAACGCCTTGGTGCGCGGCATCGCGCTCCACCCGTCCAAGTTCGTCACTGCAACCCACCAAGACTTCTCGGAAGGGTGCGCCGCCGTTCCCACCGATGCCCTGCCCAAACTGGAAAAGGCATGGGGCAGTGTCAGTGGCACCTACCTTTACATCGACGGCAAAGGCGCCCCTGTGCGCACATGCGCCGCCTATCCGCACTGGCCCACGACCGCGAGTGTCGTGTGGCAGAAACCCAAGAATGTTTGCACCGCCGGAGAACCCTCATGAACCCCGCCACGACCACTATGCTGCTCTTTGTCCCCTTGGACCCGCGCACCCTGGAACCCCGGGAAGAGTCCGTGTTCCTGGAAGCCTTCGCCGGCTGTCTAGCAGGGTGCACCCTGGGCTTCATGGGCCTCGATCATCTGAAGCACCTGGTGGACATGCATGACATGCTCGGCCAGTTGCGGGACACCGTGCGACCCCAGGTCACGCAGGGCGCCTTGGCGCGGGCCGTGAACGCTTACCGGATGAACCCCACTCCGTTCCCGCCCGGCACCACGCCGGGGGTGTATGTGCCCATCTATGTGCCCAGACTCCGCCTGGATGCCACGATGGCTCGGCTCTACCCCGAGCTCGGGGTGAACTGGCGCACCCCGAAGCCGGCAAGCGCGGACGTGCCCTGGCGCCAGACCCGCCGGTGCGCGCCCCGGTATGAACTTCGGCCGCCCCGGTTCTGAGATCCCGCCTGGGAGCGTATCCTTGGACCCTTGCGAACAGGCTCAGGGGGCCGACACATGGAAGCGCACGCACGCGATCTTGAGAAGATTTTTGATCGGGCCATTCAATACCAAATCCCGTTGTTCCAAAGGCCTTACGTCTGGGATGTGGACAAGGGTTGGCAAGAGCTCTGGGAAGACATCGAGGATCTGCTCAACCGCGAGCTGACCCGGGGCAAGGTGCACCCGCACTTCATGGGCGCCGTGGTGTTGGAGCAATTGGGCAACGCCACGGGCGCCGTGGAAACGCGACAGATCATCGACGGCCAGCAGCGCTTCACCACGCTGCAAATTGTCATGACTGTGTGCCGCGATCATGCCTTGGGCCTGGACAGCGAAAAGTTCGGGGAGCGGTTCGGGGATTTGGTCTGCAACCGGGAAAACCGCATCGACAAGGCCGATGAAGCCTTCAAGGTCTGGCCGACGAACTCCGATCGCGGCGCCTATCGCCTCATCCAGGCCAGTGGTTCCCCGGCTGAGCTCGAAAAGCAGTTGAAGGCCCACCCCACGTTGCGCAGCTCCAACATCATCGGCGCCTATCTCTATTTCGCTCAGCGCCTGGCCACCTGGTTCAAGAGCGAGCTGGAAGGGGAGGACGGCCCGCTGGCCGATCAACCCGACGTCGCGCGCCGCCTGGAAGCGCTGTGGACCGTCATGCGCGGCAAGCTGCAACTCGTGGTCATCGACCTCGACAAGCAAGACGAGGCGCAGGTGATTTTCGAGACGATGAACAGCCTGGGCGAACCCCTGCTGCCGTCAGACCTGATCAAAAACTACCTGTTCCGCCGGGCCATGGCCGAGGATGCGGACGTGGAGAAACTCTACGCGCAGCATTGGGCCTTTTTTGATGAAAAGCCCTGGCGCGTGGAAGTGAAACAGGGTCGCATCACCCGTCCCCTCATCGACATCTTTCTCAACCACTACCTCGCCCTGACCACGCAGGACGATGTGAAATCCACGCACCTGTTCAATGCCTTCAAGGGCTATGTCCAGGACGAGGAACAGAAAGAAAACAAGCTCATTGGCTCAGCCAGCACCGCCGAGGAACACATGGCGATGCTGGCCCGGTTCGGGCGCATCTATCGGAGCTGGGGTGAAGCCAGTGCGCACCCGCGCCTGGCCACGTTCCTCCGGCGCCTGGATGCGGTGGACACGACCACCGTGTATCCGTTCCTGCTGATGGCGCACGATCACCTGATGCCGGACAACCCGGCTGAGTTCGATAAGGTTCTGCAGGTGATTGAGTCGTTCCTGGTGCGCCGCATGGTCTGCCAGTTGACGACGAAGAACTACAACAAACTCTTCATTGACCTGATCAAGGGCGTGGCCAAGAGTGGCGTGCTCACCGCAGAGAGCGTGGGCGCCTGGTTGGCCAAGAGCAAGGCCGACAGTTTGAAGTTCCCGAACAACGAGGATTTCGGCAGCGCCATCGCCATCTCCGCGATCTACAAGAACCTCAGTCAAAAGAAAGTGCGCGCCATCCTCGAAGCCGTGGACGCATCCTTGCAGAACAAGAAATCCGAAGCGGTCCCGCTGCCCAGTGGCCTGACGATCGAGCATGTCATGCCGCAGGAGTGGCAAGATCACTGGCCGATGCCGGAGAAGATCGGCACCGACCCGGAGGCCATCAAGAAGTGGAAGGATCGTCGTGAGGCCTTGTTGCAAACTCTGGGCAACCTCACCCTCATCACCGGGTCCTTGAACCCGTCGCTGAGCAATGGCCCCTGGAACGAAAAACGGCCCGAGCTCTTGAAGTTCTCCAAACTCAATCTGACGCAGTATTTCCACGACGAGGCCAAAGCGGCGGTGTGGAACGAAGACGCCATCATCAAGCGCGGCATTGAGCTGGTCGGCCTGATGCTGGCGATCTGGCCGGACGTGGCCCGGGAAACCGAGACCGAAGCCGAACCGGCGTAATCGACAAGGGTGGGGTGGTGCAATGCCACCCCATCTCGGCCCGTCAGGGCGCCTTGAAGTGCACCGCGCGCACCTTGAGCGGTTTCGCCAATTGCTTGATGGTTGCGAAAGAGCCGAAGGGGAGAAGGGGCATCGACACCAGCCACTTTTCTCCGCCTGGATCCAGCGACGTAAGGGTAAGTTCATCCCGGTAGAACTGGCTGGCCAGCAGTTCGGTGAAACTCACGGGATCCACTTTCCCGACGATCAGCGTGTGGTCGTAGAAGTGTTCCTTCCCGCAGCTCAGCGCTTCCACATCGAGTTTCAGCGGAGCCAGCACGGCTGACACCGCATCGGCCACACGGGCCGGGTCCTCCGAAGAGTCCACTTCCACCAGTGCATGGAGACCCGCGCGCAGCAGCCGCACCTGGTCGTAGGGCAACGTGATCAGCGCTTCCGTGGTCCTGGCGACCTTGGACGCAGGGAGCTGAGGAAGCAAAAAGAGGTGCGGGACCATCGGGTTGCCAACCGGCTGAAATCGACTAGGACATTAGGAGTATCCCCGTGGAACCTTCCCCATGTCCAACCCCTTCCGCAAGAAGCCGGCGGCGCCTGCGCCTGACCGTCCCACGCTGACCCTGCAACATCGGGTGCGCCGCTTCACACCCGAAGAAGCGGAAAACCTCGGCTGCTTCACCGAAGACGCACTGAGCTACGAAGACGCCCTGGCGGCGCGCGAGCCGGAAGAGGTGGGGCCATGAAGGACCAGAACCGCCTGCCCTATCGGCAACAGACCAACCTGGATTTGCTGGACAAGATCCAGAACGGCACCTGTCAGTGGATCAAGCCTTGGGAGCCAGGGATGGGGGAAGCTCCTTACAACCCTACGTCAGGCAAGTCTTATCGCGGAATCAATTCGGTCGTCCTTGAGGCCGCTGGCTACGAGGATAAGCGGTGGATGACTTACTTGCAGGCCCAGAGCATCGGGTGCCAAGTCAAGCGCTCACCGGAGTCCACCCGGCTGATCGAGTATTGGCCTCCACCGAAGAAGGAAGAAAACAAGGAAACCGGTGAGATTGAGCTGGTTCGTCGGAAGCCGATTTACAGCTACGTGTTCAACGGTTCGGAAATTCTCGGGTTGCCCGAATACAAACCAACGGAGCCCACGTGGGAGCCGAACGCTCGTGCCGATGATCTGATCCAGGCCTCAGGCGCGATCATCGAATACCGTAACGGCAACGCTGCGTTTTACAGCCCAGCCTCTGATCGCATCGTCGTGCCCGAGATGGGGCAGTTCCCCCAGATGGAGCACGCCTATGCAACCGTGCTTCACGAACTTGGGCATTGGACTTCACATCCAGACCGGTGCAACCGCGAGATTGGTAAGGCAGGGTTCGGGACCCCCGATTATGCTCGTGAGGAGTTGGCGGCGGAGCTGACGTCGCACTTCATGTGCCGCAACATGGCGCTCAGCCGACCCGGCCTGGACGAGCAACATGCCGCCTATTTGCGGAGTTGGTTGGAAATTCTCGAAAAGGATCCCAACGAGATTTTCCGCGCCGCTCACAAGGCCGATGTGGCCACACAGTTCCTGATGCAGTTCGATCGCTACCAGGTGCACGAGCAGGCCATGATCGAGGCCCGCAAGATCGAACCGATCGAACGCGCTCCCGAGGCCGAGCAGGCCCAGCAACAGCAGCGCCGCTCGCGCACCCCCGAACCCATCGCCGCCGGAGCCGCCCGATGAACCGCGCTGGCATCCTTCGTGAAGCCCTGTTGCGTGCGGCCCACGCGTGCCTGTGGGCAGAAGAAAACGCTGTGTGGCACACGCACACTCCCGACGCACCGGAACATCAACGCGCGCGTCACCAGGCGCATCTGCGCGTGGAACGCGTGATCACACAGGCCGGCGTCGAAGGGCTCCTGGATGCCGCTGGCCAGCGCCGCTTGCTCGGCCGCGTCATGGAAGCCCTGGTGCAGGTGCGGTGGCGGCATCAGCCGCGCCACAAGGATGACGTGCCGACTTTCCCAGAGATCGAACGATCCCTGGAACATGACTTGCGCAAGGCATGGAGCCACTCCGTTCGCCTGTTCTGGAGGATCGCCGCGTGAACATGTCGCAACTCTTTCTCCTGGCCGCCAGAGACGGTGACCTGTGGACCATGGGCATCACGCTCCTGTTAGGCGCGGACATCAACGCTCAGACCTACCCGGAGCAGGAAACGGCCCTGATCCTTGCGGTCGATCGGGAGGATGTGGAAGCCGTCCGCTGCCTGTTGTCCTGGGGCGCGGACGTCAACCTGACCGACCGCGAAGGCATGTCACCGCTCCATCACGCAGCGAAGCGATCGTCGCTGATCTGGTCCCTCCTGGTTGATCACGGCGCGAGCGATGACCTCAAGAACAACCAGGGCCTGACGGCGCAACAGTTGCGTGCCGGCCTGACCGCACGACAGAACCGGAGAATGAGCCATGGCCTCTGACCAATCACCCCACCAAGCCCTTCACTACGCGACCGCCATGGGCAATCTCGACGGCATGCGGGAAGCCCTGGCGAACGGGGCCGGCGTCAACTTCCAGTCGTTGCACATGCAGGACACACCCTTGCATGTGGCCATCATGGCCAAGAGCGTCGATGCCGTGCACCTGCTCCTGGATGCGGGCGCGGAACTCAATGTGCCGAACCGCGATGGACGCACGGCTCTGCACGAAGCTGCTTTCGCGTATCAGAAGCAACCCGAAATCTGGCAAGCGCTGGTGGAGCGGGGCGCTCGAACGGACATCCCCGACCATGACCGGCAAACCCCACAGCAGTTGCGGGACACCTTGGTTTACGGGCCGGCGATGATCGCGTTGGCGAAAGAACAGGGCGACCGCGCGATGGGCCTTGATCGGGGCCGCTGATGGCCCAGAAAGAAGTCCTCAACCTTTTCCTGACGAGTGTGCCGGCGGACCATCCCCCGGCGATCCCGATTCGTCGGGTGGATGCCGCGATCGGGCTGGGGCTTTTCGTGGCCGCATTGGTGAGCCTGGCGATCGGTTGGGTGCTCTGGCATCCGATGTTCGGTTCGCCTGTGCCCGCCGGGGGTTTGCTCTGGCAGTGGCTGCACTATCCCACCCTCCTGGTGGCTCAGCTCCATCCGCATGCCGTCACGGTGTGGACGGACAACCCCGCGAGTGACCTTTCCACCCCCGCTGCCGTGCACCTGCGATTGCTCCCCGGTCTCCTGGTGGGCCTCGTTGCCGGTGGCTTCGCGCTTCGTGCAGGCCTCCACCCTTACTCGCGCATGCGACACCTCGAAGGCCCAAAGCTCATCCTTGATCCGAAAGAGGCGCTGCAAGAACTGATGCGCGCCGCCGCCGAGGAGCTCGCCGGCAAGGAGCCTTTCATGCAGCTCCTGCCAGGCGTGTGGCTGCCGAAGCAGCGATGGACGCGTGGGGTCTTGTTGTATGGATCGCCGGGTTCGGGGAAAACCCAATCCCTCATCCCCATCTGCGAGCAACTGATCGCAGCGGGCCCAGCGGGCCAGGGACATCGCGCCTGGATTTACGATGTCAAAGGAGACTTCTCAAGTTATTGGCTTGGCGGCACGGTGGGGCTGATTTGTCCCCAAGATCGCCGCTCGTTGACGTGGGACATCGGCGCGGATGTGCGCACCCCCAGTGATTCTCAGGTGTTTGCATCGTCCCTCATTGGTGAAGCCGGCGGCGAAGGCAAGTTCTGGTCAGAGGCTGCCAAGTCTCTGCTCGAAGGCACGTTGATTTCCTTGCAGAACGAACTGGGCACCAATTGGGGCTGGTCAACTCTGGCTGATCGTTTGACCGCAGATGCCCCCTCATTTGCCGAACGAATGGCCAAACACGCCCCGCTCGCCGCCTTGCTGGTTGCGGACGCGCAGAGCAGCACCACCAGTTCCGTGCTCGCTACCCTCAGCGCTTACACAAAAGTCGTGCATGACCTGGCACGTGCATGGGGCGATGGCCGCGATGACGCGGGTCGCATGCGCCCGTCCATCTCCTTGCGCGCCTGGGCCAGCGATGGTTATGAAGGCAAGATCCGGCAGCTCATTTTCCAGGCCGGCCCGGATGCCTCCATGAACACCGCGCTCGGTTCGGCGATGCTTAATCTCGTGCTCCCACAGATCCTGAGCGCAGCCACGCCCGATGATGAACTCGGGCGCACGATCGCGTTTGTGATCGACGAAATGCCCTCACTTGGACCCATCCCGTTCAAGGCGGCGCTCGAAAGGGGCAGGTCGAAAGGGTGCATTTTCGTCGGCTGTTGCCAAGACCTCTCACAAATAAAAGAAGTCTGGGGCGAAGAAACCATGCGATCTCTGGGCAGCATGTTGGGCACGCATCTGGTGTTCCGCATCCAGCCCGGTGCGACCCGCGATGACGTCGCGGACCAGTTCGGTAAGGCCCGCTGGGCTGTTACCGCGGTCAGCACATCGAACAGTGGTCAGAGCACTTCTTTGCACGAGGAAAACCGTGCCGTGGTGGCACCCCATGAGCTCTCCGAACTCGGATCCGTCAAGGACAAAAAACTGCCGCTGGGTTGGGGTGTCACGGCCATCGTCGCCGGCATCGGCCCCAACCTTGTGCGCGCGGTGTTCCCGGGCGTGTCCCCGACGAAGCGCCGCACGCCACATCGCCCGGCAAAATGGACCCTGGGCCCCGCTCAGCCCGGCATGACGCCCGAACTCACCAAGGTGGAGCGGGAGGCCAAGGCGGCAGCCATCCGCAAGGAGAACGAGGAGAAGGCAAAGCAGAAGCAGGCGGAGCTGGAAGCCAAGCGTGCGGCGTCCCGTGATGCACGCAACGCGGACGCGGAATGGCGCGCGGGGCGGAAGCCGGCGGGCAACCGGGCCAACTTCACATACGAAAACACATACGAGCCGGAACCTGGCCTGGACGCCGAAGCCTCGCCGTTCCCACCCGTCATGACCCCCGCTGAGCGCCTCCTGGAAGAGGTCAAGGCCAATCCCTTGGCGAAGGCTCGGCAGACCGGCTGATGGACAGGGCACGGTCGTGACACGACCATCTCCCCATTGCACAACAGGGAATGTCCATGTCTTACGTCGAATGCATCGAAGCCCTCCACGTCAACGGCGGCACGGTCAACGCGCTCAAAATGACCCCTGCCGAATGGCGGCAGTTGCAGGACACCTACACGATGGGTGAACTACAAATGCCGTGCTGCAAGGGCAGCGCCGTGCCGAAGGTCAGCCCCAACGGCCACCCGTTCTTTGCCCACGCGTCCGGCGCGTGCAGTGAGTCCGAGGAAAGCCAGTGGCATCAAGCGGCGAAGCACACCGTCCGGGCCACCCTCGAAGCACTCGGCTGTGTGGCCACCTTGGAGCAGCCCGGCCAGGGCGAGCTTGGCCGCTGGCAAGCGGACGTGTGGGGTGAGCGCGGGGACATGCGCATCGCTGTGGAAATCCAGCGCTCCTACCAGCACTCGCGCGATTACCTGGATCGCCAGGAGAAATACCGAGCGGCGGGCGTCAGGACCGTGTGGCTGTTGCGCCTGGATCGTTACCGCACCCTGCTCATGTCCCTGGCCAAAGAGAAGTGGCGCGCCGATCGGCACAACCCAAACCTGGAACGACAGGGCGCCTGCCATCCCGACCTGCCCATGGCCATCCTGACGCTGGATGACGCAGGGGAGGCCAAGGTCACCGGCGCCAGTGGCTTTGAAGCCACACTGCCCGAGCTCCTGGACGCCGTGATGTCCGATCGGTTCCTGTGCCTCGAAGGCCTGTGGTGCATCGACAACCTGGACGCGATGAAAGAACGGATGCGCCTGGCGCGGGAGGCCAACGCGGCCAAGGGTCCACCACCGGCACGCAGGCGGCGTCGATAGGCCTGGGATTGCCAACCGGCGGAATTTTGAGAAGTTGGAGGGAACCCACGCGGATCCCTTCACATGTTCACAGCAGCAGAACTCAAGACCAGTGCAGACGACGGCACGTGCGGTGACCTGAGCCAATATTTCGGCGCGGGTGCGAAAAGCTATTACTGCGACGCGAAGGGCGAGAAGAAGAGCGTGTCCCAATGGTGCGGCAAGGGAGCCGCAGCCCTCGGCCTCACGGGTCGCGTGGACGAGGATGTGTTTTCCAACCTCCTCATGGGGATTGGCCCGAGAGGGGAACAGTTGCGCCAGAACGCGGGCGAAAAGCCCCATTGGATCGCGGCCAAAAATCGTGACGGCACGCCGAAGCTCGATGACAAGGGCGAACCCGCTGGCCATTTCCAGGAGATGCGCATGGGCTACGACCTGTGCTGCTCTCCTGAAAAAACCGTGTCGAATGCGTGGGCCATCGGCATGGCCAGCGATGACCCCAAAGAGCGGGCCCTCGGGGAACTGATCCACCAGATCCACGAGCGCAATGCCCTGAAGGCCATCACCTTCATTGAGGACCACGCAGAAACGCGCCGGGGCGCTGGCAGCAACGACTACTTGAAGGGCGAAGGCCTGGTGATTGGGGCGTTCCATCACTTCACCGCACGCGCGCACGATCGCGGACAGGACTCGGAGGCGGACACCATCGATGAGCAGTTACACACCCACTTTGTCGTGATGAACACCTGCATGGCCGACGGCCGCTTTTCCTCGCTCGAAGCGCAGGAGATGCTGGGAGTGCTGCGCACGGCCAGCGCGATCTATCGCGCGGGCATGGCCAAAGACCTGCAGGAAGCGCGGTTCGGCTTGGACTTCACCGAGCAGCTCGACAAGAACGGTCAACGAATCGAGGGTGCCTACAAGCTTGTCGGCATTCCCGAAATATACCGCCGCGAGAAATCCGGGCGGCGGCAGCAGATCGAAGCGTTCCTGGAGGAAAACCCCGGCGCGAGCAGCCAGGAAGCCAACTTGGCCACCCGCAAGGCCAAGAGGGAACCGGAGTTTGAGGAGTTGATCCACGACTGGCGCAAGAGCCAGGCCGACTTCCGGCGCCGTCACCCCGAGTTGAACCTCCCCGAGCGCCTGTCCGACATGCTGGGCCTGGCGCCCTCGGAAGAGGAGCAGCTCCGGCGCCTACAGAAAGCCCAGCAGACGCAGGAGGAGTTTGACGGCGAAGTCTTGGACAAACTCCACGAAACCCAATCGGTGTTCCGCAAGCGCGACCTCGTGCGCGTGATCGCTGACAAAACAGCAGGCGACTACGACGCCAAGGGCATCATCAAACTCGCCAATGACTTCCTGGCGCGCCAGGACGACCTGGCGGTGATCGAGCGCGAGCAGGTGCACGAAGATGACCGTGTGGAAAAACCCTCCATGCGTTTCAAGGAATACCGGTTCGCGTCCAAGAGCCGCGTGCTCGACATGGAGAAGGATTTGGCCGAAGGGGCCAAAGCCCGTCAGCACGAGACCCACCAGCGCCTGGATCCCAAGGTCGTGGAGCAGTGCATGGCGGACTTCCAGAAGAAGCGCGGCTTTGCCCTGACGCCCGAGCAGGCCACCGCCGTGCGCTACGTCACCCAGGAGACGGGCGGCGTGGCAGTGGTGCGTGGTGCCCCGGGCAGCGGCAAAACGACTTCGTCCGACGTCACCGTCGATGCCTACCGTCGCTCCGGCTTCAAAGTCCTGGGAGCCGCCACATCCTGGGATGCTGCGAAAAAACTGGAAGCGGAAACGGGCGTGGAGAGCCACTCCATTTCGCGCATTCTCAACCAGATGCAGAAAGGGCCGAAGTCCAAGATCCAGATGGACAGCAAGACCGTCTTGATCGTGGACGAAGCGGGCATGATCGGCACCCGGAGTTTGCAGCGCCTGATGAAGCACGCGCACGACGCGGGGGCCCGAGTGATTCTCCAGGGTGATCAATACCAGCTCCAATCCGTGGAGGCCGGGGGTGGCCTCAGGACCGTGGTCGATGCCATCGGCATGACGGAGCTGAAAGACATTCGCCGGCAGAAGAGCCAGAAGGGCCGGGACATCGCCACGAAATTCAGTGAGGCCGGCGGCGCCGAGAAGCGTTCCCGCGCCGAGAACCTGCGCAAGGGCCGGGAAATCATGCAGGAGATGGACGACAACGGGCACCTGCTCGATTACCTGGACCGCAAGGCCCTGATCAAGAACCTGGTGGCCGACTACCAGGCCAACCCACGGCCCGATCGGGAGAAGGTCATCCTGGGTGGCGTCCATGCAGACGTGGATGAAGTCACGGAGGCCTTGCGCCAGGTCAAGCAAGCCGCGGGCGAGCTCGGTGAAGACAAGGAAGTGCTGACGAAGACCCCGCGCGCCGGCCACGAGGTTCGGATGAAGCTGGCCGTCGGGGATCGCATCCGTTTCGCGGCCAAGGATGACGACCTGGACGTGGTCAACGGGACGGTGGCCGTGGTCACGGCGCTGATCCCGGGCAAGGACGGCAAGGCCCAGATCGAGGCGCGCATCGAGTCTTCGATCGAGAAGCAGGACGGTCGCAACATCCATTTTCGCTCCGACCAGCAGAGTTTCGGCCTGGCCTGGGGCCGCACGGTGCACCGCAGCCAGGGCCAGAGCATCGAAGACGTCTACCAAGTGCACAACCCGCGTTGCGTAGACCGTCAGAGCGCGATGGTGTCCTACACGCGCCACAAGGAACACTTCGGGCTCTACATGCTGACGAAGGACAAGGACAACCTCCACCGCGACGCCCAAGTGGTCACCGACCGCCTGCAGGTCAACGCGCTGGAAGAGGGCGTCGCCTTCGGTGGCCGCAGCACGAAGGACCTGATCGCCGAGCATCGCGCGAAGAAAGCCCAGGCCCAGGCTCAGGCCCCCAAGTTGGATGCCGCCGCGGTGACCAAGGCCGCCGAGGCCTTCCAGCGCTTGCGTGAGCAGGTGCCACCGACGCTGGCCGAGGCGGTGCGTCGCTCACAAGGGCGTGGCCAGAGCCTCTGACCACGCCTTGGCCTCACTTACGGGGCAAGGACTTCCTTGCCCTTGATCGGAGCTGAAATCGCATCGTAGATCCCCAGCATTTCGCGGGTGTCGTAAGCAAAGATCTTCGAGTTGAACAGGGGTGCATGTTTGCCCTTGCCGCCCTGGTCAACACTCACGTAGCCATTTTTTCCGGTGATCCGAATGATCACCTGGCTATCCGGTCCGATCTTCCGGAGCGCGGTGATTTGCTGGGGCGTCAGGACAAAATCAGAATCTTCCTGGACGTAACCCGTCCCGACGTGCGTGTTGACGTCGGCGTGATCGAAGTGGTGCTCCAAGACAATGTCGCCATCGACCATGATGGCCAGATCCGACATGAACAACCAATGCCCGCCGACGAAGTGGGTGGCGAGGAAATACACGGGCGCCCGGTTCTCTCTCACTGAAACGTATTGGGCGAAATACGGACCATCGGGGGCAATGCTGTCGATCCCCGCACCGCGTGACTTGAAGATCCACAGCTTGCGGAAGCCATCCCGATCCACCGCCGCACCCAACTGACACTTGTTCATCTTCTCGGGAACCGCCGCGTCGAAGCAGGCGTAGAACTGCGTGTTGCCGTCGCCCTGATCCTCAGGCTTGCCCACGATGTGGAACGAACTGTCGAACGCCGCACGCCAGGCTTCCGGGGTGTTCTTCGATGCGAGCGGCGGAGGCGGGATCGCCAAGCTGGTGGAAGCAGCGGCTGGGGCCACCTGAGCGGTAGGGGTTGGAGCGGGCGATTGCGAGCACGCGGCCAGCGTCAACACAACCAAAGCCAAAACGGATTTGCGCACCATCGGTCAAAGTCCTTATTGAACCGCGCCCCCTGGCGCTTGGGGCCAGTATGCCCTCCGAAACATCTTGCGAAAAGCAGGGCCAATGGCTGACTTGCCAAGGGCCGAAGATTTCGTTGGGGCGGCTGAGACCTGAGAGCACATCTTGAAGCCAGGTGATGCCGGCAGTGATGCAACGACCCCACCTGGGACGAGGCACATCCATCGACACGAACGATCGGCGAGGGGATTGCCAACCGGCGATTTTTTGAGAACGTAGAGTCATCCAAAGCGAAGTGGGAAAACCTCGGACCTGTTGGTTCACTTTCTCAGGGCAACACAACAGATCGAGGGCCTTTGGTGGATGGTTGTGTGTTTGGAAGTTGACTGAGCCAGGTCTAAGGTTGACGTATCTAAAAGTTCCGGAAGCCCGATACGGGGCGCAAATGCCGCGGACTTCGCAAGTTCGAATCTTGCACTTCTGAGCCCCCATCGGGGGCTTTCCTTTTGAGGCTTCAACCGCATCAGTGACCCAACCACCTCTGTTGGGATCACCGTCACACTCCGTGTCGATACACGCACCAATCAGTCTTGCCAAGGAGCGGTTTCGGCCTAGAACAAGGTCAATCAAGACCCTTTTTCTAATCGGAGCCCCGCCATGGCCGACGACCTCACCCAAGTTCAGCACGAGACCCTGCAATCCATGCAGGCCGCCCTAGATGCCTCCCAGATCGAAGCCGACTCCTTCCGCGAGCTCGCGGCGACCCTGGCTGATCGGCTGGCCAAGCAAACGAAGCACAACCGTTTCCTGATCACCTTGTTGATCGGTGGGCTGGTGGCCGTGGTCGTGTGGTTCGGAACGGCGTGGTGATCGTCATGAAGAAACAAGACGAACTCAACCTGTTTGCCATGCTGCTTGAACGCGAACGACGCGTGAGGGGCTCGCCGACGAATGCGGACGAACGCACAGCCCTCGCGGACCTACACGTGTGCGACATGGGCCTGCATCTGGATATCGACTTCAACCGCATTGAGGGTCTGACCCACAAGTGGTTTAAGCAGGGCTGGTGGGACACCCGAAACGAATACCCATGGGGATACATCATTCCCGAAAATGGCGGGATTGGGATGCCGGGTGATCGGCCATGCGCAAAATTCCCAACCACGATGGAAGCCTTTGCCGGGCCGCACGCTGAGCCCAGCATCGATGCAGGTGTTGAGCTGGATCAATTGCTGGCCAAGCGCCGGGAGAGGCGCTTGGTTAAGGAGCCCCGCAGCGAACAGGAAGCCAGCTTTGTCGCCCGCCTCGTTGTCGGCTTTGAAGAGTTTATGACCTCCTTCAAGTCGAAAGCTGCCGCACCCGATCGGACGATCCAAGCCCCTATGCCCGTCAGCATCGCCATGGCTTCGGCGGATCCCGAACAGCAAAAGACTTTCATCCAGCACCTGGTGGCCAGCGGGCAAAAGGCCTCGCCCGCCACTCGGGAATACCTGGCGCGCCAGCCCAACAAAGATGTGGTGATTTTCGGACGGCCGGGTGCCAAGTCGCTCACGCGTGAAGACGTGGTGCGCGCGATGAACTCATCGGTCTGCCGGGATGCCCTGCGCATCCTGCGCGAGAAGGGGATGGTGTGATGACACAGGCTGAATTTTCTAACTTCATCAAGGGATGGCTCTACGGGATCCTTCTCGGTGCATCCGTTGCCACGATGATCGCATTGTTGTCGGCAGAGCCGACGAACAAACAGCAGCCCCTCCGGGACCGAGTCACGGTGCTTGAAGCAAAGGATCACCTGCGCACGGACGAACAGGACAAGATCGTGGATCGGCACAGTGTCGACATTGTCGAACTTCAAGCGCTGGTCTATGACACCCGGGAACGGGTGCGAGCCTTGGAAGCCAAGGAGCGTCACTGATGCGCCCCGTCCCCCTGATGCTCACAGGCGGCCTCACCGCACTCGCCGTCGCTTACCTCATTCCACTCATCAACGATCCCACCGTGCACACGTGGGCGATGGCCGGCGGCATCGTCGCCGCGCTCATCGGCGTCGATGGGTGGCGCCGCACACGCAACTGGAACCCGGGAGATTACGCATGAACAAGAATGTGAAACTCGACAAGGCGATGGTTTACGTCGCCTATGGCTGGATGTTTTTGTTCCCCACCATCGGTCATTTCGATAAGGCTTTGGGAAGCACACCAGGATGGTGGCCGACAGGAGTTGCGAGCCTATCGCTGTTCTACTGCCTTGCATTCACGCTGTGGCGGCCAACCCCGTTTTCCTATCGTTGGCGCCGGTGGAGTTGAACGGATGTCACTCAAAAGCAAACTCCAAACCTGGGCCAGACCCTGCATGAAAGTGAAGCACGCAACGCGTGATGCTGCCCAGTTGAAGCTCATCGAGGTCCGGAGTGAACGCAGCAGTCGCGGGGAAGCCATCAAACGGCGCAGGAAGGACTATGAGAGCCATGTCTACTTGTGTCCGAAGTGCGGTTTTTGGCACCTCACAAGCATGGATCCAAGCGAAATCACCATTTCAGCGATTGACATGCACTACATCATTCAAAGTGATGACCGGAGGAAGCACAACGGCGCCAGAAAGGAATTCAAGCGGACGTTGGATGCGACCCGTGATAGGGAGAAATGTGCACGTAGGGAAGCCAGACAACTGCGTGAAGAGAACCGGAGCACGTCATGATCAAGCCCCTCAACCCCTCGCCGTGGCTCTTGCTCGATGAGTCTGACCTCACCCGCGACCAGGTTTGTCTTACCATCGATCCGGGGGCAGGTGTCGATTGATCACTGATCCGGTTCCCCAGCGTTCATGGCTCCGCCCCGCCGTTGGGCAACGCCACGGAAATCTGGCACGTGCTCGCCCATTTCGTTCCGCTGCTCGTTTGCGAGCTGCTCGCGTTGATCATGACGCCCACCGTGAAGGTCCCACCGCCGACGGAATAGGTTCCAGAGCTGTAGCCGTAGTAGCCACCTCCGCCGGAGCTGAAAGCCGAAGCGGTCAGGCTCACACCCTGGGAAACCCCATTGTTCGTGAGCGTCACGGAGCACGTGCAGGATTTTTGGACAGTCGTTGCCTGGGGCCACGTCAAACTCCAAGGTGTGGACGTGACCCCTGAGCCCGGAATGCCCGTGGCCGTGCAACCGTTCCCCGATGCGGTGGGCGGCGCGTTCGGCGTGCAGGTGTTGACGTTGTTGGTGGTCGCGCCCGTGTCGCTCCATCCGCCGTAGCTGGTGGAACTGGTGTAACCCCCCTGCGGTGCGGGACACGCGTAGGTGGTCGTGTCCGTTCGCACTTGCTGTTCGGTGTAGCTGATCGTCCCAGACTGACCGGCAGGGCACGTGCCATAGCGTGTCGTGGGATCCCACCGGTATTCCAGCCACGAACTCGGGCCTGGGGCCACGCACTTCGGCGCGCACACGCTCGATGCTGGCGGCGCCCAGGCACCGTAAGCGGTGGTGTAGCTCCCCTGTGGCGCCGGGCACGCATAGGTGACCGATCGCGTTTGCGTGAAGCTCGTGGCACCCGAGCTGGTGACCTGCCCGGCTGGGCACCCGGCACTCTGCGATTGAGAGCCAGGACCGGGCGCCACGCACTTCGGCGCACAAACACTGGCCACTGCCGGTGACCAGGCGCCGTAGGCCGTGGTGTAAGCCCCCGTCGGTGCGGGGCACGCGAAAGTGATGGCTTGCGTCTGCGGAAACGTCGTCGCACCCGAGGCAATCACCTGGCCTGCCGGACACGATCCGGTCTGCGTGCCGGTGCCCGTCGGCGGCGCCACGCACTTCGGCGCGCACGTGTTGCCAGTGGTCAACCATGGTCCGTAGACCGAGATCCCATATTTGTAAGTGCACGAAGCGGAGCGCGCTTGGCTGATGCCATCAACACCATACGGCGACACCGATTGGATCTGGCCCGCCGGGCACGCGATCGCCTGGGTTTGAGGCGATGCCGGCACGCACACGGGCGGATACCCGGGCGGAGGCGGCACCGGTGGATACACCGGCGGTGGAGCAGGACCTGGTGCGGGACTAGGACCTGGTGCGGGCGTGGGCCCACCCGAGGGCACGGTGGAAGGCGGTGGCGCCGGTGTCCAGGGCGGGGGTGGCGGAAGCGGGGGCGTGGGCATCCCCGGCGGCGGGTTGCGCGGCTGACCGGAACCCGGCGGCAGCAATTGCCCCACGCCTGCACCGCCGCGGAAGCCACCCCACATCGTGAACGTCATGGCGTGGGCGTTCGAGGTCTGGCAAAGCGTCAATCCCTGTGGCGCGTCATTGAGGGCGGTGCCATCCACTTGAATGGACGTCCATTCGCGGCCCATCTCGGCGTTGACCAATCCCTCGCATTCCTTGGTGGGCACGCCTGCATACGCGGCCAGCCAACCATCATTGGGGGCATTCACTTGCGCCGGTTGAAGCGAGAAACTCCCCCAAGGCGAGGGCGTGGCCAGATGCGCAAGCGTGGCATCCGTGCCGATGCCCTGAAAGTCTGGTGCACTGGCATACAGACCTGGCACGGAGCGCCGGAGTTGATCCAGGCGCGACACCTCACCGGTGACTTCGCCGCCACTCCATGTGGGGCTGAAAATGGCATACGTCACCCCCGCCACACCTGCGATCAAGCCGGCCGCGATCATCGCTTCAAGCAGAGAAAACGCGAGTTGAGTGTGTCGGAATTGCCGCATGGATCAGCGCTTGATGTAGGTGAATTGGAGCCGCCCCTCCGTTTCGCACGCGATGCTCGTGGTTTGCGGATCGGGTCGTGTGTGCCCCGTTGAAACAGGGGTTCCATCGACCGTAATCGAATCCGCGCTGGTGACAAGACTGCCGGCCAACTTCACGCAATCACCCGCCGGCACTTGGTCCATCGTGATGACCAACGCGCCCATGGATTTCAGAGGTGTATCGACCCCTGTGATCGCAAAATCACCACCCCAAGGATTGACGAGCTGGCCACCGGTGAATGCGGCAGGGGGAAAGAGACCATCTTGTTGTGCACTGGCTTGCGTGAGCAGCGAATAGTCCGGGCGTGACATGTAAGCGGCAGCGGTGCGTTGTGCGGTGTCTTGCACCCAGGCTTGCGCTTGCGCCGTTTCACTGCCACCCCACGTTGTGATGAAAAGCACGAGGGCGACGGTGGCGACCGCCACACCGAGCGCGAGCCAGAGCATCGCGTCCATGAGCAGGAAACCAGGAGAGAAGGTGCCCCGCCCCTTCCGGACAACAAATCCGCCCAGGCTCCCGGACCGGGAGGGTGAGTGTGGAAGGGGCAGGGCATAAGTGATCACGGGTGGCCCCACCACAGTTGGATGACGCCGTTGCCGCCCGTGTGCGCTTCGCACCAGGTCAGCACGTCCCCCTGATTAATGGGGTTGGCCCACACGCCGAGCGGGTCTTGATCGGATGAGACACCAACGGCACCAAAGGCCCCTGGGCCGCCAGTGAGAAAATCGGCGCAATCGGCAGGCGACTGCACCCCCTGGATCTGCACGTCATAAGCCGTGCCCGTGGTGCCCTGGTCGAGCTCACCCACATGGATGGACATGCCGGTCAGCGCGGAATAGCAGCCCTGGCCTTCACTGGGCGAGCCATCGAGATCTGGACCGGTGCACGACGGACCACCCACCACGGTCGGCGCGGTGATGTAAGCCATCATCACGCCGGGACCGGAGGAGCTGTCCCACGGCGAATGGAACAAGGTGCCAATGTTGGCCCCGAGCGTGCGAACCAACGTGCGGTCATGTTCTACGTCTGAGCGATGCTGCGCGGACTGAAACACCGTGAACACCACGGCCGCAGCACCGATGACGATGGCGAACACCAGGATGACTTCGAGCAACCCGAAGGCGCGGCGCCGTGTCTTCGTCAGCGGGCGCAAGGGGAAGGAGAGGGGGAGAGCAAGCGTGGTCATGGCGGCCCTCAGTGCGCGAAGACAGAGAAGCCGAACGACGGGCCATCGGTGAACAAGGTGCCCGAGCACCAGGCCGTCACTTTCGTCATGTCCACTTTGCAGGGATTGGTCGTGGCGCACACCGATGCGCCGGTGTCCGTCGGACCCGGGCCAGCGGCCCAGATGTCGTCGTAGCCCTCGGCGGCAAACGCGCTCAGCATTTTTGTGCACGCCGCGCCGTCCGACGGCTCGTAATTCATGGTGATGTTGAACTGCTGATTGTTGAAACCCGGACCGATCAGGGCAGGCTGTCCCGTGGACGGATCAATCGCCTGGCCGCTCTGGTTCCAATCCGTCGGAAAAATGCCGGGGATGTATTGGCCGTTGGTGGGCAATGTGGAGTAGTCATGACTCATGCCCCACGGGCTCGTGCGGATATTCGCTGCGATGAGGTCCGTCTGGGCCACCACGCGGTCGGCATTGGCCGAACCGTTGGCGCCCGTGAACACAGTGAACACCACGGCGGCGGCGCCGATCACGATGGCAAACACCAGGATCACTTCGAGCAACCCGAAGGCACGCATGCGGCGTTTGAGCAGAGGTGGAAAAGTCACAGCAGGAGAGAGGGCAAGGGCAGACATGGCGGGGTCCGGGTCAGTGAGTGATGAGGTCCATCCCCACCTGATCGTGGGCATGGCAGGCGCGATCGAGCGCGGCGAGGTCGAGATGGCCAGAGCGGTAAACGGATCCGCCGACCGCGCTAGGGGAGGCATCGGCGATCCACACGTCCTGGAAGGCAGGCGCAATCGCGCGCACGTAGGCCATGCAGTCACCACTGGACAGGCCATCGATGTGCAGGCCGAAATTGCGGGTGGTGCGCGTGTCGGGGTAGGTGCCGGCAAAGGCCAGCAACGTGCCCCACGGCAACGCCACCGTTTGGCGCCCAGACCCCAGGTCGGCGTAATCGCCGCTCGGGTGTCCGACACGGATCTGCTCAGCCACCGACACGGTGACCTGGGCAGCGCGCGAGGTTTCATCGGCGAAGGCGGGAGCGCTGGCCATCACCAGCGCGGCAAGGATCAAGCGCTTCATGGCAGCACCCCTACACCATACGAACCCGGCCCACGCACATCCGTCTGCGCGGGCTGGGCTTCGAGTTGCACGTCGGCGCGAACGATCGAAAGACCATTGCGGCCGCGCACGAGCAACACACGATCACCTGGACGGAACGAGCCCTGATCGTCCGCCTCAACCACACTGGTCAATTGCGGATAAGGACGCCCGTTCATCTGATAGCGCTGAACGAAAATTTGGAGCGCGTGGTGGGGGCCGGACATGTTTCCGATGGTTTGTCCCGCGGCTCCCCCCATTGCCCCGCCAAGGACACCGCCCAACATGTGAGCGGTGAACGAGCTGGAGCCGCGGGACAAAGCGTAGCCACCTGCAGCGCCCACGGTGGCACCGATATACGTGCCCGGGTTGCTGCCGGTGTTTTTGATTTGCACGTCTCGCACAGCCACCACCGTGGCCAGCTCAGCGCTCTGTGCACTGAGCGCTGCACGCGAGTCGTAGACGTTCGCGCTGATGTTCTGGCCTGCCACCGCAGGGGTAGCCAGGGCCAACAGCAGCGCAGCGGAAAGCAGAGATTTCATGGGCGGGGCTCTCTCGGATGGGGGCGGGGACGAGAGCGCGCGTTTTCCTGGGCCCTCCGAAATGTTTTTGCAGAAAATCGCCGGTTGGCAAGAGCCCAACCGAAAAGAGAGATCGATGGGTCACAGAAGGGCTGAAACGAAGAAGGCCGCCCCGAAGAGCGGCCCTCTGTTTCAAGGCGAAGGGCTCACCAGCCGTAGCCGATGCCCACCCCGATGCTGCGTTCGCTGCCGGAAATGGCACCCTGGATGGACCAGGACACCCGCTGCGACTCGCTCACATGCCGGTAGCCAACGGCGATCGCGTTGTGGCCACCTTGGAAGCCCAGCCCTGCTGCAAAGCTGTTGGGGGTGTCGCGGTAGTTTGAGGCCAAGGCAGCCGAAGCGGCGGACGTGGCACCCACGCGCGCGATGCGATCGTTCAAGCCCTGGATCGCCTGGTCGGTGTAAGCCTTGGCCCAGTTCCGGTCGGACTGTTGCGCTGCGTAGAGCTGCCCACCATTGATGGCCTGCGACGATCCAGGTGCAATGGCACCGGGGGCCACGCCGTTGATCACGTTACCGCCGTTGTCCAGCCCTGCACCACTCAGCGTCACTGCGTTGGAGGTCGCAGGTGTGATCACCACACCCTCGCCGGAGACCACAGTGCTGGATCCACCGTTGGAAGCGGTGACGGTGGAAAACGTCGGCGTTGCGCTGGTGGACACCACCTGGTCGCCGTTCGCGTTCTGGCTCACCACGATGTTGGTGCCGGCCACCACGTTCGCACCAGAACCGGCTGGACCGGCTGGCCCCTGAGGACCGGCCGGACCCTGGCTGCCCGTGCCCGAGGGCTTGCTGTCCAGGTAGAGCAGGGCGCTGCCCACGTTGTTGAACGTGCCGCCCGAAAGCACGTAGTTCGGCGCAGTGAACACGCCGTTGTTGAGGCCTGCACCGGCGCCGAAGTAGCTCAGCCCCGTGTTGAGCTGGCCCACGTTCACAGCGTCGTTGCTCAGCACACCGGGCGCCACGTGTTGCAGCGTGTAGTCGTAACCCGGGCTGCCGAAGCTCACCGTGGCCGATTGGGTGCAGGTGGCACCGTTGCCGATTGCAGTGCAATCAGCGGCCTGGGCTGACGCAGCGAAACCCAAGGCCGCGCTGCCCGTGGCGCTCGAAAGCACGTAGGAACCCGTGCCGAGACTGATGGAATACTGGGCTTGGGCTTGGGCGTTGTTGCCGCCAGCAAGCGAATACTGACCCATGGCACGTGCACCGATGCCGAAGGCTGACCCGTAAGCGCCGGTGACAGTCGCGCCGGCACCAAAGGCCGAACCGTAGTCCGCCGTGACGGAACTGCCGGTGCCGAAGGCCGAGGACTGAACGTTCTGCGCTTGCGCGCCCCATCCCACAGCGGCAGCCCCCTGCTGGATGGCCTGCGACAGTGAGCCAATGGCGACTTGGCCACCGATGGGCTGGCCATTGGAATCCACGATCTGTCCGTTGCCTGCTTGGGCACTGTTGCCGAGCGCGATGGCTTGGCTCGATGTGGTCTGGGCACCGGAACCGGCAGCAAGCGACCAAAACCCGGACACGGTGGGCGTGTCGCCCACACCGGATCCGTTGGCGCAGAAATACCCGGAGCACAGGGTGGTTTGCGGTGCAGCGGTGGTTTGCGCGTGTAGGGCAGGTGTGGCCAAGGCGACCAGCACCAGCAGCGCAGGCAGAAAACGTCGAAGGTTCATGGGGCGGGGCTCTCGATTGGGGAAAGGGGACGAGAGCGGGAGGCCCTCTACCAGGTTTTCCCAAAAAATCGCTGCTTGGCAAGCCCCTGACGCGAAAAAAGAGGTCAAACGACCTCTGCGTGGATCGAAGGCCAAAAAAAGGGCCGCCCTGAGGCGGCCCAAATGCGTGCACGGTCATGCGGTGGTCAGAACTTGGTTCGTCCGGAGGATTGGCGGGCGCGGATCCGCTCGCGCTGGTGTTTCGTCGTCGCGTCCCGCTTCTCGATCCACGCCGGATCCTGTTGTGCTTCGGCATGGTGGGTGTTCACCAGCGTGCTCAGGTCGGTTGCGGCCCCTGCCGGCGGCGTCCAGTGCTGGCGCAGGTGCTGCATGGTGCGCCGGAACGCTTCGCTACCGTTGGCCCAGAAATGGATCAGCTCTTCGGCCTCGGATAGCGCGGCCCGCAATTGAACGCATTCGTCCTCTAAGTCATCGTTCTCGCGCTGAACCGCGCGGCGACGGGCGCCCTGCGTCGCCTCTTGGGACCGTTGGCGCTGGTGCATGAGGTCAACTTGAAGCCGGGTCATGCGGCTCGAATGCCGATTAACTTGATCAACTGTTTCTTCGTCTATGCGCGACGCAGTGGACATCTTCATTTCCCCCTTGGGTTTAGGGCGTGGCGGCCAACGCGTTGGGTTCGGCCTCGATCGCCTGCACATGGCTCCGGCCGTGCTGATAGAGCAGAGCTGTTGGGGTGACGAGATAGCTGGGCGCTGCAAAGTCCGTGTCAGAAAACACGTTGGGATCCTGGCCGTGCATCGTCACCAAGATGCCGCTGTCCGGGGTGAGGCCATCCACTTCATCGTGCGGATCGTCCATCGCGGCAAAAATCACCTTGTCCGTGTTGCTCATCGTGAAGCCACCCTTTTTGCCGGGGCCGTGGATGCTCTCACCGGTCGCCGTCATGCCCTCGGGCAACGCGTGGGCGATGCAGCCCAGGTGCGACCGGTTGGAACCCAGCTCGATGCCGTAGCGGCCCTGGCCGTCGGTGCCGATCAGACCGCACGCTTGGTAGCCGGTGTGGGTCGCGTAGTCGCGGAGCTGGGGCGCGATGCGCAGGAGGAACGCGTGTTCGCTCTCACCGGGCTGGCTGACGAGCGTGGCCAAGTGAGTCACGGGGAGGTGGGCGGCGTCGGGGGAAGCGAGGGCGGACGACGCGACGAAGGAGAGCGCCAGGGCGGCGAGGGTGAGGATGGTCTTCATGGTGGACCCCTGTTTCGGATGCGCTGCTCCGTCACCAGCCCCACCGGCAGCGCACGCTGGGGCGGCCAAAACCGTGGCCTGGGGCTCATCTTGCGCCCGTTCTGGCCAGAATACCTGAACATCAGGTGTCGATGTGGCTTGAAAACGGCCTTTGGACGGCGTATCCACCTGAGCATCAGGTCATGGAGTGGCGCGCATATTGTGTGAGACCGCAGAAGAAGGGCGGTCATGGCCAACCCAGCCAACAGCACGAAGTCGATTGATCAGCGCGAATACGAGGTCGTGTGCCGGCTGCTGCGTGCTTTGCGCACGCGGGCCAAGCTCAGTCAGAAGGAGCTGGGGGAGCGCCTCAATCGGCCCCAGACCTATGTGAGTGACGTGGAACTGGCGGGGCGCCGGCTGGACGCATTGCAGCTCCGAGCCTTCGCCCAAGCCTGCGGATCCAGCTTCACAGAATTTGCCCGGCGCCTGGACGAGGCCCTGGAAGTGATGCCACCCCCGCTGGCCAAGAAGGTGGCCAAGAAGGTGGCCAAGAAGGCCCCCAAGAAAACGCCACCTCGGGGTGAGTGAGGTGGCGGTCGGGCGTCGGTCATCCGTGATGCAGCGGGGCCCCACTGCGGACGCCAAGGACTTCCCGGCCCCTCATTCTTGCGCCCGCTCCCGGTCGGATTCAAGCCTGTCCCCCACCTGATCATCGGGTTTATGCTCGCCGGGTCAGCAGGAGATGACATGCAGCCAAGCGAGCAAGGGCGCCGACGCTATCCGCCGGACGGGATTTTTCGGGAGGCAAAGGAGGTGGGCCCCGTGGCGTGCCGATGTAACGACGCGTGCCGGAACCCCTGCCAGGGCGAGTGCGGGTGCATCGCGTGCGCCGTGCGGTTTTGCACTGAGCAGTCCAAGGACCTGGGCATCGACGGCTGATGCCTTGCGAACGGGCGAAGCTGGCCTAGGGTCTGGGGATCGCCCTGCTCGGATCTTCTGATGCTCACCCTCGATCGCCGGATCCAATCCTTGCTTGTTGTCCTGACGGCCTACTCCCTGTTGATCGGACTGATGATCACGGCCCCGCAGAACGCCCTGGGCTTTTGGCCCGGGCTGTTGGCCGGCGTCATCGGGTGTGTCCTCTGGCGCGACCTGCGGACACCCCCAACACTCCAACAAACCCGTCATCGTCTGCGGGTGGCCGGATCTCTCCTGGTCTTGGGGTTGACCCTGGTCCTGGCGCCACAGCGGGACATTCCCATCGCTGCCGCCCCCTTGGGCGTGCTCATGGCGATCACCGGGGCGTTGATCCTGGATCGGCGTGGGTTGAGCCGCTCCTCAAGCATGCCAAAATGAAGGGGACAGGCTGCCAAGAGGGCGGCCTAAGTCTTTGATGGAGAATGATGTTCCGATGAGCGCCCTGCATGACTTGCTCGACACCTACCGACATGCCGCCGTCACCGAGCGGGAAAAGGGCACCTACTTCGAGGAACTGATCTGCGCTTACCTGCGCCATGAGGCCACCTACCAAGACCTCTATGAGCAGGTGTGGACCTATGCGGAGTGGGCGAGGGAACAGGGCATGGACGCGCGGGACACCGGCATTGACCTGGTGGCCAGGACTCGGGGAACCGGCGAGTTCCACGCCATCCAGTGCAAGTTCTACGCAGAGGACTACAAGGTCCAGAAGTCGGACATCGACAGCTTTTTCAATGCATCGAGCAAAAAGACCTTTGCCCATCGAATCATTGTCAGCACCACCAACAACTGGTCTGACCACGCCGAAGACGCCTTGGTCGATAAGCAGCCGCCCGTCAGCAAGATTGACCTGTTCGCGCTCGAAAACAGCCAGATCGACTGGGCACGATTCAAAGCCCTCCACAAGGTCGAACTGAAACCCAAGAAGCGTCTGCTCGATCACCAGGACAGTGCGGTGCGTGCGGTGATGCAGGGCCTGGCCACCGCGGATCGCGGCAAGATGATCATGGCCTGTGGCACGGGCAAGACCTTCACGAGCCTGAAAATTGCCGAGCGCATGGCCGGGCGGGGCAAACGCGTCCTGTTCCTGGTCCCCAGCTTGTCCCTGTTGTCCCAGACCCTCACGGAATGGACTCAGGAGAGCGAAACACCCCTTCACAGTTTCGCGGTGTGCTCCGACAGCGATGTGGGGAAGAAAAAGCGCCGCAAGGAAGACGACGAGGTCCAAACCTTCGTCCACGAACTGCGCTACCCGGCCACCACGGATGCCCGGCGCTTGGCTCAGGCCATGAAGGCTCGACATGACAACGAGCACATGAGCGTGGTGTTCAGCACCTACCACTCCATCGACGTCATCCACGACGCGCAAGCGAACTTCGGGATGGCGGACTTCGACCTGATCATTTGCGACGAGGCGCACCGCACCACAGGCTTCACCTTCGCCGATGACGACAATGAAAGTCATTTTGTGAAGGTGCACGATGCGGCCTTCATCAAGAGCGAGCGACGCCTCTACATGACCGCCACCCCGCGTATTTACGCGGACAGCGCCAAAGCCACCGCCGAGCGGGACCATGTGGCCCTGTGCTCGATGGACGACGAGACGCTGTATGGCAAGCAGCTTTACCTGATCACCTTTTCCGAAGCGGTGAAACGCGAGTTGTTGGTGGACTACAAGGTCCTGGTGCTGGCCGTGGAAGAAAGCCACGTCAACCGTCGCCTGCAATCCTTGCTTGCCGGCGACGACAACCACATCAAGGTGGATGACGCCGCCAAGATCATCGGTTGCTGGAAAGCCCTGGCCAAGCAGGGCTTGACCGAAGACCTTTTGGGCGATGACGCCCCCATGCAGCGTGCGGTCGCTTTCTGCCAAGTGATTGAAATCGCCAAGGGGGCCAAAGCCCACAAGGTCAGCTCCAAGAACATCGCGGACATGTTCAAGGCGGTGGTGGACGCCTACCAGGAAGCCGAGGACATTGAGCCCGCTTCACGCCTGTCCTGTGAGGCCCGGCATGTGGATGGGGGCATGAATGCGGGCACCAAGGAGGAGAAACTCGACTGGCTCAAGGCCCAAGTGCCCGAGGGCACCTGTCGCGTGCTCTCCAACGTCCGCTGTCTCTCCGAGGGCGTGGACGTGCCCGCCCTGGATGCGGTGCTGTTCCTGACCCCCCGCAATTCGCAGGTGGATGTGGTCCAGTCCGTGGGGCGCGTGATGCGCAAAGCCCCGGGCAAAAAGCGTGGCTACGTCATCCTGCCTGTGGTGATTCCGGCTGGGGTGGAACCGCACGAGGCCCTGAACGACAACAAGACCTATGCCGTCGTGTGGCAAGTCTTGCAAGCCCTGCGATCGCACGATGACCGCTTCGACGCCATGGTCAACAAGCTGGACCTGATTGGCCAAGACACGAAGAAGATGGAGGTCATCGCCATCAGCGACAAGGTGCAGCGCAAACCCGCGCATGCCAAAGCGGGAAAATCGAACCAGGCTGCCGGGCGGGGCCAGTTCGGAATTGGCGCCCCGCAACGCAATCATGGTGAGAAGCCCGATCAGGGCCAGTTGGCATTTGAGATCGGGGAAATCGAGAAAGCTATCTACGCCAAGGTGGTGAAGAAGTGCGGCAATCGGCGCCACTGGGAAGAGTGGGCCAAGGACATTGCCAAAATTGCACGCACGCACATCGATCGCATCCACGCGATCATTGAAGATCCGAATCACGCCAACGAGCGGGCGGCCTTCGACGCATTTGCGGCTGAGTTGCGGGATGACCTCAACGACAACATCACCGACGACGAAATTGTGGAGATGCTGGCCCAGCATCTGATCACCAAACCCGTCTTCGACGCGTTGTTCGCGGATTACAGCTTCGCCCAACACAATCCGATGAGCCAGGCGATGCAGGGTGTGCTGGATGTCCTGCAGGAGCACCGGCTGGATAAGGAAGCCGACACGCTCGAACTTTTCTACGAGAGTGTGCGCGAACGGGCTCGGGACATCGACAATGCGGCCGGCAAGCAGAAGATCGTCGTGGAGCTCTACGACAAATTCTTCGCCACCGCCTTTCCGAAACTCCGCGACAAGCTGGGCATCGTCTACACCCCGGTGCCGGTGGTGGACTTCATCATCCACAGCGTCGCGCATTTGTTGCAGACCGAATTTGGGCAGTCGCTTGGCGATAAGAATGTCCATATTCTCGATCCCTTCACCGGAACGGGAACGTTCATCACGCGACTCTTGCAAAGTGGCCTGATCGCCCCGGAACAACTCCCCTACAAATACAAGAATGAGATCCACGCCAATGAGCTCGTGCTGTTGGCCTACTACATCGCGGCCATCAACATCGAGGCGGTGTATCACGGCTTGGTGGGCGGCCACTACGAGCCCTTTGAGGGAATCTGCCTGACTGACACCTTCCAGATGTATGAGAAGGAGGATTTGGTCGATCAGATCCTGGTGGACAACAGCAAGCGCCGAAAGCGCCAGAAGGGGCTGGACATTCGAGTCATCCTCGGCAACCCGCCCTATGCGGTTGGGCAAGAGGACGCGAACGAAAACAACCAGAACGTGGACTACCCGTATCTGAACCATCGCATTGAAGCGACCTATGCGGCCCGCTCCAATGCAACGAACCTCAGAAACCTTTACGACAGCTACATTCGGGCGATCCGATGGGCGAGTGATCGCATCGGGAATGCAGGGGTCATTGGGTTTGTGACCAACGGTGGATTTCTGGAGGCCGGCACGGCAGACGGCATGCGTCGGTGCCTCGCGGAAGAGTTTTCGAGCCTCCACATTTTCAATCTCCGGGGCAACCAGCGGACCATCGGCGAAGTGTCGCGCCGGGAGGGCGGAAAGATTTTTGAGGGCGGCAGTCGCGCCCCCATCGCCATCTCGTTGCTGGTCAAGAATCCGGCCAAGTCGGAGCGGGGCGCCATCCACTATCACGACATTGGTGATTACCTGACGCGTGACGAAAAGCTGGAGCGAATTGCGGGGTTTCAAAGCATCGCGGGGATCCAGGAGTGGCAGACCATCCAACCCGACGCCCATGGCGATTGGCTCCGTCAGCGGGACGCTGGCTTCGAGCAGTTCATCTCGATGGGGGACAAGAAGGGTGGTGGCGATCGCCTGTTTGAAAACTTCTCCCAGGGTGTGACCACCGCCCGGGATGCGTGGTGCTACAACTCAAGCAAGGCCACACTGACCCGGAACATGCAGAGCTTCATCGAGTTCTACGACGAACAAGTGACTCATTTTGAGAACGCCTGCGCGGGCCTGGGTCGCAAGGAGCGCGAAGAGCGTCTTGAACACCTGATTGAGACGGACCGAACCAAGATCAGTTGGACGCGAGGCCTGAAAAAGGAGCTGATCAAGGGCAAGCGGTTTGAGTTTTCGGATGAGGCCTTGGTGAAGAGCGTGTATCGACCCTTCGCCAAGCGCTGGCTGTATTTCGACCGCAGGTTCAATGAGTATGTCTATCAGTTGCCGCGCCTGTTTCCCCATGCGGAGGCCGAAAACAAGGTCATCATGGTGAAGCAACGCTGGAATGGCGTGGGGCAGTTTGCCTTGATGGTGGATGCGATCCCCGAGTTCCAGACGGACGGGGGAACCCAGTGCTTCCCGCTCTATCTCTACGGGAAAAGCGAGGAGACAGAGGGCGAGGAGGGCCTCTTCACGGCGGGGCAAGACGCCCCGGCGGAGGTGCGACAAGACGCCATCACGGACGCAGGATTGGCCCATTTCCAGGCGGCCTATCCTGGTGAGGCCATCACCAAGGAAGACATCTTCTATTACGTCTACGGGCTGCTCCATGCCCCGGACTATCAGGAACGGTTCGCGGACAACCTGGCCAAGGAGTTGCCGCGCGTGCCCTGCGTCAAGGCGATCGCCGATTTCCGGTTCATCGTCCAGGCGGGTCGCGGCTTGGCGGAGCTGCATCTGAACTACGAAAATGTCCAACTCTTTCCGGCGAAGATCGAGGCCGTCGGCGGCAAGTTGAAGGATGAGGACTATCGCGTTGAAAAAATGAAGATCCCGAAGAAGGGTAAGGGGAAGGACCTGACCACCTTGGTCTACAACACCAAGATCACGGTGACCGGCATTCCTTCGGAAGCCTATGACTACGTGGTCAACGGCAAGCCGGCGCTGCAATGGGTGATCGAACAGCAATGCGTCGATCCCGATAAGCCCACCGGCATCGTCAATGACGCCAACGACTGGGCCGAGGAGACCATGGACAATCCGCGCTATCCGCTGGACCTGTTCCTCAGGATGGTCACCGTGAGCATGGAGTCCATGAAGATCGTGCGCTCCCTTCCTAACTTGGATATTTGAAGGCGTCCATGTCTGACTTGACCCCCAAAGAGCGGCGAGCGTTGGAGGCATTTCTGGGCATGGGCTCCGGCTATGTGCTGAATTTCAGTGATCGGACCTATGCGCGGTTTTTTGCCGAAGAAGTGGATCGTGACATCGACGATCCACGCTTCCGAATCCAGAGCGGTTCCAAAGCGTGGCGCATGCGCGCCTTTTGGGATCAGGAGGACAACTGGGTCGTGGCCAAGTGTCTCACGGCGCTCCTCGATTTGGCCCGAGAGGATGGGTGGCCAGCGATCACCGACGAAAAGCTGGTGGCCGGCTACCAGGCGGTGCTCACCCGCATTTCCGCCGGTCAGCCCGTCGCGGACCTGGCCGCCATTGCCGCCGAACCCGATGACCGGGATTTTGAAGCCGTGGCGAAGGCTGCACGCGAAGCCATCGAGAAGAACCAGCCCGAAGCCGGCCTCGATCGCCTGCACACCTTCGTCGTGAAATTCTTCCGGAAGCTTTGCGATGACCACGACTTGAAGTTGGATCGCAACGTGCCGTTGAACGGCTTGGTCGGCGCTTACGTGAAGGTGCTGAAAGAGCAGAACAAGATCGGCTCCGACATGGCCGAGCGCATCCTGAAATCGAGCATCGCGCACTTCGAGGCCTTCAACCACGTGCGGAACAACCACTCCATGGCGCACGACAACACCATTCTGGGCTACGACGAGGCCTTGCTGATTTACAGCCACGTGGCCAGCACCGTGCGTTTCATCAAAGCCTTGGAGGCACGTTGGCCAAGGGGGCCGGACCCCGTTTCTCCGGCGAACTTGACGCGCTTCTGATGGCTTGCCGGACCAATCTCAACCTCTGAGAGTTGACGCACGTAGCCTTGCGTTGAACGGCGCCCACAGGGGGCGCCGCCATCAGGAGCTCGACATGTTCAAGGTTATCGGTGCCGTTGTGGTGTATGGATTTGCGTTGCTGGGTCTGGCCAAATATCTGGAAAGCACTCATTCGAACGTGTGATGGGGCGTGTTGAAAACAGGGGAATGCAGGCAGATGGAACAGTTGAGCTTGTTGATCACGGTTGTCCCCGACGCCGTGGTTGAAGTTGAAAAGCAGATGGGGACACCAAAGAACGAAAGCGAAGAAGCTCCCTTCCTGCAAAAGGTTCAAAGCCTCGCAGTGGACTACGCCAAGTTCTCTTGGCAAATGAGCGTTTTTGGTCTAGGAGGGCTGGCCATTCGTTCCATCATGGAGGCACGCAGGCGTGCAAAATCCGAAGGACTGGATGTGCAGATGGTGGGTTCCGGCGTGGCCAAGGATCTGCTGTTCCCGCCTGGTCATCCGCGGGCGAAAGTCGTCTACATGCAGCATCCCGCCAATCAACGCTTGTATTACCCGGTGGCGTCCTTTCACAGGCATGTGTTTGAACACAAGTTCAGTGAAGCCCTCCTGCTTCTGGGCGCGCTCGGCGCGAACACCATCAATGTTCAGCACGTGAAGGGGTGGTCACGAGAGTTTGCCGGCGAGTTGTCCGTTCCCATTCCACCCAGTGCGGGCACGGGGCAAGCGGGGGGCTCGGTCGGCACACAAGCACGCACCGGTGAAAACCTGCTGTTCCATGCCTCACTTCGCGGAAGCAACGCGGCGGCCATGATCGACAATCCAGTGTGGTTTCCCCATGAGCCGACTTGGCAAGCCGTGGCCAAGTTGAGATTGGACCATGGCTTGGATGTGTTTTCGCTCACCGTGAACTACGAGGACGACTTTCAGGTCAACGCCCACCTGACCGCCGCCATCGAAGGGGCTGGCTTTCAGGTAGGGGGCAAGTTCGAAAACCACCAGTCCACGGTGTGGACCATGAGCGGCGAGTTCGGCGCGCGGCGCAAGGATTGAACCCGGGCGGTGCGGTGGCCGATGGCCGCCTGGGTCATGACGACCCGGGTGGCGGCTCTTCACCCTCTGCATCAAATCCCTTCTGCACAATCTGGTGCTGGTAGAACGCACCAATCGGGTCTTCCAAGATCGCATATTGCGCCCCGAGGTTCTTGGGATCGGGATCCAGCCACGCGTCCAGGTTCTTCGGCTTCAACGGGATCACACACCGGTTGTGGCCGGCCGCCAAGACCTCCGGGGGCGGTTCGCGGGTCACCGCAGCGAAGGTGAAATAACCCCCTTCGTCGCCTTCCGGCTCGACATACCGATACAGGCACGCCAGCAGCATCTCTTGCTCGGGTTCCGGGCTGAAAACAATCTCAATGTTTTGCTCTTTCTCGCCCGGCGCCAGCGCACGTTGCTGGTTGTCGTGAAGCAAGACGGACTCATAGAACCGCCGCGCCACGACCACCGCATGGAAGTGCCCGAAGATCCCGCGCCACGCGGTTTTCAGTGAATCCATTCGCGCGTTATACGTGCCAGGTTTCAGGCGTTCGTCCTTTTCCGTCCACCCCACCAACCGGCATCGGTAGCGCGCCGGCACGATCCGGCGTTCCCCCGTGGCGGGATCGCGGATCAGGATGGGGCAATAGTGCCCCGGCCAGATCCGGGTGAACCCATCGTGTTGCGCCGCTGCCTCATGCGCCTGCGCCATGCGCGCATTCGCCTCATCAATCTTCTTCTGAGCGATCCGCGCCTCGTTCTCCGCCGTTTTCGTGGGCATCTTGGCCAGTTTTTGCTGGGCCTTGATCAGGCGCTCGGTTTGCTCCACCACAATTTCTTCGTAGTGCAAAATCACATCACGATAGGCCTGGACCACCGCGGCCTTGACGTCCTGTTCGTCCTGGCCCACGGCCTGGTCGAAGGCATCACGCACGGCCTTGGGCACCAGCTTCGTGAACGTGCCTTTTTTGCCCTGGTGGAAAAACAGATCGACAAAGGCTTTCAGATCCAGCGTGCCGCCGTAGCGTTGGTATTTGCGAAAATCCGAATAAACCTCAGCGGAATAGCACATGGGAGCTTGGGCAGAGGATGGGGTTGGAATTAGCCTACACCGACCGATCTCAGGTTCCGCGACGGAGGGTGGGGCATGTTGACGAACGAACAGTCGGACCGCGTGGGAAGACTGGATGCGACGGATCCGGCGGCCAAGCTCATCAAGACAGCGTTGCTGCTGGCCATGGACACGAACAGCTATTCACCCCTATTGACCCCGGAGGTCCAGGCGGCGGTGAGGGACGCGGCCAAAAATGCGAAACAGGCTCAGCAAAACGATCCCGAGTCCGAGGGACTCCTTGACCTGATCGCCAAGGGGCAGGAGCCAAGGACAGTGAAATTGGACGATCTGATTTGGGTGATGGAACTGGCCCAGAAAGCCACCTTGGCAAACTCCCAGCCGCCTGCGGAGTCCGAACCGGACAGGAAATGGCTGTGAGGTCTCTCAGCTCCTGAGACCGGCCCGGTGGTAAACTTGAATTCTGCACAAAATTCAAGTTTACGCCCATGCCTCCCTCCCAACACGGCGGTGCCCGCCCCGGCGCAGGCCGCAAACCCGGCGGTCCCTTTGGCGAGCAAACCCAGCAAATCCGGGTCCCGCTCTCTCAGGTTGAGACCGTCGTGGCGTTCCTCGACGCTTACCGGCAGGACACCACGGCGGAGCATCCTCAGCCGGTCGCCATCGCGCCTGATCTGAACCTGGTGGCGTTTGTCAGCCGGGTGCCGTGTGGGTTTCCGAGCCCTGCCCAGGATTACGAAGAGCACCTGGATCTTGGGGCTGAGATGGTCATTCCCGGGCATGAGGCGAGCACCTTTATCTTGCAGGTGCGGGGCTGGTCCATGCATGGCGCCGGAATCTTCGATGGCGACCGTGTGGTGGTGGATCGGGCGCTCCATCCCATTCGGGGCGATGTCGTGGTGGCGATCGTGAATAACGATTTGACGATCAAGACTCTGGGTGAGGAGGACGGTAAACCCGTCCTCATCCCCGAGAACAGCCACTTTCCCAAAATTACGTTCGATGAAGGCGATGAACTCGTGGTCTGGGGTGTCGTGACCCACTGCCTGAAATCCTTCAAACGCGGACGACGATGACACGCGTTTTTGGCGGGCATAAATAAGTGGGTCATACAACCAAAAGGAACATCCCATGACATACCAATACCCAACCTACGATCGCCAGAAGCTCTACAACGCCGTCCACGGCAAGGACACCTACACCTTCACCTTGGGCACGGCCGACCTGGAAGACCTGGGCGTCAAGCTGCCCAACGATCAAGCCCAGATCCGTGACGGTGGCCGCTTCGATCTGACGCCCTGGCGCAAGAACCCGCCACGTCCGTCCTTGCTCAACACCGGTCTGACGCCACGCGAAATCCTGTTGGACGCCAGCCAAGTGGCGGGTCACCTTTTCCTGCAACTGGAACCCAGCGGCGGGCCGAATGGCATGGGCGAAATCTCGGCCACGTATAACCCGATGGAAACGCCGACGCTGCGCGTGGTGCACGTGGAGCCGGTGTGACATGGAACCCCCAGAACGAAGGTGCCTGGCGCTGGTGGACGTCAACAACTGCTACGTGAGTTGTGAACGTCTGATGCGCCCGGATCTGGAACGCACCCCGATGGTTATCTTGTCGAACAACGACGGGGTCTGCGTCAGCCGCAGTGCCGAGGTGAAGGCATTGGGCAGCGTCCCGATGGGGACGCCTTGGCACAAGATGAAAAACCTGGCGCGGCAACACGGCATCTTGGCGATGTCCAGCAACTACGAACTCTACGGCGACATGTCCCGTCGATTTCATGGGTTGCTGGCGACTTGGGTGCCGCCGCATTGCCAGGAGATTTACAGCATCGATGAGAGCTTCCTGGACTTCGGTGGCCAGAGGATCGACCGCACCGCCACTGGTCACGCGATCAAGCGCCAAGTGCAACAGTGGCTGGGATTGCCCGTGTGCGTGGGCTTCGGCGGGAGCACGAAGACCCTCGCCAAGTTTGCCAATCACGTGGCGAAGAAACGCCCCGAATGGCAGGGCGTGTGCGACCTCACCGCGCTGAGCGCGGAGGAGCGACTGGCTCTGCTGGATCAGTTCGAGGCCAAGGATGTGTGGGGCATCGGGCGGCGCTTGTCCGAACAATTGAAAGAGCACGGCATCCACACCGCGGGCGACCTCGCGCGGTGCGATCCCAAGCGCGCCCGTGAGCGGTGGGGCGTGGTCATGGAACGCACCATCAACGAGCTCAATGGCGTGTCCTGCATCGCCTGGGAAGACGAGCCACCCACAAAGCAGCAGATCATTTCCTCCCGATCGTTCGGTGGTCCGGTCTATACCGTGGACGAGTTGGCCGATCCCGTGCGCATGCACGTGGGCCGCGCGGCAGAGAAACTCCGCGCGCAAGGCTCCGTGGCGGGGCGCCTGGGCGTGTTCATCACGACCAACGCCTTCCGCCCGCAAGACCCCCAATACTCACCCATCCGCACCATCCGGCTGGCCGTGCCCACGGACGACACCGCCACGCTGACGGTGTGGGCCGTGCAGATCCTCAAATCCATCTTCCGGCCTTATCGCTTCGTCAAGGCTGGTGTGATGCTCGATGACTTGCGACCAAAGAGTGTGATGCAAGGGTCACTCTTCGATGCGCTGCCATCGGAGCAGGACATGAAGCGCGAGAAGCTGATGGGCGTGATGGATAAAGCCAACGGCAAATGGGGGCGGGGCTCCTTGGGCATCGGCTCGGCCGGCGTGAAAGGCGAGCGCGATTGGTCGATGCAACGCGGGATGCTGTCGCCCCGTTACACGACCCGCTGGAACGAGCTGCGCGAAATCAGTTGAAGCAGAAACAGGACGAAGGCATGAAGCCCAATCGATTGTTCAAATGCACCGAAAGCCCGTTCCCCGCAGTCGATGCGGTGTTGAACTATGGCTTTGCGGTGCTCAGCGACACCACGAGCTTCGCGGATCCTTTCGGGAAGCGCGTGATCGAGGCGTTGGCGCCCTACGATGATGTCCAACCCCATGTCGATTACGTCGCGCACCATTACGTGGTGGTGGATCGGGCCCGTTTCCCGACCGAGGAACGCAATGGCCGGCTGGCACAGGCCATCAAGGCGCTCACATAAAAGAGCAAAGTGCCGCTACTTAAACGGGGGTTGGTCCAATTGCTGCTTCAGCTGGACCAGCACGAGGCAGTCCGATTTCGCTCGGGTGATTGCGTTGTAAAGCAGACGACGTTTGTGTTCGTCGTCACCAGCCACGGCCGCGGGCCAAAGCACCACCACATGCTCGAACTCCCTGTTTTTCGCACCATGAATGGACATGGCTCGTAGACCCCGATCAAGCGGGCGCTGGAAGCGGCGGCGGTTGGCGTAAATCATCTGGATGCGCTCAGCCAGCGTTTCTCGGGTGATGGTGGTCGGACCGCGGGTGCGACTTAATCGGTCGAGCCACGATGCCACCTCGCGGACCAAAGCCTGGTCATGAAGGGCGTGCAGGGCCGCGAGCGCTTGGGCCGGGGTAGCTTCTTTGGGCAGAGCAATGCCTTCCATGGCGATTTCGGCGGCCCTGGTTTCGCTCTTCTCCCACGCAATCGCGTAAGGACCCATTCCTCGGCTGTTTGATTTGGTGCTGGACCAAGTGACGACGCCCTCTGCGAAGTGTTTGATGGTTGGCGTGATGATGGCCAGCCCGCCGCCCTTAAGTCCGGCAATGCGCGTGTTCAGATATCCGCCCGCCATGGGGGCGGTTGCTGTGAGGGAAACGGTGAAGCCTTTCCCAGTCGGCAGAGCCCGGCCACCCCGAACTGCAGCTGCGGCATCGAGCAAGGAGGCGACACGGGTGCGCATCGGTTGTTCGAGAGCGATGTGGTCTTTCTGAGCGCTCAACCACTCCCACGCGGGATTGGGCCTCAGCTCTTCATTCAGGCACTGGAATTCATCGGCCGCGATCAGCGCGGTCAGCTCCGTGGCAAGGCATTGAACGATGCTCAGCCGGGAATGAGAGAGATCCTGGGCTTCATCGATCACCAGGATGGGAAAGGAGGCCTTGACCCAGCGCACGACCTCTGGGTGGGCGAGGATCAGAGCGGCAACAGCGCAGATGTCGTCATATTCGGTCTCCAGGGGAATGCGGGCGCCCTGTTGCACGGCCAAGGACTGCCACCGTCGAACGATCCGTGCGGCAAAGCTGTCCAGCGTGGTGCACTCGTAACGCCTTCCAAGCCCTGGCACCGATGCCAGACGATCATCGAGCCTTCGGCGCGCGCCGTGCATGAAGGTCAGGGCGAGCACTTTCTGGCCGTCCTTGGGCGGCTGGGCCTCGATGATGGCGGCCAGCCGTTGCATCAACTGATACGTTTTGCCGCAACCCGCTCCGCCCGAAAAGACGGTGACACTCATGGCTGGAATACCCAGGCCTGGTCGCGTTGGACGAAGCGAGGGGTGGCTGTTCCTGCGCACGCTTTGGCGATGGCCTGGAAGAGTTCCGATGCTCGGGCGCGGCACGCGGCGCTTTCACAGATGGCTTCGGCAACGGCCTCATACAACACGAGATCGCACTTTTTGTTTTTTATTTTCATGTGCGCGATCACGCCAGCAAGGTTGGCCCCATCAAGCTCTGGCACGTCGTTGGTCAAGCCCGCAAGGGACGCCACATCCGCTTCGAGGATCCAGCCGACGGCATCTTCAATCATTTGACCGTCGGGCCAGCGGATCACCACGGCAGGCGGTTGGGCCAAGGCTGCAAGATTGCGAACGTAACGTTGCCCCTCATCATCACCATCCACGAGGCAACACACCCGAGGATGGATCCGCGACAGGTCACATGTCGTTTCCACGACCTTCGCGTCCTCAGTGGGCACCACGCCGACTTCAAGCCCGAACGCATGGGCATGCTCGCCACCCCAGCCTTGATGCAGCATGAGGGGCCTGAGCACGGTCTTGAGAAGCAGGTGATCGGAGCGGCCTTCCGGCACCAAGACCGTGGCATGCATCAATGCATCGATCACCTCGGTGCGATTGTGCTGATAAAACCTGCGCTGCCAGTTAGCTGCATCCGGTCCCAACTTCTTGGCTAGGAACGGTTCCGCCGAAAGCCGCCCTTGGACGTTTCTCAGCATCAGAACCGACGTGGGATCGGCCATGGCGGCAATGGTCGGCGAGTGCGTGGTGATGAAGGTCTGGGATGAGAGGGCCTGCACACGCAGAACCAGTTGCTGCTGGGTTGCCGGCGGCAGGTGCAGTTCCGGTTCTTCCAGTGCCATCGTGAAGCCGTCCCTAGCTTCGGCGCGAAGGCGACCCAGTTCGAGCAAAAGAAAAAGGCCTTGAAGTGAGATGAGCCCGTTGCCTTGCCGTGCGGCAGGGACACTGGCTGCATCTCCCACCGCATAGTGCGGCGAGACCGCATCCAACACCGAGCGACTGTCGGTGCTGGTCACCCGGAGCGTGAGCCGAGGTGACATGGCGATGCATCGCGCGACCTCGTTGTTGACGCTGTTGATCAGAGGAGCGATCTGGGGGTCTTCCTCGATGGCTCTTTCTGGCGTCCGAAGTTGATTGCGTTGGGCGAGGATCGCATCGGCTGGCTGCGCTGCGGCTGCTTGAAGGGTGCGCCGGAACAGTTCGCTACCCCAGGACAGAACTCGGTCCCAGGTGCGGCTGGCCCGCACCAGGAAAAAGCCGAATTGCTGCACGAGTTTTGGCGGAACGCCAATCGGGGAGTCATCATCGAACGGGTCCATGACGCCATCGTGGTCATGGAAGTAGCGAACCACTTCAACCGTCAGCGATGGGCGGTCGAAGTAGGCCTGCACACCGATCTGACAACACAGTTTCCAGTTGGCATCCGTCCGGGCAGGATGGACCGCGCCCTCCGCATCGTCCCACCACTTTGGGACAGCGCGCCCATCTCGGAACCAATCCGGGTGGTCACTGGGGTCATCGCCCTCGAAGCCGGTGATCGTGGCGACGAGTTGGATCCGATCGGCGGGCTGTGGATCGGAACCAAAGAAGTCGTGTTCGGTGAGGTCCCGGATCAATCGATCACGGCCCAAAAGGAGGGTCAGGGCCTCAATGACGGTGGTTTTGCCGGTGTTGTTGGCCCCCACCAGGACCACATGAGGCTTGAATCGAAGGTATCCCTCGCGGATGCCCCGATAGTTCCTGATCGAAAGATCGGCCACTCTCATGATCACCCTGTCCCTGAAAGCCTGTCCCCGCCTCGAACTATATCGAAACCGGGAACGACAAGAGGCACAGAAAGGAGCGACCGCTTGGAGGCTTGATCCTCAAATGCGGCGTGTTGGACGCCAAGTCGTTACGCTCAGGTCGCCACCCACAACAGGAGTTTGTCGATGTTGAACCCTCAGGAAGTGAGCTATGAAGCCGAGCTGGATGCAGCCATCGCGCGAACCAGGCAATGGGGGCTGGAATGCCCCGATATCAAGTTCAACACGCAGCGCTACCTGACGGATGCGTTCATCGGAAAGATCGTGAAGAGCGCCCAGCGCGTCACGGGTCACCTGGAACCAGAAGCCGTCGCGGGCCAGTGCTTCGCCGTGCATCACTTCATCAAAGATGCGCTCGAACAAGATTTGGGAGTGCCGCTGCTCTACACCATCGGCTACGTCACCTATGAAACGGGTCGCGCGGTGTTCCACACCGAGGTCGCTCAACTGAAAGCCATGCTGGATCGAGGCCCGCCGATCTCCGGACCGTTGAGCCTCCATGCCTGGCTGACGTTGCCCAGCCATGAAATCCTCGACCTGACCTTCGGCTCGACCTATGGCGTGGTCCATGGCATCGAGAAGTTGCTGGGCACTGCCACGTTCACGCATCCGAGCGAGTTGAAGCGCGGCATGCGCTATCACCCCCAGCTCGTGGGCACCGACTACTTCCACCGCATCGGTGCGATCACCGTGTTGCCGACGGTGTTGATGGGCTGATGACTGGGCCACCGTGCCAGGACTTCTCTGGCCGGTGGCACCACTCACGAACCCACGGAAGTGACTCAATATCCGCGCCATCCCCAGGGGTCGTTGACGTGAACACACTTCTTCCGCTGCTACTCCAGGCCTGGGCCCGGATCGTCCCCGCCCGCCCCGGCCCGGCGCACGTGACGCCCTGGTGGCTGGATCCTACCGCGCGGCTGCAAGCCATCATCCAGGCCGCCAAAACCCTCGGTTGGCAGGGGCAGCCCAGCGCCGACGAAGATTGGGATTTGCACCTGACGACATCCACTGGGCCCCTGGCGGTGCGATGCGTCGGCGCCGGTGTCGATCTTGGCCCCGAAGGTGCCCGGCGGGACGTGATCCACGATGCCTGGCGATATCTCGACCTGACGGCGTCGCCCCCACGCGGCACGGTGGGGGTGCACCTGGTCAGCGTGGAACCGCACCTGGCCCAAGCCGGGGATGAGGCCAGCGTTCGAGCTCGGATGGCGGCCTGGCGCGCGGCTCACCCGTGGCCAGAGCCGTCCGTGTGGGTGGACGCATCGACACCGATGCCTCGCAACAGCGTCGGCACCGCCTTCCCAGGCTTGGGATTGATCGCGCGGGTGGGGGACTGAGCCAACGAAAATAGCGAAAAAGGCAACTTTCGTTGGACAGGATCAGGAGCGCGAGGTGGGCGGGCGCACGCGATGGCGCGTGGGCGGCGAGGCGAGGGCTTCGGCCTGGCGCCGGGTGGCCCGGAGCACTTCAATCTCGCGCCAAACGGCATTCCAGAATGCTTTGCTGCGTTCCTGGGCTTTCTTGTAGCGAACCGCGGCCAGCTCCGACACAAACTCGGTGCGCACCGGCACCACCGGGATCTGGCGCTGGGGACGCCAACGCCACCCCTCGGGGTTGGCCACCAGGATGTTGCCTTTCGTGATGAGGCCGGCCGTGGATGTCGTGACACCCCCTTTGTCCGCACCGGGGCCTCTCTTGTTCGTGCTCTTGTTCTCGTTCTCGTAGTTAATCCGATTGCTCCGGAAGCCGCCCTTACCTTTGGTCGATTTCGACTCTTTGGGCTGGATGGCCTCCGGGTCCCGAAGCTTGGCCATCGCCTTCACCAAGTCAGACACCCAGATGCGTTTGCCCGCACCGGACAGCTCGCGCGGCTTGATGCCGAGCTTCGGCAGGTTGCGCCGGGCCACTTCATACCTGGAGTCATCGTTTCCCTTCCCCATGCCATGGACCCTGTGAAGGTAGAGCGCTGTTTCCTCGATCGACAGCGAGCCGCCCAGGCGGTCGGGAAAGAGCCGGAGAACACTTTCCAGGATGTCTGCAACAGGAGAAGTTTCGGTCATGGGGACTGGGCCAAATCTGGGCCAAAAAGGGGTTGGACAGCAGGGTAACGCAGTCGGAAATTGTCGGAAACGGTTGGAAACGGTCGGAAGCGCGCGAACCGTGAGGCCATAAAAAAAACCCTCGAAGGTTTGGCCTTCAAGGGTTCTTTTTTGGCGTTACACCACCGAAATTCTTGTTGTTTGATTGGAGCATAAATCCCAATCAAATCAAGAAGTTGGTGGAGCGGATGAGGATCGAACTCACGACCTCCACGATGCGAACGTGGCGCTCTCCCAGCTGAGCTACCGCCCCAATAAATTGTCTCTGGAACACTCTCGACGTGGGCAAGAAATTTACCTTGCGAACGCAGCGCTCTCCCAGCTGAGCTACCGCCCCACGCGAGCTCCAAATGGTAGCAGCGGAGCGGGGATCGAGCCAAGCCCTTGCACGCTTAGCCCGGTAAAAGGCTGCCGAGCCGGTCGTACAGCACATCGCGGCGCCAGCCTTCCAGCGCTTCAGGCCATTGGGCCGTAACGGCGAACTCTTCGAGCACGCGACGTGAACAGAGCAGACCGGCGGGCAGGTCGAGCTCCGCAGCCAGCGTGTCCACGCATAGCTTCATCGCGGAGAGGGCTTGCTTAGCCTTGCCTTGCGGGTAGGGGGCGATGAGGCCGGTTTCGGCGATTTCAGCGTCGGTGACGGCGTCCTCCAACACCTCGAACAATTCGGCGCGTTGCTGAGAGCGGAGCGCGCGTTGGCCTGAGCCGCGGCGGTCCAGTTCCTCCAGATTGCGCGGACGTTGTTCGGCGATGCTGAGGACGAGCGCGTCTTCCAGCAGCCACGGACGCGGTTTGTCCAATTGTCGTGCGGTGGCGTCGCGCCACAACAAAATGCGGCGCAGGAATGCCTGCTGCTCGCGCGGCCATTCGGCGGCGTTGCGAAAGGCGAGTTGCGGTTGCGGATCGCCCTCGCGCGGGCAGCTTTTGCGTTTGAGGCGTTCGCAGTCTTCGGCGTGCCAGGCGGTGCGATCGCGCTGCGCCAGGCGTTCGACGAGTTGCTCATGGATGGTCTTGAGGTAAACGACATCCAGCGTCGCGTAGTCGCGTTGCGATGCCGTGAGCGGGCGTTGCATCCAGTCCGAGCGTGTTTCGCCTTTATCGAGTTCTGCGCCGGCCAGTTCCGCGACGAGCGCGCGATAACTGAGGCCGAAACCCATGCCTGCGAAGGCCGCAGCGATCTGGGTATCGAACAATACGCGCGGCCCTTCCGGCAGCCAGGGCGACAGCGTTTCGAGGTCTTCGCTCGCGCTGTGCATCACGGTGACGACGTTCGCATTGTTCAGCGGTTGCAGTGCCGTTCCGATATCGAAAGCGAGCGGGTCCACCAGCGCGTATTGATCGTTCAAACCCAATTGAAGCAACGCGAGCTGCGGATAAAAGGTATTGCGGCGCATAAACTCGGTGTCGAGACCGAGCACCTGAGGGGTCGACAATTGGTCCAGCCAGCGTTCAAGTTCGCTGCGTTGTTCGATCCAATCTGCCTTGGGGGGCGGCGCAAGCAGGGGCATGTGTATTCCTTGAGACGACCGGATCTGCAATTCGCGATTGCCCCGTCATCGGTGGTGCCATAAGGTAAGCGGTGAACCATAGCAGGCCAGTCACGGATAGCCCACCATGCCGAGCAAGGAAACCGTACAACGCCAGCGCGCATTAGGTGGGGCGCTTGGCGTGCTCGTGCTGGCGTTCGGCCTCACGTATCACTTTTTCCCCCAGGTCTTTCATGTGAGCCCGGAAGAGGTCGCCAACCCTCCGGCTCCCGGCGTGCCGCGCTTGGCGCCCACGACCGCCACGCGTCCCGTCACCGCAGTGCCTTCCGAGCAGGACGAGATCAACGCCGGCCCGCCGTTGACGCTCGCGCCGACTGCAGTGATTGCCGCGCGCCTGACTCGTAAGCCCGCACCGTTGCCCGAGCAATTGACGGCGGACCCGCCGGAAGTGAAAGCCTTGCTCGAGCGCGCGGACAAGGCATACCAGGCGGGGCGCATCGCTGGCGACAAAAACAGTGCGGCGGCGTTGTATCTGGCGGCGCTCAAACTCAAATCGGACAGCCGTGCCGCGGCGCAGGGGCTGGATCAGGTTCGCACGCATCTGATCGCGCAGATCACGCAAGACATCGCCATCGGCGATTCCGAATCGGCAGGCACCTTGCTGGACACCCTCAAGGCGCTACCCAATACCGCGAACGATGTCGCGCCGCTCGAAGCAAGCATGAAGACCTTGCTGCAAGTGCGCCCGATGCTGGCGCAAGCGGCGACGATGTTGCAGCAAGGCAAGGTCGATAAGCCAGCCGATGGCAATGCGCTGGATATGTATCGCTCTGTGCAAAAAGTCGATCCGGAAAATGCTGTGGCCGCGCAAGGTATTTTGCAGGTGCAACGGGTGGTGCTAGACCGCGCGCTTGCGGCCGTGGCGCAGAACGATTTCGTAGGCGCGGAACAGGCGATGACGGAAGCGACGCCTATCCAGCCCGATTCGCCGCAATTGCACGACGTGCGAAACCAGATCGACACGATTCGCCAGCAACGCGCGGCCAATATTCTCGCGCAAGCGCGCTCGGCGCTGGATGCCGGCAACATTCCGCTGGCCAAACAACTGGCGGGGCAGGCGCAGTCGATCAGCGCGCAGCTGACCGGGCTGGAGGAATTCGAAGAGCGTCTGACAAATGCGCGTCTCTATGCGAACTTTAAACCGGGACAGGTGTTCAGCGATCGCTTTGTGGATATGAACGGTCAATCGCCCACCATGCTGGTGGTTCCGACCGGTACGTACATGATGGGCGCGCCGGACAACGAAGCGGGGCGCGCCGATACGCAGACGCCGCAGCACGAGGTCACCATCAGCAAAGGCTACGCATTGTCGCAATCGGATATCACGGTGGCGCAGTTTCGCGAGTTTGTGCGCGCGAGCGGCTACAAACCCGATTCGACGACGCAAGGCGGCGCTAGCGTTTACGACGAACGCACCGGTGTGATGCGCGATGTGTCGGATGCGAATTGGCAAGACGATTACGCCGGTCACGCCGCGACGGACAACTTGCCGGTGGTCAATATTTCCTGGAACGACGCCAATGCCTACGTGCAATGGTTGAGTCAGCGCACCGGCAAGAAATTCCGGCTGCCCAGCGAATCGGAATTCGAATACGCGCTGCGCGCCGGCAGCACGACGCGTTACTGGTGGGGCAACAGTACGCCCAAGGGCAAAGTGGAAAACCTCACCGGTTCACTCGATCGCTCGCCGAGCGGGCGTCGCTGGAGCCACGCGTTCCAAAACTACGGCGACGGTTTTTGGGGGCCCGCGCCGATCATGAGTTTCTCGCCCAACGCGTTCGGTCTCTACGACATGGACGGCAACGTGTCGGAATGGATGGCCGATTGCTGGCACGATAACTACGTGCGCGCGCCGGTGGACGGTTCGGCGTGGATCAACCCGGGCTGTTCGATCCGCGTCGTGCGCGGCGGCTCGTGGGGCAGTTCGCCGGAGCAGGCCAATTCGGCGTATCGCCAGGGAGCGGACGCGAGCATTCGCAGCGGTCGCGTGGGCTTTCGCATACTGCGCGAGCTGTGAAGACACAAACGAAAAGAGCCGCCTTGCGGCAGCTCTTTTGCTTTTATCTGGTGCCCAGAAGAGGACTCACACTGGCTGTCCAAGGGAATCCGATGAAGTCCAGTGCGCTCCGAAAAACGCGGGCTTTTCTAGGCATTTATCGCGTTTTGTTGTCCAGTGGCGTCCGAGGTGTATTCATTGCATCCGGCTTTAAGTGTGGGTAGATTGTGGGTAGATCACAGGTGGATTCCCATGCTCACGCTGCCGCAAATCAAGAACGCCAAGCCGCGTCCCAAGACGTACAAAATGGCCGACGGTTTCGGCCTAACATTGCTGGTCCAGTCGGATGGCGCAAAGCTTTGGCGCTTTCGATACCGCTTTGCCGGCAAGGAGCAAATGCTCAGCTTCGGTCAGTGGCCACAGGTATCGCTTGCTGAGGCTCGTCAGTCGCGTGACGATGCGCGTACGCAACTACGTGGTGGTTTGAACCCCGGCGCCGTACGAAAACAAACGAAGGCACAGGCGAAGGTCGCCGCGGCCAATTCGTTTCGCGCGGTCGCCGAGGAGTGGATCGAACTCAATCGGGGCAAGTGGCGTGCAACGCATGTCGTACGTGTGCAATCACAACTCGACCGCGACATTCTCCCGTCGCTTGGCGATCGACCGATTAGCAACATCTCGCCTGCCGAAGTGCTGGCGGTCGCAAAGCGCGTGGAGGGCAGGGACGCGCTCGATCAGGCGAAACGTTGTCTGCAGCGGGTAGCGTCCATCTTTGCGCTTGGCGTGCGCACGTTGCGGTGCGAGACGAATCCGGCACGAGAACTTGTCGGCGTGATTAGGACACGCAAAGTGCAGCATCGCGCAGCACTCACCTTTGATCAGTTGCCAGATTACCTTGGGCGTTTGGAGAATGTTGGCGCCGGTGCCGAAACGAAAGGTGCCCTCGAATTCCTTCTCCTCACCGCGACACGCTCTGGCGAGACTCGCGGCATGCGGTGGTCAGAGGTCGACATGGACAAAGGGCTGTGGCGTATTCCAGGTGAACGGACGAAGACCGGTATGGAGCACCTCGTACCGTTGAGCAAGCAAGCCAAGGCCATCTTGGAACGCATGCAGCCGCTCACCGGCAACGGTGACTTGGTTTTCCCAAGTCCGGTGAAGAAGAACGAGCCGCTGCACGCTAACGCGCTGTTGGCCGCGCTACGGCGCATGGGATACGAGACTGGTGACATCACTGCACACGGCTTCCGCGCCACGTTCAGCACGACCCTAAACGAACTGGGGCATAACCCGGACGTGATCGAGCGCGCGCTGGCGCATGTGCCAAAAGACAAGATCCGCGCGGCCTATCACCGCTCCCAGTATCTCGAAGAACGGCGGGTGCTGCTGCAGGCCTGGGCGGACATGATCGATGCGAAGCGGAAGGGCGCGAACGTGGTGCCGATGCGCAAAAAGGCAGTTGGGTAACTGATTAGTGCACAATGCCAGTACCTAACTGCAGACAAGGTGTCGAGATGAATGATTTGGCGAAGGTTCGGAGCGATATTGTCGCTCGACTGCTCGCGACAAAGTTCGAAAAGGTCGCACTTACAGCACATGCAGATGGCGTGTCCGAGAACATAAAAAAGCAGATCAAGGGCGCCTTGAATATTGCTGATGAGATCATCCGGCAAGCAGGGGAAAAAGACTTCTGAACTGAATTTGCCAACTGCAACCCCGCGCCAGCGGGGTTTTTAGTGTCTGGGAATAAAAGAAAAGGACGGTATTAAACCGTCCCTTTCTTGCGCCATACGCCGCTTCTGGCGCGCACCTACTTTACGACCCCGGGTGCAAAGGCCTGGCTGGTCCGAGGTCTAGTGCGACGCACCCTCGGCTCGTTTGTGTCCCGACGTATCGGTGCAGGCAGCGGGGGCCGTGCAAAAACTTGAGCAAAGCGCGGCCCTCCTTTCCAGTTTTTGAGCTGGCAACGAAGCCTAAGCGTTTCTTTTTGCGCGAACCAGAATTGACAGGTTGCGCATCGCGGAGCATTCTAGATTTGTCCCTGCCAATTCGGGGACCAGGTTTGGCGACCTGAACTGACTAAGGCGCAACGGCGCCGATGGCGCTTTTTTTTGTGCCCGGCGCGTGTGCTTGCTCACTTTGCGGTGGGCGTGCAGGGCAGCCTTCGGGCTGGCCGGTAACCTTAGTCGCCGGTTCGCCAACCCTGCACGTCCATCACCTCTTCGGAGGTGGCTCATTCGCGCAGAGGGAGGCACCAATGAAAGACCAAGACACTTTGACGCCCGACCAGTTGGAGATGGAGCGTCTGACCCGCCAAATGAAAGCGCTCATTCGAGCAAAGTGGCCGGAGCGATACAACACGAAACGGGCTGATTTGAAGATCGTCCCTTCGGTTCCTGTAACGAGTCCCGCAAACGCAAAAATGTCTCGCGAGGAAATTCGCGGTCAGTTGCTCGCACACATTCGAAAGACGTGGCCGGAAGAGTTCGCGCTGGGCCAGCCGGAACTGAAAGTTATGGTGCCAACGATTGAGCACGAAACTCCCAGTCCACGCATCGATAGGGAGATGGTCGACCGACTCAAAGCGATGATTCGATCTACTTGGCCCGACGAGTTTGGCCGTGGTTCTCAAGTCATCCCGTTTCCGCGCAAAAAGAAACCGGGCGCCAAATCGCGCAAGGGTCCTTGTGCGGAAGTCATTCGGTTTCGCTGTGGCAGAGCGGACTATTCAGACCGCCAACGCAAAATCTTCGACATCTTCGTCAAAGACGGAAAGAGTGCTCGCTTCTCGGCCGCGATGATTGAATTTATGCGACGTCCATGCTCAAGGCCGGGGGACGATTTGTTCGTCAGAGGCGGGATTGCGATCGCGGACTATATGGATCAGCTCGCAAGGGACGGTATTTGATCTTCATCGGGGAAATCATTCCCTTTCCATCGCAGGTGAAGTTCTGCGCGTTAAATATCAACACACGAGGTGAGGTATGAATATGAAGCCAGACGACGTGGCCGTTACTCCGACCGCTTACCGTTTTGAAGACTACTTGGCATATGAGAGTTCCGCGGATGTCGTGGACCGCAAGTTATACCAAGCGGCTGCACTGTCAGCGATGCTTTACGGTGGTGGACTTCAGCCGTTCCTTGAAAATCGTGAGACGATCCAGGACGGTGTGCTGTGGCTTTTGCACGACACGATCTGTGGTGCTATTGCTGCGCGTAGCTCGACGTCACAAGCTACGGAATAACTGTTTATTCCGCGCCTAGGCTGATCCCCAAAAACCACGCACCTTCAGTGGCTGGCGCGGCTCCTATTTGAAGGGCGCAGAGGTGTGCGCATGATCGATACGCATGAAAAACCGCGCAAAGAGCGAACTCCGGAAGAGTATGCGGGGCAGGTGCTCGATTCCGCCGCTAACTCGCTCATGGCGCTCGGCTTTGTAAAGGATGAAGCTGATTTCATTGATCGAATGTTTAATTTTGCAGCCAACGCCCACGCAAAACATGGACTCGGCGGAGACGATTGGTATTTAGGCTTTACGGATGGTGGCCATAAGAGAATTTACAGTGCTTTGGAAAACAAAGGGCTCGTGCCTAAGAATGCGAGGCCCATTCTTAGCAATCGCGGATTTTGGGGGCTCGTTGCGTGTGGTTATTGCGTCCAAGCCATTGCCGCGTATCGAGCGGGCGATGTCACTGAAGCGTGGACATATGTCGTAGATGCTCGATTTGCCGCGGATTCGCTTCTGAGCCAATTAACAGACATCGAAATGGTCAAGCTCGATAGGATCAACAGGGCGAAAAAGGCGGTAGGCGTAAAACTTGCAAATGATCCGACGCAGGCGGCCAAGACCGACGCCCACAAGCTTTGGCGGGATTGGCGATCTGGAGCGGCGATATTCAAATCCGCTGCTGCTTTCGATCGGCACATAGTCGAAAAATTTCCAGCGGTCACGGCGACGAAAACTGTCGAGCGTTGGCGCAAAGAGTGGTCGGATCAAGAGGCGGAAAATAGGGACTCAGCGAGCTAAGTCCCCTACGTGCTTGCTCGTGAGGTGTAAGCGTTAGTTGGACGCCACAGACTGATTTCATCCCGCAACGGATGGAGTTAGTCAAAAATGAACACCACTGCATTACCGGCAACTGGTTATCTGCGCCTACCGCAGATCATCGGTAAGCCAGCCACCGATACTTCTCCGGCCATCCCGGCAATTTTCCCCGTCTGCAAGTCGACTTGGTTTGCCGGCATCAAAGCTGGGCGCTATCCGAAACCCGTGAAACTGGGTGAGCGTGTTTCCGCCTGGCGCGTAGAGGATATCCAGGCACTCATTCAGCGGGCATCGGCATGAGTGGCACCAACCGCCCGCTGGACGAAGTCGACGCGCAGCTGCTGGCGGCCTGCCACAGCATGGGAGTGCTTGCCGAGCATATAGCCTCACACGGACTGCAGCCTCAGCTGTTGACCAATTTGGAACGTGTCGCCGACGGCTTCCGCAGGCTGGTCGTTGAACGCCGCGCCGCGCTGATGGGCAGGGAAGCCGCCTGATGGCCACCGATCACCTGCCCGCAAACTGGCGTTCGCGTCTGCCGGCCCCATCGACGTATTACGCACACCATGTTTGCGACCTCGGAGCGCCAAATGCCACGGGATGGGCTCAGGCTACATGCCCGTTCCATGCCGACCAAAACCACAGCCTGTCGGTGCAGCTGCTCGGTGAGCGTGGACATTGGCGCTGCAATGGGTCTTGCGGCGGCGGTGACATGGTGGGTTTCCACATGCGCCTTCGCGGGATCGAATTCAAATCCGCTATTCGCGACCTCGTTGGGTTGAGGGCCGCGGCATGAGCGCAGCGCGCAACGACATCGCTCAAAGCACGCGACCACGTCGCCGCATGCTCACCGTGGCGACCACCACGCCGTGCCCTGATGCGTTGCGCGAATTGCCTTGCTCCATCGACGCCGAACAGGCAGTCCTCGGCGCGCTGATGATCCAGCCATCTGCGCTGGCCAAGATCAAGGACTGGCTTCAAGAGTCCGATTTCTTCCGTCGCGACCATCAGGCGATCTATCGTGCGATGTCAGTGCTGATCGATCGCGGTGATGCAGTTGATGCCATCACGCTCGGCGATTGGTTTGAGACGAATGGTCTCACTGAACTGACGGGTGGCCGCGGTTATTTGATTGAGCTCGATCAGGCTACGGCGAGCGCGGCGAACATTGTCGGCTACGCGGAAATCGTAGCCGAGAAATCCAGACTTCGATCCGCCGTAGATATCGGCGAACGTCTCGCCGCAGCGGCCCTGCAAGGGACGGAAGACCCGCAAGCATTACTCATCCAAGCTCGCGCAGACGTCGATGCGCTGAGCGCACGGCATACGAAGCTCAACCCCATCGCCGCAGCGCTGTCGTCGGCTCTGGCGCCTTTCTCAGCGCAGGAGTTCAGCGACGCGGCGACCCCTCATCCTCATGCATTCCAGGCTGCCGATGTAGGCCTCTTCCCAGTTGGTGAGGTGACATTGATTGCCGCCCAGGGCAGGGAAGGCAAGACCTTCTGCGAAATCGGTTTCGCCGCAGCGTTCGCACGCAACAAGCCCCTCGTGGGACTGACGCCGGCAGCAGAGCGAAGCGTGATCATCTACAGCGCCGAGGACGATCGTCGCCAATATGCCCGCAAGGTCGCGGCACAGCGCTGGCTCAACGGCGAAGGCGAATGGACCAATCGCATCATCGTTCCCGACCTCAACGCGCCTGGTGTCATGGAGTGGCGCGAATTGGTTCGAGTGACAGACCGACGCCCAGAGATCAGTCCCGCGGTCGACGCCATCATCGCGTCTATTCAGCCGCTGATGAGCCAACCCGGCGCACCAGGGCTATTGATCTTCGAGACGGCTAGCACGCTCACGCAGGCGGACGAGGACAACGCTGGACACAAAACGCTTATCGCTGCGCTCCGGAAGATTGCGCGAACTTTAGAGATCGCCGTAGTGCTGGTGCACCACACCAGCCAGGCCGCGACCGCAAATCTTCCCACCCTCAACCTCGCGACCATCGACATACGCGGCGCGACGGCACTGACCGCCAATAGCCGCCAATGCCTTCAACTGGTGAATCTCGGCAGTGACGAGGATCCGCATCCCGGCAACGATGCGCGCACTCAGTTACGCGAATTGGTTGCTCCTTCGGACGGAGCTCGAATTTCAGTCCTGATCTGCCTGGATAGCTCCAAGGCGATCGACCCGCCTCCGGTGTTTTTCAAATGGCATGTCACGCCGTATGGTCCGGCTTTGAAAGAGTTCACGCCGCCGGCATCGGTCGAGGGTAAACGCTGGCGCAAGGTGCGCGAGATGCTCAGTGGCAAGCGCGCAGACGCACGCGCAGACGCAAAAGATGCCGAGACCGCGGCGAAGGTCGATCAAGCTGTGGAGGCGGTTAGGAAGCTCCAGCGCGAAAACAAACCGGCTAGTGCTAGGGCAGTGTCACTCGCCGCCGGAAAAGCCACCGGTTGGGCGGTCCCCTATCTATTCCGAGCCGTGGACGAAGGTCGGCTGGCAACGAAGATGGCGAAGATCCCCCGCACCTCAGGCGAGACGCCTGTGTATTTCATTCCTTCTGACTCGTGGGAGGGTGACAAGTGAAATCCACGAGTGCTCGTTTAAACCGCGCCACTGTGCCATTTCGACTCGTGGGTGACTCGTGGATACGCAATCCACGACTGCTCAAGGGAAATGGGACGAGTGAGAAAAGCGCGCACGCAGTGCGCTTTCTCACCGTTCCCTCTGCACCTGATCGACTCGTGACTCGTGGATTACCTAGGGGGTATGGGGGAATCCACACGAGTAGTCAGGGCATGAAAACAGGCCCTGCAACCCATCGATACCACTCACTTCGCACAGGCGCGCGTGCGCGAATGACTTTGAGCGGAGCAATGACCCGTCTCGACCAATGTCATGCCGTAAAAGCGCGCCAGCGACTTTCTTTCCTGACCACGCAACCACCTTCGGTCGCGCAACTGGCGCTGCACCGCGGTTGTCCGGCTCGACGCCACAGAACTACCCGCAGCTGTACCCACACACCAGGAGATCACTGATGTCATACCCAAAACAACTGAACCCGCTTCCCGGCGGCAGCACGAGCTTGAAAAACATTACCGGCCCGACCCTCTGCAAAGCGGTGCTCGGCCGTGTTTGGACCGTCTCAGTCATCGTCGCAGGGTCCGCGCCTGGAAGCGTCTACGACTCCAACTCGCTTTCTGGCCTTTCAACGGCCAATCAGATCGGCACCGTCCCCAACACGGTGGGCCCCGCATCAATGGGTGGATTCCGCGTTAACACCGGCATCGTCCTTGTGCCTGGCACCGGCCAGACGCTCGCGATCGCTTTCACCTGAGGAGATGATCATGAGCGACATAGGACCGAGCAAGGCATCCAACACTCGATTTGCAGATCAAACGAAGCATCCGAACATCATCGACGGCAATTTGATGGATGGCGAGGGCTCCATCGGAACTCGCGCACAGAAGCTGATGAAGCTGCAGCGACTCGGTGTTGTCGAAAAGAATTTCGACTTCCCGAAGCTGGTGCAGGGAGATCCGAACGTATTCAATTTTGTCGAAAACTCTGCCTTGACTGCGGCGCGCCAGAAGGCAACTACCCAAGGCTTCATGCTTCGGCATGTCAAAGGCAGCGATCCGAGGATGCAGGAAGTCTGGTTCGAGGGTGACCCTGCGGTGTGTTGGGACATGTTCAAAGCCCCGGCTTTCTACGGAAAGATCAACAAAGATGTCGGCACGCACGAAGAAACAGTCAAGCTCAGAGACAGCGATGAACTTGTGATCCTAAGGTCGGATGGATCGATCGTTCGCCAAAACGGAGCGGTGATTCGCCACGCCGATAGCGGTAGTCGCAACGACGCCTCTGACTTTCAGCGCGACATTACCGAAGCCAAGAACGCTCCAGTGGGTTACGGAACTTGAGTTCACGGCGCCATCCCTCACGACACCACACGGCCGATCTCCCCGTGGAGGGATGGCGCCCCTTCTTTGGAGAGGCACAGGAACTCTGACGATGCGCTACTACGACATTGCACTCTCGCAGCCAAATGCAACGACACCGGCGATTCACTTCACGTCGCACCCCAATGGGCAATACGACCCGGCGGCGCTGAATGTCCTTTTCGATATGCCGATCCTGCCGTATGACACACCAGTGGGCGGCCAAACGATTCAAGTCGAAGGCGTGCCGCTTCAGTTACTCGGCGAGGCCCAGGATCTCGCCGGCTGGAACATAGAAGTCATTGGCGGAATGAAAAAGGGTCTGCCGTTGGCGAATCCAAATCAGGCAGGCCTTTTGGCGAAAGGTCAAATCTTCCAATCTTGGGGTAACTGGGAAGGCACGGAGATGGTGTTGAATCTGCTCCTTATGCCCTCGGGGTACACGATGAGCGAGCCAGGGAATTTGATGTTCATTTGGCGCGCCGGCCAGTCACTTCCGGATGCGCTGACGAGCATGTTCTCGACCGCGTACCCAGGGATGCCCGTCAGCATCAACGTTGGATCGAATCTGAAGGTCGACTACGACTTCATCGATCGTGCTTCGTCCCTGGAAAGTTTCGCCGGCATGTTTACTTCCTTCACAGAGAAGCAATTTGGCCAGGCGGTGACCATCACGATTCAAGCGGGAAAAATTGTCGTTTTTGATTCGACGCACAAGCCCTCGCCAATCCAGATGGAGTTTACGGATTTCGTCGGCCAGCCTACTTGGATCGAAAAACAGGTGATGCAGGTCAAGACCGTCATGCGTGGCGACCTTCAGATCGGCTCCATCATCAAGATGCCGAAAGGCTTTCAGAACGCGCCCGGCTTCATAACGACGGTTGGTAGCTCGTATCCGTCGAGCATTCGATACAAGAGCGCGTTTCAGAACGATTTCATGATCAAGGAAATGCGCCACGTCGGAGACTATCGGTCTCCGGATGGTTCGGCGTGGTCCACGATCTTCAATTGCATACCGCAGGGCTGATGCGCTCACCGGCAACCGCACACCTATCAGAGGAAACGACACATGGCCTTCAAACCGATTCTTGAAATTGACATTGATGACGCGCAATTTCGCCAGTTCTACGAGCTCTTCAAGGAGTATCAGGTCGAGGCCGGCAACATGCCGGAGGACTGGAAAGCATTGAACAAAGCGATTACCGAAAGCAGCGAGGCGATGTCGAACATCGTCAGCACGTTTGTCGAAACGATGATTGTCTCGAACGCCCACGCGAAGGAACTGGTTGATCACTTCAAAGAGGCGACCGACGCACAGAAAGATTTCGTCACAGTTTCGACTGACAGTGAAACTGCCCTGAAGAAAATGGGCAAGGAGGCCAAAGTATTTGCGGACAGCATCTTCGGCATCGGAAAGTTCTTGATGAAGTTGGGTGTGCTCGGAGTTGGCTCCGCTGCCGGCGGGTTGTTCGGGCTGGACAAGCTGGCGGAGAGTGCGGTGGGCACGCAGCGAAGCGCCCGCGGTCTCGGCCTCACGCCAGGTCAGCTGAAAGCCTTCGAAACAGACTTTGGTGGGCGCTATGTAGACGCCGGCGTACTGGGTTCCATCGCAGACGCGCAAGGTGACCTATCGAAGCAATGGGCGCTCCGCAGCGCCACCGGCTTGTCACAGGCGCGCATCGACCAAACGGATGTCGGTACGCTGGCGGGGATCATGGCGCTGCGGGCGCACGACTGGTGGGCCAATACGCCGGAAGGTCAACGCAACAAACAGTTCTATCAGGTGACCGGACTGGAACAATCCGGCTTTCCCTTCGAGCTGGCGCGCCAGGAGGGGCACACTGATCGCGCTGAGCTCGTGAGAGCGATCGCTCAATACCAGCAGGACTCCAAAACGTTGAACGTTAGCGACCGCAGCACGGACTCGCTGTACATCTTTATGCGGGATCTGAAGCTGGCGGGCTCCGATATCGAGACCTATTTTTCCAATAAGCTCGCGGAGCTCGGCCCACACCTGGGCGATTTCATTACCGCGCTCGAGCGCGATGCCAAAGTCTTGCTGGATGAGGTGCTCACGCCGGCAAACCTGCACAAGGCCGAAGACGCCATCCAGGATTTTGCAAATTACCTCGGCAGCGACGACTTCAAGAATACGCTCAAGGAGGCAGGCCAGGACATCAAGACCTTCGGCGATGGCGTGAGCGCCGTGGCGCGATTTATCGCCGACCTACTGCCTGACAAATACAAGATGCCCGAAGAGCAGCTTGATCCCAACAGCAAGATCGACCCGAACTACGTTCCATATAAAACGTCGCACCCTTACAACTACTACGACGTGCATCATGCAGGATGGCTCGGCGACTGGACGGAAAAGCAGTACGGCGGCCCGTACTACAATTTTCTCAATCCGAAGAATCCCGATTACAAGAAGAACGCGGCATTGCTCAGCAATCTTGAGCAGAAATATGGATTGCCATCTGGCTTCCTGGAAGCTCAAGCGTTCGCTGAATCATCGGGGGTGCAATACGCAATTTCGCCGAAGGGCTCGAAGGGACCGTTCCAGCTCGGTGATGCGACTGCGAAACAATATGGCGTCACCGATCCCTTCGACTTCGCGCAATCTGCAGAGGCCGCGGCGCACTACGACCATGATCTGAAAACGAAATACCACGGCGATCTGAGAAAGGCGCTTGCTGGCTATAACTGGGGTCCTGGCAACCTCGACAAGAGCCTCACCAAAGGCGACGCCGATTGGCAGGCATCGTCTCCGACCGAAACCAGTGCATACATCGATCGCGTGCTCAAGCTGATGGCCAAGCAGCAGGCGCAGGGTGCGAACGTCAACATCACTATCTCGAACAAGACCGGCAGCGACGTCGCTGTCTCAACTAATGCGGGGAGAAACTGACATGCGATCCCCAAATGACCATAAGCGTGTTATGGAAGTGGTCGACCGCATCCTCAGTTATGACCCTGGGCCCGGAGCAACGAAGCGCGGTGTTCCCGCCGACTACGCCGGCGATGATCCGAGTCTGTGCAATGCGCGGACCAAATCGGGGCGCCCATGTCGTTCGCTCGGGCTCGAACCGAACGGTCGATGCAAATGGCATGGCGGTTTGTCTACGGGACCAAGGACCCCTGAAGACAAAGCGACCACGGCGGGGAACTTCTCTTGGGAGAAGGAGAAGCTCAAAAGGCAGGTCGTGCGGCAATTGCAGAAGACGGGGTATCTGCCCGAACGCCCGTTTGCGACGGACTCTCCGCCGACGCGCAAGTGACTTGCCGTGCGCGCTGGCCGGTTCACCTTCCAACTGAGCAACCACATTCGAGCCCGTAAGCGGCATCTGCCAACGGGCTCCCGGTGGGATCGCAGCTGGATACCCTCCGTCCTACCCACACCGGCCGCCGAGCACCTCGGACGCGACTGCGCTACCCTCAGGCCGCCAACTAAAGGGGAGGGAGCTTCATGGCAGACGGGACCAAGGCATGCCCTGCATGCGCAGAGACGATCCAGGCCGCGGCGAATAAGTGCCGCTTCTGCGGAACGGATATCGAGGCGTATACCGCGAGCCGAGAGCAGACGGTGGAGCGCACCCTGTTCTCCGGGCACCCGCGAGTGATTTATATCTTCCACCAGTACGTCATGTGCGTGATCACGCTCGGCATCGCGCTGTTCTTTTATTGGATCCGTAGCCTATCGACGACGTTCGTCATCACGACTCAGCGCGTGCGCGTCGAACAAGGTTTGTTCTCGAAGGTGCAGCGAAACCTCGAATTGTTTCGCGTTGATCACTTCGATGTGGTGAAGCCGATTGGAATGCAGGCGTTGGGCTTGTGCGAAGTGCTTTTGCACTCGTCCGACGAAGGCATGCCCTCGGTGCTCCTGTACGGTATCCCTGGCCTCGAGCAGCTCGCCGACGAATTGCGGGAATGTTCGCTGCGTGAACGTACTCGTCGTCGCGTGATGCCGATTGAGCGGATGTAGCAGCCCCTGAAATTAGTGTGTCGGTCAAATTCGCCAGAAAAAGGAATGATCATGGCAAGCATCAAAGAGCCAATATCGCTACCAAAGCATTGTCCAGTCACAAACAAGTCAATTGTCTTGACAGCTCTCCGAGTTTCCCTTCCCGGCGGCGCTGCGACCGAAATTACAAAGAAGAGTTGCTCAAACATTGCACAGTGCTTCACGAAGTATGGATCCGTTGAACAAATTCCCGGATGTCTCATCAAGACGCTGTAGCCGATGCCTGGATTCTCCACAACGGAATGTTCAAAACGGCGGAAAGAAAATGACGACTGAAGTGCTCGGCCTTAGTGACAAGCAGTTAGCCATTTTGCGTGGAGTGGTCGAATTTCTTCGAAATTTGGCAACTATGTTTGCGTTTTCAACTGGTGCTGCCTATTTCATAGTGCGCCAGCCGTTTCACGCGTTGCATGGTGTTGTTTCATACGTAATCGGTGGCATTCTTTATTTGTTAGCGCAGATTGGAATTTCGTGTGCCTTCTTTACGTTCGTTAACATCATGCTGACCAATTCATCTTGGTCACCAAGACAACTTCGTTGGGCCAACAGGATTGTATTTTGGACTGCTGAAGTATTGTGCCAAATTCCCCTCTTTGCCTTTTTAAGTTTCAAGGGACAATAGTTCGATTTCTGTAGCGGGAATCGCAATTGTGCTGCGAATCCCGATAACGCTTGGCATTGCGCAAACGCGATATGGTTAGTACCCACTGTTCTACCCATGCGTGGCGAGGCACAACAAAACGGCTTCGATGACAATAAACAAAATTATTGGGTGACAAATGCCACAACCTTTGATGCCGGGAAAAGGTGTTCAGTATGGTCCGAACACGGTCCTCAAGCGCCCCGATCTAGCTGCGGCGATCGCCAATGTGTGCGCAAATTGGAGCCTGGTCGAAAATCACGTCATCTCAATTTACGCTTTTCTCATGGGCGACTATCTCCCTAGGGTTCCTGGATATGCTCCACCAACGCATCCGGTTGCCCGCCAAGTAATGGACGCGCTAAATGCCTTCAATCCCAAATTGGAGCTTTTGTGCAAGCTGCTTGATTGGCGCGAGCCGGAATTGTCTCAGCAGTTTAGGGAAGGGAATGCCATGAGACTTCGGAAGCGTTATAACGAGCGAAGTGAAGTTGCGCACGGAACGTGGGCTGTATGCGATGACTATCCAGATGCACTAATACTCGCGCCGACTTTTGGGGCGATGATGATATACAAGATCAGAGATTTTGACGCTATCTCAGAGCGAATCCTTGAAGAGGTGCGTGCGCTAGGAGAATTGACGAGCCACATTTACAAAAAAAGGGAACAGCGAGGGTGAGCATGTGAATCGGGGAGCAATCAGCTCCAATCCCCAAACCGATACGCGCGCAACGCGCGATCTTCATCGAGCGCTAAATCAGCCTTAAAGAATTGCGGAACGTCGCTTATAAATTCTTGGAAGCGGATCATGCAGGCGGAACAGCCGCACTCGCCGGCGCACTTCGGGTCGCATGTCACGACGCAGGTACATGGCACGGGATCTACATGACTTGCCGTGTAGTACCCGTTGGACTCGGGATAGCGCCTGCGCCCTTCTTCATTTGGGTTCATACAGCCTCCGCCTTGTCGGATACCAACTCATGTTGGTAGTACACATCGGGCGGGGTGTCGATAATCTCAAACATAGCGTTTAGGTGATGTGGATCCGGCGCAAGCCACGCGTCGAGATTTTCCGGTTTGATGGCGACGACGCAGCGGTCATGGCCGGCAGCGAGAACTTCGGGCGGCGGATCTCGCGTGATGATCGCGAACGAGTAGAACCCTGGCCCGTCGTCCGTATCCTCGACGTAGCGCCAAAGGCAGGCGAGAAAGAGATCCTGCTTCGGCTCCGCCTCAAACCGAATCTCGACGGCGATATCTCGCTCGCCTGGTGCCAGTTCACGCTGGTGCAGACGGTGCAGGCTCACCGATTCATAGAACTTGCTCGCTATGACAACGCCGTGGTTGTAGCCGAACAGTTTCTTCCAGACGGTCGACAGCTTGTCTCGTCTGGCGTTGTACGTTCCTGGCTTCTCGACCTCGTCTTGCGCCGACCAACCGGGCAGGCGGCAACGGTAACGCATCGGAACGATCATGCGCTCACCGGTCGCGTGATCGCGCATCAACACGGGGCAGTACGAGCCAGGCCAGATGCGACCGTAGCCGTCCGTCTTGGATTGGTCGTTCAGCTCGCGAAGCTTGGCCTCGGCTGCAGCGATCTTGTTGGTGGCAACGCGGACATCATTTGCCGCCTTCTTGGTAGGCTTGGCGCCGGCAAGCACCGTCTCCGCTTTCACCTTCCGCTCCGTCTGCTCGGCGACTTCCTTCTCGTAGACGAGCGCAGCCGAGCGGTAGGCCTCGATCGCTACGGCATTGGCTTCGGCTTCGTCCGGTGTTCGCGGATCGGCGAAAGAATCGCGCATCGCCTTGGGAACCTTTTTTACCCAGTCGCCGGACTTCTTGCGCTCCCAGAACATCTTCACGAACGCTTTAATGTCGAGCTTGCCGCCGTGATGTTCGTACTTGCGGAAGTCCGCGTAGATCATCGCCGAGTAACACACCGCCGTGCTCCGAAGCCGGGGAGTCCATCATGCCACGGGCGCTCGCACGGGGTGAGACGGAGGCGGCGTAGCTTGCCGCTATGGGCACTCACATGGAAAGGCTGCAGTGGATTGATGATTCGACCTACTTCAAGGTCAACTACGCCGCGCAGCCGTTCTGCCGGGTCCGTGACACCGGCCATGAGTTCGAAATCCTGTTTGCCGCCGGCAAAGGCCCGAAGAATCCGGGCCCGTATTACGCCTACAGTTTCAATCAGGCAAAGCGCTATGTCCTCGGCTATGCCAAGCATCACGAGTCGAGACTGCAAGGGCAGGTGATGAAGGTTGGAAACTATGCGCCAGAACCGAACGAGCCTTGGCCGTGGCCGGTTTGAGACGGATTCGTGTGACGGCGTTTTCCCCTTGGTTCCCCCGATGTCCCCGCTTGTGGGAAGCCGGGGGACATGAGCACGATTCGTGCCGAAGTGACCGTCAATCGCAGTCAAATTTTTTGAGTGACGTTGAGGAACTACCAACCGCGCTGTTCTTGTCGCTCACGGTTGCTGATGGCGAGTTCGTGCGCGGCTTCGGTGACAGGACATTGCGCACTGCGATGAGTGCCGTGGAGATGCCTACGCAGGCCCTCAGGGTACGTAAACCCCGGCCCGTGCTTGTAGAAGTTTTGCGCCTCAGCGCGACACAGCGGACATATTGCTCGCTCTTCGCTGTACTTTTCGTTGCCGACCGTAATGACGTCCGCTAGCTCAAGCACTTTCTCGACGGCATCGCGAAACCAGGTGTACACAGCGCCGGGTTCGTTGAAGTCTGCTCGCGGATATAACACCTTTTCGAACTTGGGCCCGGTCAATTCGATGATCGTCACCCGCGCCATATAGAGGTCGCTCTCGAGCTTCCGCATACGAGTCTCGAGCTCTGACTTGGCTCTCATGTGTGCGCCTCCGACAGACCGATAATTGCCGACAAGACTTTTTATCGGTCGTTATCGTATCCCTGATCGTCGGCACATTGACTAGCGGCTACGGGTTACCCACAGCTGATCTGAGTCACCGATGTACACTCGTGTTCACGTTTGTCCACAACAGGAGTAGGGACGATGGCCGTAGGTCCAGAGATTGCCGTGCATCAAGGAATTGAGATTCGATACGGCTATGACATTGTCTCCGACAAGTTCATTGCACATATCACTGTTCCAGAATCAAAGCGTCCGGGCAGAGCGCATGTGCGTAGTGCAATGCGACGCGCGTTACCGGGCCACTCTTATTCAATGCAAGATTCCATTCTTGAGCATCTTTTGGACAGCATGAAGGATGCAATCGATGAATTTCTCGATGCATGAAATCGTGTGGGTAGATATGTGGGTAGAGCAAGCCACAAAAACGAAAAAACCAAGGCTTTTCAAGACCTTGGTTTCTATGTTTGGTGCCCAGAAGAGGACTCGAACCTCCACGGTTTTACCCGCTAGTACCTGAAACTAGTGCGTCTACCAATTCCGCCACCTGGGCAGGTGTCGCGTGAGCCTTTTGGGCTGTGCGAGCCGCGTAGAGTACGGGGCGACGCATGCATTGTCAACAATTTGCCGATGGCGGCGGTGGCGTTCGATCAACGGACGACAAGTCATTTATCCCGGCATTCATCGAGGCGATACTAGGACGTGACCAAGAAAAAGAAACCCAGCAAAGAGAAGGCGCCCCGCAAGGCCGCCAAGGCGCCGAAAGTTCGCGCTGCCGCTTCGAAGTCCACGCGACGCGATCGCCAGACTGGCGCGGGCGAGGCGCCGCCCAAGCGGCAGCACGATCCGTACGCGGAACGCGAAGCGCAGCGCTACGAGCGTCCCATTCCCAGCCGCGAAGCCATCCTGGCGCTGCTTGAGGAGCGCGGGGAGTTGCTGACGCAGGCTCGCATCGCCGAAGCGCTGCAGCTCTACGACGAATACGGCATCGCAGCGTTGACCAAGCGCCTTACCGCGATGGTGCGCGACGGCCAGCTGCTGCTGGGACGCCGCGGCGGCTACGCGCCAGCGCGTAAGTTGGATCTGATCCCCGGCGTGGTGCTGGCGAACGCGGAAGGTTACGGCTTCCTGCGTCCAGACGAAGGCGGCGATGACCTTTACCTCTCGCCGTATCAAATGCGCAGCGTGATGCACGGCGACCGCGTGCTTGCCAGCGTCGTGGGCTTGGACCGCCGTGGTCGGCGGCAGGGTTCCATTGTGGAAGTACTGCAGCGACGTTCACCGCGACTGGTCGGCCGTGTCGTGGTCGAGAATGGCGTGACGCTGGTCGTGCCCGACGACCGCCGTTTGCATCAGGACCTGATGATCGCCCCGGGCAAGGAACGTGGCGCCACCTCAGGTCAGATCGTGGTGGCCGAGATCACCGATCCGCCCACCGCGTATCGCGGCCCGCTAGGCGCCATACGCGCCGTGCTGGGCGAACGCCTGCAGCCCTCGTTGTTGGTCGACATGGCCATTGCCAGCCACGATCTGCCGCACGAATGGCCGCCGGAAGTGCTGCGCGAAGCCGAAGCGGTGGAGCCGGAAGTCACCGCCGCCGAGCGCGAAGGTCGCGTCGATCTGCGCAAGCTGCCGCTGGTCACCATCGACGGCGCGGATGCGCGTGACTTCGACGACGCTGTCTACGCCGAACCCAAACGTGGCGGCGGCTGGCGGTTGGTGGTCGCGATCGCCGACGTGTCGCACTACGTGCCAGTCGACAGCGCGCTGGACAAAGAAGCGTACGAACGCAGCACGTCCACGTATTTCCCCGGTTTCGTCGTACCGATGCTGCCGGAAACCTTGTCCAACGGCATTTGCTCGCTCAATCCGAAGGTCGAGCGCCTTTGTATGGTTTGCGACATGCAAGTCGATGCGACCGGCGAGGTTGTGAAATCCAAGTTCTATGCTGGGGTGATGCGCTCGCACGCGCGCCTCACGTACGACAAAGTGTGGCAAGCCATCGGTTTGCAGGATGCCGATGCAAGGCACGAAGTCGCCGATGTATTGCCGCAGTTGGAACATCTGCACGCGCTCTACAAGGCGATGGCCGAGCAACGCCGTCGCCGCGGCGCCATCGACTTCGAAACGCCGGAGGTGAAGTTCCGGCTCGATCAGACAGGCGAAGTGCAGACGGTCGGCGCGGTGGAGCGCAACGATGCGCACAAGCTGATCGAAGAATGCATGATCGCCGCCAACGTGCAGGCGGCGCTGTTTTTATCCAAGCGTAAAATTCCCGCGCTCTACCGCGCGCACGAACCGCCGCCGGCGGAGAAGTACGAAGATCTGCAGCAGTTCCTGCGCGAATTCAAATTGCGCATGCCGCCGGTCGAAGATGTCACGCCAGGTGATTTTGCAGATGTACTGCGGATGGTGCGCGATCGCCCCGAGCGCGAGCTGATCCAATCTGTGTTGTTGCGCGCGCAAAGCATGGCCGCGTATCAGCCCGACAATCGCGGCCACTTCGGTTTGGCATTGGAAGCGTACGCGCATTTCACGTCGCCCATTCGCCGCTATCCCGATTTGCTGGTGCATCGTGCGATCCGATATGCATTGAGCGGAGGCAAGCCTTCCGCTTACGTGTATTCGGAAGCAGCCATGGCGGCGATGGCCGTGCATTGCTCGCAACGCGAACGTCGCGCGGAAGAAGCCGAGCGCGATGTGGACGAACGCTTCCGCTGCGCCTGGATGGCCAAGCATATCGGCGAAGAATTCGCGGGCGTGGTGACGGGTGTGACCTCGTTCGGGTTATTCGTCGAATTGGACGAATCGAAAGTGTCGGGCCTGGTTCACATCAGTCAGTTGTCCAACGATTACTACCATTTCGATCCGGTGCGGCATTTACTGAAGGGCGAGCGCAACGGCGTGCAGTTCCGCCTCGGCGATCACGTGCATGTGCAGGTGCTGCGCGCGAGCTTGGAAGATCGCAAGATCGATTTCCGCTTGGTGCAACCGGGTGCGCGGAAACCTGCCGAAACGAGCAGCGCTGCGGCGGCGCCCACGTCGCGGGCTTACAATTACGCTGCCGCAGGCGAGCGTTATTCCTTGCCGTCCGGCAGGAAGCCGTTGCCTTCGCTGCCACCACTGCCAACACACGACCGCGCGACGGGCAAGCCAGGGAAAAAAGCCGCGGCGAAACTGGAAGGCAAGCGTCACGACAAAGCGCCAAGCAAACCCAAGAACAAAAGCAAGCCGCGGGCCGCCAAGAGCGGTCCGCCGAAATCGAAAGGCAAACGATGAGCGAGAGTTGGATAGTCGGTATCAATCCCGTCGACGGCGCGTTGAACAACGACGCGCAACGTGTGCGCGAGGTGTTGGTCGAAAACGGTCAGCGCAATGCACGCGTGCATGAGCTGGCGGAGAAAGCGAAAGCGCTGAAGATTCCGGTGCACCATCGCCCGCGCGAGCAGTTGGACCGCGTATCGGGCGAAGCGCGTCATCAAGGCATCGTGGCGCTGTACGAGGCGCCGCCTTTGGCCAGCGAACAAGATCTGCCCGATCTGCTCGAAAAGGCGGGCAACAACGCTTTGGTGTTGGTGCTCGATGGTGTGACCGATCCGCACAATCTCGGTGCATGCCTTCGCAGTGCCGCGGCGGCCAACGCGACCGCTGTGATCGTGCCGAAGGATCGCGCCGTCGGCCTTACGCCAGTCGTACGTCGTGCATCGGCCGGCGGCGCAGATCGTGTGCCGCTGATCGCCGCCACCAATCTTGCGCGCGCGTTGCGAGCACTCAAAGATGCAGGCGTGTGGATCACGGGATTGGCGGGCGATACCGACCAATCGATCTACGACATCGATTTCAAAGGTCCCGTGGCGCTGGTGTTGGGCAGCGAAGGCGAGGGCATCCGCCGACTCACGCGCGAAACCTGCGATTTCGTGGCGAAGATTCCTATGCCCGGCAGCATGGAAAGTCTCAACGTCTCGGTCGCCACCGGCATCGTGCTGTTCGAAGCCTTGCGTCAGAGGAGCGTGCGATGACGTTTCATTGGCACGATTGGGCTGGCTACATCGGTGTTGCGCTGATGTTGTTGGCGTATTTGCTTATGCAAGCGCACAAGCTGCATGGCAACGGGTTGATCTATCAGTTGATGAATGTGCTTGGCGCGCTCGGCGTGATGCTGTCGCTGGTGTTCGGTTCGTTTAACACCTCGGCGTTTTTTATGGAAGTAGCGTGGTTGCTTATCGGCATTTACGGCATCGCGCGCAGCGCGCGCTTGCGTCGGGAAGCGCGCCACAACCAACCGTAGGACGGGGTCATTACTGATTTTGCGACGTGGCTGGTGCCGTTGTCGTCGTATCGCGGATTGTTCCGTTTGATGTGTGCCAGCGGCGTATGCGATACGACGCGATAACGCCGGGCGATTGCGGTGAAGGCACGGCAGTGACCAACAAGCGGTCGCCCACCGAATACGTGCGATCGGTCGCAGTGCCATGGGTTAGCACTGCTTGCGTATCGACGGTGGAAGGCGTCGCCCGCAAAAATACGAACGCGCTCGGCTGCGGTTTCCACGTTAGCCAGCTCAGGTCGTACGTGACGATTTCCTGCACGACGACCTGACGATCGGCAAGCCCGGGTTGACTGGCGAGTCTCTTCGCCAATGCCAGGGCGTTGTCTTCGCTGGAAATATCATGCAGTGTCCACGCGACAACAGGGCACGCGGTGCTCGATGCGGGCGCCGCATCGGCATAGCGCCGAATCAAGTCATCCGGCTCGTAGGCATATGGTCGATACGATGCCGGCAGGTAATAACCGTAGTAATGCCGCTCGATCATATCGTGCACGGCGGGCGTCATGCCGATACCGTAAGTGCCTGGGAGCGTAACCACGGGAATGGTGGCGTTGTCGCATCCCGGCAGGCTTTGAACGTAGGCAGCCGATTCACGCCATGGCTCGTTCGACGGCAGAAACCGGCCGCGTATCAGTGCGATCGATTGCGAGCCGATCAGCAAAACAATGGCTGCCACACAGATTGCGCCCATTCGCGTCTCGACACGTGGGCCCGCCACGTCGTACAGCTTCGCGATAAGAAACCAGCCAAATGGCGCGCATACCAGCACATTGCGATACGAGAACGATGGCGCAATCAACAACGACACGGCGATGCCGCTGATTGTTACGCCCGCGCATACCACACCGCAAAGTGCAGTCGTCCAACCGGTTTCGTCCACCTCTGCGTCAGCCGAGCGCTCGACACGTCGCGACCGGCGCAGCCACATTGCTACGAGCATGGCGACGATCACCAGCAGCGACTGCCGGCTCATAAAGTGGAAGAACACCCGCCGCAGATGCGAAAGGAAGAACGACGCTTTGTTGCTATACCAGGTGTCGTGGAAATCGTGTGCCGAAGTGTGCGTCATCAACCACAGCAAGCCGACATAAAGTCCCAACACGATAAGACCGGATACGCCCATCGCGATACGCATCGGCCAGGTCCGCGACGTGAGCAGCAAATACAACAACAGCATGCCCACCGTCAGCAACATATAGGGATGCACTTGGCTCCCGGCGATACCTAGCAGCGTAAGCCACAGCCACGCGCCAACCGGCAAGCGTGCGCTCAAACGCGTACGTCGATAAAGATCGATGGCGGCGGCCAGCAGCGCGGACGAGATGAGAATGGCCAGCGTGTAGTTGCGCGCGTTTTGAGATTGTTCGTACCAGAACAAGGACGTGCTTGCGACGGCGCAAGCAAAGGCGATGGCCGTTGGGCTTAGCCGCCGACGTGTTCCGAAGGCAAATACGACGAGGCTAAGGACAGCCAACATGGCGCTGAGCAGCCGCACTGCCCATTCGCTGGCGCCGACAAGGTTGATCCAGCCGTAGAGAAGAAAGTCGTACAACGGTGGGTGGACATCGGCGAGCACGCGTCGAAAGACTTCACCAAGGCCCTGGTGATGTCCGACGACTTGCATCGTAAACAGCTCGTCGGCCCAGAAACTGTTGCTGGAAAGGCCGATGAACGCGAACACGCAACCGATCAGCGCAATAAGCGCATAAAGCGTGCAGGGCCAATCGAGGCGGCTTTGGGAGCTGGCGGCTGGGCGGGTATTCAACGCTTGGAATCCTCGCATCGCGTAACGCCGGACGTGTCTCCGGTCTTGGAAGAGTCGAACAGTACGCGAGCGATGCCGGAACGAAAAGGCCCGGGCGATAAACCCGGGCCTTGATAGCTACCGCTTAGTGCGTGGTCAATCGGGGCGGTTACCCAGTTTCACGGGTTCGGGGCTGGACGTCAGATCGCGCTTGTCGCGTTGCGCCATCAGCGGTTCGCCCTTCACCTGGAACCACACGTTTTCGGCGATGTTGGTCGCATGATCGCCGATGCGTTCAATGTTCTTGGCCATGAACAGCAGATGCGTGCACGGCGTGATGACGCGCGGATCTTCCATCATGTACGTGAGCAGTTCACGGAAGTAGGCCGTATAGGCCTCATCGAGCTGCACATCGTCCTGCCACACTTTGTAAGCCAGGTCGGCATCGCGGTCGCGATAGGCGCGCAATACGCCGCGAACTTCCTCAGCCGCCAGCTCGGCCAAGTGCGCGAGGCCGCCGGTAGGCGTCATCGGCGCGGCCATGGAAAGCGGAATGGAACGCTTGGCGACGTTGGCGGCGTAGTCGCCGATGCGCTCGATATCGGCCGCGATACGCAGCGCGGCGAAGACATTGCGCAGGTCGCCGGCGATCGGCGCGCGCAGGGCGAGCAGGCGCACGACGTCGTGGCTGATTTCCTGTTCTAGCTGATCGATGGCGTCGTCGTTGTTCACCACGTGCTGGGCGGCGCGTTCGTCGCGGCGATCCACCACGTCAATGGCCGCCTCCAACTGGCTCACCGCCAGCTCGCCCATGCGAACCAGTTCGCCGGTCAGGCGAATCAGCTCGTCGTCGTAGCTCTTGATGATGTGTTCCTTGCTGCTGCCGCTCATGGGGATGGCCTCTTGAACTTTGGTAGATGGGGAAGGGGACTCAACGAATGTCGCGAGGTTTGCCGCTTACCCAACCCTCTCCGCAAACATGGAGAGGGCGTTATGAATTGGATCAACCGAAACGACCGGTGATGTAATCCTCGGTCTGTTTTTTGCCCGGCTTGGTGAAGATCTTTTCGGTGTTGTCGAACTCGATCAATTCGCCCAAGTACATGAAGGCAGTGCGGTCGGACACGCGCGCAGCCTGCTGCATGTTATGGGTAACGATGACGATGGTGTATTCGTGCTTGAGTTCTTCCACCAGCTGCTCGATACGGCCGGTCGCGATGGGGTCCAGCGCGGATGTCGGTTCGTCGAGCAGCAGCACTTCCGGACGCAATGCGATGCCGCGCGCAATACACAGACGCTGTTGCTGACCGCCGGAAAGACCCAGTGCGCTTTGCTTGAGCTTGTCTTTCACTTCGTCCCACAGGGCGGCGCTGCGCAGCGCTTTTTCGACACGGATTTCCATGTCCGCGCGCGACAGGCGCTCGTGATGGCGAATGCCGTAGGCCACGTTTTCGAAGATGGTCATCGGAAACGGCACCGGCTTCTGGAACACCATGCCGACCTTCGTGCGAAGACGGTTCATGGAGTAGCTCGCGTCGAGAATATTTTCGCCGTCGAGTTCGATAGAGCCTTTCGCTTCCAGCTTCGGATAGATGGCGTAGATGCGATTGAAGATGCGCAGCAGGGTGGACTTGCCGCAACCCGAAGGGCCGATGATCGCCGTCACCTGCTTTTCCGGGATATCCATGTTGATGCCTTTCAGCGCATGGAATCCTTGATAGTAGAAGTGCACATCACGCACTTTCAGTTTGGCGGGCGACGTAGCGCCGGTCAGTGGGGCCGCAGCAGCGGCGGCGAGGTCATTCATAACTCACCTTCTTGCGCGAAAACATGATGCGGGTCAGCAGGCTCAACGCCAGCACGAACAAGGTAATCAGCAGCGCGCCTGCCCAGGCGATCGCGTGCAGTGCCGGATTCGGGTCGTTGGTGTACTGATAAATGGTGACAGGCATGCTGGCCATCTTGTCCAGCGGATGCACGGTCATAAAGTTGTTGCCGAACGCGGTGAACAGCAGCGGCGCCGTTTCGCCGGCGAGGCGAGCCAGCGCCAGCAGCACGCCGGTGAGAATGCCGGAGAACGCCGCGCGGATGAGCACCTGCACGGTCAATTTCCACTGCGGTATGCCCAGCGACAGCGCCGCTTCGCGCAACGTGCCAGGCACCAGCTGCAGCATTTCGTCGGTCGTGCGCACGATCACCGGCAAACCGATCAACGCCAAAGCCACGCTGCCGGCGAAACCGGAAAACGTGATGCTACCGTTGGTGAGCTCGGTCGTCGGCAACACGATGATCACGTAGACGAACAGACCCAACACGATCGACGGCGCCGACAAGAGAATGTCGTTGAGGAAGCGGACCGATGCGCCAAGTCGCGTTGAGTTTGCGTACTCGGCGAGATACGTGCCGGCCAATACGCCGATTGGCGCGCAGATCAGTAGCGCCATCAGATCCATGATCAAGCTGCCGACGATGGCGTTGGCTAAACCGCCTTGATCGGCATACGCCGTGATCTTGGTGAACAGCGTCGGCTTCAGCGCCTCCAGACCATTCTCCGCGGTGATCCAAAGGATCCACACCAGAAAGATCAGGCCGATAAGGGTGGCGATTCCGCTAAGCACCAACGCAATAATGTTGGTGGCATTGCGGCGAGCGTAAATGGCGGACATCAGCGACCCTCCTTGCGAGCGAGCTGACGCAGCATGAGGCGCGCGACCAGCAACACGATGAAGGTCACCACGAACAGCAGGAAGCCGAGCGCGATGAGCGCGGAACGATGCAAACCCACCGCTTCGTTGAATTCGTTGGCGATGCTCGAAGAGATCGAGGTGCCTGGCATCAACAACGATGCCGTGATGTTGTACGAATTGCCCAGCACGAACGTGACTGCCATGGTTTCGCCGAGCGCGCGGCCCAGACCCAGGAAGATACCGCCGATCACCGCCGAGCGGGTATAGGGCAACACGATGTTCCACACCACTTCCCACGTGGTGGATCCCAGCGCGTACGACGATTCTTTAAGACGCGCCGGTACGGTTTGGAACACTTCGCGCATCACCGAAGAAATAAACGGCAAAATCATCACGGCCAGCACGATGCCCGCGGTAAGCAGGCCAAGACCCAGTGGCGGCCCTTGGAATAAAGCGCCGATAACAGGAATGTTACCGAGCGTGTCGTTGAGCGTCGGTTCGATGTTGGCCATGAACGGCACGAAAACGAACAAGCCCCACATGCCGTAAATGATCGAAGGAATGCCCGCGAGCAATTCAATCGCGGAACTAACCGGGCCGCGCATCCAATTGGGCGCGATCTCGGTAAGAAAGAGTGCGATGCCGAAGCTGACAGGCACGGCGAGAATCAGCGCGATCAGCGACGTCACCAAGGTGCCGACGATGGGGGCGAGCGCGCCGAACTGGTTTTCGACCGGGTTCCAGTCGGAACTCAGCAAGAAATGGAAGCCATCCGTGAACAGCACTTCGCGGCCGCCCCACAGTGTGGACAGCGCGGCGCCCAGCAGTGCCGCCAGCACCAGCAACGCGCAGAAGCGCAACAGCATTCGAAAGAGAAAATCGTGGCGGGCGTCTGTGCGCGAACGATGTTCGGTATCGCGAGGGACCGGTTCGGCACTTATTGCAGACATGCTTTGCGTATTCCGCGTTCGGTTTCAATCAGAACGACGCGCGCAACGTAACGTTGCGCGCGTCGCAGGTTTGCGCTGCTGCTGTCCTTGCGGCAGCGGGCAGCTTACATCTTGTATTCGCCGGACCAGTAGGTCTCGATCTGCTGCACCAGCGTAGCGGGGAGCGGAACATAGTCGAGCGCGCGGGCCGAATCCTGGCCGTGCTCGTACGACCACTTGAAGAAGTCGAAAGCAACCTTGGTGTTGGCGGCGTTCTTCGGCGTCTTGTACATGATCACCCACGAGGTGGCGGTAATCGGCCATGCGTCGGCGCCCGGTGCGTTGGTCATCAACAAGTTGAAGTCCTTCGCGCTCTTCCAGTCGGCGGTGTTGGCGGCAGCCTGGAAGCTGGCGATGGTCGGTTCGACCACGTTGCCGGCCGCGTTCTTCATCTTGGCGTAGCCCAGCTTGTTCTGCACGGCGTAGGCGTATTCCACATAACCGATTGAATTCGGAATCTGCTTGATGTAAGCGGAAACACCTTCGTTGCCCTTGCCGCCGATACCGGTCGGCCACTGCACGGCGGTGCCTTCACCCACCTTCGACTTCCAATCCGCGCTCACCTTCGAGAGGTAGTCGGTGAAGTTGAAGCTGGTGCCCGAACCATCCGAACGATGCACCACGAAAATCTTGGAGCTCGGCAGATGTGCGCCGGGGTTGAGCTTGGCGATCGCCGGATCGTTCCAGGTGGTGATCTTGCCGAGATAGATGTCGGCCAGCGTGGTGCCGTCGAGCACCAGCGCGCCCGGCGCAACACCGGCAACGTTGAACGCCGGCACGATGCCGCCGATCACGTCGGGGAACTGGCCCAGACCGAACTTGGCGAGATCTTCCGCCTTCAACGGCATATCGGAAGCGCCGAAATCGACCGTGCCTGCCTTGATCTGCGCGATGCCGCCGCCGGAACCGATCGACTGATAGTTGATGTGGTTGCCAGTCTTTTCGGCGTACGCCGCCGACCACTTGGAGATCACCGGATACACGAAGCTGGAGCCCGCACCCGTGATATCGGTAGCGTGGGCGCTCATGCCGAACAGCGACGCGGCGACCGCAATGGCGATCGTGCCGAGGCGCGACGGGAGTTTGAATGAATTCAACACAGTGGCTCCTTAGGAGGTATTTAGCGAGTGAAAGCCTGCGACCCGCGTATTGCAGAGGTTATGTGTTGCAATGAGATGAGATGAATATGTCAGCTTGATGACAATCGCAAATTCTTGACGTAATCCGGTCACTTAGGGCCTGTTTGCACGCATTGCGTGGCCTGCGCCGGGAGCCGTTTGCGCGCCAGCTACATCGTCGCCTCGCACTACCACCTGTCGGCTACTCCACGGCAACGCGTGCTACCTAAATAGTACGGGCAGGCCCTAAGGCAGTTCGGAGCCCACGCGATCAAGCTCCAGCAACTCCAGCGAGCGAAGCCGGTTGACGATCCGACAGAACAGCAGCGCGGTGCGCTCGGCGTCATAAATAGCGGAGTGGGCTTCGCGCGAATCAAAGGTGTAACCGGCGGCGAGCACGGCCTTGCTCAGCACGGTTTGTCCATAGAGCAATCCACTGAGCGTGGCGGTATCGAAACAGCTGAAAGGATGGAACGGATTGCGCTTGTGGTTGACGCGGCGCACGGCTGCATTGAGAAATCCAAGATCGAACGCGGCATTGTGGCCGACCAGGATCGCGCGCTGGCATTCGTTGCTGCGCACGGCTGCGCGTACTGCTTGAAAGATATGGTCGAGCGCGGTGCGTTCGTCCAATGCGCCTCGCAGAGGGTTGTCCGGGTCGATCCCCGTGATCTCCAAGGCGCGTGGATCGATATTTGCGCCTGGAAACGCCTCGACATGCGTGGATACCGCCGGGTGCGGATAGAGGTTGCCCTCCTGATCCATGCCGATGGTGACGGCGGCGATTTCAAGCAATGCGTCGTGCTCGGCGTCGAATCCTCCGGTCTCCACGTCCACGATCACTGGCAGGAAGCCGCGGAAACGATCGGCCATTCGGGCCGCCAAGCTGTTAGTGAGTTGCTCCATCGCGCAAGCATATCAGTCGGCCTGTCTAAGCTGATGCGAACGGCGTTTTTACAGGCGCGCGCGGCGACATTGATGACGAACCGTATGTTTTTGTCTTCGTTCTGTCACATAACATCCATCTAACGGTAAAGCTCCCGCCCGATCATGCGCCCCAACCCGCAGGCCGCTCCCAGGGGAATGTGCTGAGAAGCCTTGCGGTTCCATTGATAAAGCGGAGACAACAACATGCGTTCCAAGATGCTCACGGTAGCCATTGCTGCCGGTTTGGGCTTGACCAGCGTTACGGCGCCTGTGTCGGCACAAACATCCAACAAGAAGGTGTCCGTCAGCGCTTCTGAACTGGCGCAGATGAAGGCAGAAATCCAAGCATTGGAGCAGAAGGTTCAAGACCTGGAGTCCCAGCAGCAGGCTGCACAGCAGGCGCAGGTTGAAACGGCTCAGTCCGTGCAGGCCACGCAGGCTCAGGTGGCGGCCACGCAGACTCAGGTCGCTGCCGCTACGACGGCTGCGAAGCAGCACTCGGGCGACATCCTGGGTGGCAGTGGTGGCGTGAAGTGGACGTTCGGCGGCTTCCTGGCTGCTGAAACGGCGTACCGCTCGCGCGACACCGCCGACGATATCGCGACCAAGTTCACCGCCATTCCGTTCCAAGGCGGCACGACCACCGCGCCGATCAACACGGGCACCGGCGCGACCACGGCTTACCCGGTCACCAACGCCAAGAATGATCAGTTCGTCTACAGCGCGCGCCAGAGCCGCCTGTCGATCAAGGCCGAAGGCGACATCAACGATTCCACGCACGTCACTGGCTACTACGAGACGGACTTCCTCGGTGGCGCTCAGACGGCAAACATGAACGAGAGCAACTCGTTCAACATGCGCGTACGTCAGTTGTGGACCGCGGTGGATTGGAAGGATTACGGCGTGCACCTGTTGGCCGGTCAGGCCTGGTCGCTGCTGACGCTCGACAGCCAGGGCATCATCGCTGGCAAGGAAGTGCTGCCGCCGACGATCGACGCACAGTACGCCGCCGGCTTCACCTGGGCGCGTCAGACGCAGTTGCGTTTGGTCAAGGATTGGGACCAGAAGTACTGGTTGGGCGTGTCGGTTGAAAATCCGCAGACGGCTGGCTTCGGTTCCTCGGCGGGTCCGGGCACCAAGGCTTATACGACGACGACGGGCACGGTCCAGGCCGGCAGCCTGTACGACACCCTCAACACGGTGTCGCTCAACAGCATCCCGGACATCCTCGTGAAATTCGCGGCCGATCCGGGTTGGGGTCACTACGAAGCGTTCGGTATCTCGCGTGAATTCACCACGCGCGTTACACCGACCGCCGCTGCAGGTGGCGCGACTGCTACCAACAACAAGACCGCCCATGGCGAAGGCTTCGGCTTTGGCATGGTGCTGCCGTTGCTGCCGAAAGTGCTGGACTTCCAGTTCTCCGGCATGACCGGCAAGGGCATCGGCCGTTACGGCACGGCGGGTCTGAGCGACGTGACCTACACCTCGACCGGCGCTCCGCATCCGCTCAAGGAAAACATGATGCTCGGCACGCTGACCTGGCATGCCACGGACGACGTCGACGTGTACGCCGCCGGCGGCCGCGAGCAGCAAGACAGCTACCTCACCACCGGTGCGAACGGCCTTGCACTCGGTTACGGTGCGGCGGCGCTCGGCTACAACAACGCCAACTGCGGCGTCTACGGCTTGGCCACCGGATGCACGGGTCAGAACCGTCAGGTTTCCGAGCAGACCGTCGGCTTTGCCTGGAAGTTCTACCAGGGCAAGTTCGGCAAGGTGCAGTTCGCCGCGCAGTACTCGCATCTGGCTCGCCAGTTGTTCACCGACGCCAAGGGCAACGCCCCGACCGCTGCGGACAACATGTTCTTCACCAGCATCCGCTACTACCCGTTCTAATCGGTGGAAAACGGATAGCTGTTACGGTTATCAGAAGGGAGTTCGACCTAAGGATGGAAAAACGGCGGGCATTGCCCGCCGTTTTGCTTTGTGGAATCGCTTAAAAAATCGAATGAACGCGCAGCGCTGCGAAGGTGCGCTTCGCTGCGAATTCGCAATGCGCTATTTTTCGGCCGTTTTATTTTTGTATTTACAAAGATCGCGAATCACACACTGCGGACAATCCGGCTTGCGCGCCTTGCACACGTAACGGCCGTGCAAAATCAGCCAATGATGCGCGTCCTGCTTGAATTCGGCTGGTATCACTTTTTCCAGTTTGTCTTCGACGGCGCGAACATCCTTGCCAGGCGCCAAACCGGTGCGATTGGCGACGCGGAAGATATGGGTGTCCACGGCGATAGTGGCGTGACCGAACGCTGTGTTGAGGACGACATTTGCGGTTTTGCGTCCGACGCCCGGCAGCGCTTCGAGCGCTTCGCGATCGTTCGGCACGTCGCCGTCGTAGTTGTCCACCAGAATCTGGCAGAGCGCGATAACGTTTTTGGCTTTGGCGTTATACAAACCGATCGTATTGATGTAACGCTTTAGTTTTTCTTCGCCAAGATCGAGGATGGCTTGCGCGGTGTTGGCGACGGGGTAGAGCTTGCGCGTCGCTTTGTTTACGCCGATATCGGTGGCTTGCGCGGAAAGCACCACAGCGACCAGCAATTCGAACGGCGTGGTGTAAATCAACTCGGTTGTGGGATGCGGGTTGAGTTCGCGCAGCCGCGAGAACAGTTCGACCACGTCCGCCTTCTTCACGTTTTCGGTTCCTGTTTCTTGGCTTTGGCGCGTGCCAGCGCATCGAATACATTTTGGCCGGCACCGTGCATTTGCGCTTTGCGCGCCGTCAGTTCCGCTTCGCGCTGCGCTTGTTGCGCAGCCAGTCGCGCTTCGCGGCGTTGGAAATGCTTGCGAGCCCTATCCGCATACGCGACATCGGTCGCCTGCTTTAGCGGCATGGGCTCCAGCACGATGCAATCGACCGGGCAGGCAGGTACGCAACGCTCGCAACCAGTGCAGTCGTCATCGATCACGGTATGCATCAACTTGTTGGCACCGACGATGGCGTCGACGGGGCAGACTTGAATGCACTTGGTACAGCCGATGCAATCGGCTTCGATGATGCGTGCAAGCGTCCGCGGTTTTTCCTCGCCGTTTTCAGGATTGAGCGGCAACGGCGGCCGGCCGAGCAATTCGGCCAAGGCGGCAATGCCCGCACTGCCGCCAGGTGGACATTGATTGATGTCGGCTTCGCCGTTGGCGATGGCTTCCGCATACGGACGACAGCCGTGATAGCCGCATTGCTCGCACTGCGTTTGCGGCAGCAGGGCATCAATGCGGTCAGCGAGCGATGTCGTCATGGGCTAGCCATTCTTCTCCAAGGAGGAGAGGCGCGCGCTGTTAGCGCACCGTGGCTCCCGGCTTGGCGCCTTGATCCGCATCGAGCAGGAACAGATCGCTACCGCCGTCGCCGGCGGAAAGGATCATGCCTTCCGATAAACCGAAGCGCATCTTGCGCGGGGCCAGGTTGGCGATAAAGACAACGTTGCGACCCACGAGCTTCTCCGGTTCGCTATACGCTGCGCGGATGCCCGAGAAAATCTGGCGTTTGCCGAGCGGGCCGCCGTCCAGCTCGAAACGCAGCAGCTTGTCCGAGCCGTCGACGAATTCGCATGCCAGCACTTTGCCGATGCGCAGGTCGAGCTTGGCGAAATCGTCGATGCCGATGATGGTGGATTCGGGGGCTGGCGCTGCAGATTCGGTCATGGGTTTGCTGTCTTTCTTTACAGGTTTCTTGGGAGTGGTTTCAGGTTCCGGTTTGGAACCGAGCGATTCTTTCGAGGCCTCAACCATCGCTTCGATGTATTTGGGGTCGATGCGGGAAAGTAGCGGTTCGAAGGCGTGGATGGTGTGGTTGTGCAGCGTGGCGCACGCGGCGTCGAAATCCGCGATGGGCGCAGCCAGAAATTTTTCGGCCGCTTCTACGGTGACTGGTAACACCGGTTTGAGCAGTCCACCGAGCAAGCGGAAGGCAGCAAGCGAGAACGAGCACACCTGGTGCAATTCGTCGCGTTGCGTTTCGTCTTTTGCCATCACCCACGGCGCTTTCGTGGCAATGTGGCCGTTGACCAAATCGGCGATCAACACGAAGCGGCGCATGACTTCGGCGAATTCGCCGCTCTCATAAAGCGCGGGCACGCCTTCGTAATGCGACACCAGCACGCCCCACAGTTCGTTCTGTTCTTCCGAAAAATTCGCCGCAAGGCGGCCATCGAAAAACTTGTGCACGAAACCAGCAGTGCGACTGGCGATATTCACCCACTTGCCGATCAGATGCGAATTGACGCGCTCTTCGAATGCTTTCAGATCAAGGTCGACGTCGACCGGCGTATCGCTCAGCATGGTGGCGAAGTAATAGCGCAAAAATTCCGGATTGAGTCCGACATCGAGATACGTGCGCGCTTGAATAAACGTGCCGCGCGATTTGGACATCTTCGCGCCATTGACGGTGAGATAGCCGTTGACGTGCAATGCTGTCGGCGTGCGGAACTTCGCGCCATGCAACATCGCCGGCCAGAAGAGGCCGTGGAAGTTGATGATGTCCTTGCCGATGAAGTGGTGCATTTCGGCCGTGCTATCGGCCGAGAGGAAATCCTCGAACTTCAGATCGGTGCGGTCGCACAGATTTTTGAAACTGGCGAGATAACCGACCGGCGCATCCAGCCACACGTAGAAAAACTTGCCGGGCGCATCGGGAATGGGAAAACCGAAGTAGGGCGCATCGCGCGAAATATCCCAATCCTTAAGGCCGCCATCCAGCCACTCTTTAAGCTTGGCGACGACACCGGGATTGGCGACTTGCTTGCCGTCGGTAAGTTTGCCGCCGAACCAGTCGCGCAGAAGCGATTCGAATTTGCTCAACTCGAAGAAGTAATGCTCCGAATCGCGCAACACAGGTGTGGCGCCAGAAACCACCGAGTACGGCTTGAGCAAATCCGTGGGCGCATACGTTGCGCCGCAGTTTTCACAGTTGTCGCCGTATTGGTCTGGCGTACCGCAATTCGGGCAAATGCCTTTGATGTAGCGATCCGGCAAAAACATCTGCTTGTCCGGATCGAACAATTGCTGGATATCGCGTTTGGCGATAAAGCCGCTGTCGCGCAGACGCACGTAGATCTGCGAGGCCAGCTCGCGGTTCTCTTCTGAATGCGTGGTGTAGTAGTTGTCGTAGCTGAAATGGAAATCGGCGAAATCCGCTTCATGACTCGCTCGGATGCCGTCGATGAACGCTTCCGGCGATACGCCCGCCTTCTCGGCAGCCAACATGATCGGCGTGCCATGCGCGTCGTCCGCCGCCACGAAATACACCTCGTTGCCCATCATCCGCTGCGCACGGACCCAGATATCGGTCTGGATGTAACCCAGCATATGACCCAGATGCAGTGGGCCATTGGCGTAGGGCAGGGCGTGGGTGACGAGCAGGCGACGAGGCATGGTTGCAATGCAGGCTGGAAAGCTCGGCATTATGGCATGACTCGCGCGTGAGCCCCGTGATTGCGCCCTCCTCGTGGGATGAGGAGGGCGCGATGCGTTACGGAGCGGTCACGATCAGCGTGATCGGTCCTGCCAGTTCGGTGTAACCGTTGTTGTAGCAGTACCACACGTTGTACGTGCCGGGTGCGAGGCCTGATGTGTCGAAAGTTGCCGTGCCGCTGCCGTTTGGTGCGTATTGCCAGCTCGTGGAGGCGCCGTTGCCGGGGCTCTTGCCGGAGGCGTAGATGCCGATCCAATTCTCGCTATTGAGCTTGCTGGCCGGCGTGGCGTAGTCGACATGCATGTAGGTGCCCTGAGCCACGCTCGGCATGGAGCTGCTGAGGCTTGGTGTTGTGGCGGCGGATGTGCTTACGAACGCATCATTGATCGGCTGCGCGTATTGATCGTTGTGCGTGAGCGGCGCGATGCCGAGCGCGTTTTCGATAGTGCGACCGACGCTGAAATGGTTGTAGCTGGTGTTACTGACGTAGCCTGCCTGCACCGTGCCGGGCGAACCTAGCACAAGCGTCGCCACGTGATTGCCGGTGGAAGAGGCCGATTCGTCCCATGTGAGTATTAGTAGCGAGCGTTGTTGCGTCCACGCGGGCGAATTGAAGATCGGTTGCAAGGTTTGCTGCAGCCATCCGTTCTGCACCTGCAGACTTTGCGCCGAACCGTTGCCGGACGATTCGCCATCGTAGTAATCGTCGGCGGCTATCCACGCAAAGTTTGGCGTGGTCGATGCCGATTGCAGATCGGTGCTCAGTTGCGTGGTATCGAACAGATGAGCGGCGCAACGAACCGAATTGGTCGAAATGTCGGTGAAGTTGATGAACGGCGCGTCGTCCGGTTCGTAGTAGCTGTCGTTGTTATTGCTGGTGTTGCAGGGCGTGCCCATGCCTTGTTCGTAGGCTTTCCAGGTCTTGCCGGCAGCTTCCAATTCATCGCCGATATGTTGACTGGTCACTTTGATGTTCGGGTAATAGATGGCGCCCTTTACGAAAGTGTCGCCGCCCGCGATAGCGAGATAATTTTCGTCGCTCGGGTGGTAGACGCCACTGTAGTTGTCGAGCAACACGCCCTGGTTGGCGAGGCTGTTGATAAACGGCGCGTCGGTGGTGTCGCCGATCACTTCGCTGTAATCGGTGTTTTCCATCATCACCATAAAAACGTGATCGAAGGTGGGCACCTGCGAAACCGGAGCCTGCAGCGTGGGTGCCGTCACCTGCGTCGATAACGTCAACGAAAGATTGTCCGCATAACCGACGTTATACGACCCGGATGTGTTGTTGAATTGCAGAAGCACTGAAATCGAGCGTGTACCTGCGGGCACGTTGCCATTCGTGGATTGCGCGACAAAGCCGGTCTTGTCGTTGCGCGCCGATGCATTGACGCCGGCGAGTTGGGCAGGCGCGCCAAGCGGTTTGCCGTTGGCGTCCAAGAAGACGGCCGTGACAATGGCTTGTCCGTTATACGTGGTGTATCCGCCAAGCCAGCCGGACAACGCGTAAGTGATGTTGCCGCCATCGATGGCGCTCGCCGCATTCGACACATCGACATTTTGGCGGAGCGCGGAATCGCCGTAGGGTCCATCGGCAATGAACGCGTTCCCGCCCGATGTGCCACCTGGCGTACTGAAACTGCCGATCGAATAGCAGACGGTGGAAGGATTGCCTTGGGTAACAGTCCAGCCCGGCACCGTGTTCACGGCGGACCAATCGGTGGTGCACGTGCCTGCTTCACCATTGCCGTTCAGCAGCAAATTGCCGCTATTCGCGGCAAACGCCGGTGATGCGAACAACGCAGCCAAGCATGCTGTCGCGAGCATATTTCTTACGTATGACTTACGTAGATCGTGCATGTGCAAACGCCCTCCCTTGGTGTGAGAAGGGCGAGACATTGCAATGGTGTCGTTGCGAATGCGCGACGGCGGGATGACAGCGATCGCAGCGCGATGCTGCAGTGATAACTGATGCGTGAGCGATTCGTGAAGCGGTGCGCCGCTCCCTCTATCTGTGAAAGAAAGAGGGAGCTAAAAAGCGCGCGTTACTGAATTCGTTGCCACACCTGACTGCGTCCGAGCAACGAAAAGCCGATGTAACCGTGCACGTCGAGCTTCTGCCCGCCGTCGGCCAGGGTGAGCTTCACGCTGTACACCTTGCCATTCTTCGGATCGAGAATCTTGCCGCCGTCCCACACGTTGTCGTCCTTGCTGACGCCCCACATGATGACCATGCCTTCGATCGGCTGATCCTTGCGCGCACCGTCGCATTTTTTGCAGATCGGGTGCGGGCCGTCATCGGACATCAGAACCTGCACGACTTTGCCTTGGAGCTTGCCGTTGTCGTCGGTGATTTGGATGATCGATTTGGGCTTGCCGGTCTCGTCGTCGATCTGCCGCCATGTGCCGACCGGCGTGTCGTTGGCGGCCCAGGCGACGGCCGACCCCAGCAACAGGCAAGCGACAACAGCAAACTGCGACAGTCGTTTCATAACCTAACTCCCTACGTTGGCGTATGGGGAGCCTGCCGAGCGGCTCAGGGGGCGGTCAAGCTGCATTGCGCAAACGGGTGTTTTCGTGGGGTTTGTGCCCTGACGGCGCACGCTTCGGCGGGCTCGGCGCGACGGTCGGGGCGCGGCTGCTGGCATAATGAACGTCCTGACCACAGCCCCTTTTCCCATGACGCAGGCGAACGAAGCCCTGGTGCGCCGAATCCTCGGCGACCTTATCGACCCCTTTACCGGCGCCCCCATCGTCGACTCCATCCGCGCCGTAGGCGTAGATGGGACTCGCGTGTCGGTGGATATCCAGCTCGGGTATCCGGCCGCAGGCGCCATTGAATCGCTTACGCAACAGGTAAAGCAGGCGCTGGAAGCGGATGCGGCCATCGAGGCGGCGGCGGTCTCCATCGGCAGCCGCATTCATGCGCACAAAGTGCAGGGTACGTTGGCGCCGCTGGCGAATGTGAAAAACATCATTGCCGTCGCATCTGGTAAAGGCGGGGTCGGCAAGTCCACCGTTTCAGCGAATCTCGCTCTCGCCCTGGCGGCGGAAGGTGCGAAGGTCGGTATTCTCGACGCAGACATTTACGGTCCAAGCCAGCCGCGCATGCTGGGCATCCAAGGCCGCCCGGAATCGCCCGACGGCAAATCCATTACGCCGATGACCGCGCATGGTTTGCAGGCCATGTCGATCGGTTTTCTGGTCGACGAAGAAACGCCGATGATCTGGCGCGGCCCGATGGTGACGCAGGCGATGATGCAGCTGCTCAGCGATACGCGCTGGGACATGCTCGACTACCTGATCATCGATCTTCCGCCCGGCACGGGCGATATCCAGCTCACTTTGTCGCAAAAAGTGCCGGTGTCCGGCGCGGTGATCGTCACCACACCGCAGGACATCGCGCTGCTCGATGCTCGCAAAGCGCTGAAGATGTTCGAGAAGGTGGAAGTGCCGGTGCTCGGCATCGTCGAGAATATGGCGACGCACGTTTGTACGAACTGCGGCCACGAAGAACATATCTTCGGCGCCGGCGGCGGTGAGCGCATGGCCGCTCAATATCAGGTCCCGTACCTGGGTTCGTTGCCGCTCGATATCCGCATTCGTGAGCAGGCCGATGGCGGCACGCCGACTGTCGCGGCGATGCCGGACTCGGACCTGGCCGCGCGCTACCGCGACATCGCGCGCAACACCGCAGGGCGGCTTGCGCGTCAACCGCGCAATAAATCGCTGGGCCTGGGCAAGATCGTCGTGCAGGGCCAGCCCACGGCGTAAGCGCCGTTCGGAGGATGAAGTCCTAGCCACTCCCGGGCGTTCTGTGGAACTGCGCATCGCGCAAGCCTGTCTCTCGGTGAGGCGGGACGCCTGCGGAGCCACGATTCCAAGACTGGCCGCCTTCCGATCTGGCGCAACCGCCCATCCACCATGTATTTTTGCCGCTTTGCGCCTGGGATCGACCGGGCGCGGCTGGGAGCACCGGAGTCCGCGTGAGTATCAAATCCGACAAGTGGATCCGCCGTATGGCGGAACAGCAAGGCATGATCGAGCCGTACGAGCCTGGGCAGGTCAAACTGCGAGATGGCAACCGATTGGTGTCGTACGGCACCTCAAGTTACGGTTACGACGTGCGTTGCGCGCGCGAATTCAAAATCTTCACCAACATCAATTCCACGATCGTCGATCCGAAAGCGTTCGATCCGACGAGCTTTGTCGATGTGGAAGCGGACGTTTGCATTATTCCGCCCAATTCCTTTGCATTGGCGCGCACGGTTGAGTTCTTCCGCATTCCGCGTCAGGTGCTTACGGTGTGCTTGGGCAAGAGCACGTACGCGCGTTGCGGAATCATCGTGAACGTGACGCCGCTGGAACCGGAATGGGAAGGCCACGTGACGTTGGAGTTCTCCAACACCACGCCGTTGCCTGCCAAGATTTATGCCAACGAAGGCGTCGCTCAGATGCTGTTTTTCGAATCCGACGAAGAATGCGAAACCAGCTACAAAGACCGCGGCGGCAAGTACCAGGGCCAGCAAGGCGTGACCTTGCCGCGGACCTGAACGCACTATTCACCCACTACATCCACTTCGACGCGGCGGAGCTACACTCCGTTAGGCTTCGCTGATATTTGCAGGAGATCCGAGCATGATCCGTCTTTCCACACTGTCGACCCGCGGCGCAGCCGTCTTGATGTTCGGCAGCCTGCTGGTGCTTGGCGGTTGCCATCGCGGCGCGACCAAGGACACGGTGGAAACCACGCAAACGCAAAACCAGTTCGACATGACCGTGAAGGCTTACAAGAACGGTCAGTTCCTGATTGACGGTGCCGTGGTTTCCGCGCTCGATGCGGGCAGCCACTTCGCCTACCTGAAAGAAACCGGCAAGTTGCCCAAAACCGTGTTGCTGGTGCCCAGCGACGATTCGAAGATCCGCAAGCAGCACCTGGAATACATGGCGCGCTTGCAGATCGATTACGGTTTCGTCGTGTACTACGACGACGGTGGCAAGCTGGCGCGCATCAATCCGATCGAAACCAAGGCGCGCGCGCTGGAGGATTACCACGCGCCGGCGACGGCGGCAGGCACCAGCGATACCAGCAAGGATGCGAGCGGCAAGGCCTATGGCGATCAGGGCGGCGGTGATTCATCGCAAGGCCACTGATAGGTGTTGCATCGCAGTTCAAAAAGCGCCCGCATATCGCGGGCGTTTTTTTATTGGCATGGATATGACGGTCGATTATTCATGCGCACGGAGCTTGCATCGCAAACGTTCGACAAGCGATTGCGCGACATCGTCGAAATAAGGCACGGCGCGGCCGCTTCCCCATACGGGACCGGGCCACGCAGCGTCGCCTTCGTTGCGCGCGACGAGATGCACATGCAGTTGCCGCACGACATTGCCGAGCGCGCCGATATTGAGCTTGTCGCACGGCGTCGTATCGCGAAAGACGGCCGAGACGTGATTGATTTCGTGCCACAGCACGGATCGCATATCTTCGGGCAGATCTAGAATTTCGCTGCATCCCGCCTGGCGAGGAACCAAAATCAGCCAGGGAAAACGCGCGTCGTTCATCAGCAACACGTCGCACAAGGAAAGCGACGCGACGTGTTTCGTATCGGCTTGCAAGCGTGGATCGAGTACGAAGTCACGTGCGCTCATGCGTGTGCCAGGTATTTGTCGAAAAAGGCGAGGGTGCGCTTCAGCGCCAGCTCCGCACTTGCTTGATGGTAATGGCTCGGGTCGATATCGCGATTGAAGGCATGCCCGGCGCCCGGATAACTGTAGACGTCCATTTGCGGCAGCATCTGGCGGTGCTTGGCGACCATATCCGGGGGAATGGACGCGTCTTCTTCGCCGAAATGGAACATCACCGGCGCTTGCAGTTGTTCCTCGAGAAACGGCACGTTGCGCGCACCGTAATAGCTCACGGAAGGAAGACCCAGGCGGATGGCCGAGAGCATCGCCACCGTACCGCCCCAGCAATAACCGACCGTGCCGATCTTTCCGGCCGACGCGATGGCTTCGGCTGCGCTGGCGACATCTTCCACGGCGCGATTCAATCCCACCTCGGTCGCCAGCTGGCGGCCTTTGGCCATGCTTTCGCTTGAGTAATCCAATTCCACGTTGGTTTCGACGTGGTCGAAAAAAGCCGGCGCAACGGCGGTGTATCCGGCCGCGGCAAAGCGGTCCGCAACAGTGCGGATATGGGCGTTGATCCCGAAAATCTCCTGGATAACGACAAGGCCGCCTTTGGGCTTGCCAGGCGCCTCGGCCAGATAGGCGCCGATGCATTGGGTGCCGCTAGTGGGGATATTGATGTGTTTGCCCATGATCGACTCCTGCAGCGTGATCGGACGATTTTAGGTGGAGCGGGCAGGCCGGCAAACCTCGCTGGCGGGGCTTCCCGCAGCGCTTGTCGGGTATTGCTTACGTAAACGAGGTCGATTTCGGCTTGGGTCCTTCATTCCCGCTATAATTCCTGGTTTGTCATACCGACTCTCCGTCATGTCTAAGGCCACTCAGAAAATCGGCTTCGTCAGTCTTGGTTGTCCCAAGGCGCTGGTCGATTCCGAACGCATCCTCACCCAGCTCAAGGTCGAGGGCTACGAGATCGTGCCCAGTTACGACGCGGCCGACGCGGTGGTGGTGAACACCTGCGGCTTTATCGACGCTGCGGTTCAGGAGTCGCTGGACGCCATCGGCGAAGCCTTGCACGAGAACGGTAAAGTGATCGTCACCGGTTGTCTGGGCAAGCGCTCCGAACTGATTCGCGAAGCGTACCCGGATGTACTGGCTATCACCGGTCCGCAGGATTACGGCAGCGTGATGAACGCGGTGCATGCTGTGTTGCCGCCGAAGCGCAATCCGTTACTCGATATCATCCCGCTTGGGCACCTTGGCGCCCAAGGCGATGACTCGGTGGGTATCAAGCTGACGCCCAAGCATTATGCGTATCTGAAAATCTCCGAAGGCTGCAATCATCGCTGCAGCTTCTGCATCATTCCTTCGATGCGCGGCGATCTCGTTTCGCGACCCGTGGACGAGGTGCTAGTCGAAGCAGAACGCCTCGTGAGGGGCGGCGTAAAAGAGTTGCTGGTGATTTCGCAAGACACCAGCGCTTACGGCGTGGATGTGAAATACGCCGAACGCGTGTGGCGCGAGAAGAACTACCGCACGCGTATGACCGAGTTGTGCGAAGGGCTGTCGGAACTCGGTGCGTGGACGCGCCTGCACTACGTCTACCCGTACCCGCACGTGGACGAGATCATGCCGCTGATGGCCGAGGGCAAGATCCTCCCGTATCTCGATATCCCGTTTCAGCACGCCAGCCCGCGCATCCTTAAGTTGATGAAGCGCCCCGGCAATATCGACAAAACGCTGGAGCGTATTCAAAACTGGCGCAAGCTCGTGCCGGATATCACCTTGCGCAGCACGTTCATCGTGGGCTTCCCCGGCGAAACCGATGCGGAATTCGACGAGTTGCTCGACTTCCTGCGCGAAGCCGAGCTGGATCGCGTCGGCGCGTTCACCTATTCGCCGGTCGAAGGCGCGAAGGCAAACGAGCTGCCGAATCCGGTGCCGGAAGAGCTGAAGGAAGATCGACTCGAACAGTTCATGGCAGTCCAGGCTGAAATCTCCGCGGCGAAGTTGCAACGCAAGATCGGCCGCACCATCAAGGTGCTGGTCGACGAAGCGGGTGTCGCAGGCGCGATTGCGCGTTCGTCTGCGGATGCGCCAGAGATCGACGGCGTGGTGCGCATCGCGAATGGCCAGAAACTCAAGCCGGGGCAATTCGTGGACGTGGTGGTGGAATCCGCCGACGAACACGATCTGCACGCGGTGCTCGTCAACTGATCGATAGTCAGCGATGCGCTACGTCGCGCCAGCGCGAGAGGCTGTCGATCCATCAGTCTTCGCGCTTGCGCCGCTGAACGGCTGGCTCGATTATGCCGATTGGCTGCATGGGGTCGAGTGGCCGTTGATCGACGAACTCAATGCGCGATGGCCGATAAACGCCCGTGAGCGTTTTGTAGCGCAAACGCGCGAATTACTCGACGACGGTCTGCACTACGAAGAACGTATTGCGCAACGCGGTTTGATCGCGACGCGCGAAGCGAACTGGCACGACCTTTTCAACGCCATGATCTGGCTGCGTTATCCGCAACTCAAGCGGGCGCTCAACCGGCAGCAAGTTGCGGACGTCGCCAGCTTCGGCCGGCGCGAGCGCTCGCGCGCTCAATACGCGCAGACGCATTTCGACGAAGCCGGTGTCATCGTTACCCTGAAAGATCCGTCCTTGCTGGAGCTATGGGACCGTCACGATTGGCACGCGTTGTTCTGGCAACGCCGCGCGGCGTGGATGGATGGGTCGATCTTGATGCATGTATTCGGTCATGCGTTGCTCGAGCATGCACTCATGCCGAGCAAGCTGCTGGTCGGCAAGGCCTTGGTGGTGATGGCTGACAGCCAAGCGCATGGCGAAGAATCGGTCTCCTGCTGTGCGAACGCGATTGTCGATGGGCGCTGGCTGCGCGATCCGCTGGAATTGCGTCCGCTGCCGCTGTCAGGTATTCCCGGTTGGCATGTCGCAAACGTCGACGAAACCTTCCATCGCGCAGCGGCTTGTTACCAGCCGCTGCGCGAAGGGCGCTCTTATCCGGCCCCTTTGCGGCTTAGTCGATAGCCGGGACTTGCAGCGCTTTACGTGAGGCGTCACGCGTCGACGTATTCCACCGCGATCACAGCAAAGCGCGTACGGCCACCTGGCAGTTCGGCCTCGAATTCGTCGTCGATCTTTTTCTTCAGTACCGCGCGAGCGAGCGGGGAGTCGATGCTGATCCAGCCACGCTTGGCGTCGGTTTCGTCTGGGCCGACGATACGGTAGCGCGCCATATCGCCGCTCTCCACGTTCTCCAATTCGATCACCGCGCCGAAGAACACCGTTTCGCGGTCAGCGGGCGCACCTTCGGCCACTTTTAGCGACGGAATACGCTTGCTGAGATAGCGCACGCGGCGGTCGATTTCGCCGAGTTGCTTCTTGCGATAGGTGTATTCCGCGTTTTCCGAGCGATCGCCTTCCGCGGCGGCCGCGGCCAGCGCTTTCACGACTTCGGGGCGCAAAGTGAGCCAGAGGTGGTCCAACTCGCTTTTGAGTTTTTCAAAGCCGTCGCGCGTGATGATGGCGGTCGAACGTGGGGCAGGAGGGCGCCAACGAGTCATGACATGCCGTCTTCAGTCGTTGCCGACGAAGTGTTTTTCGTCGCGCCGCATAACCCAAATCCGATGCATGGATTGTTCCAAAAATGCCTTGAGGTCATGCCGAAATCGACGCGTCGAGAATTGGGTGTCGTCAACGAAAAACATGTATTGCGTTTGGTGCGAATGTCTGGCATGAAGTCCTCCAAGACTGGGGCTCGATTGTAACGGTGTTGGGTGTACGGCATGGAACGCGTCCGTACCGCATCGAAGAGAACGTGTTTGAGTCTGCCTGCGCTGCCGGGTGTGGCGGCGTCCTTTCGTATGGGTGTACCAGTCATGGTTTTCCGAGATGTTTTTCGTTCCGCTCGCCTCGCACTATCGGTGGCGGCCGTCATGCAATTGGCAGCATGCGCTTCTACCAGCGCCAATCCGCCGAAGCCGGCTTCGGCCTCGCTGACGGCGCTTTACGGTCAGCTCGATCAGGCAAGCCGCGGTTACGAAACGGCGCTGGAGCAAACACGCGCTGGCGACGCGCAAGGCGCGGAAAAGACGCTGGACGCCGCGCTCGACCAGTTAAAGGAGGCGTCTGCGCATTGCGGCACCACGCCGGGCTGCGATCCGCAGCGTTTTTTCTCGGTCTTCGATCACTTGCTGCGCTTGAAGGACGGCAGCTTTATCGGCGACCAGACGCCGGGCGAAGAAACCAGCGAACCTTCTTCCTCGCCTTTGGCGGGCCAAGCGGGCGCCGCCAGCCTGCCTGAGGGGCAGCGCAGCGTGACGCTGTTGCGCGGCCATCAGCTTTCCGAATTGATCGCCATGAACGGTCCGGTGAAAGCCGCGCTGGAAATGTGGCTGACGCAGTGGCGTGGAAATCTGATGGATGCCTACGTCAATTATCAGTACCTGCGTCATGAGATGTGGCCGCAGTATCAGAACCAGGACCTGCCCGAAGCCTTGTTGTTCGGCATCATGGCGAAGGAATCGGGCGGCAAAGTGCACGCCGTGTCGCGCTCGGGCGCGGCGGGGCCGCTGCAATTCATGTACGCCACGGGCGCGCGCTTCGGGCTTGGCGATCAGGATGGATTCGACACGCGCTTCGACCCTGCGGAGTCCGCGCGCGCGAACGCCGAGTACGTCAACGAGCAACTCAAAGCCTTCAACGACAACCTTGAGCTCACCCTGGCGGCCTATAACGGTGGCGAAGGGCGGATGCGTCGGCTGGTCGGCGACAATACGTCGGTGAGCTTCTACGACCCGCGCATTTACGGTCAGGTTTCGCAGGAAACGCGCGACTACGTGCCCGAGGTGCTGGCGGCTGCTTGGCTGTTCCTGCATCCGGACAGTTACAACCTTCACTTTCCACGCGTGGACGGTGAGGCAGGCAGCATCACGCTCAAGCGCGCCACGTCCATCTCCGAACTCACGGTATGCCTGGGCTCTGCGAACGACATGAGCGAAGGGTGGTTTCGCACGTTGCGCAATCTCAATCCGCGCCTCGATCCGCAGCAGGAGCAGCCGCTCGGCAGCGTGATGCAGATTCCGAAGTCCTTGGAAAAAATCTACGGCGTGCGTTGCGTCGATGGCCCGTGGCCGATTCTCGCCAGCGATCTGCACAATGCGGTGGTGCCGGTGTTTCCCGATCCGCCGGCCGCGTCGGCGCCGGATCCGGTCGTTCGCTACACGGTTCGACGCGGCGATACCTTGGCGGGCATTGCACGCAAGCATGGCGGTTGCAGCAGCGAGACGGAGATTGCTCGCATGAACAACCTCAAGTTCAATCACGTAAAAGCCGGTCAAGTGTTGAAGCTGCCTAGTTGCCGGTGATGGCAGCGTACCGTCGCGATCTCACCAAGGGGCGAGGGACGAGTAGCGAGGTTGCTTGAAACGGACCGCCGCCTAGAGCAATCCGCTGTCGCCTCGTCAGTCACCCATGATTCCTATAGCGGCAGAGCGGGGCTGTGACGCCTCGCTACTCGTCGCTCGTCCCTTTGATCGTGACGCACCGCCGGAACCCAGGCGAATATTGCATTCGCCATGCCGGCCCTTCGATTTAGTGCGGAAAACCGCTTGGAAGGTCGCTTACGCGGCGGCTCCCGAACGCATCCATTGAGCCTTGGTGTCAGGCTGTTCGCTGCCGGTGGCGTCGCGCAGTTCGCGCAATACGCGCATCAACTGACGATGTTGCGGCTGCAGGCTGGGGTGAGGCGATTCTTTGGTTTCGTGGTAGGCGACGGCGAGCCAGAGCGCAATGCCGCGCAAGGAGACTTCCGGGTTATCCGATTGTGCACGGCTAAAACCGATCTCCGTGCCTTGGCCCCAGGGCATATAACGCTGCTCGGGGTTCGTGCTGTACAGGTGTGGAAATTCGCACCGGGATGCCTGCCCGATTTCGCGAAGCGTCATGATGCCCAGGCGCGCGCGGGTGCGCTTTGGCAGGGCCGAGATGCTCTGATCGATCTGGCGGAACTGGCGCTGCAGTTGCCAAGCGCGGTTCATCGCGATGAAGCGAGTGACGATCTGCATGTGACCCCTCGTTGGACACGCCGCACTTTGCGCGCGGATTGGGATCGGAGCTTATCGATCTCATCCGGCGCGATGCGCCGAGAACGTCACAAAATGACGACAAATGTCAAAGTGCTGCATATTGGGCGCGTCATCGACGCCCGATCCACGCACTAAGTGTGACGCAGTTCACCTAATCGTTGGCCGACCTTGATGCTCTGCTGTGATGTCAGCGCATCCAACTCGGCGACGCCTTCGGGCAACAGCACGATAACGGTGGAACCCATATTGAAGCGGGCCATCTCGCCGAAGCGTTCCAGCGTTACGTTCTGGCCCTCGAATGACTTGCGCCGGATGGACGATGCATACGGCGGAATCACCAGGCCGTCCCATACCGTGGCCACCGACGACACCAGGATCGCGCCCACCATCACCACGGCAAACGGTCCGTGCTCGCCGTCGAAGTGGCAGACCAATCGCTCGTTGCGCGCGAACAGTCGCGGAATGGCCTCCACGGCAAACGGCGCGACGCTGAAGATTCGACCGGGAATATGCACCGTCTCTTTCAACGTGCCGCGCAACGGCATATGCACGCGGTGGTAGTCGCGCGGCGAAAGATAGATGGTGACAAAGCGGCCACGTCGATACGGCGCGGCCGATTCATCGTCGCCGAGCAATTCCGCGGCGGTGTACTCCTGCCCTTTGGCCTGGAAAATGCGTCCATCGACAATGGGACCCGCCTGGCTGATGCGGCCATCGGCCGGCGATATCAGGGCGCTGGGAGCCGTATCGGCTTGGCGGGCATCGGGGCGCAGTTTGCGCGTAAAGAATGCATTGAAGTGGGGATAGGCGAAGGGATCGGGTTGCGCCGCTTCGGTCATATTGACCTGATAGCGTTTGACGATCAGACCGATCAGAAAATTTTTCCACGGCGCGAACGTCCACCGCGTTGCCCAATAGACAACGCGCGACAGGGCCCGATGGGGAAGGATGTATTGCAGGAATACCTTGAAAGTCATCCGGCAAGTATAAGGAATCGAGGCGATTCCTGACGATGGCAGCGAATGCCTCGAGGGAGGGCGATCATGCAACAGCGAATCACACCGGCCAATGCCTTGGCCGCACTCGACCAAGTCGGTAAAGCCGCACTGGGCATGTTCAAACACGGCACGCTGGAAGTGGAGATCTTTCAGCCGAGCGGTATCGATCGGCAGATGCCTCATCGCCGCGACGAACTCTGCATGGTGATTTCCGGGCGCGGCTATTTCGTCTGCGGCGATTCCCGGCAAGCTTTTGGTCCCGGCGAGCTGCTGTTCGTGCCGGCGGGCAGGCCGCATCACTTCGAAGATTTCTCCCACGATTTCAGCGCGTGGGTGATGTTCTACGGGCCGCCAGGGGGCGAGACGGCGTAAGGTGTGACCGGTCAGCGACCGGGATCGCAACCCGTTACGGGAGGCAGGGCCGATGAATGGGCATGAGTCCTTCGACACACAGTCGCTATACTTCACAACCCCCAAGTCGGACCGTGCCTACGTGACTGCTGAACTCGCCTCGATCATCGATTTCATTCGCTACGGCGCTAGCCGCTTTTCCGCTGCGGGCCTCACGTTTGGCCACAGTCACGACAACCCCATCGACGAAGCCACCCATCTGGTGCTGGCCAGCCTGCACCTGCCGCCGGATATCCCGCCGGCCTATGGCGCCGGCAAACTCACGGCGGAAGAGCGCACGCGCGTGCTGAATCTGATCGAGCGCCGCATCACCGAGCGTCTTCCCGTGGCTTATCTGGTCGGCGAAACCTGGTTTGCCGGCATGAAGTTCAAGAGCGACCGTCGCGCCTTGGTGCCGCGTTCGCCGATCGCCGAATTGATCGAGTCGGGCTTTACGCCGTGGCTGGACGGTCGCCATGTGGAGCGCGCGCTGGACCTTTGCACGGGCTCCGGTTGCATCGGCATCGCGATGGCCGAATACAACCCGCATTGGCAGGTGGATATCGTCGATATCAGCGACGATGCGTTGTCGCTCGCACGCGAGAACGTCGCCTTTCAGCATGTGGGCGAGCGGGTGGAAGTGCTCCATTCGGATCTGTTCGCAGGGCTGAAAGGACGCAAGTACGACCTGATCGTGTCCAATCCGCCGTACGTCACCGAAGACGAATACGCCGCGCTGCCTGGCGAATACACGCACGAGCCCAAGCTCGGCCTTACCTCGGGCGAAGACGGCCTCGATATCTGCCTGCGCATGCTGGACGAAGCTGCCGATTTCCTTAGCGAAGACGGTCTGCTGATCGTCGAAGTCGGCGAAAGCGAGCACGCCTTGATGGCGTTGCTGCCTGAAGTGCCCTTTGTGTGGATCGAGTTCAAAGTCGGGCAGATGGGCGTGTTTGCGGTGGAGCGGCGCGATCTGATCGAACACGCCGATGCCATTCACACAGCGGCGATGGCGCGCTTTCGCGGTTAATCCGTAGCGCCAGCGCATGGAGCTTTTCACGGCAAGGCTGCGCCTCACCGCATTGCGGGAAGAGGATGCGGATGCGTTGTTCGGTTACCGCTCCAATCCTGCGGTGGCGCGTTATCAGGGCTGGTGTCCTGTGACGCGTGCGGAGGCGCTGGCATTTATTCGAGCGCAACGCGAAGCATCGTCCGCGCAACGCGGGCGGTGGATGCAGCGCGCTATCCGCCTATCGGATAACGACGATCTGATCGGCGATATGGGTGTCCATATTCCCGTCGATCTCGATGCTTCGTACGAATTCGGTATATCGATCGCGCCTGCGTACCAAGGCCAAGGATATGCCCGCGAGGCATTAGAAGCGGTTTTCGCGTTCGTGTTCCAGACATGGCGTGCGCATCGCATGCATGCGTCCATCGATCCAAGAAACATCGCAAGCGCCGCGTTGCTTCGCTCGCTAGGCATGCGGCAAGAAGCGCATTTTCTAGAAAGCTTGAAGCTTCGGGGCGAGTGGGTGGACGACGCGATCTATGCGCTGTTGGCGCGGGAATGGCTGTCCGCACGATCTGATCGTTCGTCATGAGACGGGCGTGAGGCCTTCAAGCATGGCAAGATGAGGATCTGGCCCGCGTCTGCAGGCCATTCCTTTTGCCACTTCGGTCCCCCTCGTGTCCAGCAATTCCACCGGCAAGCTGTTTACCGTCACCACCTTCGGCGAAAGCCATGGCCCCGCCATCGGCTGCGTGATCGACGGCTGCCCGCCCGGATTGCACATTTCTGCCGAAGAATTCCGCACCGATCTTGAGCGCCGTGCAACCGGACGCAGTCGCCACACCTCGCAACGTCACGAAGCGGACGACGTGGAAATTCTCTCGGGCGTTTACGAAGGTCGCACTACGGGTACGCCGATCGCGCTGCTGATTCGCAATACCGATCAGCGCAGCAAGGACTACGGCGATATCGCTCAGACGTTTCGCCCGGGCCATGCCGACTACACCTATTGGCAAAAGTACGGCATTCGCGACCCGCGTGGTGGCGGACGTTCTTCCGCGCGCGAAACCACCATGCGCGTGGCTGCGGCGGTGGTCGCGAAGAAGTGGCTGGCCGAGCGCTACGGCGTGCGCATTCGCGGTTATCTTGCGCAAATCGGCGATGTCGTTCCCGAAGGTTTCGATTGGGATGCCGTCGAGCAAAATCCTTTTTTCTGGCCGCATGAAGCGCAGGTGCCGGCGCTGGAAAAATACATGGACGCGCTGCGCAAATCCGGTGACTCGGTCGGTGCGCGCGTGAACGTGGAAGCCGAAGGTGTGCCCCCGGGCTGGGGCGAGCCGATCTACGGCAAGCTCGATGGCGACCTCGCCGCCGCGCTGATGTCGATCAACGCCGTCAAGGGCGTGGAAATCGGTGACGGCTTCGACGTCGTTCCTCAGCGAGGCAGTCAGCATCGCGATGAAATGCAAATGGACGGCTTTACGTCCAATCACGCTGGTGGCATTCTGGGTGGCATCAGTACGGGGCAGGTGGTACGTGCCTCGATGGCGCTCAAGCCCACATCGAGCATTCTGATTCCCGGCCACAGCGTGAACCTGTCCGGCGAGGCGGTCGACGTGGTCACCAAGGGGCGTCACGATCCCTGCGTCGGCATTCGTGCCACGCCTATCGCGGAGGCAATGATGGCTTTGGTGTTGATGGATCATGCCTTGCGCCACCGCGCGCAGTGCGGCGACGTAGGCGACATAAAACCGCGCATCCCTTAATGGAGTAAGGGCCTGTCGTCCGCTGCAACGAGCACAACGACAGGAAATACGCATCCACGGTATTCGGTCGGCATGAGCAAGTCACAAAGCATCTGGGTTTCGCGCCCACTTTTCCCGGAAGTACTGGCGAGCCTCGCCCAGTATGTGGACGTGCATGTGGAAACCAGCGAGCACAAGCACACGCCGGAGGAGTTGCGCGAAAAGCTGGCAGAAGTCGATGGGGCCATTATCGGCTTGAGCGATCGCATCGACGACAAGGTGATTGCGGGCAATCGGCGCTTACGCGCGATCGCCAATTTGGCGGTTGGCTACAACAATCTGGATCTTCCAGCGCTGACGAAGGCCGGTATTCTCGCCACCAATACGCCGGACGTCCTCAACGAAACCACCGCCGACTACGCGTGGGCGTTGCTGTTGGCTGCCGCGCGACGCGTCAGCAGCGCCGAACGTTGGCTGCGTGCCGGGGAATGGCGCGGCGGTATGCGTTTCGACGATTGGCTGGGCGTGGATGTTCACGGCAAAACGCTGGGCATTCTCGGTATGGGGCGCATCGGGCAAGCGATCGCACGTCGCGCCTACGGTTTCGGGATGCCGGTGCTCTATCACAATCGCTCGCGCCTACCTGAAGCGATCGAGCGCGAATGCCGCGCCGAATGGGTCGAGAAAACAGCGCTGCTCAAGCGCGCCGATCATCTGATACTGGTGCTGCCTTACAACGCGCAAAATCATCATGCGATCGGCGCGCCAGAACTTGCGCTAATGAAGCCGACGGCCGTGCTGGTGAATATCGCCCGCGGCGGGATCGTCGACGACGCAGCGCTTGCGGTGGCGTTGCGCGAAGGTCGAGTGGCCGCGGCCGGGCTCGACGTCTTCGAGGGCGAGCCTGCCGTCAATCCGGCCCTTCGCGAACTGAACAACGCCGTGCTAAGCCCGCATATCGCCAGCGCCAGCGCCGATACGCGCCGCGCGATGGCGCAGCTGGCCGCCGATAATTTGCTGGCCGCGCTGGGTTACGGACCCAGCGCGGGACATCCGCCATCCCTGCTTAATCCTGAAGCGCGAGCAAGGCATGATGTCGAAACGTGATACGTCTCACGCTGGCAAGGTTGTGCCGTGTTGTTCGCGTGCCGTGCAGGCTAGATTCCCCAGTCGGGGTCTCGGCGCCGCCATGGCGACCTACTAAACCCCAAGACAAGTGATCTGAAGATGAGCAAGAAGAGTAGTTACAAGGTAGCCATGGTGGGCGCGACTGGCGCCGTGGGCGAGACCCTGCTGAGCATTCTGGCGCAGCGCGATTTCCCGATCAGCGAGCTGGTGCCGCTGGCGAGCGAGCGTTCGGCTGGCAGCAAAGTGGAGTTCGCTGGCAAACAGGTCACCGTGCAGAACCTGGATAACTACGACTTCAATGGCGTGGACATCGCCTTCTTTTCCGCCGGCGGTTCGGTGAGTCGCGCGCATGCGCCGCGCGCTGCCGCCGCTGGCGCCGTGGTCATCGACAACACGTCCGAGTTCCGCTACCAGGACGATATCCCGCTGGTCGTGAGCGAAGTGAATCCGCACGCCATCGCGCAATACACCGTGCGCGGCATCATCGCCAATCCGAATTGCTCCACCATGCAGATGCTGGTGGCGCTGGCGCCGATTCATCGCGCGGTGGGCATTGAACGCATCAACGTGGCGACGTATCAGTCGGTATCCGGCGCGGGTCGTTCGGGCATGGAAGAGCTGGGTAAGCAGACGGCAGCTTTGCTCAACTTCCAGGATGTGGAAAAGTCCAAGTTTCCCAAGCAGATCGCGTTCAACGTGATTCCGCATATCGACGAATTCCAGGCGAACGGCTACACCAAAGAAGAAATGAAGATGGTGTGGGAAACGCGCAAGATCCTGGAAGACGAATCCATCCAGGTGAATCCCACCGCCGTGCGCGTGCCGGTGTTCTACGGTCACGCCGAAGCCGTGCATATCGAAACGCGCGACAAGATCACCGCCGATCAAGCGCGCTCGCTGCTGGAAAGCGCCGATGGCGTGGTGGTGCAGGACGAGCGCAAGCCAGGCGGCTATCCCACGCCAGTGGGCGATGCGGCCGGACAGGACCCGGTGTTCGTCGGGCGCATTCGCGAAGACATTTCGCACGATCGCGGGCTTGATCTGTGGATCGTGGCCGACAACATCCGCAAGGGCGCGGCGCTCAACGCCGTGCAAATCGCGGAACTGCTCATTGAGGATTATCTGTAATGCATCGCTTCGGTCTGGTTTTGGTGGGTTGCCTGTTGAGTTCGGTATCGTGGGCGCAGTCGTCGTCCGATTCGACCAAAGCGGTCGTCAACGTGAATCGACGTGTCGTCCAGCACCAGGCCGAAGTGCAGCGTTTGCAGAAGAATGTCACCCAGCAGGAAACCGCCAGCCAACAGGCGGCGGAACGACTGCAACAACAGGACCGTACCATCGCCGAGCTGCGCCAACAGCTCAAGGCGACCCAGGATGCAAGCAAGCCCTCTGCGACCGGGCATTGATGGCCGTCACGCCGGACGAAGAAAATCGTCGCCGGAAGGGTCTGGCGGATAAATATGGTATTGTTGATTGACGTTTATCTAACTAAAGTGACGCCTTCCAAGAGGAAGTCGCCGCAACCTGCGGTGGCTTTTCGGTAAAGCGTCCGGGGTGTCTCGGGGGAGCCAAGCGATGAATCGTTCGTTGAAGCTGTCGATACTGTTGGCGCTCGCCTTGGGCAGCAGCCAGGCGGCAGCCGTGGAACTGGGCCAAGCGCACGTCAAATCGGCGTTGGGTCAGCCGCTGCTGGTGGAAATTCCGGTCACGCAGGCCACCCCCGCCGAACTTGACAGCCTCAGCGCTCAATTGGCGTCGAACGAGGCTTTCGCCAAAGCAGGCAGCGAGCGTCCCTCGGTCCCTTTGCAATTCAACGTCGTGGACGTCGGTGGCCATCGCCTGATTCGCGTCACCAGCAGCTCGGCGGTGGACGACCCTTACCTCGATCTGCTGGTCGAAGTGAACACCAACGCGGGCAGCACGGTGCGCGAATTCGCGATCCTGCTCGATCCGGCCAGCAAGGTTGCGCAGACTGCGCCGGCGAGCAGCGCGCCAACGCATCGCGCGCCTGCCGCCAGCGCCTCCGCGCCGGCATCGAATGAAACAGCCGCTGCCGCGCCGCGCCATGCCGCGTCTCATGGCGGCGCCAGCCAGGTCAAGAACGGTCAGTTCGGTCCGGTCGAAAAAGGCACGTCGCTGTCGCATATCGCGACCGAAGTCGCGCCGTCCGGCGTCGACACGAATCAAATGATGTTGGCCTTGAAGGCCGCCAATCCGGATGCCTTCTATCGCGACAACATCAATGCTTTGAAGGCGGGCGCCATTCTGCGCGTGCCCTCGCGCGACGATGCGATGGCGACCGCGGCCGAAGCGGCAGCCGCTACCGTCCGTCAGCAAAACAGCGACTGGCGTAACGGCGCAGTCAGCACACCGGTCGCTGTGGCGGCGGGTGGCACACGCGAAAATGCATCGGTCGCCCCCACTGCAAATAGCAAGGCAGATCGACTGGCGCTGGTGCCGCCGGGCAGCGAAGGCGCCGCAGCGACCGGAAAAGGCGGCAACGACGCCAAGGTTCGCCAGGAATTGCAGCGCAGTCAGGAAACGCTCGCATCGTTGCAGCAACAGAGCACCGACCTGAAGTCGCGCCTGAAAGATCTGGAAGACCTCAATAACAAGAATCAGCATTTGCTGTCGCTCAAAGACGACGAAATCGCCGATTTGCAGAAAAAGCTCGCCGAAGCCCGCAAGTCCGCTGGCGCGCCGGCCGCAACGAATGCGCCTGTAGCGGCCGCGCAGAACAAAGCCGCTGCCCCCGCTCCGGCGCCTGTAGCGCCTGCATCCACGCATGCCGCAGCACCCGCGCCCGCTGTTGCGGCTGCATCGACGGCAGCGAACAAGCCGGCCACGTCGCCAGCGAATGCTTCCACCGCGGCTCACGTCGCAGCGACCACGCCGCTGAAGCCTGCCGCCAAGCCGGTAGTTGCGCCGCCTCATCACGCGGCGCCTGCTGCGGAGGAGCCCTGGTACACGCAAACCTGGGCGATGGCCGCAGGTGGCGGTGTGCTGGTGTTGCTGCTGCTCGGTTTGCTTTCACGCCGCGGCAAGTCCGGCGGCGCCAAGCCGGCGAAGATTGCTCCGACCGGAGGTTCGCTTGCGGATCGCTTCGGCACTGTCGATGGCGAAGACAGCCACGACCACACGGGCGTCGATCTGGATCAGGACGAATTGCTCGATCAGCTCGCCGAACAGCCGGACGACATCGCGCTGCATCTCGAATTGGTCAGCTTGTACTACACGCGTCGCGACGTCGAGCATTTCGAAGCGGCTGCCGAAGCGATGCATGCGCATATCTCCGATCCCGACCAACCGGAGTGGCAGGACGTGATGCACATGGGCGCAGACTTGGCCCCCGGCCATCCGCTCTTCGCGCATGGCGTTGGTGAGGCGGCGCACGACGATCATGCCCCGCTCCATCATTTCGATCTGGATAGCTACGCCAGCGATCGCGCGGCTGCGGACGCGGAGCCCATTGCTCCGGTCAAGAGCCCGTCGCCGCAGCCGTCCAAAGTGAGCGAATACCACTTCGATTTCGATCTGACGCCGCATCACAGCGAGCCGGCCAATCGCACGGCCGCGCCCGCAGTGAAAGAAGAAACCGACGAAGAACCGGTTTCGACCTGGAATTTCGAAGAGCCGACCGAGACGCCGCACACCGATCACGTCGAACACGCCGACCACGACGCATTCGGCGAACTCCACGACGATCCGATCGACACCAAGCTTGATCTCGCACGCGCCTACCTCGACATGGGCGACCCGGACGGTGCTCGCGCCATGTTGGAAGAAGTTCTGCACGAAGGCACCCAGATGCAGAAGGATGTGGCGAAGACGCTCATGGAAAAGATCCGCTGAGTGTTGTCGCCTTCCAGTGATATCCATCGGGCCGGCTATGCCGGCCCGATGCGTTTTAGCGCTCGACGCGAGGCGACGCGAAGGCACCTGTTACTCTTGTCGCCTCACTGGATTTCCCGATTACCCATGCGCATCGCCTTAGGCATCGAATACGACGGCACCGACTTTCTCGGCTGGCAACGGCTGAGCCACGGCGCCAGCGTGCAAGCGAGCCTGGAGCAAGCGCTTTCGTTCGTCGCCGCGCAGCCGACGACCGTGACCTGCGCCGGTCGCACCGACGCAGGCGTTCATGGCCGTTGCCAGGTTGTGCATTTCGACACCGACGCGCAGCGCGATATGCGTGCGTGGGTGCTGGGCGCATGTTCGAATTTGCCGACGACCGTAGCGGTGTTGTGGGCGCAGCACGTATCCGACGATTTTCATGCGCGCTTCTCGGCGCGAAGCCGTCGCTATTGCTACACCATTCTCAACCGCGCGATTCGTCCCGCGCTGGATGCACGTTATGTCGCATGGGAACGCCAGCCTCTCGACGCCCAACGTATGCATGCCGCCGCGCAAGCGTTGACCGGCGAACACGATTTCTCCGCGTTTCGCGCTATTTCCTGTCAGGCGGCGCACGCGCGTCGCGAAGTGAAACAATTGAGTGTTCGACGCGAAGGCGATCACGTGATCGTCGATATCGAAGCGAATGCATTTTTGCATCACATGGTGCGTAATATCGTCGGTTCGCTGCTGCCAGTCGGTCGCGGCGAAGAGTCGGTGGAATGGGTGGCGTCGTTGTTAGCTGGACGCAATCGCGAAGTCGCCGGGCCCACCGCCGCAGCATCGGGCCTGACGTTTATCGGTCCACGCTACGAACGACATTGGGGCTTACCGGAGGAGGTCAGCGAATGACCCGCATTAAAAGCTGTGGCATGACGCGCGTGGAAGACGCTTTGCTGGCGGCGGAATTCGGCGCGGACGCCATCGGCGTCGTGTTGACCGCGCGCAGCAAACGGAAGGTTTCGCTGTCGCAAGCGCGCGCCATCATTGAAGCGATGCCTCCTTTCGTCACTACGGTTGCGCTTTGCATGGACGACGAAGCGAACTTCGTGCAAGAGATCATCGATACCGTTCGTCCTTCGATGCTTCAGTTCCACGGCGACGAAAGCGACGAATGGTGCGCGCAGTTCGGTCAGCCTTATCTGAAAGCTATCGCGATGGGCGAGGGCGCCGCGGCGCTTTATCAGCTGCGCGATCATCCGCACGCCGCAGGCTTGCTGCTCGATGGCCACGGTCTGGGCGAGGCGGGCGGCAGCGGCAAGTCGTTCGATTGGTCGCTGATGCCGCGCGATCTGAAACAGCCGTTGATACTTGCCGGCGGACTCACGCCCGACAATGTGGCCACCGCCATTCGCGCCGCACAACCGTGGGCCGTGGATGTGGCGAGTGGCATCGAATCCGCGCCGGGCATCAAGGATCCGATCAAGTTGCGCGCGTTTATCGAAGCGGTTCGCAACGCATAAGTACGATTAAGTCTGAGAGAGCGCGTCGCGCATCCAGGTAGCTAACGCGTCGATGCGTTGGTCATGTCGGCGCTGTGGTACGGCCAGAATCCATCGCGCATGGGTTTGCTCGAAACCCCACGGCGCGAGCAGGCGGCCTGCATCGATGTCTTCCTGCACCAATTGCGCCGGCGCAATCGCAACGCCAAGTCCGGCGACAGCGGCTTCCAGCAGATAAAACAGACGCGCGAAACCTTGCCCGTGACGTAAGGTTTCGGCAGGCACGCCTGCGGCGTCCGCCCAGGCCTGCCATGCCTGCGGGCGCGAACTTGTATGCAGCAATGCTTCGTCGCTCAGCGCGGTCGCACCGCGTTCCAGCAAGCGTGGGAGGCCGGCATAGCGAGGACTGACGACGGGACCGATACGCTCCGGCGCGAGTTCATAGATCTGCCAACCAGACGGCCACGGCGGTGTCGCAACGGCCAGCGCGGCATCAGGCTCGGCGTGTTGAGGGGCAAGAGGATTTTCTTCGGGCGATAGATGCAATCGCAGCATCGGCAGATCGCGCTCGAGTCGCTCGAGGCGAGGTATCACCCAACGCGCAAGCAAACTGCTCGCGCAGCTGAGCACAAACGGCGCGTCCTGACGATGACGCCGCAGCTCCGCCCAGCCATCGCGCAGCTGATCGAACGCACCGGCGACGCGATCGCGCAGTTGCTCGCCTGTGACAGTGAGTGCGACGCCGCGACCGAAGCGGGCGAACAGGGGTTGCCCCAGCGCGTCTTCCAGCACGCGCAGTTGCCGACTGATGGCGCCATGGGTGACGTGCAGCTCCTCCGCCGCGCGGCTCACGCTGCCCAGGCGGGCGGTGGCCTCGAAGGCGCGCAGGGCGTTGAGTGAGGGCAGGTCGCGCATCTATGGCGTGAGTTTTTCTAACATGTTGAGGCCATGATATCGCTTTTTTGATCGGGCCAATCGCAGTATTTTTAACGTTCCACAGTCCAAGCCGCCACGTGCGTCTTCCCAGGATTTCTAACCAATGGCCACTCTCCAAGATTTCCATCAATGGCCCGATCCCCACGGACGGTTCGGCAACTTCGGCGGTCAATACGTCGCCGAAACCCTTATGGCGCCCTTGGCCGAACTTACCGAGGCCTACTTGCGCCTGCGCGAGGATCCCGAATTTCTGGCCGAACTCGATCGCGACCTTACCCATTACGTGGGGCGGCCCAGTCCGATCTATCACGCCGAAGGTTTGTCCAAGCACGTTGGCGGCGCGCGCATTCTGCTCAAGCGCGAAGACCTCAATCACACCGGTGCGCACAAGATCAACAACACCATCGGCCAGGCCTTGGTCGCCAAGCGCATGGGCAAGCCGCGCATCATCGCTGAAACCGGCGCAGGCCAACACGGCGTTGCGAGCGCAACCGTGGCTGCGCGTTTCGGTTTGAAGTGCGTGGTGTACATGGGCGCCGTCGATATCGAGCGACAGAAAATCAACGTGTACCGCATGAAGCTGCTCGGCGCCGAAGTCGTGCCGGTGACATCGGGCTCGAAAACGCTGAAGGATGCGTTGAACGAAGCGATGCGCGACTGGGTGACCAATGTCGCCGATACGTTCTACATCATCGGCACCGTGGCGGGCCCGCATCCGTATCCGATGATGGTGCGCGATTTCAATGCGATCGTCGGGCGTGAAGCGCGCGCGCAAATGCTGGAGCAATACGGTCGCTTGCCCGACGTGCTTACGGCGTGTGTCGGCGGCGGCTCCAACGCCATCGGTTTGTTCCACGCATTTCTCAACGACAGTGACGTGCGCATCGTCGGTGCGGAAGCGGCGGGTGAGGGCATTGCGACGGGGCATCACGCTGCGTCGCTGGCAGCGGGTCGCCCCGGCGTCTTGCATGGCAATCGTACCTACGTGCTATGCGACGACAACGGTCAGATCACCGAAACGCATTCGGTCTCTGCTGGTTTGGATTATCCCGGCGTCGGTCCCGAGCATGCATTTTTGAAGGATGCCGGTCGTGCGGAATATGTCGGCGTTACCGATGACGAAGCGCTCGAAGCGTTCCATTTGCTCGCGCGTACCGAGGGCATTCTTGCCGCGCTGGAATCCAGTCATGCCGTGGCGCAAGCGATAAAGCTGGCGCGCGAACTGCCCAAAGACGGCATCGTGCTGTGCAATCTTTCCGGCCGCGGCGACAAGGACGTACACACGATCGCAGCACGCGAAGGAGTTCAGGTATGAACCGCATCGACCGCCGTTTCGCCGTGCTCAAAGCATCCGGTCGCACGGGCTTGATTCCGTTCGTCACCGCCGGCGATCCCGCGCCCGAGCATGTCGTGCATTTGATGCACGCGTTGGTCGATGCAGGCGCCGATGTGATCGAACTCGGCGTGCCGTTCTCCGATCCGATGGCCGACGGTCCGGTGATCCAACACGCCAGCGAGCGCGCCATCGCCAAGGGCGTGGGGCTTGCCGATGTGCTCGGATGGGTCGCTACGTTCCGCGAACGCGACAACGACACGCCCGTGGTGTTGATGGGTTACCTCAATCCGGTGGAAATTCACGGGTACGCGCGTTTCGCCAAGGAAGCCGCCGCGGCCGGCGTCGATGGCGTGTTGCTGGTGGATTGCCCACTGGAAGAAGCCGACGTTCTTGCGCCCCTGCGCCAGGCCGGCTTGCAGCAGATTCTGCTCGCCGCGCCCACCACCGCACCCGCGCGTATGGCGCAGTTGTGCAAGGCGGCGGAGGGTTTCCTGTACTATGTATCGTTCGCCGGCATCACCGGGGCAGGACGCTTGAGTACGCAGGACATCGCCGCACGCGTGGCGGATATCCGGTCTCAAGCGAATGCGCCTGTCGCCGTGGGTTTCGGTGTCAAGGATGCGCAGAGCGCGAAAGCCATCAGTGAATTTGCGGATGCCGTGGTGATCGGCAGCGCGCTGGTGGAGCGATTGAACGGTGCGAACACGGCACAAGAAATCGCAACACGGGTTGGCGATTTTCTCCGTCCGATTCGCGCGGCATTGGACGCCGCTTGATGACTCGCTCTCCCTTTTCGGAGGGGGAAGGGTGAGGCGTCGGGGCTTAGCGAAAAACTGACAATGGAACGGCTCTGACCTTTTATGGTCTAGAGCCTGGATCGAGGCCGGGTCGTCCTCGACCTTTATCTTTGGCGAAAGCGTCGCCATAGACAAAGGACACGCGCAGGAATCGCCAGACCGGGCGTGCCGGACAGGCCGCGCTTGTTTTCAGATCGAGGCGGAATCAATGAATTGGCTGCAAAAAATCATGACACCCCGCACGCGGACCCCAGGGGCTCCCGGCGGCAAGGGCAAGGTTCCCGAAGGTGTTTGGGAGAAATGCGGTGGCTGCGGCGCCGTGCTGTACAAGCCGGAGCTGGAACGCAACCTGATGGTGTGCCCCAAGTGCGGCCATCATCATGCCATCGGCGCGCGCGAGCGGTTGCTGGCGCTTCTGGATGACGGAAGCGCGCAAGAGCTCTGGGCGAACTTGGAGCCCAATGATCCGCTGAAATTTCGCGATTCGAAAAAGTACCGCGACCGCATCGTCGCCGCGCAGAAATCCACCGGCGAAAAAGATGCGCTGATCGCGATGAGCGGCAAGCTCAAGGAACAACCGCTGATGGCGGTGGCCTTCGAGTTCTCTTACATGGGCGGCTCGATGGGTTCGGTAGTCGGCGAGAAATTCACGCGCGCCGCCGAGCGTGCGTTGAGTGATCGCAGCGCGCTGGTGTGCTTCTCCGCCACGGGCGGCGCGCGCATGCAGGAAGCCTTGTTCTCGCTGATGCAGATGGCCAAGACCTCCGCTGCGTTGGCGCGTTTGCGCGAAGCGGGCGTTCCGTACATCAGCGTGCTGACGCATCCGACGACTGGTGGCGTGTCGGCCAGTCTTGGCATGTTGGGCGATATCAACGTCGCCGAACCGAAAGCCTTGATCGGCTTTGCCGGTCCGCGCGTGATCGAGCAGACAGTGCGCGAGACGTTGCCGGAAGGTTTTCAGCGTTCGGAGTTTCTGCTGGAACACGGCGCCATCGACATGATCGTGGACCGCCGCGAGATGCGCGACAAACTTTCCGATGTGTTGAACATTTTGCGCAAGGTGCCGCGCGCGGCATAAAGTTTGTGCTTGACAATTGCACGTGATGCCGCCTTCGGGCGGCATCGTCGTTTCTAAGATCGGAAAAATTCGCACGCTGCGAAAACGAATGTTTTCCACAGCAAATGTGGACGCTTCTTGGAAAAGCCTGTGGAAAACTCGCACACGCAACTGTGCGATCAAGCACTTGGCACACCGTGATGAAATTTTGCGCAGAAAGTGCGCGCAGTTTTCCACAAGCGTTGTGGAAAGTATCCGGTAGAGCCTGTGGATAGGTGCGCTATCTCGTTGAGCGCAAAGCGTATGCGCACAGCATGACTAGCCATTGATCAGCGCAAAAATTGATCAGGCGAACAAATGCGGCGCGCTGTGCACGATCCACAACGACAGCGCGCCGAGACCGCTGCCAACAAACATTGCAGCCAATACATCGCTGGGGTAGTGCAAACCGAGAATCACGCGCGATGCCGCCACCAGCGCGGTGAACGTCAACAGCAGCGGCGCGAGCATCGGGTAATACGCCAGCGCAACGATGGTGAAACCCACCGCTTGCAGCGTGTGACCCGACGGAAAACTGAATTCGTCCAGCGGCGGCACATGCGCGATGACGCCGGGGCAGGTGCGGAACGGGCGCGGACGACGCGTCCAGCGCTTCAGAATGCGATACAGCAACAGCGCGACCAATCCCGTGACGGCCATGTGTGCGGCGGCTTCCAGACCGCGCAGGCCGTCGATCAGCGCCAAGGCGAGCATCAGCGCGTACCAGAACACACCATCGCCGAGGCGGCTGATGATGCCGAAGAACAAGCCGACAGCGTGACGCGCGCCCCAGCGGTTGGCGGCGATGCACATGCGTCGGTCGAACGCATGGCGCGGAAGAACGGCGGACTCAGGCCGGTGCGATGGTGACATGACGGTCATGCATGTTCTCCTCGACCAGTTCGCGCAACAGGTTTTCGAATTCGCGGATCACCGCTTCCGGCGACAAACGCTCCACGCTGACGGTGGCGGCGTGTCCCATATGGCGAATCAAATCGATATCGCCGCCCAGCGTGACCGCTGCCGACGTAAAGGCGCGGGCATCGCCGGACGTGATACGGAAACCGTTGATGCCATCGATCAGATGTTCGCGCGCGGCGCCTTCGGCATACGCCACCACCGGCAAACCGGCGGCGAGCGCTTCCAAAATCACGTTACCGAAGGTTTCGCTGAGGCTCGGGAACGGAAACAGATCGGCGCTGGCGTAGTGCGCGGCCAGGTCTTCGTCGCGCTTCATACCGACAAAGTTGAAATCGGGATGCGCAGCTTGCAGCGATGCGCGCGCGGGACCATCGCCGACCCACACATAGCGCGCTTTCGGTGCGACCTGCTGGATGGCGCGGAAGGTCTCGACCGCAAGCTCCAGATTTTTCTCCGGCGCGATGCGTCCCACATAAAGCACGACCGGCGTATCCGCATCTACGCCCCAGCTTTCGCGCAAGGCGTTGTCGCGCTTGGACGGATGAAACAGCTTGGTGTCGACCGCGCGGCGCAGCAGGCGCGCATGATCGACGCCCATCGCGGTCAGTTCCGCAGCGAGTGCGTCGGTAGGAACCAGCGTGACATTGGCGCGCTGATGGAAGCGGCTCAGATATCCGTGCACGATGGGGGTCAGAAAACCTACGCCGTAGTGATCAGCATACGTATCGAAACGCGTGTGGAAGCCGGTGGCGACGGGAATGCCTAATCGCACCGCGGTCTTGACCGCAGAGCGTCCCAGCGGACCTTCGGTCGCGACGTAAATCGCATCGGGACGGCGTTCGGTCCAGCGATGGCGCAGCGTGCGCGGCGCGGGAAGTCCGAAGCGAAGACCGGGATAACGTGGCAGCGCCGCGCCGCGTGTTTCCAGTGCATCAATGCCGGGCTCGTCGACGTGGCTGACGATTTGGCGGGGACGGACGAGATCGATCTCGTGGCCTCGTGCGGCCAGACCCGTCGCCAGACCATGCACGGTGAGTGCGACACCGTTGATCTCAGGCGGATACGTCTCGCTGATGATGCCGATACGCATGGCGCATCCTCGTCTTGTACGGCGATAGCTTGAGCTCGTGTCGTTTCGTGGCGATGGCGGAGACGTGACAGGCCGGTTACGGGTGTTACCGAATGCGGAAAAAGCTGGTTTTGGCGAACGCTGGTGGACTAGATTGGGTGAATAGGCTTTTTCGACCCGAAACAGGAGACTTCCAATGAAACGTCTGCTGCTTGCGTTCGCCTTCGTTGCCGCCCCTGCTTTTCTCTGCGCAGCGGAAACGCCAGCCTTACCCGTGACCAAAGCTCCTGCGGGCGCGGAGGTCTACATCATCTCGCCCCAAGATGGCGCCACGGTGTCGCAAAGTTTTACCGTGCGATTCGGCCTCAAGGGCATGGGTGTCGCGCCCGCAGGCGTGACCCACGAAAACACGGGACATCACCATTTGCTGGTGGACGTCAAAATCATGCCCTCGGCAGGCCAGCCCATCCCCAAAGACGAGCAGCATCTTCATTTCGGCGGTGGACAGACCGAAACAACGCTGAAGCTGCCGCCCGGTACCCACACGCTGCAGCTGGAATTGGGCGATTCGAACCACATTCCGTTCGACCCGCCGATCGTGTCGAAACCGATCACTATTCACGTGAAATAAGCGGTATTCCCCTTTCCCGCGGGGGAAAGGGGAGTTCCCCCTCGGTATCGGTTAAAATTTCGCGTTCTGCCCCGGCGCAACGCTAAACATCATGACCGTCCGCACCCGCTTCGCTCCCAGTCCCACCGGCTTCCTGCATATTGGCGGCGCGCGCACCGCGCTGTATTGCTGGCTGGAAGCGCGTCGTCGCGGCGGCGAATTCCTGCTGCGCATCGAAGACACTGATCGCGAGCGTTCCACCGACGAGGCCGTGCAGGCCATTCTCGACGCCATGCAATGGCTGGATCTGAGCGCCGACGAGCAGCCGATTTATCAAACGCATCGCCTGGAACGCTACAAGCAAGTAGCGCAAGAATTGCTCGCGGCCGGCAAGGCGTACTACGCCTACGAAAGCAAAGAAGACATCGAAGCCATGCGCGAAGCTGCCATGGCGCGCGGCGAGAAGCCGCGCTACAACGGCTATTACCGCGATCGCAACGAGCCGTATCGCGAGGACCCCAATCGCGTGATCCGTTTCAAGAACCCGCTGGAAGGCTCGGTGGTGTTCGACGACAAAGTGAAGGGCAGGGTGGAATGGTCCAACGCGGAGCTGGACGATCTGGTGATCTTCCGCTCCGACGGGTGGCCTACTTACAACTTTGCCGTGGTGGTCGACGATATCGACATGGGCATCACGGAAGTGATTCGCGGCGACGACCACGTCAACAACACGCCGCGCCAGATCAACATCTATCACGCGCTGGGCGCCAAGGTGCCGGAGTTCGCGCATCTGCCGATGATCCTGGACAAGGAAGGCAAAAAGCTTTCCAAGCGCACCAATTCGGTCAGCGTGATGGAGTACCGCGAGAACGGTTTTCTGCCGCACGCGATCCTCAACTATCTCGTCCGCCTCGGCTGGTCGCACGGCGATCAGGAAATCTTTTCGCGCGAAGAAATGATCAAGCTGTTCGACGTCGGCGATGTCAACAAAGCCGCGTCGCGTTTCGACGTCGAAAAGTTGATGTGGCTCAACCAGCACTATCTGAAAACCGACGATCCGCAAACGCTGGCGCCCGAGTTCGCATGGCATCTCGCGCGCGCTGGCATCGACGCAAGCAAAGGGCCAGCGCCAGCCGAAGTGATCGTGGCGTTGCGCGATCGCGTGCACACCTTGAAGGAAATGGCCGAACGCGCGGCGATTTGGTACGGCCCGATCGTTGAGTGGGACGACAAAGCAGTCGCCAAACACCTGAAAAACGAGAGCGCCGCGCAAGTGCTGAGCGCCGCGCGCGAATTGCTCGCCACCTGCGAGTGGAAGCCGGAGCCGATTCATCAGGTGATCGAGCAAGTTGCCGCAAAGCTGGAACTTGGCATGGGCAAAATTGCGCAACCGCTACGCGTAGCCATGACCGGAACGCAGGTGTCGCCGTCCATCGACCACACGATTTATCTTACCGGACGCGACGTCGCGCTCAAGCGCATCGACGACGCGATCGCGTTGGCGCAAGCCTGATCGTCGGCGCGCAAACGACAACACATACATGGACGAGCTGCTCGCCAAAGCCACGCAAGGTGTGGATCTGAATGCGCCCGACGCCTATCTGCACATCTTCATCAACTTGATGGCGATGATGCCCTGGGTCGCGTTGTTTTGGTGGAATCTCGCGTTTATCGCCGTCGGGGCCTTGCTAGGTTGGTGGCGAGGGCGATTGCTAGCCGGCGTAATCTGGGCGGCAGTGCTGGGGCCCATCGGCTGGATAATCGTGCTGCGCGCCCCCAAATTGGCTAAGCCGCCGCCGCTGCCACGGTAGCGGTGTATGATCGCCGACGAGGTGAACACGTTGAGCAACAGCACAACCACCAAGCATGCACATCACCATCACGAGAGTCCCAAAGACTTCGTGGCGGCGGTGGAACATGCCAGCGAGGAACGCGGCCTTCGCCTTACGCCGCTGCGCAAAGAAGTGCTGGAATTGATCGCCGCGGCCGGCAAGCCGGTGAAGGCATACGACTTGCTCGATCATCTGCGCGAACGTCACGGCAACGCCGCGCCGCCGACCGTTTATCGTGCTTTGGACTTTCTGTTGGAGCACGGCTTTATCCATAAGCTGGAATCGATCAACGCCTTCGTCTCCTGCCATCACCCGGCCGAGGCGCATCAGGTGCCGTTTCTGATTTGCGATGTTTGTTCCAGCGCCCAGGAAGTCTGCGACGAGCGCGTCGCGGAGCTGATCGAGGCCCAGGCCAAGACTTTCGGCTTCCGCCCCCAGGCGCAAACGCTGGAAGTTCACGGCGTGTGCAAGCAGTGCCGTAAGGCCTGATTCCCCAATCCGATTCCCCAATCCTCGGCTGACGCACCAGCACGCCTTGCGTGCGGGCATTGGATGTTATAATGTATCAAAACTAGCCGATACCCGCCGGCCATTTCCTTATGGTGCCGTCCCGCCCATGGATCCCACACCAACGCAGCCGAATGCTCGCTTCTGGAACCTTGCCGATCGCGTTGGCGCGACCGCGTCGTTCCTGTGCGCCATTCACTGCGCCGCGTTACCGTTCTTGCTTGCCGTGCTCCCGTTGCTGGGCCTGAGCTTTCTGGGCGGCCGCGCGTTCGAACGGTGTTTTGTGCTGTTCGCCAGCTCGCTGGCGTTGTTTGCGCTGGTCAACGGCTATCGTCGGCACCATCGCGCGCTGCCGCTGCGTTTGGCGCTGCCCGGCCTTGCGCTGCTGATCCTCGGCGTCACCTTCGCGGAAAATTATTCGATCGTCGTGCATAGCGTGATGGTGACGTGCGGCGGTTTGCTGGTCGCCACCGCGCACTTCACGAATCTTCGATTTGATCGCCTGCACGGTCATGTGCATGGTCCGCAGTGCGCGCACGGCTGATGTGCAGTGATTGTGTAACGGCCGCATCGCTTTTTAGCATGGCGATATGAATCACGTGCACAGCCACGCCGACCATCATCACGATCACGCACATCCTGCGGGAACGATGGGGCGCGAGCGAAAACTGCTTTTCGCGTTCGTCCTTACCGCAGGGATGATGATCGCCGAGGTCATCGGCGGCTGGTGGTCCGGATCGCTCGCTTTGCTGGCCGATGCTGGGCATATGCTGGTGGACGCGGCGGCGTTGATGCTGGCCTTGTTGGCCGTGCGCATGGCGCAGCGTCCCGCCGATGCGCGTCGTACTTATGGTTATGGCCGCATGGAAGTGCTGGCGGGTTTCGTCAATGCGCTGACGCAATTCGTGCTGGTCGGTTTCATTGCCTATGAAGCGATCTCGCGCTTTTTCAAACCGGTGGAAATTCTCTCCGGCGTTATGTTCGGAGTCGCAGTCGTCGGCTTGCTGGTGAATCTGATCGTATTGCGCAGCTTGCATGGGCATTCGCACGACGATGTCAACATTGGCGCGGCGAGTTTGCACGTGCTGGGCGATCTGCTCGGTTCGGTCGGTGCGGTAATCGCCGCGTTGTTGGTGCGCTGGCTGAACTGGAATTGGGCCGACCCGGCGTTATCCGTGCTGGTGTCGTTACTGATTTTGAACAGCGCATGGCGATTGCTGCGACGTTCCACGCACATCCTGCTGGAAGGCGTGCCGGAAGGCATGGATCCGCACGAAGTGGAAACCGTGTTGCGCGACGCCGACACGTCGATTCGCGATGTGCATCATGTGCATGTGTGGCAGGTGGCGTCCGGTTCGTTCATGGCGACGTTGCATCTGGAATTGCATGATCGGAACGACGACGCGCGTGCGTTGGCATCGGTCCATCGCATTTTGTTGGAGCGCTTTGGCATTCAGCACGCCACGGTGCAGATCGACCCAGGGCATTGCCCGGACGGCAGTCCCGGTTGCGGTACGCAGCACCATCGTCACTAGCCCGGTTCCAGTTTCTACTCCCGCTTGCGCTTTGGCGGGCCGCTGCTAGGATGATTAACCATCAACCGTATGTCGAATCAAGGAGTTTCCTATGGGTAAGGGCGATCGTAAAACCCGTCGCGGCAAAACCTACCGTAACAGCTACGGTAACTCGCGCGCGCACTCCGTGAAGCCTGCCGTGACCGGCGCCAAGACGACCGTGACCAAGCCGGCCGCCGTCAAAAAGGCTGCCGCTCCGAAGAAAAAATCGGCCTGAGCGATCCGCTCGCCGAAACGAAAAGCCCCCGTTTATCGGGGGTTTTTTTATGCCTGAGTCGAAACCGATACGCCGCCGATCCACACTTGCCGCACCAGCGCGCCGCCAATCCAGTAGCAAAGCTCCGCCGGTTGCGCAACGTTCCATACGACCAGGTCCGCGCGCTTACCTACCGCGAGTTCCCCGCGATCAGGCAGACCCAGCGCGCGGGCTGCATTCACCGTAATACCGCGCAGCGCTTCTTCGGGCGTTAAGCGGAAGAGGGTGCACGCCATGTTCGCCGCCAGTCGCACGGAAAGCAGCGGCGACGTACCTGGGTTGCAGTCGGTGGCGATAGCGATGGGAACGCCGCTCGCGCGAAGCGCTTCGATAGGCGGCAGCTTGGTTTCGCGCAAGGCATAAAAAGCGCCGGGAAGAAGCACGGCAACGGTTCCCGCGCGCGCCATGGCGTCGATGCCTTTGTCGCTGAGATATTCCAGGTGATCGGCGGATAGCCCGTTGAACTCGGCCACCAACGCGGCGCCATCCAGATCGGAGAGCTGCTCCGCGTGCAGCTTTACACGCAACCCAAGCTGGCGCGCATGTTCGAACACGCGCTGCGTTTCCGCACGCGTAAAGCCAATGCCTTCGCAGAAGGCATCGACGGCATCCACCAGACCCTCGTTGGCTAACGTGGGAAGCAGTTCGCTGCAAACCAGCGCAACGTAGTCGTCGCGGCGTTCTTTGTATTCGGGCGGTAAGGCATGCAGTCCGAGAAAGCTGGTTTGAACATGGATGCCAAGCGCTTGTCCGAGCCGGCGCGCCGTGCGCAGCGTGCGACGCTCTGCGTCCAGTTCGAGGCCGTAGCCGGATTTGATTTCCAAGGTTGTTACGCCGTCTGCCAGCAGCGCACGCGCGCGCGGCAAGGATTGCGCGAACAACTCGTCTTCGCTGGCGTTGCGCGTGGCGCGTACCGTGGAGACGATGCCGCCGCCGGCGCGCGCAATCTCTTCATACGTGGCGCCATTGAGGCGCATATCGAATTCCTGCGCGCGGTCGCCGCCGAAGACGAGGTGCGTGTGGCAGTCGATCAAGCCTGGCGTAATCAGCGCGCCATTCACGTCATGCACTTCGCGTGCGGAGGATGCGGCGTTGGAAGGCAAATCGCGCATCGAGCCAAGCCACGCGATCTTTCCATCCAGGCACGCGATCGCCGCGTCGCTTATCAATCCGTAACCGCTATCGCCGGCAAACGTCGCGAGCGTTGCGTGCGTCAGCAACAGATCCCAATTCATGGTTTGGTTTCTTTGGTTTCGGTGTGAGTGGGAACGACCGGTTCGCCATACGTGCTGGTGTTGCCGATATCTTCCACTGGCGAAGGCGGTTCGGCATTTTTTCCCGCCTCGTTGCGCGCGGCTTGCTGTCGTTCGAAATCTTGGATCATGCGCTCGGCGAAATCTTTGTACACGGGCGTCGGCGAAAAAATCGACGCCGCCGCGCGTCCCAGCAGGCAGGCCGCCATGATGGGTATCACCATATCCTGGTTGTTGGTCAATTCCATCGCGATCACCGCGGAGGTGAGCGGTGCGCCAGTTACGCCGGATAAATACGCGCTCATGCCCAGCAGTACCACCGCGGCCTCGGGGATATGCGGAAGAAAGGTCGCGATGTTATGACCCAGGCCTGCGCCGACTGCCAACGCTGGAGAGAATATGCCGCCGGGAATTCCCGCCCAATACGACACCACGTTGGCCAGCAGTTTGAGGATGCCGAAACTTTGCCCTGGCGTATCGGGCATATCCTGCACAAACGCGCGCGCTTGCGCGTAACCGGTGCCGTAGACCGCATTGTGCGAGAGCACGCCAATAGCGGCTAACGCAAATCCGCAGCCGATCGCAAACAATACCGGAAAGCGTTCGCGCAACCTGCCGAGCGCCGCGAGCGGGCCACGCCTGCTCAGCAGAATCAGGCGCGCGAACAACCCTCCGCACAATCCGCAGATAATCCCGCATTGCAAAACTGCCAGCCACGCGTATCCCAGCGGCAAGCTCGTCTGCACCGTGCCGAAATAGGCGTAGTTGCCGATGATGCCCATCGACACCACGCCGCCGACGAATACGGATGTCAGCAACAAGCCGCTGAAGCGATGCTCAAACGTGCCAGCCAATTCTTCAATCGCAAACACCACGCCCGCCAACGGCGTATTGAACGCCGCAGCGATGCCGGCCGCACCGCCGGCAAGAATAAATCGCGATAGCGCGGTGCGATCGGTGAAGCCGAAGCGCTTACCCAGCCAATGCATCAAGCCCGCGCCGACATGCACGGTGGGCCCTTCGCGGCCGATGGACGCGCCGACCATCAGCGCCAATAACGTGAGCGCCATTTTGCTTGCAGCGATGGGCAGCGCGAGCATGCGCGAACGAAAGCCCTCATCGTCCACGTGGATGGTGGCGATCACTTGTGGAATGCCGCTGCCGCGCGCCGCGCGCAGTCGTCCTTGCGTTACCCAGCACAGTAAGCCGAAGACTGTCGGTGTCAGAATCAGCGGAATCCAAATGCCATGGGCGACGATCTTGTTGAAGATCGCATAGGCGAACTCACTGGCCTTGGCAAAAAAGATCGCGGAGAGCGCCACCAGCACCGCGCCGCTCCAAAGCGCAATGCGGCGCTTCCATTGATAGGGCGCAAAGAATTCATGCCCGAGCACCGCCCGCAGGCGGGGATTGGACGCTTTCGGCGATGGTGCAGGGGATTCGGACATTCATCCATTATGACAGATGACTGTGAGCGCGCCGCCGCGAATTTCCCGTATTGCGAGAGAATCGCTCTATCGCGATTGCCTCAGCCAGCGCGTTTCATAAAGATCGAATCGCCGATCTTTCAGATTTTGTACGGTGCCGGCGTTGCGGGCACGCGCCAGTCCTTCCAGTCGCAAATCGGCAAAAAGCACGGTCTCGATATTGGGCGTGGAGTCGGCGGCAACGCCGTCTCTGGCGAACAAAAAGTCGCTAGGCGTCAGGATGCAGCTTTGTCCGTACTGGATATCGAAATTGTTTACGCCTGGAAGATTGCCCACATTGCCGGAGAGAATGACGTAGCACTGATTTTCGATGGCCCGCGCTTGCGCGCAGTAACGGACGCGCAGATAACCCTCGCGCACATCGGTACAAAACGGCACGAACAGCATCAACGCGCCCTGGTCGGCCAGATGCCGGGCGACTTCGGGGAATTCGGAGTCGTAGCAGATCATCACGCCGATGGGGCCGCAATCCGTTTGAATGGTGGCCGCGCTTTCGCCACCGGTGACGTTCCAGACGATGCGCTCGCTCGGCGTGGGGTGCAGTTTTTCGCGCTCGTGAATCGAGCCGTCGCGCAGGCACACGTAGCAAACGTTATGGATATCGCCGTTGGGTTGCTCGGTAGGATGCGAGCCCGCAACGATATTGATGTTGTAGTGCACGGCGAGGCGGCTGAAGAGCTCCTTCACCTGCGGCGTGTAGTGGCTGAGTTTACGAATGGTGTCCACCGGCGAAAGCTCTTCATTCTCGATGGAAAGCAATTGCAGTGTGATCAATTCGGGAAACGTCACAAAGTCGGCGGAATAATCCGCGGCGATATCGGTAAAATATTCGACATGCGTAGCGAACTCGTCGAACGATTTGATACGTCGCTGCAGATATTGCACGGTCGCCACGCGCACCGAGTCGGGCAAATGCTGCGACGATTTGATCGTCGGGATATCGGGCTGATCGAGCAGGGTAGGGTTGCGCCATATCAAATGCGCGCCATAACCGAGCGATTCGTAATCTGCGGGCACGTAACCGCGCAGCAAGCCGACAATCTCAAAATCGTTTGCGAGTTGAAAACTTAAGGTGGGATCGCGCCGGCGTCCTTCCACCACCGCTTGCACATACGCTTCCGCGCTGCCGTAGCGCTGGATGTTGCGCGCCAGGCCAGGAACGCGGCCGCCAAAGGTGATGCCGCGCAGCTTTAGGTCCATGCACAGCCGCTTGCGCGCCTGATACAACCGTTGGCCGATGCGCATGCCGCGATAATCCGGATGCACCACCACTTCCATGCCGTAAAGCCAATTGCCATCGGGATTGTGGCGCGAGGCCATGCCGCCGCCGGTAATCTGCATCCACGTATGCGGCTTGAGCGCAAGCGATTCGTCGATGCGGAACGTCCCGCAATAGCCCACGATATTGCCCTCGTATTCGACGACAAATTGACCCTCGGGGAAATGTGTTTGCTGAGATCGCAGCATTTCCGCCGAGTGGCCCCATTCGGCCGTGTAAACCCGGGCGGTAAGGTCGACGAGCGCCGGCACATCGGCCGGCACAGCCTGGCGCAAGGCCAGTTTGGGTGCGTTTTCATTCTTCTTGGCCATGTTCTTCATCCTTTCGTACGGAAGGTGAAGCAGATGCGAGTATTGCCGGTGCGGCCGGTTACACTTAACGGGCTATATGGAGATTGTTCATGAGCGATGCGGCGGCATACCAGTTCAAAGCGGGTCATCTCTGGCACGAAGCGCAATGGCGCAACGACGCCGCGTTCGGTGTGGACAGCACCGGAAAGATTACCCCCGTAAGCAGCGAATCGCCGGACTACGTCGGCAACTGGGTCTTGCCGGGTATGCCAAATCTGCATTCCCATGCCTTTCAACGCGCAATGGCCGGTTTGGCGGAGCGTCGCGGGCCTGGCGACGATTCGTTCTGGACGTGGCGCGAAACGATGTACAGCTTCGCCGCGCGCATCGGGCCGGACACCTTGCAGGCCATTGCCTCGCAGCTCTATGTCGAAATGCTAAAAGCGGGCTATACCCAGGTCTGCGAGTTTCACTACCTGCATCATCAACCCGACGGCACGCCGTACGCGCAACCAGAAGCCATGTCGTTGGCGCTGATCGAAGCGGCGCGCGAAGCCGGCATCGCGCTGACGTTGTTGCCCGTGTTGTATATGAGCGGCGGTTTCGACGGGCGCCCGCTTTCGGCGCGTCAACGGCGATTCGGTCACGACGTGGATGCGTATCTGAGTCTGCTTTCCAACTTGCGCAAATTGGAAAGCGCCGACGTGCGTGTGGGCGTGGCGCTGCATTCGCTGCGTGCTATTCCCGAGCAAGCCTGGCGCAGCGTCATCGAACACGAAGCGCTGAAAACCGGACCCGTGCATATCCACATCGCCGAGCAAATCGGCGAAGTGCAAGATTGCCTCGCTACGCGTGGTGCGCGACCGGTCGAATGGCTATTGGATCACGCGGCTATCGACCGCCGTTGGTGTCTTGTGCATGCGACGCATCTGACCGATACGGAAACCGCACGCATCGCGCGTAGCGGCGCCATTGCCGGTTTGTGTCCCACCACCGAAGCGAATCTCGGCGACGGTCTCTTTCCATTGGCGCGTTTTATGGATGCAGGTGGAACGCTTGGCATCGGTTCGGATTCGCATATTTCGATCTCGCCGATCGAAGAATTGCGCTGGCTCGAATACGGGCAGCGATTGAGCACGCGTCACCGTAATGTCGCCGCGCGCCACGCGGACGAAAGCGTGGGCGAAACGTTGTGGCGTCATGCCTTGAAGGGTGGCGCGCAGGCAGCCGGCATGCCTATCGGCGCTGTCGATACGGATATGCGCGCGGATTTCATCGTGCTCGACAACGATTCGCCATTGCTTGCCGCACGCGATCATCGTTCCGCGATGGACAGTTTTCTCTTCGCCGGAAACGTATCGCCGGTGCGTCATGTGATGGCGGGCGGCAAATGGGTGGTTCGCGATTTTCGACATCGCGACGAAACGCGCATCGCGGCGCGCTATCGAACCGCCATGCTGTCGTTGGTCGGATAACGGCGCGCATTTCCACCCATGATGTTCAGCAGGTTTGCAGCCGGAGCCGGATCATCTGAAGGCTGCTGCCCGCTACCTCGCGTGGGGGCCTCCGGCTGCAAGCCTGCTGAACATCGAAGCGAGCGCATCATGCGCGCGGTCGCGTAGAAACGGCATGAACGATTCGAGCCGTTGCGTAGAGATTTCGTAATTTTTGGCGCAGCGGCATGTCTTTCACTTTGCTGTCGGCGAGGCTGAACCCTCGGCATCAGTTCAGCTTTTCGCCGTCATCGCCAGATTCTCGGTCGCGTTTTCCGATGTGAGTTTTCACTCACTGGGAGAAACACATGCGCCGTTACCTTTCCACACTTTTGATTGCGCTTGCCGTGCTTGGCGGAAGCCTGGCGCAGACGGGCTGCGTTGTCGTCGCACCGCGTCCTGCGCGCGTTTGGGTACCCGGTTATTGGGGCGGGGGACATGTGTGGGTAGGCGGCTATTGGCGTTATCGCTAAGCGCATTCGTCGAAGCTGCGGTGTTTACATGCGGTTCGATGCATCGACTTCGCGCGCACCCCACTCGCGCATAAAGTCGATAAGCACGCGCAGCTTGGGCGGTACCTGGAATCGGCTCGGGTAATACAGATAAAAACCTTCGAACGGCGGCAGCCACGGTTCGAGCACGCTTTCCAATTTTCCGTCGCGCATCGCTTTGCGCGCGGAGATTTCCAACATGCACGCTAATCCGATGCCTTCTTTTGCAGCGCGAATGGCGAGCGGAATATCGTTGACGGTAAGGCTGCCGTCGATGGCGATTTCGAACCAGCGACCCTTCATCGGGCCGCTGCGATGGGCGAATTCCCAACGATAGATCGCACCGCTGCCGATCAGGCGGTGCTTGATGCAATTGTGATGCTGTAAGTCTTTCGGTTCCTTGGGATAACCGTGGCGCTCGAAGTAAGCCGGCGATCCCACCACAACCGAACGCATCGGACCGCCGATCGGCACCGCCACCATATCGCGCTGCAAACGCTCGCCAAGGCGAATACCTGCATCCAATCCTTCGGCGACCAGATCGGTAAGACCGTCTTCCACCCGAATATCCAGTTGCACATCCGGCCAGCGCGCGGTGAATTCGCCCAGCATCGGCTGCAGGATCGATCGCGCCGCCACCGTCGGCAGCGTCAACCGCAAGGTGCCGCGCGGTCGGTCGCCGTGCTGGCGTATCGCGTCGAGCGCCAGATCCAGCTCGTTGAGCGCCGGCGCAATACGCTGGAGCATTTCCTGGCCCGCCTCGGTAAGGCCTACGCGGCGCGTGGTGCGCTGGAGCAGGCGCGTGCCGAGCTGGCTTTCCAGTTGCTGCATGGTTTGGCTGAGGGCCGATGCGGTGACATCCAACGCCGCTGCAGCCCGGGTAAAGCTGCCGTGCTCGGCAATGGCGCGGAAGGCGCGCAAGGCGTCGTGGTCGCGCATGGCTGGCTCCTCATTAATTAGCTTGGCTTAATAATGCATCAAGCTGAGGGTGGTTTTTCAAGAGGATTGGCCGGCGCAGACTGCACTCCGTCGCCACCCACACGGAGTTCCGCCATGTCGCTCGATCACTATTTCACCCTTGGCCGTTCTGGCCTGCGCGTTAGCCGCCTCTCGCTCGGCACCATGACCTTCGGCGAAGACTGGGGTTGGGGCACCGCCGAGGCGACCGCACGCGCCATGTTCGATCGTTACTTGGAAGCGGGCGGCAATTTCATCGATACCGCCGACATGTACACCGAAGGCGCCAGCGAAAGCATGCTGGGCAAGTTTGTGCAGGAAAGCGGCACGCGCGATCGCGTCGTGCTCGCCACCAAGTTCACGTACAACGCGCAACCCGGTAATCCCAACGCAGGCGGTAACGGCCGCAAGAACATCATGCGTGCGGTGGAAGGTTCGCTGCGTCGTCTTCGCACCGATTACATCGATTTGTATCTGCTGCACACGTGGGATCGCATTACGCCGGCGGAGGAGGTAGTACGCACGCTCGACGATCTGGTGCGCGCGGGCAAGATCCGTTACGCGGGGCTTTCCGATATTCCCGCATGGTATGCGGCGCGTGCGCAGACATTCGCCGAAGCGCATGCGCTGACTCCGTTCGTGAATATGCAGCTGGAATACTCGCTGGCCGAACGCAATATCGAAAACGAATACGTACCGCTCGCTCAGAACTTGGGCCTAGGCATCACCGCATGGAGTCCGCTCGCGATGGGCATGCTCTCCGGTAAATACAAACCCAGCCAGCAAGGCGGGGAGGGCGATGGACGCCTCGCCAAAGTCACCAGCGCGCCGGGCTTCGAGCGCTTTACCGAGCGCAACTGGAAGATCGTTGCGGAGCTGGAAAAAGTGGCGAAAGAGGCCGGCCAAAGCATGGCGGCGGTCGCCTTGAATTGGGTGGCGACGCAACCGGGTATCGCTTCGGTGATCGTCGGCGCGACCAAACTGGAACAGCTCGACGCGAATCTCGACGCGCTGTCATTCGAACTGCCTGCGGAATTGCGTGCGAGGTTGGATGCCGTCAGCGCGACGGAAAAGCCGTTCCCGTATTACATGTTCGCCGATATCCAGCAGACGCGAATTCACGGTGGCGTCGCGGTAGGCGACAAGCCCGCCGGTTACGCGCCACCGGTATTCGTGCCGAAGCTGGAGGCGCGCGAGATCAAAGCCCGCTGATGTTTCTTCCTCCCTCTGCATGCAGAGGGAGGACCTTGCGCGAAGAGGGAAGGTCATGACCCATCAAACATCACGCGTGATCGGTGTCGATCACGCCAGGCTTTATGTGGAAGAAGCCGGCGCCGGCGACGCGATCACCATGCTGCACGGTTTTCTTGTCGACAGCGGGCAATGGGATGCCGAGTTCGCTGCGTTGGCCGACACGCATCATGTGATTCGCTACGATGCGCGCGGATTCGGTCGTTCGACCATCGAGCCTGGCCGTTATGCGCATCATGAAGATCTGGTCGCCGTGCTCGACGCGTGCGGAGTTCAACGTACCGCCTTGCTCGCCTGTTCGGGCGGCGCGGCGACGGCGTTGGATTTCGCGCTGGCCTATCCGGAGCGCGTCAGCAGTCTGGTGTTCGTCGGAGCGGGCTATTGGGGCCGATTCGCCGACAGCACGCCGGCGGCGCGCGCCTTCTTGCAGGCGCTTGGAACCCTGGATGCCCATGGATTGATTGATAGTTCATTGCGCGCGTTTACAGATGGCCCGCGTCGCGCCAGCCATGACGTCGATCCTGTTGCGCGCAAACGCACTGAAGCGATGACCGCGCGCCTGTTCAAGCGCGAGATCAGCTATTGGACCCATGCAGCAAAGGATCAGCGCACACCCTCACCAAGCGCCCTGGAGCGTCTTCAGGACATTGACGTTCCGACCGTGCTGATCGTAGGAAGCGAGGATCAGCCGGAAGTGCATGCCTTGTCGAAGGAACTGGTCGAAGGGCTGCTGCACGCCCGCATGGTTGTCGTGCACGGCGCAGGGCACCACGTAAATCTGGAAGCTCCAGCGCAGGTGCTTGGCCTTCTGCGCGACGCGCTACCGGCGCAGGATTGATATTTGAAGACTATCGAGCCGGACTTCGCTCCTTATCGATTGTCGACGAGTACCACCTTATGATTAGGACATTCGGAAATCCCGCGATATCCCTCATCGTTTAGCACCGCGCGATGCGGAAAACCGGGCCATATCACCGACCATTCCGCATGCATATGTCGCCAACCACATCTTTCCCGACCGACGACCTTATCCGCCACGGGACGCCCGCATTCAAACGCACCAATCTGGCGTTGTTCGCGGCGGGGCTCGCTACATTCGGACTGCTGTATTGCGTGCAGCCATTGATGCCGCAATTCAGTCACGAATACGGCGTCGGCGCGGCCACTAGCGCGTTGTCGCTGTCGCTGACCACGGGTGTGTTGGCGTTCGCGATGTTGTTCGCCGGTGGTGTATCCGATGCATTTGGGCGCAAATCGGTGATGGTGGCCTCGCTGTTGTCATCGGCCGTGCTGGTGTTGCTCACCGCACTCATGCCCAACTGGTATGCGCTGCTTACCTTGCGCACCTTGCTGGGTATTGCGCTGAGCGGGTTGCCTGCCGTGGCGATGACCTATCTCACCGAAGAGATGCATTCCGAATCCATCGGGCTCGGCATGGGGCTGTATATCAGCGGCAGCGCGATAGGCGGCATGAGCGGACGGTTGATCGCCGGCATCGTGGCGGATTATGCGGGATGGCGTGCGGGCGTCGCTGTCGTGGGTGTAATCGGGTTGCTATCAGGCCTGGTCTTTTGGAAAGCCTTGCCGCCGTCGCGTCATTTCGAGCGGAGCGCCTTGCAATGGCGCACGCTGTTCGCGCGCTTTGCAGGCATCTTTCGCGATCCCGGGTTGCCCTGGTTGTTTTTGGAAGGGTTTCTGCTGCTCGGCGCGTTCGTCACGGTTTACAACTATCTGGGTTATCGCTTGTTGGCGCCGCCCTACAGCCTCAGTCAAACGGTTGTAGGATTGATCTTCGGCATTTATCTGGTCGGTACATTTAGTTCGGCATGGATGGGACATCTGGCCGGCAAGCTCGGGCGGCGCAAAGTGTTGTGGACGGCTTTCGCCTTGATGTTGGTGGGCGTGGCGTGTACGGCGACGAAGCCGTTGTGGCTGATCATTTTCGGCATTACCGCCGTCACCTTCGGATTTTTCGGCGGTCATTCCATCGTCAGCAGCTGGGTTGGTCGGCGCGGCGGCGCGGCCAAGGCGCAAGCGTCATCGATGTATCTCTTCAGCTACTACATGGGCTCGAGCGTCGCCGGGTGGAGCGGAGGATTGTTCTATGCGTCGCACGGCTGGAACGGCGTGGCGCTTTTTGTCGGCGTGCTGGTGCTGGCGGGACTGCTGATTTCGCTGCGCTTGTACCGCTTGCCACCGTTGCCGCAGTTGGTTACGCCGCCAACGCCGATGAGCAAAGGCGCGATGCCCTGATCAGCTTTTTACCGCGAGCAGCAATTGCAGCATGCGCGGCACTAGCGGCGAGCGTTCGTCTTCGCGGTAGACCACATGGATTTCCGACATCGCGTTGGCGTCGACGAGCGGCACATAACTCACACCTTCCACCTGAATATGGCTGCATGAATTAGGCAGAATAGACACGCCGAAACCCGCCGCCACCAAGCCGATAATGGTGGACGCTTCCCGCGCTTCCTGCGAAATACGCGGCGCAAAGCCGGCGGTGCGGCACAAAGACATCACATGTTCGTGCACACCCGCCCCAGCGCTGCGCGCAAACACCACAAACGGCTCCTGCGCCAAGGCTTTGACCGCCAACTTGCCGCGCGTGCCGACGCGTTTGATCGCTGGATGATCCGAACGCATCACTGCGACCAATGGATCACGGAACAGTCGCTTCGAAAGCAGTGAAGTTGGCAATGTACCCGGGCGCAAAATTCCGACTTGCAGTCGCCGTTCTAGCAATGCGTCGATCTGCTGCAAGGAGTTCATTTCCTCCAGTTGCAGATGCACGGCAGGATAGCGTTGACGAAACGCAAAGATCGCACGTGGAATGTCCTGAGAAAGCGGCGTCGTGCGCGTGAATCCAATACGCAGCTCGCCCAATTCGCCGCGCTGTGCACGCTGCGTCAAATCCACCGCGTGATCGACACGCGCGAGAATGTCCCGCGCCTCTTGCAGAAAAACACGACCCGGTTCGGTCAGCGCCACGCGTCGGTTAGTGCGCGTCAACAGGCGCGCGCCCAAGGATTCTTCCAATTGACGAATCTGCTGGCTGAGCGGCGGTTGAGACATGCCCAGCCGCTCTGCCGCTTTGCCGAAATGCAAGGTGTCGGCCACCGCCACGAAATAGCGCAAATGGCGAAGTTCGATATTCATGCGCATGCCTTGCTCAGGCTTAAGTTCGCATAGCGTACCGACGTCGCGGCGCTTTCGCACCACAGGACAATTACTGGCCTGCCGCCTCTGGCTCGGGCTTCAGCATCCCTTTCACGTCTTCGTAGTTTCCGTCGCTGAAATTGGCCTTGACGCCAAGCAGATGCGCCATCAGCGGATACACGTCCACATTCGGGAAATGATGGAAGCGGATACCACTCTGGAACGCCGGGCCGTGCGCGACAAACAGGGCTTGCATGCGCGGGTCCGCATTGTCGTAACCGTGTTCGCCGATGCTGATATGACCTTGATGCTTTTCAGCATATTTCGTGGTCGTGATGCGCCAGCCCACATCGGCCAAGCACACCATGCGTGGCACGCGCGCGTTCGCACCGTAGTTGAAGCGTTTGGGGATGCGCGTTTTATCCCAGCATTGCATGTGCTGCTGCGGTTGTTCCATTTTTTCTTCGATCGCGTTGAAGTCATGCTTGGGCTTGGGATTGAAGCCGGCGAGCACGCCCAGGCTGACTTCGTCCACATCGTCCATGGAAATCAGCTTGTCGATATAGATGGAGTTTTCCAGCGGCACGCTGGCCATGCCGTGATCGGCCAGCACGATGATATTGATCTTGTCCAACAACTGGCGCTGACGCAGTCCGTCGACCAGGCGCGACATGGCTTCATCCGTACTTTGCAGCGCCTGATTCACTTGCGGCGAATCCGGTCCATGATCGTGACCGGCGTGATCGACGGCGTCGAAATACAGCGTGATGAACGTAGGGCGCTTGTCGGCGGGAAGATCCAGCCATGCGAGCACCTGATCGACGCGTTGATCGGGCGTCACCTTGCCGTCGTAAGGCTTCCAGTAATCGGGATACTGGCCTTGAATATTCGCTTCGGAGCCGGGCCAAAACATGGTCGCCGTGCGCAGCCCCGCCGCGTCCGCCGTTTCCCACAGCGGCGTGGCTTGATCCCACCACAAACCGTTGCTCACCGCTTTGCGATCGCTAAGCGTAAACCTGCCCAGTTGTGGATCGACCATGGTGTTGTTGACCATGCCGTTATGGTCCGGAACCATGCCCGTCACGATGGCGTAGTGATTGGGAAAGGTCAGCGAAGGAAACGAAGGTTGCATCGAATCGGCATGCACTCCGGTGGCGGCGAGCTGCTGCAGCGTGGGGCTCAAACCGCGGCCGATGTAATCGGCGCGATAGCCGTCGATCGAGATAAGCAGCAAGGGTGCGGTGGCCTCGATCTTCGCTTGTTGCGTTTGGGTGGGCGCCGACACGGGGTGGGTGGCGCAGCCGGCGACGCTCAGGGCGACAAATGAACAAAGCAGCAAGCGGGACAAGCATTTCATCGGGGCGGAATCCATGTGGATCGACATACAGCGGTCCATCATGACGCAGATGTGTGACTAATTCAGCATGTCGATGGATGTGATCCCCGACGCAAGTTCTTGAAGCCGCCCCAGTCGGTGCGTGCCGTCGGGTCTACAATGTGACGGATCGCCTTACCCCATCACGTGTTGGAGCAACTATGTCCACCGTCGAACAACGTCCACCATTACCGCCTTTCACTCGCGAGACCGCCATTCAAAAGGTGCGCCTTGCGGAGGACGCATGGAACACGCGCGAACCCGGCCGCGTTGCGCTTGCCTATACGCCGGACAGTCGTTGGCGCAACCGCGCGGAATTCGTCGACGGGCGAGAGGCCATCGTCGCGTTTCTCACTCGCAAATGGGCACGCGAATTGGACTATCGGTTGATCAAGGAATTGTGGGCATTCGAAGGTCATCGGATCGCCGTGCGATTTGCGTACGAATGGCACGACGATTCCGGTAATTGGTTTCGCTCATACGGCAACGAGAACTGGCAGTTCGATGACAACGGTCTGATGGCCGCACGCTACGCCAGCATCAATGATGTGCCGATTGCAGCGGCGGATCGCAAATACCACTGGCCACAAGGGCGCAGGCCCGACGATCATTCGGGGCTTAGCGATCTGGGGCTGTGAAGCATCAGGCGCGCGTTGTTCCGATACCGCCGAACAACGCGCGCTGTGCTTACGCGGTCTGACGCATCAGCACTTTGCCCGTCGCCAATTCGTAAACCGAGCCGACGACCTTCACCGCGCCGCTTTTTATCGCTTCGGAGACCACCGGTTGCGCTGAGGCGATACGCGCGACGTTGTAGTCCACATTCGCGCCGATGGCGTTGAGCAGTACGTTGCCGCCACCCGTTTGCACGACCTTGTCGATGCCAGGGCGCACCGCGTCGACGATATCCCAGATATGTCCCGGCAATGGGGCAGGGTCTTTGATCTCGCTGATGGTGGCTTTGATCGCGCCGCATTCGGTATGGCCCATCACCATGATCAGCGGCACTTTAAGCACGCCGACGGCGTATTCGAGGCTGGCGAGAATATCGCCGCTCAGGTAATTGCCTGCGATGCGCATCACGAACAGATCGCCCGGGCCTTGATCGAACACCAGTTCAGGCGCGACGCGCGAGTCGGCGCAACTCAATATCGCCGCGATCGGATATTGCGCTTTCGCACGGGCAGCGCGGCCGACCGAAAAATCCTTGGCGTCTAGCTTGTTCGCAACATACAGCGCGTTGCCATCCAGCAATCTACGCAAGGCAGCATCGGGCGTAATCGCATTTTGAACCGGTGGGCTTGCCGCCAGCGCACTCCATGGCGCAACCGCCGAGAGGGCGAGCAGCCCAAGGCCGGCTTCCAGAAACTGACGACGCGAATGAAACGAATGCGAAGCGTGATCGCACATGGTCCACCTCCGATGAGTAGTCAGAACGAACGCGACGATCTTCTACGACAAGAGGTAACGCGTGCCGAATTATTCGGCGGCATGTATTGCGGTGATACGCGAGCCGGTATAGACGCAATGGCTCTGGCTTTCAAGGTCTTTCAAGGCTATTTCGAATCTCTCAGCCATGCTGATGCACCCCGTCCGGCGCGATAGCCGCTGGCAAAGCATGCGGTCAACAGATAACCGCCGGTGGGGGCCTCCCAATCCAGCATTTCGCCAGCGCAAAATACGCCAGGACGCGCGGTCAGCATCAGCGAATCGTTCATTGATTCCAACCGTACGCCGCCGGCGCTGCTGATGGCTTCGGCGAGGGGGCGCGGCGATTTCAGGCGCAGTGGCAGACGATGAATGGTTCTGGCGAGAAGTTCGCTGTCCTTGAGTTGATTCGCGTCCAGGACTTCGCGCAACAGCGACACCTTGACGCCCGTCATGCCGAGGTGCCGGCGCAAATGCTCGCTGACAGTGCGCCGCATGCGCGGCTTGCACATTTCGTGGAGCAGGCGTTCCAGCGAGCGGTCCGGTGCAAGATCCAGCTCCAGCGTTGCGCGGCCTTGAAGCGCGATGGTGTCGCGCAAGTGCGGCGACGCCGCGTAGATCAAACTCCCTTCGATACCGGTTTCGGTGATCACGCACTCGCCTTGTCGCGCATGCTCACGCCCGGATGCGTCGCGCCAATGCGCAACCACGGATTTAAGCGGGGTGCCCGCGTGATCCGAGCGAAACTTTTCGGTCCAACTGATATTGAAACCGCAATTGGAAGGCTGCAGCGGCGCTACGTCGACACCATGCTCCGACAACCACGGTTGCCACGCGCCATCGGAACCGAGCTGCGGCCAACTGCCGCCGCCCAATGCCAGCACCACTGCGTTGGCGTGAATCGCGCACATGCCTCCGTCGGTGGCGAAGCGCAAAGCGCCATCGTCGTGCCAGCCCAACCAACGATGATGCACATGAAAGCGCACGCCGCTTTCGCGCAGGCGGCGCACCCAGCCCCGCAGCAATGGCGCCGCTTTCAAGTCGCTAGGAAAGACGCGCCCCGAGCTGCCGACGAAGGTCTCCACCCCCAATTCGAGCGCCCATGCACGCAGTCCTTCGGCGTCGAAAGCATTCAACCATTTGCCGACTTCCGCAGCGCGCTCGCCGTAGCGGTGATCGAAATCGGGACGCGGCTCGCTGTGCGTGAGGTTCATGCCGCCCTTGCCGGCGATCAGAAATTTACGACCCACCGAGCCTTTGGCCTCGTACAGATCGACTTCGAAGCCTTGCGCACGCGCCGTTTCGGCCGCCATCAGGCCGGCGGGGCCGCCGCCGATAATGACCAAGCCTGGAGGATGTTGGGATGACGAAGACATGCGCGGGCGTAGCGTGAAAGGCCCTGCATTGTAGAAAGAGTTAGACGCGATGTCTGTCAGGCGAGAGCCTACAAATCAGCGCTTCGTGCTGCGGATAGCGCCGTAGCAACGCCTTGGTCTCTGCCAGTTCGAAGGTGTCGAACTCAAATCCCGGCGCGACTGTGCAGCCGACCAGCGAAAAGCCCTCAGCGCCGTCGCGTTCCGCGGCAAACCAGCGGCCGGCCGGCACGACGAACTGAAATACCGCATCCGTTGCGTGCAGGCTGTTGCCCAACCGCTGGACGGAGTAATCGCCGTGCTGATCCAGCATATGGATCAGCAGGGAGTCGCCAGCGTAGAAGTGCCACATTTCGTCCGAATCGATACGATGCCAGGCGGAAAAGGCGCGGCCGTGCAGCAGGTAGTAGATGCCGGTCGATGCACGTCGTTGGGTTGTAGTGCTGCCCTCGGCCGATCGCGAGACGAATTCATCGCTGCGATAGGTTTGGCGATAGAAGCCGCCTTCGGGATGCGGTTGCAGGTCGAGTTTGTCGATGATGCGCGCGATGGAAGGATGTGCCGTGGTCATGGGGCTATGTCGACTCGAAGCGAAACGCCGACAAGCCTATCTCAATCGCGCACGACGATTTGTTTTTACTGCAGCGCCTTTTCAACCGCCGCCGGACCGAATAAATCGCCTCGTGATACACGGTCTTCCATCGCCAGTAGGAACCGCTTGGTTGGCAGGCCGCCGCCAAAACCGGTCAAGCTGCCATCGCTGCCGATCACGCGATGACAGGGCAAGACGATAGGCAACGGATTGCGCCCGTTCGCAGCGCCAACCGCGCGCACCGCTTGCGGTTGTCCGATGCGCCGCGCCAGTTCGCCGTAGCTGATGGTGGCGCCATAGGGGATCTTTGCCAGCGCTTTCCACACCGTAACCTGAAAATCTGTGCCCAGCGGATGCAGCGGCAGATCGAACACCGTGCGCTCGCCAGCGAAATATTCTTCCAACTGCTTGCGCGCAAAACGCAGTTTGGAAGGGTCGCGTTTCCACGCGGCATCAGGTTCTTTCTTGTGCTTTCCTGTTTCGAACCACACTTCGCGCAAACCGTTTGCATCGGCGGCCAGCAATAATGTGCCGATGGGTGTGGCGAGTTGGTCGTACCAAATCGTGGCGTCAGAGGGTTTCATGCGACGGCTCCTTGTCCAGATGCGGCGACCGGTTTGGGTAATTCGCTTGCGCTGCGCCACAAATGCATCACGGCGTAAGCGCGCCAGGGTCGCCACGCTTCGGCAAGCTGCGTTAGCGCTTTGGTGCTGAGAGCTTCTTCACCGTTCGATGCGGCTCGGCGCAAGATCAAATCGGCGGCCGGAAACGCATCGGGATGGCTTAAGCCGCGCATCGCCATGTAGTGCGCCGTCCATTCGCCAATGCCTGGCAGGGCAACCCATCGTTGCACGAATTCATCCAACGATTGCTCGACGCGAAAGTCCACGCGTCCATCCAACAAGGCGCGCGCCACCCCGCGAATGCTTTCAGCGCGCGCGGTCGTAATGCCAAGCGAATTCAGATCGGCGTCAGCCAACGTTTCCGGAGTAGGAAAAAGACGCTCCAAGCCGGGGGCCACCGGTGTCGCCAGCGGTTGCCCATAGCGATGCACAATGCGCGACGCCAGCGTGCGGGCCGCCGCCACGCTTACTTGCTGGCCGAGAATGGCGCGCACGGCCACTTCGAAACCGTCCCAACTGCCCGGTAGGCGCAGGCCGGGGCGTTTGCGCAACAACGAACGCATGTGGGAAGTCGTCTGCAGCGCCGCGTCGATCGCTTGCGGATCGGCATCCAGATCGAACATGCGCCGGATTCGCGTGACGACCGCCAGCATGTGCGCGGGCTGCGGGCAATGCAGTTGCAAACGCAGCGCATTTTCCTTGCCGGGCCACACGCTCAATCGTAACCAACCCGGTGCGTCGGCCGGGCCGAATACGCGCGAATAACTATCGTCGTCCACCACTTCGATGCCAGGCAGCGCGCGGCCACGCAGAAACGCGAGCAGCGATGCGAAGTCGTAGGGCGGACGATAATTCAGCCGCAAACTCAAACTGTCGTCGCTGCCGGCGTGCGGATGGCGACGCAGATCGCGCGGCGCGATGCGATTGGCTTGGGCAAACGCGGCGTTGAACCGACGCAGGCTGCCGAAGCCGGAAGCGAGCGCAACATCCGTCACCGGCATGCGCGTTTCCGTCAGCAGTTGTTTGGCGAAAAGCAGGCGGCGCGTGGTATGCACGTCGATCGGCGGCGCGCCCAATCTTTCTACGAACAAGCGGCGCAATTGCCGCGCACCCACGCCAACACGTCGCGCCAATTCATCAACAGGGTGATCCTGCAACAAACCTGATTCGATAAGTTTCAACGCGCGCGTCACGACATGATCGCCGCGTTGCCACGCATCGTTGCCAGGCGCCAGCTCAGGGCGGCAACGCAGGCACGGACGAAACCCTTCCGCTTCAGCCGCCGCTGCAGTCACGTAGTAGCGAATATTGTCGCGCTTGGGCGATGGCGACGCCGGGCATACCGGTCGGCAGTAAATGCCGGTGCTGCGCACGGCGATAAAAAACAACCCGTCGAAACGCGCATCGCGGCTCAGTCGAGCTCGCTCGCAGGTTTGCGGGTCCAGCGCGGGGAGGGCGTGGGTATCTGGCATAGACGCAGGCTAACACCCTTGCCGACGCGAAACTCGCCGTTTTCGGACATCAACGCTTGCGCCTCTTACTCCCTCCCCTGTGTGGCAGGGGAGGGCTGGGGTGGGGTCGCACGAGCTTGCCGCGAACGTGATTTCCCTAAACGCCTAACTATGACGCCCCACACCCGTCATGCTCGACAACACACCATCGCGACGTATCAACCCGTGATACAACGCCGCGCCGAGATGCGCCAGAAAGGTCAGAAACAACAACATCGCCAACCATGCATGCGCGTGTCGAAGAATCGCAAAAGCCGTTGCGCTCACCGGAAAGATTGGCGGCAGCCGCAGCGAATGGCTCAACATCACCGGATAGCCACCCGCCGACAACATCGCCCAGCCGATCAACGGAATGATCAGCATCAGCGCATACAGCAAATAGTGCGATGCATATGCCGCCAATGCTTGAATCGGCGGCAGATCGGCAGGCAAGGGCGGCGGCGGATTGCGCAGGCGCACGATCAAACGCACGATCGCCAAGATAAATATCGCGACACCAAGCGGCTTATGGATGCTGAGCAACCATTCGTGTCGTTCGGATACCGAAGACACCATGCCCACACCGATAAACAGCATCGACACGATCATCAGCGCCATCAGCCAATGCAGCACGCGGGCGGAGAGTACGAAATAGTCGGATGAGCGTGTCATCACTTGGCCTCCGGCTGATTGTTTGGCGTCGCTGTGCCATGAAGGTGGGCTTCTTCGCTGGTACGGCGCAGATACGATGTCGCATAGGCCGCCGAACGTGCGGGCAGCAGCGGATCGTCGGAAATCGCGATGCCGTGCGGCAGCACCGTCGGGTCGTAGTTGATATCGCGACATTCGCCACTGGCTTGCGACTCAGTGCCCGTAAGCACCAAGGTGCCTGCGTCGATCTCGCGGCGATCCGACGGCCATGCCTTTGTAGCGTCGTCGGTGGGATCGCCAGGATTAGCGAGCGTGACGATCAAATGCCAACGCTGTGGCCCTTGCGCGAGACGATCGGTCAAATCGGCGTCGAGATAATTTGGATCGGCGCCGCCTGCGGTGGAATCGCGCGCCTCTGGCACCATGCGCCAGCGCACCGCGTGTTGTTCGCCGTTTGCATCAACAAATTTGAACGCATTCAAGCTCCAATAACCTTCCGTCACGTAACTGGCGGAAGGCTTCGCCGTTTTAACCCATGCCAGAAAGGCTCCGGTCTCGGGGTGCGCTGCGAAAAACGCCCCGACTTTCGCGGGATTGGGTTTTCCCGTGGAAGGATCGGGCTGTTGCGCCTGCAAAAACTCGAAGAACGATTGCGGCGTTGCTACGGGAAACACCGGCATGCTGTTCATGCCCGTGCGCCACTGTTGGCCGTTCGCCTGTGAAAAGCGCAACGCCATGCTGCGAATCGGAACGGCGCTATCCGGTGCATACGGATTGCCTACGGGCACGGCAAAACGCCCGACCACCGGCGTTCTACCGGCTGCGAACACTTGTGCGACCGAATATGTCTGCGCTTGACCATTGCTATCGAAATAACCCGCCACACACACACCTTTGGCGTGATTGCGGCGATAGCCTGGGAAGACGCCGGCATTAGCTTGCAACTGATTCACCATGCGCTGCGCGGTCAGCCGATTTGGCGTCATCCAGCCGCCCACGTACGCAAGCGCAAGCACGATAACAAGAAGTACAACGCCAATAAGGGCGAGCCTTAGAAAAATAGCGCGACCGGAAAGAGGAAGTGGGGCATGCATAAGGTCATGTCCTTGCCGATGAAATATCGTAAGCGCGACGAACCGATGTCAACATCGATTGCCGAAGAGAAAGCAACACACAGCGTCCTTGCAGCAGGATGATGCCGGTTACTTCGAACATAACAGCCGAACGGTTACAGCTTTCACACACTTCATCATGTGCAAGCACCTGGGCGCTTGCACAGCGCATCGCGTCGGGTCATGCGCCGGACACGCCACTAGCGAAACCGTCGGGCAACGGTTTCCGGATGCCGGTTATTTCACCGGGGCCATCAAATGTTCGTACGGCGTGCCGGGCCACATCACATAAGGCATCGAGGTGTCCGGATCCGGATTCTTCGGATACGTGTCGTAAAACGCAGGATCGGCGCCCACGATCATGAAATGCGGTCCGGTCTTGATCCAATGATTATTGGGCAACGGTTTTTTTGCGTAAGGGTCGGTATTGCTGGCATCCGTACCGCCTTCGAGCATGTACATCACGCCGATTTTGCCGACCACCGGCGGCTTGTGACCCATCCATGCCTGCGCCCACTCGAATGCATTCTTGTCCATGCACATCGGGTCCGGTCCGGGCGTCGCCGGGTTGTCCGGCATGCAGGTGTAACCGTTGGTGCCCTGGCGCAATGTGCGCATCGTGCCATCGGGACTCATGGCGATGATGGTGGCTCCCTTGCCCACGGCCGGCGGCGCTGCGCGCATGGCGCTGGCGATCAATTGGGCATCGCTGGGCATGGGTTTGTCGGCCGCCAACACGCCGCTCGCGGCGACGAGCATGGCGGCAACGATGGTGATGCGGTACCTCGATTCGATCGCACGCATACGGCCTCCCACGTCGGTTGAGCAGGCCACCCCGGGTTCCGTCGGCGAGTCTGGGCGTCGCTTTCTTGGCTGTCAATGCGCTGTGAACCTTGCTGTGGCGGCGATTTCGGCTTTTGCCGCACTGCGGTTGGCGACCCAGAAACAAGGCGACCATAATTAGGGTCTTTCCCTAGGCAGTCGTAGGAAGTCCGATGAACGCCCCCACCCGTATCGACACCACCCGCACCATCCACGCGCCGCGCGGCACGGAGCTCACCTGCAAAAGCTGGCTGACCGAAGCTCCGTATCGCATGATCCAGAACAACCTGGACCCCGCCGTGGCGGAAAATCCGGCCGAACTGGTGGTCTATGGCGGCATCGGTCGCGCTGCGCGCAACTGGGAATGCTTCGACGCCATTTTGCGTGCGTTGCGCGATCTCAACGACAACGAAACACTGCTGGTGCAATCCGGCAAGCCGGTCGGCGTATTTCCCACCCATCCCGATGCGCCGCGCGTGCTGATCGCCAATTCCAATCTCGTTCCGGCGTGGGCGAATTGGGAGCACTTCAACGAGCTCGATAAAAAGGGCCTGATGATGTACGGCCAGATGACGGCCGGCTCGTGGATCTACATCGGTTCGCAGGGCATCGTGCAGGGCACCTACGAAACCTTCGTGGAAATGGGTCGCCAGCACTACAACGGCAGCCTGAAAGGCAAATGGATACTCACCGCGGGTCTCGGCGGCATGGGCGGCGCGCAACCGTTGGCCGCCTCGCTGGCTGGCGCGTGCAGCTTGAATATCGAATGCCAACAGAGCCGTATCGATTTCCGTTTGAAGACCCGCTACGTCGACGAGCAAGCCACCGATCTCGACGACGCGCTCGCGCGCATCGAGAAATACACCAAGGCCGGCGAAGCGAAATCCATCGCGCTGCTCGGCAATGCCGCCGATGTGTTGCCGGAACTCGTGCGTCGTGGCGTAAAGCCGGATGCGGTCACCGATCAAACCAGCGCGCACGATCCGGTGAACGGTTATCTGCCGCAAGGCTGGACGGTGGAGCAGTGGTTCGAACGCCGCAAGAGCGATCCCGCCGGCACTGCCAAAGCGGCCAAGCAATCGATGAAAAAACACGTGGACGCCATGCTCGCATTCCATGTGCAAGGCGTTCCCACCTTCGACTACGGCAACAACATTCGTCAGATGGCGAAAGACGAAGGTTGCGTCAACGCTTTCGATTTCCCGGGCTTCGTGCCGGCCTTCGTGCGTCCGCTGTTCTGCCGCGGCGTCGGTCCGTTCCGCTGGGTCGCGCTTTCCGGCGATCCGGAAGACATCATGAAAACCGACGCCAAAGTAAAGGAACTGATCCCCGACGATCAGCACCTGCACAACTGGCTCGATATGGCCGAGAAGCGCATTGACTTCCAGGGCTTGCCCGCGCGCATCTGCTGGGTCGGCTTAGGTCAACGCCATAAACTTGGTTTGGCCTTCAACGAAATGGTGCGCAAAGGCGAACTGAAAGCACCGATCGTGATCGGCCGCGATCATTTGGACTCAGGCTCCGTCGCCAGCCCCAACCGCGAAACCGAAGCGATGAAAGACGGCAGCGATGCGGTGTCCGATTGGCCGTTGCTCAACGCCTTGCTCAACACCGCAGGCGGTGCGACGTGGGTGAGCCTCCATCACGGCGGCGGTGTTGGCATGGGTTACAGCCAACACAGCGGCGTGGTGATCGTGTGCGACGGTACTGAAGCGGCCGATAAGCGCATCGAACGCGTGCTGTGGAACGACCCGGGTACCGGCGTGATGCGGCATGCGGATGCTGGATACGACATTGCTATCGAGTGCGCGAAAGAGCAGGGGCTGAAGTTGCCGATGCTTTGAAGATCGGCTGATCCCACGTAGAGCAATCATTACACCCTCATTCTGGAGGGTGTAATTTTTTTCGGCTGTAATTTGTGCAGTTATTGCTGCTGTTTGTAGATCACGCCGCCCTTCATCACAAACGGCACATGCTCGATTGCGCTGATGTCTTGAGTCGGATCGCCTTGCACTGCAATCACATCGGCATCCAGTCCTGCTTTTAGCTGCCCGAACTTATCCTGCTGCCGCAAGATTTTCGCGTCTACCGCCGTGGCGGCGAGCAGTGCGCGTGTCGGCGACATGCCATCGCGCACCATCCATTCCAGTTCCTTGTAATTGGTGCCGTGCGTAAACACGCCCACGTCGCTGCCGTTGCCGATGGTGACGCCGGATTCCAGGGCGAGCTTGAACGCATGTGCGGCTTGCTGCATATCGTCGGTGGGCGGCGCGCCGGGCTTCCAGCCATGGAAATATTCGGAATACGCAGTTTCAGCTTCAAGCGTGGGGATATAAGCGACGTTGTGTTGCTTCATCAGCGCGAAGGTCTCTTTCGTGGCGCCGTAAGCGTGTTCGACGGTGTCCACGCCAGCAAGAATCGCGCGGCGCATGCCTTCGGGCGTGGTCGAATGCACGGAAACGGGCAGCCCGAGCGAGTGCGCGGCTTCCACGCCTGCGTTCAATTCTTCTTGCGTAAAGGTGGGTACTGAGCCTTTGCTTTTGCCGCAATGGTAGTCGGCGTAGATTTTGATCCAGTCCGCGCCGTGCGCGGCTTGATCGCGTACCGCGTCGATCATTTCAGCGGTGCCGCTTACCGGAATGCCGCCCTGCGGCAGATCGATATCGGTGCGGAAACCCAGCGGGCCGGGGCCGTAGCAATGCGCGGCGATGGTAGCGCGTGTGGCGACGAACAAATGCGGGCCTGGAATCAGTCCATTGTCGATCGCGCGTTGCACATCGACATCGGAATAGCCGGCGCCTTCGGTGCCGAGATCGCGCAAGGCGGTGAAGCCGGCCATCAAGGTGTCGTGCACATGCTGCACGGCTTCGATGGTGCGGTACGAGAGTGTTTCTTTCAGTACCTGATCGTTCCACAGCGTTTCGTTGTAGGGATGCAGAAAGATGTGCGAATGCGCGTCGATCAATCCAGGCAGCAAGGTGGCGCCGGGCAGGTTGATGGTTTGCGTGCCGGCGGGCGCGTGCACATCCGATTCCGGCCCGACGGCGGCGATCTTGTCGCCTTGCACCAGCACCACCCAACCAGCGTGCGTCTGCTCGCTGCGCGCATCGAAGACGCGATCGGCTTTCAACAGCCAGGCATGGTCGGCGAGTTTTGCGATGGGCGCCTCGTCTGCAACGACCGTCGATGCGGCGACGGCGCTAACGATCAAGATACTGCCGATCAACGCGGCAAGGCGCTGGAACCGATGCTTCGACATGTCCTTCCCCAAGTACTCGTCTTCGGATCGGTCATTTATAGCAAGAACGCACGAATGGCGATAACACGCCATTCGTCACGTGCCCGCACGGGGCTCTTTTGTCGATGTATTTCGAAACCTAAGCGAGTACGATCCCGCGAGGGATCAGACTCCTGAATGAGGAGGCGGTATGAATGGAACCACATCTTGGCGTGCCTGGATGCTTGCCGCGATGTGGTTGCCGGCCGTCGCGGGAGCGCAAACGACTTTGTCGCCCGTGCAAGTGACGGCGCCGCCGTATACCTCCCATCACGGCGGATATCTCATATCCGGGGACTTTCAAACCAATCCGCATATTCCTTCGGTGGTGTTTCCGGCGCAGGCGCTGGTGGCCGACGATTTATTGAGCGTCGATCCTGTCCATTTGGCCGACGACGATTATCTCGTGGTGCAGGAGTGCGCCTCGGCCGATTGCAGTCAGGCGAGCATCGTGCGTGTATGGAATGCTGGCGGCGCAGCGACCGCTTTTCAAAATGACGAAAATCGCATTCTCATCAAACACGAAAATAAATATTGGATCTGGGTAGAACATTTTCCCGAACCTTCCACGTTCGGTTGCGACGATTGCCAATATCACTATTACACCCGCTTCGAACCCTTCAGTCCGCCGATGGTGTTGATGCCCAGCGGTGAATTGGCGGCGGATAACAAAGACGCATTGCTGACCGCGCGCACGGAAGATCATGTGCAAGTCAAATCGCAATCGCACGAAGGTTCCACCTTTGTGGTGACTTACGATGATGGCAGCACAGTGCGAATTCGGCGTATGCATGCCGATCATGGGACACAATGACATATGACGACATCACACTCGGGCGCAGGCATTCTCCGTTTCAACAGTCCTTATCCGTTTGATGAGACGGTAAGGCATCTGCAAACTGCGTTTGCCGAGCGCCATATCAAGGTGTTCGCCACCATCGATCAGCAAGCGGAGGCGTTGGCCGTCGGCTTGTCGATGCCGCCGACAACGCTGATCGTGTTCGGCAATCCTAAAGCGGGCACGCCGTTGATGCTTGCCAATCCGGCGTCAGGTATCGATTTGCCGTTGAAGGTGTTGGTGGCGGAGCCTGCGCAGGGCCAGGTGGACGTGTATATCAACGCCACCCAATATGTGATCGAACGACATGATCTGCCGACCGCTCTGGCAACGAATCTTGCGCCGGTCGAAGCGCTTATCGCGCACGTTCTGGGTGACGCTACCCCGGCACGCGCGTGAATGTCGAACAAGCGCTGGCTTTCGTTCGCGAACATGGCATGGTGCTGACGGCGGCGCGCGGGCCGGTGCCGCGTCTGTCGGAAGTCATTGCAGGCGAGCCAATCAAAGGAAGCTGGTGGGCGCACCCTAAGGGGCGCGACATTTTTGCGATATTTCGAGAGTTGGCCGACTCGCCCGATATCCTGGTTTGCCGTTTCGTGGATGGAAAGGTGACGCTAGTGCATCGTCGGCTGTGGCCGGCGCTGGTTCGGCTGGCCGATCGCTACGATCCTGCAAGACTCGCGCAAGTTCATGAGGAACACACCGCGAAAGGCCGCCACGAAACGCGCGAAGTACCGTTTCCGCAATGGGTGCCGGCAGACGTTCTGGACGAAGCGAAACAGCTTGGCGCGGACCAAGCGCTCGCCATGCTCGGGCCTGCCGCGTCAACGAAAGGTACGTAGCGGCCTGCCAGACATTGATGCTGCACTGCGGTTCAAGAAATACTCGGCCATCACCGCAGCCTGGTGTCGCCATGACTGAATTACTTTCGCCCGACGCACTCGTTTCGCAGCAGCTCGATCACGCCGTTACGTTACCGGCGCGTTTCTATACCGACACGCGCATGCCGCCGCTGGACGCATCGACGATCTTCGCGCGCAGCTGGCAATTGGTGTGTCATCAATCGCAATTGGCTGGCGTGGGCGATCATGTCGTCACCGAGATCGCGGGATTGCCGTTGCTGGTGGTGCGCAGCGATCCATCCAGCATCCGCGCATTTCATAACGTGTGCAGGCATCGCGCTGGGCCGATCGCGACATGCGACGGACGCGGCGCGCAAAACCTGCGCTGTCGTTATCACGGCTGGACATACGGTTTGGACGGCGTGCTGCGCGGCGCGCCGGAAATGGGGCGTACCCCGGATTTCAATCCGTCGGATATTCGCCTTCCCGAGGTTCGAGTCCACGTGTGGCAAGGGTTGGTATTTGTCGCTATTGCCGACGCGCCGCCATTTGAGGAATTTGTCGCCGGGATCGATACACGTCTTGGTGCACATCGCGCGCTGGACGGTTACGAATTCCATCATCGCGCCAGTTACGACGTGGCCTGCAACTGGAAGGTCTACGTAGACAATTACCTTGAAGGCTATCACGTGCCGCACATCCATCCTGGATTGAATAGCTTGCTCGATTACCGCAGCTACATCACCGAAACGGCCGAGTGGTATTCGTTCCAATTCAGTCCGCTCGAAAGCGGCGACGATCTCTACGGCAGCGGCGAAGCGCTGTATTACTTCCTGTATCCCAATGCGATGCTCAATATCTTGCCGGGGCGATTGCAGACCAATCGCGTGCTTCCCCTTGGCGTAGATCGGTGTCGGGTGGAGTTCGATTTCTATTACGCGCCGGACAGCAGTCAGGAAGCGCAAGCGCGGCGCGCCAAGGACATCGAGTTCAGCGACGAAGTGCAAGACGAGGACGTGACCATGTGCGAAGACGTGCAGCGTGGGCTTGCCTCGGGTTCTTACGAAGCAGGGCGGTTGAATCCGCTGCGCGAAAACGCCGTGCACCATTTTCATGAAATGGTGCGCCGTGCGTATCGCGACTCGCTTGGTCGCGCATGAGTAGCGGCCAGCGGTCGCTCGGTTTATGGATGCTGATTGCGCTGGTGATCGGCAACATCATTGGATCAGGCGTCTTTGTGCTGCCGGCGGCGCTGGCGCCTTACGGCGCGGCTAGCCTGCTGGGTTGGGCGATCAGCTTAGGCGGCGCGCTGATGCTCGCTCTCGTGTACGCGTGGCTGGCGCAAATCGTTCCGAATCACGGCGGTGCGTATGCGTACGCGCGCCGCGCTTTCGGTGACGGTGTCGGCTTTCTCGCCGCCTGGAGCTATTGCGTCTGCGTGTGGTCGGCGAATGCGGCGATTGCGGTGGCATTCGCCGGCAGCCTAGGTTCGGTGTTGCCGGCAGCTACCGCCACGCCATTGCGTAGCGCCTTGTGCGCTTTGGCCGCACTTTGGATTTGCACCGCCATCAGCCTGTCTGGCGTGCGCGAAGCGGGTTATACCGCCATCATCACGACATCGCTCAAGCTGGTGCCGCTGGTGGTATTCGGCTTGCTCGGACTGGGCTATGTGCATGCAAGCGCGTTTCATCCGTTCAATGCCAGCGGGGCGCCACTGATAAGCGTTGCGTCGGCGGTTGCTGCGCTGACGTTATGGGCGTTTCTGGGGTTTGAAACCGCAACGGTGCCTACGGGCGTCGTGCGCGACCCGCAACGTACCGTTCCTCGCGCAACCGTTCTAGGCATGACTATCGCGGGGCTCGCCACGATGTTGGCGTGCACGGTGGTGGTCGGCATGCTGCCGGCGGACGTGTTGCACGCCTCCGCGGCGCCCATGGCCGAAGCGGCCAAACGCATTTGGGGCAATACGGCAGGAATCGGTATTGGCGTGATTGCCACCATTTCCTGTTTCGGGGCACTCAACGGATGGGTGCTGTTGCAAGCGCAAACCACGCTTGCACCTGCGCAAGACCGTTTGTTTCCGAAACCCTTTGCGCTTCTCGATAAACGCGGTACGCCGTGGTTTGGATTATGGGCGGGCAGTCTTTTGTCCAGCGCGCTGATCGTCTCCAATTACACGCGCACGTTGGTGGCGCTGTTTACCTTCACGATTCTTCTTTCTACCGCAGCGACGTTGCTGCCTTATTTGATTACCGTGCTGGCCTGGTGGCGCATCGATAACGCCAATAAATGGCGAAGGTTCGTCGCGCTTGGCGCACTTACCTTCTGCGTATGGGCGCTTATCGGTACCGGTGCCGAGACCTTGATGTGGGGCGGGGTGCTGGTGCTGGCGGGGCTGCCGATCTATGCGTGGCAGCGACGCGCGGCCACGTTGAATGTATCGAAAAGCGAGTGATGAGAAGCTCATAGTTGAGCTTGACGCGCTTCATTGACGCAGCGTAGCGATACGAAGAACAATCGCTGGGTTATCTACGGGATATCTTCGGCATGAATCATCGGTTCGGGCTTCGCGTCGTGCTTTTTCTATGCGTATGCGTATTGATGCCGCGCCCAAGCGCAGCCACGCGACACGAGATTAAAAGCGGCGGGCTGATCTTCGCCATCGACGATGCGACCGGCGCGTATACGCTCGATGATGGCGCGCTGCGTTTCGGCGGCCATCTGCCGGAGGGCGCGACGCATGTATCGCTATCGGAAACGGGACTGCATTTTGCGTTAGCGAAAGATATCGACGCCACGGTTTCGCCGGCGCCGGGCAAGTCGAATGCGCTGTGTTTTTCATGGAAAATCGCGGGAAAGAATCCCGTGACAAACCTTCCGGCATTTCCCGATTTCAGTCAAATGCCGGCAGGACTGCATTCGCTTTCCCATCAACAACAGAATTTCGCGCCGCCGGTTTTCGATTCGCCCCAAGATGCCTCGACGCCATGGGTGCTTTTCAATGACGATGGCCGCGCGCTTATTATCTCTCCGGCATCGGATTTCTTTCTCGCGAGCATGCTCGGCGACGCCAAGACGCGTATCGCGGTGGGATTCAACGCGGAAGTAAAAACGCTGCCAACTGGGTTTAGCGCGACGGCGCTGGTCGCATCGGGTGCGGACATTGCTGCGGCGTATGAGCACTGGGGCGCATCGCTTCGCGGGCTCTACCGTCGCACGCCGGCTTCCGCCGATGCCGATCCTATTCTGCGTTATATCGGCGTGCTGACGGACAATGCAGGCGGTCACTATTACTACAACTACGAATATGCCGAAGGTTTGAGTTACGAAGAATCGCTGGTGCGATTCTTCGAGCGCACGCGCAAAGCCGGTTATCCCTTCGGTTATCTGCAGCTCGACAGCTGGTGGTATGCCAAGAGTTCGTGGAATCCGGAAGAGAAAGTCGGCCATATCAAGAATCCCGCGCTACCCGACGAAGATTGGAATCGCTACGGCGGTCTGCTCGAATGGAAAGCGCAGCCCGGCGTATTTCCCAAGGGGATGGCGGAGTTTCACCAGCGCGTAAATGTTCCCTTTCTCGCGCACAATCGGTTTATCGACAAAGACAGCCCCTATCACAAGCGATTCGATATTTCCGGGGTCGCCGCAGTCGATCCGCGTTATTGGAACGAGCTTGCCAACTACGCCGCAGCGAACGGCATCGCGATTTATCTGCAGGATTGGCTGGACGCCATCTATCGATTCTCGCCGGCATTGCACAACGTGCCAGGTTTGGGCGAGAGGGTGATGGACGGCATGGCGGCGGCGATGGCGGCGCGCGGCATTACCATGCAGTACTGCATGGCGTATCCGCTGCAAATGCTGCAGGGGGTGAAGTATCCGAACCTCACCACGATACGCGCTGCGGGCGATGGATTGACACGCTCCAAATGGACGCAGCTGGCGTTCAATGCGCGGTTGATCCACGAGCTCGGCGCATGGCCGGCGACGGACGTGCTGCCATCCAAGGATACGGCGGCCATCTTGTTCGCCACGCTCTCTGGTGGGCCGGTTGGGGTAGGGGATGCGTTCGAAGATCTCGATCGTGCCAACATCTTCAAATCCGCCCGCGCGGATGGCGAGCTGGTTAAGCCGGATGAGCCGTTGATGCCGCTGGACATCAGCTATCTCACGCAGGTAAAACAGACCGGTGCGCCGATCCTTGGCGCCACCTTTAGTCGTGATGGCGATCACTCGACCGCGTATCTCTTGGCATTTGCCGGCGATCCCTCGAAAGCATCCGCCGATTTCACCGTAACGCCCTCGGCGCTGGGTTTTTACGGGGACGTGGTTGTATTCGACCCGATGTCGGAAACGCTAGCCCTTGTAAAGGGTAACGCTGCAATCAGCGGAGAGCTGACCGGACCGGATGCCTATGCGTATCGGATTGTCGCGCCAGTCTCAGCATCCGGCATCGCCGTCATCGGCGACCTGGGCAAATTCGTGACGATGGGGCGCAAGCGTGTCGTCGCGTACCAAGATCTAACGCATGGCGTGCAGTTGAAACTCGCGTTTGCGGCAAACGACCCCGCCATCACAATAGCCGGCTATTCACGTTCCTCCATCGCCGCCCATGCCACCGGCGCAACCGTCATCTCGACGGTTCACGACTCTCGGACGGGACTATTCAAGGTGGAACTACGCCCGAATATACACACGGCGACCGAAGTCACGCTTAGGTTGGATAGCTCCTCTAAGTCAGGGGCCGAATGACCGGCGCCCCATTCGGGGCGCTCACCGCCACCGGCTATGCCTAAACCCACAATTTAAGGGGTTTAGGTTTCTTGCCGATAACCCTCCGTCAAGGGCGTTCCAAGATGGGAAGGGTGGGCGTATGAACCTCGAGAAGTTCAAGCAAGAGCATGTGGATCTGCTCGGCGCGGTAACAGTTTTGCGCGAATTTGTGCAAGCGGGCGTGTCGGAAAACGCGGAGGCGATCTGCAAACAACTTATGTCGATGACCGCTGTGATCAAGCTGCATTTGGCGGCGGAAGATCGGATGCTTTATCCGGCGCTCGCCAATTCGAAGAACCCGTCCGTTGCGCAGGTTGGCAAGCAATTCCAGCAGGAAATGGGCGGGATCGCCGAGACGTTTACAGCGTTCGTATCGCGCTGGAATCTGGCCAGTAAAATTGCCGCCAGCCCGAGCGGCTTCAAAGACGAAGCCAATGCCGTGTTTAAGGCATTGCACATGCGGGTGCAGCGCGAGAATCGAGAGCTTTATCCGCTCGCCGAGACGGTTTGAGCCGAATCCGCCGGTTTCTTTGGATTACTTGAGCGGCAGGAAGATATCTACCACGGCTTCCTGCTCCGGCACATCCGGAGGGAAGCGCACGCGTTGCGCGAACAGCGGAAAGTCGCCAGCGCGTTCACCGCTTTGCGGCAACCATTCGGAATAAAGATAAGCAACGGATTGCCAAAGCCCGTTGTCCGTACCGACGTGCCTAAGCACCGCGCAACGGTTGGCGGGGAGCGTCCGGGTTGCGATGCCAAGCGAGTCATCTCGCATATCGCGGTCGACCGCCACGCACAAATCGATACGAAAATCGTTCGACGCAACCCGATACGGATCGTTGTAGAAGATATTGAACGTGGCGTGCTCGCTGGGATGTAGATGCTGTTGCTTACGCCAGGCGACAAAGGTTTGAATGGAATCGCCGATGCGCTTGGGATCACCATGGTGCTGCAACACGGCGACTTTGGTTTCCGGAAAATCCACGATACGTATCGCGTGCGTTGGCGTTTCGGTGGACATGCAGAGAATCCTTAGCGTATCTATCGGCGATACGGAATGCGCAATAGAGCGCTGCAGTGTACGGGCTCAACTACCACGCGCGTACAGTCCCGTTATTTCACCTTCCGCCAGCACATGTCCTTCGATCGCAGTCTTCAGTTGCTCGGTGACGACGCCGGGCGGCAGCCCCGGATTTACGTCCAGCGCGTAAACATGGAACACGTAGTGATGCGCGTTTCCTTCCGGCGGACAGGGGCCGCTGTATCCCGTGGTGCTGAAACTATTGAGACCTTCCGCGCCATGCATGAGGCGACGCGAGCGCGTCGATGCGCCTTCGGGAAGATCGCGAATGTCGGCGGGAATGTTGTAAGCCAGCCAGTGCGTAAAGGCCATTGGCGCATCCGGATCCGTCGCGACGATGGCGAAACTCCGGGTGCCGGCCGGCGGCGTAGGGAGCTCAATATCCGGCGATAGATTGGGGCCTTCGCAGGTGAGTTTCGACGGCATGTTTCCACCGTCGCTGAAACTTGAGCTTGCTACATGAAGCGAAGCTGGCGCCGCCCATGCGATCGCAACCAGCGAAACGAGAATCAAGGCGCCCGTCGCGGCGCGGAAGGACGATGTCTTGCGGTTCATCGCAGTGCACCGCTTTGTGATGGATTCAGGTCAAGCTTAACGCCGAACGGGATGCGCGAAACAAAAAAAATGGAGCAGCTCGCGCTGCTCCATTCGACTGTGGATCTAAAACCCATTTAAACGCTAAGGCTGTGTGCGGCATTCCTGCGGCAGAACGGCTGCGGGGATGTTTCCGCCACAGGTCCAATGAATGGTTCCATTGCTTACGCCGGGTGTCAGCAGCAACGTGTGACCGCGTAACGCCGCATTTACGAACGTAATACTGATTTCGCCATTCTCGCCAAGCTCAATAGCGGCAACGCTGCGGTCGCCTGGGAAATCCGCCAAGCCGGCCTGTTGCAGGGTCGTCGGCCACTGCTGGTGACTGACGCCGAATTGTGCGACGGCTTGCCGATAGGGTGCGCTATCGATCATCGCGCTGGTCAGCGCGGCGCGTTCCACATAATTTTGATAAGCGGGAATCGCGATCGCGGCAAGAATGGCGATATAGGCCACCACGACAGCGCCACCGGCAATGCCGAGCCCGGGAACGCGCGGCAACAAGATGCTGATGACGTAGGCGAACGGATTGCGCCGTCCCAACGTTGGCGTGCGACGATCCGCCATCGCGCGCATCCACGCATGGCGTTTGCTCAGCCACGGATAGTCGCCGACCAACTCATGCAGCGACATCCAGAAGCCCGGCGTCGCTGCGGCGCTTTTGCTGTATTCCTCCAGATCGACGTTGCGCCAACGGCGCTTGCCGGCGGCCAAAGCCACCAGTCCGTATTGGGCGTCTTCCGGATTTTCGCAAACGGCCAAGCCATGACGATCACAGGTGTATTCGCGTGCGCGCGAATACGCAGCGCCAATCACGGGCAGAAACAGCGCTGGCGCTAAAATTTTGGACCAGGTCAGATGGTGGCGACGCAAATGCCCCAGTTCGTGACCGATATAAAAATCCAGCGCGCCGGGCCGGTCTTCCATGCTGTCGACCACATCCGAAAGCAGCACGACAAAGTTGCGACCAAGAAAGCGCGTGGCGAATGCGTTGAGCACACCGTTGCCGTTGACCAGATATGCCTCTGGCACTTGCTCCATATTCAATTTGCGCGCGCACCGATAAATACGCGAACACAAATCTGGCATTTGTTTCGGCGTAATGCGAATGGCGTTGCCGCGAAGATGCGCAATCAGCGCGGAATGCGCGACGAGCGCGAAGAGCGCAAAGACCAGGATGTAAATCAACAAAGCACCGAAGGTGCCGAACAGCAATACGATCCAGATGACGATCGACAAACCGAGCGCAATCGTGCGCAACGTCGTCTCGTTCCTATAGACGAGTTCGTTCATTTCCCTTGTCCCCTGTAAGGCGCATCCCCCGATGCGCCGAGTCAGTCTAGACCAGCGCTGGCTGCCGAATCCAGCGATTTTCGGAGCACTCAGGGATGGTGGCCAAACGCCAACGTGGCCTGCACCGCGCGCTTCCAGCCTCCATAGAGCGCATCCCTTTCCGAGGCCGGCATTCGGGGTACGAATTCGCGCTCCGCTTGCCATTGTTTGCCGATCTGCTCGCGGCTTTCCCAGAAGCCTGTCGCGAGGCCGGCGAGATAGGCGGCGCCCAGCGCCGTGGTTTCGTAGACTTTCGGTCGCGCCAGGGTGACGTCCAAAATATCCGCCTGAAACTGCGCGAGAAAATCGTTGGCGATGGCGCCGCCATCCGCGCGTAATGCTTTGAGCGTCAGCTGGGCGTCGGCTTGCATCGCATCGAGCACGTCGCGCGTCTGATAGGCGAGGGATTCCAACACCGCGCGCACAAAATGTTCCTTGCGCGTGCCACGGGTGATGCCGAACATGGCGCCGCGTGCATCGCTGCGCCAATAGGGGGCGCCCAGGCCTACGAACGCCGGCACGCAATAAACGCCTTCGGTGGAGGGCACGCGTTCGGCGTAGCCTTCCGAATCGGGCGAGTTATCGAGCATGCGCAAACCGTCCCGCAGCCATTGCACGGCGGACCCCGCAACGAAAATGCTACCTTCCAGCGCGTACTCCACGTGGCCACCCACATCCCACGCGACCGTGGTGAGCAAGCCATGTTCCGAACGCACGGCCTCCGCACCGGTATTCATCAACAAGAAACAGCCGGTGCCGTAGGTGTTCTTCGCCATGCCAGGTTCGAAACAGGCCTGCCCGAACAGCGCCGCCTGCTGATCGCCCGCGACGCCCGCAATGGGAAGGCGCTGGCCGAAGAATTGTGTGGCGTCGGTGTAAGCGTAGATTTCGCTGCTGGATCGAACCTCCGGAAGCATCGCCGCCGGTATGCCGAGCATATCGAGCAACGCGGGACACCAGCGCCGTTGATGGATGTCGTAAAGCAAGGTGCGCGATGCGTTGGTGATATCAGTGACGTGTGCGCGATTTTCCGAAAGATTCCAGATCAGCCAGCTATCGATCGTACCGAACAATAATTCGCCGCGTGCGGCGCGTTCGTGCGCGCCGTCGACATGATCCAAAATCCATTTCGCCTTAGTGCCCGCAAAGTAGGCATCGATCAGCAATCCGGTGCGTTCGCGCACAAGCGGTTCGTAACCGTCGGCTCTCAGTTGCTCGCAGATAGCCGTGGTCTGACGAGATTGCCACACGATGGCGTTGTAGATCGCTTGCCCCGTGTTGCGGTCCCACACCACCGTCGTTTCGCGCTGATTAGTAATGCCGATACCGGCAATCTGCGACGCACTGATTTGCGTCTTGGTCAGTACTTCGACAATGGTGCTGCGTACGCTCGCAAGAATTTCGCGCGGGTCGTGTTCTACCCACCCCGGGTGGGGAAACAGTTGGCCGAATTCGCGTTGCGCCACGCCGACGATCGCGCCGTCCCGGTTAAACAGCATCGCGCGGGAACTGGTCGTGCCCTGGTCGATGGCGAGGATGTAACGGCGATCCATCTTGCGTCCCGCATGCCCGATGCCACGATCGGCGTACGCGCATGGTGCCAAGGCTAGTCGGGCGAGGGAAGACGTCAGCCGTTTTAATCGGCCAGACTTACCGTGACAAAAGTGTCGTGAAAATAGCGGGCGCGCAACGTGTCGTCATCGACCGTCAATGCATTGGCGTGCATAGGCTTGGAATCCGGATACAGCATTGGCGTGGCGAAACTCATAAAGCGATTGACAAAGTTGACGCTCCACGCACCGTTCATTGTAATCACTGGCGTGGTGGCGGTGCCGCTGAGCTGTTGCACCCAAAACGAGATGCGTCCGTCTTCGGGAACCACGAAGCGGTGATTCGTTACACCTGAAGTGCCCGCGTAATAAGGAAACAGGGGCACCGTCTGCACCAGATGCATATGCGGGCAGTCGGCATCGCACATCGCCACCTGCAAAATCATGACGGGTCGTGCATTGAAGGCGTGCACTTTGATCACATCGCCCTTTTTTAGCGCGGACGTGCTCTGAAACATAATTGGCTTGCCGTCATCGCCATTCACCAAAACGTTGAAGGCGGACATATCCGTGGCGTGGGCGATGGATAGCGAACCGAATGCGGCGATAATCGTTGCCAGGGCGATGCGTGAAATAAACATGATAACGACCTCCAAGGAGGATTCGTGCCAATCGTTCCTTTGCGGAGCATGCGCCGATTTCCGGCATCTGTCATGCGCGTTTCTTGGCGCGCCAATTCTTGCGAGGTTGGCGGATAATGCCGGGTGTTTTCTTGCGTGGGCGATACAAACATGAAGATTCTGGTGGTGGGTGCGGGCGCAATCGGCGGCTATTTCGGCGGTCGTCTGCTTGAGAGCGGGCGGGACGTGACGTTTCTTGTTCGCAAAGCGCGCGCTGAAGCGCTGGCTCGCGACGGGCTGGTGATTAAAAGTCCCACCGGCGATGTCACGCTCGCTTCGCCGTCCACCGTTCAGGCGCAAGCACTTAGCGAGCCGTTCGATTTGGTGATACTCAGTTGCAAGGCGTATCACCTCGAACAAGCCATCAAAGACATGGCTCCGGCGGTCGGCCCGCAAACGGCCATCTTGCCGTTGCTCAACGGCATGCAGCATCTGGATTTGCTGGACGCGCGCTTTGGCGCGGAACGCGTGCTGGGCGGTTTATGCGCGATTCCTGTCACGCTGGATGCGCAAGGCGTGGTGCGTCATCTCAGCACATGGCACAGTTTGACGTTCGGCGAGCGCGACGGAACGCATTCCGAACGCATCGCAGAGGTGGCGCAAGCGATGTCCAGCGCGCGATTCGAATCGCATCTGAGCACGGCGATCCTGCAGGATATGTGGAACAAGTGGGTGTTCCTCGCGTCGCTGGCCGGCATCACCTGTTTGATGCGCGCGACCATCGGCGACATCGTGGCCGCGCCGGGCGGCGAGCGGGCGACGCTCGATCTGCTGGACGATGGCTACCGGGTCGCCGAGGCGCACGGTTTCGCGCCGGCGGAGAAGGTGATGGAGCGCACCCGCGCCGGTTTGACGGAAGCCGGTTCGACCTTGAGCGCTTCGATGATGCGCGATCTGGAGCAGGGCGGTGCGGTGGAAGCCGATCACGTCATTGGCGATCTTTTGGCGCGCGGCGAGGCGTCGGGATTGACGTTGCCCATGTTGCGATTGGCTTACACGCATCTGAAGGCGTACGAGATCCGGCGCGGCCGGTCGAGCTGAGGGCTCCGATTCGTCCCTGATGCACTGCCGTTCGTCACTCGCTCGGCGCGATCGATCCCATGACGATGGCGCCGGGGACGCGAAACGCCACGATGGTCAACATCCCGATACGGAGTTCGATCATGAACAGGCGAGAGCTTTTGAAGGCGGCATTGGCGATTCCGTTTCTGCCGGGCATGATGACCGGCGGGCTCGGCTCGGCGTGGGCCGCTACCGGTAAGAAAGTTTCCCGTCTGTTTCGCTCACGCGTGCGACCCGGACAACCGGGTTGGCCAACGCCCGCGCAGTGGGGCGAGCTGAACCACTCCGTCGGTGGCCGGTTGCAGGCATTGCAGTCGCCGTTTGCGCATTGCTCGGCCTCCGATGCCGCGTGTGCCGAAGCGCTCAAGCACATCAAGAATCCGTTCTATATCGGCGATCAGCCCGCGCTGACCCAGACCAGCGGTTGGGTCGACGCGTGGCGGTCGCAGCCGAGCGTTTATGCCGTGGTGGCGCAAAACACGGCGGATGTTGTTGCGGCCGTTAATTTTGCGCGCGAGCATCATTTGCGTCTGGTGGTGAAAGGCGGTGGTCATAGTTATCAGGGCACCTCGGATGCGCCCGATTCCTTGCTGGTGTGGACGCGGCATATGAATGCGGTAACGCTGCATGATGCGTTCGTGGCGCACGGTTGCGAGGGCATGCATCCGCCACAGCCGGCGGTAAGCGTACAATCGGGCGCGATGTGGATCGACGCGTACGACGCGGTCACCACGCATGGCGGTCGCTATGTGCAAGGCGGCGGATGCACCACGGTCGGCGTGGCCGGGTTGATCCAGAGCGGCGGCTTCGGCAGCTTCTCCAAAAATTTCGGCACGGCGGCGTCCGGATTGATCGAAGCCGAGATTGTTACGGCCGACGGCGTGGCTCGCATCGCCAATGCGTGCACGAATCCGGATCTGTTCTGGGGCATCAAGGGCGGCGGTGGCGGCAGTCTCGGCGTAGTGACGCGCTTGACGCTACGCACGCATGCATTGCCGGAGTTTTTCGGCGCCGTGTTCGGCGAAATCAAAGCTGCGTCGGACGATGCGTATCGCGCGCTTATCGCGAAGATCGTGAGCTTCTATCAAAGCGATTTGTTCAATCCGCATTGGGGCGAGCAAATCGCTTTTCGCGGCGACAACGTGTTGCGCATTTCCATGGTGTTTCAGGGATTGACGCAACAACAGGCGCAAACGATATGGCAGCCGTTTCTCGATTGGGTCCATGCGCAACCGGAATACGCCCTTGCCAAGCCCATGCTGGTGGTGGCAGTGCCTGCGCAGCATTTTTGGGATGCCGATTTCGCTCGCCAACATTTTCCGGGCGTGATGGTCGACGACGATCGAGAAGGTGCGCCACGCAACCATGTGTTATGGGCGGGCGATCAGGGGCAGGTGGGTTGGTTTATTCACGGCTTCCAATCCGCGTGGTTGCCTGCCTCGTTGCTGCGCCAAGACCGGCAGGCGTCATTCGCGGAATCGATCTTTGCGTGCTCTCGCATTTGGGATGTCGAGTTTCATGTCAATAAGGGTCTCGCTGGTGCGCCGGCCGAAGCTATCGCTGCCTCGCGCGATACGGCTACTAATCCGCAAGTGCTCGACGCGTTTGCGCTCGCCATCATTGCCGGCAATGGTCCTCCTGCTTATGCAGGGATGCCTGGTCCTGGGCCTGATCTGGCGCATGGGCGCGACGAGGCGGCGTCCATCGACCGCGCCATGGCCGCGCTATTGAAATCGGCTCCCGATGCCGGCGCCTATGTTTCGGAAAGCAATTATTTCCAACGCGATTGGCAGACCGCCTTTTGGGGAACGAATTATCCGAAGCTTGCGGCGGTGAAGCGGAAATACGATCCGGAAGGATTGTTCTTTGTGCATCACGGCGTGGGAAGCGAAGCGTGGAGCGCGGACGGGTTTACGCATTTGTCATCGTCGTAATAAGTCGCGGTCGTTCGTGATTGTCTTCACGTATTAGGGCCTGTTCACACTATTTGCGTAGCCCGCGCCGGGAGCTGTTTGCACGCCAGCCAAGGAAGAGCGAGGGAGTGTACGTCCGTACACGACTGAGCGATGACGCCGGATGGCGGGCAAACAGACCCTGCCCTTCGGGTTGCCATTGAGTGGCCGCCATGCGGCAGCGCGCGGCTTGGCTTGACAGCCGTCAAGCCGGCACCTCGCACTACCACCTGTCGGCCACTCAACGGCAACGCGGGCTACGCAAATAGTGTGAACAGGCCCTAATTACATATCGACGCCTTACGCATCGCTGTCAAAAAGTCTTCATTTGTCGTGATTACCGTGGACGGGTTGTGCGCAGTTGCTCCGCCATCCCACCCAACCGGAGATCATGATGACCAACCGTTCCCGCTTTCGCATTCGCCGCAAGTACATCGTCGCAACGCTTGCTCTCACCGCTTTGGCAGCCGGCGTCGCCGCGTATGCCGACGATGATTCGCATGGCCGCGATTTTCATTTCTGGCCAGGCAACTTGGTCGTCAGTCGTAGCGTGTACGACAACAACGCCAGCAATGTGCAGGTGGGCCAGGTGTTGCCGCCGAATTGTCCCGCGGCCAGCGGCGCATGCGGCGACGCCACGGGTGCGCCGTACGACGGCACGTATCCCTATGTGTGGAACAACGATATCTACGACGCAAGCTTCGGCATCACGTCACGCATCTACCTGGATCAGATCACGCCGAACGGTTGGTTGATCGACACGCTGGAAGTTCCCAACAGCATGCGTCCGACGGCGCACGAAGGCGAGTTGGTGACGAGCTTCAGCTCGAAATCGGAACTCGGTCTGCATCTGTCGCTGGATGGCCGCTATCTCTCGTTTATGGGTTATGTCGCGCCGGTCAACGCGATCGACGTATCCAACGCCAACACGCCGCTGGTGGTGGACAACACCAACCCCGACGGCAACGTCGCGTATCGCGCCGTCGCGTTGGTGGATCGCAACGGTCATTTTCGTTTCACCGAAACCAATGCGTACAGTGGCAACAACGGCCGCGTTGCGATCTTCAATAACGTTGGCGGCGCAAATGTGTTCTACACCGCGGGCAACGCCGGCAATGGCAGTAATCCGCAGCCTGACGGCGTAGTGCTTGGCGCAGGTACGCAATACATCGTGCCGTCGACGTTGCCGGAAGCGTTGCAGAATCCGACGACACCCACGCCGCTCGCGAGCTTCTCCATCACCGCGCTCGGTGCGAAGGCCGACAAAATCGGCAAAGACGATAATTTCCGCGGTATGACGGTGTTCAACAACGTGCTGTACCTCACCAAGGGCAGCGGCGGCAACGGCGTCAACACCGTGTATTTCGTCGACACGACCGGCAAGGCGTGTACGAATGGTGTGGGCGTGCCGGCGGCGGGCGCGGCGCTGCCGACGTCTGCCTTGTCGTATAACGCGGCGACGCTGCAGACCAGCGGTTTGCCGACCAACATGTGCATCCTCTCCGGTTTCCCGAGCACGCCGAACAAGACGGCCAAAACGCTCGCGTATCCGTTTGCGATCTGGTTCGCGGACGCGAATACCGTCTATGTGGCGGATGAAGGCGATGGTTATGCCGGCGGCACGGATCTGTACACGCATGCTGCCGCACAGACCACCGCCGGTTTGCAGAAATGGGTGTTCAACAAAACGACGCAAACTTGGTCGCTGGCCTATACGCTGCAAGCGGGATTGAACCTGGGTCAGGCGTACACCGTGCGCAACTATCCGACTGGCAATAACGTCGCGACGAACTTGCCGTGGTCGCCGGCGACCGATGGTTTGCGCCAGATTACGGGTCGCGTCGATGAAGACGGCAAGGTCACCATCTGGGCGGTCACCTCCACCATCAGCGGCAACGGCGATACCGGCGCCGATCCCAACAAGCTGGTGGCGATTCGCGATGAGTTGTCGAACACCACGGCTGCCGGCGCAGCGAACGAGCAATTCGTTACCTTGCGCTCGGCCAAGTTCGGCGAAGTACTGCGCGGCGTGTCGTTCGCCCCGGGTACGGACAAGCAGGGCAAAGGCAAGCACTAAGTAAACGATCGATCGCGGGCATGCGGCCATGGCATGCCCGCGGTTGTCGATGCTTGGCTTATGTCGGGGCGCCCCGTTATTCCGCTTGGAATGGCGGTTGCCGTTTTTAACGATTCAGGGTGCGAGGTAGCCCGCATGGCGAAATGGCGGGCTTTAGCCCTCGACGAGACATAACGTCGCTATCCCTAAGGAAAACGAGGGTCGCAACCACCGAGAGAGACGCCCACTATGTTGGGGCTGGGGCCGCTCGAGGCCTCGGCATCGGCGCTGATCACCGCCGAATTACCCTCAATCTAGCTAGTGGAGAATCACGTATGTACTCTCAATTCGAACGCACCGGCCCGCTGACCGAACTGTCCAGCTACCCGCATTGGGCGCAAGACCTGGTCATTGCCTGCGAGGCGACCAAACAGGAAGTCGTCCGACACGACGTCTGGACATTGATGCGCGATAACCGCCTGGATGCCACCGGCACCCGCGACTTTATGGTGGGCGTATGGCCCGTCATCGAGCGCTTTCCGGGCTATATGGCGCACAACCTGCTGAAGACCCGATATGGCCGCAGCCACGGCGAAAACATGGCCCGCCGCTGGCTGGTACGCAACATTCGAGTGGAGCAAAATCACGCCGAATACTGGCTCAACTGGGCCGAAGGGGCAGGGGTTGCGCAAGACGAGGTTTTGAACGGAACCACGCCGTACGGAACGGATGCGCTGGCCAACTGGTGCGAAGAAGTAAGCCGTAGCGCACCGCTGGCCGCCGGCATGCTCGCCACCAATTACGCGGTGGAAGGAGCGACGGGGGAATGGTCGCAATGGGTGTTCGACAGTGCCACCTATACGGAAAGCTTCCCCAAGGCCATCCGGGCCGGGTCGTTGCGTTGGCTCCAACTTCACGCCGCCTATGACGATACTCATCCATGGGAGGCGCTGGAGATCGTATGCACCTTGGTGGGCACTTCACCCCGACCGGATGAAGTGGCGTATTTGCAAGAATGCGTGAAACGCAGTTATCTAAGTATGCGGATTACTCTGGACCGGTGTCTGGATGTGCGTCGCGACCCGTGGGTAGCCAATGCGGTGGCCAGTGAGGTGGCTGCTTAAGGCTTAAGTTAAGCCACAGGGGGGCGATACATATCAAGCAAAGTCAGCAGTTTGGTTCGAACTGTAGATGACAGGCTCTAAGATAGGGGCACAATGCGTACCGCCCGTAATGCTCAGCAACGACCGCTGTCACAACGTCTTATGCCGCTGGCATACGGCTTGGCGGCGGTCGTTGGCCTGGTTTTATGCCTGACCTGGGGGGCGCTCCAGGTCCAGGTAACACTTGCAGGTTTTTTGAATGGCGAAAGCCTTTGGTCGAAATCGCAAAAGCAGGCCGTTATCGACCTGACCGCGTATGCCCGTACGGGTGACGGGAGTCGGCTGGAAAGCTTCAGGCAACATGCCGAGGTCATCCGTACGGACCGCTGGGCGCGCGACGCCATCGCCAGCGGCCATTACGACAAGCACGCCGTAGGCGAGGCGTTCCGGCGGGGCGGGGTGATCCCTGCCGCGATCCCGGGCATGATTTTTATCCTCGACGATTTCGCTCAGGCGCCGTATGTGGGACAGGCGTTGACCGACTGGCGTTCGGTCGATGTGGCCCTGGAACAACTCAACGGCATTGCCGACCAGTTGCAGCAAACCTATGCGCAGGGCACACCCACGCCGGAAGAAATTTCCCGGCAGCGCAATCGAATCGATACCCTCAACAATTTCATCCAGCCGCGCAGCGACGACTTTTCGTTGCAGATCGCCTTAGGCGCCGCGTGGCTGGGCAAGGTGCTTTTCATCAGTGTGTTGGGAACCGCGTTGGCGGCCTCCCTGTTGTGGATGCGCATGGCGCAGCGCATTTTAGCGGGCATTCGCGGCACCGAAGAGCGTTATCGCTTGCTGTTCGACAGTGCGGCCGACGGCATCGTGATGGTGGATGAGGTGCATGGCCGCATCCTCGGGGTGAATCGAACGACCACGCTTTGGACCGGACGCGATTCGCAAGAATTGATCGGCATGAACTTCCATGATCTTTTTATGGAAGGCAGTACGCGTTCCGCGGGATCGTCGACCATCGGTTTGCTGCGCGCGGTCAACGGCTTGGTCCGCACGGTCGAAACGCATAGCAGTCTGACGACCTGGGGGGCACAACCGGTGCGCCAGGCGATCATGCGCGATATTTCCGATCGCGTGACGATGGAGCAAGAACGCCGCATCGCTGCGGAAGCGCTGGCGAGCGTGGCCGAAGGCGTGATCATCGCCGACGCGGAGCGACGTGTGACCACCGTCAATGCCGCGCATACGCGCATCACCGGCTATACGCTGCCATATCTGCAACATCACCGCTTCGACGAATTGCGTCGCCTCGCCGATGGCGCGCCGTTGCCGGCGTCGATCTGGGAAATGGTCGCCGAAGGCGGCAACTGGGTGGGTGAGGTGCAGAGCTGGCGTTCGGACGGTTCGTCGTATCCCGAATTGCTCAGCATCAGCGCCATCCGCAATGCCGAAGGCGTGGTGCAGCACTACGTCGCGGTAATCACCGATATCACACGCAGCAAGGCGGATCGTCAGCGGCTGGAATACATGGTGGCGCACGATCCCTTGACGGGATTGGCCAACCGCAGCGAATTCCAGCGCCATTGCTCGCACGCCATCGAAGCGGCTGCGCGCATGAGCGGTGCGGCAGCGGTGTTGTTTGTGGATCTGGATGCGTTCAAGGCCGTCAACGACAGCTACAGCCACGCCATCGGCGATCGCCTGTTGGTGAAAGTGGCGCAACGCATTCGCCGCGAATTGGGCGAAAACGATGTGGCCAGTCGTATTGGCGGCGATGAATTCACTGTATTGCTCGGCGGTTTGCGCACGCGCGAGCAGGCGGCGCAATTCGCCAGTCGTTTGTTGCTGAGCCTGTCGGAACCGATGCTGATCGGCGATTACGAAATCGTGATGAGCGCGAGCATCGGCATTGCCGGCTATCCCTTGGACGGCAGCGATGCCGTCACGCTGATCGCCAACGCGGACGCGGCGATGTACGCCGCCAAGACGCAGGAACGCAACGCGTATCGCTTCTACACGCCGCTGATGCACGCCGACGCGCGCATGCGCCTGATGCTCGGCGCCGATTTGCGGCAGGCATTGATACGCGACGAATTCCACCTGGTGTTCCAGCCCAGCGTGGAATTGCGTACTGGCAAGATCGTCGCGGTGGAAGCGCTGCTGCGCTGGCGCCATCCGGAACGCGGCGAATTGATGCCGGATGAATTTATTCCGCTGGCGGAAAGTCTGGGTCTGATCCGTCGGATCGACGCTTGGACCATGCGCGCGGTTTGCGCGCAGATTCGTCAGTGGGATCAGATGAAATTGCCGCCCGTGCGCGTGGCGATCAATGCGTCCGCAGGTACGTTTGGACACCCAGGCTTTATCGAAAGCGTGAAGCAGGCCTTGCAGGCCACGCAGATTTCGCCGAAGCGGTTGCTGTTCGAAATCACTGAAAGCGCGATTCTGCGTTTGGGCGAAGCCACCGAGCAGACCATGCACGCGTTACACGCGCTCGGCATCGGCATCGCCATCGACGATTTCGGTACGGGTTATTCCTCGCTCGCGTATCTGAAGCTTTCGGGCATCGACTACCTCAAGATCGACCGTTCGTTCGTCACGGATCTACCCGACAGTGCGAACGACGTGGCGATTGTCGAAGCCATGCTGGCGATCGCCAAGAGCTTGGGCATGTGCACGATTGCCGAAGGTATCGAAACCGCTGCGCAGCACGAATTCCTTCTGCGCGCCGGTTGTACGGAAGGACAGGGCTATTTCTACGCGCGCGGTTTGCCGCCGGTAGAGATCGAGCGGATGCTGTCGCCCAATCCGAGACATGAGCCGTCGCGGTTGCGGCTGGTTCCGCCGAAATAACGGCGCGTTTAGTCTCGCCTCGCCGTCATTCCGGCGAAGGCCGGAATCCAGTAAAAAATGCGTCCGAAGGACTCAGCATATTTTGTATTGAGTGCTTCGCACAGCGTATTTGTACTGGATTCCGGCCTTCGCCGGAATGACGCTGAGGCATGGCAAATATTTAGGCGTACATGAAGCTCAAAGCTTCACTTCCACCAGTACCTGTTCGCGCTGATACATATCGGGAAACGTCTTCCTCAACTGCGCAACTTTCGGCGCATCGTTGATCATGATGTACGGATCGTTGGGATGGTTGCGCGCGTAATCCTGGTGGTAGCGCTCGGCGGGATAGAAGCCTTTCAGCGGTTGCACCAGGGTCACGATGGTGTTGTCGAACACCTTGCTTGCATTGAGTTGTGCGATGTATGACTCGGCGATTTTTTCCTGCTCAGGGGTCGCATAAAAGATTTCCGAGCGGTACTGCGTGCCCGCATCCGGTCCCTGGCGATTGAGCGTGGTGGGATCGTGGGCGACAGCGAAATAGATCTTGAGCAATTGACCGTAGCTGACGACGGCGGGATCGAACTGCACTTGAATCGATTCGGCGTGCCCGGTATTGCCGTCGCTTACCTGATCGTAATGCGCCGTGCCGGCGTCGCCGCCACTGTATCCGGCCAACACGTTGCGTACCCCGTGCACATGTTCGAACACCGCCTGCATGCCCCAGAAACAGCCCCCTGCCAGCACGGCGGTTTCGGTGCCGTGCGCCGTCGTTTTGGGCGTATCGAGCGTGGGGTCCGGCACGGGCGCGTTGCTCGCGGCAGCCGTGCAAGCGGTTAACCCGATAAGGGCGGACAGCGTGGCGAAACGACGGGTTTGCATGGCATGTCTCCGTAAGAATCTGTCTGGTATTCGCTGACGAGGTCTATACGGTTACGCGGCGGTCACCGATGCGCTAAATCATTGATTTATTCGGCCGCTACCACGTGAATTTCGATATCGTCGAGCTGAACCCGCTGGCCCGCGTGAATCTTGCAGGTTTTGCGAAGTTCCTGTTCGCCGTCGACGTAAACCGCGCCGCTGGCGACGATCATTTTTCCCTGGCCGCCGCTGTCGCACAGCCCCGTCAATTTAAGCAGCTGGTTGAGTTCGACGTAGTCGCGGTCGAGTTCGAAATCGATGTGATGGGTCATGAGTGGCGTGGCGAGGGCATCGCCATAGGATGTTTGGGCAGACTGAGAAATGCGAAGAACGGCCGATTCTCGCCGATGGCGAAGTTGGCCGATTCATGAAGAATGCCAAGCAGCGTATCGAAATCTTTCGCTGCGGCTTGGCGCAGATCGTTGGCGTGATCGAGCAGCAGCACGTGCCCCGTCCCTTGCAACCATCCCAGATCGCGCAGCGTATCGACCAAGGCATCCCAATTCTGGCCGAAACCGGCCGGCAGCTTGAGCGCGGTGGCGAGGCGGCGCAGCAGTTCGACTTTGTCGTGGCATTCGGCAAGGTCGGCGCGGCATACATATAAGTGACCTTCTTCCGCGGCGGCCGCCAAGGCGTCGAAATCGGCGGCATCGACAAAATACACGCCGCCGTCGTTGGCATGCGTGAGATCGAGCGCGCCTTCCGCGCTCATCGATTCACCTGAAACGTTTGGAAGCTGCGGTAGTGATCGCCGGTGTAATAGAAGATTGCCGGTGGTGTGCCGCCGGTGATGATGCGCCGCGTGCCGCGGTTCTGCGCGCCAGGCGTTGGCACCGTGTATTCGTGGTAATAGCCACGCGGTTGTTGCGGCAGCAGACCTTCGTAATTGCCGAATACGACGCCGTCCTGGCTGTAGGGGAACGGTCCGTTTTGCAGAATAGCCGTCAAGGTGACGCAGGCTTCGGCGGGCATAAACGCCGGTAAGTTGGTATGCGCGGCGGGGCAATTCTCGTTACCGGTGGCGCGAAGCGTCACGTTGCCGTTCGACACCATGTCGGGCGGCGGCGGTGCGTGCCGGTTCCAGAAAACGATCGCGCCGATCAATCCAGCGATCAGTACCAGAGGAACGAAACGAGACAAAGACACCGCGGACTCCTTGTTGGCGATACGCGCAGTGTAGTGCGTTGCGCGACGGCGTGCCTCGCATGCAATGGTTCAGCGCAGCATGCAGGGAGTGACTTTAAGGACATGCAGCGGTTCGGAGCGAAGGATATACAGCGCTCACCCCAATCCTGCAGGAATGAAGCGACATGGTCCGCAAGCCTTTATGGTGGACGGTAGCGGTCGGCCTATGTGCCGCGACCGGTTCGTTGTTTGCAGCAGATACGTCAACCCGCGCGCCCGAGATTTTTGCGCCGGGCGTGATTTCAGGGCCCGCCGGCGAAGCGTGCCCCGCATTTACGCCCGATGGAAATACCGTGTATTTCGATGTCGGCAACATGATCCTGGTGTCGCATCGCGTGCATGGCGCGTGGTCGAAACCGGACATCGCGCCGTTCTCCGGGCAATGGCTCGATCACGATCCCACGATTTCGCCCGACGGTTCGTATCTCGTGTTCGTGTCCAACCGCCCGATCAAGCCGGGCGCCGATGCGCTGGGCGTCACCGTAAAGGGCATCTTCTATCCCGCGCGCGGCGGAAATTTGTGGCGCGTGGATCGCAAAGGCAATGGCTGGGGCGAGCCAGTGCATCTGCCCGAAACCGTCAACGCCAGCGACCGCACGTATGCGCCGAGCATCGCGGCGGATGGCAGTTTGTATTTCATCCATCCCGATGCGAACAACGTCTTCCACATCTACAGTTCGTCGTATGCGCAAGGCGCGTATCAGCCGCAGGCGATGGTTGCAGTGGGCGACCCGTCGGCCACGACGCACGATCCGGCTATTGCGCCGGATCAATCGTTTATGGTGTTCAATTCGGCCGATCCCAAAGCTGGCGGCATGGGTGATTTCTACATCGCGTTTCGCGAGGGCGATCGCTGGGGCAAACCCATCGATCTGGGCGAAGCGATCAACGGCAAGCCGGGCAAGTGGAGCCAATGGGGCGCGCATATCGGGCCTGACCGTCGCACGCTTTACTACACCAGCGATCGGCGCTCGGATGTGACGTATCCGCTGTCCCCCGAGCAGGCCAAGGCGACACTGGCGCGCATGGAAAGCTGGGATAACGGCGGCGACAATATTTGGACGGTGTCCTTGGCGCCGTGGCTGGACGCGCATCACGCGGATGCGAAAAAAGGCTCGTAATCGAACCTGATGCGGGGCAGGGCAAGCCTGCCTCGCATCGTCAAGCATCGAGATGGGTGACTTCTGGCGAGCAGCCGAATCGGAACAGTCCCGCTAGACTGCGGCTTTGTTTTCTTGCGGAGCCGATATGCCTCTTCCGACCTTGTCCTTGCGCCTGACTGGGTGCTGCGCTGCGCTGGCGTTCGCGTCGGCATTCCAGGCGTCGCCCGTGTTCGGCGCGCCCACATCGCCGGAAGATGCAGCGCAGCAAATCGCGCAGCCCGGGTTGCCGCCGTCGCTTGGCGATTTCGGCGCGTATGTCGATAACGCGCGCAAAACCTTCAACGTTCCTGGCATCGCCGTCGCCATCGTGAAGGACGGCAAGGTGGTGATGGAAGAAGGGTTCGGTGTGCGCGAATCCGGCAAGCCGGACAAGGTCGACGCGCACACGTTGTTTGCGATCGCCTCAAATACCAAAGCGTTTAGCGCCGCCGCACTGCAGATGCTGGCGGAGCAGGGTAAGGTGGACATGGACGGTCGCGTCACCGACTATCTACCGTGGTTCCAGATGTCCGATCCGTACGTCACGCACGAAATGCGCGTACGCGATTTGCTCGCGCATCGCAGCGGCTTGAGTCTGGGCGCGGGCGATTTGTTGTATTGGCCGCCGACCAGCTATAGCACCAAAGATGTGGTGGAACGTCTGGCCAATGTGCCGCTTACGAACGGTTTCCGCAGTCACTACGCGTACGACAATATTTTGTTCGCCGTGGCGACGTTGATTATCGAAAAGGCATCGGGGCAGAGTTACGCCGATTACCTTCGCGATCATATTTTCAAGCCGGTTGGCATGAACGAATCGCTGGTCGACATGACGTATCTCAAGCCCGGCATGGACTATGCGATGGGCCATGCGCTGTTCGACTTCAAGAATTTGAAGCCCGTACCGCCGATGGCATGGCTTAACGATCCGGGAGCAGGTGGTATTTATGCCAGCGTGCACGACTTGGCCAAGTGGATGAACGTGCAACTGGCCGGCGGTGAATTGCCGACGGCCGATGCGGATGGCAAGCCGAGTCGCTTGTTCTCGCAGGATAGTCAAAATCAGATGTGGACGATGCTTACGCCGATTCCGGTGAGCAAGCCGCCGATTCCCGAATTGCAATCCGTGATGCCGAACTTCTCCGGTTACGGCGAAGGCTGGTTCCTCAGCGACTATCACGGACAAAAACTGGTGTGGCACACCGGCGGTTGGCCGGGCATGGTGTCGCGCGTAACGCTGGTGCCGGGTTTGAAGCTGGGCGTGGTGGTGCTTACCAATCAGGAATCGGGCGCAGCGTTCAACGCGGTAACGTATCGTGTGCTGGATGCGTATATCAACGGCAACGCAAAGACCGACTGGGTGGCGGTGTACGACAAACTCGTCAAGCACGCGCAAGGCAATGCGGACGATAGCTGGAAGAAACACGAGGCTTCGCGCAACGTCAACAGCAAGCCTTCGTTGCCGCTGCTCAACTACGCCGGCACGTATCGCGATCCGTGGTACGGCGATATCGTGATCAGCGACGAAGGTGGCAAGTTGCGTTTGCGCTTCAGCAAAACCAAGCAGCTGATCGGCACGATGACGCCGTGGCAACACGACACGTTTGTCGTGCGCTGGGACGACCGCGCGTTGAACGCGGACGCCTTCGTTAACTTTGCGCTCGATGTGGACGGCGATATCCGCGAAATGCGCATGCAGCCGGTTTCGCCGTTGACGGATTTCAGCTTCGATTTCCAGGATCTGCGATTGACGCCGGTCAAGGCCGAAGCCAAAGCAGACTAATAACGTGTGTCGGGGCGATGCGCCCCGATCGAATATCGCGATTGACGCAACTGTCATTTATGTGGGGAGATATCGATGCGTTCACGTCAGCTTGTTCTGAGTGCAGTACTCGGCCTGAGCTTGTTCGCAGGGGTTTACACCTATGCGCGCGAACAGGCGCAAACCGTTCCTACGCACCGCTTCTTTCACGTGCAGTTGGGCGGCGATGAAGCGCAACCCGTATCGGGCCGATTGTTGTTGTTTGCGGAAGAAGCCAATGCCGCCAAGGCCGGCGCGGAAAACGGCGCGGTGACGGAAGTCGACACCAATCCTTTCTTTCCTACGCAAACGGCGATCGCCGCGCGCGATATCGATCGCCTCGTTCCTGGTCAGATCATCGATATCGATGCGGATGGCCAAGCGTTTCCCGATGCCTGGTCCAAACTTCCTCCCGGCGATTACGTGGTGCAGGCGGTGTTGGACGTGCATCGCAACTACAACTACGTGGGACGCGATACCGGCGATATCGTGAGCAAGGTGGTGTCGGTGCATTTGCCCGATACCGATATTCCGACGCTGACGCTCGACACGACCGTGCCTGCGCATGACCCGTGGACCTTGCCCGGCTCCATACCCAAGCCGTTGCGCGACGCGGCCGAAACATTGCATAAGCAATCGCCGTCGGTCGATTTCGTCAGTCCGTCATTGACGCAATTCTGGGGACGCCCGATTCATATGCTTGCGCATGTGGTGCTGCCACCCGGTTACGATCCGTCGTCGAGCACGCGCTATCCCACGGTGTATTACACGCACGGATTCGGCGGCAATTACGACCGGCTGGTGCGTCCCATGGCGTATGTGCAAGCAGGCATGGCCAGCGGTGAAATGCCGCCGATGATCTGGGTGTTTCTCGACGAATCCAGCGCAACCGGCACGCACGAATTCGCCGACTCCGTGAACAACGGACCGTGGGGGCAAGCGCTGACCACGGAGCTGATTCCGTATCTGGAATCGAAGTACCACATGGACGCGAACGTGCATGGCCGTTTCCTCAACGGTCACTCGTCCGGCGGTTGGGCGACGCTGTGGTTGCAGACGCGTTATCCCGGCATCTTCGGCGGTACGTGGTCGACGTCGCCCGATCCGAGCGATTTCCACGACTTCACCGGTCCTGATCTGTATGCGGCGCACGCCAACGTGTACCGCAAGCCGGATGGCACGCCGTACCCGCTGGTGCGCGACAAGGGCAAGGTGATTGCGACCTTCGAGCAGTTCGCCAAGATGGAGCGCGTGCTGGGTCCTTACGGCGGACAGATGGCGTCGTTCGAATGGGTGTTCTCGCCACGCGGCAAGGATGGTCGGCCGGAGCCGATGTTCGATCGCGATACCGGCGATGTCGATCCGCAGGTCGTCGCCTACTGGCATGATCACTACGACATCGCCCACCGCTTGCAGGCGAACTGGCCCACGCTGAAGTCGGATCTCGACGGCAAGATCCATCTGTTTGTCGGTACCGCCGATACGTTCTACCTGGATGGTGCGGCGCATCGTCTGAAGGCGGTGCTCGACGGGTTGGGCGCGCATTCTGAGTTCCGCTTTATTCCTGGCCGTACGCACTTCGACCTGTATCAGGTGGGCGACGACCGCTTCGGGTTGATCCACGAGATCAGCTGGGCGATGTACGCCGTGGCCCGGCCGGATTCCAAGTTGAAACCGAAAGTGAACCAAGCTCACTGACGCGTAGGAATTTGCTCTACTGACATGTTGGTTACCCTGTTTTTGAGGCATAGTGGCCGCCGCAGGCGCTGTAGGTGACTGGCGCTTGGGGTTGTCGTTTCAAGCGAAACGACACGTAGGAATCCCCGCTCATCTTCGAGATGTGGGCGGGGCGTTTCCTACATTGGGGCATGTCTAGCTGGAGGGAATCGCAATGAAGTCGTTTGGATTGATGGCAGTGCTGGCGGCCGCGTTTATGGCTGCTCCAGGTGTTTATGCGCAGCAAGCTCCCGCCGCCGCGGGCAGCATGACGGTGCAGTGCAACGATGGTACGTCCCAGACGGTCACCACCACGAAGGGTGCCTGCCATGGGCACAAGGGCATCAACAAGAAAGCGTCCAGCAGCTCCAGCTCGTCGGGTAGCAGCACGGCGGCAGAGTCGGCCGCTCCGGCTGCAGCCGCCGCGCCGGCTGCGGCAGCAGCGCCTGCCGCCAAGTCGTCGGCTGCTTCGAAGATGACGCCTGCCGCCACGCAAGCGGCTGGCGGCGGTGCGGGTCAGGTGTGGGTCAATACTGGTTCCAAGACCAAGGCCTATCACTGCGAAGGTAGCAAGTGGTACGGCAAGACCAAAGAAGGCAAGTACATGAGCGCCGCCGATGCGCAAGCGGCCGGCTATCACGCAGCCAAAAACGAGAAGTGCCAATAATCCTTTGCGCTAACTACCGTTTCATAAAGAACGGGGCGGGCCGACCGTCCCGTTTCTTTTTTTACGGGATTTGCCACGGGTCGTAACTGCCGAACCACCACAGGTGGCCTTGCGGATCGCGGCAGGCATAACCCGCGCCGCCGTATTCTTTCTCGGCATATTCCTCGATGATTTCCGCACCGGCGGCTTTCGCCCGTTCGTAGTGCGCTTTGCAATCGATAACGGTCACACATGCGCATTGCGTTTCGCGGCCTTGCACCTCATCCGGTTGCACCATGTGCTCGCTGAAGGCGCCGGAATTGATATCGCCCAGCATCACCATCCCGTTGCCGTACACCAGCTGCGCGTGCACGACGCGACCTTGCGCGTCCTCGTACACGGCATGCTTCTCGAACCCAAACGCCTTGCACAGCCAATCGATAGCGGCGTGTGCGTCGCGGTAGCGCATGCCGGGAATGATGGTGCTGCCGTGGGTGATCTTGTCGTTCATGAGCTTCGTCTCCCGTGGAGAGTTGCTACAACCTAATCTGCGCCCTCTGAGTGGAGCATGGTTTTCATTGCAATCGCTGTATCGCCGACTTGCCTTAAACGCTAGGCGCAGCAGGACTGTCTTCGCCCAACGGCCCCAAATTGCGCACGATCATGCTTTGCGGCGTCGATAGGGGCATCTGTGCCTGGCCGAGTCGCGCCAGGATGTCGAAGAACAGCGCGCTTTTCACCGCGGATGCCTCGCGCGGACTGCGGACATAAGCCACGCCGGTAAAGGTCATTGCCGCGCTGGTGATGTCGTCCAGGGTTACCGCCGGGGCAGGCGTATCGAGCGTCGACGGATTGGCATGCAACGCTTCCAACATGATCTCGCGCACTTTGTCGGCGTTGCTGTCCAACGGCATCGGTAGGCTCAATTTCACGCGACCCAATGCATTGCCATGCGTCACGTTGCGCAGGTTTTGCGTGATGAATTGCGAGTTCGGCACGATCATCGTGGAACGGTCGCTCAACTGTATTTCCGTCGCGCGCACGTTGATGCGGCGAATATCGCCTTCGACGCCCGGCATGCTGACCCAATCGCCAACCTTCACTGGCCGCTCGGCCAGCAGTATCAGGCCGGAGATAAAGTTGGACACGATCGCCTGCAAGCCAAAACCGATACCCACCGACAACGCGCTGGCGATCCACGTCAAGCTTTCCAAGCTCACGTCGGCCGTGCGCAATGCCAGCGCGAACACGATCACCACCGCCACATAATTCAGCAACGTGACGATGGAGTTCTGCATCCCGACATCGAGCGTGGTCTTGGGCAGCAGTTGATGCGACAACCATTGCCGCACGATGCGCACCGCGAACAGGCCCAACGCAAACACCAGCACGGCATTGAAAATCGCGCCCGGTTTGATAGTGAGCTCGCCGACTTTCAATCCGGTAAATACGTTGCCGATATGCGAGAAGATATCTTGCGGGCCGCCGCCGAATGGCACTAGCAACGTGCCCACCGCCACCAGTAGCAGCAAAATCTGACAGACCGCCGACAAAACCGTCGACGCCTGCTCCAGCGTGGTCGATGCGACATTGAACGACGCTTGCAAGCGTTGCCCGCTACGTCCTTTCGGTGCGAGCAGCGTTTCGAACAGATCGCGTTGCAGATGAGAAAGCATATAGAGCGACGCGACGATCATGCCGATCCACATCATCTGCCACGAGATGAAAAAGCCCAGCGCCACGTAACCGGTCAACACCGACAGCCACGCCACAACCACGCCCAGCGTGGCCAGCCCGAACAACAGACCGACCCACACCGCATGACTCGCCGGCTTTTCGCCTTGCGAACGTTGCGTATTGCGTGCGCGTTTGGCGCGAGCCAAGGCTGAGCCCACCAAGCCTGTGATCAGCAACGCAAGAAATGCGCGCGTGCAAACCGTCGCTGGCAAGCTGGCGCCCGCGAGGTTGTTCAACCGCTCCATGGCGCCCAATAGCAGAAACGCGCCGCCTAGCAACCACGGAAACCAGCGCAGCGTGCGTGCGGTGAATTTCGTCAACGCCGGCAAACGCCAGGAAGGGTGATTGACCGAAAGCAGCGCACGCCCAAGTCCAGCGATAAAGGCCGAGAAAAACACGGTGCGCACGATGGACTGCGCAAACGTTTCGACTTCCTCGCTCAGCGTGTCGTTCCAGTTGAACGCGAGGTACACAAGACGCGCGGCCAAGCCGATCGACAGCGTCACCGCCAACGTGAAGATCACCGCCAACGCGCTGCGTCGCAGATGCCCATCGGGCATGTAACGTGTGGCCAGCGCCAATGTCCAACGCTCCACCAGCCAGCGGCCCGGCACAATCAGCAACACGGCGCCGACCAGGCACAACGCGAACGGGAGGCGGTTGTCGGGTTGCCACGCAATGCTGGCGTCTTCGGACAACAGGCCTTTGACGTAACTGATATGTCCGATGTCGTCGTGAAAGTTTTTCTTCAACTCGCTCCAGAAACCCAAGCCGAGCGGCGAGTACGTGCGCGAACCCAGTTGTGCCTGAAATTGCTCGTTGTGCGCCTCGACGATCTGCGACGCCAACTTGGACGCATCCTGGCTCAGCAGCTGCGCCTGCTTGATCTGTCCGTCGAGCTTGGATTTGTCGCGCTCAAGCTGATGCCGCTGCTGACTGACCGCCGACGTTTCCGGTGGCGCGCCGGCGGTGGGTGCGGGTCCCAGCACCGTGAGTCTAGTCTGCACGCCGTCGAGCTCCGGGCTCAGCGTCTGGATCAGCTGGTCGGCGTGTTGCTGCACATCGCCGGTTTGACTGCGTAGATCGTTGAGCGTCGCCGTCGTGGATTTGCTGTTGAACGACGTCTTGATGTTGTCCAGCTGTTTGCTGAGGCCGCTCAGCGCCTGGGCCGGGTCTTGCGTCGAACTGGCGCTGGCCGGTGCAGGCGCGTTCTGCGCGAGCGTGGATGGGGCGCTCAGCAAGAGTGAGCCGAGCAGCATCGATGAGGCGAAAAGCTTGCAGATGAGTGTGCGCATAACGGGCATGATCCGAATGACGTCGCTCACGGTCAATTGTTCTCGCCCGAATTGGCCTTTCAGGGGTAGTCAGCATTCAGGCAAGGTGGGCGCGAATGCCCTGAAACGACGGCCCTGTATAGTTGCCGGTTCATCCCCATATCAATGGCTCGCCCAATGGACACCGCGCCATGATCTTTCGCTGGTTCGAATCCCTGATCGACGCCTTCAAGGACCCCGTCGACACCATGCCGCCCAAGTCGGTGTGGCGCTTCTATGCGTTTTATTTGCGCCAGGTTTGGCCAGTGTTCGCGGCGGCGATCATCATCGGATTCGGCGTCGCGCTGGTCGAGGTGTCGTTGTTCGGATTTATCGGCCGCATTGTCGATATGGCCAAGGGCGCGCCTGGCAAGGCGTTTTTCGCCGAGCACGGCCACGAATTGATGTGGATGGGGTTTGTGGCGCTGGTGCTGCGTCCGCTTTTTATCGGCGTGCACGATCTGCTGGTCAATCAATCGGTAGTGCCCAACTTGACCAACCGCATCCGCTGGCAAAACCATCGGTATGTAATTCGCCAAAGCCTCGGTTTCTTTCAAAACGATTACGCCGGGCGCATCGCCAACCGCATCATGCAGACGGGTGCATCGCTGCGCGAATCGGCGGTGCAGATCGTGGATGCGATCTGGTACGTAGCGATCTACACCGGCAGCGCCATCGTGATGTTTGCACAGGCCGATGTGTGGCTCGCCGCGCCGCTGGTAGTGTGGTTGTTCTTGTACGTCGGCACGCTGTACATCTTCATTCCGCGCACGCGCCAACGCTCGTGGCTCGCATCGGAAGCGCGCTCCAAGCTGATGGGCCGCATCGTCGACGGATACAGCAATATCCTCACGCTCAAACTCTTCGCGCATACGCAACGCGAAGAAGCCTACGTGGCGGATGCAATGGGCGAGCAGACCGAAAAGCTGCGCGCCATGACCCGGCTCACCACTGCAATGGATACCACCATCACGACGTTGAACGGCTTTCTGATCGTCGGCACGTCGGCGCTGGCGGTGTGGTTGTGGAGCGAAGGCCGCGTGACGGTCGGCGCGATTGCGCTGTCCACGGGCCTTGTGATCCGCATCAACAATATGTCCGGCTGGATTATGTGGGTGGTGAACGGCATCTTCGAAAACGTCGGCACCGTGCAGGACGGCATTACCACGATTTCAGAGCCGCGCGCCGTACAAGATCGCGAAGGCGCGATGCCGTTGGAAGTGGTCGCGGGCGAAGTGCATTTCGACGATATCCACTTCCATTATGGCAAGCAGGGCGGCGTGATCTCGGGATTGAATCTGGCGGTTCGTCCCGGCGAAAAGATCGGCTTGGTGGGGCCGTCGGGCGCGGGCAAATCCACGTTGGTGAATGTGCTGTTGCGCCTGTACGACCTGGAAGGCGGTCATATTCGCATCGACGGCAGCGATATCTCGCAGGTGACGCAGGAAAGCCTGCGTTCTCAAATCGGTGTGGTGACGCAGGATACGTCACTGCTGCATCGTTCCGTGCGCGACAACCTTCTGTATGGCCGTCCTGACGCAAGCGAAGCGCAGTTGCAAGATGCGATTCGCAAGGCGCGCGCCGACGAATTTATCCCGAACTTGATCGACGGCGAAGAACGCCGCGGCCTGGATGCGCATGTCGGCGAGCGCGGCGTAAAACTTTCCGGGGGTCAGCGGCAACGCATCGCCATTGCGCGCGTGCTGTTGAAAGATGCGCCGATTCTGGTGCTCGACGAAGCGACATCCGCGCTCGATTCCGAAGTGGAAGCGGCGATTCAGGAAAGCCTGGAACTGCTGATGGAAGGCAAAACCGTTATCGCCATCGCGCATCGTCTTTCCACCATTGCCCGCATGGACCGATTGGTGGTGATGGACAAGGGCAGGGTAGTAGAGACCGGAACGCATGCGGAGTTGATTACGCATGGCGGTTTGTATGCGAGGTTGTGGCAGCGGCAAACGGGCGGTTTTGTCGCCGCAGACGACGCGCTTGCATAGATCGTCGCCCCGGCGTTCGCCGGGGCGACGAGTAATACGTATGGATCAGGGCGCGCTCGGCTTCCCCGTTAAATCCAAATGCCGCGAAGCAAGTCGCGCCTCGCGCAACCGTCTCGCATGCGCCGCGAGCAAATCACCGCGCGTGATAATGCCGATCATCTCGTGCGGCGCCTTTTTGCTCATCACCACCAGGCGCCCCACATCGCGTTCCACCATATGATCGGCGGCTTCGCGCAGCGTGTGATCTTCGCGCACCACAATCGGCGGGCGCTGCACGAGCGAACGAACCGTCGCATCGTTGGCCAGTGTCGCGTCGTAAAGCTGACGTCGCGTTACCACGCCGATCACCTGGCCGTTCGCATCGAGCACCGGGAAACCTTGATGCTTGGTGCTCTTTCCGGCAGTGGCAAGCCAGTTGTGCACCTGTTCGATCGTGTCCTCGGCTTGCAGGCTCACCACTTTGCGGCTGCACGCGTCGCGCACAAAAATCTGATCCAGGTAATCGGCTGCGTAGTCGGAAGGCACACGCACACCGCGGCGTACGATCTTTTCCGTCATGATCGTATTGCGCATCATCAATCCGGAAATGAGATACGCAGCGGCACATGCGCCGAGGAGGGGCAGCAGGCCGTGGGGCTGCTGTGTGGTTTCGAACGCGAACACCACCGAGGTGAGAAACGCGCGCGATGCCCCGGCAAAAATGGCCGCCATGCAAACCAGCGCCGCCAGATGCGGATCGACCTGCAACCACGGCGCGACCGACGCTAGCACCATGCCGAACACGCCGCCCATCGCACCCCCGATGGTAAACAACGGTGCGAGCGTACCGCCCGAGGTGCCGCTGCCCAATGCGACCGACCACGACAACAGTTTCAATAGACACAACGCAAGCATCGCCGTCAGGCCGATCTGCCCGCTGAGCACCGTGGAAATATTCGTGTAGCCAACGCCGAGCGTCAGCGGCATGAAATAGCCGACCACGCCGACCACGATGCCGCCCATTGCCGGCCACCACATCCAGTGGATCGGCAGTTTTTCGAAATGATCTTCGATGGCGTACGTGAGACGCGTAATACCCACGCTCAACACGCCAACGATCAAGCCGAGCACGATATACGTCGCGATGGCAGGCAGCGTCGGCGTGCCGACGTGCGGCATCGGGAACATCGGCTCGTTGCCTTCGAGCACATAGCGCACGCCAGTACCGACGGTCGCGGCCAGCGCCACGGGGATCAGCGAGCGCGCACGGCGTTCGAACAACAACAATTCGATCGCCAGCAACACGGCGGAAATCGGTGCGGAAAACACCGCCGCCATACCGGCTGCGGCGCCGGCGGCCAGCAGCGTTTTGCGCTCGTCGGCGGTGACGTGCATCAACTGCGCAATCAACGAACCCAGCGCACCGCCGGTGGCGATAATCGGACCTTCCGCGCCGAACGGGCCGCCGGTGCCGATGGCGATGGCGGAGGAAACCGGCTTCAGCCAGGTGATGCGTGGCGGAATGCGGCTCTCGTTGAGCAGCACTTGTTCCATCGCTTCAGGAATGCCGTGCCCGCGAATCGCGCGCGAGCCCCAGCGTGCCATCACGCCGACGATCAAGCCGCCGACGGCGGGAACCAGAACGACCCACCAACCCAGGTGATTGTTCGCCGGACTGACAAAGTCGTAACTCCAGCGCCCATAGAAAGCGATATTGGTGATCAGACCGATCAAGGCGGTCAGGACTTTCGCCACGACGGCGACCACGCCGCCGAGCAAGACGGCGACAAACCCGATCCAGAGCACGCGGGCGTCCAAGGGACGGAATTGCCGCGGCATATGCGCGGCGGCAAGCGTGGGATCAAGCGAAGGCGCCAGCGGAAGCGAGGCGCGTGTGTGTTGTTCGGTGTTCTCGGAATGCATGTGGAGCCCCTGTGCGGTGCGGCAAGGTTACTGGGGTCGAGGCAAAGTAGCTGGCTGGAAAATGAATTACCCGTTCGGCCGTTTTTTTAAGGGATAAACGAATCGCTTGACTCTGGACCTAGATCAAGGGTCTAGACTTGTCGCATGACTACTCAAGCCGCTTCCCTGACTATTGGAGCCGTCGCCAAGCGCGCCGGCGTCGCCATCGACACGATCCGCTTTTACGAGCGGGAGGGCCTGCTGCCCGAACCATTGCGGCGCGCCTCCGGCTACCGCAGTTACAACGACACGGCGGTCGCGCGATTGCGCTTTATCCGGCGCGCCAAGGATCTGGGCTTCAGCCTGGACGAAATTCGCGATCTTTTGGCGCTCTCATCCTATCGCCGCGGCGGTGTACGGGCGGTGCGCAAACGCGCGGAGCAGCGTCTCGCCAGCATCGATGCACGGATCGCCGAGCTCATGCGTATCCGCCAGGGGCTGGAGCAGCTGATCGAGGCCTGCCCGGGCAAGGGCGATCCGGAACATTGCCCGATCTTGCGTGCGTTGGCGGACGAGGAGCCGCAAGCATGAGCGCACACCACTCGTGCTGCCATGCGACGCCTTCGACCGACGTGAACGCCACCGCGAAAGATCCGGTATGCGGCATGACGGTCGATCCAAACACTACGCCGCATCACGCCGACCACCACGGACACACCTATCACTTTTGCGCGGCCGGATGTCGTCAGAAATTCATCGCGCATCCCGAAGCGTATTTGCACGAGCATCGTGCGCTGCCGCCAGCGATTCCCGGCGCGATCTACACCTGTCCCATGCACCCGGAAGTGCAACAGAACGGCCCGGGCGATTGCCCCAAATGCGGCATGGCGCTGGAGCCGATGATGCCGAGCTTGGAGGATGACGACGCTGGCGAAGCGCAAGCCATGAGCAGAAAGCTGTGGCTGCTGATCGCGTTGACGCTCCCGGTTTTCCTTATCGCGATGCTGCCGCACGCAGGCATGCGCTTGCCGCAATCATGGTCGGGGACGAGCGCGTGGATCGAGGCGATTTTCGGCAGCGTCGTCGTATTGTGGGGCGGCGCAACGTTCTTTGCGCGCGGCTGGCGTTCGTTGCGGCCGTGGCAACCGAACATGTACACCTTGATCGCCATCGGTACGGGTGTCGCATGGCTCTACAGCGTGATCGCATTCTCGGCGCCTCAGCTTTTTCCCTTGGGCTTCCGCGATTTGCACGGTCGCGTCGGCGTGTACTTCGAGTCCGCGGCTGTCATCGTCACCTTGGTGACCTTGGGCGATTTTCTGGAATGGCGAGCGCGTCGGCGCACCAGTGCGGCGTTGAAAGCGTTATTGGAGTTGGTGCCGAAAACGGCGCGCCGCATAACCCATGGCGAAGAACACGATATCCCTGTAAGCGATGTTCAGATCGACGACGTATTGCGCATACGCCCCGGCGAAAAAATTCCCGTGGATGGCGTCGTGTTGAGCGGCGCCACGCAGGTGGACGAATCGATGTTGACCGGTGAACCGATGCCAGTCTCTAAAACGGCAGGCGATCCGCTTACCGGCGGCACAGTCAATCAGCAGGGCACGCTGACGATGCGCGTGGAAAAAATCGGCGCATCGACGATGCTGTCGCAGATCGTTGCGCAAGTTGCGCAGGCACAACGCAGCAAAGCACCGCTGCAGCGCGTGGCCGATCGCGTGGCGGCGTGGTTTGTGCCGGCCGTCATCGGTGTCGCTTTATTGGCCGCCATCGGATGGATCGCGTTTGGGCCGGAACCGCGTTTCGCGCATGCGTTGATTGCAGCGGTATCCGTGCTGATCATCGCGTGTCCGTGCGCCTTGGGTTTGGCGACGCCGATTTCTATCATGGTGGCGAGCGGGCGCGGCGCGCAGCACGGTCTGCTGTTCAAAGACGCGGCTGCGATTGAAACGCTGCGCGATGTCGACACGCTGGTGGTGGACAAGACCGGCACGTTGACGGAAGGCAAGCCTTTGCTCGCATCCATCGTCGCTTTGGGCGACGTGAGTCGCGAGCATCTGCTGCATTTCGCCGCCAGTCTCGAGCGTTCGAGCGAGCATCCGCTGGCCAAAGCCATCGTCGCGGCAGCAAACAAGGAGCAGGTCGGTTTCAACGATGCTGAGGATTTTGAGTATCACGTGGGCGGCGGTGTTAGCGGGCGCGTGCAAGAACGTCGATTGGCATTTGGCAATGTGCGGCTGATGGAACAATTCGGCATTGCATTGAATGCAAGCGTTCTTGCTCAAGCTGACGATCACCGCGCTCGCGGCGCAACCGTCATGTTCCTTGCTGTAGATGGCAAAGCCGAAGGTTTGTTCGCGGTAAGCGATCGCATCAAGGCTGATACGCGGCAAGCCGTCGCGGACCTGAAAGCGGGCGGTTTGCATCTCGTAATGTTGACGGGTGACAACCTCACGACCGCCAGCAGCGTGGCGCGCGAATTGGACATCGACGACATTCACGCCGATATGTCGCCTGCCGACAAGGCGGCCGTGATTCAGTCGCTGCGCAAGCAAGGCAAGCGCGTTGCGATGGCGGGCGACGGCATCAACGATGCGCCGGCGCTCGCATCCGCGGATATCGGCATTGCGATGGGGCAGGGTACGGACGTCGCCATGGAAAGCGCGCAACTCACGCTGGTGAAAGGCAGCCTCGGCGGCATCCTGTACGCGCGCACGTTGTCGCAGGCGACCGTGCGCAATATTCGCCAGAATCTTTTCTTTGCGTTCGTCTACAACGCGCTTGGAGTGCCGTTGGCGGCGGGCGTGCTGTATCCGCTGTTCGGTATGGTGCTATCGCCGATGATCGCCGCATTGGCGATGAGTCTTTCTTCCGTATCGGTAGTGAGCAACGCGCTGCGTTTGCGTCGCGCAACGTGAGTGGCGACACGCGTTAAATAAAAGCTTCGTTAAGCGCTGCGCGCTGACGAGGCTGCTCGACCCGCGCATAACGGCTTTAAGTCATTATTGTGCGCAGACAAGCAGGCGTTTGAACGCTGAATTTTGTGCAAACGCTTTTCACTATGTCGAGACTTTCGCTATAGATGAGCGTCGCCATGATCGAACCGTACGACACGCAAGCGTGTTGTGCGTGACATCGATCAGGAGTGACAGCTATGACAGATTTCAAAAACGCAGACACCCCTCGCAACGATCGCAGCGGCGGACGAGGATTCGCCGGGATGGACGAAGCGCGGCAGCGCGAAATCGCCCGTCTTGGCGGACGCGTAGCGCACGAGCGTGGGCACGCCCACGAATTCAGCTCGGAAGAAGCACGGGAAGCGGGCCGCAAAGGCGGCGAGACCATCAGTCAGAATCGTAAACATATGTCCGCCATCGGTCAGAAAGGCGGCGAAGCCGTCAGCGAAAATCGCGAGCACATGGCCGCCATCGGCCGCAAAGGCGGCGAGCGCAGCCACGGCGGAAAACACGCGGCTCAAGCGCCTGCCAAAGATCAAGGCACGACGTGAGCGCAGGGGCGTACGTCGCAAGGAATCTGACGTACGTCTCCGTTAGTCGCTTTTCGCTTGGTTCAATGCCAGCGTCATAAAGACGCTGTTCGGGTCCGCCACATAGTCGCCAAACGGCGGGCATTCCACGAAACCATGGCGCTTGTAAAACGCACGTGCGGGAATGAAGTAATCCCACGAACCCGTTTCAAGCGCCAAGCGCGACAAACCCATGTTCGCGGCGGCGTCGATGATGTGGCGAAGCATCGCGCTGCCCGCGCCAAGACGGCGAGCCGCATGCGCCGTGTGCATGGATTTCACTTCGCCCAGTTCCGCGGACAGTTGTCGCAGTGCGCCGACGGCGAGAAGTTCGTCGGTGTTCCACGCGGCCCAAAAGCGAATATCCGGCGACCGCAACGCATCGATATCCAACGCATGAGCGCTGTCTCGTGCGGTTTCCGCGCGGGCGGTTGTCACGTGGATATTCAGTAGGCGGACAACGCGCGGATCATCGAGGTCGCCCGAAACAATTCGCATCATGGCCTTCGATCCTGTGATGGTCCGCGCCATCATTAAAACAGGCGACCACCCCGTTGCGGAGTGGTCGCCTTGAGAGCGCTTACATGCCGAGCACAGTTTCCGCTTTCACGTAAGGCAGGTTGTGCGCTTGAGCAACGGGTTCGCAGGTGACCTTGCCTTCGAAGACGTTCAGGCCGTTGCGTAGATGCACGTCCTGCGACAGCGCTTTCTTCCAGCCGTTGTTGGCGAGCGAAAGGGTGAACGGCAGCGTCACGCTGTTGAGCGCGAACGTGGACGTGCGCGCCACGGCGCCCGGCATATTCGCCACGCAGTAATGCACCACGTCGTCGACCACGTAAGTGGGATCGGAGTGCGTGGTGGCGTGCGAGGTTTCCACGCAGCCACCCTGGTCGATCGCGACGTCCACGATCACCGAGCCCTTCTTCATCGTCTGCACCATCGCGCGCGATACGAGCTTGGGAGCCGCTGCGCCCGGAACCAGCACGGTGCCGATCAGCAGGTCGGCGCGCGGAACCAGTTCTTCCAGCGCGGCGCGCGTCGAGAACACGGTGGAGATCGACGTACCGAATTGCGTGGCCAGGCGCTTGAGCGCGTCGGGCGAGCGATCCACCACGGTGACCTTCGCGCCCATGCCGACGGCAATGGTCGCTGCGTGCGTGCCCGACACGCCGCCGCCGAGAATCACCACCTCAGCCGCCGGTACGCCCGGGACGCCGCCCAGCAGAATGCCGCGACCGCCCTGGGCCTTTTCTAGCGCATGCGCGCCGACCTGGGGAGCCAGGCGGCCGGCCACTTCGGACATCGGCGTCAACAGCGGCAGCGAACCGTTGTTGGCGGTGACCGTTTCGTACGCAATGCAGATCGCGCCGGAGGCGATCAGGTCGTGCGTCTGTTCCGCATCGGGCGCCAAGTGCAGGTAGGTGAAGAGGATCTGGCCCTTGCGGAGCTTCTTGCGCTCCACGGCGAGGGGTTCCTTCACCTTTACGATCATGTCGGCTTCGGCAAAGATCTGGTCGGCCGATTCGACGATCGTCGCGCCAGCGGCCACGTAGTCCGCATCCGACAAGCCAGCGCCGATGCCGGCATCCTTCTGGACCATCACCTGATGGCCGTTATGCACCAGTTCCTGCACGGACGAGGGGACCAGGCCCACGCGATATTCATGATTTTTGATTTCTTTCGGCACACCGATACGCATGGCTGGACTTCTCTCTGGTGATGGAAACTGGGTGGTGGAAGGTGAGCGCGCCGGTCTTTCTTGACACACGCGGCGCGCAGTATGATCGACTCTTCACGCAATTTCTCGCTGATTAAGCCATGGTCTGAGCCATTTTTTCGCACTGGATGCGAATGAATGGCCAGAAAGTGAAATTTATGACGACTCCGTATCCGCCGCTCGACGATCGCGATCGCGCCATCCTCCGCCTGCTTCAAGAGGACGGCCGCTTGGCCAATGCCGAGCTGGCCATGCAGATCAATCTGTCGCCGTCGGCATGCCTGCGGCGAGTAAAGCTGCTGGAGGAGCGGGGGCTGATTTCCCGCTATGTGATGCTGTTGGACGAAAAAGTGGCAGGTCTATCGGGCACTGCCTTTGTGCTGGTGACGCTGGATCAACAAGGCCGCGCCGCATTGGATGCGTTCGAGGAAGCCATCCAAAAACACCCGGAGGTCACCGAATGCTGTCTTTTGGCTGGCGCAGCGGACTACATGGTGCGCGTCGCCTACGCCGATTCGGTCGACTTTGAACGCATCCATACAGAGATCCTTACGCAGCTGCCGGGCGTGGTACGCGTGCAGTCGACCTTGGCGTTGCGAACAGTGAAACGGACCACAGCGCTGCCGCTGTAGGGATAGTCCGCAGTCTATAAGGCCGAAGCGGTCAATCGGACTGCGCAGAGGCTGACCGCAAAATTCCACAGTAACGACCTTCGCTCGCCCTAGTAGGCCGGCAGGATTGGAAGAGAGTTTCCACTTGATTTTCGGCATGAAGGGAGGCGCGTCATGAAGCTGTGGGCTATCGCTCTGTGTTTATTGATCGCATGCGTAAGCGCGCAGGCGGCCACCACCGTTTGGCAGCCGACTGCCGGACATACGCAGGTACCGATCTGGCCTGGAGTCGCGCCCGATCTGCAGCCCATGCCGGGGCCGGAATATGGCGAGACGTCCAAAGGCCTGATCGCCAGCAAGACGGCGTTCGCCGAACACAACGTGTCGCAACCCACCATGACGGTGTATTCGCCCACCGGGAAAAACACCGGCGCCGCCGTGGTGGTGATACCCGGCGGCGGATTCGAAATTCTGGCGATGGATCTTGAAGGCACCGAAGTGTGCGACTGGCTCACGTCGCGGGGTATCACCTGTGTCTTGTTGAAATACCGCGTTCCCGGCAAACCTTACGATTGGCATTGCGATTGTCGCCCGCACAACCACGAGCTATCGGTGCCGTCGTTGCAGGATACGCAACGAACGCTGCGTTTGGTGCGCTTTCATGCCGCGCAATGGCATATCGATCCGCACAAGATTGGCGTGCTCGGATTTTCCGCTGGCGGTTATCTGGTCGCGGAAGCCAGCACGAATTTCAATCACACGTTATACGCACCGATCGACGCGGCCGATAAAGAAAGCAGTCGTCCGGATTTTGCCGTTGCGGTGTATCCGGGGCATCTCGTGACCGACGATGGCGTATTCAATACCAACGTTCCGGTTTCCCACGACACACCGCCGACATTTTTAGTGCAAGCCGAAGACGACTATGTCGACGGTGTGGATCAATCGCTGAGTTACTACATCGCACTCAAGAAAGCAGGCGTGCCGGCAGAGATGCATTTGTACGCGCAGGGCGGCCACGCGTTTGGATTGCGTCACACGAAACTCCCGATTACCGATTGGCCGAAGCTGGTAGACGTGTGGTTACGAACGATTGGCGTGGTGACGGACTAACGGACATCCCGGCGCGGGTCTCGCTGTCATCCATGCCGCCCGAATGGCTCTGCGGGACCTAGGAAAATTTCCCGTACGCAGCCCATCAAATTGCGATGTTTTGCACGAAGCAAGTCATCAAAACCTTTAATTAGAAAGGAAAATGTGGCGTGCTAATCGCGCCGGTCAGGGCTGGCTTTCAAGGACGATTGTTCGCCAATTGTCAGTGATGCACACCACCCGGATTACAGCGGCCTAACGACTCTTAGCGCACATTGAATACCCGTGCGGCGACTGCCCCACGGCAACCCTGTCGTGGTGGAGGCCGATTCATGAATACCCCTGGCTCAATGACCCCGGGCTCAAGGTCTACCGGTACGACCCGGTCGCTTTGGCATCTCAGTACGTGGTCCGATTACATCAATCGCATGGTGCATCCCGTCATTAAACCGATGACGCCCATGCATATGACGCGTCGGCAGCAGCTGCTTGCGGCGCAAGAGCAAAAGCGCAAAGAACATCGCGAACATGTTCTGGAGCTATTGCAAGAGGTGAAGGAAAAACACCAGCACCCCACGCAGGCGGCCAAACTCAAAGCCTGATTGATTCCGATCTGCCCGGCCCGTGTCGTAACGGGCCGGGCACGTTCGTTTTACGGGCAGGCGTCCACGCTGATGGCATGTAAATCAGCGGAGCGCGACATGGGACGCAGAGCCGAACACGTTTATATCGATGCCGACGATATCGCCATGCTGGAAAAGCGCGTGGACGAATTGGCGGTCAACGCCGCCGTGCGCATCGTCAAAAACGATGGCGAAGTGATTGAAGGCGTCGTCAGCGTTACGCCGACCGTGCAGGTGTTTTTGGATTCGCACGACATAGAAGGCATGAACAGCGTCGTGCGGCTTATCGATCAGGATCGCCCGGATTGGGATGGGTTGATCTGGTTGGGAGATATTCGCGACGTCAAACACCTGGATTCGGTGCGGACGGGAACCAGCAGGGCGTAGCGAAACTTACTTCTTCTGGTTGTCGACCCAGTGCGTAATCGGCGCGGGGCTGCCCAGTAAATAACCTTGCCCCATTTCGCAGCCCATGCTCACCAGCGCGTCGAGTTGCGCCTGCGTTTCGATGCCTTCGGCAATCACTTGAATATTGAGCGCATGCGCCAAAGCGAGAATGGCCGCGACCACAGTTGTGGTGTTGCTGCTGCCGGGTTTATCCAATTCCTGCACAAACGCGCGATCGATTTTCAGCATGCGCAAGGGCAGGGAATGCAAATAACTCAGCGACGAATAGCCGGTGCCGAAATCGTCCAGCGCCGCGCCAACGCCGGCGCTGCGCAGACGATCCAACAACGAGCGCACACTTTCCGGATTATCCAGCAGGGCGCCTTCGGTCACTTCGGTAATTAGTCGGTCGGGCGCGAGGCCGGTGCGTTCGAGCATTTTTAAAATGCGCGTATCGAAATCGGCATGGCGTAAATGCAGCGCCGATACGTTGAAGGTAATAAACCGATCCGTAAGCGAACGCTGCGCCAGCAAGCGGCAGCTGGTCTCGAACAATCGCCAGTCGATCGCTTCGATCAGGCCGCTGTCCTCGGCGATTTTTACGAAGTCCGACGGCCGCAACAAACCGCGTTGCGGATGATTCCAACGAATCAGGGCTTCATAACCCACGACTTTGCCGTCGCCCAACCGACAAATGGGTTGAAAATGCGGTTCGAATTCGTTTTGTCGCAGCGCCTTGCGCAGTTCGCTTTCCATGGCGAGAACGTCGACCATACCTTTGGCAAGCGCTTCGTCGAACACTGCGAACCGCTTGCGGCCGAGTTCTTTGGCTTGGTAAAGCGCCATATCCGCATCGCGAATTAATTCATCGGCGTCGAGATAACTTTGATCGCCGCAAGCGATACCTACGCTGACGGAAGGTTCGAGTTCTTTGCCTGAAATACGCAGCGGCACCGCCACCGCTTGCAATACGCGGTCGGCAATAATGGTGGCCGTGTTGGTGTCTTCGATATTTTCCAGCAGGATGGCGAATTCGTCGCCCGAAAGGCGCGCCACCATATCCGGTTCGCGCACGTGCGTCAGCAAACGAATGGCGACGGCTTTCAGAAACTCGTCGCCGGCCAGATGTCCCAGGCTGTCGTTAATCACTTTGAAGCGGTCGACGTCGATATACAGCAGCGCGCAACGGCGGCCGGGATCGCTCTGAATGCGGTTGAGCACGTGATCCAAACGATCACGCAGATAGCCGCGATTCGGCAAGCCCGTCAAGGGATCGTGCATCACCTGATGATGCAATTGCTGCTGCATCTGTTCGCGCCGAACGATCTCCGCGCGCAGTTCGCGCGTGCGTTCTTCGACGCGATGCTCCAGTTTTAAATTGGCGAGATGCAGCGCCGCGGCGGAACGGCGGCGGTAGATACTGTTGGCGATTTGCAGGGCCACGAAGCTCAGCAGCTCTTGCTCTTGCGAACCATACGTGGCATTCGGATCGTAGCTCTGGACGGCGACCAGGCCGATCACGTCCTCATCCACTTTCAGCGGTACCCCAAGCCAGAACGCCGAAGGTTCGCCGATATGATGCGGCACCACTTCGCCGCTGCGTCCCAACGCCTTGATGTCTTCGCGCGTGCCGGACCACGGTTGGCCGCGACGCAACACGAATTCGCTCAGGCCGCGACCGATCGGGCGCGACAATTGGTGCCGTTCTCCGGCATCCATGTAATAGGGGAATTCCAGCTTGGTGCGATCGTCGCTTAGCAACGCAATAAAAAAGTTTTCCGCATCCAGCAATCGCCCGACCACCAGATGTACGCGTTCGTAGAATGTGTTCTCGTCGATATCCGCGGTGGCCAATTGCGCGACCTGGAATAACGCTTCCTGCAAGCGTTCGGCGCGGTGCCGTTCGTGCACTTCCGCGCGAAGGCCGCGATTGACCAGATCCAATTCTTCGGTGCGCTGTCGCACGCGTCGCTCAAGTTCGTCTTTGCTTTCTTTGCGTTCGAGCGCGGTAAGGATGTGGTTGCCGACGAATTCGAGCAGCGCAAGATCGTCGCGCGAATACACCAGGCCCGTGCCGTAGCTTTGCACGACCAGCGCGCCTTCGACCTGACCGTCGCGCACCATCGGCACGCCCAGCCAATCGTCGCTATCCGGCCCGGCAATCACGAGGGGGCCATTGACCTGTTCCAGCAATTGCTCGTTGCTGCCCATCAGCGGTTTGCCCTGGGCGAGCAGATACCAAGTTAGCGTGTGCCGACGGTCTTCCAACTGCATATCGCGGTTGGTATCGGGTTTGTCCTGATCATTGATATCCGCGTAGTACAGAAAGCGCAGTGTTTCGCGCTCCGGGTAATAGCGGACGATGAAAAAATTCTCCGCGTACATCAGCCCGCTGACGATATGGTGGATCTCGCACAGCATATCGGGCATGTCGCGTTTGGAGCCGGACAGCTCGGAGATCGAAAACAGCGCGCGCTGCAGATTTTCCGAATGCTCAAGCTGACTGTGCGAATCGTGGAGCTCGGCCAGCTTGATGGTGTGATGAAGCTGACGCACACCCAGTTGCAAATAAGGGCTGACGTTGGCAAGCAGGCTTTTGATCGCGCTGTCGACGGTGAGCGAGAGCAACAAGACAACCTGTTGTCCGGCCAGCAACGGCACGGCGTAACGCCTGCCATCCACCGTCACGGGATTGCCGTCCGCGGCTTGCAAGGCGGTTTGCGCAAGACTCAGCTCGTCGGCAGTGAGCGGCTGCGCGTCATCCTGCACATGGTTGAGCATGACCGCTTTGGCATTAATGCAATAAGGCTGAGCTTCAAGCAGGGTTTCCAGGAGCGTACACACTTCGCCGGGCGTTTCGGCTTCGATCAGGCAGCCGAGCCAGGCCGTGTTCTCCGGCTCTTGTAAAGATTTGGCTGGGACAGGAAGCGTTCTGCTCATGGCTACCCAATCTGCCTTTGTCGCACGCCTATCAACGAGTACATCCGGTGGAAGGAACGTGAACCCCTGCAAGTAATGAGGCAATGTTGTCGTGACTTTGTCAATGTATCGGCTAAACCACTGACCACTTTAAAAATGGATGCCCGATTATCGGCGGGGCACGGTAAGCCGGCTTAATTGTTGATTGCGCAAGGCTTTCAAAAGGATATTCGCGCGCGAAACGCTTTGCGATTTCTGCGAGAAATGGCTCGCGATTCGCAGGAACGCGCGAATAAATCTATTTACGTAAAGATGGTTGCCGATGTGACTTTAGGCAGGTTTCTTCATGCCCGGTTTTCGCCGAGTATGACCCGCCCGGTATTTACAGAACGTCTCAGGATAAAAAGGAGAGGAAATGAACAAGGTTGTTGCGTCTGCCCTGGCGACGATGTTTCTTGCAGGTTGCGCTTCATCGAGCCCCAAGGGCGATCAGGGAGCGATCTCATCTTTTCAACCTGGCGTAACAACCGTTGCTCAAGCCGAGAGCGCTCTTGGCCAGCCGTTTCAAATCACTCAAACGCCGGATGGCGGTCAGCAGTTGCAATATGTGACCAAGCACAACGAAGTGTCGGGTGAGGCGACCACCGGCTCGCATGTTCCCAAGCACGTGGAAAAAACCGTTTCCACCATGTTGAGCTTCGATCAGAACGGACATTTCGTTCGCTCATGGTCCAACTCATCTGCGCAAAGCAATCAGGGACCGAGCGACCTGGGGAACCTCAACCAGGGCGATATTCCGATGACGCAGCCGGGCAAATAAGCGATTCGCTGTTAATCGGCAACCACCGTGCCCTGGTGGAAGACGATCTTCCAGCCTTGCAACGCATGACGCCATAGCGTGGTGCGTCGCGTGATGCGCGCGCCTTGCTTCAAGGTATAGGTGAGCAGGTAATTGTCGGTGGCGATTTCCTGGCAGTGGAAATCGCTGGTTTCCCAATGATCGTCGTATGGCCGGCTATAGCGTTCTTCCAACACACGCAACGCGTAGTCGCGGCTATAGCGACGGCCGGACGCGCCCACTTCCCAAAAATTCGTCTCGGTCATCGCCTCAAAATCGCTTCGTGCCGTGCCGAATTCCGGCCGATGGAAAATCGGTTCGCGGCGTTGAAGCTCATCCAGTATCGGCAGCAACTTGGGGTCGGTAACGAGGCGAGGTTCCATATCGGCGCGCTGCATGGAAATCGATCAACAGCATACCGACGATACGGTGCGAGCGCATCGCCCCTCTCATCGCAATGAGAGGGGCGCATTGACGGCGTTAAACCGGCGGCGGATTGCGCTCGGCAAAGCCGCGCTGATGCCAATACGGATAAACCGGCGCGATATCGCTGGCGGCGTCGAGCTTGGCGACTTGCTCCTTGGTGAGATTCCAACCGATCGCGCCGAGGTTCTGGCGCAGTTGTTCCTCGTTGCGTGCGCCGATCACCAAGGTGGAAACGGTCGGGCGTTGCAGCAGCCAATTCAGCGCGATCTGCGGCACCGTTTTGCCGGTTTCCTTGGCGACCTCGTCGAGCGCATCCACCACGCGATACAAATATTCGTCGGTCACTTGTGGACCCACATCGCCGGTCTTGTGAAGACGGCTGGTTTCCGGCAACGGCTGACCGCGACGCAGTTTGCCAGTGAGGCGACCCCATCCCAAGGGACTCCACACCACCGCACCGACGCCTTGATCTAAACCGAGCGGCATCAACTCCCACTCATAATCGCGACCGATTAGCGAGTAATACGTTTGATTCGCCACGTAACGCGAATAACCGTAGCGGTCGGCGACGGCCAGCGATTTCATCAAATGCCAACCGGAGAAATTGGACACACCGAGATAACGGATCTTGCCGGCGCGCACCATGTCGTCCAGGGTGGAAAGCGTTTCTTCCACGGGCGTCATCGCATCGAAGCCGTGCAATTGGAACAGGTCGATATAATCGGTACCCAGGCGTTTAAGCGCGGCGTCGATGCCTTCGATCAAGTGATAACGCGACGATCCCACGTTGTTCGGTTCGTCATTGAATCGGAACGTGGCCTTGGTGGAAATCAGCACTTTGTCGCGGCGGCCTTTGATCGCTTCGCCGAGAATCGATTCCGATGCGCCAGACGAATAAATATCGGCCGTGTCGAACATGGTGACACCCGCGTCCAGGCACACATCCACCAGGCGACGCGCTTCGGCGACATCGGTATTACCCCATGCGCTGAAAAACTCGCCCTTGCCGCCGAATGTGCCGGTTCCAAAGCTGAGCACCGGCACTTTGAAGCCCGATGCGCCGAGTCGTCGATATTCCATACAAGCATCCTTTGGTCTGAAAGGTTAGGGGAGCAAACACATCAGCGGATTACTTTGTCGCCGCGCCGCGCGATTGCAAGCGCGCGGCGCGGCGGTTCGGAGAATCGGGCATGAAAATCGGATGATCGAGTAAGGTGCGGGGGGCCGTTTATATCCCGGGGAAGATAAACGAGCAGGGCGTAAAAGCGCATTAAACCGTGCACGCCGCGTCAACTCGCCTGGATTTCGGATGCGGTAGAGTCCCGATGCGGCGCGCAGGACATTCGCGCGGATCGTCCTATTGTCAAAGGAGAGCACCATGGCTGACGCAAACAGGACCGACGCCGACATCATCGGCGATGCGTATGCGCAACGGCTGGCCGGTCTGTACGACACGTTTTTTATGAGCGTGGTGCAGTCGCCCGATAATCCTGGCCCTGCCAAGGATGCGTTTGTGCGTGGCGTGGTGTTAGCGCGCACCGTGCGCGATATGGCGATCAAATCGTTGCCGGCCGATGGAACGCAAGCGCCGAAGCCGTTCGATGCGATTGCAAAAGTGTGATGCATAACTCATGTGATACGCGCGACACCTCGCTCGTCGCCCCGGCGAACGCCGGGGTCCAGCGCCTTCATGTTTGTCAAAGCTCAAAGTCACTCGGCCCCGGCTTTCGCCGGGGCGACGAGATAAAGATTTTTCGTGTCACTAAGTTTCAAGTAAGTCACAACTAAGACTCGACTAAGAAAACCCCCGTTGGGAAAACGCTCGCTAACTGATTTTGTGAAAGCGCGAATGTGAAAGAAATTCTTCAGTAGTTATTAAGCGCCACAAACTCAGCATCGGAACCGAACCAACGGAGGTATGTCATGACCAAGCACGTAAGTAAGCGCATGTTGATCGGGTTGGCTGTTGCGGCGATGGTCGCTGTGCCGTTCGGTGCATCGGCGCACGACGGGTGGGGCCATGACGATTGGCATCACCGCGGTTGGGATCGTGGCGACCGCGGCGGTTGGCATCACGATCACGACGGCTGGCGTCGCGGCGGCTATTGGAGCGGCGGTCGCTGGATTGCTGGCGCCGTCGTAGCCGGTGCGGTCGCAGGTTTGGTGGAAGGCGCAACGGCGCCGACGTATTACGCGCCGCCTCCGCCGCCGACCGTGGTGTATAGCCAGCCGGCGCCTGTGTATTACCAAAGCGCGCCGGTCGTCACGCGGACTGTCGTGTACAGCCAGCCCTATGTGGTGCGACGCGGCGACGATGACGACGACTGATAAGCGCCGTCGCCAAGAGGAGAACGAGAAAAGCCCGGCTAATGCCGGGCTTTTCTTTTGAATGCATGCATTACGACTGCTTACGTATAAACGTATGCGTAGCGCGCTCGCCAGCAACGGTTTTCCAGCACGCGTAACCGAGCGCGTGCATATCAAGGCTGTTGTCGAACAGCCGCTCTCCCGAGCCGAGCAACAAAGGCCGCACGGCGAGATGCATCTCGTCCACCAGCCCTGCGCTGAGATATTGACGAATCGTCGCCACGCCGCCGCCCAATCGAATATCGCGACCATGCGCGGCATCGGTGGCTTGCGCCAACGCGGATTCGATGCCGTCGGTAATAAAGTAAAACGTGGTGCCGCCTTTCATCTCCAACGGCGCGCGAGGATATTGTGTGAGCACGAATACCGGCACGTGGTAAGGCGGTTCGTCGCCCCACCAACCTTTCCAACTGTCGTCTGGCCACGAACCGCGAATGGGGCCGAACATATTGCGCCCGATAATCCACGCGCCGAGATTAGCGAAGCCCGTTTCCGCCATGTCGTTGTCGATACCGGTTTCGCCTTCGCCTTTACCGTGCATCGACTGCCAAACCCGCGTGTGGAAAAACCATTCCATCAACTCGGGGCCGCGTACGCCTAATGGATTCTCCAGACTCTGATGCGGGCCGGCACTGTAACCATCGAGGGATACTGCAAAGCTTCGAACAACCAACTTCGACATGGCCTATTCCTTTTTTGCCAATGAGGGAGGTCAGCAGTTTTTGCTGCGGGGATTGGAGAAGCGTAATTTAATCGCCTTGGCGACCGATCACCACATGATAAATGTCTTCGGCGGTTCCACTCCATTGAAAGTAAGTGGAATCCTTGAAGGATTTGACGGCGCCCATGCCATCTACCGTGCCGGGATTCGCAGCCTTGAATTCTCGATAAGCCTCGCGCATTCGCGCTTTGTCCTGATGCGAAAACGTTATGGTGCTCATGCACGACTCCTTACATAAAGGTCGCCGCGATCATGCGGCCTGGTAAGGCAACGTGGCGTCATAGAAGTCGTCACGACTTCTTCACTTGAGCGCGCAGCGTGCCGTATCAATGTTTAAACCGATACAAAAAGCAATAGCTGACATCGCAGCAATGTTCGTCGCTCCGGCGAGGCGCTTTTCAACGGTGAAGCTGGTCAAACCGGAGCGACGATAAGGTGATTGTGAGAGGTGGCTTTGTTAGCCAGCCTTTGTCTCAATCACCAACACGGTATCAATCGGATCGAGCGCCTTAGCCGGCAACTGCACATCGAGTTGCTCGCCATGCTGCGTAACCTTCAGTGGCGTGTGATGCGGATCGGCGAGCAGATAAGCGCCCGTCGCATGAACCGTGGCGTCGGCGACATGGAACGTTTTGCCAGGCCATTCGAACAAATGCACATACACCTTGCCCGGCTTGCTGGTCGCGCGCCAATCCCAGGTGGGAATCCATCGCGGCTTGCCGTTGTCGTCTTTTTCGGTTGACGAGAAGCTGCCGTGCGCATCGGCGAACGGTGTGGGATGCGTGCCGTAAATCGATTCGCCGTTGACGTCGAGCCAATGGCCGATCGCGCGCAAGCGCTCGGCTTCGGGCGCGGGAATCACGCCGTGCGAATCCGGGCCGACATTGAGCAAATAATTGCCGCCTTTGCTGGCGATATCGACCAGATTGCGCAATAACACGTCGGTCGATTTGAAATTCGTGTCGTGCGATTTGTAGCCCCACGTATCGTTGATCGTCATGCAGGTTTCCCAATCTTTGCCGGGGAAACCTTGCGGGGGAATAAATTGCTCCGGCGTTTCGGTATCGCCCGGATAACCACCGCCAAGGCGGTTGTTCCAAATGAGCTGTGGATATTGGTTGAGCAGGGCGACGATTTCCGACGCGAGCTGCGGCGTCATCTCTTTGGTGGGCGTGTCGAACCACAGTACATCCGGGTGATAGTGCGCCAGGATTTCTTTCAACTGCGGAATGGCTTTGGTGTGCAAGTACTGCGCAAAATCGCCGTCTTGCGCTTTATCCCAACGACCGTCCATCGCCGCGCCGCCAGGCGCTGTCCAATCTTGATCTTGCGAGTAATACAAGCCGAATTTCAGACCTTGCCGCCGCGCTTCATCGGCCAGTTCGCGCAACGGATCGTGTTTGTACGGCGTAGCGTCGTGAATGTTGAACGGATTGGCCTTCGATGGAAACATCGCAAAACCATCGTGATGCTTGGATGTAATCACGATGTATTTCATGCCGGCGGCTTTGGCGAGCGACACCCACGTGTGCGCATCGAATTGCGTGGGGTCGAATTGCGCGGCGAATTTCTTGTAATCGGCGACGGGGATCTTCGCGTCATTCATGATCCACTCGCCGAGACCGGGCACCGGTTTGTCTTTCCAGTAACCGGCCGGCACCGAATAAAGACCCCAGTGAATAAACATGCCGAAACGCGCGTCGCGCCACCACGCCATGCGCGCATCACGCTGCGCGGCGGTCTCGGTGTCCTGGATGGCGGCCACCGGATGCTTAGCGGGCGAGGGTGGCGCATCGGCGTGCGCGAGTGCGGCGGCGACGGATGTAGCGATCGAACAAACAACGGCGAATCGAGCAATGCGGCGTTTCATAGGTTGTGCTGCTCCGGTGGTGCTGCGCCAGTGGAATCGGATCGCCTGCGCCCCTGGGCAGACTTGCCTCCCTAATGCCGGGTAGTGTGCGCCTATGAAATATAGATTTACAAGTGATCACGGTGTGAGGTGGCTCGTGCGCAGGCGCGCCGCTCAATTCCTCCGCGATCTTTCAAGCCACCTCACCGTCGTCCCGGCGAAAGCCGGGACCCAGCGACTTTGCATTTCTTAAAAGCGAAAGACACTAGGCCCCGGCTTTCGCCAAGGCGACGGACTATGAAAATGTGAGGAACGTTGGTCGCATCAATCTCACTCAATGCGCCTGCGCCGAATTCGCAAGCGGCACGATGTGCGTCAAAGCGGCCAGTACCTCACCAACCTGACAACTCAAATCGCCAAATAAATGCCCCAAAGGCATGCGTCGAATAACAAGCAACGCTTGATTATCGACATCACACGACGCCACGCCCGCAAACTGCGCCATCAAAAACAGCCTGTCGCGCACGTCGCACAATTGCTCGTAGTCACCCTGGGACAGGGCGTAGCCTCCCTCGGAGGGAAGATCGATCAAGAAGTTTTTCATCGGCTTTAGTCCAAACGCGTAGGTCGCGCCACGCATTGCGCGTGGCGCGAAGGGCTACAGGAAAAATCCTGCCTATGTAGAGGGGTTTTCTTACTGAGAGCTCTACAAGCGCCCACTTAGGCCCGACGCCGTCCAGTATGAGCGGCGGTGAAACAGTGAAGAACGCGGCGTGGCGAGGGCTCGCGAATGCGAGCGTGCCGTATGATCGGAAATAACCATGATCAACTTCTCGATAGTTGGTGGTGGCCAGCGGATCGTTTGGGGTGCAACCCAGGCGATCCGCGCTGTTTCACTCATGTCGGGCGTGTCGGCTACTTTGAACCGGATGGACACGCCCGACTTCGAAACCTTCGCACAACGCAGTGCGGTTATCTGTAAGCGGATGCGGAATTGTGTCGGCGGTAAAGCTGATGCATGAGTGCGCGGGACGCGCTTCGACCACGGCATGTCGAGCAACGCGCCTTATCTATCGTTCGTTTTCGCTACTAACCAAGACGGATGTGTTCCATCAATACGTGGGACACGCGCCCTTCATCACCGTTTGCGGTTCGCCGCCGCCGCGATAAAGCAACGTCACCGGTTGTCCTTCCGAACCGATACCTTGGTAAATGCCGTAAAGACTGGAAGGCGAAATGGCCGTGGAGCCCGGCGAGCTGGTCACGATGTAATGACGCGCGCGAATCGAATACACATTCACCAAGGTCGATCGCCCCGTATCGCGGCTCAGCCCTTCGATAATATGTATATGGAGCCCTTGGCTGACGGCTCGCAGTTCTTCATCGGTCGCCGCGCGCAGCGTGATGCCGGATGACAGCGGATTATGTTCGTCGATCATTTGATAGGTGCCCGCGCCATTGGCGCGCACTTCAATGGATGCCCCATAACGGTTATTCGAAACTGCACCAAAGCAGCCGACGAAATGACTGGAGCCAGGCGTATCCACCTGCGTGGCCTGCACATTGGCACCCGTGCACGGCGAGTCTTGATAGGTGACGGCGCCGCCCTTGGTGCATTTGTAGATATCCGCCCGCGCATTGCCCGGCAGCGTGGCGATCAACAGCAAAAGCAAAGCGCAACAAAGCTTGAACCAGATCGATCCGGTCAGTGAACCCACGACGTGCCCCCTGTGGCAACGAATGGTCGCAGCTTTCCGGCTGCGTTGCCTGGGTGTCCAGGCCAGCGCGTAAGCTATCAAGCCTGGGTTGCTACTCGCAATATGTGCGGGTGCTTGCCATGCATTTTATTGAGGCGTTGTCGAAGCCTACGGCGCGCATCGTTTCCTCTCGCAGAGCTAATGCCGAATGACCCCGCTAAACCTCTTTCTGTGCTGGGATGTTCGACGCACATCGAGCGAATGGAGAGTAGGCGTGATCCGATTGATAGTTGCCAGCTTGGCCTTGGCCTCCGCCGCCGCGGGCGCCACCACGTTTCAGCAAGCCGGCCCCGAGGCCGTCGACACCCTGGTGCGCGTCTTCTACACCGGCGACGGAAAATGGCGAGAATGCGGCGCGGCGGATTGCCACACATCCAATCAGGATTGGGGTGTCGACTCGATGACGTACACGCTGTGGCTCGATTGGAAGACCACCCAAGATGCGAAAGTCGCGCCGTTGATGAGTGCGCTGATTAAAACCGCGCCGTCGTATCCCGCGCCATGTACCGGAGGCACCAAGTGCAGCTCGTGGAGCGACGTACCCGAATGGGATTCGATCGCCGCATCGCGCGAATACGAAATCACGCACGATCCCGTCGCCTTGCAAAAAGCGCGTGCAGCATTCGACTTTGTCGAAAACGCCCAAGTGTTCGCGCGCGGCGCCTGTCCCAGTATCAATTATCAGCTCACAGACGGTGGCACCAATAATCTAAAAACTCTAGAAACCGATGCGAACGGCGTCAAAGCCGCCATCCTGCTTTACGAAACCACTCATGAAGAGCGCTATTTAAAGGCTGCAACCGCGCGCTACGCAGCCATCCGCAAATATTATCTCGACCCCAAAGTGCCGCTTTATAGCGTGTACGTCTTCGACAACGGCAAAACCTGCGAACAAACCCCGCACCGCTTCTTCGCCTCCGTCAACGGCGACATGATCTGGAACGGATTGCATTTGTATCGTGCGACAAAGAAAGACATGTACTTGCACGAAGCCTTCGCCACCGCCAACGCCGTCGAGCAACACCTCTCCGACCCCCGCGGCATCTTCGCCGACCTGCAAGCCGAAAACGACATCGTCGAACCCTTAGTCGAAGCCTTCTACGAACTCGCCACCGACCACCACGACGCCAAAGCCAAACAGTGGTTGATACGCAACGCCACCGCCGCGTGGTCCGCACGCGGAAAAGACGGCACCTTCAGCCGCTTCTTCGACGGCCCCGCACCCACGGCATTAACCAGCGTATGGCAAAGCAACGGCGGCTTCGCCATTGAGGTCGCCGCCGCAGCCGTCGCGCCGAATACCAACATCGAAAACACCAACGACTGGTCCAAAGCCCAAACCACCACCCGCGACATCACCCTCAACTCCGAACCCATCACCTTCGACGGCTCCGCCATCACCCTCATCGGCACCATCGGCGACAACTGCTGCGAAGCAGGGCATGCGCGCGTGTTTGTGGATGGTGTCGAGACCTTCGATCAAACCGGGATTTGGCAAAACAAATCCAGTAGCGGATGGAAAACCCCAGATGCGATTTTGTTTGCGTGGCGTTGGCCGAAAGCGGGGCATCACACGATTCGGTTTATGCCTGGGGTTGAGAATGGGAAAGAGGGTGGGGCGTATTTGCACCTGACTGGCTATTCGGTTTTGCACTAGATGCGGTCCAATAAACTGTTCGAATCGCTTTGATATTCATGAAAAGCAGAGTGCGTCTTCTAATCGGCAAGCACTTGGTCTTTCATCGTGGGTAGAATTTGAAATGTCCGCTTTCGACCCGAAGCGGACAGTTTTGGCCACGCATCATCGCATGAGAGGATCCTGATGTATGAATCTCGTTCGATCTCGCTTTTTTGCTTTCTCAATAGCGGTATTCAGCATCTTAGTTGCTGGGCTAGTAGATCCTGCTCGTGCAAATTATGTGCGCGAAATGTCGCTCGAAGAGAAGGTTAGAGATTCCGACGTCGTGATGATTGCTCGCGTGGAAACGACGTTAGAGAAGTGCGAAAGGAAGTCATCATGCGCAACTGTCCATGTTTTGAAGCAACTAAAAGGAACGGTCGCCCCTGGATTGAGGGTGCTCTACAACGGCTACATTGCTGAAGACAATCCGCTGTGTTGCAAGGTCGGAGAGACTTACCTGTTCTTCCTTAAGAACGTTGGAGAGAACCTCTATCTATCGATAAATGGCCCGTACGGCATCTATGTAATTCAAGCAGAAACCGATCGAGATTTGACGCACTAGGACATGTCCGCATCCGACCCACAGTGGACCTTGGGGTTAGCGATTACCCCGCTAGCGCGTTCGAACTGGTGCATGTGAAAGAGTTAGATGAAGTGACGCCATAGGCATTGCATTGCGCGTCCTGAGCACATCTCTGGGACCGCTGGCGACGGACGCCGAATCCGGTAGGATTCCAGGCACAAGGGGAATCTGGGGGTATTGATGAGGAACGTGTTGCGCCTCGCCAAGGGGGCAGTCGGCGTGCGCCAAAGGGGCGGCTTGCTGGCGGCGGTGATGCTGATTTGGATGGCGGCGTTAATGCCAACCGCCGCGCACGCCGCCGACTACACCGTCGGTCCTGCGCCTGCCTGGATCGTTTCCGTTGCGCCCGGCGCCCCAACGCCGGATCTGGTCAGCCAAGCCAGCAACGGCGAGCTGTACCTTCTCACCGACACTCAGGTGTTGGCCGGCGGCCAGCACCATGTTACGTACCGTCGAGTGGTCACCACTGCGCTGAATGCAAATGGCGTGGACGCGGTCGCGAACATCGAAATTCCGTTTGATCCGGCGTACCAGACGCTGGTGTTGCATTCGCTAGATGTCGTGCGCAACGGCCACGTCATTTCCAAGCTGAAGACGGCACGCATCCAAATTCTGCAACGAGAAACGGAACTTGAAGCGCGCGTATACGACGGCACCAAGACGGTCAACGTCGCGCTGGACGATGTTCGCGTGGGCGACACGGTCGATTACTCCTATAGCACGACCGGCCGCAATCCGGTGTTCAAGGGGATCGAATTCGGCACGGCGACGTTGCAGTTTGCCGTGCCGGTCGCGCGCGTCCATGTACGGATGTTGTCGCCGCTGGAAAAGCACCTCGCTATCACGGCACGAAACACCGCGATAAAACCTGCGATGAGCGAGCACGATGGGCTGAGCGACCATGTGTGGGACGTGGTCAACCCGCCGGTGCTGAAGGTGGAGGACGATGCACCGGACTGGTACTCCCCGTACGCCGAGGTGTCCTGGAGCGAATTTTCGGATTGGGCGGCCGTGGCGCAGTGGGCGCAACCGCTCTACGAGGTGCCCACCACCCTCAGCCCGGCGTTGCAAGCGCAGGTGGATCGCATTGCCAAATCCGAGCCGACGCCCGCAGGCAGAATGCTCGCGGCCTTGCGGTTGGTGCAGAGCGAGGTCCGCTATCTTGGCGTGGAAATCGGACTGAATTCGCAGGCACCCAATTCGCCAGCGCTGGTGTATGCGCGTCGCTTCGGCGATTGCAAGGACAAAACACTGCTTACCTTAACGCTGCTCAAGCACCTGGGCGTCGAAGCACACGCGGCGCTGGTCAACACCACGTTGCAACGAGGCCTGGCGGATATGCACGCGGCGCCGGGCATGTTCGACCACGTGCTGGTACAGGCCCGTGTCGATGGCAAGGTTTGGTGGATCGACCCGACGCGCGATACCCAGAATGCAGACTTGCAGCATCTGGTTCAGCCCGACTACGGCATTGCGCTTGTCGTGGATCCGCATACCAAAGAATTGACCCCCATGACGCGGCCATCCCCAAGTGCCGCCAACCACCATTTGAACGTTGTGTTCGATGCCAGCGCCGGCCTCGAGAAGCCCGTTCACTACAGCCTGGAAACTACGACAACCGGAAGCGCTGCCGAATCGCTGCGCGCATACGTGTCGTCGACCAACCTTGCCGACATTCAAAAGAAATATTTAAATTTCTACGCGACTGGATACCCACACATCACCGTGGCAGCGCCGTTGCAAGTGCGGGACGACGAGCCAAACAACCGCATCGTTAGCAAGGAAACCTATGACATCGCCAACATCCTGACGTACTCCAGCGATCGCAAGGAACACTACCTGACGATTCAACTGCGCGATATCGAGCAGTTGTTGTTCGAGCCTTCGGTGACGGTTCGCAAGTCGCCATTGCGATTGACCTATCCGCAGGACGTTAGCGAGGACATTGACGTTCTGCTGCCTGCCAGCAACTGGAAGGTCGAGCCTGGCACCACCGTTGTAGACGACCCGGCCTTCCAGTTCGAGCAAACTGTGAAATTGGAAGGCACTCACCTCTTCATTACTGAACACTATCAGGCGCTCACCGATGAAGTGGCGACGAAGGAGATGCCGCGCTACCTAAGCGATCTGAAGCGTGCCAGGGACATCGACGGTTACCAATTCATGTGGCATGACGCTTCGCCTGCGACGGCGTCGACAACCGGCAAAGCCTCCATGCTAGACAGAATGAATTGGCCCTTGGTGCTGCTGGCGATGGCGATGTTCGCCTTCTGGATTTGGCTGGCCGTTGTCGCTTACCGCTACGATCCCGCTCCGACCGCCACGGCTGACTTTCGCTGGGTAGGTATCGGCGGCTGGCTGATTGTGCTTGCGATAGGGCTGACGTTGCGGCCGCTGATGTATTTTCATTACCTGTCCACCGTGGCCGACGTGATGTCGATCGATCACTGGTCGAAACTGACCACGTTTGGAAGCACGCACTACAACGCCTTATGGGCACCTGCGTTGCTGCTGGAGCTGGCGACCGGCCTGGCGCAATTCGTGTTTTCGGTGCTGCTGTTGCCACTGCTATTCCTTCGTCGCAGCAATTTCCCGCGCCTGGCCATAGTGGTGCTCGTCAGCGGTTTCGTTTTGCACGATGTGAACCTTGCTTTGCTGCACCTGATTCCCACTGCCGCGCACCCTTCGGGCGAGCCCCTGAAGTCGATCGATCTGGCGATCGGTGTGACGATCTGGTCGGCCTATCTGCTTATGTCCAAGCGAGTGAAAGCTACCTTCACAAGGCGCTATCGATCCAACGCAGCTCAGCCGCCGCCTCTCGACTTGGAAAACATTGCGGAAGCCAATGAGTCGCAGGCTCAGGCGATACTTTGGCCGGCAAAAGATTAGCGGTTCGATAAGGCATTGGCAGCAATTTCGTTATGGCTGCTTTCGACCCATAGCGGACCTCGGAGGAGTCGAGGTAGGGAGTTTATTTATGGAGTGGTTAGAACCTTGGTTTCCGGCCTCTACACTGCCAGAAAGTGTGGCTCTGACGTGGGCAAATCAGTTGGCAGTTGAAGTGCCGCCAGGGCATGCCCTATATGGCGTACCGACAAAACTTCTTGCGCGTGGCAATGGGGACGACGCCCTTTATCAGCTGTTGGATGGGTCAGGACGGGTCGCCAATGTGCATTTGACATGGAGCAAGAGTCAGGAGCGCCTGCCCTGGCCGGGAACCGATGTCTATAAGTCCATTCAGGAGTGGATCTCGAAGGTCATGTTGCCCGAGCACGAAGAGTGGTCGAGCTAATTACGCAATGCCCGTTTCCGACCCAGAGCAGGCGTTGCATGGAGCTAGGGTTGAATCTATGGAGGGAATGGTAAGCCTGGGATGCCGGGTGGTGCCAGAATACCGCCACAAACAGTAAGAGTGGTCAGGCCGACCACGACCCCAACACGACCTACATCGCCTCCGCCCCCAGAACTTAAAATATATGTCGGTCGAAGAATCAAATATCGTCGACGCAATTCTTACTGATTCTGAAGGCTTCGTTATATTAGCAATCTCGGATCATCTCAGTTGGAGTGATGATCCAAGGAAGCACATGTGGCTGCTTCAGGAAAAAATTAATGGGTATCTTGTCTTTCTAGAAAGCGATGAAATTTTGGAGTCTTATCCCGACTATCGGGGACGATCCGCAAAGATTCGAGTGGTTGGAAAGTATCCACTTTCAGGTGACGCATCCGCTTTCTACATGAAAATGTCGCCAATTATTCTGGAAGCTGGTTTTGGGCTTGAGTTCAGGCTCCTAGCTGAAGGCGAGGGAAGCTAGTGAACGACCGCTTTCGACCCGGAGCAGACATTCCACAGTTTCGAATATTCTTGGATGGCGGGACATGGAGGGGACGATGAAGAACTTATTGTTGGCGCTCGTTGCGTTGGCGCCCCTGGGTGTAATCGCGAGCGACGATGCTCACACATTCAAGATTAGCAACATCAAGGTTGGTCTTGCATGTGGAAAAGCCAATCTTGAATCCGGTCAAGGCGGTTGGGTTTGCCAACCTGTGAAAGACATCTATGTGGTGGATCAAGGGACATGTGTCTACGACAAGCGCGAAGTGCCTTGTACGTGGACAGGTATTGAATTCGATTACCAGGGAGTTAAAGCTGGGGCCAAGCTGATTTGCACGGAAACCAGCGGTCTACCCTCCGCTTTCGGTAACCCTCGAAGCGTTTCGAAGTCTGGAACGAAGCAGTTTACCTACGAGTTGCCTTTGGACAAATCGACTGGACACCGTTTCGAAGCGCAGTACGTGGTATTCGAAGTGCACGATGTCGACTCTGAAATTCGGGCTACACACACGCAATGCTCGATAGATAATCATCTGGCTTTGTCATTTGATCAGGTGTTTCACTACCCAACAAACGGCCACTAATGTGCGTCAAGCAGAATGTCTCCGTTCGACCCGAAGCGGACATTGCAGATTAGGTAACTCCCCCGTCCTCGCATCATCGAGGACGGGGGCAGCAGTAATGCTATTCCGCAATATTTGCCGAAACGTGATACACCCGCCCACCCCAACCATCATTGGGGAACGAATCCGACACCTTCAAATAAATCGGTCTGGCGCCATTGGCGGCAGGGCCGAGATATTGCGTCAGGTCGATGGTGCGCGCGGCTTTGTTGGAGCCGTCGGTGATGGGTTGGGTTTCTTGCAACACGGTCGTCCAGTTTGTGTTGTCTGTGCTGACTTGCACCAGGAATTCGTTGTCGATGGTCAGCGTGACTTGTGCGGATGTGGTGTCTGCGGGGAAGGGGAATAGGTAGGTGAAGTGTGCGGTGCCGTCGGCGAAGCGGTTTTGCACGCCGTTGCTTTGCGAGCCGTCGGGATCGAACAGCCAGGGGAGTTCGGCGGCGGTGCCGGTGTCGAAGTCGATGGTGTGTGCGATCAGCACGTCGGCTTGTGTGGTGAATTGCATGCCGGCTGCCGATACGTTTGCGGTAATTGCATTGTTTCCATCGGTCGCGGTGCTTGGCACGGTGATGGTTAACGGAACGCTGCCGCTAACGGGATTTGCGTTGCCGCGCGGATTCAATCGCAGCATGGTGGTTTGCGGTGTGGCGCTCCAACCGGAAGGCGCATCGATCACGGCGCGCGTTTGCAGTGGAAAGAATCCGGTTGCCGATACGCCGAGGTTGATGGCGATGGATGTTGCGCCGGAGGCGGATGGCATCACCACGGGTTGCGCGGGTGACATGGTTGCGGCGAGCGATTCTTGCGGTGTCGCGCGTGGTACGTCGCCGATCACTGCGCTGAGCGCGCTCGCTTGAGTGCGCCAGTCGAAGACGTTTGGATTCGTATCGTTGGTGAGGCCGCTCCAACGCGTGCCGAGTCGGTCGGCGGCGTCGCGATCGTTGTTCCAGATGGATTGGGCTTGTTGATCGAGGAATGCCGCGTAGCCTGGATCGTGCGTGGTGTCGACAAGGTCGGTCCAGTAGCGCATAAAGATGCCTTTGAACTGCTTGCCGTTGTCGTCGCAGGTTTGGTTCGAGGCATCACAGCTTTCGGTGAGGATGCCGTTGGTGACTAGCGCGTTCGGACCGATCGCCGCATCGGCCAAGCGACGCACGCTTGCGAGAATGCTTGGGTCTTTGGTGGCGCGCCACAATTCCAGGCCGGCGCCGATCGCCATGCCTTGGTTGTACGTCCACACGGTTTGACCGTTGTTGGTGCAGGCGTTGGTGAGGCCGTCGTTGACCAGACCGTTGGCATTGATCATGCCGCTGCCTTGAAACCACGACCACGCGGTTTGCGATCGCGTGAGCCACGTGATGTCGCCGGGAATGCGGTTGTGCAATTCGGCGGTGAGTCGAATCCATAAGCCGTTGGTGACGGCGTTTTTATAGGTGCGTTCGGCATTCCACCAAACGCCGCCGCCGCACGTGCTGGTGTCCCAGTAGCCGTCGACGTAATTGGCGATGGTGATCGCCATGTTGAGGTATTTCGGATCGCCGGTGAGGTCATATGCCTCCACCCATGTGAGGCCCCACCATTCGGTGTCGTCGATGGCGCGGCTGGTGAAGTTGCCTAGCAATGGATCGCCCGATAATACGCCTGCCGGAAACACGCCTTGGTCTTTGACGAAGGTGTTGTCCAACTGGCTGAGATAACGGCGATCGCCGGTGCGTTGCATGTAGTCGCCGATGGTTTGCAGCGCAACAGCCGAATTCCACCAGCTGGACGGGAACCATGCTTTAGTCGGGTCGTAGGAACTCATCAAGACGTCCGCTGCGACACGAGCGCGCGCCACGGCAGTCGGACCGTCGATGTATGCGTTGGCAGCGGGCGTTTGATCCGCCGCGGTGGCAGGGAAGACCGCGGCCATGGCCGTCAAACTGGCCGCAGCCAGCAAGGTCCTGATCCTTATACGTGTCGCTTCGAGAAACCTCATCAGAAGCACTCCTCTTGGATACCCACAAAGGGGATGGAGGCCACGATGACCTCCACCATTCCGCGACCGGACCGTGGGCGGAGCTCCGGTTTGGGACCGAACACACAAGCGGCCGTTTAGACGGCTGTTGCTATGTGTGCCTGCACGCGCCCATCGGCGGATTTGAATCCGCCCCGCATGCACGAACATTTGGCTTGTTTCGAAACCCCTCGTCGTTATTTCCCGCGCCGCGTAGGCGTTTTCATGGGCCGCACACTCCCGAGCCGCTCGCGGCGACTTGCGATTTGTATCGATCTAAATTTGTGATCTAAAAAAAGGCCGTAACGCGATGGCCTGTGTGTAGGCTGCTCAGCGATCAATGCCAGCGGCAAGCTGTAGCGCATTGTTTGTCGCGAGTACGTCAAGAACAGTGCTGCGTAAATCAATGGGATACGAAAATGTCGAAAGCGATCACACAAGTGCGTTTTAGTGGTCGACGGCAAGAAGACGATTACAGAGAAAATTCGTCTCACTCCGAAAATCCTTTCGCTGCCTGAGTTTCTTGATGAGCGCCTTGACTAATAGCGCTACAGTGCGCCATGGAACCTGACGGGGGTTACCCATGGCCATGGCAAAGAAGTCGGCGAAAAAGGCAGTAAAGAAGGCTGCTAAAAAGGCTGCAGCCAAAAAAGTTGCCAAGAAGACAAAAGTAGTCGCTCGCAAAGCAACCGCCAAAAAGAAGGCGAAAGTCGCCAGCAAGAAAACGAATAGACGCGTCGCGAAAAAAGCGACGTCGCGTAAGAAGGCGGTTGCGACCAAAAAAGTGGCGCGTAAATCGGTCCGGCGAGTTGTCAAAAAAGCGACCAAGAAAACGTCCGTCAAACGACGCGCGCCAAAAAGGGAAGTCAAAAAGCGTCGGCGGTTAGATATATCGACCATCGATCTCGTCCCAGCAGAAGTAAGCACGGACTTTGACGAAGGTCCGCTGGACGGTACCGGCGATGGTGGCGGACCGAAGATCCAGCGCGATGAAGATTAAACAAGTCAGGGCACTGGTAGACACGTTCACGGGCAAAGCCAGTGAGTTGTGCCGTCAGCTTGCCTTTGCCGGGATCGCCGTGATTTGGGTGTTTAAAAATTCCGGCGACAAAAACATTATTCCTAACGATTTTCTTTTACCGCTCTTTTTTCTTGTGCTGGCGCTGGCGTTCGACTTTTTGCAATACATCGCAGGAAGCATTGAATGGCTGATCTTCAATGCCATACAAGAGCACAAGTACACCTGCACCAATGAAGATACAGAAGTGGATAGTTCGCCGAATTGGATCAACTATCCACATACCGTTTTCTTTATTTTGAAAATGCTCGCAGTCATTGCGAGTTACGTGTTTATCGTCAAGGGTCTTTCCGCCCGCCTCTAAGGCGCGCGCAAAAAAGCCGGAGTGCCATTCCTGAAGACAAGCACTCCGACCGATGCTTCTATTTGTTTCGATGTGCCCGACCGATCCACGGCCGGGCACATTGCATTTGCTTAGTAGTCGTACGTCACCGACAACCGCACCATCCGCGGCGGCGTCCAGAAAATGCCCTGTCCGTAGCTGTTATTGATGGAAATGACGTTGGTCGCGCTGTCGTACGCGCTTTCACCCACAGGCTGCGTTTGTATTGGTCTCTGTTGATTGAACGCGTTGAGCACGTCGAGATTGAAGCCCAACTTGTGATCGGCGAACGCGGGCATGTAGTGCACGCCGAGGTTGAGCTGCTCAGTCCACGGCGTATGGCCGATGGAACCGGGTGGAATGCGAACGCCGTGGCACCAGTGATAGTTGCCGCTACCACCGTTGTTATAGCCGGTGGGGTCGCCGGTGCCGCTTGGGCCGTAATAGCCCAAGCATTCTTTCGGGAAGCCGGATTGGGCTAACAAGGTGGCCGATACCAACCATTCCGGCGTGATTTGATACGCGCCGCGGAAACGGAGTTGATGTTTGCGGATATTGCTCAGCTCGCCATCCTGGCCGTCCATTAGCTGCCAGGAATCCCAGTCTTCGGTTTTGGAAACATCGGACTGGCCGAAGTCGGAACGCACTTGGCCTTCTGTGTTGCCGAAGCCACGGCTGAAGGTGTAATCGATGCGGCCCATCCACTTGCCGTCGAACGGATGCTCCAAATACAAATTCAGCGAGCCGATCTTGCGTTTGACGCCGTTGATATAACCCCAGTCTTGCTTGCTCATCGGCACGAGCACGCCGCCGCTGCCGTCGTTCTTGGTGACGAGCATGTTGTTGGTAAGGCCTGGGTTGATCAGGCGGCAATACGATGCGCCGTACAGCGAATCGGAATAATCGCCGGGGTTCAATCCCATGCGTGTCATCTTGCTGGCGATTTGACTCGGCGAGCATTCGTCATCGATGGCCGTTTTCAGATCGCGCCACATGGCTTTGGCGCCGTAGTTCCATTTGGTGCCGAGCTGCTTGTCGAACCCGACGATAAATTCGTCGACGTATTCCGGCTTCAGGTTACGCGCGGTGACTTGTTTCGGATCTTTGGGGAGACCGAATTCGCCATCGGGCGAAACGGGATTGCCAATTTGCGTCAAGCCCGTCGGCTCGCCGGTGGTGGGGTTGATACCGGTGTAGTTGTACGTGGTGATGACATAGGTCGAACGATTGGCCGCACGCTCGGCCGCGTTGTCGGGTAGCGCGAGGTAATAGCGGCCTGCATTGCCATATACCTTGAACGTGGAGTCGCCGAATACGTCCCAGCTCACGCCGAGGCGGGGTTCCCACTGATTCACTTCATTGACAAACGCTACGCCCAGATCGTTGTAGTTGGTGAAGTGATCGTTGCGCACGCCAACGTTGAGCAGAAGGTTCGGCGTAGCTTGCCAGGCATCCTGCAGGTAATACGCCTTCTGGCTCATGGTCATGCTGGTGGCCCAGCCGATTTCGAACCTGCGCACGATGTCGCCCGGGTAATAGTGCCAGTAGTAGTTGATGGATGGATTGAACGGGTTTTGCTGATCGGGCCCTTGATGTTTGGCCTGGTAGTTCATGTTGTCGATACCGGCGGATAGGTCGTGATCGCCGAGTTTGTAATCCAAGTCGACGCGCAAACCGTGCGTGCCGTTGGCGGCTTGCGGCGACGTCCAGCTGGTGTTGGTCTGGCTGTTGATGATGCCGTTCGATCCCGTGCCCGGCGGCCAAAAACGCGGGTCCTGGTTGTCTGGGCGTGAAATAAACGGCAGGGGGCTGGTGTTGCTGTAGATGATGGGGTCCTGAAAACGGGCTTTGCCGTACAGGATGCTCAACGTCAGGTCTTCGGTGATGTAGCTGGTGAAGTGACCGAGGTAGAACTGCGCATTGTCCTTGGTGACGTCGTTATCGGTAACGAATGCGCCACGCGTAAGCGTATCCGTGTCGAACGCGTAGGTCGTGCCGGCGCCGATGCTTGAGTTATTTCGGAGCGCGGTCAGCTCGAACACGTTGTTGTCGGTGATGTTCCAATCCAACTTGCCATAGAACTTGTTGTCTTTGTCGCGGTTGTATTGGACGAGTTGGTTAGCCGCGAATTCCACGTTGGTGGAATCGGTTTTCGTGGTCTCTGCCGCCAAGAACAAGTACAACTTGTCTTTGATCAGCGGGCCGCCGACGTACGCGGAGTAGACGGTTTCCCACTGTTTGTTGTCGGCGCGGTATTGGTTCAACGTGCCGGGCTTGTCCGGGTTTTCCAGTTGGTACGTGACCGGGCCGATGGGCGCGGGAATATCCGGGTGGCCGTAATAGTTGTTGATCGGACTGGATTCGAGAAAGCGCGGCTGCCACAGCACTTGCGCGCCGAAATGCCATTCGTTGGTGCCGCGTTTGCCGATCTGGTTGATCACACCGCCATCGGAGCGACCGTACTTGGCGCTGTAGCCGCCGGTGAGCGTTTCTTGCTGATCGATGGCGCCGTACGGCAATTGAAAGCCGCCGAGGTTTTTGTACGGCTCGCCAGTGTTGTAACCGTTGACGTAGTAAGAGTTCTCCGTCACCGACGAACCGCCGAATGCGACCAGCGTGTGGTTGCCCGGGCCCATAAAAAAGCTGCTGCCCGAAACCGTGCCGGGCGCGAGCAAGGCGATGGATTCGGCGCTGCGTTGCAGGGGAAGTCTGGCCAAGTCTTGCGAGGTGATGATGGTGCTGGAGTTGACGCTCGATACGTCGATCGCGGGCAGGGCATTCGCGACGACTTGTATCGAACTCAGATTCTTGGCGTTGGCCGCATTGGCTACCGTTGCGAAGGAAGCATCGGTCCCCGTTGCAACATTCACCATGACGTTGTTGCGCGTGGAAATGGTTTGTCCACCGCTGCGCAAGGTGACGGTATAGACACCAATAGGCAGCGATTTGATGGTGTAGCGACCATCTGCGCCGACGGGCACTTCGCGAGTGAGGCCCGAACTGCTGGTCACCATCACGGTTTCGCCGCTGGCTGCGGGCGCCTGACCGAAGATGCTGCCGGTAGTGCTTTGCGAAAACGCGGGCGTTGCAACGACGCCATACAGTGCGAGTGCGATAGCGATGCCTAAACCCGACCGAACTCGGGTGGTTTCATGGGCGCGAATGTCTTGCCGGTGATTCATACAAATCCCCTCTTGAACGCTTATGGGTGACCGTCGCGCGGAAACGGAGCCAGGCGGCCCCTTCGTTGCGAGAGCCTTTAGAGACGACGTTGCCGACGCCGTTTGCGGCCACCTTTCGGTGGCGACCTGGTGTGCATGGCGCCGCGCAGTGGCGTGCGGGCGATTGCATGGGTGAGCACGAATGCGGCGCGGGTGTTCAAGCGATCACCGTTCCGCGATTGCTGCGTACGTAGGCGGCAAGCGTTTGTTGAAACGCGATAAGGCGAAACGCGTCGCTCGGCCCAGGCCACGACAGAATGGTGTAAAGCTCGGCGATCGATTCCGCGCGCTGTGCAAGCGTGAGGGAACCGCCTGCTAGAACGACGTATGACTGCAGCAATTGCATGGCGGCGGCGAGGCGTTCGGAGTCAACGCCTGTTCCGTTGGCGTTGCGTGTGGGCTCGGTCGAGGCGTTGGTCATGTCGCCTTCGCCGCTGATCAGCCAAACGGGCGACACGTGGAGTACGCGTGCCAAAACCATGCAACGCTTGAGCGAAATATCGCTGCGGCTACTGCGCCAACTTTGCACCGTGCGTTCCGAGACGCCGCAGCGTTCCGCCAGTGCGCGCATGCTTCCGGCGCGTCGAATCACAAGGCGGACGCGCGCGCAAAAATTCTCTGCATCGACTTGCGCCGCCAACACCAAGGGCGAGTCTTCGTCTGCGCCGGTGGCGACCATCGGCCGGATGGGCGATGTGCGCGCATCCGACGTTCCTGCGGTAGGGCCGGCCACATTTTCGTTGCGTAGGGATTCCATGACAGACACGAGATCGCTTCCGGCCGGGTTAAAAATGGCTTAGGAGGGCTTAGGGGAAATCACCCTCAAACCGGGCGTCTGCGTTAACGAGTCGACGGGGGAACAATCAACTTTTCGTTACGAGCGCCCGGGGAGCAAGATCGTTCGATGCCTGGTGCGCCGTACACGGCCAATTTTTTTGAGCCACGTAACGCCATTGGCTTGGTCTTTTGTCCGTTGGCGTCTGGCTGCCACGTCTATGGGCAAAGCCAAAGGGCTGAAGAGGGCGGTTATATGCCATGCAAACGAAGCGCGGATTTGTTTTCGTGCGCGCAATAAGTTGCGATTACCGTTACGCTTCGAGCCAGGCTTCGACAGGGACGAGGTGCGCGGCGGCATCCCCTGGATTGCCCCGTCCACAATGAGAGCGTTGAATGTTTCTGGAACTCGATGGTGAGGGTCCGCACTACGCGCAACTGATGCGTGCGTTGAAGTCGGCGATTCTTGAGGGCCGCATGGCTGCCGGCTCCCGATTGCCGCCGACGCGCGAGCTTGCGGTGGAGCTTGGGTTGTCGCGCACGACGGTGCTGGCTGCGTATGAGCAACTGCGCTCGGAAGGGTTTATCGACGGTCGCGTCGGCTCTGGCAGCTTTGTGGCGACCCTCAAGCTCACGCCTCAACAGCGACCCAGTGTGGAGTCGAGCGAGATCACGGTTTCGCGTTACGCAGAACGTTCGCGTCAGTTTCGTGAGCGCAATATCGGACGTCTGCATTTCGGTTTGCGTTACGACTTGCGTTACGGCGACCCGATCACCAATCCATCGCTCAACGCATTGTGGGGACGCGAGTTGGCGCGCGCCGCCGCGTACTCGCAACTGACGATTACCGGTTCATGGGGTTTGCCCGCGTTGCGTCAGCAGATTTGCGACTATCTCGCGCGGCGACGCGGTTTGCAGGCCAAGCCGGAAGACATATTGATCGTTACCGGTACGCAGCAGGCATATGCCTTGTGCGCGCGTGTGCTGCTCGACGAAGGCGACACCGCAGTCATCGAAGAACCGCATTACTTCGGCGCGTATCACATCTTGGTTGCGCACGGCGCAACGTTGCACCCGGTGCGAACCGACGACGAAGGCTTGGTCTGCGACGAGCTGCCCGAGGCTGCGCCGAGGGCCATTTTTACGACGCCCTCGCATCAGTTCCCGACCGGCGCGGTGCTGTCGCTGCAGCGTCGCCTCGAACTGCTGCGATACGCCGCCGAAAAACGCTGCTGGATCGTTGAAGACGACTACGACGGCGAATTTCGTTACGACGCGCGCCCACTCGCCGCGTTGCGTTCGCTCGACGACGGCGATCGGGTGATTTACGCGGGGACGTTTTCCAAGACGCTCTTTGGCGCGTTGCGCTTAGGTTATCTCGTACTGCCCGCGGCGTTGCGCGAGGACATCATCACCGCCAAGTATCTGAGCGACATGTCGTCGCCTGGCATCGAGCAGGCTGCGCTCGCACATTTTATGGAAAACGGCGGGTTCGAGCGTCATCTTCGTCGCGCCAGCAAAGCGTTGCGGGCGCGACGCGAAGCCGTGATCGAAGGTTTGAAGCGTCACGCCGGTGACCGCGTGGAGATCGTCCATTCGCCGGCGGGTATGCACGTCGTTGCGTGGTTGAACGGCTATGATCACGCCCGCGCTGAAGCGCTGATCTCGTACGCCCACGATCGCGGGCTGGGCATCTATTCCATGGCGCCGCATTATCTCAACCCACCGGAACGTCCCGGCTTGCTGCTCGGTTATTGCAACTTGTCGGTCGCGGAGTTGCGCGAGGCGATGCAGTTGCTGGGCGAATGTCTGGATGCGGTCTGAGGCGAAAGCCGATTTGCAGGTTCGTTGCGCATCAACTTGTTCTTGGATAGCGTTCACCACACTTCAGCGTGAGGGCTTTGAAGGCTTGCAACGCAGAACGATTTTCGAGATGTAAAACAAAACGCCCGACGATTTCTCGCCGGGCGTTTTGTTTTAGTGGTGGAGGTGGCGGGAGTCGAACCCGCGTCCGAAGGCGCTTGACGCCCGGTACTACATGCTTAGCTCACTGTTAGATCTCGTCCCGCGACAGCACAGAGTGCGAGGCGCATCGAAGGACCAGCCTGCTTGATTTAACCCTCACCGACAGGCGGCAGATCTGGGCGATCCCGTGATAATGACCCTACATCCACGAGCACAGGCACAAGTGGGTTCGGGGCTAGGCCTTAAGCGGCCAGAGCGTAGTTGTCGTCGTTGGCAACTATAAGTTTGCGGCTGGATTAACGAGGAAAGCTGCCCCCTCGGCATGCACCAAGCTATCTCACTACCCCCGTCGAAGCCAGGACACCCCCGGGGAAAAAAGATCGCTTAAGCGTTGGTAAGTATACACGCTTGCGTTGTTGGGATTTGGAGCGGTGTTGCGTTGAATGATTGAAGTCGCTGGGCCCTGGCTTTGGCCGGGGCGACGATGTTTGATGGGTGACGAAATGCGCGCGTTGTTTTTTAAGCCGCGCGATTATGCGAACGCATGGTGCGCTGTTTTTCGCGCTGCCAGTCGCGCTCTTTTTCGGTGCTGCGTTTGTCGTGTTCTTGCTTGCCGCGCGCCAAGCCGATTTCCACTTTGACCTTGTTGCCTTTCCAGTACATAGCGATGGGCACCAAGGTGTAGCCTTTGCGTTCGACCGCGCCGATCAATTGATCGATCTCCTGGCGATGCAGCAACAGCTTGCGCGTACGCCGGTCCACCGGCACCACGTGCGTGGACGCGCTGATCAGCGGCGGAATGGAGGTGCCGACGAGGAAGATTTCGCCCTTCAAGACCACGGCATAGCCGTCGCCGAAGTTGATGCGGCCGGCGCGCAGTGCCTTCAGCTCCCAGCCGAGCAGGGCGACGCCCGCTTCAAAGCGCTGGTCGATGTGGTATTCATGCCGGGCACGCTTGTTGAGGGCGATCGTGCCGCCGGTCTCTTTTTTGTTCTTGTCCTTCGCTTTTGCCATGTCCGTTAAACTTCGGGTCTATCGCCCCATGTAGGTTGCCGGTCGTCGGGCGAAACCTGGATTCTTGATAAAGAGGCTACTGTGATCGAAATCCGCCGCAGCGCCCTGGTGAAATACTCGCCGGCGCAGATGTTCGACCTGGTGAATGAGGTCGAAGCATACCCAAAGCGCTTCCCTTGGTGTGCGAGCGCCGAAGTGATCGAGCGTGGGGATAACATGCTGGTGGCGCGGCTCGATCTCAAGTTCGCCGGTTTCCACCACAGTTTCACGACACGCAACGTAATCGATCGGCCTAAGCGCTTGCAGGTTAGCCTGGTCAACGGGCCTTTTCGCAGCCTGGATGGTTTGTGGGATTTCATCCCGTTGGGTGCGGACGGCTGCAAGGTCGCACTGGAGTTGGATTTCGATTATGCCGGCCGCCTGGGCGGCGCGGCGCTGAAGCTGGGTTTTCAGGGTTTGGCCAGCCGCATGGTCGACGATTTCTGCCGCGAGGCGGAGAAGGTGTATGGCTGAGCGCATCACCGTGGAGGTGGTTTGCGCCACGGCCGAACGTCAACTGCTGCGCACTGTGACGTTACCGGCCGGAAGCTCGGCGCTTGAAGCGATAGAGCAATCGGGCATTTTGAACGAGATGCCCGAGGTGCCGTTCGATGCATCGCGTCTGGGCATTTTTTCCAGACGCGTATCGGCCGATGAAACGCTGCACGATGGCGACCGGGTGGAAATCTACCGGCCGCTTACATTAGATCCGAAAGACGCGCGACGTCGCCGCGCAAGTTAGGCGAGGCGAGGGCGATCAGTTGCCGCCGTTGTTGTCGCCACCATTGTCACCGCCGCTGTCACCACCGCCGCTCTTGTCGCCAGAGGTATCGTTGACGTTGTAGTTGGTCTTGTACTTGCTGCTCTGCTGGACGAGCTTCTGCGCATCTTGGAAGTAGAGCGTGCCTTCGGTGCGAACGAGAACATCGTTGTTGAAGAACAGGCTCATGGACTGGGTCTTCATCTTTTCGCCACGATGCGAATAGGTGGAGACGTAATCCCAGCGGTTTTGATTGAAGGGCGTGGAGACCGATGGGGTGCCCAGCAGCACCAGTACCTGACGCTTGGTGAGACCCGGCTTCAGCTGTTCGCTCAGATTTTTGTCGATGGTCTTGTCGAACAAATTGCCCTGGGCGATATCGGGGGTATACACCAGATGGCAGCCGGCCAGCGAAATGGCCAGCGTGGCGTAGCCCAGCGTGCGAATCAGCTTTTGCATTCGTATGAAATCCGGATCGTGAAGGGTTGGATGATACACTAAAGGCTTGATTCCTCCGTGTATCGGGAGCTTGCGATGGAGCAGGAAACTCAAGAACTCCGTAAAGCCGGGTTGAAGGTGACACACCCCCGGATGCGCATTCTCCAGATCTTCGAAGAAGACGGGGTTCGGCACCTGACTGCCGAAGACGTCTATAAGAAGCTGCTTGCGCACCAGGAGGACATCGGCCTCGCCACGGTGTACCGGGTCCTTACCCAATTCGAGGCCGCCGGCATCCTCAGTAAGCACAACTTTGAGGGCGGGCAGGCGGTTTACGAACTGGACCGTGGCCAACATCACGACCACATGATCGACGTTGACAGCGGAAAAGTGATCGAGTTCGTCAGCGAAGAGATCGAGCGCTTGCAGCGTGAAATTGCCGGCAAGTACGGCTACGAGATCCAGGACCACAGCCTGGTGCTGTACGTGCGGCCCCTCAAGCAGAAGTAACACCATGAGGACGGGGCGTTAACGCGCCTTCGGTCCGACTTTTCGTTCGCCCATAAAAAAAGCCGCGGGAGGACTCCTGTCCGCCCTACGGCTTACCGTTGTCTCTCGACGCGCAAGGTATTGGAGTTGCTCGCAATACCCGCTCTTTGTCCAGACTCCGGCGGAATGGCTTCCTTGCCATTCTTCGAGCCCGCCGTCCCCACGGCTGACTCGTGCTCACCGTCTTGCGACGGTGGCTCCCCCACATCGATGGGACTGATCCTAACGAAGCCTTTACGAAGCTGGTATTGGAAAATTTCCTAGTTACAGTGTCACAAGTCACTGGTTTCTCTACGAGTTATGCTGCTTCGCAACAAAATGCGTAGGTGAACGCCCTGTTGATCGGGCCTCAGGCGGAACAATCCACCCAGGGAGGTAACGCGGTCGCGCATGCCCTGCAGACCTCGGCCGCCACGCGGAACGCGCTCGGGCAGGCCGATGCCGTTGTCGCGGATATCCAGAAGCGCCAGCGCCGATCCGGCGCGCTCGCCAATACGCAGGCGTAGACGAAAATCCGTGGCCTGGGCGTGCTTCACCGCGTTGGTGGCGCTTTCCTGCGCCAGTCGATAGATGGCGGTGCGGATGTCCTCTTCGAGCAGGCGCGGATCGCCGTGCAATTCGGTGTGATAGCCCATGCCAGCGGTGGCGAGCAGGTCGCGGATCGGACCTTCGTCGAGGGCGCGCATCAAGCCGAATTCGTCGAGCACGGCGGGACGCAGATCGTCGAGCAAGCGATGCAGTGCGCGGCGCATATGGCCGAGGATGCTGTTGATGGCGGTGCCGATATCTTCCATGCCGGCTTTCTGCAATCGACTCTGCGCGAGCTTGACGTGCGTTTGGATGGCGGTGAGGTTTTGGCCGAGTTCATCGTGCAATTCCGCGGCCATATGTCGGCGTTGGTTTTCTTCCGCCTGCATATTGCCGCGCGCGGCATCGCGCAGCTGGCGCGCGAGATGATCCAGACGTCTATTTACCGCGGCGAGATACACATTTTGTTCCGCCACGCGAGCGCTGCTGCGACGAAGCGCGTCGGTTGCGGAGCCGAGCATCAGCGCGCCGGTGCCGGCGACGGCAAAAAACATATGCGAGGAAGCGGTAGGCGTTACGTGCGTAAATACGCGGTCGACCAAGGTCATGCCGAGACTCGAGATAAGCATCGACAAACTCGCGCCGCGCCATCCATGTCGAAACGCGAAGAACAACACCGGCGCCAACGACAGAATGCGGGCGAATTCGCGTTGCGGTGCGGCCTGTTCCGTAAGGATCAACAAGATGACCAGCGCCGGCAGCATCACCAGCAAGCCGTCCATCAACAGCTCGGAAATCTCCTGCTTCGACGGGCGCGCGCGCCACAGCATGATCAAGGGCGGCACCAGCAACAGCAGGCCGACGTAGTTGCCGAGCATTTCGTCGCCCAGTGCTTGCAGCAGACCAGCGGGTGGCAGCTCGTGAACTACCGCCATCATCAGGGCGTCGGTGGCGGTGGCGGCGACGCCGGTAAAGCCGGCCGCGAGCAAGAGGCGCGAGACTTCTTCGGGATCGCGCATGCTTGCGCGCAGATTCGCGCGGCGCATCAGCCCAAGGCATAGCGCGACGACCAGCGGTTGCGGAAGGTCGCCGTAAACAAACTCGCGCCAACCCAGCGCGTAGCCGTGCAAATAATCGATAAGCCCCGCGGCGGCCAGCTCACCGCCAATCAACCACGGCCAATACCGCAACGGCGACAACAACAGAATGCCGAAGCGCAGGCCGAATTGAAGTGTCCAGTCGGGCTGCGAGGTCGGCCAGAGCAATGCCCAAAGCAGGCCATAGGCAAGACCCACAAGTGGGCCAGAAGGGAGATAGGGCAATGGTGATTTGAGTCGCATGCGCGGATGGTACATGCGGACCGCTTCCGTCCGTCGTCCAGACTGATACAGTGCGGCCATGCACAGTATTGTTCTGGTCGACGATCACGCCATTGTCCGCGAAGGGTTTAAACGGCTCATTGAAATGGAGCCGGACCTGGAGGTCGTGGCCGAATGCCGCAATGCCGACGACGCGGTGGAAGCCATCAGCCAGCGCCAGCCCGATCTGGTAGCGCTGGATCTGTCGTTGCCGGACGGCAGCGGGTTGCCGCTGATCGAACATTTGCGCAGTGTCGCTGCTGGCACGCGCATCGTGGTGCTGAGCATGCATGACGGCGAGCCTTATGTATCCGAAGCGCTGCGGCGTGGCGCAAGTGGTTACGTCACCAAAGGCGTCGCGCCGGAAGAATTGGTGGCGGGCTTGCGCGCCGTGATGCGTGGCGAACAGTTTCTTAGTTCCGACCTGCGTCAGCGGCGCGCGGAGCGACCCAACGACACGCTCGATCCGATTGATCGGCTCACCGCTCGCGAGCATGAAGTGTTTTTGCTGTTGGCCGCCGGGCGCGCGCCGAAGCAAGTCGCCGCCGAATTGGGGATCGGACAGAAAACCGTGTACATCCATCGCGCAAGTTTGATGGGCAAGCTGGGGGCGGGATCGGAACTCGATCTTTATCGCATCGCCAGCGAACGAGGGTTGTTGCAAACGCGCACCTGACTTTAGTCCCCTCTCCCCTCCGGGGAGAGGGTTAGGGTGAGGGGCGGGGCTTGCCGGGAACTGCACGAATTGATTTTTTGATGTTGCGCACTCGCCAACATCGCGCGAGGTTGGCCCCTCACCCCAGCCCTCTCCCCGGAGGGGAGAGGGAGTTAGAGCTGGGCTTGCTCCAACATTTTTTTGGCGTGCGCACGCGTTTCGCGCGTAATTTCAACGCCACCAAGCATGCGCGCCAATTCATCGCGCCGCCCTTCGGTGTTCAAGGTCTCGATACGCGTTTGCGTGGACGCGCCGTCGCTATGTTTGCTGACGCGCAGATGCGCATGGCCCTGCGCCGCGACCTGCGGCAAATGCGTCACGCACAACACTTGGCAACGCGAGCCAAGCGCGCGCAATTTCTGACCGACCACTTCGGCGACCGCGCCGCCGATGCCAGTGTCCACTTCGTCGAACACCATGCAGCCGATGGTGTCTTTACCGAGCGTTGCCACTTCGATGGCGAGGCTGATGCGCGCCAGTTCACCACCGGAGGCGACTTTGCGCAGGGCGCGCGGCGGTTGTCCGGGGTTGGCGCTGACCAGCAATTCGCAACGCTCGCGACCTTGCGGGTCGGGTTCATTGTTGTCGGAGTGTTCCAGCGTAACTTGCAACACGCCGCCGGCCATACCGAGTTCGGACATCAGCGCGCTAACTTCTTTGCCCAGTCGCTTGGCGGCAATTTGTCTCGCCTTGCTCAAATCTTCCGCGGCTTTGTCGTAGTCGCGTTGCAGTTGCGCGCGCTGAGTGCCAAGGCGTTCGAGCGCGTCGCCGGCGTTTTCCAACTCCGTCAGTTCGGCCTGCAGCGCGATGCGTTTGTCGTCGAGTTCGGCCGCGGGCAGGCGATGTTTGCGCGACAGTTCGTGCAGGCGCGTCAGGTGCGCGTCCACTTCGGCGTAGCGCTCAGGGTCGAGGTCGACATCTTGCGCATAGCGGCCGAGGCTGTCGGCGGCTTCGTTGAGTTGGATCTGCGCGTTGTCGAGCAGTTCGAGCATTGGCGCAAGGCGATCGTCCAGTGCGGCAAGGCGGCCCAATTCAGCATGGGCGCGGCCAAGCGAGGAGCGCAGCGCAAATTCGCTGTCGCCATCGAGCAGATCGACGACGTTGGTGATGCCTTCCGTCAGCTTGCTCGCGTTCGCCAAACGCTTATGGCTGTTTTCCAGATCCGCCAGCTCGGCAGCGGGCAGCGCCCATTTTTCGAGTTCGGTCAGTTCGTGCCGCAGCAATTCGAGGCGGTGTTCGCGATCGTCGCCGCCGCTCAGTTTGCGGATGCGCGCGCCAAGCTCGCGCCATTGCTGGGCGAGATCGCGCACCTGCGCCACGCGCGCTTCGTTTTCGGCGTAGGCATCGAGCAGGTTCATTTGATGACTGCGTTCGAGCAGTGCTTGATGCTCGTGCTGGCCGTGAATTTCAACCAGCAATGCGGCCAATTCGCCCATCTGGCCGATGGTGGCGGGGCGTCCGTTGATCCAGGCGCGCGAGCTGCCTTCGGCGCGAATCACGCGGCGGAGCTGGCAGGCGCCGTCTTCGTCCAGTTCCTCGCGCTTCAGCCAGTCGTGCGCCTCGGGCAGGTCGGTGAGATCGAACTCGGCGGTCAGCTCGGCGCGATCGCTGCCGGCGCGCACGATGCTGCTGTCGGCGCGTGAGCCGGCCAAAAGCATCAGGGCATCTACTAGCAAGGATTTGCCGGCGCCGGTTTCCCCGCTGACCACGGTCAAACCCGGGCCGAAGGTGATGTCGGCTTCTTCAACGACGGCGAGATGGCGGACGTAGAGGGAGGTGAGCATGGGGCGGCGTGTTGGTGATCGGCGCGATTGTAAAGGGGAATAGGGAACATTTGGCTTGCCGCGAAGCGGGCGTTCCCAGGTCCCCGTTCCCGTTGTTACGGCTTTCTTGCATTCTCGCCCGGCAAACCTTATTTCTTAGCTGTCTCACGGATTGCCACAGCGCATGAACCGCCACCCTGGTCAAGAACTCGATATTCGCGCACGACGTCTGCTGCGCACCTTGATCGCGCAGTATTTGGCGGACGGCGAACCTGTGGGCTCGCGCACCTTGGCGCGGTCGTCAGGGCTGGACGTGAGTCCGGCCACCATCCGCAACATCATGTCCGACCTGGAAGACGCCGGCTTGATCGCGTCGCCGCATACCTCGGCCGGGCGTATTCCCACGCCGCGCGGTTTGCGACTGTTCGTCGACAGCCTGATCGAACTGCAACCGCTGCCGCGCGACGAGATGGTGCGCTTGCAGCGCGAGCTGCCGCCCGGTCCGACGACGGCGCGCGATCTGGTGGGCAATGCATCGATGCTGCTTTCGGCGATGACCCATTTCGCCGGCGTGGTGACCGTGCCCAGGCAAACGGACTTCCCGCTGCGCCATATCGATTTCGTGCCGCTGCCCGATGCGCGCATCCTGGTGATTCTGGTGTTCTCGGACAATCAGGTGCAGAACCGCGTCATCCAGCTCTCCAAGCCGTTGGATGTGCGGGAGCTGGAGCAGGCGGCCAACTACATCAACGAACATTTTGTCGGCCTGCGCGTCGACGAAATCCGCGCGCGTTTGCTGCGCGAATTGCGCGAGGCGAGCAGCGAATTGCATCAGATGCTGGCTCAGGCGGTGGAGCTGGCGGCATCCTCGTTCGCGCCGCAAGACGAAGACGTGCTGGTCAGCGGCCAGACCAACCTGATGGCGTACGCCGAGCTCGCGAATCTGGATCGCCTGCGCGAGCTGTTCGACGCTTTTCAAAAGAAGAACGAGCTGCTGCAATTGATGGAGACCTGCGCCAAAGCGCAGGGCGTGCGGTTGTTTATCGGCGAGGAATCGGGTTTCGCCGCCCTCGACGGTTGCAGCGTGGTCACCGCGAGCTATGGCGCGCAGGGGCGGCTGTTGGGGGCGGTTGGTGTGATCGGTCCAACCCGAATGGCGTATGAGCGTGTGATCCCCGTGGTGCAGGCTACGGCGGCTTTGCTCAGCGACGCCTTGAATCGCGCCGCCAAGACCTCATAAATCGCTCGGGAGGCGGGAAATCCGCGTTATATTTGACGGTCGGCAGCACATGCCGGCCCTAGACGATGTTTGGAGTTATTTCATGCACACCAGCGATTCGCAGTCGCCGAACGCGACGCCCGAAGCGGGCGCACAGAACCCTGCGCTCGATGCGCAGCTTGAGGCCCTGAAAACCAAGGTCGCCGAGCTGGAAACGAGCAACAACGAACTGCGCGAAACCGTGCTGCGTGAAAAGGCCGAGCTGGAAAACCAGCGCCGTCGTCTGCATCGCGATCTGGAGCAGGCGCGCCGCTTCGCCAACGAAAAACTGCTGAACGATCTGCTGCCCATCTATGACGGCCTCGAGCGCGGCCTGGCGGTGGAAAGCGGCGACTTGTCGGCGGTGCGTGAAGGCTTGAACCTTACGCTGAAAGAGCTGCTGCGCATTGCCGGCAACAATGGTCTGGTGCAGGTCGATCCCGTTGATCAGCCGCTCGATCCCGAGCGCCATCATGCCGTGAGCATGGTGGAAGCGCCCGGCAAAGCTCCCGGCACCGTCGTGACGGTGCTGCAAAAGGGCTATGTACTCAATGATCGTTTGCTGCGCCCGGCTCTCGTGACCGTCGCCAAGGACGACTGAACGGCGCCTGTAATTTCAGTACTGCAGGGTTCAACTGGTATTGAACACCTTTTACACGAACCCCATCTGACAACCATTCGCGGCCAGGGAGCCGCACACGAGATTCCGGAGCACACATCATGGGCAAGATCATTGGCATCGACCTGGGCACGACCAACTCGTGCGTCGCCATCATGGATGGCAGCACCACCAGGGTCATCGAGAATTCCGAGGGTGACCGCACGACCCCGTCCATCGTGGCCTTTACGAAGGATGGCGAAGTGATGGTGGGTGCGCCTGCCAAGCGCCAGGGCGTTACCAATCCTAAGAACACCTTCTACGCGGTGAAGCGCCTGATCGGCCGCAAGTTCACCGACGCGGAAGTGCAGAAAGATTTGCATATCGTGCCGTACGCCATCGTTGCGCACGACAACGGCGACGCCTGGGTGGAAACCTCCGACGGCAAAAAGATGGCGCCGCCGGAAGTCTCCGCAAAAGTGCTGATGAAGATGAAGAAGACCGCCGAGGATTACCTTGGCGAACCGGTGACGGAAGCCGTGATTACCGTGCCGGCGTACTTCAACGACAGCCAGCGCCAGGCGACGAAAGACGCCGGCCGCATCGCGGGCCTCGACGTCAAGCGCATCATCAACGAGCCGACCGCGGCGGCCCTCGCTTACGGCCTGGACAAGAAAGGCGGCGACCGCAAGATCGCGGTGTACGACCTTGGCGGTGGCACGTTCGACGTGTCGATCATCGAGATCGCCGAAGTCGACGGCGAGAAGCAGTTCGAAGTGCTGGCCACCAACGGCGATACGTTCCTGGGCGGCGAAGACTTCGACAAGCGCGTCATCGATTACCTCATCGAGGAATTCAAGAAAGACCAGGGCATTGATCTGAGCAAAGATCCGCTCGCGCTGCAGCGTCTGAAGGACGCCGCCGAACGCGCCAAGATCGAGCTGTCGTCCTCGCATCAGACCGAAGTGAACCTGCCGTACGTGACGGCGGATGCGTCGGGTCCGAAGCATCTCAACATCAAGCTGACCCGCGCGAAGCTCGAAGCGCTGGTGGAAGACCTGGTCAAGCGCACCATCGAACCGTGCCGCACGGCGTTGAACGATGCCGGTCTGCGCGTTTCGGACATCAGCGAAGTGATCCTGGTTGGCGGTCAGACCCGCATGCCGAAGGTGCAGGAATCCGTGAAGGATTTCTTCGGCAAAGAGCCACGCAAAGACGTGAACCCGGATGAAGCCGTCGCGGTGGGCGCCGCGATTCAGGGCGGCGTGCTGGGCGGTTCGGTGAAGGACGTGCTGCTGCTCGACGTGACCCCGCTGTCGCTGGGTATCGAAACGATGGGCGGCGTGATGACCAAGCTGATCGAAAAGAACACCACGGTGCCGACCAAGGCCTCGCAGGTGTTCTCCACCGCCGACGACAATCAGACCGCCGTGACCGTGCACGTGCTGCAGGGCGAACGCGATCGCGCCAGCGGCAACAAGTCGCTGGGCAAGTTCGATCTGGCCGGCATCGAGGCCGCACCGCGCGGCATGCCGCAGATCGAAGTGACCTTCGACATCGACGCAAACGGCATCCTGCACGTGTCGGCCAAGGACAAAAAGACCGGCAAAGAACAGCGCATCGAGATCAAGGCCGGTTCCGGTCTGTCGGATGAAGAAATCCAGCGCATGGTTGCCGACGCCGAAACCCACAAGGAAGATGACCGCAAGTTCCACGAGCTCGTGGGCACGCGCAACAAGGCCGATCAGCTGGTGCACGCCACGCGCAGCGCGCTGAAGGAACACGGCGGCAAGGTGCCGGGCGAACAGCTGAGCTCGATCGAAGGCGCGCTGTCCGATCTGGAAAAGGTGAAAGACGGCGACGACAAGGACGCCATCGAAGCCAAGATCCAGAAGTTGGAGCAGGTGGCGCAATCGCTGTATGCCGCCGCACAGTCGGGTGGTCCGGCTGCCGATGCCGGTCCGCAGCACGGCCCTGGCCCGGGCGGTTCCGCCCAGCCGGACGACGTGGTCGATGCCGAATTCACCGAGGTGAAGAACGACGGCAAGTCGTAATAAACCAAGCAGTATGAAGACGAGCGCCTTATCCAAGGCGCTCGTCGTTTTTAGGAGGGGAGGCGATGGAAAAGGGGCGGCTCGAAGCCTTCAGTGATGGCGTGTTGGCCATCATCATTACCATCATGGTGCTGGAACTGAAGGTGCCGCACGGTGACAGCTGGGACGTCTTGATTCCGCAGTGGCCAGTGTTCGTGAGCTACGTGATGAGTTTCGTTTACGTAGGCATTTACTGGAACAACCACCATCACTTCCTGCATGCCGCCGAGAAAGTGAACGGCAGCGTGCTTTGGGCCAATCTCCATTTGCTGTTCTGGTTGTCGCTGACGCCGGTCACCACCGGCTGGATGGGCGAAAATCACTTCGCGCAGCTTCCTGTGGCGGTCTACGGCTTTGTATTATTGATGAGCGCCGTCGCCTGGGCGCCGTTTCAAGCCAGTCTCATCGGCGCTAACGGCGGAGAATCCTCATTGCTGGCGCAAGCGGTGGGCGGCGACTGGAAAGGCAAGGTCGCCATCGCCATATACCTGATTGGCATCGTGCTGGCGTTCGTGGCGCCGTGGGTGTCGTGTGTTCTTTACGCCACGGTGGCAGCGATCTGGTTCATTCCCGATCGGCGCATCGAATCGCGGATCTTGAAATGAGCAAGCGTGACTATTACGAAATTCTAGGTGTCGATCGATCGATCGGCGATGCGGAACTGAAAAAATCGTTCCGCCGGTTGGCGATGAAATATCACCCCGACCGCTGCCCCGACGATCCGCACGCGCAAGAAAAATTCAAAGAGGCCAAAGAGGCCTACGAAGTGCTTTCCGATCCGGAAAAGCGCTCGATGTACGACCAGTACGGCCACGCCGCGTTCGAAGGTGGCATGGGCGGTCGCGGCGGCGCCGGCTTCGGCGATATGGGCGATATTTTCGGCGACATCTTCGGCGATATTTTCGGCGGCGGTGGACGCGCGCGTCAGCGGCGCGGCGCGGATTTGCGCTACATCATGGAACTGGATCTCGAAGAAGCCGTGTTTGGCGTCGAGAGGAAGTTCGATATCCCCACGCAAGTCAATTGCCATCACTGCAACGGTAGCGGTTCCGAAGACGGCAAAACGGTGACATGCAAAACCTGCAATGGGCACGGTCGTGTGCGCATGCAGAACGGCATTTTCTCGATTCAGCAGGCGTGCCCGCATTGCGCCGGTAGCGGCCGCGCGATCGAAAAGCCGTGCAAGCGCTGCCACGGCGACGGACGTCTGGAAGAAACGCGCACGCTGTCCGTGCGCATTCCGGCGGGTGTCGACAACGGTGATCGCATTCGTCTCACCGGGCAGGGTGAGGCCGGTCCCGCTGGTTCCGAATCCGGCGATCTGTACGTGGAAGTGCGCGTGCGCGAACATGCCATCTTTCAACGCGACGGCAACAATCTCTATTGCGAAGTGCCAATTCGTTTTTCGCAGGCCGCACTTGGCGCCGAATTGCAGGTGCCGACGCTGGAAGGCGAAGTGGGCATCACCATTCCGGCCGAGACGCAAACCGGCCAGCAATTCACGCTGCGCGGGCGCGGCGTGAAATCCGTGCGCGGCGGCCGCACCGGCGATCTGATTTGCCGCGTGATGGTGGAAACGCCGGTTCGCCTCACACGCGAACAACGCGACTTGCTCGAAAAACTCGAAGCCACCTTCAGCGATGACGATCAGCACACACCGCGCGCCAAGACCTGGGCGGATGGTCTGAAGCAGTTCTGGTCGCGCGTGACTTCGTAAGCTAACGTCTGTGCAATGGCTTCGTTCCTCGATCGAAGAACGAAGCCGGCATGAAACGAAAGGGATACCCGCATGACGCAAGCCATTCGCGTTGCCATCAATGGCGCCTCCGGTCGTATGGGCCGGGCGCTGCTCGCGCTGTTGCGAGAAGATCGGCGTTTCGCATTGACGCGCGCCGTGGTCGCCGAAGGTTCGGAGCAAGATGGTGCGTCGGTGTTCGGCGGTCTTTCTTATACGCACAACTGGGAAGGCGCGTTGGCGACGGACGTCGTGATCGACTTCAGCGGCCCGGATGGACTGGCTTCCGCGTTGACGTACTGCATCGCGAACAAGGTTGCGCTGGTAACGGGCACCACCGGCATCGAATCATCGTTGGAAGCGCAAGTCGCTGCAGCCAGCAAGCAAATACCAGTGCTGCAAGCCGCCAATTTCAGCCTTGGCGTGGCAGTGTTGACGCGGTTGCTGCGCGAAGCCGCTGCCGCATTGCCGAATTGGGATCTGGAAATTATCGAATCGCACCACAACCGCAAAGAAGACGCGCCGTCCGGCACTGCGCTGGCGTTGGGGCATGCAGCAGCTGATGCACGTGGCACGACGTTGGCGAAAGACGGCGTGTATGTGCGCGAAGGCAGACCCGGTGCGCGGCGTGAAGGCACGATCGGTTTTGCCGTCGTGCGTGGCGGCGATGTCGTGGGCGAACACACGGCGTTGGTGCTGGGTCAAGGCGAGCGCGTCGAACTGAGCCATCGCGCCACGGATCGATCCATTTTTGCGCGCGGCGCGCTCGAAGCCGCCGCATGGCTGGCAGGCCGCAAGCCCGGTGCTTACAGCATCGACGATATGTTGCAGGATCGCGGCCGCAAGCCCGGATAAAGCGAAGGGCGGTTGTCCGCAACCTGCTGAGCTTGTAGCATCCGAAACGTTGTCATTGGGGAGTAGCCATCTTCGTCGTGTCGAGCCGTCATGGCTCCATGCATCGAGGAATTCGCGTCAACATACTTGAAGCCTTCGCGCTTCATGGCGCGGATAGTTATCGCAACGTTCTGATTGCGATGATCCGGCGAGACCTTTGGCCACGACGCGCTTACCCAGGCCGGGCGAGCCGCGTACGTGCGCCATTGGTTTTCGCTTGCCCGGCCCGGAATCGCCCATGCTTATGACAGCACTGTTGTTTCTGCTCTCCGCCGCAGCGATCTATGCGGCCTGCGAGTATTTCGTCAACAGCATCGAATGGCTGGGTAAAAAGCTCAATCTCGGCGAGACCGCCACCGGCACGGTACTAGCCGCGTTCGGCACGGCATTGCCCGAAAGCGCGGTGACGTTCGTGGCTGTGATGATGGGGCGCACCGCGGATGTGCGCGACATCGGCGTCGGTGCGGCCATGGGCGGTCCGTTGGTGTTGGCGACGATCGCTTACGCCGTGGTGGGCATCGCGCTGTGGTGCCATCGACATCGCCTGCGTCGCGCCGATGGACGCGTGCAAGTCGACGACGCACGATTGGCGCGCGATCAAGCGTGGTTTCTTTCCATCTTCGTAGTGAAGTGCGCGCTTGGCTTGATCGCTTTCGCGTTCAAGCCATGGTTAGGTGTGTTGTTTTTGCTCGCCTATGCGATCTACGTCTGGCGCGAACTGAAAGTCGAAGGTGATGCTGCAGATCACGAAGACCTCGAACCGCTGAAATTTCAACCACGATCTGCGACGCCTTCGATGTTGGCGGTCTCGTTGCAGGCGGCGCTGTCTCTAACCGTGATCGCCGTTGCTTCGCATATTTTTGTTTCGCAGATCGAGGCCGTCGGGTTGGCCATGCATCTGCCACCGCATTTCGTCGCCTTGATTTTGAGCCCCGTCGCCACCGAATTGCCGGAAACCATGAATGCACTGATCTGGGTGCGTCAGGGCAAGGAGCGTCTGGCGTTAGCCAATATCTCCGGCGCAATGATGATTCAAGCGACCGTGCCCAGCGCATTGGCGATCTTCGCAACACCGTGGTTGTTCGATTCCACGCTGGTTGTTTCCGGCGTGATGACGATGCTTGCCATCGTTTATTTGTGGCGTTTGTTCCGACGCGGCCGCGTCGATGGCCGTGCGTTGATTCCGGTGGGATTGTTCTATGTGGCGTTTGCTGTGTACGCAGCTTGGCGGTTTATATGAGCGTTTTAGGACTCGCCCAGACGCGATAGTTCAAGCCGAGCGGCTTTCAGCCACGCTTGTTCCTTGCGGCGATAGTAGCGGGGCATCAGTTCGGCGCGACGGAGTTGATTTTGAAATACGCTGCGCGCTTCTGCGCGACGCTCGCTACGGCCGAGCAGGCTGCCATAGCGGAAGCGGCCTTCTTCGCCCGGATAGCTGTCCGCCAGCACTTCGTACTTCTCGAGCGCAGCTTCGGTCTCGCCAAGTTCTTCGAGGCAACGCGCATAGAGCAATTGCATATCGTTCGATCGGTAGTTCGGGTTGGCCTTGATAAGCGCATCAAGCGTCGCGCGCGCATCGGCATAGTTTTCATTGCCGACTTGCGCCTGAGCCAGCCCCTCCATGAAATGTGGATCGGTGGCGTACATGCTGCCGCTCAACAGGTCCTGATAGAGCTCTTGCGCGTTGACATAGTCGCCTTGTTGCAGGCATTCCTCTGCTAGATGCCGGCGGTTGTCCACCGTATTGCTGAGTTCAAGCTGCCGCTGTAGTTCGCGCCGACGCCGTTGCGGATCGATCATGTTGGTCGCTTTGCTCGCGGCGTTGCGGCCGCGCGGATCGTGACGCAGATCGGGGATGATCGCGATCACCGTATAAACCAGCACGGCCAAATAGGAGCCGATAAGTATCAGCCAAATCCAATACAGCGGACGCCCACTGCGAATCACATGGATAGCGCAGGCCACTTGGAGGGTCAGCGACAGCAGGAACACGAAAGACATGGCTTCCCCCGAAGCGATTCAAGTGTTCGATATTACGGCATGGCTGGGATTTAGACGTTTACGCCTTAATCGCGATGCGCCGCGTTGCGATCGCGTCCCGCGCCGAGTTTTCGATCCAACACGCCGAAGATTTTTTTGAACACGCGCGAAAACTTGCCGCGCTTGGTTTTGCGCAGTTTTTCTTCTTCGCTGGTCAACCACGCAACTTGAATCACGCGACGCTCGCCTTCGTACGGCAAATGACCGTGGAAGGAATTGTCGCAGCGTTTGAAGACGGCGAATTCGCCGTACAAAGGTTTGAGCTCAGGCGCGACGACGTCGTCGATATCGTCGATACGCTTGAGAAAGCGCAGGCAGCCATCACTGGTGTCCGGCCACTGCGTGTTGAGGTAGAGCAGGGCGGTGGCTACCTTGGAGCGGCTGTCGGTATGGATGGTGCCGTGGCGCTTGTTGAGCGTGCGGCACAAGGTGATGAGCGTGGGATACTGGCCCAGGTTTTCGATTCCCAGGTAACGGCCGACCGCGCTAGCGAATTGCGGCGTGGTCAACTGGCGCACCAGCGCGTTGATCGACGGTCCACAGTCGACTTCGTCATAAGGGAAGAAACCGGCGCTGCTGTACTTGGGGAAATCGCGCTCCAGGTCGCTGCGTGCTTCGTCCGGCAATTGGCCGTGGGCAATCATGAACGGGAAGGGATCCTGACGGACATCCGTGTCAGGACGATCGAGCCGTGTGGGATCCAGCAGAACGGTCGCGTTCATGAAGTTTCGCAGCTTTCCTAGCTAAGTTGCCGCCAGTCTAGCGCGAGCAGGCTGACCATGCTTCATGAAAGTCCCTGCGCTTGCGCACGCTTTTCGGGTGGACAGAAAGGCCCTCAACGCCTATCATTTCAACCCGCCCGAGACTTTCCATGACCTAAGGTCCACAAGCCTGCTTCGATGCGGCTTGCGGACCTTGCTGTACCTAAAAAGGCGGTCCTCCATGCCTCATCCCGCTCTGCTTGCCCTCGAAGACGGCAGCGTGTTCCACGGCTACGCCGTCGGCGCGACTGGCGAAACAGTTGGCGAGGTGGTTTTCAATACGGCAATGACTGGCTACCAGGAGATCCTCACCGATCCCTCCTACGCCCGCCAGATTGTCACGCTCACCTATCCCCATATCGGCAACACCGGCTGCAACGAGGTGGACGCCGAGTCCTCCGCGGTGCATACGGCCGGTCTGATCGTTCGCGATGTGCCGCGCCTCGCCAGTAACTGGCGCAGCACCGAAAGCCTGCCCGATTACCTCAAGCGTCACGGCATCGTCGCCGTCGCCGGCATCGATACGCGTCGGCTGACCCGCATCCTGCGCGATAAGGGTGCGCAGAATGGCTGCATCGTTGCCGGCGAGTCGATCAACCTCGACGCCGCGCTCGCCAAGGCGCGCGCCTTTCCCGGCTTGAACGGCATGGACCTGGCCAAGGTGGTCAGCGTCACCAAGCCGTACAACTGGAACGAGGGCGTTTACGATCTCGATCGCACGCTCTTCAACGAGACAGACAAGCGCTTCAACGTCGTCGCGTACGACTTCGGCGTGAAACGCAACATTCTTCGCCTGCTGGCGGAGCGCGGCTGCGAAATCACGGTCGTGCCGGCGCAGACGTCTGCTGCCGACGTGCTGGCGATGAAGCCGGACGGTGTGTTCCTTTCCAACGGCCCCGGCGATCCGGCCGCGTGCGATTACGCCATCGCCGCGACGCGCGAATTCCTCGCTGCCGAGATTCCGCTGTTCGGCATCTGCCTGGGTCACCAGATCATGGGCGCCGCGGTCGGTGCGAAAACCTTGAAGATGAAGTTCGGCCATCACGGCGCGAACCATCCCGTGAAAGACCACGACGACGGTCGCGTGCTGATCACCTCGCAGAATCACGGATTCGCGGTGGACGCCGCCACGCTGCCGTCCAACGTGCGCATCACGCACACCTCGCTGTTCGACGGATCGCTGCAAGGCTTTGCCCTGACGGATCGTCCGGCCTTCTGCTTCCAGGGTCACCCCGAAGCCAGCCCGGGTCCGCACGACATCCGTTATCTGTTCGAACGTTTCGCCAAGTTGATGCAGGAGTCCCGCTGAGATGCCAAAACGTCACGACATCAAGAGCATCCTGATCATCGGCGCCGGCCCGATCGTGATCGGTCAGGCCTGCGAGTTCGACTACTCCGGCGCGCAGGCTTGCAAAGCGCTGAAGGAAGAGGGTTACCGGGTCATCCTGGTGAACTCCAACCCCGCCACCATCATGACCGACCCCAACATGGCGGACGCGGTCTATATCGAGCCGATCAACTGGCAGACGGTGGAACGCATCATTGCCAAGGAGCGCCCGGATGCGGTGCTGCCGACGATGGGCGGCCAGACCGGCCTCAATTGCGCGCTGGATCTCGCCGATCATGGCGTGCTTGAGAAGTACGGCGTCGAACTGATTGGCGCATCGCGCGAAGCGATTCGCATGGCCGAAGACCGCGAGTTGTTCCGCGTGGCGATGTCCGAAATCGGACTGGAATGCCCGAAGGCTGCAGTTGCGCGCACGTTCGAACAAGCCGTAGAAATTCAGGCTACCGTCGGTTACCCGACCATCATCCGACCCAGCTTCACGCTTGGCGGTTCCGGTGGCGGTATCGCCTATAACCGCGAAGAATTCGAAGAGATCGTCAAGCGCGGTCTCGAACTTTCGCCGGTGCACGAAGTGCTGGTGGAAGAATCGGTGCTCGGCTGGAAGGAATTCGAGATGGAAGTGGTCCGCGACAAAGCGGACAACTGCATCATCGTGTGTTCGATCGAAAACCTCGATCCGATGGGTGTGCACACCGGCGACTCGATTACCGTCGCGCCGGCGCAGACGCTCACCGACAAGGAATACCAGCGTCTGCGCGATGCATCCATCGCCGTGCTGCGCAAGATCGGCGTGGATACCGGCGGCTCCAACGTGCAGTTCGGCGTGAATGCCGAAACCGGTCGCGTGGTGGTGATCGAGATGAATCCGCGCGTGTCGCGTTCGTCGGCGCTGGCGTCGAAAGCCACCGGCTTTCCGATTGCCAAGATCGCCGCGAAGCTCGCCGTCGGTTACACGCTGGACGAATTGAAGAACGACATTACCGGCGGCCTTACGCCGGCGTCGTTCGAACCGACCATCGATTACGTCGTCACCAAGATTCCGCGATTCGCGTTCGAGAAATTCCCGCAGGCCGACGCGCGTCTCACCACGCAGATGAAGTCGGTGGGCGAGGTGATGGCGATCGGTCGCAGCTTCCACGAATCGCTGCAGAAAGCGCTGCGCGGTTTGGAGATCGGCAAGACCGGTCTCAATCCCACCAATCTCGATATCAGCACGGAAGCCGGTCTGGCGACGCTCAAGCGCGAATTGCGCGAGCCGCGTCCGGATCGCGTGTTCCATCTCGCCGATGCATTCCGCGCTGGTTTGACGCTGGAAGAAGTGCACGACCTGAGCCGTGTCGACCCGTGGTTCCTGGCGGCGTTCGAAGACATTGTCGTCACGGAAAACGAAGTGCGCGAGCAAGGCCTCACTGCGCTCGATGCGTCGCGCATGCGCGATCTGAAGCGCCTCGGTTTCTCCGACGCGCGGCTTGCGGAGCTGGCCGGCACCGACGAGGCGGCGATTCGTCATCTGCGCCGCACGATGGGCGTGCGTCCGGTGTACAAGCGCGTGGATTCCTGCGCGGCTGAATTCGCTACAACGACGGCCTACATGTACTCGACCTACGAGGAAGAGTGCGAAGCCAACCCCACCAATCGCAACAAGATTATGGTGCTGGGCGGCGGTCCGAATCGTATCGGTCAAGGCATCGAATTCGATTACTGCTGCGTGCACGCCGCTTTGGCGCTGCGCGAAGACGGTTTCGAGACCATCATGGTCAATTGCAACCCGGAAACCGTTTCTACTGACTACGACACGTCCGACCGCTTGTACTTCGAGCCGCTGACGCTGGAAGATGTGCTGGAAATCGTCGATCTCGAAAAGCCCAAGGGCGTGATCGTGCAATACGGCGGCCAGACGCCGCTGAAGCTTGCGCGCGCGTTGGAAGCGGCCGGTGCGCCGATTATCGGCACGACGCCGGATTCCATCGATCTGGCCGAAGATCGCGAACGCTTCCAGCAAATGATCAACAAGCTGGGCCTCACGCAGCCGCCGAATCGCACCGCGCGCAACGCGGACGAAGCCTTGGCGCTGGCGCGCGAGATCGGTTATCCGTTGGTGGTGCGTCCGAGCTACGTGCTAGGCGGCCGCGCGATGGAAGTGGTGTACGACGACGCGGATCTGTCGCGCTACATCCGCGAAGCGGTGCAGGTGTCGAACGATTCGCCGGTACTGCTCGATCGCTTCCTCGATCATGCGGTGGAAGTGGACGTCGACGTCATCGCCGATCACGAAGGCAATGTGCTGGTCGGCGGCATCATGGAGCATATCGAGGAAGCCGGCGTTCACTCGGGCGATTCGTCCTGCTCGCTGCCGCCTTATTCGCTGACACCAGCTGTGCAGAACGAGCTGCGTCGTCAGGTCGCCTTGATGGCGAAAGAACTGAAAGTGATCGGCCTGATGAATACGCAGTTTGCGATTCAGGGCGACACAGTGTTTATTCTGGAAGTGAATCCGCGTGCCTCGCGCACGGTGCCGTTCGTCTCTAAGGCGACTGGCGTGGCGCTCGCGAAAATTGCCGCGCGTTGCATGGCCGGAAGCACCTTGACGGAGCAGGGCGCGACGCGCGAAGTGATTCCGAGCTATTACTCAGTGAAGGAAGCGATTTTCCCCTTCCTGAAGTTCCAGAACGTCGATCCGATCCTCGGTCCGGAAATGCGTTCCACTGGCGAAGTGATGGGCGTAGGTCGCAGCTTCGGCGCCGCATTTGCGCGCGGTCACGATGCCGCCGGCATCAAGACGCCACCGAAAGGCAAAGTGTTCGTGTCGGTGCGCGATGCCGACAAAGATCGCCTGTTGCCTGTCGCCGTGGATATCGCCGCGCGTGGGTTCACGTTGGTCGCGACGTCCGGTACGGCCAGCTATCTCACTTCGCATGGCGTGATCTGTGAGCGCATCAACAAGGTGCTTGAAGGTCGTCCGCATATTGTCGACCTGATCAAGAACGGCGAGATTGTCTACATCGTCAACACTACCGAAGGTAAGCAGGCGATTTCCGACTCGTTCTCGATTCGACGCGAAGCCCTGCAGCATCGCGTGACGTATTCCACGACGGTGGCGGGCGCGCGCGCGCTGGTGCATTCGCTGGATTACCACGACAACGGCGAAGTACACAGCCTGCAAGAACTTCACAAGGAGCTAAGCGCATGAGTCGAGCGCCCATTACCAAGGTCGGTTCGGAGCGCCTGCGCGGCGAATTGGAGCGCTTGAAGTTCGTCGAGCGTCCCAAGATCATCGCCGCCATCGCCGAAGCGCGCGCGCATGGCGATCTGAAGGAAAACGCCGAGTACCACGCGGCGCGCGAACAGCAAAGCTTTATCGAGGGCCGTATTGCCGAGTTGGAAGCGGCCTTGTCGACGGCGGAAGTGATCGACGTGTCGCGCCTGAGCGCCGGCAACAAGGTCGTATTCGGGGCCACGGTGGACCTTGAAGACGAAGACAGCGGCGAGTCGGTGACGTATCAGATCGTTGGCGATCTGGAGGCGGATATTAAGCAACGCTTGATCGCCGTGTCCTCGCCGATTGCACGCGCGTTGATCGGCAAAAGCGCCGGTGACAGTTTTGAGTTCAAGGCGCCTAATGGCGTGAAACGTTACGAAATTACGGGCGTCAGTTACCAATAATTACGGCGCCTCAGATCGCGAGGCGCTTGTAAGCATGCATGCCGGGCTTCCTGTTGGAAGCCCTTTTTTTATGTGGTCACGGCGCTGTTTGCGCGCAAACGTTCGATCGCTACATTGACGTGCGAAATATCCGTGGTCTGCGAGTCGGCTGCATTCGCGATTTGCCCAACGCGTTCGTTCACCTGCATGGTTGATGTCACGATGTTGCGCATCGCTTCGCCGGCTTGGCGCGCGCGGTGGCTGCCTTGAGCCAGCGAATCGATGGCGTTCTGGATCAATTCGCGAATATCCCGCGCCGACTGCGCACTGCGTTGCGAGAGGGCGCGCACTTCTTGCGCCACAACGCCAAAGCCCTTGCCTTGTTCGCCCGCATGCGCCGCTTCGACGGCGGCATTGAGCGCCAGGATATTGGTTTGGAAGGCGATCGAATCCATCACACCGATGATTTCGGCCATGCTTTGCGCGCGATCGTTGATATCGCTGATCGTGCCCACCAATTCGCTCACCATCGTGCCGCCCGTGCTCGCGCTGCTGCTTGCCTCGTTCGCTAGACGGCTTGCACGTTGCGCCTCGCCTGCAATAGCCGGAACCGATCTGGAAAGCGAACCCAACGCGGCTTGCAACGCCTGTACGGCGCGGGTTTGTTCGGTGACGTCGGTGGCATATTTGACGATCTTGAAGGGACGTCCATCCTGGTCGAAGATCGGGTTGTAGCTCGCCTGAATCCACACTTCCGAGCCGTCCTTGCGCACTCGGCAATATAAGCCGGCGTTGTATTCGCCGTCGCGCATGCGCGACCAGAATTGACGGTACTCGTCGCTCTCGCGCGTGGCATTGTCGACAAACATGCGGTGATGATGGCCGACGATTTCTTCGCGCTGGTAACCGAGCGTCTGCAGAAAATTGTCGTTGGCATCGAGGATGATGCCGTTAAGGTCGAAGCTGATTACGGCTTGCGCGCGATCGATCGCGGCGAGACGGCCTTCCATGTCGGCGGCCTGCAGACGTTCGCCGGTGACGTCGATGGCGTGCTTGACGACTTTGAACGGTTTACCGCTTCGATCGAGAATGGGGCTATAGCTGCCTTGTATCCAAACATCGCGGCCGCCTTTGGCGACGCGCTTGTACTGGCCGGTGTATTGCTCGCCGGAGCGCAGACGTTCCCAGAATTTTGCATAGCCAGCGCTCTCGCGTTCGGCCGGGTCGACGAACATGCGGTGATGTTTTCCGACGACTTCGTCGCGCGTATAGCCCATGGTGCGCAAGAAGTTGTCATTCGCTTCGAGAATCGTGCCATCGAGCTTGAACTCGATAATGGCTTGCGCCTTGTGCAACGCATCGACCTGCGCTTGAAGATCCAAGCGAGAGTGGTTGACGCGACGACTTTTGCTAAACAAGCTGCGCAGACGTTTCATGGTGCCCGTTCCGGTGGCGACGATGTCGAATCGAACGTACCGACTGGCGCGATTCAGTACAGATGAATGATCTTCATGGCACCGATTGCGACTCCGAATCAGCCGTGTCGTTACGGGTTTCATCGGCACAACGGAGAGTGGACTTAAGGCGTCACCGCGTCTCGCCAGGCTTTCTGAGCATCGACCTTGGGCGGATCGACTACGCCAGACATGAAAAAACCGCCTTTCGGCGGCTCGTCATGCAGATAAAAAAAGCCGCTACGGGAGCGGCTTTTTTCACGTATTCGCGAAAACGATCAACGCTGGCGCGCTTTGAAACGCGGGTTGCTCTTGCAGATCACGAACACTTTGCCGCGACGGCGCACAACCTTGCAGTCACGGTGCCGCTGCTTGGCGGACTTCAAAGAGGAAAGCACCTTCACGGCAGGCTCCTAGAACGAAATGAATCACGGAAAGCGCGCAAGTATAACGATTTGAATCACTTATCACAAGCCCAGCGCGGCTTTGGCGTCGGCCGCCGTTTCCAGGAACTGCAGCACCACCGGCGAAGGATTTTCCGCCCGACTGGCGACGGCCAGCAAGAGGTAGGCATCGGGGTCGGCCAGCGGCACATAGCTCACGCCGGGCAGCTTCACCGCCTGCATGCTGGCCGGGACCAGGGAAAGGCCGATGCCAGCCGACACCAGGGCGACCAGGCCGTTGATCTGCTGCGCATGTTGCCGAATCACGGGGTGAAAGCCCGCCTTCGACGCCAGCCGGACCAGCCGGTCGTAGAGCGTCGCCGCCAATTCGCGGGGTTGGATCACGAAGGGATCGCCCGCTACTTCGCCGAGCTCCACGCTTGATCTTCCTGCTAGGCGGTGATTTTCGGGCATGGCCAGCAGTAGGGGTTCGCGATCGATCACGTCGAGGCGGATCGCGTAGGCATCGTCTTCATGGGTGGGCACATCGCGCACGAAGCCGACATCGATCTGCCCGTTACGCAGGGCGACGAATTGTGGCTCGGTGTACATCTCGGTCAGCCAGACACGCACATTGGGCGCGTTTTGGCCGAGCCGGAGCAACGTTTGGGGCAGGGCAGGATGGAATGATACCGATACGGTGTAGGCGAGCTTAAGTTGCCCGCTGAAGCCAGCGGCGGCTTCGGCAACCTGGGCGCGGGCATCGTCGGCCATCGCGAGGATCTGGCGAGCCTGCTCAAGAAATAGCCTGCCTGGAGCGGTGAGAGCGACATTGCGTTTGTCGCGTTCCAGCAGCTTGACGCCCAGCTCCTGCTCCAGCGCCTGGATTTGCTGAGAAAGCGGTGGCTGAGAGAGATGCAGGCGCTGCGCGGCGCGGGTGAAGCTCAGTTCTTCCGCGACGGCGACGAAATAGCGAAGTTGGCGAAAATCAAACATATATGATTTTCAAATAAGTGGGGCTCTAAATATATATTTGATTCTGTATCGGGTCGATCATAATATAGGCCCTGTCGCACCACTGACCCCCTCCCCCCGAGTGGTGCTGACCCTCGCCCCGCAGCGACGCTACCCCCGCGGTATTTCGGCCTCCCTCCCCAGAGCCACTACCGACGCGTCGCTAGCGGGGCGCTTCCTTTCTTGATCCCCGGCAATGCTTTACGGAACTTTCTTAGAGTTCCGCCGCAAGCCGTGTGCCCTGGGCAATGGCGCGCTTGGCGTCCAATTCCGCGGCAACGTCGGCCCCGCCGATCACGTGCACCCGTAAATGGCCGAGCTCGGTGAGTGAGTCCGCCAGGCCGCGGTTTGGCTCTTGGCCCGCGCACACGATGACGTTGTCGACCGGTAGTACCTGGGATTTGCCATCGATGGTGATATGCAGTCCCTCGTCGTTAAAACGGTCGTAGGTAACGCCGCCGAGCATCGCGACCTGCTTGTTCTTCAAGGTGGCGCGATGAACCCATCCAGTGGTTTTGTTGAGGCGCGCGCCCGGGCGACCTTGCGTGCGTTGCAACAGCCAAACTTGTCGTGCTGCAGGTTCAGGTCGCGCGGCTAGCAAACCCCCTTGATGTTCAAGCTGCATATCCACACCCCACTCGCGCGTCCATCGCGCAACGTCGGTGGTCGGCGATGGGGCGTGTTCGACCAGGAACTCCGCAACATCGAAGCCGATACCGCCCGCGCCGATGATGGCCACGCGTTGCCCAACGGGATGATTTCGCGCAAGCACATCGAGATAACTCAGCACGCGAGGATCATCGCTTCCAGGGAAACTTACGCGCCGCGGCGTGATGCCTGTCGCGACCACAATATCGTCGTAGTTTTCGGTCTTGAGCGCGGTTGCGTCGGCGATTCGGCCCAATTGCAACTGCACGCCGGTATCGGTCAAACGATGTGTGAAATACCGCAGCGTCTCGTGGAATTCTTCTTTGCCGGGAATGCGTTTGGCATAGTTGAATTGACCGCCGATCTCGTTCGCGCCATCGATCAACGTGACGCGGTGACCGCGTTCCGCCAACGTCGACGCGCACGCCATGCCGGCGGGTCCGGCGCCTACTACCGCGACGCTTTTGCGCGTCGTTGCAGGCGCAATGCGCAGCTCCGTTTCGTGACATGCGCGCGGATTGACCATACAACTTGCGCGCTGATTTTCGAATACGTGATCGAGGCACGCCTGGTTGCAGGCGATGCATGTGTTGATGCGTTCGCTGCGACCTGTTTTTGCTTTAGCCGCCCATTCCGGATCAGCCAGCAGCGGTCGCGCCATCGACACCATGTCCGCTTCGCCGCTGGCGAGAATGCGTTCGGCGACATCGGGCATGTTGATGCGGTTGGTGGTGATCAGTGGAATCGAGACTTCGCTTTTCAGCTTTTGCGTAACCCACGTAAAACCTGCGCGCGGCACGCTGGTAACGATGGTTGGTACACGCGCTTCATGCCAGCCGATGCCTGTGTTGATAATGCTCGCGCCTGCCGATTCGATCTGCTTGGCGAGGGTAACGATCTCTTCCCATGTCTGTCCGCCTTCGACGAGGTCGAGCATCGAAAGGCGATAGATGATGATGAAATCGCGTCCTACGGCTTCGCGCATGCGTCGCACGATTTCGACGGGAAACCGCATGCGTCGCGCGGCATCGCCGCCCCAGGCATCGTTGCGTTGATTGGTGCGGGCGGCGATGAATTGATTGATCAGATAGCCTTCGGAACCCATGACTTCCACGCCGTCGTATCCCGCATCGCGTGCGAGTTGCGCGCAGCGGACGAAGTCGTTGATGGTGCGTTCGACGGCGCGTGCGCTCAGCGCTCGTGGCGTAAAAGGCGTGATGGGCGATTTGATACGCGACGGCGCCACGGAAAGCGGGTGATAGCCGTAACGACCGGCATGCAGGATTTGCATGCAGATGCGTCCGCCTTCGGCGTGCACGGCGCGGGTGATTTTCCGATGCCTGGGTTTGTGCCAGGGCAGGGTCATGCGTCCGCCAAACGGCTTGAGCCAACCCTCGATGCTAGGTGCGATGCCGCCAGTGACCATCAGGCCGACACCGCCTCGCGCACGCTCTGCGAAATAGGCCGCCAACTTGTCGAAATCGGCCGATTTGTCCTCCAGCCCGGTGTGCATCGAACCCATCAGGATGCGATTAGGCAAGGTGACGTGTCCCAGCGAGAGCGGGGCGAACAAATGGGGATAGTTCATACGGCGACCGTGTTCAAACGATCGTATGAATGTGCCGGCTAATCGCGATGGGCGCAAGTGGCCCCGGCGGGGCACGTTCTATTTCAGTCGAGCAATTGTTGTACCAAGGCGATGTATTGACGCATGGCTTCGTCCTGCGACATGCCCTTCAAACGCGCCCAGGCTTCCTGTTTGGCGGTGCCGATAAAGTCAAAGAAGCCAGGCTGACAACCGTGCACGTCGCCCTCCATGCCTTGCTTGTAAAGCGCGTAAAGGCTCAACAGCGTGTCGTTGTCGGGCCGCTCGTGCACATGCCGCACATCTTGCGCGGCTTGGGTGAACTGATGATGGAGCTCGTTCATGGAGAGCGGCTGGTATTCAGTGGCGATGGAGCGAGAGCTGTTGAGCATGCGCTTAGTACCTCTGTAAACACGATAAGCTAAGCACTTCCCGTGCCATCAGGTTCGTCCATGCAAACACGCCAGTCCGCGCCCGTACTAACCATCGACGGACCCTCCGGATCAGGCAAAGGCACGATCAGCCGGCTGGTGGCGGAGCACCTCGGCTGGCGATTGCTGGATTCAGGAGCCCTGTACCGAGCAGTCGGTTACGCGGCGGGCATGGCTGGGCTGGATTTATCCGATGCCGAAGCCGTGACCCGCTGTGCCGAAACCACGAAGATCCAGTTTCGTGCGGTGCCACATGATGCCGAAACGCGCGTAATCGTCAATGGACACGATGCCACAGACGAGCTTCGGACTGAGACGGCTGGCGCCGCCGCGTCGGCGATCGCCTCGATTCCAACGGTCAGACAGGCGCTTGTTGCCTTGCAGCTGAGCTTCCGCAAGTCACCCGGTTTGGTGGCCGACGGACGGGATATGGGGACCGTGATCTTCCCTGACGCCCCCTACAAGGTGTTCCTGACCGCCAGCGCGGCCGAAAGAGCCAAAAGGCGCTATAAGCAGTTGAAGGAAAAGGGGCTGAGCGTTACACTTGCTACTCTTCAGAGCGAAATTGAAGCGCGTGACGCCCGCGATGCATCGCGAGCTGTGGCGCCGCTCAAACCCGCCAGCGATGCGGTGCTAGTGGATACCACCGGCATGGGAATCGAGGATGTGGTCGCTAAAGTATTGGCCGTCGTGAAACCGTAAAGGTTGCGGCGGCATTGGTGCTTCATGCCGCGGCATGAAGTTTTGGTCAACGGTGTGAGGGCGTGTCCCGACCACCCATAACCGGTGGGCCTGCCCAATTGCGCAAATATCCGACGGCGCGCACGTGGGTGAGGGCCTTTTCTTATTTCTGGAATCAACATGACTGAAAGTTTTGCCGAGCTGTTTGAACAGAGCCAACAGGCCATTTCTAAGCTGAAGCCGGGCGCCATCGTCACCGGTATCGTTGTGGAAATCCGCAACGACGTCGTTGTGATCAACGCGGGCCTCAAGAGCGAAGGCATCGTTCCGATCGAGCAGTTCAAGAGCGAGAACGGCGAGTTGGAAGTGCGCGTTGGCGACGAGGTGAAGGTAGCCCTCGATGCCCTGGAAGACGGCTTCGGCGAAACGAAGCTCTCCCGCGAGAAGGCCAAGCGTTCCATGGTGTGGGACGATCTGGAACAGGCTTTCGACAAGGAAGAGACCATCGTCGGCAAGATCTCCGGCAAGGTCAAAGGCGGCTTCACCGTCGACATCAAGGACGTCCGCGCATTCTTGCCGGGTTCGTTGGTCGACGTGCGCCCGGTCCGCGATCCGGTTTATCTGGAAGGCAAGGACCTCGAGTTCAAGATCATCAAGCTGGACCGCAAGCGCAACAACGTCGTTGTCAGCCGCCGCGCCGTCGTCGAGACCGAGTTCTCCGAGGAGCGCGAGAAGCTGCTTGAGCGCCTGACCGAAGGCGCCGTTGTGAAGGGCACGGTCAAGAACCTCACCGACTACGGCGCGTTCGTGGATCTGGGCGGTATCGACGGCCTGCTGCACATCACCGACATGGCGTGGAAGCGCGTGCGTCATCCGTCCGAAGTCGTCAACGTCGGCGACGAGCTGGATGTTCGCGTGCTGAAGTACGACCGCGAGCGCAACCGCGTGTCGCTGGGTCTGAAGCAGCTGGGCGACGATCCGTGGGTGGCGATTTCGCGTCGTTATCCGGTTGGCAGCCGCCTGTTCGGCAAGGTCTCCAACGTCACCGATTACGGTTGCTTCGTCGAGATCGAACCGGGCGTGGAAGGTCTGGTCCACGTGTCCGAAATGGATTGGACCAACAAGAACGTCAATCCGGCCAAGGTGGTGCAGGTTGGCGACGAAACCGAAGTGATGGTGCTGGACGTGGATGAAGAGCGTCGCCGCATCTCGCTGGGTATCAAACAGACCCGTTCCAATCCGTGGGAAGCGTTTGCGGCCACCCACAAGAAGGGCGACAAGGTGTCCGGTCAGATCAAGTCGATCACCGACTTCGGCATCTTCATCGGCCTGGACGGCGGCATCGACGGTCTGGTTCACCTGTCCGACATCTCCTGGCAGGCGTCCGGCGAAGACCTCGTGCGCAACTTCAAGAAGGGCGACGAGATCGAAGCCGTGGTGCTGGCCGTGGATCCGGAGCGCGAGCGCATCTCCCTCGGCATCAAGCAGATGGAGCAAGATCCGTTCGGTCACTTCATGGCGGTCCATCCGCGTGGCGCCGTCGTCAACGGCACGGTGAAGGAAGTGGACGCCAAGGGTGCGGTGATCGACCTGGGCGACGGCGTCGAGGGTTACCTCCGCGCCAGCGATATCGCCAAGGAACGCATCGAAGATGCCACGCAGCATCTGAAGGTGGGCGACAAGGTCGAAGCCAAGTTCACGGGTATGGACCGCAAGGGTCGCCAGCTGTCGCTGTCGATTCGCGCCAAGGACGAGGAAGAGCTGCAAGACGCCATGGCCGAGTATTCGTCCGCGTCGGGTGGCACGACCAAGCTTGGTGCGCTGTTGAAAGAACAGCTCAACAAGGCTGACTGATATAGTGCCTGCATTGGGGCGGCGGTCTCGCCGCCCCAATTCGTTCCACGTCACGGACATTGGGGACCCATGACCAAATCCGAGCTGATTGAGGCGCTGGCAAGGCGTCAGACCCATCTTGCGTTTGGAGACGTCGAGCTGGCGGTCAAAAACGTTATCGAGCAGATGAGCCAGGCGCTATCTAGCGGCGAACGTATCGAGATTCGCGGCTTCGGTAGCTTCGCACTGCATTACCGTCCGCCGCGTATGGGCCGCAATCCCAAGACGGGCGAAGCTGTCGCTTTGCCTGGTAAGCACGTTCCACATTTCAAGCCAGGAAAAGAGTTGCGCGAACGCGTCAATTTGCACCTGGAGCAGCAAGCCGGCTAAGGCCGTTGCTTCATTCTTATTCCGACAGGCAGGCGGTTTCGAACCGATCCTGCCTTTTCTTTTTTTTGATTGTCGAAAACAACGACTCAGACTGAATTTTCCTTCACATAGTCCCCTGTGAGGCATTCAGGCAATCAGGTAAAGTCGCATGATGCGACTGATCGTTATGCTGTTATTGCTGCTGTTCATCGCCGGGGGAGTGGTGCTGGGGGCGCTCAACGCGGACCTCGTCGGCTATGACCTCGTGTTTGCGCGTGTCCAAGTGCCCAAAGGGGCGGCTCTGTTGACCATGCTGGCGCTGGGCTGGATTTTGGGTGGCCTGACGGCATGGCTGGGCGTTACCACGCGCCACCGCCGCGAGCGACGACGCTCGGTTAAAGCTACTGGCGCCAAGGTGTCGAAAACCCCATGAGCGCCTTTTATCCGCTGCTGGCTTTGCTTATACCGGCGGCCTTCCTAAGTGGCTGGTGGACAGCTCGACGTGCTGGCGTGCGCCGTTCGGGCGCGCAGGTCAGCGAACTGTCCTCGGACTATTTCCGTGGCTTGAACTACTTGCTCAACGAGGAGCAGGACAAAGCTATCGAAGTGTTCCTCAAGCTCGCCGAATACAACCGCGACACCGTAGAAACGCACTTAGCGTTAGGCAATCTTTTTCGGCGTCGCGGCGAAGTGGATCGAGCTATCCGTTTGCATCAACACTTGGTTTCCAGGCCCGGCTTGTCCGAAGGCATGAAGACCGTGGCCTTGCTCGAGCTCGGCGAGGACTATATGCGCGCCGGCCTCCTCGATCGCGCGGAAGCCTTGTTTTCCGATCTCGTGGCGATGAACGCACATGCGCCATCGGCGCTGCGCCATCTCATTGCGATCTATCAGCACGAACGCGATTGGCACAAAGCCATCGAACACGCGCGCCGCCTGGAAGCAATGACGGGCGAAGAAGAAGCAACCACGATCTCGCAGTTCTATTGCGAACTTGCGGAACAGTCGCGTCAGCACGGCGCCCGTGCAGACGCGCGCGAGTACTTGCAGCAAGCGTTTTCCAGTCAGCCTGATTGCGTTCGAGCCTTCATGCTCACTGGCCGATTGCATGCCGAGGAAGGACATCACGCCGAAGCGGTCGACGTCTACGAACAAGCCGTCAGCGCCGATATCGCGTTCGTACCGGAAATTCTACCGCCCTTGCTCGACAGCTATGCGCGGTCCGGGCAAATGGAACGCGCGGAGCGTTTTCTGCGGGATATTCTCGCGCGTTATCACGGTATTTCGCCGGTATTGGCGCTCACGCATTTGTATCAGCGACGCGATGGCGAAAAGCCTGCCATCGAATTTCTTACCTCGCAATTGCGGCAACGTCCTTCGGTGCGCGGACTTATGGCATTGATCGACGCGACCATGGATAAGATCGAAGGTGAGGCGCGCGAAAACTTTTTGATCCTGCGCGACCTCACGCACAAGCTGCTCGAAGGGCAGGCGATGTATCGCTGCAGTCATTGCGGCTTTGGAACCAAGGCGCACCACTGGCAGTGCCCGAGTTGCAAAGGCTGGAGCACTATTCGGCCAATCCACGGTGTCGCCAATGAGTGATGCATTCGCGGCTTACGTTGCCCCGATTGCGTTGGCGGTGTTGTTTGCTTTTTTGATCGCGTGGAGCGTGGTGCGTATCGCCATTGCGTACGCTCATCGTCGCGGCATGCTGGATCAACCAGGGCAACGGCGCTCGCATACGATCCCCACACCGCGCGGTGGCGGTATCGGTATTGTCGTAGCGATTTTGCTCACGATTCCCGTTTCTTTGTGCGAACGATCGTCGCCTTGGCCGGTTCACGTTGTTATCGCGTTGATGCTCGCGACGTCGATGATTGCCGCCATCGGTTGGTGGGACGATCATCGTTCCTTGCCGGCGCTTCCACGCTTCGGCGTGCAATTATTGGCGGTGGCCTTGTTTTTCGCTTCCTTGATCGCCGGTGGCCCAAGCTGGCTCTGGTTACCGCTGTGGGTTCTCGGCGGTACATGGAGCGTCAACTTGCATAACTTCATGGACGGCATCGACGGACTGCTGGCCCAACAGGGCATCTTCGTGGCAACCGGTTTAACCGTACTGGCATGGGCGATTGGCCAGCCTGCACTCGCCGGGGCGTCGGCATGCGTCGCAGCATCTTGCGTCGGGTTTTGGTACTACAACCGGCCGCCAGCTCGCATTTTTATGGGGGATGTGGGCAGCGGCACCATCGGCCTATTGATATTCGGACTGACCGCGATGGTATGGCGGATAGATTGGCTTGCGGTATGGCCTGCGCTGATTCTCAGTTCAGCTTTCGTGACGGATGCAAGCCTTACCCTGCTTATCCGAATCGTGCGAGGACGTCGCTGGTACACTGCGCATCGCGAACATCTGTATCAATGGATCGTGCGCAGGGGGCATACGCACGCAGTCAGTGCAGCATGGTATTTGGGGTGGAATGTGCTGGTCGCGGCGCCGATGGCCGCGTTGGCGTTCGAAAAACCAAGGATGGGGCTTATGGCCTGCATCGTCACTTATGCGGTCGCAGCGGTCGTTTGGATCTTTGCCAAACATCGTCTCGTCCAGCGGGATCGATACAAGGTTCGTTATGTCCATACGTAAATGGGTCGGCACAGTTCATCCGCGGGCGGCAGTCGTCTTGCACGACTTGCTGGTCACGGCGCTGGCGTGGTGGGTCGCCAAGGAACTGCGTTACGCATTGGACCCTAAGCTGATTATCACGTTCGAGCCGTACGAATTTCCGATTGTGCTGTCCGTGCAAGGCTTGGTCTACGCATGGACCGGTCTCTATAAAGGCGTATGGCGTTTCGCCAGCCTGCCGGATTTGTGGAACATCTTGCGCGCAGCCATCGTCGGCATGGTCGCGATTGGCGTTGCATTGTTCTTGTACGGACGCCTGGACGGCGTGCCGCGTTCGATCTTGTTGCTCTATCCCTTCGTGTTGGCGTTGTTCCTGGGTACGCCACGACTGGCTTATCGCTTCTGGAAAGATAGCCGCGTCGATCTGTTCATGAACGCCAAGACCCAGCGCGTGCTCGTTGTCGGCGCGGATCGCGCGGGCGAAGCACTTGCGCGCGATTTGCATCGCGATAGCCGCTATATGGTGGTGGGTTTCGTCGACGACCATCGATCGTTGCGCGGCGCACGCATTAACGGAAAGCCTGTACTGGGTACGTTGGAACAGCTTCCGGAAGTCGCGAAAGAAGCCGCAGTACAAATGCTGCTGATCGCGTTGCCTGGCGCGAGCGCACGACAAATGCGTCAGGTCGTCGAGTTATGCGACCGCACCGGATTGCCGTACCGCACGGTTCCAAAGCTGGAAGACGTCGTCGCGGGACGCGCGCAATTCAATCAGATCAAAGAAGTGTCGATCGAGGATCTCCTCGGGCGCGACGCCGTCGAATTGGATTGGACGAAAATCCGCGAGACGCTCACTGGTCGCCGCGTGCTGATCACGGGCGGCGGCGGCTCGATCGGATCGGAACTCTGCCGACAAGTTGCGCGGCTCGGCGTGCATGCCTTGACGATTGTCGAATCGTGCGAATTCAATCTGTACCAAATTTCGCAGGAACTGCGCGCGGCGTATCCCGAGTTGTTACTCAATAGCGTGCTTGCCGATTGCGGCGATGCGACGGCGATGCGCCGTTTGTTCGCCGACGCCAAGCCGCAGGTCGTCTTTCATGCGGCGGCTTACAAGCACGTGCCCATGCTGCAAGGACAGTTGCGTACCGCGGTTCGCAACAACGTCATGTCGACGCGCACGGTGGCTGATTTGTCGAGCGAAACCGGCGTGGAATGTTTCGTTTTGATTTCCACCGACAAGGCCGTCAACCCGACCAGCGTCATGGGCGCGTGCAAACGCATTGCCGAGATCTGGTGCCAGAATCTCAACGCCCATTCGAAGACGCACTTCATCACCGTGCGGTTCGGCAATGTGTTGGATTCGGCAGGCTCCGTCGTGCCCCTGTTCCGTCAGCAAATTCAGGCCGGCGGCCCGGTGACGGTGACGCACCCGGAAATCTCCCGTTACTTCATGACCATTCCCGAAGCGACGCAGCTTATTTTGCAGGCCGCAGCCCTGGGCCAGGGCGGCGAAATCTTCGCGCTGGATATGGGCGAGCCGGTCAAGATCCGCGATCTTGCCGAACAGATGATCCGCCTTGCCGGCAAAAAACCAGGCACCGAGATACCGATCGTCTACACGGGACTGCGTTCAGGCGAGAAATTGTTCGAAGAATTGTTCCATCCACTCGAAAACTACAGTGCGACGACACACAACAAGATATTTCTAGCGCAGCACAGGCCCGTGTCGTGGGATCTGCTGCAAGCGCAGATGGCCAAGGCCGGCAGCGCAGTCAGCAACTACGACGAGGATGAGCTGCGCCAGTGCGTTTCCAGCCTGCTTCCGTCTTTCAGCTGGAGCGACACCGCGCAATCGAACAATGTGATTCCGCTTCGGCGTAACGATATTGGAGAGAAGTGAGTGAGTAAGCCATTACGCAAGGTGGTGTTTCCCGTGGCCGGCCTCGGCACGCGTTTTCTTCCCGCCACCAAAGTCGTCGCCAAGGAGATGTTGCCGGTACTGGATAAACCGCTGATTCAGTACGCGGTTGACGAAGCTGTCGACGCCGGCGCCGACACCCTGATCTTCGTCACCAATCGCTATAAGCACGCCATTGCCGATTACTTCGACAAGGCCTACGAGCTCGAAGCCAAGCTGCAGGAAAAGGGCAAGGACGAGCTGCTTGCGTTGGTGCAAGGCACGCTGCCCAGACACGTGCGCGCCATTTTCGTTACGCAGCCTGAGGCGCTGGGTCTCGGCCATGCCGTGCTCTGCGCCAAGCCGGTTGTGGGCGATGAGCCTTTCGGCGTCGTGCTGCCCGACGATTTGATCTGGAACCAAGGCAAGGGCGCGTTGCGCCAAATGGCCGATCTGTCCGAGTCCGAGAAAGCCGGCGTCATCGCCGTCGAGGAAGTGCCCCACGATCAAACCGACAAATACGGCATCGTCGATGCCGAACCCGTCGACGAGCGTAGCGCGCGAATCCGGTTTATGGTCGAAAAGCCCAAGCCTGCGGATGCGCCGTCCAATCTGGCGGTGGTCGGCCGTTACGTATTGCCTGGTCGCATCTTTCAGTTGCTGGAGCAAACCAAGCCCGGCGCCGGTGGTGAAATCCAGCTTACCGATGCTATCGAGGCTTTGTTGATGGAGCAGGGCAAAGTGCTCGCCTACCGCTTCGAAGGCACGCGTTTCGACTGCGGCAACAAAGCTGGCCTGGTGCGCGCCACCATGCATATGGCAATGCAAGATCCTTCTCTGGCCAAAGTCGTACGCGAAGTCGCCAGCACGCTTTGAGCGCGACGAATCATCGAACGGCCGCCAGTAACATGGCGGCCGTTTTCTATTTGCGGTGAGTTACCAACCCCAGGCGGTTAGGCGATAGAAGGGCGAGAGTCTAATTTGCGGACCAAGTCCTTGCTTCGGGCTTGCCATCTTTCTGCCTCGGCGCTTCCACTCGTGCCAGAATCGTGACCGCAGGCTGCCATGATTCCTGGGCAGTATGCGCATGGGGAATTCCGTTCGTAGCCGCTCATACCCACCGGTGTGACCTTTCCCTACAGCTGTGCGAACGCCATGGCGGGCGATGCCGTGGAACTTAAACGGATTGATCTTCGGAAAGCATTATGGATTTGCTGCGTTTTCTCCTACTCCTGCCCGTAAGGCTGTTGCGCGGCGTAATGGCCGCGCTGGGATTGGTGCTCAGTCCCCTGTTTGGGCAGGTGAGTTGGTCCGCGCCCGGCTGGACCCATGCGGTGCGGAAAAACCCCAAGCGTTCGCTCGGCGTGGCGTCGGCCAGCTTGCTAGTCGTTGCTTGCGGTTGGTTGGGCTGGCATTGGTACAAGCATCGGCCGCGTCCTGAAGAACCTGTGCGCATCACATGGAAGGTCGACGCACCGCAAGTCACCGACTACACCAAGCAGCCGGTGGCCATCCATCCGTTAGAGATCGAGTTTTCGGCATCCGCGGCGCCGATTGAGCTAGTCGGCAAACCCGTCGCAGACGGGATCGTCATGCAGCCGCAAACGAGCGGTCAGTGGACATGGGTGGACGATAAAACATTGCGTTTCACGCCAGCCGCGGACTGGCCGATCGGGCAGCATTACAAAGTTCGATTCGACGTTGCGCACGCGTTCGCCCATCACGTGCTGATGGCTGACGAAAAATTCGAATTCGACACCCAAGCCTTCAAAGCCGTGTTGGGTCGAGGCGAGTTCTATCAGGACCCACAGGACCCCACCGCCAAGAAAACCATCATTCCCATCGATTTCAATTACCCGGTCGATCCCGCGCAGTTCGAAAAACGTATTGCGCTGAGTCTTGCCGGAAAAGGCGATCAATCCGCGACAACGCTGAAATACAGCGTTACCTACGATCAATACAAGTTACGCGCATGGGTCCACTCGCAACCTCTGGACCTACCTCGCGACGATGGCGCGGTGATGCTTGCGCTCGACAGTGGCGTGCGCAGCGTGCGCGGAGGCAACGGCACCGACAGTGTGTTGAATGCCAGCGTACGTGTGCCCGGTCTATACAGCCTCACCGTCGACGACGTCAGCCCCACGCTCGTCGACAACGACAAATACGAGCCCGAACAGGTGATGGTGATTAACCTGAGCGGAGCCGTGCGCGACAGCGATCTGGCTGGGCTTGTGCATGCGTGGATACTGCCGGATCGCAATCCAAGATTCGCAAGCAACGGCAGCGTTGGCACTCAGGATAGTGAGAACGACGGAGAGCCCGAAACGTATTCGTGGGGTGCCGAGGAAGTCGGTGAAGATATTCTGCGCAAATCGCAGAAGCTTCCGTTGGAAGTCGTGCCGACGGAAAACGACTACCAAGCGCTGCAAAGCTTTAAGTTCCACGCCAATCCTCGTCAACACATTTACGTGCGTGTCGACAAAGGGCTAAAGTCTTTTGGCGGATATGTGCTGGGCAAGTCGGTAAATTCGGTAGTTACCGTACCCGATTATCCGAAACTTCTGCGATTCATGGCCGATGGTTCGTTGCTTTCGCTTAGCGGCAGCAAGCGCGTTTCGGTGGTGTCGCGCAACATGACCGGCATGCGTCTGCAAATCGGTCGCGTATTGCCGGATCAACTGCAGCATCTCGTCAGCCTTAATCAGGGCGATTACAAGCATCCGCAGCTTCCTTACAATTTCAGCGACGAACACATTGTCGACCGGTTCGAACTCAAGCGCGCATTCCCGTCGGGCGATCCTGCGCATGCGCACTACGAAGGCGTCGACCTTGGGCAATACCTGCAGTCAGGCAAACGCGGCGTATTTCTGCTGCATTTGTACGATTTCGACCCCGCCCAGGACAAAAAACAGGCTGAGCAGGCTGCCAAAGCCAAGGCGTATCAAAAGCAAGGTATTGCGCCTACTCCTCCTGGCGCGAAACCTGATCCGGATACCGATACGTCTGCGCCGGCATCCGGTGATGACGTCGACGGCAACGACGACGAGTCTTCTGCGCAAGACAGTCGTCTGATCGTCGTCACCGATCTGGGTATGTTGGTGAAGCGCTCACTGGACGGCAGCCAGGATGTTTTCGTGCAATCGATCCGTACTGGCCAGCCGGTTTCGGGGGCGAACGTATCGGTACTGGCGGTCAATGGGCAGACACTGTTCGCGCAGGACACAAGCGCCGATGGCGTCGTGCATTTTCCGACCTTCAAAGGATTGGATCGCGAAAAGCGCCCCGCGATGTATGTCGTCAAGAAGGCAGACGATCTGTCGTTCCTGCCGATTGGTGGCAGCGACCGACAACTCGATTACTCGCGATTCGACATCGGCGGCGAGGCAAGCGCCGTCAATCCGGGCACGTTGTCTGCGTACCTGTTTTCCGATCGGGGCATTTATCGTCCTGGCGACGACATCCACATCGGTTTGATCGTGCGTGCCGCCAGTTGGCTGCGCAATGTCGCCGGTATTCCGCTGCAAGCGGAGGTCGTCGATCCCCGCGGCGTTACCGTAAAGCAACTGTCGCTGAAAATGGACGACTCCGGCTTCGGTGAATTGACCTATACCCCAGCAGAAACCGCACCCACGGGCACCTGGACGGTGAACTTGTATATCGTGCGCGACGGCAAGGCCGACACGCAGATCGGCAACACCACGGTACAGGTCAAAGAATTTCAACCCGATCGCATGAAGGTATCGGCGAAGCTTTCGAGCATCGTTGCCGAAGGGTGGGTAAAGCCGACCGGACTCAAAGGACTTGTCGACGCGCAGAATTTGTTTGGTACACCGGCCGCGGATCGACGCGTCGAAGCGACATTGACGTTACGCCCGGCGTGGCCGTCGTTCCGAAGCTGGCCCGACTATCAGTTCTACGATGTTCACCGTGCGAAAGACGGTTACGACGAAGCGCTGCAAGACGGCAAGACCGACGAGAAAGGTCATGCCGAATTCGACCTCGACCTCAAAAAATACGCGGATGCGACCTATCAGCTGTATTTCCTCGTCAAAGCGCACGAGCCCGATGGTGGCCGCAGCGTGGCGGCTGCTACGCAGACGCTGGTGTCGAGCAACGATTGGTTGATCGGCTATCGCAGCGAAGACCCGCTCGACTACGTCAGCCGCAATGCCGTGCGCAAAGTGCATATCGTGGCGATCGATCCGCAGGCCAAGTCGATCAAATTGGACGGACTCAAAGCGGAGCTGATCGAACGACGTTACGTGTCGGTGCTCACGAAGCAGGATTCGGGCGTCTACAAATACGAATCCAAACTCAAGGAAATCCAGGTCAACGAGCAGCCATTGAGCATCCCGGCAGGCGGGCTCGATGTGACGCTACCGACCGACAAGCCTGGCAATTACGCCTTGGCTATCCTGCGCGGCACCGATCGTGTGGAAGTGAACCGTGTCGGCTATTCGGTGGCGGGCGATGCGAATCTTTCGCGCTCGCTCGATCGCAACGCCGAGTTGCAGCTCAACTTGGAGAAGGCGAACTACACGCCTGGCGATACCGTCAACGTTTCCATTCGCGCGCCTTATGCGGGCAGCGGTCTGATTACGATCGAGCGCGACAAAGTGTATGCGCATGCGTGGTTCCACGCGGACACCACCAGCTCAGTGCAACAGATCACCATTCCGAAGGACTTCGAAGGCAACGGATACATCAATGTGCAGTTCATCCGCGATCCTTCGTCGGATGAGATCTTCATGAGCCCACTGAGTTACGGCGTGGTGCCGTTCTCCGTGAATCTGGATGCGTGCCGCGATGCGATCAAGGTCGACTCGCCCGATGTGGTGAAGCCCGGCGATACCGTCACGTTCAAACTGCACGCGGAGCATCCGACGAAAGCGGTAGTGTTTGCCGTGGACGAAGGCATTCTGCAAGTCGCGCGTTACAAGTTGGGCGATCCGCTGCAGTTCTTCTTCCGCAAGAAGATGCTCGAAGTGCAAACGTCTCAGATACTCGATCTGATCTTGCCGGACTTCGAAAAATTGATGGCGCTGGCGGCGCCGGGTGGCGATGCGGACGCGGCGATCGGTCGGCAGCTCAATCCATTCAAGCGCAAACGCGACAAACCGGTGGTGTTTTGGTCGGGTATTGTCGATGTCGATGGCGACAAGGACTTCACTTACACCGTGCCCGATTACTTCAACGGCAAGTTGCGTGTGATGGCCGTTGCCGTTTCGCCGGATCGCGTCGGCACGTTTGAAGGCGCTACCACGGTGCGTGGCGATTTCGTGCTCTCGCCGAATGTTCCCACCACGCTTGCGCCGGGCGATGAAGCCGACGTGAGCGTCGGCGTCGCCAACAACCTTACCGGCCTGGGCGGAAAACAGGTGCCGGTAGCGGTGACGTTGCAAACGGGGCCGCAGCTGCAAGTCGTCGGTTCGGCCACGCAAAGCGTGAGCTTGGCCGAAATGCGCGAAGGCGTGGTGAAGTTCCGCGTCAAGGCTACGGAAAAGCTCGGTTCCGGCCATCTCGCCTTTACGGCGGCGTATGCCGGCAAGTCGGCGCATCAAGCGGTGGATGTATCCGTGCGTCCGGCCTCGGCGTATCGCACGCAGGTCGACGTCGGTCAGGTGTATACGCGCAGCCAGTCGGAAGTGTCGCCGTTGCGGCAGATGTTCGACGCGTACGCCGCGCGCGACGCCGCGGTTTCGCCGTTGCCGGTCGTGCTGGCGCAAGGCATCACCAGTTATCTCATCAACTATCAAAACTACTGCAGCGAGCAAGTGGTGAGCATGGCGATGCCGCGTCTTGTCGTGGCCAAATGGCCGCAAGTGCCGGTGTTCGCGCATGCCTTGCAACCCGCCTTTGGCGGGGAAGACGCCAAGAAGATCAGCAACCAGGAGGCGATCGCCAAGCTGATGGACGTGCTGCATGCGCGTCAGAACAGCGAAGGCGGATTCGGCTTGTGGTCGGCTACGCCCGATTCGGAGCCCTTCGTATCGGTCTATGTCATGAACTTTCTGCTCGAAGCGCGCGACCGCGGCACCGCCGTACCGCAGGACATGATCGACGGGGGTAACAAATATCTGCAGCAATTGGCGGCCGACGAAGGTATGGATTCGCTCGACAAGCTCCGTCAGCGCGCCTATGCGGCGTACCTGTTGACGCGGCAGGGCAATGTCACCACCAACGCCTTGGCATCGATCCAGAAGCGTTTGCAGGATGCCTATCCGCAAGTCTGGAAAAACGATCTGGCCGCAGCGTGGCTGGCGGCTTCCTACAAGCTGCTTAAGCAGGACGATGAAGCCAATCGCCTGATAGCCGGTCCCGAGCGCGTGCTGACGCGGTCGAAGCCCGACGATACCTACGTTTACAGCTACTACTATGACCCGCTGGTGCGCGATGCGAGCGTGCTTTATGTGTTGTCGAAGCATTTTCCTGAGCGCGCCAAAGCGTTGCCGGCGCGTGTGTTCGAAAACATTGCATGGCCGCTGGCGCACAATAACTTCAACACGTTGTCTTCTTCGATGACCATCCTTGCGCTGGACAGCTATGCCGGCCAGACGGGCGGCGAGCTGGACAAGCTCAGCATCCAGGAAGTGCACAGCGATGGCAGCGCCAAGGTCATATCAAGCGTGCAGAGCGATCTACTGCAAGCAGGAAGCTGGGACGCGGCAGCAACCAAGCTGCGGTTCATCAACCAAAGCAGTCTGCCAGCGTGGCGCGTCGCGAGCCAAAGCGGCTACGACCGCATACAGCCGGATAAGGCCATCGCCAACGGCATCGAGATTGTGCGCGAGTACACCGATACGCAAGGCAAATCATTGGACTCGGTGACATTGGGCGAAGAGATCGACGTTCATGTAAAAATTCGCGCCACGGGTAGCGACGCGGTCGGGAATGTCTCGATCGTGGATCTGCTGCCCGGCGGATTCGAGCCGGTGATCGAACCCCCGCCGGTCGTGAACGCTCAGCAAAATAGCGATGCCTCCGGCGGCAATTCGGACAGCGGCAACAGCGCGAGCGATAGCAACACGAGCGCCCCGCAGGCATGGCGTTCGCCGATCGGTCTGTCGGAATCGACCTGGCGTCCTGAGTACGCGGATATCCGTGAGGACCGCGTGGTGATCTATGGCGTTGCGACGCCGGATGTGCGCGAGTTCGTGTACCGCATACGCGCCACGAACGCGGGTACGTTTGCCGTGCCACCGGCTTATGCCGAGTCGATGTATGACCGGACTTTGCAGGCGCGCTCGGCAGGTGGTGCGTCATTGAAGGTCGTGGACAAACCTTGAACGCCTGGAAGACGAAATGCGATCCCCTCACCTACGTGCAGTAGGTGAGGGAGCCTTCTCCGGTTTGCATGCAGATATCCGTATCCATGAAGCTACTGTTTATTGCCCGCGATTGGATCGTGCGCTGGCAGAACTGGCTCGTAGCGGCAGGGTTGTTGTTGGGCTTGCTGGTGGGTTGCAGGTTATGGCCGCACCCGTCGTTGCGTAGTTGGTCGCCGTCGTCCACGGCCGTATACGACAGCAAGGGACACTTGCTGCGCCTGACACTCGCCAGCGATCAGCAATATCGCCTGTGGGTCCCGTTAAAAGACATTTCGCCACAACTGGTCGATGGCGTACTTCTGCATGAAGATCGCTGGTACCGGTGGCATCCCGGTATCAATCCGTATGGCTTGTTGCGTGGTGCGTGGATTACGTATGTTCGACATGGCGCACCGCAGGGTGGTTCGACCATTACGATGCAGCTGGCCCGGCTGTTATGGGGGCTCAATACGCGCACACCGTTCGGCAAGTTGCATCAGATTGCGCGCGCCACGCAGTTGGAGCTGTTCTATTCCAAACGGGAGATATTGGAGGCGTATCTCAACCTCGCGCCCTACGGTTCCAACGTGCAGGGCGTGGCGACCGCCAGCCTGGTGTATTTCGGAAAACCCGCCAACCAGCTTTCGCTGCCGGAGGCGCTGACGCTTGCGGTGATTCCGCAAAATCCATCGCGCCGTCTGCTCGCAGGGCAGGGTGCAAATGGCGCATTGATCAGCAGCGGCCTGGCCGATGCACGCAATCGTTTGTATCAGGCGTGGCTGCCAGCGCATCCACAAGATGCCGGTTTAAAGCCGCTGTTCGCGTTACCGCTTACGCTCAGGCCGCTGAGTCGTCTGCCGTTCGAGGCGCCGCATGCGGTCGAGCAGCTTCTCGCAGCGCAGGCGTTGAACGGCAACACGCAGAACGCCGTGGTCGCCACCACGCTCGACCTCGATATGCAGCACATCTTGGAGCGTCAGGTTGCGCTGTACGTAAAACGCCGAGCATCCAGCGGCATCCTCAACGGGGCGGCGATTCTGATCGACACGCGCGACATGGGCATCAAGGCGATGGTGGGGTCGGCCGACTATCGCAATGCCGCGATCCAGGGGCAGGTCAACGGTACCTTGGCGAAACGCTCGCCGGGCTCTGCGCTGAAACCTTTCATCTACGCGCTGGGTTTCGATCAGGGCGTGTTGCATCCGCAAACCGTTTTGCGCGATGTCCCAACCGCTTTCGGGCCGTATACGCCGGAGAATTTCGACGGCAATTTTCTCGGGCCGATTACGGCGACGCAGGCTTTGATTCGCAGTCGAAATATTCCCGCCGTATGGGTTGCTTCGCAGTTGCATCAACCCAGTTTGTACGATTTTCTGCAACAGGCTGGCGTTAGCCGCCTGGCTAGCGAGCAGCATTACGGCCTTTCGTTGGTGCTCGGCGGCGGGGAGGTAAACATGCAGGAGCTGGGCGATCTTTACGCTATGCTTGCCAATCGTGGCGTGCTGCGACCTTTGCGTCTGCGGGCGGACGATCCGCAAACCGAAGGAACGCGTTTGCTGAGCGACGAAGCCAGCTACATGGCGATGGACATTCTTAGGCAGAATCCGCGCCCCGACGATGCGGCCGACACGCAGGGAGCCCGTCTGCCGGTGTACTGGAAAACCGGCACGTCCTGGGCGTTTCGCGATGCGTGGACAGCCGGCAGCTTCGGCCCTTACGTGCTGGTGGTGTGGATCGGTAACTTTGATGGCAGCAGCAATCCGGCCTTCGTCGGCGTCGACGCCGCGGCGCCCTTGTTTTTCCAGATCATCGACGCACTGAGCGCCGAGCATGTGCCGTTGAGCGAACCCATCCGCGCCATGCCTGCAAACTTGCGGCGCGTGCAAATATGCCTAGCCAGCGGCAACCTGCCCACCGAATGGTGTCCCCAGCGCGGTATGACTTGGTTCATTCCAGGCAAATCGCCGATACGCGTCGATACCATTTATCGCCCGGTGGTCATCGACGACGCCAGCGGCAAAGGTGCATGCCCGCCTTTCGACGGCAAGCATACGCATGTGGAGGTGTACGAGTTCTGGCCCTCGGATTTGCAACGCGTGTTCGAACAAGCCGGCATGCCGCGCCGGAAACCGCCCGTCAATGAGGAGTGCAACGATAACGATCGCATCAGCGGCGCCGCGCCGCGCATTACCTCGCCCTTGCGCGGCAGCACCTATACCTTGCGGCTCAAACAAATAGCCGACGAGCGTATCCCTTTCACCGCGACCAACGACGCGAACGTGCACGCGTTATATTGGTTTGTGGATGACGCCTATATCGGCCGCAGCGAGCCTGGCGAATTGCTGTACTGGCAACCCCATAGTGCGGGGCGGTACACAGTGCGGGTGGTCGACGATCACGGGCTTTCCGATCAGCGCTTTCTGGATGTGACGTTGGTCGAGTAAGAACCACCGGCGAATCTGCGTTATGCTCAACCGCTGAAACCGCCCGGTTTTTCCTATTCATGAAGCAACCCTCGGTTCCTTCCTATTACCGCGTCACGGCGACGCCATACGAACCATATCCGCCATTGCAGGGGCGTCATGAAGCGCGCGTTGTAATCGTCGGAGGCGGTTTTGCCGGATTGAACACCGCGCTCGGGCTGGCCGAACGCGGTGTTCGCGATGTCGTCGTTTTGGAACGCGAGCAGGTAGGCTTTGGCGCCTCCGGACGAAACGGCGGCTTTGTGTTCGGCGGGTATTCGCTGGGCGAGGAAGCGTTGCATCATCAACTCGGTGTGGAGCGCTCCAAACGCATCTTCGATCTCACCACTGCAGCCGTGCAACGCATACGCGAGCGGGTGACTCGTTACGCCATTCCTTGCGATATGGTCGATCAAGGCGTGATCTGGGCGAACTGGTTTCGCGATCCGAATGTGTTGCGCAAGCGTCAGCGGATGCTCGACGAACATTATGGCGTGCATTGGAATTGGTTACCGCAGGAAGAGCTGCGCGAAATGGTGCGCAGCGAGCGCTACTACGACGGACTCTACGAACGAAACGCCTTGCACTTGCATCCGTTGAATTACGCGATAGGGCTTGCGGCGACCGCAGCGGAGCAGGGCGTACGCATCCACGAAAACAGCGATGTATGGCGGCTGCGTCGCGAAGGCAGCCATTGGCAGATCAGTACGCCGCAAGGCGAATTGCAAGCCGAACACGTGGTGCTTGCGTGTGGCGGCTACCTTGCCGGATTGCGTCGACAGATCGACCGCGCGGTGCTGCCGATCGCCACGTATGTCATGGTGACCGAACCGCTGGGCGACCGACTCGATGAATGTCTTCAAACCCGCGCTGCAATTTACGACACACGTTTTGCCTTCGACTACTACCGGCCGTTGGTCGACAAACGACTGCTGTGGGGTGGACGAATTTCGATTCGGAATCGTTCGGCGGCAGCGGTGCGGCGCGTGCTCGTACGCGATTTGGCGCGCGTCTTTCCCTCGCTGAAAGATGTAAAGGTGGATTACGCCTGGTCCGGATTAATGAGTTACGCGCGCCACCAGATGCCGCAAATCGGTACGGATGGCCGGGGTTTATGGTGGGCGCAAGCCTTCGGCGGCCATGGCCTCGCACCGACGTGCGCAGCAGGCGAGCTGCTGGCGTCGGCCATCGCACAAGGCGATGAAGCCTGGAAACAATTTGCCGATTACGGTCTCGCGCATACGTACAAACCCTTTGGCTTGCTTGCGGCGCAGGCCAGCTACTGGTGGCAAGAATTCAACGATTGGTTCAAGACGAGTTTGGAAGGATGACTACGCAAGCGGCAACGGTGGAAGAAATTGGTTGGGCGGATTTTCACAAGGTTTTGATCGTCGCCGGCACGATTACGCGCGTCGAAGCGTTTCCGGAAGCGCGCAATCCCGCATGGAAGGTCTGGGCGGATTTCGGTCCTTACGGCGAGCGTAAGACCAGCGCGCAAATCGTCGCGCTATATACGCCCGAGTCGCTGGTCGGTCGCCAGATCGTGGGAGTCATCAACTTTCCTGAGAAGCAGATCGGGCCTTTTCGTTCTCAATTTCTGCTGACGGGTTTTCACACCGAGCAAGGCGTGGTGATCACGACCATTGAGCGCCCCGTTCCCAATGGCGCAAGGCTCGCTTGACATGAGCGGCGAGCCGGTTCGCTAAGCGCGCGTGCGATCCAGCCAGACGCCGAGTCCTTGAGCGTTGAGTTCGATATCCGTGCCCAACCAGTGAACAAGCGCATCGCGATCGCCGCGCCATCCGTGTTCGGCGGTGCGCGTCATATACAGCTCGGTTAGCGCGTCCACCAAGTGGCGATGGCGATCCGGCGAGCCACCGATACGCAGTGCGACAGACACCATCGCATCGATCGAATCGCGCAGCTTGCTCGCGAGCTGCTCAACGTTTTCGACGCGACCATAGTGCGTGAGATACATCGCCTCGGGTTTCAGTGCCAAGAGTCGTTGGATCGATGCGTGAAGCGCTTCCGGATCGAATTGCACGGGCGTAGTTGTGGGCAGAATAAATGCGCCTTGTTCTGTGTCGAATTCGCGATAGGACAGGCCAAACGTATCGCCCGTAAAACATGCGTTGGACTGTTGGTCGTAAATGGCCATGTGATGTTTGGCGTGACCGGGCGTATCGATGCAACGCAAGATCCGTCCCTGAAGATCGATCTCGTAGTTATCCGGTGCTTCGACGACGCGTTCGGCAGGGATAGGGCGAAGGCGGCCGTAGGCTTTCATCATCACGTCTTCGCCGTAAACCGCCATGGCGCCTGCCCAAAGCTGGGACGGATCGATCATGTGCCGTGCGCCGCGCGGGTGTACCAGCAATCGCGCTTGAGGCAGCTTGGCCAGAAGTTCGCCGGCGCCCCCGGCGTGGTCCAGGTGAACGTGGGTGAGTATCAACCAATCGACCTGGGAAACGTCCAGGCCCGCGTCGGACAGATCCTTTAACAATCGCGGTACGGAATGATTGGTGCCGCAGTCGATAAAGGCGCCGCGCCCGTTTTGAACGATCAAATAGGCCGCATCGAACCCTGGGCGCACAAACCCGGTATCGATGGTGCGGATGCCTTGGGGATTCATGGATTTACCTGTCATGGAAAGAGGCCGCTTTCGCAGGTTACCGGCTGGCGCGTGAAGCTCGGCGGGGATCGTTGCGTTTAAGGCGTGTCCGATATCTCTCCGATTTTATTGCCCCTACGATTCCTAGGCCTGTGTTCCCTCGCTCGTTGTCGTCTGAGAGGTCCGAGCGCTGCGGGGTTTTCTGACACAGGCGGGCGGTTTGCCGGCCCTGACTTTCGCGTCTTGTCGCCTAGTGTCGCCAGAGGGAGCCTTGTGTCTAGAATGTACTGGAGTAGGTTTTCCCGTCTTTTCCGCAAGGCAGTTCCATTACGCGTTGAGCGTAGTGGCCCTCTTGAATCATCGGACGAGATGACGATGCCTGAGCCTGTGTATCACGATGCCCTGGCCGGCCAGCAGGACATTACCGCGTTGGAACGGCATCATCACCGGTTGCTGTTCGGTGGCGGCGTGTTTCTGTCGCTGGTGATCGTGCTGATGCTGGCGATGTCTCTCCTGCAGGATGTCGGAACCTACCGATCCGAACAGGTCGACGATTTCCGAAACGCAAAACTGGCGCTCGACTCGGTCTTTATCCAGCGCGATACCAGTTACGTGCGCACGCTGAACATGGTCGAGTACGCGTGGCACAACCGATCCAACGAGTTGGCTACAAAGGGCGCCGAGGCATTTGCGGCCTTTGCGGAGCACGACGATCAGGCGGTCATTCAGCCTACCGATCAGTCGGCGCCCATGCTGGTGCTGGGAAGCGGCGTTGGCGCATGGCCGCAGGACAAGGTCGATCGTTACCTTGGCCTTGCCAATGAGATGTCCGTCGTTGTCGGTACGTCGTTGACGGCGCGCGGCAGTGAAAGAGGGACGATGGGATATTTCTACGAACCCAGCGAAACGCTATTTATTTTTGGCGATAAGCTCGCCACTCAAGACATTCATCTTGCGGCGGATCGCTCCGATCGAGAGGCGTTGTTCGCCAAGCTCGCCGCACCGAAGATCGACTTCAATGATCTTCAGGCGCTGCACGAATTGCGCGAGGGGAATGACGCGCTTGGCTTTTTTGGGAAGAAGCTGCCGAAGATTCTTTCCTCGATCGGAAAAAACCCCGCAACGGGCGAGCTCTCGGTCATAGGCAGCTTCGTGGCGATGGATCGCGATACGCCTATCGGTGCGTTCGTCGTCTATGAACCCGTATCTCGGTTCGTGGATCAATTGCGCAAGGCGACGCGCCATGACATGACCGTCTTGAGTGATAACGGAGATGTCGCATTCGATACCGGACCGGCTGCAGACAGTAAAAACGTCGCAGCGGCGTTTCGCGACTTGCCTGCCGCTCAACTCGCAGCCGGTGGCATTGTGCGCCATTACCAGGGCGGCCAGTTCTTTATCGCCGAGCATGTTGCCGGCAGTAACTGGGTTCTGGTGCGCGCCTATCGCTGGTCGGACATCCTTCGCGGCGAAAGCACCGCGATGGCGATTGAGATCGCGATGGCCGTCGTGTTGCTGGCCATCCTCTGGGCCTTGCTTACAAGGCAGGATCGTAGCGTGTTCACGCCCGTGCTCGCGCGCGCCAAGCGCGTCTATCAAAGCGATGCGCTCAATCGCACGATGATCGAAACCTCGCCGGTGGGTCTGTGCGTCATTCGGCGCGACGATGCGGCGCCGTTGTTGCAGAACGACCTTGTGCGTGGTTACGCGGGTGCTATGGAGGAGGGTCAGGCTGAGTTTTATCGACAGTTGCTTAGCCACTATGCCGATGCGGCTGCTCCGGTTAGCGAGCCGGATGTGCGCGAATTCAACTTTGCCATTGCCGATGCAAGCAAGGAAAACGGGCGTCACTTGGCGGCAGTCGCCAAGCCAATCGTCTACCGAGATCGCGACGCCCTATTTTTTGTGTTGCGTGACGTGACGGCTCGCGCGGAAATCGAAGAGAATTTACGGCGAGCGCGAAAAGATTCAGAACAAGCGAGGCTGGCCGCCGAATCGGCTAGCCGCGCCAAAACGGCATTCGTGGCTACCATGAGTCATGAAATCCGCACGCCGCTCAACGGCATTCTCGGGCACCTCGAGCTATTGGGCCACTCAAAATTGGAGCCGGCGCAGCGAGAGCGCCTGGATCGCATTCGCTTTTCCGCCGATACGTTACTGGCGATCATTAGCGATGTGCTGGACTTTTCACGCATTGAAGCCGGCCAGCTAGACATCGATCCGATTGCATTCGAACTCAGGCCGTTGGTCGAGCAGACCGTGCTGCTTTACGCGCCCACCGCTCAACGAAAGGGTTTGAAGCTCTATTTCAATATCGATTCGAATTTGGCCCGTGGATATATCGCCGACCCGCATCGTATCCGCCAGATATTGAACAACCTCGTCAGCAACGCCGTGAAGTTCACGGAATCGGGCCGCATCGTGTTGCGGGTGGCGCGTTCGCCTCACGCGACGGCCAGATACTTTCTGGTTGCGATTTGAGGTCATCGACTCTGGAATCGGCATGAACAAGGGGCAGCTGCAGCAAGTGTTCGAGCCGTTTTCGCAGGCGGATGCGAGTATTTCCCGGCGGTTTGGCGGAAGCGGGCTTGGTCTGACGCTGTGCCATCAGTTGGCCGAATTGATGGGTGGCCGGATCGAGGCGAGCAGCACACCGGGTGTCGGCAGCGTCTTTACCTTCGATTTGCCTGTGTCCGAAAGCAGCAACGCATCGACGACGGGTCTACGTCCGCTCGAAGGTCGAAACGTTGCGCTGCTCTCGGCAGTCGCGGAATGGCGTTCGGAGATTTCCACGTTGCTCGCTTCATGGGGCGCGAATGTGTCCGTCGCTGCGCAGCCGTCCGAACTGGATCCCGAAGCGGTTAGGCGCGCGGATGCTCTCGTGATATTCGGCATGGAGCGGGCGTGGACAGGCGACGAAGAGAACGAACTGATGTCGCATGTTCCTCGGGTCATTCAGGCAACCATCGATGGCCCGTTGATTCCTGAAGCGCGGGACAAGGTTGTTGCTATTTCATGCTATTCGAGCGGCGCGCTTCGATCCGCCATTCTTCAATACGCGACGGATAGCAAAGAGCACCGCCAGCGGGGTGCGTCCAGATCGCCCGAGACGCAGAAGCTCGCTCGCGGCGGCAGGGTATTGCTTGCGGACGACAATGCCGTCAATCGCGAGCTAATCCAACAACAGCTGGAGAATTTGGGCTATAGCGTCGATGTGGCCGAAGACGGCGATGTGGCGTTGCGTCTTTGGCGTGACGATCGATACGCCGCCGTGCTGACCGATATCAATATGCCCAATATGAATGGTTACGAGTTGGCGCAACATCTACGCGCGCAAGGCGTCACGCTGCCGATCCTTGCAGTGACCGCTACGGCGCTTGCCAGCGAAAAAGTTCGTTGCCGGGAGGCGGGTATTACCGATCTCTTGCTCAAGCCGCTTTCGTTGGAGAAGTTGAACAGAGCGTTATCGCACTATTTGCCTCGCGCGAACCCAGTGCCTGTTATCAAGGCTCCATGGGCCGCCAAATATCCCGAAAAAGTGCGACGCGTGTTTGTTGACTCGGGAACGCGCGACGTTCAACTGCTGGTTGATGCCAAGCAATCGGGCGATAGAGAGAAATTGCTTTCGCGCGTCCACTCCATGAAAGGAGCGCTATTGATGATGGGCGAAAAAGAAGTTGCCGAGCAGTGTGCTGCGCTGGAGCAGCGTATCGAAGCGGAAGGTATCGGCGCGTCTCGATCGCATATCGAAAGACTTGAATCGGCGATGAGAGAGTTGCTTGGACGTTATGCTGAAACGCTTTGAGTTCGGCCTGACCCACGATTTGATCGCGATCTTGCAGGTCCTCGCTTTCAAACACTACTTGAATTTCAGATAGCCTGAACATTGGCGCTCTCATAATCCGCCACACCGAGTGTCTATTTGCCGCGAGGAAACAGCCATGTCCATGTGCTCGATTCGGCGTTCTTTTTTTATGTCAGTCGCCTTGCTGATGGCGTGCGGTGCAAGCGGTTCCGCCATCGCGCAGGACCAAACGCCGCCCGGCTCTATGCCAAGCCAGGGGCAAGCAGGCAACGTGCATATGACGCACACACCAAGGACCAACTCCGCGGTGAATATGCACGGCATGCACACGATGCCGGCGACGGTCACCGATGCCGATCCGAAAACCGGCATTGTCGATGTGATGACGGAAGGCATGGCCTTGAAGGTGCATTTTCCACCGTCATCCATGGTGAACTTGAAGGCTGGCGACAAGATCGGACTCTATATGGGCTATAGCCAGGCCGACGTTGTGAAGTAAATGCCACTGGCGATGGTTGAGCTGATGCCCCGGCGAGGATAAGCTTTCGTCTTATGTCTCAGCCTTTTTTCCTGCGCCGTCTTTCCCGCTCGCGAACGTTGCGGGCGATCATGGTGCTGGCATGGATGCTGATGACTGTTTCGTTGCCGGCCATGCCTGCCGATTCCATGGACAACGCCACGCATGGCACGCATGCAGTATCGATGGTCCACGCCATGCATGCGCACGCCGTCGGGACGAGTGGCCAGCATGCGAATCAGTGTTGTGGCGGCGCTTCGCAGCCTGCCTGCCATTGCGATGCGATGTGCGGCAGCGTGCTCCTCCCTTCGGTGCCTTCGTTATCTTGGCTGACACTGTTAGCCATGGTTCGCGTGCCCATGCGTCGCCTCGATGCCCCCGCGCCCAGTCTTGCGCCTCCATTGCGGCCACCCGCGGCCTGATTGCGTCTAGCGATGTGTTCGCCTGGCTCCATGCATGTTGAGCATGGAACGCCAGGGCATCCTGTTTCGCATGGAGTTCGCCCATGAATACGCTTTACCCGCTATCCGCGGTCGATCTGTCGCGGCGGCGCTTCGTTCAGGGCTTGGCGCTTGGGGGCGCGGTAAGCGCCTTGGGTTTTCTGCCAAGCGCACGCGCTGTCGGTTCCTATCTTGGCGACGGCGTTAATACACTCACCGGCACCGATTTCGCTTTGGCGATTTCTCAAATGCCTGTCAATTACACGGGAAGGCCAAGTGTCGCGACCACGGTCAACGGTAGCGTGCCAGGTCCCATTCTCCGTTGGCGTGAGGGCAGTCATGTTCGACTGCGGGTTACCAATCGTCTAAACGTGCCGACCTCCATCCATTGGCACGGCATCATCCTGCCGTTTCAGATGGATGGCGTGCCGGGCATAAGCTTTGGCGGCATCGCACCTGGTGAAACATTCGAATATCAGTTTCAGGTGCGGCAATCGGGCACCTATTGGTATCACGCGCATTCGGGTTATCAGGAACAGACCGGTTTATTCGGCGCGATGATCGTAGAGCCGGCAGGCAAGCAAAGAGTCGCGGCGGATCGCGACTACGTCGTCATGCTTAATGATTGGACCGACGACAATCCCGCAAGCATTTTCTCCCGTCTGAAGAAGCAGAGCGATTTTTACAATACTGCGCAGCCTACCGTCGCAGACTTTATGCGCGATGCGCACCGCGTAGGACTTCGCGAAGCGTTCGCCATGCGCAAGATGTGGAACGCCATGCGCATGAATCCCACCGATTTGAGCGACGTTTCTGCTTACACGTACACCTATCTCATGAACGGACAGACATCGGTGTCCAATTGGACGGGTTTGTTCCTTCCAGGCGAAAAAATTCGTCTCCGCATTATCAATGGTTCGGCCATGACGATCTTCGACGTGCGTATCCCCGGTTTGAAAATGACCGTGGTCAGCGCCGATGGGCAGGACGTTGAGCCGGTCCAGGTAGACGAATTTCGAGTGACGCCGGCCGAGACATACGATGTCGTCGTCGAGCCTGATGAAGATCGCGCATACACGCTGTTTGCTCAGTCGATCGACCGCGGCGGCTACGTACGGGGCACGTTAGCGCCGCGCAACGGCATGCAGGCCGCTGTGCCGACCATGGACCCGCGCATATGGTTGTCCACGCAGGATGTAATGGGGAATATGTCGTCAGCACAGCACGGTGCATCGATGGACATGTCCGGGATGTCGTCCATGCAAGATATGCCCGGCATGAGGATGGATCACCAAGCCTCGGCTCCTTCGGTGCCGAAAACGGCGCCCGGTGTCGACATGCGCGTCGCGCAGCCGAGAAAAAACTTGGACGATCCCGGCTCTGGCGTTCGCAACAATAGACGGCGCGTGCTTACGTATGCGGATCTGCATACCATCGGCGGCCCCATCGATAAGCGCGAACCGGAAAGAGACGTCGTGTTGCGCTTGACCGGCAATATGGAGCGCTACATGTGGTCGTTCGACGGCGTGAAATTCTCCGATGCCCCTCCGATACGTTTCCGCAGCGGCGAACGTTTACGCATGGTGCTTATCAACGACACCATGATGAACCATCCCATTCATCTGCATGGCATGTGGAGCGAGCTTGAGGATGAAAATGGTCGATTCCAAGTGCGCAAGCACACCGTCAACGTGCAACCGGCACAGCAAATCAGTTATGCCGTTACCGCCGACAATCCTGGGCGCTGGGCGTATCACTGCCATATGCAGTTCCACATGGAAGCGGGCATGTTCCGCGAAGTGGTGGTGGCATGAGCGCACTTGCAAAGAAACGGCGACAATCCGTTTGGTTGGCGTGTCTGGCCGCGGTGATATGTCGAGCAAGCATCGCGCAGGACGCATCCGCGATGAGCGCACACGATATGGCGCCGATGCCGCAATCGGAGGCGCCGTCATCCATGCAAGGCATGGAAATGAACGACAACACCTCTCGCGGCATGCTGCTCGTCGACCAATTGGAATATTTCAACGGCTATACGGGTAACGGTGTCATGTGGGAAGCCGAAGCCTCGTATGGCAACGACAACGACAAACTATGGCTGCGAACGGAAGGCGAGGAAAGCCGTGGTCGCATTGACGAAGGCGATGTCGAAGCGTTCTGGAATCATTCCGTGTCCGCATTTTGGAATTCGCAATGGGGCATTCGGCACGATCTGGATGCGGGCGCGCAGCATAACTGGATGGCGTTCGGCCTTGAGGGGTTGTCGCCCTATTGGGTCGAGTTGGAGGCAACCGGTTACGTTGGCGATGCGGGGCGCCTCGCGGCGCGCGCTCGCGCCGAATACACCGTTCGCTTTACGCAACGCCTGATCCTTCAGCCGGAATTGGAAATCAATCTCTACAACAAGACCGACGCTGGGCGTGTGCAGAATGAGGCATCGAATGCACAGCTCGGGCTCCGCCTTCGCTATGAAATAACGCGGCAGATCGCACCCTATTTAGGGTTCGTCTGGACGCGACGCCTTCGCGCTTCGGGCAGCTTTGCCGCGGAAGCACATCCGGCTGTTTTTGATCGCCAATTCGTTGCTGGCATCCGTTTTTGGTTTTGAGGAGGTTTCATGGCAAAGCGCATGATTTATCGCACCGGCGTCCTGGTCGGTATCATCGTCATCGTATTGGCGTGCGCCGGCGTCTGGTCGGGTTTTTACAATGTGGGAGCCGATGTTCCGCATTGGTCGGTCACGTATCACGTTTTGGCGGTGGCCAGGGAGCGGTCTATCGAGCATCACGCCCAATCGATCACGGTGCCCAACTTGGACGACCCATCGCTGATTTTAAAAGGCGCAGGTCAATACGCGGCGATGTGTACCGAGTGTCATCTGGCGCCAGGCATGCAGGATTCGGAGCTGCGCAAAGGTCTCTATCCAAAGCCTCCCGTGCTTTATCAGGCGCCTATCGATCCGCGTGAAGCGTTTTGGACCATCAAGCACGGCGTCAAGCTGACGGCGATGCCAGCCTGGGGTGCGACGCACGATGACGACACGATCTGGAGCATGGTTGCTTTCTTGCAGAAATTGAACGGTATGACGCCTGCGCAATATAAAGAGATCGTCGCCAAGGCGCCGCCCGACGAAGACATGGATATGGGGAACGACAAGGGCTCCATGCAAGACAACATGAAGCCTCATTGACGTGATTCTTAAACCGACGGTGCGACGACGTTCGCCTGCGTAAGGCGGCGCCGTTTGCGCCGCCTGATGTGGCGCCAAAGCAACGTGATGACGGTGCCAAGAGCGAGCACGATGACTGCCAATCCAGCGGCAAGCACGCGACCTTGATCGAGCATCACGAACACGCCGTCTTGCGTGTAAAAACCGTTGAATTTGGCGATGCGAGCGGGAAGGGCGAGCAGATCGTCCTTCTCTAGCGGCAGCGCGCGTTCGTTGGGGTGATAGGTCGCGCCGAAGTCATAGAGATTGCCTTGCGCATCCATCTCGATATGTCCTGCAAGCACTGCGGTTACCGGACGATCTCTGATGAAATCGGCCACGCGCTGCGCGCTTGCTTCATCCTCCGTCGCATCGTTGATGATCAAACGCCCTGGCAGAAAGAAGTCGCCGGAGAAGAAGAGTCCGGTATTGCGGTCGTAAAAGGAGATATGCGAAGGATAGTGTCCAGGTGTCGGCAATACATCGATCGTTCGGCCACCCAATTCGATTTGCGCCACGCCGCGCGGCCAATCGCCGAAGCCGAAATAGTTTTTTACATGCGCAAGATCGGTCGGGACAATCTGTACGTGAGGCAGCGACTGAAATTGCACATCGCCACGGCGATGATCCAAATGACCGTGCGTATGCACGACAAGTAGCGGCATCTTCGATGCCCCCAGCGTTGGCAATAAAGCCGTCACCGTTTGCGCGAGCGGAGCTTGTTTCGGATCGGCGACATCGCCCGAATCGATAAGTACCGCCCGATTGGCGCCGATCAGCAAATACATAAATGGCGCCTCGAACGTGGCGCACGGGCTTTCACGCAGGATGTAGGTTTGCGCATCGTAGCGGTGGACTTCCAGCGGCGGTTGCGAGGCTTTGCTGCAGTCTGCTGCGCCGTCGCTCCAATGCATATCCAGTGAGCCCGTAGACGGGTCGGCGCGAACGCCTAGGCATACCAAGGCAAGCAACATCGCGGTAGCGATGGCGGCGATCGATTTCATGCGAACTCCAGCAAAAAAGAGCGGACCGCAGTGAGATGCGCGATTGCGAATTAGGGTTTAATAGCGGCTCGTAGATTCGCGACATCGAGGCAAGTCGGTGTTTCCATGGCATGACTTATTGGCCGTTCTGTGCGGTTCGCTGGTCGGTTTTTCGCTCGCGTTGATTGGCGGTGGCGGTTCCATTCTCGCCACGCCTTTGCTGCTCTATGTTGTAGGCCTGCACGATCCGCATCGAGCTATCGGCACCAGCGCGCTGGCGGTCGCGGTGAACGCATTTGCCAATCTGGTTCCGCACGCGAAAGCGAAGCATGTGCAGTGGCCAGCGGCGTTTGCGTTTGCAGCCGCAGGCATGGTGGGCGCGTACGTCGGTTCGACGCTGGGCAAGATGATGGACGGCCAGCGGTTGTTGATCCTGTTTGCGTTGCTGATGCTCGTTGTCGCGGCTCTCATGCTGCGTGGCAGGCATGGACATGACGGCACCGGTTATCCGCGGCGCAACATGTTCCCTCGTCTTGGCGCAGTGGGTTTGGCGGCGGGTGGTTTGGCCGGTTTTTTCGGTATCGGCGGCGGTTTTCTGATCGTGCCCGGACTTGTGCTTGCGAGCGGCATGGCCATGATCGACGCCATCGGTACGGCGTTATTTTGCGTAGGCGTATTCGGCTTTACTGCGGCATTGAATTACGCAGCATCCGGATGGGTGGCGTGGCCTATCGCATGGGAGTTCATTGCAGGCGGCATTGTCGGCGGTTGGCTGGGCGCCTGGGGTGCGCGAAAACTGTCGGGAACGCGCGGTGCGCTGACGGTTCTTTATGCGGCGGTGATCGTCGTGGTGGCGCTTTTTATGTTGGCAAAAAGCTTGCTTCCATAGGTTTTTTCCAGCTTGAGGCAGGTCCGAACGCTTTTTTTCCGGTTTTTTTGCGTTTGCTAGTTGGCGTGAGCACAAATTTCCCCTACATTTCTGCTCGCCGTAAGGCAATTCAACAATCCAAATAACGATGGGGTAGTCCATGGCAAAGAAGGCAGCAAAAGGCAAGACGGCATCCAAGGCCGCCGCAGCTCCGAAGCCGATCAAGGAAGCACTGAGCAAGTCCGGTTTGGTTGCGCATCTGGCGGAAACCACGGGTCTTGCATCCAAGGATGTGCGTGGCGTTCTCTCCGCGCTGGAAGGTGTTGTGCACGCCTCGGTTCATAAGAAAGGCGCTGGCACGTTCACCCTGCCTGGCCTGCTGAAGATCACCGCTGTCAATGTGCCGGCCAAGCCGAAGCGCAAGGGCATCAATCCCTTCACGAAGGAAGAGCAGTGGTTCGCTGCTAAGCCCGCCACCGTGAAGGTCAAGATCCGTCCGCTGAAGAAGCTCAAGGACGCTGCGGTTTGATCTTAGCTTGAGGCTGGTCGCTTACGCGCTGGCTTGCAACGTCGGGATGCGTCGCCGCGAGGTGACGCATCCCGATCTGTTTTAGGTCGCGCAAAACAGCTACCGAGGGCATGCGATAAAAATCAGGGAAGCCGGCTGCATGGTTTTCGGATGCAGAGGCTCGCGCATCTCGCAAACGCGCCATCCCGCCGCGGAAAACAGCGAAATCCAGTTCGCCATCGTGCGGAAATACCACGGTGCGGGCGTCGAAAATCCTCCGCCGAATCCGGCCCACGTTTCATTCCGCCAACCGTCGACATAAGCGTGCTCGCCGCAGGCGACGACGGGGTGCACGGTTTGAACGATGAATCGCCCGTCCTCGTTCATTTGCAACGGCAGCGCTTCGAAGAATCGTTCGACCGAGGTTTTGCCGAGCAACGAGAAATTGCAGACGGCCGTATTGATGCGTTGCCGCAATCGGCCTTCGACGACGTCGTCGTACGAGGCCACCTGAAAGGTTCCTCCCGCTTCGCGTGCGCGTTCCACCAGCGTCGGCACCGCGTCCACACCTGTCGCGTCGATGCCGTGCGCTGCAAGGGCGCGCACCAGCCAACCTTCACCGCACCCCACATCGAGTACGGAACGCGGTTGTGCGTCGAGCACGGCCTTCAGGATGGCGTTGTCGGTGACCTGTCGCCGGCTTTCGATAAGGCCGTTGCGGACGGTGTTCGTCCACGCATCGGCATTGCGTAGCCAACTTGGCACGATGCCTGATTCCATGTCGTCGGTGTCGGGCGCTTGCATGGAATCTCCTTGGATCACGAATAGGCCGCCCGTGTGCAGACTTGGTCGGCTGGCGCGAACGATTCGCCTCATGGTATTAGGAACGCGTCGCCGAGTAGGGGAAACACGGCTGACTTTCTAGGGGCGTAACGTTTCGCAAGAGCAAACGATGTAGCGGTATCGCTAATCCTTTCTTTGATCGGAGACGATTATGTTCAAGCGACTCTGTGCAGAGTTTTTCGGAACTTTTTGGCTGGTACTCGGCGGTTGCGGCAGCGCGGTGCTGGCAGCGGCATTTCCGTCGCTCGGTATCGGTTTTGCGGGTGTGGCGCTGGCGTTCGGTCTAACGGTGGTGACGGGGGCCTATGCGTTTGCAGGCATTTCCGGGGCGCATTTCAATCCGGCCGTGACGGTGGGTCTTTTTGCCGGTGGTCGGTTTAGCGGCAAGGACGTGGTGCCGTACATCGTGGCGCAGGTGATCGGCGCCATGGTCGCGGCGGCGGTGCTTTACGTGATCGCCAGCGGCAAGCCCGGATTCGACGCCACAACCGGCGGTTTCGCATCCAACGGCTACGGCGACCACTCGCCCGGGGGGTATTCGCTACACGCCTGCATGGTCAGCGAATTCGTGCTGACGGCGATGTTCGTGATCGTTATTCACGGCGCGACCGACAAACGAGCGCCGGCCGGTTTCGGTCCATTGGCCATCGGTTTGGCGCTGACGCTGATTCATCTGATCAGCATCCCCGTCACCAACACCTCGGTAAACCCGGCGCGCAGTACGGGTGTGGCGTTGTTCCAGGGCACATGGGCGCTGCAGGAACTGTGGATGTTCTGGGTGGTTCCCTTGCTTGGCGGTGCGGTGGGCGGGCTTATTTTCCGCACCCTGCTCGACGAACAGGCCAGCAAACCTGCCATCGCGCCGGAGATAAAATCCGGTCTGGCCGGCGGCTGATAGCTCTCGGTCGATGTCGGTTTGAAATACCGGGGCAGGGCGGCCTTTTTTGGCCGCAATGCCCCCGGTTATTACCTTGCAAATGAGCCTGCTTGCCCCAACGATGCAGAGTCCCGACCGAGGGTGTTCCCGTGACGCACGCGATCATCGAACTGATTGCCGAATACGGATTGCTGCTGGTCTTCATCAATGTCTTGGTGGAGCAAGCCGGGCTACCGTTGCCGGCCGTGCCGACGCTTGTCGTGGCCGGGGCGTTGTCGTCGACGGGCCGGCTGCCTTTGGTGTCAATCGTGTTGGTGGCGCTGCTGGCATGCTTGATCAGCGATGTCGCGTGGTACTGGGCGGGACGTCGTTATGGCGGTACCGTGATGCGCACGCTCTGTCGCATTTCGCTGTCTCCCGATTCGTGCGTTAAACAATCAGAATTGCGCTTTCAGCGTTGGCGTGGGCAGATTTTGCTGATCGCCAAATTCGTGCCAGGTCTTTCCACGATTGCGCCGCCGTTGATGGGCGCGATGAAATTGAGGCCGCCGATTTTCGTGCTGCTCGATGGACTCGGTTCGCTGATCTGGATCGGCGTTGTGGTGGGACTGGGTTACGCGTTTTCGCAGCAGATCGATCATGTGCTGTTCGTGCTCGCCAGCGCCGGAACGGTGACGGTGGAATTTGTCGTTGCACTTTTGATTGCTTACGTGTTGGTCAAATGGTGGCAGCGCAAGCGCTTGTTGCTTTCGCTGCGATTGGCGCGCATCACCGTGGACGAGTTGCACAAGCTAATCGAAGACGGCAAGGCGCCCGTGGTTGTGGATGTGCGTTCGGAAGCTTCGCGTTTGGCGGATAACCGCATCATTCCAGGCGCGTTGATGGCGGGCCTGCGCGGGATCGATCAGGATCTCAATCAGGTCTCCATCGATCAGGACGTGGTGATTTACTGCAGTTGCCCGAATGAGATATCCGCAGCCAAGGCGGCGAAAGGGCTGATGATGCAAGGGTATCGCCGCGTGCGTCCTTTGTTGGGCGGTCTGGACGCGTGGGCGGACGCCGGATACGACATCGAAATAACGGTCTCTGCGCAACCGCTTCCGCTCGACGAAGCGTCGTTGATGTCGAGCCACGCACGTTGAGTTTTCTCGCTTCACATTGTAGCCGTAATAAGGCTTTGCTCTAGCGTCGGTCTCATACTCGCGCCACGGGGTCATGGCGCTCTAACGGGAGATGGCTATGAAGCGTGTGCTCGGTATGGCGTTGTTCGGGTTGTTCGTCGCCGGTTCCGGTGCGGCGATCGCGGACGAGGGCATGTGGACCTTGGATCACTTGCCGGTCAAGCAGATGCAGCAGCGCTACGGCTTTACGCCAAGCCAAGCATGGATCGATCTGGTGCAACACGCTGCGCTACGTCTTGCCGAAGGATGCTCCGGTTCGTTCGTTTCCGCCAACGGCCTGGTGATGACCAATCACCATTGCGCGAACATGTGCCTTTCGCAACTTTCGAAAGGGCATGAAGATTACATGTCCAACGGCTACACGGCCGCTAAACAGGACGACGAGCCGAAGTGTCCTGACGTTGAGCTCAATCAGCTTCAGTCCATCACCGACGTTACCGCTCAAGTGAATGCCGCGACTGAGGGCAAGACCGGCGCCGAGCGCGTCAAAGCCGAACGCGCCATCGATAGCAAATTGGAACAGTCCTGCGTGAGCGGCGATGCCAAGACCTGGCGTTGCGATGTCATCACGCTCTACAACGGTGGTCGATACGCGTTGTACAAATATCGTCGTTATCAAGATGTGCGACTGGTATTTGCGCCTGAACAGGACATCGCGTTTTTCGGCGGCGATCCGGATAACTTCAATTTCCCGCGCTACGATTTGGATGTGGCGTTTTTCCGTGCGTATATCGACAACAAGCCGGCTAGCACGCCGCAGTTCTTCAAGTTCTCGACACAAGGCCCCAAGGCTGGCGAGCTGACCTTTGTCGTCGGTAATCCGGGTTCTACGCAACGCGGCGTGCCGTGGGTTCAGTTGGCCGCCATGCGCGATTACCGTCTCGTGCCTTTCTACGCCATGCTTTCGGAAATGCGCGGCTTGTTATGGCAATACAGCCGCGAAAGCGCCGAGCAAACCAAGGAAGCGCAAGAGCTGCGCTTTGGCTTGGAGAACTCCATCAAGGTTTTCAATGGATGGCTGCAGACGCTGGCCGACGAAAACTTTGTCGAGCGCAAGAAACAACAAGATGCATCGCTGAAATCGTGGATGGCCGCCACACCCGCGCGCCGCGCCAAATATGGAGATCCCTGGGCGGATCTCGAACATGCGCAACTGCGCAGCAAGGATCTGCGCACACGGTTCGACATGCTCGAAAACGGAGCGGGATTCGGAGGAAGATTTACGCAGCTGTTCGATTACGCGCGCACCTTGGTACGCGCGGCCGCTGAGCGCGCCAAACCCGATGGCGAACGGCTGCCCGATTACCGCGAAGCGAATCTGCCGGCGGTACAGCACACGTTAGAATCGGAAGTGCCCGTCTATCCGAAATTCGAACAGACCATGGACTCCTGGTCGTTAGAAAAACTTAGGCAATCGCTGGGCGCCGATGATCCCACCGTGCACGAAGTGTTAGGCAAGCAATCGCCAGACCAGCTGGCGCAGCAACTCGTCAACGGCACCAAACTGGCCGATGCTTCGGCACGCAAACAATTGTGGGATGGCGGCGAAAAAGCGATCGAAGCATCCAACGATCCCATGATCGCGTTGGCGCGCAAGATTGATCCGGAATCGCGCAAGATTCGCAAGGCGTACGAGGACGAAGTGATAGCCCCCACCGACAAAGCGGACGAAACGATCGCCAAGGCGCGTTTCGACCGCGACGGCATATCCAACTATCCGGACGCCACTTTCACCTTGCGCTTGTCCTACGGCAAAGTCGTGGGCTGGAACGAGAATGATGCGCCGGTGCCGCCGTTTACGAACTTCGGCGGACTCTACAAGCGCGCTACCGGCGCCGATCCGTTCAAACTGCCCGATAGCTGGTTGAAAGCGCAGAGCCAGCTCGATCTTTCCACGCCGATGAATTTCGTTACAGACAACGACATCATCGGCGGCAACTCCGGCAGCCCCGTGATCGACCGAGAGGGCCACGCGGTGGGCCTGATTTTCGACGGCAATATTCATTCGCTGGGCGGGGATTTTGTCTACGACGGCAGCATTAACCGCGCTGTGGCCGTAGACACGGCCGCCCTGGTCGAAGCGGTGCGCAAGGTCTATAACCTGCCGCGTCTGGCCGACGAGCTGACGCAAGGACACCTTTGAATGGGGTAGCCGAACTGAACGGTCGGCGACTATCACGCCACCGTGAAGCCCGTGCTTACGAACGTTTGATGTCCGCTCGCGGATAATCGGCAAATGCCTCCGGCAACTGGGTCTTTCGGCCCGGTTGTCGGTGCCTTGATCCCATCACAAAGGAACGCTTGCACGTGAATGCCAGGGTTGATGCGCACGCCGGAAAGCCCGCGCTGGAAGACATGTTGGTGGATGTGCCGAAGTTGCTGGGTGCCTATGGCGCGCTTCGTCCTGACGCAGGCGAGCCCACGCAACGCGTGAGTTTCGGCACGTCCGGTCATCGCGGCTCGTCCTTCGATCGCAGTTTCAACGAATGGCATGTGCTCGCTATCACGCAAGCCATTTGCGACTACCGCCGCCATAAAGGCATCGACGGTCCATTGTTTATCGGTATCGATTCGCACGCACTTTCGCGGCCCGCGTTTGAAAGTGCGCTGGAAGTGCTGGTGGCGAACGATGTAACGGTCGCGATATCCGCTGGGGACGAATACACGCCAACGCCCGCCGTGTCGCATGCGATTCTGATGCATAACCGTCACCGGACAGTTGGCATTGCCGACGGTATCGTTGTCACGCCTTCGCACAATCCGCCGCGCGATGGCGGGTTTAAATACAACCCGCCCAACGGTGGTCCGGCCGATACCGACGTCACCAGTTGGATTCAGAAGCGCGCCAATGATTTGCTCGAAAGCAAACTCGATGGCGTGAAGCGCATCGGCTATGCGCAAGCGCGGCGCTCGCGTCTCGTTAAAGAACACGACTACGTAACGCAATATATCGATGGACTGAAAAACATTATCGATTTCGATGTGATCCGCAACGCGGGCGTGCGCATGGCGGCCGACCCGCTGGGCGGCGCCGGCGTGCATTACTGGCGACCGATCGCAGAACGCTACGGCATCGATTTGACCGTGGTCAGCGAAACGGTCGATCCCACCTTCCGTTTTATGACGGTGGACTGGGACGGCAAGATCCGCATGGATCCTTCTTCGCCTTATGCCATGCAGCGCTTAATCGGCCTGAAAGACAAATACGACGTCGCGTTTGCGTGCGATACCGATCACGACCGCCACGGCGTCGTATCGCATAGCACAGGACTGATGCAGCCCAATCACTACCTTTCGGTGATGGTGGATTATCTGTTCCGTCACCGTCCGCAGTGGAGCGCACAGGCGAGCGTCGGCAAGACGGTGGTTAGCAGTTCGTTGATTGATCGCGTCGCCAAGCGATTGGGTCGCAATCTGCTCGAGGTGCCGGTCGGTTTCAAATGGTTCGCCGACGGCCTGTTCGATGGTTCGCTGGGTTTCGGCTGCGAAGAAAGCGCGGGCGCGTCCATGCTGCGTCACGATGGCGGCGTGTGGAGCACCGACAAGGACGGCATGGTGCCGTCGCTGCTCGCCGCGGAAATGACGGCGCGAACGGGCAAGGACCCCGGCCAGCTCTATACCGAGCTGACCGATGCGCTGGGAAAACCGTATTCCAGTCGCGTGGATGCCGCCGCCAACACGCAGCAAAAAGCGAGACTTTCGAAGCTTTCGCCGCAGCAGTTGCAGAGCAAGGAGCTCGCGGGCGAAAAGATCGAGCAGGTGCTCGATCGCGCACCCGGCAATCAGGCGCCCATCGGCGGCATCAAGGTGATGGCGGCAAACGGATGGTTTGCGGCGCGTCCTTCGGGCACCGAAGAGATTTACAAAATCTATGGCGAAAGCTTCAGCAGCGAAGCGCACCTCCAGGCCATCCTGAGCGAGGCTCAGGGCATTGTGGATGCAGCGCTGGCGGGCTGATTCGTCAGCCGTGTTGCGCGGAAAACAAAGTAGGGCGGCGTGAGGTCCGTGCTTCGCGTCGCCCTAATTTTCCGTTCTATAAATTACTATAAATCAATAGATTAAACCTACTATATAAAGTGAAATGCGATATTGCGTAAGACCGTCGGGATGGCCATTCCGTCGACAAAGTCAGCTTCACGGGAATGGACGCTGCGCTAAGCTCCTTCCGACTACTGCCAGGCGATGAGCGAGGGAATGTCATGGCCCCTGTCGAGTTAAAGCCGGTTGTCCACGTCGATAACGAATGGCGTCGATGGATCGCCGAGAATTTGCTGTTGGACGGGCTGCCGCAAGTCATCTACGAGCAGATGATGCGCGCCGGCATCCCGCACGAAGAAGCCGTGCAGGAGCTGCAGCAGGCGATGGCCAGTCCGTATCTCAACGGTGCGCAACGCTTGCGCAGTCGTCTTGCGAAACACGATTGGGTGCTCGAAACGCAGCGCCATATGAATCGCTTGCGCAGCACCGAAGTCCCGCGTCGACACAAGCTGTCGCGCGAAGAATTTCTCGATGCGTATTACACCGCCGGCCGCCCAGTCATCATCACCGGGATGATGGAAGACTGGCCCGCCATGACGACATGGGGCTTGGATTATTTCAAGCAACGCTGCGGCGATCGCGAAGTTGAAATTCAGTTCGGGCGCGATTCGGATACGCAATACGAACTACGCAAAACGGCGCATCGCAAAACGATGTTGTTCGGCGATTACGTCGAGATGGTGCGCAACGCCGGTTGCAGCAACGACTTCTACATGACCGCGTACAACGAAGGCAAAAATCGCACGGCGTTGGCCGAGTTGTGGCGGGACATCGTGCAGATTCCCGAGTACTTAAACGGCGAGGGCTCCACGCAAGGTTTTCTATGGTTTGGTCCTCCCGGCACCATCACGCCATTCCATCACGATCTGACCAACAACTTTATGGCGCAGGTGATCGGGCGCAAACGTATTCTGTTGATGCCCGCGTGCGAGGTCGCGCATGTCTATAACCACGAGCACTGCTTTACGCATGTCGACGGGCGACAGATCGACTTGCAGCGCTATCCGCGCATGGCGGATGTGCAGGTGCTTTCCTGTACCTTGAATCCTGGCGAAGTACTGTTTTTGCCGGTGGGATGCTGGCATTTCGTGGAAGGCCTGGATATCTCGGTAACGGTGTCGTTCACCAACTTCTTGTGGGATAACGATTTCACGACCGAATATCCGAAGCTTCAGGCGTTCTAGCGCTGGCATTACGAACAATCGACCCCAGATTGAAGGCTTCGCTACCGAGGCCTTCGCATGATTCCGTTTTCCGTACTCGATCTTGCTCCCGTCATTGAGGGCAATACGCCGACGCAGGCTTTTGCCAATACGTTGGACTTGGCGCGCTGGACGGAACAGCTTGGTTACAAGCGTTACTGGCTGGCCGAGCATCACAATATGCCGGGCATCGCCAGCGCCGCGACGGCGGTGTTGATCGGCCACGTCGCCGGCGGTACGTCGCGTATCCGAGTGGGTGCGGGCGGCATCATGCTGCCTAATCATGCGCCGCTACAGGTGGCCGAGCAGTTCGGCACGCTGGCGTCGCTTTATCCGGGGCGCATCGATCTGGGTCTTGGACGCGCGCCCGGTACCGATCAAGCTACGGCCCGCGCGCTGCGTCGTTACTACGAAGGCGCCGAGACATTTCCCAACGACGTACAAGAGCTCCTCGCGTTCTTCGAGCCAGCTAGCGCGGGGCAGGCCGTGCGGGCCGTGCCTGGCGCTGGGATCGATGTTCCCGTGTGGTTGCTCGGGTCGAGTTTATTTAGCGCGCAACTTGCGGCGGCGCTGGGTTTGCCGTTTGCGTTCGCATCGCATTTCGCACCCGATGCCATGGATGAGGCGTTGATGCTTTATCGGCGAGATTTCAAGCCATCTGCGCGACTCGATAAGCCTTACGCCATCTTGAGCGCGAATGTCGTGGCGGCTAAAAGCGACAGCGAAGCGCGAAAGCTGTTTACGACCCAGCAGCAAAGCTTCGTGAATCTGCGTCGCGGACGTCCCGGTCTGATTCCGCCGCCGATCGACGATATCGATTCGTATTGGTCGCCGGCGGAAAAAATCATGGTCGAACAGGCCTTGGCGTGCGCGATCGTAGGCGCGCCGGGTACGGTGCAAGAAGGTTTGGCGGCCTTTATCGAGCGCCATCGTCCGGACGAGTTGATGTTGACCGCCAACATATTCGATCACGCGCTGCGCAAGCGCTCGTTCGAGCTGGCCATGCAAGCGCGCGAAGCATTAGTCGCTTAGGGGAATCTACAGCGCCCACAAGCTGATGCCGCCGACGTCGGAAAGCGGCGGCATCTTTACAAGTAAATAGTACATTTATATAATATCTATAAGTGTATTATTTACCGAGGCGCGACCATGTCCGATTTTGCGTCCACTGAGCAGCGCCTGGCGGTTACATGCCGCCGTTATCCCGCCTTTCCACGCCGCCCGGGTGTGCTGGTGCGGCTGATCAAGCATATTCACAAGTTGTTGCACGACGAGGCCAATCTGCGCCTCAAGCCTTACGGCATCAATCATCCCGAGTACAACCTGCTGATGATGCTGTACGGCACCGCCAGCGGTACGATGTCGCCGTCGGAGCTGGCGGATGCGGCGGGCGAGAAGTCGGCCAACATCACGCGACTCACCAACGAACTAAGCGAAAAAGGCTTGATCGCCCGCAGCGGCAGCGCCGATGATCGCCGCAAGGTCGAATTGAGTTTGACGCCGCAGGGGCAGGCGGCCATCGAAGGGTTTCTTCCGGATATTTGTGCGTTGTTGGCTCGGCAAGGACGCCACCTAACCGTTTCCGAACAAATTCAGCTCGAAAAGCTGTTGAAGAAATTTTTGAGCGGATTGGCAGACTGAGGTCGTCATGTCCGTAACCGACATTCCAGCGACAACGCCCCGCCTTCGCGACATCATCGCCGCAAGTCTGCGCGCGGAATCGCCAGTCTGGCTGTTCGTGTTCAAGTCGCTGCTTGCGTATTACATTACTGGCTGGCTCGCCATGCGCCTGGCGCTCCCGCAACCGTCGACGGCGATGCTTACCACCATTATCGTCGCCAACCGCCAGACGGGCATGGTGCTGGCCAAAAGCTTCTATCGCGCGGTCGGCACCTTGGTCGGCGCAGGGGCAGGTTTGTTGATCGTTGCGCTTTTTCCGCAGCAACGCGTGCTGTTTCTGTCGGCGCTTTCGCTGTGGGTCGGAGCGTGTTCCGGCGGCGCCACGCTGTATCGCAATTTCACCTCCTATGCCTTTGTGCTGGCCGGCTATACGGCGGCGATCGTCGCGGTTCCCGTTATCGACAATCCGCTTGGCGCATTCGACTCGGCTGTGTGGCGCGTGAGCGAAGTGCTCCTAGGTATTGCCGTTTCCGGCGCCGTAAGCGACCTGATTTTTCCAAGTCGCATCCGCGACGACTTGCGCCGCGCCTGTCGCGCGCAATTCGCAAACTTTATCGAATTCGTGCAAAAGGCCGTGGCAGGCAAAGTAGCGCGTGGCGACCTGGAAAATGCACACCTGCGTTTCGTGCGCGATGCGGTGACGTTGGAAGATTTGCGAAGCGCAGTGATTTTCGAAGATCCCGAGGCGCGTGCACGCAGCGGCCATATGTTGCTGCTGAATCAGCGCTTCATGGCGGCATCCACCAGCCTGCAGACTCTGCATCATCTGATCAATCGTTTAAAGCAGAATGGGCACGACGTCGCAGCTAATGCATTGATCCAGCTCTATCAGCCGCTGGGTGAGGCGCTCGATGCGCCTATTGAGGCGGGCGCCGCGGCACGCGTGCTGCTGCCTCGGTTGGCGCATGCCCATCAAATTATGTGCAAGAGCAAAACCGCCTTGTACGCAGGTATGGCGTCCGATGCGGATGCGCTCGATTTCGAGACGGGCGCCACGCTGATCGATCGCTTCGTCGACGAACTTACCGCTTACGTCGACACCGCCTCCGCATTGCAAGCGCCGCGCCTTACCGGCGCCGCGGAACGCGTTCGTTTCGAGCGCGGCAACGATTATCTGGGCGCCGGTTTGGCGACGATGCGCACCGCCATCACGTTGGCGGTCCTGAGTTTGTTCTGGATCAATTCGGCCTGGCCATTCGGCGCTTCGGCGATGATTCTGGCGACGATCTTCGCCGGTTTGTTCGCGGCGGCGCCAAACCCCACGCAAGCAGTCGGAAAAACGTTTTTCGGCTTTTTGCTCGGCATGATGGCAAGCTTCATTTGTTTATTCGTCGTGTTGACGCAAATGGATGGATACGGACTGCTGATTGCCGGCACCGCACCGTTCATCATGATAGGCGTGGCGCTGATGGCGTGGCCGACAACCACGCTTGTTGGCGTGGGTTACTGCATTGGATTTACGTATATTCTGGCCGCCAAGAACGAAATGAGTTTCGACGCCGTCCATTTTTTGAATGACGCGCTCGCGCAACTCGTGGCGCTCGGTTCGGCGGCGGCGGCGTTTGCGCTCGTGCCTCCGGCGGTGGGCAGCTTGTGGTTGCGCCGTCGTCAGCTGGAGCAATTGCGTCGGCAAGTTGGCCTGGCAGCGACGGCGCCGTTGCCTGGTCTTCGCAGCCGCTTTGAAAGCGTCAATCACGATCTGTTTGCGCAAATCGTGGCGCAGACGGAGCGGGGCAGTCAGGCCTCGCGCAGCTTGACGGCCTGGACTTTGTCCGTGCATGAAGTGGGGCGAACGCTGATCGAGTTGCGCAGCGATATGGCGAATCGCCCGTTGCCGGAAGATATGCGCGAAGCGATCAACCGGGCCATCGACGCCATCGCACAACTTTTCGATCATCCAGACGCAAATACGTATCAGCAGGCGCGCGCGGCCATCATCGCCGCGACCGTGATGTTGGATAGCGACGAAGCGACGCGCCCCTTGCTGGATCACCTGCACCTGTTGCGTCTGGCGTTGCTGGACGATCAATCCGTACTGGCCGCTTACATGCCTGCTCGAACCACGACCGAAGGAGTCGCTCATGCCACGTGAAATCGCCATCGGCGACGCGCTCGTTCCCGGCCTGCTGGTGTGGTTTGTCATATCAATCGTGTTGTTATTTCTGTTCGACTGGATCGTGGGACGGTACGGGCTTTATCGCTACGTATGGCATCCGGCGCTGTTTCGGCTTGCTTTTTTCGTCTGCGTTTTCGGCGGCATTGCCTTGTTGGCTTATTGATGGAAGGCGAACTTTTCGGTCCTTAATCCCATGAAAAATACTCAATACATTCGCTTTGCCATTACTGCCGTTCTCGTCCTTCTCGCCGTGTTGATCGGATACGGCTTATGGCGGCACTACATGTATTCGCCCTGGACGCGCGACGGACGTATCCGCGCCAATGTGGTGCGCATCGCGCCGGATGTATCCGGCCTGGTGACAGCCGTCAACGTCGTCGACAACCAGCAGGTCAAAAAGGGCGACGTGTTGTTTGTGATCGATCACGCCCGCTATGCCGATGCGGTCGAACAAGCCAAGGCGAATCTGGCCGCGGCGCAAGCGGCAACAGTTGCAGCGCAAGCCAATATCGATGCGGCCAAGGCGACGACGACGCAAAGCAAGACCAACTTCGCCATGTATGCCGCGCAATCCAAACGGCGGCAGGATTTAAAAGACGTTGTCTCCAACGAAGATCTGACGAACTCGCGCGCCACCGCTGATGCCGCGCGCGCCACGTGGGACAAGTCGCGTGCGGGTGAGGAGCAAGCTCTCGCGGCACAACAGCAAGCTATGGCAGCGGTAAAGCAGGCGCGAGCTGCGCTGGCAACCGCGGAGCTCAATCTTCAGCGTACCGAAGTGCGCGCTCCCAATGACGGTTACATCACGAACTTGTTGGTGCGTGTCGGCGACTACGCAAGCGCCGGAGCACCGCGCCTGGCGCTGATCGACAGCGAGACCTTTTGGGTCGACGGTTATTTCGAGGAAACCAAATTGCCGCATGTGCGTGTCGGCGATCCGGTCGATATCCGGTTGATGAGCGGCGGTGCGCATTTGAACGGTACGGTGGAAGGCATTGCGCGGGGTATCGCCGGTGCGGTCGATCCCACGGGTACGGATCTGCTTGCCAATATCAACCCCACATTCAATTGGGTTCGATTGGCGCAGCGCGTTCCGGTTCGCGTGCGTATCGATACCGATCACATGCCTGCGGGCACCGTGCTGGTGGCGGGGCAGACCGCGACATTGATCGTGCATCCCCGCGAAAGCGGCGATGACACAGCGACGGCGCGGTGAACCAGTCATGCGCCGATTGCTGAAAACTTCCGTTCACGGCCCCTTGGTTACCGCCTGCGTGGCGAGCCTGATGTTGGCTGGATGCGTGACATCGGGCGGATTGCACCCGACCGGAAAGACCATCGATCCGGACAGCCTCAAGAGCTCACAAAGCTTTGCGAACGTGCCGCTCAGCGCGACCGCATGGCCGTCGCAGGATTGGTGGGTTCAATTTCGCGATCCGCAACTGACCACCTTGATCGACGAGGCTTTGAAGAACAATCCAAGCCTTGCGGAAGCCGAAGCGCGCGCGCGCCAGGCGCAGGCCGTCGCAGATTCCGCTGATGCGGCGCGCATGCCGCAGGCGCAGTTGGATGCCAGTGCGATCGGCGCCCGTCTTTCCAGCAAAGATTTCAGTTATCCGATCGACGCGCTAGGTACCTTTGCCTGGACCAAGTCCGTTACCGCGGATTTTTCCTGGGATCTGGATTTGTGGGGCGGCAAGCGCGCCGCGTGGGAAGCGGCATTGGGACGAAGCCGTGCCGCGGAAATCGAAGCATATGCGGCGCGCATCCAGTTATCGGTCAACGTGGCGCGCGCCTATGTCGGATTGGGTTACGCCTTCGCGCAGAAAGACGTTGCGGAAGGCGAGTTGCAACGTACAAGCCAGACGCTTGCCTTGACAAAGCGCTTGGTCGCCGGTGGCCTCGGCACGCCGCAGCAAGAAGCGTTGGCGGATTCGCAGGTCGCCAGCGCAAAGCAGGAAGAAGCGCAGTCCGATCGCGCCATCGATGCGGCGCGCAGCAGTCTCTCCGTCTTGCTGGGGCAGGGGCCTGATCGCGGCCTGAGTATCGAGCGTCCGCATATGCTCGACCCCGGTTTGATTGCGATGCCCGACAAGTTGCAGGCCGATCTGATTGGTCGACGCGCCGATTTGGTCGCGGCGCGTTGGCAGGTCGAAGCGGCATCCAAAGATATCAAAGCGGCGAAGACGCAGTTTCTGCCGAATATCAGCCTGAGCGCTTTGGCTGGCTTTGTCGCCGTCGGCGGCAGCAACAATGTGTTTCAGTTGCCGGCACGCACGTACGCGGTCGAGCCTGCGCTGACGCTGCCAATTTTCGATGGTGGCCGCCTGCGCGCGAATCTCGCTGGCACGGATGCGCGCTATGACGAAGCAGTTGCGCACTACAACGGGTTACTCATCGGCGCCGTGAATCAGGTGTCAGACTTGGTTTCGGCGTTGGCGTCTGTGCGCACGCAAATCGAATTGGAGCAACGCGCTAAGCAGGACGCCGATAAGAGTTGGCGCGATGCGTTCGCGGCGTACAAGGGTGGCGTTAGCGGGCCGTTGACGCCCTTGGCGAGCCGCCAGCAATTGCTGCTTGCCGATCAGCGTCTTGCCGCCTTGGAAAGTCAGCAAGCAGATCTGTCTATTCGTTTGATCGATGCGCTGGGCGGTGGTTACGGCGCAGATCAATCGGCCGCACGGTGACTGCGAAAGTCGGTTCCTCCCTCTGCGATCAGAGGGAGGAACGCGCTTAAGTCATCAGAACTTGTAGTAAGCACTCAAGTTGATCTGATTGCCGCTGGTTCTTTCGCGATTCGTTCCATTCGTCGTGGAATTGAGGATCGCGTGAATCCACTCCAGCGCGAACGCATAATCGCCCACCGTGTACTGCACATTCGCGGCACCTTGGCGATCTTTTAAATACCCCGTCGAGCCGTGCCCCAGCCAGCGAATCACGTCGTTCGCGTTGGGCTTGCTGATGGCGTAGAACAAGTTGAAGCTCCAATTGGGCGTGAACTTGTAACCGCCCATCACGTAACCGCCGGTGTCTTTGATATCGCCGAACTGCGAAAGGTCGCCGAAGATTTCTCCTATGCCTCGACCGGTGTAAACCACGCTCTTCAATACCCATTGACCGGGTGTCCACTGGCCGCCGAGTTCGAACGCTTCGCTGGAGAATTGGCGCTTGATCGGCGTCGCCTCCGCATCGCCGACGCCGGCCAGGTTGATCTGACTCCAGTGCGCAGCGGCAAACAACATCCATTCCTTCGTCTGCTCGACATGCAGCTTCGCCTCGATCTGCGGACGGAAACCGGCATTGCCGGCGCTAGTGTAATTGGTCGGACTACCCGGACTGCTCCAGGTTCCCTCGTAAGCGCCCACATCCAATCGCCACTGTGGACCTTCCGATCCGTGATTGAGATCTTGCGAAAACGCGATGCCCGGAAAACGCCAGCCGATAATGCCGGTGCCATAACCCAGCGGGAAGGCAATGTGGCTGAGCGAATCGGGCAGGTCGTCCAACGGGAACATCAAATCCCATTGCTGGCCGATTTTTATGGAGCTTCCCGTTACCGGATTGCTCAACAACATATAGCCTTGACGCAGGCGTGGCAGAGGCTGTTGTTGGGAATAGGCGCCGTATGTCGGGGTTCCTGCGCCGAGTCCGTATCCGCCGAAGAAATCCATTTCCAGATGGCCGCCACCAGTCCAATCGCCGGCTACTTTGGCGCCTGTCAAATCGAACATGAAACGCGTATTGCGTACATCCACGCCGCTGAGATCGCCTTTCGCTCCCGGTGTCGGATATTCGGCATTTTGGCCGTTGCCGTAGACGAATCCCTTGCTCTGCGAAAAAGCAGTCGCGTCGACAAAACCATGTAGCGCGACCGAGACGCCCGGCGCGCTGGTAAACGTTGCGGCCTTCGGCGCCGCCGCCACGGTTGCTTGTACTTGCGCTTGCGCCTGCTGCGTTTGCTGGATCTGACCTTGCTGTTGCGTTTGCTGGTTTTGCAGTTGACTCAGAGCCTCGTGCATTTGCTGCAAATCTTGTTGTTGCTGATTGAGTTGTTGTTGCTGCTTTTCCACCAACGCTTTGAGCGCCTTGATCTCTTTGTCCCGGCTGCTATTGGATTGCGCGCTAACCGGAGCAGTCATCGTCAGACCAAGCGCGGCAAGGGCCAGAAACAGGACATGTCGTTTCATGGGGTGCTCCTTATCGTTATCGTGGCGTACTGAATGCCTTATGGATTTCGAACGCTCAGCCGGCGCCTGGCGCACCAGTCGGTAGGACAACTCTCTTGTGCGCGTCATTGATGATTTCGGCGGCTGAGAGATAAAAAGCGAATATCGCCGTGAGCAGGCCCATGTAACCGCCAGCCGTGTGCAAACTTTTCATCTCGGTCCATTCGCCGGCGGCGAGTAGGAAAAACGTGATCCACAGCGCGAGGAAAATAAGCTGCAATGCAAGGGCCGCGCGCAGCGTACCGATCCACATATAGAACGTAAAAACGCCCCACATAAACAAATACCAGCCCACAAAGGCTCCCGGTACTTTGTCGTGCAAAAACAGCACGAACGCCGCGAACGACCACCAGAATGCGCCGTAACTCACGAACGCCGTTGCGCCAAACGTATTACCTCGCGGCAGCTCCATAATGCCGGCGATGATCTGCGCGGTTCCGCCGTAAGCCATGGCGACGGCAAGCACCATCCCCATTGCGTCGCCGGTAAACCAACCGGCATTGATCATGCTCAACAGCCACGTCGTCAACGCGAATCCCGCCAAGCCCAGCGGCGCTGGATTGGAGAATCGCGCAGCAGTCTGTTCGTTGCTCATTGCAGAAACCTCCCCGACCGGAATGAATGGAATACGCAGGACTACGCACCACGCACAACGTATGGTTTCCTCCTATGCGCTTTTGATCGACGGTGTCCCCTGGTTCGGCGCATATTTTTTGGATAACGGCTAACGCCCGGTCGCGAACGACCGGGGCAAAACGTTTGCAGCAAGTGTTTGGTTATCGCGTCGGCAAGAAGCGACGTACGGCACTATCGGCAGATAACGGCAGTGTCGCGATGACTGCCATGGTCGTGACTCTTACCCCTTTAGGCATGAATCCCTCCCTTTGGAAGCTCGAGATGCTCGCATTGAAATGTCGTGACGAAACGCGATCAGTGGCGCGCCGGCAAGTATCGTGGTGCATTGCCGCAATCGCTGTCGAAAGCAAGATTTGGGCGGACAGGGCGAACTTTACTCAGATATGACAAAAAAAATAGATGGTTTAGGCGCAGTTTTCTTTATGGATTTGGGGTTCTCATGTGAAAAACTGACGAAAACCAGGCCTTCCGTTAATCAGGGCGTGCAAAGCAATTCGAAATAAGCGAATCCGCCATTCCTTTTGAATACGCCGGCTGGAATATAACGTTACAGTTTTCAGGATTTTCGAGATTCCACGGCCAGCGCAACGTGCACGCGACGCAAGTCCTCGGGCGTGTCGACGTCGATGCCGTTTTGCGAGGAAAACACTTCGACACGCGATGCGTGCTGCTGCAATAGCGATCGTGCACCGTGCGCCCCTGAAAGAGACGCCAGGGCATCGAAGCAATCGCGAGGAAAAAGAACGGGTGGACCTTGTACATCGTGCTGCGCTGTCGCGAGGATACGATCTGGAGCCTCGTGATGACGTTGGATCATGCGATCGAGCAGCGGCATATCGACCATCGGTTGATCGGCCAGATAAACAAGCGCCGCCGAAGCTTCCGGGAATGCATGCATCAATTCGCGCGCGCCGGTCGCTAGCGATTGACCCATGCCAAGCTGCCAGTCTTCGCAGCGACGGATGCCAAGCGGAAGATCGTCCAGTATCGCCTCCACGTCGTCCGCATACGCGCCGGTCACCACGAGTACGGGCATATCGGCGCCGAGCAGCGTACGCGCGACGCGCCGAGCCATGGGTTCGCCGGCAAGGTCGGCGAGTTGTTTGGCGCCGCCGAATCGATGGCCTTCGCCAGCGGCGAGCAACAGGATCACAACGGATGCATGGCGCGGCGACGGCATCAGTGAATGGCGCCGTTGTTATTGCGCAAGGAGCCGCCGTTTTTCCGATTGATCACGGCCATGATTTCAGCGGCGATAGCAAGCGCGATTTCTTCGGGCGTTTCCGAGCCGATATCCAGGCCGGCTGGCGCGTGCAGATGCAAGCCGTTCAGCGCGGAACTGTGACGCATGCGCGCGACGCGATCGCGCGACCCCAGTGCGCCGATATACGCAACCGGCGCCTCTCGCAAAACGCTCAAATAAGCGATGTCTTGTTCGAGATTGTGCGTCATCACCACGACCGAACTATGCATGTCCAACGAAACGGCGTTGATCAGTTCTCGAGGCGTCGCGCATACCGTGCGCAATGCGGCAGGATGATCGGTGGCGCGCAATCGGGCAGGATCGTGATCGACCAAGGTGGTTCGCCAGCCAAGTGCGCTCGACAAAGGCAGCAATGCGCGCGCCGCGGCGCTGCTGCCAATCACGATCAAGGCATGTGGCGGCTCGATCGCTTCCATTAATACGTCCGTCGATCCCTCGATGGATGGCATATGCAGCGTATTCGCGCGTCGCAACATCGACGACGATGCATTCTCCAAAATAGATTGGACCAGCATTGCATCTTCGATATCGTTGTACAGCACACGATGGCCGTTCCACACCAGTCGGCGCGGCATGATGGGCGAATTGTCGACCGCGAATTGCGTCGCGAGATGGATGGTATGCCGTTCGCCGAGGCAGCTCGCCAATGCGTCGATAAAGTCCGTGTCGTGCATCGCGAGCAGAGGTTCGATAAGCACCTCCAATTCGCCGCCGCAGCCCATTTCCATCAGCACGTCCAGACCGGATTCGGCGTTGTAGCGAACCAGGCTGGTTTCGCCGCGGGCGATAACGTCGAGCGCGCGCGCGACGATATCGCGCTGCGGGCATCCCCCGGAGAGTTCGCACACCACCTTTCCGTTGCCCAATACCAGCATGCGCGTGCCGGGACGCCGGAACGTGGAGCCCCGTGTGCGGGTAATCGTGGCGAGCGCTGCCTTGGGCTCCGCATCGCTATGCAGGGCGCGCAGTGCAGTCAACAGCGTACTTAATTCGTGTGCCGAGTTCATGTTTTGCCGTCGTCGAGCGAAGGGCGCAGAACCGATTAACGCGATGGTGTCACGTATATATCATTGCGCGCCATTCGGTATAGAACGGCCATAAACAGGCATATTCGAATGCCACGCCGGTTCTATCGGCATGGCGCTGGACCCGTCAGATCTTGTTGGCGTGCTTCACGCCAGGCTTGCCGGCATCGGCGGCCATTTCCGAAGCGACCGGAACCTTCTTGCCCGTACTGGGTTTGGTCCACACGGCGACATAATCCACGATCATCGGATGCCCGGGTTCCGTCGTGGGTGTGGGCGTGGGTTTCCAACCGGCCATGACGAACGAGAAGCCGCCGCCCATCGCAACATCCAGCAGCAAGAAATAACCGCGCTGATCGGTGAGCTGGCGCCAGGTGTCGGCGGAAAGCTGATTTTCCGCCACTTGGTTGACGAGTTGCCCGTCGACAAACCAGCGCAATTGCTCCGGTGTCACACTGCGATTCCATTCGAACGTAAAAGTATGCGGACCTGCCGTGCATGCTTCGTGCGGGCAGGGTAGGCGACTGCCGATGCCCACCGGTTCGCCGCACGGGCCGCCAGGATTCACGCCGCAATGGAGAATGCCCCATACGGCATCTAGGCCGTTGACGCTTTCCATGATGTCGAACTCGCCAGCCGTGGGCCACATGCGCGTGGTGCGATAGTTGGCGCCGAGCGCCCAAAACGCGGGCCAATAACCGAGCGCGCGGTCGCCGGTGACGTCGGGCATCTGGATGCGTGCTTCCATGCGCAACATGCCGCCTTGCGGCGCGTTGAAGTCGTCGCGAACGGTTTCGACGCGCCCGGACGTCCACTGACCGGTCGCATCGCGTTGCGGAATGATCAGCAGGTGACCCTTGCCATCCAGATGGATATTGGCGGCATCGGAGGTGTAACTCTCGGTTTCGGACGTACCCCAATTCACTGGGCCGCTCGGATACGAGTGTCCCGTATCGACACGCCAGAACGCAGACGACGGAAGCGAACCTGCATTGCCTGCGAACGTATCGCCCCACTGCAATTGCCAGCCATCGGGCGCGGGAAGATCGGTGGCTTGCGCCGGTCGGGCAAATCCGGTGAGGCCGGCGCTGATCGTGAGAACAGCGGCGAGGGTGGCAATGTGAGGTGGAACTTTCTTCATCTGCATAACAACCGGTACTGAAACATGAAGCCTCCAATCGTCGACGCGATCGTTGGCTACCAGCCCGGCAGCGGCCGGGTTGGCGAACAAAAACACGGGGGGAGCACGCCCCCTGCACCTGTTTTTAATGTCTTCGGCATTCAGATGCAAACCTGTAATGCTTGAGGAGGCTCATAGCATTCTTAAATCTGCAGTGCAGTTCTCATTGCAACATATCGTTGAGAGGCGGCTGCGTGGCTGCTGGCAAGGAAATATCGAGTAGCCGCGCAATCGTCGGCGCAACGCGCAGATTGCTGATTGCGCCGAGATTTACGCCAGGCCGAATATGCGCACCCGATGCGATAAAAAGCGCCTGCATGTCTGCTTCGGTATTTAAATAACCGTGCGCGCCACGGGCGGGCTTCACATTTGTGATGAGAGGTTCCTCGGCCCCATCCATAAACGCGTAATCGGGTTTGGCGATCAGATATAAATCCGGCGCTTGATCGGTGGAGCCTGGCGTGGGAATGCCGAGTCGTTGAGCGTCATCGCCTGTATAAACCGCGGCTACGCCGGGCAGCGTCTCGAAATAATGTTTGAGCTGAGGCACAAGCGATGCGCGTTTGGTTTTGTCGCGAATATAAAGCGATGCTTCGCCGCCTTCGGGTTGAATCCAGACATCGCCGCGATACTTGCCATCGGTCTTGTGCAGCAAGCCTTGGCGCACCAAGGCAACGTTGGGATGAATGATGTGCGTGTAGTCGGCGAAACCGTGATCGGAGGCGATGACAAACGTGATGCGATCGAGCAAGCCCGCTTTGCGCGCAGCATCGATCAAGCGAGCGATGCTCGCATCGGCATACGCATACGCCGCGTAAGCGGCCGGCGAGAGCGCGCCGTATTCGTGCTGCAACGTGTCCGTCTGCAGCAGATGGAACAAAAGCAAGTTGGGCGTGTGTCGCGTCAGGATGTCGATGGCGGCATCCGTCCATATCTGATCGCGCCAGGCAGGCGTGCTGTCATCGCCAAAACTCGCCACGGCGTCGCGCGTAACGAGATGCTGCGCGATCAGGTCGCGCGCAATCGGCCCGTCCGCATCAGGCTGCTCGGCAAAAGCCCAGCGCACATTTTTGGCGCCGTAAATGGCCACCCAATCCACTTGCCCCGTGCTCATGCCTTTTTCAGCAAGCGCATCGTAAAGCGTGCGCGCATGGACGAGCTGGTCTTTGGGCGTCCAGGGTTTTACTTCCGGCACGCTGCCATCCGACGGGAACGTGATCAGGCCGTTAGCCATCACATGATGCTCGGCGGCATTGACGCCGGTGATCAGCGCGGTGTGATTTGGCCAGGTAACGGAGGGATTGATTGGCTGCATCGCGACCGCCGACGCGCCGTGCGCTTGCAATGCGCGAAGTGTCGGCATCGGCAGGCGCGGATCCTTCAGCGCGCGCGCGGGAAAGCCGTCGATGGTGATAAGAACGACGATCGGGCCATGATCGGCCGCCGTGCCGTCATTGGAAGCCGTGGACGTTTGGCTACAAGCGTTGCCAACCAACGAGAGTGCGAGCGCAAAAGCAAGAGCGAGACGATTTCGCATGAATCACCGAGAGCGGATGAACCGTGCGAGTCTACCGGACGCCTTTTCTAAAATGGCCAAATGCCATTCGATTTAGGGTTCGGGTTTTGCTTCGGCGACTTCGATAGTCTCTCGATGAATGGTCTTGTCGCCATCGGCGATAAAGCTCAATTGATAATGGCCTGGTCTCAAATAGAGAACGCTCGACGGAATGCCCTGGGCGCTGCTGTAGATCGGCATTTGCATTTGGGTGGTGGCCATCGTCAGCGGAAGCATATCGATCAACACACGATCGGCGGGTATGGCGTCGTCACCCTCGTTGGCATAACGCGCTTCGATCAGGCAGGGATAATGGTTTAAGCAGTGATACGCGCTGACCAGATGCGCGCTGCGCAAACCTCCAAGACTTAGCCAGGTCGGCCGACCGTGATCGAGTCTTTCCGGCGGAAAAAATACCGTCACATCGTTGGCTGCGCGCAACGACCAGGGCTTGCCATGGGGGTCGACAAAAACGATCGGCGCGTCCGGCTGCAACTTTTTTATCACTTGGGTGTAATAGGGGTGATCGCTCTTACTGAAGGGATGCGGATACATCGCCGTCTGCTCGATCGACAACATGCTGGCGCCGGTAAGTTTGCGCAGATGTTCGGCCATGGAGGTGCCGTCCAGATAGCTCCCCGATGTCACGATGTGCTCGTAGCCGGCGTTGATAACCAGTCGCGCATGTGGATCTTGTGCAAAGACACTTTCGTATAAATGTCGCGCTTGTTCCGCTTCGCGCGCATCGGTGCTGGTGGCGGACGATGTCGCTTCGTACGCGACGACCTTGAAGCCAAGCTTCAACGCCGTGCGGATCATTTCCGCGTACACGGGTTCTTCCGTGTAGAAGCCGCTGTCGTTGGTGGGATAACCGCGCGTTGCGAGTTGCGTATCGCTTTGAACTAGCGTTTCGGCCGCAAAGTAGCGAAAGCCCTCCGCGTACAGCCGGCTAAGCAAAGGCACGGTCAGGCTGCGCGTCATCGCCACGTTGTGCGCTTCGTTGAGTAATACGATCTGGTCGTTCTTGGCGATGTCTGGAATGGCATCGATAGCTGGATGCGCGACATATCCCTCCGACTCCAGCGGCGATGGACGATCGCCCGGTTGCAGCGGTTGACCAATCGAAAAGCTCTTTACCGCATCGACATAGTCGCCAAGAAAACTTTGGTACCAACTGATGTATTGGCCGAATATCAGTCGGAACGCGGGTGAATCGTCGCTCGCATAAGCGCGATGCAGAATCTGATATTGCCCCAGCAGCCCTTTGTGCTGATTGGCTTGGGCCATGATGCCATCCGCTTTGGTTGCAGCGGCCGCTTGTTGGGCCTGCCAGGCTTCGCTCGATTGCGCATCGGCGGCGATTGCGGCGCTTGCGAGCCACAACATGGAAATCAATGCGACCGTGGTGCGGCGGGCGGTCATGGCTTGTCGAAGGCATCTCCGAACGTCGAGGCCATCATGCGCTCGTCTAGGCCTGCGACCCAATAACCATTTTCGCCTTCCTCGGTACGGCCATTTTGCGATCCTGTCGCGCGAGGCGCTCGCGGAGTTTTGTGTATTCCGATTGGCGACGGGCATGGCCGATAATCGGCGTCTACCGTTCGACCATGCAGGAGCAAGCCGATGAAATCACGCGCCGCAGTAGCCTTTGGCCCCGGCAAACCGCTGGAAATCGTCGAAATCGATGTGGCGCCGCCCAAGGCTGGCGAGGTGCTGGTAAAGATCACCCATACCGGCGTGTGCCACACGGATGCTTTCACGCTTTCTGGCGACGACCCCGAAGGTATTTTCCCGGCAGTGCTTGGTCACGAAGGTGGCGGCATCGTGATGGAAGTGGGCGAAGGCGTAGCGAGCTTGAAGCCCGGCGATCACGTGATCCCGCTTTATACGGCCGAGTGCGGCAAGTGCAAATTTTGCCTTTCCGGCAAGACCAACCTCTGCCAGGCCGTGCGCGCCACGCAGGGCAAAGGGCTGATGCCGGATGGCACCACGCGTTTTTCGTATCAGGGCCAGCCGATTTATCACTACATGGGCACCAGCACCTTTAGCGAATACACGGTGGTGCCGGAGATTTCGCTGGCGAAGATCGATGCGCAGGCGCCGCTGGAAAAGGTGTGTCTGCTCGGTTGCGGTGTCACCACTGGTATTGGCGCGGTGCACAACACCGCCAAGGTGGGGGCCGGTGCAACGGTTGCCGTATTCGGCTTGGGTAGCATTGGCCTTGCGGTGATTCAAGGCGCGATGCAAGCCAAGGCGTCGCGCATTCTCGCCATCGATGTGAATCCGTCGAAATTCGATCTGGCGCGCGAGATGGGCGCCACCGATTGCATCAATCCAAAGGACCACGACAAACCCATTCAGGACGTGATCGTTGCGATGACGGATGGCGGCGTCGATTACAGCTTCGAATGCATCGGCAATGTGGATGTGATGCGCGCCGCGTTGGAGTGCTGCCATAAAGGCTGGGGCGAAAGCATCATCATCGGCGTGGCGGGCGCCGGCAAAGAAATTCACACACGCCCGTTCCAATTGGTCACCGGTCGCGTGTGGCGCGGCAGCGCGTTTGGCGGCGTCAAAGGGCGCACGCAATTGCCAGGCATGGTGCAGCAGGCCATGCGCGGGGAAATCCGCCTGGATCCGTTTATCACGCACACCTTGCCGCTGGAGCGCATCAACGAAGCCTTCGATCTGATGCACGAAGGCAAATCGATACGTACGGTCATTCATTTCTAAGGCGTTACGCGAATGGAACGCATCGAACATCGGGCATGCTTCGGCGGTTGGCAGGATGTTTATCGCCATCGTTCATTAACGCTCGATGGCGATATGCGCGTGGCCGTTTATCTTCCGCCGCACGCGGAAAAGCGGCCTGTGCCAGCGCTGTACTGGCTGTCGGGGCTCACCTGCACCGAGCAGAACTTCATCACCAAAGCCGGTGCGCAGCGTTACGCCGCCGAGCACGGGCTCGCCTTGGTGGTCTGCGACACCAGTCCACGCGGCGACAACGTCGCGGACAGCGATGCCTACGATCTGGGGCAGGGCGCCGGCTTTTATCTCAACGCGACGGTGGCGCCATGGTCGCGGCACTACCGCATGTACGATTACGTCGCGCATGAGTTGCCGGCGCTAATCGAAGAGAATTTTCCGGTGACGGATGCACGCGCCATCAGCGGGCATTCCATGGGCGGTCATGGCGCGTTGACCATTGCGCTGAAGAACCCGGGACGCTATCGCAGCGTGTCGGCGTTCTCGCCCATCGTCGCGCCGTCGCAAGTGCCGTGGGGCGAGAAGGTGTTTACGGCATACCTCGGCGACGACCGTGAAATGTGGCGGGCGTACGACGCGACCGAATTGGTAAAAAACGCCAACGAAAAGCTGCCGTTGTTGATCGATCAGGGCGACGCCGACGAATTTCTGCACACGCAGCTTCGCCCGGAACTGCTCAAGCAAGCCGCCGATTCGGTCGGCCAGCCGGTCACCCTGCATATGCGCCCCGGTTACGACCACAGTTACTACTTTGTGGCGAGTTTTATCGGCGAGCACGTGGCCTATCACGCTGCCGCGTTGCGCAACTAGGGTCGTTGTTCTTCGGGTACGGGCCTGCCTGCTTGCTGCGGCGCCTAGCCGTCCGAATCTACACGCCGTTTTCACATCGCGACTGCAGTAATTCGCGCCGTTGCAAAACCATGATCCAGCGAACGCTTCCTCGCTTCGGCGCGGCGGTATGCTGAGGCCGCGATCCGGTGCCAGCGAGTAGGGGTTCGATGGATCGCACCCGTTTGAGCGTTTCGGCTAGATAACCGCCCACCGCCTGTTCCGCTCCTATGAACACCAACGACCCGATCGTTTTGACAACGAGTGAGTCCGACGCCGTTTTTCTTAAACGCCTTGCTATCGCGCAGAGCGTTTGCGCGGCGGTGGCAGCCTCGATAGCCATGCTCATACTGCTGGCGTGGTTTATTCACGGCGTGCGGCCCTGGTTTCCCCGTGGCTGGTATTTGATGAAATTCGACACGGCGTCGGGCATGTTTTTGAGCGCGCTGAGCCTCGGATTGCTATCGGCCAAATACAGCACGGCACGTTGGTGGGGTGGTGGTGTTGCGGCGATGCTGGTCCTTCTGCTTGCCGTAGTGGCGCTATACGAGCATTTCAGCGGTCGTCCTACGGGCTTGGATACGCTTATCGTCGCCGATACCACCAGCGATAAACCGGGATTGATGTCGGCCCAAACGGCCACGTATTTGCTGATGATGGCGGCAAGCCTGCTGCTCGCCACGGTGCCGCGTCGGTCGTTCGGCATTGCGGTGTTCGTGTTGTCGATCCTGCTTTCCTTGCAGGCGCTGATCGTTTTTTCCGGCTATTGCTTCAACGCCGTGCAGCTGTTCGGGCAGAGCATGTCTACGCGCACCTCGCCGCACACTTTGGCGTGCATGCTGTTGCTTGCCGTTGCGCTGACGGGTTGGCGGGCGCAACACGGCTATTTTTCGGCGTTGATCGGGAAGGGGCTTGGCAGCCGTTTGGCGCGTCGCGTATTTCCGTTTGTATTGCTGCTTCCCTTCGCCGCCATGCTGATCAGTTCCGCCATGGCCGGCGCTGGCTGGCTATCTCCGCCGGTCGCGGTGGGATTGACGATTGCCGTGCTGGCCGCAGCATTGTGCGGGCTGGTCTCTTTAATGGGCCGTCGCATCAACACGATGGAACGTGGCCTGCGCGAGCTGTCGCTGACGGACGATGTCACTGGCGTACTCAATTACCGCGGGTTTGCGCTGCTGGGCGAGCAATCGTTTCTCGAAGCGCAGCGAAACCATGTCATCGTGACCTTGCTTATTTTCAATATCGAAAACATCAAAGAGATCGGCGAAGATTTTGGCAACGATGTTGGCGTGCGCATTATGCGCGACATCGCAGGGATACTTCGGGCCAGCTTTGCGCCTGCCGATATCGTCGCCCGGACCGAGGGCGACGAATTCGCCGTCATCGCCAATGACGAAAGCACCGGCGGCGTGATTGCGCTGATGCGCGTGGGCGAAGCGATGGAAGACATGAATGCAGCGAATCGCGCCTACCGGATTCGCTTCAGCGTCGGCGAGGCGACCAGCGATCCCGCGTCGGGCGAAACATTCCGCGGTTTGATCGAGCGTGCCGGCCTCGTGCGCCGCGAACGTCGGCGTGTCGAGCGCGTTTTCGGCAACGACGACGATCCGATCGGCATACAGGTGCCCAGCCAAGTCGCGCGACAACTCCAGGATACGCACATTTAGCAGCGCGTACGGGCCTCTATGGGCCAATCGTCAGCTTACGGCAAGCGGAGGCATTGGTTACCATCGCCGGATGCTTATCCGATAGGTCATGACGCGATGCGAAATCGTGGTGGGGAAGGTTTCAATCGAGTACTCCGCGCAGCAGCGCTCGGGCTTGCGCTCGGCCTGGTCGCCACCGCGCACGCGGCCGATCCCGAACAGACACGGTGGCGCAGCGAGTCTCAGGCGGTAACGATCACTCGCGACGACTGGGGCATTGCCCACGTGCACGGCAAAACCGACGCCGATGCCGTGTTCGGCATGGCCTATGCGCAAGCGGAAGACGACTTCAATCGCGTCGAAACCAATTACCTGAATTCCCTAGGTTGGCTCGCGCAAGCGGAAGGCGAATCGGCGATCTGGAGCGACCTTCGCATGCGGTTGTTTATCGATCCCGTTGATCTGAAAAAGCAGTACACGCAAAGTCCCGCGTGGCTGCAGGCACTGATGAACGCATGGGCCGACGGTTTGAACGATTACCTCGCCACGCATCCGCAAACGCATCCGCGAGTGATTACGCATTTCGAGCCCTGGATGGCGCTGAGTTTCAGCGAAGGCAGCATTGGCGGCGATACCGAACGCGTGTCGTTGAAATCGCTGCAAGCGTTTTACGGACCGGGCGATCGCGAGGTGGCTGCGGCGGATACGCCATCGAGCTGGGTGGAACCGTCCGGTTCCAACGGCATCGCCATTGCGCCCAAACTCACGGTCGATGGCCATGCGTTATTGCTGATCAATCCACACACCTCGTTTTATTTCCGCTCCGAATTGCAGATGTCGAGCGACCAAGGACTCGATGCCTACGGTGCGGTGACGTGGGGGCAGTTCTTCATCTACCAGGGTTTCAACCCGCATATCGGTTGGATGCACACCTCGACGACGGCCGATGCGGTGGATGAATTCGCCGAAACCATCGTGCACAAGGACGGCAAGCTTTTCTATCGTTACGGCAACGATTTGCGGCCCGTTACGGTGCGGAAAATTTCCATCCCTTATCGCAACGCCGATGGCACGGCAGCCGAGCGCAGCTTCACGGTTTATGCAACCCATCACGGCCCCATCGTAAGAGAGCAGGATGGAAAGTGGCTGGCCATTGCTTTGATGAACAAGCCGACGGCGGCGCTTGAGCAAAGCTGGCTGCGCACCAAGGCGACCGATTACGCCAGCTATATGAAGGTCGCCGAGCTCAAGGCCAATTCGTCGAACAACACGTTATTCGCGGACGACAAGGGCGAAATCGCTTATCTGCATCCGCAGTTCATCCCCAAGCGCGACAATCAATTCGATTACACCAAGCCGGTCGACGGCAGCAATCCTGCCACCGATTGGAAAGGCTTGACCGCGCTCGACGATCTGCCGCATCTGCTCAATCCGCCCAATGGCTGGATTTTCAATACGAACGATTGGCCGTACTCCGCAGCGGGTCCTTATAGCCCTAAACGCAGCGATTTTCCGCGCTACATGGATACCGTCGGCGAAAATCCGCGCGGCATCCACGCCACCATGCTGCTTACCGACCAGCAAGGTTTTACGCTCGAATCGTTGATCACCTTGGCCTTCGATTCCTATTTGCCGGAATTCGCCCGTCAGATCCCCATTCTCGTGCGCGACTACGATGCGCTTCCCACGAATGATCCACTCAAACAAAAGCTGGCCGGCCAAATCGCCATGCTGCGCCATTGGAATTTCCGTTGGGGTGTCGCCTCGATGCCCACCACGCTCGCCGTGTATTGGGGCGATACGTTGTGGAACGAAATGGATAAGGCCGATAACGCGGAAGGATTGTCGGTGTACGACCTGATGGCGGAAAAAGCCGGCGCCAAGGCGCGGCTACAAGCGCTGGTCGAAGCGTCCGACCGCTTGGAGAAGGATTTTGGAAGCTGGGGTACGCCGTGGGGCGAGGTCAATCGCTTCCAGCGTATCAGCAGCGATATCGTGCAGCCATTCAACGACGCCAAGCCCAGTATTCCGGTGCCGTTTACATCGTCGCGCTGGGGTTCGCTTGCGTCGTTCGGCGCGCATCGCTGGCCAGGCACAAAACGCTATTACGGCACCAGCGGCAACAGCTTTGTGGCGGTAGTGGAATTCGGCGACCGCGTGCGCGCCCGCGCCATCACAGCGGGCGGCGAAAGCGGACATATGGATTCCCCGCATTTCGACGATGAAGCGGAACGTTATACGACCGGCAATTTGCGTAACGTCTATTTCTGGACGGACGAACTGAAAGGGCATATCGAACGGGTTTATCACCCGGGCGAGTCATAATCGCCACGAATTACCGTCCGACAATTACGTAAGGAAACCTTTCATGTCGAATAAGCCACCCGAAGGGCTGCCGCGATATCGGATATTGACCGGCAAAGACGATGCGGCGTTTTGCCGACGCGTATCCGAAGCGTTGGAGCTCGGATACCAGCTGTACGGTTCGCCGGCAGCGACGTTCAATGGCGAGCACGTAGTGGTGGCGCAAGCGATCCTTTGGCCGGAAAGCGATTGACGCGTCGCGCTTGCGAAGTCGGCCATTCTTTCATTTGGCGCAAGACTGATTCCCACTGCGCCCTGTTTCGCGGAAATAGGCGGTAGGGCTACAGTTGCCGCGTGATTCCGCAAGAGATGTCTGCGATGTCGACCCAAGTCCCCTCCGCATTGCTCGATCTGCTCGGTATCGACGTACCGATCGTTCAGGCGCCGATGGCCGGCGTGTCGTCGCCCGCCATGGCGGCGGCCGTAAGCACCAGCGGTGGTTTGGGCTCTTTGGGCGTCGGCGCGATGAACGCTAGCAAGGCACGGGAGGCCATTCACGAATTCCGGCGTTTGAGTGGAGGGCCGCTCAATGTGAATGTATTCGTTCATCGGCCCGCGCACGCGGATAAACAGAAGGCGTCGGCGTGGCTCGCGCGATTGCAACCGGAGTTCGATCGTTGGAACGCGAAAGCTCCGCAAGAGCTGCATGAGATCTACACGTCTTTTCTCGTCGACAACGACATGCTTGCCATGTTGGTGGAAGAAAAGCCGCGCGCGGTGAGCTTTCATTTCGGCGTGCCGCATCCGCATCAAATTCAAGCGTTGCATGATGCGGGCATCGTGCTTCTCGCATCGGCGACCAACCAGGACGAAGCGAAATTAATTGAGGCGGCTGGCATCGACGCCGTCGTTGCGCAGGGCTACGAAGCCGGCGGACATCGCGGTGTATTCGATCCAGATATCGAGGACAGCCAACTGGGTACTTTCGCCTTGACGCGCCTGCTTGTGCGTGCGGTCAATCTTCCGATTATTGCGGCGGGCGGCATCATGGACGGCGCAGGGATCGCATCGGCTTTGTCGCTGGGTGCACAAGCGGCGCAATTGGGAACGGCGTTCGTCGCCACGGACGAATCGCTGGCCGACGCCGGATATCGCGAGCGATTGTTCAGCGCCGCCGCGCATCACACCACGATGACGCGCGTCATCTCCGGCCGTCCCGCGCGCAGCCTCGCCAACGATTTCACGCAATGGGGAAGCGCCGTTCCGAACGAGGCCATTCCCGATTACCCGATTGCATACGACGTTGGCAAAGCGTTGCACGCAGCTGGTAAAGCTGCAGACCAAAGCGGCTACGGTGCGCAGTGGGCGGGGCAGGGAGCGCCGTTGGCGCGGGCCTTGTCGTCGGCGGCGTTGATGCAGGCGTTGAAAGAAGAGTTGGTTCAGGCCGAGCGGTCGGTGTGCTAGTGAAGGGCTTGGTTGCATTTGCAGATTGCGCCAATATAAATCCACTCGAAATCCACACCTTTCTCGCGATGTCATTCCGGCGAAGGCCGGAATCCAGTACAAATACGCTGTGCGAAGCACTCAAAATAATAATGAGTGCTACGCACTATGTATTTAACTGGATTCCGGCCTTCGCCGGAATGACTGTGAGGCAAGAGTGCCAGCGCTTCTCTCATGGCGTAGCATCCCGTTTCACGTTCTCAACGATCCTTCCCACCCGAGGCGCGTCCTATGGATCGTATCGATGCCATGAAGATTTTTATCGCGGCGCTTGACGAAGGCAGCCTCGCCGGCGCCAGTCGCCGCACCGGCCGATCCGCCGCAGCCGTAAGCAGGGCGGTGGCGTTTCTCGAAGCGCACGTCGGCGTTCCGTTGCTGCATCGAACCACCCGCTCGATCAAATTGAGCGAAGCCGGCGAACGTTACGCCATGGCGTGCAGAAAGTTGCTGATGGATCTGGAAGAGGCGGACAGGCAAGCCGCGGGCGAGCGTTCCGTTCCGCGCGGCACGCTGACGATTACCGCGCCGGTGGTTGCGGGCGTGGAGTTGCTACGCCCCATCGTGGATGCCTTTATGGAAGAGCATCCCACCGTCAGTGCTCGGTTGTATTTGCTGGATCGTCCGGTGAATTTGATCGACGAAGGCATCGATCTGGCGTTGCGAATTTCTCATCTCGCCGATTCCACCCTCGTCGCGCAGCCGATTGGCGAAGTGCGACGCGTGGTGGCGGCATCGCCGCGTTATCTCTCCATGCATCCGCGCATCGAAGAGCCGGGCGATTTGGCGAAGCATCAGATTATCGCGATGCCGCACTTCGGCATCGATTCCTGGAGCTTTCCGCCGCTGGAGGGATCGTCGGTTCCTCGCACCGTCGCATTCACGCCGCGCCTGATCATCAATAGCGTGCGCGCCGCCGCAGCGTCGGCGGTGGACGGGCATGGCGTTACGCGTCTGTTTTCCTATCACATCGCGTCGGAAATCAAACAAAAGCAACTGCGCATCGTGCTTGCGGACGCCGAGCACCCGCCCATTCCAGTTCACTTGGTGTCGCCTTTCGGGCGACTTTCCGTGCCGAAAGTGCGTGCGTTCGCCGATTTCGCGCTGCCGCGCCTTCGCGCGCAATTTGCATGTTGGAGCAAAGAAGCCTCTCACTGAGTCTTTGGCGATTCGACCGTTTTTCGGAAGAGTGTCTGCCGAACGACGGGGATTCGCACAGGCGTTTTGCGCGCCTAGATTACGGGCTGTCGACATTCAATCGTCTGACCTCACTCCCCTTAATCTTCGAGGCAAAACATCATGAACACTTCACGCAAGGTCGTCGTTATTACTGGCGCATCGCAGGGCATCGGCGCAGGTTTGGTCAAAGCTTTTCGCGACCGCGACTATCGCGTCGTCGCCAACTCGCGCTCCATCAAGCCGTCCAGCGATGCCGATATCGTGACGGTGGCCGGCGATATTTCGGATCGCGCCGTCGCCGAACAGATGGTGAAAGAAGCGCTATCGCGTTTCGGTCGCATCGACACCTTGGTCAATAACGCCGGCATCTTTCTCGCCAAGCCGTTCACGGCTTTCACGCAGGAAGAGTACGCAAAAGCCTTATCGGTAAATCTGGACGGTTTCTTCCATATCACTCAGCTGGCGATCGCCGAGATGGAAAAGCAGCGCAGCGGTCATGTCGTCAATATCACCACAAGCCTTGTCGATCATGCCATCGACGGCGTGCCGTCCGTGTTGGCGTCGCTAACCAAGGGCGGCCTTAATGCAGCGACCAAGTCGTTGGCCATCGAATACGCCAAGCGCGGCATACGCGTGAATGCAGTGTCTCCTGGTGTGATCAAAACGCCGATGCACGGGCCGGAAACGCATGCCGCCCTGGCCTCGCTGCATCCGGTCGGTCGCATGGGCGAGATCGGCGACATCGTCGACGCGGTTCTCTATTTGGAGTCTGCCGGCTTCGTGACGGGCGAAATTCTGCACGTCGATGGCGGCCAGAGCGCCGGTCACTAATCGCAGATTGGGGCGAGCCGTCGCTCGCCCCTTATTCGGTCAATCAGGAGCATTCACATGCCTATCGTCAATATTCAAATCACGCGCGAAGGTTCGGGCCCCGGACGGAGCGCGGCTACAGCGGAAGAAAAAGCGGCCGTGATCAAAGGCGTCAGCGAAGTATTGCGCGATGTCTTGAACAAACCGCTCGATTCCACCTTTGTGGTGATCGATGAAGTGGAGCTGGAAAACTTCGGATGGGGCGGATTGCCCGTGCCGGAATTCCGAAAGCAGCGGGAAGCCGAAAAGAAGTGAGGCGTGGGCGCCGACGTTTCATAGCAGAGTTGCGGGGTATGCTGTGCAGCGCCCCTTGTCTCATGTTCGACGATGGCGACTTGTCGAATTGTCGGCTGGACATTCGTCATAACCATGAGAGGGTCGTCCTCTGACTTCGGAGTCCAGCATGTCCACGCAAACCGTTCGCCTTCAACGTGTCCTTCGCGCCCCGCCCGAACGCGTTTATCGCGCCTTTCTGGATGCACAGGCGATGGCCAAATGGCTACCGCCGCATGGCTTTACCGGCAAGGTGTACGAGCTGGATGCCCGGGTGGGTGGGCGATACAAAATGTCCTTCACCAATTTCACCACGGGCAACAGTCACGCGTTCGGCGGCGAATATCTCGAATTGGCGCCGCATTCGCGTATTCGATATACCGGTGTTTTCGACGATCCGAATCTGCCCGGACAAATGCAGACGACCGTGTCCCTGCGTGCGGTGTTCTGCGGAACGGAGCTGCATGTGGTCCAGGAAGGCATTCCCGAAGTGATACCGGTCGAGGCGTGTTACCTCGGTTGGCAGGAATCGCTCAGTTTGTTGACGCAACTGGTCGAGCCTGAAATCCGGCCATAAAAAACGCACCGGCCAGAAAGCCGGTGCGTTTTCTCTTGCACGAGCCGTGTCGGGTCAGTGACCCAAAAAGCTCTTGCCTTGCTTGAGCACGACGTTGCAAGCCTTAGTGGTGATCTTCGATTTCAGATCGCTGTTGCCGCCACCGACATCGGACAGGTTGGTGCTTTGCCCGTTGCTGCCTTTGAGGATGCCGCTCATGCCGCTGGTGTAATCGGAATTGCTTGACCCGCCTTGCGTTTTACCGAGCAACTTGCCGGCGATTCCCGAAGCACCTGAGTCGCCGCCAAGATAATTGTTCTTTACGCAGTACTGCAGCAAACCGGCCACGTTACCCATGCTCCCGGATGACATGGAACCGCCTTTTCCGCCCAGCATTCCGCCGAGGTTTCCGCCCAACTGGCCCAAATCCTGGGCTGCCGCCGCGCCGCAAACCACCCCTAAAACCAAAGCTGCCGCGACAACTTTTGCGGCCGTCATACCGTTTTTTCGCGTCTTCATGAGCATCCCTCCTCGTGTGGGTATGCGCATTCAATACCGAAGCTTGTTAGAAGTTTGTCAGGGCGCATCCCTATAAGGCACTTCAAACCGCGCTATCTGTTGTCGGTCTGCGACGTGAACCCTTTTCATGTCGGCGGCGAGGCTGTAGAAAACAGCTCTGTTTCCATGGAATTGGGATGAACACGATATGCATTATTCCCGCCTTTGCGCACTCCTTATCGATTGCAACGTGCCCGATATCGATAAGGCCGCCAGCTTTTGGGCCGATGCTTTGGGGCGGCCGGTCGACCCGAATCATCCGGGCACACGCGGCAACTACCGCATGCTGGAGACGCCCGAGGACGAGCCCATCGTTCAAATTCAACGCGTTGCCCACGAAAGCCGCGTGCATATCGATATCGAGACCGACAACATTCCCGCCGAAGTGACTCGCTTGGAAAAATTGGGCGCCCAGGTGGTGGATCGCCTTGAGCGTTGGGTGGTGATGCAAGCGCCCTCGGGACAACGGTTTTGCGTGGTGCGCGTACAGCGCCCAGGATTTCCGAAAAACGCCAATCGTTGGGAATGACGTGACCGAGCAGGGCGGTAGAGACGTTTGTCGAATTTACCGCGACAGCTGAAACGGAACGACCGCAACATCGTTCCGTCCAGATTTTTGAGCGTATCGACGACTCAGGCGTGATGCGCCGCCGCGTTGTCGGTGTGATGTTGCGCAATGCCATCCAATGCAATCATTGCATCGTCAGGCAGGCGCAGATCGCCTGCAGCCAGATTTTCGTTTAAGTGCGCGATCGACGACGTGCCTGGAATAAGCAGCATATTTGGCGAGCGACGCAGCAACCAGGCAATCGCAACTTGCATAGGCGTCGCGTCGAGGCGCTGCGCGACGTCCGACAGCGTCGACGACTGCAACGGCGTGAATCCGCCGAGCGGAAAGTACGGAACGTACGCGACACCTTCGCGCGCCAGGCTATCGATCAGTTCATCGTCCGCACGATGCGCCAGGTTGTAATGGTTCTGCACGCACACGATCGAACATATCTTTCGCCCTTCGGCGATTTGCGTTGGCGTTACGTTGCTAAGGCCGACATGCCGGATCAAACCTTGCCGCTGCAAGTCGGCGAGTACGGTCAGGGGTGCCTCGATCGACCCTTCCGCAGGTCCGTGCACGCCGAACATGGCGCGCAGATTGACGACATCGAGCGCATCCAATCCAAGATTGCGCAAGTTGTCGTGGACGGCGCTCGTCAACGCTTCGCGCGAAAACGCGGGCATCCACGATTTATCCTCGCCGCGCCGTGCGCCGACTTTGGTGACGATGATCAAGTCCTTCGAGTACGGCGCGAGTGCTTCGCGAATCAGTCGATTGGTGACGTGCGGGCCGTAGAAGTCGCTGGTGTCGATATGGTTCACGCCAGACGCCACCGCGGCGCGCAGCACGGCCAGGGCCTGTGCGTGATCTTTCGGTGGGCCGAATACGCCGGGGCCGGCAAGCTGCATAGCGCCGTAGCCGAGGCGATTTACCGGGCGGTCGCCCAATGTGAAAACGTCGGAAGTGCGAGTGGTGGACATGGTGTGCTCCTTTGGCCTGCCGCAAAGCGTAATCGCTGTCGGACCGCGCGATAAGAGCGCACAATCCGCACGACCTGTGCGAGATATCGAACAATGAATGCCGATCTGAGCGATCTGAATGCCTTTATGTCCGTCGCCAAGGCGGGCGGATTTCGAGACGCGGCGCGGGCAGGCGATATGAGCCCTTCCGGTTTGAGCGAGGCCGTGCGCCGTTTGGAAACCCAGCTCGGCGTCCGCTTGCTCAATCGCACCACGCGCAGCGTTGCGCCGACCGACGCGGGACGTCGCTTGCTTGATCGCCTGGGGCCCGCGCTGGCCGAAGTGGAATCGGCGCTTGATGTCGTCAACAGCGCGCGCGACAAACCAATCGGCTCGCTGCGACTTAACGTGCCGGTCAGCGCGGCGCGTCTGGTGCTTCCTTCGATTCTTCCCGGCTTTCTCGCCGCGTATCCCGAGATCGATGTGGAAATCGTCGCCGAAGACAGTTTTGTCGATGTTTTCGCCTCGGGATGCGACGCCGGCATTCGCTACGACGAACGCTTGGAACAAGACATGATCGCGGTGCCGATCGGACCGCGTGTGCAACGCTTCGCCTGCGCCGCGGCGCCGGCTTATCTGGATCGTCGCGGTCGCCCACAGCATCCGCAGGATTTGCTCTCGCATGCATGCATTCGTGGCCGTTTCAGCAGCGGCATGATCAATGCGTGGGAATTCGAACAGGGCGAAGAGCTGATCAAGCTGGAGCCTTCCGGTCCGTTGATCGTGCGCGTCGGCGCGGCGACGGATCTCGCTGTCGATATGGCAGTGGCTGGGGCAGGCGTCATTTATCTCTTCGAAGATTGGCTGCGCCCGTATATCCAACGCGGCGAGCTCGAACCCATCCTCGATCCGTGGTGGCCGCATTTCAGCGGGCCCCTCCTCTATTTTCCCAGCCGCCGGCTGATGCCGGCGCCGTTGCGGGCCTTCGTCGATTTCGTGAAGGCGTCTGGCGAAAAGCCGCGTGTCGATCCGTGAAAGCCTGGTTCGTCGCCTAGGCAAGGAGTGGGATCTGTTAGGTCGATTTCTTGCGACGTCCCCGCTCCGTCAACCCCGAATACGGAGCTACGACGATGCGTTTTCTATCGATGGTACGAATCAATGAAAACTCGGGCCTGATCCCGAGCGCCCAGCTGATGGCGGATATGGGCAAGCTTATGGAAGAGCTTACCCGGGAAGGGAAGCTCATCAATACGGCCGGGCTGATGCCGACCGCTTCCGGTGTGCGCGTCAAACTGGCGAAGGGCAAGTTAAGTGTCATCGATGGCCCATTTACCGAGGTAAAGGAAGTTATCGGCGGCTACGCTTTGCTCGAAGCCGCGTCGCAGGACGAAGCTATCGAACTTACCAAGCGCTTTCTGAAAGTGCATGGCGACGAATGGAATATCGAATGCGAAGTGCGCCAATTGATGATGCCCGGCGATCAGTGTCCAGGTCAGCAGTAAGCAGCGCGCATGCGGCGCATGCGATCGCGGCTCCGTCTTCACAAGTGTGAAAGCTATTGCGGTCGCGCAAGAAAAAGTTTTCGATGCATGTGCGACGCGTCGTCGCACATGCGTTTTTGCGTGCATCTCGCCGTATGCGGAAAATATCGATAATCCTTGGCGAAAACCATGATCGATGAAAATCGAGCGCGAGCGTTTTCGTTTGGTTCAAAGCGTGTTGCAACAACGTAATCATGCGCGCTGCTACATGCGCAGCAGCGATTCGTTATGTGATGCACAGCAAACTTTAAGCGCAATGTGAGCGGCAGGAGCACATAAGCATCACATTGGCAGTGGCATGGTGAATCAACGCATTGTCGTATTGTTTTTTCTCGTCGACGTTTGCGAGAGCACTGCAAGAGGTAAAAGCATGAGTAGGAAACAGCGTAACCCGGATCGGGGTGCCATGACTGTGCGCGAGGCTGGCCGTAAAGGCGGCGAGGCTCGCAAGGAGCAATTAGGGCCGGAAGGATATTCGGCGCTTGGCAAAAAAGGCGGCGCCGCGCGCAAAGAGGAGCTGGGTTCGGAAGGCTATTCCGTACTCGGCAAACAAGGCGGCGAAGCGCGTCGACAGGAATTGGGACGCGAAGGCTACGCGGAACTCGGCAAAAAGGGCGGCCAACGAAGTCGCATGTCCGCCGAACGCGCCAAGGCAGCGCACCACTCCTCATCGCGGTGATCGAAGCGTCTGTGCGTACGACGTGTGCCCGCACGCAAGGCACACGTTGCATGGCGTTTAATGACTTGATCGGCTGAACTCGTGCTCCTCTTCGACAGGCGGCAGCGGAAGCCGCAATCCAATCGTGCGAGGGACGCCGACATGCCGCAAACGCGCGTGCCGTGGAAATATCCGTTAGCGAGGCCTCCGACCTTGCCGCCGCCGCATGGGTCGCTGGAACGACTGCGCGACATGGCGGCGCGTTGCCAGGATTGCACGCTGTGGAAACACGCCACGCACGCCGTGTTCGGCACGGGCCCCGTGCATGCCGCGATGATGCTGGTGGCCGAACAGCCGAGCCTGCAAGAAGACGAAACCGGCCAGCTATTCGTCGGGCAGGCGGGTGAGCTGTTGGATCGCGCGCTCAAAGAAAGCGGCCTGGAGCGGCGCGATGTGTATCTCACCTATGCGGTGAAACATATCAAACGCGAGCTTCGCGGCAAGCAACGCACGGTCCGG